>NZ_CP077364.1:0-3830 GCF_019048365.1 Aeromonas sp. FDAARGOS 1415 | reverse complement strand
GTGGTCTTTGCCTTTGCAAGGCTATATGCGGCTTGGAGGTTGATCCAAGACTCTGGGGAACGCCCCAGAACGTAAGACAGGCGAACGGCCATGTCATAGCTGAGATCGCTCTTCTCGTTCAAGATGCGACTCAGTGTGGAGGTGGAAACCCCCAATTTTTCTGCCAGGGCCGTAACACCAATCTCCAGGGGCTCCATAAAGGCGAGCTTAATAAACTCTCCAGGATGCATCGGATTAGTGATAGTGCTCATTTGTAAACTCCAGACGAGGAACGTCATTTTTTATTGTAGACAAACGTAAATGTCTTTTGTCTGTTGCGCATTGCGTAACACGCAAGTCGTTGACAAAAAGAATAAACCGTGTATAGTGGTCCGGTTACGTTCGGTTCCAGCGAGTCACTCGCTTGGGATCGCGGTGGCCTGTGGATTAGGTGTGATTAAGAACTCTGACAAGCTCGCAATCATACCGTCCTTCTTGTTCGTGTCAACCAAAGTACGCACTTTCGTGCATTTGGTCACGAATAAAACCTGTACTACTACGCAAAATAATAATTGAGGATTCTGGTTGTGATTAAAAGCTATAAGTCTAAGAAATTGAAGGCCGCAGCAAGCGGCGATTACAGTAAGATCGACCCGAGACATCAGTCTGCTGTTAGGGTTGTTCTTGCCGCATTGGACACCGCCGTAATGGAGGGGGACTTTAGCCTTCCTGGAAAGCGGCTTCACCAATTGAAGCAGTTCGACCCTGTTCGCTGGTCACTTGATGTATCGGCAAACTTCCGGATTACTTTCGAGTGGGATGGCTGCAATGTGCACAAGGTGGATTACGAAGACACCCACTGATGGTGGGAAAGATCGTTGAGATCTTGAAGGATCCAGCGTAGATTCATCGACATAAACGAAAAAACCACCCGGCAAGGTGGTTTCTTCGACGGTACTTTGAGTTGGCGCTCTCTGTACCTGGTAACAGCTTCGGGCGGAAGCAGCTACCGTAATACCCAATCAGTTTAGCGGCCTACAGCCCCATCAATCAAGTAATCTCTCGCCCGAACCCTGTTACCGTTGGCCTCTGCCAATGGCGATTAGTCGTGTCCGCTCGAATTGGAAGCATGTAGATGTTGTCGAGCGGGTGCAGGGGTCGGGCCGAACGGGGAAACCTCACACACGGCCCAGCGTGCGACGCGCACCATAGCCTCCCAGGGTTCGCAACCTTGGGGCACCAGCACCGAGCGCAACGGGGAACCAACCACGGCCAGCTCGATAAAAACGGCGCGGCAGTCCGGCCCACAGGTGGGGACTGAAGCAGGTGCAGAGTGGCAAGGTGTGTCTCAGGAGCGCGTGAGGGGGAGCTGCCGCAAGCAGCCTCGATAGTCCTGAGCAAGGCGAACCATCCAGCCGAACTACGTCAAAAATGACGTAAAAACGCAGGAGGGCGAGCCTATCTTGAAGCGCAGCGAAGGATAGGCTCGCCTGTGCCCTTTTCGTTCAAAAAAAAAAAAAGAGAGATGCTCTTTGCGAGGTGGGTAACTGCGCCCGTCCGTCCACATGCCATAGGTTCGGCTTGTGGGCGGCAGCAGTTATCCACGGAGGCGGGTTTGGTTTTGAGCGGAGGTACATATGGGGTTCGACAAGCACCTGATCGAGTTTGATGGTGATCGGGTATGGCTACTGGATGCTGCTGGCAAGCGGTTGTGCGACATGACGGACATGCAGCTGCTCGATTTTGGGAGCCGGATCAGCGTTGAAGGCGGCCTTCTCAACTTCGATTTGGAGGCCCAGAAGTGGCGGGAATGCCTCATTGCCTTGGGCCTTGAGCTGCATTGAAAATCATTTTCCAAATTCGATGCATCAAATCTGCAAAATGATAGCTTTGGGCTCGGCAGGGTGTATCATCAAATCACCGTTTTGATGTCTCATATTGGGGATTTGATGATGCAGGAAAAAGAGGCCAAGACCATCTTCGACATGGGGGGGTTCTCCAAGGCGATGATCGTCCCCACCCCCATGGGGACTGGGTTCCATCTCCACCTGGTACGCTTCGGCAAGGGGGGCACCGAGGTGGTAGAGCGCCAGCGCGGCGGCTGGCGGGTTTTCTCCTCGATGGATGCCGCGGCCAACACCGCGAACGGTATCGGTTTTCGCCGCATCGAGATCGACCTGAGCAGCCGTTAGGGCCGAACCCAGCGCAGCAGGGCTGCCAGTGCAGCCATCGAGGCGGCTCCTTCCCACCATGCAGGGGCCGCCCAGCTAAACACATCGTGCAGGCCAAGCAGCCCCATGATCCAGCCGCCCGACAGGCTGGTCATGCCCTTCACGGCCAGCACCACGGCTAAGAGGCCGACTACATGCCACAGCCTCATGGCTCCATCCCCCCCATCCCTCTTGATCTCCTAGGCAACAGCTCCCGCAGCTTCTCGTCCAGCTCGTTGTTTTGTTCCGAGAGTTGTCGGTTGTAGCTCTTCAGCTTCGTGATCTCGGCATCCCGCTTCCCGATCTCGGTCTCCAACCGCTTCACGGTCTGCTCGCGCTGCCCAGCATCCCACTTCAACCCCAAAATCTCCTGCTTGGCCTCGCCTAATGCTCTCTGAGCGTTTTCGACGGACCTCCCTGCCTCTTGGGCTTTCTCAAGATTATCTGCGCTGTAGCGGCCTTTCTGGCGGCTAAACAGCGCCTGTTTTAGTTGCGCATTCTCCTCCTGCAGGGCGGCATTCTCGCGCTCCAGCCGCTTGGCCTTGGCATGTCCGGTTACCTTGTCGAGCAGTGATGGTGCTGGCACCTGCCCAGCCGCCTTGCGGGGATCGTGAGGTGCGCCGCCAGCGGCACCGGGTTTGTACTCGCAGGCGATGTACGCATTGACGGCCTGCCATGCCCGTTTCCGCAAGGCTGCCACCTTGCTAGCCCCGTCTAACCACGCCTTGGCCTGTAGCTTGCCGTCTTTGATCGGTGTGACGACGATGTGGAAATGGGGGCTGCTCTCGTCGGTGTGGAGGTCGATCCCGACGATGTTGTCCTTCCCGAACTCCTTCGCCGCCCATTCCCTTACCCCCTTGGTCGCGAGGTTGATCGGGCCGGCGATGTCGAGCGGTCTACCCTCGGGGAAGTCTGGCTCTGGATCCTCTCGCCAATCAGTCTGGTTGCCGAGTTGGATCACGAACTGGATGGCCTGCACAGCATCCTTACGCTTGGCCAGGCCCTTGGCTTTGGTCAGCTGATCAGGTCGCCATGGCTTTACCTGGTGACGGCCCTGTGGGGTAAACCATGCTTCCTTCCGGAGTTGGCTTTCGGTGGCGTGAAGGCGGAGATTGTGCCCCTCTGCCCTGCCGATCGAGGAAGCCTGCATCTTGTCGATCGCTAGCGAAAATGAGAGCGCCATGTGGTCTGGCCCTTTGCTTTGAGTCTGCGGCTAGAGTAGCAGGCTCAGATGACAAAGTGTTCTCCTAACACTTTGTGCCAAAGTTTGGAGCCCTGCGGGGCCTAAAAAACCCCTGTCGCGCTGCGCTTGCCACCTCCCGAGCCGGAGGCGGCAGACTGCGCTAGCCACCCCCGTTCAGGAGGTTTGAGCGAAAACCGTCATTACAGGTTGAAAGTGTCGTGATGTGACTATGTGCGTGTTCCAGATATGACAGGGGGTCTAATGAGAGATTTGATGCTGGCTGCGCTGCACATCATTGGTCGGAATAGTGTTAAGAACAATTTGGGTGTTGCGGCAGTGATTGTCGCGGGGGCTATTTTTATGTGGGTGGTAAAAATGTGAGATACAAAGAAGCCGCCAATGGCGGCTTCTTTAGCCCTTAAGCAAAAGCCACTTTGTGGAGGTGTGACGTATCCACA
>NZ_CP077363.1:2140000-4342599 GCF_019048365.1 Aeromonas sp. FDAARGOS 1415 | reverse complement strand
TCTGGATGGCGACCATGCTCGCGTGATCGAGAACGCAGAAGGCGACCGTACTACTCCGTCCATCATTGCCTATGCCGATGACGGCGAAATCCTGGTTGGTCAGCCGGCCAAGCGTCAAGCCATCACCAACCCGAAGAACACCCTGTTCGCCATCAAGCGTCTGATCGGCCGTCGTTTCGAAGATGACGAAGTACAGCGTGACCTGAAAATCATGCCGTATGCCATCGCCAAGGCCGACAACGGTGACGCCTGGGTCGAGGTGAAAGGCAAGAAAATGGCACCGCCGCAGATCTCTGCCGAAGTGCTGAAAAAGATGAAGAAGACCGCCGAGGACTACCTGGGCGAGCCGGTCACCGAAGCCGTCATCACCGTGCCGGCCTACTTCAACGACGCCCAGCGTCAGGCCACCAAGGATGCCGGTCGCATCGCCGGTCTGGATGTAAAACGCATCATCAACGAACCGACTGCCGCGGCTTTCGCTTACGGCGTGAACAAGGTCAAGGGCGAGCGCAAGGTTGCCGTCTATGACCTGGGCGGTGGTACCTTCGATATCTCCATCATCGAGATCGACGAAGTTGAAGGCGAGACCACCTTCGAAGTACTGGCGACCAACGGTAACACCCACCTGGGTGGTGAAGACTTCGACAACCGCGTCATCAACTACCTGGTTGACGAGTTCAAGCGCGAGCAGGGCATCGACCTGCGCAACGATCAGCTGGCCCTGCAGCGTCTGAAAGATGCCGCCGAGAAGGCCAAGATCGAGCTCTCCTCCGCCCAACAGACCGACGTCAACCTGCCGTACATCACTGCCGATGCCACCGGTCCGAAGCACATGAACATCAAGGTGACCCGCGCCAAGCTGGAATCCCTGGTGGAAGACATGGTGAAAGACTCCCTGGAGCCGGTTCGCGTCGCCCTGAAAGACTCCGGTCTGGCGGTTGGCGAGATCGACGACGTCATCCTGGTGGGTGGTCAGACCCGTATGCCGCTGGTGCAGAAGACCGTGGCCGACTTCTTCGGCAAAGAGCCGCGCAAGGACGTCAACCCGGACGAAGCCGTGGCCATGGGTGCTGCCATCCAGGGTGCTGTACTGTCCGGTGACAAGACCGACGTACTGCTGCTGGACGTGACTCCGCTCTCCCTGGGTATCGAGACCATGGGCAGCGTGATGACCGCGCTCATCGAGAAGAACACCACCATTCCGACCAAGAAGTCCCAGGTGTTCTCCACCGCCGAAGACAACCAGTCTGCCGTGACCATTCACGTGCTGCAGGGTGAGCGCAAGCGCGCCAGCGACAACAAGTCCTTGGGCCAGTTCAACCTGGAAGGCATCCGTCCGGCACCGCGCGGTCTGCCGCAGATCGAAGTGACCTTCGACATCGACGCCAACGGCATCCTGCACGTCTCCGCGAAAGACAAGGAGACCAACAAGGAGCAGAAAATCACCATCCAGGCCTCTTCCGGTCTGTCCGATGACGAGATCGAGCGCATGGTTCGCGAAGCCGAAGCCAACGCGGCCGAGGACAAGAAGTTCGAAGAGCTGGTGCAGGCCCGCAACCAGGCTGACGGTCTGGTCCACTCCGTGCGCAAGCAGATCACCGAAGCCGGTGAAGCCCTGCCTGCCGACGAGAAGACCAAGATCGAGACTGCCCTGAGCGAGCTGGAAACCGCCATCAAGGGTGACGACAAGGCCGCTATCGAAGCCAAGCAGCAGGCGCTGCTGGAAGCGTCCCAGAAGCTGATGGAGATTGCCCAGCAGCAGGCTCAGGCACAAGGTGCCGCCGGTGCTGATGCCGGTCAGTCCTCCTCTTCCGCCAAGGCCGACGACGACGTGGTCGACGCCGAGTTCGAAGAAGTGAAAGACGACAAGAAATAAGCCCGACCCGGATGGGCGAGGTTCGCCTCGCCCATCGGCTCAGAATCTGTTCACGGTCTGTCGCGAGAGGCCGTCAGCAAGGTAAAGAGCAGCGCAGGAACCGGAGTGTATGTGAATACATGAGCACTCTTGGTTACCAACAAGCGAGCTGCACATGAGCCTTGATCACGGCTTCGTAGTAAGAGTGTGAGCAGATTCGTCAATGAATTTACGGGCGTTGGGTGACCAACGCCCGTCTGCATAACTGCTGATATAGCAACAGGATGAGTATGTCGAAGCGCGATTTCTACGAAGTGCTCGGGGTATCGAAAGGTGCCGACGAGCGCGAGATCAAGAAGGCGTACAAGCGTCTGGCCATGAAGTATCACCCGGATCGCAACCAGGGTGATGCCGCGGCCGAAGAGAAGTTCAAAGAGGTCAAGGAAGCCTACGAGGTCCTGACCGACGAGAACCTGCGTGCCCGTTACGACCAGTACGGTCATGCCGGGGTGGATCCGAGCCAGGGTGGCGGCCACGGCGGCTTTGGCGGTGGTGCCGACTTCGGAGACATCTTCGGCGACGTGTTTGGCGACATCTTCGGTGGTCGCGGGGGCGGTCGTCGCGGCCCGGCCCGTGGCTCCGACCTTCGCTACAACATGGAGCTGACCCTGGAAGAGGCGGTGCGCGGGGTCTCCAAGGAGATCAAGATACCGACCCAGGTTCACTGTGAAGTCTGCAACGGCTCCGGCGCCCATACCGGAAGCCAGGCCCAGACCTGCCCCACCTGCCACGGCTCCGGCCAGGTGCAGATGCGTCAGGGCTTCTTCGCGGTGCAGCAGCCCTGCCCGCACTGCCACGGTCGCGGCAAGATCATCAAGGATCCGTGCCGCAAGTGCCACGGCGAGGGTCGCTACCAGAAGACCAAGACCCTGTCGGTCAAGATCCCGGCTGGCGTCGACACCGGGGATCGCATCCGTCTCTCCGGCGAAGGGGAAGCGGGGGAGGCCGGCGCACCGGCCGGGGATCTCTACGTACAGGTCCACGTGCGCGAGCACGAGATCTTCGTGCGTGACGGCAACGATCTCTACTGCGAGGTGCCCATCAGCTTCACCACGGCGGCCCTGGGTGGCGAGATCGAAGTGCCGACCCTGGATGGCCGGGTCAAGCTCAAGGTCACCCCGGAGACCCAGACCGGCAAGCTGTTCCGCCTGCGGGGCAAGGGCGTCAAGTCCGTGCGCTCCGGCCAGGTGGGGGATCTGATGTGCAAGGTGGTGATCGAGACCCCGGTCAAGCTGACCGAGACCCAGAAAGATCTGCTGCGCCAGCTGGACGACTCCTTCAGCGGCGCCGCTGCCAAGACCCACAAGCCGAAATCCGAAGGCTTCTTCGAAGGGGTGAAACGTTTCTTCGACGATCTGACCAAATAAGCGCGACTCGCGTGACCCAAGCCGGCCTCTATGGCCGGCTTTTTTTTTGCCCGGGATCCGGCCCTATTGAGTGGATCCTGATGAGGGATCTTCCTCACAACTTCCACCTCTTCCTGCTGTGCAAATGTTATCCCGCTCACAGTTGGCTGAAACGGTTTAGCTGGCATGTTGAGTTGGCTAAAGCGGTTTAGCTATCCTCAGGCTGTCGATAACAACAGCGCCCGGACGGGCGACACATGACAGGTGAGGAAGATGACGATGCACAAGAGCAAGTTGGCGCTGGCCGTGGCGCTGGGATTGGGGATGAGCAGCCCGCTGTGGGCGGCGGATGGTGGTATCGAGGCCCGCCTGGCGGCGCTGGAGGCGCGGGTGCAGGCGGCCGAGGCGCGCGCCACCGCGGCGGAAGCGCGGGCCGATGAGGCCGAGAGCAAGGCGAGCGAGGCCCACGAGACCGCCGCCGTGGCCAAGGCCCAGAGCGAGAAGGTGGACAAGCAGACCGCCGCAGCCCAGGGCTTCGAGTTCCACGGCTATGCCCGCTCGGGCCTGCTGGTGAACGGCAATGGCAACGGGGGCCGTGGCGGCCCCTACATCACCCCGGCCGGTTCGGTGGGCGGGGCCGTGGGGCGCCTTGGCAACGAGGACGACACCTACATGGAGGCCAACCTGCTGAAGACCCAGACTTTCGACGATGGCAGCTGGGCCCGCTACAAGCTGATGCTGGCGGACGGGGTGGAGACCAGCAACGACTGGACCGCCAGCGATTCCAGCCTCAACACCCGCCAGGTGTTTGCCGAAATCGGCGATCTGGCGAGCTTCAGCGGCCCCTTCCAGCACTCGGTGCTCTGGGCGGGCAAGCGCTTTGACCGGGACAACTTCGACATCCACTGGCTCGACTCGGACGTGGTCTTCCTCGCCGGCACCGGCGGCGGTGTTTACGACGTGCAGCTCGCCGACAGCTGGAAGGCGAACTTCTCCCTCTACGGGCGCGACTACGGCGACATCAGCGCGAGCGGCCTCTCGGACATCGAGAGCTACATCCTCACCATGAACAACCGCGTCGGCAACTGGCAGTGGATGCTGAACGGTCTCTCTGCCAAGGACAACGAGACGCGCATCAATGACGGCGGCGCCGGCAGCGAGGCGGCGAACAAGGGGGCCCACACCCTGGTGGCCTACCACGCGGACAGCTTCTTTGGCATCAACCCCGGCTTCTCCAAGGCGGCCGTGCTCTATGGCCATGGCCTGGGTGCCGAGCTCAAGGGGCTGGGCTCCGACAGCGAGCTGCTGCCGGATGCCGATGCGGTGCGAGTCGCCCTCTTTGGTGCCACCGATCTTGCCCCGCGCTGGCGTGTCGCTCCGGCCCTGCTGGCGGAGCAGAGCCAGGATCGCTACGTGAAGGGAGACGAGTACAGCTGGGTGACCCTCAATGGCCGGCTGGCCCAGGTGCTGAGCCAGAACGTCGAGCTGGTCTACGAGGCCACCTGGCAGTACATGGATCTCGATCCCAAGGGCTACAAGGGGCGCCAGGCGGTGAGCGGCGACTTCACCAAGCTCACCTTCGCCCCCACCTTCAAGGCGCAGACCGCCGGCTTCTTCGAGCGGCCCGAGCTTCGCGTGTTCGCCACCTGGATGGACTGGTCCTCCGAGCTCGACAACTACGCCAGCACCGATGCCATGGGCCAGAACGACTTCACCGCCGGGGGCGAGTGGAACTTTGGCGTGCAGATGGAAACCTGGTTCTAGTTCGTTATCCCGATCACAAAAATGGCAGCCGGCGTCGGGATCTGTTGGTTGGCTAAAACGGTTTAGCTGATAATGCGGACCAAGAGATCAGGGCCCGGCTCTGGCAAATCCTGTGCAGCAGTGGAGTAGCAAGGTGACGAATCGTGTGTGGGTAATGGGGGATGCGGTGGTGGACTTGATCCCGGAAGGGGAGGTGCACTACCTCAAGTGTCCCGGCGGCGCGCCGGCCAACGTGGCGGTCGGGGTGGCACGGCTCGGCGGGGAGTCGGCCTTCATCGGCCGGGTCGGCGCGGATCCCTTCGGCCGCTTCATGGCCGACACCCTGGCAAGGGAAGGCGTCGACATCCGCCACCTGACCCTGGATCCGGCCCATCGCACCAGCACAGTGCTGGTGGAGCTCGATGAGTCAGGGGAGCGCAGCTTCACCTTCATGGTGAGGCCCAGCGCGGATCAGTTTCTGAGCCCCGCCGATCTGCCGGTCTTCCAGGCCGGGCAGTGGCTGCTGACCTGCTCCATCGCGCTCGCCAACGAGCCGGTACGCAGCAGTTGCCTGCAAGCCATGGCGACCATCCGGGCGGTCGGGGGACGGGTCTGCTTCGACCCCAACCTGAGGCCCGAGGTGTGGGGCAACCCCGCCGAGATGCTGCCCGTGGTGCGCGAGGCCATCGCCCTCGCGGACGTGGTCAAGCTCTCGGTGGAGGAGTTGCAACTGCTGAGCGGTCTGGACGATCTGGCGGCCGGGCTCGCCACCATCACGGGACCCGCCCTGGTGCTGGTGACCCGGGGGGCGGCCGGCGTGGTGGCCCGCCTCGGGGGCGAACTGCTGGAGTGGGTGGGGCCCAAAGTGGTACCCATCGACACCACGGGAGCGGGGGATGCCTTTGTCGCCGGTCTGCTGGCGGCCCTTGCCAGGGGGGAGGGGGTGCCCGCCTTCAGCGAGCTGCCCGCCATCCTGGCCCAGGCCCATGGCTGCGGGGCACTCGCCACCACCGCCAAGGGGGCCATGACGGCACTGCCCACCCGCACCCGGCTGGATGAATTTTTGCGATCGGGCGCAAGCGGCTGTTGATCCGCGGCTAGAGCCGCAGGGCGACAGACCCTACTCTCATGTGACAAGGGCCCGCCGACGGCGGGCCATAAGAGGAAGAATATGAATATCAGTGCGATAGCCAAGGATCTGGTGCCCCTGCTCGGGGGCAAGGAGAACATCGTCAGCGCCGCCCACTGCGCCACCCGGCTGCGGCTGGTGCTGGCGGACGACAGCAAGGTGAACAAGGCCGCCATCGACAAGCTGGACGGGGTCAAGGGGTGCTTCAGCAACGCCGGCCAGATCCAGGTGATCTTCGGCACCGGCCTGGTCAACAAGGTCTATGCGGAGTTCGTGGCCCTGACCGGCACCGGCACCGCCAGCAAGGCGGAGCTGACCGACATGGCGACGGCCAAGCTCAACGTGGCCCAGCGCCTGGCGCGGACCCTCTCCAACATCTTTGTGCCCATCATTCCGGCCATCGTTGCCTCGGGCTTGCTGATGGGGCTGCTCGGCATGGTGCGCACCTACGGCTGGGTCAATGCCGACAGCGCCCTGTTCGTCATGCTGGACATGTTCAGCTCGGCGGCCTTCATCATACTGCCGATCCTGATCGGCTTTACCGCGGCGCGGGAGTTTGGCGGCAACCCCTATCTGGGGGCGACGCTGGGGGGCATCCTCACTCACCCGGCCCTGACCAACGCCTGGGGCGTGGCGGGGGGCTTCAAGACCATGGACTTCTTCGGGCTGGATGTGGCCATGATCGGCTACCAGGGGACCGTCTTCCCGGTGCTGCTGGCGGTCTGGTTCATGTCCCACCTGGAGAAGCAGCTGAGAAAGCGCATCCCCGATGCTCTGGATCTCATCCTCACCCCGTTTTTGACCGTCATTCTCACCGGCTTCGTGGCGCTGCTCTTTATCGGCCCGGCAGGTCGGGTATTGGGGGATGGCATCTCCTTCGGCCTGAGCGCCCTCTACGAGCAGGCGGGCTGGCTGGCGGGCCTGGTGTTTGGCGGGACTTATTCGCTGATCGTCATCACCGGCATTCACCACAGCTTCCACGCCATCGAGGCGGGCCTGCTGGCCAACCCGGCCATCGGCGTCAACTTCCTGCTCCCCATCTGGGCCATGGCCAACGTGGCACAGGGCGGGGCCTGTCTCGCGGTCTACTTCAAGACCCGGGACGTGAAGATCAAGGCCATTACCGTGCCGGCGGCCATGTCCTGCCTGCTCGGCATCACGGAGGCGGCCATCTTCGGGGTCAACCTGCGCTACATCAAGCCCTTCCTGGCCGGTCTGTTCGGCGGGGCCTGTGGCGGCGCCTACGTGGTGGCGGCCAAGGTCGGCATGACGGCGGTGGGCCTGACCGGCATTCCGGGCATGGCCATCGTCCAGCCCATGAGCCTCATCCACTACGTCATCGGTCTGGTGATCGCCTTTGGCGCCGCCTTCGCCGCCTCCTACCTGCTCAAGTACAAGGTGGAGTGATGAAAGAGAGCCATCTCCTCAACCAGGTTGTCCGGTCCCTGCTGGCCGGACAGCTCAAGGCGGCGGCCGATCCCCATCGGCCCCGCTGGCACCTGGCAGCCCCGGTGGGGCTGCTCAACGATCCCAACGGCTTCATCGAGCACGGCGGGCGCTATCACCTCTTCTACCAGTGGAACCCGCTCGGCTGCGAGCACCGCAACAAGGGCTGGGGCCACGTCACCTCCAGCGATCTGCTGCACTGGCAGCACGAGCCGGTGGCGCTTCTGCCCACCGAGGTCTACGAGAGCCATGGTTGCTATTCGGGGTCGGCGGTGAGCGACGAGCAGGGGCGCCTGACCCTGGTCTACACGGGCAACGTCAAATACCCGGACGGTAGCCGCACCGCCTACCAGTGTCTGGCCCGTGACGATGGCAAGGGGGGCTTCGAGAAGCTCGGACCCGTGCTGGCGCTGCCCGAAGGCTACAGCGGCCACGTGCGCGACCCCAAGGTGTGGCACGACGGCCGGCAGTGGCTGATGGTGCTGGGGGCTCGTACCCTGGACGATCGAGGCGAGGTGCTGCTCTATCGCGGCGATACCCTGGATGGCTGGACGCTGGTCGGCCCCATCGCCGGTAGCGGGCACGGGGGGCTCGGGGAGTTCGGCTATATGTGGGAGTGCCCGGACCTCTTCCCCCTGGGGGATCGCCATGTGCTGATCAGCTGCCCCCAGGGCATAGACCCCCAAGGGGAGGATTATCGCAACCTCTACCAGTGCGGCTGGCTGGCGGGCCACTTCGACGGCGCCCTGTTTGCGCACGGGGCCTTCCACGAGCTGGACCGGGGCTTCGAGTTCTACGCGCCCCAGACCACCCGGGACAGCCAGGGGCGCCGCCTGCTGTTCGCCTGGCTGGGGCTGCCTGAAGAGTACGAGATGAGCCAACCCACCGTCGAGCACGGCTGGATCCACCAGATGAGTTGCCCGCGGGAGCTCGTCTGGCAGGATGAGTGGCTCTGCCAGCGGCCGGTGGCAGAGCTGGACGCCCTGAAAGGAGAGCAAACCCGCTTCGAGGGGGAGCCGGGCGAGCTCCCAACCCTGGCCATCGACTCGGCCTGGCTGGACCTGGCCTTGAGCGGGGAGGGGCGCCTCGGGTTCGGGACCGTGGCCGAGCTGGTGTGGCAGCCGGGACGCCTTGTCCTGCGGCGCCAGAACTGGCAGAGCGGGGAGTGGGAGGAGCGATCCTGCCCCTGGCTTGGGGGGGGCATTACCGTCTTGTGCGATCGCTCCAGCCTGGAGTGCTTCGTGGACGGCGGTCGCCAGACCCTGTCTACCCGCTACTTCCCCGGTGAAAACCCAGTACTTTCCGCACGTTGTGACGGTGATGACAGCAAAATTTGCCTCGATCACTGGCCGCTGGCGGCCTGCCTTGTACAATAGCCCGGTGTCAGTTTGCCGGGAGGTCAGGTGGAGAAGAAGAAACGGATCACGATTGCCCAGATAGCCACGCTCGCGGGGGTCTCCAAGGCCACCGCCAGCCTGGTGCTCAACGGCAAGAGTGCGGAATACCGCATCGCCGACGATACCCGCAAGCGGATCCAGGCGGTGGCGGACGAGTGTCACTACCAGCCGAGCATCCATGCCCGCTCCCTGCGGGCGGCGCGCAGCTACACCTGGGGGCTGGTTATCCCTGACCTCACCAACTTCGGCTTCGCCAGCACTGCCCGCGCTCTCGAAGCCCACTGCCGGGAGGCGGGGATCCAGCTGCTCATCGCCTGCTCCGAGGATGACCCCACCCTGGAGCAGCGTGTGGTGGACAACCTCATCAGCCGCCAGGTGGACGGCCTCATCGTCGCCTCCAGCGGCCACAGCGACGACATCTATGCCCGCATCCACGACCGTCTGCCGGTGGTGCAGCTCGACCGCCACATCGGCGAGTCGCGCCTGCCCATGGTGATCTCGGACGCCTGCAAGGCCACCGCCGAGCTGGTGCAGGACATGGCGGCCGGCTGCGGGGAGGAGATCTACTACTTCGGCGGCCTGCTGGATCTCTCCCCGAGCCGCCACCGGCTGGCGGGCTACGAGCTGGGATTGCACCGCGCCGGGCTGGAAGCCACATCAGACCGGGTCCGTCATCGCGACTACCAGCCAAGCTCCGGCTATCAGCTGATGGCCGAGCTGGTGGACGAGCTCGGGGCGCCCCCCCGAGGGCTCTTCACCGCCTCCTTCACCCTGCTCGAAGGGGTGCTGCGCTACCTCAACGAGGCGGGGTTGATGGAGACGGGGATGCGGCTGTGCACCTTCGACGATCACGACCTGCTCGACTGCATTCCCATGCGTATCGACTCCGTGGCCCAGGATTGCCCGGCCCTGGCCCGTGCCACCTTCGAGCTGATGCAAAAGCTTATTGCGGGCAATGCCCCCACCCAGACCGCCCAGGTCATCCCCCCCAGGGTGCGCTGGCGCAGTCGCCGTTGACCCGGAAGATGAAAAAAGCCCCGCCAGTGCGGGGCTTTTTGTCGTGGGGCGAGGGCTCGCCTCAATCCGTGGTGCTGGCGCGCCAGAAGATCTGCTTGATGCGGGGATGCTCCCCCAGCCGCTTCATCAGGGCGTCCAGCTCGTCGCCATCGATGGAGGTGGCCAGCAGCACCGCCGAGATCTCCAGATCCTGCTCCCCGAACGGCTCGATATCGAGCTCGCTCAGGGGGTAGTTGGCCTGCTCCAGCATCTGCTCCAGCCAGGGCAGCACCTCCTTCTGGTGGGTGCGGCGGATGAGGGCCGTGACGCGATAGGTCACCTCGGTGTCGGTATTGTCCACCGGGTGGCGGTTGATCTGGTTCACCAGGGGGCGCAGCAGGGTGTTGGCCGCCAGCACGAAGAGGGCACCGAGCACGGCCTCCAGGGCAAAGCCGGCACCGCTGGCGGCCCCCACCGCCGCCACGCCCCAGAGGGTGGCGGCGGTGTTGATGCCGCGGATGTTGCCGGATTCGCGCATGATGACGCCGGCGCCGAGAAAACCGATGCCGGAGACGATGTAGGCCACCACGTGGACCACGCCGTAGCTGCCGCCGTGCAGGTCATAGATGCGCTGGGCCAGGTTGACGAACAGGGCCGCCCCCACGGCGACCAGGACGTTGGTGCGAAGGCCGGCGGTGCGCTGGCGATACTGGCGCTCCAGACCGACCAGGCTGCCCAGCACGAAGGCGAGCAGCAGGCTGGCCAGGGTGTCGAGCAGGGCGAGAAAATCGAGTTGTTGCCACATTCTCATGGGGTTCTCCTTCTAAAGGTGCCGGCGCGACGCTGCCCATCTGGGTACCGAGATGGGGCGATGAGGCATCGAGGGCGCAGCGCCGGCGCGGGATGAATGCAAACGAGGGGCCGTGCCCGGAAGGCGGGCACGGAACGAGCAGGGCCGGCCCCGCAGCCGGGGCGACCTGGAGGACGGTCAGTGCCGTGCGGGCGGGTCGCTGTCCGGGCGCAGCTCCCAGCGCACGGGGCGAGTGGCCCCGACCTGGTGGACGAACTGCACCAGATAGCGGCGCTGGGGCGGGGTGCAGCAGAGGCTCAGCACCAGCATCCGGCCATCGCCGCGCCCTGGCGTCATGGACTGCGCGGGGTGCAGCCCGGCCGGATGCAGGGTGTGGCTCACCGCGGTCAGCACCTGCGCCATGGCGGCGCGATCCTCGCAGCGGATCTGTAGCCGGTAGTGGTGCTGGCGCCTGCCGCGCCACCAGCGCGGCAACAGGCCGCGCCCCAGTCTGCTCAGCAGGGAAGGGGATTCGCCAGCAAGATAGTTGTTTGGAATCAAACGCATAGTAGCCTCCTTTTGGGAAACAGAAACTATGCAGGCAAGGTGTCAGGCCGGGGCAGGTCACCTGACGTCAAGTGTAAAGAGAAGGGAGACGGTTCCGCTTCTCGCTGGGGTGGCGAGTCGCGGCAGGGAAGAACCTGCGGCTAGCTCGCGACCGGGGTGCCGACAAGGATCGGCGTGCATCTGTCACTTGATGAGTTGCCCACTGATGGTCTCCGCCAGGGATGAAAGAGGCGACATGGTAGCCGATGAGACGGCCGGGGTAAACCCTGGGGTCCTGATAGCAACATATTGAAACATAATAAAAAAGAGATGGAGGTGCCGATGAGGACGCCTCATTCCCCCGTGTTGGCGGGCCGCTCGGGCGGCCTGTACTTCCCGATGCAGGGGCATGTCTCACCCGTTTGCGTGGGCGCTGCCCGCGTCTCCCATGGGTGTCTCGTGAGGCGGTGGCGAGGTGCCACTCGCCATTTAATTAGGTATTGCTAATTTAGTGTTTATTTATACAATGAGGTAAATATCAGGAGTTGCTAATTTAAATCATGACCCCCCTCGACGAGATGAACCGGCACGTCGCCGCGGCCGCCGATCTGCTCAAGGCGCTGGCTCACCCGGAGCGCCTGAGGGTGCTCTGTCAGCTGGTTGAGGGGGAGAAGGGAGTCGGGGAGCTGCTGGCGAACAGCCAGCTCGGCCAGTCTGCCTTCTCCCAGCAGTTGTCGGTACTGAAGCGTTGCGGGCTCATTCGTTCGCGCAAGGTCTCCCAGCAGATCTTCTACTCGCTGGTGAGCGAGGCGGCCGTCGATGTGCTGGCGGCGCTGCAAACCCATTTTTGTCACTCAGATGAGGAAACACGATGATGGAAAGCCAATGGCTGCTCTCCCTCGGAGGAGGCATGCTGGCGGGGCTCTCGGCCCTGATCTTGATGCTGTTCAACGGCAAGGTGGCCGGGATCAGCGGCATTCTGGCGGGGGCCCTGCAACACAGAACCCCCTGGCAGGTACTCTTCCTGCTGGGTCTGGGTCTGGGCGCCTGGCTGGCACTGAATGCCGGCTGGGCCAGCATGCCTGCGTTCAGCACCCTGCCGGGCTGGCCGCTGGTGCTGGTGGCCGGACTGCTGGTGGGCATAGGCACCCGCCTTGGCAATGGCTGCACCAGCGGTCACGGCATCTGCGGCATGGGCCGCCTCTCGGTGCGCTCCATCGTGGCCACCCTCACCTTCATGGCGGCCGGCGTGCTCACCGTCCTCGTCACTCACCATCTGTTGTAAGGGGTTGATCGTCATGGCATTGATGACAAGTTTGCTGGCGGGTCTGCTGTTCGGTCTGGGTCTGGCCATCTCCGGCATGATAGATCCCGCCCGGGTCACCGGCTTTCTCGACGTGGCGGGGGCCTGGGATCCCAGCCTCGCCTTTGTGATGGGGGGAGCCCTGGCTGTCTTCATGCCGGGCTACTTCCTGCTGGTGAAACCCCGCCGCCAGAGCCTGCTGGGGGAACCCATGGCCAGGGTGCCGGCCCCCGTGCTGGATCGCCGTCTCATCGGTGGCGCCGCCCTGTTTGGCATCGGCTGGGGCCTGGTGGGGATCTGTCCAGGGCCAGCCCTGAGCCTCATCTCCAGCGGGCAGCCCATGATACTGCTGTTCATCGGGGCCATGGTGGCCGGGATCCTGCTGGTAGACCGGGGCTGGAACAAGGGGCAGGAGCAGGCTCGCAAGCCCGGTAACGCCTGATCCCCCTCATCCCGAAGATCCCGTGTTCAACGGGCTGGCCATTTCCCTCATCTTCGGGATCCTGGTCTCGACCCTGTTGACCCTGGTGGTGATACCCTTGCTCTATTACGCCCTGCTCGCGCGCCGGGGCTGACGGTGCGCCCCGGATGGGGAAAAGAGCCATGAGAAAACTGTGGTGGGGAGGCGGGGTCGCCGTGCTGGCGACCCTCGCCCTGGCCTGGTGGCTGCGCCCGGTGGCGACGCCCGTCCCGCTGGTGAGCGTGGATCGCGGCGAGGTGCGCGTCACCGTCGTCAACACCCGGGCCGGCACCATCAAGTCGTGCCGCCGATCCGGCCTGAGCCTGCCGGGCGGCGGCGTGGTGAGCGAGCTCGCGGTGCAGGCGGGGGAGCGGGTCAAGCAGGGGCAGCAGTTGCTGCGCCTGTGGAGCGGGGATCTCGAGGCCGAGCTCGCCCGCACCCGGGCCCAGGCCATCCTCGGGCGTACCG
Organism: Aeromonas sp. FDAARGOS 1415; assembly: GCF_019048365.1. Lineage (NCBI taxonomy): Bacteria > Pseudomonadati > Pseudomonadota > Gammaproteobacteria > Aeromonadales > Aeromonadaceae > Aeromonas > Aeromonas sp. FDAARGOS 1415. The sequence continues at coordinate 4,329,060 of NZ_CP077363.1, read as the reverse complement.
AGCGTGCGCGCAGCTGCACCGAGGCCGAGTTCTACCGGCGCGAGGCGGCGCGCTTGGCCGTTCTGCTGGCCAGGAACCTCACCTCGCGCACCCTGGCCGAGCAGGCCCAGAACCTGGCCGACAGCCGCCGCCTCGCCTGTGAGGCCGCGAGCGATCAGCTGGGGGTGGACGCCGCCCAGGTGGCGAAGGTCGAGGCGCGCCTGACCGAGCGCACCCTGCTCGCCCCCTTCGACGGGGTGGTGGCCGAGGTCAACAGCAAGCTCGGCGAATACATGACCCCCTCGCCCCCCGGGGTCGCCATGCCACCCGTCATCGACCTTATCGACGATACCTGCCTCTACGTCTCCGCCCCCATCGACGAGGTGGACGCGGCCCGCCTGCGCCTCGGCCAGCCGGCCCGGGTGCTGCTCGACGCCATGCCAGGGCGCGAGCTGGCGGCCAGGATCACCCGCATCGCCCCCTACGTGAAGGAGCTCGAGAAGCAGGCCCGCACCGTGGAGGTGGAGGCGGCCCTCGAGGAGTTGCCCGGCGACGCCCCCCTGCTGGTGGGCTACAGCGCCGATCTCGAGGTGACCACGGGGCGCGCCGAAAGGGCCCTGCGCATCCCCGCCAGCGCCCGGGCCGAGGATGGCAGCGTGCTGCGTCTGGAGGGGGAGCGCCTGGTGCGCCTCACCCCGAGCTGGGGGCTCGAGAGCTGGAACTGGGTTGAGGTGACCTCGGGGCTCGCCGAGGGGGACAGGCTCGTCGCCCAGCCCGCTCTCATCAAGGGGGAGGGGCCCTACCGCCCCGAGGAGGCCCATGAGTGAGCTCCTCCGCCTCGAGGGGGTAGGCCGGCGCTTCAATCTGGGGGGGAGCGAGGTGCTGGCCCTGGACGGCGTGAGCCTCGCCATCGAGGCGGGGGAGTACCTGGCGGTGATGGGGCCCTCGGGTTCGGGCAAGTCGACCCTGCTCAACGTGCTGGGGCTGCTGGACAGGCCCGACGAGGGGGAGTACTGGCTCGAGGGGGCGCGCACCGCCCGCCTGGCGGAGCCCGAGCTCGCCCGCCTGCGCGGCCAGGCCATCGGCTTCGTGTTCCAGTCGTTTCACCTGGTGCCGCGCCTCACAGCCTTCGAGAACGTGGCCCTGCCCCTGATGCTGGCCGGGGTGGCGCCTGCCGAACGCACGGCCCGGGTGGCGGCCCTGCTCGCCGAGCTCGGGCTCTCCACGCGCGCCGACCACAGGCCCGCCGAGCTCTCCGGCGGTCAGCGCCAGCGGGTGGCCATCGCCCGGGCCATGGTGACCCAGCCGCGCCTGCTGCTCGCCGACGAGCCCACCGGCAACCTGGATTCCCGCTCAGGGGAGGAGGTGATCGCCCTGCTCGAGCGCCTCAACCGGGAGCGCGGGGTGACCCTGGTGGTGGTGACACACGACGAGCGGATCGGGGCGCGGGCGGGGCGGCGCATCCGCATGAACGACGGCAGGATGGAGCCCCCATGCTAGGGCGCGACGCCATCGCCTTCGCCGCCACCGCCCTGCTGCGCCATCGCGGCCGGGCCCTGACCCTGATCGCGGCGGTGAGCCTGAGCGTCGCCTCCGTGCTGCTGCTCACGGCCCTGGGGGAGGGGGCGCGGCGCTACGTGGCGGCGGAGTTTGCCAGCCTCGGCAAGGATCTGCTGGTGATGTTTCCCGGCCGCAAGGAGACCCGGGGTGGCCTGCCGCCCCTCACCGGCAACAGCCTGCGGGACATCACCCTGGAGGACGTGGACTTTCTCGCCCGGCGCGAACCGGCGCTTCGCCTGGTGCCCCTGGTGCTCGGCACCGCCGAGGTGGCCGCCAGCGGGCGGCTGCGCAGCGCCATGGTGCTCGGCACCCGCAACGGGCTGCGCGAGACCCACGGCCTGACCCTTACTTCCGGCCGCTGGCTGCCGGCGGGCAGCCCGCCGGTCATCCTGCTCGGGGCCACGCTGTCCCGCGAGCTGTTTGGCGAGCGGGATCCGGTGGGGCAGTGGGTGCGCCTCGACGGGCGTCGCTACCGGGTGGTGGGGCGCTTTACCAGCCAGAGCAGCAACCTCGGCATGGATCTCGCCGAGACGGCCCTGATCCCGGTCGAGCGGGCCCTCACCCAGTTCAACACCGAGGGGCTGTTTCGCCTGGTGATCCAGCCCCTGGCCGGTCAGGGGCTGGACGCGCTGACGGCGCGCCTCGAGCGGCTGATGCAGGCGCGCCACGGCACCCTGGACGTCACCCTGGTGCGGCGCGACGCCATGCTGGCGGCCTTCTCCTCCATCCTTGCCACCCTGACCCTGGCGGTGGCCGGCATCGGGGCCATCAGCCTGCTGGTGTCGGGCATCATGATGATGAACCTGGCCCTCATCAGCACCCGCCAGCGCACCGGCGAGATAGGCCTGCTCAAGGCGCTGGGGGCGGACGGCGCCACCATACGCCGACTGTTTTTGTGGGAGGCGCTGCTGCTCGCCGGGGGCGGCGGCCTGCTCGGGGTGGCGTTCGGTTACCTGCTGGTGGGGCTGGGTGGCGTGCTCTGGCCCGCCTTCCCCCTGGCGGTGCCCTGGCAGGCGCCCCTGATAAGCCTGCCGGCGGCGATCGCGGTGGGGCTCTTCTTCAGCTGGCTGCCGGCCAGCCGAGCGGCGCGTCAGGAGCCGGTCGGCAGCCTGCGCAGCGGCCAGTGGGGGGCCTGATGCGCGCCGGGGATCTCATGGCCTGGCTGTGGCGCGCCCTCGGGGCTGCCGGCAGCCGCAGCCTGCTCTCGGCGCTCGGCATCGCCATCGGCATCGCCGCCGTCACCCTGCTCACCGGCATCGGCGAGGGGCTGCGCCTCTACCTGCAGGGGAGCTTCGCCCAGTTCGGCACCCGGCTGGTGGCGGTCACCCCGGGCAAGACCCAGACCGGCGGTGGTCCCCCGGGCCTGCTCTCGAGCAGCCGCCCCCTGCTGTTGCTGGACGCCGAGGCCCTGGCGCGCCTGCCCGGGGTGGAGTCGGTGCTGCCTGTGGTGCAGGGGCAGGGGGAGGTGCGCGCCGGCGGGCTCAGCCGCAGCACCGCCATCCTGGGTACCGGCTCGGCGGCGCTGGCCGGCTGGCGCCTGACTCTGGCCGAGGGGCGCTTCCTGCCGGCCGAGGAGGGGGCCATGCCACGCGCCCTGACGGTGCTGGGGGCCAAGGTGGCGGCTGAGCTGTTCCCCCGCGGCGGCGCGCCGGGGAGCCTGATCCGGGCGGGCGATCGCCGTTTTCGGGTGGTGGGGGTGCTGGCCCCCAAGGGGCAGTTCCTCGGCTTCGATCTCGACGACATGATCTATGTGCCGGCGGCCCACGCCCAGGCCCTGTTCAACCGGGAGGGGCTGCAGGAGATCGATCTGGTCTACGGGGTCGGGGAGGCGGAGTCCGTGGTGCTGGAGCGGGTGCGACGCCTGCTCATCGCCCGTCACGGGGCGGAGGATTTCACCCTGCTCTCCCAGCAGGAGATGCTGGCGAGCCTCGACAAGATACTGGCGATGGTGAAGCTCGCCATCGGCGGGCTCGGGGTGGTGTCGCTGCTCATCGGGGCGGTCGGCATCTTCAGCATCATGAGCATCAGCCAGCAGGAGCGGGTTCCCGAGGTTGGCCTGCTGATGGCCCTCGGCAGCCCGCGCCGCCAGATCCTCACCCTGTTCCTGTTCGAAGCCATGGTGCTGGCCCTGGCGGGGGGCCTGCTCGGACTCCTGTTGCTGCTGGGGGCCAGCCTCCTGACCGGCTGGCTGCTGCCGGCCCTGCCGTTGGCGCTGCACCCGCTCTATCTGCTGCTGGCGCTGGCGGGGAGCGCCCTGGTGGGGCTGCTCGCCGGGGTGGCGCCGGCCCTCAGGGCGGTGCGCCTCGACCCCGTGGTGGCCCTTCGCGGCGACTAGACCCGGGGGAAGGGGGGAGGGGTTCGCCGATCCGCCCCCTGGTGGTATGGTAGTCATCCGTTTCCTGTTTTCTCTTTCCTGCTTCATAAGAAGGTCCCGCCATGTCCTCTCTGCGCCTGCTGCTCTCCGACTCCCACGATCCCCTGTTCAACCTCGCGGTGGAGGAGTGCATCTTTCGCCAGATGGACCCCGCCCAGCGGGTGCTGTTTCTGTGGCGCAACGCCAATACCGTGGTGATAGGCCGGGCCCAGAACCCCTGGAAGGAGTGCAACACCCGCCGCATGGAGGAGGATGGCGTGACCCTGGCCCGGCGCAGCAGCGGGGGCGGCGCCGTGTTTCACGACCTTGGCAACAGCTGCTTCACCTTCATGGCGGGCAAGCCCGGCTATGACAAGAGCGTCTCCACCGCCATCGTGCTGGATGCACTCAAGCGGCTCGGGGTGAGCGCCTTTGCCTCCGGGCGCAACGACCTGCTGGTGGCCACCCCGGACGGGGATCGCAAGGTCTCGGGCTCGGCCTACCGGGAGACCCAGGATCGCGGCTTCCACCATGGCACCCTGCTGCTGGATGCCGACCTCGGCCGCCTCTCCCACTACCTCAATCCCGACCCCAAGAAGCTGGCGGCTAAGGGGATCACCTCGGTACGCAGCCGGGTGACGAACCTCGGCGAGTTGCTGCCGGGCGTCGATCACCCACGGGTGGTCCAGGCTCTGTGCGAGGCCTTCTTCGCTCACCATGGCGACAGGGTTGCCCCAGAGCACATCTCCCCCGAGCGGATGCCCGACCTGCCCGGCTTCGCCGAGACCTTCGCCCGCCAGCGCAGCTGGGAGTGGAATTTCGGCCACGCCCCCGCCTTCAGCCACCAGCTGGACGAACGCTTCCCCTGGGGCGGGGTGGAGCTGCACTTCGACGTGGAGAAGGGGGTGATAGGGCGGGCGCAGATCTTCAGCGACAGCCTGGATCCGGCCCCGCTGGATGCCCTGGCCGAGCGGCTGCCCGGGGTCGCCTATCGGGCCGACGCCATCGACGCCCTGCTGCAAGGGTGGCGGGGCGATTTCCCGGCCCAGCAGGACGAGCTGCTGGCGTTCTCCGACTGGTTGCTGGGGGGGGCTGCGCTGACCTTGTCGGCGTGAGCGGGATCACAAGACGAAGACGGGGGCCGTTCGGGCATGGTTGCCGCAGCCCCCGTCACGACTCAGACATGACAAAAAGTAGGGGAGACCATTAGATATTGTCGCTGTTGATAGCGGGGTCACTGGAGTATAAAAACCGCACTTTTGCCGTACGAATGGTATAAAAATGAGTGACTTGGTCTATCTGAAAGACGACGGCGTCAACGCCGTCTCCCCCGAATTCGCCGCCCGCTTCGCCACCGTCAAGGCCCACTTTTTCTCCCGTAACCCGGATCTCTGGCCGGTGTTTCGCGAGCCCGGTTTTGCCACCCTCAACGAGTTTCGCGCCCGGGGGCTGGCCCCGGATGCGCGCCTGAATGCCTGGCCGGACGGCCGCGCCCGCCTCGCCGATCTGTGCGAGACCATGCCGGTGCCGGCGGCCATGCGCACCCCGGGGGAGCCCATGGCTGAACTGCTGTTTGCCGGCGCCCTCTCCAAGGACTGGGAGAACCCCTCCAGCGTCGAGAACGTCATCACCATGTCGGCGGATCCCGCCATCTACGGCGCCCAGATGGGCATTCTGGCCAACCCCAACCTGGTCTACTCCGAATACGCCGGGGTGGCCGAGGAGCTGGAGAGGAAGGTGGTGCGCCAGATTGCCCTGCTGGCGGGTTACGATCCGGCCCGTGCCACCGGCATCTTCACCCAGGGGGGGACCTTCTGTAACCTCTACGGCTACCTGCTCGGCATTCGCAAGAGCCTGCCGGAAGCCAAGCACAAGGGGCTCGGCCACTATCAGGACTACCGCATCATCAACTCCCAGGGCGGCCACTACTCCAACATCACCAACCTCTCCCTGCTCGGAGTGGACATTGAGAACAAGACGATCCGCATTCAGGTAGGCGAGAACAACGACATCGATCTCGCGGATCTCGAGCGCACCCTGACCGCCTGTTTTGCCTTGAAGCACGTGGTGCCCACCATCATGCTCACTATGGGTACCACCGACACCTTCGGGGTGGATCAGGTCAAACCCGTGGTGGACCTGCGGGATCGCCTGTGCGAGCGCTTCGAGGTGGCGGTCAAGCCCCACATCCACGTGGACGCCGCCATCGGCTGGTCGATGATCTTCTTCCTGGGTTACGACTTTGCCGCCAACCCCCTGGCCATCAACGCCGCGACCCTGGCCGGCATCGAGCGCAACGTGGCGCGCTTTGCCGAGCTCAAATACGCCGATTCGTTCACCGTCGACTTCCAGAAGTGGGGCTATGTGCCCTACACCTCCAGCCTGGTGATGATCAAGGAGCAGAACGACCTCAAGGCAATGGAGAACGACCCGGAGAACTTCTCCTACTTCGAGCGCGACATCCAGGGCCACACCCACCTGCAGTCCACCATAGAGTGCTCCCGCGGGGCGAGTGGCCTGTTCGGCGCCTACGCGGCCCTCAACTACCTGGGGGTCGAGGGGTATCGCACCGTGCTGGCCCACTGCCTGCAAAACGCCAACTACTTCCGCTTCCGTCTGAGCCAGCTCGGTAACGTCAAGCTGGTGGCCCAGGAGAACCAGGGGCCGAGCGTGGGCTTCAAGATCTACAACCCCGAGTGGGTGCAGGATCCGGAGGCCGAGTTCGCCTTCGAGCTGGCCCGCAGTCCCGACCCCGCCTACAAGGCGCGGCTGGCACGCAACACCGAATACCACCGCAGCCTCTTCACCGGGCGCGGCAAGGTGGGGCTCTACACCAACTGGGTGGAGGCGGTGGCCCGCTCCGATTACGACGCGCGGGGCCGTTACTCCTACATCGCCGGGGAAAAGGCGGTCTTTATGAACCCGGCTTGCAGCCGCGAGCAGATCGACGCCTTTATCGACCACATTCGAGGCTGAGGATCGGCCCGGCGCTGACAAGCAGACAACAAAACGGCGGGTTCAACCCGCCGTTTTTTTACTGCCCTTGTGAGTGGTTACTTCTTCTGCAGCTTCGTCACCGTGAGCTTTCCAGCCGGACTTTCGGCGTGGAAGCTCACCGCATCCCCGACCTTGACCCCTTCCAGCAGGGCGGGATCGGCCACCTGGAAGACCATGGTCATGGGGGGCATCTTGAGGTTCTCGATGGCCTCGTGCTTGATGCCTACCTTGCCGTTTTGCACGTCGATACGGCTGATGACCCCCTTGGTCATCACCTTCTCCTCCATGCCCTCCATCTGGCCCATCTCCCCCATCTGGCTCATGTCGTGCCCTTCGTGGTTCATCATCTCCTCGGCCTGCAGGCCGGTGTGGGTGGCGAGGCCCAATAGCAGGGTCAGCGTCAGCGTCTTGTAGTTCATGATGGTTTCCTTGTTTGTGTTGTCCGGTTGATCAGGGTGCAGTCGGGGTATCCGTCTGCGACGTCGTGTGTGCAAGGGTTTTCAGGGTGCGGCTGCGCCACAGGTAGTAGGCGGCGGGCAGTACCAGCAGGGTCAGCACCAGCGCCGTCACCATGCCGCCGATCATGGGGGCGGCGATGCGCTGCATCACCTCCGAGCCGGTGCCATGGCTCCACATGATGGGCAGAAGGCCCGCGATGATGGTCACCACCGTCATCATCTTGGGGCGCAGGCGCAGGGCGGCGCCGTGAATGACCGCCTGGTGCAGGCCGGCCTTGTCCGGTTTGCCGCTGGCCACCAGATCGTCCCAGGCGTGGTTGAGGTAGACCAGCATCAGCACCCCCGTCTCCACGGCCACCCCGGCCAGGGCGATGAAGCCGACGCCGACGCCCACCGAGAGGTTGAAGTCGAGCAGCCAGACGGCCCAGATCCCCCCGACCACCGCCAGCGGCAGGGTGGTGAGGATGAGCAGCACCTCCTGGAAGCGGTGAAACGCGAGATAGAGCAGCAGCACGATAATGGCGAGGGTCAGGGGCACCACGTAGGTGAGGCGCTCCATGGCCCGCTCCATGTATTCGTACTGACCTGACCAGGTGAGGGCGTAACCCGGTGGCAGCACCAGCTGCTTGTCCACCTCGGCCTTGGCCTCTGCCACAAAGGAGCCGATGTCGCGGCCACGGATGTCCACGTAGACCCAGCCGTTGAGGCGTGCGTTTTCGCTGCGCAGCATGGGCGCCTCGTCGCTGATGTAGACCCGGGCCACGTCCGCCAGGGCGATCCGCTCACCCTTGGGGGTGATCAGGGGCAGCAGTTCGAGGCTGGCCACGGAATCGCGATAGCTCTGGGGATAGCGCAGGTTGATGGGGTAACGCTCGCGCCCCTCGATGGTCTGCCCCACGTCCATACCGCCCACCGCGGTGGCGAGCACCGCCTGCACGTCGGCGATGTTGAGGCCGTAGCGGGCCGCCTTGAGCCGATCGATATCCACCTTGACGTAGCGACCGCCCGCCACCCGCTCGGCGTAGACGGAGGCGGCGCCTTCCACCTTGCCGACTATTTGCTCGAGTTGCTGGCCAATCTGCTGGACCACCTTGAGGTCGGGGCCGGCGATCTTGATCCCCACCGGGGTCTTGATGCCGGTGGCCAGCATGTCGATACGGGTCTTGATGGGGGGCACCCAGGCGTTGGTGAGGCCGGGGAAGCGGATGAGGGAGTCGAGCTCTTCTTTCAGCTTCTCCGGGGTCATGCCCGGGCGCCACTGGTCGCGGGGCTTGAGCTGGATGCTGGTCTCCATCATCACCAGATCCGCCGGGTCGGTGGCCGAGTCGGCGCGCCCCGCCTTGCCGAACACGTTCTGTACCTCGGGCACGGTGCGGATGAGTTTGTCGGTCTGTTGCAGGATCTCCCGCGCCTTGCCCACCGAGATGTTGGTCGCCGTGGTGGGCATGTACATGATGTCCCCCTCATCGAGCGGCGGTATGAACTCTGAGCCCAGGTGCTGGAGCGGCCAGAAACCCGCGACCGTGACCACCAGGGCGGCGGCGAGGGTGGTCTTGGGACGGGCCAGCACGGCATTGAGCAGGGGCACATAGGCCTGGCTCAAGCCACGGTTGAGGGGGTTGGCCTGCTCGGGCAATACCTTGCCGCGGATGAAATAGCCCATGATGACCGGCACCAGCGTGATGGCGAGCGCGGCGGCGGCGGCCATGGCGTAGGTCTTGGTGTAGGCCAGCGGGTGGAACATGCGCCCCTCCTGCGCCTCCAGGGCAAACACCGGCAGGAAGCTCATGGTGATGATGAGCAGGGAGAAGAAAATCGCCGGCCCCACCTCGATGCTCGCCTCCGTGATGATCCGCCAGCGGTTCTTGTCGGTGAGCTCCTCCCGCTCCATGTGCTTGTGGACGTTCTCTATCATCACGATGGCGCCGTCCACCATGGCGCCGATGGCGATGGCGATGCCCCCCAGCGACATGATGTTGGCGTTGATCCCCTGCAGGTGCATCACGATAAAGGCGGTCAAAATCGCGATGGGCAGGGTGATGACCACCACCAGGGACGAGCGCAGGTGGAACAGGAAGGCCAGACACACCAGCACCACCACGGCGAACTCCTCCACCAGCTTGGCGGAGAGGTTGTCGATGGCGCGCTGGATAAGGTCGGATCGATCGTACACGGTGACGATCTCCACCCCGTCGGGCAGGCTGGATTTGAGCTCGGCCAGCCGTGCCTTGACCCCGTCGATGGTGTGCTGGGCATTCTCGCCAAAGCGCATGACGATGATGCCGCCCACCACTTCCCCTTCGCCGTTGAGCTCGGCGATACCGCGCCGGCTCTGGGGACCGGTCACCACGTCGGCCACGTCACCCAGCAGCAGGGGGGCGCCCCGCACATTGGTGCCGAGCGGGATCTGCTTCAGATCCTCGACGCTCTTGAGGTAGCCATTCGAACGAACCATGTACTCCGCTTCCGCCATCTCGATGACGGAGGCGCCGGTCTCCTGGTTGCCCTGCTTGATGGCGGTCTCGATGAGGGAGAGCGGAATGCCGTAGGCCCGCAGCTTGTCCGGATCGACCCGCACCTGGTACTGGCGCACCATGCCGCCCACGGTGGCGACTTCGGAGACGCCGTTCACCGTCTGCAGCTCGTATTTCAGAAACCAGTTCTGCAGTGACGTGAGCTCGCTGAGATCGTGCTTGCCGGTTTTATCGACCAGAGCGTACTGGTAGACCCAGCCCACCCCGGTGGCGTCCGGCCCGAGCTGGGGCTGGGCCCCGGCGGGCAGATTGGGGGCCACCTGGCTCAGGTACTCCAGCACCCGGGCGCGGGCCCAGTAGAGGTCGGTGTCGTCGTCAAACAGCACGTAGACGAAGGAGTCGCCGAAGAAGGAGTAGCCGCGCACCGTGGTGGCCCCCGGCACCGCCAGCATGGCGGTGGTGAGGGGGTAGGTCACCTGATCCTCCACCACCTGGGGCGCCTGGCCCGGGTAGGAGGTCTTGATGATCACCTGGACGTCGGAGAGATCCGGCAGGGCGTCCACCGGGGTCTGCTTGACCGACCAGAGGCCCCAGGCGGTGAGCATGACGGTCAGCAGCAGCACCAGGAAGCGGTTGCCGACGGACCAGCGAATGATGGCAGGGATCATGACTGGGCTCCTCTCATTCGGTGGGCGGGCAGCCGATTGGGTTTGTGCTCAATGCAGCGAAGCATGGCCGGGATCATGATTTATCCCCCATCTGGTGCTGGCTGTGATCCATGCCTGGCATCTCGCCCTTGGCCTCTTTCATCGGCTCGTCTGCTGCCGGCTTGTCTTCCACATGGATCTGGATGATGCGGTACTCGTCCCCCTCCTGCTCCACCTGCAGATGCAGGGTCTGATCCGGCTTCAGCTGGCTGATGTCCACGCCGTCGGCCACGGTGAAGTCCATCTCCATCGCGGGCCACTGCCACTCGGGTATGGGCTGGTGAGAGATGCCGAGGGTACGCCCGGCGAGATCGATGTTCTGCACCTGGCCCTGGGTCCACACCTGCATGGGACGCACCGCCGTCATGCGCTGGAAGTCCGAATCGATGGCCGATTCGGAGTCGAGCAGGAACTGGGCCGAGCTGACGATGCTGTCACCGGCTTCGACCCCCTCCTGGATGGCGACCTTGTCACCAAACTGGGGGCCCAGGGTGACGGCCACCGACTTGAAGTTGCCATCCCCCAGCGCCAGCACCAGCCTGTCCTGGCTGCCGGTGCGGATCACCGCTTCGCTCGGCACCACCAGGCGGGGTTCCCCCTTGCCGGTGCCGATGCTCACCTTGGCGAACATGTTGGGTTTCAGGAACTCGTCCGGGTTGTCGAAACGCAGGCGGACCCGCAGGGTGCGGGTGCTCGCATCGAGCGTCGGGTAGAGGTAGTCCACCCGACCCTGCCAGCGGCGGCCCGGGGCATAGTCCAGGGTCATGGTGACCGGATCGCCGACCTTGATCTGGGCGGCCTGGCGCTCGAACACCTCGGCGCTTACCCATACCTGCTTGAGGGTACTGATGTTAAAGAGGGGGGCGGCGGGCTCCACATACTGGCCTTCACGCACCTTGAGCTCGGACACATAGCCGCTGCTCGGGGCGTAGATGCGCACCGTCTCCTGCACCTTGCGGGTGCGCTTGAGGGCCGCAATCTGATCCGCCGGTACCTGCAGGGACTTGAGCTTGCCTTCGGCGGCGCGCAGCAGCAGCGGGTTGGTGGTATTGAGCGCCAGCAGGTACTCGTGCTGGGCGTTCACCAGATCCGGGGCGTAGAGATCGTAGATGAAACTGCCCCTGGCCACCTGCTGCCCCTCGTTCTTGATGGCGAGGTTGCGGATCCAGCCCGCCATCCGGGAGTTGATGGCTTCGAGGCGCTCCTCGTCATATCCCACGTAGCCCACCGTCTCGATCTGCTGGTGGACGGGCAGTTTCTCCACCTTGGCCAGCCGCACCCCCAGGTTCTGCTGGATCTCGGGGCTGATGGTAACGGTGCCGGGCGAGCCGCCCTGTTTCTCTTCATAGACGGGGATGAAGTCCATCCCCATGTTGTCCTTGGCGGGGCCGTCGCGCTTGTCGCGGGGATCCATGGGATTGACCCAGTAGAGGGGGGCCTTCTCCTTGGCGGTGGTGGCGCCGCCCATCTTGGTGGCGGCCCAGTAGCCGCCGCCGGCCCCGAGGGCGAGCATCAGAGTCGACAGGATCAGGGTCTTGTTCATCGCAGGCCTCCGGCACGAGTCGGACGGGAGGCGCGGGCGCCGGCAACGGCGAAAATCTTGGCTGATGACATGGTTACATCTTCTCTTCTATCAGGCCGCCTGACCGGGTTCCTGCATGAGCGTCGTGTCCAGGGGCGGGGCAGAGGCGTTATTCACGCACCTGCGTCACGCAACACTCGAATCACAGCGAACGGGTTGGGCGGCAAACGGAGCACTGCCGACGAGTCGGCCGGTGCACGGCACTTGTTGCAATGGCGAACCATTGCCCAGGCTGGGGTAGAAGAGGTTTCTAATGGCGCAGCACAGAGAGCATCAGATGCCGTCTGGGCCAGGAGGGGGGATGGGTACCGCGCAGGCGCAGGAAGGGATCCCGCAGCCAGTTGTCGAGCAGGGAGCCGACATGCCACGAAGAGGGGAGCAGCAGCAGGGGGATCAGCAGCAGTGACAACAGCATGCCGAGCAGGAGCGGGGCATTGGCCGCACCGGAGAAGCCGGCCTGCATCTGGCATTCCTCCCCAGACGGGGCACTCTGGCTCATGGTGCCCGAATGGCAGGAGAGGGGGATTGTGTCGGCCTGGCCATGGTTCATGGCGGCGTGCTGCACAGGCGGGCTCTCGTGCAGCGCATGAGACAAGGGGGAGGATGCCGGGAGGGCATCCAGGGTCTGGGCGGTGGCCGCGCCATGCCAGCTGATGCACAGGGTCAGATTGCAGACGAGCACCAGCGCCAGCAATAGCCGGGCGATGAGTGCTGTGGGCAATCTCGATGACAACATGGTGCAGGTTCCCTGTGACGTATGGGATGAATGTAAACCTTACCTACAGGAGAAGGTCAAGGTTCGGCCTGTGTCATCTGCCAAATAGTTGATATGGATTAAGAAATTGCCGGACCTATGAAGAAGAAAGCCCCCGCGTCTGCGGGGGCCGGGGTTATGACTTCTCCTGCGCCGTCCTGGACGGTCGCTCCGATCGCCGCATGATGAGGCGGAAGAAGAGCGGGATGAAGAAGATGGCGATGAAGGTCGCCGCCAGCATGCCGCCGATCACCGGCCAGCCGAGGGCGTGGCGGCTCGCCGCACCCGCGCCGCTGGAGGTGACCAGGGGCACACAACCCAGGATAAACGCCAGTGAGGTCATGACAATGGGACGGAAACGCAGGCGCGCCGCCTCCAGGGCCGACTCGATGAGGGTCATCCCTTCTTCATGCTTCATCACCGCGAACTCCACGATCAGGATGGCGTTCTTGGCCGCCAGCCCCACCAGCGTCACCAGGCCTATCTGGAAGTAGACGTTGTTGGTGAGCCCCACGGCCCAGGTAGCGAGCAGGGCGCCGAACAGGGCGAACGGCACGGCGGTGATCACCGCAAACGGCAGGCTCCAGCGCTCATACTGGGCGGCCAGGATGAGGAAGATCATCACGATGCCGAAGCCAAACGCCATGGCGGCGCTGCCGGCGGCCGCTTTCTCCTGGTAGGCGGCACCGGTCCACTCCAGCTTGGCGTCGTTGCCCAGCGTCTGGGCGGCGATCTCCTCCAGGGCCTTGATGGCCTGACCCGAGCTGATACCCGGCGCCGGCTGGGCCATGATCTTGGCGGCCGGGAAGATATTGAAACGCTCGACCAGCTCGGGGCCGGTGGCATCGCGCACCGTCACCAGGCTGGTGAGGGGGATCATCTCGCCGCTGTTGGAGCGGACATAGACGTTGCGGATGTCATCCTTCTTGGCGCGGTAGTCCGCCTCGGACTGCAACTGCACCCGGTAGGTGCGGCCGAACTGGTTGAAGTCGTTGACATAGACCTGACCGAAGGTGGCCTGCATGGTGTCGAACACGGCGTTGATGGGCAGCCCCAGCGCCTTGGCCTTCTCGCGATCGAGATCCAGGAAGACCTGGGGCACGTTGGCGCGGAAGGTGGTGGTCACGCTGGCAAACTCCGGGCGCTCCTTGGCCGCGTCGAGCAGGCGCTGCACCTCGCCCGCGAAGGCGTGCACGTCGCCGGTACCCCGGTTCTGCAGGTAGCCTTCGAGGCCCCCGGTGGTGGACATGCCGGTGATGGGGGGCGGGTTGAAGGTGGCGGTGAAGCCATCGGCCAGCCCCATCAGGCTCATCCCCTGGAAGGTCTTGGCCAGGGAGAAGGAGTCCTGACCCTCGCCCTGACGCTCTTTCCAGTCTTTCAGGGTGATGAAGGTGAGGCCGCGGTTGCTGATGATGGAGCCGGACAGGATGTCAAAGCCCGAGAAGGTGACCACGTCCTTCACGTTGGGGTTGGCCATGGCCATCTTGTCAAAGTCGCTCGCGACCGCCTGGGTACGGGTCAGGGCGGCGGCATCGGGCAGCATGATGGATCCGATGAGGTAGCCCTGATCCTCGTCCGGCACCAGGGCGCCCGGCACCTTGTTGAACAGCACATAGCTGCAGCCGAGGATGATGGCGATGATGCCAAAGGCCACGCCGACCCTGCGGTTGAGGAAGGCCACCCCGCGCACATAGCGGCGGGTCAGGGCATCAAAGGCATTGTTGAACCAGACGAAGAAGCGAGCCGGCTGGTGGTGGCCTTCTTTCAGCAGGATGGCGCACAGGGCCGGCGACAGGGTGAGCGCCACCAGACCGGAGATGGCCACCGACACGGCGATGGTGATGGCGAACTGCTTGTACATCACCCCCGTCATGCCGCCCATGAAGGCGACAGGCAGGAACACGGCCGAGAGCACCAGCACGATGGCGACCACGGGGCCGGAGACCTCCTGCATGGCGAGGACGGACGCCTCCTTGGCGGAGCACTTCTTCTCGCTCATGATCCGCTCGACGTTCTCCAGCACCACGATGGCGTCATCCACCACGATACCGATGGCGAGCACCATGCCGAACAGGGTCAGCAGGTTGATGGAGAAGCCCAGCATCAGCATGCCGGCGAAGGTGCCGATGAGTGACACCGGCACCGCGATACAGGGGATCAGGGTGGCACGGAAGTTCTGCAGGAAGAGGTAGACCACCACGAACACCAGCACGATCGCCTCGAGCAGGGTGTGGACCACCTCCTCGATGGAGATCTTCACGAAGTCGGTGGTGTCGTAGGGGATCTGGTACTCCACGTCCGGCGGGAAGCGGCCCTGCAGGCGTTCCATGGTGGCGCGCACCTGATCGGCGACCGCGACCGCGTTGGCCCCCGGTTGCAGGTAGGTGGCAATACCGATGGCCGGCTTGCCGTTGGCGCGGGCCAGCACGTCGTAGTCCTTGCCGCCGAGTTCGACCCGTGCCACGTCTTTCACCCGGATCTTGGAGCCGTCCGGCATGGCGCGGATGATGATGCTCTCGAACTCCTTGACGTCATCCAGCCGCCCCTTGGTCTGCACCGTGTAGGTGAAGTCGGTGGGGGTGCTGGTGGGCTGGGAGCCGATCTTGCCCGCCGCGAACTGGGTGTTCTGCTCGCGGATGGCGCCGATCACGTCGCTCGGGGTGAGCTGCAGCTGGGCCAGCCGGTCCGGGCGCAGCCAGATCCGCATGGCGTAGTCGGTGCCGCCGAACAGGGAGGTGTCCCCCACGCCGGGAATCCGCTTGAGCTCGTCGATGATGTTGAGCAGGGCGTAGTTCGACAGATAGGTGGTATCAAACGAACCGTTGGGTGACTGCAGGGTGATCACCTGCAGGATGGAGGTGGACTTCTTGCGCACCGTCACCCCCTGCTTCTTCACCTCTTCCGGCAGCTGGGCCATGGCGGCCGAGACCCGGTTGTTGACGTCGATGGTCGCCTGATCCGGATCCACCCCGATGTCGAAGTAGACGTTGAGGTTCATCTGGCCGTTGGAGGCGGAGCCGGACTGCATGTAGATCATGTTCTCGACCCCGTTGACCTGCTGTTCAATGGGGGCGGCCACGGTCTGGGAGATCACCTCAGGGGTGGCACCCGGGTAGAAGGCGGTGACCGAGACCACGGCCGGGGTGATCTGGGGATACTGCTCCACCGGGAGCGATCGCATCGCCGCCAACCCGCCCAGCACGATGATGATCGAGATCACGCTGGCGAAGATGGGGCGTTCTATGAAGAACTTGGAAAACATGGGAGCTCCTTATTTGCCCGCGGCACCCTGGGTGATCTTGGCGTTGATCGCCTTCATCTCTTCGGCACTGACCGGTTTGACCACGGCGCCCGGGCGGGCCTTCATCAGCCCCTCGACGATGTAGCGATCGCCGACCTGCAGGCCGCTGTCGATGATGATGCCGCTGCTGATGGCCGGGCCCAGCTTGACCGGGCGCGGGCTCACCTTGTTGTCCGCATCCACCACCATCACCAGGCGATCGGCCTGGGACTGGACGATGGCGCGGGGCGGCACCACGATGGCGTCCTTGCGGGTACCCAGATCGATGGTCAGGCGCACGAACTGGCCGGGCAGCAGGACGCCGTCCTTGTTGTCGAAGATGGCGCGGGCGCGGATGGTGCCGGTGGCCGGGTCGACCCGGCTGTCGGAGAAGTTCAGGCGCCCCGCTTGCGGGTAGGTGCTGCCGTCGGCCAGCTGGATATGGGTGCGCCAGTCGGTGCTGCTCTTGGCTTCGATCTTGCCGCTCTTGACCGCGCTCTCGAAGTTCAGGCGATCCTGCTCCGAGTAGGAGAAGTTGACATAGAGGGGATCGAACTGGGTGATGGTGGTCAGCAGGCTGCCCTCGCCGCTGGTGGCGATGAGGCTGCCCTCGGACTGGGAGCTCTTGCTCGCCATGCCGTTGATGGGGGCGGTGACCTGGGTGTAGCTGAGGTTGAGTTCCGCCTCCTTCACCTTGGCCTGGGCCGCCTGCAGGCTGGCCAGGGCCGCCTCGTAGTTGGCGATGGTGTCGTCATAGTCCTTGCGGCTCACCACCTGACGCTTGAACAGCGGGATGACGCGATCCTTGTCGGCGCGAGCCTTGTTGAGGCGGGCTTGCTCCTGGGCCAGGGTGCCCTTGGCCTGCTCCAGCGCCACCTTGAAGGGGGCGGGGTCGATCAGGAACAGCTCCTGACCGGCGGTGACCGGCTGGCCTTCCACATAGGTGCGTTTGAGCAGGATGCCGCCGACCCGGGCGCGCACCTCGATCTCGCGATAGCCGGCGGTCTCCCCCACCATCTCGGTGGTGAGGGGCACGTCCCCGGACGCCGCCGTTTGTACCACCACGGGTACCGACGGCAGGGTATTGGCCGCATTCTCGGTGTTGTCACCACAGGCGCCAAGCGCCCCCGCCAGCGTCAGAGCCACCAGGCTCCGGATGATGCTGTGCTCCCTGCCTGCAGAACTGTTCATGTTACTACCCCTGTGAAATGAGGCCTTCAAGGTGGCCGCGTCTTGTTATTAATCGTTGATGGACTGTCCTTCGACAGAACTAAGTATGGTATTTCCCGAACTTGAACCGGAGCTGTTCCCATCGCCAATCCGCAAAAAGAAAACGGTTTCTTTTTCGGGTTTTTGGCGGGCGGCTATCCGGACTCCCGTGGCCAGGGGCCGGCAGGTTCCAGAACGGTGGCGGCAAGAGGGCTGCGAGAGGGCGGCGGAGGAGGGGCGCGGCAGTGAGCGGCCGGATGGCGGCCGGGGATCTCGGGGGGCGGCGGCGGGATGACTCGCCAGTGGCAGGGCTCAGGCGCCAGCGAGAAAGGGGGAGCTCAGGCCCCCCTCAGTCATGGGCCAGGGTCGGGCCGGTGTGACGATTGGGCGCCACCTCCTGGGTGGCATGCCTGTCACTGCTGCATGGCGGCTCAAGGATGTGGAAAGTATCCCCATCGGTGAGCCGCCATGATCAGATCATCACGCGAAGGTGGTCCAGATGGGGGCGTGGTCGGAAGGCTTGTCGATGCCGCGCAGCTCGTAGTCGATCCCCACCTCGGTCACTCTGTCCTTGAGGGCGTCGGAGGCCATGATGAGGTCGATGCGCAGGCCCCGGTTCTCGTCAAAGCCGCGGGAGCGGTAGTCGAACCAGGAGAAGCGCTCGCACTCGGTGGGATTGGCGGCGCGGAAGGTGTCGGTCAGGCCGAACCCCTTGAGGCGCTCCATCCACTCCCGCTCGATGGGCAGGAAGGAGCACTTGCCGTCCCGCAGCCAGCGCTTGCGGTTCGCCTCGCCGATGCCGATGTCGAGATCCGTGGGGGAGATGTTCATATCCCCGATCAGCGCTATCTGATCGCCGGGGGTGTGGTGGGTCTCGAGGTAGTGCTGCAGGTCCTCATAAAACTTCTGCTTGGCCGGGAACTTGGTCTCGTGATCCAGGCTCTCCCCCTGGGGGAAATAGCCGTTCATCACCTTGATGACGGAGCCGTCTTCCCGCTTGAAGCTGGCCATGATCATGCGGCGCTGGGCGTCTTCCGGATCGGTGGGGAAGCCCTTCTGCACCTCGAGTGGCACCTGCTTGCTCATGATGGCGACCCCGTAGTGCCCCTTCTGGCCGTGGAAGACCACGTGGTAGCCCATGGCTTCCACGTCCGCGACGGGGAAGGCCTCGTCGTGGACCTTGATCTCCTGCAGGCCGATCACGTCCGGCTGGTGCTTGTCGATAAGGGCTTGCAACTGATGAAGACGGGCACGCAGGCCATTGATATTGAAAGAGATGATCTTCATGTTCGGGGTGCTCATGTCATTTTTATAAGTGGCTATTGGACTAGGAATCCGCGATGGATGCAAGTTCGGGGGCCGGGGAAGGGGGAAAGGTCCCCGGCCGCCAGCCTATCGGGTCATCTTCTTGACAAACACCACCACGAACAGCGCCAGCGTGAAGCTGCCGGTGAACGCCTCCAAGGCGGCGAAGATCCGCGACAATCCCACCGGGGTGAAGTCGCCATACCCTAACGTGGTGAAGGTCACCACGCTGTAGTAGAGGCATTCCAGCAGGAAGATGGCATTCTGCTCCAGGGTGGCGTCCGGGCGATAGACGAGGTGCTCGCCCGCGAAGCTGAGGCCGAAGAAGAAGTAGAACACGCTGCAGATGAGGATGAGCAGCAGGGAGAAGAGCACCACCCGCATGGGGGCCTCGCCGTAGCCGCAGAAGAGGTCGACTATCCAGGAGGCAAAACGTTGATAGGACCAGAACGGCATCTGCAGGCGGCGCATGGTGAGCTCCTGCTGGATGTAGCGTCCGGACATGGTGAAGATGCCCTGGGCCTCCGAGGCCTTGCGCAGGTCCCGGTAGGTCTCTTCCGCCTCCTTGAACCAGACGCGGGCCTGCATGGGGTCCCGCTCCTTGCGCCCCTTTCTGTCCTGCATCAGTCGGGGGCCGGTATCCAGGTTGTCGAGGCGGGTGTTCTTCCAGCGGATGCCGAGCAGGTTGACGTCGTGCAGGGTCGCGCAGTGCAGGTTGGCGTCGCTGAGGTCGGCCTTCATCAGGCTGCCCCCCTTCATGCGCAGGCCGTAGAGGTGGGCGCCACGCAGGTTGGCGCGATAGAGGTTGCACTGCTCCAGCAGAAAGCCTGCCGGATCCTGCTTGTTCACCAGGTTGAGGCCGCTGAGCTCGGCGCGAGCCAGTTGCAGGCCGTGGCACAGGCCACCCTGGCGCACATAGTGTTCCAGGTCGGCCGCGGTGTCCGGGGATTGGTGGGGGGCTCTGGGGTCATGCCAGCGGCACAGATCCTGATCTCCCGCCTCTTCGGTGCAGTGGCGGCCATCGGCCACCAGGTATCGGCACATCGCCATGGTGTTGCCCCTCCCTTCCTGAAGTCTGTATCAGCATAGGTGAGGGGAGAGGGGCGCCGCTCAGGCGTGCTGGTGATATTCCTGACGCAGCTTGCGAAAACGCTCCTGCTGGGCCGGGTTCAGGGGAATGCCCTCCAGCACCCCCAGGGTCTCCTTGCACTCGGCGCCAAATTCCGGGCTCTTGCGGTTCTTCTGCATCAGCTGCAGCAGCACCTGGATCTTGTTGAGGGCCGCCCCGGTATTGGCGGGCGCCCGGCGCAGCGCCTCGCGAAAGTGGCCGAGGGCCTGCTCCAGCTCCCCGCTCTGGTAGGCCTTGATGCCCAGATCGTTGAGCTGCTGGTAGCGCTGGCGGCGCTCCTGCACCGTCTTGTCATCCCGGGTCACCTGGATGCAGGTGGTGAGCAGCCGATCCTCGTCTTCGGCCAGCAGGGCCTGCAGGCTCTCGGCGTACTCGAACTCCCCGAGCTGGTAGAGGGCGAGTATGGTCTCGCCGAGCAGGGCGGGGGGCATGGTGTCCGGCTTGTCCAGCCAGTTCTGGTTGGCGCGATAGAGCATCTTCTTGCCCTTGAGCAGCTCCCCCAGGGCGATGCGCACCCTGGCCTGGCAGATCTGCTCGAACACCGGGTAGTTGAACTCCGCCATCATCAGGGAGTCCCGGATGCGGGAGAGGGCCGAGTTCACCTGCTTTTGCAGGTTGGCGATGTGATAGCTGTCGTTGCTGTTGAGGGCGTAGAGGGTCAGGGTCTGGATATAGGCCCCGAGATAATGCGGCGTGCGGTGGATGGAGTTGCGCGACAGGTCGATGAGGGAGAGCAGCACGTCCTTGGCCGGGCCGTAGTCGTGGCGCAGCAGGCACACCTCCGCCAGGCGGCGGGAGAGCTGCACCGACTGGGGGGAGATGTCCACCGCACGCCTCAGCTCCTGCTGGGCCTGCTCATCCTTGCCGAGCGCCAGCAGGGACTCCGCCAGCCAGAGGTAGGCCTCCACCATCAGGGGAGTGTGTTTCAGGGTCGCCTGCAGGTGGCTCACCGCCTCGTCGTGCAGCCCGAGGGTGTGGCACGCCTTGCCCAGGGTGAGCCGGGCCCAGCTGTTCTCCTGCCCGGCCAGCAGCTGGCGCATCAGGCTGCGCGCCTCCTTCGCCTGCCCCAGCTTGAGCTGGGTATCGGCCTGCAGGCAGCGGCAGAAGTTGGCAAAGCGGGGCACCGCATCCGCCTGTCTGGCACAGGCCTCCGCCAGGGCGGGCAGATCGTTTCGGGTGAGGGCGCTAAAGACGCTCTCCAGGGACTGGCGGCGGGCGATGGCGCGTTTGAGGCGAAACGAGAACTGCTCCTGGGAGAAGGGCTTCATCAGGTATTCGTCGGGCTCGGCCTCCAGCGCGCTCAGCACCATGGCCCGGGAGCTGTCGCTGCTGACCATGATCACCACGCTCTGGGGCGGGATGAGTTGCTGATCCCGCAGGCTCTCCAGCAGCTGGCGGCCGTTCTCGCCCGACCCCAGCTCGTAGTCCAGCAGATAGATGTCGAAACTCTCTTTCTGGCAGCGGCGGCGCGCCTCGTCCGCGGAGTTGGTGTAGGTGATGCGGCTGATGCCGATGTTGATCAGCATCGCCTTCATCATCATCTGGAAGGATCGCTGCTCGTTGACCAGCAGGATGCGTCTGGACTTGGGCTGGGCTTTCTTCTCTGGTGCGGGTTCAGGTGTCTGCATCTGTCTGGCATCGAGGCGCTGCGGGCTGGTGAGAGAAGTGTGCCATCAAAGTCCGCAGGCAGGCAATTGCGCGTGGGAAGGGGCCCGGTTTTTCCCGGCGGGGCCGGCGCCGAAAAAATCGACTCGCGCCCTTGATCTTCATCAAGGAGAGGCGAGATGGCAGTGGCGGGGGCGGACCCGGTTTTTAGACTTGAGGAGAGACAGATGACGGGGAGCGGCAGGGGGCACAGTGCCCGCCTTCGCCTCGCTCGCCCCAGAAGGAGGAATCAAATGAGTTTGCTACCGAGTCGCACCAGCCTGTTTGATGACCTGTTCCACGACATGGCTTCCGGCTTCTACATCCGGCCCCTGCACGGGGATCCGCTGCCCAGCCAGATCAAGCTGGATCTGCGGGAGAGCGACGGCGGCTACCTGCTGCAGGCCGAGCTGCCGGGGGTGGCGAAGGAGGACATCCACGTGGAGGTGCACGGCAAGCTGGTGACCCTGAGGGCGGAGATCCGCCAGTTTGACAGCCAGAACAAGGACGAGCGCGCCCTGCGCAGCGAGCGCTACTACGGCAGTGTGTCGCGCACCGTCGAGCTGCCGGTGGAGGTGTCGCCGGAGCAGGTGAGCGCCAAGTTTGACAACGGCATCCTCACCCTGCAGCTGCCCAAGCAGGCGGTGACGCCGGCGCCCCACCGCATTTCCATCGAATAGCGGCACTCTATGCAAGAGGCCCCGCACTGCGGGGCCTCGTTGTTCATGGCTGGGAGCGCACCAGATAGGGGGTGAACTCTGGGGTGTGGCTCGCCACAAAGCCCTGATCCGTCTTCTCGATGAGATAGACCGCCAGCTTGTGCTCCCGGGCGAACGCCATGGCCCGCTCTGGCCCCATTACCATGAGGGCGGTGTCCAGGGCATCGGCCTCCAGCGCCGTCGGGGTGATGACGCTGGCGGAGACCAGCCTGTGGGTCACGGGCTCGCCGGTGGCGGGGTCGATGATGTGGGAGTAGCGCTTGCCATCGAGCTCGTAATAGTTGCGATAGCTGCCGGCGGTGCTCACCGCCATGCCGTTCGGGGTGACCACGTCCTCGATGGCGCCCGGTCTGTCGGAGGGCTCTACGATGGCCACCCGCCAGGGGGCGCCCTTGGCGTTGTGCCCCTTGCTGCGCACGGCACCCGCCACCTCGATGAGGTAGTTGTGCACCCCTTTTTGCTCCAGCAGCCCGGCTATCTCGTCGGAGGCCGCTCCCTCGCCCAGGGTGGAGAGATCCAGATAGAGGTCGGGGATGGTCTTGCCGAGCAGGAAGCGGGCCCCTTCCCGGGTGAGGCTCAGCTTGTCGATGCCCACCTTCTGGCGTGCCAGGGCGATCTGCTCGGCGCTGGGGCGCTTGACCGGGCGCTTGTCCGGCCCGAAGCCCCAAAGGTTGACCAGGGGGCCCACGGTGACATCCAGCTGGCCCCGGGTGAGGTGCCCGGCGTCTATGCCCTGTTGCACTATCCTGGCCATGGTGGCCGGGATGGCGAGGGGGGGCTGGCCCGTCCCCTGGTTGAAGCGGGAGATGAGGGAGCCCGGATCATAGGTGGAGATCTCCTGGTTCAGGCGCCCCAGCAGGGTGTTGACCTCTTGTTGCAGCGCCTCCTGCCCGCCGGGGAAGGGGTCGCTCAGAGTCACCGCATAATAGGTGCCCATGGTGTTGCCCTGAATGCGGGTCTGGGTCGGGGCGGGCTGGCAGGCGACCAGCAGCGCTATCAGCGGGAGCAGCAGGGCGCGCCGGGCCTGGCGCATGGCGGGTGTGTTCATCTCTATTCTCGCGGAGTCGTCGACGGGAGAGCAGCTTAGCCAAGGGCGTTCGGGTTGGCGAGCTGGCCAAGTGCCCGGGCCCTGCAAATAATTAAGCCGGTCGGTCCCTTGACCAATCCGGTGCCGTTGCATGCCTCAAAGCGACGGGCAGAGGAGTGACCCGGCCCGCAGCTTTGAACAAAAGCGGTCGTCACCCGGCGGCATTTGAATACAATGAAGATCGATTCTGACAGCATCTTTGCTCGGCGCCACTCGGGTTGGCGAGGCGAGTTTGCTGCCATCCATCGCCATCAAAGGAGAAGATGATGAAAAAGGTATTAGCCCTGCTGCTTCTGAGCTCCCTCGCTGCCCCGGCCCTGGCCGACGAGTGTGCGCTGACTATCGAAGGCAATGACGCCATGCAGTTCAACCAGCAGGCGATGAGCGTGCCGGCCACCTGCAAGGAGGTGACGGTGACCCTGAACCATACCGGCAAGCTGCCGGTGGCCAACATGGGTCACAACTGGGTGCTGGCCAATACCGCCGACTACCAGGCCGTTGCCACCGCGGGCATGAGTGCCGGTGCCGATCATGACTACCTGCCCAAGGACGATGCTCGCATCCTGGCCCACACCAAGCTGGTGGGCGGCGGCGAGAGCACCAGCATCACCTTCAAGACCGAGGGGCTGGCGGGCAAGGATCTCACCTTCTTCTGCTCCTTCCCCGGCCACTTCGCCATGATGAAGGGCACCTTCAAGGTCGGTTGAGGGACCCCTTGCACAGACAGACAAAAAGCCGGGCATTGCCCGGCTTTTTGTCTTCGTCATCGGGCAGGAGGCGGGGTTCACTTTTCCTGCAGGGTAAAGAAGGCGATGGTGGTTTTCTTGCCGCACTCGAAGTGGATGCTCACCTCATCGCGGATCACCAGGGTCTCGTTGGGGGCGACGCTCTGCCCCTGCACGGTGAGCTGGCCCTCCAGCAGGTGGCAGAGGTAGGTCTTGTCCGCCTCCAGGGTGAGGCTCAGGGGGAAGGGCAGGGTGAGCACCCGCACATTGGCGCTGAGGCGCTCCGGGTGATAGATAAGCCCGAGATCTGTCACCTCTTTTTTGAGCAGCTCGCAGTGGGTCTCGTCGTCCCCGCTGAAGTGGGCCGCCTCGAAGGTGGCATAGGGGTGGCCGTTGAGCACGAAGCCGGCACCGCTGACGGGCAGCAGGATGCGCTGGTAGCCGGGGAAGCGGGAGAAGGCCCCCGGCCCCTTGATGGGGGCCGAGCTCAGACGGTAGTCAAAGTCGAGCCTGTCGAGGCTGGCCCCGGCAGGGGAGATGAGGATCTGGGCCGTGGTGCCCTGCTTATTTTTCCAGGGCATCTTCAGCTGGTCGGACTCTTTAATCAGGGTGATCACTAGGGGGCCTCGACGGGGAAAGGGGAGAGTGAGGCCAGTGATACCATCTCCGGGAGTGGCTCACAAGGCGCCGCCAGCGGGTGCCGCACCGGTTGGCCATAAATCAGACAGGGTGGCGGCGCATGTCGGCGTTGGATCTATCCGGTTGCTCTCAACCCCTTTTCTATCTTGCACAGCAGTTGCTGAAGCTGCTGCACCTCTGCCGGCTCCAGCAAGGCACACAGCTGCTCGTCGAGCGACGCAGCCAGCTGCTCCGCCTGGCTGACGCGGTCGCAGGCCAGCGGGGTCAGGGCGAGACAGACGCTGCGCTTATCCGTCGGATGGGGCTGCTTCTCTATCAGCCCCTGTTTCTCCATCTCCTGCAGCAGGCGTGTGACCTGGGCCTTGTCGCGGCCCGACTGCTGCGCGATGAGCTGGG
This sequence comes from Aeromonas sp. FDAARGOS 1415, assembly GCF_019048365.1. NCBI lineage: Bacteria > Pseudomonadati > Pseudomonadota > Gammaproteobacteria > Aeromonadales > Aeromonadaceae > Aeromonas > Aeromonas sp. FDAARGOS 1415. Next base: position 4,304,063 of record NZ_CP077363.1, on the reverse strand, counting down.
GGGTGGCCGGGTCGTGGGCGTGGATCAATTGCAGCACCTTGTAATGCAGGGGGCTGAGGGAGAGCTGCTGTACCCGGAAATGCTGCGCCAGGGCGATCTTGTACTGATCCAGGATCCGGAAGAGGTGGTTCGATAATTTCATGGTTGATAAAGTCAACTTAAATTGGTTTAATTGATTTTATCAACCATGTGGGCAAAAGCCCAGCCCGAGAGGAGAGGAAGCATGCCACACCAGTATCGTGTACAGGTCCAGTCGCTGGACGGCGAGGCCCCCGCGCTGCAGTTCGAGTGCCAGAATCACGACGACATCTTTGCCATCCTGGCGCTCAGCAAGGGGAAGCTGGCCATGTCGGAGCAGGAACACCAGGCGTTTATCGTCGGATTGAAGCTGTTTGGCGAAGTGATGATGCAGCATCGCAAAGACGAGCTGTTCAAAGAGTTTCTCCCCCATTTCAAGCAATTCATGGGGCAGCTGAAGCGCACGGCTCGGGGCCAGGCCGTGGGCACCGACCCGTCCCGGGAGTGATGCCCAGTCGCTTCGGGGAATAAGGGAGAGGGCCCGTGCCCTGGCCGTCCCGGTCATGGTGCTGACCCATGTCTGCCCTGGCTACCCCGGTCATGGTGCTGACCCATGTCTACCATGGCCGTTGGGGAGGCCGCCATTAGCGGGATAAGGGAGCCTGTCATCACGCTTGATGCAGATGAAACCCCAAGGTTGTGATCCCGGCGCTGTTAAAGTGGTGATGGGTCGTTACACTGGCGGCTCTGTTCTATGGAGGCCCCATGACCCACAAGATCATTCTGGATACCGATCCCGGCATCGACGATGCCATGGCCATTCTCTTCGCCGAGGCGCATCCCGCCATCGATCTGCTCGCCATTACCACCGTATTTGGCAATGCCACCATCGAGAACGGCACCCACAACGCCCTCTGGCTCAAGCAGAAATATGCCATGAAGGCCGACGTGGCCCAGGGGGCCGCCGCGCCCCTGCTGCGGGATCCCGTGGGCCCCACCACTGTGGTGCACGGTCCCACCGGCTTTGGTGACGTGCGGGCGGGGGAGGTGAGTCTCTCAGCGGATCCCCGCCCGGCCTGGCAATACATCGTCGAGACGGTGAAGGCCCATCCCGGCGAGATCACCCTGGTGACCATAGGGCCGCTGACCAACCTGGCGCTGGCGCTGCAGGCCGCCCCCGAGATCGCCGGCCTGGTCAGGGAAGTGGTGGTGATGGGGGGCGCCTTTGGCGTCAACGGCCATCGCGGCAACGTGACCCCCTATGCGGAGGCCAATATCCACGACGATCCCGAGGCCGCCGATGTGGTGTTCACCGCCGACTGGCCGGTGGTGATCATCGGGCTCGACGTCACCCAGCAGAGCGTCTTCAGCGGTGCTTACCTGGATGCCCTGCGGGACGAGGCAGGGGAGCCCGGCCGCTTCCTGTGGGACGTGAGCCGCTTCTACCTGCGTTTCTACTCGGCGCGCATCGGCATGGAGGGCTGCCATGTGCACGACCCGTCCGCCATCGCCTATGTGATAGATCCTTCCCTGTTCACCCTGCGGGAGGGGCCGGTGCGCGTCATCACCCAGGGGCCCGCCATCGGCCATACCCTGCAAAAGTTCGACGGCAACTCCCATCCCCACGACGAGTGGGCGGCCTGCCCGGTCCAGCGGGTCGGGGTGGCGGTGCGGGATCAGGCGCTGCTGGCGCTCTACCGCGATACCCTGATCGCCTGGGGCAAGGGGCGCTGAGCGCGGGGATGGTGAAAGCGTGACGCCGGCCGGAGCCTCACCGGTCGGCACCGCTTATACTGACGCACATCGAGTGAACGGGAGGGAGAAGCAATGGCCTGGTTGTCTCTGTTGGTGGCGATAGCCCTGATCTGGTGGCTGATGACGCTGGGGCGCGGTGCCCTGTTCGAGATCCGGCTCGCGCCGGGCAAGGTGGTGGTGAAGCGGGGCTCGGTGCCGCCGCGCTTCCTCGCGCAGGCGAAGCAGGTCTTGCAGCAGGATCCGGTGCGCGGTCGCATCCTGGGTCAGCGGGACGGCAGCGGCGTCAGGCTGGTCTTCTCCCGCTCCATCCCGGAGCCCGTGGCCCAGCGCCTGCGCAACATCTTCCCCTATGGGGACTACCGGAGCACGACCCCGGAGGGGAGCAAACCCCGCTAGGCGCCTCCCTTGCACCAAACCACGTCGTATCTGCCAGACGCCGGGCCTGCTGCCCGGCGTCTGCCTTTCCGGCCGCCGTCAGCGTGACCTTTGCAGGGGATGGGTCACCTCGACCAGGCCATCGCCACCGCGGGCCTGGGGGGGAGGAAGAGGCCGCCGCGAAACACCGCGTGGATTTCGTCATGGCGATCCTTGTGGAGAGACTCTGCTGGCTCAGTGTCTGACGCAGGTCGTCACCATCAATGCCTGGAACCGGATTGCCGTTGCGACCCGTAGGGAGCATTCCCATCCCTGAGTGACGGTCCCCGGGGGAGCAGGAAACGATGGCAGGCAGGGCCCCTCATGGGGCCCTTTTTCTGGGTGGGTGTCGGTCAGGGCGGGTCGTCATCCGCTTTTGTCGGCCCCAGGAAGTTAATCATACGAATGTTTGATTAATTATTTTTTTAATCTTCCCCGGAAAATACGCATCCAGATCAAGGCATGTGTTTTTGGCCTGTGCCTGTGAAAGGGGTTGTTCGGCTCTTAAAATGTCGTGAAACCCGGATAAAAATAGAACAACCTGATGGTTTTGTTTAATTCGTGAGCGATTCCGGCGGGAAAAAAGATTAACGGAAGATGAATTGCCGGGCTGTGACATGAGTAAATTGGTCATTGTCAAGGGATTAACATCTGACACGCGTTTTCATCACCTCTGGAACATTTGCGGGATTAATTTTTCATGTTGTTCACATGCCGGTCTGATGCAATAAAATGCTGCATTTTTTTATACCAATAAGCCTTCAAAAGATGAGGACATTGCATGAGACTCTTTGACGTGAAGAGGGGCTTGGGCGCTTTGCTGTTGCTCGCGACTGCCAGCTTGCTGAGCGGTTGCGACATGGCTCTGATGAGCCCCAAGGGGCAAGTTGGTCTGGAGCAGAAGTCACTGATATTGACCGCACTCGGTTTGATGCTGATTGTGGTGGTGCCTGTGATCGTGATGGCGGTGGCGTTCGCTTATAAATACCGAGCGTCCAACACCAGCGCCACCTATGCGCCGGACTGGGCTCACTCCAACAAGATTGAGGCGGTCGTCTGGACCGTACCCGTCATCATTATCGCCATCCTGGCGGTGATTACCTGGAAAACCTCCCATTCTCTGGACCCCTACAAACCACTGGAATCCGAGGTTAAACCCATTCAGGTCGATGTCATTTCCCTTGACTGGAAATGGTTGTTTGTCTATCCGGAACTGGGCATTGCCTCAGTCAACGAGCTGGCATTCCCGGTCAATACCCCGGTCAACTTCCGCGTGACCTCCGACTCCGTGATGAACTCCTTCTTCATTCCCCAGCTGGGTGGCCAGATCTACGCCATGGCGGGTATGCAGACCAAGCTGCACCTGATCGCCAACGAAGCGGGCGAGTACAAGGGCATCTCGGGCGGCTACAGCGGCGCCGGCTTCTCCGGCATGAAGTTCAAGGCCATCGCGACCCAGGATCAGGCCGGTTTCGACGCCTGGGTGGCCAAGGTGAAGGCCTCTTCCAAGGCGCTGAACACCATGGGTGAGTTCGATGCCCTGGCCAAGAAGAGCGAAAACCACCCGGTGGAGTACTTCGCCAGCGCCGATCCCAAGCTGTTCGTCAACATCATCAACAAGTTCATGGGCGGCATGTCCCATGGTGGTCACGACACCCAGAAAGCGGGCGCCGCTGACCACGAGGGCATGAACCACGAAACAATGAACCACGAAGCCATGAATCATGACGCCATGAACCATGAGGCCCCGACCGAGGGTGCCATGGACGAGCAGGCCATGAACCATGACGCCCATGCCGGACACATGGCCATGTCGGCCGACAAGAGTGTGAAAGCAGGATCCGAGGAATAATCGATGTTTGGAAAATTGACACTCGAGGCTATTCCGTACCATGAACCCATCATCATGGTCACGATAGCCGGTATCATCTTGGGTGGGCTGGCCATCGCCGGTCTCATCACTTACTACGGCAAGTGGCAATATCTGTGGAAAGAGTGGCTGACCTCGGTCGACCACAAGCGCCTCGGTATCATGTATCTCATTCTGGGCATGGTCATGTTGCTGCGCGGCTTCGCCGACGCGGTCATGATGCGTGGTCAGCAAGTCCTGGCCTCCGCGGGCAGCGAAGGCTATCTCAACGCCCATCACTACGACCAGATCTTCACCGCCCACGGCGTCATCATGATCTTCTTCGTGGCCATGCCGCTGGTGATCGGTCTGATGAACATAGTAGTGCCGCTGCAGATCGGTGCCCGTGACGTCGCCTTCCCCTTCCTGAACAACCTGAGCTTCTGGTTCACCGCCGCGGCCGTGGTGCTGATCAACGTCTCCCTCGGGGTCGGTGAATTCGCCCAGACCGGCTGGCTGGCCTATCCGCCCTTGTCGGGGCTGGAGTTCAGCCCGGGGGTCGGGGTCGACTACTGGATCTGGAGTCTGCAGATCTCGGGTCTGGGGACCCTGCTGACCGGTGTGAACTTCTTCGCCACCATCATCCGCATGCGTGCCCCCGGCATGACCATGATGCGCCTGCCGGTCTTCACCTGGACCGCCCTGTGTGCCAACATCCTGATCATCGCCTCCTTCCCGATCCTGACTGTCACCATCGCCCTGCTGACCGCAGACCGTTACCTCGGTACCCATTTCTTTACCAATGACATGGGTGGCAACATGATGATGTACATCAACCTGATCTGGGCCTGGGGTCACCCCGAGGTGTACATCCTGGTACTGCCGGTCTTCGGTATCTTCTCCGAAGTGGTGGCGACCTTCTGCAAGAAGAAGCTGTTCGGTTACACCTCCCTGGTGTGGGCAACCGTGGCGATCACCGTACTGTCGTTCATCGTGTGGCTGCACCACTTCTTCACCATGGGGTCCGGTGCCAACGTGAATGCCTTCTTCGGCATCACCACCATGATCATCTCCATCCCGACCGGGGTGAAGATCTTCAACTGGCTGTTCACCATGTACCGCGGTCGCATCGAGTTCACCTCGCCCATGCTGTGGACCGTCGGCTTCATCATCACCTTCACCGTGGGTGGCATGACCGGGGTACTGCTCTCCGTGCCGGCCGCCAACTTCGTGCTGCACAACAGCCTGTTCCTGATCGCCCACTTCCACAACGTCATCATCGGCGGCGTGGTGTTCGGTTGCTTCGCCGGTATCACCTACTGGTTCCCGAAAGCGTTCGGCTTCAAGCTGGATGACGTCTGGGGCAAGCGCGCGTTCTGGTTCTGGATCACCGGCTTCTTCGTTGCCTTCATGCCGCTCTACGTACTGGGCTTCATGGGCATGACCCGTCGCGTCAGCCAGAACATTGATCCCGAGTTCCATGGCATGCTGGTGGTTGCCGCCTGCGGCGCCGGCCTCATCGCCATCGGCGTACTGTGCCAGGTCATCCAGATTGTGGTCAGCATCCGCGACCGCGAGAAGAACCGCGACCTGACCGGCGATCCCTGGGGTGGCCGTACCCTGGAGTGGGCTACTTCCTCTCCGCCCCCCTTCTACAACTTCGCCATCGAGCCGAAGGTGAAGGGTCTGGACGCCTTCTGGGAAGCCAAGCAGGACGGCAGCGCCTACCGCAAGCCGGCCCAGTATGCTCCCATCCACATGCCCAAGAACTCCGGCGCCGGCGTCATCATCGCCGCCTTCAGCACCGTGTTCGGCTTTGCCATGATCTGGCACATCTGGTGGATGGCCATCGCCGGCTTCATCGGCATGATCGCCACCTGGATCATCCACAGCTTCAACGACGATGTGGACTACTACGTACAGGTTGACGAGATCGAGCGCATCGAAGGTCAGCATTTCGACAACATCAACAAGGTGGCTTAATTCCATGGCGACTGACGTACTACATCACTCTCACGGTGCCCATGAGGATGGGCACCACGATGCCGGTGCCACCAAGGTATTCGGTTTCTGGATCTACCTGATGAGTGACTGCATCCTGTTCGCGACCCTGTTCGCGACCTATGCGGTCCTGGTCAACGGCACTGCCGGCGGCCCCACCGGCAAGGACATCTTCGAACTGCCGTTCGTGTTTGCCGAAACCATGCTGCTGCTGCTGAGCTCCATCACCTTCGGGTTTGGCATGCTGGCCATGAACAAGAACAAGGTCGGGGCGGTCAACACCTGGCTGTTCGTCACCTTCCTGCTGGGTGCCGGCTTCATCGCGATGGAGATCTACGAGTTCCATCACCTGATCGTCAATGATGCGGGCCCGGATCGCAGCGGCTTCCTGTCTGCCTTCTTCACCCTGGTGGGTACCCACGGTATCCACGTGACCAGCGGCCTTATCTGGATCATCGTGATGATGGTGCTGGTAGCCAAGAAGGGGCTGACCGATCGCAACCGTACTCGCCTGATGTGCCTGAGCCTGTTCTGGCACTTCCTCGACGTGGTGTGGATCTGCGTCTTCACCGTGGTCTATCTGATGGGGGTCATGTAATGAGTCATTCCGTTGACAATCACGGCGCCAGCCACGGCAGCGTCAAGTCCTACATGATCGGCTTCGTGCTGTCACTCATCCTGACCGCCGTGCCGTTCTGGATGGTGATGGACGGCTCCGCCTCCCACGCCGTGGTGCTCGGCACCGTGGTGGGCATGGCGGTGGTGCAGATCTTCGTGCACCTGGTCTACTTCCTGCACATGAACACCTCGTCCGAGGAGCGCTGGAACCTGGTGGCACTGATCTTTACCGTGCTCATCATCGCCATCGTGGTCGTGGGTTCCCTGTGGATCATGTACAACCTCAACATCAACATGATGGTTCACTGAGCGGGTTGATGATGATGAAGCAATACCTGCAAGTGACCAAGCCGGGCATCATCTTCGGTAACCTCATCTCGGTTATCGGGGGATTCCTGCTGGCCTCGAAGGGGAGCCTGGATGTGCCCCTGTTCATCCTGACCATGGCAGGGGTGTCACTGGTGGTGGCCTCCGGTTGCGTGTTCAACAACTACATCGACCGGGACATCGACTGCATCATGGAGCGGACCAAGAACCGCGCCCTGGTGCGCGGGCTCATCGCCCCCGGTGTGTCGCTCTGGTATGCCACGGCGCTGGGCGTTGCGGGCATTGCACTGCTCTACTTTGCGGCCAATCCGTTGGCCGCCTTGCTGGCGGTGCTGGGCTTCCTGGTTTATGTGGGGGTCTACAGCCTCTACATGAAGCGCCACTCTGTCTATGGCACCCTGGTCGGCAGCCTGTCCGGCGCCGCGCCGCCGGTCATCGGCTACTGCGCGGTGAGCGGCCAGTTTGACTCCGGTGCGCTTATCCTGCTGGCGATCTTTAGCCTGTGGCAGATGCCGCACTCCTATGCGATCGCCATCTTCCGCTTCAAGGATTACCAGGCGGCCAACATCCCGGTGCTGCCGGTGGTGAAGGGGATCCCCGTGGCCAAGCTCCACATCACCCTCTACATCCTGGCGTTCATGGTGCCGACCCTGATGCTGTTCCTCGGCGGTTACGCCGGTTACAAGTATCTGGTGGTGGCCACCGCGGTGAGCGTCTGGTGGCTGGGGATGGCGCTGTCGGGCTACAAGGCAGCGGTGGATGACTCCCTGTGGGCACGCAAGCTGTTCATGTTCTCCATCGTGACCATCACCTGCCTGAGCGTGATGATGTCGGTGGACTTCCAGCCCGATGCCGCGCCCGTCCTGGTGACCATGCTGCCTTGAGTGGCGTGGTTCACCGCTGTGATGTGACGCAGGAAAATCAATAGAATCCAGAGCCGGGAACCTTCCCGGCTCTGTTATTATGTGGCCCCCGTGATGGGGTTCCCGGATCCTGCCGGGTGGAGGCAGGGCGCCATTCACCCGGATCTCTTCTCTCTTCTTGTCTATCGAGGCCCTCATGAATGATTTCACCATGACGAGGGGCGAGCGACGCGCGACCTGGGCGCTCGGCTCCGTCTTCTCCCTGCGCATGCTCGGCATGTTTATGGTGCTGCCGGTGCTGACCACCTACGGCATGTCTCTCGCGGGGGCGTCCGAAGCCCTCATTGGCCTGGCCATCGGCATCTACGGCATGACCCAGGCCCTGCTGCAGATCCCCTTCGGCCTGCTCTCCGACAGGGTGGGGCGCAAGCCCCTCATCGTCGGCGGCCTGCTGATGTTTGCAATCGGCAGCGTGGTCGCGGCCCTGAGCGACTCCATCTGGGGCGTCATCGTCGGCCGCGCCCTGCAGGGCAGCGGCGCCATCTCGGCCGCCGTCATGGCGCTCTTGTCGGATCTCACCCGCGAGCAGAACCGCACCAAGGCGATGGCCTTCATCGGGGTGAGCTTTGGCATCACCTTCGCCATCGCCATGGTGACCGGCCCCCTCATCACCCATGCGGTGGGGCTTTCAGGTCTGTTCTGGCTCATCGCCCTGCTGGCCCTGTGCGCCATCGCCCTGGTGATCTGGGCGGTGCCGACCCCGGCGGCGCACCTGCTTAACCGCGAGTCCGCCATGGTGCGCGGCAGTTTTCGCACCGTGCTCACCAACGGGCACCTGCTCAAGCTCAACCTCGGCATCCTCTGCGTCCACACCCTGCTGATGGCGAGCTTCGTGGCGCTGCCGCCGCTGCTCGAGCGCGCCGGCCTGCCCCGGGACGACCAGTGGCAGGCCTACCTCGCCACCATGGCTATCGCGTTCGTGAGCGTGGTGCCCTTCATCATCTACGCCGAGAAGCGCAGGCAGATGAAGCGGGTCTTCCTCTGCTGCGTGGTGGTGATGCTCGTCGCCGAGCTGGTGCTCTGGCAGAGCGGCGCCCGGCTCTGGGCCCTGCTCGCCGGGTTGCAGCTCTTCTTCATCGGCTTCAACGTGATGGAGGCGCTGCTGCCGTCCCTCATCAGCAAGGAGTCGCCACCGGGCTACAAGGGGACTGCCATGGGGGTCTACTCCACCAGCCAGTTCCTCGGGGTGGCCATCGGCGGCAGTCTCGGCGGCCTGCTCTACGGCCTGGGGGGGGGGCCCCTGGTATTCGGCGGCTGCGCCGCCCTGGCCCTCGTCTGGCTTGGGGTCAGCCTCACCATGGCCGAGCCCCCCTATGTCAGCAGCCTGCGCATCGTGCTGCCGGAAGGGGTGGAGGCCACCCCGGCCCTGGAGCAGAAGATCCGCGCCTGCGACGGGGTGAGCGACGTGCTGCTGGTGCGCGAGGAGCACTCCCTCTACGTGAAGGTGGACAGCAAGCGCCTGACCCGCAGCGATCTGGAGCGGCTGGTGGCCCTCTGAGGGGAGGATGGGGCGCGGCTGCTATGCTGAGATCCTCAATCACAGGAGGAGAGTCTCATGTCATATGTGGATGGCTTTGTGATCGCCGTGCCCACGGCCAACAAGCAGGCCCTGATCGATCATGCGGGGCAGTTTGATCCCATCTTCCTCGAATATGGCGCCACCCGGGTGCTGGAGTGCTGGGGGGACGACGTGCCCCACGGCAAGCAGACCGACTTCTACCGCGCGGTGGCGGCGAAGGAGGATGAAACCGTGGTCTTCTCCTGGGTGGAGTGGCCGAGTAAGGCGGTGCGGGACGACGCCATGACCAAGATGATGCAGGATCCCAGGATGGATCCCGCCAATCCCCTGCACCAGACCATGCCGTTTGACGGCGCCCGCATGATCTACGGGGGCTTCACCCGGGTGCTGGAGCTCAAGGCCTGAGCCGCAATGTGGATGTGAAAAGCCCGCCGCTCGGCGGGCTTTTTCATTGGGGCAGGGCGGGGGAGCCGCGCAGGTCAGTCCGGGCGCCAGAAGGGCTTGTCCCCGAGGATGGTGGCCCTGTGCATCACCCGGCGCGCCGGCAGGTAGTCGGCATTGGCGTAGTGCTGGGTCACCCTGTTGTCCCAGATGGCGATGTCGTTCTCCTGCCAGCGCCAGCGCACCTGAAATTCGGGGCGGGTGATGTGCTCGAACAGAAAGCCCAGCAGCGCCTCGCTCTCCTTGGGGGGCAGCCCGGGCAGCCGGGTGGTGAACCCCTCGTTGACGAACAGGGCCTGCCGTCCGCTCACCGGATGGGTGCGGATCACCGGGTGGCGCAGGGGTGGGTGACGGGCCACGGCGGCCTGCCAGCGCTGGCGCTCCTCCTCGCTGCCGTCGTGCCGGTGGGCCGGGAACGACTTGGTGAAGTCGTGCTCCGCCTCCAGCCCTGCCAGTAGGGTTTTCAGGGGCGGGGAGAGAGCCGCCAGCGCCGCGATGCCGCTGGCCCAGAGGGTGTCTCCCCCGGTGGGAGGCAACTGCTTGGCCGCCAGAATGGCCAGCGCCGGGGGGGTCTCGATAAAGGTGACGTCCGTGTGCCAGTTGTCGTTGTCCGGCGGATTGTCGTCGTGGGTATCGAGCACGATGATCTCCTCGGCCTCCTCCGTGTGGGGATAGACGGGGTGGATGTGCAGATCCCCGAAGCGGTTCGCCAGTGCCCGCTGCGCTCGCGGGGTGATGGGCTGGTCTCGCAGGAAGAGCACCTGGTATTTGAGCAAGGCCCGGTGGATCTGCTCGAACTGCCCCTGGGTCAGGGGCTCGGCCAGGTTGACGCCGGCGATCTGGGCGCCGATATGGGGTCCCAGCGGGGTGATGGTCAGCTTGTCAGTCATTGTTCTTCTCCATGCCAGGGGGTGAGCCTGTGCTGCAGGGCGCGCAGGCCCAGTTCCAATACGAAGGCGATCACGGCGATCACCAGAATGCCCGCCAGCACCACGTCGGTGGCGAGAAACTCGCCGGCGGATTGCACCATGAAACCCACTCCCCGGGTGGCGGCGATAAGCTCGGCCGCCACCAGGGTGGACCAGCCCACCCCGAGCCCGATGCGCAGCCCGGTCAGGATGTCCGGCAGGGCGCCTGGCAGGATCACGTGCCAGAGCACCTGGGACCGGGATGCCCCCAGCGCCTGCGCTGCCCGTACTCGCACCGCGTTGGCGCTCTGCACCCCCGCCAGGGTCGCCAGGGCCACGGGGGCGAAGATGGCGAGGTAGATGAGCAGCACCTTGGAGGTCTCGCCGATGCCAAACCAGATCACCATCAGGGGCAGGTAGGCGAGCGGCGGCACCGGGCGGTAGAGCTCGATGAGGGGATCCAGCACGCCGCGCACCACAGGGCTGAGCCCCATGGCGATGCCCACCGCGATGCCAAAAAAGGCCGCCGCCGCCAGCGCCGCCAGGATGCGGCCCAGGCTGGCCCCCAGGTGCTGCCACAGGGTGGCGTCCATAAAGCCCTGGGACCCGGCGATGGTGATGAGCTGGGCCAGCACCCGCTGTGGGGGCGGCAGAAACAGGGGATCGACCCAGCCAAGGTGCGCCACCAGCCACCACAGGGCGAGCAGGGCGATCAGGGTGGCGAGGCTCAGGGTCAGTCGGCGCGGCAGGGGCCAGCCCGGGGCACGCCTTTGGGCGACGATCCGCTGCCGGGTGAGGGTGAGGCTCATGCGAAGGCCTCCCGCTCTGCGAACACCCGCCCCAGCACGTATTCCCGCCTGGCGATGAAGGCGGGGTCGGACTTGATGCTGCGGCAGGATTCGCCGGCAGCAAAACGGCGGCCGAAATCCAGGGTCAGCCGTTCCATCACCCGTCCAGGAGAGGGGGAGAGCAGCACCAGGTCGGTTGCCATGAAGATGGCCTCCTCGATGTCGTGGGTGATGAGCAGCACCTGGCGCCGGTGCTCATGCCACAGGCGCAGCAGCAGGGTCTGCATCTGCTCCCGGGTGAAGGCGTCCAGGGCGCCGAAGGGCTCGTCCAGCAACAGCAGGCGGGGCCGGGTGGCCAGGGCGCGGGCGATGCCAACCCGCTGGCGTTGGCCACCGGAGAGCTGCCAGATGGCGCGATCGCCTACTCCCTCCAGCCCTACCTGACGCAGCAGCTCCTCGGCCAGCAGGGTGCGCTCGGCCCCGGGCACCCCCGCCAGTTGCAGGCCGAGGGCCACGTTGTCCCGCACGTTGCGCCAGGGCAGCAGCCCCTCGCTCTGGAACACCACGCCGCGCTCGGCGCCCGGACCGGTGACGCGCTGGCCCTCCAGGCTTATCTGGCCATGGTGGCAGGGCTCGAAGCCCGCCACCAGGTTGAGGAGCGTGGTCTTGCCCGAGCCAGAGGGACCGAGCACCACCATCAGCTCCCCCTCGGGCAGGGAGAGGCTGACGTTGTCGAGTACCCGCCTTCCGGCGTACTCGGCGGACACATGAGAGAGCAGCAGCATGGTCGTCTCCTCCGGTCTACTGGGCCACGGCTTTCACGAAGCGATCGGTCACGAACTGGCGGTAGTCCGAGGCGGCGCTCGCAACCTTGCCCTGGCTCTCGAGGAAGCGGGCGGTGTCGATGATGGTCTGGTTGACCAGGGGGCCAAGCTCGGCGCTCTGGGCCTTCGCATCGAGGTAGGTGTTGCCCTTCACCAGGGCGGGAATCTCTGCCTCGGGAACACCGCTCAGGGCCGCGAGTTTGCCGAGATGCTCGGGTTGGGCCAGCCAGCTTTCCGGGTTGGCGAGGTAGGCCTGCTGGGCGGCCAGGGTGCTGTTCACGAAGGCCTGCACCACCTCCGGGTGGGCCTTGGCAAAGTCCTTGCGCACCACCCAGACATCCAGGGTCGGTGCTCCCCAGTCACCCACCTGGGCGGAGTCGGTCAGCACCTTGCCCTCCCTGGTGAGCTGGTTGAGGGCGGGGGCCCAGACATAGGCGCCGTCGATGTCCCCCCGCTGCCAGGCGGCGATGATGGCCGGGGGTTGCAGATTGACTATCTGCAGCGTTGCGGGGTCGACGTTCCAGTGCTTGAGGGCTGCCAGCAGGCTGTAGTGGGTGGTGGAGGTATAGGGCACGGCGATGCGCTTGCCCGCCAGATCCTCGGGCTTGGTGAGCCCCTGTTTGACCACCAGGGCTTCGGACTCCCCGAGCTTGGAGGCGAGCAGGAACACCTCGATGGGCAGGTTCTGGCTCGCCGCCACCGCCAGGGGGCTGGAGCCGATATTGCCAATCTGCACGTCGCCGGAGGCGAGCGCCCGTACCACGCTGGCACCGCTGTCAAATTTGCGCCAGTCCACGGTAGCGCCGCTCTCCCTGGCGAAGGTGTTGTCGGCCTGGGCTACCTTGGCGGGCTCGGCCGAGGTCTGGTAGGCCACGGTGACCTCGAGGGCCTGGGCGGACTGGCCGAGCAGCGCGGAGGCCGCGAGCCACAGAGAGATGCCTTTTACTGTCATGATGCACTTCCTTGTCGGGGGTGTTTGAAGCCACATCTTTATCTGAACCTTGGCGGGTGAGAAGGAACGAGAAGGGCGCTCTCATGCCGTTTGGTTCTTAGAAAAAGAACAGTAAATCAATGATCTAATTGAGATATGCCAGGATGTGAATAGCTTGTGCGCCTTCCTTCTATCGGGGGGCTGGGGCAAGCGCCAAACGCCAGGTGCCCGAGAGTGGGGGGAGGGGCCGGTCAACCGGGAAGGCGAAGGGGCCGCCCTGGCTGGAAGGGGGAGGAGAAGAGCGAAGGCCCCGCCGCGGGGGCGGGACAGAGGGGATCAGCGCTCCAGCAAGGGGGCCGAGCGGTAACTCCAGAGGCCATAGGTGCGCAGGGCATCCCGGTAGATGCCGAGCAGCTCCTCGGGGCTCGCCTTGTCGAGGGTCGAGAGGGGCTTGTCCGGGTAGGCCACGCTGTCGATGCGGATATTGGCCGGGCCGCTCTGCCAGCAGGCGATTTCCAGCAGAGTCTGGCCCCGACGCACATGGCTCGCGGAGCTCACCAGGGTCGCGTATTCAATCTCGTGGCGGGCGAGGGCGTAGCCGCTGTAGAGGGCGTTCTCCACCGTGCTGGTGGCATAGTTCTCCTCGATGAGGCGGGAGCGGTCTATGCCCTTCTTCGCCAGCCAGTCCGCCATCAGCTTGCCCTCGGTCTGGCGGTTCTGGGGCACGCCGCCGGTGAGGATGACCAGGGCCGCCGGATCGGCCTGGGCCAGGGCGCGGGTGGTCTCGAGGCGCCCCAGCAGGATGTCGTGCATGGAGCCGTCGGGGTTGAGGGCGTAGCCCAGGGTGACGATGGCGCGGCGCCCCTTCTTCTCGCCCCGTCCCGGTCGCTCCTTGAGGGGGGTGGCGACCACCCGGTCGACGGTGTCGAACAGCCGCTGCAAGTCAGCGGCGCGGCCGGCGTTGAGCTCGCCGACCCGCTTGACGTAGGCATCAGACTTGGCCAGGTTGCCCTTGAAGCGCTGCCAGGTGGCCAGGTAGGTGTTGAGGTCGAGATCATCCGGCGCCGCACTCAGGGCCTGCTCGAACAGGCCGATGGCCCTGTCCACGTTGCCGTTGTAGATCTGGGCGTTGGCCGCCGAGATGAGCAGATCGGTGCGATAGGGTTCGAGCTGGTGGGCCTCGAGCAGCAGGGTGGTCACCTGCTCCATGTTGCTCGGCATCTTGGCGGTGAAGCCGGCGGTGGAGACCCGGGCGGGGGAGTGGAAGATGCGGGCGGCATCCGCCAGCAGCTGATCCACCACCTGGCGCTTGCTGATGTATTGATCGTAATTCTGCTCCTTCTGCAGGGAGCGCACCGGGGCGGCCCAGGCATCGGAGGAGACGAAGAGCGGCAGCGCCAGCAGGCTGCTCAGGGTCAGGGTAATCGCGGTTTTCTTCATCATCATGGGGTACCACCTAGGCATCGGGGATGCGCTGCCATGGCAGGCTCCCGTAATACTTTTTCAATAAAAACATAAGCTTGTTTTATGACTACTTTACTCCTTTCCCGATGCAAAAAACGTGAACCGTTTCGGCTATCGGGATATCCCGTCTGAAGGCTGCTCCAGGCGCTCCTCCAGAAACGCCAGCCAGGCCCCCACCTTGGCAGGCAGGTGGCGCCGGCGTGGATAGACGCACCAGATGCCGTGTTCGGGCAGGGCGTGGGCCGGCAGCAGGGGCACCAGGCGGCCTGCGGCGAGATCCTCCCCCACGATAAAGTCCGGCATGTTGCCGATGCCCAGGCCCGCCAGCAGGGCGGTGTGGATGGCGTCGCTGTTGTTGACCTCGAAGTTGCCGCGAGGGGTGACCGCAACTTCCCCCTCGGGGCCCTGCAGGCGCCACTGGGTGCCGCCGCGAAACAGGGAGTAGAAGAGGCAGTTGTGGGCCTCGAGGTCTCTCGGGGTGCGGGGCATGCCGGCCCGCGCCAGGTAGGCGGGGGCGGCGCACAGGGTGCTGTGACAGGGGGCGAGGCGGCGGGCGATCAGGCTCGAATCCTCCAGCGCGCCGATGCGCACCGCCACGTCGAACCCCTCGGCCACGAGGTCCTGCTGGGCATCGCTCATCTCGAGTTGCAGCTGCACCTCGGGATGGCGGGCGAGAAAGTCGGGGATGAGGGGGGCGATGTGGCGCCGGCCATAGACCATGGGCACCGTCACCCGCAGCAGGCCGCGAGGGGCCGCTTGCAGGGCGCCGATGGCATCCTCCCCGTCGCTCGCCAGGCGCACCGCGTGGCGCACCGTCTCGAAGTAGCGATCCCCCGCCTCGGTGAGGGTGAGGGAGCGGGTGGTGCGATAGAGGAGCTGGCAGCCGAGCAGCTGCTCGAGCTGGCTCACCTTCTTGCTCAGGGCCGACTTGCTGCTGCCGAGCTGGCGGGCGGCGCCGGAGAAGCTGCCGGCCTCCACCACGGCGACGAAGGCGGGGAGCAGGGCGAAGGCATCCTGGTTCATGCTGTTCTCGTAATGGAAACAATGTTGTTCCAGCATGGCAGATTATCGCCATATCTAAAACAATTTACCCTGCTCCTGTGTTCAACCAAGGAGCATCCCATGATCCCTACCCTTATCGAGCGGCGCCCCGGGCGCCTCGACCTCGGCCAGGCCGTCGGCGCCCTGGCCGCCTTCGCCGCCGGCCTGCTGCTGGCGCTGATGATCGCCCAGAACGGCGCCCTGGCCAGTGCCACCGACCCCTGGTTCGCGAGCTGGCTTGCCCACGGGGTCGGCACCCTGGTGGCCGCGCTACTGTGGTGCCTGACCCCCAGGGCCGCAGGCCCGGAGGCTGCACCGGGCTGGGCCTGGCTCGGCGGCCTGCCGGGGGCGCTCACCGTGGTGCTGGCGGCCCTGTGCCTCAACTCGCCCCTCGGTATGGCGGGCACCCTGGCCCTGCTGCTGCTGGGCCAGCTGCTGTTCGGTGCCCTGTGCGATGGCCTCGGCTGGTTCGGGCTGGCGCGCAGGCTCCCCTCAGGTGTGGACGGACTCGCCGCCCTGCTGGTGATGGCCGGCGCCCTGCTTATCGTGCTCGGTTAGGAGAAACACCATGACCATCCTTATCCTGCTGGGACTGCTCAACGGCGTGGCGGTGAGCCTGTCGCGCACCCTCAACGGCCGGCTCGCCAGCGCCCGGGGCGCCCTGATGGCGTCGCTCGCCAACCACCTGCTCGGCTTCGGGCTGCTCGGCGCCCTGCTGCTGTTGACGGGGGCCCCCTGGGGGCGCCTCGCCGGGCTCGATCCCTGGCTGCTGCTGGGCGGGGCGCTGGGGGCACTGTTCGTGGCCATCAGCAGCTGGGCCATCGGCCGGGTCGGTGCCCTGGCCTGCGCCCTGCTCATCGTGGCGGGGCAGCTGGTGGGGGGCGCGCTGCTCGACGCCCTGGCCGGGCGCCTGGGGGCGAGCGATCTGCTCGGCACTCTGCTGGTGCTGGCCGGTGCCGGCCTGCAGCGCTGGCAGGCCGTGCGAAAAAACAGGCAATGACAGGCTGGGGCGAGCGACGCCGAATTTTGTTTCCATATCGAATCGTTTTAGCGCTTTTTATATGGTTGCTATCCCTGTACCATCGCCGCCCGACCTGCCACCCGGCCGCTTCTCTGCTCGCGGCGGTGCTGGCGTCACCCGATACATGCCGTCACCCGGAACGTGAACGACCCCAGGATGGGACCCGCCACTAACCTGTAGGTTTGTGGTCTGTGTGTCGCGTGGGTCGGCTCGCTCCCCGCCCGACCGCCGCGCGACACCCGTCTGCAGACTTGCCGTATGAAACTCCTCTCTTCATAGGTGCAAGATGACACTGTTATTGAGTCTGGTCGGTATGCTGGCCCTGATGTTTATCGCCTGGCTGGCGAGTGAAAACCGCCGCGCCATTCGTTGGCGCACCGTGCTCGGGGCGCTCGCCCTGCAAACCGGCTTCGCCGCCCTGGTGCTCTATTTCCCTCCCGGTCAGGTGCTGCTCGGCGCCCTGAGCAACGGCGTCTCCGCCCTGCTCGGCTTTGCCGACAGCGGCATCCGCTTCGTGTTCGGCGATCTCGCGAGCAACGGCTTCATCTTCGCCGTGCGCGTGCTGCCGCTGGTCATCTTTATCAGTGCGCTCATCGCCGTGCTCTACCACTTCGGCATCATGCAGTGGGTGATCCGGGTGCTGGGGGGCGGCATTCACCGCCTGCTCGGCACCAGCCGTGCCGAGTCCCTGGTGGCCACCGGCAACATCTTCCTCTCCCAGGGGGAGTCCCCCCTGCTGATCCGCCCCTTCCTGGCGGGCATGACCCGCTCCGAGCTCTTCGCCGTGATGACCTGCGGCATGGCCTCGGTGGCGGGCTCGGTGCTCGGCGGCTACGCCGGTCTTGGCGTAGAGCTTAAATACCTGATTGCGGCCTCCTTCATGGCGGCGCCGGGGGGCCTGCTGATGGCCAAGCTCCTGGTGCCGGAGCAGGAGCGGGTACGCGAGCAGGACGAGATTGCTCTGGACAAGAGCGACTACAGCAACGCCATCGACGCCCTGGCGGGCGGCGCCATGGGGGGGATGAAGATCGCCGTGGCCATCGGCACCATCTTGCTGGCGTTCGTCAGCGCCATCACCATGCTGAACGCCGGCTTCACCCTGGTCGGCGAGTGGCTGGGCTGGCCCGAGCTCTCCTTGCAGCTGCTGCTGGGCTACCTGTTTGCCCCCGTGGCCTGGCTCATCGGCGTGCCGGCGAGCGAGATGATGGCGGCAGGATCCTTGATTGGCCAGAAGGTGATCATGAACGAGTTCGTCGCCTACCTGGACTTCGCAAGCATCAAGCAGGATCTCAGCGCCCACACCCAGATCATCGTCACCTTCGCCCTGTGCGGCTTCGCGAACCTGGGCTCCATCGCCATCCAGCTCGGCGCCATCGGCACCCTGGCACCGGAGCGTCGCCACGACGTGGCGAACCTGGGCCTCAAGGCCGTGCTGGCCGCCACCCTGGCGAACCTGATGAGCGCCACCCTGGCGGGGATCTTCGCGACCCTGGGGTGATCCCAGACGCAGGGATGACCGGGCGCCGAGAGATGCGGCCGGTGAGCCTGCCCAGGAAACGACCAGCCCCGTCTCGCCGCAAGGCGGGACGGGGCTTTTTATATGACAGCGGGGAGGATGTCGAGGGGGCTTGGGCAGGGAGGGGAGCTCGGCCGCTGCCCTCTACCGGAGGCTGAAAAGCAAGACACCGGCACTAGGCCGGTGTCTGGATAGACGGCGCTGCCCCGGCAAGGCCGGGACAAGGCTCAGGCGTAAAACGCCTCGACGGTGCCCTTGACGGTGATCAGCATGGGGTTGCCGTAGCGATCCTTGGCCTTGGGGGAGGGGATCTTCACCCAACCTTCGCTGATGCAGTACTCCTCGACATTGGTGCGCTCCTTGCCGTTCACGCGAATACCGATCTCGTGCTGGAAGCACTCCGCCACATAGTGCGGGCTGCGCGGGTTGGCGGCCAGACGGTCGGGCAGGGCAGGTTTGTTGTCGCTCATTTTATTTACCTGAGTGTGATAAAAAGTGGGTCATTGTAGGCAATGCCCGCCATGGGCTCAAGGCTGGGCTGCGTCCTATGGGGGTGGACAAGGTCCGGCTACCGCTGCCGCTCGGGAAACAGCGCCGCCGGCTTCTGAATATGTGGCAATAGAGCTTAACGTCATCTCGGTAGCGAGCCAGCTCACCCGGCTCGGCGGGATGGCGTATATGTTTGCTGACTCATGCCAGATCCGGCACAGGGACGCACTCCTCGCGATACAAGGTCTTGCGCTGAAAGGCGGGACTCCTCATGTTTTTATTGTTCTTCGGGTAGCTTCGGCACCAGGGCCAATATCAAGGTTGTAACACCTGAGTTAAGCCGAACCGCGAAGCGGTTTCGGCTTGAACGAATAGTTAGAAATCAGTCGCACGTCGTGGGTAGACGTGGTAGCGGTTGGTTCCTGTGCGCTCCACTACAACTGAGTCTCCCGCCTTTAGTTGATGTGTAGCGAAGAACTCCCCGACCCAGGCGCGCTTACGGAAAATCTTCTTATCCCCCGCAATGTCAGTCAGCACGGGAGCGCCAATGCCGGAGTGAACCTCCAGCAGTTGCGAGGCGCGATCAGCCTCTGAGCTGCCGCCCACAGAAGTGATGGGGAAGAGGTCCATGATGCTGGTGAGATACAGATGATCGTTGTTGATGTTGCCCTGCGTGAGCTCAATTATTCCGTAGCGCAAGTCTTTCCCCTGAGTTACAGCTCCCAGTCCGCTGCTTTTCACCTGCGAGATAGCAACCATTGCTGTCATGGCGCTCTCCCGAGAGCTGGATTTTCGTTTGGATATCATAAGGGCCCAGTTCGCAGGATGGGAAGGGATGGTTGATATAAATCTGAGCTGGTTCAACCAATTAGTGCGCAACCGATGCTTTGAGTGGGCTGCTGGATTGGCAGTGAGTACGGATATTCCCCTCACCCCAGCCCTCTCCCAAGGGGAGAGGGGGCATGTTTACGGCCCGACGGGGGTGGCCTTTCTTTTGGTGACTTTTCTTTGGCCACGCAAAGAAAAGTCACTCGCCCACGCCCGAAGGGCGGGCGAAACCCTGTCGAGGGCAGCGCCCTCGCGTCCTGCTTGGCGAAGCCACGCCATCATGGGATCCGTAGGCTCGGGCGTTCGGATTAACTACGCCCGGATCGCGAACGTCCGAATACGCTGCGCTATTCGAACCTACGGTGGGGGTATTAGGCCAAATTTCGCGGGTTAGGCGGGCGGCACCCCGTCGAGGGCAGTGCCCTCGCGTCCTGCGTGGCGAAGCTACGCCATCAGGGGATCCGCAGGTTCGGGAGTTCGGATTCACGCCGCCCGGATCGTCATCGGGCGCCCTTCCCCTAATCGAACAACACCATCACCGGCAACCCCTCCACCTGCAGGTTGGCAGGCAGGGGGTCGTCGAAGGAGAGGGCGACCTTGAGGGTCGCCTTCTCGCCCTCGAAGGGGGCGGCGAGCTGGGCGGGCAGCTTGTCGGCCAGCTCCACGGGCCTGGCGATCCGGGCCGCGAGGCGCTCCCCGCTCGGCAGCTTGACGGTGGCCCGGTGGCCCGGGGTCATGGTGGAGAGGTACTTGGGCTGCACATAGGCGATGACCACAGGGTCCATGTGTTTGGAGATGAGCGCGAGCGGCGCCCCCGAGAAGACCCAGTCCCCCTCCTGCACCAGGATGTCGGATACCCTGCCGGTGGTCGGGGAGAGCGGTTGCTGCTGTTGCCTGGTGGCCTCCATCTCCGTCAGCTCTTCCACCAGGCGCTGGCGCGCGCTGATGAGGGGGCCGGTCAGCTGATCCTCCCGGATCTGCAGCTCGAGCTGCATCTTCTCGGCCCTGGCTTTCTGCAGGGTGATGCGGGACTGGGTCCAGCTCAGCAGGGCGCTGGCATATTCGGCGCTGGAGACCAGCTTCTCCTGCCGGTAGCCGGCGTACTCGTTGTAGATCGCCTCCTGCTCGCGGCGACCCCGCTCGGCGATCTCTATCTGCACGTCCAGGTTGCCCAGCCTCTCCCGCTCGGCCTCTCCCTTGTCCAGCACCATGCCAGCCAGTCGAGTCTGGCGCTCCTGGATGTTGGCGCTGAGGGTGGGCGATTCGAACTTCATCAGGGCGTCCCCCTGGGAGACATCCTGGCCGGGGGAGAGGTAGATGCTGCGCACGAAGCCATCGCCGTTCGCCACCACCAGCTGGGGCTCTGTGGTGATGATGGCGGGGGCCTGGGTCAGCCACCACTCTCGCCCCAGGTAGCCGAGCAGGATGATGACGGGGCTGAAGGCCACCAGCAGGATCAGATACCAGCGTGCCCGAAAGGCGATGCGCCGGGCGGGGGCATAGAGGACGCGGACCCCCTCGTCCGAGGTGGCATCCTGCTTCTTGGGGGGATCGAAGGTGACTTTCATCAGAATTTGTTTCCTCGTTTCAGCACCCACCAGGGTGCCATGCTGCTCTCTTCGTGACCGCGGCGGAATATCTCGTTGAGCAGGGCCACCGCGCACCAGAGGCGCATAACCAGGGTGTAGACAGGGTAGAGCAGCAGCCAGGGCAGCAGCCGCAGATCGGCCCGGGGGCGCTCCGAGATGGCCAGCAGGAACACCAGGAAGTTGACCAGGGTGAGGAACAGATAGACCAGGTAGAGGCAGATCATCAGGGCCGCCACGAACTGGCCCGGGTAGCTGAACACCAGCCACCAGCTGTAGCCCATCACCAGCAGGGGCAGGACCACGTTCTGGGCGACCCCGTAGATCAGGGTGAACAGGAAGGTCTTCCAGCCCAGGATGCGGGGTGTCAGGGAGAGCTTGTGCTTGCGCAGGTAGAGGAACAGCAGGTCGCCGTCCCAGCGCAGGCGCTGATTGGCCAGGGTGCGCAGATCCGCCGGGGCATCCGTGTGGCCGATGGCCCTGGGGGCGAAGCCTATCTTCAGCCCGGGGTGGCGCTTGAGGTAGTGCTTGATCCGCACCGTGAGATCCAGATCCTCCGCGGTGTGGGTGTCCCAGCCGCCGATCTGGCGCAGGAAATCGCGGCGAAAGGCACCGAAGGCCCCGGAGATGTTGTTGATGAGGTTCCACTCGCTCAGCCCCGTCTTGCCCCCCTGCATGGAGATCATGTACTCGATCCCCTGCATCCGGGTGAGCGCACCGTCCTTCAGGTTGCGCACCCGCAGCGCGCCCCCGACCGCGGGGACATCGGGGTCGTCAAAGCAGGCGACGATCTCGTCGATCATGTTGTTGTCAAATGAGGTATCCCCATCGGCATTCATCACAATCTCGCCGGTGGCGGCCGACAGCCCGGCGTTGAGGGTGGAGACCCGGCCGCCACGCTGCCACTTGGGCAGGAGCACCAGGGTGCGCGTCTTGCAGCCCTCGAACTCGGCGACACAGTTCAGGGCCGCCCGGTAGGTGTGGACATTGGCCCGGGCGCCGTCGATCACCGCGATGATCTCCAGGTGGCCGCGATAGAGCTGCTCCTTGAGGGTCATTATGGTGGAGCGGATCGCCTCGCCCTCGGCGTAGCAGGTGATGATGCAGGAGACCCTGGGGCAGCGCTTGGCAAGGGGAAGCTCGCAGGGCCTGGGCTGCTGGCGGGCATACCACTTGAGGATGCCGGTCAGGGTCAGCGCCATCAGCGGCACCTCCAGCAGCAGGAGCATGGGCAGCAGCAACAGCAGCATCCTGGGGGAGATCTGCAGGCCTCCCAGGATTTCCCGCAGGATGTGGTGCGTCGTGCTGACCCACTCAGGCATGGAGGTGCTCCTCCAGCCAGCGGCTCAGCCAGAGGCTGGCGTCCTCCCCCAGCTGGGTCGGCAGGGGATGCACCTGTGCCGTCAGGGCGAGGGCATCCAGCCCCTCGATGTCATTGAGCGCGTGGATCCGCTCCACCAGGATATGCCAGCCCTCTTCGTCGGTGTGCGGCAGCAGCAACAACAGCAGATCGTCCGAGTACTGGCAGACCACGTCGGTGTTGCGAAACAATGCCTGCAGCCGGGTGATCAGGGCAGCGAGGCGCTGCTGGGTCTTGAGCAGCCCCACCTCGGCGCGCAGCTCGGCTAGCCGCTCGATGCGGATCGCCAGCAGGGTGTCACGGCCGCCGTGGCGCTGCAGCAGGCTGTTTTTCCACTGCAACAGCCAGGGGAAGTGCTCCATGGCCATGGGGGTGCCCCAGGTCAGGGGCAGGTGCAGCTGCTGGGTGCCTTCGCGGGCCACATGGCGCGCCAGCTTGCCGAGGCGGTATTCGAAGATGCTGGCGACCACCAGATCGTCCGGCTTGTGGGCCTGGCCGCACTCGAGGCAGCGCGCCTGCACCGCCGCCTCCATGAAGCGGGCGTGGCAGGAGAGGCAGCGAAACTTCTCGAGTGGCCTGTCGTAGTCCACGCCGATATGGCGCAGGGTGGTGACACACTTCGGGCAGCGCAGCTGGCCCTGCACCATGAAGGCATCCTGATCATCCACATGGCCGCAGGTGAAGCAGTGCACCGCCGGGGTGACCTGGATGGCGATGTGGAAACACTCGGGGCAGACATCGATGAAGTTGAGGTGGGACGAGAGGCAGCCGTTGCACAGGCGCACGCGATCGACCAGCTGGTCGTTCTGCAGCAGGTGTTCTGCCACCAGCTGCGGCAGGGCGTCCCTGGCGTCGCTTCCCAGCAGGCAGTCGAGCAGGGGGTAGTGATAACCCTGGCGGCAACCGGCCTGCCAGCGCGGCAGCAGACGAAAGTGGGGGCGGGGCCAGCCGTACCACGCCAGCTTCTCCATGCTGTCGGGGTGCTCCCGGGGCGTCAGCAGGGCCAGGCGCTCCAGGATGTCGGGCAGCCGCTCATCCAGCTGGGACAGCAGGCCATCCGCCAACATGGGGGAGAGGGGGCTCTGCTCTGTGCAGAAGACGGGATGCAGATAGCGGACGGGGTCACGGCGCAGGGCCTGCAGGGCCCTGTCCTGCTCGTCGGCGGGCAGGTTGAGCAGCAGCACGGGGTGCGCCGCCGGATCCCAGCTCGCCCAGTCGGACTGGGGATGGGTCGGGCGAGCCACCGGCTCCCCCAGCAGGGCGATGGCCGTGGATTGTTGGCTCGGGCTAACCATGGGTCATCACCTCTTTCTCTCTGTGAAACAAGGGTTGCGCAGATACTTGAGTATCGAACAGGGAGGCTCCGGCTGTCGCATCGCGGCCGGTGCGCGGGCAGGTCTACTCCGTCAGGGCCGACTTCTTCGTCGCCCATGTCGTCGCTGGCGTGGCAAAGTCTCGTATTATCGCCAAGCGCGTGGTGCGCATCATGGACAGGAGCTGAATGGACGAAAAACAGGCAGGGGTCATTGCACATTGGCCGTCGAGAGCGGCGCCGCGGTGTGATGAGACCTGCTGACCCCTGGTTCAGCCCTGGCGGCGGGGAAAAAACAAGGGAGCCGGTCAGGCTCCCTTTTATACGGTGATGGGCGGCGCGTAGGTTCCGAAGAGCCCATGTCCGGCCTTAGCGATTGGTCGCGGCCTTCATCCCTTCCACGAACTCCTTCAGACGAGTGAGCATGTGTTCCGGGTTGTGGTGGTGGGTCTCGATGATCTTCACCACGGCGGAGCCGGAGATGGCGCCGGCGGCACCGGCCTTGATGGCGTCACGCACCTGGGCCGGCTCGCTGATGCCAAAGCCGAGCAGGGCAGGGGGGGCGTTGAACTCGCGCAAGGTATTGATGAGCCCCTCCACCGGCATGCCGGCCTTGGTCTCGGCCCCGGTCACGCCGGCACGGCTCACCAGGTAGGTGTAACCGGAGCCAAGCTCCGCCACTGCCTTGAGCGTCTCGGTGTCGCCGTTGGGGGGGGCGATAAAGATGCTGTCGATGCCGAACCTGTCGGCCGCCGCCTTGTAGGGCTCGCACATCTGCACCGGCACGTCCGCCACCAGCACGGAGTCCACCCCCGCCTGCTGGCACTTCTCGTAGAAGCCGTCGATGTGGCGCACATAGACGAGGTTCGCGTAGACCAGCAGGCCAATGGGCAGCTCCGGGTACTTGGCGCGGATGCGACCGAGCAGGCCGAAGCAGTCGTCCGGGGTGGTGTGGCTCGCAAAGGCGCGCAGGGCGGCACCCTGAATGGTGGGGCCGTCCGCCACCGGATCGGAGAAGGGAATGCCGAGTTCGAGGGCATCGGCGCCCCCCTCGACCAGCGCATCGACGATGGCCAGGGACAATTCGGGAGTGGGGTCACCCAGCATCACGAACGGCACAAAGGCGCCCTGATTGGCCTTGTCCAGACGGGAGAAGAGTTGTGCGTAACGGTTCATGACAAGGTTCCTTCTTTCTCGAAAATGTCGGCAACGGTGAAGATGTCTTTGTCGCCACGGCCGGAGAGGTTGACGATGAGCACCTGCTCTTTTTCCGGTTCGCTGCGGGCCATCTTGAGGGCGTGGGCCAGGGCATGGGAAGACTCCAGCGCCGGTATGATCCCTTCGGATTTGGCCAGCTCCTGGAAGGCGTCCAGCGCCTCCTTGTCGGTCACCGAGGGGTACTCGGCGCGGCCGATGGCGGCCAGGTGGGCGTGCTGCGGGCCGACGGAGGGGAAGTCCAGCCCCGCCGAGACGGAGTAGGACTCCTGGATCTGGCCCTGGCTGTCCTGCATCAGGTAGGAGTGCATGCCGAAGAAGACCCCCTTGCTGCCGTGACCCAGCGGTGCGCCGTGCTCGCCGCTCTCGATGCCGTGACCACCCGGCTCGACGCCGATAAGGCGTACTTCAGGGTTGTCGATAAAGTCCGCGAACATGCCGATGGCGTTCGAGCCGCCGCCGACGCAGGCGATCACCGCATCGGGCAGGCGCTCTTCTTTTTCGAAGCACTGGGCCTTGGCCTCTTCCCCGATCATCTTCTGGAACTCCCGCACGATAGTGGGGAAGGGGTGGGGACCGGCGGCGGTGCCGAGCAGGTAGTGGGCGGTCTCGTAGTTCGCAGCCCAGTCGCGCAGCGCCTCGTTGCAGGCATCTTTCAGGGTGGCGGAGCCGGAGTGCACCGGAATGACGGTGGCCCCCATCAACTTCATGCGGAAGACGTTGGGCTTCTGGCGCTCGCAGTCCTTGGCGCCCATATAGACCCGGCACTTGAGGCCGAGCAGGGCGCAGGCCAGCGCCGTCGCGACGCCGTGCTGACCGGCGCCGGTCTCGGCGATGATCTCGTGCTTGCCCATGCGCTTGGCGAGCAGGGCCTGGCCCAGCACCTGGTTGGTCTTGTGGGCGCCGCCGTGCAGCAGATCTTCGCGCTTCAGGTAGAGGCGGGTCTTGGTGCCCCTGGTCAGATTGCGGGTGAGGGTGAGCGGCGTCGGGCGGCCGGCATACTCGGTCAGGAGCGCCTGAAACTCGGCGATGAAGGCGGGGTCATCCTTGGCATCGACAAAGGCCTTCTCCAGCTGGAGCAGGGCGGGGATGAGGATCTGGGGCACGTACATGCCGCCAAATTCACCAAAAAACGGGTTGAGCAGGGTCATGGCTTCTTCCTTGTATTTGCTAAATCGAAACATCAAAAAGGGGTAGCGTTACAGGTTGCGCAGGGCGGCAAAGGCGGCCGCTATCTTGTGCGCATCCTTCTGGCCCGGGGCGCTCTCCACCCCGGAGTTGAAATCAAGGCCCACACAGCCCACCCGGGCGGCCTCGAGGGCGTTGTCGGGGTTGAGCCCCCCTGCCAGCATCAGTTTGCTCTTGTCGAGCCCGGCCAGCAGAGTCCAGTCGAACGCCTGACCGGTGCCGCCGCTCTGGCTGCCCACTTTCGTATCCAGCAACAGGCGATCCGCCGGGTAGTCGAGGGATGGCAGGGGCTCGCCACTTTCCTTGCCAAGAGAGACTCCAACCGCTTTCCAGATCTGGCAGCCTGCCGGCAGCAGCGCGCGCAGTGCCTCGACATAGGCGGCATCTTCATCACCGTGCAGTTGCACTGCGGCCAGCCCCAGCGCCTCCACCGTCTTGGCGATGGTGGCGGGCTGGGCATTGCGAAACACCCCGACGTAAGAGAGCGGCGCCCCGGCCATCACGGCGCGGGCGGCGGGAATGTCCACGTAACGGGGGCTCTTGGCCACAAAGATGAGGCCGCCGAACACGGCCCCCGCCTGGTGGGCCGCGGCGGCGTCCTCGGCGCGGGTCAGGCCGCACACCTTGTTCTGGCCGAGCACGAGCTTGCGCACCGCGGCCTCCAGATCCGGCTCGGCCATGAGCGACGAGCCCACCAGGAAGCCCTTGGCGTGGTGACGCAGATCCGCCACCTGGGCGCGGTGATTGATGCCGGACTCGCTGATCACCACCCGATCCCCCGGGATTGCCTTGGCCAGCTGCTTGGTGCGGGCGAGATCGACGCTGAGGTCGCGCAGATCCCGGTTGTTGATGCCAATCACCGGGGCGCCGAGCGCGATGGCGCGAGTCAGCTCCTCCTCGTTGCTCACCTCGGTGAGCACCCCGAGGCCGAGCGCTTTGGCCACCGCGAACAGGGCGCGATACCCCTCGTCGGTGAGCACGGAGAGCATCAAGAGGATGGCGTCCGCCTGATAGTGGCGGGCCAGATAGACCTGATAGGGGTCAATCATGAAATCCTTGCAGAGCACCGGTTGCTGGACGCGGCTGCGCACCCGCGGCAGGAAGGCGAAATCCCCCTGGAAGAACTTCTCGTCCGTCAGCACCGAGATGGCGGTGGCGTAGTTGCCGTAAATGTCGGCGATGGCTTCCGGGCTGAAGTCGTCGCGGATCAGTCCCTTGGAGGGGGAGGCCTTCTTGCACTCCAGAATGAAGCGGGTGGAGCCTTTGCGCAGGTCCCCCTCGAAGTCCCGATCGCTGGGCACCAGTTCACTCTGGAAGCTCTCCAGGGGCTGGGCCTCTTTGCGGGCGATGACCCACGCCTGCTTGGCTGCCACGATTTTGCCGAGGATGGTCTGGCTGATGGACGCCATGTTCAGGAAGGCGTGGGGAGAAATGACGTCTGACATCTCGTTATCCTTGCGAAGCTGGCTATTGCCCTTTGGTCGTTCTGCGTGAGTGCCCTGTGGGCGACTCTCCTGGGTGGTGGCTGACATCATGCCTCCTGATGGCTCAGGGTGGCGAGCCGGGCGGCGAGTGCCGCCGCCTTGCCGCTCGCCAGCACCGCCAGCACCCGGGCGGCGGCCTGCTTGAAGTCCGGGGCCTTGCCCGCCATCACCAGCAGCGGCGCCACGTTGGCGGCGATGGCGGCGTTGTGGGCCGGGGTGCCACGGCCTTCCAGGATGGCGGCGCTGATGGCGCGGTTCTCTTCAGGCTCGCCCCCCTGGATGGCGCTGACCGGGTAGGTCTCGAGGCCAAAGTCCGCCGGGGTGAGCAAGTACTCGCGAATTTCGCCGTCACGGATCTCCGCCACCTGGGTCGGACCGTGAATGGCCACCTCGTCGAGCCCGGCGCCGTGCACCACCATACCGGTTTTCAGCCCGAGTGCCAGCAAGGTTTCGGCGATGGGGCGCACCAGCTCGGGGGCATAGACCCCCATCAGCTGGAAGCTGGGGCGGGCGGGGTTGATCAGCGGCCCCAGCACGTTGAACAGGGTGCGGGTCTTGAGGGCCTGGCGCACCGGCATGGCGTGACGCACCCCGGCGTGGTACTGGGGGGCGAACAGGAAGCAGACGCCGAGCTCGTCCAGGCAGTGGCGGGCCTGGGCCGGGCTCATGTCGAGCTTGATCCCCATCTTGTCCAGCAGGTCGCTGGAGCCCGACTTGCTCGAGACCGAGCGGTTGCCGTGCTTGGCCACTTTCAGACCGCAGGCGGCGGCCACCAGGGCCGAGGTGGTGGAGACGTTGATGGTATTGAGGCCGTCGCCCCCGGTGCCGACGATGTCGCAGAACGCGTAGTCCGGGCGCGGGAAGTCACGGGCTTCCGCCAGCAGTGCCTCGGCGGCGCCGGCGATCTCCTCCGGGGTCTCCCCCTTGATCTTGAGGGCGGTCAGGAGGCTGGCAAGCACGATGGGATCCACTTCACCGCGGACCACCTGGCCGAAGGCGTCGCGGGCGGCGTCGCGGGTGAGAGACTGCCCCTGATAGAGGGTGTTGAGATGTTGATGCATGGTCTCTTCCTTACCGCACGTGGCTTTCTGGACGGGTGATGTGGGCGAGGGCCTGGGTCAGCAGGCGGGCCCCTTCGCTGGTCATGATGGATTCCGGGTGGAACTGGAAGCCCAGCACCCGCTCGTCCCGCTGCTCGATGGCCATGGGCATGCCCTGATAGTGGGCAATCACCTGCAGCTCTTGTGGCACATAGGTGGCCACCAGGGAGTGGTAGCGGGCCACCGGCAAGGGGCTCGGCAGGCCGGCGAAGGCACCGTGGCCGTTGTGCTCGATGAGGGAGCGCTTGCCGTGGACGATTTCGCCCGCCGCCCCGACCGTGCCGCCGTAGGCTTCGCACAGGGCCTGATGACCGAGGCAGATGCCGAGAATGGGCACCCGGCCGCGGGCCAGCTTGATGAGATCAATCAGGCAGCCCGCCTCATGGGGAGCGCCCGGTCCCGGGGAGAGCACCAGCACGGCGTCCCCCTCGCAGGCGTCGATCTCCTGCATGATGCGGCTCGCCGGCAGGCTGTTGCGGTAGATGCGCACCGGGTAGCCCAGGGTGCGGAACTGGTCCACCAGGTTGTAGGTGAACGAGTCGAAGTTGTCGAGCAGGAAGATGTTAGTCATGGCTCACGTCCTTGTGTTGCTCCTGCTGGGCGCTCAATGCTTGCAGGGAGGTGCCATGGCTGGCAGCGATGGCGGCCAGCACGGCCGCCGCCTTGGCGCGGGTCTCGTCCGCCTCGGCCTGGGGTTTGGAGTCATAGACGACGCCTGCACCGGCCTGGACATGGGCCACCCCCTCTTTCACGAAGGCGGAGCGGATGACGATGCAGGTATCCATCTCACCGGCACCGTTGAGGTAGCCCACGGCGCCGCCGTAGCTGCCGCGGCGCTTGCCTTCCACCATGCGGATGAGCTCGCTGGCGCGCAGCTTGGGGGCACCGGTGAGGGTGCCCATGTTCATGCAGGCCTGGTAGGCGTGCAGGGCGTCGAGATCGGCGCGCAAGGTGCCCACCACCCGGGAGACCAGGTGCATCACGTGGCTGTAGCGATCCACCTTCAGCAGATCCTTGACGTAGCGGGTGCCGGGCTCGGAGATGCGGGCGATGTCGTTGCGGCCCAGATCCACCAGCATCAGGTGTTCGGCCACCTCCTTCTCGTCCTGGCGCAGCTCCAGCTCGATGCGGCCGTCCAGATCCAGGTTGATGCTGCCGTCCGGGTTGAGGCCGCGGCGGCGGGTGCCGGCGATGGGGTACATCTCCACCTGGCGGCTGTTGGCGCAGAACTTGACCGCGCTCTCGGGGGAGGCGCCAAACAGGGTGAAGCCCTCGTCCTGTACGTAGAACATGTAGGGGCTGGGGTTGGTCTGCTTGAGGCGGCGATAGGCCGCGACGGGGTCCGGGCAGGGGAGGGAGAAGCTGCGGGACGGCACTACCTGGAAGATGTCCCCACGGCGGATGAAGCCCTTGAGCTTCTCGACCTCGGCGCAGAACTGCTTGTCCCCCTTGTCGACGGCCAGGCTGCCGGTCAGCGGCGCCGTGGTCTGGGGCGCGGACTGCGGCTGCTGGCAGGCCTGCTTGAAGGTTTCGAGGCGCGCGGTCAGGCGGGCGTAGCGCGCGTCCAGCTGTTCATCCCCTTCGCCGCCGAAGAGGCAGGCCAGCAACTGGGTGCTCTGCTTGATGTGATCGATGGTGATCAGGGTCTCGGCCACATAGAAGCAGTAGTCGGGGCAGTCGTTGCTCCCTTCCGGCACCTCGGGCAGATCCTCGAAGGAGGCGATGAGGTCGTAGGCGAAGCTGCCCGCCATGAAGAGGGCCTCTTTGCCCAGCTGGCACTCGAGCTCCCGCTGCAGGGTGCGCAGCACGTCCAGCACGCTGCTGCCCTTGAGGCGGCTGTCTTCGTCGAGCTCCCGATCGGAGGCCGGGAAGTCGAGGTGCAGCTCGTCCGCCACCCGGGTCTGGGCAACGGCGGCGGGCAGGCGCTGCTCCAGCAGGCGCAGCAGCGCGGTGCCGTTGTCGCCGAGGGGGCGTACCCGCACGGTGCGGCCGCGGCACTCGATGCGCAGGCAGGCGTCTACCAGCAGCAGGCTCTGGGTGCCGGCCTTGGAGTCGATCTCCACCGATTCGAGCAGCAGGTTGTTGGGTCTGTCCTGGCAGAGCCGGGTGTAGAGCGCCAGGGGGTCTGTCACATAAGGGGCATTGAGCCGGATGGTGTCGAATTCGCCCAGGGGCAGACGAGATCTGTTGCCTGTCATAGTGCCTTCCCTTGCATGTGATGTGTGTTACCGATGTTCATGACGTTGAATACCTTGAAAAAATGTCTTGAAAATTAAACGGGTCCGGGTGGTGGGGTCAGGGCCGCCATCGCCAGGTCAGGGTGCTTGTCTGAATTGTCGGTTTCATCACAGGTCCATTTGCCGGATAATAAAAAAGCCCGCTGGGGTCAGCGGGCTTTTTCTTTGGGTTCTTAACTTGCTGTCATTTTACAGGTACAGCAACGACCACACGCCCGCATGTCAGGGAGTGTGCCACCACCAGATGGTCAGGATGGAAGTCGCTTGCATGATAAAGTCCTGTAAAAAGATGTTTGCAATGAAGTGCCTACAGAAAACGATAAAGCCGCGGCCAAGTCAAGTCGCTTTTTTGCCTCTCTTTTCCGAGCAGGTCCCGAACAAGAGCGAAACACGCCGATGAGATTCGATCTTCACTGCCATACCACCGCCTCCGACGGGGTGCTGAGCCCCGCCGACCTGGTGCGCCGCGCCGCCGAGAAGGGGGTGGAGGTGTTAGCAGTCACTGACCACGACACCCTCGCCGGGCTTGACGAGGTGCGCCAGACCATAGCCGCCGAGCAACTTCCGCTGCGACTGGTGAGCGGGGTCGAGATCTCCACCGGGTGGGAGCACCACGAGATCCACATCGTGGCCCTCGGGGTGGATGAAAAAAATCCGCAGCTGGCCGCCTTTCTGGCCGGTCAGCGGGCCCGGCGCGAGGCGCGCGCCGAGGAGATCGGGCGCCGTCTGGAGAAGTGCCTCATCCCCGCCACCTATGAAGAGGCCAAGCAATTGGCCGGTGACGCCGCCGTGACCCGGGCCCACTTTGCCCGGGTGCTGGTGGCGCGCGGGGTGGCCGACACCATGCAGAAGGTGTTCAAGAAGTACCTGAGCCGGGGCAACAAGGGGTATGTGCCCGCCGAGTGGCCCGAGATGCGCGAGGCGATCGACGCCATTCATGGTGCGGGGGGGCTCGCCGTGCTGGCCCACCCCAGCCGTTACGATCTCACCGCCAAGTGGATCAAGCGGCTGCTGGTGGCCTTCAAGGCCGCCGGGGGGGATGCCATGGAGGTCTCCCTGCCCCAGCAGAGCCCCCAGGAGCGGGCCAACCTCGGCCAGTGGGCCAAAGAGCACGATCTCTATATTTCGGTGGGGTCCGATTTTCACTTCCCCTCCAACTGGACCGAGCTCGGCCGCCACCTCTGGCTGCCCAAGGAGGGCATGCCGCTCTGGCTCGGCCACCCTGGCCATTTCGGGCTGACCCCGGAGGAGCATGCGGACCTGCTGGCCAGCCGCTGAGGGCCATCGGGCGAGAGAGCATCTTTGATGCGGGCGAGTCTGCGTCAAACAGGTTAAGGTAGTGTCATGGGCCAGGTGGCCCTTGACCATAAGCGGGCAACGAGCGTGCCCCTATCGCGAGAAGAACATATGAGTCAGCATTTTTACGTACACCCGGACAATCCCCAGGCTCGCCTCATCAGCCAGGCGGTGCAAATTCTGCAAAGTGGCGGCGTCATCGTCTATCCCACCGACTCCGGTTACGCCCTGGGTTGCCAGATGGGCAACAAGGACGCCCTGGAGCGCATCTGCCGCATCCGCCGCATCGACCCGAACCACGACTTCACCCTGGTGTGCCGGGATCTCTCGGAGATCTCCACTTACGCCAAGGTGGACAACAGCGCGTTTCGCCTGATCAAGAACAACACCCCCGGCCCCTACACCTTCATCTTCAAGGCCACCAAGGAGGTGCCGCGTCGCCTCATGAACGAGAAGAAGAAGACCATCGGCATCCGGGTGCCTGCCAACAACATAGCGTTGGCCCTGCTGGAGGCCCTCGGCGAGCCGCTGCTCTCCACCACGCTGATCCTGCCGGGTTCCGAGATGGCGGAGTTCGACCCCGAGGAGATCGCCGACAAGCTCGGCAAGCAGCTCGATCTGGTGGTCAACGGCGGTTATCTCGGCGAGCAGCCCACCACGGTCGTGGATTTCTCCGACGACGAGCCCGTGCTGCGCCGTCGCGGTGCCGGGGATCCGACGCCGTTTGAGTGATCTTGCCGACCCCGTGCCCGAGGCGCTGAGCGCCGCGGGCACGACCGGGGAAGCCTCCCTTCCCCCGCCCATCGCAACTGTGCTGGGGCAGCCCTACCACGAGCTGCCCCAGGATTTGTTCATCCCCCCCGACGCGCTGGAGGTGTTTCTCGACACCTTCGAGGGGCCGCTGGATCTGCTGCTCTACCTCATCCGGCGCCAGCAGCTCGACATCCTGAACCTGCCTATCCTGCAGATCACCGCCCAGTACATGGAGTACGTGGAGCTGATGCAGGGGCTCAACCTCGAGCTCGCGGCGGAGTACCTGCTGATGGCGGCCTGGCTCGCGGAGATCAAGTCCCGCCTGCTGCTGCCCAAGGCCCCGGAGCTGGAGGACGAGGAGGAGGGGGAAGACCCTCGCGTCACCCTTATTCGCCGCCTGCAGGAGTACGAGCGCTACAAGCTGGGGGCGGAGCGGGTCAACGCCCTGCCGAGGGTGGAGCGGGAGATCTTCGTCGCCGCGGCCCTGCCGCCGGATTTTGGTGCCCTGAAGCCGCTGGCCCCCGATGTTTCACTGGTTGAACTCGCCCTTTACATGCAAAGTGTGGTAAAACGCGCGACTCATTTTGAGCATCACCAGATCCGCCGGGAGCAGATCCCGACCCGGGTGCGGATGGCGGAGATCCTCGCCATGCTCTCCCTGGGCCAGACCCTGCGCCTGGAGCAGGTGCTGCGGGCCGAGGAGGGGCGCATGGGGGTACTGGTGACCTTCCTGGCCTTGCTGGAGCTGTGCAAGGAGCAGCTTATCTGGATCCTGCAGGCAGAGCCACTGGGGCCCATCCACTTTGCCCTGGCAAGTCAGGAGACGGCGCATGAACATGTACACTGAGCGGCCGCCGACGGCCATGGGCACAGCCCGGGAGGCCTGTCGTGGCGTTGCCCGCTGAACGGCTGAAGACCCTGATCGAGGCGGCCTTGTTCGTCGCCGGGCGCCCGCTCAACGTCAGCGAGCTCAAGGGCAGCGTGCTGGCGGATTACCCGGTCACCGGCCGCTACGTCCAGCTCCTGCTGGCGGAGCTCAAGAAAGACTATGAGACGCGGGGGGTTGAGCTCAAGGAGGTCGCCTCCGGCTGGCGTTTCCAGGCCCGCCAGGAGTATGCCGAGGAGCTGTCTCGCCTGTGGAGCGAGCGGGCGCCCCGTTATTCCCGCGCCGTGTTGGAAACCCTGACCCTGATTGCCTATCGTCAGCCCATCACCCGGGCAGAGATAGAAGCCATCCGCGGGGTGGCGGTCTCGAGCCAGATCGTCAACACCTTGAAAGAGCGCGGCTGGGTGCGCAGCATAGGACACAAGGAGGTGGCGGGTCGCCCCGAGCTGCTCGCCACCACCCGCGAATTTCTGGACTATTTCAATCTGCAGAGTCTGGAGCAGCTCCCCGAGCTGGATCCCGAACTGCCCCATCCCTTGTCGCTCATGCCGGATGAGGGAGGCGATGGGCGGCCCGCCGCGGGCCGTCTTGCGCATGAACATGGTGAGGATGCCCGCGAGGCGGCCTCACAGACATCCATGCTGTCCGCGATGTCGGCGGGCAGCGATCAACAATCAGGTAACCCCGATGAGTGAAAAACTGCAAAAAGTATTGGCCCGCGCGGGTCAAGGCTCCCGTCGTGAGATGGAGGCCCTGATCACCGCAGGTCGGGTCAGCGTGGATGGCAAGGTCGCCACGCTGGGGGATCGCGTCGAAGTGAACGCCGTGATCCGGGTGGATGGCCACCAGGTCAAGACTCGCGCCGCAGAGGAAGTGATCTGCCGCGTGCTGGCGTACCACAAGCCCGAAGGGGAGATGTGTACCCGCCATGATCCGGAAGGGCGTCCCACCGTGTTTGATCGTCTGCCCAAGATGGATGGCGCCCGCTGGATCGCGGTCGGTCGTCTCGACGTCAACACCTCGGGTCTGCTGCTGTTCACTACCGACGGCGAGCTGGCGAACCGCCTGATGCACCCGAGCCACGAGGTGGAGCGGGAATACGCGGTGCGTGTCTTTGGCGAGATCACCGAAGCCATGCTGCAGCGCCTGCGCAAGGGCGTGCAGCTGGAAGATGGCATGGCCAAGTTCAACAAGATCAAGCCGGCTGGCGGCGAGGGGCTGAACCAGTGGTTCAACGTCACCCTGACCGAGGGTCGCAACCGGGAAGTACGCCGCCTGTGGGAGTCCCAGGAAGTGCAGGTGAGCCGCCTGATGCGCATCCGCTACGGCGACGTTACCCTGGATCGCGGCATCCCGCGCGGCGGCTGGCAGGAGCTCAAGCTCCCCGAGGTGAACTACCTGCGCGGCCTGGTCAACCTGCCGAACGAGACCGAGTCCAAGGTCGATCTGCAGCAGGATGGCAAGGCCGGTCGCCACAAGCAGGCCGCCCAGATCCGCCGCGCCGTGAAGCGCCACAAGGAGATGCAGGGCAAGGAGCCGCGCGCCCGCAGCACCACCGCCCGCCGCAAGCCGACCTCCTCCACCCGCAATTCCGGCACCGGCAGCAAGTAATTCCGGCCGTCATCGCGAAAGAGCCTGCCCCGCAAGGGGCAGGCTCTTTTTTTATTGGGCCTTCGCCACTACAGGGAGGCTGCGGCGCGAGAGGCCTGATCATAGAGGCTGGCAAACAGCCGCAGCTGCTGCGCTATCTCCGCCGCCGAGGCGTTCGCCCCCGCCAGCCCGCTCTCCACTATCACCTGGATCAGACACTGTTCGCGGATCTCGCTGTATTGGTGGCACAGGGCCGCCCCGGCCGGCGTGGTGCTGAAGTGCACTTCCTTGCCCACCTTGGTGCGCGCCGCATAACCCAGGGTCACCAGCTTCTTCAGGGCATAGGTGGCGACATGGGTGTCCTCGATGTTCAGCACGAAGCAGATATCGGCGAGCCGCTTGGGGCGATCCCGGTGATTGATGTGGTGGATGAGCAGCACCTCCAGCGCGGTCAGCCCCTTCTCCCCGGCGGCCCCCATGCAGCGCACGACCCAGCGGTGGAAGGAGTTGTTGAGCACGGTCAGGCCGAACTCCAGCTCCGAGAGGGCCGGGGCCTGAGCCGAGACGAGGTGGGCCGATGAGACGATGGAGGGGGGCTTGGTCATGGAGACTCCTTTTCCTGATGAGAGGCCAGCGCGGCGGCTGGCGTTTCCTACGATGGCTTATTGTAGATAAATTATCGATGTTTTGTTGATATATTTGCTGTATGTTGATTAAATGTTTTGGTTGTTGGGGGCTGTATGGGATCGAGTGAGTGTCGCCTCTACCCGCTGGGAGAGCGGGCCCTGGTGCTGGAGACGGACCTGGGGGCCGATCTGATCGGTCAGCGGCGGATCTGGTGGTTGGCACAGCGACTGCGCGAGCGGGAAGGGGACGAGCGGTGGGAGGAGATAGTGCCGGGGATGAACAACCTGACCCTGGTGTTCGATCCCGAGGTGACGGACCCCGCCGGTCTCGAGCGCTGGCTGACCGAGTTGTGGCGCCAGGGAGAGGAGCTCGACTACCGGCCGCGGGAGCGGGAGCTCCCGGTGCACTACGGCGGCGAATGGGGGCCCGATCTGGAGGAGGCCGCCCGCCACTGCGGCCTGACGCCGGCCGAGCTGGTGGCGCGCCACAGCGGCGGCGAGTACCGGGTCTATTTCCTCGGCTTCCAGCCCGGCTTCGCCTATCTGGGGGGGCTTGCGCAGGAGCTGGCTGTGCCGCGGCGCAGGGAGCCCAGGCTGAGAGTCCCCGCCGGCAGCGTCGGCATCGGCGGGGCCCAGACCGGTATCTACCCGGCGGCGAGCCCCGGGGGCTGGCAGCTCATCGGGCGCACGGATCTGACGCTGTTCGACCCGGCTCGTGACGAGCCCTCCTATCTGCTGCCCGGCGATCGGGTGCGCTTCGTCCCCCTGGGAGGTGCCCCATGCTAGAGGTCATCCGACCCGGGCTTCAGAGCACAGTCCAGGATCTCGGCCGTTCTGGTGTGCGCCATCTCGGCATCGCCCAGGGAGGCGCCCTCGACAGGGAGGCGCTGATCCTGGCCAATCGCCTGGT
The DNA here is from genome assembly GCF_019048365.1 of Aeromonas sp. FDAARGOS 1415. Classification (NCBI taxonomy): domain Bacteria; kingdom Pseudomonadati; phylum Pseudomonadota; class Gammaproteobacteria; order Aeromonadales; family Aeromonadaceae; genus Aeromonas; species Aeromonas sp. FDAARGOS 1415. The sequence continues at coordinate 4,266,845 of NZ_CP077363.1, read as the reverse complement.
GGGCAACCCCGCCGGAGCTGCGGGGATAGAGCTGGTGCTGGGGGCGGCCGAATTCCGCCTGCTGCGCGATGGCTGGCTAGCGCTGACCGGTGCCGACTGCGCCGCCACCCTGGACGGTGAAGCTGTCTGGCACGGCTGGCGCTGGCGGGTTCGCCGGGGCCAGCGCCTGCGCCTGTCGGCCCCTCGCCATGGCATGCGCACCTACCTCGCGCTGGATGGGGGCCTGGCCGTGGCCCAGGTGATGGGATCGCGCGCCACCGAGTTGCAGGCCGGCTTCGGGGGTCATCAGGGGCGAGCCCTGCAGGCCGGGGATCGCCTGCCCCTGGGGGCGCCGCTGAGTCATGACGGCCCCCTCGGCGCCTGGTTGCGCGAGTCGGACGCCTGCCTGCGCGTCTTGCCCGGCCCCGAATGTGACGAGTTCGAACCGGTCGCCGTGGCGGCGCTCTGGCAGGGGGAGTGGCGACTCAACCCCGCCAGTAACCGCATGGGCGTTCGCCTCGACGGACCGGCGCTGGTGCGCAGCCACAGCCGGGAGCTGGCCTCCCACGGCGTCCTGCCCGGCGTCATCCAGGTGCCCCCGGGCGGCCAACCCATCGTGCTGCTGGCCGATGGCCAGACCACGGGCGGCTACCCGCGCATCGGCTGCGTCATCGACGCGGATCTCTGGAAGCTGGCCCAGGTGCGGCCTGGGGCGCGGCTGCGCTTCTCCCCCGTGACGCGGGAGCAGGCCCTGGCGGCGCGGCGCGAGTGGCAGCAACACCTCTATCGTTTCGAATGGATGGCTTATGGAAAGACACATTGATCTCAACGCAGACCTCGGGGAGGGCTGTGACTCGGATGCCCTGCTGCTGGACCTCGTCAGTTCGGCCAACATCGCCTGTGGCTGGCACGCCGGGGATGCGCCCCTGATGGCCGAGACGGTCCGGCTGGCGCTGGCCAAGGGGGTTGCCATCGGCGCCCACCCCAGCTTCCCGGATCGGGAACACTTCGGGCGGGCGCCCATGGTGCGGGCGCCGGCCAAGGTCTATGCCGACGTGATCTATCAGGTGGGGGCCCTGGCCGCCCTGGCCAAGGCGGCCGGTGGCCGGCTGGCCCACGTCAAGCCCCATGGTGCGCTCTACAACCAGGCAGCCCGGGATGGGGCCCTGGCCGACGCCATCGCCAGTGCCGTCGCCAGCCTGGATCCCTCCCTCAAACTGATGGGGCTGGCGGGCAGCGAGCTGATCGCCGCTGCCCGGCGCCATGGTTTGACCCCCATCGCGGAGGTCTTCGCCGATCGCGCCTATCTGGCCGACGGCTCCCTGGCACCGCGGGGCCAGCCCGGCGCCGTTATCGACGACGAGGCAAAGGCGCTGAGCCAGACCCTGAGTCTGGTGACGCGGGGAGAGGTGGAGACCCTGGACGGGCAACAACTGGCGCTGGTGCCCCAGAGCATCTGCCTGCACGGGGATGGTGCCCACGCCGTCGCCTTCGCCCGGCGCCTGCATCAGGCCCTGATCGCAAACGGTATATCGATAAGGCCTCATTGAAGAGGTGAATTCAGGCCGCGCGGCCTTCACATGGAATGGAGAAGCTCATATGGATGTAAGTCTGTTATTGCCCCTGATCGGGATCCCCGTGGTGGTGCTGGGGTTTGCCCTCAGGTTCAACCCGCTGCTGGTGGTGACGACGGCGGGGCTGGCGACCGGCCTGGCGAGTGGCATGTCGCTGGTCGCGCTGCTGGAAACCTTCGGTGAGAAGTTCCTCAACAGCCGGCAGCTGGCCACCTTTATCCTGATCCTGCCGGTTATCGGCCTGCTGGAGCAGTACGGGCTCAAGGAGCGGGCCCAGAGCTGGATCGCCAGCATCCGCAAGGCGACCTCGGCGCGCATCCTGATGCTCTATTTCGTGCTGCGCCAGGGCACGGCCATGCTGGGCTTGCTGAGCCTGGGGGGCCATGCCCAGACGGTGCGTCCGCTGATCGCCCCCATGGCGGAGGGGGCTGCGGTGCATCGCCACGGGGATCTGCCCAAGCCGATTCGCGACAAGATCCGCGCCCATTCGGCCGCCTGTGACAACGTGGCGGTGTTCTTCGGCGAGGACGTCTTCCTCGCCTTCGGGGCCGTCCTGCTGATGAGTGCCTTCCTGCAGGAGAACGGGATCACCGATATCGAACCGCTCTACATCGGCCTGTGGGGCATACCGACCGCCCTGTGCGCCCTGCTGATACACATGGGGCGCCTGCTCCTGCTGGATGCCAGCATCGCCCGTGACGTTGCCGCCTGGCAGGCGAGCGAGCAAACCGGGACCCCCGACCAAGCCGTGCTGGAGCGTGCATGATGAGCAGCCTGATCACCATCAACGACATCTATTACCTCATCGGCCTCGTCGTCATGCTGCTGGTGGGCATGACGCTCTCTGACCGCCATAACCCCAAGCGCCTCACGACGGCCCTGTTCTGGTTCTGCTTTGGCGCCATCTTCCTGTTCGGCGATCTGCTGGTCAGCCAGCTGGGCAGCCAGATTGCCTACCGGATCGTGGGGGGCCTGGTGATCCTGATGGCCCTGCTGGCCGGCACGGGTCAGCTCGCGATGGGACGCTACACCCAGCGCAGTGACGCCGAGCGACAGGCGTCTGCGGGTAAACTGGGCAACCGCCTCTTCCTGCCGGCGGTCATGATCCCGGTGGCGACCGTGCTCAGCACCCTGCTGCTGGGCCATGCCAGCCTGGGGGATTACTTCGTTCTGGATCAGAAGAACGTCACCCTGACCTCCCTGGCCATCGGCACCCTGGCAGCCCTGCTGCTGGGCTGGAAGCTGACCGGTGGCACACCCTTGCAGGCGGTGCGTGAGTCAAGGCGTCTGGTGGATGCCATCGGGTGGGCCGCCATCCTGCCGCAGATGCTCGCCATGCTGGGCGGGGTCTTCGTGGTCGCCCAGACCGGGGAGTCGGTGAAGGCGGTGGTGGACTTGTTCGTCACCCCCGACAACCTGTTCCTGATGGTGGTGATCTACTGCGTGGGCATGGCGCTGTTCACCATGATCATGGGCAATGCGTTTGCGGCCTTCCCGGTGATGACGGCGGGGATCGCCATCCCCTTCCTCATCATGGGGGCTAATGGCAACCCCGCCGCCGTGGTCGCCATCGGCATGCTGTCGGGCTATTGTGGCACCCTGATGACCCCCATGGGGGCGAACTTCAACATAGTGCCCGCCGCCCTGCTCGAGCTGGACAACAAGTATCAGGTCATCCTGGTGCAGATCCCCACCGCGCTCATGATGCTCGTCTGCAACATCCTGCTGATGTACTTCCTGGCGTTTCGTTGATGTCGTCGGACGGGGGCGGCCCGCCCTCGTCCCTCCCGGCATCCGCTGGCCGCGCGCCGGGAAAAAAAGAAGGAGTTGGCCATGAAGACCATTTTACTGACCGGATTCGAACCCTTCGGCGGCGAGCCGCTCAACCCCTCCTGGGAGGCCGTGAGGCAACTCGATGGCCAGCGCCGTGGCGATCATCAGATCCGGGCGGTGCGGCTGAGCTGTGCCTTCGGCCAGGCCCTGACGGAACTCAAGGCGGCGCTGGCGCAGCATCAGCCGGTGCTTGTGCTGGCGGTGGGCCAGGCGGGGGGACGCAGCGAGCTCAGCCTGGAGCGGATCGCCATCAACCTGGATGATGCCCGCATTCCGGACAATGCCGGGGCGCAGCCCATCGACAGCCCCATAGTGGCAGAGGGGCCCGCCGCCTATTTCACCACCCTGCCCATCAAGGCCATGGTGGCGGCCCTGCGCGAGGCGGGCCTGCCCGCCGCCGTCTCCCACAGCGCCGGCACCTATGTCTGCAACCACCTCTTCTACGGCCTGATGCACGAGATTGAGCGGGACAGGCCGGGCTGCCGGGGCGGCTTCCTGCACATTCCCTATCTGCCCGGGCAGGCGGTGCGCCATCCGGCGGGCACGCCCTCGATGAGCCTGAGCCAGATAGTGCACGGGTTGGAAGTCGCCCTCGATGCGGCGCTGCATCACGAGCGGGATCTGCCGATCACGGGGGGAGCTACCCACTGAGGGCGTGGCAAAGGTTGCCTCGACCAGGTCTCCTTGTTAGCCTCTGCGACATTGATACAGGAGAAACCAATGAGCAAGGTACTGGATGAGCTGCTGGCGTTGCTGGCGCTCGAGAAGATCGAGGAGGGCCTGTTTCGGGGCCAGAGCCAGGATCTCGGATTGCGATCCGTGTTTGGCGGACAGGTGATGGGGCAGGCCTTGTCAGCCGCCAAGCAGACGGTCGCCGCCGATCGCCAGGTGCACAGCTGCCACTCCTACTTCCTGCGCCCCGGCGATGCCAACAAGCCCATCGTCTACGACGTGGAGAACATCCGCGACGGCCAGACCGTCTCCACCCGCCGGGTCAAGGCCATCCAGGGCGGCAAACCCATCTTCTACCTCAACGCCTCCTTCCAGGTGGAGGCCGAGGGCTTCGAGCACCAGGCCAGGATGCCGGGCGGCATCACGCCCCCGGAGCAGCTCAAGAGCGAGCTGGAGCTGGTGCGCCCCTACGAGCAGATGATCCCCCCGGCCCTGCGGGACAAGATCCTGTGCGAGAAGCCCATCGAAATTCGCCCGGTGACCCTGGTGGACCCCATCCGCCCCGATGTGCACGAGCCCCTGCGCTACACCTGGTTCAAGGCCAACGGCCCGGTGCCGGACGATCAGCGGGTCCACAACTACCTGCTGGCCTATGCCTCCGACTTCCACTTCCTGTTTGCCGCCCTGCAGCCCCACGGGGTGTCGTACTGGGAGCCGGATATGCAGGTGGCCACCATAGACCACTCCATGTGGTTCCACCGCGATTTTAGGCTGGATGACTGGCTGCTCTACGTGGTGGACAGCCCGAGCGCCAGCGGCGGACGCGGTCTGGTGCGCGGTCAGTTCTTCACCCGCGACGGCGTGCTGGTGGCGAGCACCATGCAAGAGGGTGTGATTCGTCGCCGTGCTGCGGATGCATGAAGACGGCGGCACCCACGATGGTGTGTGGGTGCCGAGCAGCATACAGGCAGGGGTGATCCGCCGCCGCGGTTGATCGCAGCTGAGTGCCATAAAAAAACGGGAGCCCTGGGCTCCCGTTTTTATTGGCGCGACAACGCGGTCAGGCCGCCTCGCGATCAAGGGTGGGCACGGCACCGTCCCGCTGGGCGAAGCGGTCTGCCCAGAGGGCGATGACGCCGTCACCGGTGACGTTGCAGGCGGTGCCGAAGCTGTCCTGGGCCAGGTAGAGGGCGATCATCAGGGCGATGGAGGCCTCACCGAAGCCCAGCATGGAGGTGAGCAGACCCAGAGCCGACATGACACCACCACCCGGGGCGCCCGGGGCTGCGATCATGATGACACCCAGCATCATGATGAAGGGCACCATGGTGCCATAACCCGGAATGGCCAGGTGTTCGGAGAGGAACATGACGGCGGTGGCACAGGTGACCAGGGTGATGGTGGAGCCGCACAGGTGGATGGTGGCGCACAGGGGGACGGTGAAGTTGGCGATGCCGTCGCTCACGCCGTTGTTCTTGCTGGCCTGCAGGGCCACCGGGATGGTGGCGGCGCTGGACATGGTGCCAAGGGCAGTGAAGTAGGCGGGCAGCATGTTCTTGATGAGCATGACGGGGGAGCGCCCTAGGGCGAGGCCGGTGCCGACGAACAGCACGCAGAGCCAGATCCAGTGCATCAGGATGGCCATCACCAGCACCACGCCGAAGGTTTTCAGAGTGGCGAAGACGGTGCCTTCCACCGTCATCTCGACGAAGACGCCGGCGATGTAGAAGGGGAGCAGGGGAATGATCACCTTCGCCAGCAGGCGGTCGATGATGTCACGGCCCTGATCGGCGACCCGGCGCAGGTCGGTGGCCTGGGTGGCGCTGATGCCGATGCCGAACACGAAGGCGGCGGCCAGCGCCGACATCACCCCGAACAGCGGCGGGATCTCGAGGTTGATGTAGGAGGCGAGCTTGGTGGCCGCCTCGGCGGTGGGCTCGGCGGCCGTGGTCAGGTGCGGGATCAGGTGGCTCGCCACGGTGAAGGCGAACAGACCCGCCAGTATGGTGGAGCAGTAGGAGAGCCCCACCGTCTTGCCGAGCAGCTTGCCGGAATTCTTCGGCAGGCTGGCGATGCCGCTCATGATGAAGAACAGGATGATGAGCGGGATGGTGAAGGTGATGAGCTGGCCTATTACCGTCTTGGCGGTGAACAGCATGCGGGCGACCCATTCGGGGGCATAGAGACCGAGCAGGAGGCCGGCGAGGATGCCAGCGATCAGATTCAGAACGAGTTTCATGGGCAAATCCAGGTGTTGGTGTCTGTTTTGTTATTAAATAATGATTTTAATGCCGCTTTTTAACACAAACGCCGCATCTTGTCTGCCTTATGCTGGTTAATGTGGAGTTAAATTTTGTTAATGGGGCGTTCCGCCACTCTTTGTTTCTATGTCTATCAGGCCTGGATGGGCGCTGACAGTGTCTCTGTACCGGGCAACCCGGGCGGACGGTCAGCGCGCGTTTCGCCTCCCATCGGCGCCGGGGCGTCAGCGCCGGATGAGCAGGACATGCAGCCAGCGGCCGTTCACCTCGTCCTCGCAGCACCAGTGGCGGTGCAGTGCGAAGGGCAGGGGGGTGATGAGACGCTGCAGCCCGGGCTCGTCGAGCCGGGTCTGGAGCGGATATTCCCCCGAGCGCGGCAAGGGCTCGCCATCCCCGTGGGGGAAGGAGCAGTATAGGGGGCCGCCGGCCTTGAGCAGGGTGGCCAGATGCCCGAGCACCGGGGCTATCTCTAGCTCGGGCAGGCAGGGGAGGGAGCCGCCGGCCCAGATGCCGTCATAGGGGACGACACTTCGCATCTGCTCGAAGCGGCAGACGCGCACCGGTTGGCCGCACAGGCGCGAGGCGGCGGCGGCCTGCTCCCGGCTCGCATCGAAGGCGGTCACGACCAGGTCCTGCTCCCGGAAGAGGTGCAGATCCTCCCCTGCGCCGCAGCCCGCCTCCAGCAGGTGGCGGCCAGTACCGAGCAGGGCGAGGAAGGGGGCATGGGCGCCGGCCAGGAGGGCCGGGCGAGGGGCGGCGTCGCCAGCCGGGGCGGGAGTGTGTGGCAAAGACATCGGGCTCATCTCGGTGGGGGGCGGCTACTCTAGCAAATTCGCCCCCGGCTGTTGAGCGTTGGCGAGGGCTTTCCCGCCATCGCCTTCATTCACGGATGCTGGCGAAGGGCGGGGGAGGCGCTGGCGAGCAGGCCAAAGAGGGTGTCGAGCAGGAAGTCCGCCTCCCGGGCGAGGTCGATGCGCTCTGGGAAGTGCAGCCAGTTGATGATGTAGCCGTCCAGGGTGCAGTGCAGCAGGGTGGTGGCGCGGCGCAGATCCAGCCCCTCTGGCAGCTGGCCCTGGCGTACCGCATTGGCCAGGGTGACCTCCAGATCCTGGAAGAAGTCGATGGAGCGCTGACGCATGTGTTCCCGCAGGGCCGCGGCTTCCCCTTCCATCGGCTCCAGGTTGAAGATGATGGTGAACATCTGCTGGTGGGCGGGCTCGGTGCTGATCTTGAGCATCACCTCCTTGAGGAAGACCCGCAGCTTGCCGAGGGGATCCGGCTCCGCCTCGTCGACGCAGGCGTCGAGCTGGTGGGAGAGGGGGGCGCACAGCTCCTCCCACAGGGTGACGAACAGCTCTTCTTTATTCTTGAAGTGCCAGTAGATGGCCCCTCGGGTGAGATCCACGGCCTTGGCGATGTCGGTCAGGCTGGTCTTCGCCAACCCTTGTTGGCAGAAGAGATCCAGCGCCGTGCTCATGATGCGGCAGCGGGTCTGCTGTGCCTCTTCTTTGGTACGTCTGGCCATTGGCTCCGATCCTGTCTAAATAGTGATAAAAGTTTCTTACATACATTCATGAATGTATGTATATTGCCTCATCTTCGCAGTTTTACCAACAGGGGCCTTATAAACCCTGTGGTTTTTGTCACTTTTTTTGATTGAAACAGAGGCTCAGAGATTTCATGGATAAACATATTCTCGCACGTTCGGTCGGCCTTGCCTTGCTGGCAAGTGGCCTGCTGGCTGGTTGTGGTGACAAGGGAGAGGCCCAGCAGGCCATGGAGATGCCCCCGGCGGCTGTGGACGTGGTCACCCTTCACAGTGCACCGCTGCAACTCATGACCGAGCTCACCGGCCGCACCGCCCCCCTGCGGGTGGCCGAGGTTCGCCCCCAGGTGAACGGCATCATCCTCAAGCGCTTGTTCACCGAAGGCAGCGATGTCAAGGCCGGGCAGCTGCTCTACCAGATCGACCCCGCCGTCTATCAGGCCGAAGTGGCCAGCGCCAAGGCCAACCTTGCCAAGGCCGAGGCCAACGAGCGCAGCGCCCGTCTCAAGGCCCAGCGTTATGCTGAGCTGGTGAAGGTGAAAGCCATCAGCCGCCAGGAGTATGATGACGCCGACGCGGCCTGGAAACAGCAGGTTGCCGAGATAGGGTCTGCCAAGGCGGCCCTGCAGAGTGCCAACATCAACCTGGCCTATACCCGCATCACCGCTCCCATCAGCGGCCGCATCGGCAAGTCCGCGGTGACCGAAGGGGCCCTGGTGACAGCCCAGCAAGCCACCAGCCTCACGACCATCTCTCAGCTCGATCCCATGTATGTGGACGTGCGCCAGTCCACCGCCGATCTGCTGCGCCTCAAGCGCCAGGTCGCGGCCGGCAAGCTGACCCAGGGGGAGAAGGGGGACGCCAGCGTCAGCTTCCAGCTGGAAGATGGCAGCCAGTACGGCCAGAAAGGCTCGCTCCAGTTCTCCGACGTGACCGTGGACGAGACCACCGGCATGGTGACCCTGCGAGTGATAGTGCCGAACCCGAATCAACTGCTGCTGCCCGGCATGTTCATGCGCGCCACCCTGCAGGAGGGCGAGCGCCCGCAAGGTCTGCTGGTGCCGCAGACCGCCGTGACCCGTACCCCCAAGGGCGGGGCGACCGCCATGGTGGTGACCGCGGATAACAAGGTGGAACTGCGCGAGGTGCAGCTGGGTCGCGTGTACGGCGACAGCTGGGTCGTGGAATCCGGCCTCAATGCCGGCGAAAAGGTGATCGTCGCCGGCCTGCAGAAAGTCAAACCCGGGGCTGCGGTGGCACCCACTGAACACGCCAGCACCGCACAGACTCAGCAAACCCCGGCAACCAAGCAGTAGGATGGAGTAGTCGCCTCATGGCACGTTTTTTCATAGATAGACCCATTTTCGCTTGGGTGATCGCCCTGGTGATCATGCTGGCCGGGGCCATGGCCATCATCGCCCTGCCGGTGGCCCAGTACCCGACCATAGCCCCGCCGGCGGTTGGCATCTCCGCCAGCTACCCGGGTGCCTCCGCCAAGACGGTGGAAGACTCGGTGACCCAGATCATCGAACAGAACATGACGGGGCTGGATCACCTGCTCTACATGTCGGCCCAATCCGATTCCTCCGGCAATGTCAGCGTGACCCTCACCTTCAAGCCGGGCACGGATCCCGACATCGCCCAGGTGCAGGTGCAGAACAAGCTGCAGCAGGCGATGTCGCTGCTGCCCCAAGAGGTGCAGCAGCAGGGGGTACGTGTCCAGAAGACCTCCAGCAGCTTCCTGATGGTGGCCGCCTTCATCTCCACCGATGGCAGCATGACCAACGATGACCTGGCCGACTACGTGGTGGCCAACATCAAGGAGCCCCTGAGCCGGCTGGACGGGGTGGGTGACATCACTCTGTTCGGCAGCCAGTACTCCATGCGCGTCTGGCTCGATCCCCACAAGCTCAACCGGGTGCAGATGACCCCGGCTGACGTCCAGAGCGCCATCCAGGCCCAGAACGCCCAGGTGGCCTTCGGCAAGCTGGGGGGCACCCCTGCGGTGAGCGATCAGCAATTTACCGCCACCATCATGGGCCAGACCCGGCTCTCCACCGTGGAGGAGTTCAACAACATCCTGCTGCGGGTGAACCAGGACGGCTCCAAGGTGCAGCTCAAGGACGTGGCCCGGGTGGAGCTGGCTGGCGAGAACTATGACGCCACCGCGCTCTACAACGGCCAGGCCACCGCCGCCGTCGCCATCAAGCTGGCAACCGGTGCCAACGCCCTGGATACCGCCGAGCACGTTCGCGCCAAGCTGGGCGAGCTCTCCGAGTACTTCCCGGCCAACATGGAGATCGTCTATCCCTACGACACCACGCCGTTCGTGAAGATCTCCATCGAGGAGGTGGTGCAGACGCTGATCGAGGCCATCTTCCTGGTGTTCTGCGTCATGTATCTGTTCCTGCAGAACTTCCGGGCGACCCTGATCCCGACCATCGCCGTGCCCGTGGTGCTGCTTGGCACCTTCGGCGTCATGGCGGCGTTCGGCTTCTCCATCAACACCCTGACCATGTTCGGTCTGGTGCTGGCCATCGGTTTGCTGGTGGATGACGCCATCGTGGTGGTGGAGAACGTGGAGCGTCTGATGAGCGAGGAGGATCTCTCCCCCCTCGAGGCGACCCGCAAGTCCATGACCCAGATCACCGGCGCCCTGGTGGGCATTGCCCTGGTGCTCTCCGCCGTGTTCGTGCCCATGGCCTTCTTCGGCGGCTCGACCGGTGCCATCTATCGCCAGTTCTCCCTCACCATCGTCTCGGCCATGGTGCTCTCTGTGCTGGTGGCCCTGATCCTGACCCCGGCGCTCTGTGCCACCCTGCTCAAGCCCATGAAGCACGGTGAGTTCGGTGCCCAGCGCGGCTTCTTCGGCTGGTTCAACCGCTTCTTCGACACCAATGCCAACCGTTACCAGAACGGCGTGCGCAAGGTGATCAAGCAGGGAACCCGCTACAGCATCATCTACCTGGCCATGCTGGGCGTGCTGGCGGTGCTCTTCATGCGCCTGCCCACCTCCTTCCTGCCGGAAGAGGATCAGGGGGTCATCATGTCCATGGTGCAGCTGCCGGTCGGCGCCACCAAGGAGCGTACCGAAGTGGTGCTCGCCGAGATGCGCGACTACTTCCTCGAGAACGAGAAGGAGAACGTCGACTCCGTGCTGACGGTGGCGGGCTTCAGCTTCGCCGGTAGCGGTCAGAACAGCGGCATGGCCTTCATCAAGCTCAAGGACTGGAGCGAGCGCAAGGGGGAAGATCGTAGCGCCAACGCCATCATCGGCCGCGCCATGGGCTTCCTGTTCAGCATCAAGGAAGCCCAGGTCTTCGCCTTCAACCTGCCTCCCATCCCGGAGCTGGGGACGGCCACCGGCTTTGACTTCTATCTGCAGGATCGCGGCGGTCTGGGTCACGAGAAGCTGATGGCGGCGCGCAACCAGCTGCTCGGCATGGCGGCGCAGGATCCCAACCTGGTACGGGTACGCCCGAACGGGATGGAAGACACGCCCCAGCTCGACATCAAGATCGACTACGAGAAGGCGCTGGCCCAGGGGCTCTCCATCTCCGACATCAACAACACCCTGTCCGCGGCCTGGGGCTCGTCCTACGTGAACGACTTCGTCGACAGAGGCCGGGTCAAGAAGGTCTATCTGCAGGCGGATGCGCCGTTCCGGATGAGCCCGGAGGATCTCAAGCTGTGGTACGTGCGCAACAGCGCAGGCCAGATGGTGCCCTTCTCCGCGTTTGCCAGCACCGAGTGGAGCTTCGGCTCGCCCCGCCTCGAGCGTTACAACGGCGTCTCCGCCATGGAGATCGTCGGTGAGGCGGCGCCGGGCAAGAGTACCGGTGACGCCATGGCCGCCATCGAGGAGATGGTGAAACAGCTGCCGGAAGGCATCGGCATCGAGTGGACCGGTCTCTCCTTCCAGGAGCGTCAGGCGGGTTCCCAGGCGCCGGCCCTCTACGCCATCTCGCTGCTGGTGGTCTTCCTCTGTCTGGCGGCCCTCTACGAGAGCTGGAGCATTCCGTTCTCGGTCATGCTGGTGGTGCCGCTCGGGGTGCTGGGGGCCATTCTGGCCGCGACCCTGCGCGGGCTGGAGAACGACGTCTACTTCCAGGTGGGCCTGCTCACCACCATAGGTCTGTCGGCCAAGAACGCCATCCTGATCGTCGAGTTTGCCAAGGAGCTGCACGACAAAGGGATGAAGCTCGGGGAAGCCGTGGTGGAGGCCTCGCGTCAGCGTCTGCGCCCCATCCTGATGACCTCGCTCGCCTTCATCCTGGGCGTACTGCCCCTGGTGATCAGTACCGGTGCCGGCGCCAGCAGCCGCAACGCCATCGGTACCGGCGTGATGGGGGGGATGATCAGCGCCACCGTGCTCGCCATCTTCTTCGTACCGCTGTTCTTCGTGCTGGTGATGCGCTACTTCACCGAGCACCACAGCGCCGAGGAGCGCATTGCCCACGCCAAGGAGATCAAACATGACTAAGACCCTGATTGCCCTCGGCGTGACCCTGATACTGGGGGGCTGTTCCATGGCCCCCGACTACCAGCGGCCCGAGCTGCCGCAAGGGGCCTCCTGGCAAGACAATCTGGCCACCAGGGGGGAGCTTGCCCCCTGGCGCGAGCAGTTCCTCGATCCGGCGCTGCAAAAACTGATTGGCACGGCCCTCGAGAACAACCGGGATCTGCGCCTCGCTGCCCTCAATGTCGAGGCCTATGAGGCGCAATACCGGATCCAGCGGGCGGCCCAGCTGCCGACCCTGGCCGCCAGTGGCAGCGGCACCCGCCAGCAGGGATCCGACGATCTCAGCAGCACGGGGCAGGGCACCATCAGCAGCCAGTACGGTGCCGACATCGGTATCACCGCCTATGAACTGGATCTGTTTGGCCGGATCCAGAGCCTGAAAGATCAGGCACTGGAGACCTACCTGGCTCAAATCGAGACCCAGCGCAGCACCCAGATCGCCCTGGTGGCCTCGGTGGCGAACGCCTACTTCACCCTGCTGGCGGATCAGGAGCTGCTGGCCCTGAGCCAGGCGACGCTTGCGACCGAGCAGGAGAGCTATGCCCTGACCGAGCACAAGTACCGGCTGGGGGCCGCCTCCGAGATGGAGCTGGCCCAGAGCCGTACCGCACTGGAGAGTGCCAGGGTCAGCCAGGCGCAGTACCAGCGGCAGGTGAAACAGGACAGAAACGGCCTGGCCCTGCTGCTCGGCACCGAGGCACCGGTACTGGACGGGCAACCTGCGACCCTGGCCGAGGTGCAACTGGCCGCGATCCCGGTGGGTGCCCCCTCCAGCCTGCTGCAACAACGCCCGGACATCCTGGCGGCGGAGCACAGCCTGAAGGCGGCCAACGCCAATATCGGTGCGGCGCGGGCCGCCTTCTTCCCGACCATCTCGCTCACCGCGACGGCGGGCACTGCCAGCAACCAGCTGAGCGGTCTGTTTGACGGTGGCACCGGCACCTGGACCTTCATGCCCCAGATAAGCCTGCCCATCTTCGACGGCGGCAAGCGCATCGCGGATCTGGACGTGGCCGAGGTGAGCACCAAACAGGCGGTGGCCAGCTACGAGAAGAGCATCCAGACCGCCTTCAAGGAGGTGGCCGATGCCCTTGGCGCCCAGGCTGACTACGAGCAGCAGCTGCAGGCGCAGCAGGCACTGGTGGACGCGAACCAGACCTACTTCAAGCTGGCGGAGGTGCGCTACGAGCAGGGGGTGGACAGCTACCTCACCCGACTCGATGCCCAGCGCTCCCTGTTCAGTGCCAAGCAGGGGCTGATTAGCACCCGGCTGGCCCAGCTTGGCAACCAGGTCGCGCTCTACAAGGCGGTCGGCGGCGGCTGGCAGGCGCCGAAGGATGCAGAGCCGGCATCTGACAAACAGGGTTGACCCGTCGGGGTTGACGTAAAAAACATCAGGGGCGAACCACAGGGTTCGCCCCTTTTTTATGGCGGGAAGAGAGGCCGCCCTTCTCGCGGGGAGGGCACAGGTCAGGCGTTGCCTGCCGGATGCTGGTCATCCACAGGCTCAGGGGGAGGGGAGCCGGGCCCCGGCATCCTCCTGCGCCGTGTGCGGTGCGGGGTCGTGGTAGGTGAAGCCGAGCGGGGGGAGCCGGGTCTTGAGGGCGGCCATGTCCAGCAAGGTGATCTCGCCCCTGCCCAGGCGCAGTTCACCGGCTGCGGAAAGCTGCTTGAGCACCTCGTTGAGGCGGGGGCGGCTGATGCCGATGATCCGGCTCAGGGTCTGCTGGGTGATCTCGAGGCTGGGCTCGCGATCGTTGGCCAGGGCATGCTTGGTCGCCAGCTCCAGCAGCACATAGACGGTGCGGGTGGTCAGGCAGTACAGACTGTTGCTCCCCATCTGGATCGCAAGGCGGCCCATGTACTGGGCGATATAGAACAGGAACTTGTAGAGATGGGGATCCTGCTCCAGCAGGGGCTCGAGCTCCTCTTTCGGGAACAGGATGAGCTCGGTGGGTAACAGGGGCTCGAAAAACTCGACCGGCGTGTAGGTCGGGTTGTGAATGTACTGGGTGCCAAACCAGCTGCCGCGCCCGAAGATGAGGCCCAGAGAGTTCTCCATGCCGGCGTGGGTGGCATAGCCGATGAGGCAACCTGACGCCACATAGAGCACGCCGGGGAGGTTTCCTCCGAGCTGGGCAGGATCGTAGTGGCGGGCGATCTTCAGCAGTTGTGCCTGGGTGCTGGCCGGCAGCGAGCAAGGCCACCGGATCTCGTCAGCCTGCGGCCGGGTATGGCGATCCATGGATGCGACTCCTCGATGAAATGTCCCTGAAGGTGCCATTTGATGAGCCGCAAAGGGGAAGTTGTCAAGCACTGTCACAGGCAAGGGCGCGTCTGTCGTCTTCACTGCAAGTCGAGGAGGGCGCGAGGCGGTCGAGCCATGCCTGGACCTCCTGCGTCAGTATCCGGGCGGCCTCGGTGAACAACTGATAGCTGACTTGCAGTTCCCCGTGCTCGGTGGCGGCATCGGTGACCTCCATCTCAAGCAGCATGTCTTCCAGGTCCTGGGCTCCGAAGTAGCGCAGCAGGCCGCGCAGACGGTGAGCGTGTTGTTTGATCAGGGCGGTATCCGCCGCCTCGATGGCCAGCTTCAGGCCTGCCATCTCGTCGGGACTCATCTGCAGGTAGTTCGTCAGCAGTGACTGCACGAGCGCAAGGTCGTCGGCAAGCAGTTCGAGCACATAATCCTGATTCAAATGGTGCTGTGAAACCCCATGGGTCTGTTCAAATTGGTATGCGTTCATAATAAACCTCGCTGCTTGTCATAGTGATGCTGAACAATCGTGGGTCTTTTTACGAGCCTCATGCTGTCACTGCATTGTCAGAGGCGATCTCCATTCGAGGAAATAGCGGTGGGACCCGACCCGGGACATATCAGCCTGAGGGGACAATCTGTTCACTTATTATCCTATGGCGATTCGGCGGCAAGGTCTGTTCTTTAGGGAACAGACTTACCCATCCCTTCTGATTAAAATACAAACCCCAATGCAGGCCCTCTTACCAAGACGAAAATAACAAATGGATTAAAGAGAGGGAGTAATAAATAAATGGATGGATGTGTAAACAGCTGTCTTGCAATGCTTTTGATAAAAATTGCCGCGGGAGGCATGTCTGTCAGCACCAGAATACACCTACAAGGTGATGCATTCAGGCCTGGTGCCGCTCCGTTAAAGACTGTGATGACCATGTATATTCAACGTCAATAATCATCTCTATAGAATATAAAGTGACTCATTCCAATATCCGCGAAAATATTGATTTATTGGCGAGAGTGTAAAGAGGTGATGGTTCATGAGGTAAATGATGAGCACACTTTCAAATTTGCTGATAATTGAAGATGAACCCTTCCAGCTCGACTGGTTACATGAGCTGTGCAGGCCACTGGCCGACACCATTCATAAAGTCCGGGATGGTCTGGCGGCGCTCGACATCATCAGGCAGCAGGGGATGCCAGATGTGCTGATCTGTGACTTGAACATGCCAGGCATGGACGGGGTCAGCTTCTTGCGCTCACTCGCGCAATGGGAGGCACCTTGCCCCGTGCTGCTGGTCAGTGCGGCCAGTGCGGATGTGCTCCATGCCGTGGTGCAGATGGCTGCGCTCGAAGGGGTCACTGTGTGCCATTCGCTGCAAAAACCCGTCAGCAGACAGCAACTTCAGGAGCAGCTGGGGCATCTGCCCAAGCCGTTGACAACGCCGCATACAGAACCCCATGCGTTTAGCCCCAATCGACAGGAATTACAGCAGGCACTGGATGAGCAGCAATTCGAGGCCTATTTCCAGCCGCAAGTCGAGGCTGACACCGGTGTACTGACGGGGGTCGAGGCGCTTGCCCGCTGGGAGCATCCAACCCGTGGTACCCTGTCGCCAGCCTGCTTCATCGAGCCCCTGCAGCGACACCACCTGATGGCGGAACTCAGCTGGCAGATGCTCGGGCAATCCATCGCGCACTGCCGGCAGTGGCTGGCGCTAGGCATGGAGATA
Source organism: Aeromonas sp. FDAARGOS 1415 (assembly GCF_019048365.1). Taxonomy (NCBI): domain Bacteria; kingdom Pseudomonadati; phylum Pseudomonadota; class Gammaproteobacteria; order Aeromonadales; family Aeromonadaceae; genus Aeromonas; species Aeromonas sp. FDAARGOS 1415. Next base: position 4,250,471 of record NZ_CP077363.1, on the reverse strand, counting down.
CAGGTCTCGGTCAACGTTCCCCCGTCGGCCTTGACGAAGGCGACCTTTGCCGACCGCGTGATCGCGCTGCTGGAATACCACGGGTTGCCCGGGCGCCTGCTGTGTCTGGAAATTACCGAAACCGAGGATTACGGCGATCTGCCCAGCCTGCTGGAGACGGCGTCCCGCCTGCGCCTGCACGGTGTCGAGCTGGCCATCGATGACTTTGGTACGGGTCATGCGTCCTTGCTGCATCTGGTACAGAGCCCGGTATCCACGCTGAAGATTGACCGGGTTTTCGTTGCCAACATGCAGAAGGATGCCCGTTACCGCTCGGCCGTGCACCTGTCGTTGGGGATGGCCAGTGACCTGGACATGCATACCGTGGCCGAAGGGGTGGAGACGCAAGAGCAGATCCAGATGCTCAGGGAGATGGGGTGCCACAGTCTGCAGGGGTTCTACTTCTCCCCGGCACTCCCTGCCCGGGATCTGGTACCGTGGTGGCAGCACCGACAGACGATGATGTGACGAACAGGATCCTCTTGATTGGAAGGAACGAGTTAAATGGCTCAGAATCGATTTTTTAATGCCTTGGAAAAATCCGATACCTCGCTGATCTCATCGACCATCCTGTCTGATGAGGTATCGCTGCAACAACATGATTTTCTGGTGAAACATATCACCGGCATGTCTCGAAAAGGCATGCAGATCTTTGTTGCCTCCAATCTGATGATATTGCTGGTGGTGTTGCTTCGCATCATCTATGTCACGGCGCTTGATTATGCGCATTTTGAGGCACCGCTGTTCACCGGTATGTTCGATTTTCACTATGACAGATATATCATGGTCGTCATGCTAGTCTCTTATTCTCTGTTCATGGTGTACCCCTCCCTGTGTTTCGGCAATAAACACAGCAGTACCCACACAGACAAGGCATTTCAACGGTACTTCATTACCTGCACCTATGTGTTCACCATGGTCTGGCTGGCGGTATTGTCATATTACCAGCATCAGGTCATCCATGATGCGACCGTGATCCTCTCTATTCAACCCGCGCTGATTGTCTTGATCCCGATAAGCTATATTGGGGCCATACTGGTCATTCCCCATTTCAGCATGGTGATGCTGCTCTGTCTGGTATTGAACCAGATGCTGGGTAACCATTCGGTCAGTATTGCCATGTCCATTCTGGTCATTGGGTTTCTGATGTCATTCATTGCCATGATATTTTATGCCGTGCGTCGCGCCATCGGCTTTATTGCCCAGATAGAGTACAACAACTTCAAACTGACAAAAAAACTGATCCACTCGCTGAATATGGATGCCCTGTTGTCCATTCCCAATCGACAGGCATTCTTCTCCTGTGCCGGCAATAAACTTGCGCGCAAGAAAGAGAGCAGCGAGGCCGCGGCCGTGCTGATGATCGATGTGGATCACTTCAAGAAATACAACGATCGTTACGGTCATCCGGCCGGTGATCGCTGCCTGCAGAAGGTGGCCGGCTGTCTGCAATCCTGCGTGCGCGAGGACATCGACTTCGTCGGGCGCTATGGCGGGGAGGAGTTCATCGTCTTTCTGGACGCCACCGATGCCGACGGGGCGCAGCGAGTGGCGACCCGGATCCGCGAGCGGATGATGACGATGGGACTGAAACATGAAGCCTCGGAGACGGCGAGCCATGTCACCCTGAGCATAGGGATCGCACCATGGCAGTTTGGCAAGACCCTGGAGCAGCTCTGCGAGCAGGCCGACAAGGCGCTGTATGAGGCGAAGCGCGCCGGGCGTCATCAGCATGTGGTTTATGAGGAGAGCCCTGACGCGTCGGGTACGCCATGGGGTGATGCGCCATAGGGGTAGTGTTGCCCGGCTCCCAGGGGCAGGACGACTGAAAACACGAAGGGTTGGCCTCGCGATGAGGCCAACCCTTCGTCTATCTGGTGCCGGAAACAGGAGTCGAACCTGCGACCTTCGCATTACGAAAGCAAACTGCAATTCATATAAATCAATAACTTTTTCCATTTAATAGGGTTTATGCCACAATCTTGCCACACTCAGCAGCAAGTTATGGTATTTGGCTATGGCAACGTTCCGTAAGCGCGGCCCCTATCAATGGGAAGCCCAGGTACGCCGCAAGGGGTATCCGGCTCAGAGTAAAACCTTCAACACAAAGGCGGAGGCGGAGGCCTGGTCTAAAGTCATTGAATCTGAGATGACCCGAGGGATTTGGGTCAGCAGAGCCGAAGCTGAAGCAACCTCGCTTTATGAGGCTCTATGCCGCTATGAAACTGAGGTTGTTCCGCATAAAAAGGGAGCCGTGCAAGAGCTCTCACTGATCCGCATCTACAAGACATTACCTTTGTCATCACGCGCATTGGCATCCATTCGTGGAGCGGATGTTGCAAAGCTAAGAGACGAGTGGCTGAAAGATTATCAACCTGCAACAGTCCTCCGGCGGCTTGCCCTGCTCTCCCACGTCTTCAACATGGCCCGTAAAGAATGGGGAATGGAAAGTCTATCCAATCCATTGGAGCTAATTCGTAAGCCCCAAGCTGATAACGCACGTACAAGGCGTATAGCAGCTTCTGCAACGTCAGCACATTGTCCCCAGAGCCAGGATGAAGAAAGCGCACATAGAGCATCAGAAGGTGAAATAGAGCGGATCATCGCTGCCAGTAGCTCAAGGGTCTTACCATCGTTGGTCATACTGGCATTGGAAACAGCCATGCGGCGGAGTGAGCTGGTTAGCTTGCGCTGGGAGCACATCGATCTGGAACGCAGAGTTGCACACCTGCCATCGACCAAAAATGGCAGTGCGCGTGATGTGCCACTTTCAACTCGCGCGGTTGTTACTCTGCAATCTATGGGAGTCACTGCTACAGGTAGAGTTTTTGATATCAGACCTGATGCGGTAACGCGAGCTTTTGAACGGGCAGTCCAGCGCGCTAGACAGACCTACGAGCTAGAGTGTAAAGCCCAAGGTGTGATGCCAGTAACCAACTTTCTCAGTGACCTGCGTTTCCACGATCTGCGCCATGAAGCCACTTCTCGTCTGGCTGAGATATTTCCTATGCACGAACTCACAAAGATCACCGGACATAAAGACCCGAGAATGCTAATGCGGTACTATCATCCAAGAGCGGAAGACTTAGCCAGAAAGCTATCATGACTAACCATCTTTTATTATGCTCATTTGTACGACTTTATAATCATTGTCATTCAAAAAATTGGTTGTGATGAAGCATCCAGAGCAATTACAATAATTACAATTTTTTAAATTAAACATTCATATTAGTTTAACGAAATGAAGTTTGAGGTGATATATGTCTGACTATTGTTTTTATACACATGATGCCTTAGCCATTGCAGAGCGAGTAAACATAAAAGAACAAATTGATAGCTTTGCAGAGGAACATAAAAAACAAACTTATGTATTATGCAAGCCCCTATCCAAAGAAGATGCATCTTATGAATATAATGATGCTTTAGCCATATTCTCCAGCGGAATGAAACCATGCTTAATCAACACTGGCGGAGATGAAAAAAAATTCAATTATTTTGTGGATGATTTCTTGGAAGATGTGTCATTCTTGGCAGAAAAATTTAAATATAGAGAAAAAATTGGACGAAAAAGAGATTGGGAGAAGTACTTTCAGATTGTTGATCTAGGTGATTTAGATTTAGATTCATATTTGGCTGACAAAGTGTTGGCTAGGCACGTTGACCTCATTACATCTTTAATTGTCGGTAGTATTAATGATGTTTCAAGAATAAAGATTGAAACCGATAACTTACTTGATAGCGTAAAGTCAAAAATAATACTTTTTGATACTGATCAAACCAGTTTTGTATTCAAAACTGGCCCAGAGAAAAAATTTGTAATCCAGGGATTGGCTGGCTCAGGAAAAACAGAGCTATTACTACATAAGGTCAAGGAGATTTTTGCGCATGACACAGACTCAAGAATTGCATTTACTTGTTTTAATAAGATTTTAGCTAAAACAATGAAAAGTAGAATTCCCGAGTTTTTCGACTTCATGCGAGTTGACAGACAGATTGAGTGGGATTCTAAGTTTTTTTGCTTCCAGTCATGGGGTAGTGGAAAAGATCCTCATTCAGGAATGTATCGTTATATTTGTCATTTTTATAACATTCCATTCGGAACATACGGCTCAGGTTCATTAGATTACCATAGCCAAAAAGCCATAGAGTTCTTATCAAAGAATGGGGTACATGAAAAAGCATTTGATTACGTTTTTGTTGATGAAAGTCAAGATTTTCCTGCAAGTTTTTTACAACTATGTGAGTTGGTTACATCTAAAAAAGTATTCATTGCTGGGGATGTATTTCAAAATATATTCAGACCGATTGATGAAGGTGTCAGCACAGCCAATATGGTCTTGAAAAAATGCTATAGAACAGACCCTAAAAACTTGATGTTTTCTCATGCGTTAGGTATGGGATTGTTTGAAAAACCTGTCCTGAGATGGTTGAAGCCGGAGGAATGGGATGCATGTGGTTACAATTACAATGATAGCGATGGAAGAGCACATTTAACACGTGACCCTCTAAGACGATTTGAAGACATACCGAGTGACTATCCAAGTACCTCGCTACATATTTTAGAGGAGAGCGCTGATATCTCCGATAACATAATAGCGATGATCCAAAGCATTAGAGATAGATATCCTTCAGTAGAGCAAGGTGATATCGCTGTAATCTTTATAGATACAGAAAATTACATTTATGATGAAATCTCAAAGTTAAGACTGAAAATTAAAAGCCAATATAATTGGGAATCCAATGTCTCATTTGAGACAAAAAACAGACTAACAGATAAACTATTTATATCTAATATCAATAATGCTAAGGGCCTAGAATTTCCTTTTGTAATTTGCTTCGCCAAACAACTTAGGTATTATCCTAGCTTTCGAAATGCTCTTTATACGATGATGGCCAGGTCATTTTTAGAAAGTCATCTGTTATTAAGCCATGATACTGACTCTGCCGTATTTGAGACTATCTCAACAGGCTTAGAACAGTTAACAGCAAGTAATGAGTTGAATGTTCGAGTACCAACTGCAGAGGAAATTGAAAAACAGAAGGATCTGTTTGTTTTGGCAGAAGGTCTTTCTATAGAGAAAACTGTAAAACGTTACTGTGAGTCAAGAAAAGCCACACCTCGGTTAGTTGCCAAAATTATCAGCACAGTATCTACAATGCTTGAGGGGATAGAAGATTATTCAGAGGAATATCTCTTAACAATTGTTGAAGCTGAGTACATCCGGAATAGAAAACTATGAGTGTTTATTTATTCACAGATATACCTGATTACCATCTGGATGACTTTGTGGCAGTAAGGAACTCTTATGATAACTTCCTTAATGTATTAACATTGGTAGAGACTGTTAACCGTTGTGGTCACTGCCGTACTGAAAATGAAGATGAAGCAGTTTTTGCTATATTTACTGGCAATACAACTCGGATTTTGATTAAAAAGGATTTAGGCTTTTATACTATGTGCCTACCATTTCAAATAATTGATTTTGGTGGAAACATTAGCTTTAACTACGATGAGTATAATATGCCGATAACCGCATTATTTATCTCTATAATGAGAAGTTGTGTCGAAGCCTGTCGGGACTATGGATACTCACATGAAGATATAATAGAAAATATAGTAGTGAACTACAACATTGATGTGAGAGCTGCAGTTAATTATTGTGATATATTCACAAGCTTGATGACTGAAGATCATGGTTATTTTAGATTTGATGATGACGATAAAAATAAAAATGGACGAATCCATCCAAGATACCATTTTGATTTCTACTATAAAAACTCATCTTCAATTAAGATTGGAGTTGATAGAAACATAGGGTTTGATTTTTTCAAACGATTGTTTGACCATACATCAGAAAGACCTTACATCAAATAAAGCACCACTTAATATTATGACTTAACATATGAAACGATATTGATGGGGAGTAGGTAGCAATGGTATGTCGCTGGTGCGGCATACCATTCAATAAATGCCATGATATTTTTATGTAATTATCAAGGTAATCCGTTTCCATATGCATCAATATTAAAGATTTTACATCAACTGTCATTTTTTATTCTTCGTTTAAGCAATTCAAGTTTCATTAGTCTACTTGACCTAACCATATCTGTACGCAGTGAATTCAACTCATGCTTGGTAAGCAGCCTCACTTTTTTATCACTTTCACGCCTCGCAGTCATTTAACTCTCACTTAATCAATTAAGATGTTTATCTTGATAGTAAATTATAATTTAAAACATAAGTACAAACATTAAAAGTTATTTTCTATGCAGTCAATTTATATTATATATTTCGTATTACATTTATAATCTAGCTGCTATTCCCCCCACAATAATTAATTAAACTTTCTATCCTATATTAGCTGTACAGCAACCCCTTTGAGCACCGTAGGTGCGAATAAGGCTTAGTGAAGAAGCTACTCCGGCGTGCCGGTTAGCTAACTTCACACATCCTGCCCGCAATTCAGCCTTGTAATCATGAAGGAAAGCATGCATCAGCAACAAGGGAAATCATACAAATCATCTGCGGATAGGATAACCAAAGAGAAAACCTATGCTTTTCAATAGGTTTACCTACCTCTTCCACTCACTTTCCATCCCACTTCCATACACTTTACAGATTGGAGTTGAATGATCAGGATGGAACGCCAAGGAAAAAGATTCCTCAAGACTGGCGCCCTCACCGGCATCTAGCCCCATCGATTGCCACAAAATCAGCTATGCCGCCAGCATGGGGGTATCCAAAATTCTGACAACAGAAGAGCAGTTCAAGTGAAAGAACAATTGTAGGCTCATTTGCTCATGCTGATGATTGTCAAATGAGGCTGAAATCCATACGATATTGCGTAAACCTTAATGCTTGAGGCACAGATGAATCAGCGTACAGAACTGCGACTACGATACCGCAAAGGAGTTCAAGCTAAGAAAGCTGAACTAGCTACTGCCAACGAACAGAAATGGGTGCAAGCACAAACTGTATTGGCATTTCTTCCGCTTATTACTGCAGCTGTATACCTATTTGGCATGGCTTGGCATATGGGATATGTTAACGTTTTTCACGTTGATAGCAGCGAGTTCCCACTCTCAACAGAACAAACATTATTAACGGGAACCTTTGCTCTTGTAGCCAATCTGGTACCACTGCTAGGTTACCCTATAGCTGCTTTTGTTGGATTACTTGTAATAGTCATTGTGGTAGCGCTTACGTTTAAGCTGATGAAACGCGCTAGAGATAAAACTGTATCTTGGGTAACTCAACCATTCAAAAATAAGGACATGGATAAAAAAATAAAAAATATTTTTAAATACTCAGCTCACCCTGATGAAGTTAAATGGGTTGCAACAATTATAGAAAAAGCAATGAACTGGTACATTCTATACTTTTATGTTTTATTTACTTCTTGCATTATTGGCATACTTGCCTACCACTGTTACGAAAATGGTCGTCGTACCGCCGAATCTCAGACAGATGATATGAATGCAGGCAAATTCACCTCTGCCAATAATCTCAAGTATGCTGCACATCCCGAGGGTATATCTTCGCTGAGGATCGTCTGTAATGCGACTCAATGCACATTCTGGAATGAGACGGATGGCACCATCTATCTTCGTTATGATCAAATTGATAGCGTGACGATCCCCACTCAATCCGCAAATATACAGCCTGCTACAGATAAAAAGACCAAATGATCAGCTTAGACAACTAGGTCTATTAGCGAGGTGGGTAATCTCAGTTGTGGCCCTTGCAACCCGTCCAAGGGCTGCAAGGGCCTGTGTCTAGTGGATTATCTTATGGATAATCTTGGATCACTTTTCCAAAAATACCTTAAACACATGTTTTGAAAAGATTTTAAGACCAACTCCTGGGAATGAAAGTGCACCAGTTGGGAACGTTAGTGCACCAGTTCGGGAATGATAGTGCACTGAAATTACTCCAAAGATCTGTTCCGTGGCCTGCGGATCTCCCACATATCTTTGCGGTATTCAGTTACCAACCAACCTATCGTGAACAGCTCCCCCACAGCTCTACGGGCAATCTGCTGGCGCTTTCTCATCGCATCAGCAATCGCAGGATCCGGCCAGATGTAACTGCACAGAGTATCCAAGGACGCGCGCCCTGATTTACCAGGATCGATCCACCCGCATAGGCGTTGATGGATCAATCGAGCAGGATCGCTCTTGAGGCTACGCACTTCATTCATATCGATGCGAGCATGTGGCCGTCCACCGAGAACGGCTTCTGCAATCTGTGGGTTCAAACAGATGTATAGCGCGTTATCATGGTCATCAAAGAGATGGCTCATCAGGTGGAAGGATGCACAGCGAGAGTCACCTTGAATGACAACGGTGACATTCGACATCCTGATCAGGCTAGCCTTTAGGGTTTTAAGGTTTCTGCCGCTTTTGCATAGACCAATCTCTTCGAGTAGCTGAGTGATACGAGACTGCACCACCAAGCAACGGCAGTCCGCACTATCAAACTCCGATGCTAAGGCCAAACGAAGTCGCTTAGGAATAGCTGCTGATGGCGCAGAGGTCAGAATAACGCCCTTGGGACCGGATAGCGCAACCAGCCCTTGTAGCAGTCGCATATCATCAGCCCCTAATGGCTCAAAACCAATAAAACGAGCGCTTTGGTTCTGCCCATAGCTATACGTCACATCCAGCTTTAACTTCTTTCTCTCCCCTCGCTTTAAACTGCGGAATAGACCAGGAGCAAGGCAGTGCATCGGATCATGGCGCGCGTGGGTAAGTTCAATAGCCATGAGCAAACCTCCTTCGCTCTCGCGCCTGAGGAGGTTCCATAAGTTGTACCGGATGTAATACGCCCCCTTCCTGGCGTTCAAACCATTGATCTTTGATTGCAGTGCCATAGTTCTGCTTGGATACCCCAAAGCGCACAAACGCACTGCGTCGAGAGTTTCCGATGGGTGTACTACCGCGTTGAATCTCGGTTAGCTGCTTTGCTTCTTCTTCCCCCATCCGCACGATGTAACCACACCATCGGATGTTATCAATCAACGCTGATGCGCCTCTGGCTGCCTGCTGCTGATCAAGACTGCCATCCCTCGCGCTCCCCTTGCTAGCGTGATGCAAATAGAGCACCGCAGCCCCCGTATTTGCGGCCAGCGACTCAAGTCGGGTAATCAACTGAGACATGTCCCCGTTACTATTTTCGTCCATCTGATGCATACGGCTGAGAGTGTCGAGAACAACAAGGCGATAACCATCTACTTGCTGTATCAGAGCCTTGAAACAGTCCGGATTCATCAGATCTAAACTCACACCCATCATCGGTTCCAATGCGAGGTTTGTGGCAATAGAGGCCCTCGCTTTGGGCGATAGATGTTTGCCAAGCGCATGGACGCGATGACTAAGCACTGCAGCCGGATCTTCACCAGCCATATAGATCACTCGGCCTGAACGGGTCGGGCGTAGTTGCAACAGATCGCCATCAGACTCTTTGCAAGCCACGGCCATTGCGGCCTGCAATGCCCAAAAGCTTTTACCTGTTGCTCCTGGTGCGATCAGAGCTCCCACAGTACCGGCCAAAAATCCAGACCATATGAAGTCAAGAGCAGGCGGCTCCTGTTCAAACGCAGCTAGCAGGTCAAGAGCCATGGCTTACCTCTTAGCGTTTGAATTCTGTGACTTTTGTCGTGCTAGCTGCTCGGCTTTGGTTGGCCGGCCACGCCGAGGCATATCTGCCGATTTAACCGCTCGATCATCCAAACCTTGGCTAATGACATGTTCAGCAAGCCAAAGCTCAACATCTTCAGCACGCCAGAGCAAACGTTTGGTTCCTGGTAAACGGCAGATAGGGGGAAGTGAACAAGGGTTGCGAGTCGCGTCACTACGGATGCTAGCAACGGATTTATGCAGACAGAGAGCCAATTGCTCAACAGTCAAAAGCACCACGCTGGAGGTGGTAATAGAGGTTTGTTTCATGGTCATAACCCATCAAGGCGGCAAGGGTCATCGAATAGCTGTGCCGGTTAGCTAATCGGTAATTGACCTGAGCGGCACCATGCCCGGCCTTGAGGGTATAAATAATTAGTGCCTGTCGTCCGATGTTACGTGACGAAATGAAGTCTACCAGCAGTGTTTTGCTATGTCATGCACTGGCAAGCGTCATTCGCCGCTATCAGGCCAGTGTGGCATGCCACAATTTTGCCACACTGGATAAGCTAAATGCTGCATTCCAACGCTCAGTAACGCATCAAACTGCAACACCCAAACCACTGTTTTGTTTGATAAAATTTGGTGCCGGTAACAGGAGTCGAACCTGCGACCTTCGCATTACGAATGCGCTGCTCTACCAACTGAGCTATACCGGCTTCGTGAACTTCAGAGTCGTGAAAAAGGGCTGACAAGTCAATTGAGCTGCTTCAATTTTATGAGTTGGCTCATGATGTTAGCGGTCTTTAGAGATCGACGAACTCCGGGATATGGGCGCGGCCACGACTCTCCAGGAAATCGAGCAGGGCACGGGGGGAGCGCGCGAGTATCCGCTCCTCGGGGAAGCCGGCCTCGGTCACCAGCCGGTGGCAGTAGTCAAAGTCTCCCAGGCTGAAGGCCACGTGGGAGTCGGAGCCGAAGGTGAGGTAGGCGCCAAGGTCGCGCGCCGCCTCGACGATGGCGCGGCAGTTTGCCTCGCTGCCCGCACGGGAGTGGCTGAACGAGGAGTTGTTGACCTCCAGGGCGACCCGGTATTCGGCTGCCGCCCTGACCACCGCCTGGATATCGATGGGGAAGGCGGGATTGCCCGGGTGGCTTATCATGTCGACCCGACCGCTCTTGATGGCGTTGATCATAGCCTGGGTGTGGGTCGCCCGATCGCAGGGGGGAAACACCGGCTCGTGGAAGCCCGCCATGATCATGTCGAGCCGCGACTCGTAGCGCTCGGGGAAGTCTATTTCACCGTCGATGTTCTTGATGTTGGCCTCGATGCCGCGCAGGATGCCGACCCCGTCCACCACCCTGGGCAGGACGTGCAGATTGACGAAATGCCAGTAGTGAGGGGCGTCGGCCATGTCGGGGCCGTGATCCGTGGTGGCGAAGAGTTTGATCCCCTTGGCTTTGGCTATGGGCAGGTAGTCGTGGATGGTGCTGTAGGCGTGGGTGCTGGCGACGGTGTGCGTGTGGGTATCGACCGTGTACTTCATCTTCTCTCCCCTCTGGCATGAGGCGTCAGCATAGCAAGATTGGCCGAGTCGGGCCATGTGGCTGGCTGTCATACTTTGTCACAAATTGCGCCAGTACTGACAAAGTCTGACCACCTTTGTCTGCGACCATGGCCTGGTCGATGCAGCCTGAACTCCCATCGATGGGTTGACATTGGATGGTTCGACCCGATTTTCCCCACCGTCGCCCCTGCGACGGTTTTTTTTGCTTGTCTGTCGACGCATCGGGTCGCTGCAGGGTAAAAAAATGCCCAACTAGCATGAAGCAGGTTGGGCGAGACTTAATGTTTAATTGCAGTGGCATAGATATAGAGTCCGGTCTGGTCGCGAAGTTCCCCTCTTGTTCCCCTTTTTTGATTAAAAACATTCCATCAACACCTGTTCACATTCTCTTGACATCACTGAGTGTGAAACGTACTTTTTAAACATTCGTTTAAGAGAGGTGTCCTGTGAGTAAAATCGATACCAAGAACCGTATTCTCGATGCCGCCGAGGTGCTGTTTGCCGAGCGGGGGTTCGCCGATACCTCGTTGCGTCTGATCACCAGCGAGGCCGAGGTGAACCTGGCGTCCGTCAACTACCACTTCGGCTCCAAGAAGGAGCTGATCCAGGCGGTGCTCGATCGCTACCTGAGCCTGTTCATGCCGGCGCTGGAGACGCGTCTGCAGACCCTGATGGCGCAGGATCAGCTGACCCTGCTGCAGGTGTTCGAGAGCTTTGTCGATCCCCTGATGAAGCTGGTGGCGGTGCGGGCCAACGGGCCTGCGCTCTTCATGCAGCTGCTGGGACGCGGCTACATCGACAGCCAGGGCCACCTGCGCCGTTTCATCACGACCCACTACGGTACGACCCTGCACGGGATCACCCAGGCCATCTCCAAGGCCAATCCGGACTTGTCGCCGGCGGATCTCTTCTGGCGCCTGCACTTCACCCTGGGCACCGTCGTGTTCACCATGGCCTCCGCCGATGCTCTGCGTGACATCGCCCAGGCCGATTTTGGCCAGCAGCTCGATGTGGAAGGGCTGGTGCGCAATGTTATTCCCTATCTGGCGTCCGGTGTCGGGGCGCCCGTGGAGTCGACCAGGCTCTCCCTGGCCGTGTAATACCAACAATAAATCAACGGAAACAGTGAAATAGAAGGAACTTCGGTATGATCACATTGCTTGTCCTGCTGGTGCTGGCGATAGCCGTAGTGCTCGGCGTACCCTCCATCCGTAAAAAGGTGGTGACCCGCCCGGTGTTTGGCATCTTCAAGAAGATACTGCCACCCCTGTCCGCCACCGAGCGGGAGGCCATGGAGGCCGGCTCCGTCTGGTGGGACGGGGAGCTGTTTCGCGGCAACCCGGACTGGAAAAAACTGCACGGCTACGGCAAGGCCGAGCTGAGCGCGGAGGAGCAGGCGTTCATCGACAACCAAGTCGAAACCCTGCTCGCCATGGTCGACGACTTCAAGATCGTCAACGAAACCAAAGACCTGCCGGAGCCGGTCTGGGACTATCTGAAGAAGGAAGGCTTCTTCTCCCTGATCATCCCGAAATCCTACGGTGGCCGCGAATTCTCCGCGATTGCCAACTCCACCATCGTCACCCGCATCGCCACCAAGAGTCTGAGCGTGGCGGTCACCGTCATGGTGCCGAACTCCTTAGGCCCGGGCGAGCTGCTGATGCATTACGGCACCCAGGCCCAGAAGGACTTCTGGCTGCCGGGGCTGGCCAACGGCAAGGAGGTCCCCTGCTTCGCCCTGACCGGTCCGGAAGCGGGTTCCGACGCCGGTGCCATCCCTGACAAGGGGATCGTCTGCAAGGGCATGCACAAGGGGGAGGAAGTGCTCGGCATTCGCCTCAACTGGAACAAGCGCTACATCACCCTGGCGCCGCGCGCCACCGTGCTGGGGCTGGCGTTCAAGCTGTATGACCCGGAAAAACTGCTGGGGGACAAGGAGGAGATCGGTATCACCTGTGCGCTGATCCCCACCAGTCACCCGGGCGTGCGTGTCGGCGATCGCCACTACCCCATGGGTCTGGCGTTCCTGAACGGCCCGACCTTCGGCAAGGACGTGTTCATTCCGCTCGACTGGATCATCGGTGGCCCGGATTACGCCGGTCGCGGCTGGCGCATGCTGGTCGAATGCCTCTCCGCCGGTCGTGGCATCTCGCTGCCTGCCCTCGGCACCGCCTGCGGCCACATGGCGAGCCGCACCGTGGGGGCCTACTCCTACGTGCGCAAGCAGTTCGGCATGTCCATCGGCAAGTTTGAAGGGGTGCAGGAGGCGCTGGCCCGCATTGGCGGCCTCACCTATCAGCTGGAAGGGGCCCGTCGCATGACCGCAGGCTCTCTGGATCTCGGTCAGGCGCCGGCCATCGTCACCGCCATCTCCAAGTACCACATGACCGAGATGGCCCGCCAGGTGATGGACGACTCCATGGACATCCACGCCGGTCGTGCCATCCAGCTGGGTCCGAAAAACTACACCGGCTACGCCTACATGGGCATTCCGGTGGCCATCACGGTGGAAGGGGCCAACATCCTGACCCGCAACCTGATGATCTTCGGCCAGGGGGCCACCCGCTGCCACCCGTACGTGTTTGCCGAGCTGGAAGCGGCGGCCGACACCGACGTGGAGCGCGGTCTCGAGAAGTTCGACGCCCTGCTGATGAAGCACATTGCCTTTGGCACCGGCAACTTCTTCGGCTCCTTGTTCCAGGGGCTGACCCTGGGCCAGTTCAACAGCGCCCCGGTGGCTGGTGAAACCGCCCGATACTACAAGCAGCTCTCCCGCATGAGCAAGGGGTTGGCGCTCTGTGCCGACGTCTCCATGCTGATGCTGGGTGGCGATCTCAAGCGCAAGGAGATGATCTCCGCCCGTCTGGGTGACGTGCTGAGCCACCTCTATCTCGCCTCCGCCACCCTCAAGCACTACGAGGATCAGGGCCGCATGGTCTCGGATCTGCCGTTCGTGCAGTACGCGGTGGAGCGCAACCTCTACCTGATTGGCAAGGCGTTCGAGGGCTTCTTCCAGAACTTCCCGAACAAGGTGGTGGGCGCCGTACTCAAGCGCGTGGTCTTCCCGTTCGGCGTGGGTTACAAGATGCCGTCCGATGACCGCTGCCACGCCATCTGCCTGGCCATGATGACACCGGGCGAGTTCCGCGACCGTCTGACCGCGCTTTGCTACGTTGGCAAGGACGAGGCGGATCCGGTCGGCCTGATGGAGCGCGCCTTCCAGGCCATGGTCGCCGTCCAGCCCATCGAGAAGAAGCTGGTGCAGGCCCAGAAGGAGGGTAGGCTGCCCCGCAAGATGGCACTAGCGGAACTGGTGGAGGCGGCCCTGTCCCAATCCATCCTTGGCAAGGAGGAGGCCGACAAGCTGCTGGCCGCCGATGCCCTGCGTTACGAGGCAATCCAGGTGGACAACTTCGCTCCTGGCGAGCTGGAGGGCTTGTCTCAACCGAACCCGGTTGTGCACGCTGCCTGATCCCGACAGTAAATGGAAAACCGGCCCAAGTGGCCGGTTTTTTTGTTGTTTAACCAGGCATTTACAACCTGGATTAATTCCAGTTTAATGCAATGGCCCCCACCCTTGGGGCAGGAAGCAAGGCCACTGGAATGGCCGATAACAACAACTCAGGAAGAGTGAATGAACCTCGCCAAAACGGCGATCGAACGCCCCATCTGGGTGGCGGTCTCGGTCGTGCTGATCTTTTTGCTGGGCCTGCTCAGCATCCGGGGGCTGCCTGTCCAGCTGTTCCCCGACATAGACCGTCCCCACCTCAACATCTCGGTGAGCTGGCGCTCCGCCTCGCCCCAGGAGATGGAGTCGGAGGTCACCGACCCGATCGAGCAGGAGATGCAGGGGGTGCAGGGGCTGAAAAGCATCGGCAGCAACAGCTACCCTGGCTTCACCGAGATCAACATGGAGTTCGCCCTCGGCACCGACATGCAGCGTGCCCAGCTCGACGTCATCTCGCGGCTGAACCGGGTCTCCGGCCTGCCGGACAACATCGACGGCCCCTACGTCAACAACTACAGCAGCAACGATACCCTCACCTTCTTCTTCATCCAGCAGCTGCCTGGCGCCAAGGGCTTGATCGACGATCATCAGGCGCTGATCGAGGCGCGGGTCAAGCCGGAGCTTGAGCGGATCCCCGGGGTCTCCACCGTGGAGGTAGAGGGGATCAACGAGCGTCAGATCCAGGTCCGCTTCGACCCCTACCGCGCCGCCGAGCTGGGGGTGGAGATCCCGGTATTGGCCAGCCGGGCCAGCACCGACTGGGACGTGTCGGCCGGCACCCTCGACATCGGCCGCTGGGAATACAAGCTGCGCTTCGCCGGTCGCTACGACGTGGAGACCCTGGGAGACAAGGTGGTGGACTGGCGCGACGGCCTGCCCATCTATCTGCGGGATGTGGCCGAGGTGCGACTGGCCCGGGAGGAGAACCCGGTGCTGCGCATCCAGAACGGCAACACCGCCATCGCGGCCCAGATCTTCAAGGAGAGCGGCGCCAACGCCCTGGCGGCGCTGGAGGCGATCAAGCTCAAGGTGGGCGAGCTCAACCGCGAGGTGCTGGAGCCGGTCGGCCTGCATATGGAGCAGTCGTTCGACGCCTCTCTCTACATCAACAGGGCGGTGAGCATGGTGACCGCCAACCTGGGGCTCGGCGTGCTGCTCTCCTGCGCCATCCTCTGGGTCTTTCTGCGCCGGCTCAAGGCGACCCTGATGATAGCGATCGCCATCCCCATCAGCATCATGCTCACCTTCTGTTTGCTCAAGGTGATGGGGCGCACTCTCAACGTCATCTCCCTGGCCGGCATCGCCTTTGCGGTGGGCATGGTGCTCGATGCCGCCATCGTGGTGCTGGAGAGCATCTACCGCCGCACCGAGCCGGGGGATATCAGCAAGTCGGAGGCGGCATTGGAGGGGACCAGCCGAGTGTGGACGGCGCTGGTGGCCTCCACCCTGACCACGGTCGCCATCTTCCTGCCGGTGCTGCTGCTCAACGACGTGGAGGGCCAGCTGTTTGCCGATCTCGCGTTGACCATCGCCTGCGCCGTGACCGTCTCCATGGTGGTGGCGGTCACCGTGCTGCCGGCGGTGGCGGCGCGCTGGATGGGACGCGAGAGGCTGATCGATCCTTACGACAAGCTGTGGCAGGGCACCACCCGTCACGTGATCCGCTGGACAGCGACGCCTCGCCGGCGCTGGGCCATCATCGCCCTGATGATGAGTCTGCCCGTGCTGGCGAGCTGGCTGCTGCTGCCCAAGATGAACTACCTGCCGGACGTGAAAAGGGATGCCATCGACGTCTGGATGACCTTCACCCCCGGGGTCAACCCCAAAGCCCAGCGAGAGGAGGTGTTAGATACCCTGATTGCCAGGCTGGATCCCTACATGAAGGGGGAGCAGGAGCCGGCCCTCAAGAACTATTACATCCTGCGCTACCCGGGAGGTGCCCAGATCGGGGTGCGTCCCAAGGACGAGACCCAGATCAAGGTGCTTGAGCGCCTGCTGATGGACAAGCTGTTCGCCAATATCCCGGACACCCGGGCCTTCGGCGGCCAGGGCTCCCTGTTTGGCGGCTTTGACAGCGAGAACAGCATCTCGTTGCTCATCCAGGGGGGCTCTCTGCCCGAGCTCTATCGGGCGGCCCGCGAGAGCATGGCCATCGTACAGAAAGACCTGCCTGGTTCCCAGGTCAGGCCGGATCCCGGCCTCGACTTCACTGCCCCGGAGTTGCGGCTGGTGCCGCAAGACAGGCGCCTCGCCGAGGTGGGCTGGGATCGCACCCCCATGCCTACCATTATCCAGACCTTCGGGGATGGCCTGCGGGTCGGCGAGTATTTCGACGGCGAAGACAGGCTGGACATCCTGCTGATGGGCCAGAGCTCGGCCAATCCGGATGAGCTCAGAGCCGTGCCGCTTGCGACCCCGTCCGGGCGTATCGTGCCGCTGGGCGAACTACTGCGGGTGGAGCACAGCCTGGGGCCGGAGAGCATCTTCCGGGCCGACGGGCGGCGCAGCATCCAGCTCTTTATCACGCCGCCGGACGGCATGAGCATGGAGCAGGTGCTGGAGATCCTGCAGCACAAGAGCTTCCCCGCCATCCGACCCATACTGCCGGCCGGCGGCGAGCTGCAGGTCGCCGGCAATGCCGACAGCCTGCAACAGGCGCTGGACAACCTAGGCAGCATCTTCCTGTTTGCCGTGATGATCCTGCTCATCCTGCTGTGGGGGGTCTTCGCCTCCATCAGGGATGCCGTGCTGGTGCTGCTGACTCTGCCTCTGGCCGCGGTCGGCGGCGTGCTGGCGCTGCGTCTGAGCGGCCTCCTGGTGCCGCTGCCGATGGACCTGCTGACCATCATCGGCTTCGTCATCCTGCTGGGGCTGGTGGTCAACAATGCCATCCTGCTGGTGCATCAGACCCGCACGGCGGAGCGGGAGGGGTTGAGTCGCCAGCTGGCGGTGGCCGATGCCCTGCAAAGCCGGATGCGCCCCATCGCCATGACCAGTCTCACCAGCATCTTTGGCATGTTGCCATTGATGCTGAGCCCGAGCGAGGGCAGCGAAATCTACCGGGGGCTGGCCACCGTCATCGTCGGCGGCATGAGTTGCAGCACCCTGTTTACCCTGATCCTGCTGCCCGCCTTCCTGCGGCTGGGCGAGCGGGCCGATGCACCGCAAGCCCTTCGGCAGCGGGCCTGAGCAAGGAGCTCATCGATGAGACAAATGTTTACAAGGATGGTAGTGGGCGCGCTTCTGCTGGCAGGCGGGGCACCCGCACTGGCACAGGGCAAGATGGTGACCCTGGCGGACGTGGCTCGGGGGGAGGCGGGCGCCAGCATCTGGGTCAGCGGCACGGTGGCGAGCCGCCAGCAGGCGGCGCTCAGCGCCGAGGTGAGCGGCCGGGTGGAGTGGATAGCCGAGTTCGGCAGCAAGGTGAAGGCGGGGGACGAGCTGCTGCGCCTGGACAGCGCGACCCTGCGACTCTCGCTGGAGCAGGCCAGGGCGGAGCAGGCCAGGGAGGGGAGCAACCTGCGTTACGCCCGGGCCGAGTTCCAGCGCCTCGATCGGTTGCACCAACAGAAGAGCGCCTCCCGGAGCCAGTATGACAAGGCCCGTTACGACGTGGAGCAGGCCGAGCTGGCAGAACAGCTGGCCCGGGTGCAGGTGCGCCAGATTGAGGAGCAACTGCGCAAGAGCCGCATCTTTGCGCCCTTCGATGGTGTGGTGAACGAGCACTTCATCCAGCCGGGTGAACATGTGGATGCAGGGGAACGGGCGTTGGAGCTGGTCAATCCGGAGCAGCCGGACATCCGGTTGCGGGCGCCCATCGCCTGGGCCCAGCAGCTGGAGGTGAATGCCCGGCTGCGGGTGGAGGGGGAGCAGCTCAGCAGCCACGGCGTCTATTACCAGCGGGCAGCCAGCGCCGATCCCAAGTCCCGCCTCATCGAACTGCGCCTCAAACCCGAGGCGGGCCGCTTTATCATCGGCTCGCCGGTGCGGGTGGCGCTGCCGCTGGGAGAGCAGCAGACCATGCTGTTGCCGCGGGATGCCCTGGTGCTTGGCACCGAGGGGAGCGTGGTCTACCAGGTCGAGCAGCAGGGCGAGGAGCTGAAGGTGAACCGGGTGCCGGTGACCGTGCTGTTTGGCGACAACCAGCAGGTGGCGGTCAGCGGCGCCCTCAAGCAGGGGGACAGGGTGGTGGTGCGCGGCGCCGGCAGCCTGCAGGACGGCGACAAGGTGGAACTCTTTCGCGGCTGAGGCGGCGGTCTCGCCATAAAAAACGGCTCCCGCGGGAGCCGTTTTTATTGCGGGCAGGAGAGGCGATTACTCGACCATCATCACCTTGCAGGTGTTGGTACTGCCGACGGTTTCCATCTTGTCGCCGTGGGTCAGCAACACCATGTCGCCGCTTTGCACCAGGCCCTTGGCCTTGAGGGCATCAAGCGCCTCGCGGCACACCTCGTAGACAGGCTTGGTCTCGTCGCCGTCAAACAGCACCGGCGTGACGCCGCGGTAGAGGTTGGCCCAGGCCAGGGTCTTGTTGTGGGGGGACATGGCGAAGATCGGCAGGCCGGAGCTGATGCGGGACATCAGCAGCGGGGTGGTGCCGGACTCGGTCAGTGCGACGATCGCCTTGACCCCTTCCAGGTGGTTGGCCGCATACATGGTGGACATGGCGACGGCTTCCTCCACCGAGGTGAAGGTGTAGCTCATGCGGTGGTTGGAGACGTTCAGGCTCGGGTGCTTCTCGGCCCCCACGCAGACGCTGGCCATGGAGGTCACGGTCTCGATGGGGAACTGACCGGCTGCGGTCTCGGCGGAGAGCATCACCGCATCGGTACCATCCAGTACGGCGTTGGCCACGTCCATGACTTCGGCACGGGTCGGCAGCGGCGCGTTGATCATGGACTCCATCATCTGGGTCGCGGTGATGACCACGCGATTCAGGCGGCGGGAGTGGCGAATGAGCTTCTTCTGCACGCCGACCAGCTCGGGGTCGCCGATCTCGACGCCCAGATCCCCACGGGCCACCATGACGGCGTCGGATCCGAGGATGATGTCTTCCATCGCCTCGTCACTGGCGACGGTCTCGGCGCGCTCGACCTTGGCCACGATCTTGGCGTTGGAGCCGGCTTCGCGGGCCAGTTCGCGGGCGTAGCGCAGGTCATCGCCGCTACGGGGGAAGGAGACGGCCAGGTAGTCCACGTTCATGCGGGCGGCGGTCTTGATGTCTTCCTTGTCCTTCTCGGTCAGGGCCGGAGCGGAGAGGCCGCCACCCTTCTTGTTGATGCCCTTGTTGTTGGACAGCGGACCAGCCACGGTCACCGTGGTGTGAATGCGGGTGCCTTCCACCTGCTCGACCTTCAGCTGCACGCGGCCGTCGTCCAGCAGCAGGATGTCGCCGGACACCACGTCGTTTGGCAGGCTCTTGTAGTCGATACCGACCTGCTCCTGGCAGCCTTCCCCTTTGCCGAGGGCAGCATCGAGGATGAACTTGTCGCCGATGGCGAGGTAGATCTTGCCATCCTTGAAGGTGGAAACACGGATCTTGGGGCCCTGCAGGTCGCCCATGATGGCGACGTGACGGCCCAGCTTGGCGGCGATGTCACGCACCTGGTTGGCGCGCTGGATATGATCTTCAGGAGTGCCGTGAGAGAAATTCATCCGTACCATATCGGCGCCGGCGCGAATGATCCCCTCGAGGATGCCGTCGCGATCGGTCGCCGGACCAAGTGTGGTGACAATCTTTGTACGTCTTGGCATGAAAGACTCCAATGTGAAGTTGATATGACTTGAAATACTGCCCCGTCAAGCGTGTGGCATGGCGCCTGCTCGCAGACCCTCTGGGTGGTCTTGTGTAATTGAATTTCGATACTACACCAAGCTTGGTGGCATAGACAGTCGGGGGCGGACCCCCGAATGATCAGGAGGAGTGCGGGGTATCAAAGCGGGATTCGCGCAAACCTTCTTTGACTTTCTTCAGGTTTTCGCGAAATTTCATGCCCCGGCGCAGGGTGAAGCCGGTGGCCAGCACGTCTACCAGGGCAAGCTGGGCAATGCGCGAGGCCATGGGCATGTAAACGTCGGTGTCTTCCGGCACATCCATGGAGAGTACCAGGTTGCACTCGCGGGCCAGGGGGGAGTCCTTGGCGGTCATGCCGATGACGGTGGCATCGTTTTCACGGGCCAGGGCGGCGATCTCCACCAGGGCCTTGGTGCGACCGGTGTGGGAGATGAGCACGACCACGTCCCCTTCGCTGCTGTTGATGCAGCTCATGCGCATCATGACGATGTCATCGAAGCTCACCACCGGGATGTTGAAGCGGAAGAACTTGTTCTGGGCATCCCGGGCGACGGCGGAAGAGGCGCCAAGGCCAAAGAAGCTGATCTTCTTGGACTGGGTCAGGATATCGACGCAGCGGTTGATGGCGGAGATGTCCAGGCTGTTCTTGGCGGCATCGAGGCAGGCCATGGTGGACTCGAAGATCTTGGCGGTGTAAGTGTCGGGGCCGTCTTCCGCTTCCACGTGGCGGTTCACATAGGGGGTGCCGTTGGCCAGGCTCTGGGCGAGGTGCAGCTTGAAGTCGGGAAAGCCCTTGGTATCGAGACGACGGCAGAAGCGATTGACGGTGGGTTCGCTGACATCCGCCAGCTTGGCCAGGGTAGCAATGCTGGAGTGAATGGCGGTCTGGGGGGATGCCAGGATCACTTCCGCCACCTTACGCTCTGATTTACTGAAACTTTCCAAATTGTTCGTAATTTTATCGAGGGTATTCATCATTACCACCAGGCATTTTTGTAATTTAACTTCAGTGTCTGTGCACTAAGTTCACAGCTCAAGCAGGTTTCCAATTTCGGTGAGGACTATACAAGACAAGCGCTTATCGGAACTAATCTCGTCAATACAAAGTATGACTCATGTCTAATTATTTCGAGTTTTTAGTTACTAACTTCCAGTTAGGCCTTGAAAACGCTTACAAATGTTGCAAAGCAACAACACTGTGAGCGGGCGCACAGTTGCATTCATAAAACGAGCCGCCAGCTGGTGGGGTCGAGTAGTATGACTGCCAAATAACAAGGTCGGGACGGTAAGGGCCGCCCCGAGTCGGTAACGAAGGAGTTTGTTATGCAGCATACCCATGCGCTGGTGGGCGATGTAGGCGGCACCAATGCCCGTCTGGCCCTCTGTGAGCTGGCGACGGGCGCCATTTCCCAGGCAAAAACCTATTCGGGCCTGGCCCATCCCAGCCTGGAGGCCGTGGTGCGCCTCTATCTGGAAGAGCACGATGCCAAGGTGGGCGAGGCCTGTATCGCCATCGCCTGCCCCATCAATGGCGACTGGGTGGCCATGACCAACCACAGCTGGGAGTTCTCCATCAGCGAGATGCAGGCCAACCTGGGCCTGGATCGCCTGCAAGTGATCAACGATTTCACCGCCGTCTCCATGGCTGTCCCGGTCCTCGCTGACGGGGATCGCATCCAGCTGGGCGGCGCCGAGCCGGTGGCTGGCAAGCCCATCGCCATCTATGGTGCCGGCACCGGTCTGGGGGTGGCTCATCTGGTGCAGGCTGGCGAACAGTGGTTGAGCCTGCCCGGCGAGGGGGGCCACGTGGACTTCGCCGCCAACACGGAAGAGGAGGATGCCGTGCTGCAGGTGATGCGTGGCGAGCTGGGGCATGTGTCGGCCGAGCGTTTCCTGTCGGGCCCGGGTCTGGTCAACCTCTACCGCGGCCTGGTGAAATCCGATGGCCGTGAGCCACAGGCGTTCGCCCCCAAAGACATCACCGAGCGGGCGCTGGCGGGAGACTGCCTGGATTGTCGCCGCACCTTGAGCCTGTTTTGCGTGCTGATGGGCCGCTTTGCCGGCAACCTGGCGCTCAACATGGGCACCTTTGGCGGCGTCTATATCGCCGGCGGCATAGTGCCGCGCTTCCAGGAGTTCTTCATCGGCTCGGGTTTCCGGGTGGCGTTCGAGGACAAGGGGCGCTTCAAGCCCTATCTCAAAGATATCCCCGTGTTTCTCATCACCCACGAAGGCCCGGGCCTGCTCGGTGCGGGCGCCTATCTGCGCCAGTCTCTCGGGTTTAGGCTCTGAGGCCGGGAATCGATGTCATGACGGTTAAGTCTTGGTTCAGTGACCCTGGCGTAGAGTGAACCCACGTACTCAAGAAGACAGGGTTTCACAGGGATTTGGAAGCTGTCTTCATCCGCTGGGTGCGCATTGTCACCTGACAAGCCTGAACTGTTTCACCGGCCCTCGCGGCCGGTTTTTTTATGTCTGTTGTGTCCGTCTGTCATGCGCTCTTCGAGAAGCGTCAGACCCGCCAGGGTGGGGCCACAGGGGCTAGCCCCTGTGTTCTCATGCCTCAGGGGATCTGGCCTGTGAGGGGGAGTATGGGCTTTGGCGCCAAAATGACGTCGTAGCGCAAGGCAAAAGGATGGGGCCAGGTGTCAGCCTTGCCCCGATCTGTCAGGGGAGGGAGATATGGAAGCGGGCACCGCCGAGGGGGGACTCATCCACCCGGATCTCGCCGCCGTAGCTGTGCACTATCTCGGTCACCACGGCGAGCCCTATCCCCTGGCCCGGGGAGCTGTCGGCTCTGACCCCGCGCTGGAAGATCTGCTGCGACTTGCCGGGGGCGATGCCGGGGCCGTCGTCCTCCACCACGATGAGCAGACCACGGCCCTGGCGGTTGACCCTGACCTGGATTTCGCTGATGGCGAACTTGCAGGCGTTGTCGAGCAGGTTGCCCATCAACTCCATCAGGTCGCCCTGTTCACCATGAAAGAAGACATCGTCATCGAACTGGAAACCCGTCTGCAGCTTCTTGTGGCGATATACCTTGGCGAGGCTGGCCAGCAGCTTTTCAATAAGGGGGACTGGCTCGGTTCCCTTGCTGGCAAGACGCTTGCGGCCCGTGACGGCACGGCGCAACTGGTACTGGATGATCTGATCCATGGTGGTTATCTGTTCACTGATGTTGTCATGGATCTCGTGGCCGAGTTTGAGCTCCTGGGCGGTGATCTGGATGAGTGCCAGCCGTGTCTTCAGACTGTGGGCGAGATCATTGAGGGCATGCTGGTAGCGCTGGGTCTGCTGGCGCTCGTTCTCCAGCAGTTGGTTGACCGATTCTGTCAGCGGTGTCAGCTCCCGCTCGTAGTCGCTGGACAACTCCTCCCGCGTGCCGGCGCGGATCTCGTCGATCTGCCGCGCCATGGTGCGCAGGGAGGAGAGGCTCCAGAAGCTGGTGAGCAGCAGCAGGGCGCCCAGCAGGCTGTAGGCAAGCAGGGCCTGGCGAATACAGCGGTAGAGGTAGTCGCGGGTCTGGGCCTGGTAACGCTTGGCGGAGTCGACCATCACCACGTAATAGGTGGTGGGGCCGTCACCGTGATTGCGCAGGAAGCGCAGGCTGTAGATGAAATAGCTCTCGCCATTTTTGATGGTGTGCAACTTGAAGAAGTAGTCCTGATCCAGGCCGCCAAGGTACCTCATCAGGTCCTGGCAGATGGTCTCCTTGATGGAGACCACCTCGGGCATGTGCAGGCTGGACCAGCTCAGCGCCCCGTCGGCGCGGCAGATCAGGGTGTCGAGATTGGGGTCGATGGCATCCGGGGTGAGGCTGCCGAGATCCGTGATGGCGTGGGGCTCAGGCTGCTTGGAGGAGAACAGCTTGGAGAGGTTCTCCTGCATACGGGCACTGGCCTTCTGGGCCTGCTCCTCGGTGTGGCCAAGGTAGAGGATATAGACCGAGAAGGCCATGATGAGCGCGATGACCAGCATGGCGCTCATCATCAGTTTGAGATGCAGCGAGCGGCGGATCAGTTTCATGGAGGTCAGCATGACGGGGCGTATCAACTGCAGGAGAGGTTGAAGATGTAACCTTGTCGGCGGATGGTGGAGATGGGTTGGATGCTCCCCTCCGGATCCAGCTTTTTGCGCAGTCGGCTCACCATGACCTCTATGGTGTTGGGATCCCCTTCACCATCCCCATAGAGCTGATCCAGCAGCTGCTGCTTGGAGACAACCTGACGGGCGTTGCGCATCAGGTACTCCAGGATCAGGTACTCGAAGCTGGTGAGGACGGTGACTTCGCCGGAAATGGTCAGCTCCTTGCGGGAGAGATCCAGTTCATAATCACCCGCTTTCACCCTGGGGGAGATGAAACCGGCGCTGCGCCGCACCAGGGCATTGAGACGGGCGAGCAGCTCGTCTTTCTGGAAGGGCTTGACCAAGTAGTCGTCCGCACCGGCTTCCAGGCCTTCCACCTTGTCCTGCCAGTTGCCCCGGGCGGTCAACACTATGATGGGGAAGGGGATCTGTTGCTCGCGCAGACGACTGATAAGCTGCAGGCCGTCCATGTCCGGCAGGCCGAGGTCAATGATGGCCACGTCAATGGGATAGTCGGCCGCGTAGTGCAGCGCCACCTGGGCATTGTCCGTGCTGTGAACCTGGTTCTGGGCCTCGGTCAGCAGCGTGGAGAGGTGGTGATTGAGCAGCTTGTCGTCTTCGACCAGTAGGATTTTCATAAGATGCATGATGATAAGGGTCCAGGCTGTCAATTAGAGGGTCAAGAAGAGGGCGAGTCAATCCGGATCCTACCTGGCCCCCCCTGTATCGGGACTGAATCGTGCCTGCCTTTATCCCCGTTCTTGATTTCGCCATGAGCATCAGAGTTAAGAGGCTCTCTTGAAGGTAGAGGATGGTTGTTTGCGTCTCTTTTGGATCTTGGTGGGCGTGGCGCGACCGTTCTGATCGCATGGGGGAGGGTGAGATCTCTCGGTTGACGCTGACTATGGGAAGGGGGTCTGCCGACAGAAGGTCATACGGATAGTAGTCCCACTAGATGACATGGCGTATTAACTATCTGAAATTAAATATGTTTATCATCAGCTTGGGATGAATTCTGACAACCTGAGACTGGTGGTGGCAATGAGGGCTGTGGTGAGGTGAGCGAGAGGAGGAGAGAAAGGAGTGTATTGAATCCTGATCTGCTAAGGTTTTTCCTCCTGTTTTGACTGTTCATCCCAGGGGAAAACGAGATAGAATCGGACCCAAAATCGGGTTTGGGGCACACGTTGCCCAAGATGTGAGCTATGCAGGCTGTCGGGCTGCCTGGATGTGCATATGATGCGACGACATTGTTAAACATCAATCAAAACAAGAAGCTGGAGGAGATGATGACCAACAGCGAGCACAATCAGGTTAAAGGCAGCATGTTGGGAGCTGTAACTCAAGGGCGGTAGCTTAGTCTTTTACCGGACTTAGGATTATATGTCCTTGCAATTTATGGCCATTGTGTGTACGCAAAACGCCCCCTGGTTTATGATGGAGCTTTAGTCGAACTTAGTTTGCTCGTATCCCCTCATTGGTTTAAAAGAAAATGGCCGCGCGTTTTTTCTACGTAAGAAGAATTAAATTCGTGTCTCGAACCAAGATTGAAGAATATATTTGTTTCACTTCATTATATTGTATCTAGGAACCTCTCAATGAAAATCCTTGTGACTGGCGGTGCCGGCTTTATCGGATCTGCTGTTGTTCGCCATATCATCCAGAATACTCAAGACGCAGTGGTCAACCTCGACAAACTCACCTATGCCGGTAATCTGGAGTCCTTGGCTGATGTATCGACAAACGATCGTTATGCGTTTGAGCAAGTGGATATCTGCAATCGTGCCGAGCTGGATCGGGTATTTGCCCTGCACCAGCCAGATGCCGTGATGCATCTGGCGGCCGAGAGCCACGTTGATCGCTCCATCACAGGCCCTGCCGATTTTATCGAAACCAATATCGTCGGCACCTATATGCTGCTGGAGGCGGCTCGCTCCTACTGGAACGGTCTGGACGAGGTACGCAAGGCGGCCTTCCGCTTCCACCATATCTCTACCGACGAGGTGTATGGCGACCTGCCTCATCCAGATGAAGTCGCTGTTGGTACAGCGTTGCCACTATTTACCGAAACTACGCCTTATGCCCCCAGCAGCCCCTATTCTGCCTCCAAGGCCTCAAGTGACCATCTAGTGCGCGCCTGGCGGCGTACTTACGGTCTGCCGACGATAGTCACCAATTGCTCCAACAACTACGGTCCCTTCCACTTCCCCGAGAAGCTGATCCCGCTGGTAATCCTCAACGCCCTGGATGGCAAGCCACTGCCGGTCTATGGCAAGGGCGACCAGATCCGTGACTGGCTCTATGTGGAAGACCATGCGCGCGCGCTTTACAAGGTGGTGACCACTGGCTTGGTTGGGGAGACTTACAACATCGGCGGTCACAACGAGAAGCAGAATCTGGAGGTGGTACATACCGTATGTGATTTGCTTGACGAAATGGTGCCGAAAGCGTGCTCTTACCGCGATCAAATCACCTACGTGGCGGATCGTCCCGGTCACGATCGCCGCTATGCCATCGATGCCAGCAAGATGAGTGCCGAGCTGGATTGGCAGCCAGAGGAGACTTTCGAGTCTGGCATTCGCAAAACCGTACAGTGGTATTTGGATAACCAGCAGTGGGTTGACAACGTTAAGAGCGGTACCTACCAATCCTGGATTGAAAAGAACTACGGGGATCGTGCCTGATGCATATTCTGCTGTTTGGAAAAAACGGGCAGCTAGGTTGGGAATTACAGCGTTCTCTTACTCCACTCGGAAAATTAACTGCGCTGAGTCATGATTCTAAAGATTATTGTGGTGATTTTTTGAACCCTCAAGGGTTGATTGAGACGATAAATACACTAAAGCCTGATGTTATTGTCAATGCCACAGGCTACACCGCTGTAGATCTTGCTGAAAAAGAGCAGAATATAGCCATGAAAATCAATTCGGAGAGTGTCGAAGTTCTAGCTAAAGAAGCTAATAAGTTAGGCTCTTTACTGGTCCATTATTCAACCGATTATGTATTTGATGGTAGTGGTGAACAACCATGGCATGAAGCAGATAATCCTTCCCCAGTTAATTTCTATGGAAAAACCAAGTTATCTGGTGAGCAAGCGGTGCAAAAGCATTGTGGTAGACATATTATATTCCGTTCTAGTTGGATTTATTCAACACATGGCGATAACTTTATCAATACCATTCTTCGCCTTGGCTTAGAACGAGAAACAATCTCCATTGTTAATGATCAGTTTGGTGCTCCTACTGGTGCTGATTTGTTAGCTGACTGCACTGCACATACAATTAAATTGGTTTTAGAAGATATCTCAAAGTGTGGTTTATATCATGTGGCTGCTAGCGGAGTTACCAGTTGGTATGAATATGCTTTGTTTATATTCGATTTTGCTAAGAAAAAAAATAAAAAAATCCTACTAAAGGAAATAAGAGCAGTTCCATCGGCATCATTTGTTCGTGAGGCTATAAGGCCTATGAACTCAAGATTCAACACTGAGAAATTTCAACGTGAATTTAATCTTGTTTTACCAGAATGGAAAATTGGTGTGGGGCGAATGTTAACTGAGCTCATGGCTAAATAAAACTAAATCAACAATAGGTTATGTAAATATGAAGAAGCGTAAAGGTATTATATTAGCTGGTGGCTCTGGCACTCGTCTCTATCCGGTCACCATGGCGGTGAGCAAGCAGTTGCTGCCTATCTATGACAAGCCTATGATTTACTATCCGCTCAGTACCCTGATGCTAGCCGGTATTCGTGATATTTTGATCATCAGTACGCCGCAAGATACACCCCGCTTTGAGCAACTGCTGGGTGATGGCAGCCAGTGGGGTCTGAACTTGCAATACAAGGTGCAGCCAAGCCCGGATGGATTGGCACAAGCCTTCATTCTGGGTGAAGATTTTATCGGTTCTAACCCCTGTGCGCTGGTACTGGGTGACAATATTTTCTACGGTCACGACCTGCAAAAACAGCTGGAGTCGGCTGCGACCAAAGAGAGCGGCGCCACCGTCTTTGCCTATCATGTGCATGACCCTGAGCGTTATGGGGTGGTGGAATTTGATAAACAAGGCACCGCGATTTCACTGGAAGAGAAGCCACTGGAGCCCAAGAGTAACTATGCTGTTACCGGCCTCTATTTCTACGACAACAGCGTAGTCGAGATCGCCAAGGGCCTGAAGCCATCACCCCGTGGTGAGCTGGAGATCACCGATGTGAACCGTATCTATCTGGAGCAAGGCAATCTGTCGGTGGCGATGATGGGCCGTGGTTATGCCTGGCTTGATACCGGTACCCATGAAAGTTTGATTGAAGCGAGTAACTTTATTCAAACCATTGAAACTCGCCAAGGTTTGAAAGTAGCTTGCCCCGAAGAAATTTCATATCGCAAAGGCTTTATCAATGCCGGGCAAGTAAAATCACTGGCTGCACCATTAGCAAAAAATGCTTATGGCCAATATTTGCTAAAAATGCTGTCGAAAAATAATTAAAATTGAATGATTTATTTATAGCATATGGATAGGGTATGAATTTTATTAAAACAGCAATTCCTGACGTATTAATCATTGAACCAAAAGTTTTTGGCGATGCGCGCGGCTTTTTTTATGAAAGCTTTAGCCAAAAGTTATTTGATGATGCGGTCGGCCACAATATTAATTTTGTGCAAGATAATCATTCAAAATCTTCAAAAGGGGTATTGCGCGGTTTGCATTATCAATTAGCTCCGCGCGCCCAAGGCAAGTTAGTGCGTTGTGTTGCGGGTGAAGTGTTTGATGTTGCCGTTGATATTAGAAAAGACTCGGCCACTTTTGGGCAATGGGTTGGCGTTGTGTTATCCGCAGAAAACAAGCGTCAGTTATGGATCCCTGAAGGCTTTGCCCATGGCTTTGTCACATTAAGTGAAACTGCTGAGTTTCTGTATAAAACCACCAATTATTATTCGCCAGAGCATGATCGTGGTGTTATTTGGAACGATCCAACGATCAATATTAAATGGCCTGAAATGGGTGAATTCCTCTTATCAGACAAAGATAAAAAGCAAAAGTCATTGCTTGAAGCCGAGTTGTTTTAAGTCAAAAAACACTTCATCGTTAACTCAGCGGACGTATATTTTTTATGAAAAGAATTGCATTTTATTTGTTTTATGACAAAAATGGTATTGTTGATAAGTATATTTACTTTAAATTAAAGGAATTAAGAAAAAGTGTTGATGAAATTTTCTTTATCTCTAACTCAATAATTAAATACAATGAAAGAGCTAAACTAGAGCAAGTCGTTGATACCGTTTACTGCCGAGAGAATGTCGGTTTCGATGTTTGGGGATATAAGGAAGCCATGGAGATCTATGGTGCAGAGAAGTTAAGGCAGTTTGATGAATTAATTTTATTGAACTACACCTTCTTTGGCCCAATTTTCCCATTCGAAGAAATGTTCGAATGGTCAAAGGCTCAGCAGGTAGATTTCTGGGGCATAAGTGATCATAAAGAGGTGATTCCAAATCCATTTACTGGGGATAGTATTTTACCTCGCCATATTCAATCGCATTTTATCGCGGTCAGAAAGAATATGTTTTCCAGTATAGAATTTGAACAATACTGGAAAAGCATGCCGATGATCTATACATACACTGATTCTATCGTAAACCACGAATCAAAATTCACACAGCATTTTAGTGATAAGGGTTTTGGTTATGCTGTCTATGTGAATTCTGAAGATTATCCATCAAGCTATGCTACTTTCAACGATGTTTGTCAAACACTTGAAAATCGCTCGCCGATCTTAAAAAGAAGGCCATTTTTCCATGATCCATTATGGATTGATCGCAACGCAATTGATCTTCGCCGTGCTTTAGATATTGTTAAAGAAAAATCAAATTACAATGTGGATTTGATTTATGACAATCTGTTGCGTACCACCAAGCCAAAAGACCTTGCGACAAATATCGATCTATTAAAGATTTTTGATACAGCGAAAGCGGTTGAAATCAATAAGCCAGTAAAAATTGCGGCAGTTTTGCATGTTTACTACGCTGACATGATTGAAGAAATGATGCATTATATTGAGAACATTCCGGTACCTTATGATTTGTTCATTTCTACAGCTTCAGATAAAAGCAAAAAAGAAATTGAAGTATATTTAAAAAATAATAAAAACAAAGCCCAAAAAATTGAAGTCCGCGTGGTTGAGCAAAACCGTGGCCGTGACATCGCTTCATTGCTGCTCACCATGAAAGATGTGGGTTTAAGCGAAGAATATGATTATATTTGCCGATTGCATTCAAAAAAATCACCGCAAAATGATGCAACTCAAGCTGAACATTTCAAGCATCAAATGTATGATAACTTAGTGCTTAATGAAGCTTATGTATCTAAGTTAATTAATTTCTTAAATAATAATCCCAAAGTCGGTTTCTTAGCACCCTCTATGGTGCACATTGGCTATCCAACGTTAGGGCACACTTGGTTTACTAATCGCGAATTAGCAACTACCATGGCTAAGAAATTAGACATCAATGTACCATTTGATGATTTTTCTCCCTTTGCGGCCTATGGCACCATGTTCTGGTTCAGACCCAAAGCGCTGAAAAAGCTGTTCAATTATGACTGGAAATGGACCGATTTTAATCCAGAGCCGGGTCATAATGATGGTTCATTAGCCCACGTTATCGAGCGCTTATTTATCTATGTTGCTCATTCTGATGGTTATCTTGGCTATAACATAATGTCGTCTGATATGGCTGAGAAAAACTATACCAAGTTAGAATATAAAGCGCAGCGTATAATGAGTAACCTGCATAATGGCTTAGTGCAAGATCAGGTTTTCCATTTACAGCATTTAAGATATATGTCCAATGCTTCTGCAGCTGCGATAAATAGTTCGAGTATCAAAGCCAGTGTCCGAGCACTATTTTTTGCTTGTGCTCGTTCTATTCAATTCCGCTTCCCAAGAGTCGGCCGTTTATTAAAACGTGTTTATCTTAAAGTAAAACATAGCTTAGGAATGTAATATGAAAATTGCTATTACGGGCGCAAATGGATTTATTGGCCGGCGAGTGGCTGCACAATTAATGAAAGAAGGTCATCAGGTGGTCTCATTTATTTTACCTGAAGAGCAGCCTCATCCATTTATTGAGTCTTCTATTGTTGTTAAAGCGAATATCTTTGCATTAGAGCAGGAGGATCTGAACGATTATTTATCCGGCTGTGATGCGTTACTGCATTTAGCATGGAAGGCGGGTTTCAATCATCATGCACCTTCGCATATCAATGATGTATTAGAGCACTACAATTTTATTGCCAAAGCGGTGGCGGCTAATGTGCCCTTTATCTCCATTGCGGGCACGATGCATGAAATTGGATATCATGTTGGCCCTGTTAATAACAGTACGCCATGTAATCCTATCAACCCTTATGGCATTGCGAAAAACTTTTTACGTCAAGCGATTGCCGATATGGCGGTGAAAAATAAGTTCCAATTCCAGTGGTTGCGCTTTTATTACATCACAGGTGACGATGCCTTTAATAACTCCATTTTCAGTAAGATCTTAGATGCTGAAAAACGTGGAGAGGCTACGTTCCCGCTAAACAGTGGTGAAATGCTCTATGACTTCATTGATATTAACGAGTTAGGTGCACAGATCTCTAGAAGAATTACCTCTGGCAAAGCGGGAGTGTTTAACTGCTCAAGTGGCAAGCCTGTTAGTTTAAGAACCAAGGTCGAGAGCTTTATAAAAGATAACAACCTGAAGATTAAGCCAGAGTACAACGTATTCCCTGCTCGTCCATATGATTCTATGGCGATTTGGGGCGAACAATAATTAAATTTGAGTTTTTAATATGAATAAAAGAGAGATACATCTTGATGTGATCAGGATTTTTGCTTGCTTGGCGGTAATCTTATTTCATTATAATGTTTATTTGTTGTATGCAGATCCTGCAACTGAAAGAATTGGTGAGATAAGCTATTTAAACCAAACCGTAGGTGATATTGCTATCTCTCTTTTTATTATTCTTTCTGGCTTGGCTTTAACCATCTCCCAGGGACATGGTCAAACCGACTTTAACTATATTGATTTTTATAAAAGAAGATTTTTAGGGATATTCCCATCATTTTGGATTTCTTATCTTGTGGTGGCCGCGGTGTTTCTGTTAGTTGGTCAATCATTTGGTGATGGGCAGTGGTGGAAGCTCCTGTTATCTTTAATTGGCTTGGATGGTTTTTTCCTATACCGTATGCAAAACTACTATCTAGTAGGTGAGTGGTACACCGGATATATGCTAATTACTTATTTGCTTTATCCCTTTGTGAAAATTTTTTTTGATAAAGCACCACTTTACTGTTGGATGCTAGTATTAGTATTATTTATTTCTCTTAATGCTGTTTATAATAAATTGTTTGAAGTTTATATCAATTGCAATCCGATTATGCGATTACCAGAAATATTATTTGGTATAACCTTTGCGACTTATATTAATGGCAGTCGAATAAAAGAGATTAGCTTGGCAGTTATCTCACTATTAGTAGTATTGTTCTCATCATATCTACATAAAGTTTTACCACCACAAATATATATGTTTGTGGTCGGTGTTTCTATTTTTTCTATCTTGTCATTAGTATTATCGTTCATCAGATGTAATGATTTCATCTCTAACATTATTATGAGAATTTCTGGTTTAACGTTCCTTGCATTTTTATTTCACCATCAAATAATTTATGCTGCATTTAGATATTTTGATTATAGAACATTGGATTTACAACAAAAATATGCACTATTTGTTTTCTGCGTTTTGGCTAGTTTCTATGTAGCTAAAGAGGTCGCGCCTTTAGTTAATAAATTTAGCCGTTTGCTGAAATCGAGAATGATCAAAAACGCATAAATTTTATTTAGGTGCTAAATGTATTCATGCAAAACAGTGCTTTGCTCTTATAATGGAGAGAAGTACATCACAGAACAAGTGTTGAGTATTGATCGTGCATTTAAATTTGCGGGTGTTAATGACAATTTCATTGCAGTGTTTGATGATGGATCTGTTGATGGTACCAGCCAAAAAATAATTCAGTTACAACATCAGTTTCCTTATGGGATGTTAAGTTATCAAACCGGTACAAATAAAGGCGTCGTAAGCAATTTTATTAATGCTATTTTATCTGTGGATACACCTGAATTAGATTGGTTATTCTTAGCAGATCAAGACGATGTTTGGTGTGAGGATAAAGTATCTGAGTATTTTAAGGTTTTTCAGCAGATATCTGTAGATGTCGCTGCGATTGTGTTCAGTGATGCCGCATTGATCGATGAGCGCGGTACTGTGTTTAATCCCAGTTTTTTTCACTACCAAGGTTTAGATAGTGGTGTATTAAAAGATGACTCTATTTTGTTTAGAAATTGCGTACAAGGTGCAACCATTGCCTTAAATAGAGCAATGATTACATTGCTGCGAAATTCTTTAAATCATATTGATATTAAACAAATGGTGATGCATGATTGGTGGTTAGCCATTCTAGCAAAGTATTATGGGCGATTTTATTTTATAAACAAACCATTGATTAAATATCGCCAACATAGTAAAAATCAAATTGGGGCACAAAGAAAGAATAGATTAATGTCATTTATACAAGGTCCGAATAAATATTTTTCTTCTTTTATGAGGATAGTTAATCAAGCTAGTATTTTTATCAGCATGGATGCTCATATTAAGCCAGAACGAAACATTCATCAAACTAAGCAACTTTCTTTGCAACACTGTGGGTTGCTAAAACGATTATTACTTTTTTTGTTAAAAACTACTTGTTTTAATAAATTATTCAATATTAATAAGTTATACAAATAATAATGGTGAATTATGTTAATTAATAACGCGATATATCTTGCTTGGGCTGATACAAGAGCGAGATATAAGAAAAGTGTGCTAGGTCCGCTTTGGCTAACGCTTGGCAGTATGGTGGGTGTACTCGGGTTAGGGCTTGTCTGGGGAACGCTACTCGAAGAGGATATGGATACATTTGTTCCTTCACTGTCCATTGGTTTAATTATTTGGTTTTTGATATCAGGAGCAATTGGCGATGGCGCAACTACCTTTATTCGCCAATCATCAGTGATCCGAAATGTGGCTATTCCGTATTGGTTTTTTGTCATTAGGGCTTTGGCACGTCATGTGATCAACCTTGCCCATAATTTGGTGATTGTGTTAATTGTGGTGTTGTACTTTAACGTTAGTCTCACCATGTATGCCTTACTAGCAATTCCTGGATTTTTATTGGTTTTAGCAAATTTATTTTGGATTACCTTATTTTTAGGTATGATAGGGGCAAGGTTCAGAGACTTAGAGTATCTGATTACATCATTTTTACCACTGCTGTTCTTTATTAGTCCGGTGGTATTTAGAGCCGATCGTTTACCAGAAAATATGAATGTAATTTGGTTAAACCCATTAAGCTACTTCATTGAAATAATCAGAAAGCCCATATTAGGGGAAATTCCTGATTCCAAAACCTACTTTATCGTAGCTGGTATTTTAGTGGTGGGGAGTTTGGTTACTTATCTTTTTTATCGCCTGCGCGGGCACAGACTGTCTTTTTGGGTATGAATTATGGCTAAGATTGAATTTAAAAATGTAACCCTGCGTTATCCTATTTATGACAGCCACGGCATGTCATTACGCAATCAATTGGTGCGTATTGCCACTGGCGGTACCATTGAGAAAAATGCTGGTAATACTACCGTGATCACAGCCCTTAAAAATGTCTCCTTTAGCCTCAAAGAAGGGGATGCAGTGGGGCTGATCGGTCATAACGGCGCAGGAAAAAGCACTTTGCTGCGCACTATGGCGGGGATTTATAGTCCAGAGGAGGGCAAAGTGATTCGCCAAGGCGAAACTGCCACGGTATTTGAAATCGGTGCAGGTTTAGAGCCTGAGCTATCTGGCTATGATAATATCGTTAATATTGGCATGATGTTAGGGTTGTCGCATAAGGAGGCTAAATCCCTGACACCTGACATTGAGGCTTTTACTGGGTTGGGGGATTTTCTCGATTTACCAGTGCGCACTTATTCATCGGGTATGACCATGCGCCTGATGTTTGCGGTGGCGACTGCGGTAACCCCTGAAATATTATTGCTAGATGAAATGTTCTCCACTGGTGATGCAGACTTTCAGCAAAAGAGTAAAGATAGAATTCATTCATTGATCAACTCGGCTAAAATTTTTGTGTTTGCATCTCATAATACTGATTTAATAAAAGAGTATTGTAATCGTGTATTTTCATTAGAACATGGTCACCTGACCGAGATTTCAATTTCTGATCTCTAAGAAGTATCATGAACAGCATCAATACTCCTATACTAACTATTTTGGTGGTGGTTTATAAGCCAAATCATATTATTTTACGCCGTTCTTTACTGTCCATTTCGCATGCTATGGATAATATCCGTATCACTATGATGGTGGTTGATCACTCACCCACGCCTGAGTTAGAACCTGATAGCGATATTTTACAAGGTTTGAATTTTCCGATTAAAGTGGTTAGCGATCCTCATAACCCAGGTTTTGGTGCAGGGCATAACCGCCAGCTTTCAGCATTAGCTCATCAGCGTTATCATCTTATATTAAATCCTGATCTTGAGGTCGCCCCAGATGCGCTGAAAAAAGCGCTCGAGTTTATGGAGCAGCATCAGGATTGCGGATTATTGACGCCTTTTGCTACATGGGAAGGTGGTGAGGTACAACGGCTTTGCAAACGCTATCCAACCGTATTTGATTTATTGCTGCGTGGTTTTGCGCCTGCGTTTGTAAAGCAGCTATTTCAGAGTCGCTTGGCGAAATATGAGATGGCAGATCAGCTCAATAATCATGACGTGCTGTGGAACCCACCCATTGTCAGTGGCTGTTTTATGCTGTTTCGCACAGATGTACTGCAGCAGCTTGGAGGGTTTGACCCTCGCTTTTTCCTCTATTTTGAAGATTTTGACATCAGTTTGCGGGCAGGAAAGATCAGCCGGATTGCCTATGTCCCTCAGGTGAAGGTTGTTCATCACGGTGGTCATGCATCGCGCAAAGGCTGGCGCCATATCTGGATGTTTGGGCGTTCCATGGCGACTTTCTTCAATATTCACGGTTGGCGTTGGTGGTAATGTCAGATATCAAAAGTACAGTCTTGGTCACAGGTGCCAACGGATTTGTAGGTAAGGCGGTCTGTGAACACCTGCTTGGTTTGGGGGCGAATGTGAAAGGTGCGGTGCGCAGTAGCCCGCTTGTTTCGTACCAGGTTCAGGCTCCCTCTTTGACTGCTGACGCAAACTGGACAGCCCAATTGCAACATGTGGATGTGATTGTTCACTGTGCAGCCAGAGTGCATGTGATGTCTGATACCGCGACGGACCCCCTGGCGGCTTTTCGAGCGGTGAATACCGAGGGTACGCTCACTCTTGCCAGGCAAGCGGCTGACGCAGGGGTAAAGCGCTTCATCTTTATCAGCTCGATCAAAGTGAATGGCGAGCATACCGTGCCAGGCAAGCCATTTAATGAGAATGTGCAGAGTCCTCCAGAAGATCCCTATGGACGCTCGAAATATGAGGCGGAACAGGGGCTGATGGCGCTCGCGAAAGAGTGTGATATGGCTGTTACCATCATCCGTCCCCCCCTGATTTATGGAAAAGGGGTGAAGGCTAACTTTGCCAGTATGATGATGTGGGTGCGCAAAGGGATCCCGCTCCCTTTTGCCCGTTTGAACAATGCGCGCAGCCTGCTGGCGTTGCCTAATCTGTGTGACTTCATTGCTAGGGCGATGGAACACCCTGCCGCAGTGAACCAGGTTTTTCTGGTTGCAGATCCGGTCGCGGTGTCGACATCGCTGTTGCTGGCGACGATTGCTGATGCAGAAGGGGTTTCCTGTCGGCTGTTTTATCTCCCACCAAGAGTGATAAGAGGGTTTGGCCGCTGTTTGGGGATTGATGTCAAGCTACAACGGATTTATAGCTCTCTGGAAATGGATACCGGTAAGGCTCAGAGCCGATTACAATGGTCGGCACCCTATTCGCTCTCTCAGACTCTATCTCTGATGGCATCTTCCCATAGTGAGTCGTCTTGATGCTGGCATTTGTTTTGTTGTTGATGTTTTGTCTGTTTCTTTCAATTACCATGACCGGCCTGCTCAGGCGTTACGCCCAGAGCCACTTGCTTGACCAACCCAATCATCGCAGTTCGCATCAGGAGCCTACCCCGAGAGGCGGTGGCATGGCTATTGTGGCCACCTTTCTGCTGGCTGCCCCTTTGTTTATCGCCCTGATCCCACTGCCCTATGGCATATCCCAGAGCAGCTTCGCATTAATATGGGCTGCTGCTCTGGGGATTGCACTGGTTGGTTTCATCGATGATCACATGTCTCTCAAGCCCCGAACTCGCCTGATAGTGCAAAGTATGGCCGCAGCTTGGGTGGTATCTGCGGCTGATGGTTTGCCTGAGCTGACTTTCTTTGGCTGGCAGTTGGATCTTGCCTGGTTCGGTTATCTACTGGCTTGGCTCGGGGTGATCTGGTTTATCAATCTGTACAACTTTATGGATGGCATCGATGGCTTGGCGGCAGGAGAGGCTGTCTTCGTCTGCCTGTTCATGGCGTTATTACATTATCTGGTTGGGGGGGATTGGTTTTCTGCCGGTTTGCCCCTGCTACTGGGGATGTCGGCTGCGGGCTTCTTGTGCTGGAATTTTCCGCCCGCCAAGATCTTTATGGGGGATGGTGGCAGTGGTTTTCTTGGCTTGATGCTGGTTTCCCTGATGTTGATGGATGCCGCTTCTGCTCCTCAATTCCTGTGGGCATGGCTCGTCATGCTCGGGATATTTGTGGTTGATGCTACCTTCACGTTGCTGAATCGCTATCGTCTGAAATGTCGACTGAGCGAGGCTCATCGTACTCATGGTTATCAATATCTGGCGAGACGTTGGCAAAGCCATCGAAACGTGACATTGGCTGTGCTTCTTATAAATAGCCTCTGGCTTGCGCCGATCGCGGTCATGATTGTATTTAACCAGCTTGATGGTGTGATCGGTCTGGTCATTGCCTACATGCCGTTAGCGTTTCTTGCATATCACCTGAATGCAGGAGTACCAGAATGAGAAATGAGCTTTTACCTGGAGGGAACTGGCTACTGACTTGCCTAGGCTCCCTCTCACGTGCCAGCAAGCGTGCCGTATCTGTTGCCGTTGATATGCTCCTGATCACCTTGACCTATTGGGGGGCGTACTGGATTCGGCTTGAACATAGTTGGCCAATCGATAGCCCTTATCACTGGGTGCTGCTCGGTGCAATTATCATTGTTAGCATCAGTTTTTTTGTTCGGCTGGGGTTGTATCGCGCCGTGTTGAGATATGTCAGCTTTCGGGTGTTATGGACTATCTCGCTAGGGGCATTTCTTTCAACCTGCTTCTTTGTTCTCTCTGCGTTTTACTTCGATATCTTCCTGCCGAGAACGGTCTCGGTTATTTACCTCTCCTTTTTGGTGTTACTGGTTGGTGGTGTGCGGCTCTTTTTCCGGGCGTTGCT
This sequence comes from Aeromonas sp. FDAARGOS 1415, assembly GCF_019048365.1. NCBI lineage: Bacteria > Pseudomonadati > Pseudomonadota > Gammaproteobacteria > Aeromonadales > Aeromonadaceae > Aeromonas > Aeromonas sp. FDAARGOS 1415. The sequence goes on along the minus strand of NZ_CP077363.1, from coordinate 4,211,326 downwards.
CAATACCACCCGTTTGGCACGTACCCAGGTGTTGATCTACGGCGCGGGTTCTTCGGGGCGACAGCTGCAGATGGCCTTATTACAAGGCAATGAGTTTTATCCCGTCGCTTTTGTCGATGACGATCCCGCTAAACAAGGATGTGTGATCCAAGGCTGTAGCGTTTATCACAGTACTCAGTTGCCGACCCTGATTGAGCACCATGGGATACAGAAGATCTTGCTGGCCATGCCGAGTAGCACTAGGGCTCGTCGTCAGGAGGTGATCAATGGACTTGAGCCCCTCTCTTGCGAAGTGCTGTCTATCCCGGGAATGGCCGATCTGGTCAATGGCTCGGCCCGTATAGATCAGCTCAATGAGGTCTCCATCGACGATCTGTTGGGCAGAGATCCGGTAGAGCCGGTGACCACCTTGATGGAAGCCAATATTACAGGTAAAGCGGTCATGGTGACTGGTGCCGGTGGCTCCATAGGTTCTGAGCTCTGTCGCCAGATCTTGCGGTGTCACCCCTCTAAGCTTGTATTGTTCGAGCTATCTGAATATGCCCTCTATGACCTACATAGAAATTTGAGTGAGCAGTGTCAGCGTGAAGAAATCGAAACAGATCTGGTGCCGCTACTGGGGTCAGTGCAGCGTCAACATCGTCTCAAAACGGTGATGCAGAGCTTCAAGATCCAGACCGTTTACCATGCCGCGGCTTATAAACATGTTCCGCTGGTTGAATTCAACATCATTGAAGGGGTGCGCAATAACGTATTCGGCACGCTTTATGCCGCACAAGCTGCCATTGAGGCTGGGGTGGAGACATTCGTGCTGATCTCCACCGACAAAGCCGTGCGGCCGACCAATACCATGGGCGCCAGCAAGCGTATGGCCGAGTTGATCTTGCAAGCCTTGACCCGTGAAAAGCATCAAACCCGTTTTTGTATGGTGCGTTTTGGCAATGTCCTTGGATCTTCGGGCTCTGTGGTGCCGTTATTCAGACAGCAGATAGATAAAGGAGGGCCCATTACTCTGACTCATCCCGACATCATCCGTTACTTCATGACAATACCTGAGGCTGCACAGCTGGTGATCCAGGCAGGCGCAATGGGGGAGGGGGGCGACGTCTTTGTTCTCGATATGGGCCAACCAGTACGGATCATGGAGCTGGCCAAGCGCATGATACGCCTGAGTGGCCTGACACTGCGTGATGAGCAGCGGCCCGATGGTGATATTGCCATTGAGGTGACGGGTTTGCGGCCGGGTGAAAAGCTCTACGAAGAGTTACTGATTGGTGATGATGCCAGAGGAACCGAACATCCCAGGATCATGGTTGCACAAGAGAGCTGGCTGCCATGGTCTCGGCTGCGCCCTTTGCTGGCCTCGCTGGATGATGCCTGTCACCGTTTTGATCAACAGCAAGTTCGCGAGATCCTGATGCATGCTCCTGCGGCATTCGAACCGACGGATGGTATTTGTGATCTGGTGTGGCTAGCGAAGCAGCAGCATACAATAACGGAGAACATCGTGAAGCTATCAGTACACAATGTTCATTTTTTGCTGGCTAGAAATTAAGTTACCTGTTTCTATAATGAGGCAACTTGGATGCGATTAGGCCAGGTTGTGGCATTTTATCGAGAATATGCCGCAATTATTACTAATGCTACTATTCTATTATTTGAAAAAATGGTGACCATTGGTTTGGTTTTTTTTTGCGAGGGGGTAATTAGTCATTTACTAGGTGTGTCATTATATGGGAAATGGTTATATTCGCTCAATGCCGTCATTTTATTGTCATCAGTTACATTGATTGCCGGCTCGGAAGTTGTTGTTCCGGCATTAGTTTTGCATCCTCATTTGCGTTGGAAGATACTATCTTCAGTATTTATTTTTCGTCTACTTTTCGCTTTTGTTGCTTTGCTTGTCACATTAGTCTACGCAAATTTTATTGTTGCAGATCAAGATGTAAGATTAATGCTGATGCTATTGGCAGTGGCGCTCATTTTTAATGAACCATTTTCAGTAATTGCCAACTACTATCAAGCTACCACAAATATAGGCATTGTTGTTGCTATTCGTCTTGCAATTTTATTATTAAGGGTGCTTTTGGTTAGCCTCGCTTCTTTATTTTCATCTTATTTCATCATCTATTCAAGCAGGGCAATAGAAGCAATGTTATTAGCTATTTCTCTGAGCTTTGTTATTTATTTTAGAGGTGGCATCTGGGACTGGCATAAAAAAGTGGCAGTGGTAATGCTAAGTCGAGGTAGTGCGCTTTGGGTACCATTAATGCTGATGCTGATTTATATGAGAGTTGATCGTTTCTTCATCGAGCATTACTTAGGGTATGAACAACTAGCCATGTATGGTGTAGCTAGTCAAATGCTCGAGCAGGGTGTACTTGTACTTGGTATAGTTGTGCAGTCGATAGCGCCAATGATGTTATATGGACGCAGAGTAAAAAAAATACATACGGTGTGTTTAGGGGTGTTATTAGTTGCATGTGCCTTGCAATTAATGGGTTGGTTATGGCTATATGAAATTGTCTATTTTATATTTGGTAAACATTATGAACCAGCAGCAGACTTAGCCATTATGATGTTACCTGCGCTTTCTTTTTTCGCTGTGGATAGCGTTTTAATGCAACGATTATACCGTGACAAAAAATATTTTTTGATAATGTACAAGTGGTTATTTTTATCAATTGTCAGCATATTCAACTATTGGCTGTTGCTAAAAATATTTCGTTCTGGGGACATATACATCGTTTACATAGTTAATGCTTTTTTGATGATGGCGGCGACGATGTCGATATACTTCATTCATCAATATAAAAGTTGCGTGTGTAAGGTCGTGCAATGATCACAATAATGACGCCAACTTATAATAGAGCATATGTTTTACCAAGGTTGTATGACAGTTTATGTCAGCAGACAAGGCGGGACTTTGAATGGCTCGTAATCGATGACGGTAGCACTGATGGTACCGCCGATCTTATTTTTGACTATAGAGTTAAATCTGACTTTTCTATCAGTTATTTTTATAGAGAAAACGGAGGGAAGCATCGCGCTATAAATGAAGGTGTGGTTCATGCGACAGGAGATTGGATTATTATTGTGGATAGTGATGACTTATTAACTGGTGATGCTGTTGCCAAGTTATATGATGTTATGAATCATATTGGCTCGGAATTTGTTGGAATGTGTTTTAGAAGAGCGACGTTATCTGGTCACATAATTGGTATCTCCGGCGCAGCATTGAACAAGTCAATGGTAATGCAGCCCATCATGGCTGGGCATGTGTTAAAAGGTGACTTGGCTTATGTTTTTCGCACTAATGTTATGCGTGAATTTCCTTTTCCAGAGTACTCGAACGAAAAGTTTGTACCAGAGCTATATATATGGAATAAAATTTCCGATATAGGTAAGATAAATTTTTATGTAGATCAGGTAATATACTTGTGTGAATATCTTCCTGATGGCTATACCTCAAATTTTAAAAAAAATCTAAGAAGTAATCCATGTGGTTTTGGTTTGTTTTATCGAGACCAAGTGATCCGAGATTCTCGATTGTTCGGCAAGGTTAAAGCATGTATCAGAAGTCTCCAGTGTATTCTTTACTGTTGGTTGAAGAAATAGCATGAAAATTGCGATGATAATCACTGGTCTTGGTATAGGGGGCGCTGAACGACAAGTGTGCGATTTGGCAGATCAACTTATTAGGTTGGGCCACCATATATTAATTATCTCGATGACCGGTGAAATTAGCAATCGCCCACATTCGACTGCAGCAGACATCGTTTCACTGCAGATGAGGAAAACTCCATTTAGTGTTTTCAAAGCATACTGGCAGGCGATCAGGTTACTTAATCAATATAAACCGGATGTGGTGCATAGCCATATGGTGCATGCAAATATTTTTGCTCGGTTATTACGATTATTTGTATCATTTCCGAAACTTATCTGCTCTGCGCATAGTGTTAATGAGGGTAGAGGGTGGCGGATATTGGCATACCGGTTTACCGAAATGTTGTGTGATCTTAACACAAATGTGAGTCAAGAGGCAGTTGAGGCGTTTATTAAACAAGGTGCGGTATCTGCCGGGCGAATGAAAGTCATGTATAACGGTATTGATACGGAACGTTTTTATTTTAACGCCACAGTCAGAAATAAATTACGCTCTCAGCTTGGGATTGATGACAATAACATATTGTTAATTTCGGTAGGTAGACTGACCGCTGCCAAGGACTATACAAATTTGCTTGCCGCATTTGCGATGTTATCTTCGAGATTCAATAATGTTAAGTTGGTCATTATAGGTGAGGGTGAGCAAAAAGAATACTTAACCACAATCGCTAGCGCACAAGGAATTAGCGAGCGAATTCATTTCTTGGGGCTGCGCAATGATGTTGAAGATTGGATGAGTGCTGCAGATATATTTGTGTTGTCATCATCTTGGGAGGGGTTTGGTTTAGTTGTGGCTGAGGCTATGGCTACTGAGCGGGTAGTGGTTGCCACCGATTGTGGTGGAGTGAGGGAAGTGGTTGGCTCTGCTGGATTGCTTGTCCCCTCTAAAAATAGTCAGCAGCTATTTACCGCGATTGAGCAGGCTATGATGCTCTCGCCGCTTGAGAGAGAGGTGATGACCAAGGAGGCTCGGACTCGGGTTATTAACCATTATTCAATAGAGACTATCTGTCTGCGTTGGTTAAATTTGTACCAGGACTACACATGAGCAAACATCTTTGTATGGTGAGCAATACAGCGTGGTCAATGTGGAATTTTCGCCGCGGATTATTATCTGCACTTATACAACATGGATATCGCATAACCATTATTGCTCCACCTGATAATACAGTTTTTTCGCTTTGTGATTTGGGGTGTTCATTTATTCCGTTGGTTCTATCTCCTAAAGGAGTCAACCCAATTATTGAGCTAAAAGTAATATTTGATTTCGTGAGGATATATAAGAGAGTTAATGCGGATTTAATTATCCATTATACGGTAAAACCAAATATATATGGTTCTTTTGCTGCACATCTTTGTCGCACACCTGCCTTGGCTATAACCACTGGGTTAGGATATGCCTTTATGAATGATGGTTGGGTGCCTAAAGTAGTAAGATTGCTTTATAAATTCGCTTTTAAATATCCTAAGCTAGTCATTTTCTTAAATGAAGATGATCGCCTGGAATTTGTATCAAGACAGTTGGTAGATGAAAGAAAGACTTTGTTACTGCCTGGTGAGGGCGTTGATTTGAGTTTTTTTTCTCCTTCAGAAAAATTTGCTGAAGATGACTCGGTTAGTTTTTTGCTCATTGCGCGGTTGTTATGGGATAAGGGGGTGGGAGAATATGTTGCTGCTGCAAAGCAGATTCACATTAGCCATCCAAACATAAAGTTTAAATTGTTAGGCGATGTTCAGGCTGATAACCCACGAGCGATTGGATATGCACAGTTGCATGAATGGATCAATGAAGGTGTGCTGGAATATCTCGGTACTACACATGATGTTAGGCCTATAATAATGGAAAGTGATTGTATTGTGTTACCTTCTTATCGCGAAGGATTGCCAAGAACTATGATCGAAGCTGCTGCAATGGCAAAGCCAATTATTGTTACCGATGTTCCTGGATGTAGAGATGTACTGCTACATGAGAAAACCGGGTTACTCTGTCAAGCTAGAAATGTTTCATCATTGACTGATGCGATGATGACATTCATACGAATGACTACAGCTCAAAGAACCTTGATGGGTAATGCTGGGAGGCAATTAGTCAGTGCCAGATTCGATGAAAAAAAAATCATTGGCATATATTTTGATATCATATCGATGGCGCTCACCTCTGTGGTTGATAACTAAATGAGTTTTTCATGATAAATAATAGCTATTATCCATATGGTGGCCGTTGGTATGACCTTGTACGGTTTAATTATACAATAATGTTCTTTTTTACATCCTTGGTATCAACATTACTACCTGCATTTTTGTTTTGGGGAGGGGATTTTTGGAATTTCCTTGATGATGTAAAAATAAATTCACTTTTAGGCATCTTTATAACATGTATTACTGCTGGTTTTTTCCTGAGTCGAGTGCTGTGCTATCCTGGAGTTAATGCTTTATCTTATATGATTCCAACAGTAACCGCAGTGTATGGAATGTTATTCGGTGTGTTGCTGCTGTTTCGTCTTGAGTATAGTAGGCCAGTAATTATAAACTCGTATATATTGGCTTTAGTATCTTGCTGGCTTATTTATTACTTAGGGGCACGATCTGGCAAGGTTAAGTATTCTATCATCCCGGTTGGTAATTATCAGAAACTGTGTGCCTTGACTGCTGTCGAATGGAATATTCTTCACAAACCTGATTTTTCTCTGTTTTGTGGTAATGCCGTAGTTGCTGACTTTCACTCATCTGATTTGACGAGTGAATGGCAAAAATTATTAACTGATTTCGTTTTGTTAGGGATACCTATCTATCACAGCAAAACTATATATGCATCATTAACAGGCCGAGTGAGCGTTGAGCAATTATATGAAAATGACTTGGGTTCCGCTATTCCCTCGTTGTTTTATTTTTTTTTAAAAAGACTTGCTGATCTTTTGATTGTTATAATTGCACTCCCCTTTTTTATGCCGGTGTTACTTATAACGGCAATATTAATAAAGCTAGAAAGTTCTGGCCCTGTTTTCTTTAAGCAAAAGAGAGTTGGGCTGGGTAATAAAGATTTTTTAATGTATAAATTTCGTAGTATGCATGACAGTTCATCATTAGACAATGCATATTTTGCTCAGGAGGCTGATAAACGGATTACTCGTGTTGGTAATTTTATTCGTAAATATAGAGTTGATGAGCTCCCGCAATTTTTTAATGTTCTTAAAGGGGATATGAGCTTGATTGGTCCACGGCCTGAACAGCGTTTTTTTGTGGAGAGGTTTGAGTCTGAATTACCATTCTATATGTATCGTCATATGGTCCGTCCTGGTATAAGTGGGTGGGCTCAGGTGATGCATGGCTACTCAGCTGATACAGATAGTACTCGTATAAAGTTAGAATATGACTTTTATTATATTAGGAACTTTTCGCTGTGGCTTGATTTATTAATAGTGTTCAAAACTATTAAAACAATGTTGACAGGGTTCGGGGCTCGTTGAGTATATGGAAATAATATATGGGTAATTTATATTGGATTGTATGTACAGATCTAGTTGGCGTTGTTGCGGCGTTGTTTCCCAAATCAGCCAGCAAGTTGTAGTGGTCAACTAAATCGGTCAACTAAATCCGGACACTTGGTTAGGCCGAGCTTCGGCTTTTGCTGGCGCGATCCCGTCATTGTGTTGATGTGGACGCCGCCAGTTGTAGTAATCCATCAGGTAATAGCTGATATCCCGCTTTGCTTCCCACAGGTTCATATATCCCGTTGTCGGGAGCCACTCTGACTTCAGGCTCCTGAACAGCCGAGCCATCGGTGCGTTATCCCAGCAGTTGCCACGCCGACTCATGCTCTGGGTCATGCGATAGCGCCACAGTCGTTGCCGAAATGCCCGGCTACCATATAGGCTGCCCTGGTCGGAGTAAAACAGCACACCGGATGGGCAACCCCGCTGCTGATAGGCCATCTCCAGCGCTTTGATTGCCAATTCTGCATCAGGCTTGTCAGACATTGCCCAGCCCACGACCCGTCGGGTATGCAGGTCGAGCACTGCGGCCAGGTAATACCAACGACACGCGGCCCAGACGTAGGTGATATCGCCACACCACACCGATTGGCTTGCTGGACATCAAATTCACGGGCCAGCAGATTGGGGATATCCGGTCGCTCAGACCGGGCGACCTGATAGCGATGAGCGCCCGGTTGCTTGGATACCAGACCGGCTTCCTTCATCAGACTGCGCACTTTGAATCGGCCAACCAGATGCCCCAGCTCCCGCATCATCGACATCAAGGCGAGGCTGCCCGCTGAGTTGCGGCTTTCTTTGAACAAACGGCGCAACTCGCTGCGTTGCTGCATCCGCTCACGGTTAATCGTCCGCTTGCGGGCCAGATTGTCGTAAAAACAGGATGTTGGAACATCGAAAGCGCAGCAGACCAGAGTGATGGGGGCTTGCTCTCTTAATCGGTCTATCAGCGCGTACGTGTGAACTCGTCCGTCATCAAGAGAGCCGTAGCCTTTTTTAGAATGTCCTTCTCGCGCTCGAGCCGATTGATGCGGGCTTCAAGCTCCTGGATTTTCTGCTGCTCCGGGGTCAGCGCTTTGCCGATTGGGGTGGAGCCGGTTCGTTCGGATTGAAGCTGCTGAACCCAGCGGCGAAGTACGGTTTCACCAACATCCAGTGAACGGCTGGCTTCGGGGACTGAATACCCCTGGTCGAGCACCAGGGATGCGGCTTCGAGTTTGAATTCAGCAGTAAATGAGCGACGTAATCTTGTCATTGAACACCTCGAGTCATGGTGGCGACTGTACCACCTAAAATGGTGTCCGGGATGATTAGACCACTACAGGCTGAGTTTGCGACGTGCTACTTTCTCGTTGGTGGTCATACGGTGACTCCGGATAACACGGTAGGGGTACCGTTTTGTTATCCGGTTTGAAGCCGTATGACCACTCCCTTTTGTGGACAACTGTCAGGTGAATACCATCTCCATACAGATTATATTTTCATCATACTGGCTGCTTGGCATGCATTTTTTCATGCACAACCCCGGCGGTGCGGGGCTTTATCTGCCATTCAATGCCTGGGGCTGGATCTTCGCGAGTCTGATCATGGCGCTGGGGCTATGGCAGGTCACGCTCAACCAGCGGCTGATCGCTTCGCCGCTGCTGATGACCTTGTGGCTTGCAGGTTTGCTACTGCTGTTGCCCATGGCCTATCCCGGCTTTGAGCTGAAAGACTACGCCATTCCCCGTTTGCTGGGGCTGTTTGCCGGGCTGCTGTTTCTGGTGAGCCTCTATCAGTGGCGCTTTGATAGAGAGGCGCGCGACAGGCTGCTTTATCTGTTGCTTGGGGCGGTGGCCATCGAAGCGCTGCTCGGCCTGGTGCAGTATTACCTGCTGGTACCGGGTAACTGGATAGGCTACGACACCCGGGTCAACCGGCCTTACGGCATCTTTCAGCAGCCCAACGTGATGGCGAGTTTTATGGCGACCGGTCTGTCGCTGGCCATCTGGCTAGAGATGAGGGGCCATGCGCACCCCTGGCTCAGGGTGCTGCGCTATGGGGTGATCCTGGCAACGTCCCTGCTGCTGGTGGTGGTGCAATCCCGGGTGGGGCAACTCGGCGGGGTGCTGGCCTTGCTGCTGCTCGTGCCCCGGTTGCACCGTGAGCGGTTGCTGGGCCGGGTGCTGGGTCTGGTGGCCCTGGGGGTTGCGCTCGGGCTGGCCTCCCAGTACGGGATGGCGGGGGCAAAGCGGGGACTGGAGATATACCAGTCCGGCGGCATGCGCTCCATCTACTGGCCTTACGCTGCCAAGCTTATCGCAGAGACACCCTGGACCGGCTGGGGTTATGGCAGTTTCGAGTCGGTGTTCCTCCATCACTACATGGCCGACAAGGCGCTGAACCCGGCCATGGTGCAGATCGAATACAACCTCGATCACCCCCACAACGAGTTTCTCTACTGGGCAGTGGAAGGGGGCCTGGCTCCCATGGTGGGCATGGTGCTGATGGGGGTTGCCCTGCTGTGGCGTGTGAGTCGGGCTGGCTGGGTCAAAGGTGCCGCCTTGCTGGCGCTGGTGACCCCCATTCTGCTGCATACCCAGACCGAATACCCGTTCTACCACGCCATCGCCCTGTGGTGGGCGCTGTTGCTGCTTATCTACGTGGTGGATGCGGAAGTGGAGGAGCAGGATCATGCGAATTGGCGGGAATATGTCTGTCGCCCCTGGCTCTTGTTGCGCTTCGCGGCCATCGCCATTCCCCTCATCGTCGTGCCCTTTATGCTGACGGCCATTCACACGGCCTGGGTGGTGACCAAGTATGAGCGGGGCGGTTACAAACAGCCGGCGCTCCTGCTCGACATCGTCAATCCCATGGCCTGGTTGGCCCGGGTGGAGTTTGACGTGAATGCGGTGCGCCTCATGGTGGGCCTGCAGGCCAACAACAAGGCCGAGCTGGAGGCCTATCTCGACTGGGGGAGGGCGTTCGTGCGCCACACCCCCAGGGCCAACATCTACGCCAACATGGTGATCGCCCTCAATGCCCTGGGTCGCAGTGGGGAGGCTGAACACCTGCGCACCGAGGCCCTGATGCTCTATCCGGGTGAGCCCTTGCTCACCGGCTCGGCGGCCAAACCGGTTGCCGCGACGCTGGAGCGTGCCCCCTCTTCATAGTCCGGTGTGACAGCTCTCGAGATCTCCATCACGGCCGCTTTGCGGCCGTGATCATTTCCAGACCGGGCAAGCTGGCAGTCAGCTTGGATGAGGTAGCCTCCCGAGAGGGATGGCTGGCCGCGGCAAGGCGGTGCCATCGAGTCTGGACTGTTACCGGAGCCGACATTGTGAGGAAGAGTGCATTCATCGTCATCAGCCTGTTCACCCTGATGGGGTCGCCCACGTTTGCGGGCACCAGCGCCGTGGTGGAATACGGCACAGTGCAGGAGAGTCGTCTCATCACCCAGGCGGCGTCTCACCAGAGCGGGGCCCGTCCCCTTCGCACCCTGGGGGCCGCAGCGCTTGGCGCCGCCGTGGGCAGCCAGTTTGGCGGCGGCTCAGGCCAGACAGTCGCGACTACCGTGGGGGCCGTCGCGGGGGCCGAGGTCTCGCGGCGCCGCCAGGGGGACAGCGTTCAGAGCAAGCCGCGGGTCGAGCTGTTGATCAAGACAGAGGCGGGAAAACTGCTCAGCGTCGTGCAGGATCAGGAGCCTGCACTCACCTTTGCCAGGGGGGAGAGGGTGCGCATCCTGACCACGGGGGCGGATACCCGGGTCGACAAGTCGCTCTAGGGCAGTGCCGGCAGTGGCGGATTGCTCAAGGTTGCAGCAAGGGGGTCATCGGCTCGCAAAAATGGGGTTCTCTGCTGGACGGCGGGCACGCCTTGGCTAAGATAACCGTCTTAACGTCTTGTTTGGCAAGGGAGTATGACATGGAGATAGTACTTGGCCCACTGGAGGCCCGCGTGATCGGCTGCCTGATTGAGAAAGAGATCTGCACGCCGGATCAGTACCCTCTCTCGCTCAATGCGCTGGTCAACGCCTGCAACCAGAAGAGCAACCGTGAGCCCGTGCTCGAGCTCGCCGAGCTCGATATCCGCGCTGTGATCGACGAACTGATCCGCCGCCGCCTGGTGGTCAATACCGCCGGTTTCAACGCCCGGGTACCCCGCTACCAGCATCGCTTCTGCAACACCGAATTTGGCGAGCTCAAGTTCACGGCCCAGGAGCTCGGCATCGTCTGCGAATTGCTGCTGCGTGGCCCGCAGACCCCGGGTGAGCTGCGCTCGCGGACCAACCGCCTGTGCAGTTTCGACGATGTGACCGAGGTGGACGGGGTGCTGGCCGGGCTCATCGAGCGCGGCCCCTACGTGGTCAAGCTGCCCCGGGAGCCGGGCAAGCGGGAGTCCCGTTACGCCCACCTGTTCAGCGGGGAGATAGATCTGGATGCCCTGGCCGAGCAGACGCCTGCTGGCGGCAGCCATGCCTCGCCGGCGGCGGACAGGCTGACGGCCCTGGAGGAGGAGGTCGCGACCCTCAAGGCGCAGTTGCAGGCCCTGGAAGCCCGCCTGGCACAGCTAGAAGGCTGAGCGCCAAGCCAGATCCCCCTCATGAGGCGCTGCGGCGCCTCTTTTATTGCGCCGGCCAACCTTCTGGTGGGCGACCCATCCGGCATTATCCTCCGCTTTTTTTGCACTATTTGATCCTTAAGGGTCGAGCCGCCGCCGCTTTCCCGTTAAAATTCCGCCTTTGCATCTGCCCGTGAGTTCCGATGTCAGCCTTCACCCTCTCTTCGGATTGCCATGCCCTGCTCAGCGAGCTGCAACTGCAGCGCGCCGCCAGCACCCGTTACCTGCAAGACACGCTGTACCCGCAGCACACGCCCGAGCGAACGCTGACCGACACCTTGAACCGGCTGCAACACCTGGGACTGATCCGACAGCGTACGGAGCAGCAGTGGAGCCTGACGGCGGAGGGGACCCTGACCCTGATCCTGGCGGTGCGAGCGGGGGAGTGCCCCATGCCGGACTGGAGCCGGGTGCCCTCGGTCACGGGGCAGGAGATGGCACAAGGGGTGGTGCGCCAGCTCTGTCTGGGGGAGGCGGGGCAGATCCCGTCCTACTCCTCGAGCGCCGACCTCCTGAGCCTGCTGGATCTGCCCGATGCCCACCGCCTGCTGCCGGGCTCGAGCCCGGCCTGGCAAACCCTGCTGCTGGAACACTTCGCCCTGCAGACCCTGCTGGATGCGGAGCCGGACGCGAATTGGCCGCTGACCCCGGTGGTCGCGGCCTGTGGTCCGGCACTGACGGTGCAGGCCGATGCGCTGGCTGCCGAGTGGGCGTGGCTCTGCGGCCCGCTCGGCGGCGAGGTGATCACTCACTGGCCGGCGCTGCAGCGACTGGCCGAGCAGGGGGATGAAGGCCCCCTGCTCGAGCGGCTCCTGGGGGCCCTCGAGCAGTGGCGGGGGCAGGGAGCCGTCTCCTGGCCCAGGGTGTTCAGCGCCTTGCTCTGGCTGGGGTGGCTGCAACAGGCGGATCCCGTGCGGGCCAGCGAACAGCGCAAGAAGTGGCAGCGCAGCCTGGGTCATGGCTTCCCTCTGCTGGCGGATCTGCTGGGGCAGTGGGCCGGTGATCGCCACGGTCAGGCCGTCGGCCTGTTCGATACCCTGCAGTTGCCGCCGGAAGAGCTCCATTGGGGCTACCTCTGGCTCGATCTCTGCGCCCTCGCGCGCCACGGCGAGCAGAGCCCCCAGGTAGCCATACTGCACAAGTGGGACCTCTCCCACGTGCTGGGGGCCGAGCCCCGCCACCGGCTGATGGCCTTCTGCCAGGATCTGCTGCGGCTCCTGCTGGGGAGGGAGGCGCGCCATGCCCCGCTGCACGCCTTGCGTGTCGCCACCCAGGAGGAGGCTGAGCCGGATGACGAGGGCAAGGCGCCCGCGTCGGCCAACTGGCTCAACTGGTTGCAGGGGCTGGGGCGCTCGAGCGGCGTGCGCAAGCCGCAGGAGCGGCTGGTCTGGCTGCTCCACGCCGAGGGGCCCGAGCTCGAATGCAAGATCCAGAAGCAGAGCACCAAGGGGGAGTGGACCGCCGGGCGCCGGGTCGATCCGGCCCTGCTCTCCACCCAGTACGCCAGCCTGCTGGACGAGGCGGACTGGGCGCTGGTGCGCACCCTGCCACGCAACATGGGCAAGTTGCCGCGAGACGCCTGGGAGCCCCTGGCGAGCCACCCGCGTCTGTTCAATGCCAGGGGGCAGAGGCTTCAACTGGCCATCAGCGCCCCCCTGCTGCAGATAGTGCGGGTTGACGGTGCCGGCGAGCAGGCGCCTCAGGAGGCGCACATGAGCGCCTTGCTGAGCCCGGCTGCCGCGGCCCGTGGCGCCCATATCGTGCCCCTGGCCCAGGATCTGTGGCAGCTGATCCTGACTCCCCAGGCGCTGGTCGACAGACTGCCTGCGCTGGCCTCCATTCCGATGCTGCCACCGGCGGGGCTGGAGGAGCTGCAACGGGTCCTGGATGGCATCCCGGATCTCCCCTGGCACAGCCAGGTGGCGGGGCTTGCGGGCAATGCCGAGCTGGCCCCCTGGCCCGGCGTCCCCTCGGTCCAGCTGGACTGGCAGGAGGGACAGCTGGTGGTCCAGCTGGTGACCCGCGAGGGCGAACTGCCCCCCTTGCCCCTTGGCAAGGGGGAGGCCATCGTGCGCCAGGGGATCCGCGAGTACCACTATTGGCAGCGAGATCTGGCCGCCGAGAAGGCGGAGGCCCAGCGGCTGCGCAACCAGCTGCCCATCGGCCTGCCCGGCATCGAGTGGAAGCTGGATGGCGAGCAGGCGCTGACCCTGGTCAACGCCCTGCCCGAACTGGTGGACGCCGGTGTGGTCGTGCACTGGCATCAGGACAGCGCAAGGCTCAAGAGCCTGGACGAGGCGGCCCTGAGCCTGCGCATCGAGCGGCGCCAGGACTGGTTCCAGGTGGAGGGGGCCCTGGCGCTGGACGAGCACCAGATCCTCGATCTGCGCCTCATCCTGCGCCAGCTGACCCCGGGTCAGCGCACCGTCCAGCTAGACGAGAAGACCAGCCTGATGCTGAGCGACAAGCTGGTGGAGCGCCTCACCGTGCTGGGGGCCATGCTGGACGGCGAGCAGCGCATCAGCCACAAGCTGGCCTACCCGCTCACCCGCCTGCTCTCCGTCATTACCACGGAGGGAGACGACGCCTGGCACGCCCTGCAGCAGGAGTGGCAACAGGAGGTGAGCTGCCCGCCCGAGCTCCTGACGGCGCTGCGGGACTATCAGAAGGAGGGGGTGCGCTGGATGGCGACCCTGGCGCACCACGGCTTCGGGGCCTGCCTGGCTGACGACATGGGCCTTGGCAAGACGCTGCAGGCGCTCATCGTACTGCGCATGCGCCAGCACCTGGGCCCCGCCCTGGTGGTGGTACCCAAGTCAGTGGTCACCAACTGGCAGGAAGAGGTGGCGCGGTTCGCCCCCGAGCTGGAGGTAGTGGTGTTCGACAACCCCGCCGAGCGGGCGACGCTTATCCAGGAGGCCAGGGCCGGGCAGATCGTCCTGGTCAACTACGGCATGCTTGGCAGCCTCTCCCAGTCCCTCAAGTCCCGCCATTGGGCGAGCATGGTGCTGGACGAGGCGCAGCAGATCAAGAATGCCGGCACCCAGCGCGCCAAGCTGCTGTTCCAGCTCGACGGTGATTTTCGCCTGGCCCTCTCCGGCACCCCCATCGAGAACCATCTAGGGGAGCTGTGGAGCCTGTTCAGCTTCATCAACCCCGGCCTGCTCGGCAGCCTCGGGGAGTTCAAGCGCCGCTTCGGCAAGGCGGTGAAGGATCCCCAGCACATGGCGATGCTGCGGGCGGTGATCAGCCCCTTCATCCTGCGTCGCCTCAAGCAACAGGTGCTGAAAGAGCTGCCGGACAAGACCGAGATCATCCACCACATCAGTCTCTCCCCGGAGGAGCGTCAGCTCTACGAGGCGACGCGGCGCGAGGTGGTGCAGCAGGTGCAAAGCGCCGATGGCCGGGCCCTGATGCACGTGCTGAGCGGCCTGACCCGGCTGCGGCGCCTCTGCTGCTCCCCCCAGCTGGTGATGCCGGAGTGGTCCCAGACCAGCAGCAAGCTGGACGAGGCCATGGCGCTGCTGGACGAGGCCATCGACGGTGGCCACCGGGTGCTGGTGTTCAGCCAGTTCGTCGATCTGCTGAGCCTGCTGCGCAGCCGCATCGAGCAGCGCCAGTGGGACTACTGCTATCTGGACGGCGGCTGCTCCGCCAAGTCCCGTCAGGAGTCCATCCTGCGTTTTCGCCACGAGGCGGTGCCCCTGTTTCTCATCAGCCTCAAGGCGGGGGGGACCGGGCTCAACCTGACCCAGGCCGATACCGTCTTGCACCTGGACCCCTGGTGGAACCCGGCGGTGGAGGATCAGGCGAGCGATCGGGCCCACCGCATGGGGCAGACCCAGCCGGTGACCGTATACCGGCTGGTGTGCGAGCAGACGGTGGAGGAGAAGATAGTGGCGCTGCACGACGAGAAGCGGGCCCTGGCAGACGGTCTCCTGAGCGGCCAGTCCGAGGTGAAGGGGCTGGATGTGGAGAGTCTGCGGGCCCTGTTGATGAGCTGACGGGCAATCATGGACGAGGGGGAGCATCATGCTCCCCCTCGTCGTTTTGGGGTTGTGTGGTCGGCCGGTGCCGGTGAGGAGCGTTATTGCCCGTGTTACCCCTGATAGAGGTAGAGGTGCAGCCGCTCTATGATGGGATCGCCGCCAATCTTGCGATCTCGCCGCGCCTGGCGCAGCTTGGGCGGGTAGTGCCCCAGGTGGGTGATTGCGGGGGACGTGTCGGAGCAGAGCAGCAGCGGCAGGCTCGCCTTGAGCTGCTGCTTGCGTGGCTCCCTGTCTTGCCATAGCAGGTTGATCATGGGGTGGGTCTTGACCGGCCGGCGGATCCGAAGCTCGGCATCCGCCGGCAGGCGGCGAATGTCGTACACCTCCTGATCCACCATCTTGCTCCACTCCTCGTTGTCCGACAGCGCCGGGATGTAGCGGCGGCTGCGCTCAAGCATCTCCAGCACCTGCTCGCGGCTGAGGCGGCTGATGCTCTGCTTGTCGGCCCAGGTGAAGCCGAGGGAGTGGAGCTCCCCCGCGAGCAGGGTCAGCTTGCGATAGACCTGCAGGGTGATGACGCCGGGCAGGGCGCCGTGCACCAGCTCGAACTTCTCGTCCCGTCCGCCGGCGGCCTGTACCAGGGTCTTGAAAGTGAGCTTGTGGCCGTTGATCTCTTCGAGCAGCGGGCGCAGCCGTGCAGCGCTGGCGGCGGGGAAGCGCAGCCAGCCCGGCAGCCGGTGCGTGGCCTTGGTGGAGCAGCCGGGGCGGGCGCTGTGATCCTGAAAGGCCGCCAGGGTTGCGGCCAGCGCCGCCTCGCCCGAGAGGTGGCCCACGTCGATGGTCTCGATGGGATCGTGCTCTTCCCCCTGCGCTACGGGAGGGAGAGGATAGACATGGGCCTCCAGCAAATCGAGCTGGCCGAGCTGCCGGGCGAGGCGGGCCAGGGCCTCTTCCAGCAGGGCCATCTGCTGACGCAGGGCGGCGGTGGGGGTGAAGGTATCCATCGGCAGGTCCTGTGTGTGGCCTCTCCATCGTTCACCGGGGAGGGCAGCATGATAAACTACTGTATAAATAACCATACCAGCATGTCGACAGAGTGCCAAGTGCCCCTTTTTCACCCCAAGCGGTGCAATCAGTCTGGCGGCCAGGCCGAGTTACCCATCAGTATCTTTCTGTTAAATAACGATCTTTAAATGATCCAATCGTTAACAATTGACGGTGAGGGCGCCCGGGGCGCTCGTTGCCGCCCTGGTGACCAGTGCATAGCTAACATGGGAAAGTGCATAGTTAGAAGCCCGGGATGCAGGAGAAAATGCTGCCGAGTGGTCAAAGGTGATTCTTGGTTGTTATTTTGC
Organism: Aeromonas sp. FDAARGOS 1415; assembly: GCF_019048365.1. Taxonomy (NCBI): domain Bacteria; kingdom Pseudomonadati; phylum Pseudomonadota; class Gammaproteobacteria; order Aeromonadales; family Aeromonadaceae; genus Aeromonas; species Aeromonas sp. FDAARGOS 1415. The sequence continues at coordinate 4,194,226 of NZ_CP077363.1, read as the reverse complement.
ATATAATTCATGTAGTTACAGTGTTAGGTGTGGCGACATCAACCATTACTTTTACTAATGTCATGTATCAAAATTCGTCAATTGAGACGCCTCGGCGGCCTGACTAAGCTCTGCGCATCAAATCCGAGCCTTGCGCAGAACTAGAGAGAGGAGCCATATCATGGCCAACATGACTTATACCGAAGCCGGTTACCAGCATTCCAGCGAATCGAATCTGGTTGCTCGCGCCAAGATGACCGTACTGACCTGGCTGGAACGCAGCCGCAGCCGTCGCCAGCTCTCCGAGCTGCCCGCCTACCTGCTCAAGGACATCGGTCTGAACGAAGCCGACCGCTATCAAGAGACCACCAAGCCGTTCTGGCGTGGTTGATCAGCCGGGCATGGATGCCTCGTTTTTTTGCTGATTATTTGGGCATGATGCCCGTGGCCCGACCTGAGGCCTGATTTTCTCCCTGTGTGTTGCAGCCCCCCGATACGGCTCCCTGCCTTTTGCTCCCCCTTATGTTCGTGCCTCACGAGCAGCCATCATCAGTTGTTAATTTTGTATCCTTACTGTTTGAATTTGTTTAAAAACTGATTTTCAGCCCGCCCGCTTTACGTATAATCCGCCCATGGTATTCCCGACAAGAGGGTGAGATGGATGATTCCCCAGCATGACTTTTTGGCCCTGACACGCCGCCACGAGTGGCAGCTTGATCCTTTCGCCTTCGATCTGCCTGATGGCACCAGAGTGAGCGTATGGGACACAGGTGTGCTCTGCCTGGAACCTGCCCGTGGGGCAGGGGAGCTGCCGGGGGGGCGCAAGGATATCGTGCTCTCCTGCGGCATCCACGGCAACGAGACCGCTCCCATCGAGATCTGCAACCAGCTGCTGAGCCGGCTGCTCAGCGGGGAGCTCAGGGCCCGTCACCGGGTGCTGTTCCTCTTTGGCAACCCCGCAGCCATGAACCAGGGGCTGCGGGAGGTGGAAGAGAACATGAACCGGCTCTTCTCCGGCGCCCACAGCAGGGGGGAGGGGCTGTGCAACCGGGAGCGCATTCGCGCCATGCGCCTGGAGCAGTATGTGAGCCGCTTCTTTGCCAACCCGGCCAGACCCCGCTATCACTACGATCTGCACACCGCCATCCGCGGCTCGCGCCACGAGAAGTTCGCCGTCTATCCCTTCCCCCACGAGCGTCCGCACTGCAAGGAGCAGGTGCGCTTCCTCGGGGCCTGCGGCGTGCGCACCATACTGCTTTCGAGCGGTCCGACCACCACCTTCAGCTATTACAGCTCGCACCAGCACGGCGCCCATGCCTTCACCGTGGAGCTGGGCAAGGTACGCCCCTTCGGCGAGAACGACATGACCCGTTTCATCGAGGCGCGCCAGGCGTTGCAGGAGCTGGTGACCCAGGACGAGGTGCAGCTCGAGCCGTGGCAGGCGGATGACTTCACTATCTTTACCATCGATCGCGTCATCAACAAGCAGTCGGCCCAGTTCCGCTTCCTGTTTGCCAGCGACGTGGACAATTTCACCGAGTTTCCCCAGGGGTTTGTGCTGGCCGAAGACGGGAATCTGCAATACAAGGTAGAAAAACCGCGGGAGGCGGTGGTCTTCCCCAATGCCAACGTGGCCATCGGCCAGCGCACCATGCTGCTGGTGGTGCCTACCCGCTTGTGGGAGTGACTCGGGTCTGCCTTCTCGAAGCAAACCCGCGCCCCGGGCGGCCGACAGCGCCGCTCTTCGGGGAGAAGTGATCCCGAACTCACTATGGAAGGGAGCCTGAATAGGCTCCCTTCTACGTTTCTGCTCGCCGAAAATTCACTGCCTTTCAGAAATTAAAGAAGTTTCTACTGGTCTTATCTGTCTGAATCCCATTGCCCTTTGGTTAACATTCTATTTACATTCTAAGGGTCACCTCATGGTGGTGACGATGACAACGGCAAGGAGCCAGTTATGACCCATGTCGACATCCCCTTCCTTCGTTACCTCGATGAGGAGGGGCGCCCGGTCGCAACACTGCCGACCTGGCTGGACAAGGCGATACTGCACACCTTCTACCGCAACATGGTGATGGTGCGCAGCTACGACAAGAAAGCGATTGCACTGCAGCGGACCGGCAAGCTCGGCACTTTCCCCTCCCACCTCGGCGCCGAGGCGGTGGGGATAGGGGTCGGTCTCGCCATGCAGCCTCAGGATGTCTATGTGCCCTACTATCGGGACATGCCCACCCTCTACGTGCGCGGGGTACCCATGGAGCAGAACCTGCAGTATTGGGGCGGGGATGAGAGGGGCAGCGTCTTTTACAAGGCTGATGGCGAGCTGTCGGAAGATCTGCCCATCTGCGTGCCCATCGCGACCCAGATCACCCACGCCGCCGGAGTGGCCGCCGCCTTCAAGCTGCGCAACCAGCCCAGGGTGGCCGTGGTCACCATCGGCGACGGCGGTACCTCCAAGGGGGACTTCCTTGAGGGGCTCAACTGCGCTGGGGTCTGGCATCTCCCCATGGTGATGATCATCAACAACAACCAGTGGGCCATCTCGGTGCCCCGCAAGCTGCAGTCGAGCGCCCCGACCCTGGCCCAGAAAGGGATAGGAGCAGGGGTGCGCAGCATCCAGGTCGACGGCAACGACGTGGTGGCCGTCTTCGATGCGACCCGCACCGCCATCGAGCGTGCCCGCAGCGGCAAGGGGCCGACCCTCATCGAGGCGGTCAGCTACCGGCTCGGGGATCACACCACCGCCGACGATGCGACCCGTTATCGCGACGGCGCCGAGGTGGAGGCCGCCTGGGCCAAGGAGCCTGTCAAGCGGCTGCGCCAGTTCATGGCCGGGCAGGGGTGGTGGGATGAAGCGCTGGAGCAGGCGCTGCTTGCGGAGGCAAGTCGGGAAGTCGATCGCGCCGTCGCTGCCTATGAGGCCGTGACGCCCCAGGCGCCGGAAACCCTGCTGGATTACCAGTTTGCCGAGCTGCCGAAGGACTATCGCGCCCAGCGTCGGCGCATCATCGCCAAGGGCATGCAACAGCATGGCGGGGAGGAAGCATGAGTGATATGACGTTGCTCGAGGCCGTCAATCTGGCGTTGCACCACGAGATGGAACACGACCCCGACGTGGTGGTGCTGGGAGAGGACGTGGGGGTCAACGGCGGGGTGTTTCGTGCCACCGTGGGCCTGCGCGACAAGTTCGGCTTCAAGCGGGTGATAGACACGCCGCTGGCAGAGGGGCTGATCGCCGGGGTGGCGGTGGGCATGGCGACCCAGGGGCTCAAGCCCGTCGCCGAGTTCCAGTTCCAGGGGTTCATCTTCCCCGGCATGGAGCAGATCGTCTGCCAGGCGGCACGCATGCGCAACCGCACCCGTGGCCGCCTCACCTGCCCCATCGTATACCGCTCGCCCTATGGGGCCGGCATCCACTCCCCCGAACACCACAGCGAGAGCGTGGAGGCGTTGTTTGCCCACATCCCCGGGCTGAGAGTGGTCATCCCCTCCAGCCCGAGACGGGCCTATGGTCTGTTGCTTTCGGCCATTCGCGACCCGGATCCTGTGCTTTTCTTCGAGCCTGATCGCATCTATCGCTCCATGAAGTCGGACGTGGTGGATGACGGCGTCGGCCTGCCCCTGGATGTCTGTTTCACCCTGAGACCGGGCCGGGATCTGACCGTGGTCGCCTGGGGGGCCTGCATCCAGGAGGTGATGCGGGCAGCCGCGCAGCTGGCGGAGCAGGACATCCAGTGCGAGGTGCTGGATCTCGCCACCATCAAGCCACTGGACATGGAGACCATCCTGACTTCGGTACGCAAGACCGGGCGTCTGCTGGTGGTGCACGAGGCCTGCGGCAGCTTCGGGGTGGGGGCCGAGATAGTGGCGCGGGTGACCGAGGAGGCGCTCACCAGCCTCAAGGCTCCCCCCAGGAGGCTGACCGGGGTGGATGCCGCCGTCCCCTACTATCGCAACGAGGAGTATTACCTCATCACCGAGCAGGATATTGCGGATGCGGCTCGCCAGCTGATGGAGAACAAATGGCTATGACGTTGCAAGGATGTCTGCGAGCAGGCGGCCGGGCAACACTCAGCCATGCATGCTGTCAACTTTTGGTGATGTCTCTGCGGATGGAGAACGGGTCATGAAATTTTTCAAATTACCGGATCTGGGTGAAGGACTGGCCGAGGCCGAGATCGTCGAATGGAAGGTGAGTGCCGGCGATACCGTGAGTGTCGATCAGGTGCTGTTGTCGGTGGAGACCGCCAAGGCGCTGGTGGATGTGCCCTCGCCGGTGGCAGGGGTGATCGCCCGGCTGTGCGGCCAGGAGGGGGATATCCTGCACATCGGCGCCCCCCTGGTGGAATTCGAAGGGGGGGAAGACGACGGAACCGTGGTGGGCAAGGTGAGCTCCCATCAGCAGCACATCGAGGATCACTTCGTGGTGGGTGCCATGGCCCCCGGTGGCAGCCTGGTGCAGGCCATGCCAGCGGTGCGCCTGTTGGCGCAGAAGCTGGGACTGGACATCGACAGGATCAAGGGCAGCGGCAGCGCCGGCATGGTAACCGAACAGGACGTGCAGAGCGCCTTCGAGGCCCAGCAGGAGAGCGGCAACGAATTCCTCAAGGGATCGCGGCGGGCCATGGCAAAAGCGATGGAGCACTCCCACCAGACTGTGGTGCCGGTCAGCATCACGGATGAGGTGGACTTGCGCCACTGGCGGGCTGATGAAGACGTGACGGTGCGCCTCATCAAGGCGATTGGCGTCGCCTGTCGGGCCGAGCCTTCCATGAATGCCTGGTTTGACGGAGACACCCTGTCGCGGCGCCTGTTCAAGGAGGTCAACGTGGCCATTGCCGTGGATTCCAGACACGGGCTCTATGTGCCGGTGATGGAGAATGTGGCAGAGCGGGGCAGGGCTGACATCCGCCAGGGGCTGGATCGGATGATCGCCGACGTGAAGGCGCGGGCCGTGCCGCGGGAGATGCTGCAGGGGGCGACCATCACGCTCACCAACTTCGGCGCCATCGCGGGCCGTTACGCCAGCCCCATCGTCACGCCACCCCAGGTGGCCATCATAGGGGCGGGGAAACTGTTCGAGAAGGTAGTGTTCGTGCATGGGGAAGCGCGTCCGGTCAGGGCACTGCCGCTGTCGATGACGTTCGACCACCGGGCCTGTACCGGCGGCGAGGCGGCACGCTTCCTCAAAGCCCTGGTTCAGGCACTGGAATCTGCGGAGGTATAAGCGTTTGTACCCTGCCTCTGGCAGGGTACAAATTTGTTTGCGTAATCGACAAAGGGACGTATAATCTCAACCAGCTTGAAAGGGCGATAGTTATGTCAATGAATATGATGTTTTGCATCTTTTCCTGTTGTTCATAAGTTAATCCCGTTTTTTGAGCTTTATCCGCTGAAAAGCATAAGTAATTATTTTGAATACAGGTTTAAAGATATGTCCAACATGATCACCGGTACCGTCAAGTTCTTCAACGAAACCAAAGGCTTTGGCTTCATTCAGCAAGAAAACGGCCCGGACGTTTTCGTTCACTTCAGCGCCATCCAAGGTAACGGCTTCCGTACCCTGGCTGAAGGTCAGCGCGTACAGTTCTCTGTGACCCAAGGTCAGAAAGGCCCGCAGGCTGAGAACGTAACTGCTCTGTAATTCTTACAGAATTTAAGAAAGCCGTGGTACCTCTGGTGCCACGGCTTTTTGTTTTGTGGCATCTTTATTACATCCCCTTGCCATGGCCCTCACTATGCTCCCATCACTCCTCTTGACCCTGACGCTGCTCAATCCCGTCAATGCCCAGATGGCGGATCCCGTTGCCCGCGATGCCGTGTCCGTATGTCAGCAATTCGTTCAGGTCAGGCTGGGAGAGGCGACGTTGCCGGAAGAGGTGAAAGCACGGCCTGTACCAAAACGGGCGGGCGAGTGGCTGATCGATGGCAAGATAAAAGGACCCGAAGGTCCTTTGCTGTTTGCCTGTCTGCTGCGCCAGGGGGAGCACTGGGAGTTGCTCAACTTCTCGCTCTGGGCGCCGCAAGAACTCAACTCGGCTTGAGTGCGGCCAGCAGGTGCTGGAGATGTTCCAGCATGGTCATCCCGAAGGGGGTCAGATAGCCGCCATCGGTGGCGCTGATGAGGCCCTGGCTGTGCAGACGCTCCGCCGCCTGGCACAGCTCGCTGGACATGTCGCTGCGCAGCTTGATCCCCTGGCTCATGTTTGCCGGATCAAAGCATGCCAGTATTTTCAGCTCATTCACAAAATCGTCAGAAACCTGGTTGATCCCACTCATGGATGCACTCCTTAACGCTAAAGATGTATGCAACCTAGCATCCCCGGTGCCACTTTAGTGGGCGCTGGCTCAAACTATTGGTCTTTATCGGGACCCGTGCAGCGAGAACGCTGCTTTTTTGGGCTGTTACGTGCCGCTCACCGGGTGGGTGGGGCAGGGCCCGAGTCCCCCCAAACATGATAGAATGGGTTCTCGTTTACTCCCATGGCCGGGTATGACGCCGGGTCATTCAGTTCAAGGCGCGTCTCATGACAACAGTCACTCTGGTATCTCTGCTGCACTCTCTGGGCCCCCGTTTTCCCGTCTACGCCCCGTCCTTGCTGCTGCCCTTGCTCGATGGGCATCAGGGGGATCTCTGGTTGCCACCCATCGAGGGGGAGGATGTCGGTGCCCTGCGCCAGCATGCCAAGGGGAAGGCGGCTCAGAGCCTGGCGCCGCTGGCGGCGGGCTGGTGTGACTTTGCACTCTCTGACGGGGGGGATGCGCCCGAACTCGAGGCGCTGGCGAGCTACGATGAGGAGATGCTGGACAACCTGCTGATGTACTGGCGCTACCCGGACAAGATAAACAGCCCGATCACCGATAACCTGTTCGAGCTGCGCCGGGAGGTGGTGGATGAGGCTCATGGCGTCAGACTGGCGGGGGCCTGGCAACAGCAACAGCAGGCGCGGCTCGGGCAGATCATGGAAGGGGCGCGGGCCGGGCGCGATCAACTCTGTTTCGTGGAGGTGGAGTCCGCCTACTGGCTGCGGCAGCAGTTGATGGAGATGGACGGCATCACCCTGGTGACGCCGACCCTGGAATGAGGCGCCGACGTGTCTCCTGCTGGACAAGGCGCCGCCAAGATGTGAACATGTCGCCCTTTATTGAATGAGAGACTTGACCGATGAGCTATGAACTTAGCGACACCGAGCGCAATGCCGCGCTGCAACTGAACGCCGACTACCGCTTTGATCACTTCATCAGCAAGCTGGTCGAGCATGAAGAGCTGTTTGTCCTGACCGACGAACACGGCGTCATGATGCTGACCACCGAAGAGGAAGACTGCATCCCGGTGTGGCCGCACCCCGACTACGCCAAGGCCTGGGCCGAAGGGGAGTGGGCCGAGTGCAAGCCGCAGTCCATCACCCTGAAGGTGTGGCTGGATCGCTGGGTGGATGGCATGGAGCAGGACGAACTCTGCGTCGCCGTGTTCCCGACGCCGGATCAGGAAGGTATCGTGCTGGATCCGGCCGATGTGGCCGACGCCATCGCCCAGAAGCAGGCCAAGCGCGGCTGAAATCCCTCCGCTTGTCGCCGCCACCCTGATTGCAGAAAGACCCCGCCAATGTGCGGGGTCTTTTGTTTGTGGCGCGGCGCAGGCTGCGCAAGCCGCCTCATTTCTGCTGATAGGTGGTATCAATCCGGGTGACAGGCGGGAAGGTCTGGCCTGACTTGATGGCGGCCCGGGTCTGCGTCTTCGCCTCTTCATCTATCCAGAGCAGGCCGCCGTAGCTGTAGCCGCTGTTGCCGCCGTCCAGCGGCCAGTAGAGCAGATCACTCTGGGGCGTGGCCGGCACCTTGGGCAGTCGTACCCAGCGCCAGGCACCGGCCCGGGTATAGGGGACCTGGTAGGCGGGGACGAAACTGGCGAGCTCATAGAGCCGCTGCTGGATCTGGCGCGAGAGCTCGGCCTTCTTGCCGAAGTCGAAGGCCTTGTCGTACTGCTCCACCAGGGCCGAGATGGCATCGTCGTCGATGTTCATGATGTTGTTGGTCTGGGGCTTGTTGGCGTTGACCTTGTGGAAGAACTCCCAATAGGCGGGGTAGCGGCCACCGCTCCAGGCCATCCAGGCACTCTGGTGTTTCTTCTCCAGCATGGATTTGAAGCCGGCTGAGGCATCCATCAGGTTCAGCTCCAGATTGAGCCCCGCCTTCTTCGCCTCTTCCCGCAGCAGGGTCAGGCGCTGGGCGTGCTCCGCAGTGGTGTAGGTGATGTTAAGGCTCAGGGGCTGGCCCTTGTCGTTCTGCAGGATCCCGTCCGGCCCGGTTTTGGTGAAGCCCGCCTTGGCGAAATATTCCCGCGCCAGCTTGGGATCGAAGGAGCGTGCCTTGATGTCGGTGTTGGTGAAGGCCCCCTGGCCAGAACCATAGGTGTTGAGGCGCTGGTAATCCCCCCGCAGCAGGGTCTCGAGCATCTTGTCGAAGGCGAGGGCATGCTGGATGCCGAGGCGCACGTCGAGATACGACAGCAAGGGGTCTGCGGTGTTGAGGTAGAGCCCCATGGGGGGCTGGGGCGTCTGGTTGTAGAACCAGAGCCGTTCGATATAGCCCTTCTCGAATTCGGCGGTCTTGCTCTTGTCATGCCACCAGTTGGGCATGGTCAGCGGGAAGGTATCCAGCTCGCCGCGCAGGAAGTGCTGCCAGGCGATGTTCTGGTCCCTGAGCACCTTGATCTCGATGCGATCCGGGTTGAAGCGGTGCTGGAAATAGCGCTCCCCGTCCCCCCACCAATCCTTGACCCGGTTGAAGGTGACCGACTTGCCCTTCTTCACCTCGCCGATCCGGTAGGCGCCGGTGACCGGCAGCACCTTCCAGTTGTACTCCTTGACCCAGTTGGCGGTGAGCTTGATGGCGTGGCTGGGCTCCGGGCTGAAGGGCAGGGATTCCAGCAAATCTTCCCGACTCTTCTCCGTACCGCTGGTGATGGCGAGGGTATGGTCGTCGAACTTGGTCACCTCGCTTATCTGGGTGCTGTAGTAGTTGTTGTACCAGGGGTCGTTGATCTCCTTGCTGCGCATCATCTTGAGGGTGAAGACCCAGTCGTCGGCGGTCACGGGCTGGCCATCCGACCAGCGTGCCTTGGGGTTGATGCGAAAATAGAGGGTCTTGTGATCGCTTCCGAAGGCCCACTGGTTGGCCAGCATGGGCAGGGGATTGCCGGTCACGGGGTGGGTGCTCAGGAGCGGCAGATTGGTCTCCCTGACATAGCCCGCGAAGCCGCCGTTGGAGTCGGGCCCGTACTTGCGCAAGGTGAGGGGGAAGCTCGACATGAACTCATGGAAGGTCCCCCCCCGTCTGGCGTCGGGGTCGGCATAAATCGGGTCGGTGTCGTTGCTCTCCCACTTGAGATCCGCAGGCAGGGTGGCACTCCAGCCGAAGGTGCTCCAGCACAGGGGCAGCACGATGGCCGTGACCCGCAGGACGCAGGGTAAAGAGGGAATGATCGAAGGTGACGGGTGACGCATGTCCTTGCTCTCCTGATGATGGCGTCCTGCCGGAATAATGGGTAGGGCCCAAGAGGGCCTGACCCATGATGGGAAGTTTCCCGGGTGAGGTCAATCCTCGGTTTGGACCCGGAAGAGGCGCATCTTGCCCCCCAGCAGATGGACCACGAAGCCGAGCAGCACCAGGCCCGATCCCAGCCACTGCAGGAAGGTGGGGTGCTCACCCAGCAGCAGGGTCGCGGCCACCATGCCGACACAGGGCACCAGCAGGGAGAGGGGGGCCACCTGCGCTACCGGATAGCGCATCAGCAGCCGGCCCCACAGGCCGTAACCGAGCCAGGTGGCGACCAGCGAGAGATACAGCACGCACAGGATCCCCTGCCAGCTGATGTGCAGCAGGCTGTCGGCCATGCGATCCGGCCCCTCGAAGATCCAGGAGAGGGCGAAGAAGGGCAGGATGGGCACCAGGCCGCCCCAGGCGATAAGGCTCGGCAATGGTGTCTGATAGCGCAGCCCGATCTGGCGGTTGATGACGTTGCCAAGGCCCCAGCTGGCGGCGGCGCACAGGGTCAGTACGAAACCGAGCAGGGTGAGGTTGCCCTCGCCATGGGTGGCGATGAGGTAAAGGCCCAGGCCCGCCAGGGGCAAGGCTACCCAGTGATGGGGCTGCCAGCGCTCCCCCAGCCAGATCATGGCGAACAGCAGGGTGAAGACCACCTGGGATTGCAGCACCAGGGAGGCCATGCCCGCAGGCATACCGAACTTCATGGCGCAGAACAGGAAGGCGAACTGGCCCAGACTGATGGCCCCGCCATAGGCCAGCAGCCAGCGCCAGGGCATGGCGGGCCTGGGGACCAGCAGGATGGCGGGGAAGACCACGCCGACGAAGCGCAGGGCCCCGAGCAGCAGCGGCGGTATGCCCTCCAGCCCCCACTTGATGGCGACAAAGTTGAGACCCCAGCAGAGGATGACCAGGGCGGCCAGGCACTTGTCCTTGGTTTGCATGCAACGTCCTTGTATGAGCGGTACCGCGACGACATGGCACCGGAAGGGAACGAGCATACCCCCGTGAGGGTGGGCCGCGTCAAGCGGCCAGGCAGGGAGGTGTCAGGCCGCGAGCGGCAATGACGAGGTCAGGCGGTGACGCAGTAGAGGCTGATGCCACGGGCCGCGATCGCCGCCAGCATGGGGGCGGGCAGGGCATCGTCGGTGACGAGTACGCTTATCTCGCCGGGCTGGCCGAGGGGGCTCGGGTGGATGGCGCCAAACTTGCTGCTGTCGGTGATGACCACGTTGGTCACCCCCTTGGCGAGCACGCTGTTGACCACGTCGGCCCGCATCATGTCGCGGCCGGTGAAGCCCACCTCGGGGTGAAAGCCGTCGACCCCGATGAAGGCCTTGGAGAAGTGCACCTGCTCGATGCACAGGCGGGTCAAGGGCCCCACCACGCTCTCGCTCTGGTGCTGGAACAGGCCTCCGAGCAGCACCACCTGGGCCTGGGTGTCCTTGAGCAGGTGGGCGATATAGCTGCTGATTGTGATGATGGTGACCCGCTTGTGCAGGGCCAGATGACGGGCCAGCAGGGCGTTGGCGCTGCCCCCCTCGATGAAGACCGTCTCGCCATCTTCCACCAGCTGGGCCGCCCGCTCGGCGAGGCGCTCTTTCAGCAGGTAGTTGATATTCATCCGCGCGTCCGGATCGTCGCTCTCCAGCGCCATGGCCGAGCCGTGCACCCGTTTGAGCAGCCCCTGCTTCTCCAGGGCGGTGAGATCGTTGCGCACCGTCACCTCCGATACCCCGGTGCGTTGGGAGAGCTCGCTCACGCTCATCTTGCGGGCCTGGTGGACCAGGGTGAGGATCTGTTGGTGGCGTGAATTCATGGGACCTCGCAGGCGGGTGGATGGCGGCAAGCCACCCTGGGGTGGCTTGCCTCTCTTTGATGCACTGGTTCTCTGTGGCTCGTCAGAGGCTGTGCTCGGTGCGGGCGATGATATCATCTTGCGCATCGGGGGATAAGGCGGTGAAGAAGGCCGAGTAGCCCGCCACCCGCACCACCAGATCCCGGTACTGATCCGGATGGGCCTTGGCCGCCAGCAGGGTTTCGCGCGAGACGATGTTGTACTGCACGTGCCACCCCTTGTGGATCTCGAAGAAGGTGCGCAGCAGGCTCATCAGCTTGGCCTTGTCCCGCTCACTTTCAAGGCTCGCCGGGCTCAGCTTCTGGTTGAGCAGCACGCCACCGAGGATGGCCGGAGTGGGCAGCTTGCCGAGGGAGTTGAACACCGCCGTCGGGCCCAGGCGATCCGACCCCGATGCTGGGCTGGCCCCCTCCGCCAGCGGCGTCCTGGCATGACGGCCATCCGGGGTCGCCAGGGTGGCGGCACCGAACGGCACGTTGGCCGAGATGGAGGAGGTGCCGGCGTAGTAGGTGCCGCCGATGGGGCCGCGCCCGAAGCGGGTATTGTGCAGCCCCTTGAGTTCGTCGATGTAGCTCTGGTAAGCCGCCACCAGCAGCAGATCCACCTCGTCCAGATCGTTACCGTATTTGGGCGCCGCGTGGGTGAGGCGCTGGCGCAGCTGTTCGCCGGCGAGCCCCGCAAAGTCCTGCTCCAGCGCCTCGGCCAGCTCGCGCTGATCCACCACCCCCTGCTCGAACACCAGTTTCTTCAGCGCCGCCAGGCTGTTGCCCAGATTCGCGATCCCCACCTGCAGGCCGGAGACCCAGTCATAGACGGCGCCCCCCTGCTTGATGGTCTTGCCGCGCTCGATGCAGTCATCCACCAGGGTACTGCAGAGGATGTCGTGGGCCTGGGCCTCCAGCACGCTGTCCACCACGCAGTCGATCTCGATGGACTTGCGGGTGAAGTAGCGCACCTGCTCGTCCCAGCGGGCCATCACCTCGTCGAAGGAGGCAAAATTGCCTTCGCGCAGTGCCTGGGGCTGGGGCAGGAAGACCTTGCCGGTGGTGGCGTCACGGCCGCCGTCCAGTGCCGCCAGCAGGATGCGGGCGAAGTTGATGAAGCTCATGCCGGTGCAGCGATAGCCCCACTTGCCGGGCACCGCGGTCTCGATGCAACCGATGGCAGCGTAGTGGTGGGCATCCTCCACGCTCACCCCGAGCCTGATGAACTCGGGGATCACCACCTCGTCGTTGTTGAAGGCGGGCATGCCAAAGCCGCAGCGGATCACCTGGATGCAGGCATCGAGGAAATCCTCACTCATGCCGGTGTGGTAGCGCACCGAGAGGTTGGGCTGGGTGGAGCGCAGCTGGCCGCAGGACTCCAGAATCGCGTAGGAGAGGCCGTTAACCGCGTCGTGGGCACTGCCATCCCGCCAATTCTGGCCGCCGATGGTGACGTTCTGGTAGAGCGGGCTGCCGGCGGACGCCTTGGAGTGGGTGCCGGAGCGGATCTTGTTCACCTCCAGCAGCTTGAGCCAGCAGGATTGCAGCAGTTCGATGGCTCGCTCGCGGGGCAGGGATTCCGACAGCTCCACCTCCCGGCGATACCAGGGGTAGAGGTACTGATCCATCCGGCCAAAGGAGACAGAGTGGCCGTTGGATTCGATCTGCAGGATGAGCTGGATGAAGTAGCAGAGCTGCAGCGCCTGCCAGAAGGTCTCCGGGGGCTGGTGGGCGATATGGGCGCAGTTGGCGGACATGGTCAGCAGTTCGGTGCGCCGTTTGGGGGACAGTTCGCACTCCGCCATCTCGCGGGCCAGGGCGGCGTAGCGGGCAATGTGATCGCTGACTGCCTCCAGGGTGATGGCGACGGCCTGCAGGAACTGTTCGCGCTGCAGATCGGCCCAGTCAGTCAGATCCAGCCGGCCGCGCCGCTCGGCCACCCTGACCTTGAAGCCTGCCAACCCCAGGGTGAGCAGCTCCTCATAGTTGACCGCGAGGTGGGCATCCCCCGAGGTCATGTTGCCCTCGGCCTTGATGATGCCGCTCTCCAGCAATGCCTTTTGCTCGTCGGTGAAGAGGCCGTAGCAGCGATCCTGCACCGTCTGGCCGCGCCAGAAGGGGGTGAGGGCATGGATGGCCTGCTTGTCTGCTTCGCTTACCGCAAAGCCGGCACCGGGTCTGTCCGCCAGCTCGTCGATCTCCTTCTCGATCCAGCCGACCGTGTACTCGGGGAAGAGCGGGGCGGCGCGCACCTGGCTTGCCTGGTTGCCGACGATGAGTTCGTCGTGCTTGATCCAGATGGTGCGTTCCTTGAGGTGGTGAGCCAGCGCCAGGGCACGGCGCACCGGCAGGGGGCGGGCGAGATGGGCCTGATAGGCCTCTGTGTAGTGGCGGGCCCGCTCGGTGCAGACCAGTGGCTGGACAATGTGGATCAGGCTCTCCTTGTGGGCGCGGATCCGCGGGCTGAGGGTATTCAGATCGAGCTGGGTCATGAGCGTTTCCTCTGGTCGGGTGGGAAAGGGGGTCGGTGACTGGGTCATGGCGATGTGCCTATCCCCGGGTGACGGGGGCCAGCCCCCGTCGCCGGGCGCAGTCATGGGCGAAGGCGAGCAGTTCGGGGGCGTCCAGGGGCCGATCGGGGGCCTGATAGGGTTGATCCAGCAGGGCATACTTGCCCACGCCCAGGGTGTGGTAGGGGAGAAAGTGGATCTCCTGCACCGTGCCGAGGCTAGCCGCGCTGTCGACGATGGCCGAGATGCTGGCCTCGTCGGCGTTGAAACCGGGGATGAGCGGTACCCGGATCTGCATGGGGATACCGGTGTCGGCGAGGCGCTGGAGGTTGTCCTGCACCCGTGCCACCTGGCCGCGGGTCCACTCGAAGAAGCGCTTCTCATCCACGTGTTTGAGGTCGGCCAGCACCAGATCGAGGTGAGGCAGACTCGGCGCTATGTGGTGCCAGGGCACGTGCAGGCAGGTTTCTACCGCGGTGTGCAGCCCCTCGGCCTTGCAACGGGCCAGCAGGGTGGCCGCAAACTCGGGCTGCATAAAGGGCTCGCCGCCGGAGAGGGTGACACCGCCACCGCTGCGTTCGAAGAAGGGGCGGTCACGCAGTAGGGTGGTCATGAGCGTCTCCAGGCTCTCTTCCCGACCGCACACCTGCAGCGCCTCGCTCGGGCAGAGTCCGCGCAGCCGCTCCACGTCCTGGGCTCCGAGGTCGGCACGTATCAACCGAATGCCTTGATCGTTGCGCAAGATAGCCGGGCAGGCCTGGCTGCAGAGGTCACATCCCTCGATACAGTGGCGCCGATCAAACAGGATGTCCGGTCTCGGGGAGCGGCTCTCCGGGTTCTGGCACCAGCGGCAGGCCAGGGAGCACCCCTTGAGAAACACCAGGGTGCGAATGCCGGGGCCATCGTGAGTCGAATAACGTTGCAGGTCGAAAATCATACCGCCTCCTTTTGTTTTTATTTTATTAACTTTCATTCGAAAGTTGATTTGATTTCGATCAAGCTTTTTGTGGATGCGTTATCGCTAGAATGGGGGCAGATTGAACATCCAATGAAGAGGAGTCAGACATGGAGCTTTATCTCGACACCGCCGATGTGGCTGCAGTGCGCCGCTGGTCCAGGATCCTGCCGCTGGCCGGGGTCACCACCAATCCTTCCATCACCGCGGCCGGTGGCATGCCGTTGTCCGAACTGCTGCCCGCCCTGCGGGAGGTGTTGGGGCCCAAGGGGCGGCTGTTTGCCCAGGTGATGGGCAAGACCGAGAGCGAGATGGTGCGCGAGGCGCTGGCGCTGCGGGAGCTGGATCGGGATCTGGTGGTCAAGGTGCCAGTGTGCGCAGAGGGGTTGGCGGCCATCAAGGAGTTGATGGCGCTAGGGGTACCCACCCTGGGGACTGCCGTCTATACCCCGATGCAGGGTGTTCTGGCGGCCCTGGCCGGGGCCGAGTACGTGGCGCCTTACGTCAACCGGCTGGACGCTCAGGGGGGGGATGGCATCAAGGCCGTGCAGGAGCTGCAACAGTTGCTGGCGCTGCATGCACCCGGGAGCAAGGTACTGGCCGCGTCGTTTCGCACCCCGCGCCAGGCCCTCGATTGCCTGCTGGCAGGCTGCCAGTCCATCACCCTGCCGCTGGACGTGGCGGAGCAGCTGCTCAATGTGCCAGCGGTGGACGCGGCGCTCCTGAAGTTCGATCAGGATTGGCAGAGGGCATTCCCCAACGGCGGAGTGTGACGAGAGGCGCTATCAAGGGGCGGCGGGCGGGCTAAGCTAAACAGGAGAGCCCCCGATATGGCGGGCCTGTAGCGATGGCTGACCGGAGGTGACCATGAGCGATCATACCCTGCTGCCCCATGGCGAGGATCTGCGCCGCGCCGTGCGCTGGCTCAGCGACCATCATCTGCACGATATCCGGGCCATCGAGGAGGCGTGCCTGCGCTTTGACCTCTCCCCGCTGGACGAGGAGTTCCTCATTCGCTACTGCCGCGAGCAGGCCCCGGAATCCCGGGTCCGCTAGACGAAGTTGGCCAGGTTGATGTCGAACTCCTTCGGGTCCACCGTGTTCTCTATGGACTCCTGCCCCCCGCTTCTGGCGAGGTCGAGCCACTGCACCTCGAGGTAGTGGCGATGGGCCGCGTGATAGATCACCTTCACCACGGGTTTGAGTGGCTGCTGCTCGTTGCGCTGCATCACGATGGCGAGCCGCTGGTTGGAGAGCATGACCAGGGTGCCCACCGGATAGACCCCCATGCATTTGATGAACTTGGTGACCAGCTCGGCATCGAAGTGGTGGTTGATGCCCTTTAGCAGGATGCGAAACGCCTGGGTCGGCGACATTCCCTGCTTATAGACCCGGTCCGCCGTCACCGCGTCGTAGACATCGACGATGCCGCTCATGCGGGTGTAGAGGGAGAGTTCGTCCCCCTTGAGGCGCCGCGGGTAGCCGGTACCATCGAGGCGCTCGTGATGGTTGGCGGCCACCTCCAGCATGGTGGGGGTGATGCCGGCCGTCGCGATCAGGATGTCGTGACTGTGTACCACGTGCTCGCGCATGACCCTGAACTCGTCGTCCGTCAGCTTGCCCGGTTTGTTGAGCACGGCATCCGGGGTCATGATCTTCCCCACGTCGTGCAGCAGCCCCCCCAGAGTCAGCTCCTTGAGCACGCCGCGATCCAGCCCCAGGTAGCGGCCGAAGTTGGCGAGCAGGATGGCCACGTTCATGGAGTGCTCCATCAGATAGGCGTCCTTGGCCCGGATCCGTGCCAGGCAGAGCATGGCATCTCCGTGGGTGAACATGGTGTCCACCATCTCCTCGGCCACAGCAGCCAGCGGCGTGATATCGATGGGTTCCCCCGCCTTGAGGTGGCGGATGAACTTGCCCTGCAGCTCCCGGGCCTCCTGATAGAGGCGACGGATCTTGAGGGCGCGCCCGTCACTGCTGCCGGCCGGCCGCGGGGCGCCGGACGCGGCATGGGTGAGCTCCGGAACAATGGCCTGATCGTTTCCGGGCAGCTTGCTGCGGGCGAGATCCACCCGCACCGTCAGCACGCCGCGCCGGATCAGCGTCTCCACCTGTTGACGGGTAGTGACCAGCCCCGTCTGGGCTATCTCCATGGTACCGGTCTGGCTGGTGATGGCCATCACGTACATGCCAGGCTTCAGGCGGCTGACGGGGATAACGGGATGAGGCTGGGTCGGCTTCATGGGCGGTCCTGCAATGAGTATCGGGCGTGGGGTCACGCTGCTGGCGGCAGTCTAACACCAGAGCCGGATGACGTCAGGCGCCATCCGCCACTCTTCCCGCTTAGTGCTGGTGTTGTGAGCATCGGCCTATATAATGTCGCCCCTTATCATGATGGCTTCCGAGGTTTTTGCATGCGGCTCGATAAATTTCTTTGCGATTGCTCCGACTTGACCCGCTCCCAGGCGGGCAAGCTGATCCGTCAGGGGGAGGTGCTGGTGGATGGTGTTCTGATCAAGCAGCCCGCCT
Source organism: Aeromonas sp. FDAARGOS 1415 (assembly GCF_019048365.1). NCBI lineage: Bacteria > Pseudomonadati > Pseudomonadota > Gammaproteobacteria > Aeromonadales > Aeromonadaceae > Aeromonas > Aeromonas sp. FDAARGOS 1415. Next base: position 4,176,865 of record NZ_CP077363.1, on the reverse strand, counting down.
TTCACATCAACGAGCAGAACGAGATCGAGTTTGACGGCGTCACGCTGACCCTGAACCGGGCCCATCGCTACTTCATGCTGCACAAACCGGAAGGCTACGTCTGCTCCAACGAGGACCCGGATCACGCCACCGTCTTCCATCTGCTCGATGAGCCCGCCATGGGCAAGCTGCACGTGGTGGGGCGTCTGGACCTCGACACCACGGGGCTGGTGCTGATCACCGACGACGGCCAGTGGTCCCACCGCATCACCTCGCCACGGCACGAGTGTGCCAAGACCTATCACGTCTGGTTGGCGGATCCGGTGAACGAGGAGGCCATTTCGCTGTTTGCCGACGGCGTCTATCTGCGCAACGAGACCGACAAGACCCGGCCCGCCGAGCTGGAGATCCTGGATGAGCGGGAGGCGCGCCTGACCATCCACGAGGGCAAGTACCACCAGGTGAAGCGGATGTTTGCCGCCATCGGCAACAAGGTGATCGGGCTGCACCGGGAGCAGATCGGCGATCTGGCCCTGGATGAGGAGCTGGCACCGGGCGAATACCGCGAACTCACTGCGGACGAAATCGCCCGTTTCTAATTCGGTGCAACGGCCATGCGGATCCGTTTGCCTGGCGATGGCCGCGTTCTATGGTGCTGCGGGCTCGAGTGAGCGATGAGGCGGGGGACTAGGCAGTCCCCCGCCTCGTTTATCCCGCCCCCAGCACCAGCGCCGTGCCCAGGGTGGCCAGGAGGGCGCCGGTCCAGGCGGGGAGCGAGGGTCGCATCCCGGAGTGCCACCACAGCAGGGGCAGCAGGATGACCGGGGTGGTGGAGGAGAGGATGGCCACCATGCCGACGTCCCCCTGACGCAGGGCCACCAGGATCAGCGTCATCCCAAGGGCCATCGCCAGAAAACCGTTGATGCCGATCATGCCGAGCACCTGGCGGTTGATGGGGTTGTGCGGCATGGCGAGCGGCAGGCGCACCGCCCGCAGGGCACAATGGGCCAGCAGGGCGCTGCCCATCCGGATGCCGGAGGCGCTCACCGCGTCCACGTCGCCGCTCATCATCACCGGCTTGGCGATGATGGCCCCCAGGCTCTGGCACAGGGCGGCGGTGAGGCCGAGGGCGATACCGACCACCAGGCTGCCGCGCACCTGTTCCCATTCACTCTGCTGGTTGTTGCCGCGCCGCCCGAACAGGATGGCGAGCATGACCCCGGCCAGCACCAGCAGGGCACCCAGCAGGCGCCAGCCACCGAGGTGCTCGCCAAACAGCCAGAGCCCGAGCAGGGCGGAGAAGAGCGCGTGGCAGGAGAACAACAGGCCGCTGCGCCTGGGCCCCAGCCGGTTCATGCAGGCAAAGAGGGCGGTGTCGCCGACGAAGATGCCGACGAGGCCGGAGAGGGCGAGCAGGGGAAGGGCGCTCTCGGTGAGGGTCTGCCAGCCCCCGGTGGCGAGGCTGGCACCGGCCAGCATCAGGCTGACCAGGAACATCCGCCAGCGGCTGTAGGCAAAAGCCCCCAGATGACGCGCCGGTTTGACGGAAATGAGGGCGGCGATCGCCCATAAACTGGCGGCGGCCAGCGCCAGCCATTCGTAACCCATACAGACCCCTGAAACGGTAGACATCAGCCTGACGGACACCGGTGTCGGCCGTCATGGCGGCCCGATTGGCCGCCGGCAAGGCGAACGGGGCATGCCAGCGGCAGTGCTGGTATAAAAACCCCTGAAAAAATTAGCCCGAAAGACTCCATCTGCCGGGCAAGCCCGATACAATACGGGGCGTCTTCGGGGATAACAAGTGCGGTTTCATGCATTCGCTTTCAGGCGCGCCGCCGGCCTTCCCCACACCATGCAGTCCAAAGAATTGAATAGAGGTTGATGTCATGTTGTACCGTTTTGCCGCCAGGCCAGCCCGTCGCTGGCTCTCTCCCTTGCTGTTGGGGCTGATGATGACACCGTCGCTACAGGCGACCACGGTGGGGCAAACGCCCGTGCTGTCGGACAGGCAGGTCCTGGTCAAGGGGAACGGCGCCGAACCCGAGTCCCTGGATCCCGCCCTGATCCGCTCCGGCTTCCCGGGGGAGGTGGTGCTGGTGGACCTGTTCGAGGGGCTGGTGAGCGAGGACGGGCAGGGCAGGATAGTGCCCGCCCAGGCCCAGCGCTGGGAAATGCGGGAGGACGGGCTGGTGTGGCGCTTCTTCCTGCGCCCCCAGCTGAAGTGGTCCAACGGGGAGCCGCTCACCGCCCGGGATTTCGTCTACGCCTGGCGGCGGTTGCTGAACCCGGCCCTGGCCTCGCCTTCCGCCGGCCTGCTGCTGGCGACCGGGATCAACAATGCCCAGTCCATCTATGGCGGTGCCCTGGATCCCGAGGCCCTGGGGGTGGAGGCCGAGAGCGATCTCATCCTCAAGGTGACTCTGGAGCGTCCCGTGCCCTACTTCCTGCAGCTCATCAGCCAGCGCCCCTTCGTGCCGGTCAACGAGCAGGTCATCGCCAGGTTTGGCAAGGCATGGACCCAGCCCGGCAATCTGGTGAGCAACGGCGCCTACCGGTTGGTGAGCTGGGTGCCGAACGAGCGCATCGAGGCCGAGCGCAACCCCCAGTACTGGGATGACGCCCACACCCGGATCCAGCGGGTGACCTATCTGCCGCTGGCGTCCCAGCATGCGGAGCGGCTGCGCTACGAGGCGGGGGAGATCCAGCTCACCAACAAGGTGGCGCTGGAGTATTACCAGAAAACCATGGCACAGACGCCGGAGCGGATCTGGGGTCTGCCCCTGCTGGGTACCTATCTCTATACCTTCAATCTGCACCGCCCCGAGCTGCAGGACGTGCGGGTGCGCCGGGCGCTCTCCATGGCCATCGACCGCCGCCTGCTGACCGAGAAGGTGAGCGGCCAGGGAGAGCGTCCCGCCTGGTCCCTGCTGCCGGACATGCCGGGTTACGACGAGCTGGGATCCCCCCTTGCCCTGGAGGCGCCGGCCACCCGGCTGGCCCAGGCCTCGGCGCTGCTCGCCCAGGCCGGCTACAACAGCACCCATCCGCTCAAGCTGACGCTGACCTACAACACCTCGGAGAACCACAAGAAACTGGCGCTGGCGGTGGCCGCCATGTGGAAGCCCCTGGGGGTCGAGGTTGCCCTCAACAACATGGAGTGGAACGCCTATCAGGTCGCCAAGGACAGCGGGGATTTCATGCTCGCCCGCTCCTTCCTGTTCGGTGACTATGTCGAGCCCTCATCCATGCTGGGCAGTTTCCGTTGCCAGGATCCCCAGAACGAGAGCGGTTACTGCAACCCGGCCTTCGACGGCCTGTTGCAGCAAGCATCGGATACCCTGGATGCCACGGCCCGGGCCGGGATCTATCATCAGGCCGAGCAGCTGTTGATGGAGGAGATGCCCGTCATCCCCGTCTACCACTACAACCAGATGCGGCTCGTGGACCCGCTCCTGCGCGGCCTGCCGAGCCGCAACCTGAAGGGGGCCATCGCCACCAAGGATCTCTACTTCGGCCAGCCATGAGGAGCGAGCGATGAAGATAGCCATCATTTCGGATCTGCACGGCAGCCTGCCTGCCCTGGAGCAGGTGCTGGCGCAACTGGCCCCCTGGCAGCCGGATCACTACCTGCTGCTCGGGGATTTGCTCAACCACGGACCACGCAATCCGGTGCCGGCGGGCTATGCGCCTGCCGACGTGGCGGCGCGACTCAACGAGCTGGCGCCCGGGATCATGGCGGTGCGGGGCAACTGCGACTCCGAGGTGGACCAGATGCTGCTCGACTTCCCCATCACCGCCCCCTACAACCAGTTGCTGGTGGACGGGCGGCGCTGGTTCGTCAGCCACGGCCACCTCTATAAACCGGATGCCGTGCCCCTGCCTGCAGGCAGCCTCTTCATCAGCGGCCACACCCATCTGCCGGTATTGCAGCGAGAAGGGGATCTGGTGTTGATGAACCCGGGGTCCATCTGCTTTCCGAGGGGGGAGTGGGCGGCGAGCTACGGCCGTTACGAGGCTGGTGTCATGAGCATCCACGCCTGCCAGGACGGGGCCGCCCTGATGCGGCTGGTGCTCTGATGGCGTGACGTCGGGAAAGAGGGGATAAACCGGCCTTGCAGGGAGGAGGGGATCTTAGGCTTTGATCCCCAGGGAGCGAGTGCCGGAGCGGGTGTTGCCCTTGGCATCGTAGGTCAGGGAGTTGCTGTCTCTGAGCTTGCTGAGAAAGCTGGCCAGCCTGCGATTGGAGATGATGCTGAGCTCGAGCAGTCGGCCATTGAGGTCGTTCTGCTCCTGGCAGGCGCTCAGCTTGGCTTGCAGGGTCTGCAGTTCGCTGGGGAAGGCGTCGAGCTGTTGCTGGAGATCAGGCAGCTCCGCCAGGGTCTTGTCCAGCGTCTCGATGGCCGCCAGCAGCTGCTGCTTGCGATCGGCCAGGGCCGGCAAGGCGAGGGCTCGGTGTGCCTTGAGCAGATCAAACTCCTCCGCCAGCAAACCCTGCATCTGGGAGAGGTTGTCGTCCTGGGCGCGCAGCAGCGAAGGCAGGTCCATCATCCCAGTCGCTTGTCCAGCTCGGCTTCGAAGCTGAACATCTTCCGGGCCACGGCTTCGCTGTTGACCTTGTACTCCCCGCTGGCCACGGCCTTCTTCAGGCTCTCGACGCGGCTCTCGTTACCGGTGGAGGCGGTGTTGAGGGTCTTCTGCATCTGTTGCAATTGCTGCGCCTCGCTGGTCAAGGAGACTGAGTCGCTCTTGACGGTTGTCGCGCGGTTGCCCTCGCTCGAGGTCGCGGACTTGGTGGCTACACCCTGACTGGTCCCGTTGTTTTGCAACCGGCTGTTAGCCAAGTTGTTGATATTGTTAATAGCCATACGGTTTACCTTCGTCTGCTTTGCTGTTCGCTTACCTGTATATCGGTGACGGCGGTCAGAACTTTAGAAAAAAATTGCGGCTGTCGTACTGTCAGAACGTGACGATCACGGACCCCACGGCACTGACCTGACCCTGCACCGCTCTGCCCGAGCGAATGTTGACAAGCCGGATCATGTCTCCGAAGCTGCCATCTTGCAAGGCACGGGCCATGGTTTTGATCTGCATGCTGCTGTTTTCGGCCACCAGGGTCACCTGATCCCCCTTGCAGACCACGCAGACCTGGGTGAGGCGAATGGGTTGGCCGGGCTTGAGCTCACGTTTGCTGCGCACCCCGATGAGGGCGGTCGGATCGGTCAGATAGTCGCCCCGGATCAGGGTCTGATCCTGATAGGCCAGGGTCAGCATGGACTCGCTCAGTATGTCGCCCTTGGCGACCGGGGCCGCGACCGTGACATAGGGCTTCTGGATGCTGACCCGCACCGGCAGGTAGAGATCCCAGGGCTTTTCCCCTTCGCACTTCAGATATACGGTGGTGTTGCGGCGCACCTCCATCCTGGCCGGCAGGGAGATGGTGAGCGCGTCCTCGCAGCGCGTCAGGGGGAGGCGCTCGTCAATGGTACCGGCCTTTACCTCGGCCTGGGCGTCGAGGGGCATATCCAGCTGGCCCAGCACGAACTCCTGCGCCTGCTCCTGCAGGTAGTCGGTGACCTCGGATGCCACGGCGTGAGACAGGCTGCAAAACGGCAGTAAGATGAGGAAAAGTCTATTAATCATTTCTGCTTACCGGTCGATAAGTTATTCACGTCTACCACCGTAGTTAACTATGCTTGCACCAGAATTCGGTTGTGGAAACAACGATGGCCTGCTGCAAGCCAATGTGCATGGATAATAACATGCACGATCAGTGCCAAGCATTTTTAGGGAGTGTTTATGGCGAGTATTCTGGACTCGGTCAACCAGCGAACCCAGTTAGTGGGACAAAACCGGCTGGAGTTGCTGCTGTTTCGTCTCAACGGACGTCAAAGATTTGGCATCAACGTATTCAAGGTACGTGAGGTGCTGCAGTGCCCTCCCTTGACCGTCATGCCCAAGCTCAACTCCTGCATTCGCGGTGTGGCCCACATTCGCGGCCAGACCATCTCGGTGATCGATCTCAGCATGGCGATGGGCAAGCGTCCCATCCAGGACCTCTCCAAGTGCTTCATCATCATCTCCGAGTACAACCGATCCATTCAGGGCTTCCTGGTCCATTCGGTGGAGCGCATCATCAACATGAACTGGGAGTCCATCCTGCCGCCCCCCAAGGGCGCGGGTCGCATCAACTACATGACGGCGGTGACCGAAGTGGATGGCGAGCTGGTGGAGATCCTGGACGTGGAGCGCATCCTCAACGAGATCTCGCCGGTCTCCACCGAGGTGAGCTCGGAGATCGTGGAGGCGAGCGTGGAGCGCAATCCCCACGGCCGCCCAGTGCTGGTGGCGGACGACTCCTCGGTGGCGCGCAAGCAGGTGCAGCGGGCGCTGGAGGCGATCGGGGTGCAGTGCGTGCTGGCCAAGGATGGACGGGAGGCGCTCAACATGCTGCTGGAGATGGCCAAACAGGGGCCCATCAAGGATCAGCTCGCCCTAGTCATCTCCGACATCGAGATGCCTGAGATGGACGGCTACACCTTCACGGCGGAGATCCGCAACAATCCCGCACTCAAGGATTTGCATGTTATCCTGCATACCTCCCTGAGTGGGGTATTCAATCAGGCTATGGTGCAGAAGGTTGGTGCTAACGACTTCATCGCCAAGTTCCAGCCTGATGAACTGGCCAAGGCCGTACAAGGCGCCCTCTAATCAAGAAGAACAACTGCATGAAGACAATTTCGGACGACTTATACAGGCAATTCAGCAATTTTCTGGCGCAACAGAGCGGCATAGTGCTGGGTGACAACAAACAGTATCTGGTCAAGAGTCGCCTGTCGCCCTTGATGACTCAGTTTGGTATCGAGAGTCTGTCTGAACTGGTCACCCGGGCGATGAGCGTGCGCGAGCGGGAACTCAAGATGGCGGTGGTCGATGCCATGACCACCAACGAAACCCTGTGGTTTCGCGACAGCTACCCGTTCCAGCTGCTGAGCGACAAGATATTCCCGGAGCTCGGCAAGAGCGGTCGCCCCATCAAGATCTGGTCGGCGGCTTCCTCGTCCGGGCAGGAGCCTTACTCTATCGCCATGACGGCGCTGGAACAGCAGGTCAAGCGGCCGGGCACCCTGCCGGGCGGAGTGCAGATCGTGGGGACCGATATCTCCACCACCATGCTCAACCAGTGCAAGGAGGGGGTCTACGACAGCCTGGCGCTGGCGCGCGGTCTCTCCCCCGAGCGCAAGCGGCTCTTCTTCGAGCCTTGTGGCGACAACAAGATGCGGGTCTCGGAACGTGTCAGAAAATTGACCAGCTTCCGTCCCCTGAACCTGCTGGAGAGCTACAGCCTGCTCGGCAAGTTTGACATCATCTTCTGTCGCAACGTGCTCATCTACTTTGCACCCGAGGTGAAGTCCAAGATCCTCAACCAGTTTGCCGGCAGCCTCAATCCTGGCGGCTATCTGATGCTGGGGGCCTCGGAGTCCCTGGCCGGTCTCACCGACAAGTTCGAGATGATCCGCTGCAACCCCGGTATCGTCTACAAAGTCAAATAACCCCTCCTTCAAGTCCCTCTTTGGCACACCTCTTGCTAAACATTCGTGAAGCAGGAGGTGTGCTATGGCAATTTCGTTCGACAAGGCATTCGGTGTTCACCAGTACACGCTGAGCGTGCGCGCCAAGCGTGCGGAGGTGTTGTCCAGCAACATCGCCAACGCGGATACGCCGGGTTTCAAGGCCCGTGACATCGACTTCTCCCAGGCGTTGCAGGATGCCCAGAGCCGGCAAGGGTTCGGGCTGAGCACCACCAGCGAGAAACACTTCGCCTTGCAGATGGATGCGTCCGGGTCGACCCAGTACCGCAACCCCCTGCAACCGGATACCGGTGATGGCAATACGGTGGACGTGCAGCAGGAGCGCAGCGAATTTCTGCGCAACAGCCTCGAATACCAGGCCTCCCTCGAATTCATGAACGGCAAGATAAGCGGCCTGCTCAAGGCACTGAAAGGAGAGCAAGGATGAGTTTGTTCAAGGTCTTTGACATTGCAGGCTCCGCCATGAGCGCGCAGTCCGTCCGCCTCAACACGGTGGCGAGCAACATGGCCAACGCAGACAGCGTCAGCTCCAGCGTGGAAAAAACTTACCATGCCAGGCGGCCAGTCTTTGCCGCCCAGCTGGATCAGGCCATGTCCGACAAGCAGGCCTCGGTCGGGGTGGATGTGAAGGGGATCGTCGAGAGCGATGCCCCCCTGCTCAAGGAGTACAACCCGAACCACCCGATGGCGGACAAGGACGGCTTCATCTTCAAGCCCAACGTCAACATGGTGGAGGAGATGGCGGACATGATCGCCGCCTCCCGCAGTTACCAGACCAACGTCCAGGTTGCCGATGCGGCGAAGAAGATGCTGCAACAGACCCTCGGCCTCGGCAAATCCTGATAGAGGTGGACCCAGATGACAGAGACCCATGACAGCCAGGCCGGCAGCGGCAAGCGACCGGACCGGCAAGCCCTAGAGGGGGACGCATAAGTGGCAGATACCTATGACAGCCTGCTGGGTGTCAACCGGACGACGTCGGCCCAGACCAGCACGGCCAGCACCAGCACCCAGAAGAAGGAGCTGGATCAGGAGTCCTTCCTGAAGCTGCTGACCATGCAGCTCTCCTATCAGGACCCGTTCAAGCCGGTGGACAACGCCCAGATGCTCTCCCAGATGACGTCCATGTCGACGTCACAGGGGATCAGCAGCCTCTCCACCCAGATGGAGAGTCTCAACAGCCTGATGACCTCCAGCCAGGCGCTGCAGGCGTCGGCCCTGGTGGGCCAGAACGTGCTCATCCCCTCCAACACCGGCTATGTGGAGAAGGGGGGCACCCTCTCCGGCGTCATCGCCACCGGTGACGGCGGCAGCAACATCAAGGTGACGGTGAAGGACGAGAGCGGTCAGGTGATCAAGGAGTTCTCCATCGAGGGGGACCAGAAAGGCAACGTTGCCTTCACGTGGGATGGCCTCGACAAGTCGGGCAATGCGGCCAAGAGCGGGAAGTATTCGATAGAAGCCCACGCCACCGTGGACGGCAAGTCGGAAAGCGTCCCCGCCCTGACCTACGCCAAGGTGGAGAGCGTTACCCTGGGCACCAGCTCCAACCCCAGTACCCTCAAGCTCAAGGGGCTGGGCGGCATCTATCTGACCGATGTATTGGAAATTGGCGGGACGACCGGCAACACGACGACCAAGTCGGCTTCGACCTCTAACGCAGTGATCTAAGGAGAAAGACATGTCATTCAACAATGCCCTCAGCGGCATCAATGCGGCTCAAAAAGACCTGAACGTCACCGCGAACAACATTGCCAACGTCAACACCACCGGCTTCAAGGAGTCCCGTGCCGAGTTCGCTGACGTCTACGCCAACTCCATCTTCGTCAACGCCAAGACCCAGGTGGGTAATGGTGTGGCGACCGGCGCCGTGGCTCAGCAGTTCCACCAGGGGGCGCTGCAATTCACCAACAACGCGCTGGACCTCGCCATCCAGGGCAACGGCTTCTTCGTGACCTCGGACGGTCTGTCCAACCTGGATCGCACCTACACCCGTTCCGGTGCCTTCAAGCTCAATGAAAACAGCTACATGGTCAGCAACTCCGGCGGTTACCTGCAGGGGTACGAGATCAACTCTGACGGCACGCCGAAGGCGGTGAGCATCAACGCGACCAAGCCCATCCAGATCCCTGATAAGGCTGGCGAGCCGGCTAAAACCTCGTTGGTGGAGTCGAGTTTCAACCTGCCATCGTCAGCTACACCGATTGATGTGACAGCAACGCCGCTTGATACCACCAACTCTAAGACTTATTCCTCTTCTACCTCGGTGGTCATATATGACTCACTGGGCGAGCCACATACCATCACCCAGTATTTTGTGAAAAAAGGGGATAACCAAACACCTCCAGTAGCATTGAATCCCCCTACTTGGGAGATGCATCTGTATGAGGGGACAACTCCTATTACACCAGGTGGCACACCCGCTACTCTGACGTTTGGATCTGACGGCAAGTTAACCAGCACATTGCCTGATCCCATCGTTACCGATACGTTGGGTACACCTGGCGCAGGTGTCATCACAAATGGTGCTGATCCGACCCAGAAGTTTGAGTACCGATTGGGTACCGTCACTCAATATTCTTCGCCGTTCGAAGTCAACAAATTGACCCAGGACGGTTCCACCGTCGGCCGGTTGACCAAGGTGGAGATTGGGGAGGATGGCATCGTCTCGGCGACCTACAGCAATGCCAGCACTGTCAAGGTGGCCATGGTGGCCATGGCGAAGTTTGCCAATGCCCAGGGTCTCACCCAGGTCGGCGACACCTCCTGGCGCCAGTCCCTGCTCTCCGGTGATGCCCTGCCGGGCACCCCGAACTCCGGCACCTTCGGTTCCATCAAGTCGTCGGCCCTGGAGCAGTCCAACGTGGACCTCACCACCGAGCTGGTGGATCTCATCACCGCACAGCGCAACTTCCAGGCCAACTCCCGTTCTCTGGAAGTGAACAGCTCCCTGCAGCAGAGCATACTGCAGATCCGCTAAGCTTTCTGGCGGTTGCAAGGGGCGCTTCGGCGCCCCTTGTCGTCTGCGGCAGGCGTATTTTCCTCCTCCATGTCGTCGCTCTTCTCTCTTCTTGGCATTCTACTTGCAGTTCTCCCGCGAGAGTCATCTGTTTGACGGAGGATCCCATGGATCACCTGCTTTACATCGCCATGTCCGGGGCCAAGGAGAACATGAACAGCCTGGCTGTGCGTGGCAACAACCTGGCCAACGCCAACACCATCGGCTTCAAGTCTGACTTCGAGCAGGCGCGCAGCATGCAGGCGTTTGGCGAAGGGCTGCCCACGCGGGTGTTCGCCATGACCGAGCGGCCGGGTCAGAACCTGCAGCACGGCATGCTGCAGACCACGGGCCGGGATCTTGACGTCGCCGTCGATGGGCCGGGCTGGATAGCGGTGCAGGATTCCAACGGCGGCGAAGCCTACACCCGCATGGGCAACCTCCAGCTCAATGCCACCGGCAACCTGCAGACCTCCACCGGTCTGAACGTAGTGGACGACGGCGGTCAGCCCATCGTGCTGCCGCTGCCCATGGAGAAGATCGAGATCAATCGGGATGGCACCATCAGCGGTCGCCCCGAGGGAGCTGCCGCCAACCTGCCGGAGGATTTCCAGCGCATCAAGCTGGTCAACCCGGCGGGGGATGCGGTTGAGAAGGGTCAGGATGGCCTGTTTCGCCGCAAGGATGGCCAAAAGGAAGCCGCTTCTGCCGAGGTGGGCCTGATCGCCGGTTCCCTTGAGGGGAGCAACGTCAACGTGGTCGACGAGATGACCAACCTTATTCGCCTGCAACGTCAGTTTGAAACTCAGGTCAAGATCATGAAGACCGCCGAGGAGAACGACGAGGCCCAAACCCAGCTGCTGCGTATCAGCTAATCAAGGAGCACACCATGAATCCTGCACTCTGGATCAGCAAGACCGGCCTCGATGCCCAGCAGACCAACATCTCGGTCACCTCGAACAACCTGGCGAACGCCAGCACCGTGGGCTACAAGAAGGCGCGAGCCATCTTCGAGGATCTGCTCTACCAGAACGTCAACCAGCCCGGTGGCCGCTCCTCGGCGGACACCGAACTGCCCTCCGGCCTGATGCTGGGGGCGGGGGCCAAGGTGGTCGCCACCCAGAAGAACCACAGCCAGGGCAACGTCCAGACCACGGACAACTCCCTGGACCTGATGATCAGCGGCCGCGGCTACTTCGAAATCCAGCTGCCGGACGGCAGCGCGGCCTACACCCGCAACGGCCAGTTCACCCTGAACGATGAGGGCACCATCGTCACCCCGGGCAACGGCTATCCGCTGCAGCCGGAGATCCAGATCCCCGAGAACGCCCAGAGCGTGACCGTGGGGGAGGATGGCCAGGTGTCGGTGCAGCTCAAGGGGGACGGCCAGTCCCAGGTGGTGGGCCAGATCAACACCACGGACTTCGTCAACCCGACCGGCTTGCAGCCCATGGGGGAGAACCTCTTCGTCGAGACCCAGTCCAGCGGCGCCCCCATCCAGGGAACCGCCGGTGCGGACGGGCTCGGGGTCATCAAACAGGGGATGCTGGAGACCTCCAACGTCAACGTGACCGAGGAGCTGGTGAACCTCATCCAGGCCCAGCGGGTGTACGAGATGAACTCCAAGGTCATCTCTGCGGTGGACTCGATGATGTCCTTCCTTACCCAGCGCACCTGATCAGGAGAGTCATGATGAAAGCCATCTGGATGCTGAGCCTGCTGACGCTGGCAGGCTGTACCAGTACCCTCAACACCCCGAGACCCGACGATCCCGAGTTCGCCCCCGTGTACGGCGAGTCGGAGCCGGTGTCGGTGCGCCCGACCGGGGCCATCTTCCAGCCCGAGCAGGTCAACGGTATCTACTCGGACATCAAAGCGCACCGGGTGGGTGACATCATCACCATCCAGTTGGCGGAGTCGACCTCGGCGTCGAAAAAGGCCAACACCCAGAGCGGCAAGGACAACAAGCTGGCGCTCGACCCCGTCACCCTGGGGGGCGTGCCGGTCACGGCGGGGCCCTACGATCTGTCGGCCTCCATCGGCCAGAACAGTGCGTTCAAGGGGCAGGCCAAGGCGGATCAGAGCAACAGCCTGCAGGGCAACATCTCGGTCAGCGTGGTCAAGGTGCTGCCGAACGGCAACCTGCTGGTACGCGGCGAGAAGTGGATCATGCTCAACAACGGCAACGAGTACATCCGCATCACCGGCCTGGTGCGTCCGGAGGACGTCAGCTCCGAGAACAGCGTGTCATCCCAGAAGGTGGCGAATGCGCGCATTCATTACGGTGGGACCGGCGATCTGGCCAACACCCAGGAACAGGGCTGGCTCACCAGCTTCTTCAATGGCCCCTGGTGGCCCATCTAAGCGTCAGGTGCCCGGACAACCCGTTTGCTCCGGGCCACAGTGGTTTTGTTAGGAGATGTCATGAACCGATTCCGTCTGCTTGCCCTGCTGTGCTGCCTGTTGCCGCTCGGGCTGGCGCACGCATCCCGCATCAAGGATCTCGCCTCGGTGGAAGGGGTGCGCAGCAACCAGCTGATCGGTTACGGTCTGGTGGTGGGTCTGCCCGGCACGGGTGAGAAGAACAACGCCTTCACCGAGCAGACCTTCAGGACCATGCTCAACAACTTCGGCATCAAGGTGCCGGACAACATCAAGCCCAAGATCAAGGACGTGGCGCCGGTGGCCATCCATGCGGACCTGCCTCCCTTCTCCAAGCCGGGCCAGACCATAGACGTCACCGTCTCCGCCATCGGCGAGGCGAAGAGCCTGCGGGGCGGCACCCTGCTGCAGACCTTTCTCAAGGGGCTGGACGGCCGCGTCTATGCGGTGGCCCAGGGCAGCCTGGTGGTCGGCGGTCTGGGGGCCGAGGGGGCGGACGGATCCAAGGTGGTGATCAACACCCCGACCGTGGGACGCATCGCCAACGGGGCGACCGTGGAGCGGGAGGTGCCTAACTCCTTCAGCCAGGGGGACACCATCACCTTCAACCTGAACCGGCCGGACTTCACCACCGCCCGTCGGGTGGCTGACGTGGTCAACGATCTGGTGGGGCCCAACACCGCCCAGGCGCAGGATGCCACCTCCATCAAGGTGTTCGCGCCGCGGGATCCGGCCCAGCGGGTCTCCTACCTCTCCACCATCGAGAACCTGGAGGTGGATCCGGCGAGCGAGTCCGCCAAGATCATCGTCAATTCCCGTACCGGCACCATCGTCATCGGCAGCGAGGTGAGGTTGCGCCCGGCCGCCATCAGCCACGGCGGCCTGACGGTCACCATTGCCGAGAACCAGCAGGTTTCCCAGCCCAATCCGCTGGCGGGCGGGCAGACGGCGGTCACCAACAACTCCACCATCAACGTGCAGCAGGATCCGGGGCGGATGTTCAAGTTCGATACCGGTGCGACCCTGGACGATCTGGTGCGGGCGGTAAACCAGGTGGGGGTGGCCCCGGGCGACCTGATGGCGATCCTGGAGGCGCTGCAGCAGGCGGGCGCGATCCAGGGGCAGCTGGTCATTCTGTAGTTTCTTGAGCGGCAAGCGGTTGCCACGGGCGGCAAAGAGGTAGTTATGGCAGAGTTCGACACCCAGAGCGGTATCAATCTTGGCATGGTGCAGGACGTCCAGAACCTGGACAAGCTGCGGCGCATGAGCCAGAGCCAGAGCAAGGAAGGGCAGCAGGGGGCACTGATGGCGGCTGCTCGCCAGTTCGAGTCCATCTTCACCCAGACTCTGTTCAAGGGGATGCGCCAGGCCAACTCGGTGCTGACCGAGGGGAACCCGATGAACAGCAGCTACACCCAGTTCTATGAAGGGATGCTGGACGAGCAGCGGGTTGCCGACATGTCGAGCAAAGGGGGGCTCGGCATTGCCGAGATGGTGGCCAGACAGCTCTCCCCCGAGAAGACCTTCACCCATCAGGATGGGCGCGTGCTCAAGCTGCCCGAGCGCACCGAGCGGGTCTACAAGCCCTATCAGCCCCCCAGTGCTTCCAACGATCTGATCGCGGCCTCCAAAGTTGGCAAAGATTTTGCTGATAACGAAATGAAGAGCGAGATGAATGGGGGTGAGTCCCGGCTGGCCCCGCCTCGTCGCCCTCACCGCACCGTGCCGCCCATGGGCAGTATCCAGCGGGCGCCGGCCCTGGATGGCAGTGCCAAGGTGTTCGACAGTCCGGAAGAGTTCGTCGACAGGCTGATGCCGCTCGCCAAGAAGGCGGCGGACAAACTGGGGCTGAGCCCGGCGGTGCTGGTGGCCCAGGCTGCCCTGGAGAGCGGTTGGGGCAAGCGGGTGATCAAGGACGGGGAGGGGCAGATAACCCACAACCTGTTCGGCATCAAGGCCGATCCGCGCTGGGAAGGGCCCAAGGCCGTGGTGAGCACTCTGGAGTATGAACAAGGGGTGGCGTCGCGTCAGAAGGCGGCGTTTCGTTCCTACGAGTCGTTCGAGGAGAGCTTCAACGACTACGTGGACTTCCTGACCTCGGGCACCCGCTACAAGGGGGCCCTGGCCAAGGTCGACAGCCCTGACCGCTATTTCGAGGCACTGCAGCAGGCCGGGTATGCCACCGACCCCCAGTACGCCAAAAAACTTAAACAAGTGTTGCGCAGCGATGCCATCGCCGGCTACTCGGCGCCCGGCAACGCTGCGACCAGGAACACAGAGATGGAGCTGTAAGCTATGGCAAGCGATCTGCTTGGAATCGGGACATCGGGTGTATTGGCCCAGCAGCGGCTGCTGCAGACCACCAGTAACAACATCGTCAACGTCAATAGCCAGGGCTATGTACGTGAACGCACCCTGATCTACACCAATTCCATCGGATTGGGGACGGGGGACATGGTGAGCGAGCGCGTCATCAACGCCTATGCCCAGGCCGAGATGCGCCGGGACACCTCCGCCTACCACGCCTCAGGGGCGCGCTACGATCAGCTCTTCCAGCTCGACAGCCTGCTCGGTGACAGCAGCAACAGCGTGGGCACCACGATCACCTCCTATTTCAAGGCCTTCCATACCGCCAACGAGTCGCCCGCCGAGATCGGGGGGCGCAAGACCACATTGAGCGAACTCAACGGCATGGTGGACAGGTTCCATACCCTCTCCGCCCAGCTCGACAAGCAGAGCGACACCATCAATGCCACCATAGGCGACGAGACGGACAGGGTGAACAGCCTGCTGAACAGCATCAACGATCTGAACCAGGCCATCATCCGCACCCAGGGCTCGCCGGAAGAGAGCCTGATGCTGTTCGATCAGCGGGACGAGGCCATCCGCCAGCTCTCGGAGAAGATGGAGATCCGCACCGTGACCCAGCCCAACGGCAGCATGCTGGTCAACATGAGCACCGGGCACTCCCTGGTGCTGGACGGTGGCGTGGCCCAGTTCAAGGTGGTAGCGGGCAACCCTGACTCCCGGGATGCGACGTTGCAGCTGACCCTGGGGGCCAACAAGGCCACCATCAGCGACAAGGACATGGGGGGGACCATAGGCGGCCTCTTCACCGCGCGCCGGGATCTGGAGCCGACCAAGCGGGAGCTGGGGCAGCTGGCCGTCGCCCTGGCTGACGCCATGAATCAGCAGAACCGGCTGGGGATGGATCTGGACAACAAGCTGGGAGGGGATCTTTTCACCCTCGAGGGGAGCCAGGGGTTGCCGTATGCCGGCAACCAGGGCAGTGGCGCCGCCAGCGTGAACTTCGTGCCCGGCAAGGGCAGCGAGGTGACCACCTTCGACTATGAGGTGCAGTTCAACGGCCCCACCGGCTATGAGGTCTTCTCCATCGATGCCAGTGGCCAGCGCACCTCGGTGGCGACCGGCACCACTCCGCCCGCCAAGTTCGAGGTGGCGGGGCACGGCATCGAGATAGAGCTTTCCGGCGCCCCGGTGGCCGGCGACAAGATAGTGCTGCAACCCACCAAACATGCCGCCGCCGGCCTCGAGGCCGCCATCACCCGGCCCGAGGACATCGCGCTGGCGTCCCCCATCAAGGCGGACAAGAACGCCCAGAACCTGGGCTCGGGCGAGATCACCATCAGCAGCCTCTACAACACGGGAACGGGGTCGGGCTTTGGCACCAACACCCTGGACCCGAGCGCCCCCCAGGTCATCAAGATCGACGGCAGCGGCAATTACGAGGTCTACGACAAGAACAACAACCTGCTCGGGGTGGCGCCGGCTTCCACCAAGGGGCAGAACCTGATGTCCGCTCTGGAGATGCCGCTTGGCACCCCCATAGTGCCGGCCCTGACCCCAGGCTACGACTTCAGCATCACCGGCAAGGTGGAGGCCAATGACAGCTTCACCCTGAGCTACAACAAGGACGGCTTCGCCGACAACGCCAACGGCTTGGCGCTGGCGGAGCTGCAGAACAAGGAGCTGGTGCGCAAGAACAACAATGCCGCCACCAGCAACGACAAGATGACCTTCAACGATGCCTACTCGGGGCTGGTGAGCGGGATTGGCAACAAGACCAGCCAGGCCAAGACCCTGCTGGAGGCCAACGAGGCGAAGCTGACCCAGAGCACCGGCATCTACGAGAGCGTCTCCGGGGTCAACCTGGAGGAGGAGGCGGCCAACCTCATCCGCTTCCAGCAGTCCTATGCGGCCTCTGCCCAGATAGTGAACACCGCCAAGACCATCTTCGACACCCTGCTCTCCTCCGTGAGGTAAGTCATGCGCATCACCACCAACATGATCTATGACCGCAACCTGGCTACCATGAGCAAGGTCAGCGAACGCCAGAACACGGCCTACAACCAGCTGATGACGGGGGACAAGTTCACCCGTGCCGGCGAGGATCCCTCCGGCATGAGCCAGAAGATGGCGCTGACCAAGGAGATCGACCTCTTCAAACAGTACAGTGTCAACGGCAGCCTGCTGGAGAACAGCCTGGGCCACGAGGATACGGTGCTCACCTCCCTCAACAGCGCCATGCTGAGCGCCCAGACCCTGATCCAGAAGGCGAACAACTCCGCCATGGGGGCCGAGGAGCGCAGCGCCATCGCAAGCGAGCTGGAGGGACTGCAGAAACAGATGTTCGATCTGATGAACAGCAAGAACTCCCAGGGGGAGTTCATCTTCGGCGGCAACCAGAGCAAGACCCAGCCCTTCGTCAAGGACGCCAGCGGCAACTATGTGTTCCAGGGGGACACGGGCCAGCGCAGCATCCAGGTCTCTCCCACGGTCAAGGTCCCGGCCAACGACTCCGGTTTCGAGCTGTTCGAGACGGTGGCCACCCGGCGCACCGCCAGCGCAATCAGCACCAACATCCAGGTGGGGATCGGGGATCAGGGGAACTTCGAGAGCTTCTATCGCAACAACTATGACCCGGCCACGGTGACCAACAATCAGTTCACGGTGAGGACCCAAATTGGCCCACCTGAAACCTATCATATTGAGAACAGCCTGGGTGTTGTTGTCCAGGGACCCGCTCTTCCCTATACGGCGGGCAACGCCATCTCCTTCAACGGGCTGGAGCTGACCCTGGATTTGCCTGCCGGCTCGGCGCCTCAAACCTTTGTGCTCGATAAGCCAGTGAACGACAACATACTCAACGGCATGTCCGACTTCATCTCGGCCCTGCGCGACCCCGCGCTCCCGGCAAGCGACTTCCAGCTGGAGGTGGCCGATGCGACGACCCATATGAATAACGCCAGAACCAAGGTGGACAGGGCGCAGGGGGAGGTGGGCAGCCGGCTCAACAGCCTGGAACAGGTGATGAGTTCCAATGACGGGCTAAGCACCCTGAACCAGCAGGCGCGGGCCAAGGTCTCGGAGGCCGACATGTACGAGGTGATCGCGACCCTCTCCAAGGAGGATGCGGCCATGAGCGCCTCCCAGCTCGCCTTCAGCAAGATAAGCAAGCTGACCCTGTTCGACTATATCCGCTGATATCTGCCATTGACCGCCCGCTCCCTCGTGGCCCTGGCCCGGGGGAGCGCTCTTTTCATCCCCAGCCAGCCTCCCGCCCAAATTGTAACAACCCGTTGCCAGGGGCCGAACCTCCTTGACGCCATACGCCCGGGCGCCGATGATGCCGACCGCACGGCACGCCGTGCGCATCATTCGCAGCATCTCGTTAGGCGAGGCTCCTGCATAAACACAGGCCACTGATCTCACGACGTCCAGAGACGCCCAAGATCAGGACAGTTTTCATCGGATTAAGGTGTCAACCCAAGTGGCTTCCGGCATGCCGGATACGTTATGCAGTGCTAAAGCTGGTACGTGGGGATGAAAACACGCCGGACGGCGTCATTTCCTGCCTGTTACTCGTCAATCAAATTGCTGTTTTCTTGCAAACGGCAGCCGGTATGACCGGCTGCTCCCGGGCCCGACCCGGGATCACATGAGGACATCTGTGATGAAGAAAACACACACCCTGCTCAACCGTCATCAACTGCTCGACCCTGCCGCCCTGCGGGGGTGGCTTGCACACAACCAGGATCCGGTGGCCCGCGCCGATCAGCTCCTGGTTCTGCGTCCGGAAGAGCTCAACTGCATCTTCGATACCCTGCCCGAGCGCGAAGGGGCGGCCTTGCTAGGCTCCCTGCCTGCGGCGTGTGCCGGCCAGCTGCTGCTCAGGCTCCATGGCAGCATCGTCGGGGTCCTGCAGGGGGCCATCGCTCGTCGCGACCTGCTGACCATGCTGCGCAGGCTCGATGAGCACGATCGCAAGACCCTGCTCGCCCGTCTGCCCGATCCGGCAAGGCGCGCCTTCCTGTCGCTGCTAGCCTGGCCGGGCGAGTCGGTGGGGGCCAACATGCGTCATGAATACCTTTCTGTGACGGAGGGGGCGACGGTGGAGAGCGCCAGGCAGCTGATCCACGGCGCCTGGGATCAGGCCCGGCTGTTCGGGCACCTCTATGTGGTGGATGACGAGGGGCGCCTGCTGGGCCACGTCTCCCTCAAGTCGCTGCTGATCGCCGATCCCCGGCAGGGGGTGGGGGAGCTAATGGACAGGGAGACGGTGCGCATCAATGCCCGGGCGGATCAGGAGCTGGCTGCCCGCCTGCTGATCGATCGCGACCTCTCCATCCTGCCGGTGGAAGATCAGGGGCGTCTGGTGGGGGTCTTCCACGTGGACGATGCCGCCGACATCCTGGAGCTCGAATCCACCGAGGATGCGGAGTTGCAGGGGGGATCCTCGCCGCTGGACACGCCCTACCTGCAGGCGACCCCCTGGCAGCTGTGGCGAAAGCGGGTGGGCTGGCTGCTCATCCTGTTCGTGGCGGAGGCATACACAGGCACGGTGCTGCGGGCCTTCGAGGAGCAGCTGGAGGCGGCCATCGCGCTCGCCTTCTTCATCCCGCTCTTGATCGGGACCGGCGGCAACAGCGGCACCCAGATCACCACCACGATCGTGCGGGCCATGGCGGTGGGGGAGGTGAGCCTGAAAAACCTCGGCACCGTGCTCAAAAAAGAGATCTCCACCGGCCTGCTCATCTCGGCGGCCATTGCCCTGGCCGCCTGGGTGAGGGCCTGGAGCCTGGGGGTAGGGCCCGAGATCGGCATGGTCGTGACCCTGACCATCGTCGCCATCGTGCTGTGGAGTGCCACCGTCGCCTCGGTGATCCCCATGGTGCTGCGCCGCCTGCGCATCGACCCGGCGGTGGTCTCGGCCCCCTTCATCGCCACCCTGGTGGACGGCACCGGCCTCATCATCTACTTCGAGATAGCCAAGCTGATCCTGCCTGACCTGCAGTGAGACCGGCATAACGACAAAAGGCAGCCATCGGCTGCCTTTTTCGTCTGGGTTTGGCCCTTATCCGAGCTGGAACAGCAGGGGCCAGCCCTGCTCCTGGCAGTAGCGGTGCTCCTTCTCCAGATTCTGCATCAGGAGCCGGTTCTCGTCGCACCAGTCGAGCGGCAGGGTGACCACCAGCTGATCGCCTGCGGCCTGCACGTTCCACTCGGGCAGCAGGTTGTCCTGGCGCCTGTGGTGGGCCGCCACCGCGAGGCGCAGGATGCGGATGCAGCGCAGCACCGTCTGCTCGTCGTGGTTCGGCAGGGCGGGCAGCTCGGCGAGCTTGAGCCCCTTGCGCTGGAAGCGCACCAGGGCCGCGAGCAGGGCCTGATCGTCCTGGTTGAAACCGGGCAGGTCGGTGTTTTGCAAGATGTAGGCTGAGTGTTTGTGGATGCCGCTGTAGTTGATGGCGAGGCCTATCTCGTGCAGTCGCGCCGCCCAGCCAAGAATGGCGCGATAGGGCTCCTCCGGCATCTCCCAGGGGCCGCTCAGGGCATCGAACAGGGCGAGGACGCTCTGCTCCACCCGGGTGGCCTGGCGCTTGTCGATATGATAGTGGGTGGAGAGGGCCAGGGCGGTGCGCTCGCGAATGTCGTGGTGCTGCAACCGCTCCTCGAACTCGTAGAGCAGCCCCTCGCGCAGGGCGCCGTCAGAGTACTCCATCCGCTCGATGGGCAGGGAGGTGAAGAGCCCGAGCAGGATAGCCACGGCGGCGGCGAACACCCCCTGGCGCTCCTCGGTGAGGCCCGCCAGCTTGAGCTGGTCGACCTTCTTGTGCTTGAGCATCTCGGTTTTGAGGCGCTCCAGGCCCGCCAGGGTGATGGCGCCGTCGGTCCACTCCTCCCCCTGCAACACGTCACGCACGGTGCGAATGGAGCCGGAGCTGCCAAGGCAGCTCTGCCAGCCGAGCTTGCGGTACTGGTTGATGATGGGGGCGAGCTGGTGCTGGGCCTCCAGCACGGCGCCGTTGAAGGCCTTCTCGCTCAGCTTGCCGTTAGGGAAGAAGCTCTGGGTGAAGCTGACGCAGCCCATCTTGCGGCTGGTGAGGGCCTTGGGCTCGAACCCCTCGCCGATGATGAGCTCGGTGCTGCCACCGCCGATGTCCACCACCAGCACCTGGCCCTCGATGTGCTGGGTATGGGCGACCCCCTGATAGATGAGGCGCGCCTCCTCCTGGCCGCTGATGATCTCGATGGGGTGGTTGAGCACCTTGGCCGCCTCGCTCACGAAGGCGCGGGCGTTGCTGGCGCGGCGCAGTGTGTAGGTGCCGGCGATGCGGATCTGATCCGGCTTGATATTGGTCAGGCGCTCGGCAAACAGGGCGAGGCAGTCGAGGCCGCGGGCCATGGCCTCTTCCGACATGCGGCGCTGCTCGTCCATCCCTTCCGCGAGGCGCACCCGCTCCTTGATGCGATCGACGATCTGCATCCGCCCCTCGTTGAGGCGGGCGATGACCATGTGGAAGCTGTTCGACCCCAGATCGACAGCGGCGTACAGACTATTGTCCATGGTGTGACTCTATGCGTTTGAGGTAGTCGTAAATCGCGACCTGGGAACGGACCTTGCGGCGGTTGCCCCGCTTCACGTACTCGTTCTTCTGGTCTGCATCGATGACCCGTGCCTTGCAGGTGTCGCCCAGCTGCAGCTCGAGAATGTCGAGGATGCGCTGCTTGAGCCGCTCGTCATAGATCGGAGTACCCACCTCGATGCGGCCGTCGATGTTGCGGCTCATCCAGTCGGCACTGGAGATGTAGAGCTGGGGGTTGCCCTTGTTGTGGAACACCATGACCCGCGGGTGCTCGAGGAAGCGGTCGATGATGCTGATGACCCGGATGTTGTCGCTCAGGCCCGGTACGCCCGGGCGCAGGGCGCACATGCCGCGGATGATCATCTGGATGGGCACCCCGGCCTGACCGGCGGCATAGAGCCGGTTGATGAGGTCCCTGTCCACCAGGTTGTTGATCTTGAGGGTGATGCCGCTGGGCTGCCCCGCCTTGGCGTTGGCCAGCTCGTTGTCGATGAGGCGATAGAGCTGGCGCCGGCTGTTGATGGGGGAGACCAGCAGGTGGTTGAACTTGTAGCGCCGGTACGGGTATTCGATGTACTCGAACACGCTCTCCACCTCGGCGGTGATGTCCGGGTGGCGGGTCAGCAGGGAGAAGTCGGTGTAGATCTTGGCGGTCTTCTCGTTGAAGTTGCCGGTCCCGATGTGGGCGTAGCGCACCGCTTCGCCGTTCTCGTGGCGGGTAATGAGGCAGAGCTTGGAGTGGATCTTGAGGCTCGGCACCCCGAACACCACCTTGACCCCCGCATCGGTCAGGATATTGGCCCAGTCGATGTTGGCCGCCTCGTCGAAGCGGGCGCGCAGCTCCACCACCACAGTCACCTTCTTGCCGTTGTTGGCGGCGTCGATGAGGGAGTGGATGATCCGCGATTTCTTGGCGACCCGGTAGATATTGATGCGAATGGCGCTGACCGCCGGATCGAACGCCGCCTGGCGCACCAGCTCCGTGAAGTGGTGGAACTTGTGGTACGGGTAGTAGAGCAATATGTCCTGTTTGGTGATGGCGTCGAAGGCGTTGACGAAGCCGTCGAAGTCGCGGCAGTCCAGCGCCGGCAGCTTGGGGTTTTCCAGGTAATCCCGGCCCACGTTGGGGAAGCCGATGAAATCCTTGAAGTTGTGATAGCGCCCGCCCGGCATGATGGCGTCGTAGGAGCTGATCTGCAGCTTGAGCTTCAGGAAGCTTATCATGGCCGCGGGCATCTCCCGCTCGTAGACGAAGCGCACCGGCATGGCGGTGAGGCGCTGCTTCAGGCCATCACTCATCTTGTCCACTAGGCTGAGGTCCAGCTGGTCGGAGAGATCGTATTCGGCATCCCGGGTCAGTTTGACCGCGTAGGCCGCAATCTCGTCGTAGTCGAAGAAGCCCTTGAAGATCTCGTCGAGACAGAAGCGGATGACGTTGTCCAGGATGATGATCTGCTTCTTGCGGCGAGTCCCCTCCGGCGGCAGCTGGAAGAAGCGGGGCAGATCGTCGGTCGGCACCTCCACCAGGGCGTACTGGATCACCTGGCCGTTCTTTTTCATCTCGATGGCGAGATAGGTGTGCTCGTCTTTCAGGAACTTGACCGGGTTGACCTCCTTGTTGAGGAGGATGGGGATGATGTGCCGCAGCACCTTTTCCCGGAAGAAGACCCGCAACCACTGCTGGATGGACTCGGAGAGCTGGTTCTCGTTGACCAGGAAGATGTTGTGGCGGGCGAGGGCGAGCAGCAGCTCCTTGTAGGTGTTGTCGAATGCCTCGCCGAGGGCCATCACCTTCTGCTGGATGGCCCGCAGCAGCACCTTGGCCTCGTCGTCGCCGCCGTGCACCTCGTTGATGAGGATGCGGCGCTTGACGTCCGAGACCCGTACCTTGAAAAACTCGTCCTGGTTGGAGGAGAAGATCCCGAGGAAGCGGACCCGCTCGATGAGGGGGACCGTCTTGTCCATGGCTTCTTGCAACACCCGTTCATTGAATGAGAGCCAGCTAAGCTCTTTCTCTTCATACTGCTTGTCGGTGCTCATCTGGTTCCTCTGTGCTCTGATTGCGTCTGCGCGGAAGTTATGGCGTCAAACCATGACGGATTTATGACAGTCAGCGCTATTCGCTCAGATCCTGATCGATGTCGACCACCAGGTCGTCGGAGAGGGACTCCAGGGCGGTGACGAGATCGTCCAGTGCCACCTGTGGCGGCAGGGCCACCAGGGCATGGGCATAAAAGAGGGGGGCGCCGGAGTGGGGCGCGGGTTCGCAGCCCGTGGTGAGGTCGGCGACGTTGACGTTGAGCTGGCGCAAGATGCTGGCCACCTCGTGGACGATGCCCGGCCTGTCGTTGCCGGTGACGCTCAGCATCACCTGACAGGCCGGCTCCGGGCTGAGCTGGCCTTCGGCGAAACTGACGGTGAGACCGGGCAGCATCACCAGCGCCTCGCACAGGCTGCGGTAGTGTTCGTCGGGGACGGCGACATGCAGGATGCCGGCGAATTGCCCGGCCAGTTCACTCATGGAGCTTGCCAGCCAGTTACCCTGCTGTCGGGTGATGGTGTCCGCCAGGCTCTCGACGATACCGGGCTTGTCTGCGCCGATCACGGTGACGACCAATTGCTTTTGCATCCTGCTCTCCTTGAATGGGCTGCTTGGGGTCTGTTGACGTCTGGGGACGACCGCGCGTGGGCCAAACGTCCATGGGCTCTAGCATTGTGCCTGCTGTGACAGGCCAGATGAAGCCCGCCCCGCGCAAATTTAGTGAAAAAACGCGAATGCCGGAGCGGCGTCGATTTCCGCTCTGCCTGAGGCGCGTCCCCCGTGGTAGAGTGTGGCCCCTTCGTGTTGGTTTGAGCTGAATATGTCTTGTGAACGGGATGTGCGTGTATGAATAGCCTCGTCGTATCGGGATCCGTATTGTTGGTGCTGCTCCTGCTGGCGATCGTCTGGCGTCGGGGCAAAGAGAACAGGGCCGAGCCCTATGAGTTGCAGGAAACCTTGCTGAGCCCTGCCGAGCGCACCTTCCTCGGCGCGCTGGATCAGGCCGTGGGCGACCAGGCGCGGGTCTTTGCCAAGGTGCGCGCTTCCCTGGTGCTGACGCCGGAGGCACGCCTGGGCAAGGGCAAGCGGCAGCAGGCGCTTGGCAAGATTGGCGAGAGGCACTTCGACTACCTGCTCTGCCATCCGGCGGATCTCTCCTTCCTCTGCGCCGTCGAACTCGATGAGAGCGGCCACCGCCATCAGAAACGCAGCAAGGGGCGGGATCTTTTCCTCAAGGCCGCCTGCGATGGTGCGGGTCTGCCGTTGCTGCAGATCCCGGCTGGCAGCCATTATGATGTGGAGGAGCTGCGGGAGCAGCTGTTGCCCCTGCTGACAAGGGCGAGCGCCCCGTCGGAGGATCTGCTGCCGGGGGAGCGCCGCGAGCCGACCTTCAGTCCATTGCTGCTCGATGGGGTGGATCTCGGCGCACCCGGGCATGGCGCGAGCATGCCACTGATGGCGTCCCCTTCAACCGTGGAGGCGCCCGTGGAGCCGGAGCCCCTTGTTGCTGCTTCCCAGCTCGTGGCGCCTGAGCCCCTGCTGGTGGACAACCCCTTCCTCGACCCGGATGAGGAAGATGAGCCCCGGACCGAGACTCCGCACTGCCCCCGCTGCGCGGCCCCCCTGGTGGAGCGAGAGGCCAAGAAAGGCCCCCATGCCGGCCGCCTCTTCCTCGCGTGCAGCCGCTTCCCAGAGTGCCGTTACGCCGCCCCCCAGGACAGGGTCAAGCACTGATCCTGCTCGAGGCGCCAGTCCCTGTCGGCGCCTCGCTTTCCCCCTGTAAGACTTTCGCATGACACCGGGTTTGCCCAGAGCGTGATCCCCGTCCCGCCCAGACAGGCTATAATCCGACAAGTTTTGACAATCCGCCGGAATTTTGGCACTTTGTGCCCCTCGTGGCACAGTGCATAGCTGCTTATAATAAACAATTTAAAAACAATAACTTGGCTTCAGGTGTGAAAAATATGGATAGGATGGCTATGGGGGTGCTGCTCGTTGATGGGGATGAGCAGCGGCGTCAGCAATTGGGGACAGTGCTCTCCTTCATGGGGATACCCTGGCAGGAGGTGGTGGAGGCCGATCTCGACGTGGCCATCGACTCTTCCGGTCCGCTGCAGGGGATCCTGGCGGGCGGACTGAGCGAGCGCCCCCTCGGCGAGCTGCTGGCCGCCTACCCGCGCATCCCGTTCATCTCCCTGATGCCGGAAGACCATGGCTCAAGCAACTTCATCGGGGTGGCCGAAGCGCCTTTCACCTATGAGTCCCTGACCCGTCACCTGCACTTCTGCCAGGCGTTCATCTCCCTCCATCCCCGTCACCAGCTCCACGACAAGGGCCAGACGCTGCTGCGCCTGCTGGTGGGCAAAGGGAAGGGGATCCAGGAGGTGCGCCGCCTCATCGGCCAGGTGGCGGAGACCGACGCCAACGTGCTGATCCTGGGGGAATCCGGGACTGGCAAGGAGGTGGTGGCCCGTGCCATCCACGAGCTCTCCTCCCGCAGTCACGGTCCCTTCGTGCCCATCAACTGCGGCGCCATTCCCGCAGAGCTCCTGGAGAGCGAGCTGTTCGGCCATGAGAAGGGGGCCTTTACCGGCGCCATCGCCGCCCGGCGCGGCCGCTTCGAGCTGGCCCAGGGGGGGACCCTCTTCCTCGACGAGATCGGCGACATGCCGCTGCCCATGCAGGTCAAGCTGCTGCGGGTGCTTCAGGAGCGCCAGTTCGATCGGGTCGGGGGAGGCAAGACGGTGCAGGCGGACGTGCGGGTGATCGCGGCGACCCACCGTGATCTGGAGGCGATGATCCGCACCCAGGCGTTTCGCGAGGATCTCTACTATCGCCTCAATGTCTTCCCCATCGAGACGCCGCCGCTGCGCGACCGTTGCGACGATATTCCGCTGCTGCTGCAGGAGCTGCTCAATCGCCATGCGGAGCAGCACAGGGGCATCATTCGCCTGACCCAGCGGGCCATGGAATCCCTGATGCAGTACCCCTGGCCGGGCAACGTGCGCGAGCTGTCGAACCTCATCGAGCGCCTGCTGATCCTCTATCCGAACCAGATCGTCGACGTGGCGGACCTGCCCGGGCGCTACCGGCTGCTGCCCTGCGAGCCCAGGGACGAGAGTCTCACCGAGATGGATGAGCGGGATGCCCTGGCCGCGGTGTTCCAGTCCCCCCCGGTGCTGGACCCGGGCATCGCCATGCCCCTGCCCATGCAACTGCCCCAGGAGGGGGTCAATCTCAAGGAGATGCTGGCCGACCTCGAGGTGGAGCTGATCCGTCAGGCCCTGGAGTCCCAGGACGGGGTCGTGGCCCGCGCCGCCGACCTGCTCAGCATGCGCCGCACCACCCTGGTGGAGAAGATGAAGAAATACGGCATGAGCAAGGACAACTGAGGTCAATGCTTTGACACTCTGCTATTAAAGTATTGATATATAGTGTTTTATTGGCTGGCATGGAAATTGAATAAGCTGACTCAATCGCCAGTTTGAGGTCAGCTTTATGACAATCTCGCCGCAGGACCACCCGCTCCAGTCTCACGAAGTGAGCCAGCTGTACGCCATCTTCACGGCACTGCCGACCGGCGTGCTGCTGCTCGACGGCGAGGGGCTGATCACCCGCGCAAACCCTGCCGCCCTGGCGCTGTTGGGTGAGCCGCTGGAGGGTCTCTCCTGGCGCCAGATCATCGCCCGCTGTTTCCAGCCCCGCGAGGACGACGGCCACGAGATCTCCCTGCGGGACGGTCGCCGGGTGCAGCTCTCCACCCAGCCGTTGCCGGATCAGCCGGGTCAGCTGGTGTTCATCACCGATCTCACCGAGACCCGCCAGCTGCAGGACAGGGTCAACCACATGAAACGCTTGTCGGCGCTGGGCAACATGGCGGCGTCCCTTGCGCACCAGATCCGCACCCCCCTCTCCGCCGCCATGCTCTATGCGGCCAATCTGGCCAACCGCACCCTCAAGCCCGAATCCCGCAGCCAGTTCCAGCAGAAGCTGATGGCCAGGTTGCAAGACCTGGAAAAACAGATCAACGACATCCTGCTGTTCGCCCGTAACGGCGACAACCAGGTGGTGTCCCCCATCTCGGTGCAGGGGTTGCTGGCGGAGGTGCAGGCCGGTGCCGAGGCCTTCTGCCATCAGCAGGGCTGCGCCCTGCACCTGGAGGTACCGGAGCCCGATCTCTGCCTGCTCGCCAACAGCAGCGCCCTGGCCGGGGCCATCAACAACCTGATCGCCAACGCCCGGCAGGCCGGCGCCGACTCCCTGCTGGTGAGCGCGGTGCGCAGCGGCAGCCGGGTGGAGATGCGCGTCCTCGACAATGGCAAGGGGATGCCCGCCGCCTTGCTCGGCCAGATCTTCGAACCCTTCTTCACCACGCGCTCCCAGGGCACAGGTCTCGGGCTTGCCGTGGTGCAATCCGTGGTACGTGCCCACCAGGGGGAGGTCAGCGTGGCCTCGGTGCCCGGCGAGGGCACCTGCTTTACCCTGTCGTTCCCCCTGCACCAGCAAGCGGTGCAGCTTGGAGGTGTAGCATGAATCACGTCTTGCCCCAGTGGGCGTACCCGATCCCCGCCGCAGGAGGTGCAGCATGACCCAGGCCCGCATCCTGGTGGTGGAAGATGACAACGGCCTGCGCGAGGCCCTGGTGGATACCCTGCTGCTCGGGGGCTACGAGTGCCGCGAGGTCGACAGTGCCGAGAAGGCGCTGCTGACGCTCTCCCGCCAGCGCTTTGACATGGTGATCTCCGATATCCAGATGGGGGGCATGGACGGCCTCACCCTGCTGGCGAACATCCGCCAGCAGTACCCCCAGGTGCCCGTGCTCCTGATGACCGCCTATGCCAACATCGACGGGGCGGTGCGCGCCATGCGCGAGGGGGCCATCGACTACCTGGCCAAGCCCTTCTCCCCCGAGGTGTTGCTCAACCAGGTCAGCCGCTACGTGCCGGCCCAGAAAGTGGAGAAGCGCGCCGTGGTGTACGGGGATCCCAAGACCGCCGAGCTGTTCCAGCTGGCGACCCGGGTCGCCAGGAGCGAGGCCACCGTCATGGTGAGCGGTCCGAGCGGGACGGGCAAAGAGGTGCTGGCCCGCTACATCCACGACAACTCCAACCGGTCCGAACAGGCTTTCGTCGCCATCAACTGCGCCGCCATTCCCGAGAACATGCTGGAGGCGACCCTGTTCGGCTACGAGAAGGGGGCCTTCACCGGGGCGGTACAGGGGTGTCCGGGCAAGTTCGAGCAGGCCCAGGGGGGGACCCTGCTGCTCGACGAGATCACCGAGATGGATCTGGGGCTGCAGGCCAAGCTGCTGCGGGTGCTGCAGGAGAAAGAGGTGGAGCGTCTCGGCAGCCGCAAGATGATCCCCCTCGATGTGCGGGTCATCGCCACCAGCAACCGGGACCTGAAGAAGGCGGTGCAGGACGGGCTGTTCCGCGAAGATCTCTACTACCGTCTCAACGTCTTCCCCCTGCGCTGGACGTCGCTCTGGGAGCGTCCCGGTGACATCCTGCCCCTGGCGGAGCACCTGCTGGCGCTGCACGCTGGCCAGCAGGGGCTGCCAGCGCCCCGGCTCTCTGATGAGGCCCGAGAGCGCCTGCTCCGACACCCCTGGCCCGGCAACGTGCGCGAGCTGGACAACGTGGTGCAGCGCGCCCTGATCCTCTGCCCGGAGGGGGTGGTCGGCTGCGAACACCTGATCCTGGAGGAGACGGACGAGGAGCTGGTGCGTCCCCTGGAACGCCTGTCGGTGGAGGGGCTGGGAGGGGAGCTCAAGCAGCAGGAGCACCAGATCATCCTGGACACCCTGCAGGAGTGCAATGGCAGCCGCAAGGCGGTGGCCGACAAGCTCGGCATCAGCCCGCGCACCCTGCGCTACAAGCTGGCCCAGATGCGTGACGCGGGCATCGAGCTGCCCGCCTAGGAGCGGCATACCGTGGCCTTGCCGGTCCGGCTCGATTATCATGGTCCCCTGACGATCTCAATCCGGCTCCCTGCGATCCTGCGCAGGGAGCCCTGTTAGGAGACTCCCATGATCTCTCATCGCAAACTCGAAAGCCTGCTCAACCACCTGCTCGAGCCCCATGCCATCAAGGATTACTGCCCCAACGGCCTGCAGGTGGAGGGGCGCGAGCGCATTCGCAAGGTGGTGACCGGCGTCACTGCCAGCCAGGCCCTCATCGATGCGGCCGTGGCGGCCGAGGCCGACGCAATCCTGGTCCACCACGGCTACTTCTGGAGCGGCGAGCCTGCCCAGATCACCGGCATGAAACAGCGCCGCATCAAGACCCTGCTGACCCACGATATCAACCTGTTTGCCTATCACCTGCCCCTGGACGTGCACCCCGAGGTGGGCAACAACGCCCAGCTGGCCAAGCTGCTCGGCATCAAGGTGCGTCGCGGCCTGGAGCCCTGGAACAGCAAGAGCGTCGCCATGGTAGGCAAGCTGGAGACCCCCATGAGCGGCAGCGATTTTGCCAAGCTGATTGCCGATCGGCTCGGCCGTGAACCGCTCCACTGCGGCGACAGCGGCCCTGAGCTCATCAGCTCGGTGGCCTGGTGCACCGGCGGTGGCCAGAGCTACATCAGCCAGGCGGCGGAGCAGGGGATAGACGCCTTCATCTCCGGCGAAGCCTCCGAGCAGACCATCCACACTGCCCGCGAGATGGGCATGCACTTCTATGCCGCCGGCCACCACGCCACCGAGCGCTACGGCATCAAGGCCCTGGGGGAGTGGCTCGCCACCGTGCACGGGCTGGATGTCATCTTTATCGATATCGACAATCCGGTTTAACCCCGCCAATGGCCTTGCTGCCTGCATCTTTCAACAAGCATTGCGCTGCACGAGGAAAACAAGAGCGACAAATAAAAAAGGGAGGCCAGAGGCCTCCCTTTTTACATTCCGTTCCCGGTCATTCGCTGGCATAACCCGCAGGGCCGAGCCGCACGCCGTCGAGCAGGGCGGCACCCTCCCGCATCTGCAGCCTGCCCTCGCAGAACCACTGCACCACCAGGGGGTAAATGCAGTGCTCCTGCACCTGTACCCGTGCAGCGACCTCGTCGGCCGTGTCCCCTTCGAAGATGGGGACCCGGGCCTGGAGGATCACCGGCCCGCCGTCGAGCTCCTCGGTGACGAAGTGCACGCTGGCACCGTGCTCGTCATCGCCGGCCTCGATGGCGCGCTGGTGTGTGTGCAACCCCTGGTACTTCGGCAGCAGGGAGGGGTGGATGTTGATCATCCGCCCGGCGAAGTGGCGCACGAGATCGGCGCTCAGGATCCGCATAAACCCGGCCAGCACCACCAGATCCGGCGCATAGTCCGCCATCAGGGCCAGCAGGGCGGCGTCATATTCCTCCCGGCTGGCAAACTGCTGCTGGGACAGGATGGCGGTGGCCACCCCGGCTTCCCGGGCACGCACCAGGCCATAGGCATCGGCTTTGTTGCTGATGACGCCGACCACCTCTCCGGCCATCTTGCCGGTGGCGCAGTGGTCGAGGATGGCCTGCAGGTTGCTGCCGCTGCCGGAGATCAGGACGAGGATGCGTTTCATAGGGGAGGTCATTTAATGATGACCTGCTCCTCGCCATCGGCCGCCTTGGCGATGTGACCGATATGCCAGGCGTTCTCGCCTTCGGCCTTGAGCAGGGCCAGGGCTTTTTCCAGCTGATCCGCCGGCAGGGCGATGATCATGCCGACGCCGCAGTTGAAGGTACGGTACATCTCGTGACGGGTGACGTTGCCGGCCTGCTGCAGCCAGCTGAACACCGCCGGCCACTGCCAGCTCTGTTCGTCGATCACCGCCAGGGTGTTGGCGGGCAGCACGCGGGGGATGTTCTCCCAGAAGCCGCCACCGGTGATGTGGGACAGGGCGTGGATCTCGCACTCCTTGATGAGCTTGAGCACGGGTTTGACATAGATGCGGGTTGGCTCCAGCAGGGCATTGGCCAGGGTGGTATCGCCCAGCGGCTGGTGCACGTCCGCCTTGGAGACTTCCAGGATCTTGCGGATCAGGGAGAAACCGTTGGAGTGGGGGCCGCTGGCGGCCAGGGCAATCAGGGCATCCCCTTCGCCGACCTTGCTGCCGTCGATGATCTCGCTCTTCTCCACCACGCCGACACAGAAACCGGCGATGTCGTAGTCTTCCCCTTCATACATGCCCGGCATCTCGGCGGTCTCGCCGCCCACCAGGGCGCAGCCGGACTGCTCGCAGCCGGCACCGATGCCGGTGACCACCGCGGCGGCGGTATCCACGTCCAGCTTGCCGGTGGCGTAGTAGTCGAGGAAGAAGAGGGGCTCGGCGCCCTGCACGATCAGGTCATTGACGCACATGGCCACCAGATCGATGCCCACGGTGTCGTGCTTCTTCAGGTCGATGGCCAGGCGCAGCTTGGTGCCCACCCCGTCGGTACCGGAGACCAGTACCGGTTCCTTGTAGCCAGCAGGGATCTGACACAGGGCCCCAAAGCCGCCAAGACCACCAAGGACTTCAGGACGACGAGTGCGCTTTGACACGCCCTTGATACGTTCAACCAGTGCATTGCCGGCATCGATATCCACGCCAGCATCCTTGTAGCTCAGTGAGGTTTTGTCAGTCACGCGTATTCCCCGTCATATAAAGAAGTGGAGGGTAAAATTCGGGGCGTATTCTAACAGTGGCGGTGAAAAACCAGAAAGGAAATCGTTTGCGCGTTTTTGCGCGGAAATGCTCTACAAACGGCGGCTTTTGTTGTATGATTCCGCGATTTTTTTGCGGCAGTTAGAGGAGATAATAATGAAAGTCGTTGAAGTCAAACACCCCCTGGTCAAGCACAAGATCGGTCTGATGCGTGAAGGCGATATCAGCACCAAGCGTTTCCGTGAACTGGCCAAGGAAGTGGGCAGTTTGTTGACCTACGAAGCGACCTCTGACTTCGAAACCGAGAAGGTTACCATCGATGGCTGGAACGGGCCAGTAGAAGTTGACCAGATCAAGGGCAAGAAAGTCACCGTCGTGCCCATCCTGCGTGCCGGTCTTGGCATGATGGACGGCGTGCTGGAGCACATGCCGAGCGCCCGCGTCAGCGTGGTCGGCATCTACCGCGATGAAGAGACCCTGCAGCCGGTTCCCTATTTCGAGAAGATCGTCAGCAACATCGAAGAGCGTCTGGCCCTGGTCATCGACCCCATGCTGGCCACCGGCGGCTCCATGATCGCCACCATCGATCTGCTGAAGAAGAAGGGCTGCCAGTCCATCAAGGTGCTGGTGCTGGTTGCCGCGCCGGAAGGGATCAAGGCCCTGGAAGCCGCTCACCCGGACGTGGAGCTGTTCTGCGCCTCCATCGACCAGGGGCTGAACGAGAAGGGCTACATCGTGCCTGGCCTGGGCGACGCCGGTGACAAGATCTTCGGCACCAAGTAAGCACTGACCCTGCAGTCGCGCGTTTCATCCGCGCGCAAACGGAGCCGGCACCTCGCCGGCTCTGCTGTTTATCCCCCGTCGGCTTGCTGCCATGCGCGCCTTGCCGCTACCATAAGCAGCATCCCCCATTTCGAGAATCTTCTTTATGCTGAAACGCTTAGCGACGTTCCTCTGCTGCTGGCTGCCGCTCGTGGCCTCGGCTGCCCAGGTGACCGATCTCTACCAGGGCAAGGCACCCACCAGCGGCGACATGACGGCTGCCCAGACCCAGGCGCTGGGGGATGTGCTCGTCAAGGTGACCGGCAGGCGCGACATCCTGACCCAGCCGGACGTGGTCAAGGCACTGGCCGCCCCCGCTGACTACGTGCAGCGCTACGGTTACCAGGACGAAGGGTCGGTGAAGTTTCTCAAGGCCGATTTCGACGTGGCCAAGGTCAATGCCCTGGTAGGTCAGAGCAAGTTTGCCCTGCTGGGCCCCGTGCGTCCGCAGGTGGCCGTCTGGCTGGTGATCGACGAAGGGGAACGGCGCATTCTGCCGGATCAGTCCAGCGACGGCTGGTCCGCCGCCCTGCGCACCCAGGCCCAGGCCATGGGGCTGCCGATCAGCATCCCGCTGATGGACCTTGACGACAACATGGCGGTCAATGCCACCGACGTCTGGGGGCGTTTCGCCGATCCCGTGCTGAGTGCGAGCCAGCGCTATGGTGCCGAGATGGTGGTGCTGGGCAAGCTGACGCCGGAGGGGGAAACCTGGAACCTCGACTGGGGGCTTTACGGTGTCAAGCCGGGTGCCCAGACGAGGGAGCTGACCGAGCTGACCAAGGGGTCGGGGTCGGGTGCCCAGGCCGAGGTGGCACAAGGGTTTGCCGACGCCCTGGCCGGCTGGCTGGTGCAGCAATATGGCACCCGCCTCTCCGGGGTTGCGTCCAGTCAGACTCTGGTGGTGGAGGGGCTGGCCGACATCGACGGCATGATCCAGATACAGAAGTTGTTGCAGGGCATGGCCAGCGTCACCAAGGTGACGATCGGCAAGCTGGAGGGGGACAAGGTCACCTTCAACCTCTCCCTGCAGGGTGACAAAACGGAGCTGGTGCGTGGCTTGCAACTGGAGAGCCGCCTGCACCAGGTCGAAGACAGCGAGAGCGGCCTGCGTTACCAGTGGTCGCAGTGATCCTGCATCGGGATCCCTGTCAACCCCATTGTCACCCAGAGGCGTGCGACCTGCATAACTCCTGGTCGCATGGATGATCCCGCAAGAGGATCCTGACCGCCCGGCATGACCCGGGCGGTTCTCTATCTGCCGCTCTGGTGATACACTTGGCCGCAAATATCACAGTCAAAGCCCAACGAGTGAAGCAACCGGCCCAACTGTCTTTAGCCGTACAACTACCGGATGATGAAACCTTCGCCAGTTTTTATCCCGGCAACAACGCCCATCTGATCACCGCCCTGAAAAATGCGGCCATTGGTCAGGGCTCACCCTTCCTCTATTTCTGGGGGGCCAAGGGCTCGGGTCGCTCCCATCTGCTCCACGCCACCTGCGCCGAGGTCAATGCGCGGGATGCTGCGGCCGCCTATCTCTCCCTCGATCAGTTCGAACAGCTGGATCCCAGCATGCTGGATGCCCTGGAGAGCCTGCCCCTGGTCTGTCTCGACAGCCTGGAGGCGATCGCCGGCAACGCCCTGTGGGAGCGGGCCCTGTTCGACTTCTACAATCGCTGGAAGGAGAAGGGGGAGGGGACCCTGGTGGTGACCGGTTGCAGTGCGCCGCGCAAGCTGGGGCTGCAGTTGCCGGATCTCGCTTCCCGCCTCGATTGGGGGGTGAGCTTCCACCTCGACGAGCTGGACGACGAGGGCAAGCTCAGCGCCCTGCAACTGCGCGCCGAGCTGCGGGGCTTCAAGCTCCCCATCGACGTGGGTCGCTTCCTGCTCAACCGCCTGTCGCGGGACATGCGCACCTTGCTGGAGACCCTCAACCGCCTCGACAACGCCTCCTTCCGTGCCAAGCGCAAGCTCACCATCCCCTTTGTCAAAGAGATCCTGGAGCTCTGAGCCCGCGATGATGTGCGGGGGGTGACCCTCGACAGAATGAGAAACAGCACAAAAAGAAACCCCGGCACCAGGCCGGGGTTTTTGATTGCAGCCGTCAGATGATCAGTGGAACTGATCTTCTTCGGTGGAGCCGGTCAACGCGGTCACCGAGGACTGGCCACCCTGGATGACGGTGGTCACCTTGTCGAAGTAACCGGTGCCGACTTCCTGCTGGTGCGCCACGAAGGTGTAGCCCCGCTCGGCGGCGGCAAACTCCGGCTGCTGCACCATCTCGACATAGTGCTTCATCCCCTCGCCACGGGCGTACTGGTAGGCCAGCTCGTACATGTGGAACCACATGTTGTGGATGCCTGCCAGGGTGATGAACTGGTACTTGTAGCCCATGTCGGAGAGTTCCTGCTGGAAGCGGGCGATGGTGGCATCGTCCAGGTTCTTCTTCCAGTTGAAGCTCGGGGAGCAGTTGTAGGCCAGGATCTTGTCCGGGAACTTGGCCTTGATGGCCTCGGCAAACTGGCGCGCCTCGTCCAGATCCGGCTTGGCCGTCTCGCACCATACCATGTCGGCATAGGGGGCGTAGGCCAGGCCGCGGGAGATGGCCTGCTCGATACCGGCCTGCACCTTGTAGAAGCCCTCGCTGGTGCGCTCACCGGTCAGGAAGCCGGCATCGTAGGGATCGGCGTCCGTGGTCAGCAGATCCGCCGCGTTGGCGTCGGTGCGGGCGATTACCAGGGTGGTGGTGCCGCACACGTCTGCCGCGAGGCGAGCCGCGACGAGCTTTTGCACCGCTTCCTGGGTCGGGACCAGCACCTTGCCGCCCATATGACCGCACTTCTTCACGGAGGCGAGCTGATCCTCGAAGTGCACGCCGGCGGCGCCCGCTTCAATCATCCCTTTCATCAGCTCGAAGGCGTTCAGCACGCCGCCGAAGCCGGCTTCCGCATCCGCCACGATGGGCAGGAAGTAGTCGATGAAGCCCTTGTCCTGTGGGCCCACCTTGTTGGCCCACTGGATCTGGTCGGCGCGGGCGAAGGAGTTGTTGATGCGCTCCACCACGGAGGGCACGGAGTTGGCCGGGTAGAGGGACTGATCCGGATACATGGTGGAGGAGAGGTTGTTGTCCGCCGCCACCTGCCAGCCGGAGAGGTAGATGGCCTCGATGCCGGCCTTGGCCTGCTGCACCGCCTGGCCGCCGGTCAGGGCACCGAGGCAGTTCACGTAGCCCTTCTTGGCGCCGCCGTGGATCAGCTCCCACAGCTTGTCGGCACCCCGTTGGGCCAGGGTGTGTGCCGGCTGCAGGCTGCCGCGCAGGTTCACCACGTCCTCGGCGCTGTAGCCGCGCTTGATCCCTTTCCAGCGGGGGTTTTCTGCCCAGTCTTTCTCGATAGCCTGGATCTGTTGCTCACGGGTCAGTGCCATATCAGTTCCCTCTTTCATTGATTTCACGTTTCCATTGACTTGTTATGGGGGCCGTCACCGGCCCGGATTTCACAGCCGCTCGTAACCGGGCAGCGTCAGAAAATCGATGAGTGTGTCGGCGCAGGTGATCTCGTCCATCAGCGCGCTTGCCTCGGCGAAGCGCCCTGACTGCCAGCGGGCCTCGCCCACTTCCCCCCTGACCACCTCCTGCTCCTCGGCCAGCATCTGGCGGAACAGCGCCTTGGTGACCACCTGACCGTTGGAGAGCGTCTTGCCGTGACGGATCCACTGCCAGATAGAGGTGCGGGAGATCTCGGCGGTGGCGGCATCTTCCATCAATCCGTAGATGGGCACGCAGCCGTTGCCGTTGATCCAGGCCTCCAGATACTGCAGGGCGACACGGATATTGGTGCGCATGCCCGCCTCGGTGCGATCACCCTCGCAGGGGGCCAGCAGATCCGATGCCGTGATGGGGGCATCCTGCTCACGCAGCACGCCGATCTGGTTCCTGGCGCCGGCCGGGATGGTGGCGTTGAACACCGCCATGGCGGTGTCGGCCAGGCCCGGGTGGGCCACCCAGGTGCCGTCATGGCCGTTGTCGGCCTCCCGCTGCTTGTCCGCCAGTACCTTGGCAAACACCTGCTCGTTGACTGCCGGATCCTTGGCCGGGATGAAGGCGGCCATGCCGCCCATGGCCAGGGCGCCACGCTTGTGGCAGGTCTTGATGAGCAGACGCGAATAGGCACTCAGGAATGGTTTGTCCATGGTGACCACCTGCCTGTCCGGCAGGACGCGGTCGGGGTGGTTCTTCAGGGTCTTGATGTAGCTGAAGATGTAGTCCCAGCGGCCGCAGTTGAGCGCGACGATGTGATCCTTCATCTGGTAGAGCAGCTCGTCCATCTCGAACACCGCCGGCAGGGTCTCGATGAGCACGGTCGCCTTGATGGTGCCACGGGGCAGGCCGAACCTGTCCTCGGTCCAGGCGAACACCTCGCTCCACCAGCGACCCTCCAGGTGGCTCTGCAGCTTGGGCACGTAGAAGTAGGGACCGGAGCCCTTTGCCAGCAGCGCCTTGTGGTTGTGCAGGAAATAGAGAGCGAAGTCGAACAGGCCGCCGGGGACGGGCTCACCCTCGAAAGTGACGTGTTTCTCCGGCAGGTGCAGACCGCGCACCCGGCAGATGAGCACAGCCGGATCGGAACTCAGGGTATAGGACTTCCCCTCCGGGCTCTGGTAGGAAATCGTGCCGTTCACCGCATCGCGCAGGTTGATCTGACCCTCGATCACCTTGTTCCAGGCGGGGGCCAGGGAGTCCTCGAAGTCCGCCATGAAGACCTTGACGTTGGCGTTGAGGGCGTTGATCACCATCTTGCGCTCGACCGGGCCGGTGATCTCCACACGCCTGTCCTGCAGGTCGGCGGGGATGCCACGAATGGTCCAGTCGCCGTCGCGGATGTGAGCGGTTTCGGGCAGGAAGTCGGGCAGCTCGCCTGCGTCGATGCGGGCCTGACGGGCGACCCGCTGTTTGAGCAGTTCATTGCGTTGAGGGGCGAAGCGTTCCACCAGTTCGGATACCAGGGCCACCGCATCCGGCGTCAGGATCTGCGCGTAATCGGGAAGCATCTCGCCTTGAATACGCAGGCGGGTGCTGCTGAGGGTCTGGGCCGGTGCCGACATAGTGGGTACTCCTCCAAAAGTTACATTTTTAATTTATTAACTACGACTAACGTCTATATCCCTTTCTCTTAAACTCCCCGCAACGGCGGGATAACACGATTGATAAGGTGCAAAATAATGGCGTTGTCGTCAACTTGATTTTTAAAACGGGCGTTTTTGATTGGAAGTTAAGTTGCTGTTTTTAGGTGTTTTATGTGATTAGCGCAAAAGCTCTACGCAGATGGTTATGCTCTTGGTTGTGCGGGGTGTCAGGGAGGGGGGATGCGCCTTGAGGGAGATATGCAAAATGTAATTTATTACGTAATAAAATTACAAATGCAAAAAGAAATCCCGACCTCACTCCAAGGTTGTCAAAAACATCTGTATGAAATGCGTGCAGTCGGTGCAGGAGGCATCTGGCCTGCAAAGAGGTTGACCTATGAACATGCGTTTAAAACCGCGCGGTCAAATACGGTGAAAATGGCGCAAAGAGGAGATCCCATGGAAATGACGGGCAATGACGTAGGTTTGTATCAAAGAATGAGGATGGGGGCGAAGGAGGCGAAGGGGTATCAGGTAGTGAATAGAACCAAGTTTTGGCTATATCTTGGTGTTTTATCGTTATTTGCTTTGGTGGTATCTTGACCAGGGAAAAAGCGGTGCCGGACAGCAAAACCGGCGCATTTAACCGCAGTGCGGGGACTGGCCCTCAATAGTCCTCGTCCGGAGCGGCGAGATCGATCACGTCGAGTCGCACCGAGTCGCCGACCCCGTTCTCAGGGGTATCGAGAGTGGAGGGGGTGGTCGAGATCAGGGGCTGAACAGGCGGAGTGTCAACAGCTTGGGTCATGGATGCTTGCCTCTTTGGATTGCAAGCCGGTCGGTGATTCCATCACCCTGATATCCACCTCCCTGTTTTCTGGCCGGCGGAAAAGTTGCGTATCCTAACGGCACTTTGTGAAAGCTTCAAGCGGTTCTGTATGAATTTCACGCCGTTCTGGCTGTGGCGGCTGGAAAAGGCACGGAAAAAAGGGGAGGCAAGACAAAAAAATAGCCCAGTCGTCTGACTGGGCTATTTTCGGGGAATTTGGTCGGTGTGAGAGGATTCGAACCTCCGACCCTCTACACCCCATGCAGATGCGCTACCTGGCTGCGCTACACACCGACGGAGTCAGCTCGGCTGACGGGGAGGAAGTCTAATAGGATGACCTGACGGGTGCAACTCCTTTTTTATCAGAGAGATGCTGACTGCTTCTTTATTGTTCAGACGAGATGCTCCTTGGGCCTTGGCCGGAGTTTTGGCATAATCTCGACCCCCCTGATGCGGCCCCGTCCTCCTGGACCGGACCCTTCGGTGGGGCCAACATTAAATGAACGCAGACAGACGAGAGGAGCGGGCGTGGAGCCAGCACAAGAGAGCCCAGAGGCGTTGCTACAGGCACAGGACGAACGCTGGATGCGCCATGCCATGGCCCTGGCCGCCCGGGCGGAAGGGATCGGCGAGATCCCGGTCGGCGCCGTGCTGGTGCTGGGTGACGAGATCCTGGGGGAGGGGTGGAACCGTTCCATCAGCGACCACGATGCCTGCGCCCATGCGGAGATCATGGCACTGCGCGCCGCAGGTGCCCGGCTGGAAAACTACCGGCTGCTCGACACCACCCTCTATGTGACCCTGGAGCCCTGCTGCATGTGCGCCGGTGCCCTCATCCACAGCCGGGTCAAACGGGTGGTCTACGGGGCCCGGGATCTCAAGACGGGGGCGGCGGGGTCGGTGTTCGATATCCTGATGGACCCGCGCCACAATCACAGCGTGGCGTTGACAGGTGGCGTGCTGGCAGAGGTCTGCTCGGCCCAGCTGTCGGATTTCTTCAAGCGGCGCCGTGCCGAGAAGAAGGCGGCGAAGCTGGCCGCAAGGCAACCCGCTTCCTCCTGATGCAGACGGGGTCGGCCGCCCCGTTTTCCCATCTTTATATCTCCCCAGATAAGACCTTCGGATGTTCCCTTTCTGCCGGACGCGCTGGCCGACGACGCGGGGTTTTCCGCCGGTTTTCCGGGTTTGCACGGGAGTGGATTTCTAACGTTTCGATGTAACAAAACTGTCATGCAACCGCCATATAATGCCGCGAAGCCTAGCTCACATTGAGGTCTTGCATGTCATCGGAATCGTTAAACCTGGTCATGGCGGGTAGTAAAAAACGCCGGATCAAGGATAAGTTGGCCAAATACGGCGTTACCACAGGGGGAGCCCTGGTGCTGGTGGCGCTGCTGCTTATCTTCTTCTATCTGCTCTATGTGGTGAAACCCATCTTCAATGGCGCCAGCATGGAGAGCACCTCCTCCTTCACGCTGCCTGTCCAGGGCAAGACCGCCTGGCTCGGCGTCGAGGAGCAGAACGAGATAGGCTATCGCTTCAGCGACCAGGGCAAGGTGAAATTCTTTGCCGTTCAGCCGGATGGCAACATCAAGGTGGGTCAGGTGATAGGCGACGCGCAGATCCCCGGTGAGATCACCACGGTGGCACCGCCGGCACCGGGCCAGAAGCTCATCGCCTATGGCTTTGCCGATGGCAAGGCGCAGGTGGCACAACCGGCGTTCAAGGTCTCCTACCCGAACGACGTGCGCGTTATCGAACCCAGCCTGCAATATCCCCTCGGCGAAGAGCCGGTGGTGATCGACCCCGAGGGCAAAGCGCTGACGCGCATGGTCTTCGAGGCCACCAAGGAGAAGATGGCCACTGCCGCCGTGACCGAGGATGGCCGTGGCGTGCTGATGGTGATGAGCGGCGAGGAGAACTTCCTCTCCGGCGAAGTCGAGTGGAGCAGCGAGAACTACACCATTCCCTCCCTGCCGCGCCACGTGGATCAGATGCTGCTGACCCCCAACCTGCGCATCCTGTTCGTGCGCGAGGGCAATCGCCTCTCCGTCTATGACATCCATAACCTGAGCGACATCTCCCTGCGCGACGTGCTGGAGATCAACGCCCCCAATGCGAACGTGACCCGGATCGAGCTGCTCTCCGGCGCCTCCTCGTTGCTGGTGGGCAACGATAACGGCGTCATCTCCCAGTGGTTCGAGGTGGCCAAAGAGGGCAAGCGCCAGTTCACCCAGATCCGTGACTTCAAGAGCGACGGTGTCGTCGATCTGCTGACGCCGGAGCATTTTCGCAAGGGCTTCATCAGTGCGGACAAGCAGGGGGGCATCAACTTCTTCCACGCTACCGGCGAGAGCAAGCTGCTGAGCGAGAAGATGGACGGGGGCGAACTCTCCGCCCTGGCCATTTCGCCGCGCCACAACCTGTTGCTGACCCAGCAGGGGGATCTCTTCAAGGTCTTCGATGTGGAGAACGATCACCCCGAGGTGACCTGGTCCGCCCTGTGGCAACAGGTGTGGTATGAAGGCTATCCCGAGCCCCAGTACGTGTGGCAGTCCACCTCCGCCAGCAACGACTTCGAAGCCAAGCTGAGCCTGGTACCCCTGGTATTTGGTACCCTCAAGGCCTCCTTCTACGCCATGGTGTTCGCGGTGCCCCTCGGCGTCGCCGGCGCCATCTACACCGCCTACTTCATGTCGGCGGGGCTGCGCAAATACGTCAAGCCGACGGTGGAGATCATGGCGGCGCTGCCGACCGTCATCCTGGGCTTCCTGGCCGGTCTGTGGCTCGCCCCCATCATCGAGGGGGCCCTGCCCGGGGTGATCCTGCTGCTGATCCTGCTGCCCATGGGCATGCTGCTGACCGCACTGGTATGGAACTATCTGCCGGAGCGTGGCCGTACCTGGCTGCCGGAGGGTTGGCACGCCATCCTGCTCATCCCGGTGCTGCTGGTCATCGGCTGGGGGGCCTTCGCCCTGAGTCCCATCATCGAGAACGCCTTCATGCACGGTGATTCCCGCATCTGGCTGACCCACGAGATGGGCATCAAGTTTGACCAGCGCAACTCCCTGGTGGTCGGTATCGCCATGGGCTTTGCGGTCATCCCCACCATCTTCTCCATCGCCGAAGACGCCGTCTTCTCGGTACCCAAGCACCTGACCCAGGGTTCTCTGGCGCTGGGCGCCACCCCGTGGCAGACCCTGAGCCGGGTGGTGATCCTCACCGCGAGCCCGGGCATCTTCTCGGCGGTGATGATGGGTCTTGGCCGCGCCGTGGGCGAGACCATGATAGTGCTGATGGCCACCGGCAACACCCCCATCATGGACTTCTCCATGTTCCAGGGGCTGCGGACCCTGGCGGCCAACATCGCGGTGGAGATGCCGGAATCGGAAGTGGGCAGCTCCCACTACCGGGTGCTCTTCCTCGCCGCCTTCGTGCTGTTTGTGTTCACCTTCTTGTTCAATACCCTGGCCGAGTTCATCCGTCAGCGGTTGCGTGAAAAGTACAGCTCTCTGTAAGGACTAAGGAATCGACAATGGGTAAGTGGTTTAAATCGGGGGCCCCCTGGATCTGGATGACGGGGGGCGCCGTCAGCCTGAGTCTGGTGGCCGTACTGGGTTTGTTGTTGCTCATCGGCTGGCGTGGTCTGGTCTACTTCTGGCCGCACCCCATCTATGAGTGGCAGCTGGAAGACGAGAGCGGCAACAAGAGTGTGCTCATCGGCGAGATCAACGATCGCGAGCTGGTGCCGGTGGAGCGGCTGCGCGCCTCCGGGCTGGCCCTGAAAGGGGAAGAGCGCGAGGAGCTGACCCGCTATCTGGTCAAGACCGGCAACCGTGAGTTCGTCGACCTGGACTTCCGCTGGGTGCTGGAAACCGACATCAAGTCGCGCACCCAGCCGGCCGAGCTCGCCATGGTGGAGCGTGCCACCAACGGCAACTTCTACGGCTACATCACCTCGGTGAAGGAAGACGGTCGCGAGGTCACCACGGATCTGCACCCTGCCCTGCTGCGGGTGCTGGCCCGGGCCAATGCCCTGTCGAGCCAGGCCAACGACCTGCAGAAAGGGGACATCGGCAGCATCAACTACCAGCTTGAGCGCCTGCGCCTCAAAGAGCGCAAGGCGGAGCTGGACGACAAGCTGACCGATCAGCTGAAAGCCGAGCTGGCGAGCGAGCGTCAGGCCCTGAACGATCGCTATCAGGTGCTGGAGAAGGAGCTCTTCTCCCTGCGCAGCCAGGCGGACAGAGACAGCATCACCGTCAAGGACATGCGCGGCGAGCTGGTGACCATGCCCATGTCCCGGGTGCTGGACGTGGTCTGGCCCAACGACATGAGCCTGATGGCCAAGGTGGGTCACTGGTTCCACCAGACGGCCAAGTTCGTCACCGATGATCCCCGCGAGGCAAACACCGAAGGGGGCGTGTTCCCGGCCATCTTCGGCACCGTCTTCATGGTGATCCTGATGGCGATCATCGTGACCCCGCTCGGCGTGGTGGCGGCGGTCTACCTGCACGAGTACGCAGGCAAGAACAGCCTGACCAAGATCATCCGCATTGCGGTGATCAACCTGGCTGGCGTGCCCTCCATCGTGTACGGCGTGTTTGGCCTGGGCTTCTTCGTCTATACCCTGGGGGGCAGCATCGACCGCCTCTTCTACCCGGAAGCGCTGCCGAGCCCTACCTTCGGCTCCCCCGGCGTCATCTGGTCGGCCCTGACCCTGGCCATCCTGACCCTGCCGGTGGTGATCGTCTCCACCGAAGAGGGGCTGGCCCGCATTCCCAGCACCATCCGCCAGGGTTCGCTGGCGCTGGGTGCCACCCAGGCCGAGACCCTGTGGCGCATCGTGCTGCCCATGGCGAGCCCGGCCATCATGACCGGCCTCATCCTGGCGATAGCCCGTGCGGCCGGTGAGGTGGCGCCCCTGATGCTGGTGGGGGTGGTGAAGCTGGCCCCGACCCTGCCGATGGACGGCAACTTCCCGTACCTGCATGTGGAGCGCAAGTTCATGCACCTGGGCTTCCACATCTATGACGTGGGCTTCCAGAGCCCGAACGTCGAGGCGGCGCGTCCCCTGGTCTACGCCACCTCCTTCCTGCTGGTGACGGTGATCGTGGGCCTCAACCTGACGGCCATCGGTATCC
Organism: Aeromonas sp. FDAARGOS 1415; assembly: GCF_019048365.1. Taxonomy (NCBI): domain Bacteria; kingdom Pseudomonadati; phylum Pseudomonadota; class Gammaproteobacteria; order Aeromonadales; family Aeromonadaceae; genus Aeromonas; species Aeromonas sp. FDAARGOS 1415. The sequence goes on along the minus strand of NZ_CP077363.1, from coordinate 4,132,454 downwards.
GCAACCACTTGCGTGAGAAGTTCCGTTCTTTGGAACATTGATGACGATGAGCCTGACGGGCATGCGCAATCACTTGCGCGAAAAATTCCGGTCGCTGGAACATTGATAGACCAGTCACCACAGAGACGGGCAGGGGTCTTCCCTGCCAGCCAAGCGTTCCGGCCGCGGGCAATGAGCTTGCCCGCCGCCACAAAGAGAATTTGAGGTAACAGATGATCAACGTAACACCGAGTTCGGCCCCGCACACCGCCACCGATCTGCTCAACCTGACCCCGGAGCAGACGGCCCTGGAGGTGAAGGATCTCAACCTGTACTACGGCAACAAGCAGGCGCTGTTCAACGTCAACATGAAGATCCCGAAGGGCCAGGTGACTGCTTTCATCGGCCCGTCCGGCTGCGGCAAGTCCACCCTGCTGCGCTGCATCAACCGGATGAACGATCTGGTAGAGATCTGCCGCATCGAGGGGGAGATCCAGCTGCACGGCCACAACATCTACGACAAGAGCGTGGATGTCTCCGCCCTGCGCCGTCAGGTAGGCATGGTGTTCCAGCGTCCCAACCCCTTCCCCAAGTCCATCTACGAGAACGTGGTCTATGGCCTGCGCCTGCAGGGTATCAACGACCGCCGTACCCTGGACGAAGCGGCCGAGCGCTCCCTGCGCGGTGCGGCCCTGTGGGACGAGGTGAAGGATCGTCTGCACGACAACGCCTTCGGCCTCTCCGGTGGTCAGCAGCAGCGTCTGGTGATCGCCCGCGCCATCGCCATCGAGCCGGAAGTGCTGCTGCTGGATGAACCGACCTCGGCGCTCGACCCCATCTCCACCCTCACCATTGAGGAGCTGATCAACGAGCTCAAGAGCCAGTTCACCGTGGTGATCGTGACCCACAACATGCAGCAGGCGGCGCGGGTCTCTGATCAGACCGCCTTCATGTACATGGGGGAGCTCATCGAGTACTCGAACACCAACACCATCTTCACCACCCCGGCCAAGAAGAAGACCGAGGACTACATCACCGGCCGTTACGGCTAAGGCATGTTGGTGCAACAGGGGTGATTGAGATGAACAAGATGATCATCAACAAACAGATTGGCAGTCGGTTCTACGACTAGGGCATACTCGGAGCAACAAGGATTACTGGTATGGACAATATGAATCTCAACAAACACATCTCCGGTCAGTTCAATGCCGAGCTCGAGAGCGTGCGCAACCAGGTGCTGGTGATGGGGGGGCTGGTGGAGAAGCAGCTCACCGACGCCATCGCCGCCATCCATGGCCAGGATCTGGATGCGGCCCGCAAGATAGTGGCCAACGATCACAAGGTCAACGCCATGGAAGTGGCCATCGATGAGGAGTGCACCCGCATCATCGCCAAGCGTCAGCCCACCGCGTCCGACCTGCGCCTGGTGATGGCCATCATCAAGACCATCACGGATCTGGAGCGCATTGGCGATGTGGCGGACAAGATCGCCCGCATGCTGACCGACAACGCCAACAAGCCCCAGCCGCCGCTGGTGTCCCTGGAAAACATGGGCCGTCGCACCATCAAGATGCTGCACGACGTGCTCGACGCCTTCGCGCGCATGGATCTGGAGGCGGCGCTCGCGGTCTACAAGGAAGATGACAAGGTGGACCGGGAGTACGAGTCCATCATCCGCGAGCTGATGACCTACATGATGGAAGATCCCCGCACCATCCCCCAGGTGCTGAACGTCCTGTGGGCGGCGCGGGCCATCGAGCGGGTCGGCGATCGCTGCCAGCACATCTGCGAGTACATCGTCTACTACGTCAAGGGCAAGGATGTGCGCCACACCAAGGCCGATGAGTTGACCGATCTGCTGGGCAAAAACTGATCCCGACATGAATAAAAAGGCGCGTAAAGCGCCTTTTTTATTGCATTTTCGGACAGCTTAAGATAACGCCCCCCAACGAGGGCTTTTCTGCTAGAATATGGCCCCTGTGTGAGTCCCGGATGGAGTCACGGTCCGGTTTCCCGGGCCCAGTTTGCCGTCTTGTGTCAAGGCGGCTGTAGCAATAGGTTAATCATGAGTTTTGCCGATAGTTTGTTCTTTCTGATGCTGCTGGTCGCCGGCAGTGTGTTCTTCTCGCTTTCCGAGATCTCCCTCGCCGCCTCCCGCAAGATCAAGTTGCAGGTGATGGCTGACGAGGGCAACCGCCATGCCGAGAAGGTACTGGCACTGCAGGCCCAGCCTGGCAACTTCTTCACCGTGGTGCAGATAGGCCTCAATACCGTCGCCATCCTGGGCGGCATCCTGGGCGAGTCCGCCCTGAACCCGGCCATCAAGGAGCTGGTCTCCGAGTTCTATCAGGGGCCCTGGCTGAGTGAAATCAGCTCGGCAGCCTCCTTCGTCTTCGTCACCGGCATGTTCATCCTCATCGCCGATCTGATGCCCAAGCGCCTGGCGATGACCATGCCGGAGCGGATCGCCGTGGTGGTGGTGCGCCCCATGCTGCTGTGCGTCACCCTGCTGATGCCGCTGGTGTGGCTGTTCAACGGCATGGCCAACGGCCTGTTCCGCCTGCTGCGCATCTCCATGGTGCGCAACGACGAGATCACCTCCGACGACATCTATGCGGTGATGGATGCGGGCGCCGAGGCCGGCGTCATCCAGCGCGAGGAGCATCAGCTCATCGAGAACGTGTTCGAACTGCAGTCCCTTGGCGTCACCTCCGCCATGACGGCCCGCGAGAGCCTCATCTACTTCACCCTGCAGGAGGGGGAGGAGAGCATCAAGGCCAAGATCGCCGAGCACCCCCACAACAAGTTCCTGGTGTGCGACCACAACCTCGACAGCATCAAGGGCTTCGTCGACTCCAAGGAGCTGCTGATCCGGGTCATCAGCGGCCAGAGCATCGATCTCAACAGCGGCTCCCTGGTGCAGAACGTCATCATCATCCCCGACACCCTGAACCTCTACGAGGCGATGGAGTACTTCAAGAACCACAGGGGCGATTTCGCCGTGGTGATGAACGAGTACGCCCTGGTGGTGGGGATCGTCACCATGAACGATCTGATGAGCACCGTCATGGGGGAGTGGGCCACCCACGTGGTGGAAGAGCAGATCGTGCAGCGGGACGAGAACTCCTGGCTGGTGGACGGGGTCACCCCCATCTCCGACGTGATGCGCGCCTTCGACATCGAGGAGTTCCCGGAAAACCAGAACTACGAGACCATTGCCGGCTTCATCATGTACATGCTGCGCAAGATCCCCAAGCGCACCGACTCGGTGAAGTACGCCGGTTACAAGTTCGAAGTGGTCGACATCGACAGTTACAAGATCGACCAGCTGCTGGTCACCCGGGTAGAGGCCACGTCGGCCGAGAAGCCTGTTCAGGAATCGTAAAAGGAGCTCGTTAGCAATCATGAAGATGCAGTCTCATTCCCGTGCGCTGGCCTGTGTGGCGCTCGCCCTGGCACTCGGTGCCTGCAGCCAGAGCGCACCGCGCAAGGCCACTCCCGTCGCCAAGCCGGCCGCTCCCCAGGCAGCCGTGGTCGTGCCGCAGCCGGATCCCGATGCGGTGGTGCAAAGCGCGGTGGCAGAGCCCAGCCCGGTGTTCGACGAGGAGTATCACGGTCCGGATCAAGGTTCGCTCGAGTCGGTGACCGCCCTGTTCGCCCGCGGCTACATCGAGTCGGCCATGCGCGAGACCATGCTGGCGGCGGTGCACAGTGACTACCCCCTGCTTGGCATGCGGGACGTGCGCCTGACCGATCCCGTCTCCAAGTTCCTCACCTCGGCCCAGGCTCGCACCACGGCGCACGACTACCTGTACGCCGGGGTACAGCGCCGGTTGGGCCGCCCGCTCAGCCCGGCACAGTGGGAACAGATCTGGCAGGGGTATTCCCAGCAGGGTCGTGTCTCCGACTGGGTCAAGCAGACCAAGCGGGTGCTGGCCGGGCGCTGAGTCGCCAAGTCATCGGCGGCTGTGCCCGCCTTGATCCCCTGTTTCACAAGAGGCCACCTTCGGGTGGCCTCTTGTCGTTTCAGTGCCTGGCCAGGTGATGCCTGTGCCGGGGAGATCTCCCTTTGCCGCCATCATCCCGAGCTTGCTCGGATTTGTTCGTAGCCCCCGATTGCCTCTTTCTCTGCTTTGGGTCATGATGTTTGGGATTTCTAGCCGTCTAGATGTTTTGATGGCTTAATGTGGTTTCACACAATAAACACCCGTCATGACGGGAACATGCAGAGAGACAGAGATGGACAAGCAGGATTTGTGGGTACTGGATGGGGGCATGGGGCGCGAGCTGGCGCGGCGTGGCGCGCCGTTCCGTCAACCGGAGTGGTCGGCACTGGCGCTGATGGAGGCCCCCGAGACGGTGCGCGAGGTGCATCAGGCCTATGTGGCGAGTGGCGCCCGGGTCATCACCACCAACAGCTATGCGCTGGTGCCGTTTCATATCGGTGAGGCGCGCTTTGCGGCAGAGGGGGAGCGGCTGGCGGCCCTGGCCGGGCAACTGGCCCGGGAGGTGGCCGACGAGCAGCCGGGCTCCGTGCAGGTGGCCGGCTCCTTGCCGCCGCTCTTTGGTTCCTACCGCGCCGACCTGTTCGACGCGAGCAGGGTGAGCGAGCTGGCGACCCCGCTGATCCGGGCGCTTTCCCCCCGAGTGGATTTCTGGCTGGCGGAGACCATGAGCCTCATCGCCGAGCCGCTGGCCCTCAAGGCTCTGTTGCCACAGGACGGCAAGCCGTTCTGGGTCTCCTTTACTCTGGAAGATGAGGCGCCGGGCAGTGAGCCGACCCTGCGCTCCGGCGAGCGGGTGGCCGATGCCGTGGTCGCCCTGGCGTCGGCCGGGGTGAACGCCATCCTGTTCAACTGCTGTCAGCCCGAGGTGATTGAGGGGGCGCTCAAGGTGGCTGGGGCCGGCCTGCAGGCCCTGGGGCGCACCGACGTTCGCCTCGGCGCCTATGCCAACGCCTTCCCGCCCCAGCCCAAGGAGGCGACCGCCAACGACGGGCTGGACGAGATCCGCACCGATCTGGGGCCGCTGGATTATCTGGGCTGGGCCGAGCGCTGGCGCGCTGCCGGGGCGAGCCTCATCGGCGGCTGCTGCGGTATCGGCCCGGAACACATCGAGGCGCTGGCCAGCCGGCTGCGCTAAGGAGAGCCCATGAAAGAGAGCAAGATCGGGCTCTGGTCCCTCACGGCCCTGGTGTTCAGCTCCATGGTGGGGGCGGGCGTCTTCAGCCTGCCCCAGAACATGGCCGATGTAGCGGGGGCCCGCGCCGTGCTGATCGGCTGGGCCGTGACCGGGGTCGGCATACTGGCGCTGGCCGCGAGTTTCCTCTACCTGTCGCGACTCAAACCCGAGCTCGACGGCGGCATCTACAGCTATGCCCGGGCCGGTTTCGGCGAGCTGGTGGGCTTCTTCTCCGCCTGGGGCTATTGGCTCTGCGCCACCATCGGCGTGGTGGGCTATCTGGTGATCGCCTTCGCGGCGCTGGGCAGCTTCGTCGACACCCCGGAGCGGGTCTGGTTTGGCGAGGGCAATACCCTGGCGGCCTTCATCGGCGAGTCCTGCATCCTCTGGGCGGTGCACCTGCTGGTGGCCCGCGGCGTGCAGCAGGCGGCCCTGTTCAACCTGGTGGCGACCCTGGCCAAGAGCCTGCCGTTGCTGCTGTTCATCCTGTTCGCCTGCTACTGGTTCGATCCGGTCACCTTCGCGGCGGATCAGGAGGGCAGTACCCTGGCGGTGCCGGTCTCCGAGCAGGTGCGCAACACCATGCTCATCACTCTCTGGGTCTTCACCGGCATCGAGGGGGCGGCGGTGCTCTCGGCCCGGGCCAGAAACAGGCGGGACGTGGGCACGGCCACCGTGCTCGGGGTGGTGCTGGCGCTGCTGCTCTATGTGCTCATCTCGGTGCTGGCGCTCGGGATCCTGAGTCGCCCCGAGCTTGCGGCCCTGCCCAATCCCTCCATGGCGGGACTGATGGCCCAGATGACGGGCTCCTGGGGCAAGCTGCTCATCAACGCCGGCCTCATCGTGTCGGTGCTCGCCTCCTACGTGAGCTGGACCCTCTTCTCGGCCGAGGTGCCGTTCAGTGCGGCGCGCCACGGCGCCTTCCCGGCCATCTTCCGGCGCCAGAACGACAACGGCACCCCCATCGCCTCGCTCTGGCTCACCAGCCTGACGGTGCAGGGCTGTCTGCTGCTGGTGTGGCTGCTTGGCAAGGGCTACACCAACCTGCTGCTCATCTCCACCTCCATGATCCTGGTGCCCTATCTGCTGATCGGTCTCTTCCTGCTCAAGCTCTCCTTGCGCAGGGAGGGCAATGGCCTGATGCGAGCGGTGGCGCTGGTGTCGAGCGGCTATGGTCTCTGGCTGCTCTATGCCGCCGGGGTGGAGTATCTGCTGCTCTCCTTGTTGCTCTACGGGCCGGGTCTGCTGCTGTTCCTCTACAGCCGTCGCCAGCTCGGGGCCGGGCAGCAGCTCAGCGGGCGTGAGCGGTTGCTGGCCGGGGTGACGCTGCTGAGCCTCATTCCCGCCATCTGGTCCTTTGCCCACGTTTGAGTGAGGTGGTGACCCAATGCAAGAGAGCGCCCAAGGGGCGCTCTCTTTTTGTCTGCGGGTTGTCTGCAGTGCGTGCTCAGCGGCTGGCGGGGCCCGCCGGTTTGCCGAACAGCACGGCGATCTTCTGCCGCCAGGGGAGGCCCCGGGCCTCTTGCAGCATGTCGCGCCACTCGTGGAAGGTGAGGGTGAGGGGGTTGAAGCTGTGAATGGGCTTGGTGATGCCGAAGCGGCACGGCTCGGCGGGGTCTTCCTCCACGAAGGTGCCAAACAGCCTGTCCCAGATGATGAGCACCCCGGCGAAGTTGCGATCGATATATCTGACGTTGCTGGCGTGGTGCACCCTGTGGTGGGAGGGGGTGTTGAAGATCCACTCCAGCCAGCCGAGCTTGCCCACCACCTGGGTGTGGACGAAGAACTGAAAGCCCAGGCTCAAGAGCACGGTCGTGACCACCGCCTCGGGCGGGAAGCCGATGAGGATCATGGGGATCCAGAACAGCCACATACCGGAGACGGGGTAGGTCAGGCTCTGGCGGAAGGCGGTGGAGAGGTTGAGCCGCTCCGAGCTGTGGTGCACCACGTGTGAGGCCCAGAGCCAGCGCACATGGTGGCTCGCGAAGTGGAACAGCCAGTAGCAGAGATCCTGCAGCAGGAAGAGCAGCAACAGGCTCCAGACGTTCAGATCTATGTTCAGCAGCCGCCAGCCCCAGAGGGCGTCATAGAGGTAGGCGATGGCGATGGCCGCCAGGGCATCGCCCCCCTGGTGCATCAGCGCCAGGGTGGCGTTGGCGAAGAGATCCTTCCACTGGTAGCCTGCGGTGGGAAAGGCGGCGCCGTGCCTTCGCAGGTAGAGCATTTCCCAGCCGATAAAGGCCAGAAAGAGGGGCGAGAGGTAGAGCAGGATCAGTTGCACATCCATGTGAGGCATCCGGTTGGACCAGTTGGATGTCAGCATACCGGATGAATTTAAAATTTCATTAACATCCTTATGCCATCCGGATGGTGAACAACCCGACGGCGAGAGGCTGCGGCAAGGAGATGACCTGGGGGTGGATCAGGACGGTCAGCATAGAAGAGGGAGCCATGGGCTCCCTCTTCGTGTTTGTGCATCGCGGGTTACAACACCTGGCTCAGAAACTGGCGCAGGTGGGGGCGCGTTGGATGGTCGAAGCCACAGCGGTTGTCATAACACCAGGCTTATAGCACCTGGCTCAGGAACTGGCGCAGGCGAGGGGAGGGGGGATTGTCGAAGAAATCCGCCGGCTTCTCGTCCACCAGCAGCTCGCCGCTCTCCATGAAGAGCACCCGATCCGCCACTTCCCGGGCGAAGCCCATCTCGTGGGTCACCACCACCATGGTCATTCCCTCGCGGGCGAGCCCCTTCATGACGTCCAGCACTTCCCCCACCATCTCGGGGTCGAGGGCACTGGTGGGCTCGTCAAACAGCATGATGCGCGGCTGCATGGCGAGCGCCCGGGCGATGGCCACCCGCTGCTGCTGGCCGCCCGAAAGCTGGGAGGGGTAACTCTGGGCCTTGCTGGAGAGCCCCACCTTGAGCAGCAGGTTCTTGGCTCTGTCCTCCGCATCCTTGCGCGACAGCCCCCGCACCTTCTGGGGGGCGAGGCAGATGTTGTCCAGCACCGTCAGATGGGGGAAGAGATTGAAGGACTGGAACACCATGCCCACCTCCTCCCGCAGCTTGTTGACGTCGCCGGGCTCGGTGAGGCTGATGCCGTCGACGACGATGTCACCGTCGTTGATGGTCTCGAGCTGGTTGAGGGTACGCAGGAAGGTGGACTTGCCCGAGCCGCTCGGGCCCACGATCACCACCACTTCCCCTTCCGCCACCTGGGTGCTGACGTTTTTCAGGGCGTGTACCTCGGTGCCGTAGAACTTCTCTACCCCGGCGGCACGGATGATGGGATCAGTTGCTGCGCGCATATTTCACCTCCAGACGACGCACCAGGAAGGAGAGGGTGCCGGTGAGCACCAGATAGAGCAGGGCCACGGTGAACCACACCTCGAACGGGCTGAAGGTGGAGCTGACCACCTCGCGCCCCGCCTTGGTGAGATCCGTGATGGAGATGACCGACACCAGGGAGGAGTCCTTGATGAGGTTGATGAACTGGCCCGCCAGCGGCGGCAGTACCCGCTTGAATGCCTGGGGCAGGATGACGTAGCGCATGGTCTGGGCCGAGGTCATGCCGAGGCTTCTGCCCGCTTCCATCTGCCCCTTGTGGATGGAGCTGATGCCGGCGCGCACGATTTCGGCCACGTAGGCGCCGGTGAAGACTGCCAGCGCCGCCACCCCGGCCGTGAAGCGATCCAGATTGAGTACAGTGCCGATAAAGAAGTAGACGATGAAGATCTGCACCAGCAGCGGGGTGCCGCGAATAAGCTCCACATAGGTCACGGCCAGGTTGCGCAGGGCCGGGTTGGGTGAGAGTCGTGCAAGCCCGGCCAGGGTGCCGAGCAGGATGGCGAAGACGCCCGCCACCAGGGAGAGCTTGACGGTGACCCAGATGCCCCAGGCGATGGGGCCTGCGGTCCAGCTGAATTGGGAGTCGAGGGTATCGCCGAGGAAGACGGTGTCCCCTTCGGCTACCTGGACATGTTCGGTGCCAATGGCCTGACGGCGATTGGGGTCGAGATCGTCTTGCAGGAAGAGCTGCCCCTTCTCGGCAATCACGGTGCCGTCAAACTCGGCGTAGTGTTTCTGTTCAGCCTGATAGGCGATGTACTGGGGAATACGCTCCCAGCGCCAGGTGTAGTCCACCGCCTGTACGGCCTTGTAGATGCCGAAGATGGCGGCCAGCACCAGCAGCAGGAAGACGCCGTGCCAGAGCAGCAGGTTGGGCTGTTTTTCCATCTGTCTTGTGAGTTTGGGGTTGATCACGTTCACAACCTCTCTTGTCGTTATTGTGGTGAAGTCTGCGGGTAAGGGGCGGCGAACCGCCCCTTGAGAGGTTATTTCAGCTGGTTCAACCAGGCGGTGGATTCAAACCACTTCTTGTAGAGACGGTCGTAGCTGCCGTCGCCCTTGATCTGGCGCAGGTAGTTGTTCAGCCAGTTGAGGGTGTCCTGATCCCCTTTGCGGATGGCCCAGGCCAGCGGCTCGAAGGTGAAGGGCTTGTCCAGGTGCACCACGGCGCCGGTGTTCTGGGAGGCGAAGATGGCGTTGTAGGGCAGGTCGTAGACGAAGGCATCCACCTTGCCGTTGATCACTTCCAGCTTGGCGTCGTCCTGGGTTTCAAACTGCAGCAGGGTGGCTTTCGGGATCATGCGCTTGACCGCCTGCTCGCCCGTGGTGCCGAGCTTGACCGCGATCTTGTACTTGGGATCGTTCAGATCGCTGAAGGACTTGATCTCGCCCGCCTTGTCCTTGCGCAGGACGATGGTCTGGCCGACGACGATGTAGGGATCGGCGAAGTTCACACGCAGGTTACGCTGGGGGGTGACCGTCATGCCGCCCATGATGACGTCGAACTTGTCGGTCAAGAGGGCCGGGATGATGCCGTCCCAGGCGGTGTTGACGAACTCTACCTTCACGCCCATCTCCTTGGCGACCATCTTGGCCAGGTCCACGTCAAAGCCGATGTACTGGCCCTGTTTGTTGGTCATCTCGAAGGGTTGGTAGCCGGCGTCGAAGCCGACGCGCAGCACACCGCGCTCCAGCACGGCATCCAGGGTGGAGCTGGGAGCAGCATGGGCCAGCCCGCACAGCAGCAGGGTAGAGAGAATGAGTTTTTTGATCATAAATGACGTCTCTGTCGAAAGTGTGTTCGGCCTTGAACCTGCTCCCGTGCGACTCCATGGCACAAGAGACTGCTGCATCCGGCAGCAGGCAAGACAGGATTATTGTCTTGGTCGGGGCAAAAGCCCCATATGAGATTCTATGAATGCCGCCTTGAGTGAAAAATGTACCGAAATCTGATTGTGCCAGAAGACTCAATAAGTTATGGGCGCTTTTCTCCCTCGTGGCGACTCATAAAACCACACGAAAACAACATATCTATCTAATGGCGCCGGTTCAAGTGCAAAATTTCAGGCGGTGGTGTCGGTGAAAAATTCGGTTTCGAAAGGAGCGTTATCTGGCAGGGGAGAGGGATCTGTCACCAGAGTGACATCTCAGGAGCTGGCCACAGCCCAAGGGGCTCCAGGCCCGTGGTGAGAGAGAACGAAGGAAAGGGGCTCTGGTTTGATACCGGGTCTGGGCACACGTCTCCCGGGGAGGCGCGTGCCCGACCTCTTCAGCGGTGCAGCTCGCCGGCGCGCTCCGGCTGATAGACCACTTCCAGGATCTCCACCTGAATGGTGCGACCGGCAGGACCGGGCCAGGCGATGCTGTCACCGACTTTCAGCCCGAGCAGGGCACTGCCGACGGGGGCCAGCACGGAGATCTTCGACTCGTCCCCCTGCACGTCCTTCGGATAGACCAGGGTCAGGCAGAAGTCGTTGCCGCTGTTTTGCATCTTGAAGCGCACCGTGCTGTTCATGGTCACCACGTCCGGCGGCATGTCGGCGGGTTCGCGGATCTCGGCGCGATCCAGCTCCTCCTGCAGGGCCAGGTGCTGCGGGTGGCTGCCGAGCAGCTGTTCGATGCGATCCAGATCCAGGCTGGAGATGACGAGATGAGGCTGTTTCATAGGGTATTCCTTATCAATGGCTGACGAGACCAGCATGACGGGCAGGCTGGTCGGAAAAGGGTTGGATGGTGTGTCACGATCGCAAGCGCGATGCCCCCGGGCGACTCGCGCGGCGGGGCGAGGGCGGGGGCTCAGCGGGGTGTGAGCAGGTTGGAAAAAATCATGAGTGCTTTCATGGGGATACCATAACCATTCTGGGGGGCTTTGGCAATTCAGGGTGCCTGATAATCGTACTGGAAAAGGATGCGAGCGAGGCTACCATCCTGTCGCATCTCCTGGATGACCCTGCGCCAGCGCATCGCCTCGCTCGGGGAGAAGCGGGGACTGGCGGCCAGGTAGAGGGTGCTCCGCTGCAGGGTCTGGCCACGCACCAGATCCGGGAGGGGCAGGCCGGCCCGCTGCTGGTTGTAGCGGGCGGTATTCCAGGCCACGGCCCAGCCCTGGATGCGGCCCCGCGCCAGCTTGCTGGCATTGTTGACCTCTTCGCTGACCAGCTCCTGGGTCACGCCTTCGAGGGGCGGGATCAGACTCTGGCCATGGGAGCCCCGCATCGCGCCCACGGTAAGGCCGGGCAGATCCGCAACGGTGAGGGGGGCCGGGTGATGGTTGCGGTGGCTGACCAGCACGAAGGCCTCCTCCAGCAGGGGGGCAATCCAGAGAAACTGGGATTCTCGCTGGGGATTCCTGGCGGGTGGCAGCAGCAGGACATCCGGCCGGTGGCGGGTCTGGCTGAGGGCGCGGGCGAGTGGCATCAGCTCGATCTCGAGCGTCTCCCCGAGGCGGCGGGCCGCCTCCTCAAGCACCTCGATGGCCATGCCGCTCGGAGCTCCCTGCTGGGAGCGAATGACATAGGGGGGGATGTCTGCGGCCACGACCACCACGGCCCGGGCCGGGAGGGAGGTGAAGAGCGTGGGGCAGAGCAGCAGGAGCAGGGTGACGAGGCGCATGGGAGACAGGATCCGGGATGAGTACTCAAGAGTGTAACATCCCGTTACGCTATGTCAGCCTGCCCGTCCGGGGCAGGGGCTCAGTCGAAGAAGTCGCGCAGATCCATCGCCTGGTACCCGTCCAGCTGTTGCCAGGGCAGGGTCTTGGGCAGGGATTTGAGGGTCACCTCCATCCGGTAGCTGCGATAGCCGTCGAGACTGGCAGACTCCACCACCAGGGGGATCTGCCACTGATGTGACCAGAGGATGCGGGTACGCTGCTTGCCTTCCCGGCGTTCGAACCAGCGCGCCTGGGGTGGAGCGTCCTCCTCCAGGGGGGTCATGCCTTGCAGCAGGGCCGGGTCCACCAGGTGGCGCAGGCGAACCCAGTCGGGCTTGAAGGCCACCTGGCCATACTCCTCCGGCGGTACCTCCACCAGCTGGCTGTGCCAGGCGTCGGCGTAGCGCAGTTGCAGTGCGCCCTGCTCGTCCTGGGTGACCCAGCGTGCGGCCATCTGGTGAGTGAAGTGCTTGTGGCCGGGGCGGGCGTCATGGGTGGCGTGATAGGCCCGGGCCAGGGGGAGGGGAATGAGCCGCTGGCTCCATACCTGGTTGCCGACCCGCAGCCACTTCTCCTGCCACTGGTTCTCCCGGGCGATGCCGTCGCTGCCGGTGACCCTGTCCTCGTAGAGGATGCGGGCGGCCAGATCGGGGACTTCATCGGCCAGGAGGGGGAAGGAGAGGGTGCAGCCCAGGAGCCACAGCGGAAGTAAGGTTCGTCTCATGGTTCATCGCTCGATGGCGAAGAGGCCCGGCGCAGGCCGGGCCTCCCTCGCTCACAGGCCGAGCGCCTCCCTGAGCTTGCCGAACACCTTGGTGTTGTCCAGCGTCCCCTTGAAGCGTCCGCTGCCGGCACCGTCCGCAAACAGCATGACGTCGCCGCCGCCATGGGTCTCGGAACCCAGCTTGACCCCGGTCTCCTGCAGGTAGTCATCCCCCATCACCTGCTCGCTGGTGAGGGTGGGGCGCTGATCCTGGCGGTTCGGACCGTTGCCGAACACCAGGGTGGTGAAGGGCTTGCCATCGACGTCGTTCTGGGTGGAGCCGTCACCGTTCTTGACCAGATCCAGCACAGGGTTGCCCTTGGCGGCGTAGCCGTTGATGGTCATGGTGTGGTCGTGGTCGGCGGTGACCACGATCAGGGTATCCTTCAGGTCGACCTTGCCCAGCGCCGTCTTGACCGCCTCGTCCAGTGCCACCGCATCGGTGAGCGATCGCTTGGCATTGGTGGCGTGCAGGGCGTGGTCGATGCGACCTCCTTCCACCATCAGGAAGTAGCCCTGACTGTTCTGGCTGAGCAGATCGATCGCCTTGGCGGTCATCTCGGAGAGGGACGGCTGGGTGCTGGCCGCCCCCTTGGCAACGCGGTCCAGCTCGTAGTCGAGGTGGGACTTGGCGCTGAACAGGCCCAGCACCTTGCCGCTCTCGACCTTGGCGAGATCGCTCCTGGTGGTGACATAGCTGTACCCCTGGACGCTCAGCTCGGCGGTCAGATCCCGGCCGTCGGCCCGGCCGCCCTTGTTGCTGGCGCTGTAGGGCGTCCAGTGATTGGCACCGCCCCCCATCAGCACATCCACCCCGTCCCCCAGCGCGGCGTTGAAACCGGCGCCGCCCGGCACCGCCTGCTCGGCGATGGCGTAGGCTGCATCCCGGTGGCAGATGTGGGAATAGGTGGCCGCCGGGGTGGCGTGGGTCAGCTCGGTGGTGGTGACGGCCCCCACTGACTTGCCCGCCGCCTTGGCCAGCTCGAGGATGGTCGGCACCGGAGTGCCGTTGTCGCTGGTGCAGTGGTTGATGCCCTTGTTGCCGTTGGCATCCTTGGCCGGTGCCACGGCCCTGGTGTCGCTGCTCATGGCGATCACCTCGTTGTTCATCTTGACGCCCGTAGTGTAGGCCGCCATGGAGGGGGCGGAGTCCGTGGTCTGGGCATCGTGGGAGAAGGTCTTGATGCGGGCGCTGCGCGCCAGCTTCATCATCTCGAGATCCCCCTCTTCCCCCACCTTGTAGAGGCGGGTGGCGGTGAGCACGGTGGGGCCCATGCCGTCGCCAATGAAGAGGATCACGTTTTTGGCGTCGGCGGCGTGCGCCTGGGAGAGGCCCCCCAGCGTCCCGTAAAGGGTGCCGAGCAGGGCGGTGCAGACCAGCGTCTTGTTCATGGTGATGTTCATCCTGTATTCCCTTACAGCTTGGCCGCAGCCTTGACCTTGCCGAAGACGGCGGTGTTGTCGAGTGAGCCGTGGAAGCTCTCCGCTCCCTGGCCGATGGCGCCGAGGAAGACATCGGTACCACCGTGGGTCTCGTTGCCTATCTCGCCCACCTTGACCACGACCTCCTGGTGATAGTCGTCGGCGGAGACGGTGGCGTCGTCCAGGGGCGTCACGCTGCTGCGCGGGCCGTCCACCCGGTTGTAGCCATTGCCAAAGCCGATGATGGTGTAGGGCATGCCGTCGGCATCCTTGCTCGGCTCACCTGTCTCGTAGTTCTTCACCAGCCCGAGCACGCCCGGATTGCCGGCGGTGGTCTTGCCGGTGCGCTTGGCGTAGCCGTTCAGCACCAGGGTGTGGTCATGGTCGGCGGTGACCACGATCAGGGTGTTTTTCAGCTCGGGGTCTGTTTTCTTCACCTCGTCGATGGCGGCCTGGATGGCGTCGTCGAAGGCGAGGGTGTCCTGCAGGGCGCGCTTGGCGTTGGTGTCGTGCAGGGCATGGTCGATGCGCCCCCCTTCCACCATCAGGAAGTAGCCCTTCTCTTTATCCTTGAGCTGCTTGATGGCGGCCAGGGTCATCTGGGCCAGAGATGGCTCGCTGGCGGGCCTGTCCAGGTCGTATTTCATGTGGCTTGAGCCGAACAGGCCCAGCAGCGGCTTGCCGGCCTCGGCCTGGTTCAGCTCATCCAGGGTGCTGGCAAACTGGTAGCCTTGCGCCTGCATCTCGGAGATGAGGTTGCGACCGTCTTCCCGCTTGCCCTTGTCGGCCAGGGGCTTGAAGAAGCCGCTGCCGCCTCCCAGCACCACGTCCAGCCCCTCTTTCAGGGCGCTGTTGTAACCGGCACCGCCCGGCACCAGCTGGGCGGCGATGTCGGCCTCCAGATCCCGGTTGCAGATGTGGGCATAGGTGGCGGCCGGGGTGGCGTGGGTCACCCGGGTGGTGGTGACGACGCCGGTGCCGCGGCCATCGGCCTTGGCCAGCTCCAGCAGGGTGGTGACCGGCTTGCCTGCACTCTGGCTGCAGTCGCTCTCCTGGGTGGCGTCGCTGTCCATGCTGATGACGCCGTTGTTGCTCTTGACCCCGGTCATGTAGGCGGACATGGAGGGGGCCGAGTCGGTCACCTGGGCGTCGTGGGAGAAGGTCTTGATGAAGGCTGTCTCGGGCAGGGTGTCGATGGTGAGGCTGCCCTCTTCGCCGACGCCGTAGATGCGGGAGGCGGTCAGGGTGTTGAGGCCCATGCCGTCCCCGAGGAAGAAGATCACGTTTCTGGCGCTGGGCTCTGGGGTGGTGCTGTCGTTGTTGGAGTTGCAGCCGGCGGCCAGGGCGGCGCCTATCATCACTGCAAGTCCTGCCATCTTTCTCATTGGGGTTCGCTCCTTGTGAAACCTGAGCGCAGCCTAGAGGGGGCAGATGACACTTTTAGTGAAGAGAGATGACAATACGGTGAAGGTGCCTTGTAAATGTTATCTTATATCAATGAGTTATGCTGGTCGTGTGCCGACGCTCCCGGCCCGGGGGCGCCACGGGCATCCGCCACCGGGGTGACAACACCCGGCCAGAATGGCCTGTCAAATCGGGGCCGCAGCAGGTAAAATGCGCCCCCTTGCGATGAGTGCCAGCAGTTTGGCGCATCACCACGCGCCCGCAGCCCCGAGCGCCCGCAGCCCCGAGAGGGGCCCGCATTCCAATGAGAGAGTAACGGATATGTCCATCAACTGGTTCCCCGGCCACATGCACAAGGCCCGCAAAGAGATTGCAGAGGTCATGCCCCAGGTCGATGTCATCATCGAGATGCTCGACGCCCGCATTCCCTTCTCCAGCGAGAACCCCCTGGTGCCGGAGCTGCGCGGCGAGACGCCGGTGATCAAGGTGCTGAACAAGGCAGACCTCGCCGACCCCGAGATCACCGCGCTCTGGGTGGCCCACATGGAGCAGGAGAAGGGGATCAAGGCGTTGCCCCTGACCCAGCAGGAGCCGGAGAAGATCAAGCAGTTGCTGACCCTGTGCCACGAGATGCTGCCGGAGCGCAACTTCGAGCTGCGCGGGGTGCGCGCCATGATCATGGGCATCCCCAACGTGGGCAAGTCCACCCTGATCAACACCCTGGCGGGTCGCATCATCGCCAAGACCGGCAACGAGGCGGGGGTGACCAAGTCCCAGCAGCGGATCAAGCTGGACAACCACGTCATCCTGACGGACACCCCGGGCTTCCTCTGGCCCAAGCTCAACCCGCCCTCCTGTGGCTACCGCCTGGCGATCACCGCGGCCATCAAGGATACCGTCTTCGACTACGCCGACATCGCCATGTTTGCCGCCGACTACTTCATCAAGGCCTATCCGGAGCGCATCAAGGCACGCTACCAGTTGAGCGAGCTGCCCGAAACCGAGATCGAGCTGCTGGATCTCATCGCCCGCCAGCGCGGTTTCATGCGCAAGGGGGGCCTGGCGGATCTGCACAAGGCGTCCGAGATCCTGGTCAACGAGTTCCGCTCCGGCATGCTGGGCCGCATCTCCCTGGAGACCCCGGAGATGGTGAGGGTCGAGATCGTGGAGGCCGAGGCTGAGGCCGAGCAGAAGGCCAAGGAGAAGGCCGAGCGGGAAGAGGAGCGCCAGGCCCGGGCTCGTCGCAAGTACGCCAAGAAGCGCCAGCGCTGACCGGCATAGTGCGCGATATAAGCAGTGCTCGATATCAAGAAGAGGCGGCCCAAGGGTCGCCTCTTCTTGTTTGGGCGTTCAGGGGTGTGGAGAGGCCACAAGGTCGATGCTCAACCGGCCCATGATGATCATCATGGCCAAAGCGCTGGTTAATCAAGAGGATAGGATTGGCGTTTAGCGGTGCCGCGGTGCTCGGCAAGAGCGGCGTGCCGCCACACCTTGCGATCCCTACTCAGCGCCGATTGACAATGGCATTGGCGGTGGCATGATGCGCTCGCATTTTGCCTCTCCCCACGGTTTTATCCATGACCACATATTCCCGCCCGGTGCTGCTTCTGCTCTGTGGCCTGCTGTTGCTGACCCTGGCCATCGCGGTATTGAACACCCTGGTGCCGCTCTGGCTCGCCCACGACAATCTGCCGACCTGGCAGGTGGGCATGGTCGGCTCCTCCTATTTTACCGGTAACCTGCTGGGGACCCTGCTGGCGGGGTCGCTGATCAAGCGCCTCGGGTTCAACCGCAGCTACTACCTGGCGTCTGCCATCTTTGCCGCAGGCTGCGTCGGCCTGGGGGTCACCCAGGGGTTCTGGAGCTGGCTGACATGGCGCTTCATCGCCGGTGTGGGCTGCGCCATCATCTGGGTGGTGGTGGAGAGCGCCCTCATGTGCAGCGGCAATGCGCGCAACCGGGGCCGTCTGCTGGCGGCCTACATGATGGTCTATTACCTGGGCACAGTGCTCGGGCAGCTGCTGGTCAGCAAGGTATCGACGGGGCTGATGGATGTCCTCCCCTGGGTGAGCGCCCTGGTACTGGCGGCCGTCTTGCCGCTGCTGTTTGCCCGTATCGTCAACGCGCGCAGCGAACAGGAGACGAGTGCCCTGGTGTGGCCCATGCTGCGCCTTCGCCAGGCCCGGCTGGGGGTCAACGGCTGCATCATCTCCGGCATGGTGCTGGGATCTCTCTATGGCCTGATGCCTCTTTATCTGAACCGTCAGGGGGTGAGTGACGCCGGCATCGGCTTCTGGATGGCGGTGATGGTCAGCGCCGGCATTCTGGGGCAGTGGCCCATCGGCCGTCTGGCGGAGCGCTTCGGGCGTTTGCCTGTGCTGCGGGTGCAGGTGTTTGCCGTGATCCTGGGGTGCATGGCGATGCTCGGCGGTGCCGTCATGGGACCGGCGCTGTTCATGCTGGGGGCCGCGTGTTTTACGCTCTACCCCGTGGCCATGGCCTGGGCCTGCGAAAAGGTGGCGCACCATCAGCTGGTGGCCATGAACCAGGCGCTGCTGCTGAGCTACACCATCGGCAGTCTGCTCGGCCCGACCCTGACTGCGCTCCTGATGCAGCGCTACTCGGACAACCTGCTGTTCATCGTGATCGCCTGCGTGTCGTTTATCTATCTGCTGATGCTGCTGCGCAAAATGGGAGAACACCCGACGCCGGTGGCCCATGCCTGAGGACTGCCAGGTCCCCATGACGCCTTCATGGGGGCGATCTCTGACGGGCCTTTCCGGGGAGCTCGGCTGGGGGAGAAGAGGAGGGCTGGCGTTGTTGTGCTTTATATAAAGAAGAGGTGGCCCAGGTGCCGCCTTTTTTGTGGCCGGGAGGGGGTGGCATCGCCATGTGCTAGCCGTAGCGACGTCTGGCCTCCTCGAACAGGGACATGTGCAAGGGGATCAACCGCTGCCAGTCGCGCCGGTAACCGCCACCGGGCACGGCGGCGATGGGCAGGCCGTGGCGCCGGGCACAGTCAAAGACCATGGCATCGCGCCGGCGCACCCCCTGATCGCTCAAAGAGAGATAGCCGAGCTCGTCGTCCCGGTGCACGTCCACCCCGGCCTGATAGAGGATGAGGTCGGGTTGATAGAGGCGAAGCGCCAGGCTCAGTGCCTGCTCCAGGGTAGTGAGGTAGGCATCGTCCTCCATGCCGGTGGGCAGCGGGAAGTCCAGGTGGGAGGCGGGCTTGTGGCGGGGAAAGTTGTGCTCCCCGTGCAGGGAGAGGGTGATGATGTCGCGGCTGCCTGCACACAGGGCGGCGCTGCCATCCCCATGATGGACATCGAGATCCACGATCAGCACCTGCTCGCAGCGTCCCTCGTCCAGGCAGGCCCTTGCCGCAATCACCAGATCGTTGAACAGGCAGAAACCGCTGCCAAAGTCCCGGTGGGCGTGGTGATAACCACCGGAGATCTGCAGGCCGCAGCCGTGCGTCAGGGCGTGACGGCTGGCCGCCAGGGTGGCCCCCACCGAACGCAGGGTACGTTCAATCAGCATGGGGGACCAGGGGAAACCGAGCCGGCGGATGGCCCCTTCGTCAAGCTGGCCCCCCAGGGCGGCGTCCACAAAGCCGGCCTCATGGACCCGCACTATCTGCTCGCGGTTCGCGGCGGGTGCCTCGAGAAGCGGATACCCCTCTGTCGACAGCTGCCGATGCAGCGCCTGGTACTTGGCCAGGGGGAAGCGGTGGCGCTCGGGCAGCACCAGGGCGGAGTAGTGGGGGTGATAGAAGATGCGAAGTGACATGGGGAGTCTATCCAGGCGGGTATGAAAAAGGGGAGCCAGGCTCCCCTCTATACAGGCGTGCGATGCGCCCTTATTGCTGCTGGATGACCCAGATCTGGAAGGCTTTGCGGGTCTCCGCATCGGCCTTGTTGTACCAGTTCTGCATCTGGGTCAGGGCTTCGGGGTTGCTCTGGGCCTTGCTCGGGGCCACTTCGGCCGGTGCGCTGGCGGCGGCCATCACGGCGGCGCTGGAGATGGCGACAGCCTTGGGCTGGTTGAAGGCCTTGCCCATATTGATCAGCTCCTGCTGATAGTCGCGGGTCAGCTGGAAACCACCCACGGTCGGCATGACGAACTGCTCGCTCTCGACGGCCTGGCCGCTGACCTTGTCCTTGAGGACCACTTTCTGCTCTTTCAGGAAGGCCTTGGCTTCCGCTTCGTTGCGGGGCTTCTTGTAGTCCAGCACCAGGGTCTGGTTGTCGGCGGCGGTGAAGTTGATCACCAGGGGCTCGGCGGTCACCAGCTTGATCTCGCTACGGTTGGAGTAGTTGCCCTCGAAGGCCACCACCAGCTGGTGCTTGCCGGCGCTGATGGGGAATTTACTTGTGTTGTCGAGCAGCTTGGGGTTGATGGACTCCCCGTCGATGAGTTGCACTACATAGGGGGTGGTTATTTCCAGTTGGCTATTAGCCAGGGCGCTACCTGCCCACAACAGACCAGCCAGGGCCGGCACCAGAACAGTCAGTTTCATTTCATCTCCTTGAACAGTCAGGCGATTGCCCACTGAAAAATAGGGGCTCATTTTTGCAGGTTTGCCCTGGAGCGGCAATAGCCGTTTATGGCGCGGCCCTGCCGACGGGAGAGCCGATCCTACTCGATTCGCCGGGTGAAAGGAGGCAGGGCGTCCAGCAGCCCCTTGCCGTAGCGTTTGGTCAACAGACGTCGGTCGAGAATGGTCACGCGCCCCCGATCCGCCTCTTTGCGGATGAGGCGGCCACAGGCCTGGATAAGCTTGCGCGACGCCTCCGGCACCGTCAGTTGCAGGAAGGGGTTGCCGCCGCGCTGCTCTATCCACTCGGCAGTGGCCTCTTCCACCGGCGAGTTCGGCACCGCAAAGGGCAACTTGGTGATCACCAGGTTGGTGAGGTAGTGCCCCGGCAGATCCAGCCCCTCGGAGAAACTGCCGGTGCCAAAGAGGATGCTGGCCTGGCCGCCGTCGCACTTCTGTTTGTGCAGGGTGAGCAGGGCGCTGCGGGACGCTTCCCCCTGCACCAGCAGCGACATCCCCTTGGCCCTGAGCCCCGCCGCCACCTCGTTCATCTGCCGGTAGGAGGAGAAGAGCACCAGGCTCGCCTCCTTGCCTGCCAGCAGGCGGGGCAGGGTGTCGATCAGTTCCTGGGTAAAGGCGGGGGCGCTCGGTTCATGAGTCATCCTGGGCAGATAGAGTTCGGCCTTGTGGTAGTCGAAGGGGGATCGCAGGCGCAGATAACGGGTGCCATCGTGCTCCTTTAGCCCCACCTGGTGGCGGAAATAGCTGAAGGAGGAGAGGGCGGTGAGGGTGGCAGAAACCAGCACGGCCCCGAGGCAGCGGGACCAGAGCCACTCTTCCAGCAGATAGCCCACCTCGATGGGGGAGGCGTGCAGCCAGATGTCCCCGTCCTCGCTCCTGGCCATCCAGCGGGCGAGCGGTGTCTTGCCGGCGGGCACGTGGCGGCTCAGCATCTCCCACAGGGCGCAGAAGTTTTCCAGACGCTGCAGGTGAAAGCCGCTCTCCGCCAGCAGGGGCTCGGCCTCCTTGCGGCGGATCTCGCCATCTTTGAGCGCCTCGCCGATGGCCCCCTGCATCCTGTCCAGTGCCCGCAGCGCCTTCTTGCTCGCCTCTTTCAGGTTCTCTGCCAGCATGGGTAGGGGGTCGGGCAGGACACCGTCGGCAAACCTGTGGTGCTGCTCGGCGCCAAACAGCTGCTCGTGGCTGCCGAGCCACTGCTCCAGCGCCTTCAGGTCCGGCTGCAAAGAGGCCAGGGCATCCTGCAGTTTCAGCTGGGGATCGAGCAGGCTCTCCTTGTTGAGGGCCCGCGCCAGCTTGCCGGCACTTTGCACCAGCTTCTCCAGCCAGCGGCGGGAGCCCTTGATGCTGGCGCTCGCTGCGCCGTGATCCCGGGCGATGGTCGGCAGGTGGTGAGCCTCATCCAGCACATAGATGCACTCGTCGGGGGGAGGCAGGATGATGCCGCCCCCCATGGTGAGGTCGGAGAGCAGCAGGGCATGGTTGACCACCAGCACGTCGGCGGCGTCCATGTCGTTGCGGGCACGGTGGAAGGGGCAGTGCTGGTGGTGGCTGAGCGCCTTGTTGCAGGTGTGGCGATCGGCGGCGATGCGATCCCAGCAGGCGTCGGGGATGGGTTTGGGCCAGTTGTCCCGATCACCGTCCCACTTGCCCCCCGTGTAGGCCTGCCACAACGCCTCATAGCACGCCTTGTCGGAGTCTGACGGCTTGTGCTTGCTCAAACTCCCGAAGTCGAGCTCGAAGTTGGCCATGTCGATGCCGCTCGCCGCCTGCTCCAGCAGGTGTTCGCAGCAGTAACGCTGGCGCCCCTTGACCAGCATGAAGCGAAACGGCAGCTCGCTGTGGCGGTGGTAGAAAGGCAGGTCCTTGTGGATCAACTGCTCCTGCAGGGCGACGGTGGCGGTGGAGATCACCAGCTTCTTCTGGGTGAGCCGTGCCACCGGGATGGCGCCCTGGGCATAGGAGAGGGATTTGCCGATGCCGGTGCCGGCCTCTGCCACCAGGATGCGGCGACTCCTGTCATATTCCCCCGTCAGGGTCTTGGCGATTTCGGCCACCAGAAAGTTCTGCTCCTTGCGCGGCACAAAACCGGGTAAACCATCGGCAATCTGGCGATAGGTATTGCGGATGGTGGCTTTGAGGCGAGTCGATAGCATAAATAAGGTGCGGTCGTGTGGAGATGAATGAACACAGGATACCCGCAAGAGGTGACCGGGGTCGAGGCAAGGGAAGGCAGTGAGCGCCGACGTGCCTCTGCACATATGTCATGGGGCGGATGGGGCGTGCAATAAACCACCAGGAAAGGTGTTTTGGGCAGCAACTATCGCTGTAAACGTTTACCCTGGTGGGGCAAACGTTGTGGGATTCAGCTCACAAAAATCCCCCTATGACTATGGTTTTCATAAAAAGTTCCAAGTTTTTTCATTGCGGATTGGAAAACCCGGTGATAGTCTCGGCGCCATAGTGATGCAAAGAACATCGCTAACACAGGGAATAACAAGGACTTAGTGTTTAATTACAGTAGGCATTGGAAACTATGAAAAAGACAATTCTGGCTATTGCTATCCCGGCTCTGTTCGCATCCGCAGCCAACGCTGCTGTCGTTTACGACAAAGACGGTGTCACCTTCGATATCTACGGCCGTGTTCAGGCTAACTACTACGCTGACCATAACAAATTTGTTGAAGGCACTCCTGCTGGTTTTGAGTTCAACTCTAAGACTGGCACCGTTGATCCGGTGGCTGCTACTGCAGATCGCTACGAAAACGTAGATGGTGAGCTGGTTGGTACCTCCCGTCTGGGCTGGTCCGGCAAAGTTGCTCTGAACGACACCTGGTCCGGTATTGCCAAGACCGAGTGGCAAGTTTCTGCTGAAAACTCCGACAACAAGTTCAACTCCCGTCACATCTGGGTTGGCTTCGACGGCACCCAGTACGGCAAGATCATCTTCGGCCAGACCGACACCGCGTTCTACGACGTGCTGGAGCCGACCGATATCTTCAACGAGTGGGGCGATGCTGGTAACTTCTACGACGGTCGTCAAGAAGGTCAGATCATCTACTCCAACAGCTTCGGCGGCTTCAAGGGCAAAGTGTCCTACCAGACCAACGATGACGAAGCTGTCGCTGTTAGCGACGTAGGTGGCAACTCCTTCACTACCGAATTCCCGGGCATCAAGCGTAACTACGGTTATGCTGTCGCTGCCGGTTACGACTTCGACTTCGGTCTGGGCTTCAACGCTGGTTACGCTTACTCCGACCTGGAAGCGACCACCAGCACCGACGAGGGTGAGAAGAATGAGTGGGCTGTTGGTGCACACTACGCCATCAACGGCTTCTACTTTGCTGGTGTATACACCGAAGGCAAGTTGAAGAACGATACAACCGGTTACAAGGGTGAAGGCCACGGCTACGAGCTGGCTGCTTCCTACAACGTAGACGCCTGGACCTTCCTGGCTGGCTACAACTTCAAGGAAGGCAAGGAAACTGGTGCTTCCTACGAAGACATGATTGACGAAACCCTGCTGGGCGTACAGTACAACTTCACTTCCAAGCTGAAGGCGTACACCGAGTACAAGATCCAGGGTATCGACGACCTGGACGACGAGTTCACTGTTGCTCTGCAATACAACTTCTAATCCTGTCCTAGCACGGATTTAGTGAGTAAACGGCCAAGCTTGCTTGGCCGTTTTGTTTTGTCTGCTTCCTTGATGTGCCCGAGCCGTTCGGCTTGCCCTCCGGCCCTGCGCCAGGTCACGTTGTCTTCCTTGTCCCCTTGGCTCTCTTCTCGTAAATCGCTAGATTATTCAATTCGTTGAAACAGGGCTGGCCAACAGGGAAGGATACCTTTTGATCGATTTCACTCACCCCGAGTGGCGCGCGCTGGCGCAGCAGTTGTTGAGCGGGGCTCCCCAGATTGTTCGCGGTCGCCAGTGGCAGCCCCTTATCGGCATGTTGAAGGACAACCAGCTGCTGCTGACCCTGGGCAACCACCGCTACGAGCTGACCCCGGCCGGGCGGCGCTACCTGACCCGCGAGCTGATGCTGGCGGAGATGGCCTGCGCGCCCCCGGAGCCGGAGGAGTGGCTTCATACCCAGGGCTGGCAGCTGGGGGAGAGGGTCAACGAACGGGTGCTGGCGGCCCTCTATCGCAAGGGGGAGACGGGTTTCAGCCCCATCGAGCAGATCGATTTCGAGGACAAGGGGATCCGGCCGTGCAGCGATCTGCCCCTGCGCCTGCGCGCCGCCCGCCCGTTCAGCCTCTTCTTCAGCGGGGGCACCCTGCTCGATGCCACGTCCTGGCTCCAGACCCTGGGGGAGGTGGCGCTGCCCGCCCGCACCCTGGCGGGCCTTGGCAAGGTCCTCTGGGGGGAGGGGGAGATCCAGCGGGTGATCACGACCGACGTCGTCGGTGCCTTTGCCGACGTACACCTGCCCGCCGATGCCCTGCTGGTCTGGTATCCGGCCCAGGATCCCGGCACCTTGCAACCCCTGATCGCTGCCTTGCCCCCCCAGACGCTCTGGAGCCACCTCACCGCCCTGGATCCTGCCGGGGTCGACAGGGTGCTGACCCTGGCCCAGCGCCTGGGGCGCCCGGCGAGCTGGTGGCTGCCACGGGATCTCGTGCCCATCAAGACGGCCTACGGGGTCCCCCTGCACGACTCGCGTCCCTGGGAGCCGAGCCGGATCCCTCGCTCATTGCTGGCACAGTGCAGCGATCTGGTGGAGTCGGGCCACGGTCTCTCGGCGGAAGTCTGTGCCCTGGCGCCCGATTGGCACGCGGTCGGGTGAGAGGCTCCCCTGCTGCCTCGAGAAAGCGGTTTTCCCCTATGGAAGGCAGTGGTATAAAGAGTTGACGGAGCGCTCCCTGGATGGGCGCTTTTGTTTGCCAACCTACTTTGCCAGCCAACGAACTCAACGGAATACAGGGAATACCATGTTTGAAAAGGTTGTTGCCGCCCCAGCGGATCCGATCCTGGGCCTGACCGAAGCCTTCCGTGCCGACACTCGCAGCCACAAGATCAATCTGGGGGTCGGGATCTACAAGGATGAGACCGGTGCCACTCCTATCCTTCACTGCGTCAAGAAAGCCGAACAGAAGCTCTTGACCGACGAGAAGACCAAGAATTACCTCGGTATTGAAGGCAATATCGAGTACGGCCGCATCGTGCAGCAGCTGCTGTTCGGGCAGGACTCCGCCCTCGTCAACAGCGGCCGCGCCAAGACAGCGCAAGCCCCGGGCGGTACTGGTGCCCTGCGTATCGCCGCCGAGTTCGTGGTGCGCAACAATCTCGCCAAGACCGTCTGGATCTCCGACCCCACCTGGGCCAACCACGTCAGCGTGTTCCAGTCCGCGGGTCTGACCGTCAAGTGGTACAAGTACTACGATGCGGCGACCAAGGGGCTCGACTTTGCCGCCATGCAGGCGTCTCTCTCCGAGGCACAGGCCGGCGATCTGGTACTGCTGCACGGCTGCTGCCACAACCCGACCGGTATCGACCCGACCGCTGATCAGTGGCGCGCCCTGGCCAAGCAGAGTGCCGCCGCCGGCTGGCTGCCGCTGTTCGACTTCGCCTATCAGGGCTTTGCCCGCGGTATCGAGGAAGATGCCGAAGGCCTGCGCATCTTCGCCGAGTGCCACGACGAGCTGCTGGTGGCGAGCTCCTTCTCCAAGAACTTCGGTCTCTACAATGAGCGGGTCGGGGCCTTCACCCTGGTCTGTGCGACCAAGGCGGTGGCCGACGTGGCCTTCACCCAGGTCAAGACCGTCATTCGCGCCAACTACTCCAACCCGCCGTCCCACGGCGCCGCCGTCGTCACCGCCGTGGTGAGCGATCCTGCCCTCTATGCGGAGTGGGTGGAAGAGGTGGCCGCCATGCGGGTGCGCATTCGCGAGATGCGCGAACTGCTGGTGGAAAAGCTGGCCGCCCGTGGCGTGAGTCAGGACTTTGGTTTCATCCGCGAGCAGAACGGCATGTTCTCCTTCTCCGGTCTCAGCAAGGATCAGGTGGAGCGCCTCAAGAGCGAGTTCGCCATCTACATCGTCGGCTCCGGCCGGATCAGCGTGGCCGGTATCACCCGCGCCAACATTGACCCGCTGTGCGACGCCATCGCCAAGGTGCTGTAAGCGAGCCATCGCCATCCATTCAATAAAAAGCCCGCCGGGGAGACCCGGCGGGCTTTTTCGTTCCTGCGGTGTTCACCGTCAGCGGCGGCGCTTGCCCCCCCCCAGCAGGGAGCCGAGCACCCCGCGAACCAGCTGGCGCCCCACCTCGTTGCCCAGGGTGCGGGCCACGCTCTTGGCGGCGGTCTGCACCACGCCGTCGTGCTGGCCGCCGCGCGGGCCGGTGCGGCCAAAGAGGATACCGTTGAGGGCATCGAGCAGACCGCCCTCGGGCTCGCCACGGGATTGGGGGGGATCATCGGCGGCCACGGCCGGCCGTGCCCCGTTGAGGCGCTCGAAGGCGGACTCCCGATCCTCCGGTGTCTCGTAGCGGCCGTGCAGCAAGGAGCCCTGGATCAGGGCCTGCCGCTCACCGTCGGTCAGCGGTCCGATACGGCTGGCCGGCGGAGCGATGAAGGCGCGCTCCACCACGCCGGGGCGCCCCTTCTCGTCGAGCAGGGAGATGAGCGCCTCGCCGACGCCGAGCTCGGTGATGACGCCGGCGGCATCGAAGGCCGGGTTGGCCCGCAGGGTGTTGGCGGCGATGCGCACCGCCTTCTGATCGCTCGGGGTGAAGGCGCGCAGGGCGTGCTGCACCCGGTTGCCGAGCTGTCCCAGCACGCTGTCGGGGATGTCCGCCGGGCTCTGGGTCACGAAGTAGATACCCACCCCCTTGGAGCGAATGAGTCGCACCACCAGCTCGATCTTCTCCAGCAGCGCCTTGGGGGCGTCGTTGAACAGGAGGTGCGCCTCGTCGAAGAAGAAGACCAGGATAGGCTTGTCAGGATCCCCCACCTCGGGCAATTGCTCGAACAGCTCGGAGAGCAGCCAGAGCAGGAAGCAGGCATAGAGCCGGCTGGACTGGGTCAGCTTGCCCGCGGCCAGCACATTGATATGGCCGTGGCCGGCCTCGTCGGTCTGCAGCAGATCCTGAATGTCCAGCATGGGCTCGCCGAAGAAGTGATCGCCCCCGGCGCTCTCCAGAGTGAGCAGGTTGCGCAGGATGGCGCCGATGGAGGCGGTCGATACGTTGCCGTAGCGGGTGGTGAGCGATTTGGCGTTGTCCCCCGCGAACTGCACCATGGCGCGCAGATCCTTGAGATCCAGCAGCAACAGTCCCTCGTCGTCTGCCACCTTGAACACCAGCTCCAACACCCCGCTCTGGGTATCGTTCAGGCCGAGCAGACGGGAGAGCAGCAGGGGCCCCATGTCGGAGACGGTGGCCCGCACCGGGTGCCCCTGCAGGGCGAAGAGATCCCAGAACAGGGTGGGGTTGGCGGCAAAGCTCGGGGCCGGGATGCCGAGCTGTGCCAGTCTGGCGTCCAGCTTGGTGGACGGGGTGCCGGCGGCGCCCAGCCCGCTGAGATCCCCCTTCACATCCGCCAGAAAGACGGGGACCCCGAGGCGGGAGAAGCCCTCTGCCAGCACCTGCAGGGTGACCGTTTTGCCGGTGCCGGTGGCGCCGGTAATGAGGCCGTGGCGGTTGGCCATGGCGGGCAGCAGAGTGAGGGGGCGGCCATTGGCGTGGGCCAGGGTCAGGGGTTCGGCCATGGTGGGCTCCTTGTCTTGGCGGATGGCGGCAAGCCGGGGTTACAAGGAGTGTGGTGGCAGAGCCAAATGATGGCAAGCCGCGCACCCCGGGGCGCGGGGGAGCCTGCTCAGCGGGCGCGGATCAGCCTGCCGAGTTGCAGTATCAGCAGGGTGAACAGGGCGCCGGCGGCGGCAGTGAGCAGGGCCAGCAGCAGGCTGCCGAGCAGGAAGGGGGGCACCAGGGTGGCCGCCTCGTGCTCCAGCCAGTGCAGGGACCAGGTGAGGTGGAAGGGCTCCGGGGTCTCGCGCAGCAACAGGCAGCCGGTGCGATAGGCGTAGAGGTACATGAAGGGGAGCGTCAGCGGGTTGTTGAACCAGACAGCCAGCAGGGCCAGCGGCAGATTGAGGCTGAATGCCAGCGCCAGGGCGACGGCTACCAGGGAGTGCATGGGCATCGGGATCCAGCTGGCGAACAGACCGGCCGCCACGGCACCGCACAGGGCCCGGGTCCCTCTCTGCCAGAGGGCGGGGGTCAGCAGGCGCTCACCGAACAGGGCAAACCACTTCTGCTGGCGCAGGGTGTCCGGATCCAGCCGGAAGCGGGCGAACCAGCGGCTCAGCATGCCCGCGCCACCCGGCGTTTTTTCCACTGTCGTACCGTGCTCAGGCGCCAGAAGGTGCGGATCAGGGCATAGCCAATCAGAGAGCTCAGCAGGGCGAGCACCAGGGAGCCCAGCAAGAGCGGCGGTGCCACCGTCTCGAACACCGACATCAGCCAGGCCCAGGTAAACTCGATGTCGATGGGCTGGGCGTGCCGACCCAGCAGCTGGCAGCCGGTCAGGTAGGCGCCATAGAACAGGGGCGGCATGGTCAGGGGGTTGGAGAGCCATACCAGGGCCACCGAGAGGGGCAGGTTGACCCGAAACAGGATGGCCCCCCCGGCCGCCAGCAACATCTGGCAGGGCAGGGGGATCCAGGCCATGAAGAGGCCGACCGCGAAGGCCCCTGCGGCGGATCGCCGGTTGAGATGCCAGAGGTTGGCATCGAGCAGCAGATTGCCGAACAGGCGCAAGTGCTTGTGCTCTTTCAGGCTCTGCTGATCGGGCATCCAGCGCTGTATGATTCGTTTGGGCATGTTTTAAACCTTGCTAGATACTTGCTCCATGGATCTGCGTCTGTTGTCGTTTGCCCTTGGGGCAAGCTCCTCACTGCTTTGGCCATGGCTGCCTTCATGGGAATGGGGGGGCCTGATGCTGCTGCTCGCGCTCCCCCTCGCCGCCTGCCGCTGCTGGCGGCTGCTGTTTTTACTGTCTGGCATTCTCTGGATGCAGGGAAATCTGCACTACCGGCTGGCCTGGCTGGACCAGCTTGGCAAAAAAACGAGTCACATCATAACCGCACAAGTGCAAAGTGCGGAGCCCTCCGGCGACAAAGATCGCGATCATTTTACGCGCCTGCTGCTGAGGGTCGAGACTCTGGATGCCCTTCCCCTCGCGCCGGCCCCCCTGGTGCGGGTGAACGCCTATCAGGCGCTGCCGCCCCTGCCCGCCGGCAGTCGCGTCACCCTGGTGACCAGCCTCAAGCCTGCCCATGGCCTCGCGAACGAAGCAGGGATGGACGGGCGACGGCTGCTGCTCGGCAAGGGGATCACGGCCACCGGCAATCTGCGCCGGATCATCGAGGTGACGGCAGCGCCGCCGGGCTGGCGTGAGCGCTGGCTGACCGCCGCCGACACGGCGTGGCAGGGATTGGTGCAGGCCCCCCTGCTGGCGGCACTCACCTTCGGGGAGCAGGAGGGCATCACGGATGCCCAGTGGGATCTCTTTCGCGGCAGCGGCCTGACCCACATCATCGCCATCTCCGGCCAGCATATCGCCCTGGTGGCGGTGCTCGGCTGGTGGCTGGGCCGGTTGTTCGGGTTGCGGGGGGCCATCTTGGTCTCCCTGCTGTTCGCGGCCACCTACAGCTGGCTGGCCGGGTTTGCGGTGGCGACCGAACGGGCCCTCATCATGGTGCTGGTATGGAGCCTGCTGCGCTGGCTGAAACGGGACTGGCCGAGCCACCGCATCTGGCTGTGGGCCTTCGTGGTGATCGCGCTCTGGGATCCCTTCGCCCTCTATTCGGCGGGTTTCTGGCTCTCCTTCCTGGCGGTGGCCCTGCTGTTGCTGGCGAGCCTGCTGCACGAGCGTCCAGGCCTGGTGCGCCTGCAACTCTTGCTGCTGCTCGGGTTGTTGCCCCTGCAACTGCTGCTGTTCGAGGGGATGGCACCCCTGGCGCTCTTGCTCAACCTGTTGGCATTGCCGCTGTTCTGCCTCGGGATCATCCCCCTTGCCCTCATCGGCGTCCTGCTGGCTCCCCTCTCAACCACCCTGGCCCACGGCCTGCTCTGGCTGTCCGATCTTGGCCTGGAATGGGTGCTCTGGGGGCTGGCGCGGCTGGCGAGTCAGGTACGGCTATGGTGGCCGGTACCGGGCTGGCTGATGCCCGCCAGCACCCTGCTGATCCTGCTGTGGGCGGGCCGGCAGCTGCCGGGAGGGCGCTTCCTGCTGCTCCCCGTGGCGGCGGCCATGGTGCTGGCCGCCTGGCCCACACCCGCCCCCTGGCAGGTGCGGGTGCTGGACGTGGGGCAGGGGCTCTCCGTGCTCATCACCCGGGGAGAGCGCGGCATCCTCTTCGATACCGGGGATCGCTACCCCGGTGGCTACAACATGGCGGACGCGGTCATCCAGCCCGTGCTGAACCGGCTCGGAGTGAGGGTGATCGATACCCTCGTCATCAGCCACAGGGACCGGGATCACGCGGGCAACCGACAGGCCGTGCTGCAGGGGATACCGGTGCGCCGCGAGCTCTCCTCCTTCCCGTTCGCGCCGAGTACCCAGGCCTGTCGCCGTGGCCAGGAGTGGCGCTGGCAGGGGCTCGACCTGCGCGTGCTCTGGCCCGAGCGACCGGGGGTGGGGCGCAACAACGACAGCTGCGTCGTGCAGATCAGCGACGGACGGCATCGCCTCCTGCTCAGCGGTGACATCGAGCAGCAGACGGAGCGTCGCCTGCTGGCCCTGGAGAGCGGGGAGGGCGGGGGAGAGGGGTTGGTCAGCACCCTGCTGGTGAGTCCCCACCACGGCAGCCGCACCTCCTCGATCCCGGCCTTTGTGGCGGCGGTGCGGCCGACCTTCGTCGTGCACAGCGCCGGCTTCATGAACCAGTGGGGATTTCCCCGCCCCGACGTGGTGGCGAGATACGATGGCGCGCGGCAATGGGTGACCGGTGAGGATGGCGCCATCCTGATCGAGGGCGGCGATGACGGCCTGCGGATCCGGGCCGAGCGGGAGCAGGGACCCTGGTACAGGCGAAGTGGGACCTGGTGGAAACCCATACCATGGAAAGAGGAGTGAGCGGCCGGTCTTGACTCGTGCGCAAGGGGCCTGACGCGGGATGGGGGAGCCGTCATTTGTGACCCGGGTTCGATACCCGACTGCCTGCGACGCTTGGTGAAGCCCCAAGGTTTGGCTAGAATAGCCCGTCATTTCCCTTATTAACGGCTATTCATGCAACAAGAAACCTCACAAGAGAGCTGGCCCGTCTTCAAGCGCCTGCTCGGTTATGTCCGGGATCGCAAACTGGGTCTGGTGGGCGGCATCATCGGCATGCTGGGTTATGCGGCCGTGGATACCACCTTCGTCTATTCCATCAAGCCGCTTATCGATCAGGGGCTCAACGGCAACGACAGCAGCGTGCTCAAGTGGATGCCCTTCTTCGTGCTCGGCATCGTGGCCCTGCGCGGCTGCGCCGCCTTCCTCTCCAACTACTGCATGGCCTGGGTCGGCAACCACGTGGTGATGCGCCTGCAGCAGCAGGTGTTCAGCCACCTGATGGCCATGCCCATGAGCTTCTTCGATCGCCAGAATACCGGCAACCTGCTCTCCAAGGTGACCTATGACGCCGGTCAAGTGTCGTCTGCGGCGAGCTCGACCCTGGTCTCCCTGGTGCGGGAAGGGGCCACCGTCATCGGCCTGCTCGGCCTGATGTTCTGGCACTCCTGGCAGCTGTCGGTGATCTTCCTGGTGGTGGGCCCCCTGGTCGGGATCCTCATCAGCCTCATCAGCCGGCGTTTTCGCAAGATAAGCCGCCAGATCCAGCAGGCGGTCGGTGACATCACCACCTCCACCGAGCAGATGCTCAAGGGGCACAAAGAGGTGCTGATGTTCGGTGGCCAGGAGGTGGAGGACAAGCGCTTCTACCGGGTGAGCAACCGCATGCGCCAGCAGACCATGAAGATGGTCGCGGCCGACGCCATCGGTAGCCCCATTGTCCAGATGGTGGCCTCCGTGGCCCTCGCGGTCTTCCTCTATGTGGCGACCATCGACAGCGTCAAGGCGACCCTGACCGCGGGGACCTTCACCGTCATGGTCACCTCCATGATGATGCTGCTCAAGCCGCTGAAAAGCCTGACCGACGTGAACAACCAGTTCCAGCGCGGCATCACCGCCTGCCAGAGCCTCTTCGGCCTGCTGGACTCTGCCCCGGAGCAGGACACCGGCACCCGCACCCTGGAGCGCGCCCGCGGCGAGATCGAGTTTCGCAACGTCACCTTCACCTACCCGACCAAGGAGACACCAGCGCTGCACAACGTCAGCTTCAAGGTGGAGGCGGGCAAGTCCGTGGCCCTGGTGGGGCGCTCCGGCTCCGGCAAGAGCACCATCGCCAGCCTCCTGACCCGCTTCTACGACATCGAACAGGGGGAGATCCTGCTGGATGGCGTCAACATCCGCGAATACAAGTTGAGCGAGCTGCGCAAGCAGTACGCCCTGGTCTCCCAGCACGTGCACCTGTTCAACGACTCCGTGGCCAACAACATCGCCTACGCGGCGGAGGAGCGCTACAGCCGGGAAGAGGTGCAGCAGGCTGCCCGCATCGCCCATGCGGACGACTTCGTGCGCAAGATGCCGGAAGGCTATGACACCGTCATCGGCGAGAACGGCGCGTCCCTCTCCGGCGGCCAGCGCCAGCGCATCGCCATCGCCCGCGCCCTGCTGCGGGACTCCCCGGTGCTGCTGCTGGACGAGGCCACTTCGGCCCTGGACACCGAGTCCGAACGCCACATCCAGGCCGCCATCGACGAGCTGTGCAAGGCGCGCACCTCGCTGGTGATCGCCCACCGCCTCTCCACCATCGAGAAGGCGGACGAGATCCTGGTCATCGACGAGGGTCACATCGTCGAGCGTGGCAACCACCAGACCCTGATGGCCCTGCAGGGCACCTATGCCCAGCTGCGCGCCATCCAGTTCGGCAACGGCGCCGCCGCAGGCAACCAAGGCTGATGCTGGCACGGCTCTGGTACGGGAACAGCGGCTGGCGCTGGTGGCTGGCCCCCTTCGCCCTGTTGTTCTCTCTTGTCAGCGGCGTGCGCCGCTTCGCCTATCGCCGGGGCTGGTTCAAGGCCTATCGCGCCGGTCTGCCGGTCATCGTCGTGGGCAACATCTCGGTGGGGGGCAACGGCAAGACCCCTGTGGTGGTCTGGCTGGTGGAACAGCTGCAGGCGCGGGGTTTCAGGCCCGGCGTGGTGAGCCGCGGTTATGGCGGCAAGGCGCCCCATTATCCCTATCGGCTCGATGAGACCAGCACCACGGCGCAGGCGGGGGACGAGCCCGTGCTCATCGCCCGTCGCTGTGGCTGCCCGGTGGCGGTGGCCCCCAAACGGGCCGATGCGGTGCGCCAGCTGGAGCAAAGCGGCGAGGTGGACATCATCGTCACCGACGACGGCCTGCAGCACTACGCCCTGGCCCGGGACATCGAGCTGGTGGTGGTTGACGGGGCGCGCCGGTTCGGCAATGGCTGCCTGCTGCCCATGGGGCCGCTGCGCGAGCCGGTCAGCCGCTTGAAGCGCGTGGATGCCATCATCTGCAACGGCGGCGAGCCGGGCAGGGAAGAATATGCCATGCACCTGGCCCCGGGCACGCCCCGCCGGGTGTGCGACGATACGCCGCTCACCGCGCCCCTCCAGGGGCCGGTGGACGCCCTGGCGGGCATCGGCCATCCCCCCCGCTTCTTCGCGACCCTGACCGCCCTTGGCTATGAGCTGGCGCAGAGCGTCGGTTATGCGGATCACCAGGCGTTCAACGCCGCCGAGCTGCTTGCCCGCTTCGGCGAGCGCCCCTTGCTGATGACGGAGAAGGATGCGGTCAAGTGCCGTGCCTTCGCGCCGGCGCACTGGTGGTACCTGCCGGTGAGCGCCGAGCTGCCGGATGCCCTGGGGGAGGCCCTGCTGCGGACCCTGAAGGGGGCCGGCGGCCGACAATCATAAAAGGCCCGCGGCCCCTTTGGCCTGCT
Organism: Aeromonas sp. FDAARGOS 1415; assembly: GCF_019048365.1. NCBI lineage: Bacteria > Pseudomonadati > Pseudomonadota > Gammaproteobacteria > Aeromonadales > Aeromonadaceae > Aeromonas > Aeromonas sp. FDAARGOS 1415. The sequence goes on along the minus strand of NZ_CP077363.1, from coordinate 4,098,127 downwards.
CCCTGTGCCATGACGGCACCTCGGGACGGCCGGGGGCGGCGCCAGCCGACGGGACCGGGCCCGGCTGCGGGCCCGGCACAGCATATCAATGGCCAGGCATCATCGCCTGCCCGACATCGTTAAAGGAGTTTGGTTGTGGCACTGGATATTAAACTGCTCGACATCATCGCCTGCCCGGTCTGCAAGGGTAAGCTGCACTATCAGGCTCACGCGGGTTCCCAGGAGCTGATCTGCCGCTTCGACAGGCTGGCCTACCCGATGGAGGAGGGGATCCCCGTCCTGCTGGAGAACCGGGCCCGCCACCTGGCGCTGGAAGAGCTGAAGCCATGAGTTTCGTCGTCGTCATTCCGGCCCGCTACGCCTCCACCCGGCTGCCGGGCAAACCGCTTGCGGACATCCACGGCAAGCCCATGGTGCAGCACGTGGTGGAGAAGGCCCTGCAATCCGGCGCGGACCGGGTGATCGTCGCGACCGACGATGAGCGGGTGCAGCAGGCGCTGGCCCCGTTTGCCGCACAGGCCGGCTTCGAGGTGTGCATGACCTCACCGGATCACCAGTCCGGTACCGAGCGCCTCGCCGAGGTGAGCCGTCACTACGGCTTTGCCGCCGACACCATAGTGGTCAACGTGCAGGGGGATGAGCCCCTCATCCCGCCGACCATCATTCGTCAGGTGGCGGACAACCTGGCCAGTGCCAGCGCGCCCATGGCGACCCTGTCGGTGCCGATCGTGGATGCCGAAGAGGCGTTCAACCCGAACGCCGTCAAGGTGGTGACCGACAAGGATGGCTACGCCCTCTACTTCAGCCGTGCCTCCATCCCCTGGGATCGGGATGCGTTCGCCAGGAGCCGCGAGCAGATAGGCCCCCACTACCAGCGCCACATCGGCATCTACGCCTATCGCGCCGGTTTCATCCAGCGTTACGTGGACTGGGCGCCGAGTCAGCTCGAGCAAGTAGAGGCGCTGGAGCAGCTGCGTGTGCTCTGGTACGGGGAGAAGATCCACGTGGCCCAGGCGCTGGAGGCCCCACCGGTCGGGGTGGATACCCAGGCCGATCTCGACAAGGTGCGTGCGCTGCTGGCTGGTTGAGGTTGGCGGAACGGCTTTGATGCAAAACGGCGCCCCAGGGCGCCGTTTTTTAATTGATTCTTTGTATAGTAATTTGATTTAAAAAGGATTTTACGAGCAATTTCAAACTTTTCCCGGCCATGGTTTGCCAAATCATCGAGTTTGGTTATGATGCAAGACGCCGTGTTAACCCTAACTGGCATATAACGAGATAAAAAACGGGGTGTTTGGGTGATTAATGTATTCCTGGTCGATGATCATGAGTTGGTGCGTACAGGGATAAGACGCATTTTGGAAGACGTCCGCGGGATCAAGGTGGTGGGCGAGGCGCAGAGCGGGGAGACCGCGGTGGCCTTCTGTCGGCAACATCACCCCGATGTGATCCTGATGGACATGAACATGCCGGGCATCGGCGGTCTGGAAGCGACCCGCAAGATCCTGCGGATCCGCCCCGATGTGCGCATCATAGTGCTGACCATTCATTCAGAAAATCCGTTCCCCACCAAGGTGATGCAGGCGGGGGCCGCCGGGTATCTCACCAAGGGGGCCGCGCCGGACGAGATGATCCACGCGATTCGCCTGGTTCACTCCGGTCAGCGTTACATCTCCCCGGAGATCGCCCAGCAGATGGCCCTGAGCCAGTTTGCCTCCGCCGACGAGAACCCCTTCAAGTCCCTCTCCGAGCGCGAGCTGCAGATCATGATGATGATCACCAAGGGGCAGAAGGTGACCGACATCTCCGAGCAACTCAACCTGAGCCCGAAGACGGTCAACAGCTATCGCTACCGCCTGTTCAGCAAGCTGGGCATCAATGGCGACGTGGAGCTGACCCATCTTGCCATTCGCTATGGCATGCTGGATGCCGACACCCTGTAAGGGGCGGCGTGTGGCCATCGAAGGCGGCGTGGGCCGCCTTTTGCTTTCTTGCCCCTTTTGCTTTTCAGTCAGCGGGCGCAGTATGCTCTTCCCCGTCTTTTTGCATTCATCCGTTGAGTCGAGTTGCCCATGACCCCCTCTCCCGAGCCCCTGTTTGACAGCAAGGCATTCCTCGGCGCCGTCACCCACCAGAGCGGTGTCTATCGCATGTACGACAGCGGCGGCACCGTCATCTACGTGGGCAAGGCCAAGGATCTCAAGAAACGGCTCGCCTCCTACTTCCGGGCCAACGTCGACAGTATCAAGACCCGCACCCTGGTGCGCCAGATCGCCGATGTGCAGGTGACGGTCACCCACACCGAGACCGAGGCGCTGATCCTCGAGCACAACCTCATCAAGCAGTACCAGCCCCGCTACAACGTGCTGCTGCGGGACGACAAGTCCTACCCCTGGATCATCATCACCGACCACCAGCACCCGCGTATCGGCGTCCACCGCGGCGCCCGCAAGGTGAAGGGGGAGTATTTCGGCCCTTATCCTTCCGGCGGCGCGGTGCGAGAGAGCCTGCACCTGATGCAGAAGATCTTTCCCGTGCGCCAGTGCGAGGACGCGGTCTATGCCAACCGCACCCGCCCCTGTCTGCTTTACCAGCTCAAGCGCTGCGCCGGCCCCTGTGTGGCGGGGCTGGTGAGCGAGGCGGAATACGCCCAGCAGGTGGCGCTGGCCAAGCTGTTCCTCGCAGGCAAGAACCAGCAGGTGATAGGGGAACTGGTGGGCAAGATGGAGTCCGCCAGCGGCGATCTGCGCTTCGAGGAGGCGGCCCGCTACCGGGATCAGATCCAGGCCCTGCGCCGGGTCACCGAGCAGCAGTCGGTGAGCGGCAACGTACTGGACGAGCTCGACGTGGTCGGGGTCGCCTTCGAGCAGGGGACCGCCTGCATCCACGTGCTCTTCATTCGCCAGGGCAAGGTGCTGGGCTCGCGCAGCTACTTCCCGAAAGTGCCGGCCGATACCCCGCTGGAGGAGGTGGTGCAATCCTTCCTGCTGCAGTTCTACCTGTCGGGGCAGGGGGGGCGGCAGATCCCGAGCGAAGTGCTGCTGGACGTGGCGCTGGAGGACGAGAACGTTATCGCCGACACCCTGAGCCAGACCGCCGGCTACAAGGTGCGAGTGGTGAGCCGGACGCGCAGCGAGCGGGCGCGTTTCATCAAGCTCGCCTCCATCAACGCCCTGACAGCGCTGCGCTCGCGCCTCGCCCACAAGAGCACCATCACCGCCCGCTACGATCAGCTGGAGGAGCTGCTGGAGCTCGAGACCCCCATCGCCCGCATGGAGTGTTTCGACATCTCTCACACCATGGGGGAGCGTACTGTGGCCTCCTGCGTGGTGTTCAACCGGGAGGGGCCGCTCTCCTCGGAATATCGCCGCTTCAACATCGACGGCATCACAGGCGGTGATGACTACGCCGCCATGGAGCAGGCGCTGGAGCGCCGCTTTGGCAAGCAGCAGGAGCCGGACAAGGTGCCGGACGTGCTCTTCATCGACGGTGGCCTCGGCCAGCTGCGCCGCGCCGAGGAGATCCTGGCGCGCCAGCTGGAGTTTCTCGGCGGCAAGTATCCGCTCCTGGTGGGTATCGCCAAGGGGGTGACCCGCAAGGCAGGGCTGGAGACCCTGATCCTGGGGGACAGCCACGAGGAGCTACACCTGCCGGCGGACATGCCCGCCCTGCACCTCATCCAGCACATTCGCGACGAATCCCACCGTTTCGCCATCACCGGCCACCGGGCGCGGCGCGCCAAGGCCCGCACCACCAGTACCCTGGAAGACATTCCCGGGGTGGGACCGAAACGGCGGCAGGCGCTGCTCAAATACCTGGGCGGCCTGCAGGAGGTGAAAAAGGCCGGAGTGGACGAGCTCGCCAAGGTGCCAGGCATCAGCCAGGAGCTGGCCCAGTCCATTCACGACGCCCTGCGCTCCCTCTAGCCCTTGGCCGCGAAGGGCTGCACTCTGCCCATGCAGGCTCTAACGGCAGACTGGGTCTGGCGCACCGGCCGAGAGAGAACCATGGCATTCACCCCGGATTCATCCCCTGTGGGAAACCCGGACACACAAGGGCCGTGACGCAGGGGGGGCGCAAATGCCATAATGGCCCGCATCCTGAGGTTATTGATGGATTAATGGACCAAGGCGGGCACCTGTGCGGTTGCATCGGCAATCGGCATGGGGCTACCATGTTGCGGCATACAAGAAGTGGCTGAAAATAATGACAAATATTCCTAACCTGCTGACGTTTTTCCGGATCCTGCTCATCCCCGTCTTCGTCATCCTGTTCTACCTTCCCTATCAGTGGTCCTACATGGCGGCAGCCATCGTCTTCATCCTGGCGGCTGCGACCGACTGGTTTGACGGCTACCTTGCCCGCAAGCTGAACCAGTCCACCGCCTTCGGCGCCTTCCTTGACCCGGTCGCGGACAAGATCATGGTGGCGGCGGCCCTGGTGGTCATCGTCGAGCACTACAACACCGTCTGGGTGACCATTCCCGCCATGACCATGATTGGCCGGGAGATCATCATCTCCGCCCTGCGCGAGTGGATGGCGGAGCTTGGCAAGCGCTCCTCGGTGGCGGTCAGCTGGATTGGCAAGTGGAAGACCATGATCCAGATGGTGTCGCTGACGGGGCTCATCTGGCAGTACGACATCTGGATGGTGTGGCTCGCCTATGTGCTGCTCTATGTGGCGACCGTGCTCACCTTCTGGTCCATGTTCCAGTACATGAAGGCCGCCTGGGGCGATCTCAGCTACCACTCCCGCTTCTAGGGCGTGCTCCGGCACCAAGGGGAAAATCGCCGTTTCTTTGCCACTGGGGCCAAGAAACGGCCATGATCGCTAAAAGTGCGGGACAAGAGTAAAAAACACTCGAACGATCAGAGTATTAAATGTTTTTGGTTGACTGGACGAGGAACATCGCTAGAATGCGTTCTCGTAGTCAGGCAGTCAGCCAGACCGATGCGGGAATAGCTCAGTTGGTAGAGCACGACCTTGCCAAGGTCGGGGTCGCGAGTTCGAGTCTCGTTTCCCGCTCCAAATTCAGACAATAGAGAGTTTCTCTCTTTTGCATGGCGCGTTAGCAAAGCGGTTATGCAGCGGATTGCAAATCCGTTTAGTCCGGTTCGACTCCGGAACGTGCCTCCATATTGACAAGCCCGCGACGCGAGCTTGATACCGATTGCGGTGCCCGAGTGGTGAAATCGGTAGACACAAGGGATTTAAAATCCCTCGCCGTTCGCGGCGTGCCGGTTCGATTCCGGCCTCGGGCACCATTAAAATTGAAGAAAAAAGCCTTATAGATTAAACAGATACGACGCTTCATTGCGTCGTTTTTGTTTTTACTCCTCTCCAAGATTTCTCTCCTGCTTTTCCTTTCTTGTCCATCTGTTGTGTAAGTGGCTTATGGCTTATGGCTTATGGCTTATGGCTTATGGCTTACGGCTTACGGCTTACGGCTTACGGCTTACGGCTCCCAGCGACTTGCTGTCGGCCTTCCAACATTGTGCTTGGGTTGCGATGAGTGACTTGGTCAGGCGATGGCCAGGCGCTTGAGCGAGGTGAAATATTGGCGATCCTCAAGCAGGATATGCTGGGCGACCACTTCATAAGCCAGAAAATGCAGCAACTCCCCCGCGTTGACCTGATCGTGCTCGAAACGCTCTAACAAGCGATGCGACCGCGCCACCAGCTGGGCGTGGATCAGGCCGTGGGCGCTCCCTTCCACGTAGCCTTCCTGTTGGAAAAGCGCCTCTTCATCGTGGAAATGCTGCTCAATGTCCGCCACAAGCTGCGCGATGAGGCGGGCGATCTCAGGCTTGGGTTGCGACTCCAGCAGCGCCTGCAGCAGGGTATTTGTTTTCTCAAACAAGCTGCGATGCTGGTTATCGATCAAGGTGATGCCCGATTCATAGGTACTGCGCCACACCAGGTGCACCAGATTGGGGAGGGGGGACGAGGTTTGACCCGGCTCATGGTGCAGGCTCTCGTTTTCCACCCGATTGCGGCCTGCGGCTTTTGCCCGGTAGAGCGCCTGATCGGTGCGCTCCAACCAGGTATCCCAACTATCCGTCGATTGACAGACAGCCAGGCCAAAGCTGGCGGTGATCTGTAACCCGTTTGAGAACGGATACTGCTCGATTGCACTCCGGATCCGCTCCGCCAATGGCGCGGCATTGGCAAAACCGCTGTTGGGGAGCAGCAGCAGAAACTCCTCACCTCCCCAGCGCCCCAGTAAATCTGTGGTACGGATGCAGCTCTGCACCACGACGCAAAACTCTTTGAGGGCGATGTCGCCAGCCCCGTGACCGAGTTTGTCATTAATCTGCTTGAAGTAGTCGATATCCATCATGATCAAGGAGACCGGATGGCCGTAGCGTTCGAGTCGGGCCATCTCCTGCTTGGCGGTCTCCTCTATATGTCCCCGGTTCCAAATCCCTGTGAGGCGATCCTTCATGGCCAGCTGACGGTTCTGCTCATCCGTGCTCTCCTTGATCATCAACACAAAACCATTGGACATCAGGAGCAATGTGATAAAGGTCGCCAAAAACGTGACCACTTGAATGGGGGTCTCGCGCAACAGGCTGGAGATGTCGTCGGGGTAAAACATCACGCTAAAAAAGCGCAGGGTCAGCACGGCGATCGAGAGGCTCAACCCGCTGGCAATCAGATACTTGCCACGCCCGCTCACCACAACGCGCCTATCCAGCAAGGTGATCAGCACGACCAGGCACTGCACACTGCAGATGGCGCCGCAGATCATGATGCGGGCACCGATATCATCCATGAAAAAGCTGAACGTCGTCGCCAACAACAGGGGAGGAGCGTAGAACCACAAGCGCGACAGGCGGCGCTGCTGAAATACCACGACGGCCGCCAAGAAGCACGAGAGACTCGCTGATAACGCCGCGTTCGCTACCAAGACAGAGAAGAAGTCATGTATCTGGTGACGCAGGAAGAACAGCGTGAAGACCAGCGTCTGCAAGGCCAGCCCGAGCGTCCAGAGCTGTAGCTCCTTCTCGTCTTTGGCGCGGGTGACCCAGCCGACTGAACACGTCAGGGTCACGCTGGCAGCGATGATCATCATAAACATGGTGGGGATATCAATGATCATCTGGGCACACTGATTGTTTAAGGTCAGCTGCCATTCTAATAAAGGCGCTTTCCTCGTGCTACTTGCTCGTCACCCGTTTTAGTGCTCGATCGCATTCCCCAAGCGGGCACGGTCAATATGCATCGGTGTGGCCACAGAGCGGATCGCCTGACCTGATCAGGCGATCCGGCTCATATCGCGTCAGTCATCACCCCTGGACATTGACCAGGATCCGGCCGCGCACCTGGCCTGCCAGGAAGGCATCCCCCAGGGCCACGACCTGGGAGAGGGGCACTTCCCGGGTGAGGAGGTTGAGGCGGGTCAGGTCGAGATCCTCGGCCAGGCGGGACCAGGCCTGCTGGCGCAGCGGGCGCGGCGCCATCACGCTGTCGATGCCATAGAGGGTGACACCGCGCAGGATGAAGGGCATAACGGTGGAGGGGAAGTCCATCCCCCCCGCCAGGCCGCAGGCGGCCACGGCGCCGCCGTAGCGGGTAGTGGCGCAGGCGTTGGCCAGGGTGTGGCTGCCGACGGTGTCGATGACGCCGGCCCAGCGCTCCTTGCCCAGCGGGCGCCCCGGCGCGGCCAGCTCGGCGCGATCGATCACCTCGGCGGCGCCGAGGGACTTGAGGTAGTCGGCCTCGTGCAGCCGCCCTGTGGCGGCCACGACCCGATAGCCCAGCTTGGCCAGGAGGGTGATCGCCACGCTGCCCACGCCGCCGTTGGCACCGGTCACCAGGATGTCACCGTCCCCGGGGGCCACACCGTGCTTCTCCAACGCCATCACGCAGAGCATGGCGGTGTACCCTGCGGTGCCGATGGCCATGGCGTCCCGGGGCTGGAAGCGCTCAGGCAGGGCGACCAGCCAGTCGCCCTGAACCCGTGCCCGCTCCGCCAGCCCGCCGCTGTGGGTCTCGCCCACGCCCCATCCGTTGAGCACCACCTTGTCGCCGGGGTGCCAGTCGGGGTGCTGGCTCTCCAGCACGGTGCCGGCAAAGTCGATGCCGGGGATCAGGGGGAAGCGGCGCACCACGGGGGCGGCGCCGGTGAGGGCCAGGCCATCCTTGTAGTTGAGGGAAGACCACTCCACCGCCACGGTCACATCCCCGGCAGGCAGCACCTCCTCGGGAATGCTCTGGTAGCTGGCGCGATAACCCGCCTCGTCTTTCTCGATCAGAATACCCTTGAACATCTTGTCTACTCCCATTAATTGGACTGGTTGACTATTAATAATCGTAAAAATATTACTTCGCTAACATCATGAAAAAGTTGAGAAAAGAGAGCATGGGCTCGGTATTGCCCACCAGGCGCGCGCGCAGCACGGCCCCTTCCCAGCCGATCCAGAACTGATGGGCGAGGGCGGGGCAGTCGCAGCCGGGGGGCAGATCCCCCGCCGTCACCGCGTCCCTCAGGCAGCGAGCGAGCAGCGCCTCCCAGTCGAGGAGGATCTGTTCGAGGCGAAGGCGCAGCTCGGGGGAGAGCTGCACCACCTCCTGACCCAGGTTGCCCACGAGGCAGCCCCGCTGGAATGCAAACCGGGTCATGCCCCGGCAGGCGCTGTCGACGAAGGCGGCAAGGCGCGCCAGGGGGGGCAGGCTCTCATCCTCCAGATAGCGCGTCAGCTTGCGGCAGAAGTAGTGGTGATAGGCATCCATGACCGCCAGGGTGAAGTCGTGCTTGGTGGCGAAGTAGTGATAGAAGGAGCCCTTGGGGATCCCGGTCGACTGCAACACCCGCTCGATGGAGGTCGCGGCGATGCCCTGCTCGGTCAGCAGCTCCATGCCCCGGCGGATCAACAGATCCCGGGTGTCGGCATAGGTGTGCCCGTGCTGGGCAGGGCGGCCGCGAGGGCGGCGGGGCAGGGGGTCATTGGCTTGCATGGGAATTATTAGACGCCTCTACTAGAAATAATGCAAGCGCGGCACCGGGGGATGAGCTGGGGGATGAAACCGGGGGGCCGAGACAGATGGATGGGGCGGGGATAAAAACAGCGAGGGCGCCAGTGGCGCCCTCGGATCGGTGCATGGCGGCTTCTCAACTGCGCAGCTTGTTGTAGACAAACAGCACGATCAGGGCGCCGACGGTGGCGATGACGATGCTCGGCAGGTTGAAGCCGGTGACGGTACCCATGCCGAGCAGGGTGCTGACATAGCCCCCCACCATGGCGCCGGCCACCCCCAGGATCACCGTCATAAAGAAACCGCCCCCATCCTTGCCCGGCATGATCCACTTGGCCAGGATGCCGACGATCAACCCCAATACCACCCAAGTAAGAAATCCCATCACCTTGTCCTCATGTGTACGGATAAATTGTGTGCGGATAACCAGAGTATACCCATGGATCTTTATTGCATCTCGGGCCAGGTGGCCATGGGTCAGAAATGGTCATATGAGGCTCGCCTGCCGGCGAGCCTCAGCACAGGGTACGGGTCTCGAGCCGCTGCCCCGCAGGGGAGCACACCAGCACAGATCCCTGCTCGAACCAGTCTCCCAGCACGATGCGCCGCGCCCCTCGCCCATCCAGGGAGAAGTCGTGGATGGCGGGTCTGTGGGTGTGGCCGTGGATCATCAGGCGACAGTCGTGGCGGCGCAGCATGTCGTCCACTGCGGCCGGGGTCACGTCCATGATGGCCTGCTGTTTGGTGGCATTTTCCATCTGGCTTTGACCGCGCATCTTGCAGGCGATGGCGCGGCGCCGGGTCAGCGGCAGGCGCAGGAAGAGCCAGCGCAGCCACTTCTGCTGGGTGATGCGGCGAAACTTCTGATACCCCTCATCCCGGGTGCAGAGCAGATCCCCGTGGCTCAGCAGCACCCGCTCGCCGTACAGCTCGATGACGCAGGGGTCGCCGAGCAGGGTCATGCCGGCCTGCTTGGCAAACTGGCGCCCCAGCAGGAAGTCGCGGTTGCCGTGGATAAAGTAGAGGGGCACCCCCTGCTGGCTCAGGGCGAGAAAGGCCTCGGCCACCTCGCGGTGCAGCGGGTTGGGGTCGTCGTCCCCAATCCAGAATTCGAACAGATCCCCCAGCACATAGAGGGCGTCCGCGCCGGGGGCGTCGTGCTCGAGAAAGCGCACCAGGGCTGCCGTCATGTCGGGCCTGCCTTGGCTGAGGTGAATGTCACTGATAAAGAGCGTGCTCATGAGGTCCTGGGCATCGTGGTTAAGAGTCCTCGGTGCGGGCGCAAGGCGGTGCATCGCCTCGGGCCGGGCGGGCGAGGGGAGAGGGCGACCAGCACAGCCCCGCGAGACTGCGCCCCTCCAGGGTCAGCAACGCCGCGTAAGGGTCGCCGGGGAGGCCCAGCAGACGGCAGATGGCGGCTTCCCCCTTGAGCCCGTCTTCCAGACGAAGGCGCCGCACTTCCTGGTGGAAGGGCTCACCGAAGTGGGCCAGCAGGGCGGCCATCAGGCTGAGATGGCGCCAGCCGTGAAGGTGCTCGAGGGGAGCGGGGGTGATATAGAGCTCGAGGGGCCAGCTCTGGCCATCGGGCCCACGCCTGGTCTGCTCGGCGAGCCAGACCTGCTCGCCCTTGCTTCGCACCTGCCAGCCTTGTGCTGCCAGTGTCGCGGCGAGAGAGGCCGGGTCCGGGTGCTGGCAGAGGATGTCGAGATCGCTGCCGGGCCGGTCGAGCCCGATGGCGACCGTGCTCACCAGGGCCAGATCGCTGCACAGGGGGCCAAGCTCATCCCACAGGCCATCCCCCAGCAGGGCATGGGCCGAGCGCTGGCGCGGGTTGCCCTGGGCCAGGTAGTCGAGGCGGCGCCAGTTGGGGGTGACAGATGGAAAAACTGCGGCCGGGGCCGCAGTTGTGTCAGAGCCTGGCCGGCAGGAATTACTCGGCAAGGGTCACCTTGGTGATCACCACGTCTTCGGTCGGGACGTCCTGGTGCATGCGGCCGTAGTTGCCGGTCTTCACGCCCTTGATCTTGTTGACCACGTCCATGCCGGCGGTCACTTCACCGAACACGCAGTAGCCGAAGCCCTGGGTGGTGGCGGACTTGAAGTCCAGGAAGTCGTTGTTGTTCACGTTGATGAAGAACTGGGCGCTGGCGGAGTGCGGCTCCATGGTGCGGGCCATGGCGATGGTGCCGACCTTGTTGGACAGACCGTTGGCCGCCTCGTTCTTGATGGGGGCGCGGGTGTCTTTCTCTTCGAAGCCCGGGGCATAGCCGCCGCCCTGGATCATGAAGCCGTCGATGACGCGGTGGAAGATGGTGTTGTCGTAGTGACCGTCACGGCAGTATTGCAGGAAGTTGGCCACGGTTTCCGGGGCTTTTTCCGCGTTCAGGGTGAGGGTGATGTCGCCGTGGTTGGTATGCAGAGTGACCATGAGTTGTCCTTTCATTGAATGCGGGCGACAGGGTGCCCGCAGGTGTATGGCATAAAGTGGTGGCAATTCTAGCCCATCAGGGCCTTGCGGCATAGATGGCAGGGGGGAGAGTCGGCTTTTCTGCCTCGTTTTCTATACCGGATGCGGGTAGAATGGCAGGCCATTTTACTCACAGGCAGTGGTCATAAGATGCTGAAGATATACAACACACTCACTCGTCAAAAAGAAGAATTCAAACCTATCCACCCGGGCAAGGTGGGCATGTATGTGTGTGGCGTCACTATCTATGATCACTGTCATATCGGCCACGGCCGAACCTTCGTCGCCTTCGACGTGGTGGCCCGCTACCTGCGCTACGCCGGGTACGATCTCACCTATGTGCGCAACATCACCGACGTGGACGACAAGATCATCAAGCGCGCCGCCGAGACCCGGGTCACCTGTGACGACCTCACCGAGCGCCTGATCGGCGACATGCACCAGGACTTCGACGCCCTCGGCATGGTGCGCCCGGACATCGAACCGCGCGCCACCGCCCACATCGGCGAGATCATCGCCATGGTGCAGCTGCTGCTGGATCGCGGCCACGCCTACGTGGCGGACAACGGTGACGTCATGTTCATCGTCGACTCCTTCGACGAGTACGGCAGGCTCTCCGGTCAGGATCTGGAGCAGCTGCAGGCCGGCGCCCGCGTGGACGTGGTGGATGCCAAGCGCAACCCCCTGGACTTCGTGCTGTGGAAGATGTCCAAGCCCGGCGAGCCGACCTGGGAAAGCCCCTGGGGCCCGGGCCGTCCCGGCTGGCACATCGAGTGCTCCGCCATGAACTCCAAGCACCTGGGCAACCACTTCGACATCCACGGTGGCGGCTCCGATCTGCAGTTCCCCCACCACGAGAACGAGATCGCCCAGTCCTGCTGCGCCCACGGTGGCGACTACGTCAACACCTGGATGCACAGCGGCATGGTGATGGTGGATAAAGAGAAGATGTCCAAGTCCCTCGGCAACTTCTTCACCATCCGCGACGTCCTGGCTCACTACGATCCGGAGACCGTGCGCTACTTCCTGATGTCCGGCCACTACCGCAGCCAGCTCAACTACTCGGAAGACAACCTCAAGCAGGCCCGCGCTGCCCTGGAGCGCATGTACACCGCCCTGCGGGATCTGCCGGTGGCCGCCGCCGCCGGTGGTGACGAGCAGGTGGCCCGCTTCAAGGAGGCCATGGACGACGACTTCAACACCCCGGAAGCCTACTCCGCCCTGTTCGACCTGGTGCGCGAGATCAACCGCCAGAAGGCCGAAGACGTGGCCGTCGCCGCCGGCCTGGGTGCCCGTCTGCGGGAACTCGGCGCCGTGCTCGGCATCCTGCAACAGGATCCGGATGCCTTCTTGAAGGGTGACGAGGCCGACGACGAAGTGGCCGAGATCGAGCGCCTGATTGCCGAGCGCAACCAGGCTAGAGCCGACAAGAACTGGGCCGCGGCGGACGCCGCTCGCAACCGTCTCACCGAGATGGGCATCGTGCTGGAAGACAGCGCCGGCAAGACCAGCTGGCGCCGTGCCTAAGGCCGGTGGCACTGCTCGCGCCAACCGGTTGAGCCAATAAAAAAAACCGCAGCCATTGGGCTGCGGTTTTTTATTTAAGGATTATTTAGGCGTTACCTTTACTCCACCCTACGAAATAAGATTTGAGCCGCTCAAGTGTTGCCCTCCATTTAGAAAATATCGGCTTGCAGACTGTGCCTGGTTGCTAAACAGTCTAACTATCCTGAATAGTGCTAGAAAAATCTAAGTAACTTGCTCAAGAGCCAAAAAATGGGAATTCAAAATTAGGCGTTTTAAAGAGGTATGGGGACGGTGTGATGCTATCAATACATAGAGAAATATGGTTTTTCATACAGAGCTCTGCAAAAACTATGGTTTAGATATATCTCATATAAATAGACCAAAATGATAGCACTATCACGTTGTAATACTTTATAAGTGTGAAGATATATTTTTAGTGTTTGTGACTGTCACAACGCCCATCATTCCACGCAATTGCTGCTCTAACGTATCAAGCATCCTTGGGTCTGTATGGTTTCTACAAACGATGATAAGTTTATATTGAGGGTCTGTATCTAAAATGCTGTTCTTTCTATAAAGTCTTTCAATAACAGCAATAGAACCGCACCATTTTTTCTTAAACTCATCTGTTAATGGCTGCCATGCTTTTTTTCTCAGTTTTCGATTCTCACGAGCTGATAACAATGGATTGTTCGTATGTTTTATCTGGCATTCTCTAATTTGTTCCTCTAAATCAGAAAGCTCTATCAATTTTACAACGTGATCTTTTTCTATAAAATAATCAACCTTTGATAAAAGTGAATTTGAAAAATGCAAATGGCATCCAACCCCCTCTGGGCTGTCTAATTTATATGCTTGAGTCGATGATATTTCCTCAATACCATCATTACCCATAGCATGACGAATGCCTTCTAAAAAAGCTGATTTATCAATCATTATGAATGCCCTCGAAATAGAGAGCTTCATATGATGAATTTAACTCCTGTCTTGCTTCTAATAATTGTTCAAAAGGCTTGTTAGATTCAAATTCCAGAAGCATTCCATCAGTATCAAAATAATGAACAGAAACAAAATCATCATCAAAGCTAGAGGTATTATTGCGCAACCCAACCTCTAAAGCTTTAAGCATATCAATACTATGAGTAGCAATTACGATATTTACATTATGTTGCGCCAATTCAATCAAAACATTCATTAGCAGAACTTGCCATCTTGGGTGCAAATTTGTTTCAGGTTCATCAATGAATACAAATGAGCCCGGCGTGATTACATTGTTTTTTAATAGACTATGAATCATGCCAATATTTGTCATGCCAAATGAAATTAAGTTTTTAGAAATTTCTTTGCCAGAAATCTTATCTTTAAAAATTAAATTATCGCCATTGAAAATAAACTCACCACCAAGTTCATTTTTTAGATTGTCTACTGTTTTTTCAAGAATAGTAATTGGTGTTTGGGTTTTGATTTCAGCTCTCAATGCTTCATCTAAATCATAAAAATATTTAGGGACTCCGGTGAGGATGTTGTTAGATTCCTTTCGAAGAAATACTGGGATATGTGATTGTTCTTTAGCGGATTTCAATGCATCTCTAACTTTCCAATATGCAGGTGATTCAAATAAAACCACTCGAGATAAAGAAGATACATCATTAATGAAATCCTCGCCCAAAGAAAATTCAACACCATTCTTGTTAATTTCAACGTCAATTAAATCATCAACAGAAATTCTTGCGGATGATTCTCCGAAACGAATCAAATCTTGCAAATCAGAAATTTGAAAGTTATCTTTAATTTCATTATTCAAATTTTCAGATAGCAAAGAGTTATAACTTTCAAAACTATCTCTTAGCCTTGTTTTTAATAAAAGCAAGTTTTTCTTAAGAGATGCCGATGCGACTCTAATAGATGATTTCTTTTTAGGCTTTCCCTCTAAACTAGAAACATAGTCATCAAAAAATGAAATAAGTTTATCTACATCTTCGCTGCAATGTTTTGTAAAATCGAGATACTCTTGAATTTGATATTCGGACGATGCCAAGTTAAGTTTGGCTTGTAAATTATCAAGGCCGGTTCTAAGATTTTTGAAGTAGATATAATCGGCCTCTCCTGCATAGCTTAAACTGGCAAGAAACGAGCTAATATGAATTTTAATTAACGAAATTTGTCTTGTAATACTAATCAAATAAACATCTTTGTTGATGACATTTAAAATGGAATACAGAGATTTTGTAAAAAAACTCTTACCTGTACCATTCGGCCCTGTTAGCAAAGTGATGGGTCTAATGCCAATTTTAGCTTTGGTGATTTTTCCTAAATTGCTGATGTTTACGTCAATTCGCATTGTATGCTCGCATTTTACTTTTTAAATGAGGCTATTATAACATAGTTTATTAAGGTGTTGATATTTAATTTAATTATTCAAAATAAGATTACTGTTACACGGGGTAGACTTTTTCTATCGACAGTAAAAATTACTAATCACAGTAGAGTCCGTAGGGCGTTCGAGAAATAACGTTATATCACGGTTAAATATTCACTGCTGGGCCTTTAATATAAGTCCACTTCTCAATAGGATGGTTTGCCGCTTTCAGTTGTACCCACGTTCACTTTTTCACTCATGCAGTCAAGTGGATTTCACTTGTTGCATAAGTGCGACCATTTGACCTCTGGGCTGCGGGTTGGGTGTTGCCCCCCCCCTGTTGTTCGCCGAAGTGAGGGCACAAGGTCAGGAGCGCCGTCATGGACGACGGCGCAGACGCAGGCGGTACAGGGATGTACCGTCTGCGTCGTTCCGCCAGACCTTTTGCCTGAACCGAGGGAACCCGACGCAGGAGGGCGAACAAGCGGGGGTGGCCTTTCTTTTGGTGACTTTTCTTTGGCCACGCAAAGAAAAGTCACTCGCCCAAGCCCGAAGGGCGGGCGAAACCCCGTCGAGGGCAGCGCCCTCGTGTCCTGCATGGCTAAGCCGTGCCGTTTACACGTGGGACGACATTGCACCAGGCAATGACGTTACCGAACCCCTCACCCTGACCCTCTCCCGCAAGGGGAGAGGGGATGGTTACCGCGGACGATTACGCTCCGCTAATCGACCCTACTCGACCCTACCAATTGCTTCCAACGTCTCATCCGCAAGGGGAGAGGGGATGGAGCCCCGGGGCTGACGGGCACTCCCGTCGAGGGTGAAACCCTCGCCCCTGGCCGCAGGCGCGGGATGCCGGGCTGGCATCCGCGAGAGTCGCTGCCGCCCCTGGCTGTCGCTACCACAATGCGCCGCTGACCCGACGGGACAACACAGGGGCCAACGGGCACCCATTCCCATCATACGGAGCCGAGAGGGCCCGATCCATGGATATTGCTGGCTCAAGTGTCAGAATTGATTGATTTTTTGCGCTGGTTCAAAGTTATGGCCCGGGGCGGGCCGCCGGGCGGGGCTGCGGGATGGCCAAACGGCGAGCACGGCGGGATTTCCCCCCGTGAGGCCCACACTGGCGCTTGCGGCGGGCATCCCGAGTTGGCTAAGGTGTCCGCAAGCACATGCACCCAGGGAGATAGGCATGGACAACATATTGCAGGCTCTGTCGGTACAGGTCACCGGGGCACGGGATCTGGAGAGCCTGACCCGGCCCCTGCTGGAGATGCTGGAGACGGTGACGGGGCTGGAGTCGACCTACCTCACCCAGATCGATCTCCAGCAGAGCACCCAGCACATCCTGTTTGCCCGCAACGCGGCCGGGCTGGAGATCCCGGAGGGGGCGACGGTGGAGTGGCACGACACCCTGTGCCGGCGGGCCATCGACGAGGATCGCCGCTACAGCGACGACGTCACCGACAGCTGGGGGGATTCCCAGGCGGCCAGGGCCCTGGGCATTCGCACCTACCTGAGCAGCCCGGTGCGCACCTCGTCCGGCTCCCTCTACGGCACCCTGTGCGGTGCCAGCGCCGAGCGCAAACCCCTGGTGGCGGGGGCGGAACACCTGATCGCCTTCTTCGCGCGGCTCATCGCCGAGCACGTGGAGCGGGAGCAACTGCTGCACCAGCTGCAGCGGGCCAACAACGAGCTCTCCCGCCAGGCCCTGTCCGATCCCCTGACCGGGCTGCCCAATCGCCGGGCCCTGATGCTGGAGCTTACCCGCCTCTTCTCGTTGTCGGAGCGGGCCGGCCATCCGGTGCTTATCGCCTTTATCGATCTCGACGGCTTCAAGGGGATCAACGACACCCACGGTCACGAGGTGGGGGATCTGCTGCTCGTCGCCATGGCGCGGCAACTGAGCGAGACCCTGCGCGGCGGCGACATGCTGGCGCGGGTGGGGGGCGACGAGTTTGTCGCCGTGGGCATGGGGCCCATCCCGGAGGCGCAGACGGTGGAGGCGGCGGTGCAGACTTTCCAGCGCCGGCTGTTCGAACACAGCGTGCTGCAACTGCCCCTCGGCAGCGAGCAGTCACTTCACTACCCCGGTGCAAGCGTAGGGGCGGTGGCGGTCGATCCTGGGCAGATCAGTGTCGACGAGGCCCTGCGCCAGGCCGATGCGCGCATGTATGCGGTCAAGCGCCAGCGCCGCGCACAGGAAGAGAACCCGGTGCCGCCGCGCCCCCATTGAAGCAACGGGCCCCGGCAAAGGCGCGAGGTCGGCTTGATATGGCCCATGGTGACCCGGGCCCCCGGGTGCTAGGATGTCGCCCACTCAATCAGTGCGGAGCCCCCTTCATGACAACCCCCCTTATCGACCGTGTTCGCGCCCTGGGCGCGCGCGCGGCTGCGCTCGTCGCCGGCCTCTCGGAGTTCCAGCAGCGCATCTGGGTGGTCAGCATCGTGCACGATGCCTACACCGACACCTTTATCGTCAACGAGGGGAGCTTCGAGGAGCCCATGCAGTGGATGCACCGCAAGGGCTACAGCGCCGAGATGCTGGCCCGGGTCGAGGCCATGGCGCGCTCCCAGGTGGTCCAGCTGGAGTTTGGCGGGCAGCGTCATCGCCTGATGCGGGTGAAGTAAGCCCTCTCTGCCCGACGTGCTGCCCGTCCCCCTGACCGACAGGCCACGCTGCCCGAGCCACCTCTTGCCGTCAGTCAGCGCCGAGAACGGACATGGAGGTGTGGCGTTGAGGAGGGGCATGGACGCAGAGGAAAGGGGGCTGAGGGCGCCGGGGCCAGGCCCCGGCGTGGGAAGGCTCAGGGGGCGGGGAAGTATTTGTGCTGGATCTGCTGGAACGCGCTGCTGGCCAGCACCTGGGTCAGGCCGTGCTGGAACTCCCTGACCAGGGCGTCGTCCACCGCGTGGCTGAAGGCAAAACAGAACTGCTCGGAGCTCAGCACCCAGCGCACCTCGAATAGGGCGGGATCCAGCTGCTGGGCCTTGATGAGATCCATCAGGGTGGACTTGTTGCTGGCGATGAGCGCGACCCGGCCCGAGGTGAGCATCTTGAGCGCCTGGGGAAGGCGGTTGGCGGTCATGATCTTCTGCTCGTCGAAGCCATTGTTGAGCAGCAGCTGCTCCCCCACGTCGGCGCGCACGGCGGCGATGGTGTGTTGCTGGGCATCCTCCATCCGGGTCAAGGTCAGGGGGCGGCTGGCGAGCCCCATCAGCACGATCTCGGCGTAGCCGATGGGGCAGGCCCACTTGAACAGGGGATCGCGCGCCTCGGTGCGGGCGGTAGAGAAGAGCACCACATTGGGCTTCTGGGTCAGCAGGTAATATCCCCTGGCCCAGGGAAGGACGCTGACGGGCTGGGGCGGGGTGCCCGTCCTCTGCCACACCTGGTGCAGCAGCTCGACGGCAAGGCCGCTGGGGGCACCATCCTCCCCGGTGAAGTTATAGGGTTTGTACTCCTCGGTGAGGTAGTGCAACTTGGACAGCGCGGGGCTTGCCAGCGCCATCTGGCCGCTCCAGAGTGCCACCAACAGGGCGGCGGCGAGCCTGCCCCAACCCCTTGTGCTTGTCGTTCCCATCCTGACCGTCCCGCTGCCGAGTGCCCAGTGTAAAGTGTTACCAAGTCACGCCGTTTCGCCAGCCGGACATCCGGATCCCCGGTGATGCCGCCCCCACAAGAAAAAAGAGGGGCGCCTGCAGGCCCCCTCTTTTTCTTGTCACCACGGGCCTTGCCGGCCGCTTGTCATCACCTTACCAGGCGGGACGGGTGTGGCCGAGGGGCTTGAACGCCTCGTCGCGCAGGCCTACCAGCAGGGTGTCGCCATCTTCCTGCAGGCGAAACTCCCCGTAGCGCGCCCGCTCATACTGCGCGGCCGTCCCCTCCTCGAAGAAGAAGGCATCGGGCCCGACCCGCCACTGGCCGTGGATCTGGTGCACCTTGAGCAGGCGCTGATCCCGGGCCAGGGCGTCGGGGTCCCCCTCTTCCACCCAATGCGCCACCTGTTGCCCGTCCAGACGCACCACCAGGGTCCGGGTGGCAGCCTCCTGACGGCCCGTCAGCTGGCGGGCGAGGGCGTAGTCGAGGCGCATGTAGTCCCCCTGCATCAGGGAGCGGGGGTCGACCGGGGCGAGTTCGAGCAGCACCACCTCGCCGCTGCCCATGGCGTGCTCGAAGCGCCAGACGGTGGCATTGATCCCCGCCAGAATGGCGAGGCCGACAAGAAACAGGGAGAGGCGTCTCATGATGTTTTCCTCCCGTGCAGGAGTGTGTGCCCTGGATGGTGGCCGAGAGGCAGGGTGCCAGGCTCTGTGGTTAGGTCCGGAAACAGGGGGATAAGCCTCATGATTTGTTCCTCCCGTGCAGGTATTTGAGCCCCTGGCGGGCGCCGAGCAGCACGGCGCCCGACCCCAGCAGCAGCCAGGACTTGGTCATCAGGGTCAGCCCGAGATCGTAGTAATAGAGGGCGCCGAAGCCCAGCAGCAGCAGGCCGGCCAGGGTCATGAGGGTGAGGCTGCCGGCATAGAAGCCGAGCACCAGCACCAGGGCGCCGGCTCCCATGCCGGGGATGAGGGCGCTGAGCAGCACCAGGGGCAGGCAGGCCAGCAGCGGCAGGCGCAGGTGCACCATGACCCCCAGCAGCAGGGCGGCGCAGAGCAAGGGGTTGAGCCAGAGCGGCAGCCGGGAGGGGCCGAGCTCGTCCAGCACGCTGGCGCCGCCCTCCCAGAGCGGGTGGTGCAGCCGTCCCAGCACCAGCAGGGAGAGGGCCAGCCCCAGGGTGAGGGACTCATAGAGCTGATGGCGAACGGGATCGCGCTCCGCTTGCAGCCAGCAGAGGGCGGCAGCTCCCATCACCAGGGGCAGGGCCAGCAGTTGCAGGCCGAGGCAGGCGAGTCCAAGGGCGAGCAGGATGGCGGCGGCGAAGCTGTGGAACAGGCGCACCAGCCAGTGTTCGAACAGGGCGGCGATGCAGAGCGACAGGGCGGCGAGGCCGAACCAGAGCGGGGCGTGGTGCAGATCCAGCCGGTCCAGCAGGCCGTAGAGCAGCCAGGCATCGGCGGCCAGCGCCAGCGCCAGCACGAACTGATCCCAGAGATCCGTGCGCCGGGCGGTGCGATTGAGGCCGAGGGCGGCGGCCATCAGCACGGCCCCCATGGTGAGGGCGTGGTTCGCCTCCCGGGTGAGGCTCTCGAAGGCCATGAACAGGAAGAAGAGCAGGAAGAGGGCGGCTATCCAGCCCACCATGCCGAGCAGGAAGCGGCTCGACCAGTGGGGCTGCTCGTCACGGGGGAGCTCCCCCTCCACCAGACGGGCGGCTCGAAGCCGCTCCCAGGGGGTCAGGTCAGACATGCTGCCTCCGTTGTTGTTGCAGCCAGCGGCTGGCCAGGACCGACAGACCGATGGCGATAAGGGCGAGCAGCAGGAAGCCGTTCATGTCGGGCTCCATCCACTTGCCAAGGGCCGCGAGGATCACGGCGATGAGGCTCAGGCACCCCATGGCGAGGCCGGCGATGAACCTGTGGTGCCAGCGCAGGTAGGCGGCGCCGAGCCAGGCGAGCCAGACGGGCCAGACCCAGGGGGAGGCGGCATTGAACAGGGCCAGCAGGGCCAGCAGGGTGATGCCGAGCCCGGCGGCCAGCCCGGCAATCCAGGAGGGCATGAGGGCGAAGCGGGCGGGGGCCAGGATCAGCAGGCCCCAGAGGGCGGCATTGAGCAGGGTCAGGCACCAGCCGAGGGCCTCCTCGTCGAAGGAGAAGAAGAGGTCGAACAGGCCGAGGCGCCAGTAGAGCACCAGGGCGAGCTGGCCGAGCAGCCAGGCGAGCGTCCAGAGCAGCGGGCTCCTGCCGAGCGCCGCCAGGGGCAGCAGCAACAGGGCCCAGGTGGCGAACAGCTGCCAGGGATCGGCGCCGGTCTGGTAGGTCTGGCCCACCAGGGCCAGCAGGGCGCCGAGGTTGAGGGCCAGGGCCAGCAGCAGGGCCTGGCGCGGCGTGTCGGCCAGGGGCCTGCGCCAGAGCACCACCAGCATGGCGAGCAGGGGCAGCTCCAGCAGGGCGAGGCGCGAGAGGCGGCCGAGCACCTGCCAGTTGAAGGCGACGAAGAACACCAGACCCGCGCCGAGGCAGAGGCAGCCGAGCCAGAGCAGCAGGCGATCGAACAGCCACTGCCAGCGGGCGGGGCCGGGGGGCAGCTCACAGTGCGCGAGGGCGGCGGGCAGGGACTCCCGGGGGAGGTGACCGCGTCTGACCCAGTCGAGCAGGGTCTGTCTTGAGGTGACGTGCATGGCGAGGCTCCTGATGCCGTCGTGCCTGAAATGTAAGGCATTATGGCACGGCGCCGTGCCGTGGGGCAGATCTGGCGGCGTGAAGGCGACGGCAGGGGGCGCAGAGATGAAAGCGCAGAGATGGAAAAGCCCCCGCCGTGAGGCGGGGGCCGGGGTGACGACCGGGGTGGCGGTGTTGATCAGTGCTCACGCTGATCCCACAGCCTTGTGTCCGGTTCGTCAGACGAAGATCAGGGTGCTGACGCCCAGGCCCACGAAGAGGATGGCGCAGGCGATGCGGATCCCCTTGAGGGGCAGCTTGTCGGCCCCGAGCTTGCCGATCAGCACCACGGGAACGTTGGCCAGCATCATGCCGAGGGTGGTACCGGTGATGACCTGGACCAGGGAATCGTACTTGGCCGCCAGCAGCACTGTGGCTATCTGGGTCTTGTCGCCGATCTCGGCGATGAAGAAGAGCACGAAGGTGGCCATGAAGGGGCCGTACTTGTCCAGGGAACTCTCTTCGTCGTCCATCTTGTCCGGCACCAGGATCCAGGCGGCCATGGCGATGAAGGCACCGGCCACCAGCCAGGTCATCACCTTGGGGTCCATCCAGCGGCTGATGAACTCCCCAATCCAGGCAGCACCCGCATGGTTGAGCAGGGTAGCGGCCAGCATGCCGGCGATGATGGGCCAGGGTTTGCGAAAACGACAGATGAGCAACAACGCCAGGAGCTGGGTCTTGTCGCCGATCTCGGCGATGGCCACGCTCAGGGTGGAGGTTAACAAGGCTTCCATAAATATGACCGGGGGACGGAATTGTTATAAACCAAAGACAAGCCTGCGCCATCCGTCCCCGGTTGTGGCACTGGCCCGTCAAAGGTCTTGTCAAATCCGGCTTTGACCGGATCACCCTGACCATGGTGAGTTGGCACCAAGTATGTTGATCAGGGTCGCGCAGGGTGATACCCGTGGCGAGACTACTCCCCCTCGATGGGAGCCGGCATTCTAGGGAAAAAGCGCGGGAGAGACAAGCAGATCAACCGCCTACCAGCTTGACCTGAAAGCCCGCCTTCTCCAGTTCGGCCTTGATCAGGTCCCGTTTGTCCCCCTGGATCTCGATGACGCCCTCCTTCAGGCCGCCGCCGGTGCCGCACTTCTTCTTGAGCAGGGTGGCGAGGGCCTTCTGTTGATCCGCCGGCACGCCGTGGATGCTGATGACCCCGGCGCCCTTGCGTCCCTTGGTCTCGCGGCGGATGCGCACGACCCCGTCGGCGGGGAAGGGGGAGGCGTTCTGGGCGGGGGCGGATTCCTTGATCATGCCGCCGTCTGTGCTGTAGACCAGGCGGCTGTTGTTGTCGTGACTCATGGCAATTCTTTGTCGGTTAGCGAAGCGGAGTTTGATTTTACGCAAATTAATGTTGGGGGCACAGCTTATAATCCCCCAACTAAAAGCGAATTATTCTTGTTTAACTTCAGGAGCCCGTCATGGTACTCACACAGTTGTCGCCGGGGCAGAGTGCTCGCATCAAGAACATGAACCACCTTGGTCGTCCCCTGCGGCGCAAGCTGATGGTGATGGGGCTGCTGCCCCAGACCGAGATCCTCTATCTGCGTACCGCCCCCCTCGGGGATCCGCTCCAGATCCAGTGTCAGGGGATCTGCCTCTCCATGCAAAAGAGCCTGGCCCGTCAGATAGAGGTGGAGCTGGTATGAATCACGCTTCCCATTTCATCGTTTTCTCAATGCCGGGTCTTATCGGAATGAATTCCCCACAAGCACAGAGCCCGGCCCCCTACAGCATCGAGGTGGAGCCGGTATGAATCACGCTTCACATTCCATCGCTTTCTCTATGCCGGGTCGTATCGATATGCATCACACACGCGAACAGAACCTGGCCCACAACAGTATCGAGGTGACACCGGTATGAGCTACAACCTGGTCACGGTCGGCAACCCCAACAGCGGCAAGACTTCCCTGTTCAACGCCCTGACCGGCGCCCGCCAGCAGGTGGGCAACTGGAGCGGGGTCACCGTCGACAAGAAGATGGGGGAGTTTACCGCCGGAGGGCACGATTACACCCTAGTGGATCTGCCCGGCATCTATGCCCTGGCGAATCAGGAGGCGAGCCTGGACGAGCAGATCGCCAGCCGTTTTGTCCAGCGCCAGCAGCCGGATCTGCTGCTCAACGTCATCGACGCTGCGAACCTGGAGCGCTCCCTCTATCTCACCCTGCAGCTGCGGGAGCTGGGGCTGCCCATGGTGGTGGTGCTCAACAAGCTGGATCTGCTGCAAAAACGCCGCATCACCATCGACGAGGGGCTGCTCGGCCAGGCGCTCGGCTGCCCCGTGGTGTCGCTCTCGGCCCACAACCGCCAGCAGGTGGCGGCCTTCAAGGCCAGGATCCATCAGTTCATCGGTCAGCCCCAGCAGGCTCTGGTGCTCGATTATGGTCAGCCCCTGGAGAGGGAGCTCGCCGAGCTGGAGACCCTGCTCGCCCCCCACCACCTGAATGGCCGGGGCCGCGCCCTGCGCCTGCTGGAGGAGGACGTGGCCATGCAGGAGACCCTGATGGCGGGTCAGCAGGCCGCCGCTGCCAACCTGGTGAGCCGCGCCCACCACGCCCAGGACATCGACCTGCAGCTGGCGGACTTGCGCTACGGCCACATCCATCACTGGTGCCAGCAGGCGTGCCGCCGGCAGGGCAAGCTCACCGTCGCCCAGAGCGAGCGGCTGGACAGGGTGCTGCTCAATCGCTGGGTGGGCATCCCCTTCTTCCTGCTGGTGATGTACCTGATGTTCATGTTCGCCATCAAGGTGGGCAGCGCCTTCATCGACTTCTTCGACATCCTGGGGGGGGCCCTGTTCGTGGACGGGGTGCACCACCTGCTGGGGCTGATCAGTGCCCCCGACTGGCTGGGGGCCGTGCTCGCGGACGGCATCGGTGCCGGCCTGCAGACGGTGGCGACCTTCATCCCCGTGGTGGGCTGCCTCTTCCTGTTCCTCGCCATGCTGGAGAGCTCCGGCTATCTGGCCCGGGCGGCCTTCGTGGTGGACGCACTGATGCGCCGCCTCGGCCTGCCCGGCAAGGCGTTCGTCCCCATGCTGATGGGCTTTGGCTGCACCGTGCCCGCGGTGATGGCGACCCGCACCCTGGGGTCGGAGCGGGAGCGGCTGATGACCTCGGCCATGGCCCCCTTCATGTCCTGTGGCGCCCGTCTGCCGGTCTACGCCCTGTTCGCGGTAGCCTTCTTCCCCGAGTCGGGCCAGAACCTGGTGTTCGGTCTCTATCTGTTCGGCATCCTGGTGGCCGTGCTCACCGGCCTCTTCCTGCGCAGCACCCTGCTGCCGGGCAAGAGCGACGCCATGGTGATGGAGATGCCGGACTACGAGTGGCCCCGTCCGGTGGACGTGGGGATCCGCACCTGGCAAAAACTCAAGGGCTTCATCTTCGGTGCCGGCAAGACCATCGTCCTGATGGTGGCGGTGCTGAGCGTGCTCAATTCCCTCGGCACCGACGGCAGCTTCGGCAACCAGGATCAGGAGCGCTCGGTACTGAGCCAGCTGAGCCAGTCCGTGACCCCGGTGCTGCACCCCATCGGCGTGCGGGACGACAACTGGCAGGCCACGGTCGGCATCCTGACCGGCATCTTCGCCAAGGAGGCGGTGGTCGCCACCCTCAACAGCCTCTATGCAGGAAGTGCAGGCGACGGGGAGGAGAGTGAATACTCCCTGCTCGGCAGCCTGCAGGAGGCGCTGGCCACCATCCCCGCCAACCTGGCGGACATCGACCCGACCGACCCCATGGGGATCAAGGTGGGGGATCTGGCGGACAGGCAGGCGGCAGCCGAGGCCCAGGAGGTGGATACCTCCACCTACGGCAACATGCAGACCCACTTCGACGGGGTGGCCGGGGCCTTCGCCTACCTCTTGTTCGTGCTGCTCTACATGCCCTGCGCCGCCGCCATGGGCGCCCTGGTGCGGGAGACCGGCCGCCAGTGGGCCCTGTTTACCGCCGCCTGGTGCAACTACGTGGCCTTCCTGTGTGCCACCGTGTTCTACCAGCTCGCGACCTATGCCGCGCACCCCACCCAGAGCCTGATGTGGGTGGGAAGCTACGGCGGCTCGCTGGTGTTGATCTGGTGGCTCGGCCGCCGTCACGGCGACATCGTCGCCCGCAGGGTGGTCACCCTGTGACGGGACTGGCGGGCGCCAAAGAGGAGGCAAGCTCATGATATTGCGGGATCTGGGGGAGTACCTGGCCGAGCACCGGCGGGTGAGCCGGCAGGAGCTGGCCCGCCACTTCCACACCTCCGAGGATGCGGTAGAGGCCATGCTCGGGGTCTGGATGCGCAAGGGGCGCGTTGCCAAGCGCGAGACCCGGCTCTGTGGCGGCTCCTGCTGCGGCAAGAGCGAGGAGGTGATGTTCGAGTGGTGCGATCCCGGCCGCATAGGGCTGGTGCAGCGCGGCTGAATGCGCATGAAAAAAGGGAACCCGAGGGTTCCCTTTTTGTTGTCTGCTGCGTGCCGCCTGGGCGCCTAGAAGAGATCTTCATCGTCCTTGGTGGGTTCCAGGCTCCAGCCGCTGGCCGCCGCGCTGTTGCCTATCTGCCCCTTCTCGCGCCAGAGTTTGATCTTGAGGCGCAGGTTGTTCTGGGAGTCTGCGTTCTTCACCGCCTCCTCCTCGTCGATGACCCCCTCCACCACGAGATCGAACAGGGTGCTGTCGAAGGTGACCATGCCAAGGGCCCTGGATTTCTCCATGATCTCCTTGAGGCCGCCAAACTCGCCGCGCTTGATGAGGTCGCGCACCGTGTGGGTGCCGAGCATCACCTCCACCGCCGCCCGTCGTCCGCCGTCCGTGGTCTTCACCAGCCGCTGGGAGACGAAGGCCTTGAGGTTGTTGCCCAGATCGTTGAGCAGCTGGGGGCGGCGCTCCTCCGGGAAGAAATTGATGATGCGGTCCAGCGCCTGGTTGGCGTTGTTGGCGTGCAGGGTGGAGATGGCCAGGTGCCCGGTCTCGGAGAAGGCGAGGGCATGCTCCATGGTTTCGCGATCGCGAATTTCGCCGATGAGGATGACGTCCGGCGCCTGACGCAGGGTGTTCTTCAGCGCCGCGTGGAAGCTGCGGGTATCCACCCCCACCTCCCGCTGGTTGAT
This sequence comes from Aeromonas sp. FDAARGOS 1415, assembly GCF_019048365.1. NCBI lineage: Bacteria > Pseudomonadati > Pseudomonadota > Gammaproteobacteria > Aeromonadales > Aeromonadaceae > Aeromonas > Aeromonas sp. FDAARGOS 1415. The sequence continues at coordinate 4,071,369 of NZ_CP077363.1, read as the reverse complement.
GATGCACTTGTGGTGGCGATGGACGAACTCCACCGGATCCTCGATGGTGATGATGTGGCCGCCGCTGTTGCGGTTGCGGTGATCGATGAGGGCCGCCAGCGACGTGGACTTGCCCGAGCCGGTGCCACCGACGAAGAGCACCAGGCCGCGCTTCTCCATAATGGTATCGAGCAGCACGGGGGGGAGCTTCAGATCCTCGAAGCGGGGGATCTCGGTCTTGATGTTGCGCGCCACCAGGGAGACTTCGTTGCGCTGCTTGAAGATATTGACCCGAAAGCGGCCTATCTGGGGCAGGGAGATGGCGAGGTTCATCTCCAGCTCCTTCTCGAACTGCTGCTTCTGCTCGGCATCCATGATGCCGTCTGCGATACGGGCCACTTCACCGGGTTCGAGCAGGGCCTGGCTGAGGGGGCGCAGGGCGCCGTTGAACTTGGCGCAGGGGGGGGCGCCGGTCGAGAGATAGAGGTCGGAGCCATCCTGTTTGGCCAGCATCTGTAGCATGTCTCTCAATTCCATGTGTTGCCTCGTCAATCAAAGGGATAGGGGAGCGCCGTGCTTGAGTGTACAGCCTCAGGCACCGGTCAGTTTTTCACGGAACACAAAAAACACCGCGCCCAGGATGCACAGGCCGGCCCAGAGGTAGTCCCATTTCAGGTCCTCTTTGAGGTAGAAGATGGAGAAGGGCACGAACACGGTGAGGGTGATCACCTCCTGCAGGATCTTGAGCTGGCCGACCGACAGCACGGTGTGGCCGATGCGGTTGGCGGGCACCTGCAGCAGGTATTCAAACAGGGCGATGCCCCAGCTGACCAGGGCGGCGATGATCCAGGGTTTGTGGTTCATGCTCTTGAGGTGGGCATACCAGGCAAAGGTCATGAAGACGTTGCTGCAGATGAGCAGACCGATACTGGTCACGATAGGGTTCATTAGGTTCTCCTTTAAAATCAACGCATTTTATCTCGACTCCCTGGGTTTCCATAAGGGGCGTCAGAGGGTATTTTTAACCCACAGGATGTCAAAATAAGGTTGAACGGGATGGGCAAGACAAGCCGGGGTGTGCTTGGTCTGCTGTTTGCCAGCTGGGCGCCCGTGATGGCTTTGGCAAACGGAGCGCCAACCCTGACAGTGGTCACCGATGTGTGGCCGCCATTTCGCATGATCACGCAGAATGACGAGTTCCATGGTCTGGACATCGACATCCTGCGCCAGTTGCAGGCGCGCAGCGGCATAGCGATGACCCTCAAGCGGGTGCCCTGGGGGCGCGCCCTCAAACAGATGCAGACCGGTCAGGCGGATCTGATGATAGGGCTGGCCCACACAGAGGCGCGGGCGACCTTCATCGACTACCTGCAACCGGCCTATTACCAGTGCCAGCCGGCCTTCTATGGCAAGGCGGCGGCGGTGGCGACCCTGAACACCTACGGGGATCTCCGTGGCCGGGAGATAGGCTATGTGCTCAACTCCGCCTATTTCTCCCCCTTCGACGGGGACACCGGGCTCAAGAAGCACGGCGTGCCCACCGAGGATCAGCTGCAGCGCATGGTGGAGCGGGGGCACCTGCCCCTGATGATCGGCACCGACTGCCAGGTGGACTACGCACTGAGCCAGCACAATGCCGGCGAACTCGTGAAGGCGGCCTATCGTCCCCCTCATCCCGTGGTGCTCTATCTGGGCATGAGCAAGCGCTCACCCCACCACGCCCTCGGCCCCAAGCTGGCGCAGGCGTTGCAAGCCATGGTGGAGAGCGGCGAGATAGGGGCGCTGGCCAAGCCCTACCAGCCTTGACCTCGGGTGGTAACACGCTGTTATCATGCAGCTTTCCTGCCTGTCCCCCCGGGGACGGGCATCCGTCTCATCTCGGGGACCCCGCGTGTATCTCGCTCTCATCCATCGCCAGCAGCGCTGGCAGCGCCGCTGGCTGCTCGCCCTGGCGCTGTTGACCCTGGCCCTGTTCCTGCTCTCCCTCGCCTGGGGGGAGTTCGTGCTGCTGCCCTGGCACCCCCTGGGGGAGCTGGAGCTGCGCATCCTGCTGGATCTGCGGCTGCCCCGGGCCGTGCTGGCCCTGCTGGCAGGGGCGGCGCTCGCCTGTGGCGGGGCCGTGCTCCAGGTGATGCTGCACAACCCGGTGGCCGAACCCGGCCTGCTGGGAGTCTCGAGCGGTGCGGGCCTTGCCGCCATGGTGGCCATGGCGGTGGCCAAGGCCCTCGGCATCTACCTGCCGGGATGGGGGCTCTCCTTCGCGGCCTTTGGCGGCGCCCTGGTGGTGACCATGTTGCTCATACAGCTGGCCCGCCGGGCGCGGCTCGGCCATACCCGGCTGCTGCTGTTCGGGGTGGCCATCGGCATCCTCACCAACGCCGCCATGACCTGGCTGATGTACTTTGCCGATGACGGCGCCCTGCGGGAATACATGTTCTGGATGATGGGCAGCCTCGCTTACGGCAGCCAGCAGTTCGCCTGGTGGTGGCTGGTGCTGCCGCTGACCCTCGGCTGGCTCTGCCTGCAGGGGCGGGCGTTGCAACAGCTGCTGCTGGGGGAGACCCAGGCTCGCCTCATGGGCATGAACGTGGAGCGCATGCGGGTGCGGTTGGTGCTGGCGGTCTGCCTGCTCACCGGCGTGGCGGTGTCCCTGTGCGGGGTCATCGGCTTTGTCGGCCTGGTGGTGCCCCATCTGCTGCGCCTGTGCGGTGGCAGCGATCAGCGCTTCCTGCTGCCCGCCTCGGCGCTGGGCGGCGGGGCCCTGCTGCTCGGCGCCGATCTGGTGGCCCGCTCGGCATTGCACGCCGGGGAGCTGCCCATCGGCGTCATCACCGCCTCGGTCGGGGCGCCACTCTTCATCTATCTGTTGCTGAGGCAAGATGCCCATGCCGGCTCCTGACATTAAGGGCGAAGGGCTCCCCGTGCTGGAGGCCCGCGCCCTCGCCATCGCCCACCGTCTCGCCCCCCTGGATCTCGCCTGGACCGGGGGCCAGCTGGTGGCGCTGCTCGGCCCCAACGGCAGTGGCAAGTCGAGCCTGCTGGGGGCCCTGGCCGGCATTCTGCCCGCCGAGGGCGTCGTCTTGCTGGGAGGGGAGGCCCTCACGGCCCTGAGCTGGCCCGAGCTTGCAAAGCGGCGGGCCATGCTGCCCCAGCGCCAGCCCCAGCTGTTTCACATCCCGGTGTTCCAGGTGCTGAGCCTGGGGCTGGGGGAAGAAGGGGAGGCGCAGGCGCAGAACCGGGCCGTGGCCGAGATCTGCGGGGCCCTGGAGCTGGAGGGACTGCTGGCGCGGGACTTCAGCCGCCTCTCTGGCGGGGAGCAGCAACGGGTGCTGATCGCCCGCACCTTGCTGCAGCTGTGGCCGGGCCTGAACCCGGCCGGGCGGCTCCTGCTGCTGGACGAGCCCCTGGCGGGGCTGGATCTGCACCATCAGCTGGCGCTGCTGCGGTTGCTGAAGCGGCTGGCCGGACAGGGTCTGCTGGTGGTGGTCGCCATCCACGACATCAACCTGGCCATCGACTGGGCGGATCGCATTCTCTGCCTGCAGCAGGGCAAGGTGGTGAGCGAGGGGGGCGTCGAGGTCATCGACGCGGCGCTGCTGGAGCGGGTGTTCCAGATAAGGACGGAGCGCATCGAGGCGGCGGGCCGGGTCTGGTTTATGCCGAGTCTTTGAGAACGGAGCGCAGAGGAGAGATAGCGTTTGTAGGGTCGATTAGCGAAGCGTAATCGGCCGCCTGCAAGAATAAGGGGCCAGTATCAGGAATACTGGCCCCTTTGCTTCTATTCGCTGTTCAGCCCAGCTTGTCCAGACGTACCTTGGCCGCTTCGGCCAGCATGGCCAGCAGGGTTTCGGTGTCTTCCCAGGACAGGCAGGCATCCGTGATGCTCTGGCCGAAGGATGATGACACAGCCGTTACCCCTGGCGGGTTTTCTCCAGACGCACCTTGGCGGCCTCTGCCAGCATGGCCAGCAGGGTTTCGGTGTCTTCCCACGACAGGCAGGCATCCGTGATGCTCTGGCCGAAGGTCGCGGCACAGCCGTTCTCCACGTCCTGACGCCCTTCCACCAGGAAGCTCTCGGCCATGATGCCGGCGATGCCGGTGCGGCCGCGGCGCAGCTGATCGCAGATGTCCTGGGCCACCAGCAGCTGACGACGGTGATCCTTCATGCTGTTGCCGTGGCTGAAATCCACCACCAGGCGCTCGGGCAGGCCCACCTGGGCCAGGGCTTCACACGCCTCGTCGATGCTGGCGGTGTCGTAGTTGGGTCGGTGGCCGCCGCGCAGGATCACGTGGCCGTAAGGGTTGCCGGCGGTGCGGTAGATGGTCATCTTGCCGTCCTTGTCCGGGGAGTAGAAGATGTGGCTGTGACGGGCGGCGCGCACCGCATCGATGGCGATGCGGGTATTACCGTCGGTGCCGTTCTTGAACCCCACCGGGCAGGAGAGAGCGGAGGCCATCTCGCGGTGAACCTGGGATTCGGTGGTACGCGCACCGATGGCACCCCAGGTGATGAGATCGCTGATGTACTGGCCGGTCACCATGTCGAGGAACTCGGTGGCGGTGGGCATGCCGGTCTCGTTGATGTCGACCAGCAGCTTGCGGGCCAGCTTCAACCCTTCATTGACGTCGAAGCTGCCGTCGAGGCGCGGATCGTTGATGAGCCCCTTCCAGCCGACGATGGTGCGCGGCTTCTCGAAGTAGGTGCGCATCACGATGCACAGGCTCTCTTTGTACTCTTCACGCAGTTTGTTCAGACGCAGGGCGTATTCGTGGGCGGCGGCGGGATCGTGGATGGAGCAGGGGCCGACGATGACCAGCAGGCGCTGATCTTCCCCGGCCAGAATGGCTTCCACTTGGCGGCGGGCATCCAGCAGGTTCTGGGCCACGGTGTCGTTTAACGGGAAGGCGTGCGCCAGCTCGCTGGGCGTGATCAGGGACTCCAGGCGACGGGTGCGCAATTCATCGGTGTGAATGGACATACGACTCAATTCTCGAGTGGATAGGGGGGCGGGACGCCAAAATGCAAGGGAATAAAATAAAGCAAAACTCCCCCGATGGAAACCTCGGGCGGCTCTGATAGGATGTGAGCCTAAAAGCCATTCCAAATGAGGTAGTTATCGTGGCAAAGCCAGGCGCGACCGGGATCACCCGCATCATCAACGCAACCGGTTACAGCATGAAAGGTCTCAAATCGGCCTGGATTAACGAGGCCGCCTTCCGCCAGGAGCTGGTGCTGATCCTGCTGCTGATGCCGCTGGCATTCTGGATAGGTGACTCCCTCAACGAGATCCTGCTGCTGGTCTGCATCAGCTGGCTGGTGGTGATCGTCGAGGTGATCAACTCCGCCGTGGAGGCGGTGGTGGATCGCATCGGCTCCGAGCATCACGAGCTCTCCGGTCGCGCCAAGGATCTGGGCTCCGCCGCCGTCTTCATCGCCCTGGCCCTCAACGCCCTGGTGTGGGGCGCCCTTGTGGGCCGCAACCTGCTGGGGTGGTGGTAGGTTGCGGGAGCAACCTTTCTCCTGACATAAAAAAGCCCGTCATTACGACGGGCTTTTTGCTGGGCGGATGAGCGGGCTCATCAGTGGAGGATACGGGCACGGATGGTGCCGCCGATCTCCTTGAGACGGGCCAGGGCCTTCTCGCTGTGCTCGGTCTCCACGTCGATCACCACGTAGCCGATTTCGCTGCTGGTCTGCAGGTACTGACCGGCGATGTTGATCCCCTCGTCGGCGAAGATCTGGTTGATCTGGTTCATGACGCCGGGCTGGTTGCGGTGGATGTGCAGCAGGCGGCTGGAGCCCTTGTGACCCGGCAAGGAGACTTCCGGGAAGTTGACGGCAGAGAGGGTGGAGCCGTTGTCGGAGTACTTGACCAGCTTGTTGGCCACTTCCAGACCGATGTTCTCCTGGGCCTCCTGGGTGGAGCCGCCGATGTGGGGGGTCAGGATGACGTTGTCCAGGCCGCGCAGGGGGGTCAGGAACTCCTCGTCGTTGGACTTGGGCTCCACCGGGAAGACGTCGATGGCGGCGCCGGCCAGGTGACCGCTCTTGATGGAGTCGGCCAGGGCCTCGATGTCCACCACGGTGCCGCGGGAGGCGTTGATGAAGATGGCGCCCGGTTTCATCATGCGCAGCTGCTCGGCGCCGATGAGATCCTTGGTGGAGGCGGTCTCCGGCACGTGCAGACTGATGACGTCAGACATGTTGAGCAGCTCCACCAGGTTCGGCACCTGGATGGCGTTGCCCAGGGAGAGCTTGTTCTCGATGTCGTAGTAGTAGACCTTCATGCCGATCATCTCGGCGATGATGCCAAGCTGGGTGCCGATGTGGCCGTAGCCGATGATGCCGAGCTTCTTGCCGCGCGCCTCCACCGAACGGTTGGCCAGCTTCTCCCAGACGCCGCGATGGCACTTGGCGTTCTTCTCCGGGATGCCGCGCAGCAGCAGCAGGATCTCCCCCAGTACCAGCTCGGCCACGGAGCGGGTGTTGGAGAAGGGGGCGTTGAAGACGGGAATACCGCGCACGTGGGCGGCATCCAGGGAAACCTGGTTGGTGCCGATGCAGAAACAGCCGATGGCCACCAGCCTGGTGGCGGCGTCCAGCACCTTCTCGGTGATCTGGGTGCGTGAACGCAGGCCCACGAAGTGCACGTCACGAATGCGCTCGATCAGCTCCTCTTCCGACAGGGATGTCTTCAGATACTCGATATTGGTGTAACCGGCGGCCCGAAAGGTCTCCACCGTGTTGGGATGGACTCCCTCCAGCAGCAGTACTTTGATCTTATCCTTGTCCAGCGAAAACTTGGCTGTCATGACGTTCCCTCTATTGTTTTTGAAAATGCGTTCAGGCTTGCAGTGTGAAGAAAACCGTAAAGTAGCAAAAACGTTTGGGAGAGGGAATATTTGTGACGAAAGTCAAATTCTTTGAAGTTATCAACGATTTTTGCAGAGGGGCTGCGCCAAGCCATTGAGGGATAAATAGAAACGGCGCCATCAGGCGCCGTTGTCCATTCGGGAAAGCCAGATTACGGGATCCGGCCGCCCGCTGGCAGATCCTTAGCGGGTGACCACGCCCTCGGGCGTACCGATCAGCACCACGTCTGCGCCACGGTGGGCGAACAGGCCGTTGGTGACCACGCCCACGATGGCATTGAGCTGCATCTCCAGCCCCTTGGCGTCGGTGATGGCCATGCCCTTCACGTCCAGGATGTGGTTGCCGTTGTCGGTGACCACCCCTTCACGCCACACCGGGTTGCCGCCCAGGGCACGGATCTCGCGGGCCACGTATTCGCGGGCCATGGGGATCACTTCCACCGGCAGGGGGAAGGTGCCCAGGACGTCGACGGTCTTGGTGTTGTCGATGATGCAGATGAACTGGTCGGCCACGGCGGCCACGATCTTCTCGCGGGTCAGGGCGGCGCCGCCCCCCTTGATCATGTCGCGGGTGGCGTTGATTTCGTCGGCACCGTCCACGTAGACGGAGAGGGCGTCGATGTCGTTGAGGTCAAACACCTGGATACCAAAGCCCTTGAGGCGCTCGGTGGAGGCCACAGAGCTCGATACCGCGCCCTTGATCTGGTCTTTCATGGTCGCCAGTGCGTCGATGAAGTGATTGACGGTAGAGCCGGTGCCGACGCCGACGATGGAACCGGGCACCACGTATTTGAGCGCAGCCCAACCGGCCGCCTTCTTCATTTCATCTTGAGTCATGATGGATCCTTATGGAAAAAGCGGGCGCATTATATCCAAGCCGCCTCCCCAGAGCGACCATGGCGCTCACCTTATGACGCAAAAATCCCCAAGATGTAAATCGTTTGCCTGTTTATTGAGCCGGGGGGCGGGGAAGGAGGCAATCTCGGATCTCTCCAGCGGGATCACGCAAAGTGCCAGCAGCGGCTGGGGGTGATGATCTGGGGGAGCGGCACGTCCCACTGCTCCTGCGGCACGGCATCCACCTGCTGGCAGTCGTGGGCCAGTCCCAGGGGCCTTGGGCCCAGCCCGTGCTCGTGCCAGCAGGCCAGGGTGCGATCGTAGTAGCCGCCCCCCATGCCGAGCCGGTTGCCCGTGGCATCGAAGGCCACCAGGGGCGTGCAGATGAGATCCAGCATGCTGTGGGGCACCACCTGCTGCACATCGAGCTCTGGCTCGGCGATGCCGTAGCGGTTGCGGGTCATGGGGCTGGTGGCGGTGTAGCGCAGGAAGAGCAGGTGACCTGGAGTAAAGGGGTGGAGCACCGGCAGGAAGACCTCTTTTTGCTGGGCCCAGAGCCAGTGAATGGCGGGCAGGGGATCGAGTTCCCCGTCGTTGGCCAGATAGAGGGCGATGCGCCTGGCCGCGAGGATCCCGGGGTGCTCCTGGAAACGGCTGACCAGTTGCTGGGCCGCCGCCTGTTGGTCTGCCTGGCTCAGGCTCTTTCTGCGCTGGCGGATGAGCTGGCGCAACGTCTGCCGCTCGGGCTGGGTATCCGGCATGGGGACTCCTGTGAGAGGAAGGGGGTGGCGCTACCTTAACAAGGGGCCGGCGGGATGAAAAGCGCACCGGCCAGGGCCGCCTTGGCGGCGGCCCGGGGAGGGACAATCAGGCGCGGGGGGAGGGCGCCGCCACCGCGCTCATCTGGTGCTTGATGAAGACAGCCGCGACGGCGGCCAGGGCCAGCGCCATGGGGTAGAAGCTCATGCTCACTACCGCCAGGGGCGAGAGCGCGAAGATGGAGCCCAGCAGCAGCGCCTGGGCGCCCCAGGGGATCAGCCCCTGCACGACGCAGGAGAAGATGTCGAGCATGGAGGCGGCGCGGCGCGGGGTGACCCCGTGCTGCTCGGCGAGATCCCGGGCCACCTTGCTCGCCACTATGATGGCCACCGTGTTGTTGGCGGTACAGAGGTTGGTGAGGCTCACCACCCCGGCGATGCCGAGCTCGGCCGCTTTCTCGTTCTGTTCGCCGTCGTGGCTGCGGGTGAAGCGGGCGATGAGGGCGCTGATGCGCGCGCTGATCCAGGCCAGGCCACCCTGGCGCTCCATCAGGGCGCCGAGGCCGCCGATGAGCATGGAGAGCAGGAAGATCTCCTGCATGCTGGTGAAGCCCTGATAGATGTCCTTGCTGAACTGGCCGAGGGGATAGCCCCCCAGCATCCCCACGCCGCCAGCGGCGATGATGCCGAGCCCCAGCACCATGAAGACGTTCATGCCAGAGAGCGCCAGCACCAGGATCAGCAGATAGGGCGCGACCTTGAGCACGTCCGCCTCGGCGGTGGGGGCCGGCGCCTCCCCCGTGGAGCCCAGCATTAGATAGGCCAGGATCACCAGCACGGCGGCGGGGGCGGCAATCTTGACGTTCTCGCGGAACTTGTCCTTCATCTCGCAGCCCTGGCTGCGGGTCGCGGCGATGGTGGTGTCGGAGATGATGGAGAGGTTGTCGCCAAACATGGCGCCGGAGAGGATGGTGCCCGCCATCAGCACCGGATCGATGCCGGTGGCCTGGGCGACGCCGAGGGCCACGGGGGCGATGGCGCCTATGGTGCCCATGGAGGTGCCCATGGCGGTGGCAATAAAGGCAGAGATGAGGAAGAGCCCCGGCAGCAGGCACCAGCCCGGGATGAGCGACAGACCGAGGGCGACCGTGGCATCCACCCCGCCGGTGGCCTTGGCCACGGTGGCAAAGGCGCCCGCCAGCAGATAGATGAGGCACATGGCCATGATGTTGCTGTCGCCGACCCCCTTGAAGAAGGTCTCCAGGTTCTTGTTGAACCCCTCACGTCCCAGCATCATGGCCAGCATGACGGCGGGCAGGGCGGCGACGGGGGCGGGCAACTGGTAAAAGGCGAACTCGACCCCCTGCAGGGTCAGCCAGGTACCGGTACCGATAAAGAGAGCAAGAAAGACCAGAAGGGGCAGCAGGGCTCTGGCACTGGGTTGGGTCTGGATCATGTGTTCCTCGAAACTTGAACAATGACCTCCTGTCGCAACCTGTGTCGGGCCGGATTGACTCTACACAGGGCGGGCATCCTGCCACCATGGGGGGCCTACAGTAGTGAGTCGGGGGCAAGGGGTCAAGATAGACGTCCAGATGGATAATTCTTTTTACTTTATGATTCTGTCCTGGGTTTTTGTTTTGTCGATTATTCGGTGTATTGGTTATTTAGTTGATAAAAAATCGGATGCCCGTGGGTGGCCACGCCGGGCTTTTCAAAGGGGGCGCGGGCTGGTAAAACGGTCTCTTTCCAAAATAAAGAGATGAGAGGGTGGAGATGGACAATCCGATCCGTGTGGCCGTGATGGGCTGTAATGGTCGTATGGGCAAGGTGCTGCTGGAGGCTATCGCCAACGCCGAGGGCGTGGTGGTGGGGGCGGCGCTGGAACGGCCGGGCTCTGCCGTGATTGGTCTGGATGCGGGTGAACTCAACGGCTTGGGCCGTCTCGGGGTGGCCATCAGCGACAGCCTGGACAAGGTGCGCGATGAGTTCGATCTCATCATCGACTTCACCCGCCCCGAGGTGACCCTGGCCAACCTGGCCTTCGCCCTGGCTCACGACAAGCGGATGGTGATAGGCACCACGGGCTTTGACGAAGCGGGCAAAGCGGCGCTGCACGAGGCGGGCAAGCAGATCGGCATCGTCTTCGCGTCCAACTACTCGGTCGGTGTCAACCTGGTGTTCAAGCTGCTTGAGCAGGCCGCCAGGGTGATGGGGGATTACACCGACATCGAGATCATCGAGGGGCACCACAGACACAAGGTGGACGCTCCGTCCGGTACCGCCCTCTCCATGGGTGAGGTAGTGGCGAAAACTCTGGGCCGCGATCTCAAGGAGTGCGCCGTCTATGGCCGCGAGGGGATCACCGGCGAGCGGGATCGCAATACCATCGGCTTTGCCACCATCCGCGCCGGGGATCTGGTGGGGGAGCACACCGTCATGTTTGCCGACATCGGCGAGCGGGTGGAGATCAGCCACAAGGCCTCCAGCCGGCTCACCTTTGCCAACGGCGCGGTGCGGGCGGGCAAGTGGCTCAGTGGCCAGCATGCCGGCCTCTACGACATGCAGGATGTGCTCGGCCTGAAATAAGGTGCCGCGAGGAGAGAGGGAGCGCATCCGCGCCCCCGCCCTGATTGCCAGACCCCGGTTCGCCGGGGTCTTTCGTATAGTTTTTGTAGAAACAAGCCTTAGTCATCACTTTTTAAGTGAACCCGCCTAAATCCTGCAATTCTTACAAACTCGCCAAACTCTCGCGACATGGATGTCATCAAAGGGTAACGGGTTTGGGTCTCAATAGTCCCCTATAACCCCCTTTTTCTCTTGTCGTCAATCAGACTAAAAATTCAAACATAGAAAAACGTTTTCCACCGAATTGGTGATTTTTTCTGCCTGTAAAAAGGGGTTTATGTTTAATGTTATTTCTTTTTAAGAAAATCAATTAATTGATTTATATGAAAAAAAATATGATTTGTTTGCTTTGTGGGGCGCACAAAGTGGCTTTTTGTCGGGGTTTTTACTTTTCTTTTCGGGGAGGGGGTTGCAAAGCTATGAAGTGCATAGATAATGGGTAATGTTGCTTGTTTATTGAATTTAGATGCATTTCAGACGAGAAAAGACGTTGAAATGAGATCGTTTTTAAGTAGAATGCGCCCAATTTGCCAGAAATCTGCCGGGTTTGAACCCTGTTTCAAACAGCGTCCGGACCCGCAACACCCAGGTAAATTGCTGAATTTAAAGCTAAATAACTGGAGGTTGTCTTGAATCACACTGCATTGCTAGTGCTGGAAGATGGAACTGTGTTCAAAGGCGTGTCGATAGGCGCCGAGGGATGTTCCGTTGGTGAAGTGGTTTTCAACACGTCGATGACGGGTTACCAGGAAATCCTCACTGATCCCTCTTATTCCCGTCAGATCGTTACCCTCACTTACCCCCATATAGGCAACACCGGCACCAACAGCGAAGATGAAGAGTCCAGTCAGGTCCATGCTCAGGGCCTCATCATCCGGGACCTTCCGATACTGGCCTCCAACTTCCGCAATCAGCAATCCCTCTCCGATTACCTCAAGTCCCACAACATCGTTGGCATCGCCGACATCGACACCCGCAAGCTGACCCGCATCCTGCGCGAGAAAGGTGCCCAGGCCGGTTGCATCCTGGCGGGCAAGCAGCTTGACGAGGCCCATGCCCTGAGCCAGGCCCGCGCCTTCCCCGGCTTGAAGGGAATGGATCTGGCCAAGGAAGTGACCGTGAGCGAATCCTACCGCTGGACTGAAGGCAGCTGGCAGCTTGGCAAGGGGCACGTGACCCCGGCAGAGGGCGACTTCAAGTACCACGTGGTGGCCTACGACTTTGGCGTGAAGCGCAACATCCTGCGCATGCTGGTGGACCGCGGCTGCCGCCTGACCGTGGTACCGGCCAAGACCCCGGCTGCCGAGGTACTGGCGATGAACCCGGATGGCATCTTCCTCTCCAACGGCCCCGGCGACCCCGAGCCGTGCGACTACGCCATCGAGGCGATCAAAACCTTCCTGGATACCAACACCCCGGTGTTTGGCATCTGCCTGGGCCACCAGCTGCTGGGCCTGGCCTCCGGCGCCAAGACCGTCAAGATGAAGTTCGGCCACCACGGTGCCAACCACCCGGTGAAGAGCCTGGATGACAACACAGTCATGATCACCGCCCAGAACCACGGCTTCGCGGTGGACGAGAACACCCTGCCCGAGTGCCTGCGCGCGACTCACGTCTCCCTGTTCGATGGGTCGCTCCAGGGCATCCATCGTACCGACCGTCCGGCCTTCAGCTTCCAGGGCCACCCCGAGGCGAGCCCGGGTCCGCACGACTGTGCCGGTCTGTTCGACCACTTTATTGAATTGATTAAGCAGTATCGCGCCTAAGAGGATAAAGAGAGCCATGCCAAAACGTAACGACCTACAGAGCATCCTGATCCTCGGCGCCGGCCCCATCGTCATCGGCCAGGCCTGCGAATTCGACTACTCCGGCGCCCAGGCGTGCAAGGCCCTGAAAGAAGAGGGCTACCGCGTCATCCTGGTGAACTCCAACCCGGCCACCATCATGACCGACCCGGAGATGGCCGACGCGACCTACATCGAGCCCATCACCTGGGAAGTGGTGCGCGAGATCATCAAGAAAGAGCGCCCGGACGCCATCCTGCCCACCATGGGTGGCCAGACTGCCCTGAACTGCGCCCTGGCGCTGGAGCAGCACGGCGTGCTCAAGGAGTTCGGTGTCGAGATGATCGGTGCCACCGCCGACGCCATCGACAAGGCCGAAGACCGCTCCCGCTTTGACAAGGCCATGCGCAGCATCGGCCTGGAGTGCCCGCGCGCCGGCATCGCCCACAACATGGAAGAGGCGTGGAAGGTGCAGCAGATGGTCGGCTTCCCCTGCATCATCCGTCCCTCCTTCACCATGGGGGGCTCCGGCGGCGGTATTGCCTACAACACCGAAGAGTTCGTGGAGATCTGCGAGCGCGGCCTGGACCTGTCGCCGACCAAAGAGCTGCTCATCGACGAATCGCTCATCGGCTGGAAAGAGTACGAGATGGAGGTGGTGCGGGATCGCAACGACAACTGCATCATCGTCTGCGCCATCGAGAACTTCGACCCCATGGGCATCCACACCGGTGACTCCATCACGGTCGCGCCAGCCCAGACGCTGACCGACAAGGAGTACCAGATCATGCGCAACGCCTCCATGGCGGTGCTGCGCGAGATCGGTGTCGAGACCGGCGGCTCCAACGTCCAGTTCGGTATCAACCCGAAAGACGGCCGCATGGTCATCATCGAGATGAACCCGCGGGTGTCCCGCTCCTCCGCGCTCGCCTCCAAGGCGACCGGCTTCCCCATCGCCAAGATCGCCGCCAAGCTCGCCATCGGTTACACCCTGGACGAGCTGATGAACGACATCACCGGTGGTCGCACCCCGGCCTCCTTCGAGCCGGCCATCGACTACGTGGTCACCAAGGTACCGCGCTTCAACTTCGAGAAGTTTGCCGGCGCCAACGACCGTCTGACCACCCAGATGAAGTCCGTCGGCGAAGTGATGGCCATCGGCCGCAACTTCCAGGAGTCCCTGCACAAGGCCCTGCGCGGCCTCGAGACCGGCAAGACCGGCTTCGACCCCATGGTCGACCTCAATGCCCCTGACTCCCTGACCCGCATCCGCCACGAGCTGCAGGATGCCGGTAGCGATCGCATCTTCTACATCGCCGACGCCTTCCGTGCCGGTCTCTCCATGGACGGCGTGTTCCGCCTGACCAAGATTGACCCCTGGTTCCTGGTGCAGATTGAAGAGCTGGTCAAACTCGAAGAGCAGGTGAAAGAGCGCGGCATGGCCGGCCTGGACGCCGACTTCCTGCGCGCCCTCAAGCGCAAGGGCTTTGCCGATGCGCGTCTGGCCAAGATCCTGGGCGTGGCCGAAGGCGAAGTGCGTAAATTGCGCGCCCGTCACAACATCTTCCCGGTCTACAAGCGGGTCGATACCTGCGCGGCCGAGTTTGCCACCAACACCGCCTACATGTACTCCAGCTACGACGAGGAGTGCGAGGCCAACCCCACCAACCGCGACAAGATCATGGTCATCGGTGGCGGCCCGAACCGTATCGGTCAGGGCATCGAGTTCGACTACTGCTGCGTGCACGCGGCCCTGGCCCTGCGCGAAGACGGTTACGAGACCATCATGGTCAACTGCAACCCGGAAACCGTCTCCACCGATTACGACACCTCCGACCGCCTCTATTTCGAGCCGGTGACCCTGGAAGACGTGCTGGAGATCGTGCGGGTCGAGCAGCCCAAGGGCGTCATCGTCCAGTACGGCGGCCAGACTCCGCTCAAACTGGCTCGCGCCCTGGAAGCCAACGGCGTGCCGGTGATTGGCACCAGCCCCGATGCCATCGACCGTGCCGAAGACCGCGAGCGCTTCCAGTCCGCCGTCGAGCGTCTGGGCCTCAAGCAGCCGGAAAACGGCACCGTCACCGCCCTGGAGCAGGCCGTGCAACTGGCCACGCGCATCACCTACCCGCTGGTGGTTCGCCCCTCCTACGTGCTGGGTGGCCGCGCCATGGAGATCGTCTATGACGAGCAGGACCTGCGCCGTTACTTTGCCGAGGCGGTGAGCGTCTCCAACGAGTCGCCTGTGCTGCTGGACCGCTTCCTGGACGACGCCACCGAGGTGGACGTGGATGCCATCTGCGACGGTACCGACGTGGTCATCGGCGGCATCATGGAGCACATCGAGCAGGCCGGTATCCACTCCGGTGACTCCGCCTGCTCCCTGCCGCCCTACACCCTGTCCAAGGCCATTCAGGACGAGATGCGCGAGCAGGTGCGCAAACTGGCCCTGGAGCTCGGCGTGGTCGGCCTGATGAACGTGCAGTTCGCGGTGAAAGACAACGAGATCTACCTCATCGAGGTGAACCCCCGTGCCGCCCGTACCGTGCCGTTCGTCTCCAAGGCCACCGGCGCGCCGCTCGCCAAGATCGCCGCCCGCGTGATGGCCGGTCAGAGCCTGAAAGAACAGGGCTTCACCACCGAGATCATCCCGCCCTACTACTCCGTGAAAGAGGTAGTGCTGCCGTTCGCCAAGTTCCCGGGTGTCGACCCGCTGCTGGGCCCGGAGATGCGCTCTACCGGTGAAGTCATGGGGGTGGGCAGCAGCTTCGCCGAGGCGTACGCCAAGGCTCAGCTGGGTGCCGGCCACCAGGTGCCGCGCGAAGGTCGCGCCCTCTTGTCCGTGCGCCACGGCGACAAGGAGCGGGTGGTCAACCTGGCCGCCAAGCTGCTGGAGCTCGGTTATGACCTCGACGCCACTCACGGCACTGCGGTGACCCTGGGGGAGGCGAGCATCAACCCGCGCCTGGTCAACAAGGTGCACGAGGGGCGTCCGCACATCCTGGATCGCATCAAGAACGGCGAGTACACCTACATCGTCAACACCGCCGAGGGGCGTCAGGCCATCGAGGACTCCAAGCAGCTGCGCCGCGGCGCCCTGCAGCACAAGGTGGCCTACACCACCACGCTGCACGCGGCCTTCGCCACCTGCATGGCCATCACCGTCGATGCCACCGCCAACGTAAGCTCGGTGCAGGAGCTGCACGAGAAGGTGAACAACCGCTAAGAGCGCCGGCAGCACGCTGCCCGCTCGATGCACGCAAACCCCGCCAGCAATGGCGGGGTTTTTTATTGCCTGTGCCCTGTCAAACCAGAGGTACCGTCCGGAAGCAACATGGATGACATGGCGAATAATGCATCAGGGGTGGTGAAACTCACCCCGTTAATGAACTTTTACTGTATCAGCATTGCTTAGTTGGCATATTCAAGTGCAATCTTCGCAATCTCTCTCCCTCCCGGCCTCCCTATACTGGGTACTTATACAAACAAGGTCGTCTGCGCCGATACACCGAAAGGTTGCGTGCGAGAGGATCAGCGCCCGCAGCCCAATCCGGCTGCCGTGGCCGGCCCCGGTGACCGACGGGGGCCACCGGAAAACCGGTCGCGGGGTTACCGCCGCGCGACTCGTCAGGGCCGGCGTTACCGCGCCAACCCGCTTCCCCTCCTTGCTCCGCCCGTTGTCAGTCGCCCGGCGCCCCGCATATCAGCCAAGGGAATCAGAATATGAGCTTCGATCATCGCAAATACCGTCGTGCCCCCGTGATCAACCTGGCGGATCGCCAGTGGCCCAACCGGGTGCTGGAGCGGGCGCCGCTCTGGTGCGCCGTGGATCTGCGCGACGGCAACCAGGCGCTGGTCGAGCCCATGACGGTGGCCCAGAAGCTGCAGATGTGGGCGCTGATGACCCACATCGGCTTCAAGCACATCGAGGTGGGTTTCCCTGCCGCCTCCCAGCCTGATTTCGACTTCGTGCGCGAGCTTATCGAGCGCAACCTGATCCCCGATGACGTCACCATCCAGGTGCTGGTGCAGGCCCGGGAAGATCTGATCGCCCGCACCTTCGAGGCCCTCAAGGGGGCGAAGCGGGCCATCGTCCACGTCTACAACTCGGTCAACCCGACCCAGCGCAACTATGTGTTCAACACAGGTCGCGACGGGGTCAAGGCTATCGCCGTGCAGGGGGCGCGCTGGGTGCGGGAGTACGCGGCCCGCAACCCGGGGACCGAGTGGAGCTTCCAATATTCGCCGGAGAGCTTCAGCAGCACAGAGGTGGAGTTCGCCGTCGAGGTGTGCGACGCCGTCATCGACGAGTGGCGCAGCGCTTCCCGTCCCATGATCCTGAATCTGCCCGCCACCGTGGAGGTGAGCACGCCCAACGTGTTTGCGGATCAGGTGGAGTGGTTCTGCCGCCACCTGAAGGCGCGCCCCGAGGTGTGCATCTCCATCCACACCCACAACGATAGAGGCTGCGGGGTGGCTGCCGCCGAGCTGGCGGTGCTGGCGGGGGCGGATCGCATCGAGGGCACCCTGCTCGGCAACGGGGAGCGCACCGGCAACATGGACATCGTCACCATGGCCATGAACCTCTACAGCCAGGGGATCGATCCCGAGCTCAACCTCTCCGACATGGATGCCATCGTCGCGACCGTCGGGGCCTGCACCCAGATTGCCCTGCACCCGCGCCACCCCTATGCCGGCGAGCTGGTCTACACCGCGTTTTCCGGCAGCCACCAGGATGCCATCCGCAAGTCCCTGGCGGCGGAGAAGCCGGATCACTACTGGGACGTGGCCTACCTGCCCATAGACCCCGCAGACTTGGGGCGCAGCTACGAGGCGGTGATCCGCATCAACAGCCAGTCCGGCAAGGGAGGGGTCACCTATCTGCTGGAGCGCGATCTGGGCCTGCAACTGCCGCGCTGGCTGCAGATCGACTTCAGCCGCCGGGTTCAGGCCGAGGCCGAGGCAAGCAGCAGCGAGATCAGCCCGGAGCAGATCCGCGCCCTGTTCGAGCGCCACTATCTGGCGCCCGCCCACGGTTACCGGGTGGGCCGCTTCCAGCTCGGCCATGACAGCCAGGAGAGCCTGCGCCTGGAGTTGCAGACTCCGGCGGGGACCCTGCAACTGTGCGGTGAGGGGGAGGGGGCCATCACGGCCCTGGTCAACGGCTGGCAACGCCACACCGGCATGCACATCGATGTGCTCGACTACTCCGAGCATGCTCTCACCGCCGGCACCGAATCCCGCGCCGCCGCCTATGTGCTGCTGAGCGTCGAGGGCATCCGTATGTGCGGGGTGGCCGTGGGTCGCGACGTGGTCAATGCCTCCCTGCAGGCGGTGATCAACGGGGCCGCCCAGCACCAGGCCCTGCGCCAGAGTGCCTGAGCCAGCACGCCTCTTCGCCCATAAAAAACGCCACCGCAAGGTGGCGTTTTTTATGGCTGTCCGGCTCAATCGGCCAGGGCATTGCGCCCGCGCGGGTGGGGCAGGGCGCGCCACAGCTTGCGCGCCGTCACCAGGAAGGGGCGCAGGATGAGCACGCTCAGGCGGCTGTAGCGCTCGTTGTCCCTGGGGCCGACCCCGAAGGAGAGGGGTTCGGGCTGGCTGCTGGTCACATAGAGGGTGCCAAACCACCAGTCCCAGAGGGAGAGGTTGGTGCCGAAGTTGTGGTTGAAGTGACGGGGATCCCGGCTGTGGTGGATCTGGTGCTGGGCCGGGCTGTTGAAGACGTGCTCGATGACGGGGCCAAACGAGAGCCAGACATGGGTGTGGCGCAGGTTGGCGGCCAGGGAGTTGAACAGCAGC
This sequence comes from Aeromonas sp. FDAARGOS 1415, assembly GCF_019048365.1. Classification (NCBI taxonomy): domain Bacteria; kingdom Pseudomonadati; phylum Pseudomonadota; class Gammaproteobacteria; order Aeromonadales; family Aeromonadaceae; genus Aeromonas; species Aeromonas sp. FDAARGOS 1415. The sequence continues at coordinate 4,052,711 of NZ_CP077363.1, read as the reverse complement.
ACCAGATAGCTGACCCCGAACAGGGTGTAGGGGCGCACGGTGCCGCCACACAGCCAGTGGAAGGCGCCGGCGTAGAGGGCAAGACAGCTCCCCTTGGCCAGCATCTCGCACAGCTTCTCCACCAGATGGATGCGGCTCGCCGTCGGCGGCACCATCACGGTTGCGCTGTGGTGCACCTTGTGAAACTCCCAGAGCCAGCGACTGTGGAAGGCGCGGTGCAGCCAGTAATGCACCAGATCGCTGATGAGAAAGACGCCCAGACCGTAGAGCATCATCAGCCAGCTCGCCTCGGCCAGCCGGGGACGCTCTCCCCACAGCCGGGTCAGGGCCGACTGGACATCCTCCGCCTGCAGCAGCCAGGGGTGGAGCAGGGCCAGGATCGGCAGGATCAGCGCCACATGGAGTAGCGCTCGCACCAGATAGTACTGGTAGTCGAGCAGGGCCGAAGGATGCAGCCAGACGGCCCGGCCCCCGAGAAAACCGGCAAAGCTGCGGGCGCCGGGATCCCCCTGGCGACGGCGATGGCGATAGAGCAGGTAGGCGACCGTGCCCGAGATGAGCAGAAAAGGGGCTCCCAGGCGGCCGTTGAGGTCGAGCAATCCGGTGAGGCAGTGCCAGAGCGGCGTGATCAGCCACTGCTGCACGGGGTCAAAGAGAAGGGTCAGTCTGTCCATGGGGTCCATACCGTGAGCGTCCGGGCGGCGGCATTCTAAATGTAAATCACTCTCGATAAAAGCCCGTGTCGTGCTGTTCATCGGCTTGCAAGGGATGCGACAGAGGTTGCTTGAGCGAGGGTGGTGCCGCTGCCATCAGGCTTTAGCCTTGCGGATCAATCCTCTACAATGAGCGACCATTTGCTCGCCTGACGCAGGTCGGGCACAGTCTCTGTACCGGATGCCTTGATGATCATGTCTCTCTCCTCTCATTCTGTTGTCGTGCGCGGGTTGCCGCTGCTCATCACCTTGCTGCTCGCCGGTTGTGCCAGCGAGCCGCCGGCACCGACCAGCCCGGCGACCCCGGCGGGGCGCCCCATTCCCAAGGCGATGCAGCCACAGAAGCCGGCCGACATGAAGACCCGCATCGTGCGCTTCCTGCCCAAGCAGGTACCGGACAAGCAGGGCTGGGCCAACGACGTGGTGACCGCCCTCACCACCCAGAACTTGACGGTGAGCGATCACAACGTCTGTACCGTGCTGGCGGTGGCGGAGCAGGAGGCCACCTACCAGGCCGATCCCGTGGTGCCAGGCCTTGGCAAGATAGCCTGGAAGGAGATCAACGCCCGGGCTGGCAAGCTGCTCATCCCCGAGTTCATGGTGCGCACCGCGCTCTCCATCAAGTCCCCGACCGGCAAGTCCTATGCCGAGCGGATCGACAAGCTGCGTACCGAGCGGGAGATGAGCGAGATTTTTGAAGACATGATAGGCACAGTGCCCATGGGCAAGCAGCTCTTTGGCAACATGAACCCGGTGCGTACCGGGGGCCCCATGCAGGTGAGCATCGCCTTTGCCGAGGCCAACGCCCGCGGCTACCCCTATTCCGTGAAGGAGAGCATCCGCCACGAGGTGTTCACCCGTCGCGGCGGCATCTGGTTTGGCACCAGGCACATCTTCGGCTATCCGGCCGACTACCCCGACACCCTCTATCGCTTCGCCGACTTCAATGCGGGCTGGTACGCGAGCCGCAATGCCGCCTTCCAGGCCGCGGTGAGTCGGCTAAGCGGCAAGAACCTGGCGCTGGACGGGGATCTCATTCGCTACAACTCCGACAAGCCCGGCAATACCGAGCTGGCGGTCTACACCCTCGCCAGCCGGGTCAACATGAGCAAGACGGCCATCAGCCAGAGTTTGAAACTGGGGGATAGCAGCGACTTTGCCAAGAGCGATCTCTACCACAGGGTATTCGCCCTGGCCGACAAGCAGGCGGGCAAGCGGCTGCCCCGCGCCATCCTGCCCGGCATTCAGTTGAAAAGCCCCAAGATCACCCGCAACCTCACCACTGCCTGGTTTGCCAAGCGGGTGGATGAGCGCGAGCAGCGCTGCGTGCAGAAGATGGCGACTATCCGCTGATACCCTTAAACAACAAGGGCGGCCCATTGGCCGCCCTTCTCTTGTGCATCCCTCGCTCCGTCTTTCCTTCTACCTCATCAGCGCTCTGATCCCCCGGCATGCCGGAAAATCACGGCATCCCCAGAACCGTTTTCCCTTGTTGTCACCCCGACTGGCGGTGCGCAGCACCATGGGGCTGCCGCAGTTGGGGCACATGGGACTCTGGTTGTTCGCCTGATGGATGGCCGTTGGTTGAGCCGGGCTGTGAGCGGTCGGAGTGCTGGCGGACACAGGCTTGGCGGGGGCTTCCCCGTGGCGCGCCTTGAGCTGTGCCACATGTTGTCTGTGGGTCTGCCAGTTGGCGGCAAATCGCTCCTGTTGAATGGTATCGACAACGCGAGCGACCTCGCTCTCGGCCAATACCGGGGTGGTTTTCTCCTTGACGTAGCGAATGAGCCCGCGGTTCATCACGTTCTGTGGCATGGGGGTCTTGAAGGTGCAGTCGCCGATAAAGAAGATGACGGAGTGAAGCTGGTGGTCCGCCAACCCCAGCAGGGATTTGAGCGTCATCATGTGCAGGTGGTTCTGGCGCAAGGGGGTCTGAAAGCTGTGCCTGTGGCGATAGATCTGCTGGGCCCAGCTTTATGGGCCGGGTTGCCGAAGATCCAGCCCTTCATGTTCTTGGTCTCGATGACGAAGACGCCGAAGCGGGAGACGATCACGTGATCGATCTGGGTCGTGCCCTGCGGGGTGGGCAGGGTGACGTCCTTGAGCAAGTGGTATTCCCGTCTGTCGAGAAAGAGGCGGATGCTGACATTGATAAACCACTCCCCGATCATCCCCTTGAACCAGGGCGTCTTGATCACCACGGCAATCAGCAGCAGGGGGAGCAGATACCAGAGCTGAGCAAGTAGTGGGGCAATGGCGGCACTGACGTTCATACCACTCATCCTTCATTCATCACCGACTATGGATTTCCCTCGATGGGGATCAGGCTGCGGCATTGCGGATAGCCGGGACAGCCCCAGAAGGTATTGCCCTTGGTATCTCCCCGCTTACTGGTCCGCAGCACCATGGTAGTGCCGCATTTGGGGCAGGCGGGTGCCTGTCCGGCAGTGACTGTTGCTGCTGCACCTTGGTCACTGTCGCTCGCGACCCGCTCCAGCGTGATGCGAACCTCTTCACTGATCCGGATGATCCGCTGGGCTTCGTCATAGGCATCGCGGTACAGCTCGCTGTCATCCGCCCGCCGGATCAGTACCCCCATCTCGTTGTTGTTCACCTGACTGAACTCGTAAAGGTTCAGGCTGGCGATGATGCACATCTCTTCATTGAGGTAGCACTTGGCATGGAGGTTTTTGCAGAAGCTGGTGCGGATATAAGTGAGCTCCTTGAGCCAGCTGATCTCTTCCGGCTGGAGTTCGCTTTTGCCATAGACGATACGCACATCGATCTTGAGGCGGTTCTTGTCAGTCAGCAGCTCCTTGATCCTGTCATTGAGCTTGAGGAAGGGGCTGATCAGAATTAGCCGCTCCTTGGCATCTTTTATCAGCTCTTCAAGGAAATAGTTGGTTGCGCTGGTATTCAGAAATTTGGCCATAACAAACTCCCTGTCCTTGGAAATGTCATGTGTTCTCTGGTCACGGTAGGCAGCAAGACTGATCTCAATCCTCGGCGTAGCACAGCGTCACAGTCTCCATCGCCGCACCTTGTCCCCATGCTAGGAGATACAGGTGGGGCCTGATAGTGGCAATTGGGTCAAATGTGCGCCCAGTCAGAGATTTTGCTTTCGAGGCGGATCATGTCGCCATGCCCTGGGCACTAGAAACTCATCGCCAGCCCGAGGGAGTAGCCGCTGGTGTTGTTGCTGAACATATAGCGGGCCACCAGGCGGGTGCGGGTGACCAGCACCTTGTATTTGCTGCTGTCGAGTTCGATGCCAAGGCCGAGGGAGTTGAGGTTGCTGAAGCCGAGCTGCCCCCTTTGCGCCCCCAGGTATTCGGTTCTTGCCCCCTCCAGCACGTAGCGCAGGGGCCTGTCCAGCAGGGTCCAGTTCCACATGGGGGCGCGGCGGCGCAGGTACAGGCCGAGGTTTTCCGCCTCGGCATGACCCGTGATGCTGTCGGCGGTGCCGGTGAAGCTTTGCAGGTGCTGGTAGGAGTAGCGCAGCTCGGCGTCGATGTCCTGGGACTTGGAGAAGAGCTCGTAGTCGAGCATGAGGGAGCCCCCGAGGCCATAGACATTGAGGGTGCCGCCGTCGAGAAAATCGAGGCTCTTGCCGGTCTTGTGCTTGATCAGGGCCGCCCCGATGCGCAGGTCGCTGGCCACCGTGCCCAGGGTGAAGTTGGCGATGGGGCGCAGCACCAGGTTGCCGCCCTGGCGGTCGCGGTGCAGGTTGAAGTCCCAGCCGATGCCGCCGGTGGCGCTCAGGCTGTTCCACTTGGTGGGAATGGTGCGAGTCTCGTTGCCGTTGGTGAACACGAACTGGGGATCGTAGCGGCTGTATCCCAGGGTGCCCTCGAGATAGATGGGGAAGCTCTCGCTCATGGTGGCGCCGCCGCCGAGCTGGGTGATGGTCAGGGCCGCGCTCTCGTTAGTGCCGCTGCCGATGTCCAGGTTGCTGGCGGTGATGTCCGGCACCACCGTGTAGCTCATCAGGGAGACGACCGCATTGGCGCGTTGCTGCACCAGGCTCTCGTCGCTGGCGTGTGCGCCAGGGCAGAGCAGCCAGAGTCCGGCCATCAGAACGGGGATTGCATGAGAAGAGGGGGTTCGCGCCATACCTAGCTCCATGAGTCTCCCCGTCCACTGGGGAGTCCTCACACTGTAACGTTTTTCGCGGGACTTGGCAGCCAGGCCGGGTGTCAACTGACCATAATCTCTGCCCCGTGATGGCCAAGGTTCGCTGCCGGGGCGTCTGACGAAGGCCCGGGTCGGCCGACCTCGATGCCCTGCCTATGGGCAGAAATAGTGATCATTAATTTATTGTTCAGTTCCCCGGGTGTATAAGAGGCCTCCCATACGAACTTTGGGGTGGTATCAGGGATGGATTACCAGGCGGGGCCTTAGGGTCATCACGACGAATGCGCATTACGTTGATGGGAGTCGCACCAGATGCAGGACATGCTGCTTGCCATATGGCATCAGGATTTTGATCAGCTTATACAAATGCAGGCAATCGGCCTGCTCGTCACCTGCCTGGTGGTGATCCTCTTTCTCGAGTCGAGCTTTGTCTTTCTGCCGTTGCCGGGCGACAGCCTGGTGTTGCTGGCCGGCGGGCTGGTGGGCATGGGGGTACTGGGGCCCGAGGTGACGCTGCTCTACCTGCCGCTCGCCGCCGGGATAGGCAGCGTGCTCGCCTACTGGCAGGGCCAGGCGCTTCATGGCACCCGCTTCATGGGCCATGTGGAGCGGATGATCCCGGAGGGGAGCCTGCCCCGGGCCTCCAGGCTGCTCGATCGCTACGGCTTCTGGGCCATGTTCGTCTCCCGCTTCATCCCTTTCGTCCGGGTGCTGACTCCCATGCTGATGGGGGTGTCCCGCCTCAACCTGTTGCGGGTGGCGATGGTCAGCTTCGCCAGCGCCTTCCTCTGGTCCCTGCTGCTCAGCCTGGTTGGCAAGGCCATGATGGCGACCCCGGTCCTGGCCAATCACCACGAGCTGTTGACCAAGTGCCTGCTGATCACCTCCTTTGCACTCTTCATCATCGCGGTGGCCGCCATCGGCATGCGGCTGCTCAAGCGCCGGACCAAGCGGGTGCGCTGACCCCGCTCCTCGGCGGCGCCTTCCCTCGGGCGGGCGCCGTTCATGGAAAAATACAGGCCATTTGAGGCGGCAATCCCGCCGCCTATCTGTTACACTTCGCGCCCGCCATTTTCCGGCTCACTTTCTGACGTGATGTCAGTCCCAGCCGTCCTTGGCCCCAAGCCGCGCCAACGCAGGGCCAGACGCCCGCTCAGGTCACTCACGCCAACTACAGCCCAGCTGGAACACAGGAACCCAAGATGAGATTTGAATCGTTCGATTTTGCCCCCGAGATTTTGCGCGCCATCTCAGATTGCGGTTATCAGGAGATGACCCCTGTGCAGCAGCAAGCCATCCCGGCCGTGCGCCGAGGCCGCGACCTGCTGGCGAGTGCCCAGACCGGGACCGGCAAGACCGCGGCCTTTGCCCTGCCCATCCTGCAACGCCTGGTGGACAATCCGGCGCCGGTGCAACCCTCCAACGCCCGGGTGCTGATCCTGACCCCGACCCGCGAGCTGGCGGCCCAGGTGGCGAGCAACATCAACGACTTCGCCAAGTATCTGGATATCACCACCCTGACCCTCGTTGGTGGCGGCAAGCAGGACGTGCAGGCCAAGCGGCTGAAAGCGGGCGCTCACATTATCGTGGCGACCCCGGGCCGTCTGCTCGAACACCTCACCGCTTGCAACCTGAGCCTCTCCGGGGTCGAGACCCTGGTGCTGGACGAGGCGGACCGCATCCTCGACATGGGCTTCAGCGCCGATGTGCAGCAGATCCTGCAGGCGGTCAACAAGACCCGTCAGAACCTGCTCTTCTCCGCCACCTTCTCCGAGGCGGTGAAGAAGCTCGCGAACCTGATGCTGGACAAGCCCCAGGTGGTGAGCGTCAACAAGCAGAACTCCACCGCCGACACCGTCAGCCACACCGTCTATCCGGTGGAGCAGAAGCGCAAGCGCGAGCTGCTCTCCGAGCTCATCGGCAAGCAGAACTGGCAGCAGGTGCTGGTGTTTGCCAGCACCCGCGAGAGCTGTGACGAGCTGGTGGAAGAGCTGAACCTCGACGGCATCAAGTCTGCCGTGGTGCACGGTGACAAGGCCCAGGGCAGCCGTCGCCGCGCCCTGCGCGAGTTCACCGAAGGCAAGCTGCGGGTGCTGGTGGCCACCGAAGTGGCCGCCCGCGGCCTGGACATCCCGGATCTTGCCTATGTGGTCAACTACGATCTGCCGTTCCTCGCGGAAGACTACGTGCACCGCATCGGCCGTACCGGCCGCGCCGGCAAGAGCGGCATGGCCATCTCCTTCGTCAGCCGCGAGGAGGAGCGCACCCTGCTGGAGATCGAGGCCCTCATCGGCCAGAAGATCCGCCGCATCATGGTGCCGGGCTACGAGGTGAGCAGCCGCGACGATCTGATCAAGCAGCTGCAGGAGCGCCGCCGTTTCGGCAAGCGCCCGGAGCGCGCCGACAATGCCGCCGCCCAGGCCATGGCCGAGTCGAAGCTGCAGGGTCAGCGCCTCAAGCGCCTGGCGGCCGCCAAGAAGCCCCGCCAGCCGAAGTAAGCGCGCCGGGCCACCCCATTGCACTGCAAAGGCGCCACCGGCGCCTTTGCCATCTCTGTCATCACGCGAGGATCCGCCATGACCCTTCCCACCTACAACCAGGCCCTGTTTGACATGGCCAGCCAGAGCCTGGCCGAGCTGGCCCGCACCGCCGCCCAGAAGAGCGGCAAGCGCACCCCGGCCCAGGAGAGCCACTTCCTCTGCACCTGGATGGCGGACTCCCTCAAGGAGAAGCGCTTCTCCCGGCTGGTGATGGAGGACTTGAAGGCGTGGGTGCAACTGGGCCGCACCCTGGGGGCTGGCGCCGATCTGAAAGGCTTGCTGGAGCGGATCCTGCGCCAGTACGAGCGCGCCATGGCCGAGCCCGTGCAGCTGGGGGCCCGGCTGGCCGACCTGCTGGCGGAGCTGGAGGCGGCGGGCTGGCTGGTGCTGACCACCAGCGAGGTGAACGCCAAGCTGCGCCTGCAATCGGGTGGCCAGTCGAGCCTCATCATCAGTGCCAGCGAGTATCAGGGCCACATCGAGGCGGGCGAGCTGGTCAAGCCGCTCACCCTCTATGTGCGCGGTGACGAGCGGGTGCTGGCCGAGGCGGCCTTCGCCCGCGGCCTGCTGCTGAGCCAGGGCAACAAGAAGACCAGCCTCGTCAAGCACCACAAGAGTTATCGCGTGATGCCGGGCAACGAGCAGCCGGCCCTGGCGCTGCTGGCGGGCGCCTGATCCCGGTCGCCACCCGGCATGACCTTCACTACCCGGCCCTGTGCCGGGTTTTTTATGGATGCTCGCCGGTGGCAGGAGGGCGCCATGATGCGGCGCCAAGGGGGCAGCTTTTGTCGTAGCCGGGGAAGGCCCCCTCTGATGGGGGGCGTCCCCCATATGGAGGGGGGGAGGCGCCGTGCTTCTGCTCTAGGGTGGATGGGCCCCGAAGAGGGCCACATGGAAGCAAACCGCCTGATGGCGCCACTCAATGAATGAGGAAAAATGATGAAAGCGACTCCCCTTGCCCTGCTGCTGGCCGGCGTGCTGGCCTCTCCGCTCTGTGCCGCAGGGCTCGACGCCCGGCTCACCCTGGTGGATGGCAGCACCGACGACGTGCGCGTCAACCTGACCCTGACCAATACCGGGGACAAGCCGATCCGTCTGCTCAAATGGCAACTGCCGGGCAGCGAGGATGCCCCCCTGTTCCTGGTGGAGCGGGACGGCCAGAAGGTGGGCTACGAGGGTGCCCTGATCAAGCGGGCGGCCCCGACCGACAAGGACTTCCAGCTGCTCAAGGCTGGCCAGAGCCTGACGGTGCAGGCGGAGGTCTCCGGTCTCTACGACATGAGTGCCCAGGGGCAGTACAGCATCCGCTACCTGCTGCCGACCGTGCCGCAGGAAGGCAAGGCCGCCAAGGCCAAGCAGGCCCAGGCGAGCGAGTCCAATGCGGTGACCCTCTGGGTGGAAGGGGTGAACGATGACAGGGTACAGGCCAAGGTTGCCGTCTCCGAGCCCCAGGCGGTGACCGCCTCGGTCAGCTTCAGCGGCCGCTGCACCAATACCCAGAAGAGCGACATCCTGGCGGCGCTGGATGCGGCCAGCAGCATCACCAACAACTCCAGCAGCTATCTGGCGGTCGACAAGCCGAGCGGCCAGCGTTATCGCAGCTGGTTCGGCGCCTATGACGCCTCCCGCTGGGATCAGGCCGAGACCCACTTCAGCAAGATCAAGGATGCCATCGACAACAAGCCGCTCACCTTCGACTGCGGTTGCAAGCAGAGCTACTTCGCCTATGTCTATCCGGATCAGCCCTACAAGGTCTATCTGTGCAAGAGCTTCTGGACCGCGCCCGTCAACGGGACCGATTCCCGCGCCGGCACCATAGTCCACGAGCTGAGCCACTTCAACGTGGTGGCGGGCACCGACGATCTGGGGTACGGTCAGGCCAATGCCCGCAACCTGGCGAGCACGGATCCCCAGAAGGCGCTGAACAACGCCGACAACCACGAGTATTTCGCCGAGAATACCCCGAGCGAAAACTGAGTGATGAACAGGGGCCGGAAGGCCCCTTTTTGATGGAGGCACCATGATGACACTCCTGCTCACCACCCTGGCGCTGGCCCCCCTGCAGTGCGAACTGTCGGTCAAGGCCGAGAGCGGGGTAAACGAGCCCCTGCCCCTGGTGATGACCCTGACCAACCGGGGGGAGGGGGCGCTGCAGGTCCTGACCTGGTTCACCCCCTTCGAGGGTTGGTTTGCCGATGCCATCGAGCTGCAGCGTGATGGCAGGCCTGTGCCCTACAAGGGGCCCCTGGCCAAGCGCGGCGAGCCCGGGGCCGACGACTTCCTCCTGCTGGAGCAGGGCAGGCAGGAGAGGGCGGATGCGGATCTGACCCTGGTCTACGATCTGTCGCAGCCGGGCCACTATCGACTCAACTACCGCCCCCTGCCGCTGACCCTGGCCGAGGGGCTGGCGCCCAGCTGCCCTACGGTGAACTTTACCCGGGTGGCTACACCCTGAGGCTGTTGACTCTCAGCCAGAAAAAAACAGCCCCGCATAAGCGGGGCTGTTTGTTGGTTGGTACAGGTCAGGGATGGCGGTTTACACGGCCAGATAGTCCATGATCCCTTCGGCGGCCTTACGACCCTCGTAGATGGCGGTCACCACCAGATCCGAGCCGCGCACCGCGTCACCACCGGCAAACACCTTGGGGTTGCTGGTCTGGAAGGCGTACTCGGCCTTCTCCGGCGCCTTGATGCGATCCCGGTTGTCGAGCTCGACCCCGTGCTCTGCCATCCAGGGCTGGGGGTTGGGCTGGAAGCCGAACGCCATCACCACCGCATCGGCGGGCAGCACCTGCTCGGAACCTTCGATCACCACAGGGTTGCGGCGGCCATTGGCATCGGGCTCACCGAGCGCGGTGCTCACCACCTTGATGCCACAGGTGCGGCCATGGGCGTCCAGCTCCACGCCGATGGGCTGGAGGTTGAACATAAATTCCACCCCCTCCTCCTGGGCGTTCTTCACCTCCCGCTTGGAGCCCGGCATGTTCTCGGCATCCCGGCGATAGGCACAGATCACCCGATCGGCCCCCTGGCGGATGGCGGTGCGCACGCAGTCCATGGCGGTGTCACCGCCCCCCAGCACCACTACCTGCTTGCCGGCGAAGTCGATGTAGTCGGCTTGCGCCTTCTCGAAGCCCAGCAAGCGGTTGGCGTTGGAGATGAGGTAGGGCAGGGCGTCGTAGACCCCCGGCGCCTCTTCGTTGGCAAAGCCGCCCTTCATATATTTGTAGGTGCCGACCCCGAGGAAGACCGCATCGAACTCGCCGAGCAGGTCGGCGAAGGTGACGTCACGGCCCACTTCGGTCTCGAGGCGAAACTCCACCCCCATCCCTTCGAAGATCTCGCGACGGCGCTGCATCACCTCTTTCTCCAGCTTGAAGGAGGGGATGCCGAAGGTGAGCAGGCCACCTATCTCCGGGTACTTGTCGAACACCACCGGGGTTACGCCATTGCGTGCCAGCACGTCGGCGCAGGCAAGGCCGGCCGGGCCTGCACCGATGACGGCGACCCGCTTGCCGGTCTTGACCACCTTGGAGAGGTCAGGGCGCCAGCCCATCTCGAACGCCTTGTCGGTGATGTATTTTTCGATGTTGCCGATGGTCACGGCGCCGAATCTGTCGTTGAGGGTGCAGGCACCCTCGCACAGACGATCCTGCGGGCAGACGCGGCCGCACACCTCCGGCAGGCTGTTCGTCTGGTGGGAGAGTTCCACCGCCTCCAGGATGCGCCCCTCGTTGGCCAGTTTCAGCCAGTTGGGGATGTAGTTGTGGACCGGACACTTCCACTCGCAATAGGGGTTGCCGCAGTCGAGGCAGCGATCTGCCTGCATGCCGACCTGGGCCTGGTTGAAGGGCTCGTAGATCTCCACGAACTGGATCTTGCGGATCTTGAGCGGCTTCTTGGGCGGGTCGACCCGCTGGACGTCGATAAACTGGAATACGTTCTGGCTCATAGGGTTCCCTCCTTATTGCGCCTGGATTCTGAGTTCTGCACTGGAACGGCTGGTGTGGCCCAAGAGGGACTTGACGTCGCTGGACTTGGGTTTGATCAGCCTGAACTTGGGCACATAGGAGTCGAAGTTGGCCAGGATCTCCTCGGCACGCGAGCTGCCGGTTTCGTTGAGGTGCGCCGTGATGATGCCGCGCAGGTGCTCCTGGTGGATGGCGAGATCCGCCACCTCCAGCAGCTCGACCAGCTCGGGGTTGGTGCGCTTGGCGAAGCTGCCGCTCTCGTCGAGCACGTAGGCAAAGCCGCCTGTCATGCCCGCCGCGAAGTTGACGCCCGTCTCGCCGAGCACAGTGACGATACCGCCGGTCATGTATTCACAGCCGTTGTCGCCAATCCCCTCGACCACCGCGAGAGCGCCGGAGTTGCGCACCGCGAAGCGCTCGCCGGCGGTGCCTGCGGCATAGAGCTTGCCGCCGGTGGCGCCGTAGAGACAGGTGTTGCCGATGATGGCCGCCTCGTGGGACTTGAACGCCACGCCGACGTGGGGCTTGATCACCAGCTTGCCGCCGGTCATCCCCTTGCCCACGTAGTCGTTGGCATCCCCGGTGAGGATCATCTCAAGACCGCCCGCGTTCCAGACGCCGAAGCTCTGGCCTGCGGTGCCGTTGAAGTGAACCCGAACCGGATCCGCCGCCATCCCCTGGTTGCCATGGCGCTTGACGATCTCGCCGGACAGGCGCGCACCCACGGAGCGGTCGGTGTTGCGGATGTCGTAGCGGAACTCGCCGCCGCTCATGTTCTCGACGGCCTCCAGCAGGTCTTCCACCATCTTGAGGTTGAGCGGCCCCTTGTCGAAGGTGGGGTTGTGCTGCTGGCTGAACAGGCTGGAGCCTTCCGGTGCTACCGGGCGGGCAAGCACGCCGGACAAGTCCAGCTTGGCCTGACGGGCAGTGAGGCCGGGCAGGGCTGCCAGCAGGTCGGTGCGACCGATGAGGTCGGTCAGCTGGGTGACCCCGAGTTCGGCCATCAGCTCGCGGGTCTCCTCGGCGATGAACTTGAAGTAGTTCATCACCATCTCCGGCAGACCGGTGAAGTGCTCGCGGCGCAGCTTCTCATCCTGGGTAGCGACGCCGGTGGCACAGTTGTTCAGGTGACAGATGCGCAGGTATTTGCAGCCGAGCGCCACCATGGGGCCGGTACCGAAGCCGAAGCTCTCGGCGCCGAGGATGGCCGCCTTGATGATGTCCAGACCCGTCTTGAGACCGCCGTCCACCTGCAGGCGCACCTTGTGGCGCAGGCCGTTGGCGACCAGGGCCTGCTGGGTTTCGGCCAGGCCCAGCTCCCAGGGGGAACCGGCATATTTGACCGAGGTAAGCGGGCTTGCACCTGTGCCGCCGTCGTAGCCGGAGACGGTGATGAAGTCCGCGTAGGCCTTGGCTACGCCGCAGGCGATGGTGCCGACGCCGGGCTCGGAGACCAGCTTGACCGACACCAGGCAGTTCGGGTTGATCTGCTTGATGTCGAAGATGAGCTGGGCCAGATCCTCGATGGAGTAGATGTCGTGGTGGGGCGGCGGCGAGATAAGCGTCACGCCGGGCACGGAGTAACGCAGCTTGGCTATCTGGGCCGTCACCTTGTCACCGGGCAGCTGGCCACCCTCGCCGGGCTTGGCGCCCTGGGCGACCTTGATCTGCACCACGTCCGCGTTCATCAGGTAGTGGGGGGTGACGCCGAAGCGACCGGACGCCACCTGCTTGATGCGCGAATTCTTCTCGGTGCCGAAGCGCTTGGGATCTTCACCGCCTTCGCCGGAGTTGCTCTGACCGCCGAGGCGGTTCATGGCGATGGCCAGCGCTTCGTGGGCTTCCGGGCCCAGGGCGCCGATGGACATGGCGGCGGAGTCAAAGCGGGGGAACAGCTTGGCCGCCGGCTCCACCTGATCCAGCGCGACCGGTGTGGTCTCTTTCTTGAGCACCAGCAGATCGCGCAGGGTGGCGACCGGGCGCTCGTTCACCAGGCGAGCGTACTCCTTGTAGTCGGCATAGTTGCCGGAGCGCACCGCCACTTGCAGGGTCTGCACCACGTCCGGGTTGTAGGTGTGGTATTCGCCGCCGTGGACGAACTTGAGCAATCCGCCCTGGGCCAGCGGCTTGCGACCGAGCCAGGCCAGGCGAGCCAGGTTCACCTGATCCTGCTGGATGTCGGTAAAGTCGGCACCCTGGATACGGCTCGATACGCCGCGGAAGCAGAGCTCGACCACGGCGCTGGAGAGGCCCACCGCCTCGAACAACTGGGAGCAGCGGTAGCTCGCCACCGTGCTGATGCCCATCTTGGACATCACCTTGTAGAGGCCCTTGTTGATGCCGTTGCGGTAGTTGAGCATGGCCTGGCGCAGGCTCATCTTCAGCACCCCTTCCTCGACCTGTTTGGCGAGGGTCTCGTAGGCGAGATAGGGGTAGATGGCGGTGGCACCGAAGCCCAGCAGGACCGCGAAGTGGTGCGGGTCGCGCACGCTCGCGGTCTCCACCAGGATGTTGGCGTCACAGCGCAGGTTGTTGTCCACCAGGGTGCGCTGCACCGCCCCCACCGCCATGGCGGCCGGGATGGGCAGGGTATCCGGGCTGATGTCACGATCCGACAGCACCAGCAGCACGGTGCCGCTGCGGGCCGCAGCCTTGGCCTCTTCGCACAGGCGCTCCAGAGCCGCCTGCAACCCCTCTTCGGGCTGGTAGTTGAGGCTCAGCACCGCATGGCGATAGTGCTCCCCTTCCAGGGCCAGCAACTGGTGGAAGTCGGAGTAGAGCAGGATCGGTGACTGGAACAGCACCCGGTGGGCGTGACCGAAGGTCTCGTTGAACACGTTCTGCTCTCGGCCGATACAGGTGGCCAGGGACATGACGTGGTTTTCACGCAGGGGATCGATGGGCGGGTTGGTCACCTGGGCGAACATCTGGCGGAAGTAGTCGTACAGGGTGCGCTGGCTGGAGGAGAGTACCGCCATGGGGGTGTCATCCCCCATGGAGCCCACCGCCTCCTGGCCGTTCTCGCCGAGCACGCGGATCACCTGATCCAGCTCCTCGTAGGAGTAGCCGAACAGCTTTTGATAGGTCTTGAGGCGGTCGTCCGGGAATTCGCGGGAGCCCGTGCTGGCGTCGTCCATCTGCTCGAACGGCACCAGGCGCTTGCAGTGCTTGTCCATCCACTGCTTGTAGGTGTGGCGGCTCTTGAGGTCGTCGTCGATCTCGAAGCTGGTCCAGATCTTGCCGTTGCTGGTATCGACCACGAACAGCTCGCCCGGGCCGACCCGGCCCTTCTCCAGCACCTCGTCCGGGGTGTAGTCCCAGGTACCGACCTCGGAGGCGAGCGTGATGAACTTGTCCTTGGTGATGACGTAGCGGGCGGGGCGCAGGCCATTGCGGTCGAGCGCGCAGGTGGCGTAGCGACCGTCGGTCATGACGATGCCGGCCGGGCCATCCCAGGGCTCCATGTGCATGGAGTTGAAGTCGTAGAAGGCGCGCAGGTCGTCATCCATGTTCGGGTGCTTCTGCCACGCAGGCGGGATCAGGAGGCGCATGGCACGGAACAGGTCCATGCCGCCAGCCAGGAAGAGATCCAGCATGTTGTCGAGGCTGGAGGAATCCGACCCCGTGGTGTTGACGAAGGGGGCAGCTTCCTGCAGATCCGGGATGAGCGGGGTCGCGAACTTGTAGCTGCGCGCCTTGGCCCACTGGCGGTTGCCGGCGATGGTGTTGATCTCGCCGTTGTGGGCGAGGTAGCGGAACGGTTGTGCCAGCGGCCAGCGCGGGCTGGTGTTGGTGGAGAAGCGCTGGTGGAAGACGCAGATGGCCGCCTGCATGCGGATGTCGGCGAGATCCAGATAGAAGCGCGGCAGGTCCACCGGCATGCACAGTCCTTTATAGACGGTGACCAGATTGGAGAGGCTGACCACATAGAAGTAGTCGTCGCTGATGCGTTTCTCGATACGGCGGCGAACGATGTAGAGGCGGCGCTCGAGATCCTTGTCGACCCAGCCCGGGGGAGCGTTGACAAAGACCTGTTCAATGCTGGGCAGAGAAGCCTTGGCGATGGTGCCGAGTACATTGGTATCGATGGGCACCTTGCGCCAACCGACCAGACTCAGGGTCTCCTTTTCCAGCTCCTCGTCGATGATATCGCGCGTGGCCTGGGCCAGGATGGGATCGGGGTTCAGGAACAGCATGCCGACCGCATAGTTGCGGCCAAGGTGCCATCCCTTCTCTTCGGCGACCGCTCTGAAGAAGCTGTCGGGTTTTTGCAGCAACAGGCCGCAGCCGTCGCCGGTCTTGCCGTCGGCGGAGATGCCGCCGCGGTGCTGCATGCGAGCCAAGGCTGACATCGCGAGACGGACAAGCTTGTGGCTGGCTTCCCCTTCCATGTGGGCCAACAGGCCGAAGCCACAGTTATCCCTCTCCAGCTTTGGATCATATAGTGACATTGCATTTCTCCCTTGCTCGGCCTTCCATCGCACTGTCATCAACAGACTGCATAAATTGCGATTGGCTCTTGTGGTTCCGTCCGCCTGAGGTGGCGAATCTCCAAACTAATGGGATTTTTCGGCAAGGTCAATTGGACATCCCGCCTGTTTGCAATGTTACATGGCCATAACAAAATGTGGGTTTCAGAGACTCGATTAGGATTTTTATGTATTTAATGCTGTATATTCGTTGTTTATTGGTCACATTGACTGTTATTGGTGGCTTTGATGGTTGAGTGCTTCGTTGCGGGAAACTGTAGTAATTTTACAAATCCATGCGGGCTGGGTCCGACAGGGATCACATTTCAGGATCCTGCACCTTGCATTTGCCCAGATGCGGGCTAATCAGGATTTTTTCATTTTGAACAGATGCTTATAGGTTGGTTGCACTTTCTTTTTCCGTTCGGTGTGGCGCTTCGCTAGTTTCCAAAAGTAGCCATAAATGCCTTCTATTGGGTATTTATCCTGTCTGGTCTGAATATTTATATGACTTTGGGGGAGGATTGCCCTTGATCCAGCGCAGCCTGTCAGGCGACCCGTCCCGGTAAAATGACGCCTCATTTCGGAGGTGTCATGCAGTTACACGAACTCATCAATACGTTTGGCCAGGATCTCAAGCAGCGTCATGGCCAGAAGATCCACAAACTCTCCATTCACGGCGCCTTCACCTGCCCCAACCGGGACGGCACCCTGGGGCGCGGCGGCTGCACCTTCTGCAATGTCTCATCCTTTGCCGACGAGTCGGCCCAGCAGCTCTCCGTGGTGCAGCAACTGCTGGCACGCCGGGATGAAGTGACCCGTGCCAGGCGCTACCTTGCCTATTTTCAGGCCTATACCAGCACCTATGCCGAGGTGGAGTACCTGCAGCGCATGTATGAGGAGGCGCTGTCGGTCAGCGACATGGTGGGGCTCTGTGTGGGGACTCGCCCCGACTGCGTGCCGGACGCGGTGCTCGACCTCCTGGCCGGCTATCAGGCCCGGGGCTACGAGGTGTGGCTGGAGCTCGGGCTGCAGAGCGCGAGCGACAAGACCCTTGCCCGCATCAATCGGGGCCATGGCTACGCCGCCTACGCCGATGCGGTACGGCGAGCCCATCTGCGTGGCATCAAGGTGTGTGCGCACCTTATCGTCGGCTTGCCAGGTGAAGTGCCCATGGACAGTCTGGAGACCCTGCATCGGGTCGTGGAAACCGGGGTGGAGGGGATCAAGCTGCATCCGCTCCACGTGGTGCAGGGCAGCACCCTCGGCAAGGCGTGGCAAGCTGGCAGGCTGGAGGTGCTGACCCAGGAGCAGTATGTGGAGGCGGCGGTCGCCATGATCCAGCACACGCCCCCCGAGGTGGTCTATCACCGCGTGTCGGCCTCGGCGCGCCGACCGACCCTGCTGGCCCCCGCCTGGTGCGAGAACCGCTGGACCGCCATGGCGGCTATCGCCGCCGAGCTGGCTCGTTCCGGCCCCCAGGGTCTGCGACTGGGGCGCGCCTTCACCCTCTCAGATGCATGAACATCAGCTCTAATTTCATTAAAAAAACAGAGGGTTATTAGATGATTTTCAGTCTTTGCAGTATAGTTTCGGGCAGGTCGCCTTGATAAGATGGTCGGCTTAAAAAGATATGGTTATCAATAACTCTTTGCCCTTGATGTGCCGTGCGAGACTGTTTCGCACGCAGTGGCAGGTTCTTTGACGACACCGCGAGCCCTGCCCCCTTCCCGGCATGAAAACAGGTGAGTCTGGCTATGGCATGCCATCTCAATGCCCGGTGCGCTGACGGGGTTGCCGGTGTATGGCAGGGGCTTGCCCTGTATGCATGGAATGCTGCACGGTGCCGGGAGAGGATGCCAGTGACCACCTTCTGAATCATGTTTTGATGGGATGCTATGCAAGCTGAAACCAGCCATATAGATGAGCTATTGGAGTGCCTGGTCTTTTTGACCCGTTTTTATGGGGTGCCCAATAGCCAGGATGCTCTCACCACGGGCTTGCCACTGGTCTCGGGTCGTCTGAGTACGGCCCTCTTCAGCCGCGCCGCCGAGCGTGGTGGTCTCTCCGCCCGGGAGGTGATCCAGCCCCTCGAACAGATCTCCCCACTGCTGTTGCCCTGTGTGCTGCAGACGCGCAATGGCGGAGCCTGCATCCTGCTGGAATGGAATGAAGACCGAAGCCAGGCCAAGGTCATCTTCCCCCAGGCAGGGGACGCGGCCCAATGGGTCAGCACTGCCCAGCTTGGTGACGAATACAGTGGCCGGTTGTTTTACGTCAAGCGGCAGTTCAAGTTCGACGAGCGTTCTCCCAAGGTGCTGGAGACCCGTGATGGTCACTGGTTCTGGAGCACGCTGTTCGAGTCCCGCGGCATCTACCGTGATGTGCTGGTGGCGTCCATTCTCATCAATCTGTTCGCCATCGCCAGCCCCCTGTTCACCATGAACGTGTACGACAAGATAGTGCCGAACCTGGCGTTCGACTCCCTCTGGGTGTTGGCCGTCGGGGCCATGGTGGTGTTTACCTTCGATTTCGTGATGCGCCAGCTGCGCAGCTACTTCATCGACATCGCTGGCAAGAAATCCGACGTGCTGCTGTCGGCCAAGATCTTCGCCAAGGTGATGGGGATGAAGATGGAGTCACGCCCGGCATCGACAGGCGCATTTGCCAAGCACCTGCAGGAGTTTGAATCGGTGCGGGAGTTCTTTACTTCGGCCACCGTCTCCACCCTGATAGACCTGCCGTTTGCCATCTTCTTCCTGTTCATCATCTGGCTCTTCGCCGGCGTCATGGTGGTGGTCCCCATCGTCGCCATCCTGATCCTGGTGGCTTACAGCTTCTACATCCAGGCGCCGCTCAAACAGTCCATCGAGGAGGGATCCCGCCTCGCCTCCCAGAAAAACGCCAACCTGATCGAGAGCATCTCGGGCCTAGAGACGGTGAAGATCTTCGGGGCCGAGAGCATGTTCCAGCACCGGTGGGAGCAGGCGGTGTCCCACATTTCGACCTGGGGTGTTCAAACCCGACGCATCACCAATTCCATGTCGTCGCTCGCGAGCTATATCCAGCAGGTGGTGACAGTGGGGCTGGTCATCGTCGGCGTCTACCAGATCTCGGAGGGGTTGGTGACCATGGGGGGCATGATAGCCGCCGTCATGTTGTCGAGCCGTGCCATCGCCCCCATGGTGCAGCTCTCCGTGCTCTCGACCCGCTACAACCAGGCCAAGTCTGCTCTGGAGATCCTGGAGAAAATCATGATGACGCCGGGGGAACAGGAGGAGGGCAGGCAGTACATCCATCACCCCGTGATCCAGGGCCGTATCGAGTTCGAGAACGTCTCCTTCAAGTATCCGGGCATGGAGAGCAGCACCTTGCACAACATCAACCTGCGTATCGAGCCGGGCGAGAAGGTTGCCATCATCGGTCGGATAGGGGCGGGCAAGACTACCCTCGAAAAACTGCTGATGGGGCTCTATCGCCCGACGGACGGCCTGGTGCGCCTGGACGGGTTCGAGCTGGATCAGCTGCCACCGACCGCCATTCGCCGCAACATCGGCTGCGTGCCGCAGGATGTGACCCTCTTCTTTGGCTCGGTACGTGACAACATCATGCTGGGCAATCCCCTGGTGGACGATACCCGGGTGTTGCGTGCCGCCAAACGGGCAGGGGTGACCAACTTCACCAACCGGGATCCCAATGGTCTCGACAGACAGATAGGCGAGGGGGGGCGTCAGCTCTCCGGTGGTCAGCGACAGGCCATCCTGCTGGCCCGTGCCCTGCTCAACGATCCGCCCATCCTGGTGATGGATGAGCCCACTTCCAACATGGACAACCAGTCAGAGATGCACGTCAAGCAGGAGCTGGCACGGCTAGGACCAGAGACTACCCTGATCCTCATCACCCACAAGACCTCCATGCTGGACGTTGCCTCCCGGGTCATCGTCGTGGAGCAGGGAAAAATCGTGGCGGACGGTCCCAAGGAGGCGGTGCTGCAACAGTTGAAGGAAGGCAAGGTGCGGGTGCAGGAGACGGCTAATGGCTAACAACTGGTTCAAGAAGGGGAGCCCCGACACTGTCTTGCCCGCACCCGAGCACCTGGAGTTTGTGGACGACGGTGCTGCCGCCGTCCTGCTGACGACGCCGACCCGTGCCAGGGTACTGCTCTGGGCCTGCTTCCTGTTTTTCATGAGTGCCATCGTCTGGGCCGCCTGGGCCGAGCTTGATGAAGTCACCGTTGGCCAGGGCAAGGTGATCCCGTCGCGTCAGCTGCAGGTGATCCAGAATCTGGAGGGGGGGATCGTCAAGGAGATCTTCGTCAAGGAAGGGGACATCGTCGAAAAGGGACAGCCTCTGCTGCGCATTGACGACACCCGCTTCAAGTCAGATTTTCGCGAGCGGGAGCAGGAGCTGGTCACCCTCAAGGGGGATATTGCCCGCCTGCGCGCCGAAATCCGCAGCGTGGTGGTCAAGAATGAGCCCAATCTGGGCTGGCGTGAGCAGGTCGCCATTGAGAAGCAGGCCATCGACTTCCCCGAGGGGTACGAGAACGTGTTTGCCGAATATGCTGCCCGTGAAAGATCGGTGCAGGAGGCGCGGCTCAACAACCTGAAGAACCAGCTCTATATCCTGGGGCAGCAGATCGAGCAGAAAGAGCAGGAGACGATCGAGCTCAACGCCAAGATCAGGACCGTGAGCCGCAGCGTGGATCTCGCACGTCAGGAGCTGAACATCAGTCGCCCCCTTGCAAAAGAGGGTATAGTTCCCCAAGTGGAGCTTATAAAGCTGGAGCGGCAGGTGAACGAGATGCAGGGAGAGCTGGAGGCGAATCGCCTGCTGGTGCCCAAGCTCAATTCCGTGCTGCGGGAGACCATCTCCAAGCGCAACGATATCGCCCTGAAATTCAGGGCCGACTCCCAGACCGAGCTCAATGAGCGTCAGGGCAAGTTGAGCCAGCTGTCCGAGGGGCAGGTTGGCCTGCGAGACAGGGTCGATAGAACCAGCGTGATAGCGCCTCTCAAAGGCACCATCAAGAAGCTCAAGATCAATACCCTGGGAGGGGTTGTCCAGCCGGGCATGGACCTGATGGAGATAGTGCCGCTGGAGGACACCCTGCTGGTGGAGGCCAAGGTATCACCCAAGGACATTGCGTTCCTGAGACCCGGATTGGAGGCAGTGGTCAAGATAACCGCTTATGATTTCACTGTTTATGGAGGTTTACATGGAAAGGTTGAACAGATAAGCGCCGACTCTATCCAGGATGAGGAGGGCAATTCCTTCTATCTGGTGCGAGTACGAACCGAGAAGAGTTATCTGGGCGATGAGCTTAACGCACTTCCCATCATCCCCGGTATGTTAGCCAGTGCAGATATCATTACTGGTAAAAAAAGTGTCCTAGACTACTTGCTGAAACCCATCTTGAGGGCTAAGCAGTCGGCACTGAGAGAACGATAAGCCAACAATCAAAAAACAACATGACTGGAGATACCATGAAGAAGACGATTGTTGCCATGCTGGTTAGTGGCACCATACTGTTCCCGGGCCTGAGCCAGGCACAGACGCTGGAACAGTCAGTGGCACAGTCCCTGGCTACCCATCCGAAAATCAAGGAAGCTTTTGATCTCTATCAGGCACGGCTGTACCAGCATGATGGAGCCAAGGGCGGCTACTATCCCACCATCGATCTGCGTGGTGGTGTCGGCTACGAGAAGACCGACAGCCCCACGACCCGTGCGGCAGGCGCCAATTCGCAGACGATCGATGATTCCATGACCCGCAAGGAGGCCGGGATCAGCCTGCGCCAGATGCTGTTTGACGGTTTCGATGTCAGCAACAACGTGGCCCGGACCGACGCCGCGGCCCAGGCACAACGCCTGGCCCTGATCTCCGAAGCGGAGAACACGGCGCTGCGCGTGGCGGAGGTGTACCTCAACATGCTGCGTCAGCAGGAGATCCTGGAGCTCTCCAAGCAGAACCTGGAAACCCACGAGCAGATCCGCAGCGACATCCAGAAACGGACCGACTCCGGTCTCGGGTCGACGGCGGATCAGACCCAGATCGACGGCCGGGTGGCGCGTGCCTATTCCAACCAGGCGGCAGCGGAGAACAACTATCGGGATGCCGAGAGCGAGTTCATCCGTGTCGTGAATGAAGTGCCCAAGGACCTGGTGCAGCCCGTCCCGAACACCCAGCTGTTGCCCACCACCCTGGAGGATGCGCTGAAGACGGCGACCGAGGTACACCCGACCCTGCTCTCTTCCCTGCAGGATATCGAAGAGGCCAAGTATCAGCATGAAGGTTCCAAGTCCGGGTTCTACCCGAATGTGGCCTTCGAGGTGGATCAGAACTGGAACGAGGACATCGATGCAGTCAAGGGTCGCAACGACGATCTTACCGCCATGGTCCGGATGCGTTACAACCTGTTCCGTGGTGGCTCCGATCTGGCCGAAAGCAAGGCCACCTCTGCGCTCTATTCCCAGGCAAAGGACATTCACCTGAATGCCTTCCGTCAGGTGGAAGAAGGGACTCGTCTGGCCTGGAATGCCAAGGAGTCGCTGGCCAAACAGAAAGTCTTCCTGAAAGAGCACGTGGACGCCAGCTACGACACTGTACAGGCATACAAGAAGCAGTTTGGCCTGGGACAACGAACCTTGCTGGACGTGCTGAACACGGAAAACGAACTGTTCGAAGCTCGCCGCAGTTACATCACGGCCGAGTATGACTCCCTGCTGGCGGATTATCGCATCCTCAATGCCACGGGTGGTCTGCTCAACGCCATGAATGTGCAGCAGCCAGCCGAGTGGCAGGCCAACAACAACTGATGGCCATCGCGCTGATGCAATGTCAGGCAAGAGGAATGGCTGCAGCTTGCTGCAGTCATTCTTTTATGTGTCCGGCGTTCACCTGAAGAGTGTGATGACATGCTGCAGGGAAATCGTGTGATATCGGGAGACAAGTTCGAGGGCATGCTGCTTCGACCGTGGTGGCGCATCCGCCCGGCGCCACCCTGGTCTTTCCGCGTGTTGTGGCTTGCACTGCTCGCCATTCCCCTGTTGCTCAGCGCCAGCCAGCCCTTGTCATCGGAGGATATGAAACTGGTCAAGCGTGCGGAGGAGACCTATGGTCCTCGCGCCGGGAAGCGGGTGACCAGTTGGCGTACCCTGGCGGTTCAAAACAAGGCGGCGGGTCTGACGGACAGGCAGAAGCTTGAGAAGGTAAACCAGTTTTTCAACCAGATGCGCTTTGTCGATGACATCAAGTTGTGGCGCAAGAAGGATTATTGGGCGACACCACTGGAGTTTCTGGGAGCTGCGGGCGGAGATTGTGAAGACTTCAGCATTTCCAAGTATTTTACGTTGCTGGAGCTTGGCATTCCGGATGAAAAAATGCGAATGGTATATGTCAAAGCATTGGATTATAACCAGTTTCATATGGTTGTTGCCTATTATGAGACGCCAGCATCAGTTCCTCTCATTCTGGACAATCTTGTCGGTTCCATTCGTCCGGCCAGCCAGCGGGCGGATCTGAAACCAATATACAGCTTTAACGGTAGTCACCTGTGGTTGATGAAAGAGCGTGGTCAAGGGGAAATGGCCGGCCAGTCATCGCGCCTGGGACTATGGAATGACTTACGCAATCGCATGACTTCAGGGCGATTGGCTCGGCCTGTGGTGAATTTGGATGGTTAACCTATGACGCTCTACAAACAACTATTGGCAACCATGCTGTTGCTGTTCGGATTGCTGTTTGCCGCCACTTACTGGGTGCAGTTCGATTCGACCCGCAGCTATCTGGCTCAGCAGCAGGAGACCACCGTCATCAATACGTCCACCGCACTGGGTCTGGCACTGACGCCTTATCTGGAGAACGGTGACAAGGTCGGGGCCGAGTCTGTCATGAAGGCCGTCTTCGACGGGGGCTACTACAAGCTGGTCCGCCTCGATTTGCTGGCATCCAAGGATGTCATCGAACTGGAGAACAGCAGCAATATTCAGGGGGTGCCCCAGTGGTTCATCGGGCTGGACCTGTTCCCTGAGGTATCCAATGAATCGATTCTGACCTCGGGTTGGTTGCAACTGGGCAAGTTGAAAGTGGTGGGGCACCCCGGGCAGGCCTACTACAAGCTTTGGCAGGGGATGAGCGAACTGGCGACCTGGTTCCTGATCGGGTTCCTTGTCACGACACTCCTGTTGATGCGAGCGCTCAACTTCCTGCTCAAGCCACTCAAGCTCATCTGCGATCAGGCGGTCGAGATAGAGCTGCACCATTTTGGTCACGCCATTCCCGAACCCAGAACCCGCGAATTGAAGCAGGTGGTGCAGGCCATCAACACCCTCTCGAGCAAGCTGGCAGTGCAATTCAAGGAGCAGGCTGACGAAGCGGAGAGCCTGCGTGCCCGTGTCTATGTCGATGCGGTATCCGGACTTGGCAACCGTTCCTACTTCGTCGGGCAGGTCAATGCCTGGATTGCCGAGGCAGGCCAGGGCGGGGTGATGCTGGTGGCCGTCGACATGCTGGACGATCTCTATCGTGACGAGGGTTTTGCCGCGCGAGACAACATGGTCAAATCCATTGCCCAGGTGCTGAAGGAGCTGCTGGACGGTTGGAGCGGGGCGGCCCTTGCCCGGATCTCGGCCACGGAATACGCCTTGCTCTGTCCTACCGATGATCTGTCACAGCTCAAGGATATGGCGGAACTCATCAACAGCCGTATCGCGGACCTGGTGGTAAATCCCATGGGAGAACGCGGTGCGCTCTCCGTGGTCGGGATCGCCGGGCGCGATGGCAACGACGATCTCTCTGCCCTGTTGACCAAGGCGGACAATGCGCTGGGCAAGGCGCGCAACGAACGACGGGGTGCCGTTGTCATGGAGGGCGGGGCCGATCAAGGCCTGATGGGTCGCCTGGCCTGGCGTGATCTGGTGCAGGACGCCATTACCAGAAACCTCTGGCGTTTCAAGGCGCAGCCCGCTTGCCGTTTCGATGATGGCGCGCGCCTGCATGCCGAGCTGTTCGCCGCCATCTCGCGAGACGGGACCGACTACTTCGCTGGCCAGTTCTTGCCCGCCATCGAGCAATTCAAGATGGGGGCCGAGTTTGACAAGGCGGTGCTGGACGCTTGCCTCCCCTTGTTCAGACAGCAGCCTGAGTTGGTGCTGGCGATCAATATCACGGCAGGCTCCCTCTGTTCAGATGACTTCCTGTCATGGTTGAAGGAATATCTGACGCAAAATGGCGAGCTCAAGGAGCGGCTGCTGTTCGAGATCCCCGAAGCAGCCATCATGAAGCACAGGGAACATGTGACCCGCCTGGTCGAGGCACTGAGAGAGCTGGGCTTCCAGTGGGGGGTCGATCACTATGGCCGCCACTTCCAGTCCCTGGGTTATCTGGAAGAGCTGGCCCCCGCTTACGTCAAGGTGGATCATGGCTATACCAGCCAGGTGATGGAGCCAGGTGCAGACACCTCCTTCCTGGCGGCCGTATGCCGGGCTGCCCACAACGCTGGGGTGACGACCATTGCGACCCGGGTGGAGGATCTGCAACAGGTTGAGGTGCTCTCCAGCCTGCACATCGATGGTTATCAAGGCTTCGTTCACCCGGCCTTCCCACTGCCATAACCAGCATTGCACGATAGAAAGGGGCCCATTAAGGGCCCTTTTTTATATCTATTTGAAATATATGCGTCGTTATTGTGCAGTAGATGAACAAAAGCGCGGTTGGTCTGATTGGTATTTCATTGATTTTTAAATGTAAAAAATATTCGTTCGATTTGCTTCATCGCATGAAGCCAAAGAGATTCGATCCCATACATTTTTGCAACGGAATCATGATCCACGGGCATATAGAGTGTAGGCATCAAGATCTGTCACCCTGGAGCAATGGATATGCGCACCCAAATCATCGACAAAACCGTCGTCGTCTCTTCAGTAGAAGGCAATGTTCAGATCCTGCTTGCCGATGGCAGTAGCCGTCCTCTCCAGCCCGGCGAGATCTTGCAGCCGGGCGCCAGGCTCAATATTGCTGACGGCGCCAAACTGATGTTGGCCCCCTACGATGACAGCCAGGCCCCTGCCAACGCAGCGCCAACCGGGCCAGAGACACCGGCAGATGGACAGCCCTCCTCATCGGTAGCCAATCAGCAGCCCGGTTCGCCAGAGGTGTCACCTGAAATAGCGGCCCTGCAACAATCCATCTTGCAAGGGGTGGACCCGACCAAGAATTTTGAGGCGTCTGCCGCAGGTGGTGCACCAGCAGCGGGTGGCGGTGGTGGCGGCGTAGGCGGGGTGGCAGGAGCCAGCGGCAACGGAGGCTTCGTCACGATCGATCGGATAGGTGATGCTACCATCGCCGAGGCCGGTTTTGACACCGGCCATGACGCCCTGGCCCCGCAGAATATCTTGCAGGAGGATCAACTGCCGCTGGGCAATCAGCTGGATGACCAGGATGAAGTCGTTGCTACCCTGGAAGAGCAGGCCATCAGTGGCAATCTCCTGGACAACAGCATCAACCTGGATGGCCCCCTCGATACCTCGGTCGTCTCCTACAGCTGGGGCAATAACGTCGATGTAGCCCCGGGTGTCGAGACGACACTGGAGGGCATCGGCACGCTTATCATCAATGCCGATGGCTCCTATACCTTTACCCCGTTTTTGAACTACACGGGGCCCGTGCCTGTGGTCAGCTACACAGTAACGGATGGTGATGATACCAATGATTCAACCCTGACCATTACCATTACCCCCGTGGATGAGCCCGTCATTCTGGAGGGGTTGCAAGTAACAGGGGGTGAGCTTGTCCTGGATGAGGCAGCCCTGGTAGAGGGCAGTGCTCCTGATGCCGCAGACTTGACCAAAGGCAGCACCTTCACCTTCAGTGCGGCGGATGGCGTGCAGAGCCTGACCCTGGGCGGGGTCAGCCTCATCAGCAACGGCCAGGTCATCACCTCGTTCCCGCAATCTATTCCCAGCCCCCTGGGCAATCAGTTGGTGGTGACGGGGATCAGCTTCAATCCTGTGACGGGGGCAGGGAGTGTGTCTTACAGCTACACCCTGCTCGATAACGAGGCCCATGCTCAACCAGCGGATGACACCGCCCTGAGTGAAAGCTTCAGCGTCGTATTGACGGACAACGATGGCGATAGCACCAGCGCAAGTCTGGATGTCGTGATCCGGGATGATGTCCCGAGTGCGAAAGATGATGCCGGCGGGAGTGTCACCGAAGATGCTGCTGGCAGTTTGAGCGGCAGCGTGCTTGGCAACGACTTTGCCGGTGCCGACACTCCCGCGGCCTTTGTGGGGTGGAGTGCGAGCGGGCATGACAATACGGTAGCCCTGACTGCGTTGA
This sequence comes from Aeromonas sp. FDAARGOS 1415, assembly GCF_019048365.1. Taxonomy (NCBI): domain Bacteria; kingdom Pseudomonadati; phylum Pseudomonadota; class Gammaproteobacteria; order Aeromonadales; family Aeromonadaceae; genus Aeromonas; species Aeromonas sp. FDAARGOS 1415. The sequence continues at coordinate 4,025,544 of NZ_CP077363.1, read as the reverse complement.
ATACCTATGGCACCTTTACCCAGAATCCTGACGGAACCTGGGCGTATGCGCTGGACAACACCAGGGTGGCAACACAGGTGCTGAATGCTTCATCGAGCCTGAGCTATGACGTCTGGTACACGATGACGGATGCCGATGGGGATCAAAGCATCGCCAAACTGACCGTCAATATCCAGGGGGCTGATGACTCTGCCAAAGTAACGGTGGCAGCGAGAGGGGCTGATACGACTGTATTCGAAGCCGGGCTGAATCCGAATGGTTCGGCTGCCCAGACCAATGCGGAAACAGACGGTAGTACCTTCCAGGTATTTGCCAGCGATGGCATCAAACAGCTGGTGATTGGAGGCACCACCTTTACGGTGGCGCAGCTGCAGGATCCTGCTTATCTGGCGGCTCATCCCATCAATACCGGCGAAGGAACGTTGACGCTGACGGGCTATAGCAGTGCGGACGGCAAGACGGCGGCCATCACTTACAGCTACACCCTGGATGCCGCCCAGACCCACACCAAGCCGGATAGTGACATAACGCTGACGGATCAGGTGCTTATCACGCTGGAAGGCGTGGGAGGCAGCACGGCTTCTGGCACCCTCAAGATAGACATTATCGATGATAGACCGACCCCGAGCGTGGCGGCCAATGCTGGCGGTACGGCGGCGTTGACGGTCTCACTGGACGAAACCACCGGTGCCAGCGACTACTATGCGTTAGGCGAAGCAGCCGATAGCTACGTCAACGATGATGTGCCTGGTGCGTTGGCCAGAGTGACCACTGCATTGAGCGGTGGCTTGCTCGGTCTGTTCACCATCAACGGTAGCTATGGTGCGGACGGTATAGGGGCGCAGAGCTCGGTGATGAGCTTCCAGGGCGTACCGGTCGGCGGGCTGGCCACCAACCTGGTAGCCACCGATGGTGGGGCGATTACCCTTGTCAGTAGTAGCCCGACCCTGCTGAACGGTGTGGACGGAGATGGTGATACGGTATTCACCATAGCGATCGTCAACGTTGGAGGTGTGCTGCAACTGCAGACTACCCTGTTTGAGGCGCTGGATAACGGCAAAACCAGTCTGTATGACGAGGCAGTAGAACTGCTGTTGGGACAGGGCAGTACGCTGTCACTACAGCTGCAAGTGACCCGTACCGACGGTGACGGCGACACAGTCGTAGCATCGGACACCGTGATGCTGGCCAACCACATCACCTCGGCTTTCAGCTTCGACGACGACGCACCTGTGGCCAGCAACTACACCGGCGCTAACTTTGCCGAGGGCAGTGGCGCTCACAACATCGGGTCTGCCACCACGGTGCTCGGTATCAGTGCGGGCGAGGATGGCCTGCAGGGTACCCTCCAGGGCATCGTGTTCACCAACCAGGGTACGACGGGCGGCACATTGGCCATCGATGGCTCGGGCAACCTGATTTACACCTCACCAGGTAATGTGACCAGCGGTACAGCGGTGACCGAGACCTTCTTGTACACAGTGACTGACAAGGACGGTGATGCGATTACCCGGATGGTGACGTTCGGTGTGACCGATACGGGGATCAGCAATGTCTCGGCCACCAATGAATTGGTCGATGAAGACGATATTGTGGGGGGTAACACAGGCAATGCCGGTGGTGCAGGCGACGATGTGCCGGTAACCACAGGACATATCTCCTATACCCTGGGTGCCGATGCCTTGCAGGGCATCACGCTGTCGGTCGCGAACACGGGGTTGACCAAGCTGGACGGTACGACAGTCCAGACGAGTTGGAATGCGAATACCAACACCTTGACTGGTTATGGCACCAGCTTGGCGGATGTGGTGTTCACCATTGTGCTGAAGAACATAGGCAGCACCGGTGCCGACTATGACTTGACGTTGTTCCAGCCAGTGACACACCCGGGTCATGATGATCCGTCAACCAGCGGCGCAGTGGAGACGTCGTTTGAGGATAACGTTGGCTTCACGGTAGCGATCAGCGTCAAGGATGTGGACAACAGCGAAGGGACTACCAGCTTCACGGTGACCATCGACGACGACTCGCCCGTGGCCAGCAACTACACTGGCGCTAACTTTGCCGAGGGCAGTGGCGCTCACAACATCGGGTCTGCCACCACGGTGCTCGGTATCAGTGCGGGCGAGGATGGCCTGCAGGGTACCCTCCAGGGCATCGTGTTCACCAACCAGGGCACGACGGGCGGCACATTGGCCATCGATGGCTCGGGCAACCTGATTTACACCTCACCAGGTAATGTGACCAGCGGTACAGCGGTGACCGAGACCTTCTTGTACACAGTGACTGACAAGGACGGTGATGCGATTACCCGGATGGTGACGTTCGGTGTGACCGATACGGGGATCAGCAATGTCTCGGCCACCAATGAATTGGTCGATGAAGACGATATTGTGGGGGGTAACACAGGCAATGCCGGTGGTGCAGGCGACGATGTGCCGGTAACCACAGGACATATCTCCTATACCCTGGGTGCCGATGCCTTGCAGGGCATCACGCTGTCGGTCGCGAACACGGGGTTGACCAAGCTGGACGGTACGACAGTCCAGACGAGTTGGAATGCGAATACCAACACCTTGACTGGTTATGGCACCAGCTTGGCGGATGTGGTGTTCACCATTGTGCTGAAGAACATAGGCAGCACCGGTGCCGACTATGACTTGACGTTGTTCCAGCCAGTGACACACCCGGGTCATGATGATCCGTCAACCAGCGGCGCAGTGGAGACGTCGTTTGAGGATAACGTTGGCTTCACGGTAGCGGTCAGCGTCAAGGATGTGGACAACAGCGAAGGGACTACCAGCTTCACGGTGACCATCGACGACGACTCGCCCGTGGCTAGCAACTACACCGGCGCTAACTTTGCCGAGGGCAGTGGCGCTCACAACATCGGGTCTGCCACCACGGTGCTCGGTATCAGTGCGGGCGAGGATGGCCTGCAGGGTACCCTCCAGGGCATCGTGTTCACCAACCAGGGCACGACGGGCGGCACATTGGCCATCGATGGCTCGGGCAACCTGATTTACACCTCACCAGGTAATGTGACCAGCGGTACAGCGGTGACCGAGACCTTCTTGTACACAGTGACTGACAAGGACGGTGATGCGATTACCCGGATGGTGACGTTCGGTGTGACCGATACGGGGATCAGCAATGTCTCGGCCACCAATGAATTGGTCGATGAAGACGATATTGTGGGGGGTAACACAGGCAATGCCGGTGGTGCAGGCGACGATGTGCCGGTAACCACAGGACATATCTCCTATACCCTGGGTGCCGATGCCTTGCAGGGCATCACGCTGTCGGTCGCGAACACGGGGTTGACCAAGCTGGACGGTACGACAGTCCAGACGAGTTGGAATGCGAATACCAACACCTTGACTGGTTATGGCACCAGCTTGGCGGATGTGGTGTTCACCATTGTGCTGAAGAACATAGGCAGCACCGGTGCCGACTATGACTTGACGTTGTTCCAGCCAGTGACACACCCGGGTCATGATGATCCGTCAACCAGCGGCGCAGTGGAGACGTCGTTTGAGGATAACGTTGGCTTCACGGTAGCGGTCAGCGTCAAGGATGTGGACAACAGCGAAGGGACTACCAGCTTCACGGTGACCATCGACGACGACTCGCCCGTGGCTAGCAACTACACCGGCGCTAACTTTGCCGAGGGCAGTGGCGCTCACAACATCGGGTCTGCCACCACGGTGCTCGGTATCAGTGCGGGCGAGGATGGCCTGCAGGGTACCCTCCAGGGCATCGTGTTCACCAACCAGGGCACGACGGGCGGCACATTGGCCATCGATGGCTCGGGCAACCTGATTTACACCTCACCAGGTAATGTGACCAGCGGTACAGCGGTGACCGAGACCTTCTTGTACACAGTGACTGACAAGGACGGTGATGCGATTACCCGGATGGTGACGTTCGGTGTGACCGATACGGGGATCAGCAATGTCTCGGCCACCAATGAATTGGTCGATGAAGACGATATTGTGGGGGGTAACACAGGCAATGCCGGTGGTGCAGGCGACGATGTGCCGGTAACCACAGGACATATCTCCTATACCCTGGGTGCCGATGCCTTGCAGGGCATCACGCTGTCGGTCGCGAACACGGGGTTGACCAAGCTGGACGGTACGACAGTCCAGACGAGTTGGAATGCGAATACCAACACCTTGACTGGTTATGGCACCAGCTTGGCGGATGTGGTGTTCACCATTGTGCTGAAGAACATAGGCAGCACCGGTGCCGACTATGACTTGACGTTGTTCCAGCCAGTGACACACCCGGGTCATGATGATCCGTCAACCAGCGGCGCAGTGGAGACGTCGTTTGAGGATAACGTTGGCTTCACGGTAGCGATCAGCGTCAAGGATGTGGACAACAGCGAAGGGACTACCAGCTTCACGGTGACCATCGACGACGACTCGCCCGTGGCCAGCAACTACACTGGCGCTAACTTTGCCGAGGGCAGTGGCGCTCACAACATCGGGTCTGCCACCACGGTGCTCGGTATCAGTGCGGGCGAGGATGGCCTGCAGGGTACCCTCCAGGGCATCGTGTTCACCAACCAGGGCACGACGGGCGGCACATTGGCCATCGATGGCTCGGGCAACCTGATTTACACCTCACCAGGTAATGTGACCAGCGGTACAGCGGTGACCGAGACCTTCTTGTACACAGTGACTGACAAGGACGGTGATGCGATTACCCGGATGGTGACGTTCGGTGTGACCGATACGGGGATCAGCAATGTCTCGGCCACCAATGAATTGGTCGATGAAGACGATATTGTGGGGGGTAACACAGGCAATGCCGGTGGTGCAGGCGACGATGTGCCGGTAACCACAGGACATATCTCCTATACCCTGGGTGCCGATGCCTTGCAGGGCATCACGCTGTCGGTCGCGAACACGGGGTTGACCAAGCTGGACGGTACGACAGTCCAGACGAGTTGGAATGCGAATACCAACACCTTGACTGGTTATGGCACCAGCTTGGCGGATGTGGTGTTCACCATTGTGCTGAAGAACATAGGCAGCACCGGTGCCGACTATGACTTGACGTTGTTCCAGCCAGTGACACACCCGGGTCATGATGATCCGTCAACCAGCGGCGCAGTGGAGACGTCGTTTGAGGATAACGTTGGCTTCACGGTAGCGGTCAGCGTCAAGGATGTGGACAACAGCGAAGGGACTACCAGCTTCACGGTGACCATCGACGACGACTCGCCCGTGGCTAGCAACTACACCGGCGCTAACTTTGCCGAGGGCAGTGGCGCTCACAACATCGGGTCTGCCACCACGGTGCTCGGTATCAGTGCGGGCGAGGATGGCCTGCAGGGTACCCTCCAGGGCATCGTGTTCACCAACCAGGGCACGACGGGCGGCACATTGGCCATCGATGGCTCGGGCAACCTGATTTACACCTCACCAGGTAATGTGACCAGCGGTACAGCGGTGACCGAGACCTTCTTGTACACAGTGACTGACAAGGACGGTGATGCGATTACCCGGATGGTGACGTTCGGTGTGACCGATACGGGGATCAGCAATGTCTCGGCCACCAATGAATTGGTCGATGAAGACGATATTGTGGGGGGTAACACAGGCAATGCCGGTGGTGCAGGCGACGATGTGCCGGTAACCACAGGACATATCTCCTATACCCTGGGTGCCGATGCCTTGCAGGGCATCACGCTGTCGGTCGCGAACACGGGGTTGACCAAGCTGGACGGTACGACAGTCCAGACGAGTTGGAATGCGAATACCAACACCTTGACTGGTTATGGCACCAGCTTGGCGGATGTGGTGTTCACCATTGTGCTGAAGAACATAGGCAGCACCGGTGCCGACTATGACTTGACGTTGTTCCAGCCAGTGACACACCCGGGTCATGATGATCCGTCAACCAGCGGCGCAGTGGAGACGTCGTTTGAGGATAACGTTGGCTTCACGGTAGCGGTCAGCGTCAAGGATGTGGACAACAGCGAAGGGACTACCAGCTTCACGGTGACCATCGACGACGACTCGCCCGTGGCTAGCAACTACACCGGCGCTAACTTTGCCGAGGGCAGTGGCGCTCACAACATCGGGTCTGCCACCACGGTGCTCGGTATCAGTGCGGGCGAGGATGGCCTGCAGGGTACCCTCCAGGGCATCGTGTTCACCAACCAGGGCACGACGGGCGGCACATTGGCCATCGATGGCTCGGGCAACCTGATTTACACCTCACCAGGTAATGTGACCAGCGGTACAGCGGTGACCGAGACCTTCTTGTACACAGTGACTGACAAGGACGGTGATGCGATTACCCGGATGGTGACGTTCGGTGTGACCGATACGGGGATCAGCAATGTCTCGGCCACCAATGAATTGGTCGATGAAGACGATATTGTGGGGGGTAACACAGGCAATGCCGGTGGTGCAGGCGACGATGTGCCGGTAACCACAGGACATATCTCCTATACCCTGGGTGCCGATGCCTTGCAGGGCATCACGCTGTCGGTCGCGAACACGGGGTTGACCAAGCTGGACGGTACGACAGTCCAGACGAGTTGGAATGCGAATACCAACACCTTGACTGGTTATGGCACCAGCTTGGCGGATGTGGTGTTCACCATTGTGCTGAAGAACATAGGCAGCACCGGTGCCGACTATGACTTGACGTTGTTCCAGCCAGTGACACACCCGGGTCATGATGATCCGTCAACCAGCGGCGCAGTGGAGACGTCGTTTGAGGATAACGTTGGCTTCACGGTAGCGGTCAGCGTCAAGGATGTGGACAACAGCGAAGGGACTACCAGCTTCACGGTGACCATCGACGACGACTCGCCCGTGGCTAGCAACTACACCGGCGCTAACTTTGCCGAGGGCAGTGGCGCTCACAACATCGGGTCTGCCACCACGGTGCTCGGTATCAGTGCGGGCGAGGATGGCCTGCAGGGTACCCTCCAGGGCATCGTGTTCACCAACCAGGGCACGACGGGCGGCACATTGGCCATCGATGGCTCGGGCAACCTGATTTACACCTCACCAGGTAATGTGACCAGCGGTACAGCGGTGACCGAGACCTTCTTGTACACAGTGACTGACAAGGACGGTGATGCGATTACCCGGATGGTGACGTTCGGTGTGACCGATACGGGGATCAGCAATGTCTCGGCCACCAATGAATTGGTCGATGAAGACGATATTGTGGGGGGTAACACAGGCAATGCCGGTGGTGCAGGCGACGATGTGCCGGTAACCACAGGACATATCTCCTATACCCTGGGTGCCGATGCCTTGCAGGGCATCACGCTGTCGGTCGCGAACACGGGGTTGACCAAGCTGGACGGTACGACAGTCCAGACGAGTTGGAATGCGAATACCAACACCTTGACTGGTTATGGCACCAGCTTGGCGGATGTGGTGTTCACCATTGTGCTGAAGAACATAGGCAGCACCGGTGCCGACTATGACTTGACGTTGTTCCAGCCAGTGACACACCCGGGTCATGATGATCCGTCAACCAGCGGCGCAGTGGAGACGTCGTTTGAGGATAACGTTGGCTTCACGGTAGCGGTCGGCGTCAAGGATGTGGACAACAGCGAAGGGACTACCAGCTTCACGGTGACCATCGACGACGACTCGCCCGTGGCCAGCAACTACACCGGCGCTAACTTTGCCGAGGGCAGTGGCGCTCACAACATCGGGTCTGCCACCACGGTGCTCGGTATCAGTGCGGGCGAGGATGGCCTGCAGGGTACCCTCCAGGGCATCGTGTTCACCAACCAGGGCACGACGGGCGGCACATTGGCCATCGATGGCTCGGGCAACCTGATTTACACCTCACCAGGTAATGTGACCAGCGGTACAGCGGTGACCGAGACCTTCTTGTACACAGTGACTGACAAGGACGGTGATGCGATTACCCGGATGGTGACGTTCGGTGTGACCGATACGGGGATCAGCAATGTCTCGGCCACCAATGAATTGGTCGATGAAGACGATATTGTGGGGGGTAACACAGGCAATGCCGGTGGTGCAGGCGACGATGTGCCGGTAACCACAGGACATATCTCCTATACCCTGGGTGCCGATGCCTTGCAGGGCATCACGCTGTCGGTCGCGAACACGGGGTTGACCAAGCTGGACGGTACGACAGTCCAGACGAGTTGGAATGCGAATACCAACACCTTGACTGGTTATGGCACCAGCTTGGCGGATGTGGTGTTCACCATTGTGCTGAAGAACATAGGCAGCACCGGTGCCGACTATGACTTGACGTTGTTCCAGCCAGTGACACACCCGGGTCATGATGATCCGTCAACCAGCGGCGCAGTGGAGACGTCGTTTGAGGATAACGTTGGCTTCACGGTAGCGGTCAGCGTCAAGGATGTGGACAACAGCGAAGGGACTACCAGCTTCACGGTGACCATCGACGACGACTCGCCCGTGGCCAGCAACTACACCGGCGCTAACTTTGCCGAGGGCAGTGGCGCTCACAACATCGGGTCTGCCACCACGGTGCTCGGTATCAGTGCGGGCGAGGATGGCCTGCAGGGTACCCTCCAGGGCATCGTGTTCACCAACCAGGGTACGACGGGCGGCACATTGGCCATCGATGGCTCGGGCAACCTGATTTACACCTCACCAGGTAATGTGACCAGCGGTACAGCGGTGACCGAGACCTTCTTGTACACAGTGACTGACAAGGACGGTGATGCGATTACCCGGATGGTGACGTTCGGTGTGACCGATACGGGGATCAGCAATGTCTCGGCCACCAATGAATTGGTCGATGAAGACGATATTGTGGGGGGTAACACAGGCAATGCCGGTGGTGCAGGCGACGATGTGCCGGTAACCACAGGACATATCTCCTATACCCTGGGTGCCGATGCCTTGCAGGGCATCACGCTGTCGGTCGCGAACACGGGGTTGACCAAGCTGGACGGTACGACAGTCCAGACGAGTTGGAATGCGAATACCAACACCTTGACTGGTTATGGCACCAGCTTGGCGGATGTGGTGTTCACCATTGTGCTGAAGAACATAGGCAGCACCGGTGCCGACTATGACTTGACGTTGTTCCAGCCAGTGACACACCCGGGTCATGATGATCCGTCAACCAGCGGCGCAGTGGAGACGTCGTTTGAGGATAACGTTGGCTTCACGGTAGCGGTCAGCGTCAAGGATGTGGACAACAGCGAAGGGACTACCAGCTTCACGGTCAGCCTCGATGATGATACGCCAATTACTACAGGCTCAGCCCATCACGGTTATGTCGCCAATAGCGTTAATACCTCTGCCACGGGAGATTTGGCTATATCGTTTGGCGCAGATGGTTTTGGATCTTACAGCTTTGACACTCCATTCCCCAATGTGACATCTGGGGGGCGTACAGTTGAATACGTCCAGACGGGGAATGTACTCACCGGGTATGTGGATGCTAATAACAACGATACAGTTGAAAATGGAGAACAAGCTTTCAGGTTGCAACTGAATACAAATGGCACTTATACATTCACATTGTTAAAACAACTTGATGCGCCTGAAACTGTTGGGATCGGTGGATCTAGCTCCTTTGGTTCTGGGCCTGCCCAAGGTCAGCTCCTCACTAACACAGGGGGTACATTACAGCTTGCCGTGCTACAAGGGTGGATGACCAATAACTCCTGGACGTCAGCTGACTTCAATAATTGGCAAGCGCAAGGAGTCTTGAATGCAGCTCATGTCGACCAAGCCTCGGTAAACGGTAGTACGGCAGGTTGGGGGGTTGATAATAACAACTTCAATTCGAGTGAAATCTTACGCATGGATTTCAACAACTACTCGAGTTTCGATGGTGCGACTTTGCCTAGTGCATTTGATGGTCCTGCTGTTAATTATGCGACTATCCAATTAGTCGGTTTTGCACAGACAGAAAAAGTAGCTTATGTCATTCATTACGAGGATAACACCTTCGAGGCTGGTAATGGCACTGTGGCTACTTTGGCTGGAACTGATCTGACGATGACTCTGGGCAGCGGCAAGTACATTGATTACATCGAATTACTTGATGTTGAAAGTGGCGGTGGTGGAAAGTTCCAGTTGGTAAATTTGTCGACCGTTACAAATACTGGCACGTTGAATATGGAGTTTGGGATCAAAGCGACTGATGGTGATGGTGACACCACAAGCCAAGTAATCGCCGTCACTGTCGATGGGAGTAACCCTATCGATGGTTCGACAGCCAATGATTCGCTTGCCGGGGATGCTGGTAGTAACACTATCAATGCTCTAGCGGGTAACGATATTTTGGATGGCAGCTTTGGTAGTGACATTTTGAATGGTGGTGATGGTAATGATGTGTTGATAGGCGGTTTTGGTAATGACACCCTGACTGGTGGTTCCGGGAGGGATACCTTCAAATGGCAATCAGGAGAATCAGGGGGGCCGGACATCATCAAAGATTTCACTACAGGATCTAATGGGGATGTTTTGGACCTGAGTGAGTTGCTGAGTGGCGAGCATGCCAACGCAACTTCCCTGGATCAGTATCTGAACTTCGCCTCAGGTCCGGGAGCGAACAAATCGACCCTGACGATCGATCTGGATGGTTCGGCCGGGGGTACTGCGACCCATACCATCTTCTTTGACAACGTGGATCTGACGGTCAATTCGACACGGAGTGACCAGCAGATCATTCAGGATTTGTTGAATCAGGGAAATCTTAAGGTCGATCCTTAATCAAGCCAGGGGGCCGGGCTTGCCCGGTCCCTGTTATTTGGTTGAGAGGATGGCTAAGATAGCGGCAGTATCGGGAGGGAGTCACCATGCAGTCATTCAACTGGGTCGACATCGATGGCATTCGTTATAGCTGGGACGGGCAGGACAACATTGTCTGCACCGGCCGTTTCGGCTATCAGGCCACCATGACGGGTGACAAACTCAACGGTCTGGAGCTGGAGAGCGAGGATGGGGACGTGGCAGGACTGCTCGACGTGGACTTTGCCGCCCCCAGCATTCACTTCACGCCAGCCGAGGATGCGCCCTTGCCCCACATGGTGGTGCTGGTTGGTCACGAGTGGGGGCAGCAGGAGTATTCATTGCAGAGTCTGAGCAGCACCTCCTTGCAGGGACTGCTCAGCCACAATGAAGAGATCGACTGGAGTGGCCTGATGATGGCGACAGCCCCGGAGTCGAGTGCGCCATCGCAAGGTCACGTTTTGTCGTGGGACTCTTTCCACTTCGACGATGAACCCTTGCTCGGAGCACAGGCGCCAGCGTCCGTGATGTCGAGTCATGGCAGCCCGCTTGGCAACGAGATCAGCATCAACATCGACATGACCAACCAGGTGCTGGAACAGCTCCCTCCGTCGCACGAGATATGAATCCCAATCGACGACGTGCATAATGGCCTCCATCTAATCGATGGAGGTTTTTTCTATGTGGCGTCCCCTTCTTACCCTGTCTGCGCTGGTTGTCAGTACCCCGCTGTTCGCCATTGAGGTGCCGCAGGCGCCCCATCTTGTGGTCAGTGGCTACGCGGAGCAGAAGGCCGAACCCGATATGCTGACGCTGAATGTGGCGGTGACCGCGCTGGAGAAGCAGGGCATCAAGGCCAAGCAGAAGGTGGACACCAAGGTCGCCGCTTTCTTTGGGCAGCTGGAGAGCCTCGGCATCAAGCGCAGCGATGTGGAGGCAGGCAACCTGGTGATCTCCCCCGAGTACCAGTATCCCCAGAACAAGCAGCCCGAGATGGTGGGCTATCGTGCCCAGCGTCAGCTGGCGGTCAAGCTCTATCAGCTCGACAAGCTCAGCCAGTTGATGGATACCGCCCTCAAGGCGGGTCTGGAGTCCGTCACCCAGATTGAATACGGCCTCAAGTCACCCCAGGTCATCAAGGAGCAGGCACGCCTTGGCGCGGTGGCGGATGCCACGAGCAAGGCGGAATCCCTAGCCAAGGCCTTTGGCATGAAACTTGGCAAGGTATACAGCGTCGAGTATCGCAACAGCACCCCTGTCCCTGTCTATAGCCGCGCCATGAAGGCCGCTGCTGCCCCTGCCGACGACATGATGGAAAACAGCTACCAACAGCAGCAGATCAGCATCACGGACAACGTGGAAGCCGTCTTCCTCCTGGAGTGACGGGCAGCAACCCTCTCTGTACTTGACCCAAACCCGGGGCCCTGCCTCGGGTTTGTCGTTTATGGGCCAAGGCGGGGCTATCGGCGTCAACAAACCAAGGTCGGTTGCTAACTCGAGCCAGATCAGGAAAAGAAGGGTGGCCGATATCACGCAAGCAGAGGCAGAAAGAAAAATGCCGGTCAGTGACCGGCATTATGAGATGGCAGTGAGGGATCAACCGAGGTTGGTGGCTACCCGGCGCTGGCTCTTCTGTTTGAGCAGGTAGCCGATGCCGAGAACCAGGACCCAGGCCGGGATCAGCTCGACCGAGATGCGGGTGCCGTCGTTCATGTACATGATCACCAGGATGGCGGCCATGAAGGCGAGGCAGAGGTAGTTGCCAAACGGGCTCCACAATGCCTTGAACTTGGTGGTGACCCCTTCGGCGGCCTTGACCTTGCGGAATTTGAGGTGCGCCAGGCTGATCATGGCCCAGTTGATGACCAGGGCGGAGACCACCAGGGACATCAAGAGGCCGAAGGCCTTGCCCGGGATCAGGTAGTTGATCAGCACGCACAGCAGGGTGGCCGCGGCCGAAATGGTGATGGCGGTCAGGGGCACACCGCTCTTGTTGGTCTTGAGCAGCGCCTTGGGACCGTTGCCCTGCTTGGCCAGGCCAAACAGCATACGGCTGTTGCAGTAGACGCAGCTGTTGTAGACGGACAGCGCGGCGGTCAGCACCACCAGGTTCAGCACGTTGGCCACCAGGTTGCTGTCCAGGGCGTGGAAGATCATCACGAACGGGCTGCCACCTTCCACCACCTTGCCCCAGGGATAGAGGGAGAGCAGTACGGTCAGGGCGCCGATGTAGAAGATGAGGATGCGGTAGATCACCTGGTTGGTGGCCTTGGGGATGCTTTTCTCGGGGTTGTCCGCTTCCGCCGCCGTGATGCCGACCAGCTCCAGGCCGCCGAAGGAGAACATGATGAAGGCCATGGCCATCACCAGCCCGCCGACGCCGTTGGGGAAGAAGCCGCCCTGGGCCCAGAGGTTGCTGACCGTGGCCTCGGGACCACCGCTGCCGGAGAACAGCATCCAGCCGCCGAATCCAATCATGCCGAGAATGGCGACGACCTTGATGATGGCGAACCAGAACTCCATCTCGCCGAACGCCTTGACGTTGGAGAGGTTGATGGCGTTGATCAGCACAAAGAAGAAGGCCGCCGACATCCAGGTCGGGATCTCGGGCCACCAGTACTGGACATAGATGCCGACAGCCGTCAGCTCGGCCATGCTCACCAGCACGTAGAGCACCCAGTAGTTCCAGCCGGAGGCGAAGCCGGCAAAGTCACCCCAGTATTTGTAGGCAAAGTGGCTGAACGAGCCGGCAACCGGCTCTTCCACCACCATCTCGCCGAGCTGGCGCATGATGAGGAAGGCGATGAAGCCGCCGATGGCATAGCCCAGCAGCACCGAGGGGCCCGCCATCTTGATGGTGTCGGCAATGCCGAGGAACAGGCCGGTCCCGATGGCACCGCCCAGTGCGATGAGCTGGATGTGGCGGTTTTTCAGGCCACGCTTCAGCTCTTCGCCTTGTTGTTGAAGATCCATTCTTCCTTCCTTACGTCGCTGAATTCACTCGTTTTCGCCTCGTCGGCCATGGCACTTCCTGTGCCCGGCGCAGCATCTTGTGCCGAAAACGTGACGAAATCCGTATTTATATCGTTACGGTTTGCCGCTGGCTGTTTTTTGTAGCGGCTACCAACCCGAGCAGAATAGTGATAAACGCCCCCTCATGCACCTGTTTTCATCATCATTGGCTGGCTTTTTGTGCGCTATGCAGGTTTTTTATGATCTGGGAAGGGGTTTTGGAAGTGATTGCTGGCTTTGTGAACGGTTGATCTTGATGGCGTTGACATTGTGGCGCGCTGGTGGGTTGATGGCCCTTTCTCAAGAAAGGACTCATATGTTCGAACGTATTGTCGCCGGGCTGTTGTGCGCCGTGCTGTGGCTGGGAGTCTGGCTCTCCCCCATGTTGTTGACGATGGCGATGGCCTGCCTGCTCGTCTGGGGATGGCAAGGGGCGGATTATCTGGTGAGCCACATTGCCATGGTCCTGGCCCTTGCCGCCGGGCTGGGGCTGCTCCCCGCGTGCTGGCTGAGCGAGCGGGTGCGCAGGCGCCACGGGCTGCTCCGCTTTTACGGCATGTTGATGAACAACAGGGAGCTCAACCAGCCCCCATCCCGTCCTCTCCCCTGAATGCCGTGACGCCTGCCAGCCGCAGGCGTCATCGCTCTTCTGTCTGGTTGTCTCGTTATCTTGCCATGGGTCTGATCCGGTGCGCGTCCCGTGCGTATCAGGCTGCCAGCACAGCTTTCCTTTAGCAGAGTTGGCGGCGCAGGCCGGTCGCCTCCAGGATCTTGGCGCTGATCTCCTCCACCGAGTGGGAGCTGGTATCGAGGAAGCGGATCGCCTCCTGGCGAAACAGCCGCTCCACGCTCGCCAACTCCTGTTCGCACTGTTCCAGCGAGGAGTAACGGCTGTTGGCACGGCGCTGGTTACGGATCTCGTGCAGCCGCTGGGGCGCAATGGTGAGGCCGAACAGCTTGTGGCGATTGGCCTTGAGGGCGGCGGGCAGATCCAGCGTACCCATGTCCTGCTCGATGAAAGGGTAGTTGGCGGCACGAATGCCGAACTGCAGCGCCAGGTAGAGGCTGGTTGGCGTCTTGCCGCAGCGGGAAACCCCGATGAGGATGATGTCAGCCTCCTCGTACTCCTTGGTGGTGATACCGTCATCGTTGGCCAGCGCGAAGTTGACCGCCTCGATGCGATCGTCGTAGAGCTTGCGGTTTTCCATGCCATGGGTGCGGTGCAGCCTGGGCTCAGCTTTGATGCCGAACTCCTGCTCCAGGGGGCTCACGAAGGTGTTGAGAAAATCGTGGTGGCTGGCCTGCGCCTTCAGCACCTCCTCGCGTACCTGCGGGTCGACGATGGTGTGAAACAGGATGGGGCGTACCCCGGTCTGGCGAAACTGCTCGTCGATGCGGCCCCGCACCTGGCGGGCCTTGTCCAGGGTCTCCACGAAGGGGATGGTGACCTGCTCGAAGGCGAGGGGAAACTGGCTCAGCACGGCGTGGCCGAAGACCTCGGCGGTGATGGCGGTACCATCAGATACATAAAATACGGTGTGCACTGCGGACTCCTGTGGGGCGCTCCTGGGGAATGACGAGAAATAAGTATCTCTCGAAACCATATCGTTTTTGTCAACAGATCTGCCGTACCCAAGTTGTGAACTGGCTTGCAAACCTGAGTCGTTACCTTTTTGTGTCGCTATTGTAGAATGCCTGTGTCAAACGGCCATCCCCAACTCTTGCTCGGGGATTTTTTTGACAATAAATAGAAAACGTTTTCATGGTCGTTGGCAACAGACACCAACAAAAACACATGATTTGGCACAGCTGGTGATTGGTCACCCTGGCCCCCCAACCTGGAGACATGCAAATGCAACAGTACGTACTCTGGTACGAACAGCTCGGTATGCAGGACGTCGAGCGCGTCGGCGGCAAGAATGCATCCCTTGGCGAGATGATCAGCAACCTCTCTGGTGCCGGCGTGTCCGTGCCGGGCGGGTTCGCGACCACCGCCTTTGCGTTTAACGAGTTTCTGGAGTTAAGCGGTCTGAACGGCAAGATCCACGACCTGCTCGACAGCCTGGACGTGGACGATATCGCTGCCCTCAACCGGGCCGGCCAGCAGATCCGCGACTGGGTAGTTGAAGCGCCGTTCCAGCCTGCGCTGGAGCAGGCCGTGCGTGACGCCTATGACAAGCTGAGTGCCGGGCTGGAGGCCTCCTTTGCGGTGCGCTCGTCCGCCACCGCGGAAGACATGCCGGATGCGTCGTTTGCCGGCCAGCAGGAGACCTTCCTCAACGTGCGCGGTATCGACGCCGTCATGACCGCCATCAAGCATGTGTTTGCCTCTCTGTTCAACGATCGCGCCATCTCCTACCGGGTGCATCAGGGCTATGACCACAAGGGCGTCGCCCTCTCCGCCGGGGTGCAGCGCATGGTGCGCTCGGATCTCGCCGCCTCCGGCGTCATGTTCACCCTGGATACCGAATCCGGTTTCAACGACGTCGTCTTCATCACCGGCGCCCAGGGCCTGGGCGAGATGGTGGTGCAGGGGGCCGTCAACCCGGACGAGTTCTACGTCCACAAGCCGACCTTGAAGGGCGGCCGTCCCGCCGTGGTGCGCAAGACCCTGGGGTCCAAGCTCATCAAGATGACCTACTCCGACGATGCCGGTCACGGCCGTCAGGTGAAAATTGTCGACACCTCCGAGGCCGAGCGCAGCCGCTTCTGCATCACGGATGAAGAGGTGATGGCGCTGGCCAAACAGGCCCTCATCATCGAGCAGCACTACGGTCGCCCGATGGACATCGAGTGGGCCAAGGATGGTCAGGATGGCAAGCTCTATATCGTCCAGGCCCGTCCGGAAACAGTGCGCAGTCGCCAGGAGGCGAACACGCTCGAACGTTTCGCGCTCAAACAATCCGGCAAGGTGCTGATCGAGGGGCGCGCCATCGGCCACAAGATCGGCGCGGGCCCGGCCCGGGTCATCTCCTCCATCAGCCAGATGGATGAAGTGCAGCCCGGCGATGTGCTGGTCACCGACATGACCGACCCGGACTGGGAGCCCATCATGAAGCGGGCCTCCGCCATCGTCACCAACCGCGGTGGACGCACCTGCCACGCCGCCATCATCGCCCGGGAGCTCGGCATCCCGGCAGTGGTGGGTTGCGGCAACGCCACCGATCACATCCAGGATGGCCAGCTCATCACCGTCTCCTGTGCGGAAGGGGACACCGGCTTCATCTATGACGGCGAGCTCGACTTCGACGTGGCGGTGACCGAGGTGGGCAACATGCCGCGCCTGCCCATCAAGGTGATGATGAACGTCGGCAACCCGGACCGTGCCTTCGACTTCGCCCAGTTGCCGAACGCCGGCGTGGGCCTGGCCCGTCTCGAGTTCATCATCAACCGCATGATCGGGGTGCACCCCAAGGCGCTGCTGGAGTTCGATCAGCAGACACCGGAGCTTCAGGCCACCATCAGCAAGATGATCGCGGGCTACGAGAGCCCCCGGGAGTTTTACGTGGCCAAGCTGAGCGAGGGGATCGCCACCCTGGCGGCCGCTTTCTGGCCGGAGCGGGTCATCGTGCGGATGTCGGACTTCAAGTCCAACGAGTACGCGAACCTGGTGGGGGGCCGTGGTTACGAGCCCCACGAGGAGAACCCCATGATCGGCTTCCGTGGCGCCTCTCGCTATATCGCAGACAGCTTCCGTCCCTGCTTCGCGCTGGAGTGCGAGGCGATGAAACGGGTGCGCGACGTCATGGGGCTGACCAACGTCGAGGTGATGATCCCCTTCGTGCGTACCCTGGGTGAGGCGGAGCAGGTCATCGACATCCTGGCCGAAAACGGCCTGCGTCGTGGCGAGCGTGGCCTCAAGGTCATCATGATGTGCGAGCTGCCCTCCAACGCGCTGCTGGCGGACAAGTTCCTCGAGCACTTCGACGGCTTCTCCATCGGCTCCAACGACATGACCCAGCTCACGCTTGGGCTGGATCGGGACTCGGGGCTCATCGCCCATCTGTTCGACGAGCGCAACGAGGCGGTCAAGGCGCTGCTGGCCATGGCCATCGCCGCCGCCCGCAAGGCGGGCAAGTACGTGGGGATCTGCGGCCAGGGGCCGTCCGATCACCCGGACTTCGCGGCCTGGCTGGTCGAGCAGGGGATCGATTCGGTGTCGCTCAACCCGGATACCGTGGTCGATACCTGGCTCTATCTGGCCGAGCAGCACAAGGCCGGCTAAGCCCGTCCCCCGCTCTTCAACGATACGGCGCCGCAATGGCGCCGTTTTTGTCTGCGCCCCCCTTTTTCTGTTACAAGGGGAGGGAGCAAGGCTGCTTCCCGCGACTCACAGGACGACCCCATGACCTCATTGCAGTGGCAAGCCGCCACCCTGGCCCTGCGCGGCCACCGTACCCTGGTAATCCCCGAGCTTTGCCTCACCCCGCAGGCGTGCTGGGCCTTCGTCGGCAGCAACGGCAGCGGCAAGACGGCGCTCGCCTCGGCCCTGTGCGGGGAGCTCGCCCTGCGCGAGGGGGCCGCCAGCGGCCGGGTGAAGGCGGTGCGCCTCTCTTTCGAGTCGCAGCAGCAGCTGGGGGAGCTGGACTGGCAGCGGCGCAACACCGACATGCTGGGGGAAGAGGAGGAGGCGGGTTACCGGGTGTCGACCCTGATGCTGGAGGAGGGGGAAGAGCCAGCGGCGCGCGCGCTGTTGGCTCGTTTTGGCATCGAATCCCTGTGGGAGCGCCCCTACCGTTATCTCTCGAGCGGGGAGGGGCGCAAGCTGTTGCTGGCCCGGGCCCTGCTGGGGCGCCCCGAGCTGTTGGTGCTGGATGAACCCTTCGATGGGCTGGATCAGGGGGCCAGGGCCTCCCTGATGGCGCTGCTGGCGCAACTGGTGACAGGGGGGCAGCGGCTGGTGGTGATCGTCAACCGCTTCGACGAGATCCCCCCCTTCGCCACCCACCTCGGCCTGCTCGGCGAGTGCCGCCTGCTGCTGGCGGGGAAGCGGGAGGCGGTGCTGGGCAGCCGGGAAGTGGCCCAGCTGGCCCGTGCGCAGACGGCCTCCCCCCGGTTGCCGCCTCCGCTCACGGCGCCCGCCTCCTTGCCCCCGGGGCCCTGGGTCGTCATGCGCGCCCTGCGCGTGGCCTACGGGGAGCAGGTGGTCATCGATGGCCTCGACTGGACGATGGGAGAGGGGGAACACTGGCAACTGGTGGGGCCCAACGGGGCTGGCAAGTCGACCCTGCTCTCCCTCATCACCGGGGATCACCCGCAGGGCTACAACAACGATCTCCACCTGTTCGGGCGGCGGCGGGGCAGCGGCGAGAGCATCTGGGAGATCAAACGCCACATCGGGCTGGTGAGCCCGGTGCTGCACCTGGACTATCGCGTCGGCTGCTCGGTGCAGATGGTGATCCTCTCCGGCTTCTACGACTCCATCGGGCTCTATACCCGGCCGGGGGATCGCCAGCTGGCGCTGGCCAACCAGTGGCTGGCCCTGCTGGGGCTCGAGCAGCAGGGGGCAACGCCCTTCCACGGCCTCTCCTTTGGCCAGCAGCGCCTGGTGCTCATCGCACGGGCCCTGGTCAAGCATCCGCCGCTGCTCATCCTGGATGAGCCCCTGCAGGGGCTGGATCCCCTCAACCGCCACCTGGTGCGGGAGATGGTGGTACGCCTCGTGGGCGAGGGTACCCAGTTGCTGTTCGTCTCCCATCACCCCGAGGATGCGCCCCCCGGCCTCACCCACAGGCTGAGCTTCGTGCCAAGGAAGGAAGGGGGATACGACTATCTGCAGGAGCGCCTGGGGGAGTGAGCCACCCGGGCGGCATGATCAGAGCGGGGCTGGCCCGGCGAGGAGTGGGGGCATGCCCAGCAGCGCCCACCACAGCCCGAAGAAGAGCATGATCCCGAGCCAGAGCCAGGCCAGATATTGGCGGGTGGCGGCCATGCCCGTCATGGTCACCGTGAGTGCCACCCCGAAGGAGATGAGGGCAAACATCAGGGGGGCCATGTTGTCCATCACTTGGCTATTTCACCAGAGAGAGGATCTGGCGAAACGCCGGGTGTCGGCAATCCCCCATCAGCTCATAGAGGCACATCTCCACCGAGGTGAGGGCCGCCCCCCGGGCCGCCAGCTGACCGATGGCGAGTTCCCGGTTGGCGGCGCGACGGGACGACACCGCATCCACCACCAGCGAGACCCGGGCGCCGCTGGCCAGAAGCCCCAGCACGCTCTGGTAGACGCAGATATGGGTCTCGATGCCACACACCAGCCAGTGGTCGACCCCGCTCTCGGCCAGCGCGGTCGCCACATCGGGCTCCCCCAGGGCGCCGAAGCTGAACTTGGGGAGCACGGGATCCCCCGCCTGCAGCGGCTGCAGCTCGTGGACGGTGGCGCCGAGTTTCCCGGGATTTTGCTCCAGCCAGACAACCGGCAGCCCCAGCGCCCTGGCCCCTTGCACCAGCGTGGCGGTATTGGCAATCAGGGTGTCGCTCTCCTCGACCAGGCGGGCGAGCTTGCCCTGGATATCGACGACCAGCAGGCCGGTGGTGTTGTGCTCAAGCATGAATGTCTCCTTGTTTGTGGCGGGTTGCCTGGCCTGGTGCCCAATGACGCCGGGCTTTTGGCTGGATGACTGCGCGGCGCTTCTTCACTCGCTCATCGTGCCCGGGCGCTCAAGGTAGGCCAGCGCCTCAATGTTGTTGCCGTCCGGATCGCGCAGGAAGGCGGCGTAGTAATCGGGGGCATAGTGGGGACGCAGCCCCGGCAACCCGTTGCAGGCAAAGCCGGCCATGACGCCGGCCCGATGGAACGCATCCACCTGGGCAGCGGTGCTGGCCGCGAACGCGAGATGGCAGGGGGCGCCCCGTTCGCCGCGCTCTATCAGGAAGCCCACCTTGTCGCGACCCACAGGGCCGAAGCCTGCGGCGCCTTCATCCGCCCATTTGAGTTCTATCAGGAGGGGTGCCAGCACGGTTTCGTAGAAGCGTCGGCAGTCGTCGACGTTCACCACCTTGATTTCAACATGATCGAACACAGCCGCTCCTTGTGCTGTCTGGATGAAGAAGGGGGTACTGTCGCCCCCTCGATGCCGCAGTGGGCCCTGGATAATGGGTATCGAATGACCACAATAGGCCAGATGCAGCCTTCAACGGCATGGGAGAAACTCGTAACTGTGTGTGCCGTCAAAAATTCTCCATGAAGGCGCCGGCCAGGCCCTGCCAGTATTCGGGCAAGCTTGCCCGGTTTTGTTGCTTGGCGAAGGGAACAAGCTCTGTTATGGTGTCATCAATTGGCCGTTTGGATGGCTGGATGGTTGTGTTGTCGCTTCTTTCCTGACACCGACCGCCCACCGCTTTTGATCATGTAGACAGGGAGTTTCTATGCAGCGTCGTACCTTCTTCACCCTCTCCGCCCTGGCCCTGCTGGCCGGCAGCCTGCCATTCTCCGTCCTGGCCGCCGATCCGGCCAAGAAGGAGATCGTCATCGGCACCACGGTCGGGGACTTCGCCGACATGGTGACCGACTCCATCAAGCCCCAGCTCGAGGCCAAGGGTTACCAGGTCAAGCTGGTGGAATTCACCGACTATGTGACCCCTAACATCGCCCTGGCCGACGGCTCGCTCGACGTGAACTGTTTCCAGCACAAGCCCTATCTGGACAGCTTCTCCAGGGATCGCGGTCTGTCGCTCGCCCCCATTACCCAGGTGCCGACCGGCCCCATGGGGCTCTACGCCGGCAAGCTGGCGGATCTGAAGGCGCTCAAGGAGGGGAGCACGGTCGCCATTCCGAACGATCCCACCAACCAGGCGCGGGCGCTGCTGATGCTGCAGGATCTGGGCTGGCTGACCCTCAAGGAGGGGATCAATCCCCTCAAGGCGAGCGAGTTCGACGTGGTGAAGAACCCCCACGGCATCAAGCTGGTGCTGCTGGAGGCGGCCCAGCTGCCGCGCTCCCGTGAAGACGTGGACTTCTCCGTCATCAACGGCAACTTTGCCGCCTCGAGCGGCATTCCGTTCAGCACCGGCCTCTTCCTCGAGCGCAGCTACGACTTCATCAACTGGGTGGTGGTGAAGAGTGCCGACGCGGACAAGCCGTTCGCCAAGGACGTGGCGGCCGCCTACAACTCCCCCGAGTTCAAGGCCTATGCCGCCAAGCGCTTCGTGGGCTACAAGTATCCCCAGGGCTGGCAGCCGAAGGGCTGAGGGCCACACCAAAGACAAAAAAACGGGCACCCAGGTGCCCGTTTTTCATTGGCATACCGCGAAGGCGGCCTGTGTGCTCAGTAGTGGCGCAGCCACCAGCGGGCGGCCAGGAGCGCGGTCAGGCTGCCGAGCAGGGCGCTGGCCAGCACGTCCAGAGGCCAGTGCATGCCGATCAGGGTGCGTGACAGGCCGATGCCGAGGGCCCAGAGCGGCAGCAGCCAGACCCCGGCGGGGGCGCGCGCCAGCCAGATGAGGCCGAAGAACTGGGCCAGGCTCATGGCGGCGATGCTGTGGCCGGAGGGGAAGGCGTAGTTGACCTCGGCCCCCCAGTGCTGGCCGAGCCAGGGGGGGATCGCGAGCAACTGGGTGGCCGCATGGACCTGCTCGGCGCGCAGCGCCTGGCTGCCGGCATAGAACTGGCGGATGTCGGGGATGAGGTGCTGACTCTCCAGCCAGAGCAGGTAGGGCCTGGGCTCTTCGGTCAGTGTCTTGATGAGGCTCTTGATGATCCAGTCGCTCGCGAGCACGGCAAACAGGGCGCCGGTCAGCGCCAGCAGGGCGCGACCATCCAGCGTCAGCTTGTGCCTGGTCACCAGCAGCAGGGCGACAACGGTGAAGACCAGACCGGGCACATCCACCATGCGCGTGAGGGCGTAGGGCCACCAGAGCCAGCCCGATTGCAGGGACTGGGTCATGAACGGCTGCCAGGGCAGGCAGAAGAGCAGAAGCAGCGGCAGCAGCAGCACCGCGTTGAAGCCAAGCACCCGGCGGCGTGGCAACGAAGAGGAGTGAGTCGGCATAACGGGCCCATCGCGGGGCGCGGGGCGCGCCAAAAAAGAGGCGCCATTGTGCCAGCCAGGGTCCTGTGGTCAAGGCGGGAGAGGGGCGGGGCAACATGTTGTTACATATGGCGGAGACCTGCCGTAGAGGGCGCTTGCCTGGGCGCGAGCCGTGATGTCAGGGCGCAGGCCTGCGGGTCGGGCGCATGCCCCGGGTGCGCCCTGGAACAAGCCCCTGAAAATTCGGTTCGTTTGGGCTAGAATGGCGCGCCTGTGGCCCTTGTGGATGAGAAGCGTGCCGATGAAGATCGTGGTTGATGAAAATATGCCCCATGCCCTGGAGCTGTTTGCCGAATTTGGCGAGGTGATCCCCCTGCCGGGACGAGAGATACAGGCGGCGGATCTGCAAGAGGCGGACGTGCTGCTGGTGCGCTCCGTGACCCGGGTCAACGCCTCGCTGCTGGCGACCAGCCCCAGGCTGAGCTTCGTGGGTACCGCCACCATAGGCACGGATCACATCGATCAGGGGCTGCTGGCGGACCGGGGCATTCCCTTCTTCAGCGCCCCCGGCTGCAACAAGGTGTCGGTGGGGGACTATGTGCTCTCTGCCCTGCTGGTGCTGGGGGAGCGCCATGAACTCGACCTCGCTGCCATGACCCTGGCGGTGATCGGGGCCGGCAATACCGGCGAGTGCGTGGCCGGCAAGGCCGAGGCGCTCGGCATGCGGGTGCTGCGCTGCGATCCGCCCCTGGCCCGCAGCGGCGCGGCCGGTGACTACGTGGATTACCAGACCGCCCTTGGCGCCGATATCGTCAGCTTCCACGTCCCCTATACCCGGGACGGAGAGGACGCCACCTTCCACTTGCTGGGGGAGCGGGACATCGCCGAGCGCCCGGCCGGGCAGATCCTCATCAACGCCTCCCGTGGCGAGGTGTGGGACAATCAGGCCCTGCTCGCCCGCCAGCAGGGGGCCCATCCCCTGCGGCTGGTGATGGACGTGTGGGAAGGGGAGCCGGAGCCCCTCAAGGCCCTGGTGCCCCATACCGAGCTGGCGACCCCGCACATCGCCGGTTACAGCCTGGAAGGCAAGGCTCGGGGGACCTGGATGCTCTACGAGGCGCTCTGCAAACAGCTTGGCCGCCCGCCGCGTCAGGATCTGCAATCCCTGCTGCCTCCCCCGGAGGTGCGCGAACTGACCCCCGGGCAGCCGGCGGATCAGAGTCTGATCAAGCAGCTGGTCCACCTCATCTATGACGTGCGCCGGGACGACGCCCGTTTTCGCAACCGGATCGGGCTGCCCGGCAGCTTCGATGAGCAGCGCAAACGCTACCCGGAGCGGCGCGAGCTCTCCTCCCTGCAGCTGAAGGGCCCCTTCGCCGACGACAGACTGGCCCGCCTGGGCTTTTGTGTCCCGGCGGTATAAACCTGATTTCAACGGGCAGGGAGACGGACGCAATACCGGATCCTTGCCCCGGCCCGGCACCTTGGCCGGGCCAGCCATCTTATCGAACACGCCTGCCATTCGGGGGCCCGCCATCCGTGGGACCCGAGGGGCGGCAGCACAGGAGACACAACAGTGAGTCAGCAATTCAACGTAGCGGTACTGGGCGCGAGCGGCGCCGTGGGTCAGGCCATGATCGAGATCCTGGAGGAGCGCGCCTTCCCGGTCGCCACCCTCTACCCCTTGGCCTCCAGCCGCAGCGCCGGCGACACTGTGCGCTTTGGCGGCAAGAACGTCGACATCCTGGACGTGGAGGAGTTTGACTGGAGCCAGGTGCAGATAGCCCTCTTCTCCGCCGGGGCCGAGGTCTCTGCCAAGTGGGCGCCCATTGCCGCCGAGCACGGCTGCATCGTCATCGACAACACCTCCTGCTTCCGTTACGACGAAGACGTTCCCCTGGTGATCCCGGAGGTGAACCCGGACGTCCTGGCGGATTTTCGCAACCGCAACATCATCGCCAACCCCAACTGCTCCACCATCCAGATGCTGGTGGCCCTCAAGCCCCTGCACGATGAGGTGGGCATCGCTCGCATCAACGTGGCGACCTACCAGTCCGTCTCCGGCTCCGGCAAGGAGGGGGTGAGCGAGCTGGCGGGCCAGACCGCCCACCTGCTGAACGGCCGTCCGGTGGAGCCCACCCTCTATCCGCAGCAGATCGCCTTCAACCTGATCCCGCAGATCGACAGCTTCACCGACAACGGTTACACCCGGGAAGAGATGAAGATGGTGTGGGAGACCCAGAAGATCCTCGGGGATGCCAGCATCGCCGTGAACCCCACCTGCGTGCGGGTGCCGGTGTTCTACGGCCATGCCGAGGCGGTCCACGTCGAGCTGCATCAGCCACTGGATGCCGAGCAGGTCAAGGAGCTGCTGCGCAATGCGCCGGGCGTCACCCTGTTCGACGACGAGAACGACTATCCGACCCCGGTACGAGACGCCACTGGCCAGGACGAGGTGATGGTGGGCCGGGTTCGCCAGGATATTTCTCATCCTTGCGGTATCAATATGTGGATCGTGGCCGATAACGTTCGTAAGGGCGCGGCGACCAACAGCGTGCAGATTGCCGAACTGCTGGTACGCGACTACCTCTGAGGCCGGTTGCCGGCCCGTGGCGGGGAGGGAACCCCGCCCTTGAGCCGAAGCAGCGGCCCCGGGATGTGACCGGGCACCCACTCTCCGGTTTTAGGAATGTTGAGTGATATCAGTGAACTAGGTTTTTTTCTACACTCTGGTTCGCGTCCGGAACGACCATCTGGTGGTCGCCGGGCGTGAAATATGTCGCAACGCTGGCTTGAGACCGGCGCCTGCTTTATATTGAGCCGATTGTTTTGGGGTAACTATCCAGGTTTTTCAATGTGATAGGGCCGTCATACGAAGGAACGAATATGGGACATTCCCGCATAACGCTGGCAACGCTACTCGCATTGGGGCTTCTGGGCACGGTTCAGGCTGACGAGGCGGGGCGCGAGCCTTTCTTTGTCGAGCTCAAGGGACCGGATGGTTCCCCCCCTCCCGCCGTACAACCAGAGCCCCGGGCCCAGCCCGTGGCGCCAGTTACCCTGCCCAAGGCGCAACCCATAGTGCGCCAGGTCGCCACTGCGTCGGCCGGCAGTTATGGTCCCGTTCGTCCCACCGACACCCTGTGGAGCCTGGCGAGCAAGCATCGCCCCTCCAGCCGGGTGAGCGTCTACCAGACCATGGTGGCGATCTATGACAAGAACCCCAGAAGCTTTGCCGATGGCAACATCAACCACATTCTGGTGGGGTCGCGCATCCTGTTGCCGACGGCCGCCGAGGCGGGCCGCATCACGGATGCCGAGGCGCGCCGCCGCTTCAACAGCGACAACGCGAGCTGGAAGGGGTTGAGCCCCAAATACCTGGCGAACAAGCAGACGCACACCGCCCAGCCCGTCGTGAGCAAACCGGCTGCGCCAGCCAAGCCGGCCCCAGTGGCAACGAACACTGCGCCCAAGGCGGCCCCGCTCCCGGTGCCGGCTGCCAAGGCACCGGCGCCCCTGCCGGCCGCCGACGCCAAAGAGACGGTCAAGGCGCCGCCCGCGCCGGTCACCGCGAGTGCCGCCAGCGCCACGACGCCGACGCCTCTGCCTGCCGCCCCGGCGGGCAAACCCTCCACCGAGATGGCGCTGGCTCTGGAAGACGCCAATGCCCAGCTCGGCCAGGTCACCGAGATGAACCACAGGCTCAAGCTGCGCCTGCAATCCCTGACCGAAGAGGTGGAGACTCTCAAGGCCCAGCTGCAGGATCAGACCGCGCTGCAAAAAGAGGTGGCCGAGCTCAAGGCCAAGCCGGTGCCCCCCGTGGTGGCGCCCGCGCCCAAGCAGAGCTGGCTGATGGAGCTGCTCTCCTCGCCCCTCAACCTCGCCATGATCATCCTGCTGCCGGTGCTGTTGGTGCTGGCCCTGGTGACGCTCTGGCTGCGGGCCCGCGCGCGCCGGGAGCTGGAAGAGCAGGAGAAGAGCCTGTCCGAATCCACCGCCATGGTGATGGGGGAGGAGAGCAGCGAGTTCGATCAGCTGATGACGGTCGGCATCACGGATGAAGATTCCCTGCACCCCATGCCGGACCTGAATGAGCCGGAGGCACCACGGGAGGAGAAAACCCAGGCCGACATCGTCTTCAGTGAGGATGATACGGCGCTCTCCGCCTTCGACGTGGAGCCGGCGGTGACGACGGTGCGGGACCCGGATCTGGTGCCCGAGCTCGATCTGGCTCACGAGGGGGACTTCGAGTTGCCCGGTGGGCCCGATCTCGATCTCTCCGGCGAGTCTGATACGGCCCCCCGTGGCCGCGACGAGCTCATGAGCGAGGAGGAGCTGCAGGCTGCCCTGTTTGCCGATCTGGATGCGGAGATCGAGGCGGATCTGGCAAAGGCCCAGGTTGAGAGCCGCAGCCAGCGTGACGACGAGCTTGCCAATTTCGACCTGAGCGATATTGAGACCGGCTTTGACGAGCCGACCGGCAAGGGGCTGCCGGACGAAGACGCCGGCTATGGCAAGGACAATGTGGACGACATGCTGGCCGAGCTCGGGCTGGAGCCCGCCAAGGGGGCGACCCCGGCCTGGGATCCCAACGAGCTGGCCCTGGCGGACTTCGAGGATGCCTTCGCCGAGGTGGAGTCTCACCAGAGCGATGTGAAGCCCCGCGAGCAGGCGCAGGCCAACGACTACGTGGAGATCGACAAGCTCCTGGCCGATGCCAACGCCAGCAACACGGAGCAGGAACCCTATCAGGGCTTCTCCCTGGACGTGGGGCTGGACGGTTTCCCCGAGGTGCTGCCGGAGTCCAACGGCTTCGACGTGGACGCCGACGACGGTGGTGTGGGGGCCAAGCTGGATCTGGCCCGTGCCTACCTCGAGATCGACGACAAGGAGAGCGCCCGGGAGCTGCTGGAAGAGGCGGCGGCCCAGGGCAGCGAGCACCAGCGCAACGAGGCAGAGAAGCTGCTCAAGCGCCTGGGATAAGCGGCCGCTTGTCATGCATGAACCAGGAGGGCAGCCCGCGGGCTGCCCTCTCTCTTTGGGGCACACTGCACCGCTGCCTCGCCCGGTCTGGGACTTTTGGGCCCGAGCGCGTATAATCCGCCCCGTTTCTTTCACTGCATCCTTTCATCAGAAGACACCTTTACCCATGCGAATTGCCCTTGGTATTGAATATGACGGCAGCCGGTACTTCGGCTGGCAGCGTCAGCGCGAAGTGATCAGCGTGCAGGAGGAGCTGGAAAAAGCCCTCAGCCGCATCGCCAACCACCCCGTCTCCATCCAGTGTGCCGGGCGCACCGATGCGGGGGTGCACGCCACCGGTCAGGTGATCCACTTCGATACCGAGGCGAACCGCGCCGAGGGGGCCTGGACCCTGGGGCTCAACTCCAACCTGCCGCCTGACATCGCCGTGCGCTGGGTCAGGGAGGTGGACGAGCACTTCCACGCCCGTTTCAGCGCCACCGCCCGTCGCTACCGTTATGTCATCTACAACCACAACTACCGCCCGGCGATCCTCGGCAGCGGCGTCAGCCACTACCACGAGACCATAGACGCCGATCTGATGCACCAGGCCGGCCAGTCTCTGCTGGGTGAGCACGACTTCAGCACCTTCCGGGCCATCGCCTGCCAGTCCAACACCCCCTGGCGCAACGTGACGCACCTGTGTGTCAGCCGCTCCGGCTCTTACATCGTGCTCGACATCAAGGCCAACGCCTTCCTGCACCACATGGTGCGCAACATCACCGGCTCCCTGCTGCTGGTGGGGCAGGGGCTTCAGCCGGTGGAGTGGATTGCCGAGGTGCTGGCGGCGAAGGATCGCAACCTGGCGGGCCCGACCGCCAAGGCGGGTGGCCTCTATCTGGTGGACGTGGATTACCCGGCGGAATTCGGCTTGCCCCAGCCGCCCCTCGGCCCGCTGTGGCTGCCGGACTCGGCACCGGGTACGACCAGTTTTTAGTAACTGGGCCCGAAAATTTGTGGTTTAATGATCCGTCGTTTATTGCCATCGAGCCGTTAAGTCATTGAACAATCAAGGTTCGATGTGTTTTGTCAGGCACAAATGCATTAAGGAATTCCATGAGCTGGCTTGAGAAGATCCTTCCCAAGAGCAAGATCACCACACCGCGTCGTCACAACATTCCGGAAGGGGTGTGGACCAAGTGTACTGCTTGCGAACAGGTGCTCTACCGGGCAGAGCTGGAGCGCAATCTCGAAGTGTGCCCCAAGTGTGACCATCATATGCGCATCAGCGCACGTGCCCGTCTCGAGAGCTTCCTCGACGCCGAGGGACGCAGTGAAGTCGCGGCCGAGCTGGAGCCGCAAGACATCCTGAAATTCAAGGACTCCAAGCGCTACAAGGATCGTTTGTCTGCTGCCCAGAAAGAGACGGGCGAGAAAGATGCGCTGGTGGTGATGAAGGGGACCCTCAAGGGGGTGCCGGTCGTCGCCTGTTCATTCGAGTTCTCCTTCATCGGGGGCTCCATGTCCTCCGTGGTCGGCGCCCGCTTCGTGCGCGCCGTCGAGGAGAGCATCAAGGAGGGCCGCGGTCTGGTCTGCTTCTCCACCTCCGGTGGTGCGCGGATGCAGGAAGCCCTGTTCTCCCTGATGCAGATGGCCAAGACCAGTGCGGCGCTCGACAGGCTCACCAAGGCGGGCCTGCCCTTCATCTCCGTGCTCACCGATCCCACCATGGGTGGCGTCTCCGCGAGCCTGGCCATGCTGGGTGACATCAACGTAGGCGAGCCCAAGGCGCTGATCGGTTTTGCCGGCCCCCGCGTCATCGAGCAGACCGTGCGCGAGAAACTGCCGGAAGGCTTCCAGCGCTCCGAGTTCCTGCTGGAGAAGGGTGCCATCGATCTCATCATCGACAGGCGCGAGATGCGCGACCGTCTGGCCGGTCTGCTGGCCAAGCTGATGAACACTCAGGTCATCGAAGACTGAACATGAGTTCACACATGCAACAATCCCAAAGCCGGTCGCTGGTCGACTGGCTTTCTTATTTGGAGCAGATCCACCCGGTCAACATCGACATGGGACTGGATCGGGTCGGTGCTGTCGCCCGTCGCATGGGGCTCACCGAACTGCCGTTCAAGGTGATCACGGTGGCGGGCACCAACGGCAAGGGTTCCTCCTGCGCCATGGCCGCCAGCATCCTGATGGCGGCGGGCTACCGGGTCGGTGTCTACTCTTCCCCCCATCTGCTGCGCTTTACCGAGCGGGTGCGCGTCAACGGCCAGGAGCTGGCGGACGGCGATCACTGCGCGGCCTTTGCCGAGGTGGAAGCCGCCCGGGGCGACATCGCCCTTACCTTCTTCGAGTTCGCCACCCTGGCGGGTCTGTGGCTGTTTCGCCGCGCCGCCCCCGATGTGCTCCTGCTGGAAGTGGGGCTGGGGGGCCGGCTCGACGCCACCAACGTGGTGGAGTCCGACGTCGCCCTGATCACCTCCATCGCGCTGGATCACTGCGACTGGCTCGGGGATACCCGGGAAGCGGTGGCGGTGGAGAAGGCCGGGGTGTATCGCGCCGGCAAGCCCGCCATCAGCGGGGAGCCCAACCCCCCTTCGACCATCGCGAGCGAAGCGGCGCGCCTGGGCGCATCCTTGCGCCAGGTCGGCCGTGACTTCCACGGGGATGAGCACGAAGGCGACTGGGACTACCACGGCCTGCACCACTGGCTGGGGTTGCCCAAGCCGGCTCTTCCGCTGATGAATGCGGTCACCGTGCTGGCGGCGCTGGAGTCCCTCGGTCTGCCACTGGCGGAGTCTGCCATTCGCGAAGGGTTGGCGACGGCCCGGCTGGCGGGGCGGATGCAGCAGTTGCAACAGGATCCCCTGGTCATCGTGGACGTGGCCCACAACCCCCATTCGGCGGCCTATCTCGCGAGCCAGCTGCGCCTGCTCCCTTGCAAGGGCAAGCGCCGCGCCGTGGTCGGCATGCTCAAGGACAAGGACATGGCGGGGTCGCTGGCCGAGCTCGACGGTCTGATTGACGAGTGGTTCCTGGCGAGCCTTCATGGTCCCCGCGCCGCCACGGCGGCCCAGCTGGCCGCAGCCCTGGGTGAACAGGGGCCGGCGGTGCAGTGTGAGTCGGTGAGCGAGGCATATGAGGCAGCGCTGGCCGTATCGAGTCCGGATGATATGGTCATCGTGTTCGGCTCGTTTTACACTGTCGCCGACGTGCTGGCCGCGAGCGCCTGAGCCCTTTCTGTCTATCATGGCTTCAGCGACAGGGGGCAGCCTGGCCTGGCTTGGGTTTCACAACGGAATGGCGCGAGGGGGCGTTCGTCGTTGATGCCAGCAACACGGTAAACATTCTAAGCAATATGGGTGGAAATTAACTTGGCTTCGAAGTTTCAAAACAGATTGGTGGGCACCGTCATCCTGGTCGCCCTGGTGGTCATCTTTCTGCCGGACCTGATGGATGGCAACAAGCTGGAGCAGAAGGACGAGGCCTTTGCCAAGATCCCGCTGCGCCCGGAGCTGGAGCCCGCCAAGCCTGCCCTTCAGGTCTCGGCGGCGAGCACCCTGCCGGCGGAACATCTGGCGAGCCAGCAGCAGGCCTCTGCCGCGACCCAGTGGCAGGTGGAGGAGATAGGGGACACCGTGACCCTGGCCAATCAGGCTGGGACCAATCAGGCGGTGGCCACTCAGGGCTCGGCGAACCCGGCCGCGACGGCCCAGCCGCAGCAGCCGCAGCAGCCGCAGCAGCCGGCGGTGCAGGCCGTGACGCCGCCCAAGCCGCAGCCCAAACCCGAGCCCAAGCCCGAGGTGATCGCCAAGAAGCCGGTGGAGCAGCCCAAGCCGGTGACTCCCAAGCCGGTCGAGGTGAAAAAGCCGGTGGAGAGCAAGCCGCTGCCGGGCCAGATCAAGTCCATGGATGATCTCATCGCGAGCAAGATGGCGCAGCCGACCACGGCGCCTGCCGCCGCTCCGGCACAGGGTAGCTGGATCCTGCAGCTCGGTGCCTTCAAGAACGCAGACAGCGTCAATGCCCTGGTGAGCAAGCTGAGGGCCGCCGGCTACTCGGCCCAGACCTCGCCGCGCACCCCGGTGCAGGGGAAGATCACCCGGGTCTTCATCGGGCCGGATGTCTCCAAGGCCAAGCTGCAGGGCATGCAGAGCAGGATAAGCCAGATGACCGGGCTCGGTGGCTCAGTCGTGGCCTACAACCCTTGAGGTTGGCCCTCGTCTGCCATAATAAAAAACCGCGCCTTGGCGCGGTTTTTTATTAGATGCACTTCACCGGTTTTGGCAGGCCCGCGATCTTGGTGGCCTGCTTGGCGGGGCCTTCCGGGAACAGCTTGTAGAGGTAGCGGCTGTTGCCCTTCTCCGGGCCGTATTGCTTCTCCATCGCCTTGACCAGGGCGCGGATGGCGGGGGAGGTGTTGAACTCCAGATAAAACGCCCGCACGAAACGCACCACCTCCCAGTGAGGCTCCTCCAGCACTATGCCCTCCCGCTCTGCCAGCACCAGCGCCAGCGCCTCGCTCCAGTCAGTGACATGACGCAGATAGCCCTGGGCATCGGTCTCGATGGCCTGGCCGTTGAATTCCAGCTGATGATGCTCAGACATAAGGGCTCCTCACAAAGGGGCGGTCGGAATGGGGTTATTAAGATTGGGCGGGCATGGTAGCGCCTTGCCTCCCGCTCGGCAACCGGCGGGACCCGTGCCCCTTCGCCGGCTGCCCGGCGAGGGGGGAGCTCAGCCCTGATCCTGCCCGGTCAGCAGGTGACCGTCGTTGGCCAGCATCAGCAACTCGTCAGCCAACTGGCTGATGAGGCTGAGCTGCTGGCTCAGCATCAGCTGCTCCTCACTGCTCTCCGGGGCGATGGCCGGGCACTGGCCCTCGAGGTGCGCCGGCATCTCGCCCGCCAGGTGGCCGGCGGCCTGCTCCAGGGTATGGCTGATGTGGCGGCTGATCTCCTCCAGCCCCTCGATGGGCTCGAGCTTGTCACGGTGCGCTCCGAGCGCCGAGATGTAGGAAAGCAGAGCATGGTTGCGCCAGGTGAGGGTGAAGCAGAGGTCGAGGAAGCGGCGGCGCTTGCTCGGCTCCACCAGCATGCTCTGCCAGGCCATGGCCAGCTCGCTGTCGGCGAGGTGGGCGCACTTGCGGGCCACCCGGTAGTCGAGGGACTCGTCCCGCTGGCGGTGCAGGCTGGCGAGCACGGCCGAGAGGTACTTCGCATTGGCGGACAAGGAGTTGGCGATGAGGGTCGGTAGGCGCTTGTACTGCCAGTCCGGCCACAGCCAGGCCACCAGGGCGTAGGAGAGCAGGCAGCCGAGCAGGGTGTCGAGCAGGCGCGGCCCCAAGATGGCGAAGCCGATGCCGTCCAGCAGGTTGAAGGCCATCAGCACATAGAGGGTGATGAAGCAGACGGCGGCGCTGTAGTTGCTGCGTACCTGGGTGAAGAAGAGAAAGGCGGCGAGCCCCATGATCCCCAGCTGCAGGTGCAGCTCGGGGAAGAGCCAGAGCACGGGCACGCCGATGAGGATGCCGGCGAAGGTACCGAGCATCCGCTGCACCAGACGGCGCCGTGTGGCGCTGTAGCTCGGCTGGCAGACGAACAGCACGGTGAGCAGGATCCAGTAGCCCTTGTCCAGATGGAACGCCTGGAGTATGCCATAGCCCACCACCAGCCCGAGGGAGAGGCGCAGGGCATGGCGAAACACCATGGAGTTCGGGGTCAGGTGTTGCTTGATCAGGGCCAGCAGCGGCAAGGGGGCTGGCCTTGCCAGGGGCGGCAGGCTGGTGGGCGGGGAGGCGGGGTTTTGCAGCTCCTCGGCGCTTTGCAGCAGCTGGTTGATGCTGGCCAGGTTGCGGCGCAGAAACTTCATCGGCGTCAGCAGGGTCTTGGGGTAGTGCTGCTTGAGGTGGGTGAACTCCAGCTGATCGCCGAGGGCCTCCAGGGTCCAGTGGATGCGCTTGTGATGACGGTAGGGCTTGTGCACCAGGATGGCGTAACCGAGTTGCTGGCACGCCTCGGCGAGCTGTGACAGCACCTCCTGGAAGCCGTCGAGGACGATGCCCTGCTTGAGCTCGGCTTCCAGCTTGCTGTAGGGGTAGTGGCTGGAGGTGGCCCGCTCCTGGATCTCCAGGGCCAGCAGATAGAGGCGCAGCAGGCCGGCGAGCTCGGGGGCCACCCGTTGCCCGCTCATGGGGGAATTGAGGCGGGCATTGAGCGCCGTCTTGGCCAGGTTCAGGGCGTTGACCAGGTTGATGTTGAGCTGGGCCAGGTTGTGGCGGATGGCCTGGGCGCCGTGCTCGTCTGCCGGGAAGAAGCGGGATTTCTCCTGCAAGTAGCGGGCGAGGGCGAAGTAGCTCTGGGCCAGCTGCTCGTGCAGGGTCTTGTAGGGCAGCAGCCAGAGCCAGACCAGGGACACCAGGCCGTACCAGAGGGCCCCGGCTCCCAGCGCAAGGGGCTGATAGAAAAGATCCGGCGCCTTGGCGGCCCCCAGCATGGTGTAGATGGCGATGAGCAGGGAGCCGAAGCTGATGGTGGCGTAGCGCTGGCCGAGGGCCCCCACCATCACGAAGAGGAAGGTGGAGCCCGCAAGCCCGATGGCAAACAGCCAGGGGGTGGGGAAGAGATACTGGACGCACAGGGAGGCGAACAAAAAGCAGACCAGCGTCATGGCGAGGTTCTTGACCCGGCCCCAGAGGCTGTCGTCGGTCTCGGCGATGGCACCCGCCACGACCCCGAGGGAGAGCAGCACGGTGAGCTGGATGTCGCCGGTAGCCAGCGCGAAGGCGAGCAGCCCCACGATGGCGAGCAGGACCTTGAGCGCGAAGTAGATGTGACTGTCTGTCAGCAGCCGGCGCAGCAGGCTTGAGAAATCCATGGGCATGGGATGGCGGCAACCCTTGAGCGAATCGAAAGCGAAAGCATAACCCGTCGACAGCGAAATGGCCCTGATTTGGATCAGGGCCATTTCGCATCATCTTCTTGATTTACTGGTTATCCTGACAGAAATAGGAGCCAATAAAAACCCCGCCGAAGCGGGGTTTTGTGCATCATCAGCATCCATCAGTTGCGGTTGCCGCCCAGGAGGCTCAGCAGGCTCAGGAAGATGTTGTAGATGGAGACATACAGGGTGACGGTAGCGGAGATGTAGTTGGTCTCGCCGCCGCGCACGATCTGCTGGGTGGTCAGCAGGATGGCGCCGGAGGAGAACAGCATGAACATGGCGGACAGGGCCAGGCTCAGGGCGCTCATCTGCAGGAAGATGTTGGCAATCATGGCCACCAGCAGCACCCAGAAACCGACGAACAGCATGCCGCCGATGAAGGAGAGGTCACGCTTGGTGGTCAGGGCATAGGCCGACAGACCGAAGAAGGTGAGCGCGGTACCGCCGAGGGCCGTCATCACGATCTCGCCGCCGCCGTTGTTCATGTACATGTTGATGATGGGGCCGAGGCTATAGCCCAGCAGGCCGGTCAGGGCGAAGGTGAACACCAGCCCCATACCGTTGTCACGGTTCTTCTCGGTCAGGAACATCAGACCGTAGACCCCGATGAGGAACACGGCCCAGTGCAGGGGCGGCAGGTTCATCACGGTCGCTACCCCGGCTACCACGGCGGAGAAGCCAAGAGTGAGGGAGAGCAGCATATAGGTGTTGCGCAGCACCTTGTTGGTGTCGCGCACGGCACCCTGGGTGCCAGTGTAGATAGAACGGGTATCCATCTTGATGTCCTCTTGATTTCCGGGGGAAGCGGCAGAGCCCGCTTCGTTAACGCATTGTATGCACTGAATGTGTGGATGACGAGCGCTGTTTTCAAGCGCCTCCCCACCTGTATGGGACCCACTATTCCAGAGCAAAGATGTATTGCGCATGAACAAGGTGTTGTCACCGCCGGCAGAGTGCTCGGCAGAGTGCCCGGATGAGGGCCGTGCAGATCACGGTCCCGGCCTTGAAAACGGCAACGGACAAGCCTCCAGAAGTGCCATCCTCTTGCCCTGGGCGGTGGGATCAGGATCCCGTTTTCTGGGCAACGCTCGCCGCGTATCCGGCAGTGAGGACCGGGGGCGCCTCTGTGGGGAGGGCGGGGGCCAATACCGATATCAGGAAAGATAAGAGCCGGCAACGCCGGCTCTTGGGGGGTATGACATCGGGTATTATTGCGGACCTTTCTGGATGGTGTCCGCGATGATGTTGGACATGTCGAAGCTGGTGCCACCCTGTACCGGCGGGTAGTCCTTCAGGGTCTTGACGTGCTGGGCAACCACTTCGCTGACGGGGGCCAGCAACCAGGACATCTTCTGCATCAGGTGACCCTGGGCATCAATCGTGTCATAGCTCTCGAACGGATCGGCCCGCAGGTTGTAAATCTTGGGCACGGTGAGCGGCACGACGTTGGCGTAGTAATCCTCCTTGGTGGAGAAGTGGAACTTCCACTGTCCCATGCGCACGGCGGTGAGCTTGTCCTCGTAGTAGTAGAGGATGGAGTTGCGGTTGGACTCTTTGGATTGGCCAGTCCAGTAGTCGAGGTTGTTGATGCCATCGATGTACTGTTTCTTCTGCTTCATCATGTCATCGGCCACGTTTTTCACGCCGGCGGCCGCAGAGAGGGTGGTGAACAGATCCTGGTGACCCTGGATGCCATTGAGCACCTCACCGGCCGGGATGTGATCGGGCCAGCGTGCCATCATGGGCACCCGTACGCCGCCTTCGTAGGTGGTCATCTTCTCGCCGCGGAAGGGGGTGGTGGCACCGTGCGGCCATGAGGAGTGCTCCGGACCGTTGTCGGTGGTGTAGATGACGATGGTGTTCTTGTCCAGACCGTTCTGCTTGAGGTAATCGAGCACGACCCCGATGTCGTGGTCATGCTGCAGCATGCCGCTGCCGTGCAAATCGTACTCGCTCGTGTACTTCTCGGCGGCATAGCGCCACTTGTCGTTGAGTCGGGTGTAGAGGTGCATACGGCTGGTGTTCAGCCAGACGAAGAAGGGTTTCCCATCCGACTTGGCCTTGTCGATGAACTTGAAGGTGGCCGGAATGACCTCCTTGCCGTCGAAATCTTTCATCCGCTCCTGGGTCAGCGGGCCCGTGTCGGTACACTTCTGCTTGCCGACTTCGCCAAAGCGCGGTTCGACCGTCTTGTCTTCGGTGCCGCTGGCGTAGCAGTGCAGCACACCACGTGTGCCGAACTTCTCGTCATACTTCTCGGCTGATCCGGCATAGGCCTTGGCAAAGTTCTGATAGTCCCGTTGTTCGGACTCTTCCTGGGTATTGAGGTGGTAGAGGTTGCCGAAGAACTCGTCGAAGCCGTGCGCCGTGGGCAGGGCGAAGTTGCGATCGCCCAGGTGGTTCTTGCCGAACTGGCCGGTGCTGTAACCCTGGGCTTTCAGTACTTCAGCGAGGGACGGGGACTCGGCCTTCAGGCCCAGCGCACCACCCGGCATGCTGACGGTGGTCATCCCCGAACGGATCGGATACTGGCCGGTGATGAAGGCTGCGCGTCCGGCCGTAGAGCTTGGCTGGGCGTAGTGATCGGTAAAGATGGCCCCTTGCTGGCCAATGCTGTCGATGTTGGGGGTACGGTATCCCATGGTGCCCATTCCGTAGGCACTGACGTTCTGCCAGCCGATGTCATCACCAAAGATGACCAGGATGTTCGGCTGGGCTGCTTCCGCCGCCAAAGGCGGCCAGCAAGGCCGTCGCGAGGATGGTTTTCTTCATCTTCTTACTCCTATGTGCTTATGCCAGACAACAGTAATGCTCAACATGTAACGGATTGCTTCCTGACCTCTTTTCGGCAGGCGGTTGGTGGGCAGCCATGGGCGATGCCGACCCATTCAGGATTGCAGGTAGCCCATTCTGGTCAGGAGATGGACGACATCGGGCCCCACGTGATCATAGAAACGATAGAGTCCGCTGCAGAGATAGTTGAGACCTGCCTCACCTTCTTGACTTTTTATCAGACGATTTTTGGGGCACTCCCCCCAACACAGCCTCAGGTAGTCACACTGGCGGCATTGGGTGGGCAGGGTATCGCGCTTGGCGAGACCAAATGTTTGCTGGGGCACTGAAAAGGCGAGGTCGCCGAGATGGGTCTGATGCAGGTTGCCGAGGCGGTATTCGGGATAGACGAAGTGATCGCAGGAGAAGACCTCCCCGTCGTGCTCCACGGCCACGGCCTTGCCACAGAATTCCGACTGGGTGCAGGTCTGGCCGGGCTGACCGGCGGCCTGGGCAATCAGGGTCTCAAACAGATTGACGTGTACCCGACCCAGATCCTGCCGTTTCCACTCCTCCCAGACACCGATGAGAAAGGCGCCATAGTCATCGGGGTCGACGGACCATTCCGTCACGATGGAGAGGGGATGACCGGGGCGCGCCTCGGCGGTGCCATAGTCCGGCATCAAGCCGGGAGCCAGCTTGGCTGGCGCGGTCTGGCGATAGAGCTTGGGTTCGACCGCAGGGGTGAACTGCACCCGCCAGGTTCCGACCTCATCGACCAGAAAACGGTACACCTCTTTCGGGTGCAGGGCATTGAGGCGGTTGACCACGCACAGGGCAGCAAAGGGAATGTTCGCCTCCCTCAGGCGGGTGGCTGCGGCCATGACCTGTTCGAACGTGGACTTGCCGCTGCGGGTCTTGCGATAGGCATCGTGCAGTGCCTGCGGGCCATCGATGGAGAGGCCGACGTGAAAGTCGTGCTGGCGCAGGAAAGTAATCCAGCGATCATCCAGGGCGATGCCGTTGGTCTGCAGATCGTTGGCGATGCGTTGCCCCGGCTTGGCATATCGGGCTTGCAGGGCGACGATCCGCTCGAAGAAGGGCAGCCCCATCAGGGTCGGCTCGCCCCCCTGCCACGAGAACACCACCTCGTTCCCGGTTTGTGCCTCGATGTACTGGCGGATGTGTTGCTCCAGCGTCGATTCGCTCATCTGGCTGTGCTGAGAGTGTTCCAGCAGCTCCGTCTTGTGCAGATAGAAGCAGTAATCGCAATCGATGTTGCAGCGGGCACCACCCGGTTTGACCATGGCGTGAAAACGGTAATGGCGCCCCGCCGGCAAGGGGGGCAGATTCAGTACAGGTATCCTCATGCACTCGTTCCGGGAAGAGTCGATTGTACCAATGTAAACCTAACGTTCTGATTTTCATAGTTATGGTCAGCACAAAAAGTGCCTCGCATGACGCTGGTTTCACGGGGGAATCGTCTCTTCAGCCCCGGAGCCTTCCTCCTCTGATGGCATGTGTCAGGCAGGGCTGCGGCACTCTCTGCCCGATGCGGGTTGCAGGTGCCAGGTTCGGGAGGCGCAAAAAAAGGTATCCGCAGGTGTTTTCCTGTGTCTGGAATCGTCACAGCGCCGCTGGGCGCGGGTGTCGGCCCGGGGGCGTCGCTGGGTACACTGCCGGAACAAGGGGCGCCGGTTCGGCACCCCGACAGAGGCAGGGAGTGAGCTATGGCGGTTGCAGGAAAGAGGGGAGGCGTGCTGGCACTCTGGTGTGGCGCACTCCTGATGTCGGGGTGCAGTGTGCTCGCGCCCGTGCCCATCAGCTATCTGAGCCAGGATCCGCCCCCCGGCAGGCTGCCCCACGGGGAGACGGCCTACGTGGATGACGGCCGGTGTCCGGCGGGTCAGGTGAAGCGGCTCATCGGCGGGGATGCGAAGCAGAACATCCCGCGTAAGGTGGAGTGCGTGCCACGCCCTCAACAAGAAGGGGAGTGGTGGACAGGGTTTTAAAAAACAAGCCCGGGCGAGGGCCCGGGCTTGCTCGCCTTTGAGGGGAGGCTAGACGGGCTAGAAGGCATCCCCCGGCACGCGCACCCAGCCCTCCATCAGGATGCGGGCGGAGCGGGACATCACCGCCTTGGTGACCGTCCATTCCCCCGCCAGCTGCCGCGCCTGGGCCCCGACCCTCAGGGTGCCTGAGGGGTGGCCGAAGCGCACCGCCTCCCGCTCGCCGCCCCCGGCGGCCAGGTTGACGAGGGTCCCCGGGATGGCCGCCGCCGTGCCGATGGCCACGGCGCAGGTGCCCATCATGGCGTGGTGCAGCTTGCCCATGGAGAGGGCCCGCACCAGCAGGTCGACCTCCCCGGCCTTCACCTCCTTGCCGCTGGCGGTGCGATAATCCTTCGCCGGCGCGACGAAGGCGATCTTGGGGGTGTGCTGGCGGGTGGCCGCCTCTTCTGCGGTCTTGATCAGTCCCATGCGCAGAGCTCCGGCGATGCGGATCGCCTCGAAGCGAGCCAGGGCCTCGGGATCCGTGTTGATCTGCTCGCGCAGCTCGGTGCCCGTATAGCCGATCTCCTCGGCATTGACGAAGACGGTGGGGATGCCGGCGCTGATCAGGGTCGCCTTCAGCATGCCGCTCTTTACAACAGACGCGGGCACCTCCAGTTCATCCACCAGATTGCCGGTGGGGAAGAGGGCACAGCCCTCTTCGCCGTCATCGGAGGGGTCGAGAAACTCCAGCACGATCTCGGCGGCGGGGAAGGTGACGCCGTCCAGCTCGAAGTCCCCGGTCTCCTGCACCTGGCCGTTGCTCACCGGCACCTGGGCGATGATGGTTTTGCCAATATTGGCCTGCCAGATCCGCACCACGCAGGTGCCGTTCTCCGGGATGCGGGCGGGATCCACCAGGCCAGCGTGGATGGCGAAGGCGCCGGCGCCGGTGGAGAGGTTGCCGCAGTTGCCGCTCCAGTCCACAAACGCCTTGTCGATGGCGACCTGGCCGTAGAGGTAGTCCACGTCGTGATCGGCCTGGCTGCTCCTGGAGAGGATCACGCACTTGGAGGTGGAGGAGGTGGCTCCCCCCATGCCGTCAATGTGGGCGCCGTAGGGGTCGGGGCTGCCGATGACGCGCAGGAAGAGCGCGTCCCTGGCCGGGCCCGGCACCTGGCAGCGTTCGGGCAGGTCCTGCAGCCGGAAGAAGACCCCCTTGCTGGTGCCGCCGCGCAGGTAGGTGGCCGGGATTCTGACTTGTGGTGTGTGGGCCATAGAGAATGTCCTGAGAAGAGTCATGGTTCTTTCTCCCTCTGGGAGACGGTGCCCGAAGGGCGGATGAGGGAATTTCCCCTCACCCCAACCCTCCCCCAAAGGGAGAGGGTGCTTTTACGTCTTCCCCTTTTTCAAAGGGGCGGAGCGGGGTTGCGAGTTAGCTTGCGGCCTTTTGCGCCGTCGACGCCAGGAAGTCCTGGGCGAAGCGTTGCAGCACACCGCCCGCCTCGTAGACCGAGACCTCCTCGGCGGTGTCGAGGCGGCAGGTCATGGGTACCTCGACCACCTCGCCGCTCTGGCGGCGAATGACGAGGGTGAGATCGGCGCGGGGCTGGCGCATCCCCACCACATCATAGATCTCGGTGCCATCCAGCCCCAGGGTCAAGCGGGTGATGCCCGGCTTGAACTCGAGCGGCAGCACTCCCATGCCGATCAGGTTGGTGCGATGAATGCGCTCGAAGCCTTCCGCTGCTATCACCTCCACCCCGGCGAGCCGCACCCCCTTGGCCGCCCAGTCACGGGACGAGCCCTGACCGTAGTCGGCGCCGGCGACGATGATGAGGGGCTGCTTGCGGGCCATGTAGGTTTCGATGGCCTCCCACATCCGCATCACCCGGCAGTCCGGCTCGACGCGGGCGAGGGACCCCTTCTTCACCGCGCCGTTCACCACCGCCATCTCGTTGACGAGCTGGGGGTTGGCGAAGGTGGCGCGCTGGGCGGTCAAATGATCGCCGCGGTGGGTGGCGTAGGAGTTGAAGTCCTCCTCCGGCAGGCCCATCTTCGCCAGGTATTCTCCCGCCGCGCTGCTCGGCAGAATGGCGTTGGAGGGGGAGAGGTGATCGGTGGTGATGTTGTCCGGCAACACCGCCAGGGGCCGCATGCCGCGCAGGGTACGCTCACCGGCCAGGGCCCCCTCCCAGTAAGGGGGACGACGGATATAGGTGCTTTGGGGGCGCCAGTCGTACAGAGGCGCCACTTTCGGTCCGTGGTCTTCCTCTAGGGTAAACATGGGGATATAGACCTGGCGGAACTGGGACGGCTTCACCGAGGCCTTGACCACGGCGTCGATCTCTTCATCCGATGGCCAGATGTCCTTGAGGCGAATGTCCTTGCCGTCCACCACCCCCAGCACATCCTTCTCGATGTCGAAGCGGATGGTGCCGGCGATGGCATAGGCCACCACCAGGGGCGGGGAGGCGAGGAACGCCTGCTTGGCATAGGGGTGGATGCGGCCGTCGAAGTTGCGGTTGCCCGACAGCACCGCCGTGGCGTAGAGATCCCGGTCGATGATCTCCTGCTGGATGGCGGGATCCAGGGCGCCGGACATGCCGTTGCAGGTGGTGCAGGCGAAGGCCACGACGCCAAAGCCGAGCCGCTCAAGCTCGCTGTCCAGCCCAGCCTCTTTCAGGTAAAGCGCCACTGTCTTGGAGCCGGGGGCCAGGGACGACTTGACCCAGGGCTTGCGCACCAGGCCGAGCCGGTTGGCGTTGCGGGCCAACAGACCGGCCGCAATCACGTTGCGCGGGTTGCTGGTGTTGGTGCAGCTGGTGATGGCGGCGATGATGACGGCGCCATCCGGCAGCAGGCCGTCCGCCTCCTGGGCGCGGGCCTTGTCCAGATCCACCGCGATGCCCCGTGTGGCGAGTTCGGCCACCGGCAGGCGGCGATGGGGATTGGAGGGGCCGGCCAGGGTACGCACCACGCTCGACAGGTCGAAGTGCAGCACGCGCTCGTACTGGGCGCCCGCTAGGGCGTCGGCCCAGAGGCCCGCCTCCCTGGCGTAGGTCTCGACCAGTTTCACCTGCTCGTCGTCACGACCGGTGAGCCGCAAGTAGTCGAGGGTCTGCTGGTCGATGAAGAACATGGCCGCGGTGGCGCCATATTCCGGCGCCATGTTGGAGATGGTCGCCCGATCGCCGAGGGTCAGGGCCGCGGCCCCTTCGCCGCGAAACTCCAGATAGGCGCCGACCACCTTCTCCTTGCGCAGGAATTCGGTGAGGGAGAGCACCAGGTCGGTGGCGGTGATGCCGGATTGCGGCTTGCCAGTCAGTTCCACGCCGACGATCTCCGGCAGCCGCATCCAGGAGGCGCGGCCCAGCATGACGTTCTCTGCTTCCAGCCCGCCCACCCCCACCGCGATGACACCGAGGGCGTCCACGTGGGGGGTGTGGCTGTCGGTGCCGACGCAGGTGTCCGGGTAGGCCAGGCCGCGGTCCGCGTGGATGACAGGAGACATCTTCTCCAGGTTGATCTGGTGCATGATCCCGTTGCCCGGCGGGATCACCTCGATGTTCTTGAACGCCTGCCTGGTCCAGTTGATGAAGTGGAAGCGATCCTCGTTGCGGCGATCTTCGATGGCGCGGTTCTTCTCGAACGCATCGGGGTCGAAGCCGCCGCACTCCACGGCCAGCGAATGATCGACGATGAGCTGCACCGGTACCACGGGGTTGACCTGGGCGGGGTCGCCCCCCTGATCGGCGATGGCGTCGCGCAGGCCCGCCAGGTCCACCAGGGCGGTCTGGCCCAGGATGTCGTGGCAGACCACCCGGGCCGGGAACCAGGGGAAGTCGCGATCGCGCTTGCCGTGCACTATCTGGCCGAGGCACTCGGTGAGAATGGCCGGGTCGCACCGGCGCACCAGGTTCTCGGCGTGCACGCGGGCGGTGTAGGAGAGCCTGTCCCAGCTGCCTGGCTGGAGGGCGTCGACCGCCTCACGGGCGTCGAAGTAGTCGAGCGCCGTGCCGGGCAGGGGCTTGCGGTATTGAGTGTTGATCATCACTTGCGCTCCTTGAGCGGCACGAAGGCCAGATCTTCCGGGCCGACGTAGTTGGCGCTCGGGCGGATGATCTTGCCGTCGATGCGCTGCTCGATGACATGGGCCGACCAGCCGGCGGTGCGGGCGATGACGAACAACGGGGTGAACATGGCGGTGGGCACCCCCATCATGTGGTAGCTGACGGCGCTGAACCAGTCGAGGTTCGGGAACATCTTCTTGGCATCCCACATCACGGCCTCGAGGCGTTCGGCGATGTCGAACATCTTGGTGCTGCCCTGCTCCTCGGCGAGCTCCTTCGCCACCTGCTTGATCACCTTGTTGCGGGGATCGGAGATGGTGTAGACCGGGTGGCCGAAGCCGATGATGACCTCTTTTCTCTCGATGCGGGCGCGGATGTCCGCCTCCGCCTCGGCCGGGTTCTCATAGCGCTTCTGGATCTCGAAGGCCACCTCGTTGGCACCGCCGTGCTTGGGCCCGCGCAGGGCGCCGATGGCGCCGGTGACGCAGGAGTACATGTCGGAGCCGGTGCCGGCGATGACACGACCGGTGAAGGTGGAGGCGTTGAACTCGTGCTCGGCGTAGAGGATGAGGGAGGTGTGCATGGCTCGCACCCAGGAGTGGCGCGGCTTCTCACCGTGCAACAGGTGCAGGAAGTGGCCGCCGATGGAGTCG
This sequence comes from Aeromonas sp. FDAARGOS 1415, assembly GCF_019048365.1. Classification (NCBI taxonomy): domain Bacteria; kingdom Pseudomonadati; phylum Pseudomonadota; class Gammaproteobacteria; order Aeromonadales; family Aeromonadaceae; genus Aeromonas; species Aeromonas sp. FDAARGOS 1415. The sequence continues at coordinate 3,981,431 of NZ_CP077363.1, read as the reverse complement.
TCGTCTGTCTCCACCTCGATGCGCTTGCCGTTGTGGCTGAAGTGGTACCAGTAGAGCAGCACGGAGCCCAGGCTCGCCATCAGCTTGTCGGCGATGTCCCGGGCGCCCGGGTGGTTGTGGTCATCCTTCTCCGGGGCGAGGCACCCGAGCACAGAGACGGCTGTGCGCATCACGTCCATGGGGTGGGCGGAGGGGGGCAGCTGCTCCAGGGCGGTTCTGACCCCGGTGGGCAGGCCGCGCAGGGCCTTGAGTTTGGCCTTGTAGGCGGCGAGCTCCGCCACGTTGGGCAGGTGCCCGTGCACCAGCAGGTGGGCTATCTCCTCGAACTCGCAGCTGGTGGCTACGTCCAGGATGTCGTAGCCGCGATAGTGCAGATCGTTGCCGGAGAGGCCCACGGTACACAGGGCGGTGTTGCCGGCGGGGGTGCCGGAGAGGGCGACGGATTTCTTCGGCTTGAAGCCGGCGGTGGTTTCAGAAATGGCGCTCATCACATATCTCCTTGATTCAGTCCGTTGAGGCACCGGCCGCCGGCATGGGCAGCCGATGGTCGGTTATTCCTTGGTAGACGGGTCCTTGGTGAACAGTCTGTCCAGCGTCTGTTCGTAGTGGTGGTAGCCGAGGAAGTCGTAGAGGGACTCCCGGGTCTGCATGGTGTCGACCACGGCCCGCTGGTGGCCGTCACGGCGAAGCGCCTGATAGACGTTGAGGGCGGCCTGGTTGGCGGCGCGGGCGGCGCTCAGGGGGTAGAGCACCATGTCGACGCCGTGGGCCGCGAGCAGATCCTTGTCAAACAGCTCTGTCTTGCCGAATTCGGTCATGTTCGCGAGGATCGGCACCCCGGCCGCCTGCTTGAAGCGATCGTACTGGTCCAGCTCGGTGACCGCCTCGGCGAAGATCATGTCGGCGCCGGCTTCTGCATAGGCGGCGGCGCGCTCCAGAGCCGATCCCAGCCCCTCCACGGCCAGGGCGTCGGTGCGAGCCATGATGACGAAGCTCTCGTCCTGGCGGGCATCCACCGCCGCCCTGATCCTGTCCACCATCTCTGCGGTGGAGACCACGGCCTTGTTGGGCCTGTGGCCGCAGCGCTTCTGGGCCACCTGATCTTCCATGTGCACGGCAGCCACACCGCCACGCTCGAAGGCGCGGATGGTGCGGGCGATGTTGAAGGCGCCCCCCCAGCCAGTGTCGATGTCCACCAGAAGCGGTACCCGGGTGGCGGCGGTGATGCGTTCGGCATCGATCAGCACGTCGTTCATGGAGGTCATGCCGAGATCCGGCAGGCCATAGGAGGCGTTGGCCACCCCGGCACCGGAGAGGTAGAGAGCCTTGAAGCCGCTGCGCTCGGCCATCAGCGCCATGTAGGCGTTGATGGTGCCGACGATCTGCAGGGGCTTCTCGTTGGCCAGGGCAGTGCGAAAACGCGTCCCGGCCGAGGGGGAGAGGTTGGACATGGTGACTCCTGTCATGGTGTTCATATGTTGCTGTGGATACTGGCTGTGAATACCTCCATCTCACACTACGTTTACGTTAACGTCAATTATGCTTAGGTCCAAGGCCCGTCCGCCTGTGGGCGTGAGGGCCTTCCTCTCTTATTAATCCAGGTAATTCAATAAGCTATCTATTCATGCCCCGGGCGGAGCTGGCCAGATGCCTCTGCCTGTTGTCGATGAGACAGCGGGAAAGGTGTCCCATGACGGCAAGTTCAAGGGAGAGGCGAGGGAGCCCGACCCTATGCGGTAATCCCCGGGACCGGCACCGGCAAGGTGGGCAAGAAACGGATCCGGGTGCAGGAGCTCGGCAGGGCGGGCGAGGGTTGAGCCCCCATCACAAGACCGGACGAGGCCCCTCAGCCATCCCTACTCTTTGCGGGGGCATATTGTTGTGGCCGAAACGCTTGACTACGCTAATTGAGCCATTACACAAGAGGCATGCGCTATGGGTAAACAACAGGTTCATCTTGTCAACGAAGAAGTGGATTTTTCCGTTCATGAACAGCTGGTCTCCACTACGGATCTGCAGGGGGTCATCACCTATGCCAATGATAATTTTTGCCGGGTGGCGGGATACAGCCGGGCGGAGATGATTGGCCAGCACCACAACATGGTGCGCCACCCCGACATGCCCAAGGCGGCCTTTGCCGATCTCTGGAGCAAGCTGAAACAAGGCAAACCCTGGCGTGGCATGGTGAAGAACCGTTGCAAGGATGGGCGCTACTACTGGGTGGATGCCTATGTCACCCCCATCTTCGAACAGGGGCGGATCAACGGCTACCAGTCGGTGCGCAGCCGCGCCGTTCCCGAGATGAAGGAGGTGGCCGCCCGCACCTACGCCAGACTGAAGGCGGTGGAGCGGGGGGAGCGCAAGGCCGTGCTGAGCCTGCGCCCAATGCGCCACGGGCTCGCCATCGTCGGTCTCTTGTTGATGCTTGCCGGTGGCATTTACGCGATGGGACCCTGGGCCCCCCTGTTCACCCTGCTGCCCCTGGTGTGGCTGGGGCTGCTCTACCGTCATGCCCTCTTCTCCACCCCCCGTTTCCTGCGCCAGCTCGCCGAGGAGTACGACAGCCTGACCCGGCTCATCTATTCGGGGGATGAGCCCAGCGCCATCGCCGACTTCCATATCAAGTTGTTGCAGGCCAGGATCCGTACCGTCCTTGGGCGGGTGGATGACGCGACCCTCTCCCTGCAGGAGCTGGCGGCCCATCTCAAGACTGCCTCCAGCGAGGCCAGCGCCGACATCGCCGAACAGGATATCCAGACCCAGCAGGTGGCGACGGCCATCACCGAGATGGCGGCGACGGCCCACGAGATCGCCCGCAACATCCAGGAGACGGACAACCAGATCGCCCATGCCAAGGCCCACTGCGAGCATACCGACCAGCAGCTGGAAGAGACCCAGCAGCGGGTCACCGAGCTCGCCACCCAGGCGGAGCACGCCTTCACGGCCGCTGTGGCGCTGGCCGAGGAGTCGGATCGCATCGGGGTGTTGATGAACGAGATCCAGGGGATCGCGGATCAGACCAATCTGCTGGCGCTCAACGCCGCCATCGAGGCGGCGCGGGCGGGTGAGCAGGGGCGCGGTTTCGCGGTGGTGGCGGACGAGGTGCGTACCCTCTCCACTCGTACCCACAAGGCGACCGAGCAGATCCAGGGCAGCATAGGGCAGATCCAGCGCACCCTGAACAGCTGGAAAGGGATGATGCAGCAGAACCTGCAGCAGACCCAGTCCTGCGTGGCCCTGACCCGGCAGGGATCGGAGAGCCTGCACGAGGTGCTGACGGAGATAGAGCGGGTGGTGGATCTCTCGACCCAGATTTCAGCGGCAGCCGAGCAGCAGCAGGCGGTGGTGGAAGACATCAGTCGCAACGTCAACGCCATCTCCCAGCACTCCCATACCAACAGCAGCAAGATGCAGGACATGGACGCCTCGAGCGACATCCTGCTCACCAAGGCGTGCCAGCTCAAATCCCTGGGGCAGACCTTCGGCTAGATTTCGTCATTTCCGTCATGGAAGAAGGCCACCCCAGGGGTGGCCTTCTTCCATTGGATCGCGGCAGTGGTGGGAGTTGCTCTGCCTGCTCTGCCTGCTCTGCCTGCTCTGCCTGCTCTGCCTGCCCCGTCAGCCGGATTGCTCCGCGAGGGTGATGAAGCTGCCGCTCTTGTCACAGTACATGGCCTTGTCTGCCTGGATGAGCCACTGCTCCGGGCTCCAGTCATGCTGGTAGTGGCTGATCCCTATGCTGATCCCGACCTGCATGGGCTGGTCGTTCACCACGAAGGGGGCCTGCATGGCCTGGCGGATCACCTCGGCTATCTCCTCTGCCTGGTGGGTGGTGTACGCGGGCAGCAGCAGAATGAACTCATCCCCCGCCAGACGGGCGAAGTAGCACTGGTGGCCGATGGCATCATGGATCCGTCTGGCCAGCTGGCAGAGGATGGCATCCCCCTGGCTGTGGCCGAAGTTGTCATTGATGCGCTTGAAGTCGTTGAGATCGCAAAACAGCAGGCAGCCCGGGTTGGCGCTCTGTACCTGCTCCTTCAGCTGCTCCATCAGGCTCAGCCGGTTGGGCAAGCCGGTCAGGGGATCGAGGCGGGCCAGCTGCAGTATCTCTTGCTCGCGCTGCTGGCGCAGGGCCACCTCCCGGTTCAGGCGCTTGTTGCAGAGCAGCAGATAGAGGGAAAGCAGCAGGATGAGGGCGCCCACTCCCAGGCTCAGCAGGAACCAGGGGCGCCAGAATATCCACTGATCCGACGGAACCTGATAGAGGAAGCGGCGCAGGGCCACCGGTTTGGCCACGAGCCCTATCTCGACGAGCTGCTGCATGATATGGGCGAAGCGATCCGGATTCATATACCCGATCTCCACATAGAGCGGCTGGATCATCTCCTTGCTCATCTGCAACTCGTATTCCATGTGGGCTTGGCTGCGGTTGACGCCATATTCCGTGCGCAACAGGGTGATGGCTTCCTCGGGGTGGGCGAGGGCGTAGCGCCATCCCTTCAGGCTCGCCGCTCGAAAACGCGCCACCCGATCCGGGTTGAGCTGCTCCTGTGCCTGGGTGGTGAAGAGGATGTCGCTGTAGAAGTCGACGCCGTAATTGCGGGGGTTGATGACGGAGACCGAGATACCGCGCTCCTCCAGATAGAAGGGCTCGTTGCTCAGGTAGGCGTTGAAGATGTCAATCTTGCCCGTGATGAGATCGTCGATGTTGACCGAGGTCGGCACCGGGATGAGCTGGCGTTCGTGAAGCCCCTGATAGTAGAGGGTGGCCATCAATTCGGCATCCTGATGGCCGGGAAACATCATGATCCGTTTGCCACGCATGTCGGCAACGGTGAGAATGCCGCTGTCGCGGCGGGCCAGGAAGATGGACGGAGAGTGCTGGTAGACGCTGGCGAGCGCCAGCAGAGGCTCTCCCCGGGCATAGCCGGTCAGCACCTCGGTATTGCCGACCCCGAAGTCGGCGCGCCCGGCCAGGACCTCCTGGACGGGGCTGATCCCCTTGCCGCCGGGACGGATCTCGACATCCAGTCCGGCATCGGCATAGAACCCCTTGGCCTTGGCCATGTGATAGCCCACAAACTGGGGCTGGTGCAGCCAGCGCAGTTGCAGGACCACCCGGTCCGGCTGTTCCTGGGGGCGTTCACTGGCCAGGAGGGGCGACGCATAGCTGGCGCCAAGCAACAAAAGCCAAAACAGGCATCTTCTCATTCGTGCGATTCTTGTGCTGAGGGTCCATGGGGATGGCCAGCAGGCCCGCATTCAATTTTTTAACATATTACATTCTAAAGGGTTATACATGTACCGGATACAGCTGCAGCACAAAGATTTCTTGGTGATCAACAAGAGCCCGGGTCTTGGCATGCACGACGACGCCGGCGAGCCGGGTCTGGTCAATCTGGTGCGAGCCGACACCGGGCTGGAACTCTACCCCGTTCACCGCCTCGACAAGATGACGTCCGGGCTGGTGCTGCTGGCCCGCACCCCGGAAGCAAACCGCGCCCTCAGCATGGCGTTTGCGGCGAGGGAGGTGAGCAAGCAGTATCTGGCGCTCTCGGATCGCAAGCCGAAGAAGAAGCAAGGCTGGGTGAAGGGAGACATGGAGAAGGGGCGCGGCGGCAGCTGGATGCTGACCCGCACCCAGGAGAATCCCGCCATCAGCTGGTTCGATTCGGTGTCGGTGCAGGAGGGGTTGCGCCTCTATCGCATCAAGCCCCAGACCGGCAAGACCCATCAGATCCGGGTGGCCTTGAAGAGCATAGGGGCCCCCATTCTCGGGGATGAGCGCTATGGCGGGACCACGGCCGATCGCGGCTACCTGCACGCCTGGCGCCTCGCCTTTACCCTGGCAGGGGAGGCGTTCGACGTCGTCTGCCCGCCCGATGAGGGAGAGCGCTTCTTGCTGCCCGAGTTGCACACCGCCATCTCGGGCCTGGCCGAGTGAGCGATCAAAAGCGGATCCCCGGATCGGGCTGGATCCTGGCGGATTTTGACGACACCCTGGCTCCCGGTGACAGCCACGCCGGCTTGCTGCGCCATATCCTGCGCCGCCGTCTCTGGCCGCTGCTGCTGTGGCCGGTGATCGCGCTGGGCGGGTTTGTCTATCTGCTGCCTCGCCTGCGCCGGCAGGGGCTCACGCTTATCTGGTGGGCCATCACTCTGGGGCTCTCTCCCCTGGCGTGGCGTGCTCTGGTGCGGGAGTACAGCCTCACCCGGCCCGGCCTGTATCCGGAGGCGCGCGCGCTCCTGATGGGGGAGGGGGCGCGTTGCTGGATCATCTCCGCGAGTCCCCGTGCCCTGGTGCGCGCCCAGCTCCATCGGCGTTTGCCAAGGCTTCCTCACCGCATCATCGGCTCACGGATGTGCTATTGCGCCGGCGGCCTGGTCCCCCGGGTTTACTGCCATGGGCCGCGCAAGCTGCTGCCGGAAATCCGGCTGCTCGACGTCGCCCTTGCCTTGAGTGACAGCCTGCACGATCTGCCGCTGCTGGCGCTCGGGCGAGCGGCCTGGCTCGTCAATCCCACTCACCGTCGCCTGCAACAGGCCCGGGCCCGTCTGCCTCACCTCAGGGTGAAAACCTGGCGCCTGTAAGGCAAAGCTGACAGCCTGGCGACCCCGCCGGGGGCACTCCGCAAGGTCGCGGCCTCAATGTCACATTTCATTTACATCTTGTGGCGGCGACCTCCGCCCAACTATCTGATGCCAGCCTCTTCTCTTTCGTCGTGCCGATACCTCTAATGAAACAAGTTATTAACAACGCCGGTGGTGGCTGTCTGTAGCGTCCTTCCGGTGTGACCCGTTTCGTCATCAGCCCATCGCAAGGAGCGCATCATGACCACCCCCTCTTCCCGTACTCACACCATCAACCCCCTCGGGACCGATGGCTTCGAATTCGTCGAGTACACGGCCCCGGATCTCAAGGGCATTGCGGCCCTCAAGGCATTGTTCGTCTCCCTGGGGTTTGCCGAGGTGGCCAAGCACAGGCACAAGCAGTGCTGGCTCTATCGCCAGGGTGACATCAACTTCGTGGTCAATGCCGAGCCCCACTCCCAGGCGGAGGAGTTCGCCAGGGCCCACGGCCCGAGCGTGTGCGGCATGGCGTTTCGGGTGGCCGATGCGGGCCTTGCCCAGCAGTATGCCATCGCCCAGGGAGCCAAGCCCTTTGTCGGCAAGATAGGGCCCATGGAGCTCAACATCCCCGCCATCTACGGCATCGGCGAGAGCACGCTCTCCTTTGTTGACAGGTACGGCGAGCGGGGATCCATCTATGACGTGGATTTCGTCTTCTACCCGGACTGGCAGGCGCGCATGGCCGAGGTGGACGCGGGACTCTATGAGATCGATCACCTGACCCACAACGTGCACCGCGGCAACATGAACCTCTGGTCGAATTTCTACGAGCGGATCGGCAACTTCCGCGAGATCCGCTACTTCGACATCGAGGGCAAGCTGACGGGCCTGCATTCCCGCGCCATGACGGCACCCTGCGGCAAAATTCGCATTCCCATCAACGAGTCGGCGGACGACAAGTCCCAGATCGAGGAGTACCTGCGCCAGTACAAGGGGGAGGGGATCCAGCACATCGCGCTGGCCTCCAATGACATCTACCAGACCATCCGCACCCTGCGCGAGCGCGGCACCGGCTTCATGCCGACCCCGGATACTTATTACGAGGGGGTAAACCGCCGGGTCGAGGGGCATCAGGAGGATCTGGCTGCGCTGAAAGCGCTGCGCATCCTCATCGACGGCTCGCCGACGAAGGACGGCATCCTGCTGCAGATCTTCACCGACACCGTCATCGGCCCCGTCTTCTTCGAGATCATCCAGCGCAAGGGGAACGAGGGGTTCGGGGAGGGCAACTTCCAGGCACTGTTCGAATCCATCGAACTGGACCAGATCCGCCGCGGCGTGCTGGATGGCGCAACGCAAGGCGAGAAAAACGGAGCACAGCGCGATGCGTAACTGGATAAGCTTCCCACATCGGGAGGGGACCCACTCCCGCCAGGCCCACGCCGATCTGCCCGAGCAGGCCATCTACGAGCGCGAGCTGGGGCGCTCGGGCTTCTTCGGCCCGGCCACCCACATGCACCACAAGCACGCCCCCACCGACTGGACCCAGTGGGAGGGGCCGCTGCGACCGCGGGCCTTCGACCTCAACAACTTGCAAGAGGAGGTCCGCTCCCTCTCCCCCTGGGTGATGCCGGACATCCTCAGCAACCCCCACTGCCGTTACCGGATCTGGCGCCTGCATGAGTCCATGCCGTTCCTGGTGCGCAACGCCGACGGCGACGAGCTGCTGTTCATCCACGAGGGGGGCGGCGAGTTCTATTGCGACTACGGCCACCTGACCCTGAGAGATGGGGACTACGTGGTGATCCCCCGCGGCACCATGTGGCGCATCGAACCCACGGCGCCGCTCTTCATCCTGATGATAGAGGCGACGGACGACAGCTATCAGCTGCCGGACAAGGGGCTGGTGGGCAAGCACGCCATCTTCGATCCGACGGCGCTGGACGTGCCCGCCATCGACGAGCGCTTCCTGGCCCAGCAGGACGAGAACCCCTGGTCGCTGCAGATCAAGCGCCACAACCAGGTCTCGGTCGTCACCTGGCCGTTCAACCCCCTGGATGCCCAGGGGTGGCACGGGGATCTCTGCGTGGTGCGCCTCAACTGGCGCGACATCCGCCCGCTGATGAGCCACCGCTACCACCTGCCGCCCTCGGCCCACTCCACCTTCGTGGCGAGCCGGTTCGTCATCTGCACCTTCGTGCCGCGGCCCATCGAGAGCGATCCCGGTGCGCTGCGGGTGCCCTTCTACCACAGCAACGACGACTTCGACGAGGTGCTCTTCTACCACGCGGGGGACTTCTTCAGCCGGGACAACATCGAGCGGGGCATGGTCACCTTCCACCCCGCCGGCTTCACCCACGGCCCCCATCCCAAGGCGTTTGCGGCGGGCCTGGCCCATGCCAAGACGTTCACCGACGAGGTGGCGGTGATGCTCGATACCCGGGACGCCCTCACCGTCGGCGAGATCTGCGAGAAGGCCGAAAACAGTCAATATGTCACCAGCTGGCAGAGCCCAGGCACCAGCGGCAAATAAGGAATTTCCCATGAAATTGGCAACCCTGAACAATGGCAAACGGGACGGCGTCCTGGCGGTGGTCAGCCGCGATCTGACCCGGGCGGTGCACGTCAGCGAGCTGGCGCCCACCCTGCAGGCGGCCCTCGACGAGTGGGCAGAGCTCTCGCCGCAACTGGCGCTCGTCTATCAGCGGCTCAACGACGGCGACTGTCCCGATGCCTTCCCCTTCGATCAGAACGCCTGCCTCTCCCCCTTGCCACGGGCCTACCAGTGGGCGGACGGCAGCGCCTACGTCAACCACGTGGAGCTGGTGCGCAAGGCGCGTGGCGCCGAGATGCCGGAGAGCTTCTGGCACGATCCCCTGATGTACCAGGGGGGCTCGGACAGCTTCCTGTCGCCGCGGGGTCCCATCGTGATGGGCTCCGAGGAGTGGGGCATCGATTTCGAGTCTGAGGTGGCCGTCATCACCGACGACGTGCCCATGGGCACCAGCCCGCAGGCGGCCGCCAGCCACATCAAGCTCCTGATGCTGGTCAACGACGTGAGCCTGCGCAATCTCATTCCCGGCGAGCTCGCCAAGGGATTTGGCTTCTTCCAGTCCAAGCCCTCCAGCGCCTTCTCGCCGGTGGCCATCACCCCGGACGAGCTGGGGGAGGCGTGGCACGATGGCAAGGTACATCTGCCGCTGCTGACCCATCTCAACGGCGCCCTGTTCGGTGCCCCCGACGCCGGGGTGGACATGACCTTCAACTTCCCCGAACTGGTCGCCCACGCCGCCCTGACCCGACCCCTCGGGGCGGGCTGCATCATCGGCTCGGGCACCGTCTCCAACTACGACAGAAGTGCCGGCTCCTCCTGCCTCGCCGAGCGGCGGATGCTGGAAATTATCGAGTCTGGTCAAGCCACTACACCCTTCCTGCGCTTTGGTGATACAGTGTCCATCGCGATGCAGGATCGCAACGGACTGAGTCTGTTTGGCACCATTTTGCAGCGGGTCATGCCGGCGGACGCCAGCCAGACGAAGTAAGAAAGCCGGCAAGGGCAGAGGCCGGCCAGCGAGCGGCGGGTGCCCTTGCACCTGCCAACACAGGGACAGACTATGTTGCAGTTGTTTGGATATTGGCGTTCATCGGCAAGTTATCGGGTGCGGATCGTGATGCAGCTCAAGGGGCTCGACTACGAGCAGCATCCGATCAATCTGCGGCAGGGAGAGCAGCGGGAGAAAGCCTACCGCCGGATCAATCCCCAGGGGCTGGTGCCCTTTCTGGTGGACGGCGAGGTGCAGGTCGGCCAGTCGGTGGCCATCATGGAGTACCTCGACGAGACTTACCCCGCCCACCCCCTGATGCCGTCCGCCCCCCTGGAGCGGGCCCGGGTGCGCCAGATCGTCAACATGATCGCCTGTGACATTCACCCCCTCAACAACCTGCGGGTGCTGAACTACCTGGGGGAGCACTTCAGGGCGGGCAAAGAGCAGGAAGCGGCCTGGTATCGCCACTGGATTGACGAGACCTTCAGCGCCCTGGAGCAGCTGTTGATGACCACCGCCGGCATCTATTGCGTCGGCAACGAGGTGACCCTGGCGGACTGCATGCTGGTGCCCCAGGTCTACAACGCCCGCCGCTTCGACATGACCCTGGACGACTACCCCACCATCAATCGCATCGTCGCCAACTGCGAGCAGCTGCAGGCCTTTATCAAGGCCGCCCCGGCCAATCAGCCGGATGCGCAGGTCTGATACCAGGGCATCCGTTTCGATAGGCGCACAGTGCCGTGCTCGACAGTTCGAGCGATAGCCGCGACGCCGTGACGAATGGCTGACATGAAAAAGCCCCTCTCAGGAGGGGCTTTCTGCTATCCGGGGCTGTGCCTTGGCTCAGTAACCCTGCTGGTGGACGTCCATCACGGCGCGACCGGACGGGTCGGCCATCTCCTTGAACTTGGCATCCCACTCCAGCGCGGTCGGGGTGGAGCAGGCGACCGACTTGCCGTAGGGCACGGTGCGGGCGGCGGACTCCAGCGGGAAGTGCTCGTCGAAGATGGCGCGGTAGTAGTACGCCTCCTTGGTGAGCGGGGTGTTGATGGGGAAGCGGAACGCCGCCGCCTCGAACATCTGATCCGTCACTTCCTGCTCGACCATGGCTTTCAGGCTGTCGATCCACGAATAGCCCACGCCATCGGAGAACTGCTCCTTCTGGCGCCACGCCACCTCGTGGGGCAGCAGATCCTCGAAGGCTTCGCGCAGGATGTGCTTCTCGATCTTGCCCTTGCCGCACATCTTGTCGGTGGGGTTGAGGCGCATCGCCACGTCCATGAACTCCTTGTCGAGGAAGGGCACGCGACCCTCCACGCCCCAGGCGGCCATGGACTTGTTGGCCCGCAGGCAGTCGTAGAGGTGCAGGGCGGACAGCTTGCGCACCGTCTCCTCGTGGAACTCGCGAGCGTTCGGCGCCTTGTGGAAGTAGAGGTAGCCGCCAAACAGCTCGTCGGAGCCTTCGCCGGAGAGCACCATCTTGATGCCCATCGCCTTGATGTAGCGCGCCATCAGGTACATGGGTGTGGAGGCGCGGATGGTGGTGACGTCATAGGTCTCGAGGTGATAGATGACGTCCCGCAGGGCATCCAGCCCCTCCTGCACCGTGAAGTGGATCTGGTGGTGGATGGTGCCGAGGTGGTCGGCCACCTTGCGGGCGGCGGCGAGATCCGGGGAGCCTTCCAGACCCACGGCGAAGGAGTGCAGCTGGGGCCACCAGGCTTCGCTCTTGCCGTCGTCTTCCACCCGGCGGGCGGCGTAGAGCTTGGTGATGGCGGAGATGACGGACGAATCCAGACCGCCGGAGAGCAGCACGCCGTAGGGCACGTCACACATCAGCTGGCGCTTGACCGCCGCTTCCAGAGCGGCCTTGAGCTCGGCTCTGTCGCTCTGGTTGTGCTCGACCGCACCGTATTCCATCCAGTCGCGCTTGTACCACTGTTTGAGCTCGCCATCCTTGCTCCACAGGTAGTGTCCCGGCGGGAAGGTTTCGACGCTCTTGCACACTGGCACCAGGGCCTTCATCTCGGAGGCGACATAGAAGTTGCCGTGCTCGTCGCGGCCGGTATAGAGGGGGATGATCCCCATGTGGTCGCGGCCGATGAGGTAGGCGTCCTGCTCGGCATCGTAGAGGATGAAGGCGAAGATGCCGTTGAGATCGTCCAGGAAGGCGGGGCCCTTCTCCTTGTAGAGGGCCAGCAGCACCTCGCAGTCGGAGTGGGTCTGGAAGCGGAAGTCGACCTTGAGGTTCTTCTCCAGCTCCTTGTGGTTGTAGATCTCGCCGTTGACGGCCAGCACGTGGGTGCGCTCGGGGTTGTACAGGGGTTGGGCGCCGTTGCCCGGGTCGACGATGGCCAGGCGCTCGTGCACCAGGATGGCCTTGTCGGAGCTGTAGACGCCGGACCAGTCAGGCCCGCGGTGACGCAGTCGCTTGGACATCTCCAGGGCCGATTTGCGCAAGGTGGCGGAGTCGGTCTTGATGTCCAGAATGCCGAAAATAGAACACATTGGCGGTAATCCTCTTGATTTTTATATGAGCCCCCCACGTTTGGGCTCGAAATTCCATTTACATTCCTCGCCAATCACAATGCCTAGCGGAAAACCCTTTTGCAAGCGGGAAAACCGCAGAAAATCATGCCGTAAGCGTCAAGCTGCGCCAGGGGATGGCGACCGTCCGGCCGCCGGGGAGGGGAGTGAGGTTGACGTGCGCGTCAGGTCGCGGCGGGTTCGAAGATGACGTAGAGCTTGCGGCAGGGGACCAGGGTCTCCCACTCGCCGACAAAACCGGCGGGAATGACGAACTGATCCCCGGGTTTCAGGTGCAGCTGGCCGCCCTGACCGTCGTGGATGCAGGCCTCGCCCTCCAGCATCTGGCAGTATTCGTGCTCGGTGTAGTGCACAGCCCAGCGTCCCGCCTCGCAGGACCAGAAGCCCACGTGAAACTGCTGGCTGGGGTCGGAGTAATGATTCCAGGCGATCTGAGACGGGTTGCCCGCCCTGATGCGATCCCTTGCCGGCATCAGCGGGGTGGGGGAGACGGCGTGCTTGTCCAGCAGGATCCAGTCGTTCAGGCTCTTCATGGTGCGTCCTTGCAGTGGCGGGGAGCATCCTGCTCCCGTTTAGTTTGTTTAACAATGTTGCGCTTACGTTAAACGATGACGGCCCCCTTGCCAAGGGGGCCGTGCTGGTGGGTTGCCGTCCGGGCGAGGTGGCGAGGGGATCAGACGATGTCGATGTCGACCACGGAGTCGAAGATGTGGTTCGGCCTAAACGGCATGCGGTCGATGTCCGCCACCTTGCTCACCCCGGAGAGCACCAGTACCGTCTCGAGACCGGCCTGGAAGCCCGCCAGGATGTCGGTGCGCAGGTTGTCGCCGATGATGATGGTGTTGTCGGAGTGGGCCTCCATCCGGTTCAGGGCGGCGCGGATGATCCAGGCGCTCGGCTTGCCCACGTAGAACGGCTTCTTGCCGGTCATCCGCTCGATGGGGGCGCACAGGGCGCCGCAGGCCGGGTACATCAGGGGGCCGTGGGTATCCGGGTTGGTGGCGATGAAGCGGGCCCCCTGATCCACGAACTTGGCGCCGAGCTGCATCATGCTCCAGTTGTAGTTGCGGGTTTCGCCCACCACCACGAAGTCGGGGTCGATGTCGGTGATGGTGAAACCGGCCTTGTAGAGCTCGTGGGTCAGGGCCCCTTCACCGATCACATAGGCTTTCTTGCCATCCTGGCGCTTGAGAAAATCGGCGGTCCCCATGGCGGAGGTGTAGAAGCACTCCTCGGGCACCTCGATGCCGGCGGAGCGGAAGCGGTTTTGCAGATCTTTCTGGGTCTGGGCCGGGTAGTTGGTGAGAAACAGCAGCTTGCTGCCCTGCTCCAGCAGGCGGTGGACGAAGCGATCGGCACCGGGCACCAGATCGTTGTTGTGCAGGATGACGCCGTCGATGTCGCAGATGACGCTTTTCTTCATGAATACTCCTTGTCGGGCACAGGCGCGGGGGCGGAGGCTCCCACCTTTTAATGTCTTCAATCGGTTATGGTTTTTGTGTCGCCATTATAAGGCGCTTTGATGACAAGTCTCCCTCGGTGCGACAGATGGGTGCACAATGAAAGGGAAGGAGGGCGTCGCCCTGGCCGCGCCCGAACCGGATCTGACGATGGAGCCGTCACCATGGATACCTTTATTGCCGATTTGCCCAAGCTGGAACTGCACCTGCACATCGAGGGGACCCTGGAGCCCGAGCTGATGTTCGCCCTTGCCCGGCGCAATGGCGTGGCGCTGCCCTGGCCCGACGTGGCGAGCCTGCGCACCGCCTATGAGTTCGACAGCCTGCAATCCTTTCTCGACCTCTACTATCAGGGGGCCAGCGTGCTGGTCACCGAGCAGGACTTCTTCGATCTCACCTGGGCCTACCTCGAGCGCTGCGTGGCGGATCACGTGGTCCACGTGGAGATCTTCTTCGATCCCCAGACCCACACCGCCCGCGGCATCCCGTTCGAGACGGTGCTCGGCGGCATAGAGCGGGCGCTGAAGGATGGCGAAGAGGCCTTCGGCATCAGCTGGCGGCTTATCATGAGTTTCCTGCGCCACCTGAGCGAAGAGGAGGCGTTCGCCACCCTGGCAGAGGCCGAGCCGCACCTCGCGCGTCTGCACGGGATTGGTCTGGATTCGAGCGAACTGGGCAACCCCCCGGGCAAGTTTGCCCGGGTGTTTGCCCGATGCCGCGAGCTGGGACTGCCGGCGGTGGCCCATGCGGGGGAGGAGGGGCCGGCGGACTACATCTGGCAGAGCATCCAGGAGCTGCAGATCCGGCGCATCGATCACGGGGTGCGCTGCAGCGACGAGCCCGAGCTGGTGCGCTACCTGGCGGATACCCGGCTGCCGCTCACCGTCTGTCCGCTCTCCAACGTGCGCCTCAGGGTGTTCGACGAGATGGCGCACCACAATGTGCTGCACCTGCTGGAACAGGGGCTCTGCGTCACCATCAACTCGGACGACCCTGCCTATTTCGGCGGCTACATGGGGGCGAACTTCCGGGCTCTGGTGCAGGGACTCGGTGCGAGCCGGGAGCAGCTCTGCCGTCTGTGCCTCAATGCGGTGGAGGCCAGCTGGCTCGATCTGGCAGACAAGGTGCGCCTGACCCGGGAGATCCGTGGCTATGCCGCGACCCACGGGGTGATCCTGCACTGATGGCCCGCGTCAGCCAGCCCCCCGCGCAATACGCGCAATAAAAGAGAGGCCCGCCAGACATGGCGGGCCTCTCTCGTCTCAGGGGGCGGCCGAGGATCAGGCTCCTTCGGCCTTATAGACGGGGTAGTCGGTCAGCCCCTTCTCGCCGCCGCCAAACAGGGTGGCGGGATCGTGGGGGGCAAACGGGTAGCCGTGACGCAGGCGGTTCGGCAGATCCGGGTTCGCCACGAAGGGGCGACCGAAGCCAATCATGTCCGCCCAGCCCGCCTCGATGGCGGCACGCGCCCGCTCACCGTCGTACTTGCCCGCATAGATGAGGGTGTTGGGGAAGGCATCCCTCAGCCCCTGCTTGAAGCTCTCTGCCATCAGGGGAGCGTCGTCCCAATCCGCTTCCGCGACGTGCAGGTAGGTGACATTGAGGCGGCCCAACAGGCGGGCGGCGGCCAGATAGGTCTCCTGCGGATTGGCGTCCACTGTGCCGTTCAAGGTGGTGAGCGGCGCGAGGCGCACCCCAACCCGATCGGCGCCAATCTCCTGGCTCACCGCCTCGGTCACCTCTTTCAGGAAGCGCAGCCGGTTCTCCAGGGATCCGCCGTAGCCATCGGTGCGGGCGTTGGATTCGGAGTCGAGGAACTGGTTGATGAGGTAGCCGTTGGCGGCGTGCAGCTCGATGCCGTCGAAGCCCGCCTCCATGGCGTTGCGGGCCGCCTGGCGAAACTGCCCCACCACGGCGTCGATGTCATCCTGGGTCATGGCGCGGGGGGTGACCGTCTCGACAAACCCCGGGGCATCGCTGCCGTTGTCGACGAACACCTTGACCCCTTTCGCCTGAATGGCGGAGGAGGAGATGGGCTGGGCGCCGCCGATGTTGTCCGGGTGGGTGACCCGGCCCACGTGCCAGAGCTGGGCGAACATGGTCCCCCCCTTGGCGTGCACGGCGTCCGTGACCCGTTTCCAGCCGGCCACCTGTTCGGCGCTATAGATCCCCGGCGTCCAGGCATAGCCCTTGCCCATGGGGTCGACTTGGGTGCCCTCGCTGATGATGAGGCCGGCGTCGGCACGCTGGGCGTAATAGGTCGCCATCATGGCGTTGGCCACATCGCCGGGCTGACTGGCGCGGGAGCGGGTCATGGGGGGCATGACGATGCGGTTGTTGAGGTGCAACTGGCCGAGGCGAAGGGGGCAGAACAGGGGATCGTGGTTCATGGTGAACTCCTCGTGTTGGAATGGAGGAGACTCTAGCGGTGATGACCATTGCGAAAAAGAGGGGAGATTGCAGAAGAGAATTGCCGTTTTCACAGCAATAGCCCTGATCCCGTGGCGGACACCACGAGAAAGAGGGCCCGGGGGCCCTCTTGTCATATGGCGACTCTGGCTCAGGCGTCGACAGGGGTCACGCGAACTCGCTCGATGCGGCGCTCGCTCACCCCCATGACCTCGAAGCGGAACTGGCCGAGGTGCAGCTGCTGACCGGCCTCGGGCAGGCTGCCGAAGTGGGAGAGCAGCATGCCCGCCAGCGTCACGTACTCGTCGCTCTCGCTCACCAGGCCGTCGCAGTTCAGGGCCTGCTCGACCTGGTGGATGTTGGTGCTGCCGTTGATAAGCCAGCCTGCGCCGTCGATGACCACGTCCGGGGCCTCGTCCTCGTCCGGCAGCTCGCCCACGATAGCCTCCAGCAGGTCGTGGGTGGTGACCAGCCCCTGGATGACGCCGAACTCGTCCGCCACCAGGATGAGGCTGCCGCGCGCCTGGCGCAGCTCCGCCAGCAGGCGGATCACGTTGATGGTCTGCGGCACGATTATGGGGTCGTTCTGTCTGGCCAGCTCGGCCAGGGATTGCCCCTCGTTGAGGGCAAACAGCAGATCCCTGGCCTTCACCACCCCGATGATCTCGTCCAGCTCCCCGTCGCAGACCGGGAACAGGCTGTGGGGGGCCCGCTGCAGCAGGGTGCGGATCTCGTCCGCGGAGTCATTGATGTCGATCCACTCCATCTCGGCCCTGGGGGTCATGATGGTGCGGATGGAACGCTCGGCCAGCGACAGCACGCCGCTCACCATGTAGCGCTCCTCCTCGCCAAAGCCGGGGGGCAGGGGCTGCTCCAGCGCCTCTTCCTCGTCTTCTTGCGGGTGTGCGGAGCGCTTGTTGCCCCCCATCAGCTTGAAGATGGCGGCCGTGGTGCGCTCGCGCAGGGGCTGGCGGGCCTCATGGCGCAGGGCACTGCGCTGGGCGAGCTGGTTGAAGAACTCGATGAGCACCGAGAAGCCGATGGCCGCATAGAGGTAGCCCTTCGGAATGTGGAAGCCGAAGCCCTCCGCCACCAGGCTGAAGCCGATCATCAGCAGGAAGCTCAGGCAGAGCACCACCACCGTGGGGTGGGCGTTGACGAAGCGGGTCAGGGGCTTGGAGGCGAGCACCATCACCACCATGGCGATGGTGACGGCCGCCATCATGACGCCGAGGTGATCCACCATGCCGACGGCGGTGATGATGGAGTCCAGGGAGAAGACCGCATCCAGCACCAGGATCTGGGCGATCACCACCCCGAACCCGGCATAGACGCCGGTGGTGCCCTGCTCCTCCGGCTTGGCCTCGAGCCGCTCGTGCAGCTCGGAGGTCGCCTTGAACAGCAGGAAGAGGCCGCCTCCCATCAGGATGAGATCCCGACCGGAGAAGGGATGATCCCAGACGTGCAAAATGGGACTCGTCAGGGTGACCAGCCAGGACATGACGCTGAGCAGTCCGAGACGCATCAGCAGGGCCAGGGACAGGCCGATGATGCGCGCCTTGTCCCGCTGGGCGGGGGGCAGCTTTTTCACCAGGATGGCGATGAAGACCAGGTTGTCGATCCCGAGTACGATTTCCAGGATGATCAGGGTGAGCAGACCGACCCAGATAGAGGGGTCCAGCAAAAATTCCATGTGATAAACCTCAGTAAAAACAGATGCGACGAATGTGGGTCACGGCAAGGGGGCCGTGGCAGAGCAGGGCATCTCGTCAGAGGCGTTGGTTGAGCAGGTACAGATAGGCTTTGATGGGGAAAGACGAAGGGCTACTTCGGGGATTGTCCATGATGGGCAATAAAACCTCGGGTCAAAAGTGAGCTCTGATGATAACGGCTCGCAGCCATTTGGCAATAGGTCTGTGATGGCCCTGTGACGAGGGGGTTGCCAGGGGGAGGCGGGTGGCGCAGCCTGAACATCGGCCGCACGAAGAGGGGGGGCACGCGGGGCCGGGCTGCCCCGCGCGTTACCGGGACCTTGGCCGGGCTCAGAGCCAGCGCTTCTCCCGGGTGAAGCAGACCGACAGCCAGGCATCACCCAGGGTGTCCCCGAGGCGGGACCAGAGCTCCTGGCGCAGGGCATCCTGGCGCTCGACGGGCCACTCCTGGCCCGGGGCCACCAGGATGTTGAGCTCGAGATCGAAGCGGCGCCCGCTCTTTGCCAGGTGGCTGTAGCACTCGACCCCATGGCGCTGGCGCAGGGCTTCGACTTCACGGGCGACTAGGCGAGAGACGTCCCCCTTGGGGGCGATTTTCAGCACCTCCCGCAGGTTGCGACCCAGCACCTTGATGGGAATGAGGGTGGCGCACAGGGCCAGGAGAGAGACCAGTACCGGGTCTATGTAGCGATTGTAGTGGCCGTAGCCCAGGGTATCGAGGCCGATGGCGACCACGAAGCCGGCGAGCAGGGTGGCGCTCAGCAGGGTATCGACCAGCCACTCCTTGGAGTCCACCCGCACCAGCTCGGAGTCGACCCGTTCGGCCACGTCGGCCTCGATGAGGTAGAGGACACCGCAGAAGAAGGTGGAGACGGCGGCATAGATGAGGGCGTGGCCGAGATCGATCTCCCGTCCCCCTGCCAGCAAGGAGACGATGCCGCCATAGAGGGCGCCGAGGCAGAGCAGCAGGATGATGGCGCCGTTGATGACGTTGGCGATGGGCTCGAAGTGGGCGTAGCCGTACTGGAAGCGGGCGTCGGAGGGGCGGGTGACCAGGTAGGCGGTGATGAGTCCCAGGCCCGTCATGCCCATGCTGAACAGGGTGAAGATGCCATCGAGCATGATGGCGTTGGAGCCGACGAAGAGGCCATAACCGATGCCGAAGATGGCAAAGGTGATGCAACCAAACAGCGACAGGGTCAGCGCCTGTTTTTCGGTGCGAACCAGCGTACTGATAACATGGCTGTAATGAGCCATAAAAGTCCTCCTTTCAAATGGTGAAGATTGCGCGCGCAAGCGGTTTTCTAGCTGATATACTGCCCGCTCACATGTGAGCGGACTGGTCCGGGCACCCGCGAAGAGGCTGGCCCGGGCGGTCGTTGTCGCCGGTATTCCGGCATCAAGCAAAGGAAGGGAACAAGGATTCATGATCCCGAGACTCGATTACCAGGACAGTTTGTCACCTACAACCCTGCAGTTTCTTGAGTTGCTGGCGC
Source organism: Aeromonas sp. FDAARGOS 1415 (assembly GCF_019048365.1). Classification (NCBI taxonomy): domain Bacteria; kingdom Pseudomonadati; phylum Pseudomonadota; class Gammaproteobacteria; order Aeromonadales; family Aeromonadaceae; genus Aeromonas; species Aeromonas sp. FDAARGOS 1415. Next base: position 3,961,689 of record NZ_CP077363.1, on the reverse strand, counting down.
GATCAGCATTTCGTGGTGATATCGAAAAGTCTTATGCAAGCCGGTTGGCGATGGCGACGGATAACAGCGTCTATCAGGTCGTACCTCAGGCGGTTCTCTATCCGCGCAGCGCGGACGATATAGCGGTGATGCTCAAGCTGGCCCAGGGGCCCGAATTCGCGGCCTTGAGTTTCTTCCCTCGCGGCGGCGGTACCGGCACCAATGGTCAATCCTTGGGCGGCGGCATTATCGTCGATCTCTCGCGCCATATGAACCAGATCATGGAAATTAATCTGGAGGAGGGCTGGGTGCGGGCCCAGGCCGGGGTGGTGAAGGATCAGCTCAACGCCTATTTGAAGCCCCACGGCTACTTCTTCTCGCCGGATCTCTCCACCTCCAACCGCGCGACCCTGGGGGGCATGGTCAACACCGACGCCTCCGGGCAGGGGTCCCTGGTCTACGGCAAGACCTCGGATCACGTGCTGGGTCTGAAAGCCGTGCTGGAGAACGGCGACATCATGGCCACCGAGCCGGTCAACGGCTCGCGGCTCCAGGACAAGCTGGCCCTCGAGAGCCGCGAGGGAGAGATCTATCGCACCCTCTATCGCATCGGCAAGGAGCGGCGCGCCGACATCGAGGCCACCTTCCCCAAGCTCAACCGCTTTTTGACCGGATACGATCTCAAACACCTCTATATCCCCGAGAGCGACACCCTGGATGTGAGCCGGGTGCTGTGCGGCTCTGAAGGGTCCCTTGGCTTCATCACCGAGGCGAAGCTCAACATCACCCCCATTCCGCGTTACCGGACCCTGGTCAACGTCAAGTACGACAGCTTCCCCTCGGCCCTGCGCAACGCCCCCTTTATGGTGCAGGCCCACGCCCTGTCGGTGGAGACCGTGGACTCCCGCGTGCTGGGACTGGCCCGGGCCGACATCATCTGGCACTCGGTGAAGGATCTCATCCAGGACGTGCCGGGCAAAGATCTGCAGGGGCTCAACATCGTCGAGTTTGCCGACACCGATGAGGCCGAGCATCAAAGCAAGGTGGCCGAGCTGTGCCGGCGCATCGACGGCCTGCTGGCGAAGGGAGACGCCGGGATCATCGGCTATCAGGTGTGCGACCACCTGCCGAGCATCGAGACCATCTACGGCATGCGCAAGAAGTCGGTGGGGCTGCTTGGCAACGCCGAGGGGCGCAAGAAGCCGGTGGCCTTTACCGAAGATACTGCGGTTCCTCCCGAGTCACTCGCGGACTTTATCATGGAGTTTCGCGCCCTGCTGGACGCCCACGGCCTCGACTACGGCATGTTTGGCCACGTCGATGCGGGTGTCCTGCACGTGCGCCCGGCGCTGGACCTGTGCGACCCCGAGCAGGAGGTGCTGCTGCGGCGCATCTCGGATCAGGTGGTGGCGCTCACCGCGAAATATGGCGGCCTGATGTGGGGGGAGCACGGCAAGGGGTTCCGCTCAGAATACAGTCCCGCCTTCTTCGGCGAGCTGTGGGAGGAGCTGCAACGGGTCAAGGGAGCCTTCGATCCCCAGAACCGCGTCAATCCGGGCAAGATCTGCATGCCTTATGGCAGCGGCGCCGAGCTGGTGTCGGTGGACGGGCCCAAGCGCGGCAAGTTCGACAGGCAGATCCCGGTAGCGGTGCGGGAAAGCTATACCCGGGCTCTGGACTGCAACGGCAACGGTCTGTGCTTTACCTTCGAGACCGACTCCCCCATGTGCCCTTCGGTCAAGATCAGCCGCGATCGCCGCCACTCCCCCAAGGGGCGTGCCGGCCTGATGCGCGAATGGTTGCGCCAGCTGGCGGAGCAGGGCTTCGATCCCCTCGCCGAGGAGGTGGCGCTGCAAAGCGGCGGTCTGCGCGTCAAGCAGATTGTCGACAAGTTCCGCAATACGGTGGCCCGCGCTCGCGGCCAGTATGACTTCTCCCACGAGGTGATGGAGGCGATGGAGGGGTGTCTGGCATGCAAGGCGTGCACCAGCCAGTGCCCCATCAAGGTGGATGTGCCCACCTTCCGCGCCCGCTTTATGCAGCTCTATCACAGCCGCTACCTGCGTGGCCCCAAGGATTACTTCGTCGGCACCGTGGAGAGCTATACCCCCCTGCTCGCCAAGGTGCCCAAGCTGGTCAACTTCTTCCTCGAAAAAGAGTGGGCCCAGAAGGCGGCCGAGAAGAGCATCGGCATGGTGGACGTGCCGCTCTTGAGCGTGCCGACCCTGGCCGAGGAGCTGCGCGATCACAAGGCCCGCTACTTCGACCTGCCGGGCCTCGAGGCCATGAGCCCCGAGCAGCGTAAAAAAGTGGTGCTCATCGTGCAGGATCCCTTCACCAGCTATTACGACGCCCCCGTGGTGCGCGACCTGGTGAAGCTCGCCGGCAAGCTCGGGCTGCAGCCCTATCTGCTGCCGTTCAAACCCAACGGCAAGCCCCAGCACGTGAAGGGATTCCTGCGCGCCTTCGCCCGCACCGCGGCGAGCAGCGCCCAGTTCCTCAACAAGGTGGCGGCGCTGGGCATTCCCATGGTGGGGGTGGATCCCTCTCTGGTGCTCTGCTACCGGGATGAGTACGCCAAGGCCCTGGGTCCGGCGCGCGGCAACTTCCAGGTGCTGCTGCCCCAGGAGTGGCTGCTCTCCTTGCCGGCGGACGCGCTGCCGGTGCGCGAGGAGGCTGCCGCCGAGCCCTGGTACCTGTTCGCCCACTGCACCGAGAAGACTGCCAAGCCGTCGACCCACGGCGACTGGAGCACCCTGTTCAGCCGCTTTGGCGCCAAGTTGCAGCCGGTGTCAGTGGGCTGCTGCGGCATGGCGGGCACCTATGGTCACGACGCCAAGCAGGTGGAGAACTCCAAGGGGATCTACGGTCTGAGCTGGGCCGAGCCTCTGGCGCGCCTGCCCAAGGAGCGCTGCCTCGCCACCGGTTATTCGTGCCGCAGCCAAGTCAAGCGGATGGAGGGGGAGAAGCTCAGACACCCGTTGCAGGCGCTGCTGGAACTGCTCTGATGCTCAGCTTCCCCAAGGGATTCCGGGTGCCAAAGGCGTATCGGCACCCGCACTTCCTGCTGCTGCCCGCCACGCCCTCCCAGGCGGTGCTGGAGTTCGTCGCCATCCTGCGCGAGCGGGAGCAGCTCCATCAGCTGTTTCGGCCGAATGACCTCTGGCCCTCGGCCGATTTCAGCCTGAGCCAGCACGAGGCGGATCTGGAGTGGCAGCGCTCCGAGTTTCTGGCCAAGCGCTCCTTTGCTTATGGCCTCTGGAGCCCGGACAGGGAGCCGCAGTTCTGGGGGGGCGTCTACCTCTACCCCTCTGTGCTGCCTGAGGTGGCGGTGGAGCTCTTCTTCTGGAAGGTGGCCGAGGCGCCGCTGGAGGAGGCCGAGCTGGAGGCTGCCTTGCGGGCCTGGCTTGCCAGGGTCTGGCGCTGGCCAGATCCGCGCCTGCCGGGGCGGGAGATGCCCTGGGTCGAGTGGCCCGGGGTGACCTACCCCTGGTGAGATACATCCCTTGTGACAAGTTGCCCCGGTCGGGGCATCTTTTTTTATTCGCCTTTATCGCCGACACTGCCCAGGTCGCCCATATCGGCGCTTATCCCTTTATCGGATCAGGAGTCCGCTCACCATGAGCCAAGAGAACAGCCACATCTGGCGCAAGCCCATGAGCCTGGAAAGGCTCAACGCCAGTTCCCGCCACACCCTGATGGAACACCTCGACATCGTCTACACCGCCTTAGGTCCCGACTGGCTAGAGGCCACCATGCCGGTGGATCACCGCACCCACCAGCCGCTCGGCATGCTGCACGGCGGCGCCTCCGTGGTGCTGGCGGAAACCCTGGGTTCGCTCGCGGCCAACATGGCGGTGGGGGAGGATAGCTATTGCGTGGGGCTGGAGGTGAATGCCAACCACCTGCGCGCCAAGCGGGAAGGGGTGGTGACGGGGCGCTGCGCGCCGCTGCATCTGGGGGCGACGACCCAGGTGTGGCAGATTGAAATTCGGGATGAACGGGAGCGCTTGCTATGCACCAGCCGGCTCACCATGGCGGTGCTGAAACACAAGCGGGAGCGGGACTCCAGCGCAGTCTGATCGGCAATAACGCACCATGAGTGAAAAATAAGCAAGCCATACTCGCCAGATCCCTCTATAATTGCCAACGTCTTGAGAGGCTTATCACATTTTTCAAGACAGCAGAACAAAGTGGCGCTATAATCGCCGCCTTTTTGCTATTCCGCGGTGTTAGCCGCCTGCCTTAATCTGGAAGAATCTATGTCTGATACCGAACAACTGCCCCTTTTTAGTGAGCTTGGACTGGCCGCGCCTGTACTGAAAGCGCTGCAGGACGTGGGCTATGAGCGCCCGTCCCCCATCCAGGCCGCAGCAATTCCCCACCTGATGGCGGGCCACGATCTGCTGGGGCAGGCACAAACCGGTACAGGGAAGACCGCTGCTTTTGCCTTGCCTCTGTTGTCTCGTCTGGAAGCCGGTAACCGCAACACCCAGATCCTGGTGCTGGCGCCGACCCGCGAACTGGCCCTGCAGGTGGCTGAGGCGTGCCAACGCTACGCTCACCACATGCCCGATTTCCACGTGCTGCCCATCTACGGCGGCGCCTCCTACGAGACCCAGACCCGCGCCCTGCGTCGCGGTGCCCAGGTGGTCGTCGGTACCCCGGGCCGCGTGATGGACCTGATCCGTCGCAAGAACCTGGATCTCTCCGGTCTGAAAGCCCTGGTGCTGGACGAAGCGGACGAAATGCTGCGCATGGGCTTTATCGACGACGTTGACTGGATCATGGATCAGTGCCCGTCTGGCCGTCAGGTTGCCCTGTTCTCTGCCACCATGCCGGAGCAGATCCGTCGCGTGGCCCAGAAGCACCTGAAGCAGCCCAAAGAGATCAAGATCGCTTCCAAGACTGCCACCGCCACCACCATCCGCCAGCGCTACTGGCAGGTGACCGGTCTGCACAAGCTGGACGCCATGACCCGTCTGCTGGAAGTGGAATCCTACGAAGCCCTGCTGGTGTTCGTACGCACCAAGAATGCCGCCGAAGAGCTGGCTGGCAAGCTGGCCGCCCGTGGTCATGCCTGTGAAGCCCTGCACGGTGACATCCCGCAGAAGCTGCGTGAGCGTACCGTTGACAAGCTGCGTCAGGGCCAGCTGGACATCCTGATCGCCACCGACGTGGTCGCCCGTGGTCTGGACGTCGAGCGCATCACCCACGTGGTGAACTACGACATTCCCTACGACACCGAGTCCTACGTTCACCGTATCGGCCGTACCGGCCGTGCCGGTCGCAAGGGCGAGGCCATCCTGTTCGTGGCGCCGCGCGAGCGCCGCATGCTGCGTGCCATCGAGCACGCCACCCGTCAGGCCATCGAGCCGATGAAGATGCCGAGCACCGAGGACATCAACCAGCACCGTCTGGCCAAGTTCAAGGAGCGCATCCGCGAAACCATGATGGGCGAAGAGCTCGAGATCTACCACAACCTGGTGAACGAGCTGATCGAAGAAGATTCTGCCGATCCGCTGGAGCTGGCTGCTGCGCTGGCCAAGCTGGTACAGGGCGACCAGCCGCTGCTGCTGGATGACTCCATCCCGGATCCGCTGCTCAATGCCGGCAACGATCGCGGTGGCTTCGAGCGTCGTGAGTTCAACGACCGCGGTGGCCGTGACTTCGGTGACCGTGGCGATCGTCCGGCCCGTCGCATGCCCTCCCTGGAGCCGCGTCCGCTTAAGGACAACCCGGACGTGGAGATGGAGCGCTACCGCGTAGACGTGGGTGCCCATCACGGCGTCAAGCCGGGTCAGATCGTCGGCGCCATTGCCAACGAGGCGAACATCGAGAGCCGCTTCATCGGCAACATCGACATCGCAGATGACTTCTCCACCGTGGACCTGCCCAAGGGCATCAGCCCCGAGGTGCTTGAGGTGATCAAGAAGGCCCGTGTCTGCCAGCGCCCGCTGCAGATCAGCCGCTACACCGAAGTGCCGGCCGGCGGCAACACCAGCAGCCGTCCGCCGCGCGGTGATCGTCCGTTCCGCAGCGACCGTCCTTTCAACAAGGATCGCCGTCCGCAGGGCGACCGTCCTTTCAACAAGGATCGTCGTGAAGGCGGCTTCAACAAGGATCGCAAGTTCAGCAAGCGTCGCGACAGCTAAGCCCGCATCGCACTGACAAGAGGCCGCTCATGGAGCGGCTTTTTTGTGCCCGTCATTCGGCCAGACCCTGTGGCCCGGTTATGTCGCGAAGGCCCGGGGGTCTCCAGCGTTGCCGATAAGGGGGCCGACATTGTGTAATCCGGAGCTGGCTAATCGGGAGCTGGCAAGACAACGCGGCCTGCAACGGCACCCATGAGGAGTGGCGACTGAGTGCGACTTTGGTCTGAAGGGAAACACCGGCATTTGCATATGGGTCGATTGAGTGCGATGAATACAGTCACCAGAATGCTATGACAAGGAGGGTCAGCATGGGGAAATGGCTTGGCGGGGTGCTGGTGTTGTCCGGGTGTCTCGTGTCGGGGATGGTGTCGGCCGAGGAGTCCTTCCTCCGTATAAAGGGGAATGGCTGCTGCGGTGGCAAGGGGGAGGCGGTGCTGACCCGGGCCGAATTCGAGGCGCTGCCCCAGACGGAGGTGAAGACGGGGACGCCCTGGACCGAGGGGGAGCACCTCTATCGCGGGGTGCTGCTGCGGGATCTGCTCGGTGCCTACGGCCTGAAGAGTCAGGAGATCAAGGCCCTGGCCATCAATGACTACTGGGCTGTGCTGCCGAAGGCGGATGGGGACAAGTATGCGGTGCTGCTGGCGGAGAAGCAGGACGGCAAGCCATTGACCCTGCGCAACAAGGGGCCGCTCTGGATCGTCTATCCCCTCTCGGATCATCCCGAACTTGACAAGGAGCTCTATCACAACCGGATGGTGTGGCAATTGGCCGCCATCGAGAGCCAATAAGATGCTGCGCGGCAAGTTTCTGACCCTTCTTCTCATGGTGACCAGCTTTCTGGGGGTCGCCATCTGGTCGGTCTGGAACTATGACCGCGCCTTCAATGCGGTGGCACGCTACACCCAGCTCTCCGCCTGGTCGTTGGCCCAACTGGAGCTTGAAGTCCACGCCTTCGATGAGGCGCTGAAGTTGTATCGGGCTCGCGCCGTCAGCCGGGAGGAGATGAACAAGCGCTTTGACATCGCCTGGAACCGGCTCGATGTCTTCTTGCATGGGGAGGAGGCAAAGTCGGTTCGGGCACGCTTCGATGCGGACAAGGCGGTCGGCGGAATACTGGTCCTCTTCGAGTCGTACGAACAGGAGGTGGTGAGCGGGGAGCCGGACTCTCCCGGGCTCAAGGCGTTGACGGCGGCACTGGATGAAGACATGCAGGCGGTGCGGGACGTGATGGTGAAGAACTTCACCGGGCCCTCCGCCATCGCGCAGCAGGAGTTGATCAACGAGTCGCGGGCCCAGAACTTCTTTATCCTGGGGTTCCTGATGCTGGCGACCATGGTGATGTTGCTGCTGCTGTTTCGCGAGATGCGCCACCAGCACTTTCTGGCGTGGAATGATCCCCTGACCCGATTGCCGAACCGGGCTGCGCTCATCAAGCACCTCCAGGAGCGAACCAGGCATCGGAGGTCACGAAGTACCATCACCGTCTGTCTCATCGATCTCGGCCACTTCAGGGAGGTCAACGACAGCCTTGGCTATGAGGTGGGGGACTGCCTGCTCAGGGGGCTTGCAGCCCGGATCCGGAGCGCGTCTGGCCCGGGGATCTTCGTCGCCCGTACCGGCAGCGACGAGTTCGCACTCATCATCTCCGGGGCCATGCCCGCCTTTCTCCGTTTCCCGTTTCTGGAGCAGCTGCGCAGCGATCTGGCCGAGCTGGTGTTTGCGGCGGACCCCGCCCATCGGGTTCGGGTCTTCATGGGGATCAGCCAATACGTGCGGCCAAACCACACACCGGAGGAGATGCTGCTGTTTGCCGATATTGCCCTCGACAGCGCCAAGCGCAAGCGACTGCATCGCAACGTGGTCTTTTCCAGCAGCATGTTCCGGCTCCACCAGCGCAAGCGCCAGCTCTCGGCCGAGTTGCGCGACCTGATCCAGTCTCCGGACTGCCCGCAGCTTCGTCTCGACTATCAGCCCATCGTGCGCAGCCAGAGCGTGGTGCGGCTCGGCGCCGAGGCGCTGATCCGCTGGCAGCACCCGGAATACGGCGCGATACCTCCCCTCGATATAGTCGCGCTGGCGGAAGAGAACGGCCTGGGGGAGGCGCTGGGGGAGTGGATCATCCGGCGGCTGCAGCAGGATCTTGCCGGCTTCCCGGTGGCCCTGCTCGAGCCGCTGGAGATCTCCATCAATCTCTCTGGCTCCATGTTCAACATGGGGCTGGCGACGGCGCTGGCAGCGCAGATGGAGGAGGGCCCCCTGGGCCTGGACCAGCTGATTGTGGAGTTGACCGAAACCATTGCCCTGGACGATATTGCCCTGAGCAAGCAGATCATCCATACCCTGCGCCAGACCGGTGTGCGGGTGGCCCTCGACGATTTCGGCACTGGCTGGTCCTCCTTCTCCTACCTGCGCGAACTCTCTTTCGACAAGCTCAAGATCGACCGCTCCTTCATCACCGCCATCGACAAGGATCCCCGTCAGGCGCTGTTCGTCGAGACCATCACCACGTTGTCGCACCAGCTGGAGGTGCAGGTGGTGGCAGAGGGGGTGGAGACCTGGGAGGAGCTCAGGGCGGTGCTCGAGATCGGGGTGGACGAGATCCAGGGATACTTCTACTCGAAGCCCTTGCCGCTGCCGGAGTTCCTGCTGTTCTGCCGTCGCTATCTCGCCCAGCATGCCGTCGTGCAGGCGGTGGCGCTGGGTTAGCCCGGCAGGGCATGCTGCCTTGCGTCTTGTCCCGGTGCGGCCATGTGTCTGCACCTTGTCGAGCCCCCGTCCCGATCTGAGTGTCCTGTTGCCGGGCCGCCCGTGACACGGCTTATCTGTGCCCTTATCGGCGAACATGGAGAACGAGGGTGCGAGGGGGCAGGCTCAATGCTACCTTGTGCCACGAACAGTGCCAAAGGGTGGGAAAGAGGAGTCATCGATGGATCGCTTGGGGGTGATGGAAGTGTTTGTGCTGGCGGTGGAGACCGGTTCGTTCTCGGCGGTTGCCCGCCGGTTGGGATTGGGGCAACCCACGGTCTCCAGGCTCATCGCCCAGTTGGAGACGCACCTTGGCAGCCGCCTGTTGTTGCGCTCGACCCGCGGGTTGGCGCCCACCGAGGCGGGGGAGGCCTACTATCTGCGGGCCAGAGAGATCCTGGCCCAGGTCAACGAGGCCGACGCCATGGTACAGCAGTGCCGGGCGGGCCTGAGCGGGCGTCTGCGGGTGAGCGCCCCCGTCACCTTCGCCCGACAGAACATCATTCCCCATCTTGCCGGTTTTCTGGCCGCCCATCCCGGGCTGGATCTCGAGATCCTGATGAATGACGGCAATGTCGATCTCATTGCGGCTGGCGTCGATGTGGCCCTGCGACTCGGAAAACAGGCGGACTCGGCGCTGGTCGCCCGCCGTCTCTCCCGATGCGAGATGCGGGTGCTGGCGACGCCGGCCTATCTGGCGGCCAAAGGTTCGCCTGCGTCTCCCCAGGCGCTGCAACAACATGATCTGGTGCTCTACAGCCCAAGACCCGGGATGAGACAGCAATGGCGGTTTCGCCGTGACAGCCAGGAGCTGGTGGTGTCCGGGCGGGGCAGGCTGACGGTCTCGGCCGCCGAAGGCATGCGTGCCGCCGTGCTGGCGGGGCTGGGGCTTGGCATCGCATCTGAGTGGATGTTTGCCCAGGAGCTTGCCCGCGGTGAGGTCGTGGCGGTGCTGCCCGAGTGGCAACTGCCTGAACAGGAACTCTGGACTCTGCTCCCGGCGGGTCGCCAGCCTGGCGCCAAGGCGAGCGCCTTCCTCGCATTCGTGGCCGGCCTGCCCGGTCTGGGGCATGCGCCAGCGGAATAACAGTTATGGTGCCCGTCCCTCTACTGGAGCCGTCTCTCCCCGGGTAGGCTGTGCGCATTGACCCCGTATCTGCGCGGGCTCCCCTTTATCACGAGGAGAAGATCATGAGTACATCGCCCTCTGCCAGAGGCGCCATCACCCCTGGCCCCTCCCTGCTCTTCGCCATGGCCCTGTCCTGTGGTCTGGCGGTCGCCAACATCTATTACAACCAGCCCATGCTGGCCGTGATGGCGCAAGACTTTCCCGGGCACTCCGCCATCCCCCTCATCGCCATGCTGACCCAGCTCGGTTATGCCGCCGGTCTGCTCTTGCTGGTGCCGCTGGGGGATGTGGTCGAGCGTCGCTGGCTCATTCCGGGGCAGTTCGGGCTGATCGCGCTGGCCTCCCTGCTGGCGGCCACGGCCACGGAGGCCACCACCTTGATGGTGGCCTCCATCCTGCTCGGTATCGGGGCCACGGCGGCCCAGCAGATAGTGCCGGTGGCGGCGACCCTGGCCGATCCGGACAGGCGGGGAGCCGTGGTGGGCAGCGTGATGAGCGGCCTGCTCGCCGGGATCCTGCTGAGCCGCACAGTCGCCGGCCTGGTCACCGCCTACGGCAGCTGGCGCGCCATGTTCTGGCTGGCCATCCCGCTGGCCCTGGCGGGGGCGCTGCTGATGGCGAGGATGATACCGCCGGGATTGCCGCGCTCCCCCCTGGGCTATGGCCGTCTGCTCCACTCCCTGATCGGGCTGTGGCGCGAGGAGCCCGCCCTGCGCCGTGCCACCCTGACCCAGGCCTTGCTGTTTGCCTCCTTCAGCGCCTTCTGGACCGTGCTGGCCTTCTACCTGGCCGAACCCGGTTACGGGCTTGGGGCCGACGTTGCCGGCCTGTTCGGTGCCATCGGGGTGGCGGGGGTCGTGGCGGCGCCCCTTGCAGGCCGGATGGCGGACCGGCTGGGAGCCAAACCTGTGGTGCTGGCCGGCGCCATGCTGGTGGTCCTGGCCTGGATCTGCTTCGAGCTGTGGCTCTCCCTGGCCGGGTTGGCGTGCGGGGTCATTCTGCTGGATCTAGGGGTGCAGAGTGCGCTCATCGCCCATCAACAGCGGATCTATGGCCTGAGGCCGGAGGCGAGGGGGCGCATCAACACCCTCTTCATGACCGGTATGTTCCTGGGGGGGACGCTTGGCTCCAGTCTAGCCATGCTGGTCTGGCAGCAGGGGCACTGGATCGGCGTGGGGGCAGCCGGCATGGGGCTGGCCCTGGTGGCCTGTCTCTGCGCCCTGGCCTGGCCGCGGGAGTGGCAACCCGTGGCCTGAAGAAGGTGGAAGAGGAAAGAAAAAGGCGACCTCAGGGTCGCCTTTTGTCTGCCTGTTTGTCCTGAATGGGCTCAGAGCACCATAGCGGCGATCCAGCCGAAGATCACCAGCGGGATGTTGTAGTGGATAAAGGTGGGGACCACGCTGTCCCAGATGTGGTCGTGCTGGCCATCGGCGTTGAGGCCCGACGTGGGGCCCAGGGTCGAGTCGGAGGCGGGGGAGCCCGCATCTCCGAGCGCGCCGGCGGTGCCCACCAGGGCGATGGTCGCCATGGGCGAGAAGCCGAGGTGGATGCACAGGGGCACGTAGATGGTGGCGATGATGGGCACGGTGGAGAAGGAGGAGCCTATGCCCATGGTGATGAGCAGCCCCACCAGCAGCATCAGGAAGGCGGCCAGCCCCTTGTGACCGGCCATCATGCCGGAGACGGACTGCACCAGGCTCTCGACACCGTGGGTCTCCTTCATCACGGCGGCGAAGCCGGCGGCGGAGATCATGATGAAGCCGATGAGGGACATCATGCGCACCCCCTGGGTAAAGGCGTCCTGACTCTCGCGGAACTTGATGACGCCGCCACAGGTGAAGATGACGAAACCCGCCAGCGCCCCGAGGACGATGCTGTTGGTCATCAGCTGCAGGCCCAGCGCCACGGCGATGGCCAGCAGGGCGACCCAGATGTGGTTCAGGTTGAGATCCACCGTCTCGGGCTCGGCGGCCAGGATCTTCTGCAGGTCATACTGGCGCGGCTTGCGGTAGGTGAAGAAGACGGCGATGAGCAGGCCGACGAACATGCCCAGCACCGGAATGGCCATCGCCAGCGGCAGCTGGCTGTATTCCACCGGCACGCCGTTGTCGACGAGGTTCTTGGCCAGGATGTTGTTCAGGAAGATACCGCCAAAACCCACCGGCAGCAGCATATAGGTCGCGGTCAGGCCGAAGGTGATGACGCAGGCCACCTGGCGGCGATCGATCTGCATCTGGGCCATGACGTGCAGGAGCGGCGGGATCAGGATGGGAATGAAGGCGATGTGTACCGGGATCAGGTTCTGGGAAGAGATGGAGACCGCGAGCACGGAGGCGAGTAGCAGGCTCTTGACCCAGAGGATGCGGGCGCTGCTGGCATCCTTGCCGAGCTGGCTTATCACCTTGCGAGCCAGCAAGTCGGTGATGCCGGAGCGGGAGATGGCCACCGCGAAGGCGCCCAGCATGGCGTAGGAGAGGGCGATCTCGGCGCCGCCACCCAGACCACCGGTGAAGGTGCTGAGGGTCTGCTCGAGGGAGAGTCCGCCGAGCAGACCACCCACAATCGCACCGATGGCGAGGGAGACCACCACATTGATCCGCAGCAGGCTGAGCACCAGCATCAGCGCCACTGCGATAACAACAGGATTCATTTGATTTCCTTATAGTTTGTGTTGCTGTCTGTCGTGTGAAAGGCAGTTAGTTTGCGAAAAACGTGACAAATGTCGAGAAAAAAATCGGCCATAGCCGTGATTCGGCAGCATCTTGTCGTTGAGTATGGATCTGGGCTTGAATAGCGTCCCTCTTTGGCGCCTATACCAGGCAGAAGGGCATTCAGTCTGACCTGATGGGCGGCCTGGCTACCCCGGAAACAGACAGGCTGCCATGGGGCAGCCTGTTGCAGGAGTGCTCAGGCACTCACTGTTCGGCCTCGCCGGCGGCTTCCTCCGGGTTGGCGGGCGGCCAGCCTCCCAGGCTCTTCCAGCGATTGACGATATGACAGAACAGCTCGGTGGTGCGTTCTGTGTCGTAGAGGGCGGAGTGCGCCTCTTTGTTGTCAAAGGGGATGCTGGCGCACTGACATGCCTTGGCGAGGACCGTCTGCCCCAGGGCCAGGCCCGAGAGGGCCGCGGTGTCGAAGGTGGCGAAGGGGTGGAAGGGATTGCGCTTGAGGCCGGCCCGCTCGGCGGCGGCCATGACGAAGCCGTGATCGAAGGTGGCGTTGTGAGCAACGATGATGGCACGGCCACAATCCTGTTCTTTCATGCCCTTGCGCACCCCCTTGAAGATCTCGGTGAGTGCCTCCTTCTCCTCCACGGCGCCGCGCAGGGGATTGAAGGGGTCGATGCCGGTGAACTCCAGTGCCGCCTTCTCCAGATTGGCGCCCTCAAAGGGGGTCACATGAAAATGGAAGATCTGGTCGGGCACGAGCCAGCCCTGCTCGTCCATCTTGAGGGTATGGGCTGCGATTTCCAGCAGGGCATCTGTCTTGGCATTGAATCCGGCGGTTTCAACATCGATGACGACGGGGTAAAAGCCACGAAAGCGGCCCTTGAGGGTGTGAACGGCGTCGGTCATGGTATCTCGGTCGGCGTGAAAGGAGGCGGCATTATGGCAAAAAAGCAGGCCCTTGTCCCTCATCCGCCGATATGGGAGGGTGTTCGGTTCTATTTGAAGCACTTGCGCCTATAATTGGCGACTTCAACCATGGAGGGAGAGGCGATGAAAAAGCTGGGATTGGCACACAAGATGCTGCTGGTAGTCTGTTTGCCACTGTTGGCCCTGCTGTTCTTTTCTGGTCGGTACGTCTATGAACGCTACCAGGTCGAACAGGAGATGAGCGAGGCGCTGGCCGCGCTGGCCGTGGTGAAGGAGGCGGCGCAGCTGGCCCATGAGCTGCAAAAGGAGCGCGGCATGTCGGCCGGCTTCCTGGGCTCCGGCGGCAACAAGTTCCGCGATGCCCTGCCGACCCAGCGCAAGGTGGTCGACACCCTGCTGCAACGCTTCCAGCAGGATCCGGCCCTGCTGGCCCTGACCGAGGTGCAACAGGGGTTGGCGGGGCTGACTGCCATGCGTGAGCGGGTCAGTGCCCTGGGGGTCGAGGTGGCGGATCAGGTCGGCTTCTATACCCGCCTGGTGACCCGGTTGCTGGCCGTGGTGGATCAGATCAGTGTCGATAGCCACGACGCCACCATAGCGCTGCAGACCAATGCCTATGCCGCCTTCTTGCAGAGCAAGGAGCGCATGGGGCTGGAGCGGGCAACCCTGAGCAACGTGTTCGGGCGCGACAGCTTCACGCCGGCACTGTTGCAGCAGTTCATCTCTCTCCTGTCCGCCCAGAACACCTACCTCGAGCGTTTCCAGGCGGTGGCGAGCCCCTCCCAGCGTCAGTTGCTGAGCGACAGCCTGGCTTCCCCGGTGGTGGCCAGGGTGGCACAGATGGAGAAGCTGGCCCTGGAGAAGGCGACCAGCGGCGGATTCGGGATCGATGCTGAAGCCTGGTTTGCCCTGAGCACCGACAAGATAGGCCTGCTCAAAGAGATAGAAGACAGCCTCTATCGGCAGCTGCTCGATCGGGTCGAGCAGATGCGGGCCAGGAGCGCGGGCGCATTCTGGTGGGGGACGCTCGGCGTGCTTCTGTGCATCGCCCTGACCACCTTCGTCAGCTGGCGGGTGGTGCGGGATCTTCATCTGGGCTTCATGGCCCTGCACCAGACCTTCAAGAAGCTGGTGCAGGAGAACGACCTGACCGTGCGGGTGAACTGGCGCTCGGGGGACGAGCTGGGGGCGCTGGCACAGGACTTGAACCGCTTCCTTGCCCATCTGGAGAGTCTGTTGCTGGCGGTGCGCCGCTCCTGCGACGTGCTGATGCACAGCGCCGCCACCTCGGCCAGCGTCATTGCCGAGGTGAATGCCGGCGTGGCCAAGGGATTCGGGCAGGTGGATCTGGTGGCGACCGCCGCCACCGAGATGGCCTCGACGGTGGCCGAGATTGCCCGCAACGCCACCCAGACCTCCCAGGCGACCCAGCAGGCCATCGGCCGGGCCCGGCAGGGTGACAAGGAGGTGGATCAGACCATAGACGCCATCCAGCAGGTGGCGGGCACTCTGGCCGACACCCGGCAGCTGGTGGACAGCCTGCACCGTGACACCGAGTCGGTGGGGGAGGCCTTGAGCCTCATCAAGCAGATTTCCGACAGGACCAATCTGCTGGCCCTCAATGCGGCCATCGAGGCGGCCCGCGCCGGGGAGTCCGGGCGCGGCTTTGCGGTGGTGGCCGAAGAGGTGAGGGCGCTCGCCGGGCGCACCCAGCAGGCGGCGGATGAGATAGAGCAGATGCTGGGTCGCCTGCGCCAGGGGGCTGATCAGGCGGTCACGGCCATGCACATGGGCACGGAGCAGGCAGGCCTCAGCGTGACGGAGGCCAAAAGGGCGGGGAATGAGTTGACCGACATCGTCAACGAGGTGCGCAAGGTGAGTGACATGACCGCCCAGGTGGCCACCGCGACCGAGGAACAGCGCTACGTGACTGACGATATCCAGCACAACGTGTTGACCATCCGCGAAGTGTACGAGGCGCATCGCCAGCATTCTGAAACCCTGCAGCAGCACAGTGCCGAGCTGGACCAACTGGCCCGAGAGCTGGCGGGGCGTCTCGCCAGCTTCAAACTGATGGCGCATTCTTCCCCCCACTGAGCGTTTTGCCCTAAAGCTTGCCCCGCCACGGCCGATAGGTAATTCGAGATATCGTGGAGGGCAAGCCGTTGAATGCTTGGGTGTTGGGGTTGGTCAGCATATCAGTGAGTATGCAGTTGCAGGCGGGAGTGACCGAATTCGGCGCCGGCCTGGATCAATCCGTCTGGCGCCTGACTTCGGATACCCAGGTGGAGTGCAGGCTGGAGCATCCCATTCCCCGCTGGGGCACGGGGGCCTTCGTCAGCCGGGCGGGTCGCAAGATCAATCTGGATTTCGAGCTGAAAGGACAGCGCCCCCAGGCGCGCACCCAGACAGTGAGCCTCGGGATCATGCCTCCCAGCTGGCGCCCCGGTGTCGCGGGGCGGCAGATAAGCCAGCTGCAGTTTTACCAGCAGTTCGACGGCCTGGTCGCGGGCCAGACCGCCTGGACCATGCTGGACGAACTGGAAGGGGGGCGCATGCCGACCTTCCAGTATCGTGACTGGTATCGTCAGGACAGGCCGGTCCGGGTCTCCCTCTCCTCGGTCAACTTCAGGGTCAAGTACCAGGCTTTCATGGACTGTCTGAGCGGCCTCTTGCCCTACAGCTTCAACGACATCGCCTTCAGCGTGCTCTCCTACGACAAGAACAGCGATCAGTTGTCACCGGCCTCCAAGCGGCGACTGGCGATGATCGGTGACTATGTGAAGGCGGACAAGAGCATCGATGTGGTGGTGATCGACGCTTACAGCGACAGCTATGGCGGCCGCTGGCCAAACCAGAAGCTCTCCGAGAAGCGGGCCGATGCCATCAAGCAGGTGTTTGTGGATCTTGGCATCGAGGAGGGCAAGATCTCGGTGGAAGGCCATGGCGAGAAACAGCACGTGGCCTCCAATGAGACGGATGCGGGGCGTGCCAAGAACCGGCGGGTGGTGATCAACATGGGCCGTAACGGCACCATCTGACCGGGTGGCCGTGGTGAGTGCGGCCTCTTTTCTCATGCCGCCATGAAATCCAGCCATAAAAAATGCCAGTCGGCGGGGCCGACTGGCATTTTTTTCAGGGATACGCGCTTACTTGGCCAGGGATTCCGGCAGATCTTCGCGGATCTTGCCGAGCATCTCTTTCAGGACGCGGGGATTGGCCACGACGATGTTGCCGGAGTTCTCGTAGTTGTGACCACCGACGAAGTCGGTGACGATGGCGCCGGCTTCCTTGGCCAGCAGCTCACCGGCTGCGGTGTCCCAGGGCTTCAGGCCGATTTCCCAGAAACCGTCGATGCGACCGGCGGCCACATAGGCCAGATCCAGGGCGGCAGAGCCGGCACGGCGGATGTCGGCACATTCGATGAACATGCTCTGGAACATCTTCAGGTAAGACTCGATGTGGTGCTTCTGCTTGAACGGGAAACCGGTAGCCAGGATGGTGCCGGACAGTTCTTTGGCCTTGCCGACACGGATACGGTAGCCGTTCAGCTGGGCGCCGCTGCCACGGGTGGCGGTGAACAGCTCATCGCGGATGGGATCGTAGATGACGGCTTGTTCGGTCTTGCCCTTGACGCGCAGGGCGATGGAGACGGCAAAGTGCGGAATGCCCTTGACCAGGTTGGTCGTGCCATCCAGTGGGTCGATGATCCATTGGTAATCCGGATTGGTACCGGCGATCTCACCAGACTCTTCAGCCACGATGCTGTGTTCCGGGTAAGATTTCTTGATGGTATGAATGATGGCCGCTTCGGCGTCACGGTCAACGTTGGTCACGAAGTCATTGCTGCCCTTCTGGATAACCTCGATGTTCTCGGGTTGAGAGAAGGCTTTTACTACAACTTGACCGGCGTTGCGCGCAGCGCGCACGGCGATATTCAGCATCGGATGCATAGGTTCACCACTGGATGTTAAAGAACGGGGGATAAAAGGACGCGGTATCTTACCAGTATTCCGGGGAATGGCAACCATTATAGCCTGGCACGTACATATCCCGGACTGATAGATCTGACGGCTCCAATAAAGGCTCATCTTCGTCTAATCTTATCGCGACAGCTGGATAACAGGCTGTGGTTAGCATAGGGACATGAACCATGAATCTGTCATTAGCCAGTCAAAAACCGTCGGCGACGACAACATTGGACGTGTTGGCCGCCTTGCGTCGTGCCAACGGGTCAGGGGATTACTTCCGCGAGGTCAGGGTGACGGAGCCGGAGCAGTGGCAACCGTCGAAGGAAGAGGCGGCCGTCTTGCTGCTGGAAGAAGATGATGGGGCATGGCCGGCCCCCGTCTGGAGCACCAGCGGTGACACCCTGGGGCTGCCGGTGTTGCCGCTTCTGGTGCAACGGCAATTTGATCGGCCTCGCCAGGGGCCGGACGTCAGGGATCCACATTTCTATTTCGTCTCCAACGGCATCGTGCTGGACGAGGGGGAGCTGACGGACCCCGCCTGCAGCCTGGTATTGCAGAGCAAGCTGGGATCCTACTTCCCGCTGCTCTCCCGCCTCATCCTGCTGCGTCAGCGTCAACCCATGGTGCTGTGCAGCTAGCGACCCATCTCCCCTGATGCAGAGTGTTCAAGCGGCGCAATATTTGTCATAAGGAACAAGGAAATATGTTACACCGGTAGGCCGGTATAACATGTTCCAACAGACCGATATGCGCCGCGAGCCATGGCGCCTGCACGCCAGACGACAATGGTTCGTGTCTGCGTCGCCACAGGAGGTGAGATGAAGATTTATGAATTGAAACGGGCCCCCAACGCCCGCCGGGTCAGGATGTTTCTGGCGGAGAAGGGGATCGAGATGGCCTATCAACAGGTCGATCTGGGCGCGGGGGAGAACCTCGCGCCCGAGTTTCTGGCCAAGAACCCGGCGGGGCGCATACCTGTGCTCGAGCTCGATGACGGCACCTATCTCAGCGAGACCCTGGCCATCTGCCGTTATTTCGAAGAACTGCATCCCGAGCCCAACCTGTTTGGCCGCACGGCACTGGAGCGCGCCACCGTCGAGATGTGGAGCCGCTTCATCGAGTTCAACCTCTGGTTGCCGACGGGCATGGCGTTTCGCCATATCACAGGTTTTTACAAGGACAGGGAGACCGTCTTCCCCGAGTGGGGTGAAGAGTGCAAGCAGCAGGCCCTGGCCTGGTTTGCCAAGCTCGATGCCAGGCTGGCCGAGCAGCCCTATGTGGCGGGGGAGCGCTTCACCATCGCCGACATCCTGGCCCTGTGCTCCATCGACTTTGGCAAGGTCGTCGATATTCGCATCGCCCCCGAACAGCGTCATTTGCAGGCCTGGCACGACAGGGTGAGTTCACGTCCCAGCGCCCAAGCCTGATACTCATGTTAGAACATTCAAGGAGTTCAAGATGATTGATCTGTATACCGCCGCCACTCCCAATGGCTTCAAGATCTCGATCGCCCTCGAAGAGATGGGGCTGCCCTACCGGGTGATCCCCCTCGACTTCTCGACCATGGAGCAGAAGCAGCCCGAGTTCCTGGCCATCAACCCCAATGGCCGCATCCCGGCCATCGTCGATCGGGACAACGGGGACTTCGCTGTGTTCGAGTCCGGCGCCATCCTTCTCTATCTGGCGGAGAAGACCGGCAAGTTGCTGCCCCAGGATCCCAAGCGCCGCTCCCAGGCCATCCAGTGGCTGATGTTCCAGATGGGCGGTGTCGGTCCCATGATGGGGCAGGCCAACGTCTTCTATCGCTACTTCCCCGAGAAGATCCCGGCCGCCATCGAGCGTTACCAGAAGGAGGGGCGCCGCCTCTTCGAGGTGCTCGACGGCCACCTGGCGAATCATGAGTACCTGGCCGACGAGTACAGCATCGCCGACATCGCCACCTGGCCCTGGGTGCGCATTCATGACTGGAGCGGTATCTCCATCGAGGGGCTGGTGCACCTGCAGGCCTGGATGGCACGGATGGAGGCCAAGCCGGCTTGCCAGAAGGGGATCACCATACCGCCGCGCAACGAGACCCCCGAGGATCAGGTCAAGCGGGCACAGCAGATGGTGACCCGCTGACGCAAGAGGATGGCCCGTGACGGGCCATCTCTTTTTCTCCTCTATCCCTCCTTCCTTGCATCTCTTTCCCCATTGCCCGCCTTGCGCCCTTGTGTTCCTGAGCCTCTCACCGAGGATGGTGTGGTGGCGGGTGGTTCATTGACGGAGTTCTGGCGGGCAAACAGGCCAGACGTGGCGGCTAAGGGCTGATGGGGAGGTGGGCTAAGGGTGTCGGAATACCGATCACGACCCTGTGAACGACCGGCTGACGGGGACTCAGACTCGTGACATTAGAAAAACTTGGGAAAGCAGATTATAAAGATTAGTTCGTTTTTTGTGACATGAATCACTAAGATTGTCGCAAGCCAAAGAGCGTCCTGCTCCTGGCGGGTGCGGGTCCTCCGCCTTGTTTCATTTCTTCACCGACCCTTGCCTGACTCCTCCTGCAGATCCCAGCCCGGAGGGTGGCGGCTTATTGATTTTTTCGGACGACAGCTATGTATCGGCACAGTTTCTATCCCCTGTTTTTCCTGACCATCCTGATGGTCGCCGTGGGTCAGATGACCCAGACCCTCTATGTGCCCTCCATTCCCATGATGGCGGGGGACTTTCACGTGGCCTCCGGCCAGCTGCAGGCGGTGATGGCCTGCTACCTGATCCCCTATGGCCTCTCCCAGTTCGTCTACGGCCCTCTGTCCGATCGCATCGGCCGTCGACCCGTGCTGCTCATCGGCATGATGGTATTTCTGGTGGGGACCCTGACCATTCAGCTCATCCCGCACTTTGCCGCCCTGCTTGCCGGCAGCTTCATCCAGGGGCTGGGCACCGGCGCCGGGGGCGCCATGAGCCGGACCGTGATGCGGGATCGCTACAGCGGCGCCGAGCTCAACCGCGCCAACAGCCTGGTGAGCATGGGGGTCATCTTCTCGCCCCTGCTGGCCCCTGTGCTGGGGGGCTGGCTGACCGAGCTGTTCAACTGGCGCGCCGGCTACTGGTTCCTGTTCGGCTTCGGCGCCCTGACCACCCTGGCCCTGCTGGCCTGGTTTGGCGAGACCTTGCCTGAGGCGGCCCGGCAGCAGCCGCTGCGCGTCGGCGCGGCCTATCGTCACGTGCTCGGCAACCCGCGCTTTCAGGGCAATCTGCTCTGCCTGATGGCCACCTTTGCGGGGCTCGCGGTCTTCGAGGCGGCGGCCGGGGTGTTGCTGGGGGATGTGCTGAGGCTGAGCGCCCGTACCGTGAGCGTGCTGTTCGTGCTGCCGCTGCCGGGTTATCTGTTCGGGGCCTGGCTCTCCGCCAGGCTGAGCTATCGCCTGAGCCAGGGCAAGCTGATGCGCCTTGGCATCGCCTTCCTGGCGCTGGGGGCGCTCATCATCCTGTTGTCCGGCCTGTTCGGGGTCGTGAGCGCCGCCTCCCTGGTGGGCGGGGCTGCGGTCTACTTCATCGGCAGCGGCATCCTTTATCCGACCGCCACCTCCTGCGCCATCGAGCCCTTCCCCGGCCAGGCGGGCACCGCCGGCGCCATTCTCGGTGGCATGCAGAACCTGGGGGCCGGGGTGGTCACCCTGCTGGCGGCCAGCTTCCCGATGACGGGGCAGGTGACCCTGGGCGCCATCATGGCCGTG
Organism: Aeromonas sp. FDAARGOS 1415; assembly: GCF_019048365.1. NCBI lineage: Bacteria > Pseudomonadati > Pseudomonadota > Gammaproteobacteria > Aeromonadales > Aeromonadaceae > Aeromonas > Aeromonas sp. FDAARGOS 1415. The sequence continues at coordinate 3,940,389 of NZ_CP077363.1, read as the reverse complement.
ATGGTGCTGATCGTGGCGCTGAGCTTTGTCTGGCTACGCCACCACGGCTCCCCCCGGGAGCAGATGGCGGTCTGATGGGCCGTACCCTGCGCAAACCCGCCCCTGTGGCGGGTTTTTTTATTTCCCCCAGGTCGCGGTGGAACAGGAGGACACCGATAAGCGCACAGGGTAAAGAGGGGAGGGGGGAACGCAGACAAAGAAAAAGCCCGTCGTGATGACGGGCTTTTTGGGTAGGTACCCCGGAGATGCCGTTGCCGGTTTGGGCCCTTGAACCGTCGGTTCAAGGCGGAGATCTAATCTGGCCGCAGGCTTCTCGGTCGGGCCGAGCATGCTCAATAGCCAGAAGGCAGACCCCCTGTTTGGTATGAATATCGGCTCGGGGACTTGAACCGGCTGACAAACACTCCAGGGAATTTCAAAACTCGGTGCGATTAGGGCTGTTGCCCCTCCTCGCTGGATTCACCGTATTGACCGTGCTCGATCAAGGCTGCCTCTATGGTGCGTTGCAGCATCTTGATCCGCTTGTCCATGGTCTCAGAGTATTGGTGGTTTTTCTCTTTTTCAAGGCAGAGCTCGTGACAGAAATTGAGCGCTGCCATGACTGCCAGCTGTTCGTTGCTGGAGACCTTGGAACGTTGACGAAGCTCGATGAGCTTGTCGGTCAGCTGGTCGGCGGCCTGGCGCAGGGCATCCTGTTGTCCCAGGGGACAGGACACCTTGTAGGGACGTCCCAAAATGACGATTTCTACGGCCTCTATGCTCATGCCTTCCTCAATACGGCGGGGCTGATTTCCGCCTTTATCCACGTGGACAACTGGGCGGGACTATATAGCGCAGATGCAGAACTTTCAAGGCCTTGCTGGCTCTGGAGAGGGGAGAATGCTAGGATCCGGGCCATAAATTCTGCATATTTGCCTGAACTTTGAGCGGATCCCCGATGAGCAAAACGAACCCCCTGAAATACGCGGCCGTGGCCGACCTGATGGAGCAGCACGAGCTGATGGCGACGGCTGTCGAGGCCCATGGCGTGATCTGCGGCCTGGTGTGCGGTGGCGTGGCACTGGACGACAAGAGCTGGTTGCCCCATTTCAACGATCTGGTCAACGACGGCTTCGGCTTGCCGGCCCCGGTGCGCCAGGTGATGACCGAACTCTATCAGGAGGTCATCGAGAGCCTGATGGCGCAAAAAGGGGTCGAGTTGCTGCTGCCGAATGACGAAACGCCCCTCGACGAGCGCATCGATGCCCTGGTGGACTGGTCCCAGGCCTTCCTCGCCGGTTTTGGCGTGGTGCAACAGGAGCTCTCCAAGGCATCCGAAGAGCTGCAGGAGATGATCCAGGACATCGCCAGCATCACCCAGGTCTCTGCGGAGTTCGATCAGGAGGACGACGAGAACGAAGCCTCCTTCCTGGTGCTCTACGAACATGTACGCCTCGGGGTCATGATGGCGTTCGAGGAGTTTGGCAAGCGCCCGGACGCACCGAGCACCCCGCCGACCCTGCATTGAGCATCCGGCCAACCCGGTACATGAGAAAGAGAGCGCCCCATGGCGCTCTTTTCTTGTCGCTGGTGGGGGGAAACCGGTTGGGACGGCACGCCGGTGCGCGGCGCCAGATCGCTTTTTTGCCCGTGGCTTCGCATCCCGCCTGCCGGCTTTGTGATACGATTGGCCCACGTTTTTTGCCTATGCCCTCTTCTCATGTCTCAATCTGATCTGGCTCACGTCGACGTGACTATCGTCGGCGGCGGTATGAGCGGCGCCGTGCTGGCCCTCTCCCTCGCCGCCCTCCGGGGACCGGATGGTGCCCCCCTGCAGATCCTGCTGCTGGAGGCGAGCGCCCCCGAGCTCAATGCCCATCCCGGCTTCGACGCGCGCGCCATCGCCCTCTCGGCGGGCACCTGCGAGGCCTTGACTCGCCACGGCATCTGGTCCCGTTTCGCCCCCCATTGCGCCCCCATCACCGACATTCACGTCTCGGATCGGGGCCACTGCGGCCAGGCCAGGCTGTCGGCGGCGGAATACGGCTTGCCGGCGCTCGGCCAGGTGATCGAACTCTCTGCCGCCGGCATCGAGTTGCAGCGGGCGCTTGCCGCCACCCCGCAGATCCGGGTGTGCTGCCCGGCCCAGCTCGCACAGATTGACCCCGACGAAGAAGGGGTGACCCTGACCCTCGCCACGAACGAGCGCTATCGGACCCGGCTGCTGGTGGCGGCGGATGGGGGCAACTCCTTCGTGCGCCAGCACTTCAAGATGCCGGTCAGTCGCCACGACTATGGCCAGAATGCCATCATCGCCACCGTGAAGACCGCCCAGGATCCCGCCGGGCGGGCCTTCGAGCGCTTCACCGAAGGGGGGCCGCTCGCCCTGCTGCCGATGCAGGAGGGGCTCTCCTCCCTGGTCTGGAGCCTGGCGCGGGACGAGGCACAGGCCCTGATGGCGCTGGATGACGCGGCGTTTCTCGCCCGCCTGCAGGAGGCCTTTGGCTGGCGCCTCGGGCGTTTCGAACGCACCGGCGTGCGCCACCTCTATCCGCTGGTGCTGACGGTGGCCGATTATCCCCTGGCCCAGCGCACCGTGCTGGTGGGCAATGCGGCTCACCTGTTGCACCCCATCGCCGGTCAGGGCTTCAACCTCGGCATGCGCGACCTTGACCTGCTCACCCGTGCCGTTGGCCAGGCGCTCCTGGCGGGGGAGGACATCGGCAGCTTCGAGGTGCTGAACGGTTACTGGCAATCGCGCCGGGAGGATCAAGCCCAGACCGTCTGGCTCACCTCCTCCTTGGCCCAGCTCTTCTCCAACGGCCACGCTCCCCTGGTGGCGGGGCGCAACCTGGCGCTCTCCCTGATGGGACGACTGCCCTGGCTCAAGGCGCCGCTGGCTTCCCGCACCCTGGGGTTCGTCACCGACCTGTGCCGGCCATGAGGCGCCGCCTGGCCCGGTGGACACGACATATCGAAGAGGCGCGCCCGCGGGCGTGGCTCCGCTGATCCCGGGGATCAGCCACGAAAGGACATAAGAGAATGCAGATGCAAGAAGTAGATGTGGTGATCGTTGGCGGGGGCATGGTGGGCCTGGGGCTGGCCGCAGCGCTCAAGAACCGTGCGCTCAAGGTGGCCATCGTGGAGGGGCAGCTGCCGGAGCCCTTGCTGGGCGAGGCGCCGGACAACAGGGTCAGCGCCCTGAGTCTGGCCAGCCAGCGCATCCTGCAGGGGGTCGGCGCCTGGGCCGGGATCGAGGCACGCCGCCTGCAGCCCTACGAGAAGATGGCGGTGTGGGAGCAGGACAGCTTTGGCCAGATCGCGTTCGACGCCGCCACCCTGCGTCAGCCGGCGCTCGGCCACATCGTCGAGAATCGGGTCATCCAGCTGGCGCTGCTGGAGGCCATCGAAGGGGCCAGCAATATCCAGATACTGACGCCGGCCCGGGCCAAGAGCCTGCAGAGCGGTCCAGCGGGATCCCTCCTCTTGCTCGAGGATGGCCAGGCCATCTCGGCCAGACTGGTAGTGGCCGCCGATGGTGCCCACTCCTGGGTGCGCCGTCAGGCCGATATCCCGCTGACCAGCTGGGACTACGGCCACCACGCCCTGGTGGCGACGGTGCGCTGTGCCGAGCCCCACGAGGCGGTCGCCCGCCAGATCTTCACCCCCCAGGGGCCGCTCGCCTTCCTGCCCCTGTGGCAGCCCGATCTCTGCTCCATCGTCTGGTCGGTGCCCGCCGCCCGGGCCGAGGCGCTGTGCGCCTGCGATGACGACTCCTTCAATCGCCAGCTCACTGCCGCCTTCGACGCCAGGCTCGGGCTGTGCAAGGTGGAGGGGGCCCGCAGCGCCATCCCGCTTACCGCCCGCTACGCCCGTGACTTTGCCCGCGAGCGTCTGGTGCTGGTGGGGGATGCGGCCCACACCATACACCCGCTGGCGGGGCAGGGGGTCAATCTGGGGTTGCTGGATGCGGCGGCCCTGGCGGAGCAGATCCTCAGGCACCACGGCATGGGGGCGGACATCGGTCTGCTCGCCAACCTGCGGGGTTACGAGCGCTGGCGCAAGAGCGAGGCCGCCCGCATGCTGGCGGCGATGGAAGGGCTCAAGCGGCTGTTTGCAGGCAGCAACCCCCTCAAGAAACTGGTGCGCGGGGTGGGGCTCTGTGCCGTCGACGGGCTGGGTCCCCTCAAACAGGGCGTGGTCCGGGCGGCCATGGGGCTGGAAGGGGAGCTCCCCGCCCTGGCCAAGGGTGAAAAAATCTAATATTACTCCGGTATTTTAACAAGAAAACTAATCTGACAAGGCTGTATGCCCCTGCGGGGTGTCAGCCTTTAATGTTGGCAATCAGCGAAACGTTTTTCTGTAAATTGTGACGAAGCGGTTAAAATCAACATTAAATCTTGTCGATGTGCGGTTTGCACTGTTTTTATCACTGTTTTTGCCTTAGTGTCTGGTGTCAGTGTATCGGGTGAGGATTAGTTTTTTTTGAGCGGCGCCACGGCGCGCTTGTCATATAATCCGCACCGTTCAAGGAATCACTCCTGCCCGCCCGGGCGGGAACGAGCACAGAGCTTGTGGTCCGTTTTTCCCGACGAGCCGGGGCGGATTGCGAGTGTTGTCGCGAACGCTTAAGGAAACACAGCGATGATCCAGACTACTGTATTGCATCCCAAACACCTGGAAGCGGGTGCCAAGATGGTGGACTTCCACGGTTGGGAGATGCCCATCAACTACGGCTCCCAGCTGGAAGAGCACCACGCGGTGCGCACCGATGCAGGCATGTTCGATGTCTCCCACATGACCATCGTCGATTTGACCGGCGATCGGGTCAAAGCCTTCCTGCAACACCTGCTGGCCAACGACGTGGCCAAACTCACCGTCTCCGGCAAGGCCCTCTACAGCGGTATGCTGACCCCGGAAGGCGGCGTCATCGATGACCTCATCACCTATTACCTGACCGATACCTTCTACCGCCTGGTGGTGAACTCCGCCACCCGCGAGAAGGATCTGGCCTGGATCCGTCACCACGCCCAGGACTTCGGCGTGGACGTGACCGAGCGCCCCGAGCTCGCCATGATCGCGGTGCAGGGGCCGAATGCGAAGGCCAAGGCGGCCAAGGTGTTCAGCGCCGAGCAAAATGCCGCAGTGGAAGGCATGAAGCCCTTCTTCGGTGTGCAGGCTGGCGAGCTCTTCATCGCCACCACCGGCTACACCGGTGAAGATGGCTACGAGATCGTGGTGCCGCAAGAGCAGGCGTGCGATCTGTGGCAGGCGCTGCTGGACAGCGGCGTGGCCCCCTGCGGCCTGGGCGCCCGCGACACCCTGCGCCTCGAAGCGGGCATGAACCTCTACGGCCAGGACATGGACGAGAGCATCAGCCCGCTTGCCGCCAACATGGCCTGGACCATCGCCTGGGAGCCTAGCGATCGCGCTTTCATCGGCCGCGCCGTGCTGGAGGCCCAGAAGGCCGCCGGCAACCAGCCCAAGCTGGTGGGTCTGGTGATGGAAGAGAAGGGCGTGCTGCGTGCCGGCATGCCGGTCACCTTCACCAGCGAGAGCGGCGAAGTGCGCGAGGGGGTGATCACCTCGGGTTCCTTCTCGCCGACCCTGGGCTACAGCATCGCCCTGGCGCGGGTGCCCCGCGACATCGGCGAGCAGGCCCAGGTCGAGATCCGCAAGAAGCTGGTCACTGTCAAAGTCACCAAGCCGGCGTTCGTGCGCAACGGCCAGCCATTGGTGTAATCATTCATTGCGGCGAAGGGAGTTCCCTTCGCCGAACCGTTTTTGTTGAAGCGATCCAAGAGCATAAAGGAAGCACAAATGAGCCATATCCCGAGCGAACTGAAATATGCCACCTCCCACGAGTGGGTCCGTGTTGAAGCCAACGGCGAAGCCGTGGTCGGTATCACCGAGCACGCCCAGGATCTGCTGGGTGACATGGTGTTCGTCGATCTGCCGGAAGTGGGCAAGCAGGTGAGCGCCGGTGAAGACTGCGCCGTGGCCGAGTCCGTCAAGGCCGCCTCCGACATCTACAGCCCGGTGAGTGGCGAGATCCTGGCCGTCAACGAAGAGCTGGAAGGCAGCCCCGAGCTGGTCAACTCCGATCCGTACGGCGCTGGCTGGCTGTTCCGCATCAAGCTGGACGACGCGGGTGAGCTCGCCAACCTGCTGGATGCCGACGGCTACCAGAACGTGGTGGACGAAGAGTAATGCCCCCGGGCCCTGCCAACACAGCAGGGCCCTCTTGTATGCCTGCCATCCTGCGGCCATGGAGGTCGCAGGAAGGGCGCAGCCTTTGCGCCTGCGGGATGCCTCTGCCGCATCCCCCGTCTGCCCGCGGCGGACACAGAACACGAGTGGAGCCGGTATCAGCCGGCTACAGGAACATCAGGTCTTGGTTATCAGAACGTCATACCAGGACTTAATTACCAGGAAATAGGGAAATGACCCAGTCACTGTTTGAACTCGAGCAAAAAACCGATTTCATCCGCCGTCACATCGGCCCGGGTGAGGAAGAACTGCGGGCCCTGCTCGCCACCGTGGGCGCCGAGAGCCTGGAGGATCTGATTGAGCAGACGGTCCCCGCCGCCATCCGCCGCCCGGGGCCGCTCGGCATCGGCGCCCCCATGACAGAAGTGGAAGCCCTGGCCAAGCTCAAGGGCTATGCCGCCAAGAACCAGATCGCCAAGAGCTACATCGGCATGGGGTATCACGACACCCACGTGCCCCACGTCATCCTGCGCAACGTGCTGGAAAACCCGGGCTGGTACACCGCCTACACCCCCTATCAGCCCGAGCTGGCCCAGGGCCGTCTCGAAGCCCTGCTCAACTTCCAGCAGCTGACCCTGGATCTCACCGGCATGGATCTGGCCAGTGCCTCCCTGCTGGATGAAGCCACCGCCGCTGCCGAAGCCATGGCGCTGGCCAAGCGCATGGCGAAATCCAAGTCCAATACCTTCTTCGTGGCCGACGACGTGCACCCCCAGGTGATCGACGTGGTCAAGGAGCGCGCGGTGCACTTCGGGTTCGACGTGGCTGTGGGCCCCGCGAGCGATGCGGTGAGCGAAGAGGTGTTCGGTGCCATGTTCCAGTACCCGGGCACCACCGGCAACGTGACCGATCTGCGCGCGTTGATCGCGGCGGTCCAGGCCCAGAAGGGGCTGGCCTGCGTCGGGACCGATATGCTCTCCCTGCTGCTGCTCAAATCCCCGGGTGAACTGGGTGCAGACGTGGTGTTCGGCAGTGCCCAGCGCTTCGGCGTGCCCATGGGCTACGGTGGCCCCCACGCCGCCTTCTTCGCCACCCGCGACGCCTACAAGCGCTCCATGCCGGGCCGCATCATCGGCGTCTCCAAGGATGCCCGTGGCAAGGCCGCCCTGCGCATGGCCATGCAGACCCGCGAGCAGCACATCCGCCGCGAGAAGGCCAACTCCAACATCTGTACCGCCCAGGTGCTGCTGGCCAACATGGCGAGCTTCTACGCCGTCTACCACGGCCCGGTGGGGCTCAAAACCATCGCCTCCCGCGTCCATCGCCTGACCACCATCCTGGCGCTGGGTCTGAAAGCCAAGGGCGTGGCCCTCAAGCACGACAGCTGGTTCGATACGCTCACTGTACTGGCAGGCGACAAGGCTGCCCTGATCGCCAAGGCCGAAGGGCTCGGCATCAACCTGCGCGCGGATCTGGACGGCGCCGTGGGCGTTTCTCTGTCTGAGACCACCACCCGCGGTGACGTGGCCGAGCTGTTCGAGCTGTTCCTGGGGGCGGGCCACGGCCTGGATCTGGAAGTGCTGGACAAGGCGGCCCAGGGCCATCACGGCATCCCGCAGGATCTGCTGCGCACCGACGCCGTGCTGACCCACGAGGTGTTCAACAAGTACCACTCCGAGACCGAGATGCTGCGCTACATCCACCGTCTCGAAGCGAAAGATCTGGCGCTGAACTACGCCATGATCTCGCTCGGCTCCTGCACCATGAAGCTCAATGCCACCGCCGAGATGATCCCGGTGACCTGGCCCGAGTTCGGCAAGCTGCACCCCTTCGCGCCGCTCAAGCAGACCCAGGGCTACCAGCTGCTGCTGGCGGATCTGGAAGACTGGCTGGTGAAGGTGACCGGTTACGACGCGGTCTGCATGCAGCCCAACTCCGGCGCCCAGGGCGAATACGCGGGTCTGCTCGCCATCAAGAAGTACCACGAGTCCCGCGGCGAGGGGCATCGCGATGTCTGCCTCATCCCGGCGTCCGCCCACGGCACCAACCCGGCCTCCGCCCAGATGGCGGGCCTCAAGGTGATCGTCACCGCCTGCGACAAGGCCGGCAACGTGGATCTGGACGACCTGCGTGCCAAGGCCGCCGAGGTGGGAGATCAGCTCTCCTGCCTGATGGTGACCTACCCCTCCACCCACGGGGTGTACGAAGAGACCATCAAGGAGGTGTGCGACATCGTGCACCTGTATGGCGGTCAGGTGTACCTGGATGGCGCCAACATGAACGCGCAGGTGGGCCTGACGGCACCGGGCTTCATCGGGGCGGACGTCTCCCACCTCAACCTGCACAAGACCTTCGCCATCCCCCACGGCGGTGGCGGTCCGGGCATGGGCCCCATCGGCGTGAAACAGCACCTGGCACCCTTCGTGGCCGGTCACGCCGTGGTCAAGACCGACAAGGAGAGCCGTGACAATGGCGCCGTGTCGGCCGCTCCGTTTGGCTCGGCCAGCATCCTGCCCATCAGCTGGATGTACATCGCCATGCTGGGGGACGAGGGGCTGAAGAAATCCACCCAGGTCGCCATCCTCAACGCCAACTACCTGGCCAAGAAGCTCGGCGAGTCCTTCCCGGTGCTCTACACCGGGCGCAATGGCCGGGTGGCCCACGAGTGCATCCTGGACATCCGCCCGCTCAAAGAAGCCTCCGGCATCAGCGAGATGGACGTGGCCAAGCGCCTGATGGACTACGGTTTCCACGCGCCGACCATGAGCTTCCCGGTGGCGGGCACCCTGATGGTCGAGCCGACCGAATCCGAATCCAAGCGCGAGCTGGATCGCTTCGTGGAAGCCATGACCGCCATCCGCGCCGAGATCGCCAAGGTGCAGGACGGCCACTGGAGCCTGACCGACAACCCCCTGGTCCATGCCCCGCATACCCAGGATGACGTGATGGATGCAGAGTGGAATCGCGCCTACACCCGCGCCGAGGCGGTCTTCCCGTCCGACGCCGTGCGCGCCAGCAAGCTGTGGCCGTCGGTGAACCGCATCGACGACGTCTATGGCGATCGCAACCTGTTCTGCTCCTGCGTACCGACCGAAGACTACGCCAACTAAGCGGCGTGCTGATCACGGACATTTAAGTTGGAAACCGTGACATTGAAGTTGGAAACCGACCATTCAAGTTGGAAACTCAAAGGCCCTGCAACAGCAGGGCCTTTTTATTTTGTGCGGTGAATATCTGTAATTAAATTACAAAAATGATCTCGGTTGGATCTTTCAGGCTGGCCAGGGTCTACCTCTTGTCAATGGCACACATAAAAGCATCATTCCAATTGATGCAAAAATAATTGGCGTTAATATTGACTCAGTAGCGTCAGATGCGACACACTGTAACTGCATCATTAACGATGAAGAGATTTTTTGTGAAGCTGAACCAAATTGCCACCATCAGTGCTGGGCACCCCTATCGCGGCAAGATCCCGGAGATCGATTCCGGCAGCATGGCCGTGGTGCAGATGAGAGATGCCTCGCCAGAAGGGGGGGTTGACTGGTCTGCCTGCCTTCGTTCTGAGCCTACCAGCAAGAAGGAGCCTGATTGGCTGCAAACCGGCGATATCCTGGTGGCGGCCCGTGGCAGCACTAACTATGCCGTGCTGGTCGATACCGGGCTTGCACCATTGTCCGCCGTAGCCGCCCCTCACTTCTATGTGGTGCGGTTGCATAGCGAGGCGCTCAGTCCCGAATTTCTGGCCTGGCAGCTCAATCAGTCCCCTTGCCAGCGCTACTTCGAGCTTCACGCCGAAGGCAGCGCGGCAAAAAGTATTCGCCGTCAGGTGTTGGAGGAGGCCCCTATCGGCATCCCGTCTCTTGAGAGACAAGCCGCCATCATGAAGCTGGTCCACAGCCTGCGTGAAGAACGAAACCTGATGCAACAACTGCAACGTAACGGCGAGCAGATGATGCAGGCCATCGCTGCCAGCCTGCTCGAACAATCCGATCAGCCTGCGAAATAGTTTCGCTGAGCAGCCCATTTTTCCAAGAAATACCCAAGGAATTGTGACTTATGACTACCTCGATAAACCAGGACGATATCAACAAGGCCCTCTGGTCTGCCTGCGATACCTTCCGGGGCACCATCAGTGCCGATACCTATAAAGATTTCGTGCTCACCATGCTGTTCCTGAAATACATCTCCGATGTCTGGCAGGATCACTACGATGGCTACAAGGCCGAATATGGCGATGAGCCGGAGCTCATTGAAGAGATGCTCAAAAACGAGCGTTTCGTGCTGCCCAAACAGGCCAGTTTCTACGCTCTTTATGAGCGTCGTCACGAGCCTGGCAACGGTGAGCGGATCGATCAGGCGCTGCACGCCATCGAAGAGGCCAACGGCACCAAGCTCAAAGACGCGGGCAAGAGCGTGTTTCAGGACATCAGCTTCAACACCGACCGCCTCGGCGAAGAGAAGCAGAAGAACACCATACTGCGCCACCTGATGGAAGACTTTGCCAAGGATGAGCTAAACCTCAAGCCGAGCCGGGTCGGCACTCTGGATGTGATCGGCAACGCCTATGAGTATCTCATCAAAAACTTCGCCGCCAGCGGCGGCCAGAAGGCTGGGGAGTTCTATACCCCGCCCGAAGTCTCCGATCTTATCGCCGAGTTGCTGGAGCCGATGCCGGGCGACACCATCTGCGATCCGGCCTGTGGCTCGGGGTCGCTGTTGATGAAGTGCGGCCGCAAGGTAGTAGCAAATCATGGCGAGAAGCACTACGCCCTCTATGGGCAGGAGGCCATCGGCTCTACCTGGTCGCTGGCCAAGATGAACATGTTCCTGCACGGGGAAGACAACCACAAGATCGAGTGGGGCGACACCATCCGCAACCCCAAGTTGCTCGATAAAAACGGCGATCTGCTGCGCTTTGATATCGTGACCGCCAACCCGCCCTTTTCGCTGGATAAATGGGGTTATGAGGAGGCGGGGAACGATAAGTTTGGTCGCTTCAAGCGAGGGCTGCCGCCCAAAACCAAAGGGGATTACGCCTTTATCCTCCATATGATTGAGACCCTTAAGCCTAAGAGCGGCCGCATGGGGGTCGTGGTGCCTCACGGCGTGCTATTCCGGGGCTCTTCTGAGGGTAAGATCCGCCAGCAGCTGATCGATGAAAACCTGCTTGATGCAGTGATTGGCCTGCCGGAAAAGCTCTTCTACGGCACCGGTATCCCCGCCGCCATTCTGATCTTTAAAAAGCAGAAGGTGGATGACAATGTGCTGTTTATCGACGCCAGCCGCGAGTTCAAGGCGGGTAAAAACCAGAACCTGTTAAGCGCGGACAATATCGCCAAAATTGTCGCCACCTACCGCAACGGCGGCAATGTCGATAAATACGCCTATCTCGCCTCGCTTAAAGAGATCAAGGAGAACGACTACAACCTCAATATCCCACGCTATGTGGATACCTTCGAGGAGGAAGAGGAGATCGATCTGCTAGCGGTGCGGGCCGAGCGCGAACAACTGAAAACCCAACTGGCCGAGCTGGAAACCGAGATGGCTAAGTATCTGAAGGAGTTGGGATATGGCGCGTAGTTTAGCTAAGAACCGTCTTCCGGCTGGATGGAAATACGATCTATTAGACAAATTTTCAACTCGTTGTAGCGGTCATACGCCTAGTAAATCTTTTCCGGAGTACTGGAATGGAGGCATTAAATGGATTTCTCTGGCAGATAGCTATCGCTTAGACCAAGGCTATGTTTATCAAACTGATAATGAGATATCTGAAGCTGGAATAGCTAATAGTTCAGCGGAGCTGCATCCAGCAGAGACTGTCGTTTTATCTCGCGATGCAGGTATAGGAAAAAGTGGTGTAATGGCTGTGCCTATGGCAGTTAGTCAACACTTTATTGCATGGAAGTGCGACAACAAGGAAATATTAAATAGTTGGTTTTTGTATAACTGGCTTCAGTTGAATAAGGCTGAATTTGAACGTCAAGCTGTTGGATCAACAATTAAGACTATTGGGTTGCCGTATTTCAAAAAGTTAAAAATCGCGGTGCCACCCTACCCAGAGCAAAATAAAATAGCCCACGTCCTCTCCACTTGGGATAAGGCTATCAGCACCACCGAACAACTGCTGGCTAATAGCCAGCAGCAGAAAACGGCACTGATGCAGCAACTGCTCACAGGAAAAAAACGCCTGCTGGATAGCAATGGGATGAGGTTTAGTGGGGAGTGGAGCTTCATCACTTTTGACGACATGTTCAAGGTTAACAACAAAAAATCAGCTCAAGTTAAATCGTCAGATTATCTTGAAGCTGGCGCTGTACCTGTTGTCGATCAGGGTAAACAGTTGATCGTAGGGTATTGTAATAATGAAGAAATCTATACCGACATTCCTGTAATTGTTTTTGGCGATCATACTCGTTGCTTAAAATGGGTGGACTTTGAATTTTGCCCAGGGGCTGATGGAACACAATGAATCGCCCCGGCTTCTCTAGACACTTTTGAGCCGTTCGAAATATTGCTTTTCACACTCTACTGGCGATAGCCCGTTGTTGAAACTGTGCCGACGCTTGGGGTTGTAAAACATTTCAATGTAATCGAACACATCCCGCCGGGCCTCCTCGCGATCCGCATAGGTTTTACGTCGGATCCGCTCGCGTTTTAGGAGCTGGAAGAAACTCTCCGCCACCGCGTTATCATGACAGTTACCACGTCTGCTCATGCTGGCCTTGAGCCGGTGCTCCCGCAAAAAATCCTGCCAGTCATAGCTGCTAAACTGGCTACCTTGGTCGGAATGAACCAACACTTCCTGCTCAGGTCGCCGTCGCCACACCGCCATCAGTAACGCGCTGATGGCTAGCTCTCGGTCGATCCTTGGCCTCATTGACCAACCAATGACTTGTCGTGAAAACAAATCCAATACTGCGGCCAGATAGAGCCAGCCTTCATGGGTTCGGATATAAGTGATGTCCGTTACCCAGACCTTATTTGGCTCAGTCACATCGAACTGGCGCTCAAGATGATTCGGTGCAACCACTGCCGGCTGGCCACCATAATGACCGGGACGGCGACGATAACCGGTTTGTGAACGTAAACCCTCATGACGCATTAATCGCGCCACCCGGTGTTTCCCGCAGGTCTCTCCCATCTCTCGCAGGTCATCCCGGATCTTACGATAACCATAGACGCCCCCGCTTTCTAGCCAACATTGCTTGATCTGGCCCAGGAGGCGTTGGTCTTCCAGGGCTCGGGCAGATAAAGGCTGGAGCTGCCAGGCGTAATAACCGCTCGGGTGGACATTCATCATTCGACACAGTCTGCGGATGGGATATGTGGACGCGTGCTCCCGGATGAAGGCGTACCTTACCCTGACAGCTTGGCAAAGTACGCGGCGGCCTTTTTTAAGATATCTCGCTCATCGGTGACGCGGCGCAGTTCAGCCTTGAGGCGCCTAATTTCGGCTTGCTGGCTGGAGTCATGCTGTTGCTGCACGTCGGGTTGGCTGTAGCGCCTGATCCAGGCGTAAAGACTATGGCTGGAAACACCAAGCCGCTCAGCAACCTCTGCCACTGGGTAATTCCGCTCAGTCACTTGCTTGACGGCGGCCAATTTGAATTCTTCCGTGTAACGTTGCTGTTTGCTCATAACACCTCCTGAATGACCTCAGTTTGAGGCTCTTGGGGTGTCTAGGAAAGTAGGGGCGATTCAGACAGCCAATACGCACAAGGCCACCCCCAGGGGTGGCCTTGTTGTTTGTGGCACCCGCGCGAACGGGCTAGTCGTCCCGGCGCGCCGCCTCGATGAGGGCAATTTCAATCTTGCCCATCTGCATCATGGCCTCGAAGGCGCGCCTCGCGGCGGCAGGGTCGGGATCGGTGATCGCCTCGGTGAGGGCCAGGGGGGTGATCTGCCAGGAGATGCCCCACCTGTCCTGGCACCAGCCGCACTCGCTCGCCTGACCGCCGTGCTCGATGATGGCGTGCCAGTAGCGATCCGTTTCAGCCTGGTCCTGGGTGGCCACCTGGAACGAGAAGGCCCAGTTGTGGCTGACCCCGGGCCCGCCGTTGAGGCCGAGGCAGGGGATCCCCATCACGCTGAACTCGACCGTCAGCACGTCCCCTTTCTTGCCGGCGGGATAGTCGGCCGGGGCCCGGTGTACGGCACCGACGGCGGAGTCGGGGAAAGTGCTGGCGTAGAAGTGCGCCGCCGCTTCGGCATCCCCGTCGAACCAGAGGCAGATCCGGTTCTTTGCTGCTTGCGTCATTTTATTTCTCCGTTGAAAACAGCGGGGCCGTTGCCGGCCAGATACTGCTATGGGGAGGGAGTGGCGGCCGATGCGGCCGCCGTGTCGGTGGCCTGTACGGCGGCACTGAGCTGCAGCTTGAATTGATCCAGCTGCGCTCTGGCCTGTTTGGCCTGTTCCGCCTGGAGTTTTCCGGTGGTTGCCGCCGTGCTGACCAGTTCGCCGCCGCACCCGGTCAACAGGGCAGCGATAAGCGGCAGCAGGTATCTGGATGTCGACATGGATCCCCCATGGCCTGGTGGTCAACAGTGTGCGCCTCCCTCGGCGAGGCCGTTCAGGGTTGAGTGTAGTGCCAGAGTGAACATGGACGCTTGAAGGGGGGTCGCTCCCTTCCGTCTCACTCCGTCACAGGCCAATGCCTTATCACTGGGGGATCTGCCAGGTTCAAGCCTTGTCCAGGCTTGAATACCCTGCTCTGCGGTCTGGCTGTCGCGACCACTCTGCCAGTTCCCGATGAACCCATGCTCAAGGGGGTATCACCAAGGCACAGTGCATGGCACGTGCCGATGCTGAGGGTGCTGACTCTGGCCAGGTCTGTTGTTGTGTGGCAGTCAAGTGCCCTCATGCGGTTGCCCCGACGCTGGATATTGGTGCAGGATGCCTGAACGGCATCATGCAAATCCGCGTGATCCACCACAAGGAGCGAGCGATGGACAGTACCCAGCGATTCTCGACCCGGGTCGAGGCCTATGTGAAATATCGCCCCGGCTACCCGGCGGCCATGCTGGATTTTCTGGCAAGCGACTTGGACATGGGGCCCCAGACCCAGGTGGCCGACATCGGGGCCGGCACCGGCATCCTGACGGCCCTGCTGGCCCCCCGGGTACAGAAGGTGTGGGCGGTGGAGCCCAATGACGAGATGCGGGGCGCGGCCAGGCGGATGCTGGCGGACGCGGGCAACATCGGCTGGCTGCACGGCAGTGCGGAGGCCACCGGCCTGCCGACGGGCTCGGTGGTTCTGGTGACGGTGGCCCAGGCGTTTCACTGGTTCGATCGCGCAGCCTTTCGGCAGGAGTGCCAGCGCTTGCTCAGACCCGGTGGCCGGGTTGCCCTCATCTGGAACGATCGACTGATGAACACCGACTTTCTCAAGGCTTACGAGGAGGGGCTGCACGCCTATTCGGGAGACTACGAGGAGGTCAATCACCGCAACCTCGGCGAGGCGGATTTTCGCGCCTTCTTCACCGGGGAGTACCGGCTCGATCGCTTCGAGAACAGCCAGCTGTTCGATCTCGACGGGGTGCTGGGGCGGCTCAACTCCTCCTCCTATGCGCCTGTCGTCGGCACCCCGGCCCACGATCAAATGACGGCGCTCATCCGCCGCGAGTTCGAGCGCCATGCGGTGAACGGCAAGATAGCCTTCAACTACAGCACCCTGGTCTACAGCGGCCGGGTATGAGGCCGGAGATGACAAGGCCCTCGCCACGGGTGCGAGGGCCTTG
Organism: Aeromonas sp. FDAARGOS 1415; assembly: GCF_019048365.1. Taxonomy (NCBI): domain Bacteria; kingdom Pseudomonadati; phylum Pseudomonadota; class Gammaproteobacteria; order Aeromonadales; family Aeromonadaceae; genus Aeromonas; species Aeromonas sp. FDAARGOS 1415. The sequence continues at coordinate 3,924,459 of NZ_CP077363.1, read as the reverse complement.
TGTTAAGTGGCTGGCTCTCGCATCGGGATGATGCGAAGCAGCCTGTCGCAGGGGACGGTGACGCTAGCCTTTATCGATGCCGAGGATGGTCATGGCCTTGGCCAGGGTATCGACCGATTCCTGATGCTTGCCCGCCTTGTGCAGGTTCTCTCCGTCCGCTCTCAACTGCTTCACCTCGGCCAGCTGTTCGGCACTGAGGGCCGGGCCGGCGGCCAGGGCATCATCGATCTTCTTCATGTCCATGGGACAGTGGAAGGCGAGGACGCCGCCGGAGAAGAGCAGGGCGGTCAACAACAGCATGAGTCTCATCTTGACGATCTCCGTGATGGAACCCGTTAAGCATAGTCCCGGGCTGGCAGGCGGGTTGAAGTGGACGGGAGGCCGGGGCTACCATGATCCTTTCGCCACGAGGAGGTTCCATGACGATCAGACGATTGTTCTCCCCCCTGACCAGCCTGGTGATATTCATTCTGGGTCACGGCCTGTTCAACACCCTGCTGACGCTGCGCCTGTCGGCGGAGGAGGTGTCGGCCCAGGCCATCGGCCTGGTGTCGGCCGCCTACTTCGGCGGGCTGGTGCTGGGCGCCTTTGTCAACGCCCGCCTCATCATCCGGGTTGGCCACATCCGGGCCTATGCGGCCTATGCTTCCCTGCTCTGTTTCCTGTTCCTGCTGCACGGCATGGTGGTCGAGCCTGTCACCTGGGCGGTACTGCGACTGGTGGGGGGCTTCGCCACCGGCGGCCTGTTTGTGGTGCTGGAGTCCTGGATGCTGGTCTCCAGCACCCCGGCCAACCGGGGGCGTCTGATGTCTCTTTACATGATCCTGCTCTACGGCTCCCTGGCTCTGGGCCAGCAGCTGCTGAAGTGGGTGGATCCCATGGTGCTGACCCCCTTCGCCCTGTGCGCCATGGCGGCGACCCTGTCGGTGGTGCCGCTCGCCCTCTCCCGGGTGGCGACCCCTGCCATGGTGGCCCCCCAGGCGGTCGGGGTGCGGGAGCTGGTGCGGCTGACCCCTGCGGGGATGGCGAGCAGCTTTACCTCCGGTCTGGTGCTGGGGGCCATCTATGGCCTGTTGCCGCTCTATTTCGCCGACAGCGGCGCCTCTCTCGCCCGGGTGGCGGACATGATGGCGCTGGTGATCCTGGGGGGCATGTGCCTGCAATACCCCATCGGCCGGATGTCGGATCGCTACGACAGGCGGGGGGTGATCCTGCTGCTCTGCGCCGTGCTGACCCTGCTCGCGATCCTGATGGTGTTGCTGCCGGATGCCTGGCGCGGCCCCGTCGAGGGGAGCCTGGTGTTCCTGCTGGGGGGCATGGCGTTCTCCATCTATCCCTTGAGCCTCAGCCACGCCTGCGACGAGCTGGATCCGGATCAGGTGCTGGGGGCCAATCAGGGGCTGCTGCTCGCCTACAGCCTGGGAGCCATGATAGGCCCCTTGCTGGCCCCCTTCGTCATGGGGTGGTTCGGGCCGCAAGGGTTGTTCGTCTACTTCGCGCTGTGCGGGTTGCTGCTGTCCGCCTATCTGGAGTGGCGCAGGAGGCAGCGGGCGCCCATCCCCCTGGCCGAGCACCAGGTCTTCATGCCGGTGCCGCCCAATACCCCCATGACGGCGGAGCTTGAGCCCAGAACGGATCTGGACGGGGAGGCGGTCCCCACGAGCTATGCCACGCCGGAGCCCGCAGCGCCTGAACCAGAGGCGAGCGAACCGGAAGAGGCCAAGTGCTGAACCTGGTGATTCACCCATAAAAAACCGACTCCCTGGAGTCGGTTTTTTGTTGGCCTGAAGAGGATTATCAGGCAGTCACGGTGTCGGCCTGGGTGGCCTGGGCCTCCGGAGCCGGGGTGCGAATGAGGTAATCGAACGCACCCAGGGCAGCGGTAGCACCAGCCCCCATGGAGATGATGATCTGTTTGAACGGCACCGTGGTGGCGTCCCCTGCGGCGTAGACGCCGGGCAATGAGGTGGCACCCTTGGTGTCGATCTCGATCTCGCCAAAGCGGGTCAGGGCAATCTCGCTCCCTTTCAGGAACTCGGTGTTCGGCACCAGACCGATCTGGACGAAGATGCCAGCCACCGCCAGGTGCTTGATTTTCCCGGTGGTGCGATCTTCGTAGTCCATGCCCACCACCTTGCTGCCGTCCCCGATCACTTCTGTGGTACGGGCGCTCATGATGATGTCGATGTTGCCCATGGAGCGGGCCTTCTTCTGCAGCACCTCGTCGGCACGCAGGGTATCGGCAAACTCCACCACGGTGACGTGTTCGACGATGCCGGCCAGGTCGATGGCCGCTTCGATGCCGGAGTTACCGCCACCGATCACCGCCACGCGCTTGCCCTTGAAGAAGGGACCGTCGCAGTGGGGGCAATAAGCCACGCCTTTGGTGCGGTACTCGAGCTCACCCGGCACGTTCAGGTCGCGCCAGCGGGCACCGGTCGCCAGGATGACGGCGCGGCTCTTCAGGGTGGCGCCGGAGGCGAGATCCACGTTCACGTAGCCATCCTTGCTGATGGCGGCGGCACGCTGCTCGGTGATCACTTCCACGCCGTACTGCTTGACGTGCTGCTCCAGGCTGGCGGCCAGCTTGGGGCCCTCGGTGTAGGGCACGGAGATGAAGTTCTCGATGCCGACGGTGTCCATCACCTGGCCACCGAAACGCTCGGCGACGATGGCGGTGCGGATGCCTTTGCGGGCGGCATAGATGGCGGCAGCGGCGCCGGCCGGGCCACCGCCCACGACCAGCACGTCGTAGGGAGCTTTTTCGCTCAGCTCAGCGGCCTTGCGCTCGGCGGCGCCGCTGTCGACCTTGGCCAGGATCTCTTCCAGGGAGATGCGGCCCTGGCTGAACGGCTGACCGTTCATATAGACGTTCGGGACTGCCATGATCTGGCGCTCGTTGACCTCGTCCTGGAACAGGGCGCCGTCGATCATCACGTGCGTGATGTTCGGGTTCAGGGTCGCCATCAGGTTCAGGGCCTGTACCACGTCCGGGCAGTTGTGGCAGGAGAGGGAGATATAAGTCTCGAAGTGGAACTCACCCTTCAGATTCCTGATCTGCTCCAGCACGGCCGGATCGGCCTTGGAGGGGTGGCCGCCGCTTTGCAGCAGGGCGAGCACCAGGGAGGTGAATTCATGACCCATGGGGATGCCGGCAAAGTGCACGCGCGGGGCTTGGCCCTGGGACGCGATGCTCATGGAAGGCTTGCGGGCGGCAGTGCCAGAGGTCTGGGTAATCTTGGGGGACATCTCGGCGATCTCGGTGGCCAATGCCAGGAGTTCGGCGGATTTGTCGCTGTCGTTGCCGGACACGCTGATCTCGATGGGATTGACGATGTACTGCAAGTAACCGTTGAGCTGTTGTTTGAGGTTGGTATCTAACATGGTCGAATTCCTTCTTGCTGAATGCGGGTCGGCGATATGACTGAATACAGTAAAGGCTGGGCCGAAAAGCAGGCCGTCGCCCTTGAGCCAGGCCGGAAAACAGACCGGCCCTGAAACGGGCCGGTCTTTAGAGCGGGGAGGCTTAGATTTTGCCTACCAGATCCAGGGACGGGGCCAGAGTGGCTTCGCCTTCTTTCCACTTGGCCGGGCAGACTTCACCCGGGTGAGCGGCAACGTACTGGGCAGCCTTGACCTTGCGCAGCAGCTCCAGAGCGTCACGACCGATGCCGCCAGCGTTGATTTCAACGATCTGGATGACGCCGTTCGGGTCGATAACGAAGGTACCGCGGTCAGCCAGGCCAGCTTCTTCGATCATCACGCCGAAGTTGCGGGTGATGGTGCCGGTGGGGTCACCGATCATCGGGTACTGGATCTTCTTGATGGTGTCAGAAGTGTCGTGCCAGGCCTTGTGGGTGAAGTGGGTGTCGGTGGAGACGGCGTAGATCTCGACGCCCAGCTTCTTGAAGGAAGCGTAGTTGTCTGCCAGGTCGCCCAGCTCGGTCGGGCAAACGAAGGTGAAGTCAGCCGGGTAGAAGAACACCACGGACCACTTGCCTTTCAGGTCAGCGTCGGACACCTGAACGAATTTGCCTTCGTGGTAGGCGGTAGCGTTGAACGGCTTGATTTCAGTGTTGATGTAGGTAGACATGTATTTGCTCCTTGGTGATGTACATATGCCTGTCTGGTGTTGAGTCTTGTGCCAGACGAGGCGCTTAACTTTCGATGGAGGCATCATAGTGGCTTTTTCTAATCGGTCAAAGCCACAATTTTGAATCACATAAATCTATTTATTAGATAACCCATCGCAACTGTACCTGACATGAATATCTCAGGCCTGCAGAGATAACTCATTGTCGAAGTTCAATTTCTGTCCTCCGTGTCACATTTTCAAGGCCCGGGTGGGATCTTGTTTTATGTGGCGGGGTGGGGAAGGGGTGGCGGGAGAGGAAAAACGCGGACAAAAAAATCCCGGCGCGGTCGCAATGACAGGGCCGGGTCATCAAACAAGGAATGGCGATATAAATGCTTTACAGCAAAGACTAACTACGGGGTGTGCAAACTTGCGGATATATGAAGAGAAGAAGTCGGGTGCACAATCCTCATCTCCTCTTCGGCAACCATTGCATGACGGGCATCTTAGTGTGATGAAGATCACATTGCAAGTTTGTGGTGTAATTTTTCAGTCAAACTGAAAGTGTTTCAGCATTATAGCCGTTTAAATAGACTGAAAACGCTTTTATTGTAATTTTATTACAGTTTTTTGTGATCAAAAGTCGGTGGGGGGGTCCTGTTCTTCCATCAGCTCCAGCAGGTTGATGGCCACCGCGATGAAATCCGACTCGGTGACGATGCCGATCAGCTTGCGCCCCTTGAGCACCGGCAGGCAGCCATATTTGTGGCGCTGCAGATAGAGTGCCGCCTCCTTGATGCCCGCATGGGGATCCACGCTCGCCACCTGGCGGGTCATGATCTCGTCGAGCTGGACACTGTCGGTGAATTCCGCCTCCCGCTCCGGGTTGATCAGCAGCAGCTTGGACTCGCGGGTGGCCAGGATGTCGGAAAGGGTGACCAGGCCCAGCAGGTGGTGGTGCTCGTCGACGATAGGGATGTGGCGGATCCGCTCCTGCTGCATCAGCTCCATTGCCTGCTTGACGCTGTTCTCCGGACCCAGGGTGAAGGGATGTTCAGTCATGATCTCGGATAGGGTCATCATGGTGGGCCTCCTTGTGTATCTGCTTTCACCCTAGCCCAGCCCCGGCGGGCAGAACATGATCAGGGTCAATACAAAAGAGTAAAGGTTTTTTAACGGGGGGTCTCTCACAGAATTGCCCGCTATCCCTTGTCTGCCTTGGGTTTTTAGTCTTTTGGGTTGCCTTGCAAGAGGGGGATAACTAGACTAGCCGCCGATTCCCCCGAGGTGAAAGATGCAAGTATCCGATTTTCATTTTGATCTGCCAGACGAGCTGATTGCCCGCTACCCGATGGCGGAGCGGACCGCCAGCCGCCTGCTGCAGCTCGACGGTCAAACCGGCGCCCTGCGCCACGGTCACTTTGTGGATGTGCTTGACCAGCTCAACCCCGGCGATCTGCTGGTGTTCAATAATACCCGGGTCATCCCCGCGCGCATGTTTGGCCAGAAGGCCAGCGGCGGCAAGCTGGAGGTGCTGGTGGAGCGCATTCTGGACGAGCACAGCGTGCTGGCGCACGTCCGCTCGTCCAAGTCCCCCAAGCCAGGCACCCGCCTGATCCTGGATGCCGGTGCCGACGGCGTGCCCGTCGAGGCCGAGATGCGGGCTCGTCACGACGCCCTGTTCGAGATCCACTTCCTGGACCCGCGCCCGGTGCTGGAGATCCTGGAGGCCATCGGCCACATGCCGCTGCCGCCCTATATCGACCGCCCCGACGAGGACGCCGACAAGGAGCGCTACCAGACCGTCTACAACCAGAAGCCTGGTGCCGTGGCGGCGCCGACCGCCGGCCTGCACTTCGACGAGCCGCTGCTTGAACGGATCCGCGCCAAGGGGATAGCGACGGCCTTCGTCACCCTGCACGTAGGGGCGGGCACCTTCCAGCCGGTGCGCGTCGACAAGATTGAAGATCACCACATGCACTCGGAATATGCCGAGGTCCCGCAGGAGGTGGTGGATGCCATCGCGGCAACACGAGCCCGTGGCGGTCGTGTCGTCGCGGTCGGGACCACCTCGGTGCGATCGCTCGAGAGCGCGGCCAAGGTGACCCTGGCCCAGGGCAAGCCGCTGGCGCCTTTCTTCAGCGACACCGACATCTTCATCTTCCCGGGCTACGAGTTCCAGGTGGTCGATGCGATGATCACCAACTTCCACCTGCCCGAATCCACCCTGATCATGCTGGTCAGCGCCTTCGCCGGCTACGACAATGTGATGACCGCCTATCAGGCCGCCGTGACCGGGCAGTACCGTTTCTTCAGCTACGGGGACGCCATGTTCGTCACCCGTCGCCGGGCGCAGGCTTAAACCTCGCCCTTCAGAAGCCGTTCAGGGACTGCTTGTCAGTATCCCGGCCGGCTTCTTTTTTCCGGGCCCATCGGGCCCTCCGTTGTCAGACTGTTTCTCTGACTGATAGAGGTAGCAATGAAATTTGAACTGAAAACCACCGATGGCCGTGCCCGTCGCGGCCAGCTGGTATTCGAGCGCGGCACAGTGCAGACCCCGGCCTTCATGCCGGTCGGCACTTACGGTACCGTCAAGGGGATGACCCCGGAAGAGGTGCGCGACACCGGCGCCCAGATCCTGCTCGGCAACACCTTCCACCTCTGGCTGCGCCCGGGTCAGGAAGTGATGCGCGCCCACGGCGATCTGCACGACTTCATGAACTGGCAGGGGCCCATCCTGACCGACTCCGGCGGTTTCCAAGTGTTCAGCCTGGGTCACATCCGCAAGATCACCGAGGAGGGGGTGCACTTCCGCCATCCCATCAACGGCGAGAAGATCTTCCTCGACCCCGAGAAGTCCATGGAGATCCAGTACGATCTGGGCTCCGACATCGTGATGATCTTCGACGAGTGCACCCCGTACCCGGCCACTTATGAAGAGGCGCGCAAGTCCATGGAGATGTCCCTGCGCTGGGCCAAGCGCTCCCGGGACAAGTTCGATGCCCTGGGCAACAAGAACGCCCTGTTCGGTATCATCCAGGGCTCCGTCTATGAGCCGCTGCGGGATGTCTCCCTGGACGGCTTGCTGGAGATCGGCTTCGACGGCTATGCGGTCGGTGGTCTCGCCGTGGGGGAGCCCAAGGAAGACATGCACCGCATCCTCGAGCACGTCTGCCCGCGCATTCCGGCGGACAAGCCGCGCTACCTGATGGGGGTGGGCAAGCCGGAAGATCTGGTGGAAGGGGTGCGCCGCGGTATCGACATGTTCGACTGCGTGATGCCGACCCGCAACGCCCGCAACGGCCACCTGTTCACCACGGACGGCGTGGTCAAGATCCGCAACGCCAAGTACCGGGAAGACACCAGCACCCTGGATGCGGATTGTGACTGCTACACCTGCAAGAACTACACCCGCAGCTATCTGTACCATCTGGACAAGTGCAACGAGATCCTGGGTGCCCGTCTGAATACCATCCACAACCTGCGTTATTACCAGCGCGTGATGCAGGGTTTGCGGGACGCGATCGAGCAGGGTAAATTAGACGACTTTGTAACTGAGTTTTACCGTCGGCAAGGGAAGCCTGTGCCTCCACTGGCTGAAAATGACGTGAAATAACAACGATATATAAGTTAGTTTTCAAATCTACATCAATAAGAGGTTGTTAAATGAGCATTATCTCCAAGGCGTATGCAGAAGGCGCGGCTCCGGCAGCACAGGGTGGTGGCATGGAAATGATCATCATGCTGGCCGTGTTCGGTCTCATCTTCTATTTCATGATCTACCGTCCCCAGGCCAAGCGTGCCAAGGAGCATCGCAATCTGATGAGCTCCCTCTCCAAGGGCGACGAAGTGCTCACTTCCGGTGGCCTGGTCGGCAAGATCGCCAAGGTCTCCGCCGATAGCGACTACATTGTGCTGGCCCTGAACGATCAGACCCAGGTCACCATCAAGCGTGACTTCGTCTCTGCCGTTCTGCCCAAGGGTTCTATCCAGTCCCTCTAATCTCCCGAGGAGCACAGCGTGTTAAATCGCTATCCGCTGTGGAAATACCTGATGGTGATCGTGGTGATCGCCATCGGTTTTCTATATGCAGCCCCCAATCTTTACGGCGAAGACCCGGCTCTGCAGGTCTCTGCCAGCCGCGGTGCCGAAGTCAAACTAGAAACCCTCGATCAGGTGAAAGAGACGCTGGAGGCAACCGGGATCCCGGTCAAGCATGCGGCGTTCGAGCACGGCTTCATCCTGATCCGTTTCAATAACACCGAAGACCAGCTCAAGGCCCGTGACATCGTTGCCAACAAGCTGGGCGACAACTTCATCACCGCCCTCAACCTGGCACCGTCCACCCCCGCCTGGCTCGAAGCCATCGGCGCGGCGCCCCTGAAACTCGGTCTTGACCTGCGCGGCGGCGTGCACTTCCTGATGGAAGTGGACATGGCCGAGGCGCTGACCAAGCAGCAGGAGCAGATGGTCCAGGACTTCCGCTCCGAGCTGCGCACCCAGAAGATCCGTTACTCCGGCGTGCGCCGGGTCGGCGATCAGGTGCAGGTGGTGTTCCGTGACGAGGCTGATCAGGCCAAGGCGATCTCCTATCTGCGCCGTCAGAACCCGGATCTCACCTTCACAGGCGAGCAAAAGGGGGATGACTTCATCCTGCTGGCCGCCTTGAGCGAAGCCAAGATCAAGGAGGTGAAGAAGTACGCCCTCGAGCAGAACATCACCATCATCCGCAACCGGGTGAACGAGCTGGGGGTGGCCGAGCCGCTGGTCCAGCAGCAGGGCGCCGAGCGCATCGTCGTCGAGCTGCCGGGGATCCAGGACACCGCCCGTGCCAAGGAGATCCTGGGGGCCACCGCGACCCTGGAGTTCCACATGGTCGATGAGGCCGCCGACATCCAGGCCGCCGCCAGTGGCCGGGTGCCGCCGAGCTCCAAGGTCTACAACGATCGCAACGGTCGTCCCGTGGTGCTGCACAAGCGCGTGATCCTGACCGGTGACCACATTGTGGGTGCCCAGTCCGGCTTCGATGAGTACAGCCGTCCCCAGGTCAACATCAAGCTCGATGGCCAGGGTGGCAACAAGATGGCCAACTTCACCAAGGACAACGTTGGCAAGGGCATGGCCACCGTCTTCATCGAGTACAAGCCGGTGGGACAGCCTGGTCCGGATGGCAAGCGCAAGTTCCGCAAGCAGGAAGAGGTGATCAACGTCGCGACTATCCAGTCTCGTCTGGGTAGCCAGTTCCGCATCACCGGGATCGACAACGCCAACGAAGCCCACAACCTGGCGCTTCTGCTGCGTGCCGGTGCCCTGATTGCCCCCATCCAGATCGTCGAAGAGCGCACCATAGGCCCGAGCCTGGGTCAGCAGAACATCGACAGCGGGATGGAAGCCATCGGCTGGGCCATGCTGGTGATCGTGCTGTTCATGGGGATCTACTACCGAGCCTTCGGCTGGGTGGCAAACCTGGCGCTGACCATGAACCTGGTGCTCATCGTCGGCATCATGTCGATGATCCCCGGGGCCACCATGACCCTGCCGGGCATCGCCGGTATCGTGCTGACGCTCGGCATGGCGGTGGATGCGAACGTGCTGATCTACGAGCGTATTCGTGAAGAGATCCGCAACGGCCGCGGAGTGCAGCAAGCCATTCACATGGGCTTTGATCGTGCCTTCTCCACCATCGCCGACTCGAACGTCACCTCGCTCATCACCTGCGTGATCCTGTTCGGTATCGGCACCGGTGCCATCAAGGGCTTCGCCCTGACCCTCGGGATCGGTCTGACCGCCTCCATGTTTACCGCCATTACGGTATCCCGCGCCATCATCAACCTGGCCTGGGGCGGACGGCGCATCGACAAGCTGCCGATCTAAGGAAGAGACATGTTTCAAATTCTACATTTTGAAAAGCCCATCCCCTTCATGCGCTTCGCCAAGCTGGGGATGGTCCTCTCCGCGCTGGTGACGGTGTTCGCTCTCTACGTTCTGTACGACCGCGGCCTGAACTGGGGGTTGGACTTCACCGGTGGCACCACCATCGAGGTGGGGTTCGAGCAGTCGGTGAGCCTGGACAAGATGCACGAGGCGCTGGATCAGCAGAAGATTGAAGGGGCAACCCTGCAGTTCTTCGGCTCCAGCCGTGACGTGCTGGTGCGCATGACCCCGAAAGAGGGGGTCAAGGTGGAACAGCAGGGCAACGAAGTGCTGGCGGCAGCCAAGCTGATCGACGAGAGTGCCGTGCTCAAGCGCGTCGAGTTCGTCGGCCCCTCCGTGGGTGACGAGCTGGCGACAGACGGTGCCCTGGCCATGCTGGCCTCCATCCTCTGTATCCTGATCTACGTGGCGGTGCGCTTCGAGTGGCGTCTGGCCACCGGGGGTATCCTCTCCCTGGCTCACGATGTGATCATCACCCTCGGCATCTTTGCCTACTTCCAGTACGAGTTCGATCTGACCGTGCTGGCGGCGCTGATGACGCTGGTGGGGTACTCCCTGAACGACACCATCGTCGTGTTCGACCGCGTGCGGGAGAACTTCCGCAAGGTGCGCCGTGGGGATACCGCGGAGATCATGGATCTCTCCATGACCGAGACCCTGAGCCGGACCATCATCACCTCGGGGTTGACCTTCGTGGTGGTGGTGGCGCTGCTGCTCAAGGGCGGGCCGCTCATCCACGGCTTTGCCATCGCCATGGTGATCGGGGTGGCCTTCGGGACCTACTCCTCCATCTATGTGGCGAGTGCCTCTGCCATGTTCCTCGGGGTCAAGCGGGAGCACATGCTGCCGACCCAGGTGGAAAAAGAGGGAGCGGATCAACAAGAGATCCTGCCGTAACAGACAAGGGCGCCGCAAGGCGCCCTTTCTCTTGTGGGCTGGGTGAGTCATGATGCTTCCCACACACCCATCTCCGATTACCCAACGCAAGGAGCAAGCCAATGCAACATAACCCCCGTTTTCTGGCCCTGGTCGAGGCCATTCGTCCGCAGGTGCAGGAAACCGACGTTCACCAGATCAAGCGCTGGCAGGATGGAGGCCGGGATTTTCACCTGGTCGACGTGCGCGAGGAGAGCGAATGGGCCAAGGGCCATCTGCCAGGCGCCACCTACCTGGGGCGTGGGGTGATAGAGCGGGACATCGAGACCCGCTATCCCGATCCGACGACCGAGCTCTACCTCTATTGTGGTGGCGGATTTCGCTCCATCCTGGTGGCGGACAACCTGCAGAAGATGGGGTATTCCCACGTCGTCAGTGTCGATGGAGGCTTTCGTGGTTGGAGTGAGGCCGGATACCCTGTCGAATCCTGATTTATTTGAGGGATAGGGGTTGCGCCACATGACAAACGGCCCCGTGATCTTTACCATATGCGGGGTCAAGCGTAAGCGTCGGAGTGTTCATTGAACGTCAGGATAGGGATTGGATACCTCACGGGTATCCTGTTGTTGCTCCCCATGTGGGGATGCAGCAGTAGCAGTCAGGTACAAACGCCTCAAGTTCCCAAGCCGCAACCCGCTTCACTGGTATTGGCGACCCCTTTGCAGGTCTCCTACCAGAGCGAGTTGGCGCTGGCGCGACTCGGGCAGATGCTCAGTGAAATGGAATTGACGACCGAACAGCGGGCAGAACTCTTCTACGAGCGTGCCGTGGTGTTTGACCGGGTTGGCTTGCGCTCCCTCGCACGGCTCGACTTCAACCGCGCTCTGCGGGAGAAGCCCGACTTTGCCGAGGCTTACAACTTCATCGGTGTCTATCTGGTTCAGCAGCAGAACTATGACGAGGCCTATGAGGCCTTCGATTCGGCCCTGGAGCTGGCCCCGGATTACGACTATGCCTATCTCAATCGGGGGATTGCCCTCTATTACGGCAACCGTCCCGAGCTCGCCACGGCCGATATGAAGCGCTTCTACGAGGCGCAACCGGAAGACCCTTACCGGGTGCTCTGGCTCTACCTGGCCGAGCAGAAGCTCAACGGGCCGGCGGCCATGAGCCGGATGCGCGAGCGGCTCAACAAGTATGATGACGATGCCTGGAACTGGGATCTGGTTCGCCTCTACACCGGCGAGATCAATGCCACCCAGCTGATGACCAACGTGGTGAAAGGGGTGAAGGACAACCGGGAGCTCGCCGAGCGCCTGTGCGAAACCTACTTCTATCTCGGCAAGTTCGAGCTGGCCAAGGGCAACCGCAAGGAGGCCATCAGCTACTTCAAGCTGGCGCTGGCGAACAACGTCTATGACTTCATCGAGCATCGCTACTCCCTGCTGGAGCTGGAGCTGATGGCGCGCAAACCCCTTCCGCCAGGTGCCCAGGGCAAGAACGGCAAGGCGTGATGCGCCTGTCGCCCCTGTGAAAAAGGCCTCATTGCGAGGCCTTTTTGCTGTCTGCGATATGGGATTGCTGCCCGGCTCGGGCCTGGGGCAGGGGACCATGATGGTCGCCCTGCTGTGCGCATCTCTTCGTTATTCCACCAGGCTCATGCCCGGGATCTGGCGCCAGTAGCCGTTGCAGTCCCGCTCCTGTTGCAGAGGAAGGGGGGCCTGCCCCTGCGCATTGGCCTTGAAGCGTGCCAGCATGTCCAGGGTGTCCAGTCCCTGGGGAGAGAGACGCACCACGTCCACCAGTCCTGCCATGCCCGCAAGCTCGTTGCCCAGGTTGTAGCAGTAGCCGGACTGGGTCTGGATGCCGTTGAGGTTGAACACCTTCTGCCCCTCGCGGCTGTTGGCCAGCCGTCCGGTGGGGTAGTGGATGCAGGCGAGCTCACAGCTGTCCTTGGGCTTGTCCAGGGAGCGGGCGGTGAAGCAGCGCGCCGAGTAGGCGAGGGGCAGATGACCATAGGCGAAGACCTCCACCTCGAACTGCTGGCGCTCCTTGCCCAGATCCTGGACAAGCTGCACCAGCCAGTCGCGGGACAGCTCCACCGGCATCACCCAGCGTTGCATCCCGCTTCTGAGCAGCATGCGCAGCACGTCGGCGTTGTAGGCGTTGATGGCGGGGCCGCAGACAAAGGGGAGGCCGCCCTCGCGGGCAAGTTGAACCGTGCCCAGATCGTTGGCCTCGATCAGGAGATCGCCGTTGTCGACCAGCCGCTTGACCTCCTTGAGCTCCGACGGCGCCGAGATCAGGGCCAGGGTGGAGAGCACGGCCTGCTTGCCGGAGCCGGCCACCTGGCGGGCCAGGGCAATCCAGTCATCCACTTTGAGTTCACGGCGCTTGCTGCACACCGTCTCCCCCAGATAGATGATGTCGGCCTGGCTTTGGGCTGCCGCCTCATAGAAGGCCTGGGTATCGGCCTTGGGCCAGTAGAAGAGCAGGGGCCCGAGAGAGAATTGCATCAGTGGCGCTCCTTGTTGCCGCAAGTGAAGAGGAGAAAAGAGAAGGGCATCGGGGACTCCTTACTGCCACTGGCGATGATAGGCACCGAGGGTGGTCTGGCTTCCCTCGGAGACGCGGGCGAGCTGGGCGTCCCACTCGGCCTTGACCTGATAGGCTTCGGGGTTGGCTTGATAGGCATCGATGGCGGCGCGCCAGACCCGGGTCACCTGCTCCACATAGGCAGGACTGCGCTGGCGTCCTTCGATCTTCACCGACTGGATGCCGGTCTGGCACAACTCGGGCAACAGGCCCAGGGTGTTGAGGCTGGTCGGCTCCTCCAGGGCATGGTAGGTCTGGCCGTCCACCTCGAAGCGCCCCTTGCACAGGGTCGGGTAGCCGGCGTTTTCACCCCGGCCGTAGCGATCGATCAGCACCTCGTTGAGCCGCGACTCGAGGCCGAGTGGGGTTTCCTCCCAGCGCACGAACTTGGCGGGTGAGCAGGCCCCCACGGTATTGGGGCTCTCGCCGGTCATGTAGGACGAGAGGTAGCAGCGCCCTTCCGCCATGATGCAGAGGCTGCCGAAGGCGAACACCTCTAGGCCGACGTCGGTCTCGCGGGCCAGCTGTTTCACCTGGTGCATGGAGAGCACCCGCGGCAGTACCACACGGCCGACGTTGAAGTGCTGCTGGTAGAAGCGGATGGCGGCGGCGTTGGTGGCGCTGGCCTGTACCGACACGTGAAGTTCCATGTCGGGGTGGCGGCGACTGGCGTAATCGAGCACGGCGAGATCGGCGATGATCAGGGCATCGGCCCCGAGCGCCACCCCCTTGTCGACCGCCTGCTTCCAGCGGGCATCGGAGCCAGGGTGGGCGAAGGTGTTGATGGCGATGTGCAACTTGCGGCCGTGCTGGTGCACGTAGTCGACCGCTTTATCCAGCTTGCTGTCGGTGAAGTTGAGGCCGGCGAAATGGCGGGCGTTGGTGTCATCCTTGAAGCCGATATAGACGGCGTCGGCTCCGTTGTCCACGGCCGTCTTCAGTGCCGGCAGGCTGCCTGCCGGGCAGAGTAATTCCATCGGGTACGCTCCGAGAGGGCAAAATGTAAAAAAGTGGCCCGATTGTATGCATGCTCGCGCCCCCACTTTTTGACCTGAGGCAGCTTTAGGTGGCTTTACCCTTCTCGAGGTAAGTGGGCACAAGTTTGATTTTCAACAGGATCTGGATGAAGGGCCTGTGCTTGAATGCGCAAAAAACTGGGAGTTTATCGTGCTTCAACAACTGCAACACCGCCTGGTCGAACAGGCTCCTCGTCTCTTGCGCCACCCCCTCAAGCTGGTGCCCTTCGCCTTGCAACAGAACCTGATGGAGGCCCTCCTGGCAAAGGTATTCGGGGAGGCCATCGACGAGGGGGATTTTGCATTTCTGGCGGGAAAATGGCTGAAGGTCGAGGTCACGGATCTCGGGCTCTGCTGGTTTATCAGCGAACGTGACGGGAAGCTGGTGGTAGCCCGTCAGTGCGAACAGCCCGATGTCTGCTTCAGCGGCAGCAGCCAGGATCTCATCCTGATCGCCGGGCGCCGTGAAGATCCGGATTCCCTCTTCTTCCAGCGCAGATTGAAGATAGAAGGGAAGACGGAGCTGGGTCTGGAGGTGAAAAACCTGATGGACAGCCTGGATCTCGACGGTCTGCCCGCCCTGATGAAGTATCCCCTGATGGATCTGGCCACGCTGATCGAACGCGTCCGCGCCAACGCGCCCTCAGCGCAGGAGCCGGCTCCCGCGTCTGTGGGTTGAGCTGCGCCTCAGTTGCTTGGCCAACCCCCTGGCATGGTGGCGGTGCAGACGCCGGGCCCACAGGCATCGACAGCCCCACAAACAGGGGAGCAGCGCCAGCAGCGGCGTGGTCTCAGGCAGGCGCAGCAGCATCAGCCCCAGCGCCAGCCACAGAAACGGCAGGGCCTCATAGAACCATTCAGGTTGCAGCCAGCGCTTGGCCGGGAAGATCACGAGATCGGTACGCCGGTAGTTGGAACGCATCATCCAGATGAGGGTCCCCACCACAAACAGCAGGGCGGCCGCGAGCCAGATCAGGGGAGAGTGGGCGAAGAGCCACAGGGCGGCGGCCATGAACAGATACAGCTGCGGCAGTTGCTCGTAGATCCAGAGAGGAAGCATGGACGGGCTCCGTGACGGCGGCTCATCCTTTAAAGCTAGTCTGAGGGCGCACCTCTCCTCAGGCCGGTTGGTTATACGAAGGATCACGTTAGTTCTGAAATGCGAGGTCAGAAGCGGTGCCAAAATAGCGATTGGTTATGTTACAATTGCGCGCCATTTTTGACTGAAGATTGACTGGGCATGCTGGATCAGATTCGTATCGTCTTGGTAAACACCTCCCACACCGGCAACATGGGGTCTGCGGCGCGGGCCATGAAGACCATGGGGTTAACCCAGTTGGTGCTGGTCGATCCGCAAGCCTTGCCGGACGAAGAGGCGGTCGCCCTGGCGGCCGGTGCCAGCGATGTCCTCGCCAGTGCCCGCATCGTGCCGACGCTGGATGAGGCTATCGCCGATTGTGGCCTGGTCATCGGTACCAGTGCCCGCTCCCGTACCCTGAGCTGGCCCATGCTGGATCCCCGAGAGGCGGGCCATCAGCTTGTGCAGGAAGGGGGTCAGCATCCGGTCGCCCTGGTCTTTGGCCGGGAACGCACCGGCCTCACCAACGACGAGCTGCAGAAGTGCCACTACCATGTGGCCATTCCGGCCAACCCCGACTATAGCTCGCTCAATCTGGCCATGGCGGTGCAGACCCTCTGCTATGAGATACGGATGCGCTGGCTGGCGCTGCAGGAACAGCCGGCCTCAGAACCGGGTGCGGAGCCGGTGGCCTATCCCAGCGCGCAGCAACTGGAGGGGTTCTATCTGCATCTGGAGCAGACGCTGCAAAAGACGGGATTCATTGCCGACGATCACCCTGGTCACGTGATGAGCAAGCTGCGTCGCCTGTTCAATCGGGCTCGACCGGAGGCGGTGGAGCTGAATATCCTGCGCGGCATCCTCACCTCGGTTCAGAAATCCCGGCCGCAGGATTAATCCCGACTGATTTACTCAACCATATACTTGACTGATTTAGTCGGGTATGTGACCATGTGCCTTATATTGATTGGTTCGCAAGACGGTAAGGCATATGAGACTGACCTCAAAAGGACGTTACGCAGTGACAGCCATGCTCGACGTGGCGTTGCATGCAGAGCAGGGGCCCGTTCCCCTCGCTGATATTTCAGAACGCCAGGGCATCTCCTTGTCCTATCTGGAACAGCTGTTTGCCCGTCTGCGCAAGCATGGCCTGGTGAGCAGCGTACGTGGCCCGGGCGGCGGCTATCGCCTCGGTCTGGCCCCTGGCGAGATTTCGGTAGGTCAGGTGATCACCGCGGTCGATGAATCGGTCGATGCGACCAAGTGCCTCGGCAAGGGGGGCTGCCACGGCGGTACCCAGTGTTTGACCCACTCCCTGTGGCGCGACCTGAGCGAGCGAATCTCGAGCTTCCTCGGTGATATCACCCTGGCGGAGCTGGTCGGCCAGGCCGATGTGCGCCGCATAGCCGGCAAGCAAGATGAACAAATGAAGACCGTGTTGTCCCTGGTTGACCGGGCAGAACGCGGTGATGTGAGCTTGAAAGTCCAACTATAAACGTGCTTTCCACGACGAGTCGCAGTGTGACCCCGTCGTAACGGAGAAAAAGATGAAACTGCCTATTTACCTTGATTATTCGGCAACCTGTCCGGTGGACCCGCGTGTCGCAGAAAAAATGATGCAGTGCCTCACCATGGACGGCCTGTTTGGCAATCCTGCCTCCCGTTCCCACCGTTTCGGCTGGCAGGCCGAAGAGGCGGTCGATCTGGCCCGTAATCAAGTGGCAGAGCTGATCGGTGCCGACCCGCGCGAGATCGTCTTCACCTCCGGTGCGACCGAGTCCAACAACCTGGCCATCAAGGGCATCGCCCATTTCTACGCCGGCAAGGGCAAGCACATCATCACCTCCAAGACCGAGCACAAGGCCGTTCTGGATACCTGCCGTCAGCTGGAACGTGAAGGCTACGAGGTGACCTATCTCGAGCCCATGCCCAACGGCCTGTTCACTCTGGAGCAGATCGAAGGCGCACTGCGCGATGACACCATCCTGGTGAGCATCATGCACGTCAACAACGAGATCGGCGTGGTTCAAGACATCGCCGCCATCGGCGAACTGTGCCGCTCCCGCAAGATCCTGCTGCACGTGGACGCGGTCCAGAGCGTGGGCAAGATCCCGGTTGACGTGGAAGCCCTGAAGGTTGACCTGCTCTCCATGTCTGCCCACAAGGTATACGGTCCCAAGGGGATCGGAGCCCTGTACGTGCGCCGCAAGCCGCGAGTACGTCTGGAAGCCCAGATGCACGGTGGCGGTCACGAGCGCGGCATGCGTTCCGGCACCCTGGCAACCCACCAGATCGTCGGCATGGGTGAAGCCTTCCGCATCGCCAAGGAAGAGATGGCGAGCGAGAGCCAGCACATCATGGCCCTGCGTCAACGTCTGTGGGACGGCATCAAGAACATCGAAGAAGTCTATATCAACGGGGATCTGGACCACCGTGTCCCGGGTAACCTGAACGTCAGCTTCGCCTATGTGGAAGGGGAATCCCTCATCATGGCGCTGAAGGATCTGGCTGTCTCCTCCGGCTCGGCCTGTACCTCTGCCAGCCTGGAACCCTCCTACGTGCTGCGCGCCCTGGGCCTGAACGACGAGTTGGCACACAGCTCTATCCGTTTCAGCATCGGTCGCTTCACCACGGAAGAGGAGATCGACTACGCAATCAAGCTCATCTGCGACTCCATCGGTCGTCTGCGCGAGATGTCCCCCCTGTGGGAGATGTTCAAGGACGGCGTCGATCTGAACACGGTCGAATGGGCACATCACTGATCCTTGCCACAAGTGCAAGTGTTTGGTGAACAACGGAATTAGCAGGAGTTAGATATGGCTTACAGTGAAAAAGTAATCGACCACTACGAGAATCCCCGCAACGTCGGTGGTTTTGACAAAAACGACCCCAGCGTCGCCACCGGCATGGTCGGTGCACCGGCCTGCGGCGATGTCATGAAGCTGCAACTGAAGATCAGCGATGACGGCATCATCGAAGACGCCAAGTTCAAGACCTACGGTTGTGGTTCTGCCATCGCCTCCAGCTCCCTGGTGACCGAGTGGGTCAAGGGCAAGACCCTGGACGAAGCGGCCGGCATCAAGAACACCGACATCGCCGAAGAGCTGGCGCTGCCGCCGGTGAAGATCCACTGCTCCATCCTGGCGGAGGATGCCATCAAGGCCGCCATCGCCGATTACAAGCAGAAGAAAGGTCTTTAAGGTCCGGAGAGCAGTATGGCCATAACCATGACAGATGCCGCAGCGGCGCGGGTTTCCTCCTTCATGACCAACCGGGGCAAGGGCATCGGCCTGCGCCTCGGTGTCAAGACGACCGGCTGTTCGGGCCTTGCCTACGTGCTCGAGTTCGTGGATGAGCTGGCCGCCGAGGATCAGGTGTTCGAGCAAAAAGGCGTCAAGATCATCGTCGATGCCAAGAGCCTGATCCACCTGGATGGCACCGAGCTGGACTTCGTGAAGGAAGGCCTCAACGAGGGTTTCCAGTTCAACAACCCCAATGCCAAGGGCGAATGCGGTTGTGGCGAAAGCTTCAGCGTCTAGGTGATTGAGCTGACGAGAAATCGTCGGCTCAACAGCCTCGCCAGCGTCAAAGGCCAGTGCTTTCGTGTCTGACGCCTTGCTCATCAACACAGTGGTATGGCCCCCATGCCACTGCTTCCATGTTCAAGACGAGTGTGATGGCGGTACCCGCGGTATTGTCTGAGGACGTACGATGAATCATTTCGAGCTGTTCGGGCTGGCAGAGGGCTTCGAGCTCGATACTCGCCAGTTGGCTGACACCTATCGTCAGTTGCAAGCCCGTTTTCACCCCGATCGTTTTGCCACCGCCCCCGAGCGGGAGCAGCTGGCTGCGGTGCAGCGTGCTGCCCAGATCAACGATGCCTTTACTACCCTCAAGGCGCCCCTGCGCCGAGCCGAGTATCTGCTCTCCCTGCGCGGTACCGATATCCGTGGCGAACAGCAGACGCTGCAAGATCCTGCCTTCCTGATGCAACAGCTGGAGTGGCGCGAGCGTCTGGCCGATCTCAAAGGAGATGCGGATCCTGAGGGGGCCGTCCAAGATTTTCGCCGAGAAATCAGGCATGATCACCAGTCTCTGATGCAACGGCTGACCCAGGCCCTCACGTCGGGTGAGGATCTGACCGCAGCGGATTGCGTCCGCAAGCTCAAGTTTGTCGACAAGCTCCTCGAGGAGCTGGAACGATTCGAAGACTCGCTGTTCGAGTCTTGATCCCCTAACGCAGGAATTGTGATTACCCATGGCATTACTGCAAATCGCCGAGCCAGGCCAGAGCGCCGCGCCTCACCAGCATAAACGGGCCGTCGGCATCGATCTCGGCACCACCAACTCCCTGGTCGCCGCCGTGCGCAGCGGCCAGGCCGATACCCTCTGCGACGAGCAGGGGCGTTTCCTGCTGCCCTCCGTGGTGCACTATCAGACCGATGGCCAGGTGCGGGTCGGGGTTGACGCCAAACGTGAGGCGGCCCTCGATCCCCACAACACCATCGTCTCGGTCAAACGGATGATGGGCAAGGCGCTGGCCGACATCGATACCCGCCAGCAACCCTATGAGTTCGTGGCTGCCGACAACGGCATGCCCCAGCTTCAGACCCGTCAGGGACTGGTCAACCCGGTTCAGGTCTCCGCCGAGATCCTGAAGACCCTGGCAGAGCGCGGCACCGCCTCCCTCGGGGGAGATCTCGACGGCGTGGTCATCACGGTGCCCGCCTATTTCGACGATGCCCAGCGTCAGGGCACCAAGGATGCTGCCAGGCTGGCCGGTCTGCACGTGCTGCGCCTGCTGAACGAGCCCACTGCGGCGGCCATCGCCTATGGTCTTGACTCCGGTCAGGAAGGGGTGATCGCCGTCTATGATCTCGGCGGTGGCACCTTCGATATCTCCATTTTGCGCCTGCATCGCGGCGTCTTTGAAGTGATGGCCACCGGCGGCGATTCGGCCCTGGGTGGCGACGATTTCGACCACCTGCTGGCGGACTGGCTCAAAGAGCAAGCCGGGTTGTCCGGTCAGCTCGACGCCCGTACCCAGCGCGAACTGCTGGACGTGGCCGCCAGCGTCAAACACGGCCTGACGGATGCCGACAGCGTCCCTTGCGCCTTTGCCGGCTGGCAGGGTACGGTCACCCGCAGCGAGTTTGACGCGCTCATCACCCCCCTGGTCAAGCGTACCCTGCTGGCATGCCGCCGCGCCCTGCGCGATGCGGGTCTCGAGCAGGAGGAGGTGCTGGAAGTGGTGATGGTCGGCGGCTCGACCCGGGTGCCTCTGGTGCGCGAGCTGGTGGGGGAGTTCTTCCAGCGCCCGCCGCTCACCAGCATCGACCCCGACAAGGTGGTGGCCATCGGTGCCGCCATCCAGGCTGATATCCTGGTGGGCAACAAGCCCGACGCCGAGATGTTGCTGCTGGACGTGATCCCGCTCTCTCTGGGTCTTGAGACCATGGGAGGCCTCGCCGAGAAGGTGATCCCGCGCAACACCACCATACCGGTGGCCCGTGCCCAGGAGTTCACCACCTTCAAGGATGGTCAGACCGCGATGGCGATCCATGTGGTGCAGGGGGAGCGCGAGCTGGTGGCGGATTGCCGTTCCCTGGCCCGCTTCACCCTGACGGGCATTCCGCCCATGGCGGCGGGGGCGGCCCACATTCGCGTCACCTTCCAGGTGGACGCGGACGGTCTGCTGTCGGTCAGCGCCATGGAGAAATCCTCCGGCGTGCAGGCCGAAATCCAGGTCAAGCCCTCCTACGGGCTGGCGGAAGAGGACATTCTCAGCATGCTGAGCGCCTCCATCGCCAATGCCCAGCAGGACATGGACGCCCGCATGCTGGCGGAGCAGCAGGTCGAGGCGGATCGCGTGGTCGAGAGCCTCAATGCCGCCCTGGCCGCCGATGGCGAGGCGCTGTTGAGCCCTGCCGAACGCGCGCACATTGATGAGGCCATCCAGCATCTGCTGGTCATGCGCCACACTGGTACCACGAATCAAATCAAAGATGCCATCGAGGCGGCGGATGCTGCCAGTGGCGAGTTTGCGGCCCGTCGCATGGATGCTTCCATTCGCAAGGTGCTGACCGGCCAAAACGTCAACAAGGTGTAATATGCCAAAAGTGATCATTCTGCCTCACCCCGAACTCTGTCCGGAGGGCGCGGCCCTCGAAGGCGTGAGCGGTGAGACCATACTGGACATCGCGCTGCGCAACGGCATCGAAGTCGAGCACGCCTGCGAGAAGTCCTGCGCCTGCACCACCTGCCACTGCATCGTGCGGGAAGGGTTCGACTCCCTGGAGCCCAGCGACGAGCTGGAAGACGACATGCTGGACAAGGCGTGGGGGCTGGAGCCGGAATCCCGCCTAAGCTGCCAGGCCAGGCTAGCGGACGAGGATCTGGTGGTGGAACTGCCCAAGTACACCCTGAACCTGGCGTCCGAACGCCACTGATGGCCGCTTAATTACACATGAGTGAATTGAGTGTGCAGCATCACGCGGTGCAGTAATGATATGGTGAAGGCCGTGACCCTTGAGGGTGCGGCCTTTTTTGTGCCCGCGATTTCCCTATTCGTAGATGAAAGTGCCAATAACAAGGAAGCAAGAGAACATGGCTGACATGATGAACGTACGGTTGTCCTCCCAGGCGGCCGCTCCCCACTGGGGCGAGGGTGCCCTGCTCAGTTTCAATGGCGACGAGGCCCATCTCCACCTTGGGGCCGGTAGCCAGGAGAAAGAGG
Source organism: Aeromonas sp. FDAARGOS 1415 (assembly GCF_019048365.1). Classification (NCBI taxonomy): domain Bacteria; kingdom Pseudomonadati; phylum Pseudomonadota; class Gammaproteobacteria; order Aeromonadales; family Aeromonadaceae; genus Aeromonas; species Aeromonas sp. FDAARGOS 1415. The sequence continues at coordinate 3,902,149 of NZ_CP077363.1, read as the reverse complement.
CGCTGCGCACCATCCAGCGCGGGGCCAGACGCCTCGAGTCCAGCGGCATCAAGCGCGTCAGACTGGTGGGCGAGGGCTGGGATCTGGAGCGCCGTTACGCGTTTTCCCAGGGTTTCTACGCCGCCAAGGGTGTGCGCGAAATGGACTTCGGCGAGCAGAGCGACAAGGAAGCTGGCGAGCTGGCGGCCCTGCTCAAGGCGGCCCGCTGGGTGCGCGAGGTGACCAACGGCTGCCCGGAGGAGATCTATCCCATGAGCCTGGCGGAGTCCGCGCTGCTGCTGATCCGCAGCCTGGGCGGCGACAAGGTGAGCGCCCGCATCACCGCCGGTGAGGCGCTGCGTGAATCCGGGCACATCGGGATCTGGTCGGTGGGCCGCGGCAGCGAGCGCGAACCCGTGCTGCTCGAACTCGACTACAACCCGACCGGAGATGCCAACGCCCCCGTGCTGGCAGCCCTGGTGGGCAAGGGGATCACCTTCGATTCCGGCGGCTACTCCATGAAGTCCTCCGACAACATGCTGCCGATGAAGTCCGACATGGGCGGTGCTGCCATGGTGACCGGCGCCCTGGCACTGGCCATCAGCCGTGGCCTCAAGCAGCGGGTCAAACTCATCCTCTGCTGCGCCGAGAACCTGGTCTCCGGCCACGCCTTCAAGCTTGGCGACATCCTCACCTATCGCAATGGCATCACGGTGGAGATCCAGAACACCGATGCGGAAGGTCGTCTGGTGCTGGCAGACGGCCTGCTGGCCGCGAGCGAAAGCGGGGCCGCCTACATCCTCGATGCCGCTACCCTGACCGGCGCCGCCAAGACGGCGCTGGGTCGCGACTACAACGCCGTGTTCGCCCTCGATGAGTCCGAGCAGGTGCGTGCGCTGGCCGCCGCCAAGGCCGAAAACGAGCAGGCCTGGGCCCTGCCGCTGGAGCCCTGGCACGCGGGCCAGCTCACCTCCGCCTTTGCCGAGCTGGGGAACGTGGCCTCCGCCGAAGGCACCGCCGGTGCCACCACGGCGGCCGCCTTCCTGTCCCGTTTCGTGCGTGACGAAGGTAAAGGCTGGGTGCACCTGGATCTGGCCGCCTCCTATCAGAAGTCCGGCAACGATCTCTGGGCGACCGGCGCCAAGGGCCACGGTCTGAGAACCATAGCGCGCTGGTTGCAGGAGGTGGGCGCATGAACGTCTGGCTGAGCCGAGAGTTTGCGCCGGCCGAGTGGGGGGAGGGGGCACTGCTCTCCCATCGCGCCGATGGCATGGTGATCCACCTGGTGACCTCTACCCCCTTGCTGGACATCCAGCAGGCGGCGCGTCGCCTGTGTAGCCAGGGGATCCAGCAGGTGGTCCTGGCCGGTCACTGGGAACGGGAGCAGCAGTGGGCCTTCGCCCAGGGGCTGCAGACGCCCAAGGCGGAAGTGGCCCTGCAGTGGGCCACCTCGTCCGAGGAGGACAGGGAGGAGCTGGAGGCGCGCTGGCTCTGCGGGCGCTGGGTGCGGGAGATGACCAATGCCACGCCGGAGCAGCTGGGACCGCTAGAGCTGGCGGTGGAGGCGGCAGCCTTCCTCACCGAGCTGGCACCGGATCGTATCAGCCATCGCATCCTCAAGGGAGAGGCGCTGCAGCAGGCGGGTTGGGTCGGCCTCTATCAGGTCGGCCGTGGCAGCGATCGCGAGCCCGTGATGCTGGAGCTGGATTTCAACCCCAGCAAGGATCCCAAGGCGCCGGTGGCGGCCGCACTGGTGGGCAAGGGGATCACCTTCGACTCCGGCGGCTACTCCATGAAGACCTCCCAGGGCATGCTGACCATGAAGCACGACATGGGGGGCGCCGCCATCGTGACGGGCGCCCTGGCGCTGGCCATATTGCGCGGGTTAGACAAGCGGGTGAAGCTCATCCTCTGCTGCGCCGAGAACCTGGTCTCCGGTCATGCCTACAAGCTGGGCGACATCCTCACCTACAAGAACGGCACCACGGTGGAGATAGTCAACACCGATGCCGAGGGTCGCCTGGTGCTGGCCGATGGCCTGCAGCTGGCCGGCGAATCCGGTGCGCCCCTCATCATCGACGCGGCCACCCTGACGGGGGCGGCCGTGATGGCGCTGGGTGGGCGCTACAACGCCCTGTTCGGCCTCGACAAGGGGCTGGTGAGCCGCGCCATGGCGTACTCGGATGCGGAGCAGGAGCCGGCCTGGCCCCTGCCGCTGGAACCCTGGCATCGCCACCAGTGCCCGTCCCACTACGCCGACACCGCCAACAGCCGTCCGGTGCCGGGGGGTGGCCCGGGTGGTGCCTCCAACGCGGCGGGCTTCCTCTCCCGCTTCGTGCCCAACGAGGGGAGGGGGTGGTTGCACGTGGATCTGGCTGCCTGCTTCAACGAGAACGGTGACAGTCTCTGGGCGCCGGGGGCCAACACCCTGGGGATGCGTACCATAGCGCACGCCCTGCTGACGGAGACACGTTCGGCGATCTGATAACGCGAAAGGGCACCCCGGGGTGCCCTTTTCGACCGTGCTGCTTTGCTGAGCAATTGATAGGGTTTCAGGGCATTAGCAAGGCAATCGTGCGCAAGCGCACATTTTTTCTTACCCCCATGGCACAAGATGAGTCACCATGTTGTTTCAAGGAATCTTTTGTTTAACAAAAAGTTGATTTTTTGTGTGTTGTTTCGCGCTTTGTTTACGTATAATCGCCGCCGAAAAATGGATTCCTACAATAAACCTCTGTAGTTAAGGAAAGAACTCAATGGCTATCGAACGTACCTTCTCTATCGTCAAACCGGACGCGGTCAGCAAGAACCTGATTGGTGCCATTTATGCTCGCTTCGAGAGCGCCGGTCTGAAAGTGGTTGCTGCCAAGATGCTGCACCTGACCAGCGAACAGGCCGCCGGTTTCTACGCCGAGCACCAGGGCAAGCCGTTTTATGACGGTCTGGTCGGCTTCATGACCTCCGGTCCCGTCATGGTGCAAGTGCTGGAAGGGGAAGACGCCATCCGCCGTCACCGTGAAATCATGGGCGCCACCAACCCGAAAGAAGCCCTGGCCGGTACCCTGCGTTCCTGCTACGCCGAGAGCATCGATCGCAACGCCGTTCACGGCTCCGACGCCCCGGCCTCTGCCGCCCGCGAGATCGCCTACTTCTTCTCCGACGACGAGATCTGCCCGCGCGGCTGATGTTGTCTGGTGATGCCCAAGGGAGCCTCGGCTCCCTTTTGTTTTTTGGTCATTCGGTCAATATCCATTTATTCTCCAGGTGGAAAGCCGGACCCATTATTTGTACAATGCCGCCCCCTGACGTAGGTCAGCCGATAATTTATGAAGTGTGTGAGCTGAGGCCCTTGATGAGCGAAATGAAAACCAACCTGCTGGATCTCGATCGGGATGCCATGCGTGCCTTCTTCGTCGAATTGGGCGAGAAGCCGTTCCGGGCCGATCAGATAATGAAGTGGATCTATCACTTTGGTTGTGATGATTTCGATCAGATGAGCAACGTCAACAAGGCGCTGCGCGAGCGCCTCAAGGCCATCGCCGAGATCCGTGCCCCCGAAATCAGCCGCGAGCAGCGCTCCGCAGACGGCACCATCAAGTGGGCCCTGCAGGTGGGAGATCAGGAGGTCGAGACCGTCTACATCCCGGAAGCGGATCGCGCGACCCTGTGCGTCTCCTCCCAGGTGGGCTGCGCCCTGGCCTGTACCTTCTGCTCCACTGCCCAGCAAGGCTTCAACCGCAACCTGAAGGTCTCCGAGATCATCGGTCAGGTGTGGCGCGCCGCCAAGGTCGTCGGTGGCAAGCGTCCCATCACCAACGTGGTGATGATGGGCATGGGCGAGCCGCTGCTCAACCTCGCCAACGTGGTGCCGGCCATGAAGCTGATGATGGACGACTTCGGCTTCAGCATCTCCAAGCGTCGCGTCACCCTCTCCACCTCCGGCGTGGTACCTGCACTGGACATGCTGGGGGACCAGATCGACGTGGCCCTGGCCATCTCCCTGCACGCACCGAACGACCAGCTTCGCTCCGAGATCATGCCGATCAACGACAAGTACAACATCGAGTCCTTCCTTGCCGGGGTTCGCCGCTATCTGGCTAAATCCAACGCCAACGGCGGTCGGGTCACCGTGGAATATGTGCTGCTCGATCATATCAATGACGACATGCAGCATGCCCATGAGCTGGCCAAGGTCCTCAAGGAAACCCCTTGCAAGATCAACTTGATCCCGTTCAACCCCTTCCCGGGCAACCCGTTTGGCAAGCCGAGCAACAGCCGCATCGACCGCTTCTCCAAGGTGCTGATGGAATATGGTCTGACCGTCATCGTGCGCAAGACCCGCGGGGACGACATCGATGCCGCCTGTGGCCAGCTGGTGGGGGAGGTAATCGACCGTACCAAGCGCACCATGAAAAATCGGATGCAACAGGATGGGATTTCCGTCAAAATGGTTTAACTCCTAAGCCATTGTATAGACAGGAAATGGATATCCGTACATTGATCGTAGTGGCAGCGCTCAGTGCGCTGCCAGGCTGTGTGACAGAGACCACTTACGCTGGCCAGAATTCGACCCAGCGTGAAGTGGGTCCCGACCTCAAGGCCGCCGCCCAGACTCGCCTCGATCTGGGGATCCAATACCTGCGTCAGGGCAATGCCGAACAGGCGAAGTTCAACCTTGACCGGGCCCTCCAGTACGATCCCAATAATCCTCAGGTTTACATCGGTTTTGCCTACTTCTACCAGCAGGTGTCGGATTTCAAGGCGGCCGAGGTGAACTACAAGAAAGCGCTGGCCATGGATCCGTCCAATGCTGACGCGATGAACAACTATGGCGCCTTCCTCTGCAACCGCGGCCGCTTCGACGAGGCGGACAAGGCTTTCATGCAGGCGGTGAGTCAGCCCGATTACGTCAAGATCGCCGATACCTACGAGAATGCGGCGCTCTGCTCGATGCAAAATCACAGAAATGATAAGGCTGGCGAGTACTATCGTCTGGCCTTGGGGTATAATCCCCGCAATCCTAGGTTATTGCTGGACATGGCGGAGCTTTCCATGAAAGATGGCAAGCTGCCTGACGTCCAGTCTTACCTCGTGCGCTTTGCCGAAGTGGCAGAGGAAAACGAGGAGAGCCTCTGGCTCCGGCTGCGGCTGGCCCAGGCCATGGACAAACCGGCATTACTTCACCAATTCGGGACTGAGCTGGTAAGGCAATATCCCACTTCGCAACAAGCCAAGCGTTACTTAGCCAATGACTACTGAACAGCCACACGATTTCCAAGACGACTCCCAGGCAGCGGGCCCAGGCCAGCTGCTGCGCAATGCCCGTGAACAGCTCGGCTGGACGCGAGAACAGGTTGCGTCCCGCATTCACCTTCGTCTGACCCTGATCGCCGCCATCGAAGCGGATACCTACGACAAGCATACGTCCCATACCTTCATTCGCGGCTATCTGCGCGCCTATGCCAAGCTGGTCGGCATTCCCGAGGAGACCATCCTCGCCGCCTACGACAAGCTGGGGTTGACCCCCCCCGACAACATCGACATGCAGAGCTTCTCCCGCCGCTCCCGTCAGCAGGCCAATGACAGCCGCCTGAAGGTGATGACCTGGCTGGTGATCCTGGTGTTGATCGGTCTCTCCGTCGCCTGGTGGTGGCAGAGCACGGCGCGCCGCTCCGCCGGTGAGGAGGCTCTGGCCGCCACCGAGATAAGCAGCACCGAGAGTACCCCCAGCGCCGCCGTGCCGTCCGAGGTGGATGTCGACGTCGCCGCGCCCGTTCTGCCCGCGGTCTCCGAGGCCGTCTCGACCGCGCCTGTCGTGAGCGATGCCGCCGCGACCGTGCCGGCCGTGGTGGCCGAGCCGAGCGCCGCTGTATCGACCGATGCCTCTGCCGCCGTGGCGACCGAGTCACCTGCCCAGGATGAGACTGCCGAACCGGCCAAGGCGCCGCAGCTCAAGATGAGCTTCACCGCCGACTGCTGGCTGGATGTGAAGGATGCCAACGGCAAGACCCTGTTCAGCGGGCTGAAGAAGGCGAACGACGAGCTTGTGCTGGAAGGACCCGAGCCACTCAAATTCATCATTGGCGCGCCCATGGCGGTCAATCTCGAATACCAGGGCAAGTCCTTCGACATGAGCCGTTACAACAACGGCCGGACTGCCCGCTTCTCACTGCCGCAGGAGTAATCAGTCCGCCATGTCTGTTCACGAAAAGCCCGCACACGAATCTCCCATCATTCGTCGCAAATCCAGGCAGATCATGGTCGGTAATGTACCGGTTGGGGGCGATGCCCCCATCACGGTGCAGACCATGACCAACACCAAGACCACGGACGTGGCCGCCACCGTCGAGCAGATCCAGCGGATCGAGCGGGTGGGGGCAGACATCGTCCGGGTGTCGGTGCCCACCATGGAGGCGGCGGAAGCGTTCAAGCTCATCAAGCAGCAGACCCGCATCCCCATCGTCGCCGACATCCACTTCGACTACCGCATCGCCCTGAAAGTGGCCGAGTACGGTGCCGACTGCCTGCGCATCAACCCGGGCAACATCGGCAACGAAGAGCGGGTGCGCGCCGTGGTCGACTGCGCCCGCCACTACAACATCCCGATCCGCATCGGGGTGAATGGCGGCTCCCTGGAGCGGGACCTGCAGGAAAAATACGGGGAACCCACCCCGGAAGCCCTGCTGGAATCGGCCATGCGCCACGTGGACTACCTGGATCGCCTCAACTTCGACAACTTCAAGGTGAGCGTCAAGGCGTCCGACGTCTTCCTGGCGGTCGGCGCCTACCGCCTGCTGGCCAAACAGATCGATCAGCCGCTGCATCTGGGCATCACGGAGGCGGGCGGTTTTCGCGCCGGCGCAGTCAAGTCCGCCATCGGCCTCGGCATGCTGCTGAGCGAAGGGATCGGTGACACCCTGCGCATCTCCCTAGCCGCCGATCCGGTGGAAGAGGTGAAGGTGGGCTTCGATATCCTGAAATCCCTGCGCATCCGTTCCCGCGGCATCAACTTCATCGCCTGTCCCTCCTGCTCCCGCCAGGAGTTCGACGTCATCGGCACCGTCAATGCCCTGGAAGAGCGGCTGGAGGACATCATCACGCCGATGGATGTCTCCATCATTGGCTGCGTGGTGAACGGTCCGGGGGAGGCGCTGGTCTCCGATCTGGGCCTTGCGGGCGCCGCCAACAAGAGCGCCTTCTACGAAGGGGGCCAGCGGGTCGACCGGCTCGACAACAAGGATCTCGTGCCGACCCTGGAGCGACGCATCCGCGCCCGGGCCGCCATGCTGGATCCGGCCAACCAGATCCAGATAGACAAGGGTTGAACCCCTGAGGGTTCAACCAGAGCGGGGCCACCTGGGGTGGCCCCGGCTTTAGGTTATTGATTTTACATCCCGCATCCGGGCGCCCGATTTTACCTCGGGGTCGAAAATCCCTATAATGCGGCCAAATTTTACCTCTTTTTCTCGAGTATCAACGTGGCAAAACAGATCCAAGCGATTCGCGGTATGAATGATTGCCTGCCGGAGCAGAGCCCGGTATGGCAGAAAGTGGAACAGATCCTGCGCCAGGTCGTCGCCAGCTATGGCTACAGCGAAGTGCGCATGCCCATCGTCGAGCAGACCCATCTGTTCAAGCGCGCCATCGGTGAAGTGACCGACGTGGTCGAAAAAGAGATGTACACCTTTGAAGACCGCAACGGCGATAGCCTGAGCCTGCGTCCGGAAGGGACCGCCAGCTGCGTGCGGGCCGGCATCGAGCACGGTCTGCTTTACAACCAGGAACGCCGGATGTGGTACATGGGCCCCATGTTCCGCCACGAGCGTCCCCAGAAGGGTCGTTATCGCCAGTTCCACCAGTTTGGTGTCGAGCTGTTTGGCATCAACGGTCCGGACATCGACGCCGAGCTCATCATGCTGACCCATCGCCTGTGGCGCCTGTTCGGCATCCAGGATCACGTCACCCTGCAGCTCAACACCCTTGGTCAGAGTGCCGAGCGCGCCGCCTATCGCGATGCCCTGGTAGCCTATCTGGAGCAATACAAGAGCGAGCTGGACGAAGAGAGCCAGCGCCGCATGTACAGCAACCCGCTGCGGGTGCTGGATTCCAAGGACGAGAAGGTCCAGGCCATTCTGGTGGGCGCGCCGCGCCTGTTCGACCACCTGGGCGAAGAGAGCCTGGCCCACTTCGAGGGGCTCAAGCGCCTGCTCACCGCCGCCGGCATCCAGTTTGAAGTGAACGAGCGCCTGGTTCGCGGCCTCGACTACTACAACCTCACCGTGTTCGAGTGGGTCACCAACAGCCTAGGTGCCCAGGGCACCGTCTGTGCCGGTGGCCGCTACGACGGCCTGGTGGAGCAGCTTGGCGGCCAGCCGACCCCGGCCGTGGGCTTCGCCATGGGCATGGAGCGTCTGGTGCTGATGCTGGAGACCCTGGAGCTCAATGCCGACATCCGCCCGGCGGTGGATGTTTACCTCTGCATGGTGGGCGAGGGGACCGAGCAGGCCGGCTTTGCCTTGGCCGAGCGGCTGCGCGATGCGCTGCCTGACCTGCGCCTGATGAGCCACTGCGGCGGCGGCAACTTCAAGAAACAACTCAAGCGTGCCGACAAGAGCGGTGCGGCCATTGCCCTGATCCTCGGCGAGACCGAGGCGCAAAGCGGCGAGATCACCATCAAATATCTGCGTGGCCAGGCCGAGCAACAGACCGTCTCGGTCGATGCCGCCATCGCCCTGCTGGCAGCTAAAGGAGAGTAAGCTGTGGAAGTGTATACCACTGAAGAACAACAGGTTGAGGTCATCAAGAACTGGTGGAAAGAGAACGGCACCTCGGTCATCGCAGGGACGGTGATCGGTCTGGTCGGTCTCTTCGGCTGGCGTTATTACAACGAGATGCAGCAGGGCAACCAGGAAGCCGCCTCCCAGGCTTACAACGAGATGACTGCCCAGCTCGCCAAGGGTGACGACGCCGCCCTGGAACAGGCGAAGAGCTTCATCACCGCCCACAAGGGCGATGCCTATGCGGAACTGGCCGCCCTGCAACTGGCGGCGGCTGCCGTCAAGGCAGGCAAGCTGGATCTGGCGGCCGAGCAGCTGACCCAGGTGGCCAGCAGCGGGGACGACAGCATCAAGCCCATCGCCGGCCTGCGCCTGGCCCGTGTCCTGAACGATCAGGGCAAGGCCGATGAAGCGCTGGCCCAGCTTGGCAAGATCAGCAACGACGCCTTCAAGGCCCAGGTTGCCGAAGTACGCGGCGACATCCTGCACAAGCAGGGCAAGGCGGAAGAGGCGCGGGATGCTTACCAGGCGGCGGCGGATGCCGGCGGTCTGCAGTCGAGCAGCGAACTCAAGTTGAAGATGGACGATCTGGCGCTGCCAGCGGTGACTACGGGCGAGGCTCCGGATGCGTAATCTCTACAAGCGAGTGGTGCTGGGAGCGGCCGTCTCCCTGGCCCTGCAGGGGTGCTCCCTGTTCAGTTCCGACGAAGATCTCAACCCCATGGCCCCGTTGCCCACGGTGGAGTCTGCGTTCACCGCCGACACCGCCTGGTCCTCCTCGGTGGGCGATGGCATCGGCGACTTCTACTCCCAGCTCAAGCCGGTGGTGGAAGAGGATCACATCTATGCCGCGGCCCGGGACGGTGACGTGACCGCCTTCGATCGCGAGAGCGGCAAGGAGCTGTGGAGCGTGGATCTGGCTGATCTGCCAGTCAACGCCGACAAGCGCAGCGCCCGCCTCTCCGGCGGTCTGGTCTCCCGCTATGGCAAGCTGTTCCTGGGGTCCGAGAACGGGGTGGTCTACGCCCTGAACGAGGCAAACGGGGAAGTGCTGTGGCAGACGACTGTGCCCGGTGAAGTGGTGGCGAGCCCCGCCGTCGAGGATGGCCGTGTGGTGGTGCTGACTACCTCGGGTCGCCTGGTGGCGCTCGACACCGACGAGGGCAAGCTGCAGTGGAGCCTGTCCGAAGAGCAGCCCCCCCTGACCCTGCGCAGTGCCGGTGCCCCCATCATCACCAACGGCGCCGTACTCTACGGCCGTGCCGACGGCAAGGTGGGCATCGCCCTGCTCAGCAACGGCCAGCCGGTGCGCCAGTCCAAGGTGGCCGACCCGCGCGGTGCCACCGAACTGGATCGCATGGTGGACGTGGACGCCACTCCCCTCATCGCCGGTGATGAGCTCTATGCCATCGCCTACAATGGTCAGCTGATGGCCCGCAAGCTGATGAGCGGCGACGAGGTGTGGAAGCGCAAATACTCCGGCTACCGCGACATGGCGGTGACCGGCAATGCCATCGTATTGACCGACAGCCGCAGCCACCTGTTTGCGGTCGACCGTCGCAATGGCCTCGAGCTGTGGTCCAACACCCAGCTGGAAAACCGCACCGTGACTGCCCCCGTCATCCTGGGTGACTATGTGGTAGTCGGCGATGTGGAAGGTTACCTGTACTGGCTGGATCGGACCGACGGGTCCATCAAGGCCATGCAGCAGCTCGACAGCAGTGGTCTGTATGCCGCGCCCCTGGTGGACGGCGACACCCTGTATGTGCAGAGCCGGGGCGGCAAGCTGTACGCCATCAAGCGTCCCTGATCGCCCGAAATTGGAATATCCGGCTCCTGGTCTTCGGACCCGGAGCCTTTGTCGTCTTGAGAATGAGGCTTTTATGACTCCTGTAGTAGCCCTGGTGGGCCGCCCCAACGTGGGGAAATCCACCCTGTTCAACCGCCTGACCCGTACCCGGGATGCCCTGGTTGCCGACTTCCCCGGCCTGACCCGGGACCGCAAATACGGCCAGGCGAAGCTGGGCGAGCTGGAATTTATCGTGGTCGATACCGGCGGTATCGATGGCACCGAGGAGGGGATCGAGCTGAAGATGGCCGAGCAGTCCCTGCTGGCCATCGAAGAGGCGGACGTGGTGCTCTTCATGGTGGATGCGCGGGCCGGCTTGACCGCCGCGGATCAGGCCATCGCCGAGCACCTGCGCAAGACCCACAAGAAGGTGTTTCTTGTGGCCAACAAGACCGACGGCATCGACGGTGATTCCGCGGTCTCCGAGTTCTACGGCCTGGCCCTGGGCGAGGTCTACCAGATGGCGGCGGCCCACGGCCGTGGCGTACTGAGCCTGCTGGAGCTGGCTCTGGCTCCCCACCTGGAAGAGCTGGTCGGTGCGGCCACTGGCGAAGAGGTGCAGGAAGAAGAGGAGGACTTCGACGAAGAGGCCCTGCTGCGCCTGGTAGCCAGCGGCGAGCTGGATACCCGTGAGGACACCAAGGAGACCCCGTTCGCCGATCTGCCCATCAAGTTTGCCATCGTCGGTCGCCCCAACGTCGGCAAGTCCACCCTGACCAACCGCATGCTGGGTGAAGATCGCGTCATCGTCTATGACATGCCGGGCACCACCCGTGACTCCGTCTACATCCCGATGGAGCGCGATGAACAGAAATACGTGGTCATCGACACCGCCGGCGTGCGTCGTCGCGGCAAGGTGCACGAGACGGTGGAGAAGTTCTCCGTCATCAAGACCCTGAAGGCCATCGAGGACGCCAACGTCTGCCTGCTGGTGATCGATGCCCGCGAGACCATCACGGATCAGGACTTGAGCATCCTCGGCTTCGTGCTCAACAGCGGCCGCTCCGTGGTGCTGGTGGTGAACAAGTGGGACGGCCTGGATCAGAAGGTGAAAGAGGACGTCAAGAACGAGCTGGACCGTCGTCTGGGCTTCATCGACTTCGCCCGCGTTCACTTCATCTCAGCCCTGCACGGCAGCGGTGTCGGCCACCTGTTCGAGTCCATCAACGAGGCCTACGAGTCCGCCACCCGTCGTACCAGCACCGCCATGCTGACCCGCATCATGCAGATGGCCCAGGAAGATCACCAGCCGCCCATGGTGAACGGTCGCCGGGTCAAGCTGAAGTATGCCCACGCCGGTGGCTACAACCCGCCGCGCATCGTGATCCACGGCAACCAGCTGAACGATCTGCCGGATTCGTACAAGCGCTATCTCATCAACTACTTCCGCAAGTCGTTGAAGATCATGGGTACCCCGATCCGGGTCGAGTTCCAGGAGTCGGTCAACCCGTTCGAGGGCAGGAAGAACACCCTGACCCTGAGCCAGGAGCGCCAGCGCAAGCGTCTGCTCAAGGCCAAGACGAAGAAATAAGGCCAGGCGGCTGCCCTCACCGGCAGCCGTTTTTATTGGAGTCGATGGAGGAGGGGAATGCGTGGTGGGCCCACCCAGCGCACATTCACTTTGAGAGGAGTCGAGTATGAGTGCACCCTTGTGTCCGGCCTGTCAGGTCGAACTGGACAGCCGTGGCGACGAGACGCGCTGCAGCCAGTGCCAGACCCGCTATCGCATCCGGGCCCTGTGCCCGACCTGCGGGCAGGGGCTGGAGCGGCTTAGGGCCTGTGGCGCGGTGGATTACTTCTGCAATCACTGCAACACCCTGGTCTCCAAGCGCACCGTGCAGTTCGAGGCGGTGGCGGCGCCGGAGTGAGGCAATAAAAAACCCGGCGGATGCCGGGTTTATACTGTGTGCTCCGCTATCAGCAGCGTGAAGGAGCGGTTTCTGTGCCATATCTTGCGCTTGGTGTCGGCCAGCTTGAGCTTGCGTCTCGGGCTCCAGGCACATTTGGTCTTTCGGGCCAACATGGCTCTTCTGCGTGCTCGCATCTTGTTCTCCTCCCTGGTCTCCTCGGCCGAAGGGCGGCTGGGCAGGTAGTGCAACGTGATGAATACATTGCAATAAGCCAGACTCGCGTCCCTCGGATCTGGTTGGATGTTAACAGAGAATCTGCTGGGAAAACACACCCCCAGGGCTAGGGGGTGATGATCTGCTTGACCACCTCGGCGATGATGGCGGGACGCTCCATCGGGGCGGCCGGTTCGCTGCTGTCGTCCTCATCCAGCTCCTCGCGGCGGTGGGCCTTCTGCTGTTCGTTGTCGAGCCAGAGCAGACTCTGGTAGTACTGGCGCACGTTGTTGACATAGTTGCGCGCCTCGCCGCCACGGGCATAGCCGTAGCGCACCTTGCGATGCCAGCGTGCCTGTTGCAGCAGGGGCAGCACCTCCTTGACGTCGCTCCAGGCATCCGGATTCTTGCCAAGCTGCTTGGTCAGGCGTCGCGCATCCATCATGTGGCCGTAGCCGATGTTGTAGGCGGTGAGGGCGAACCACACCTTCTCGTCCGCCGGCACCGAGTCCGGCACCTTATCCATCATCTCCTCCAGATAGCGGGCACCGCCCTTGATGCTCTCCTCCGGATGGGTCCGGTCGCTGATCCCCATCGCCTTGGCGGTGGGCTCGGTCAGCATCATCATGCCGCGCACCCCGGTGTAGGAGCGGGCCTGGGGGTCCCAGTGGGACTCCTGATAGCTGATGGCGGCCAGCAGCCGCCAGTCTATCTCTCGGGCGTGGGTCTGGAACATCGCCTGGTACTTGGGCAGCAGGCTCTTGGCACGCTTGAGGAAGGTGCGGGTGTCGACGAAATCGAAGTTCTGCACGTGGCCGAAGTACTTCTCGTCCAGCTTGGCGATGGCGCCATCCATGAAGCGCTGGCCGAAGAAGTCGATGATGCTGGCGTAGAGGCTGTCATCGGGCACCTTGGTCATGGCCCAGGCCACGGTCTGCTTGCTGGCCAGGGTCAGCCCCTCGGTGAGCTCGGGATAGTAGCGTTGGGTACGGGCCAAGATGGTGTCCTGCACCACGGTGTAGTCCACCTCGCCGTCGGCCACCTGCTTGAGCAGCTCCTCCACGTCCGCGTCCCGGTTGGTGCGCCAGTTGAGGTTGGGGTACTGCTTGGCCAGCTCCCTCATCAGATCCTCGCCGGTGGAGCCCGCCGGCACCACGATGCTGCCCTTGATGTCCCCCAGCCCTTTGGGCCTGGGAGAACCGTTGCGGTAGACCAGCTTGGGAGAGACCTGGTAGAAGCCGGGGCCGAAGCGAAACAGCTTGCGCCGCTCCGGGGTCACGACGATGGCGGCGGCGGCGAGATCCAGCTTGCCCTTTTGTAGCTGTTCGACCAGCTCGGCGGTGCTGTAGGCCGGCACTATGGTCAGCTTGACCCCCAGCCAGTCGGCGTAGAGCTGCGCCAGTTCATAGTCGAAGCCCTGGGCGACGTCATCACGCTGGTAGTAGGAGGTGGGGCCATAGAGGGTGCCGACCCGGATCTCGCCCCGTTGGCGGATCTGTTCCAGCTGGCTGGAGGGGGTATGGAAGTCGCAACCGGCCAGGGCCAGCGTCAACATCATCCCGATAAACAGTCGAAAAATGCAGCGCAAGTAGGTGAGTACCCTTGTTGAAAAAATCGGCATTTGTCAAAAGAGAGGCCCCTTTATACCAGAGAGTCCGGAGGGAGTCACATCGTGGGAGATGAGAAAAACGTTTGTTCGTGCTGGGGCTGATCCCTATAATACGCGCGTCTCAAATCCCCCCACACTCTAAAACTTGGTGAGAAAGGTATATGGAAATCTTGCGTGGTGCCCCAGCACTGTCTGAGTTTCGTGTCCACAAGCTGCTGCAGAGCTGCGCACAGAGAGGAGTAGAGATAGCAAGCGTCTATGCCGAATACGTGCATTTTGCCGAGCTGACGAGCCCGCTGTCGCCCCCGGAGCGAGCGACCTTGGGCCAGCTGCTGCGCTACGGCCCGACCATCCCGGAACACACCCCCAGCGGTCAGCTGTTCCTCGTTACCCCCCGCCCCGGCACTATCTCCCCCTGGTCTTCCAAAGCAACCGACATCGCCCACAACTGCGGCCTGAAACAGGTCAAGCGGCTGGAGCGCGGCATTGCCTATTACGTGCAGGCCAAGGGTGAGCTGAGCGTTGCCCAGCGCGCCGATGTGGCTGCCCTGCTGCACGATCGCATGATGGAAGTGGTGTTCGGCGAGATGAACGAGGCCGCCGCCCTGTTTGCCCACCACGAGCCCCGTCCCTTTACCCAGGTGGACGTGCTGGGTGGCGGTCGCGCCGCTCTGGTCGAGGCCAACGTGGCCCTGGGTCTGGCCCTGGCGGACGACGAAATCGACTATCTGGTGACGAACTTCACCCGACTTGGTCGCAACCCCAACGACATCGAGCTCTACATGTTTGCCCAGGCGAACTCCGAGCACTGCCGTCACAAGATCTTCAACGCCGACTGGACCATCGACGGTGAGCAGCAGCCCAAGTCGCTGTTCAAGATGATCAAGAACACCTTCGAGCAGACGCCAGATCATGTCCTGTCTGCCTATAAAGACAACGCCGCCGTGATGGAAGGGAGTCAGGGGGGTCGCTTCTTCCCGAGCCCCGCCAGCGGCGAATACCAGTATCACCAGGAGCGCGTCGACATCCTGATGAAGGTGGAGACCCACAACCACCCGACCGCCATCTCCCCGTTCCCGGGGGCGGCCACCGGCTCCGGCGGCGAAATCCGCGACGAGGGCGCGACAGGCCGTGGCGCCAAGCCCAAGGCGGGCCTGGTCGGCTTCTCCGTCTCCAACCTGCGCATCCCCGGCTTCGAGCAGCCCTGGGAGCAGAATTTCGGCAAGCCGAGCCGCATTGTCAGCGCCTTCGACATCATGCAGGAAGGCCCGCTCGGCGGCGCCGCCTTCAACAACGAGTTCGGTCGTCCGGCCATTCTCGGTTACTTCCGCACCTTCGAAGAGCAGGTGCCGAGCCACAACGGCGTCGAGGTGCGCGGCTACCACAAGCCCATCATGCTGGCGGGCGGCATCGGCAACATCCGCTCCGAGCACGTCCAGAAGGGGGAGATCCCCGTGGGCGCGGCCCTCATCGTGCTGGGGGGCCCGGCCATGAACATCGGTCTGGGGGGCGGCGCAGCATCAAGCATGGCTTCCGGCCAGTCTGCCGAGGATCTCGATTTTGCCTCCGTGCAGCGGGACAACCCCGAGATGGAGCGCCGCTGTCAGGAAGTGATCGACCGCTGCTGGCAGTTGGGGGATGAGAACCCCATCGTCTTCATCCACGATGTGGGGGCCGGTGGCCTCTCCAACGCCATGCCGGAGCTGGTGAGCGACGGCGATCGCGGTGGTCGCTTCGATTTGCGCGCCATCCCGAACGACGAGCCGGGCATGAGCCCGCTGGAAGTCTGGTGCAACGAGTCCCAGGAGCGTTACGTGCTGGCCGTGGCCCAGGACAAGCTGCCCCTGTTCAAGGCCCTGTGCGAGCGTGAACGCGCCCCTTATGCCGTCATCGGCACCGCCACCGAAGAAAAGCACCTGACCCTGTCCGATGCACACTTCGACAACCAGCCCATCGATCTGCCGCTCGACGTGCTGCTCGGCAAGGCGCCCAAGATGCACCGCGACGTGCAGAGCCTGCCCGCCCAGGGCAAGGCGCTGCAACTGGACGGCATCACCTTGAGCGACGCCGCCGAGCGCGTGCTGCGTCTGCCGACCGTGGCGGAGAAGTCCTTCCTCATCACCATCGGCGATCGCTCGGTGACGGGCCTCGTTAACCGCGACCAGATGGTCGGCCCCTGGCAGATCCCGGTGGCCGATTGCGCCGTCACCGCCGCCACCTACGACAGCTATCACGGCGAAGCCATGTCCATGGGCGAGCGCACCCCGGTGGCGCTGCTCTCTCACGCGGCCTCCGCCCGTATGGCGGTGGCCGAGGCCCTGACCAACCTGGCGCCGGCCCACATCGGGTCGCTCAAGCGGGTCAAGCTCTCCGCCAACTGGATGTCTGCCGCCGGTCACCCGGGGGAAGATGCGGGTCTCTACGAGGCGGTCAAGGCGGTGGGCGAGGAGCTCTGCCCGGCCCTTGGCATCACCATCCCGGTGGGCAAGGACTCCATGTCCATGAAGACCCGCTGGCAGCAGGACGGGGAAGAGCGCAGCGTCACCTCGCCGCTCTCCCTGCTCATCTCCGCCTTTGCCCGGGTCGAGGACGTGCGCAACACAGTGACCCCGCAGCTGCGCACCGATCTCGGTGAGACCGACCTCATCCTCATCGACCTTGGCAACGGCAAGCAGCGCCTCGGCGCCTCCGCCCTGGCCCAGGTCTACCGCCAGCTGGGGCAAAGTGCCCCGGATCTGGACAACCCGGTCCAGCTCAAGGGCTTCTTCAACGCCATCCAGGCGCTGGTGGCGGATCGCAAGCTGATCGCCTACCACGACCGCTCCGACGGTGGTCTCTTCGTCACCCTGACCGAGATGGCGTTTGCCGGTCACTGCGGCCTCGACATCCAGCTCGACCGCGTGGGTGGTGACCTGCTGCCGGCCCTGTTCAACGAGGAGCTGGGTGCCGTCATCCAGGTGCGCCGCGACGACAAGGAAGCGGTGCTGACCCTGCTGGCCGGCCACGGCCTGGCCGCCTGCTCCCACGTGCTGGGCACGGTGCGCGAAGACGACCTCATCCTGTTCCAGCGTGCCGGCACCGAGGTGTACCGCGCGAGCCGCACCGCCCTTCGCACCATCTGGGGCGAGACCAGCTGGCAGATGCAGCGCCTGCGTGACAACCCGGAGTGCGCGGATCAGGAGCACGCCGCGCGCCAGGACGCCACCGATCCGGGCCTGCAGGCCAGACTGACCTACAACCCGTCCGAGGACGTGGCCGCGCCCTACATCGCCCGCGGGGTCTCCCCCCGTCTGGCGGTGCTGCGCGAGCAGGGGGTCAACTCCCACGTGGAGATGGCGGCGGCGTTCGACCGCGCCGGCTTTGCCGCGGTCGACGTGCACATGAGCGACATCCTCAGTGGCCGCATCAAGCTGGAGGAGTTCCAGACCCTGGTGGCCTGTGGCGGCTTCTCCTACGGTGACGTGCTGGGGGCGGGCGAGGGCTGGGCCAAGTCCATCCTGTTCAACGACAACGCCCGCGAGCAGTTCCAGCGCTTCTTCGAGCGCGGCGATACCCTCTCCTTGGGCGTGTGCAACGGCTGTCAGATGATGTCCAACCTGCGCACCCTGATCCCGGGGGCCGATCTCTGGCCGCGCTTCGTGCGCAACCGCTCCGAGCGCTTCGAGGCGCGCTTCAGCCTGGTGGAAGTGCAGGACTCCCCGTCCGCCTTCTTCGCCGGCATGGCGGGCTCCGTGATGCCGATTGCCGTCTCCCACGGGGAAGGGCGCGTGGAAGTGCGCGACGGCGCTCACCTGGATGCGCTGCAACAGAGCGGTCTGGTGGGTCTGCGTTTCGTGGACAACCGCGGCAACGTGACCGAGCAGTACCCGGCCAACCCGAACGGCGCACCGGCGGGCATCACTGCGGTGACCACCACGGATGGTCGCGCCACCATCATGATGCCGCACCCGGAGCGGGTGTTCCGCACCGTGGCGAACTCCTGGCACCCGGACAACTGGGGCGAGGATGGCGCCTGGATGCGCATGTTCCGCAATGCTCGGGTTCGCCTGGGTTAATCCCGCGCGTACTTGAGCTCCGAATCAGAACCGGCCCCCGTGGCCGGTTTTTTTTATGGGCGGGTGGGGCACTCTTCAATTCTGTGAGCCGATGGCCGGAGGCAGACGCACAGTGCTCAGAGCAATACGGGAAGCGGGCTAAGGGGGGAGGGGGCTGGCACCCTGATCCGGGCTGCCCCCGGGAGATAAAAAAACCGGCCACGGGGGCCGGTTTTTTCCTGGAGGGCGAGTTCCTAGCGCAGCACCACGTGCTGGAAGCCCTGCACCAGGCTGATGACGGGCTGGGGATAGATGCCGAGCGCTACCACCAGGATGGCGGAGAGCAGCACCACCAGGCCCCCGGAGGAGAAGGCCCAGTCGGCCGTGGCATCGCGCAGTTGCATGCCGGGCTCGCGCAGGTAGAGGGTGACCATGACCCGCAGGTAGTAGTAGAGACCCAGGGCACTGCCGAGCACGATGGCGCCACTGAGCCACCACAGCTTGGCATCCACGGTGACGCCGATGAGGTAGAACTTGCCGATGAAGCCGAGGGTCATGGGGATGCCCGCCAGGGAGAGCATCATCACCGTCATCACCGCCGTCAGATAGGGGCGTTTCCAGAACAGGCCGCGGTAGCTGTGCAGGGAGTCCGCATCCTTGCCGCGATAGGGGCTGGACATCATGCTGATGACGCCGAAGGCCCCCAGGCTGGTGAACAGATACATCAGCAGATAGACGCCGGCCGCTTCCACCGGCATCTCGCCGAGGCGACTCGCCACCACCACCGCCAGCAGATAGCCGAAGTGGGAGATGGAGGAGTAACCCATCATCCGCTTGATGTTGGTCTGGATCAGCGCCAGGAGGTTGCCGACCACGATGGAGATGACCGCCATGGCCGCCAGCAGCCAGTGGATCATGGGATCCGAGGTGGCCGGCACCGCCAGGTAGAAGCGCAGCAGCACGCAGAACACGGCGATCTTGCTCACGGTGGCGAGGAAGGTGGCCACAGGTGCAGGGGCCCCTTCGTAGACGTCCGGGGTCCAGAGGTGGAAGGGGGCGAGGGACAGCTTGAAGGCGAAGCCTACCAGCATCAGGCCGAAGCCCCCCATCAACAGCGGGTGGTGGGCCGGGCTCTGGGCCAGGGTCAGGCCGAGATCGCTGAAGCTGAGGCTCCCCGCCTGGGCATAAAGCAGCGCCATGCCGAACAGCAGGAAGGCAGTGGCGCTGGCGGAGAGCACCATGTACTTGATGCTGGCCTCCAGCGAGTGGCGCTCGCGATAGGCATAGCCCACCAGGCCGAACATGGGCAGGGTCAGCATCTCGATCCCGATAAACAGCGACGCGAGATGGCGGGAGCCCGCCAGCACCAGACCACCGGCAGTGGCGATGAGCAGCAGCAGGTAGAACTCTTCCCGGTTGTCCGGGTAGCCCTTGAGCCAGGTGCGGCCGAAGGTGCAGGTGGCCAGGGCACCGATGAGCACCAGCCCCATGTAGAAGACCGCATAGCTGTCCACTTGCAGCAGGGGCGTGACCCCCTGATCCCCCTGGGCCATCACGACGGGCAGGGAGAAGAGCGCGAGGTTGAGGCCGGCAATGGTCACCGTGAAGGCGGTGTCGTCGCAGCGCTTCCAGGCGATGGCCAGCATCAGGGCCACCATGGCCCCTGTGGTCAGCAGCAGGGGCAGCAAGGCCAGCAGTTGAGAAGCAGTAAACGTCATGACAGGGCTCCCGACATGGACATGGAAGGCGAAAGAGAAAGCATCATTGCAGCGCTCCCGTGTCTGGCAGCGCATACCAGTGCAGCACGCTCAGCAGGCTGCTGCTGGCGGTATCCAGCACCGGCTGGGGATAGAGGCCGAGCAGCACCAGGAGGCCGGCGATGGTCAGCATCATGGCCAGTTCCCGCTTGTCCAGCCCCTTGAGCACGCTCTCCTCCTTGGGGGTACCGAAGCAGGCGCGCTGCAACATGATGAGGGAGTAGACCGATGCCAGCACCAGGCCGAAGGTGGCGATGACGGTCATGATGGGGGCCACCTGGAAGCTGCCGATGAGGATCAGGAACTCGCCGACGAAGTTGCCGGTGCCCGGCATCCCGAGGGAGGCCACAGAGAAGAACAGCATGACGCCGGGCAGGTAGCGCAGGCGTCCCCAGAGGCCGCCCATCTGGCGCAGGTCCCGGGTGTGCAGGCGCTCGTAGAGCTGGCCGCACAGGATGAAGAGGCCGGCGGCGGAGAGACCGTGGGCGATCATCTGCACCACGGCACCCTGCAGGGCGAGCTCGCTGCCGGAATAGATGGCGATCATCACGAAGCCCATGTGGGAGATGCTGGTGTAGGCTACCAGCCGCTTGATGTCGGTCTGGGCGAACGCCAGTAGGGCGCCGTAGACGATGCCGATGAGGCCGAGGCCCATGGCGTAGGGAGCGAACTCGGCGGAGGCCTCGGGGAAGAGCGGCAGGGTGAAGCGCAGCAGGCCGTAGGCGGCGGTTTTGAGCAGGATGCCAGCGAGATCCACGGAACCTGCGGTGGGCGCCTGGCTGTGGGCGTCAGGCAGCCAGCCGTGCAGGGGCACCAGGGGCATCTTGACCGCGAAGGCGATGAAGAAGCCCAGCATCAGCAGCCACTGTACCGTGTTGCTCATGGGGGTGTTCAGCAGCTCCTGATAGTTGAAGGTGAAGACGCCAGTGGCGGCGTGGTGGGTCAGCACCAGGCCCAGGATGGCCACCAGCATGATGAGGCCGCTCGCCTGGGTGTAGATGAAGAACTTGGTGGCGGCGTTGATGCGCGACTTGCCGTCGGTGACCGAGTGGCCCCAGAGCGCGATCAGGAAGTACATGGGGACCAGCATCATCTCCCAGAAGAAGAAGAAGAGGAACAGGTCCACCGCCATGAAGACGCCGAGTACGCCCCCCAGGATCCACAGCAGGTTCAGGTGGAAGAAGCCGATGCGCTGCACGATCTCCTTCCAGGAACAGAGGATGGCCAGCACGCCGATGAAGCTGGTGAGCATCACCATCAGGAGCGACAGGCCGTCCACCGCCAGATGCAGGGAGATGCCGAAGCGGGGGATCCAGGGCTGTTGCCACTCTGCCGCCCAGACGGGCAGGCCGGGGCTGGCCAGGGTGAAGTCACCGCCGAGCCAGATGGCGCTGGAGAGCACCAGGCAGGCGCTCATGGAGGCGAGGGCCACCCAGCGGACGAACTGGCCACCGAGTCGCTCCATCTGCCAGCAGAGCAAGCCGCCGATGAAGGGTATTAACAAGATCCAGAGTAAGGTCACGATATCAGCTCTCGTCTATGTTCTGGTCGTTGTGCAGGCCCGCAGGCCTGCGTGAAATTGACATGCCATGGGATCAACCGAGCAGCAGCAGGGCCAGGATCAGGGCGGCACCCATCCCCATGGAGGCGGCATACCAGCGCAGCTTGCCGGAGACGGTCCATGCCAGCAGCTGGTGGCCGGCTTGTGCCAGCACGGCGGGCAGATTCATCAATCGGTCCAGCGGGTCCTTGCCGAGCAGCCGGGTGGCCAGCAGGTAGGGCTTGACCCAGAGCAGGTCATAGAGCCAGTCAAAGCCCCAGGCGTTGAACCAGAGGGTACCCAGCAGACGGCCAGGCCCGCTCTCGGCGACTCCCTTCACCAGACGGCGTTCGCCCAGGAACAGGAAGGCGGCCAACGCGATGCCTGCCACGGCGATGAGGCCGGAGAGGATCTCCAGGGCATGGCGACCCTCCTCGATCTGATCCCCCGGGCCCGCCGGCAGCACACCGGCCAGGGGCGGCACGATGAGGGCACCCACACCGGTGGAGAGCACCAGCAGCACCAGCAGCGGCAGCTGGTGGGCCAGGCCGTGACCGGCGTGAGCCTCGGTCTGCGCCTTGCCGTGGAAGGCGATGAAGATGAGGCGGAAGGTGTAGAGGGAGGTCAGGAAGGCCCCGCCCAGGCCCGCCCACAGCAGGGCGCTCTGGCCGCTGGCCTGCACTTGCCAGAGGATGGCGTCCTTGCTGTAGAAGCCGGCGGTCACCAGCGGCAGCGCGGCGAGCGCCGAGCCCCCCACCAGGAAGCAGGCGTAGACCAGGGGCAGACTCTTGCGAAGGCCCCCCATCTTGAAGATGTTCTGCTCGTGGTGGGTCGCATTGATCACGGCCCCGGCGGAGAGGAACAAGAGCGCCTTGAAGAAGGCGTGGGTCATCAGGTGGAAGATGGCCCCTTCCCAGGCACCGACCCCCAGGGCCAGGAACATGTAGCCGATCTGGCTCATGGTGGAGTAGGCCAGGATCCGCTTGATGTCGGTCTGCACCAGGGCGGCGAAGCCTGCCAGCACCAGGGTCACGGCACCTACGACGGCCACCAGATGCAGGATCTCGGGGGCGAGCAGGAAGAGACCGTGGGTACGGGCGATGAGGTATACCCCCGCCGTCACCATGGTGGCCGCGTGGATCAACGCCGAGACCGGGGTCGGACCCGCCATGGCATCCGCCAGCCAGGTCTGCAGCGGCAGCTGGGCGGACTTGCCGACCGCGCCGCCGAGCAGCATCAGGCAGGCGAACGACAGGGCAGGGGAGCCGTCGGCAAACATGGCCGGGGCCCGCACCAGCAGCTCGTGGATGTTGAGGGTGCCGAGCTCGCGGTAGAGCACGAACAGACCGATGGCTAGGAAGACGTCACCGACCCGGGTCACCACGAACGCCTTGAGGGCGGCCGCCCCGTTGGCGGGGTTGCGGTAGTAGAAGCCGATCAGCAGGTAGCTGCACAGGCCCACCCCTTCCCACCCCAGGTAGACGAACAGCAGATCGTCTGCCAGCACCAGGAACAGCATGCTGGCGATGAAGAGGTTGGTGTAGGTGAAGAAGCGGGAATAACCCTCTTCCCCGCGCATGTACCAGGAGGCGAACAGGTGGATGAAGAAGCCAACCCCGGTCACCACCCCCAGCATGGTCAGCGACAGCCCGTCCAGGGAGAGGCGGAAGGCGGGCTGGAACTCGCCCACCGTCATCCACTGCCACAGGGTCTGGGTATAGACGCCGCCTTCCGGCTGGTGATTGAGGAAGTCGAACCCGACCCAGGCAGTGGTCAGGGCCGACAGGCCTATGCTGCCGACGCCGATGAGCGCCGAGGTGCGCTCACCGAGGCGGCCGAGGGAGAAGGCCAGCAGCAGCCATCCCAACAGGGGGAACAGAAAAGTCAGGTATAGGAGGCTCATCCGCGCATCTCGCTCACAGTGTCCACGTTCAGGGTGTGGTAACGACGATAGAGCAGCAGTAACAGGGCGAGGCCGATACTGGCCTCCGCTGCCGCCAGAGAAATCACCAGTATGTACATGATCTGGCCGTCGGCCTGGGCCCAGCGGCTACCCGCCACCACGAACGCCAGGGCGGACGCATTCATCATGATCTCGATACTCATGAGGATAAACAGCAGGTTGCGGCGTATCAGCAAGCCACACAGGCCGATGGCGAACAGGATGGCCGCCAGCAGGAGGCCGTGCTCCATGGGTATTCCACTCATCGCCATTCTCCTTGTGCTTGCTGGATGGAAAGGGGGCAGGCCGCCGGCAGCAGGCCATGCATCACCATGGGAATGCCGCTCATTGCTGACCTCCTTCTTGTGTGGTGCGGGGCACGGAGAGCACTTCCCCGCTCTTGTCCTCGCGGCCCAGGTGATAGGCGGTGACCAGGCCCGCCAGCAGCAGGATGGAGGCGAGCTCCACCGCCAGCACGTAGGGGCCGAACAGGGCGATGCCGACCTCCTTGGCGCTGACGTCGGTCTGACCCAGCTCACCGCCGGTTACCCCGAGGATGCCCTGGGCCAGGAAACCCAAGAGGACGAGGGAGAGCAGGGCGGGGCCGCCCCAGGTGGTGGGGGTGAGCCACTTCTTCTCCTGATCCTGGGCCGAGCCCAGGTTCAGCATCATCACCACGAACACGAACAGCACCATGATGGCGCCGGCGTAGACGATCACCTGCAGGGCCCCTGCGAAGGCGGCGCCCAGGCAGAAGAAGATCATGGCCACGGCGATGAGGGAGATGATGAGATTGAGCAGCGCGTGCATGGGGTTGCTGGTGCTGATCACCCGCAGCGTGCTGTAAACGGCGACCAGGGCCGCGGCATAGAATGCCAGTTCCATGATTGACTCCTAGGGCAGCAGGCTCTTGACATCGATGGGCTTGGCTTCGTTCTCGGCATCCCCTTTCGGCTTGCCGTCGATGGCCATCCCGCTCATGCGGTAGAAGTTGTAGTCCGGGTACTTGCCGGGGCCGCTGATCAGCAGATCTTCCTTCTCGTACACCAGATCCTGGCGGCGATACTCCCCCATCTCGAAATCCGGCGTCAGCTGGATGGCGGTGGTGGGGCAGGCCTCTTCGCACAGGCCGCAGAAGATGCAGCGGGAGAAGTTGATGCGAAAGAACTCCGGATACCAGCGGCCGTCTTCCCGTTCCGCCTTCTGCAGGGAGATGCAGCCGACCGGGCAGGCGACGGCGCACAGGTTGCACGCCACGCAGCGCTCGTCGCCGTCAGGGTCGCGGGTCAGCACGATGCGGCCGCGAAAACGCGGGGCGGCATAGACCGGCTGTTCCGGGTAGCTCAGGGTTTCGCGAGGGCGCCAGGCATGGGAGAAGACCATCCCCAGGCTGCGCAGTTGGGTGCCGACACCCTTGATAATGCTCGTAATTTTCATTGGTGCCTCATTACATGTTCAGCAGCACGACTGCGCCTGTGACCAGCATGTTGAGCAGGGTCAGGGGCAGGCAGACTTTCCAGCCAAAGGACATCACCTGGTCGAAGCGCGGGCGGGGCAGGGAGGCCCGCAGCAGGATGAAGAACACCATGAAACAGGCGGTCTTCAGGGCGAACCAGATGAAGGGCGGCAGCCAGGGGCCGTGCCAGCCACCGAAGAAGAGGGTCACGATGAGCGAAGAGATCAGTACTATGCCGATGTACTCGCCCACGAAGAAGAGACCCCACTTCATGCCCGCGTACTCGATGTGATAGCCGTCGGCGAGCTCCTGCTCGGCTTCCGGCTGATCGAACGGGTGGCGGTGGGTGACGGCGACCCCGGCGAACAGGAAGGTGACGAAGCCCAGGATCTGGGGGATCACGTTCCACATGCCGGCCTGGGCCTCGACGATGTCACGCAGGTTGAAGCTGCCGGTCTGGATGACGATGCCCATGAGCGACAGTCCCAGGAACACCTCGTAGGAGAGGGTCTGGGCGGAGGCGCGCAGGCTGCCGAGCAATGAGTACTTGTTGTTGCTCGACCAGCCGGCGAACAGCACGGCGTAGACCGCCAGCCCCGCGATGGCCAGGATGTAGAGCAGGCCCACGTTGAGATCCGCCACGCCCCAGGTGGGGGTGATGGGCACCACCGCAAACGCCAGGATGAAGGCGGTGAAGGCGATGATGGGGGCCAGCACGAAGATCCGGCGATCCGCGAACGGCGGGATCCAGTCCTCCTTGAAGAACATCTTGACCATGTCGGCCGCCAGCTGCAGCAGACCGAAGGGGCCAACCCGGTTGGGGCCGTAACGATCCTGCCAGAGTGCCAGCAGACGGCGCTCGATGAAGCTCATGAAGGCACCGGCCCCCACTATCCCCACCAGCACGATCAGGGCCTTGCCGATTTCCAGCAACAGATCAATCAGCGCATCGCTCATGCGATCACCTCCTGCAGGTTATCGAGAAGGGCGTGGTGCAGCGCGGTCGGCAGACCGTTGACGCCGAGCGGCAGCCCCACCAGACCCTGGGCCAGCTTGTCGCTCAGGCGCAGGGCCAGGCGCCAGTGGTTGCCACCCCAGGAGAAGGCGACCTGGCTGCCGGCGCCCAGGGCCAGACGCGCCGCGTCGGCCGGGTTCAGCACCAGGGCGGGCTCGCCCATGCGGGCCTGGATGACCGGACTGCGGGCGGAGAGCTCTTCGCCGCCGAACAGCTGATCGTAACTCACCACCTGCAGGGCTGCCTGGGCGTGGAAGGGGGCGGGGATGACATCGAACCAGCCGAGGCTATCCTCGCCCGGCTCCAGCAGGCGACGGCCGGGATCCCCGGCGCGCAGGTTGCCACCCACCTCGTCCTGGAACTTGTTCCAGGCGGAGGGCGAGTTCCAGCCCGGTGCCCAGGCGAAGGGCACCTGGGAGAGGGGCTGGCGGGCACCGGCGTAGCCTTCCATGGAGAAGGCGAACGGGGAGTCGGGATCCTGCGCCACCCTGGGCTCGCTCACGTTCTGATCCGCCAGCATGGAGGTGCGGCCGCTGTAGCGGTGCGGCTCGCGGGCGAGCTTCATGCCGCGGATGCGCAGGCCGGCGTTGGGAGCAGGCTCGCGCATGGTGCTGAGCTGCGGGGTGCTGGCGGCGCACTCGGCGCTCACGTCGTCGAAGGTGCTCCAGCGCAGGGGCTTGCGTGCCAGCGTCCCCTGCAGGGCGGCCAGCCAGCGCCAGCCCTCGCGCACCTGGATGTCGGCGTCGTAGAAGGCGGGGGAATAGACCTGGAAGAAGCGCTGGGCGCGGCCTTCCATATTGATAAGCGTCCCGTCGCCTTCGGCGAAGCTGGCGGCGGGCAGCACCAGGCTCGCCTTCTTGGCGGTCTGGGTGTCCTGGTGGTCCACCAGCAGCAGGTGCTGCAGGCGTTCGAGGGCGGCATCCACCCGGCTGCGCGGCGCACGGCGGTAGAGATCGTTCTCCAGCACCACCAGGGCGAGTTTCTCCTCCCCTTCGATGCGCTCGAGAGCGGCCTCCAGGGGAGCGGCATCCCGGGCCAGCATGGCCAGCCCCAGACTGTTGACCTCCTGGGCCACCAGGGCGAGCTCCACCGCCTGGCCGCGGCCCTTGAGGGCGCGGGCGATGTTGCTGGCCGCCTCGATCAGGGCCAGTGAACGGGCACCATTGCCTGCGATGATGAGGGGCTTCCTGGCGCTACCGAGCAGTTCGGCCCAGCGGGCTGCCAGGGCCTGCTGCTCGGGAGCGAGATCCGTCGGCGCCGGAGCAGAAGCATCCAGCAGGTGGGCGATGGCGAAGCCAAGGCGCGCCTGATCCGTGTGAGGGGCGTGCAGGGTGCCGCTCGCCACGTCATCAAGACGGGTGGCATCCAGGCTGGTGATGAGCAGGGGGTAGCGTTCGTTCTGGGCCAGGGTCTGCACCGCGGCGACCTGCCACAGATCCACTTTCAGCTTGCGGGCGATCTCGCGCCCCTTGCCCTTGACTGCCTGGCGCAGGGCCAGGGCGATGCGGGCGGCGGTCTGGGTGACGTCTTCGCCGAGCACCAGCACGGCGTCGGCTTCTTCCATGTCGCGCAGGCTGGGGGTGCGCACACCGCCCTGCTCCAGGATCTGCAGCATCTTCTGCAGGCATTCCCATTCGCTCTGCTCGACACCAGAGTAGAAGTTGGCGGCGCCCACCAGCTCGCGCAGGGCGTAGTTGCTCTCAAGCGACGCCCGGGGCGAGCCGATGCCGATGAGGCCGGAGGCGGTGCGCAGGGCATCCGCGGCGCGGTTCAGGGCACCGTCCACCGTGATGGCCAGCCTGTCGCCGCCCTCTTGCAAGAGGGGCTGGCGGGGGCGGTCGGCCAGGTTGACGTGACCGTAGCCGAAGCGACCGCGATCGCACAGGAAGTAGTGGTTCAAGGCGCCGTGGAAGCGGTTTTCGATGCGGCGCAGCTCACCGTAGCGCTCACCCGGGCTGATGTTGCAGCCGACGGAGCACCCCTGGCAGATGCTGGGGGCAAACTGCATGTCCCACTTGCGGTTGTAGCGCTCGGAGTGGGTCTTGTCGGTGAAGACGCCGGTGGGGCAGACCTCCACCAGGTTGCCGGAGAACTCGCTCTCCAGGGTGCCATCCTCGACCCGGCCGAAGTAGACGTTGTCATGGGCGCCATAGACCCCGAGATCCTCGCCACCGGCGTAGTCCTTGTAGTAGCGCACGCAGCGATAGCAGGCGATGCAGCGGTTCATCTCGTGGTTGATGAAGGGGCCCAGATCCTGGTTCTGGTGGGTGCGCTTGGTGAAGCGGTAGCGGCGGCTGTTGTGGCCGGTCATCACCGTCATGTCCTGCAGGTGGCAGGCGCCGCCCTCTTCGCACACCGGGCAGTCGTGGGGGTGGTTGGTCATCTGCCACTCCACCACCGTCTTGCGAAACTCCTTCGCCTCTTCGTCCTCGATGGAGATATAGGTGCCATCGGTGGAGGGGGTCATGCAGGACATGACCAGGCGGCCGCGCTTGTCGTCGGCATTCTGATACTGTTTGACCGCGCACTGGCGGCAGGCACCGACGCTACCGAGCGCCGGGTGCCAGCAAAAATAGGGGACGTCCAGACCCAGCGACAGACAGGCTTGCAGCAGGTTGTCTGCCCCGTCTACCTCGTACTCTTTACCGTCTACATGAATGGTTGCCATACAACTTCCCTGAAACCTGTTTTGTGAAATCGGCTATTGCCCGATGCGTCCGGGCGTTTACCAGCGCTCGCCCAGCAGGTTGGGCTGGATGCCCTTGAACAGCTTGTGATTGTCCTGCGCGGCCTTGACTCCGGCCTCGAATTCGGAGCGGAAATACTTCATCGCACTGCCAAGGGGCTCGACGGCACCTGGGGCGTGGGCGCAGAAGGTCTTGCCCGGGCCGAGGAAGCTGACCAGCTGCTCCAGGGTGGCGAGATCCTCGGGCTGGCCTTCACCCCGCTCCAGGGCCCGCAGGATCTTGACGCTCCAGGGCAGGCCGTCGCGGCAGGGGGTGCACCAGCCGCAGGATTCGCGGGCGAAGAACTCCTCCATGTTGCGCAGCAGAGAGACCATGTTGATGCTGTCATCCACCGCCATGGCAAGGCCCGTCCCCATCCGGGTGCCGACCTTGCCGATGCCGCCGGCATACATCTGGGCATCCAGGTGTTCGGGCAGCAGGAAGCCGGTACCGGCGCCGCCCGGTTGCCAGGCCTTGAGGCGATAGCCGGGTTTCATTCCGCCGGCGTACTCCTCGAACAGCTCGCGGGCGGTGATGCCAAAGGGCAGCTCCCACAGCCCCGGGTTGTTCACCTTGCCGGAGAAGCCCATCAGCTTGGTGCCGTGATCTTCCGAGCCGGGCAGGGCCAGCCCCTGATACCAGGCCACGCCGTTGCCGATGATGGCGGGCACGTTGCACAGGGTTTCGACGTTGTTGACGCAGGTGGGCTTGCCCCAGACGCCGGAAACGGCGGGGAAGGGGGGTTTGGCCCGCGGGTTGGCGCGCCGCCCTTCCAGGGAGTTGATGAGGGCGGTCTCTTCGCCACAGATGTAGCGGCCGGCACCGGTGTGGACGAACAGCTCGAAATCAAATCCCGAGCCCAGGATGTTCTTGCCAAGGAGCCCGGCGGCCTTGGCTTCTTCCACGGCGCGGCGCAGGTGGATGGCGGCGTCCACGTACTCGCCGCGCAGGAAGATGTAGCCGCGATAGGCCTTGAGGGCCCTGGCCGAGATGATCATCCCCTCGATGAGCAGATGGGGCAGCTGCTCCATCAGCAGCCGATCCTTGTAGGTGTTCGGCTCCATCTCGTCGGCGTTGCAGAGCAGGTAACGGATGTTCATGCTCTCGTCCTTGGGCATCAGTCCCCACTTCACCCCGGTGGAGAAGCCTGCGCCGCCGCGCCCCTTGAGGCCGGCATCCTTGACGGTGCTGACAATCTCGTCCGGGCTCATCTGGCCCAGCGCCTTGCGGGCGGCCTCGTAGCCCTGCTTGGCCTGGTACTCCTCGAGCCAGACCGGCTGGCCGTCGTCCCGCAGGCGCCAGGTGAGGGGATGCGTCTCGGCAGCGCGGGGGATGCGGTTGGCGGTGCCGAGGGAGGCGAGAGTCTTGCCTGGCTGGATGCTCATGGGTAAGCCTCCAGGGTCTTGAGCAGGCTGACGGCGTCGAGCCCGCCATAGGTGTCGTCATCGATCATGATGGCCGGCCCCTTGTCGCAGTTGCCGAGGCAGCAGACCGGCAGCAGGGTGAAGCGGCCATCCGGGGAGGTCTGGCCGGGGGACAGATTGACGACCTCTTTCAGGCCGGCCAGCAGCTGCTCATGGCCGTTGATATAGCAGACCATGCTGTCGCAGACGCGAATGATGTGGCGACCCACCGGCTGGCGGAAGATCTGGCTGTAGAAGGTGGCGACCCCTTCCACGTCGCTGGCGGGGATGCCGAGCTCGGCACCGATGGCGTGGATGGCACCATCCGGTACCCAGCCGCGGGCCTGCTGCACTATCTTGAGCGCTTCGATGCTGGCGGCACGGGGATCTTCGTAGTGGTGTTTCTCGTGTTCGATGGCATCGCGCTCCGCCTGGCTCAGGACGAAATCGCCCTGCTGGCTGCTGCATGCCCCTTGCCCTTGTGGGGTCTGGTTATTGTGACACTGACATTGGCTCATGACTTGACCTTTTGTGGCTTGTCCCTTTACTGCGCGTCTCGCCCTTCGCCCCGTCTGCCGGGGCGAGAGGACTCAACGATCCACATCTGACATAACGAAATCGATACTGCCCAGGTAGACGATGAGGTCCGACACCATCTGGCCGCGGATCACCGAGGGGATCTGCTGCAGGTGGGCGAAGCTCGGGGTGCGGATCCGGGTCCGGTAGCTCATGGTGGAGCCGTCACTGGTCAGGTAGTAGCTGTTGACCCCCTTGGTTGCCTCTATCATCTGGAAGGACTCGGCGGCCGGCATGACGGGCCCCCAGGAGACTTGCAGGAAGTGGGTGATCAGGGTCTCGATGTCCTGCAGGGTGCGATCTTTCGGCGGTGGCGTGGTGAGCGGGTGATCCGCCTTGAACGGCCCTTCGGGCATGTTCTTCATGCACTGCTCAATGATGCGCAGGCTCTGGCGGATCTCCTCGATGCGCACGGTGGCGCGGTCGTAGGCATCCCCGTTCGCTCCCACCGGCACCTCGAACTCGAACTGGTCGTAACCGGAATACGGGCGCCATTTGCGCACGTCGAAGTTGAGGCCGGTGGCGCGCAGACCGCCCCCCGTGGTGCCCCAGGCCAGGGCCTGCGCCGTGTTGTAGGCGGCGACGCCTATGGTGCGGCCGCGCAGTATGCTGTTGCGCATGGCGGCTTTTTCATACTCCATCAAGCGCTTGGGCAGCCAGCTCAGCAGGTTGTCCTGGATGAGGCGGGCCCAGCCGGTGGGCAGATCGTGGGCCACGCCGCCGATGCGGAACCAGGCCGGGTGCATGCGTGCGCCCGTGATGGCTTCGATGATGGTGTAGATCTTCTGCCGGTCGGTGAAGGTGAAGAAGACCGGGGTCATGGCCCCCACGTCCTGGATATAGGTGCCAAGGAACAGCAGGTGGCTCTGGATGCGGAACAGCTCCGCCATCATGACCCGGATCACGTCGACCCGGCCCGGCACCTTGATGCCCGCCAGCTTCTCGACCGCCAGCACATAGGGCAGGTTGTTCATCACGCCGCCCAGATATTCGACCCGGTCGGTGTAGGGGATGTAGCTGTGCCAGGACTGGCGCTCTCCCATCTTCTCGGCGCCGCGGTGGTGATAGCCGATGTCGGGCACGCAGTCGCGGATCTCCTCCCCGTCGAGCTGCAGCACCAGGCGAAATGCCCCGTGGGCGGAGGGGTGGTTCGGGCCGAGGTTCAGGAACATGTAGTCCTCGTTCTCGTTGCCCCGGGCCATGCCCCACTCTTCGGGCTTGAACAGGAGGTTGTCCTGCTCCTGATCCTGCTTGACCGCATCGAGCATGAAGGGATCGAACTCGGTCGCCCGCGCCGGGTAGTCCTTGCGCAGCGGGTGTCCCTGCCAGCTCTTGGGCATCATGATGCGGGTCAGATGGGGGTGGCCGTCGAAGGTGATGCCCATCAGATCCCACACTTCACGCTCGTACCAGTTGGCATTGGGGAAGTGGCAGCTGACGGTGGGCAGATGCAGATCGCTCTCCTTGAGCGGCACCTTCAGCATGACGTCGGCGTTGCGGTCGATGGAGACGAGGTGATAGAAAACGGTGAAGTCGCTCTCGGGCAGACCGTGGCGATGGCTGCGCATCCGTTCGTCGGTGGCGCTCAAGTCGAACAGCATCACGAAGGGGGAGGGCAGCGTTTTAAGGAACCCCATCACGTCCAGCAGCAGTTCCCGGGAGAGCCAGATGACGGGGACACCGGTGCGGGTGCTCTGCACGGTGAAGCGCTCGGCGCCGAAGTGGGCGAACAGCTCGCCCACCACCTGGGCATCGGCGTGATCGACGGTTTGCCACTGGGCCATGGTGTAGTTGCTTGGGAATTCTCGAGTCAGTTTCATGGTCAGATCTCATCCGGCGTGCGCAGGTTGGTCACGTTGATCCGCTCGCCGCGCTTGCGTTCCTTCTCGGCCTGCATCTGGGGGCGATAGACACCCTGATCTCCCACTACCCAGGAGAGGGGGCGGCGTTCCTTGCCGATGGAGTCCTGCAGCAGCATCAGGGCCTGCAGGAAGGCCTCGGGGCGGGGCGGGCAGCCCGGAATGTAGACGTCGACCGGCAGGAACTTGTCCACCCCCTGGACGACGGAGTAGATGTCGTACATGCCGCCGGAGTTGGCACAGGCGCCCATGGAGATGACCCACTTGGGTTCGAGCAACTGTTCATAGAGGCGCTGGATGACGGGCGCCATCTTGATGAAGGGGGTACCGGCGATCACCATGAAGTCCGCCTGGCGCGGTGAGGCGCGAATGACTTCGGCGCCGAAGCGGGCCACGTCATGGGGGGAAGTGAAGGCGGTACACATCTCCACATAGCAGCAGGAGATGCCGAAGTTGTAAGGCCAGAGGGAGTTCTTGCGGCCCCAGTTGACGGTGTCTTGCAGCACCTCTTCGAGACGCCCGATCATGATGCCACGGGTCGCTTGCTGCGCCAGTGGATCATCGACGGTCTGGCGCTGTTCCTGGGGGTAGCGCTCGACGGGCGCATCCGGGTCAATCCGGGTCAGGGTGTACTTCATGGTGCAACCTCAAAGAGATAATCGGTAGTTCAGTCTGGTTTCTTGTCAGTCAGGACACGCTTTTTCGGCGCCCAGTCGAGGGCGCCGATGCGCCACAGGTAGATGAGGCCTACCAGCAGCAAGGTGATGAAGATGGTGGCTTCGATGAAGCCGACCCAGCCGCTTTCCCGAACGGACACGGACCAGGCAAAGAGATAGAGCGCCTCGACATCGAAGATGACGAAGAACATGGCGACCAGATAAAACTTGGCGGAGAAGCGCAGGCGGGCGTTGCCCACGGAATCCACGCCTGACTCGAAGGGTTTGTTCTTGGCTCGGCCATAGGCACGACCCCCCAGCAGGGCTGCCAGACCTATCATGATAAGGCAGATGCAGATGGCGCCAATGACATAGACAGCAAAAGCCCAATGCTGGACGGCAATATCAGCAAACATATAGGTTTTCCCTAACCAAATTAATCATGTGACTTAACAATGGTGTTACGTAGTATGCCACTTTCATACTGATTTACATGCCATTTCAGCGGATTAATTATTAATCATCAGAGGGAAAATCGCGTTTTGCTAGCGGGGTCAATTTTCTCATTTGAGAATCGTTTTCAATCGTTTTTGAGAGGCCCCAAAAACAGGGAATGTTTGAAAAGAGGGAGGTGTCGCAGGAGAGAAAAGACCCCGCATGGCGGGGTCTGTTTCAGGGTTTGAGGAGGGGCAGGGCCTGTTCCGCCGCTTTGCCCTGGGAGAGCACGATCTCCACCCGCCGATTGGCCTGGCGGTGTTCCGGGGTGTCATTGGGATAACGGGGCTGGGTGTCGGCCACCCCTTGTGCAATGACCCGTCGCGAATCCAGCTTGGGATTGGTCAGCAGGGTGTGGACTATGGTGGCCGCCCGCAACACCGACAGCTCCCAATTGTTGCGATAGAGTTCCACCGGCGCCTGGGAGTTGTCGGTGTGGCCGGTGACCACCACCATGCCGGGGATATCGGCCAGGACGTCGGAGACCTTGTTGACCAGGGGGATGAACTGGGGTTGCAGGAAGGCCGAGTCCGCCGGGAACAGGGTCTTCTCGCCGATGCGGATCACCAGCTGGCTGCCAAGCTGTTCTACTTCGATCTCCTTGGATTCGATCTGGCTCTTGAGCTGCTGCTCCAGCTTCTGCTTGGTGCTGATGGTCCAGTCCTGCTCCTTGGTCTTGTGGGGCCAGGATTCGGTCGCACTGGGCTTCTCGGACGATCCTATGGTCTCGTTGAAGGGATCGGAGGCCGATGCAGGAGCTTCGGTGTCGAGCACCTTTTCCTGCTGCGACGTACCCGGGGTGGTCTTGGACTCGGGCTCCAGGATACCTGTGCCCCCCTGCATCACGGGGGAGCCCGCAGGCAGCGAGACCAGGCCTATCTTGCCGAGCGACTCGATAAAGCCCTGTATCAGTACCCGGGTCTCCGACTGCTTGGCCATGGCGAACGAATAAAGCACCACGAACAGGGCGAACAGCAATGTCATGAAGTCGGCATAGGAGACCAGCCAGCGCTCGTGGTTCTCCGGCGCCTCAGCCTTTTTCTTTTTCGCCACCGTGGCCTCCGAGGTAGGGTTCAAGGGTCACTTGCAGCCGCTGTTGTGACTCGCCGTCCACGATGCAGAGGATGCCGGTCAGGGTCATCTCCTTGTAGTGGCGGATCTGGTGGGCGAAGCCCTTGTAGCGGTTGCCAAAGGGCAGGAAGATCAGGTTGGCGGCACCAACCCCGTAGATGGTGGCGATGAAGGCCACCGCGATGGCGCCCCCCAGTTTGTCCGGTGCATCCAGCAGCCCCATGGCGTGGATGAGGCCAAATACGGCCCCGACGATCCCCATGGTCGGGCAGTAGCCGCCCATGGCTTCATAAAATTTGACGGTCTGTTCGAGATCCTCCTGCTCGAACTCGATCTCGTTTTCCAGCACCTCGTGGATCTTGGTCTTCTCGTAACCGTCCACCATCATCTGGACCCCTTTCTTCAGGAAAGGATCCTTGATGTCGTCGATCATCCCCTCCAGCGCCAGCATGCCGCTGCGCCGCGCATTGCCTGCGAGGGTTTCCAGCAGCTGGGCCTGTTCCAGCATGTCGAGACGCAGGGGAGAGATGAGCCACTTGAAGCGTTTGAAGGTCTTGCCGACCACGGAGAAGGGGAACTGGGTCAGCGCCGCCCCCACGGTCCCGCCGATGACGATGAGGAAGGCGGGGAGATCGAGCAGGGCACTGGGATGCCCCCCCTCGATGATGTTGCCACCCAGGATGGCAGCCAGGGCCAGCAGCAAACCAATCAGACTCATGTGTCCATATTCCCTATGCGTTGTTTGTGGCTAGTGTAGCCACTTAACTATCAGTTTTTCAAAACGATATCCAATCGGTGAGCAAATATCCGGGGGGGAAGATCGACCAGGTCATCTCCCTCTTTTCTACCCGTAGGGGTCATGGGGGCTGCCATAAAATGGGAGCCGCATGCCATTTGATGGAGCACCACAATGGCTCCGACTACCGGTAGGCTCTGCACGAGGATATTGGCAGGATCCTGACGTGGATCTCGCTGTCAGCCCCAGTGTGATGATCCTATCCTGCTCCTCCCTTGGCTGCGCTGGCATGGGTATGCACTTTAAAATGGCTGGCGTTTGATATCAGCCAAGGCACGGTACTTTTGCGGCCGATTAGGCATATTCGGATAGCGTTTGGATCTGCACCTTGTCACGGGATACCACCACCTATTACTCGTAGTGGCTATATTTTGATAGTTTGCTCATTAATTGGGCTGACATATCGGGTTACTGGCGGGACCTTGGTAACCCCAAGGTGTATGGAATAGAACCAAGAGTGAGGAACATATGAAGCCTTTTGCAAAGTCATTGCTGGCTGTTTCGATTAGCGCTCTGTTGTTTGGCTGTGGTGGCGGTGATTCGACTGACAATAGCGGCACACCTAGTACCGACGACGGGGGGACGGACAATCCCCCTGTGACTACCGTTCAGTTAAAGGTTCAGGCCATTGATGGCGTGCTCAAGGGCGCGCGCGTATGGGTGGATCTCAATCGCAATGGCCTCCAGGATGAGCAGGAGCCAACAGGCACCTCTGATGACCGGGGTCAGGTGCTGTTTACTCTGACAGAGGAGCAGGGAAACGCGCCCATCTATGTGATGGCCATTCCTGGGGAGACGGAGGATCTGGAGCGTGGGCCCATCGAGACAGCCTTCACCCTGGCTGCACCAGCCAACAGTGGTACGGTGCGGGTCGTCAGTCCGTTGACCACCCTGCTGTTCCTGGAGATCGCCAAGACCAGTGATCCGGCGCAAGCCAGGGTGGCGCTGGCCAACCGACTTGGCATTGACCCGGATATGTTGGAATCCAATTTCATCGAACAGGACAATGGTCTGGTCGCATTTATTGCCAAGAGCATCGTCGACGCGTTGCCTGCAACGGGCTTGCCCATCGATGCGACCAAACAGGAGACGATGCGGTTGATGTTGAATGCCAGTGCCAGTGACGCGGCAGCCATCTATGTCAAGCTGGGAAGCGTGCATGAGGGGGCAGAAGGCTTGCCCACCCTGAAGCGCGAGATCGATTACAACACTCACCAGATCGTTTTTAGCGTGGAATTCGCGACTCGCAAGGTGGTTGATGGCAAGGCAGTTAGCCAGGGGATCAAATATTACTGGGACAGCATGGCCAACGACTATGAGAGGCTCAATGGCGATCCCCTCGTTGCCACCGTCTGGACACTGGAAGAGCGTCAGTTGGGCGACGGTACAATAGAGCGCCATTCGACCTGGGAAAAGGATTTAAACAAAGATGGCGTGCGTCATTTCAAGGGGCAATTGCTGAGCTTGGGTACGAGTGAACACTGGACAGAGTACTATGACGAAGGCTCCAATTGTGATGAGTCGGCTGTGGGCTGTGTCGATAATGGTCGACACTACGATAATACCGATCTCAGGGCCGCCTTGGCCGCGAAGGATTACAGCACCATCGATTTTGTTCAGGTATCGGACAAGATGGCAGTGACGGGCGGACATGATATCAAGATGGTTGAATACACGCCTGATGCCCCTACCCAGGACTGGTTCAAGCCGTTATCCCCCGGCACAGCTGGCTACAGTCGCCTGGAGCACAGGGTCACGGACAGCGAGGGCACTAGGGTCATCTTCGAGCATGACTGGCATGCGGATGGTTCGATCAATCAACGCGAGTCTCTGCTGACTCGTCTTGATGGCTCGACGCGTTTCGCGTCGGGCAAGATAGTCTGGGCTAATCCGTTGGGCGATGAGTTTGAGGAGTATGCCGATTACAACACCTTTGGTCCCACGAGGACTTCCTACTGGTATGACACCGTCACCGATAGGATTCATACCGGGGTTAATCTGCAGACATTGACTATCGAAGGGAAGCGCTATCTGCTGGATGAAGATAACCAGATAAAATTGAGTGACAGCGCTCATCCTGAAGGTTACCTGTTCAATCAGTATCGGGTGGAGCAGCAGGATATATCGGCCGATGAGCGCCACATCTATGTGACGTGGGATCATAGGGTTCAGCAGGGCTACGAAGCCCTCAATCAGGACAGCTCTGGCCAGGAGTTCAAGGTCATGCTGCGTCACAAGGGAACTGGTGATGCGATGGACGGCTGGTGGATTGGCCATGACTTTGCAGAGTGGAACTCACGCGAGATTGCGGATTTACCTGACAAGATCCTGAGCTTGCGTGCGCAAGGAGTCAGCTTTGGTCAGATCAACGCCGACAATCTGCCGGGGTTGAGTATCTACGACCAAGCTGCACTCGACGGCCCGCTGTTCAAGACAGGCACAAAGCGCTATCTAGTGACCAATGACAGCTGGCTGGGGGGATCTGGTACTCAGAAACTGACGTTCAATGGTATGCTTATCGATGATCCGGATCAGGACCTGTTGCTGCATCTGGATGGCGGAATGATGTCCCTGGTGCTGCTGAAAGGGAATGAGCCGACCCCTTGCACTTGGTGGACATGCTGGGAGCAGCGCTTCAGCCAGATAGATACCATTAATCCGGTGAAGGGCATAGTGACCTTTCGGCATGGGGTGGATGATCCCACCACAACCCTCTATCTGAGGGAGGAAGATGCTGACGCAGCCCTAGCGACGCCTTGAACCCAAAGTCAAAATAAAGGAAAAGGGCCTGCCTTGCGACAGGCCCTTTTCCTTTATTTGGCGGTGAGGGAGGGATGATTCGCCACAGCGTGGCTCACCCCTTCGGGGCGGCCTGCGACCGTTCATCGCAGCAAGCTGCTCTGTTCGAACCCGACGAGGTTTCTCACCCTCCCTCCATCGGCATCGGATGTTGCCATGTCACCAGATGCAAAAAACCGACCATCAGGTCGGTTTTTAAAATTTGGCGGTGAGGGAGGGATTCGAACCCTCGATACGTTGCCGTATACACACTTTCCAGGCGTGCTCCTTCAGCCACTCGGACACCTCACCAAATTTTTATTTCTTGAAGTGGCTTTCGGAGCACGCTGCGCGTGCATCTTGCCGACTTCGTCGGTGGGCAGCCTCTCGGTCACCTCACCAAATTTTGGTCTGTGGTTTAACGTGTTCAGCCAACACGGTGTTCGTTGCGCCGTTGCGCTGGAACGGGGCGTAATTTAGGGGAAAGGGCTGCCGGGGTCAACCTCTTTTCCCCTTATTTTTCATAATCTTTATCGAATGCCTATCCCTTGAACAGAATGCCGTTTTTTTGAACCCGATCAGGGCTTGTCGAGGATGATCAGGCTGTCGGGCAGCTCGTTCTGATCCCGGGTCGCCGGAAACGCATCCGTCAGGATGGCGCTGGTACGCTCCACGCACTCGAGGAAGCCCTGTTCGACCTCCTTGTTGCGCACCCGCACCACGAAGTCGTCGAT
The DNA here is from genome assembly GCF_019048365.1 of Aeromonas sp. FDAARGOS 1415. Taxonomy (NCBI): domain Bacteria; kingdom Pseudomonadati; phylum Pseudomonadota; class Gammaproteobacteria; order Aeromonadales; family Aeromonadaceae; genus Aeromonas; species Aeromonas sp. FDAARGOS 1415. Next base: position 3,863,034 of record NZ_CP077363.1, on the reverse strand, counting down.
GATTTCTTGCCACTGGGCGTTGTCGATGTGCTGGGCGATGCCGTCGTCCACCAGGATCTCCACATAGTGTTCCGCGACCGAGACGAAGATCAGCACCCCGAGCCGGTCGCGGGTGCGGTGCAACCCCTGCTCGATAAACTGCAGGCGGGCCATCAGGGCAGCCCTGTGCTGGCGTACCTTTTTGGGAATGAGCCGCATCTTGATGGGGGTCCAGTGGAACAGCAGGCTCAGCAGCAGCCAGACGGACCACTGCACCAGCAGGATCTCGTACCAGCCGAGCCAGAAGCCGAGCTGGAACACCAGCAGGGGGGTGAGCATGGCCAGCAGGGCGGCCCACAGGGTCGGAATGTAACGGTAACCATCGCTGGCCGGTGCCAGCACCGTCACGAGTTCGGCGTCCGTGGCCTGTTCGGCCTGGCGCACCCTGGCCTGCAAGGTGTGATAAAACTGTTTTGAAATCATTTTGTTGTCTCGTTTCCCTGATTACCAACCGCCGGAGGCGCCGCCGCCACCGAAACTGCCACCACCACCGCTGAAGCCGCCACCGCCCCCGAAGCTGCCACCGGAGCGACCGGTGCCAAATCCACCGGCCAGATAGGCGGCGCGGCGTCGGCCACGACCGCCCCCACCGCCGCCCCCGCGCAGGTTGTGCAGCACGATCATCACAATCACCACCAGGATAAAGAGCCAGGGGCCCCCGAGTTTCTCCTCCTTGCTGGCGTTGTCCACGGGCTGATACTCCCCGGCCAGGGCCTGCATGATGGCCTGGCTGCCGGAGACGATGCCGTCCACCATGTTGCCCCGCTTGAAGGCGGGCAGGATCCGGGTCTGGATGATGTTCGCGGCGATGGCGTCGGGCAGGGCGCCTTCCAGGCCATAACCCACCTCGATGCGCACCTTGCGCTCGTTCTGGGCGATGAGCAGCAGGACGCCGTTATCTTTTCCCTTCTGGCCGATGCCCCAGTGGCGACCGAGCTGATAGCCGTACTCCTCTATGGTCTCGCCATCCAGGCTGTCGATGGAGACCACCACCAGCTGGATACCGCTGCGCTGCTCGAAGGCGGCCAGTTGCTGGGTCAGCTGGTGGGCCTGCTTGCGGGACATCAGGCTGGCGTCATCCACCACCCGCCCGGTCAGGGCCGGGAAGTCGGGAGCGGCATGCAGCGCCGTGGCCCAGCACAGCAGGCAGAGCGTCAGCCAGCGTTTCATCAGGCTCATTGGAAGCTGACCTTGGGCGCCTCATCGGCACCGGGCTTGGCGCTGAACGTGGGCTTGGCCTCCAGATCCGAGTAGAGCAGCTTGGACCAGATGACCCCGGGGAAGGTGCGGATCTCGGTGTTGAACTGGCGCACTGCCTCTATGTAGTCCCGTCTGGCCACCGCGATGCGGTTCTCGGTGCCCTCCAGCTGGGCCTGCAGGGTGAGAAATTGCTGATCCGCCTTGAGGTCGGGGTAGCGCTCGACCACCACCATCAGGCGGGAGAGGGCGCTGGAGAGCTGATCCTGGGCCGCCTCGAATGCCTTGAGCTGGGAAGGGTCGCTCGCCTGCACGCTGCCGACCCGGGCCCGGGCATCGGTCACGGCCTTCAGGGTCTCCTGCTCGTGGCTGGCATAGCCCTTGACGGTGGCCACCAGGTTGGGAATGAGATCGGCCCGGCGCTGGTACTGGTTCTCCACCTGGCCCCAGCTCGCCTTGACCTGCTCATCCAGGGTCGGAATGGTGTTCACACCGCAGCCGGTCAAGCCCAGCAGCAGGGTCAGGGTCAGGGTCAGGGTCAGCAGGCCGCGCAGGGGCCCGCGCCAGAGTGCAGTAGCCATCTTGTTGTTCTCCATTGAAATTTCCAGCATTTATCGGTTCACCATAACAGCTTGTGGTCAGCCCTCACAACGTGCGGGCAACACGGGGGGACGGTAGCTCATCGACACCTTGGGCAACTGGGGCTTGTCCTTGATCCAGGAGGCCAGCTCCTCCCCGCAGCCGTTGCCGGGGGGGATGGGGGCCTGGGGCTGGCAATCCGGGCTGTTCGCCGGGCAGCGCAGCCGCACGTGAAAGTGGCTGAAGTGGCCGACCCAGGGGCGCAGCTTGGCGACCCAGGCCTCGCCGGGGGCCTGCTTGCACACCTCGGCCTTGATGACGGGGTTGATGAAGATGCGCGCCACCTCGGGCTGATCGGCCGCCATGTGCAGCAAATTGAGCTGCCGGGGGCCGAAGCGGCCGGGCAGCATGCGGTAGCTGGGCTCGTCGATCAGCGCCCACTCCCTGGGGGCATCCTGCTCCCATTTGCTGATGGGTCTGTCGGCCATCCGGAACCAGATGTCCGCATCGAGGCCGGTCTGGTGGCTGCGATGGCCGGAGGTGAAGGGGCCGCCGTGCATCATGGCGAGATCGGCGATATAGAGATCCGGCATGCCCGCCAGCCTGGTCCGGTTGGCCAGGTGCTGCAGATAGTGGATGAGACTCGGGTGGCCGTAATAGCGCAGCCGTTTGCTGCGGATCACCTGATAGCCCGGTCCTTCCAGCGGCAGGGCCACGGCATTTTTCAGACAGCCGGCCGAGTAGCCGCCGATGGCTTCGGCATAGAGGGCGCTGGTGGTGAATAGCAGGGCGGTGGCGAACATGGGACTCCCGGTGATGACGCCCGGTGCGGGCTCAGACAGCCCCAAGCATACCAAGAGTGCCCGCCGGCCGTCATCCGCGCCGCCGTGTCGGTTGCAACCTGCGGCCCGGCTCGCGCACAATGCGCGGCAACGCAGTGACGGCAGACCGTCTGCAACCATATGAGGAGAATTGGAGATGAGAGTCAGTGAGCTGGCAACGCGGGCAGGGGTGAGCTGGCTGATGCCCCCGGCACGGCGTTTCTACGGGATCATGAGCGTGTTGCTGCTGGCGAGCCTGGGCACTGTGGTGGCCGCGCTCTGGCTGGGCTATCCCGAGATGGGGCTGCTGCCCTGGGTCGGCCTGGTGTTTGGCGGCATCGTGTTGGTGATGATGGTGTTGCCGCGCAACTGGCAGCGCTGGCGCCTGGCGGAGATCGCCTGGGATGAGCATCACCTCTACCTGCTCAACGGCGGCGAGGACAGGGCGCTGGCCCTGCCGAGGGCGGTACTGGTGGGTATCACGCGGGATCGCAAGGTGGGCCACGATGGCCAGTGGCTCGACTTCAGCCTGGATCTCGGACTGGATGACACTGCACTGGCCGACGCCACCACCCTGCTGGGACTGGGCCGGGAAGGGACCCATGAGACGGCACCCGGTGTCTATCGCTTCGGGTTTAAACGGGCCTGGCACAGCCGCCGCGCCCTGGACAGGGTGCTGGCCACGCTCTACCCCGTCTGACTATTTTCTCGACAACTTTCTCGACAACGCGTGCCAAAGCTCAGATACTGCGTCTGATTCGATTTGATCTTTTCTGCTCCGATAATCCAAGAGATCAACGACTTGGAATACGAAGCGGGAAGCGCCACGGCATGATGCCATGGCTGGTCCGGCCTGGGGGTTGTGCCCTTACTCCCAGATCGGTGGATGCATAGATAAGGCACCTTGAATCGAGAGTGGATGGCATGAAGATTTACGTAGGTAATCTGTCGTACCGGATGACGGCCGACGAACTGACAACCGTGTTCAGCCAATTTGGGCAGGTAGACAAGGTCGATATCATCATCGACCGGGATACCGGTCAGTCCAAGGGATTTGGCTTCATTGAAATGCCTGTGAACGGGGATGCCGAGAAGGCCATTGCCGAACTGCATGGCACCGAGGTAGGCGGCCGCACCATCACGGTCAATCAGGCCAAACCGAAGACAGATGCACCCCGTGGTCGCCCCCAGCGCCATCGTTGAATCGTCTCGATAACGCAAAACGGCATGGAATCTTCCATGCCGTTTTTGTTTTCAGGGTCTGGGCAAGACTCAGGGCACGTCATACCCCAGGGCCGCCTTGCGGATGCGGAACCACTGCTGGCGGTTGAGCTGGATGGACTCGGCCGCCACGGCGGCGGCGATCCGCTCCCGCTTGCCTGAGCCGATGAGGGGCAGCGGTTGGCTCGGCAACATCATGACCCAGGCGTAGACCACCTGCTCGATCTGCTCGGCACCCACCTCCTGGCGGATCTGCTCGAGCTCGGCGCGCAGCGGGCCATAGGCGGGATCGTTGAACAGTCGTCCGCCCCCGAGGCAGGACCAGGCCATGGGCTTGATGCGCAGCTGCTGGCACTGATCCAGGGCGCCGTCCAGGGTGCCCTCCTGGTGCAGCGGCGAGATCTCCAGCTGGTTGGTCACGAGCGGGAAGGGCAGGCGGGACTGCAGCAGGGCAAACTGGTGGGGCGTGAAGTTGGAGACCCCGGCATGCTTGATCTTGCCGGCCTGCTTGAGGCTGATGAAGGCCTCGGCCACCTCGTCGGCGTTCATCAGAGGATCGGGGCGGTGGATCAGCAGCAGATCCAGGTGATCGGTGCCGAGCTTTTGCAGGGAGGCCTCGGCACTGGCGACGATGTGCCCCTTGCCGGTGTTGTAGTGGTTCAGCGCGTGCGCCGGGTTGGCGGTGAGGGCGATGCCGCACTTGCTGACGATTTCCATCTTGTGGCGCAGGGAAGGCTCCAGGCGCAGGGCATGGCCGAAGGCCTCCTCGCACTGGTAGCCGCCGTAGATGTCGGCGTGATCTATGGTGGTGACCCCGAGATCCAGGTGGTATTTCATCAGATCCAGCAGGGCGGCAGGGGAGAGCTGCCACTCCATCAGGCGCCAGTAACCCATGATGAGGCGGGAGAAGGTGGGGCCTTGATCGTGCAGGGCCAGGCGGGATACGGACATGGTGATTCCTCTACGGATAAAGAGACGGATAAAAGTGCTGCCAGCATCTTGGTCTCTTCCGGTGGACAAGGCAATAATGCGCCCTTCTTGATTTCGAACTATGGTTCTGGCCGACAGACGAGCCCGGGCCTGCATGCCCGAGTGATGAGAGAGCGATGAGAGAGGTTGTGATGGAAGGATTTGCCACCAGGCTGCAAAGCCTGATCGGGGAGGGGAGCGTCAGCGCGTTCGCCCGCAAGGTGGGGTTGAGCGAGGCGTTGATCCGCAAGTATCTGAAAGGGGCCGAGCCCGGCCTTGGCAAGGCGAACCAGATCGCCATGGGAGCGAATTGCTCCCTGGAGTGGCTCGCCACCGGCTGCGGTTACCTCTATCGTCAGGCCGAGGTGGTGGACAGGGACGCCCTGGCGGCGGCAGGGGCCCTAGTGCAGGAAAAACTCCCCGGCCAACCGATGCCGGACGAGGCCCAGCTGGTGACCCTGCTCGCCTATTACCAGTTCCTGCGCAGCCACAAGCAGGCCGACGGTTTTCTGGATCTGGCGCGGGCGCGGGAATTTGGCCGCCACCTGGCGGAGGCCTGAGCCGGAGGCTGCGTGCGGCAGCCCGCCGTTCTTCTGATACCCTCTAAGCAGTGAATACATCCAAGGACACGCAGATGAGCTATCTGATCCTGGGCAGTGGCGGACTGGGCTGTGCGCTGGCGCACGAGCTCGCGGAGCGCGGTGAAGCGTGGTTGCTGGCGGGCAGGCAGTTGCCGAAGGGGCTGGATCCGGCCTGCTACTTCCCGTTGCAGGAGGTGGACCCGCTCTCCTTCGAGGCCCTGTTCACCCTCTACGATGGGGACTCCCTGCCCACCGTGGTGATCAACACCATAGGCCTGCTGCACGATCTCGCCCACATGCCGGAGCGGCGGGTGGAGGAGGTGACCCCCGAGTGGCTGGAGGAGAGCCTGCTGGCCAATGCCTGGCCCCACCTGGCCCTCGGCGCCAGCCTGAGCAGGCTGATGACCCCAGAGAGCCGGCTCTGGCTCTGCTCCCTCTCGGATCTGGCGGGCAGCCTGGCGGCCGCCGATCGGAGCCCGGTGCGCCGCTACAGCTACCGGATGAGCAAGGCCGCCCTCAACATGGGGGCCCGGATCCTGGCGGGGGAGTGGGCCGAACGTTTCCCCGGTGCCGGGGTCATCACTGTGCATCCCGGACTCATGGACACCCCCATGCAGCAACCCTTCCGGCAGGAGATTGGCGCTGCCCAGTTGCAGGATCCCGCCCGGGTCGCCAGCCGCCTGCTGGACCTCCTGGGGACGCTGACGCCGGCACACTCCGGCTGCTTCGTGGACTTGCAGGGCAACCCCTTGCCCTGGTGAGCCGCCGGGCTCACATTCCCGTCTCCCTTCCCTTGCCAGCCGGGTTCCGGCTGGTTAATGTCATCGTCCTGCATCAGGAGGATGACATGCGCTATATCGATTTGCGAAGTGATACGGTGACCCGGCCCACGGAGGCCATGCGCCAAAGCATGCTCCATGCCGAGGTGGGGGACGATGTCTACGGGGAAGATCCCACCATCAATGCGCTGGAGCGCCGGGGGGCGGAGCTGCTCGGCAAGGAGGCGGCCCTGTTCGTGCCGTCCGGCACCATGTCCAACCTGCTGGCCATGATGAGTCACTGCCAGCGCGGAGAAGGGGCCATACTGGGGTCGGCCTCCCACATCTATCGCTACGAGGCGCAAGGCTCTGCCGTGCTGGGCTCGGTGGCCCTCCAGTCCGTGCCCACGCAGGCCGACGGCACCCTGGCGCTCGAAGACGTGCGGGCCGCCATCGCCCCCGATGACGCCCACTTCGTCCAGACGCGCCTCGTCTGCCTCGAAAATACCCATAACGGCAAGGTGCTGCCGTTGTCCTATCTGCGCGAGATGCGCGCCCTGGTGGACGAGCACGGCCTGCGACTGCACCTGGACGGCGCCCGTCTGTTCAATGCGGTGGTGGCGAGTGGCGAACCGGTCGCGGCCATCGCGGCCCCCTTCGACAGCGTCTCCGTCTGCCTCTCCAAGGGGTTGGGGGCGCCGGTGGGTTCCCTTCTGGTGGGCAGCTCTTCCTTCATCGCACGCGCCAGGCGCCTGCGTAAAATGTTGGGCGGTGGCATGCGCCAGGCAGGGATCCTGGCCCAGGCCGGCCTGTTTGCCCTGGAGCAGCACGTGGCACGGCTGGCGGACGATCACCGCCGCGCCCGGCGCCTGGCCGAGGGGTTGGCCACCCTGCCCGGCATCGTGCTGAACCTGGGGGAGGTGCAGACCAACATGGTGTTCCTGCGCCTGGCGAAGGGGGAGAGTGCAGAGCTGCTCGCCTTCATGAAGGAGCGCGGTATCCTCTTCTCCGGGTACGGAGAGCTCAGACTGGTCACCCACCTGCAGATCACCGACGACGACATCGACGAGGTGATCGATGCGTTCACCGAGTTTCTGAACGACTGAACGCGGTTATAGCCGCAAAGAGCAAGGGCGCCATCGGCGCCCTTGTTGCATTGGTTTCCCGGATCAGCCCTGGCGCTGGTTGGTGATCAGCATGGCCTCGTCGGTGGCGTCGTAGATCATGATGGCGAGGTGAGTGACCTCGCCGGTGAAGTCGGCCAGGGGGACCAGGGTGAGGTTCTGGTACATGTAGGGGGCCGAGCCCGTGATGGGGCGGTAGTTGGAGAAGCGCAGCAGATAGGGGCGCTGCTCCCAGGTGCTGAAGGCGCGGTTGTTGAGCTTGAAGACCATGTTGGCCTTGCGCTCGAACCAGGCCTTGTCGACATCGGGGAAGAGCTCGAACAGCCCCTGATCGCGCACCTCGCTGGCCAGTCGGCCGCTGTGGCTCTCCATGAAGCCGTTCCACACCTGGATCCGGTATGCCTTGTCGAGCACGACCAACCCCACGTCCAGGTTCTGGACTATGTTCATCAGCCAATGAAATTCCCGAATTTCCATGGTCACTCCTAGAGCAGGTGCTTGATGTTGTTATTGTTGCTGGCGATGGGACCAAATCGCTAGAGCATATGCATGATCTTGTTGTTCATGGTGGCGATGGAATCTTCGGTAAACAGCAGCAGCAGATCGCACTGCACCGCGTAGCCCTGCACCCGGTAGTTGATCTCGATGGCCAGGGTACGGCGCCAGCGGCTCTGGTTGGTGCGAATGAGTTCCTGGATGGGCCTGTGCTGGCCGAGCACCACGGGATGGCCCTGGCTGAAAGGGGTGTCGAGCTGGTTGGCATAGCCGCGCAGGAAGGCGCCGATCAGCACGTTGGCCGTGTCCATCAAGAGCTCCAGCTCGGCGCCGTGATCCAGTGCCCCCTGATGGTTCATCAGCCGCGCCAGATCCTGGAAGCTGGCGTCGTGGAACAGCAGGAGCGCCTCGCCGGCAATGCCGGCACCGATGAAGCCCTGGCAGACCGCAGAGAGGGTATCCGACTCGGCGGCCGCGGAGAGGGCCATGTGCAGCTCGGAGACTTCCAGCACGTTGACGTTCGGGATGGGAAGCTGGACGAAGGCGTCGAGCAGGCGAGCCAGCAGATCCGCCCCCTGGCCCATGGCGACGTTGGCAAGCTCCTGATAGACATCCCGCAGCTCGGGGGTGAGCAGGGCCGGAGCGGGGCTTGGCTGGTGGTCGCTGGCGGTCAGGGAGGGGAGAACGGGGGGCTTCTCCGCCGGCTGCCACAGGCCGTGGCGCTTGAGCAGGGTCAGCAGGGCCTCGGGGGACGCCGGTTTCTTGATGAAGTCGAGGGCCCCGAGCGCCATGACGCGCTCATGGGCCTCCGGCTGGATGTCCCCGGAGACGACGATCACCTTGCTGCGCAGCCCTTCCCGCTGGAGGGTTTCGAGCACGCCGTAGCCGTCCATCTCCGGCATGGTGAGATCCAGAAAGATGAGATCCCCGTGGCCCATCAGGATCTGCTCCACCCCCTCCAGGCCATCGGCGGCCTGGTGCAGGGTGACATGCCAGTCGGCAGGGAGGGCACGCATCAGCTGCTTGCGGGCGAACCCTGAGTCATCACATACCAATACATTCATAGTGTTAGCCGACCTGTGCAACGAAGGTTGCGCTAAGTGTGGGTCATCAGCCGTCAGATGCAACGGGCAGCGGCAGGGCCGGCAAGAATTGATCGTCCCGCTGATGGGTGCGATAGCGCACGGAATATTTCTCGACGAAATCGGCGAACATCTTAACACGCAGCGGAGTGAACTGGGGCTGGCAATGGAGCATGTAGAAGGGGCGCCTCCCGGATTGCCAGTCCGCCAGCACAGGGACCAGCTGCTGGTCCTGCAGGAAGGGGTGGACGTAGTGCAGCGGGGCATTGACAATGCCGAGGTGACGGCGGGCCGCCCGCACTGCGGCCTGGGTCTGGTCGATGCAAAGGCGTGGCGTGCGCTTGATGCAGACCGTCTGCTCGTCCCGGCCGCTCAGCTGCCAGTACTGGTGAGGCCAGCAGTAGATGAGTGCGTGATCTTCCAGCTGGGCAGGGTGGGACGGCACCCCCATCTTCTCGAGATAGAGGGGGGAGGCGAAGAGGCCGTATTCGATGTGCCCGAGGCAGATCGCGTTGGGCAGGGTCTGGGAGAGCTCGCCGTTGAAGAACACCAGATCCCTGTCCTGATCCGCATGGGGGGCATGGTCATTGGTCTGGCGGATGTCGAACTGCACCCCGGGATAGCGCAGGCCGAAGTCCGCCAGCATGTCGACCAGGATGGTGTTGGAGAGGGCGATGGGGGCGGCGAGGCGGATGAGGCCGCTGATGTCGGTCTCCTCGCCCCGGATCTCGCCGGTCGCCTGCTCGATTTCGGCCAGCGGGGTGCACAGGCGTTCGTAATAGCGCAGCCCCTCGTCGGTGAGGCGCAGCTTGCGGGTGGATCTGTGCAGCAGGCTGCATCCGAGCTGTTCTTCCAGTTGGGAGATCCGGCGACTGATGGTGCCGGTCGGCATGCCCAGGGCGGCGGCGGCGTGGGAGAAACCGCCCTCTTGCACCACCTTGACGAACAGATAGAACTCTTCGATGTACTTCATAAGCGGTTTAGGGGGTGTGCTGGCTGTAACAGGCCAGAGACCTTATGAAGTGTCACCAGGCTTGGCAAGCGCAATCCGGCGTTTAATTGATCTGGATTAGATTCGACTCCCGCTGGTATTGATGCAGCAAATGGACAAAATCGGCGGGGGGCCTGTCCAGGCTGTTGTCCGGCACCAGCAGATCGTAGCCGAGGAGATCCCGAAGCCGGGTCATCCGGTTGCCGAGCATGGCGATCACCCCCTCGTAGTGGTGGCCCGACGGGGAGCGAAAGCGGCTCTCTTCCAGCAGGCCTTCTCCCAGCAGGCCGCCACCGCAGCCGCCGGTGGGGCAATCGGGCTGCTCGCTGTTCATGGCCTGCAACAGCACAGCGCGCTGCTCGGTCAGCAGGCGCACGGCGAGCCTGGGTGTGATCAGCGTCAAAAAATCATCGTAATCTTTTATCTTCAAACCTATGTAGGGCAGGTCCACGAGATCCCACCCGGAATGGATGCGTGGTTGGTCAATTCGCTGAATATTTCTCCACTTCAGTATCCAGCCACCGTACTTGTGGTGGTATTGCAGACAATCCTGACACAAAGAGAGACTAAAATGAGGCTCACCCAGCTTCAATGCTCCGACAAGAATTGTCATCAGTCCCGCCAGGAGGAGGGAAATCGCGGGCATTAGTAGTTGTTCACTGAGAAAAAAAAGTATAAAAATCATAGCAATGGTTATCACCATGCCCAACAATACCAGTGTGAGTCCATTTCTCCTGACCATGGGTCTCACATGCAGCGTTTTCATATGATTTCGGCCCTTTTTTTACATGTTTGTTACCAGATTATGGGCCGAAACGGATTTTGTACCAGCGGGATCGCGTCCGAGCGGCGTGGTGATGGCTGGTCCGGCCATGAGTTTTTCAGCATGAATCATCACTCAACATGAATACGCTAGACGAACGCCAGCTCACCGTGATGGATGTACTCCATACGCCCGTCTGGGTCTATGACATCCAGCGCCATCATATTTACTGGGCCAACGGCTCGGCGCTGGGGCTGTGGGAGGCGAGTTCGCTGGCCGAGCTGCAGTCCCGGGATTTCTCCTCCGACATGGCCGCCGCCATCGATCTGCTGCTGCAACGCTATCTCGGCGATTTCCAACAGAATCGCAGCTACAACGAGTGGTGGACCCTCTCCCCAAAGGGCGTCAAGAAGCAGGTCTACCTGCGTCTTTCCGGCATCCAGCTTGCCGGGCGTCAGATGATGATGGCGGAAGCGGTCATCGATGCGGACACCCTCTATCAGGAGTCCTCTCTCGCCACCGGCGACACCCTGGCCTGCCTGTTTGACAACCTGGGCGTGCTCGAGAGCGGCAACCACCACTTCGACATGTGTTTCGGAGATGGTATCGGCAGCCTGGACCAGGTCTTCTCCGGGGCGGACGATGCCTTCTATCACCGCCTCTCCCGCCTGGATGAAGTGGTGGCCGAGGGGGAGTGCCGGACCCTCAAGGGGATGCGCTGGTTCCAGTACCAGTTTCGCCACATCCAGCAGGGCGCCCGGATCCTGCTGACCATGCGGGACATCACGGACCGCAAGCTCGAGGAGTTGGAACACCGCCACCTGGCCTGGCACGACTCCCTCACCGGACTGCTCAACCGCTACGGACTGATGAAGTCCCTCGAGGCCTATTGCGGCCTGGGGGGACGCTTCGCCCTGGTCTTCATGGATCTGGACAACTTCAAGCTGGTCAATGACAACTATGGCCACAAGGCCGGGGATCGTCTGCTGGAACGGGTCGCCGGCCGCCTAAAGCAGATCTGCCCCCGGGACGTGGAACTGGCACGTCTCGGGGGAGATGAATTCACGGCCCTGGTGCCTCTCAATCAGGCAAGCGAGCGGGCCCAGGAGGTGGCGGACCTCATGCTCTCCCAGATGAGCAAACCGCTGCAGTTGAGCGGCGTGCCCGAGGTCACCATAGGTGGCAGCATCGGCATCGCCATCTATCCGGACGATGCCGATGACGGGGACAACCTGATCACGCGCGCCGACATGGCCATGTACCAGGCCAAGCAGATGGGGCGCCTGCGCTGGCAGCGCTTCACCCCCAGCATGCAGCAGAGCCTGCACCGCAAGCTAACCCTGAAGCAGTTTTTGGCCAAGGCCGTCGGCCGGGGGGAGCTGAACCTGTGTTACCAACCTCAGGTGGATGCGGTTCAGGGCCGGGTCATCGGCTTCGAGGCCCTGGTGCGTTGGTACAACCCCGTGCTGGGACATGTGTCGCCGGGGGAGTTCATCCCCCTGGCGGAGGAGATGGGGCTCATCCGTGAGATCGGCGGCTGGGTGCTCTCCACCGCGCTGGCCCAGATGGGGGAGTGGCAGCGCCAATGGCAGGTGCGGGTGCCGGTGTCGGTCAATCTGTCGGGCTTCCAGCTCTCCTCCGACCTGCCCGAGCTGGTGGCCCGGCAGCTCGAGGAGTTCGCCGTGGAGGCAGAACTGCTGACCCTGGAGCTGACCGAGACGGTGCTGATGCTGGACATGAAGGGAAGCATCGAGATCCTCGATGCCCTGAGCGAGCAGGGGATCAAGATCGCTATCGATGACTTTGGTACCGGCTACTCTTCCCTGGCCTATCTCAACCGACTGCCCATCGACACCATCAAACTGGATCGCTCCTTCGTGGTCGGCCTCAACCTGCCGGTGATCCGGGCCACGGTGGCCATGGCGACGAGCCTGGGGCTCGGGATCCTGGCGGAAGGTGTGGAGGACGAGCACGAACTGGCGGCGCTCCAGGCCCAGGGGTGTCACGTCTTCCAGGGGTTCCTGTTCAGCCAGCCCATGACCCCTGACGCAGTGGCGTCGGCGGGGTTCGGCGTCCAGTGCCGACTGGGGCATTATCCCCTCGCAAGCCGTTGAGAACCTTGCCGATAAATGTGCGGCATGTCCCATTTATGAAGCGGGAGATGCCAAATTAAACATAATTAATCGAATATTTGTCTCGAATCATGGGATTCGTTGGACGTTATCGCTAGTATGCGCGCTCATTCCTTGGTAACGGAGTATCACCATAATGAGTCAAGCCGCAGTGAACGAGCGTCCGGCCAATACCGGTGGCTGGTTGAACCGCTTTCTGAACGGGGTCGAGAAGGCGGGCAACAAGCTGCCGGATCCCGCCATGTTGTTCCTTTATGCCCTGCTGATCGTCTGGGTCGGCTCCTGGATAGGCTCCCAGTTCACCTTCGATCTGGTCAATCCCCGCACCGGGGAGGCCGTGGTCGTCAACAACCTGCTGACCGGGGCGGGCCTGGCCGAATTCCTCTCCAGCATGGTCACCACCTTCACCGGTTTTGCCCCCCTTGGCATCGTGCTGGTCGCCATGCTGGGTGTCGGGGTGGCCGAGCAGTCCGGCTTCATCAACACCGGGCTCAAGAAACTGCTCAAGGTCACGCCGGCGCGCTTCCTGACCCCCATGCTGATCCTGGTGGCCATCGTCAGCCATACCGCAGCCGATGCGGGCTACGTGCTGGTGATCCCCATCGGTGGCATCATCTTCCACGCGGCGGGTCGTCATCCGCTGGCGGGGATTGCCGCCGCTTTTGCCGGCGTCTCCGGCGGCTTTGCGGCGAACTTCCTGCCCTCGGGCGGTGACGCCCTGCTGCAGGGCTTCACCCAGTCCGCCGCCCAGTTGCTTGACCCCGACTACATGGTCAATACCCTGTGCAACATCATCTTCACCGGCGCCTCCTCCCTGCTGATCATCTGTGTGGGCTGGTTCGTCACCGAGAGAATTGTCGAGCCGCGCCTCAAACAGGTGCCCCTCAACGAGGATCTGGAAAGTGCCGACGAGATGGGGCGCTACAGCGAACGAGAGAGCCGTGCCTTCAACTGGGCCGGGTTCGCCATGCTGGCGGCCGTGGTGCTGCTGGGGCTGGCCCTGTCTCCGGGTGACTCGCCGCTGCGGGCACCGGATGGTTCCCTGACCACCTTCGCCGCCCCGGTGATGAAGTCCATCGTGCCCCTCATCTTCCTGCTCTTCATCCTGCCCGGCATCGTATACGGCTTCGTGGCAGGCAGCTTCAAGAGCGGCAAGGACGTGATTGACGCCATGTCGGCCACCATGAACAAGATGGGCTCCTACATGGTGATGGCCTTCTTCTGCGCCCTCTTCATCAAGGCGTTTGGCGACTCCAACCTGGGAACCCTGCTGGCGCTCTCGGGCGCCGAGGTGCTGCACGCCCTGGCGCTGCCGGGGGAGGTGACCATCGTCGGGATGATCCTGCTCACCGCCACCGTCAACCTGGTGGTGGGGTCGGCCTCCGCCAAGTGGGCCCTCATCAGCCCGATTCTGGTGCCCATGTTGATGGCGGTCGGTATCTCGCCTGAGCTGACCCAGGCTGCGTATCGCGTGGGCGACTCCGCCTCCAACATCATCACCCCGCTGATGGTCTTCTTCCCCCTGGTGGTGGTCTATTGCCAGCAGTATGTGAAAAGCACCGGCATCGGCACCCTGGTCTCCATGATGCTGCCTTATTCCCTGGCCTTCCTGGTGAGCTGGACCATCTTCCTGCTGGTCTACTGGGGGCTGGGCTTCCCGCTCGGGTTGCAGGCACCCTATGTGTATCCGGCCCCCTGAGGGCGGCGAGGGGCCTTGGGCCCCTCGATTTTTTTGGGTACAGTGTGGCCTCCATTGTGGAGGTACCATGAACCCGACCATCGATCTCATCCTTTCCCATCGCTCTATTCGCCAGTTCACTTCGCAGCCCATCACCGCAGAGCAGCTCGATCAGATCCTGAGTGCCGCCCAGAGCGCCGCGAGTTCCAGCTTCCTGCAGGCCAACAGCATCATCCGGGTTACCGACAAGGGGCTGCGCACCACCCTGGCCGAGCTGGCCGGCCACCAGGCCTACGTGGCCGAGGCGGCGGAGTTTCTGCTGTTTTGTGCCGACTACCAGCGCCACAGCCAGATCGTCCCCGAGGCCCAGACCGGGTTTGTGGAGCAGCTCCTCATCGGCGCCATCGACGGTGCCCTGATGGCCCAGAATGCACTGTTGGCCGCCCAGTCCCTGGGGCTGGGGGGGGTCTACATCGGCGGCATTCGCAACAATCCGGCCGCGGTGAGCGAGTTGCTGGGGCTGCCCCAACAGGTGATACCGCTGTTTGGCCTTTGCCTTGGCCACCCTGCCCAGCAGCCGGAGCAGAAGCCCCGCCTGCCCCGGGCGCTGGTGGTGCATGAGAACCGCTATCCGGCGGCCCTGGATCGCGCCCTGCTGGCCCAGTATGACCAGCAGATCCACGACTACTATCAGGGGCGCAGCAGCAACAACAAGCAGCAGACCTGGAGCGGGCAGATCAGGGCCATCCTCGGCAAGGAGGCCAGGCCCTTCATGCTGGGGTTCCTGCAGTCGAAGGGTTTTTGCCTCAAGTAATGGGGGCGGCGGGCGATATGGAACATGGCGCCGCAGGTTTTGTGCCCTGCTCGTGTTCTTGTGAGGCAGGGCGGGATCTGGGCGCTATCCTATGTGGCTAAGCTGTTGTAGGATCACGCAATTGGATTGGGACTGGAGTGTGAACACCCTATGATTTTAACCTTGATATTGCTGTCAATTGGCGCACTCCTGTTTCTGGTCATCGCCTACAACGTGGTGCAGCAATACAAACAGAAGGCCGAGGCGGACAAGCGCCAGGCCATCGCCCGCCACAAGGCCGTGGCCGACGAGACCGAAGAGGTGCTGCTGAACGTCAACCTGGTGCCCTTCTCCAAGAACATGGTGTTGCTGATGCAGCACCGCATTCTGGATGCCTATCGCGCCATCGCCCTGGTCATGCCGAACGCACAGATCAAGCAGCGCATCGTCGATGTCCAGACCCAGATCAAGAATGTGCAGGAGAACTACAGCAGCCAGGACGAGGGCCACTTCAAGACGCCGGAGTCCGACCGCCAGGCTATCCAGATGCTGCAGCTGGCCAAGAAGATGCGGGCCGTGCTGCGGGTCGAGCACAACAAGGGCAAGATAGATCCACAGGGGTTCGCCCAGGAGGATCGCCGCCTCGAGCTGATGCAACTCAAGATCAACATCGCCAACCTGCTCAAGCGGGCCATGGATGCCCAGATCCAGGGGCAGTACGGCACCTGCCGCCAGCTCTACACCAAGGGACTCGGCGCCCTGGCCAACGTCTCCGACAAGGATCCCTACCTGCTGGCTCGGGAAGAGGACATGCGTCAGGGGATGCGGCAGCTGGAAGAGCACCTGCAGCAGCACAGCGAGAAGGAGCTGCAAAACCTCAAGGACAAAGAGGCCGACGAACTCGACGTCCTGTTCCAACCGAAGAAGAAATGGTGACCATGTCTCATCCACTGGATTCCACGCTGGGGCCCATGGCCCCATTCGTTTGCCAACTGCTCACGGAAATGCACGCCATCATGGGGGCATCAGACTCCCCCGTGGTGGACCATCTCTGCTACCGGGCCGCCACCCTGCCGGAATATCTGGAGTTGAAAGAGACGCTGGCGGCGCACGGGGTATTGCTGGTGGAGGGGATGATAGGGGGGCGCCCCATCGCTACCTATCGTCTGCATCGGCCCGTCAGCTGGCAGCAGGTCACCGTGCCCTGCATCGAGCTGGCCGCCCCCAAGGCGGGACGCAGCCATCAGGCCGGTCTCGAGCATATCGAGCTGGTGGTGCCGTCGCTCCAGGCCCTGGTGGTAGCCCATCCCGATGTGGCGTTCAAGACGGCCAATATGGATGACGGGCGCAACCCTGACGTGGGCCTGATGCTGCCCTCCGGGCAGATCAAGTTTCACTTGCGCCCGCTTTCTGAGGTGATCGACGAAGAGCTGTGTACCGGTGCCGTGGTGCCCGTACCGGCGGATTACTACGATGGCCTGTGAGTCGACGGTCCGCCGGCGCCGGGCTGGGTGAGGACAGGGGGCTGCGCCGCGCGCCCCTTCAACTGCCCCAGCCAGAGACTCAAGCCCGCGGTCACGCACAGTACCAGCTCGATGCCGAGCACCAGCCCGCCCAAGCCCCCCCGCTCCCAGAAGGGATGCAGATACAAACCACCCAGACTGGCTCCCAGATAGTACCCCACCAGATAGAGCGATGAGGCGAGTGCCCGGTTGTGCTCCACGTGCTGGCCGACCCAGGCGCTGGCACAGGCGTGGGCGAGGAAGAAGCCGAAGCTCGATATCAGCAGCCCCCCGATGATGGCGACCAGGGTGCCTTGCAACAGGGCGAGGCTGCCGAGCGCCATCAGGGTGATCCCCGCCAGCAACATGCGTTGCGGGCCCCAGCGATGGGCGCCGCGCCCGCTCAGGGAGGAGGCGAGGGTGCCGGTGAGGTAGGTCAGAAACAACATGCCGAGCCACTGGGTTGGCAGGGAGAAGGGGGCCTTGGCCAGCAGGAAGGTGAGGTAGCTGTACTGGTTCAGAAAGACCATGAAGTTGAGCCCGCCGATGAGGTAGGCCCCTGCCAGCAGCGGGTTGCCGAGGTGGCTCTGGATGGCGCGGCGCAGCTGTCCGGGGGCGGCTTCCACGGCCACGAAGCGGGTCTGGGCCGGCAGCAGCCAGATGACCAGGGGGAGCAGGGCGAGGCTGATGAGGCCGATGCCGAGGAAGGTGTGCTGCCAGTCACCGAATCCGCCGGCCAGCAGACCGCCGACCACCCGGCCTGCGATGCCCCCCAGGGAATTGGCGGCGATGTAGACCCCGACTGCAGAGAGCAGGGCTCGCTTGCTGAACTCTTCCCCCATGTAGGCGATGGCTGTGGCTGGCAGCCCCGCCAGCAGCATCCCCTGCAGGATGCGCAAGCTCACCAGCAGATCGAACCGGGTCACCCAGGGGATGCACAGGGAAAGCAGGATGGCGGCGCTCAGGGTCCATAGCATGATCCGCCGCCGCCCGAACCTGTCCGCCAGGCGGGCGCAGATGAGCAGCGATCCTGCGAGCCCGGCGGTGCAGCCGGCCAGGGTCCAGCTGGCGGACAAGGAGCTGACGGAGAACACCTCTGCCAGGAGGGGCAGCAGGGGGTGAGTCTGGTAGAGATTGAGAAATACCAGGAAGGATCCCAGGCTGAGGGCCAGGGTGGCGCGTATCCATTCGCGACTACCTACTTCGATCATGTGGAGTTGTCCCGACGACTTTTGTGCAGAGTAGTGGGCCGTTTACTATAAATATAATATATTTAAATTATTGCTCCGATAAATGAAATTGATATGGATCTGAAACAGCTTGGTTATCTGCTGGCGGTACGCGATGCCGGCTCCTTCACCCGGGCGGCACAGGCGCTGCACGTGGCCCAGCCAGCTGTCAGCATGGCCATCGCCAAGCTGGAGCTGCAGCTCGATCTGCGCCTGTTCGACCGGCAGGACCGCAGCGTGCGCCTCACGCCGGAGGGGGAGGTGCTCTGCCGCCACGCCGAGCGGCTGCTGCGCCAGATGCACCAGGCAGAGGCAGAGATGGCCGAGCTCAAGGGGCTGGAGCGGGGGGAGGTGCGCATCGGCATCCCCTACATGATGGGATCCTACTATTTTCCCCCTATCCTGATGGCCTTCAAGCACCGCTATCCCGGTTTGAAGATCAGGGTAGAGGAGGCGGGGACCCGGGAGCTGCTCAGCCGCATGGTGGACGGCAGCCTGGATCTCGCCATCCTCATCACCAGCGATCTGCCGCCAGCCCTCGAGGGGGCCCAGCTCCTGCGCGAGGAGATGCTGATGGTGGTCGGGGAGGAGCATCCGCTGCGGGAGGCGGGGGCCGTCTCGTTGCCGCAGTTTTTCGGCCAGGATCTCGCCATGTTCCGGCGAGGGTTCTACCACAGGGAGCACATGGAGGTGCTGGCACAGGGGCTTGGGCTAGAACCCAACATCGCCTTCGAGAGCAACCTCATTCCGCTGCTCAAGGCCGTGGTGCGCCAGGGGTTTGCCGTGACCACCTTCCTGCGCATGGCGCTGGAAGAGGAGCCGGCGCTCACCGGCATCCCCTTCGCTCCCCCCATCTTTCTCGATCTCTGCGTGGCCTGGCGGCGGGGGGATCCCCTCTCCATGGCGAACCGGGCGCTGCGCGACTTCCTGCTGTCACAGGCTGCACCGGGAGCAGACCCCGGCCCAGGGTGACGACGCCAACAAAAACGCCTCCCAAGGGAGGCGTTTTTCATGTCGAGTTCGGCCAGGCGGCATCACTTCTTGAGCAGGTGGTCCAGCTTGTTGGCCTTGGTGGAGAGATAGAACTCGTTGTGGGGGTTGCGCCCTTCCTGCAGGGGCACGCGCTCCGCCACTTGAATGCCAAAGGATTCCATCGCCTTCATCTTGCGCGGGTTGTTGGTCATCAGACGCAGGGACTTGACCTCGAGCGCCTTGAGCATGTCGGCACAGATGGTGTAATCGCGCATGTCGGCGGCAAAGCCCAGCGCCACGTTGGCCTCGACGGTATCAGCCCCCTGATCCTGCAGATGATAGGCACGGATCTTGTTGAGCAGACCGATGCCTCGCCCTTCCTGACGTACATAGAGCAGGACGCCGCGGCCTGCCTTGGCGATGTTCTCCAGGGCGGCCTGCAGCTGGAAGCCGCAGTCGCAGCGCAGGCTGAACAGGGCATCCCCGGTCAGGCACTCGGAATGGATGCGCCCCAGTACGGGCTCACCGTCAGCGATGTCGCCCATCACCAGCGCGGCATGATCCTTGCCAGTGCCGGTTTCCTGAAAACCAACCAGCGTGAAAGTGCCCCAGGGGGTCGGCAACTTGGATTTGGCCACGAGGGTAACGCTGCTCATATGGTTGCTCCTGACTACAGCTGCTTGAAAAAGGGCGGCTAGTGTAGCGCGCATCGCTCATAACAACCATAAGAACAAAACCTTGCGTGCGCAGGGGGTTAGCGGATTGGTCAGAATTGGCGCAATCGCGACGACTTTTGCGCAATTGTGCGCCCCGACAACTGCCAGCGCCGGTGCATTCGGGTATAATCGGCGCCCATTACCCCATCCCGACCAGGGATGCGTAACCAGTCAAGATGCCGAGTACGCAGGAGAACGAATATGCCTCACATGGCCCCCGTTATGACGATTGATGGCCCGAGTGGCGCAGGGAAAGGCACGCTGTGCCAGCTGTTGGCGGCGAAACTGGGTTGGCACCTGCTCGATTCCGGGGCCATCTATCGGGTACTGGCCCTGGCGGCCCTGCATCACGATGTGGAGCTGGATGCCGAAGCGGCGCTGGTCCCCCTGGCCGCCAATCTGGACGTGCAGTTCCAGGTGGAGGGTGATCTGGTCAAGGTGGTGCTGGAAGGGGAGGACGTTTCCCGCACCATCCGCACCGAAGAGGTAGGCAATGCCGCGAGCAAGATCGCCGCCTTCCCGCGCGTGCGCGAAGCCCTGTTGCGCCGCCAGCGTGCATTCCGCCAAGCCCCTGGTCTCATTGCCGACGGTCGCGACATGGGCACAGTGGTTTTCCCCGAGGCCAACGTGAAGATTTTCCTCGACGCCAGCGCCGAGGAACGGGCCCAGCGCCGCTATAAGCAGTTGCAAGATAAGGGCTTTGATGTTAACTTTGAGCGTCTTTTAACCGAGATTCGGGAGCGTGACGATCGCGATAGAAATCGTGCCGTTGCCCCCCTGAAACCCGCGGAAGATGCTCTTGTGGTAGACTCAACGTCTATGACCATAGATGAAGTGCTGGTGACGGTACTTGCCTATGCAGAGCAACAACTTGGTGACATCGGCGCAAGCTGATGCCAGTCGTCTGCACCATGGATGGCGCAGATAATTTAAAACAACCCCGCTTGTGCAGGATTGCAGGTGGATGTTTCATTTGTGACATAAACAATGATCGAATCTTTTGCTCAACTCTTTGAAGAGTCCCTGAACGCCGTTGAAACCCGTCAAGGTTCCATCGTCAAGGGCACTGTCGTTGCTATCGAGAACGGTTTCGTACTGGTTGATGCCGGTCTGAAATCCGAGTCTGCTATCCCGGCTGAAGAATTCAAGAACGCCATGGGCGAGCTGGAAATCAACGTAGGTGACTCCGTTGACGTGGCTCTGGACTCTATCGAAGATGGTTTCGGCGAAACCAAGCTGTCCCGCGAAAAAGCCAAGCGCCACGAAGCCTGGCTGCAGCTTGAAAAAGCTTACGAAGAGCAAGCTACCGTTATCGGTATCATCAACGGCAAGGTCAAGGGTGGTTTCACCGTTGAACTGAACGGCATCCGTGCCTTCCTGCCGGGTTCCCTGGTTGACGTGCGTCCGATCCGTGACACCGCTCACCTGGAAAACAAAGAACTCGAGTTCAAAGTCATCAAGCTGGACCAGAAGCGCAACAATGTTGTTGTTTCCCGTCGTGCCGTGATCGAAACCGAGAACACCTCCGAGCGCGAAAGCCTGCTGGCCAACCTGCAAGAAGGTCAAGAAGTTAAGGGTATCGTCAAGAACCTGACCGACTACGGTGCATTCGTAGATCTGGGCGGCGTTGACGGCCTGCTGCACATCACCGACATGGCGTGGAAGCGTGTTAAGCATCCTTCCGAAATCGTGAACGTTGGCGACGAGATCGCAGTCAAGGTTCTGAAGTTCGACCGCGAGCGTACCCGTGTATCCCTGGGTCTGAAGCAGCTGGGCGAAGATCCCTGGGTTGCTATCGCCAAGCGTTACCCGGAGACCACCCGTCTGTCTGGCCGCGTGACCAACCTGACCGACTACGGCTGCTTCGTTGAAATCGAAGAAGGCGTTGAAGGCCTGGTACACGTATCCGAGATGGATTGGACCAACAAGAACATCCACCCGTCCAAGGTTGTTAACGTTGGCGACGTGGTTGACGTGATGGTTCTGGATATCGACGAAGAGCGTCGTCGTATCTCCCTGGGTCTGAAGCAGTGCAAGTCCAACCCGTGGCAGCTGTTTGCCGAAACTCACGCCAAGGGCGACCGTGTTTCCGGCAAGATCAAGTCCATCACTGACTTCGGTATCTTCATCGGTCTGGACGGCGGTATCGACGGCCTGGTTCACCTGTCTGACATCTCCTGGAACAACCAGGGTGAAGAAGCTGTGCGTGAATTCAAGAAGGGCGACGAGATCGAAGCCGTTGTTCTGCAAGTGGACCCGGAGCGTGAGCGCATCTCCCTGGGCGTCAAGCAGATCGAAGAAGACCCGTTCAACAAGTACCTGTCTGATAACAAGAAAGGTGCTATCGTGAAGGGTAAGGTTACCGAGGTTGATGCCAAGGGTGCCGTGATCGAACTGGCTGACGGCGTAGAAGGCTACCTGCGTGCCTCCGACGCTGCTCGTGACCGCGTAGAAGACGCCACTCTGGTGCTGTCTGTTGGTGACGAAGTTGAAGCTAAATTCATGGGCGTTGATCGCAAGAACCGCACCGTAAGCCTGTCTGTCCGCGCTAAGGACGAGGCTGACGAGCGTGTTGCCATCGACAACCTGAACCAACAAGAAGAAGTTGTGTTCAGCAATGCCATGGCTGAAGCGTTCAAAGCCGCCAAGGGTGAGTAATCCTTGATGCAAGAAAAGGGCGGCATTGCGCCGCCCTTTTTTATCCTGGCAAAATGTTTATTGCATGTGATCGGGGAAGGAGATTTAACCTTATGACCAAATCAGATCTCATCGAACAACTGGCAGCCAGCCGCATGCATATGCCGGCCAAGGATGTCGAAGCCGCCATCAAGGAGATCCTTGAGCAGATGGCATCGACCTTGCAAAACGGCGACCGGATTGAAATCCGAGGATTTGGAAGTTTTTCACTGCACTATCGTGCGCCCCGTGTGGGTCGCAACCCCAAGACAGGGGACAAGGTTGAACTGACCGGGAAATATGTCCCGCACTTCAAGCCTGGCAAAGAGTTGCGCGAGCGCGTGAACATCGTCGAATAATGCAGAAAATGGCATACCAGGGTATGCCTTTTTTATTTTTACCGTCTTTAACCTGCGCAAACCTGCGCATTGTCGGGTTTCTCGCAGTCTTTTCCCATTCGCTCTAGAGTCTGCCGGTGATTTTAAGGATAATCAGTTTCTCATTAGCTACAGACAGGGAGCTCCCATGAAGCGTATCTTGGCCCTCATCCCATTGGTGCTGGTGTTTGTTCTGACGCTGGCCATAGGTTCGCAAAACGGTCAGCTGGTACAGTTCAATTATCTGATCGCCCAGGGGGAGTTCTCGCTCTCCATGTTGCTGGGATTCTTCTTCGCCGGTGGTTTCCTGCTGGGCTGGCTGGTATTCGGCCTGCTCTTCCTGCGCCTCAAACTGCAAAACCGCACTCTGAATCGAACCATGCGTCGTCAATCTCGCGAGTTGGAGCTTGCCCGGTCGACAACCAAGGAATAATGTCCCTCGATGCTTGAACTGCTTTTCCTGCTGTTGCCCATTGCCGCCGGTTATGGCTGGTATATGGGACGCAGGAGTGTTCGCCAGGACACCCAGCAACAGAGTAACAAGTTTTCCCGCCAGTACGTGGCGGGTCTCAACTATTTGCTGTCCGATGAATCCGACAAGGCGGTGGATCTCTTCATCCAGCTGCTGGAGGTGGACAGCGAAACCATCGAAACCCATCTCTCCCTCGGCAACCTGTTCCGCCAGCGGGGCGAGGTCGATCGTGCCATCAAGATCCACCAGAACCTGGTCGCCCGCCAGCTGACCCGGGAGCAGCGCCAGCTCGCGCTGCAGGAGCTGGCCCGCGATTTTCTGGCCGCAGGGCTCCTGGATCGGGCCGAAGCGCTCTGGAAGGAGCTTTGCGAGGACAGTGACTTCGAGGAGACGGCGTTGGCCCAGCTGCTCGTCATCCATCAGAAACTGCGTGACTGGGACAGGGCCATCGAGGTGGCCAGTCGCCTGCAGAAATTCCAGGGCAAGAAACTGGCCGAACCCATCTCTCATTTTTATTGCGAGCAGGCGGAGAACGCCCTGCGCGACGGCGACAGGGTAACGGGCATCGCCAAACTCAAGCGTGCCCTCGGCGCCTATCCGGCTTGCGCACGGGCGAGCCTGCGACTGGCCGATCTCTCGATGGAGGAGGGCAAGTTCGAGGAGGCCAGCAAGGAGCTGCTGCGGGTGTTCGAACAGGACATCGATTTTGCCTCCGAAGCCATCCCCAAGCTGCTCGACTGTTATCGCGAGCTCGGCCGCAGCGAGGCGCTGATCCCGCTGCTGGAAAAGGCGGTGGAGGATCATGCCGGAGTCAGCGTGACGCTGGCACTGGCCAACCTGGTCGAGGCACGCGACGGCCTGAGCCAGGCCCGCGCTCTGGTGCTGCGCCAACTGCGCCGCCACCCCTCCATGAAAGGCTTCTATCAGCTGGTCGGCTTCCAGCTGGCAAGCGCTGAAGAGGGGCCGGCCAAGGAGAGCCTCGAGCTGCTGCAGCAGCTGGTCGGCGAGCAGATCAAGATCAAGTCGACCCACAAGTGCCGTCAGTGCGGCTTTGCGACCCATTCGCTGTTCTGGCAGTGTCCTTCCTGCCGGCAGTGGGGCTCCATCAAGCCGATCCGTGGCCTGGATGGAGAATAAGAGTCAGCAGATAAGACGTCAGCCCCCATGTGGGACAGGTGCGCTGCCCACCCTGTCGACCAAGGACACCCAAGTAATTCAGATGCCAGTGTGCACCCGGTCTGCGGTCCGGCTGCCTCTGGATGTGGCATAACAACCCATAGGAAGTGACATGCAAGACCCCAAAGTACTGGTTGCGCTGGATTATCAGCACGAAGCCGACGCCTTCGCCTTCATCGAACAGATCTCCCCGGCCCAGTGCCGCCTCAAGGTAGGCAAGGAGATGTTTACCCTGTTTGGCCCCCAGTTCGTCCGCCAGCTGGTGGCAAAGGGGTTCGACGTCTTCCTGGATCTGAAATTCCACGACATCCCCAACACGGTGGCCAAGGCGGTGGCGGCAAGCGCTGAACTTGGCGTCTGGATGGTGAATGTCCACGCCAGCGGCGGCGAGCGGATGATGCGTGCCGCCAAGGAGGCGCTGCTGCCATACGGCGACAAGGCCCCCCTGCTCATCGGGGTGACGGTGCTGACCAGCATGGAGCAGTCCGACATGGCGCCTCTGGGGCTGGATGTGACCCCGGCAGAGCAGGTGATCCGTCTGGCCACCCTCGCCAAGGCGGCGGGACTGGATGGCGTGGTCTGCTCCGCCGAGGAGGCTCGCGAGCTGAAGGCTCTGCTCGGGGCCGAGTTCAAGCTGGTGACCCCGGGCATTCGTCCAAGCGGATCCGCCGCCGGGGATCAGCGCCGCGTCATGACACCGCTGGCAGCGGTGGAAGCGGGTGCCGACTACCTGGTCATCGGGCGTCCCATTACCCAGTCAGGGGAGCCTGCTGCCGTGCTGGGGGCGATCAATGCCGAGCTGAGCCGCTAACGGACTGAGCCTCGATAACACAACAGGCCGGATCCCAGATCCGGCCTGTCGCATTTTGGGGAATGGCTGACGGCTGCCCGGTGGACGGGCTCAGCTCTTGCTGACCTGGATACCCAGGCTGATGGGGAAGAGGCCGAGGAGCAGGCCGGCGCCGGACCCGATGAGGTGCGATTCGATATGCACCCTGGCCCCGATGAGGGCGGAAACCGGGCTCTCTCCGGCGCTGTAGAAATCCACACCCAGCTTGATGACGATGCCCAGCAGCATGAGCCAGCCGGAGTGACGGCGGTAGCGAATATCCTGCATGGCCCCCCATACGAACAGGCCGTGCAGCAGGCCGGAGAGGCCCATGTACCACAGGGTCTGCGGGCACCACCACCAGATCCCGAGCCCGACGGCGGCGCCGAGCAAGAGCAGCAGCACGGGCAGGCGCCACCCTGTCAGATACTCCTGAAACAGGCTGTAGAGTACCGCCAGCCCGCAGAGGTTGAGCAGCAGGTGCCATCCATTGGTGTGGGCCAGATTGCCTGTTATGATGCGCCACCCTTCGCCCTGGGCGATCAGGTCGCGTTCGAAAGCGAGTTGATGGTTCGGCACGGTGAAGAAGAGCAAGGCAGTGACGAGCGAAAGCGCGATGACCCAGAGCAGACCCGATTTTTCAGACAACATGAAACAGCCCAACGACAAAGAGAGCCGATACTGTACACGCTGTACCCGAGCCCTCAAAGCGTGCCTGTGCGATTATATCCGGCGGGTACCTCATCTCGCACCGCTCCACATCCTGCAACACCCCGGCGAGGTGGGACACCCCAAGGGGACGGCCGCGCTGCTGGCGGCGTCTCTCACCGATGTCCGCATCCACGTGGGTGAGGATTTCTCCGGCGACGAGGCGCTCAATGCCCTGCTGGCCGACCCCAAAGTACAGTGCTATCTGCTGTGGCCTGATGAGGATGCGATGACTCCGGCACAGGCGAGGTCGCACCTCGCACGCCGTGCCGATGGGGGAGAGGCGAGGGCGCACTTCATTCTGCTCGATGGCACCTGGCGCAAGGCATACCGCATGCTGCACAGCTCGACGGCCCTGCTCGGGCTGCCGCGGATCACGCTCGGCGATCTTGCCGGGCAGTATTCCATTCGCAAAAAGCCGTTTCCCGGCGCCTTGTCGACCCTGGAGGCGGGCTACCATCTGTTATCCCAATGGGAGGGCGAGCCTGAGCGCTTCGCCCCTCTGATGACCCTTTTTACCCATTTGAACCGGCAGTGGCATGACTTTGCACAGGGTCGTCGCCGTTGAACTGCCCAGAGGAGTGATGAACGTGAAAAAAGCCGTCGTGGTATTCAGTGGGGGACAGGACAGCACCACCTGTCTGGTGCAGGCTCAGGCTCTTTATGACGAAGTGCACGCCATCACCTTCGATTACGGCCAGCGCCACCGGGCGGAGATAGAGACCGCGCGCCGGCTGGCCGGGGCGCTTGGCATTGCCGCCCACAAGGTGATGGACGTCACCATGCTGGGGGAGCTCGCCATCTCGGCCCTGACCCGGGACGATATCCCGGTGAGCGGTGAGCTGCAGGATAACGGCCTGCCCAATACCTTCGTACCCGGGCGAAACATCCTGTTCCTGACCCTGGCCTCCATTTACGCCTATCAGGTGGGCGCCGAGGCGGTGATCACCGGGGTGTGCGAGACCGATTTCTCCGGCTACCCCGATTGCCGCGACGAGTTTGTCAAAGCGCTCAATCAGGCGGTCTCCCTGGGGCTGGATCGCGCCATTCGCTTCGAGACCCCCCTGATGTGGCTCGACAAGGCCGAGACCTGGGCACTGGCGGATCACTACGGTCACCTGGATACCGTGCGCCACCAGACCCTGACTTGCTATAACGGCATCCAGGGGGATGGCTGCGGGGCTTGTCCTGCCTGCGAGCTGCGCCGACGGGGGCTAGACCTCTATCTGGCCGACAGGGCAGCCATTGCGGCCCGGTTGTACGAGAAAACCGGGCTCGGTGAGAAAAGCGGAAGTTGAGCCTGTGCCGCGCCGGGCTTTGGGGTATAATCCGCGCCTTTTGTAGCCAGTCGTGATCAAGATGCACTATCCAATCAACGAGATCTTCCAGACCATCCAGGGGGAGGGGGTCTTCACCGGCCTGCCCGCCATCTTCGTTCGCCTGCAGGGCTGCCCGGTGGGGTGCCCCTGGTGCGACACCCGCCATACCTGGGTGGTGGATCCCGCCCGTGAGGTCGGGCGCGGCGAGGTGCTGGACAGATCCAACGAATCCGATGGCTGGAGCAAGATGAGCACCCACGACATCCTGGCCAGCTTCGATACCCTGGGATACCGGGCGCGCCACGTGGTGTTAACCGGTGGCGAGCCCTGCCTCTATGATCTGCACGAGCTCTCGTCGGCCCTGGTGGCATCGGGTTACCAGGTGCAGATCGAAACCAGCGGCACCAGCGAGATCCTGACCCATGAGCAGACCTGGGTGACCGTCTCCCCCAAGATCGGCATGAAAGGGGGGTTGCCGGTGCTGGTGTCGGCCCTGGAGCGGGCCAACGAGATCAAGCACCCGGTAGCGACGGAGCGACACATCGAGGAGCTCGACGCCCTGCTGGCGAGCGCCCGGCTGCGCGAGGATGTGGTGATCGCGCTGCAACCCATCAGCCAGAAACCCAGAGCCACCGAGCTGGCGATGGCGACCTGCATCGCCCGCAACTGGCGGCTCTCCATCCAGACCCATAAATACCTGAATATCGATTGATATGGACGGACTCGGTGATGAGAGGGTATTGCTAACCCTGACGCAGAAGATGCCGTACGGGAAATATCGCGGGCGGCGCATCATCGATATTCCTGAACCCTATCTGGTATGGATGGCACGCAGCGGCTTTCCTGCCGGCGCCCTTGGCCAATCTTTGGCACTGGCGTACGAGATAAAACTCAATGGGCTGGAGTCCATGATTATTCCCATTATTAACAGGATGTCAGAATGAGAATATATACGAGGCAGGGGGACAAGGGGCTCACGCGTCTGGCTGACGGAACTTCCCTGGCCAAAGATGATCGACGTGTGGAAACTTATGGTGCCATCGACGAGCTGAATTCCCAGATAGGACTCTTGATGGCCGAAATACCCGCCGACGAGACGGTATTATTGGCCGAGCTGATATTGCTGCAGCAAGAGCTGTTTGATCTGGGCGGCGAGCTGGCCTTTTCCAGCGAGGCGCAAGAGGCCAGCCTCTGGCAGGTCAACGAGAGCTGGACCCAGAGACTGGAGCAGCAGATCGATGCCTACAGCGCCCAGCTGCCGGTGTTGCGTAATTTCATTTTGCCGAGCGGATCGCGGGCGGCTGCCCAGGCCCACGTGGTACGTACCCTGACCCGCCGCTGCGAGCGCTTGCTGCTGGGGCTGAGCCGGGAAGAGCGGGTGAACCCGGCTGTCCTGCCTTACCTGAATCGGCTAAGTGATTGGTTTTTCACGGTGGCCAGATATCTGCTGGTCTCGCAGGGCATCCCTGAAGTGCTCTGGGTTAAGGCCGCAGAGCGGCGCTGAAGGGCAGACTCTGGCAATAAAAAACCTCGCCTGGCGAGGTTTTTTATTTGGCGGGGAAGGGCATTCACGCTCAGATGGCAAAGTCTTCCACGGACTTGCCTTCGGCCACGGCCTTGGCAATGACGGAGGGCATGCGACCCTGGCCGGTCCAGGTCTTTTCCACGCCATTATCGAGATAACGATATTTGGCGGGACGGGGGGCGCGTTTGCCTTTGCTGGCCTTGGGGCTGTCGATGGCGGCCGTGGTCACCAATTCAGCCGGATCGATTCCCGCGGCTTTCAGCATTTCGGCGTATTCGGCAATTTTCTTTTGATGTTCTTCGCGGGCCTGGCGTTCGGCAGATTCATCCTGTTGACGCTCAGCGACCACGGCGGAGAGTTTCTCCAATCCCTCTTCCAGCTGTTCCAGCGTCAATTCACGGCAAGTTGCCCGCAGGCTACGGATATTCAACAGTACTTTCAAAAACTCGTTCATATTGGCTACCACGCGAGCAGAATATTATGGAGGGGAAGATGTTTTTCGGTAATTTATAGGGGGGGTTGGCATCAAGTCAAGTCTACCGAAATAATTAATTAGGCTGATAAATTAAGAAGCGTAAATATTCTTGAAGATATATTTATCCTGTTGGATGTGTGCATTTCCGAATGAGTTCCAGGTAGATGAAAATGTCGCTCTGTGCCAATATTGCGAACCATTTGACTACCATTTCCCCTTGTTTTGCCATAGCTGCCTTGAAATTTAATCAAAAAACTTGCTATCACCCGGTGGCTCGATAAAATGTGCCGCGAATACCTTTAAGTAGAGGCGCGCTGCCTATGACTACTTGTGCGGAGGGTGATGCCGATGATGCACAAGGAAAGGAGTCAGCGCCGAAGTGACCAGGCCATCATACCGGGTTGCTGGTTCTGCATCTAATAGGTGCAGGACTGCCATAGTCATTCACTATGGAGCGCTACCTGAAGGGGCTGAGGAGTATGACCTCCCCATGGGTTTTGTTTCTTTGATCCTCTCGGTAGATCTCCACCTGTTGTCTTTAGGTGCAAAGAGATCATGGACATCGTTCACTTCGCCGACTCCGGTTGGTCCGTCGTTCCCCCCTTGCTGGCCGTCGCCCTGGCGATCATCACCCGCCGCGTCCTGGTGTCGCTGGGGGTGGGCATAGTCGCAGGCAGCCTGCTGCTGAACCAGTTTTCTCCTCTCGATTCCCTGCATTACATGCTGAACACAGTGCTGAAGATCTTCTGGGTCGATGGCGCGCTCAATCGTGACAACGTCAACATGATCATCTTCATGTTGCTCCTCGGTGGCCTCATCAGCCTGATGAGCGTCTCCGGGGCGACCCGGGCCTTTGCGGAGTGGGCCGAGCGCCGCGCCAAGACCCGCAAGGGGGCCAAGACGCTCACCGGTCTGATGGTGTTTGCCTTCTTCATCGATGACTTCTTCCACAGCCTGTCGGTGGGGGCCATCTGTCGTCCGGTGACCGATCGCTTCCAGATCTCCCGCGCCAAACTGGCCTATTTGCTGGACTCCACCGCCGCACCGGTCTGCGTGCTGATGCCCATCTCCTCCTGGGGGGCCTACATCATCGCCCTGGTGGGGGGCATCATGGCGGCTCACGGTCTGACCGAGCAGAGCCCCATCTCGGCCTTCGTGGAGATGATCCCCATGAATCTCTATGCCGTGTTTACCCTGATCATGGTGCTGGTGGTGATCGCCTTCCAGCTCGATATCGGCCCCATGCGCCAGCACGAGCAGTGGGCCCTGGAGGGCAAGCTGTGGGATGAGTCCAAGGGCCGCCCCATCGGTCTGGACATGGAGAGCCCGGAGGAGAGCAATGGCGGCATGATTGACATGGTGCTGCCGATCCTGACCCTGACCCTGGCTACCGTCTATTTCATGATCGACTCCGGTGCCACCGTGCTGGCCGACAAGGGGCTGCCGTTCAGCGTGCTCGGCTCCTTCGAGAACACCAATGTGGGTTCTTCCCTGGTCTATGGCGCCCTGTGCAGCCTGGTGGTCTCCATCGGCCTGGCCATGCGCCTGAAGCTGGGCGCCAGCAACTGGATGAAGGCTGCGCCGCAAGGGATCATGGCCATGCTGCCGGCCATCAACATCCTGCTGTTTGCCTGGACCATTGGCGCCGTGGTGCGCGACGTGGAGACCGGCAAGTACCTGGCTTCCCTGGCCAACGGCAACCTGCCCGTCGAAGTACTGCCTGCCGTGGTCTTCGTGCTCTCCTGCGCCATGGCGTTTGCCACCGGCACCAGCTGGGGCACCTTCGGCATCATGCTGCCGCTTGCCGGCGACATGGCAGCGGCCAGCGATGCGGCCCTGATGCTGCCCATGCTGGCGGCCGTGCTGGCGGGGTCGGTGTTCGGCGATCACAGCTCGCCCATCTCCAGCACCAGCATACTGTCGGCCACCGGCGCCGGTTGCCATCACATCGATCACGTGATGACGCAGCTTCCCTATGCGCTGGCTGTCGCCTTCGGTGCCGCCCTCGGCTACCTGGTGATGGGGCTGATGCATTCTGTGCTGGCCGGCTTCACCGTCAGTGCGCTCTGGTTCCTGATATTCTCTGGCTACCATTTGCGCAAAACCCGGCAGCATCGCGCGCTGGCCGTCGCATAAGAGCACAAGGGGCCTTCGGGCCCCTTGGTTTTGGCGGGGGCTTTCGTTAGCATGCGCCCCATCATTCCCCTTTCGGAACTCCATCATGGCTTCACTGCACTACAAATTTGCCACCATGAATTCAGGCAAATCGACCCAGCTCATCCAGGCTCATTTCAACTATCTGGAGCGCGGCATGGTTCCGCTGGCCATGACCCCGGCCATCGACGATCGTTTCGGGCTCGGGGTCATCAGTGCCAGGGTAGGGCTGGAGCTGAGGGTGGAAGTGTTCAGCGACACCTGCGATCTGTTCGAGATGGTCAAGGCGCGTCACGCCGAGCGTCACATCGATGTCTTCATCGTGGACGAGGCGCAGTTCCTGACCCGTGAACAGGTCTATCAGCTCGCCCGCATCGTCGATGAGCAGGACATCCCGGTGATCGCCTACGGCCTCAAGACCGATTTTCGTGGCGAACTCTTCCCCGGCTCCTACCACCTGCTCTGCCTGGCCGACAAGTTCGAGGAGCTGAAAAGCATCTGCTGGTGCGGCAACAAGGCCCACATGAACTCTCGCGTCAATGAAGCAGGGCAGGTGATGCGTGATGGCGAGCAGGTGGAGATCGGCGGCAACGATCGCTATGTGTCGCTCTGCCGCAAGCACTATCTGGAGGGGCGGGCTTTCAAGTAACCCGCGGCTGATGCGTGCAACGTGAACAAGAAAGGCGCCAATATGGCGCCTTTCTTGTTTCTGACGGCTCAGTCGATCTCGATATCGACGGGGGCGATGATGGGATCGGCCACCGGCAGGCGGTGGAACAGCTGGCGAAAATGCTGCTGCACCCGGCCTATGTCCACCAGGGACATGCCGGAGGCGAAGCCGAACCAGACGTAGAGGCCGGTGAGATCGCGGAACATGGGGGGCAGGTAGCGGGGAGCATCGATGAGCCCCTCCAGATAGTGCTGGTAGAGCACAGGGATGTCGTCCAGGGTCACCTTGCCGACGAACAGCATGGGCAGGATCTCGGGCACCCCCTCCAGCACGGCGCTGCGGATGAAGTTG
Source organism: Aeromonas sp. FDAARGOS 1415 (assembly GCF_019048365.1). NCBI lineage: Bacteria > Pseudomonadati > Pseudomonadota > Gammaproteobacteria > Aeromonadales > Aeromonadaceae > Aeromonas > Aeromonas sp. FDAARGOS 1415. The sequence continues at coordinate 3,830,660 of NZ_CP077363.1, read as the reverse complement.
ACCGTCTCCACATAGCCCTTCACATAGGAGAGATCCTTGGTGAAGCAGGCACCGCCGGCCACCATGCCACCGCGAAAGACCCGTTGGGTGATCTTGTAGGCATCGTGTTCGCTGGCCCCCTTGTCCACAAAGTGCCGGAACACCTCGATGAAGTCGGCGCCGCGCTCCGCCATGTCGATGGCCATGACCCGATCCGAGATGCGCTTGGCCCTGTCCGGGAAAGAGCTGAAGGTGAGGGTCTCGATGAGCACGGCGAGCCCCTCCTGGCAGGCGGTGATGCGCGGCGAGCCGGCGCCGAGCCAGGTGGCGTAGGATTGCTGACGACCGTTCAAGGTGGTGCCCACGTGAACCCAGCCCTCGTGCACCTCCAGCACCTGGAGATCGAGCTCCGAGAAGCGGGCGTGGGAGTTGAGCTTGATGTAATCCCCCCCGGCGGCGGCATCGGAGACGATGCCATCGCTGAGTTTCACCTGTACTGTGCCGTCGCTGAAGTAACTCGACAGCTTGCCCTGCAACCTCGCCACTGCGGCGTCCCCCTCGAACTCCTTGGGGTAGGGGCGTACCAGATGACGGGCACCGGGCAGGGAGAAGATATCGCACAGCCGCGCACCCAGCTCTTTCAGGGTTTTGCGATCCCCGCGCAGGTGATCGCTGGCCGAGCCGTAGAGCCGCTGGCTGTAGCGCTGGAAATCCGGTTGCCCGCGCTGGCGCAGCATCTCGATCACCACCATGTATTGATCCACCGTCTCTTGCAGGATCCGCCCCAGATCGTCCTGGGGACCGAGGCGCCGGCGGATCCTGTCCCTCAGCTCCTTGAGCTCCAGGTATTTGTTGCGGGGATCGAATCCCAGGGGGAGGGCGTGATAGAAGTCTGCGTCGATGGCGGGCAGCTCCCTCCCACCCTTGGCGAGAAAGTCGTCTTGCAGGTGGCGGGGCCATTTGATCGCATCCAGGATGCGGATGGGCTTTTGCAGGGCGAGCAGTTCATCCGAGAGGGATTTCAGGTGCAGGCGATACTTTTCTTGGATGGTCATCTGGCCTTCCATGGAGGCGGGGGGCTACGAGAATGGCTGAGTATAGGCACAGGGATTGTCAAAAAGAAGCGGGACCGCGGCTGATCCGGCCTGTGTGCTTTTGGTTGTCTGAAAATTGGTTTAGACTGCGCCCCTTGATCCCTATAGCGTCGTGGAAATGATGAATATCCCCAGCTCTGAAATGATAATGCGTTGGTTGCAGCAGGCCCGGATCGAGCACTATGTGTGCGATCAGTGCCACGGCATCCACATGGTCTCCCTGCAGTCCGTCGAGGGCATTCAGGAGAGCCGGATCTTCGTCGAAGAGGAAGGGCTGCTGTTTTCATCCGAGCTGGAGGTGCGCCCCTCATCCCTGCTGCCGCTGATGGCCGAGCTGGGGCGTCTCAACATGCAGTATCCCTCCCTCAAGGTGTTCCTCGACATCATCGACGACAACCTGCCGCGCCTCATCGTGGGCCACACCGTCTTTACCCGCGCGGGGCTCAGTGTCGAGCAGTTCCTGCTGTTCGTGGAGAGCACCACGTCGGCCACCCACGAAGTGGTGGCCGAATGCGAACGTCTGGGCTTCCTGAACCTGCCGGAAATCCAGGTTGCGCCGGAGTCCGTGCACTGATTTGTGCGTTTAATGTGCGAACGGTTCGCTGCGGCCAAAAAGCCGTTGACGGCGGCGGGGCTTTCCCCTACATTACGCCCCGTTCCAGCGCAACCGCGCAACGAACACCGTGTTGGCTGAGCACGTTAAACCACAGACCAAAATTTGGTGAGGTGTCCGAGTGGCTGAAGGAGCACGCCTGGAAAGTGTGTATACGGCAACGTATCGAGGGTTCGAATCCCTCCCTCACCGCCAAATATAACCCGTTGAATTTCAACGGGTTTTTTCATTTCTAGACTTACGTGATTTTTTTCCTGGATCAACTGGGTGGAACAATCATGTATCTGAGTAAAAATGCCTCCGGCACCTACTACACTCGTCTCCCGCTGCCTAAGTCATTACGTGACCGTGGCTTGCCCTTCGCTATCCGTACTTCCCTTTGCACCAAAGATCGTCAGCTCGCCGTAGACCGAAACCTGGCTGTGGCAGCTCGTACTCGCGCACTTATCGCGGCTACCCCTGCCGATACAGCCCCCCGCAGTTTCTATCGCTGGATCCGCGCCGATCTAGACGCGTTCAAAGCAGCGGGGTTCATCCCTCCTCAAACACCTTCCATACCTCGTGAACCTTCTGTTGATGCCCCAGCTTGCCCCAGCAGTGGGATCACGCTCACCCACGCATTGGCGAGATTCATCGAGGCTAAAACCAGTGAGGGGATCCAGCACAAGTCGGTGGGCCAGCTCCAACTTCGGATCAACGCCTTCGTCACCTGGGCCAAAGGGGTTAAAGTCGATGAGGTGACGCCCGCGCTGGCACAGGAGTATCGCAACGGCTTGCTGCGTAAGGCCGACATCAGTTTCAAAACCAAGACCGATTATTTGGCTGCCCTGAAACAGTTCTTCCGTTGGTGCGTGGCACTGGACTATTGCAGTCGTAACCCATTCGATGGGCTGACGGCAGGTAAAAAGCCGAACAAACGGGCGGATGAGGAGCGAGTGCGCTGGTATCGCCCTCAACTGGCCCAACTGTTTGCCAGCCTGCGCAGCAAACAATCCCAGAAAGGCAAAAAGTTGAAAATCCAGGACTGGTGGGTACCGCTCTTGTGCCTGTATGCAGGGCTGCGTCCCTCTGAGGCCTGTCAGCTCAAAACTCACAACATCAAACAGGTCGAGGGGATTTGGTGTTTGGTGGTCGATGCGGGAGAAGCGGATCAGCAGCTCAAAACCGTCAATGCGTACCGTACCGTGCCACTGCACAGTGCGTTGATCGGACATCAATTCCTGGACTATGTGGAGAGTCGTCGCAGTCAAGGGAAGGTATTTTTGTTCGATGACCAACCATCAGGCAAAGACGACGACTGGGCGCATAACATCACCTGTCGCTTCCAACGCCACCTCAATGATGCTGGCATCGTAGGTCAGGGCCGTCCCACGCTTTACGGGCTGCGGCATACTGAATCGCCCCGGCTTCTCTAGACACTTTTGAGCCGTTCGAAATATTGCTTTTCACACTCTACTGGCGATAGCCCGTTGTTGAAACTGTGCCGACGCTTGGGGTTGTAAAACATTTCAATGTAATCGAACACATCCCGCCGGGCCTCCTCGCGATCCGCATAGGTTTTACGTCGGATCCGCTCGCGTTTTAGGAGCTGGAAGAAACTCTCCGCCACCGCGTTATCATGACAGTTACCACGTCTGCTCATGCTGGCCTTGAGCCGGTGCTCCCGCAAAAAATCCTGCCAGTCATAGCTGCTAAACTGGCTACCTTGGTCGGAATGAACCAACACTTCCTGCTCAGGTCGCCGTCGCCACACCGCCATCAGTAACGCGCTGATGGCTAGCTCTCGGTCGATCCTTGGCCTCATTGACCAACCAATGACTTGTCGTGAAAACAAATCCAATACTGCGGCCAGATAGAGCCAGCCTTCATGGGTTCGGATATAAGTGATGTCCGTTACCCAGACCTTATTTGGCTCAGTCACATCGAACTGGCGCTCAAGATGATTCGGTGCAACCACTGCCGGCTGGCCACCATAATGACCGGGACGGCGACGATAACCGGTTTGTGAACGTAAACCCTCATGACGCATTAATCGCGCCACCCGGTGTTTCCCGCAGGTCTCTCCCATCTCTCGCAGGTCATCCCGGATCTTACGATAACCATAGACGCCCCCGCTTTCTAGCCAACATTGCTTGATCTGGCCCAGGAGGCGTTGGTCTTCCAGGGCTCGGGCAGATAAAGGCTGGAGCTGCCAGGCGTAATAACCGCTCGGGTGGACATTCATCATTCGACACAGTCTGCGGATGGGATATGTGGACGCGTGCTCCCGGATGAAGGCGTACCTTACCCTGACAGCTTGGCAAAGTACGCGGCGGCCTTTTTTAAGATATCTCGCTCATCGGTGACGCGGCGCAGTTCAGCCTTGAGGCGCCTAATTTCGGCTTGCTGGCTGGAGTCATGCTGTTGCTGCACGTCGGGTTGGCTGTAGCGCCTGATCCAGGCGTAAAGACTATGGCTGGAAACACCAAGCCGCTCAGCAACCTCTGCCACTGGGTAATTCCGCTCAGTCACTTGCTTGACGGCGGCCAATTTGAATTCTTCCGTGTAACGTTGCTGTTTGCTCATAACACCTCCTGAATGACCTCAGTTTGAGGCTCTTGGGGTGTCTAGGAAAGTAGGGGCGATTCAGCTGTACTAATTTCTTGGTTGTCAATCGGCAACACATTTTCGTTCGGCGGCAAGCCGGGTGAGAAAAGCATTGGTCTCAGCAGAACCGAGTTCCTACGTGTGTCGCAGTTGATGAAAGCGTATGAAATTGCGGATCCAGTACAAGTAGGACTTTTCAGTACGGATGCTGTAGTGATGTAAACGCATCACTGTCCTGACCTGTTCACGCAGGCGGGGCTTGCTGGCGCCTTCCATCTAATCACTGTTATGTACTAAGAGGCTTACGTGGATACTGAGTTTTTAATCATACCGGTGTATAGAATATCTTCAGAAAAGTATTATCAACAACGAGAGGAGTTTGTTGAGAAGCATTTATATAATAGTAGCAACGAAGAGTTAAACGAACTAGCTAGGCAGGTTCATAAAGAACAACCTAGCGTTAAATTGCAATCACAATATATTTTACGTAATAGTTACGGCTCTGTTTGGGACTTTAATGAAATCATTGGGTATATAAAACTTCACTTCGTAGGAAACCAAATTAGAGGTGAGTATTGGGCTGTTAAAGCTAGGCGAATTGTAAAAACTCGTAAAAAAGAATTTGAATATAAAACACATAAATTAGCTGCTGAAATGTCCATTTCAAGAGGCCTAGATAACAATGAAATTTTTGAAGTCGTAACTCAGTATATAGATAGGTGTAGAAAAGAACTTAAAAATAGATATATCGATGATGCTCAACTTAAAACAATAGGTGAGTTTGTTGATTGGCGAAAATTAATGGAAAGCTATTCTCTTTAATGTCAAGCACATAACAAGGCACTTAAACGGAACTAAAACAGTGGGTTACGTTTCGCTTCGCTACACATTATAACCCACAATTTTAGTCTGCTTAGTGCGACGTTAAATTGCACTGGAAATATCGAGGTTAAATGGACGTTCTTACTTTTATATCGGAACTAATTAAAGCTGTGGCATGGCCAGCTACAGCCATTGCCCTCGTTGTCTTGCTCCGGAAACCAATCGTTGAACTTATACCTTTGCTACGCAAGTTGAAATATAAGGAAATTGAGCTTGAATTTGCTCAAGAGGTTTCTGAACTAAAAGCTGAAGTTGAGGCAATAGCAAAGGAGAAGGGGGAAGAGGCCCCATCAATCGCTTCTACGTCCTCGAACCTTTTAAATCTTGTTACCTTTTCAACTCGTGCAGCAATCATGGAGGCTTGGCTAGAAGTCGAGTCTGCAAGTGTAACTGTAGCGAGTTCATTCTGGGGGAAACCTCCAAATGAAACCTCCTGGAATATGCCAAGACTTGGAGAATATCTGCTTCAGTGTAAAATAATTGATGAAAAGCAGCTTTCTGTTTTCAACAAGTTGAGGCAGCTAAGAAATAAAGCTGCACATGCACAGGAGTTGGATCTTAGCGAAAACGATGCGAGGTCTTATGTTCAGCTTGCTTCTGATCTCGCCAAACACATTAGAGAGGCATAGTGCAGGTGCAATTTAACAAGCCGCTCAAATTCGTTCCGACCATAAAAAGCGTGGCCTCCACCGGACTCGCTAACGCTCGCCGTTTAGCGGGGCGTTAGCTTTCTTTCACTACCAACTATCACATATATTAAAAGGACATGTCATGACAATTTTCGAACCAGGTGTTCAATATAAAGATCTTGATGGATCTGTTCATGCAGATCGAGATGACAATCAAAATGCAACTGATTATCTAAGAAACCACCACCACATTTCTGAGAATAGCTTTGTACTCGGCATTCAAGTTTATTCGTCTGTACATAATGTAAGAGAACATACCCTTACAGTTAGGTTTCTACATTCAAATATTGGTGGTTATGACAATATCCAAGAGAAAATGAAAGCTGAAGGTGATGCTCTAGCTCTAAACGAAATTGAAATTGATATGCCTTACAATGAATTTTTTGGGCTATTTAAACGCTTTAGCTTAACTTTATCACCCAATGGCTTGCTAGAAGGCAAGTCATATGCCGCAATATAAAAGCTAACAAGTTGCTTAATTTCGTTCCGGTCACAAACAATGTGGCCTCCACTGGACTGCCTACGCTGCGCTGCGGCAGCCAATTAGCAATACGTTATTAAGCCCTGCTAGCCTCGGTGTTAAATTTAAGGATTGAATATATGAATATGGCTGTTGAACACACTAAGGCAAAATTCTGGAAGTGCGCATTACAAGTAAATCCTGCAAGTTATATAAAGTACCGAGGGAAGAATCAGGGTATATCAGAAGATGACTACAATCAGAAACTATTGGAAGTTTGCCTTGAGGAATCAATAAAGGTTGTGGGAATAGCCGATCATGGCAATGTTGATTCTGTTGTAAAAATCAAAGAAACTTTTAATGCACAAGGAGTCATCGTATTTCCAGGATTTGAAATTGCATCTAGTGAGAAAATACATTTAGTTTGTTTATACCCAGAAGATACAAGTATTCAGACTTTAAAGAATTATTTATATGAGTTTGATATAGATAGTTTTAATGGCACAAAACCATCAACTAAAAGTGCAGACTTCATTCTGTCTACAGTTAAGGATAAAGGTGGCTTTGTGTATGCTGCACATTGCACAGATGACAGCGGTGTTTTAAAACAAAAATTAAACAATATTTGGAAAAATCCGAATTTACATGCGGCACAAATCCCTACTTCATTAGAAGCACTGAAAGAACAAGGTGATCAAGCATATCACCAGATTCTTCTAAATAAAAACCCTGATTATAAACGTGAAAAAAATATTGCGATTATAAATGCTAAAGATATAGAAGACCCTGAAACATTAAGAAAAGAAAATGCGACTTGCTTGGTTAAAATGTCAACGCCCTGCTTTTCCTCATTTAAACTAGCGTTTTCAGATTCTGAATCCCGTGTTCGCCTTAACTCTGATATTAAAGAGAAATATTACTCTAGAATAGAATCGGTTAGGTTTGTTGGTGGGTTTCTCGATGGAATTCATATTAACTATTCTGAGCATTTAAATGCTTTAATAGGTGGCAGAGGAACAGGTAAATCGACTTTAATAGAGGCGATTCGCTATGTTTTAAATATTGAACCTATTAGTAAAGAAACAAAAGCACAACACCTTAAAGTTATAAAGCAGAATCTTGGTTCAGGGTTCGCTGAATTAACTATCAAGTCAGCAGTAAAACATGGGAAATTGTATAAAATATCAAGACGCTATGGTGAATCCCCGATAGTAAAAGATGAAAGCGGAGCTGTTTCTATTTTTTCTCCTAGAGACTTATTACCTAATATTGAAATATTTGGTCAAAATGAAATTCATGAAATCGCCAAAGAACCAAGTGAGCAACTAAAAGTAGTAGAACGATTTCTAAATACAGATAAAATTGAGCAAGAGTCAGGTATTTCAACAGTTAAGGAGTCGTTAGTTACAACAAGAAATAATATCGCTGATTTAACATCTAGCGTCTCTAGCTTAGAATCTGATGTGGAAGCCTTGAAGGCTCACGAGGAAGATGAAAATAGGTATAAAGAGCTTGGAATAGACCAGCAATTGAAACTATTACCAATCGTTGAGTCGGAAAGAAGTACTTTCAAAACGGTTGCAGAAAAGATGGACACGTTAAAGAAAGCACTAAAAGAGTTCTATGAATCTATTCCATGCGGTGACTTTATTACCGAAGAGTTGATTAAGGGATTTCCCGACAAAAAAACATTTGAAAACGCTAAATTAGTATTGTCTGAATTAAAAGATAACATCAATAAATCTATTGCAAAAATAGAATTGGATTCAGAAAGTTCTCAGCAGAAGATAGATCTACTTGACAAAGAACTTCAAGAAAGCATACAGAAACAAGAAGAGTCCATCACTAAAGAGTTTAAAAAGTTGGCTCCTGTTGAAGGTTTGACTGGAAAACAAATTGGTGAACAATATCGGGATTTAATTAAAAATATCGAGAGATTAAAACCCAAGCGTGCGGAACTTGTAACTGAACAAGGTAAGCTGGACAAAGAAATAGCTAAGAGACAGACTCTACTGTCTGAGTTGTCCGAGAAAAAAACCAACAGAGCTACAGCTTTTGAAAAGGGCGTAAAACAGCTAAATAGAAAATTAAAGGGCAATATAAAAGTAAATTACTCAGCAGAAAAAGATAGACTGGGATTAATAAAACTTATCGTAAGTTATCATTTACCTGATGTCGCTGAGGGAAGACTTTCTTGGATGAAAGGTGTAGATGAGTTCTCGGCACCTCTATTCGCAGAGACTATCAAGAAAGGATCGGATGCTTTATTAGAGAAAAATTGGGGTATGACTTCGACTACCGCTGATAGATTATCAAAAATCAGCAATAAACAAATAATGGAAATTGAAGAATTTAAGATCGATGATTTGGTTGGTATTGAGCTGAATGTTTCGAGCAGTGAAGAGCCTTTATATAAAAAACTTGATTCATTATCAACAGGTCAACAGTGTACAGCCTTATTGCACATGCTCTTACTTGATAACCAAGATCCTCTACTTTTAGATCAACCGGAAGATAATCTCGACAACGCATTTATTGCAGAACGAATTGTTACCCAAGTGCGAGATGCCAAACTAACCAGACAGTTTATTTTTGCTACACATAATGCAAATATACCTGTTTTTGGTGACGCTGAATGGATTGGAGTTTTGGAATCAACGAATGAAAATGCAACTTTGCCCATTCAAAATCAAGGTTCAATAGATCAGCCAAATATTCAAAACCTTGCTGCTAAAATTCTTGAAGGTGGTGAAGATGCATTTAATCGAAGAAAAGAAAAATATGGTTTTAAGTAAGGGCTAAAAAACAAGGAATTTAAACGGAACTAAAACAGTTGGTTAGGTTCCGCTTCGCTCCACATTATAACCAACAATTTTAGTCCGCTTAATGCGGCGTTACCGCAAAGCAGGAGTTCGCGAGGACGTGAATCGATTCGCCATTCAGAGGAAACGATAACATGATTCCGATAGTCAGAAAGTATGTTCATGTTCTTGACATTTCAAAATTTCTCTTTATAAAATATGTAGAAAACTCATGGCAATAGCTTGAGTCAATTGCGTTGCTTTTATGGTCGACAATAATGGCGTAAGTCATTGAAAATGAAGGTTATATTTGTGCTGTGATATATAAAAGTGAGGGTTCGAATCCCTCCCTCACCGCCAAATTGTAAAAAACCGACCTGATGGTCGGTTTTTTGCTTTGGGGAAGAATCATCGGCTCATCTCGAAGAGAGAGGGAGAGATGCCTCGACGGGCTCGAGCAGAACAGCTGGCTGCGATGAATGGCCAGAGGCCGCCCCGAAGGGGTGAGTCACGCAGTGGCGAATTATCCCTCCCTCACAGCCAAATAAAGCAAAGGGCCCCGTCGCAAGACGGGGCCTTTTGCTTTATCCGATGATGGGTGGCTCGGTTCGAACCCTGTTAGACAGGCGGGCGTCAGGGAGGGGACAATCCCGACCGGGAAGCTCACTTCAGAAGGGACCACCCAGGTGAGTCCTTTTCACATCTCGCTCGGAACTTCGGGAGGCTGAGAACCCTCGCGGGGTTCGTGCAGAGTGGCTGGCTGCGATGAACGGCCGGGGGCCGCCCAGAAGGGATGAGCCACGCAGTGGCGAATTATCCCTCCCTCACCGCCAGGCTTTACCCTGAATGGTCTTTTGCTCTCAGCCTTTCCGCCGCCTTGTCCGTTGCTCTCGTTATCGCCTCAGTCTGGAGACATAGGGGATATTCCGGTACTTGTGTTCCCAGGGCAGGCCATAGCCGACCAACAGGTCATCGCTCGTCATTTCGTAGGCATAAAACTGCTCGGCGGGGATAGCCACGCGCCCCTGTTTGACAAACAGGGTCGCGATGGACAGCGAGCGTGGCGCGAACGCCTGCAGGTGCGCGACCAGCCGCTTCATTGTGCCGCCCGATTCGATGGCGTCGTCCATCAGGATGACGTCTCTGCCCCGGATGCCGACATTGTCGTGAAAGACGATGGGGGAGGCGTTGTGGCGCTCCCCCGGAGTGTGGGGGCAGGAGATATAGTCCATGGCGACATCAAAGCGCAGCGCCCTGACGACATCGGCGGTAAACAGCATGCCGCCCGGCACCACGGTGATCACCACCGCCTCCGTGAATCGCTCGTTGAGCCGCTTGGCGATGACCTCGACGCCGAGCGCAATGTCCTCGGTTTTCAATACCACCTCGCCGAAAACAGGGTTTCTCATGGCAGCTCCTGACAGGTTGTTGAAAGAGGGGTGGCCCGTGGTGCCAGCCGCACGCGTCTGCTGAGCAGCAGGGCCAGCACCATCAGCAAGACGACGCCGTGGAGGGCTGCCGGCAGACCGAAGGCGTCGGCGCCAAAGCCGACCAGGGTGGGGCCGGAGAGCACCCCGACATAGCCCAGGGTGGAGACGGCGGTGATCGCCAGGGCCCCCGGCATGAGCGACTGCTGGCCGGCCGCCGAAAACATGACGGGGACGATGTTGGAGCAGCCCAGGCCGATCAGCGCATACCCCAGCAGCGCCGTCTGCCACTGGGGCAGCGACAGGCTGAGCAGGAAACCCGTGACGGCGATCAAGGTGCCTGCTGTCACCACCACGCGGGCCCCCAGCCTGGCGACGGCGCGATCCCCGAGCAGGCGCCCCGTCGTCATGGCGATGGAGAAGAAGAGGATGCCCAGCCCCGCCGCGCTCGCCGGCACGGCGCGGTATTCGTTGAGGAAGATGCCGCTCCAGTCGAGCACTGTCCCCTCGGCCAGGAAGAACACGAAGCAGACGATGCCGATGACGACGACGGGCCCTCGCGGCAGGGCGAAGAGCGGCCCGCTGCGGGCGGTGGCGTCCGTCCTGTAGCCGGGGGCGTTCAGTACCAGCAGGGCCATGATCAGCAGCGAGGTTGCCAGGGTCGCGGCGATGGGGCCCATGCCGAGGGTGAGCAGCAGGGCCAGGATGAAGGCGCCGGCCATGCCGCCCAGGCTGTAGAAGCCATGAAAGCCGGACATGAGCGGCCTCTTTGCCTCCTGCTCGACGGCCAGGGCGTGGATGTTCATCGCGCAGCCCGTGGTGCCGACACTCATCCCGTAGCAGACCAGGGTGAGGGCCAGCAGCCAGGGAGAGCTTGCCAGCAGCAGGCAGGGCAGCAGTAGGGCGATGGCGGACACCGCCCCCACGAGCACCCGCTTGCACCCGACGCGGCTGGTATAGATGCCTGCGATGGGCATGCCAAGCAGTGCGCCGCCTCCGAGGCAGAGCAGCATGATGCCCAGGGTGGCGTCGCTTATCTGGGCGTTCAGTTTGACGAAGGGGATGATGGAGGCCCAGGCCGCCGTGGCAAAGCCCGAGCAGAAGAAGGTAGCTCGGGTGGCGAGCCGCTCACGCCGGGGCCGCCGGCTGGAGAGTGTGGACAACATGGGGTCTCCTTGAATGACAATCGAAGGAGGGGGGCTGTGCCTGGGATCCTCCGAGCGAGGAGGCCATGCTATGATCATTTAGATCAAATATGAACATAAATGATCTTATTTTTGTTTGTGTGTGTTCATTGTGGCGATATGATGACCTCGGTCAGAATGCATACATCCGAGGTAACAGCATGATCAAACTCATCATCACGGACATGGACGGCACCTTCCTCAATAGCAGGGGGGATTACAACCGAGCCCTGTTCGCCGAGGTGGTTGCCGCCATGGCGCAGCAGGGGATACATTTTGCGCCCTGCACGGGAAAACAGGTCGACCGGGTCGAGGAGCTGCTGGGGGCGCAGAGCGCCAATTTCTGGATCCTGGGAGACAGCGCCACCCGGATCAAGCACCAGGGTCGCTACGTCTATCAGTCGCTGCTGGACAACGCCCTGGGTCTGGTCATCATCCGTCGGTTGGAGCGTCTGCCGGGTGAGCACATCGTCATCGCCTGCACGGCGGCCTGCGCGGCGATCCGGGAGGAGGTGCCGGATCATCTGAAAGCCCTGGTGCGCCGCTCCTACACCCAGGTGCAGACGGTCGCCGATTTTGGCGATATCACCGCGGACTTTGTGAAGATCACCGTCTATGACGAGCAGGGCCGCTGCCTGGAGCTGCGGAGCCAGCTTGACGAGTTTGATGACGAGGCCTACATAGTGGCGTCCGACAAGCAGTGGATAGACATCGCCAATGCCGGCGTGCACAAGGGGACGACGGTGGCCAGGTTGCAGCAGCTGGTCGGCGCCGGTCGCCATGAGACCCTGGTCTTTGGCGACGGGCTCAACGACATCGAGCTGATGGAGTGCGCCGACTTCAGCTTCGCCATGCGCAATGGCCACGACGAGACCAAGGACGCCGCCAATTTCATCATCCGCTCGAACGATGAAGACGCCGTCATGCACACCATCTTGCAACTGCTCGCACTGCAGCGGCAGGGGGCGTGAGACGGGCCGGGCGATGATTGCCCGGCCATTACAAGGGAACACCATGGACAAGTATTCACCGGAGGAGCGACGCCTCCTCATTCTGGATCTGCTGGCCGCGCACCACAAGGTGATGGCGGCGGAGCTGGCGGAGCCGCTGGGCACCACGGAGGCGACCATCAGGCGGGATCTGCGCTATCTGGCCGATGAGGGGCGCTGCAAGCGCATTCACGGTGGCGCCATCTCCCTGTCGCCACAGACGGGGACCCTGACCGAGCGCAGTACCCAGCATGTAGCGGAGAAGCAGGCGCTGGCCGTGGCCGCCCTGAGCCTGGTCAAACCGAACCAGCTGATCTTCCTGGATGCCAGCAGCACCCACCTGCTATTGGCCTCCCTCATGCCGGAGCATCAGGGCCTGACGGTGGTGACCAACAGCCCGGCCATCGCCTGCCGGCTGCTGGAGAGACCCGGCATCAGGACCATCCTCCTCGGTGGCGAGCAGGATCCGCTGGTCGGCGGGGCCGTCGACATCACGGCGGCCGAGACCATCAAAAAGTTCCGCTTCGACCTCGGCTTCCTGGGGGTCTGCGCCTGGTCCTCGGATCTCGGCTTCAGCGCCGTGCATTACCAGGACAGCGAGTTCAAACGCCGGGTCGCGGAGCGTTCCGGCTCGCTGGCGGTGCTGTGCAATGACGACAAGCTGGAGTCCTTGGCCTCCTACCCCTATCTGCACGCCGCGGATCTCGACTACCTGATCTGCACCCGGCAGGACCCCGCCCTGCTCAAGGCGTTCGAAGGGGAGGGCTGCACCGTCATCACCGCCGGCTGACCCTGGGGCGGCGGCCGTATCAGAAAGCCGCGGCCGTGGAGCCCGGGCGCACTGCTCATCAGAATGAGCACGGCCCCCGTGGTATTCACGGCCGCGTTTCCCTGAATCGGGCGTGATAATCATCACGTTTCCCGCATTTACTTTTCGCCCTTCTCGATTGATTTGGTCCTTTTGTTACACTGCGTGACATCGTTACAAATCAGATTTATATCGACTCAGGGCGAACGGGAATGTTTAATAATCAATTGGTCTCCACGTTAAATACCTTTGAGTTTAAAGTTTATAACTATGTGATGAAACATCATCAGACGGTTATTTACATGACGATCAGGGAGCTGGCCGAAGCGAGCGATGTGTCAACCGCCACCATATTGCGCTTTTGCAAGAAAATGAATTGCAGTGGCTATGCGGAATTAAAAGCCTATCTCAAGATGAATGCCGAGAAGCGCAGTCAAATATCCGTTCCCCACGGAGCCAACGAGTTTCTCGCATTTTTCAAGAGCATCAACAACGAGGAGTTCGATGCCCTGATCCTGAACGCGGCGGAGCAGATCGCTGGTGCCGAGCGGGTGATCTTCGTGGGGGCCGGCACCTCGGGCACGCTCGGGCGTTACGGGGCGCGCTTCTTCTCCAACATTGGCAAGTTCAGCAACCACATCGACGATCCCTACTACCCGGTCAACACCGACATGTACAAGCAGGCGGTGGCGATCGTGCTCTCGGTCTCGGGAGAGACGACGGAGATCATCAAGCTGGCGGAGCAATTCCTGCTGCATCACTGCAAGGTCATCACCATCACCAGCGACAATAAATCCACATTGGCACAGATGGCGGATTTCAATATTTCATATCATGCGGCGAGAGTGGTGGTCGACAATGAATATGATATTACTACCCAAGTGCCGGTGATTTATATTATCGAATCCATTGGTCGCCAATTGGCAAAAACAATCAGCGCCGAGTTGTCACAGGGCGTGTCTTTTCCGTAACAAGTGACATCGTTGGGGATTTGTTATGCCGTGACAAGGTGAAATGCTTTCCCTACCATCCATTATCGAAATTTGCATGACGTCGATATTAATTAATACATGGCAGGGAAGAATAACTATGGCAATTAACTATGCGGATTCGGCGAAACAGATCGTCGAATTAATCGGTGGTGATGACAACGTGGTGAGCGTCACCCATTGCGCCACGCGCCTGCGGTTCGTCCTCAAAGAGACGGGGCGGGTCGACAAGGAGGTGCTGAAACGGGTGAAGGGGGTCATCACCGTCATCGAATCCAGCGGCCAGTTGCAGGTGGTGATCGGCAATCACGTCGGGGATGCCTACCGGGAGGTGCTGCGTCTGGTGCAGATCGACGAGGGCGCCGCGGTCAGCGCCCCCAGGGTCGGGCTCGTCAACCACCTGATGGACATCATCTCCAGCATCTTCGCCCCCTTCCTCTATCCGCTGGCCGCCTGCGGCGTGTTGCAGGGGCTCATCTCCTTCTTCGCCGCCATCGGCTGGATGGACGCTGGTAGCGGGACTTTCCGCATTCTCAACTTCGTCTCCTGGACCGGGTTCACCTTCCTGCCGGTGATGGTGGCCTTCACCGCCGCCAGGAAGTTCAACGTCAACCCCTTCACCGCGGTCATCGCGGCCTGTGCCCTGGTCTCGCCTGACTACATGAACATGCTGACCGCGAACAAGATCGTTCTGGCGAACTCCGCGGATCCGGCGGTCCAGGCGCTGATGCAGTCGGCCATGGAGAACCCGGCCATCAACGAGGCCATCGTCAACCTGACGGGGATCCCCCTCAACAGCGCGCCGCTCACCTTCTTCGGCCTGCCGGTACAATATCT
This sequence comes from Aeromonas sp. FDAARGOS 1415, assembly GCF_019048365.1. NCBI lineage: Bacteria > Pseudomonadati > Pseudomonadota > Gammaproteobacteria > Aeromonadales > Aeromonadaceae > Aeromonas > Aeromonas sp. FDAARGOS 1415. The sequence continues at coordinate 3,815,322 of NZ_CP077363.1, read as the reverse complement.
GAGCTACACCGCGGCGGTGATCCCCATCATCCTGATGGTGTGGGCCATGTCGTATGTGCAGCGCTTCTTCGAGCGGATCCTGCCCGTGGTGGTGCGCAACCTCTTCACCCCCATGTTTTGCCTCGCCATCATGGTGCCGCTGACCCTGCTCGCGTTCGGCCCCATCGGCAACCTGATCGGTGGCGCCATCGGCGGCATCTACAACACCCTCTATCACCTGAGCCCCGCCATCGCTGGGTTCGTGGTCGGCGCAGTCTGGACACCGCTGGTGACCCTGGGCGTGCATTGGGGCATCACCCCGGTCACCGTCGGCAACTACGCCACCTTGGGCTATGACACCTTTACCGGCCTGCAAGCCTCCGCCGTGTTCGGCATCGCCGGCGCCGTGTTCGGGGTCTACTTCAAGGCCAAGGATCCCGAGCTGAAAAGCGTGACCCTCTCGGCCGGCGTGACCGCCCTGTTTGGCATCACCGAACCCGCCATCTACGGGGTGGCCCTGCGCTTCAAACGCCCGCTCATCTGCGGCTGCCTGGCCGGTGCAATCGGCGGCACGGTCGCGGGGGCCTTCAACGCGGTCTCCTGGAGTTACTGCATCCCCGGCATCGCCGTGCTGCCGGTGTTCTTCAAAGAGGGCCACATGGCGCAGTTCCTGGGCTTCCTGCTCTCCATCGGCGTGGCCTTTACCCTGGGCGTCATCTTCTCCTGGATGGCGGGCTTTCAGACCGATGCCGAAATAAGCCAACCCCAGCCGCTGACATCCAAAGCCGTATAAGGAGTGACAAGTCATGAAGAACGCATTGCCGAAAGATTTTATGTGGGGCGGGGCGGTTGCCGCCCATCAGGTCGAAGGGGGCTGGGATCAGGGGGGCAAGGGGATGAGCATCGTCGACGTGCTCACCAGCGGCGCCCACGGGGTGGAGCGCATCATCACCGACAAGATTGAAGAAGGCCATCGCTACGCCAACCACGAGGCGGTGGATTTCTACCACCGCTATCGGGACGATATCGCACTGTTTGCCGAGATGGGCTTCAAGTGTTTTCGTACCTCCATCGCCTGGTCGCGCATCTTCCCGTTGGGGGACGAGCTGGAACCGAACGAGGAGGGGTTGCGCTTCTATGACGATATGTTTGACGAGTTGCTGCGCCATGGCATCGAGCCCGTCATCACCCTCTCTCACTTCGAGATGCCCAACCACCTGGTGACGGCATACGGCGGCTGGAAGAGCCGCAAGCTGGTGGACTTCTTCGTGCGCTTCAGCGAGGTGGTGCTGCGCCGCTACCAGCACAAGGTCAAATACTGGATGACCTTCAACGAGATCAACAACCAGCGCAACTGGAAGGTCCCCCTGTTCGGCTACTGCTGCTCCGGGGTCATCTATCCCCAGGAGCCGAACCCGGAGGAGTGCATGTACCAGGTGCTGCACCACCAGTTCGTGGCGAGCGCCAGGGTGGTCAGCCTGGGCCATGCCATCAATCCGGACTTGCAGATCGGTTGCATGCTGGCCATGGTGCCGCTCTATCCCTACTCCTGCCACCCGGACGACGTCATGTATGCCGAGATCGCCATGCGCGAGCGCTTCCTGTTCGGGGATGTGCACATGCGCGGCCATTACCCCGCCTATATCCGCAGGGAATGGCAACGCAAGGGCTACCGGATCGCGATGGAGCCGGAGGACGAAGAGATACTGCGGGCGGGCTGCGCCGACTACATCGGGCTCAGCTACTACATGAGCAACGCGGTGCGGGCCCTGTGGGCCGGCACGGGCACCGCCCTGTCGGGCTTCGAGGGCAGCGTGCCCAATCCCCATGTGAAGGCGTCAGAGTGGGGCTGGCAGATAGACCCCGTAGGGCTGCGCTACACCCTGAACCAGCTCTACGGGCGCTACGAGAAACCGCTCTTCATCGTCGAGAACGGCTTCGGGGCGCGGGACGTCAAGAATGAGCAGGGCGAGATCGACGATGACTACCGCATCGCCTATCTACGAGCCCACATCGAGCAGATGAAGCTCGCCATCGTCGAGGACGGGGTGGAGGTGATGGGCTACACCCCCTGGGGGTGCCTGGACTGTGTCTCCTTCACCACGGGGGAGTACAGCAAGCGCTATGGCTTCATCCACGTGGACAGGCATGACGATGGTAGCGGCAGCTTCGCCCGCACCAGAAAGCGCAGCTTCGACTGGTATCGGCAGGTCATCGCCAGCAACGGCGAGACGCTCTGACCCGGCAGACCGAGTCGAGCTGGCCTGACAGGCCACGGTCATCGCAGCCTCCATCACGGCCTCCATCACGGCGTAGGAACCTGATGGAGGCTTTTTATTGGCGCGTTGTGTGGAAGGGAGAGGGGACGGTCCTGGTCGTGAGGGGGCTGGTGAAGGGAGCTCTATCGCCGCGAGAAGAGGGGAAAGAGGTAGGGAGCTGGAGGCGATCCATAAAAAACGCCCCGTTCCCGGGGCGTCGGGAACGGGGCGCCTGTAAGCGTCCTCAGGCGAGGTCGAAGCGATCCAGGTTCATCACCTTGGTCCAGGCCGCCACGAAGTCCTTCACGAACTTCTCCTTGGCATCCGTACTGGCGTACACCTCGGCCAGGGCGCGCAGCTGGGAGTTGGATCCGAACACCAGATCGACCCGGGAGCCGGTCCACTTGACCTTGCCGCTCTGGCGATCACTGCCTTCATAGACACCCGGGCTGCCCGCCGCCGGCTTCCACTCCGTGCCCATATCCAGCAGGTTGACGAAGAAGTCGTTGGAGAGGGTGCCCGGGGTGGCGGTAAAGACCCCGTGGCAGTTGCCCGCATTGGTGCCGAGCACCCGCATGCCACCTACCAGTACCGTCATCTCCGGCGCGCTCAGGGTGAGCAGCTGCGCCTTGTCGATCAGCATGGCCTCCGCGAAGCCCGCGCACTCGCCCGCGTAGTTGCGGAACCCGTCGGCGAGGGGTTCGAGCACGGCGAAGGAGTCGACATCCGTCTGGGCCTGTGAGGCATCCATCCGGCCGGGAGCGAAGGGCACCGTCACGGCGACACCGGCCAGCTTGGCGGCCTGCTCGACCCCCACGCCGCCTGCCAGCACGATGAGGTCGGCGAGGGATACCCGCTTGCCACCGGTGGCCGAGGCGTTGAAGGCCTGCTGGATCCCGTCGAGGGCCTGCAGCACCTTGGCGAGCTGGGCCGGCTGGTTGACGGCCCAATCCTTTTGCGGGGCGAGGCGGATGCGGGCACCGTTGGCGCCGCCACGCTTGTCGGAGCCGCGGAAGGTGGAGGCAGAGGCCCAGGCGGTCGACACCAGCTCGGCCACGGACAGGGAGGCCGCCAGGATCTTCTCCTTGAGCATGGCCACGTCCTTGTCATCGATCAGGGGATGATTGACGGCGGGGATGGGGTCTTGCCAGATCAGCTCCTCTTTGGGCACTTCCGGCCCCAGGTAGCGGGCGATGGGTCCCATGTCACGGTGAGTCAGCTTGAACCAGGCACGGGCGAAGGCATCGGCGAAGGCCTGCGGATCCTCGTAGAAGTGGCGGGAGATCTTGCCGAACTCGGGGTCGAAGCGCAGGGTCAGGTCGGTGGTGAGCATGGTCGGCTTGTGGAACTTGCCCGGGATGTGCGCATCGGGAATGATCTCGGGCGCATCCTTGGCCACCCACTGCTTGGCGCCGGCCGGCGACTTGGTCAGTTCCCACTCGTACTTGAACAGGTTCTCGAAGAAGTTGTTGCTCCACAGGGCCGGGGTCTTGGTCCAGGTCACCTCGAGGCCGCTGGATACGGTGTCTTTGCCGTGGCCGCTGCCGTAATTGCTCATCCAGCCGAGGCCCTGGGCCTCCAGGGGGGCGGCTTCCGGCTCAGGTCCCTTGTGGGATTCCGGCGCGGCGCCGTGGGCCTTGCCGAAGGTGTGACCGCCGGCGATGAGGGCCACCGTCTCTTCATCGTTCATCGCCATGCGACCGAAGGTGGAGCGGATGTCCTTGGCCGCCTCCATATAGTCGCCGCTGGCGTTCGGTCCTTCCGGGTTGACGTAGATGAGACCCATGTGGGTGGCGCCGAAGGGGGCGGTGAGCTCGCGGTCCCCCTTGACCCGATCCGGGTCGACCCCGAGCCAGGCGATTTCATCCCCCCAGTTCACGTCCTGATCCGGCTCCCACACGTCCGGGCGACCACCGCCGAACCCGAAGGTGCGGAATCCCATGCTCTCCAGGGCGACGTTGCCGGCGAGGATCAAGAGATCGGCCCAGGAGATCTTGTTGCCGTACTTCTGCTTGATGGGCCAGAGCAGGCGGCGCGACTTGTCGATGTTGACGTTGTCCGGCCAGCTGTTGAGCGGGGCGAAGCGCTGCTGACCGCGACCGCCGCCACCGCGACCGTCTGTGGTGCGATAGGTACCCGCGGCGTGCCAGGTCATGCGGATGAACTGGGGGCCGTAGTGACCGAAGTCCGCCGGCCACCACTCCTGGGAATCTGTCATCAGTTTGACCAGGTCTTTCTTGAGGGCCTGATAGTCGAGGCTCGCGAAGGCCTTGGCGTAGTCGAAATCCTTGCCCATGGGATCGGAGCTGGTGGAATGCTGGTGCAGCAGATCCAGCCGCAACTGGTTCGGCCACCAATCACGATTGGTTCTGCCGACGCCGGCGGTGTGGTTGAAGGGGCATTTGCTTTCTTCACTCATCTCGGTCTCTCCTTGGAGGGCATCTACATTGCTGACAACTTAGTATGGAAACATTTCCACCGGACGGTGGGGTACCATGAGGCTGTTTTCCTCTCGCCACGACGGGTGGATTTTCAATTACTCCTTGCTTTTCAATTGATTGATTGAATTTGATGGGAATGGATTACGAAAAGATGAATCACGGCCATCGAGTTTGGCGATCTGCCGTGACCCTGTTTCGGCGGGATCTGGGATCTTATTGATTTATTTATCTATATCATGGGCGCCAGCCCCGAAATTTGCGCTGTGTCATGGCATGCCGGGATCACGGGCTCTGGCTGGTGCTTTCGTCCATTTCTGTGACCCAGGCACTCGAGCCGCATCACCCGGCCTGACGACGGTATAAAGCGTAGAGGGATAATGGATAAAAGTGGGGAAAGGGGCCAAGACGGGCAGATTGCGCCTCCAGGAGGCGCCCCCAGAGAGTGAGAGATAGGGGAGCAAAGAGATAAAGAGGGGGGAAGAGAAATAGGAAAAAGGGAGAAGAGCGTAAAAACAAAAAGACCGGCACTGGGCCGGTCAAGGCGACACCGCAGTGTCGCATCATCAGGTTGTGGGCAACCTGGGGGAATAATGGGGTGGCTGATGGGGCTCGAACCCACGACAACCGGAATCACAATCCGGGACTCTACCAACTGAGCTACAGCCACCACTGAAATCTGCCGTCAATGTGCGCTTATTATAACGCCGCGACATTGATGGCGCGCCCTGCAGGATTCGAACCTGCGACCCACGGCTTAGAAGGCCGTTGCTCTATCCGACTGAGCTAAGGGCGCGTTGTATCAAGAAATCCGGAGGACTTCCCGATGAACCTGGTCGGTGATAAAGGATTCGAACCTTTGACCCTCTGGTCCCAAACCAGATGCGCTACCGGGCTGCGCTAATCACCGAAAATTCACTGTCCAGCATACCGGGGACGGTACGACTGGGCAACGGGCGGGCATCATACCCAAGCGCCAAAGTCAGCGTCAACGACTTTTTCCGCCAGTAAATTCAAGTGCCTACTTATTGCCCGTCAGGCGAGAGCTGCTAACACCCGCGCCAAAAAAATGCGACAATGCGCGCAGTTGAACACATGGTGAGTGAAGAACGATGTCTGCCAAAATCATTGATGGAAAACAGGTTGCGCAAACGATTCGCAATCAGGTCGCAGCGCAAGTCCAACAGCGGTTGGCTCAGGGGAAGCGGGCACCGGGTCTGGCGGTGATCCTGGTGGGGCTGGATCCGGCGTCCCAGGTCTATGTGGGCAGCAAGCGTCGTGCCTGTGAAGAGGTGGGCTTTGTCTCCCGCTCCTATGACCTGAGTGCCACTGCCACTCAGGAGGAGTTGCTGGCGCTGATCGACCAGCTCAACGGGGATCCGGAAGTGGATGGCATCCTGGTGCAGCTCCCCCTGCCGGCCCACTGCGACACTACCCAGGTGCTGGAGCGCATTCGTCCCGACAAGGACGTGGATGGCTTCCACCCCTACAACGTGGGTCGTCTGGCCCAGCGCATCCCGGCGCTGCGCCCCTGCACCCCCAAGGGGATCATGACTCTGATCGAGACCACCGGCGTCAAGACCCACGGTCTGCATGCGGTGGTGGTCGGGGCCTCCAACATAGTGGGGCGCCCGATGACGCTGGAGCTGCTGCTGGCCGGCTGCACCACCACGACCTGCCACCGCTTCACCCAGGATCTGGAGACCCAGGTGCGCCGGGCCGATCTGCTGGTGGTGGCGGTGGGCAAGCCCAACTTTATTCCGGGGGAGTGGGTCAAACCGGGCGCCCTGGTGATCGACGTGGGCATCAACCGCCTGGCGGACGGCTCCCTGGTGGGGGACGTGGAGTATGAAACGGCGCGCAATCACGCCGCCTTCATCACCCCGGTACCGGGGGGCGTGGGGCCCATGACGGTGGCCAGCCTGATGGAGAATACCCTGAGCGCCTGCCAGGACTATCACGACGCCTGAGCCAGTGTGTCGCCTGGGCGAACAGGGTCGGCGACATAGACAAGCAGACAAGAGAAAGGGAAGGCCTGGCCTTCCCTTTTTTATTGCGCGGCGCCTGTTGAGCGTGGCGACTGGGGTCAGATCAGGGCCAGGGCGGCGGCCAGATCGGCGATCAGATCGTCGGCATCCTCCACCCCGATGCTAAAGCGGATGAGATCGTCATTGACCCCGGCGGCGAGGCGGCTCGCCTCGTCCATGGCGGCGTGGGTGGTGCTGGCTGGATGGCAGGCCAGGCTCTCGAGATCCCCCAGGCTCACCGCCTGCACGAACAGCTGCAGGTTGTCGAGCAGGGTGGCGCAGCGCGCAAACCCCCCCTCCAGCTCGATGCTCACCATGCCGCCAAAACCGCTGGCGAAGGCGCCGAGGGCGTCGTGGCCAGGATGGCTCGCGAGCCCAGGGTAGATCACCTTCTTCACCGCCGGATGGGCGGCCAGGAAGTCGGCCACCTTCTGGGCGTTGTGCAGGTGGGCATCCATGCGCAGGGGCAGGGTCTTGACCCCGCGCTGCAGCAGGTAGGCCTCCTGCGGGCCTATGGGGGAGCCGATGTGCTTGAGGGCCACGGTGCGCACCGACTTCATCAGCGCGTGAGAGCCCGCCACCACCCCGGCGATGATGTCGCCATGACCGCCCAGGTACTTGGTGCCGCTGTGCATCACCAGATCGACCCCGAGCTCCAGCGGGCGCAGCAGATAGGGGGTGAGGAAGGTGTTGTCACAGACGGTGATGGCGCCCACCTTGCGGGCCGCCTCCACCACCACCCGGGGATCCACCACCTTGAGGGTGGGGTTGGTCAGGGTTTCGAACAGTACCACCTTGGTGGCCGGGCGGATGTTGGCCAGCAGATCCTGATCGCTATCGTAGGCGGTGATCTTGATGCCGGCACGGCTGAAGGTCTGCTTGAGAAACGCATCTGTGCCGCCGTAGAGGGGGCCGATATAGGCCACTTCATCGCCGCTGTCCGCCAGGGCGTACATGATGGCGCTCACCGCCGCCATGCCACTCGCCACCACCAGGGCCTCGTCTGCCCCCTCCAGTGCTGCCAGCTTCTGCTCCAGCTCGGCGGTGGTGGGGTTGCCAAAGCGGCTGTAGATGAAGCCGGGGGCCTGACCGGCGAAGCGCTCCTTGCCCGTCTGGGCATTGAAGTAGCTGAAGGTGCTGCTCTGGTAGAGCGGGGTGGTGAGGGCGCCGGTCTGGGGATCGATCCGCTGGCCGCTGTGCACGCTCATGGTCTTGAATTTCATCGTGTTACTCCGTCATTGCCAGGCCGTGGCCCAACTGCTTGTGTCATGGATTGGCGGGGCGCCGCGGCGTCCCGCCCTGTCATCAATATGGCAAATTCAGGCGGGCTCGGTCCGCACGCTACCTGCCGTCCGTTCACGGCCCTGCGCCATCGGGGCGCCATAGTGGCGGGCCGCCACATCCGGGTGGGAGCGCAGCCTCCCCTTGAGCACGTTCTCCCCCACCTGATAGAAGAGCGGGTTGGCGGGATCGCTCTGGGGTCCTTCGGCCAGTGCCGCCAGCTCGGGGGAGAGGCTAAGCAGTGGCACAGTCGCATCCAGCCTTGCCGCCATAAAGAAGGCGCAGGAGAGGCGCGATACCCCGGGCGGCGGGCTCACCACCCGGTGCAGGGTGGCCTTGAGGTAGCCGTCGGACGCCAGCTCCAGCAGCTCGCCGATGTTGACCACCAGGGCCCCCGGCACGGGCGGCGCCGGGATCCAGCCGTTCGCCGTCTCCACTTCGAGCCCGGAGTGTTCGTCCTGCATCACCAGGGTCAGGTAGCCGGGATCCTTGTGGGCGCCGACCCCCTGACCGCTACCACCCGCCTCGCGCCCCGGGTAGTGAATGAGCTTCATGTGCTGGTAGGGGGCACCGCGGATGCTCTCGTCGAACACCCCGGCCGGCTGCGCCAGCACCTCGGCGAAGGCGGCCAGCAGGGTGAGACTGATGTCGCTCAGCTTCTCCTGCCACGCCAGCAACTGCGCCTTCATCCCGGGCAGGGCGGCGGGCCACTGGTTGGGGCCGGTGAGCCGCTGCCAGGGCTGGGTCAGGGTGGCGGCGTCGAGGGCCGCCTCTTCGTTCATGATGTCGAACTGCTCCCGCAGATCCGGCCGCGCCCGGGTGAGTTCGGCCCCCACCTGGTTGTAGCCGCGAAAGTGGGGGGAGTGCACCATCTGCACCGCCAGCTTCTCCTGCGCAGGCAGGGCGAAGAAGCGGGCCGCGAGCGCCAGTGTCTCCCGCTGCGCCGATTCACTCAGGCCGTGGCCCACCAGATAGAAGAAGCCCACCTCGCGGGCCGCCTTGCCGAGCGTGGCCAGCATCTGGTTGCGCGCGTCAGGGGCGCCCTGGAGGGCGGCGAAATCGATGAGCGGCAGCGATGGGTATGTCATGGGCATCTCCTCATGTTCCGGGGGCGTGACCTGTCAGCACAGGGGCGCCAGATGGATTGAGGGTGATGCTACTGTTCGGTGTTATAAGTGCGAAACAATAAATTATTCTTAGTTATATACAAAATTCGAAATAGAATTCGATGCCCATTCGGGGTGGCGGCCAGAACGCGGCTCGGGCCCATCTTGGCCGAATGAGTTGGCCGAATGCACTGACCGAAGCAGTCGACCGTCTGGCGGGGGGCTCCCGAAGGCGGGGTCAGATAAGGGGCCCCGGGCGGCAAGATGGTAAGGGGACAAGGGCGGCCGGATGACCGAGCGACAGCACGCAAAGAGGGAGGCCCAGGCCTCCCTCTTTCTCATGGCGGGGCCAGGCCCCTGATTGGCGGCGATACCCCATCGCTTTGCCGCAGGCGGCTCAATATCCCAGGGTGAAGCGCTGGCGCAGGTGGGCCGGCTTTTCCGCCTCGTTCAGCACGCCGTCCGCCAGATCCCCGACCGTGATGCTAGCGGGTTTGTCTCCGTCAAACAGCACCTGATCGGAGCCGAGCCGGTAGCCGCCGCGCTTCTCGCCGGGTTCCAGGAACACGGGCGGGGAGACGAAGCGCCAGTCGAGGGCGGCTTCACGGCGAAGGGTGGTGAGGCCGTCGCGGGCCGCCAGGGCTCCCTGTTTCCACTCGGCCGGGAAGTCCGGGGTATCCACCAGCTGCACGCCGGGGGCGATCTCCAGGCTGCCGGCACCGCCGACCACCAGCAGCCAGCGTTTGGCCGCGACGGCGGCGGCCACGATGGCGCTGGCGCCCTTGAGGTACTGGTCGTAGATGTCCGGCACTGTCCAGCCCGGGTTGTAGGCGCTGATCACTCTATCGTGCCCCTCGATGATCCCGGCCAGGGCCTGGCTGTCCTGGGCGTCCACCGCCACCGCGGTGACCTGCGGGTGGGGGGCAATCTTGCTGATGTCGCGCACGATGGCGGTGACGTGGTGGCCGCGGCTGACGGCCTCCTGGAGGATGGTGGAACCGACAAAACCGCTGGCACCGATCAGGGCAATTTTCATGGGGATTCTCCTTCACTGTTGGAATGAGGCTATCCTACGCCCCCGGATGTGATTTAATAATCCACTATAAATTGCATTCACTTGTAAGCAAGGCTTCATAATGGATCAGCTCAGACGCTACGCCATCTTCGCCGCCGTGGTGGAGTCGGGCAGCATGACCGGCGCCGCCAAGGCCCTCGGCATGACCCCGTCCGCCGTCAGCCAGCACATCGGCCAGCTAGAGGGACTGCTCGGCCTGCCCCTGCTGCACCGCTCCACCCGCCGCCTCAGCCTGACCGAGGCGGGGGAGGTGGTGTGGCAGGGGTGCCAGTCCCTGCGCCAGACCCTGAACCAGACCGAGCTGCGCCTCTCGGAGGTGCGCGACAGCTTGCTCGGGGAGGTGCGGATCACCGCGCCCGTGGGGATGGCGGGGCAGCCGCTGGCGCGGGCGCTCTCACCGCTGCTGCAGGCGCACCCGGGCCTGTGCATCCAGATCATCGCCGACGACGGCAAGCGGGATCTCATCAAGGAGCGTATCGACGTGGCGCTGCGGGTCGGGACACTCGAAGATTCCACCCTGGTGGCCCGCAGACTGGGTCAGACCCGGATGCTGCTGTGCGCCTCGCCCGCCTATCTGGCGCGCAAGGGCACGCCGCGCACGCCGGTGGATCTGCTGACCCACGACTGGCTGGCCTCGGACATGCTGGGCGGGAGCCTGCTCCTGCTGGACGACAAGGGGCAACCCCACCGGCTCAGACCCAAGCCCAGGGTGCTGTGCAACAACGTGCTGCCCCTGCGCCAGTTCACCCTGGCGGGGCAGGGGATCTCGCTGCAACCCGAGGGGGAGATCGAGGAGGATCTCGCCTCGGGCCGCCTGCTGGCGCTGCTGCCGGGCTTTCAGGCGCCCGCCATGGAGATCCACGCCATCACGCCCCAGCGGGAGATCCCGGAGAAGGTGCGCCGGGTGATCAGCGCCCTGCGAAGCCACTTCGCCGAGCACGGCCAGAGCCGCGCCCAGTAAGCGGTAATGAAAAGGGGCGGCCGGGTTCCCCCGGCCGCCCCCGACGCCTCGCGCGGGCTTATTTCATGTAGAGGCCGCCGTTGATGGCCAGGGTTTCCCCCGTGATATAGGCCCCCGCTTCGCTGGCGAGGAAGGCCACGGCGGCGGCGATCTCCTCCGGCTTGGCCAGACGGCGCATGGGGATATCGGCCTTGATGCTGTCGAGCACGTCGGTGCGGATCGCCGCCACCATGGGGGTGGCGGTGTAGCCGGGGGCAATGGCGTTGACCGTGACCCCGAAGCGGGCCCCCTCCGCCGCCAGCGCCTTGGTGAAGCCCAGCATGCCCGCCTTGGCCGCCGAGTAGTTGACCTGACCGAACTGCCCCTTCTGGCCATTGACCGAGGAGATGTTGATGATGCGGGCATCGCGCTGCTCGCACATGGCGTCGAACAGCGGCTGGGTCACGTTGTAGAGGCTGCACAGATTGGTGTGGATCACCTCGAACCACTGATCCGGCGTCATCCGCTTGAAGGCGCCATCCCGGGTGATGCCGGCGTTGTTCACCAGCACGTCGACCCGTCCCTCCTCCTGCAGCAGTCGGCCCAGGGTCTCGCGGCACATGGCAGTGTCGGCCACGTCCAGCGCCAGCAGCCGCACCCGATCCGGATGATGCCCCTGGTCGTTGAACCACTCCCGCGCCGCCGCCGCGCTGGTGCTGGAGTGGGTGGCGACGATGCGATACCCCTGTTCCAGCAGGGCGGTGGTGATGGCGGTGCCGATGCCGCCACGGGCTCCGGTGATCACGGCAATTTTCTTCATCCTGGCTCTCCCTGGCATGTCGCGACGAAAGGATGCCCTGCACGGGCAATTGATAACCTTGTCCGTATCCACTGTGACAGGAGAAGGCGTCACTTTTGTGACGGGTTGGCGTGAGCCGCGCCCCTTTATCCGTCGCCGGCTCCCCCTTGCCGCGGGCAGGGCGGCCATGTTTAATGGGCGCTCTCATCCCGGCAGGCTGTGATCCGCACGCATCATGACACCGACACTTCCTCTTCCATCTCCCGGCCCGGCACCGGAGACCCATGCCCACTTCACCCGCATCGAGCGGGTGCTGGACTACATCCACGCCAACCTGGATCAGCCGCTCTCCCTGGAACAGCTGGCGGAGCAGAGCTGCTGGTCCCGCTGGCAGCTGCAGCGGGTGTTCCTGCACGAGACCGGCCAGACGGTGGCCCACTACGTGCGCGAGCTCAGGCTGAGCCAGGCGGCAGAGGCCCTGCTCTCGACCCGGCAGCGGGTGCTGGATCTGGCGCTCGGCCATGGTTTTGGCTCCGAGGTGAGCTTCAGCCGCGCCTTCAAGCAGCAGTTCGGCTGCTCGCCGCTGGCCTATCGCAAGCGGGGGCTGCGGCTGGGGCTCTCCCTGCCGCTGGCCCGGGCCCAGACAGCGCCGATCCTTAACCCGAAATGGGTCCAGGTGCGGGTGGAGAGCCGTCCGGGCTTCGTGCTGCACGGGGTGAGGGGGACGATCCGGGGGCTGTTTGCTCCGTCGCCGGACTTTCAGCAGACGGTGCCCGCGATCTGGCGCGCCCTGCGCGAGGCGGGGGGCCTGGGTTCGTCCGGCGAGCTGCTGGGGGTGGTGGATGTGTCGACGGCGGGCGAGGCGTTGCTGCCCTACTGGGCCGGGGTTCCGGCGGGGGAGGAGGAGGTGATGCCCGCAGGCCTTGCACGACTGCGGGTGCCGCCCCAGGAGTACGCGGTCATCACCCATGTGGGGCCCATCGACGAGCTGGCCCGGACCCTCACCTGGTTCATCCTGCACTGGCTGCCCACCTCCGGTTACCGGGGCCTGGACGGTTTCGAGCTGGAGCGCTACCCCACGGAATTCGACGGCCGACAGGTGGATGCCCGCATGGAGTACTGGCTGCCCGTCGCCCCTTGCGGGGGAGCTTGAGCGCCTGTTTGTGCCTCTCCTGCCGGCGTCATCAGTCTGTTCCCCCGAACCCAAGGCGTGCTGGTGCCGAGACCGATAGCCATTTGAACTCACCAGCGCCGTTCGTTGCCAATGAGTCTTGTCATTTGAGACTGACTTCCTCCTGATCTCTCTGCGTTTCCCGCCAACATGCCCCAAATTGTTAATTCCGGGGCGAAATAGAACAATAAAATGCAAATGATATTTGTTACTATTCACACGCAGTTGGCAGTCGAGGATCAGATGCAACTTGTTCACCCCCCATTGACCGTGGTCGCCGCGACCATCTCCACCCTGTTGTCCGGTGCCGTGTTGGCCGCCCCCGCGAGTCAGGAAGCGGCGCGCGCCGACGAGACCCTGACCGTGCTCGGTCAGACCTATCGCAATACCGCGACCAAGAGCCGGCTCGACCCCGTCGAGACACCCCAGGCGATCTCGGTGGTGGACGGCGAGACCCTGGAGCAGCGGGGCGTGAGTTCGGTGAGCGAGGCGCTGCGCTACGTGCCCGGGGTCAACACCGAGCTGCGCGGTGGGGCCGTGAACCGGCTGGATCTGTTCAACATCCGCGGCTTTGACAACTACCAGAACTTCTATGACGGCCTGCTGCTGCAGTACAACGAGTGGAACCTGCAACCCCAGATAGATCCGGTGGCCATCGAGCAGCTGGAGGTGTTCAAGGGGCCGACCTCGGTGCTCTATGGCAGCATGCCGCCGGGCGGCATGGTCAACCTCATCGCCAAGCGCCCCCAGCGGGAGGCCAGCCACAGCGTGAGCCTGGCGAGCGGCACCGGCGATCTCAAGGAGATGACCCTGGACAGCACGGGGGCCATCAACGACAGGCTTGCCTACCGGGTGGTGGGGCTGGCTCGCCAGAAGGAGGGGCAGGCGGTGACCTCCGAAGAGGAGCGCTACGTTTTCGCACCGTCCCTGGACTGGCAGCTCGGCGAGCAGACCCTGCTGAACCTCAACCTCTACTACCAGAAAGATCCCGAGGCGGGTATCTACACCACTGTGCCCGCCAGCGGCTCGGTCAAGATCAATCCCCTGGGGCAGCTCGGCAGCGACACCTTCCTCGGGGACGAGAACTGGAACGAGTACAACCGTGAGGTGACTCTGGTCGGCTACAAGCTGAGCCACGACTTCAACGCGAGCTGGCAGGTGCTGCAGAATGCCCGTTACATGGATGCGTCCGCCTATCAGCGCAACACCTACAACGCGGCCCTGGGGGCGGACAACCGCACCCTGGCCCGCAATGCCTATCTCACCGATGAGGACTCCCGCGGTTTCGTCATCGACAACCAGCTGGCGGGCAAGGTGCAGACCGGCGCGGCCCAGCACAACCTGCTGCTCGGGGTCGACTACCAGTACCTGGATGCCCACGTGCTCTACCGGGATACGCTCGACTACTCGGCGCCCGCCATCGACATCTTCAATCCGGACCACAGCCAGATAGTGCCCGGGGCGCTCACCTTCAACTATCAGGATAAGAAGGTGATCCGCCAGTCCCAGAGTGGCGTCTATCTGCAGGATCAGGTGCGCCTCGACCGGCTGGTGGCCATCGGCGGTGCCCGCTACGACCGCTACCGGATGGACACCGACAGCCGGACCCTCTATCAGGGGGCGGACAGCCAGTCCCTGGCCCAGATCGATCAGGACAACCTCTCCTTCCGCCTGGGGGCGCTCTACGAGCTGGATAACGGCCTCTCGCCCTACGTGAGCTATGCCGAGAGCTTCGAGCCGGTACCGGGGGCAGACAAGAATGGCAAGGCGTTCAAGCCGGCCACCGGTCAGCAGTGGGAGGGGGGGCTCAAGTTCCTCTCCGAGGACATGAGCAAGACGGCCACGCTCTCCGCCTTCCACATCACCAAGGAGAACGCCCTGGTGACGGATCCGGACAACGTCTACGGGCCCAAGCTGCAGACCGGGGAGACCGTCTCCCGGGGCATCGAGCTGGAGGGGCGCGCCGATCTCACCAGCAGGCTGGACCTGACCGCCAGCTACACCCTGATGGACATGGAGATCACCCGGGACACCACCAGCCTGCAGGGCAAGACCCCGGTCTGGGTGCCAAGGCAGATGGCGTCGCTGTGGAGCAACTACCAGCTGGGGGGCAGCCTTGAGGGGATGCGGGTGGGCACCGGCCTACGCTACGTGGGGGAGGCCGAGATCGATGCCGCCAACACGGGCAAGGTGCCGGACTACCTCCTGATGGACATGTCCGCCTCCTATGAGCTGGCCGCCCTCAGCGCGAGCCTGAAGGGGGTGGGGGTGTCACTCAGCGCCAGCAACCTGTTCAACAAGACCTACTACTCCTGCTATGACCAGAACAACTGCTGGTTCGGGGCCGAGCGAAGCGTGGAGGCGCGACTCAAATACGCATTCTGACCCTGCGCCCCGGGCCGCGTCCGGGGCATTCACCCTTCGGCGGCGATGGCCGCGAGAGCGCCCGGCAGCGCGGCCTCGGCGCGCTGGCGCTGCATGGCGAACATTCCCGGGCGGCGGAGCACGACGCCCTGTTTGCAGCCGCGGCTGCGCTGATCCCTTCCCTCAAGGGGCAAGGGCGGGTGGCGGGCAGTCAGCCCCCGCTGCTGACGGCGTCCGCGTGCAACACCCCCGGCGAGGTGGCGGTGGCCCTGCATGATCACTGGCGGCAGGCACACCCGGAGGCGGGCCCGGCCTACTGGCTGACCCGCAGCTGGGGCATGCTCTGCTGGCAGTCCATCTATCTTGCCATGGTGGCGGTTTACCGGCACAAGGCCGTGCCCGCGCTGGACAGGCTGGGACAGTGGTATGAGGCGGGGCTGGTGTCCGGCTTCTGCCTGCCCCTGGAGCCCATGATCAAGGGAGAGGTGGAGACCCTGATCGCAGTGGCGGGGGAGCGGCTGCAGGCCCACTGGCAGGGACTGCTCGCGCTCGTCGGGGAGGGGCAGCGGCTGCGGCCCGGCTTCGTGCGCCCGCTCCTGGCCGACGATCTGCTGGCGGCCCTGGTGCGGGTGCCCGAGTTCTTCGGGGAGGTGCGCCGGGAGGCGGTCGCGGCCCACGCGCCACTCTGGCTCGCCGCCTGCGGCCTGCCTGACGAGCATCTGGCGGGCTGGCGCCCGGCCGCCTTGCCCCTGGATGGCCTCCCGGGCTATGTGCGCCAGCGCTGCTGCCTGCACTACAAGCGTCGGGACGGGGATCTCTGCGGCAACTGCCCGAGGCGGCAGGGGGCCGTGAGCTGTTCAGAGGGGTGATGCCCGGGAGTGGATCCCGGGGAATCATTGGTATGAGAGCCGCCCTGGGCGGCTTTTTTCATGCCTCCTGCGGCGCGCTTCCCATCCGGGTGCGAATGCGCTCGAACAGGCTCTGCAGGCAGGCCTGATCCCGATCGGCGGCCCGCACCGCGCCATACATATGGCGGCGCACGCCCTCTCCGAGCGGGCGCGCCTCGAGCAGCCCCTGGCGCACGAACTCGTCGCTGGCCCAGCGGGGCAGGGCGGCGACCCCGAGGCCAGCGGCGGCCATCTGCAGCATCACAGAGGTGTTGTCCACCGGCTTGCAGCGGGCGGGCTCCACCCCGGCCGGCTGCAGGAAGCGGCTGAACACGTCCATGCGGGCGCGCTCCACCGGGTAGACCAGCAACACCTCCTGGCGAAGATCCTCCGGCACTATGGTGCGCCGCTGGCAGAGGGGGTGATCCGGTGCCATCACCAGGGTGAGATCGAAGGCGAACAGGGGCTCGAAGTGCAGATCCCCGCGAGCCTGCACGTCGGAGGTGAGCAGCAGATCGAGCTGGCCGCCGAGCAGGGCGCTGATGGCGTCAAAGCCCGGCACCGACTCCACCTCCAGATCCACCCCGGGCCACTGGCGGCGAAAGTCCGGCAGCAGCGGCAGCAGCCACTGGATGCAGCTGTGGCAGTCCAGGGCCAGGTGCAGCCTGCCCGCGTCGCCGCTGTGCAGGGCCTGCAACTGGCGCTCGGTCAGCGCCAGGGCGGGCAGCACCTGACGGGCCAGGGCGAGGAGATGCTGCCCCGCTGCCGTCAGCACCAGGGGGCGGCTCTTGCGAAGAAACAGCTCCAGGTTGAGGCGGGTCTCCAGCTCCTTGAGCTGATGGGAGAGGGCGGACTGGGTGAGGTTGAGGGTGAGCGCCGCCCCGGCCAGCGACCCCTGCTCGGCCAGGGCGCTGATGGTCTTCAGGTGTTTGAGATCGATGCCCGGATTGCTGCTTGCAGGGTTGTTGGACTGGTTGGGCACACCCATGGCACTGCTCCTTTGTGCGTCAGTTGAGAAATTCTTGAGAGCCAGTTGAAGAGGATTCAATAGCCAAGGCCACCTTATCTCGTCATTCTGGATGTGTAAACATCTGGATGGCCAAATCATCCAGTTTCCCATCAGATGAATGAGCATAAGGAATTGGACCTATGACACGAGCACACACCCTGGGCTTCCCCCGTATCGGCGCCAAGCGCGAGCTGAAATTTGCCCTCGAATCCTACTGGCGTGGCGAGACCACCCAGGCCGAACTCGTTGCCGTGGGCAAGAGCCTGCGTGAGCGTCACTGGCAGGCACAGCGCACCGCCGGGGTCAACCTGCTGCCGGTGGGCGACTTCGCCTGGTACGATCAGGTGCTGGGTACCAGCCTGCTGGTGGATGCGGTGCCCGCCCGTCACCGCCACGGCGACACCGATCTCGACACCCTGTTCCGGGTGGCCCGTGGCCGTGCGCCGACCGGCCCCGCCGCCGCCGCCGCCGAGATGACCAAGTGGTTCAACACCAACTACCACTACCTGGTGCCCGAGTTCAGCCGCGATCAGCGCTTCAAGCTGGGCTGGAGCCAGCTGTTTGACGAGGTGGAAGAGGCCAAGGCCCTGGGGCTGCCGGTCAAGGCGGTGCTGCTGGGCCCCGTTTCCTACCTCTGGCTCGGCAAGGAAAAAGAGAGCGGTTTCTCCCGTCTCGAGCTGCTGGAGCGCCTGCTTATCGTCTATCAGGAAATTTTGGCGAAACTGGCCGCTCAGGGCGTGGAGTGGGTACAGATCGACGAGCCGGCCCTGGCCCTGGATCTGCCGGACGAATGGCGTCTGGCCTACCTCAAGGCGTATGAGCGCCTGAGCGGTCCCTGCAAGCTGCTGCTCACCACCTACTTCGGCTCTGTGGCCCATCAGCGCGACATCATCACCAGCCTGAAGGCGGACGGCCTGCACCTGGATCTGGTGGCGGCCCCCGAGCAGCTCGAGACGCTGGTCCCGCACCTGCCGGCCCAGTGGGTGCTCTCGGCTGGCGTCATCAACGGCCGCAACGTCTGGCGCGCCAACCTGGCCAGGCTGGCCCCGACCCTCAAGGCACTGAAAGAGAAGCTCGGCGAGCGCCTCTGGGTCGGCTCCTCCTGCTCCCTGCTGCACAGCCCGGTGGATCTCACCCTGGAGCACGAGCTGGATCCCCAGACCCGCAGCTGGTTCGCCTTCGCCCTGCAGAAGTGCTATGAGCTGGGACTGCTGGCGGACTATCTGGATGGCGGGGATCTGGACAAGATTGCGGCCTACAGCCAGCCCATCGTCGATCGGGAGTCCGACAGCCGGGTGCACAAGAAGGCGGTGCAGTCGCGCCTGGCCAGCCTCACCAACAGCGACTTCAGCCGCCAGAGCGTCTACCCGGTGCGTGCCGAGGCCCAGCGCGCGGATCTCAAGCTGCCGCTCCTGCCCACCACCACCATCGGCTCCTTCCCGCAGACCGCCGCGATCCGGGGGCTGCGCCAGGAGTGGCGTGCCGGTCGCATCGACAACGGTGCCTACGAGGCGGGCATCCAGGCCCAGATCAAGGATGCCATCGAACGTCAGGAGGCCATCGGGCTGGACGTGCTGGTACATGGCGAGGCCGAGCGCAATGACATGGTGGAGTATTTCGGCGAGCTGCTGGACGGCTTTGCCATCACCCGCTTCGGCTGGGTACAGAGCTACGGCTCCCGCTGCGTCAAGCCGCCGGTGATCACCCGTGACATCGACCGTCCGACCCCCATGACCCTGGCCTGGACCCAGTTTGCCCAGAGCCTGACCGAGAAGCCGGTGAAGGGGATGCTGACCGGTCCCGTGACCATCCTCTGCTGGTCTTTCCCGCGGGAAGACGTGAGCCGCGAGCAGTCCGCCCTGCAGATTGGCCTGGCCATTCGCGACGAGGTGGCGGATCTGGAAGCCGCCGGCATCAAGATCATCCAGATCGACGAGCCGGCGATCCGCGAAGGGTTGCCCCTGCGCAAGCAGGATCACCAGGCCTATCTGGACTGGGCGGTGCGGGCGTTCCGCCTGAGCGCGAGCCCTGTGGTGGACAGCACCCAGATCCACACCCACATGTGCTACAGCGACTTCAACCTCATCATCGAGGCGGTGGCGGCACTCGACGCGGACGTCATCACCATCGAGACCAGCCGCAGCCAGATGCAGTTGCTCGAGGCGTTCGAGCGCTTCAACTACCCCAACGAAATCGGGCCGGGCGTCTACGACATCCACTCCCCGAACGTGCCGAGCCAGGGCTGGATTGAGGATCTGATCCGCAAGGCCGCCAAGCAGATCCCGGCGGACCGGCTCTGGGTCAACCCGGACTGCGGCCTCAAGACCCGCGGCTGGGATGAGACCACCGCCGCCCTCAAGGTGATGGTCGACGCGACCCGGGCACTGCGCGCCGAGCTGGCCTGACGGCCCTGACTGGCCCGGTGAAACACCGGGGCACGGAACAGACAGAGTGACGAGAGAGGGAAGGCGAGAGCCTTCCCTCTTTTTTTCGTGTCTTGCGTGCTGATGGAATGTTCCTGCGCCAGGTCTGCGGCAGCCGATGGCAATGGGAGGCTTGATCACCAGATTCCGACAAGGGGTGAGGGTACCCGGGCGACGGGGACGCTGGTGCTCGGCGGTGGAAGTTGGCTAGAATTGCGCATTTGAAATAAATGTTATCGACAGCGGGAGCAGGATGCAGTTCAGGGATTTCTTGCCGGTATCGACCAATACCAGCATCAAAGAGAGTTGTTATGGTGCCCTCGGCGCCCTGGTCGGTTTGCTGGGCACCGCCTGGCTGTGCCGCTGGGGGCTAGGGCTTGAGGTGCACTGGCTGATCGCCCCCATGGGGGCCTCCGCCGTGCTGCTGTTTGCCGCCCCGGCGAGCCCCCTGGCGCAGCCCTGGTCCATCCTGGTGGGCAACGGCGTCTCGGCGCTGATGGGGGTGTTGAGCGCCAGCCTGGTGCCGGATCTGACGATCGCCTCGGCCCTGGCGGTGATGCTGGCCATCGCCGCCATGTTCCTCACCCGCAGCCTGCATCCCCCCGGCGGGGCGGTGGCCCTGACCGCCGTCATCGGTGGCGAGGGGATCCGGGCGCTGGGGGTGGGCTATGTGCTGCTGCCGGTGTTGCTCAACTCCTCGTTGCTGCTGGCCATGGGCCTCTTCTACAACCGGCTGCTGGGACGACGCTACCCCCACACCGGCAAGGTGGCGCCCAACCGGCACCAGACCGCCGATCCCCAGCCGAGCGAGCGCCTTGCGACCCAGGCCACGGACATCGATTTTGCGCTGGAAAAACACGGGGAGCTCCTCGACATCAACCGTCAGGATCTGCAGGAGCTGCTGCAGGAGGCCCAGTTGCACGCCCTGCGCGAGCGGGTGGGCACGGTGCGCTGCCAGGATGTGATGTCGCGGGATCTCGTCGTCACGGCGCCGACCGCGTCGGCCATGGCGGCCTGGCACCTGCTCTCCCGGCATCAGATCAAGGCGTTGCCGGTGGCGGACGAGGAGGGCAGGTTGCTTGGCATCATTACCCTGCACGACCTGATGATCGACCGGGCGGAGCGGCAACCTAGATCCCAAGCGGATCTCGAGGGGCTGACTGTGGCGGATCTGATGACCCGGGAGGTGCAGACGGCGCGGCGCTACCAGCCGCTCTACGATCTGGTGGAGGCTTTCTCCGACGGCGGACTGCACCACATGCCGGTGGTGGAGGGGGACCAGCTGGTGGGGATCATCACCCAGTCCGACATGGTGGCAGCCCTCTTCACCCTGGCCCTGCAACCCGGGCTGGCCCGAGAACGGGAGCCAGGTGCCGACAATCCATAAGAAAGGGGCCCCGCGAGGGGCCCTTGTCATTACGGTTCCGGGGCTGCACCTGTCTTTGCAATGGCGGTGCCCGCCGCAGCCCTGGTCGCCCGGCGTGCACGGGAGGTCTGACACGCGAGGAATAAAAAGAGAGGGAGTGCCTGGCACTCCCTCTCTCTATCAAGGCGATGGCAGCAGAGGCCTTAGCCGTAGCGGGCCAGGGTCAACCCCTCGTCGCTGATGGCAGGCGCCGTGCCGGAGATGAGATCGCTCAGCAACTGGCCCGAGCCCGCCGCCATGGTCCAGCCCAGGGTGCCGTGGCCGGTGTTGAGCCACAGGCCCGGGATGGGGCTCGGCCCCACCAGAGGCGTGCCGTCCGGCGTCATGGGGCGCAGCCCGGTCCAGAACTCGGCGCGGCTGATGTCGCCCCCCTCGGGGAAGAGATCGCCGACGACCATGGCCAGGGTGTCGTGGCGTTTCGGGTTGAGGGCCAGGTTGTAGCCCGACAGCTCCGCCATGCCGCCGACCCGGATCCGCTCGTCGAAGCGGGTGATGGCCACCTTGTAGGTCTCATCGAGCACGGTACTGCGGGGGGCGCCGGCGGCATCCGTCATCGGCAGGGTGAGGGAGTAGCCCTTGACCGGGTAGACGGGGAGCGAGATCCCCAAGGGGCGCAGGAAGCCGGTGCCATAGCTGCCGAGGGCACAGACGATGGCGTCGGCCTTGAAGCGCTGCTCACCGGCGCGCACCGCCACGGCGCGCCCCTGGGCGAGCTCGACCTCGTCGATGGCGCAGTTGAACACGAACTTGACCCCGAGCCGCTGCGCTTCGGCAGCCATGGCCTTGGTGAAGCGGAAGCAGTCGCCGGTCTCGTCCCCCGGCAGGCGCAGGCCGCCCACCACCTTGCCCCGCACCCGGGCCAGGGCGGGTTCCACCTCCTCGCAGCCGCCGGCATCCAGCGACTGGTAGGGAACGCCGTACTCCTCCAGCACCTCGATGTCTCGCTGGCTGGCGTCCAGCTGGGCCTGACTGCGAAACAGCTGCAGGGTGCCGAGTTGGCGCCCCTCATAGTCGAGGTCCAGCTCCTCTCTCAGCCCCTTCATGCAGTCCCGGCTGTACTCGGCCAGACGCACCATGCGCCCCTTGTTGACCGCATAGGCGGCCGGGGTGCAGTTGGCGAACATCTTGAGCATCCAGCGCAGCTGGAAGGGATCCGAGGTCGGGCGCACGGTGAAGGGGGCGTGCTTTTGCAGCATCCACTTGGCGGCCTTGAGGGGGATGCCGGGAGCCGCCCAGGGAGAGGCATAACCCGGGGAGATCTGACCCGCATTGGCATGGCTTGTTTCGAGTGCCACCCCATCACGCCGCTCCAGCAGGGTCACCCTGTGACCGGCTTTGGCCAGATACCAGGCGCTGGTCACGCCGACCACGCCACCACCGAGTACTACTATGTCCATCTTGTCTCTCCTTGACTGGGGCCTCCACCTTAATAAGCCGCCACAGGATATTCAACTGGTGTAGATATAATTGGGATATATATCTATTCACATTTTGTTAACTGGCTCTCAATATCGAAATTTTCATCATTATTGGCATTAAGTGCTGGTTCTTGGGCCGCGTTGGGAAGGGGGGCGTCGTCGCCAGCAGGGCGACAGCGGGGAGCGTGCCCGGCCGGTTGATCCGGGCGGTATCGCCAAGCGGTGAGAGGGCTGTGGGGTGGGGCCAGCCTGGCAGCGGGTCGAACATCAGGTGTTGAGCAATAAATGCTGATGCAGCAAGTGAAGCTGCAAAGAAAAGGCCCCCGCACCTGACGATGCGGGGGCCTCGTTGTCTGACGGACCTTATTGGTTGCTGAACAGCTTGGGCCTTGGGCTGGACTGGGCGGTCAGGGTCATGCGACCGGAGGTTTCCAGCCAGGTCTTGATTTTCCGGGCGTCGGCGACCCGCTCGTTCGTGGTGTTGGCGTGGAGCAGCACCATGACCACGGGTTCATTGCTGACCCGGGTCCCCATGACCAGGCAGCGACCCGCCTCGCGGATATAGCCGGTCTTGGAAACCAGAACGGGCCACTGGCCTTCCCGGACCAGGCTGTTGGAGTTGCGATAGTGCAACTGGCGCTTGCCGTTGCGCACCAGGCGCTGCTCGGAGGCGGTGTATTGGCGGATCAGCGGGTAGGTGGAGGCGGCAGCGGCCAGCTTGGCGAGATCGTGGGCGGTGGAGACGTTGCGCGGGTTGAGCCCGGTGCTGTCGGCGAAATGGGTGCTCCACATGCCGAGCATGCGGGCCTTGGCATTCATCGCCTCGATGAAGGCCTTGCGACCGCCCGGGTAGTACCGTCCCAATGCGGAAGCGGCGCGGTTTTCAGACGACATCAGGGCGATGTGCAGCATGTCGGCGCGGCTCAGGCGCGAGCCCACCGCGAGGCGGGAGCCTGTGCCCTTGAGCCTGTCCACGTCGTCCATGGTGACGGTCAGGGTCTCGTTGAGGCGCAGGTTGGCATCCAGTACCACCAGGGCCGTCATCAGCTTGGTGATGGAGGCGATGGACATTACCCGATTGGCGTTGCGCTCGGCCAGGATCTCGCCGGTACGCGGATTGGCGACCACGAAGGCATCAGATCTCAGGGCGAGATCGGTGCGTGGGGCAATCAGTTGGGAGGAGGAAGAGGTCGCAGAAAACGGGTTGGCATGGGCGCTTTCCATGCTGGCGGGAAGGAGGAAGGCGCCGAGCAGCAGGGGAAGAAAAGGGCGAAGGTTCATGATTGGACTCTACTACGACTCACAGGGACATTTGGCTAAGTTATATGACGGTAATTGACGCTTCACAACGTCTGGCGGCCCGATATTTCAATTTTATGGGTTGGCGCACCTTGAAATAGCCGAATTCACGGCTATGGCGCCCTTTCGCGGGATTCATAATGAGCCACACCTGGCGCGCACATTGGCCGGGTTCAGCCCGTCATGGGGCGCACTATATGCCCTTTCTGACCCATCATTGCTACTCTTTTTGTGCCTTCCGGTGCGGCATCGGGTCGAACGCACCATTAATCCTCTTTGTGTCGGTGAAGATGGGCGCCGTCAGGGGCTTCGAGGGAGGTGTCAGCCGACCCGGATCAGCGCAGTGCCACCCTCATCAGCGGCGAGGGGCGGCGCGCCACAAAATGGTGCCAGACATGGTCATAGAGCGCCTGCTGGCCGGGGAAACTCACCAGTCCCTTGGCCTCGGCCAAGGTGCACCAGCGATATTCGGTGTGCTCGTCGTTGAGAGTGACCGTTTGATTGGGCGGGCAATAGACCACAAAGACCGGCACTACCTCCACCGTATTTGAAGCGCTTTCGTAAAATTGTTCCAGATAATGGGCTGTGTATAACTCGCAAACCGAGATACCCGTCTCTTCGCCAAACTCGCGAATAATGGTCTGCCAGCCGGTTTCCCCCGCCTCAACCGTGCCCGCCACATGGCACCAGAAACCGCCCTTGACCCGTTTCATCACCAGCAGCTTTGTTTCGCCATCAATCGTTGAGAGGGCGACACCGGAGACGGCTTTACAGCGAATGGGGATCATGGGGGAGGCTCCAAAAAAAGGTTCAATAGACGCCTATTGTTCGGCCGCCGACGGGAGGCTGGCAAGTGATTTCTCTGCCATCAGCGCTTGTGCGGGCCAAACGTGACAGGGGCATTCAGCCCCCATTATGTGTGTAGTCAGCCCCCCATCATGCGGGCTGTCTGGATCGCCTCGATCAGCGCGGCCCGGTTGATGCGGGGGCGCTCCTCGTCCAGCAACTGCTGCCAGAGGGCGATGGCCTGGGAGTAGCGGCCGTGCAGAAAGTGATCGGAGGCGAGCAGCATCAGGGCGCTCACCTCACCCTTGTCCTGCTTGAGCGCACTATCGAGCAGGCGCTTGGCCTCCGGGGTCAGCTGCTGGCCCGCTTGGTAGTAGCGCACTGTGGCCTGGGCGGCCTGGGTCGCGGCACTGGCCCCCCCTTCTTGCAGGGCGAGACGTTGGTAGGCGAGCAGGGCATTGTCGTACTCGTCCCGATAGAGATAGAGCTGGCCGAGCGCCGCCCAGCCGTCGAGATCGGCAGGGTTGGCTTGCAGGCGCTGGTGCAGGGCGCCCAGCTCCTTGTCCTGCAGATCCCGCGGGCTCAATCCCGCCAGCGGATCGGGGCGCGACTGATAAGCCTGCCACGCCTGATAGCGGCCGGTTCCGGCATAAATGCCGGCCATCAGCGCCAGCAGAAGGGCCCCAAGTGGCATCCATGACTGCTGCCAGGACCGGGCGGAGCGAGAGTCGGCCAGCCGGGCGCGCAGGGCCTGCTCGGCGGAGGGGGTGGCGTTGGCGAGACGGGCCAGCTCCAGCTCCCGGTAGAGACGGCTGTGGTGGGCAAGCCCCGCCTGCTGCTCGGCCATGATGCACCGGTTCAGCTCGGCCCTGGGGTCGTGGGCGAGCATCCCCTCGGTTCTGTCGCCGACAAGGGGCACCCGCGCCGGTTGCCGGCGATGCAGGCTCCTGCGCAGGCGATTGAGGGCCAACAACAGCAAGAGGGCGGGGCCACCCCAGAGCAGCGCCGTGCTGGCCTTGAGGGGCGGGTCATAGCGCACGAAATCGCCGAAGCGCTCCGTCATGCGGGCGATCACCTGTTCATCAGACTGTCCCTCGTCCACCCAGCGGTAGACCTCGAGCCGCAGATCCCGCGCGATGGGGGAGTTGGACTCCACCAGGTTCTGATTCTGGCACTGGGGGCAGCGCAGGGCGCGGGCCAGCTCCTGAGCGCGGGTTTGCCGCTCGGGGTGGCGAAACTCATAGGTGTCGACCCCGCTGGCAAGGGCCCCGAGGCTCAAGGCCAGCAAGAGCGGCGCGATCAGGGCGTAGCAGAGACGGCTCATGGCTTGCTCTCCTGCACTTCTCTCTCCACTTCGGGCTGGCTAGCGGTGTTGCTGCGGGCCTTTGCAAGCAGGGGGGCAAACTGGCGTTGCCAGATCTCCCGGGTGAGCAGGCCGGTATGACGGGTCAGCAGGGTGCCGTCGCCGGCAAAGAGATAGGTCTCCGGCGTGCCGTAGACGCCGAGCTCCAGGGCGAGTCGGCCGTCGGGGTCGGCCAGCACGGCGCGATAGGGGTTGCCTGCCTTTGCCAGCCAGGCGCGGGCCGCATCCCCCTTGTCCCGATAGTTGAGGCCGTAGAGGGGCACGGAGCCCGCAAGCTCACCCAGCAGCGGATGTTCGGCGCGGCAGTTGGGGCACCAGCTGGCCCAGACGTTGAGCACAAAGGGTTCCCCTTTCAGGCTGGCGGTGTCAATGGCCGCCCCTCCCAGCAAGTTCTCACTCTGCCAGGCTGGCAGGGTGCGCCCTGCGACGGCCTCATCCTGGCCGTAGGGGTTGTTGCCAAGGCCGAGCCAGAGCAGGGTGCCGAGCCCCAGGGTCAGCACGAGAGGAAGAAAGAGACGCAGGCGGGATCTCATAGGGACTCCTGTTCGAGCCGGGGGCAGGGGGCTGTGGTCGGGGCCGGACGGGCCGCAAGCAAGGGGCGGCGGGCGAGCAGGCGCAGGGTGCCCCCCGCCATCATCAGGAGGCCGCCGAGCCAGATCCATCGCACCAGCGGCTTGTGGTGCAGGCGCATGGCGTAGGCATTGGGCCCCATCTTCTCGCCGAGCACCACGTAGAGATCGCCCAGCATTCCCCACGCGATGCCGGGCTCGTTCATGTTCATGGTGCGCACGCTGTAGTGGCGCCGTTCAGGCGCGAGTCTGGCAACCTCCTGGCCCCCCTTGTGCACGCTGAGGGTGATGCGCTCGGCGGTGTAGTTGGGGCCAATCAGCGGCTCGCTCCCCTCATAGCGAAACTCGAAGGCGCCGAGCCGATAGGGCTGGCCTGCGGCGAGCACTGTTCCCCCCTCCTGGCTGTGGTGACTGACCTGTGCAATGCCGAGGGCGCACACCGCCACCCCGAGATGGGCCAGCAGGCTGCCGAGCCGGTTGAGGGTGAGCTCGCGCAGGGCGGCCGGTCGGGAGAGCGGGAGCAGCAGGCTCGCCACCAGCCAGAGGCCGACCATGTTGGCAAGGATGCCGCTCCAGCCCGCGGTTCCCTGTCCCCGATAGGCGAGGCTGAGGAGTCCGCCTCCCAGCACGCCGAGCAGCAGCGGCAACAGCCAGCGCCAGCGGGAGCAGCTGGCCAGCCTCTGCCAGCGCAGACGGGGGATCTGGGTCATCAGCGCCATCAGCACCAGGGCCAGGGGCACGAAGAGGGTGTTGAAGTAGGGGGCACCCACGGAGAGGGATCCCAGATGGAGCGACTGGAACACCATGGGGTAGAAGGTGCCGAGCAGCACGCTGGCACAGGCCACGCAGAGCAGCAAGATGGTGGCCCCGAGCAGCCCCTCTTTCGACCAGAAACCGAAGCGGGCGTAGGGGGCGCGGGTGTCGGCCCGCAGGGCAAAAAGAGTGAGAGCGAAGGTCAGCAGCAGGCCGAGCAGCAGCAAGAGGGTGAGGCCGCGATCCGGATCCACCGCGAAGGCATGCACCGAGGTGATCACGCCGGAGCGCACCACGAAGGTGCCGAGCAGGCTCAAGGAGAAGGTGAAGATGGAGAGCAGCAGCACGGCGTGGCCGTAGGCGCCGCGCTTCTCGCACACCACCAGGGCGTGGAGCAGGGCGGTGCCGAGCAGCCAGGGTAAGAGGGAGGCATTTTCCACCGGATCCCAGAACCACCAGCCGCCCCAGCCGAGCTCGTAGTAGGCCCACCAGGAGCCCAGCACGATGCCGGCGGTGAGAAACACCCAGGAGCCGAGTGCCCAGGGGCGGCTCCAGTGGGCCACGGCACCGTCGAGCCGGCCCGAATGCAGCGCCGCCATGGCGAAGGCGAAGTTGACTGCAAAGCCGACGTAGCCGAGATAGAGCAGGGGCGGGTGGAGGATGAGTCCGATGTCCTGCAGCATGGGGTTGAGATCGCGCCCCTCCAGCGGCCCCGGGAACTGCCTGTCAAACGGGCTGGAGAAGATCAGGGTATAGAGGCCGAACAGCCCGACGATCAGCCCCATGATGGCGAGTACCCGCACCAGGATCAGCGAGTCGACCCGCGCCGAGCAAAGGGCCACCAGGGCGCCCCAGAGGGCCAGCGCGAAGACGAAGAAGAGCATGGAGCCCTCGTGCCCCCCCCACACCGCCGCCAGTTTGAACCCCAGGGGCAGGGCGCTGTTGGCGTGCTGGGCCACATAGACCAGGGTGAAGTCATTCTGGGCGAAGCAGATCCCGAGCAGCACCAGGGCGGCACCGAGCAGGGCGGCATTGAGCAGCGCCAGCGGCCTGGCACAGTCCAGCAAGGCCGGGGAGGCGAACCGCAGCCCCAGCCAGGGCAGCAGCCCTTGCACCAGGGCGAGCCCGGTCGCCAGCAGCAGTGAGAGATAGCCGAACTCCGCCAGCACACAACCTCCAGTCAATCATTCGTCTATGTTATGCCGCAGCGTCTGCACCGTACCGGCGCTGGGGGATAACATCCACATTCCTGGTAACAACCAATCGCAACAAATAAGCGCCAGTCACCCGAAGGTGGCTGGCGCTGGTGATCATACCGTTATACGACTGTCATTTGACCGGCGTAGAGCACGAAGTAGCGCAGCAGCAGTATCCCCACCAGGGTCAGGCTGCAGACCAGCACCAGATGGCCGTTTCTCTCCTGCAGGGGAGCCGGGGTCAAGAGGGCGATCAGCTGGGGCAGCAGCATGCCGATGCCCACCACCCCCACCCAGAACACCTGGGCCCAGAAACCGCTGCCGATGGCGGCCCACATGGCCACCTCTTTCTGGCCGCCACCGAAGTAGAGGCCGGTGAAGAAGCAGACCAGCAGCAGCACCTCCACCGCCAGCACCGGCCGTTCGAAGCGGTGGACAAAGCTGACCCCCTGGCTGTGGTGGTTCTCCCTGAACAGGGTCACTGCCAGCAAGATGGTGGAGGCGATGCCGGAGCTGACGCCGGAGACCAGGAACAGCACCGGCAGTACCGGGTTGTTCAGGAGCGGATAGGTCTTGAGCGCCGAGAGCAGGAAGCCGGTATAGGCTCCCAGCAGCACGGCGAGCAGCAACAAGAGCGGTGCCAGCATCTGTTCAACGCGGGCAAGCCAGGCGATCAGCCCATCCACAAAGGCGAACTTCTCTTTGAGGAAGCGGCTGCGCAGGGTCTCGATCTCGCTTCTGAACACCACTGCCAGCCAGGCGAACAGCACCGCCATGTAGAGCTGGAACAGCATGACCCCCATGGACATCACGGAGTCGAACTGGTAGTGGAACATCAGCTTCCAGAAGGTCCAGGGACGGGCCAGATGGAAGATGAGGATGAGTAACCCCAGGATCACGCTCGCGGGCGCCAGGATGGCGGTCGCCTTGATGATGCCGCTCTCGCTGCCTGCCCCTTTGCGGCGCAACAGCACCGAGAGGGTGGTGGCCCCGGCGGAGATGCCGAGCAGGAACAGGTAGATCGCGATCGGCCAGTCCCACACCAGCGAGGGGAAGTGAAATGCCTCTTGCATCGTCATGACTTTATCTCCCCTTTGGGCACGCGGTACATCTTGGGCGAGGTGCCGAGCGCCTGCTTGTAGCGATAGGTGGTCTCCTTCACCAGCCGCTTGGCGATGGGGCTGTCCGGGTCATCCAGATTGCCGAACACCAGCGCCTTGGTGGGGCAGGAGACCACGCACGCCGGCTCCTTGCCCTGGGCCAGATTGGTCTTGCGGCAAAAGTCGCACTTGTCGGCAACCTTGGTCACAGGGTTGATAAAGCGCACCTGATAGGGGCAGGCGGCCAGGCAATACATGCAGCCGACGCAGAGATCCGGGTCCACATCGACGATGCCATCCTCGGTGCGGATATGGGAGGCACCGGTCGGACAGACGTGGACGCAGGGGGCGTTGTCACAGTGCTGGCAGGACTTGCGAAAGAAGTGGTACTCGGCGTCGGGATATTCGCCGACGGGGCCGGAGCGGAGGATCTCGAGGCGCGAGACCCCTTCCGGCACCTGATTCACTTCCCGGCAGGCATCCATGCAGGCGGTGCAGCCGATGCAGGCCCGCTCGTCGTGGAGCATGCCAAAGCGCACCCCGTCGATGGTCTGGCTGTGGGCGAGGGTGGCTGCGCCTGCTCGCACGGGGCCCGTCATCATGATGAGGGCCCCGGCGCTCATCCCCGCCATGAATTGACGGCGAGAGCAGCTCATGGCGCCTCCTTGCCCAGGCTGGCCGTCTGGTTGGCCGCCTTGGCCTGGTGCTGCTTGCTGTGGCAGTCGACGCAGAGCTTGATGCGGGACTTCTCTGGAATAGCGACCATGGGCTCCTTGGCCGGGTGCAGGGCGTGGCAGCTGGTGCAGGTGAGCTTGGTGGCGTGCACATCGTGGGCCCAGAGCGCCTCGCGCAGGGGCTTGGGCTCGTGGCAGCTCATGCAGACGCTGTTCTGCTCCACGATGGGGTAGGCCTCTGTGCTCTTCTTGTCGCTGAAGCTGTTGCTAAAGCGCATCACGTCCTTGACCCCTTCCCGGTGCTGGGGGGAGGGCTGACCGTGGCAGTTGGTGCAGGTCACCGGTTTGAGGTTGTTGGGATTGGTCGCCTGGCCATGCTTGCCGTGCATGACGTCGTCCTGATCCTTGTGGCAGTCGGTGCAGGCCTTGTCGGCGCTGCGCAAGAATTCCACCGCGTGGGTGGGGGGCACGGCGGCGGGAGCGGTTGTCTGCTCGGTGGCCTGGCCCTGCAGGCTGGTGAGCAGCATGGCCGCCATCAGCATCAGTCGTAAGAAATCCATCGTTAAATCACCCATAGGAAGCCTCCATCCATTGCGAGCCCGGCCAGGCCGGGCTCGCAGGCGCCATTACTGTGCCAGCCGTCCGGCCGCTTTGGCCTCGGCATCCCAGGCGGGGACTGTGGTCTTGAGGAACTGGGCCTTGTCGCCGTTCATCTGCTTCATGTCCATGCCAAGGGCGGCCTGGGCTTTCTCCTTGGTGGAGATGTCAGGGATGGCGATCTCGTGGCTGATCCCCTTGGCAGCCAGCAGGCGTGCCAGCTTGGTGCGGGCGTCGGCGGCCTTGTCCAGGGCGGTTCCCAGCATGCGCAGCGCCACTTCCGGGGCGTGCATCTGCACCCCGTGGGAGGCGATGGAGAAGTCCCAGCGCCACTGGGCGTGACGGATGTCCTGCAGAATGTCCTTCATTTCGGCCTCGGTGGCACCGGCATCCCAGGCAGCCTTGGCCTCGAAGTGGGCGTGCACCAGCTGCTTCTCGACTTTGAGCTTGATTTCGGTGACGGCATCCTTGCGCTGCTTGACCACCCCTTGCAGCATCTCTTTGCTCTGGGTGTGGCAGTTGCGGCAGGTCTGGTCGAAGCGATCGAAGGGGTTGCCTACCTTGTGGTCCGTGTAGACCTTGCCCTGTTCGTTCTGCACCTTGGGCATGTGGCAGTCGACGCAGGCGACGTTGTTCTGGCCGTGAATGCCGGCGCGCCAGGTCTCGTACTCGGGGTGCTGGGCTTTGAGCATGGGGGTCCTGGAGAGGGCATGGGTCCAGTCGGCAAAGCCGATGTCATCGTAATACTGCTCCATCTGCTCCACTGTGGTGCCCTTGTCCCAGGGGAATTTCACCGCCTTGGTCGGGCCGGTGAAGTAGTACTCCACGTGGCACTGGCCGCACACCTGGGACTGCTGATCGAACCGGCCCTGCTCCTTGAACGGCTTGCCGATGGCGGTCATGGCCCGATCGGCGTAGGGACGGGAGAGGTGCAGGGCGGGCTTGCCCTCCTTGAACTCTTTCGACGCGGTGTCGTGGCAGTCGGCGCAGCCGATGGTGTTGACGATCTCGGGACCACCCTTGGCCCACATCCCCTTGAAGTAGCCATCCTCACCCTTCTCGTCGATGACGCGGGCCACATCCGGGCCTTTGCAGCTCCAGCAGGCCATGGGCAGGGGACCATCTTCGGCGCTCTTGGGGGCGCCGGTGCGCAGGGTCTCGCGCACGTCGGTCAGCGCATAGAAGTGACCGCGCGGTTTGTTGTAATCCTTGGCGAAGGCATAGCCGCCCCAGAGCACCACCATCTGCGGATCTTCCGCCAGGGCATCGGTGCGCTCGCGACTCTCGCCGGTGGCCTTCCAGCTGCTGAACTGATCGGCGTGATCCTTGGCGAACAGCTCGCTGCGCGCCTCTACCTTGCCCTTGGGGGCGGCCTCCTCTGCCTGCGCCAGATTGCCTGCACCGAGCAGGGCGGTCAGCAGCAGGGCGGCGAAGCCTGGCCGAAATAGCTTGTCATATGAACCCACAGTCATCACTCCCAGATAAAAAGTCCATCTCTGGCCTGACCGTTCCATCTCGGTGTGGACATCTGTGCTCATCATCGACGGGCATGGCAGGCCGATTAATTGTTATGGCTGCATATAGATTGGAATTTATGCAATTGATCGAGGGAATAATACCAAATGGGTAAAATGGATAATGATTTATCCCGACGGGAATTGCGCTAGATCAATTGCCATGGGGGGAGGATCCCAAAAGTGGGATCCAGGTTGAATTATCGAGTGTCATCTGGGGGTTGCTGCCTCGCTTTTTCCGCAGGCAGGAGCGCTGGAGTGTACCACCCCAGGATGTACCGCAAGGCGAAGTGGGCGTGCAGGGAGGGGCTAGCATCTGCTCGGCCCGGGAGGAGGGAGTGAACGCGTGAATACACATGCACGATTTTGCCTGTGCTGGCCAGGGGGATTCTGCCTGCTGAAATAGTGAGGCGGGTCGGAAAATAGGGGGGGGCCAGAAACTGTCGCGTTCTCGGGAGCCAGAAGAACCGGATGTTTGTCTGAAACGGCTGTGAAAGCGCTTTTATGTCTGCGTTAAATCAATTTTTAAGTATTTAAGTGCAATTAATTGGAGGGTTTGCCGCATTTTCTTTCGATATTATCGAAAATGACGAAGTGTTGCGCTGGGTTGTTGGCGGTAAAATAGCCGCCTGTCACGGCGACTTTCCTTATTAAGCTTCATGCGCTGGGAAGTCTGTATTTACCCGTTGGAGGATGTATGGCCGAGCTGCGAATCGAGAAACCGACTCTTATTGCCAAGGTGGAAGGCACTGTGTTTGTGATGGATGCCGAGGGCGCCCTTCGCCCCGCCACCCCTGGTATGCAACTGGAGCCGGGAATGCGCCTGGTCAGCGGATCCGACGGACATGTGGAACTGGTCGATACTGGCGGCGAGCCCTCCGGGCCTGCCCGGCCGGAGGCATCGCCCGAGCCTCTGGCGGCGGATCCCGAGCTTGCCAGCTTGCAGGAGGCTATCCGCCAGGGGGTTGACCCGACCGCCCAGTTTGAAGAGACGGCGGCGGGCAATGCCGCCACCGGCAACGTCGGTGGCGTGGCCGGCTCCAGCGCCGGGGGCTTTGTGGTGGTGGATCGCACCAATGATGCGACCCTGTCCGAGGCGGGCTTCGACACGGATCACCAGGGTGTCGCCCGGGGCAGTGAAACCCCCTATGTGGAAGATCAGGATCAGCAGGCCCATATCACCATCACCGAGCCCCAGACCGACGACAACATCATCAATGCCGACGAGGCGACCGGCGTCATCATTCGCGGGTTCGTTCGGGACGTCGAGGTAGGCCAGACGGTGACCGTTACCCTGACGGATCAGGAGGGCCATCGCCTGACCACCACCACAGTGGTGTTACCCGGCTTCGTCTGGGAGGCGAACTTCGGGGATGTCACCGGCAAGCTGGTGGACGGCCCCCTCAACATCCAGGCGGATACCCGGGATGCCGCCGGCAACCGGGCCAGCGACACCGGCGAGACCCTGCTCGACACCATCACCACCATCACCCTGGATCTGGCGGACGAGAGCGACACCGGCACCAGCCAGACCGATGATCTGACCCGCGACACCACACCACTTCTGCAAGGGAAGGGGGAGCCGGGCGCTACCGTTACCCTGACCCTGGAGGGCAAGGTGATGGCCGTGCTCACCGTGGATGGCAACGGCAACTGGCAATATCAGATCCCCGATACCCTGGCGGACGGCGCCCATGATTTTCGTGTCGAGGCGGTGGACATTGCGGGCAACCGGGCGAGCGACACCCTGACGGTGACGGTGGATACCCGGGCTGCCATCGACATCGACGATCTCGACACCAGCCGCATTCTCGGCCATGACCAGGTCACCCTGAGCGGCACGACCACGGACGTGGAGGCGGGGCAGCGGGTCACCATCACCCTTATCGGCCAGAATGGCGAGGCCCTCTACAGCGGCAGCGCCCTGGTGGGCAGCGACGGTCGCTGGCAGCTGGATGGCCTGGATCTCACCGGCATCCAGGGCCCCTATGAGGTGCGCGCCGAGGTGACGGATCTGGCGGGCAACCGGGTGATTGACGGGGCCCCTCTCATCGGACAGAGCGATACCCTGACCCTGTCGGAGGCGGATCTGGCCGGGGGGCCGGTGAGCGCCACCGGATCCCTGCACACCGGGGCCGGGCTCGATGGCAGCCTGCAGGTGAGCTTCGGGGCCGATCAGAGCGCCCTCAATCAGCTCGGCCTGACCAGCCACGGGACGGCGCTCGCCTACCAGGTCAGCGGCCAGACCCTTACCGCCAGCGCCGGCGGCCACTCCATCTTTACCCTGACCCTGGCCAACGACGGCAGCTATCGCATCGTCTGGCACCAGAGCCTGGATCACGGCCAGGAGAGCCTGAGCCTGCCTTTCAACCTGGAGTACCGCGACAGCGACGGGGATCTGGTGAGCGCCCATCTCACCGTCAACCTGGTAGACAGCACACCCCCGGACTTCACCATCGCCCCCATCAGCCTTGTGGAAGATGATTTCACCCATCCGGCGGCGGTGGTGGGCGAGAGCCAGTTCGTCGTGGGTCATCAGTCCGATCCCCTGCTGGCGGACTCCCTCGCCTTCGCCGATCAGGCCAATACCCTCGTTCGCCTCAACGGCAGCGGTCTTGCCAGCGACGGCCACCTGCTCAGCTTCGAATTCAGCGGCGATCGCCTGCTGACGGGCTACTACCTGGATGGCAATGGCAAGCGGGTCGAGGTGCTCAAGGCCGAGCTCGGCGCAGCCCAGTCGGGCAGCGACATCCAGGGCAAGGTCACCGTCTCCCTTGTCGGGCCCCTGGATCATCAGGGCAGCGACAGGCTCTCCCTCGGGCTCACCGTTTCCGCCAGGGAGATAGACGGGGATGAGACCCGCGCCGATCTGGTTGTCTCCATCGACGACGGTGTGGACCCCAGCCTTGGCATCGACAGCGGTGTCACCTTGCAGGAAGGGGCCTCTGGCCAGACCCTGGATGGCCAGTTGCCGGTCACTGTGGGCAGCGATCGCCTGGTGTCTCTGAACTTCGAGGCAAGCCAGCCCGCCCTGGATAACCTCACCAGCGGCGGCCAGCCGACCAGCTATCAGGTCAACGGCAACGTCATCACCCTGCTGGATGCGGACGGCAAGACCATTCTGACCGTGACCCTGGGGCTGGATGGCAAGTACCAGGTGGTGCTCGACGGCGTGCTGGATCAGCCGGTCAGCACCAACAGCGTCAACCTGGGGTTGCAGGTACAGGGCACCGACTTTGACGGGGACAAGAGCAACCTGGGCACCCTCAATATCCATATCACCGATGGCGTGCTGCCCCAGGTCGACCCCGTCTCCCTCACCCTGGTGGAGGACAGCGACTGGAGCGCGGCCCAGACCCTCTCCGGCGATCTCGATATCACCGCAGGCGCCGACCCCCTGGTCAACATCGCGTTCGATGCCAGCCAGCCCGGCCTGCAGGGGCTCACCAGCGGCGGCGCACCTGTGGTCATCACCATCGGCGGCAACAGCATCAGCGGCACCGTCAACGGCCAGAATGTCTTTACCCTGACGCTGGATCCGCAGGGGCACTATGTTTTCACCCTCAACCAGCCGCTGGATCAGGGGGGCGCTGACTGCCTGCTGAAGGCGGGCTTCACCCTGACGGACAGCGACGGGGACACCGTTTCTTCCACCCTGACCGTGGCCATCGGCGACGGGGCCAATCCAGTCATCAGCGCCGTGACCGGCACCGAGATGACGGAGGCGAACCAGGGGGATGCCGCCGTGGTGAGCACCATGAGCTTTACCGTGAGCCATGGCTCGGATGCATTGGATCAAGGCAGTCTCAGGTTCGATATCGCCGCCATTCAGCAGAGCCTGGATGGCAAGTACAGCAGCCACGGCAGCCCGGTGACCTTCACCCTGGATGCCAACGGCGAGCTGGTGGGGACCAGCGCGGACGGCCGCGAGGTGCTGCGGGCCGAGCTGGATTTGGTGGAGAGCAACGGCAACTGGAGCGTCACCGCCAGGGTGACCCTGGGGGCCGAGCTGGATCACCAGGGGAGCGAATCCCTCGAGCTGCCGCTCGGGGTCACCCTCACGGACAAGGACGGAGACAGGGTCTCGACCACCTTACCCCTGACCGTCAGGGACGGTCATGCGCCGGGCTTCGTGGCGGGCAGTGGGGTAGACCTGAGCGAGAGTCGCCTCGATGGCAGCAACAGTCTGACCGAGGTGGGTCATTTCACGCTGGAGGCGGGGTCGGACCGGGTGAGTCAGGTGTCGTTTGCCGATCCCTCCGAGCAACCCCCCCTGACCGCCCTCGGCCAGTCGGTGCAATACGAGCTGGTGAGCGGGGATCCCGGTATCCCGGGCAGCCAGGTGCTCAAGGGGTATGTGGAGGTGGGTGACCAGCGCATCGAGGTGCTCCAGGTCGAGCTGGTAGGCACGCTCGACAACGCTGTCAGCAACAGGTTCGACTACAAGGTGACCCTCTATCAGGGGGTGCATCAAAACGGCGGTGATGGCGCCACCAGCCTGCCCCTCAAACTCGACATCATCGACAGTGACAAGGGGGGCGGCAACAACGACAGCACCACGGGCACCCTGGACATCACCATCAGCGAGGGGGTCAGGCCTATCGTCAACGGGGTGACCATCGACAGCGTGACCCTGGGCGAGGGGCGCTTCGATGGCGCCGCCAGTGGCGCGACCGCCGACGATCAGCTCATCGCGGGCAAGGTGACGGTGCAGGCCTATTCCGACCCCATCGTCGATGTGCGCCTGGTCCTGAGCGGTCAGGTGATGGACGTCAACGGCAATCCCGTCACTCACAACGGCGAGCCCCTCACCTGGCAAGAGGTGCCGGGCAGCAACGGCCATTCCTTCCAGGCCCTGACAGCCAGCGGCACCCTGGTGCTGAGCGTGACCCTGCCCAATGTGCCCGATAGCGTCGCGGCGCACAGCAAGGTGGAGTTCGATTATCAGGTGGTGACCCACACCAACCTGGATCACGGCGCCGGCGATCGGCTCAATATCGAGGTCGGGATGCAGGTGACGGACAGCGATGGCACCGTCAGCAAAGGCGATACCGTCATTCATGTGACCGATGCCGCCGATCCCCACCTCGGCATCGACAGCGGTGTCACCTTGCAGGAAGGGGCCTCTGGCCAGACCCTGGATGGCCAGTTGCCGGTGAGCGTGGGCAGCGATCGCCTGGTGTCGCTGAACTTCGAGGCAAGCCAGCCCGCCCTGGATAACCTCACCAGCGGTGGCCAGCCGACCAGCTATCAGGTCAACGGCAACCTCATCACCCTGCTGGATGCGGGCGGCAAGACCATTCTGACCGTGACCCTGGGGCTGGATGGCAAGTACCAGGTGGCGCTCGACGGCGTGCTGGATCAGCCGGTCAGCACCAACAGCGTCAACCTGGGGTTGCAGGTACAGGGCACCGACTTTGACGGGGACAAGAGCAACCTGGGCACCCTCAATATCCATATCACCGATGGCGTGCTGCCCCAGGTCGACCCCGTCTCCCTCACCCTGGTGGAGGACAGCGACTGGAGCGCGGCCCAGACCCTCTCCGGCGATCTCGATATCACCGCAGGCGCCGACCCCCTGGTCAACATCGCGTTCGATGCCAGCCAGCCCGGCCTGCAGGGGCTCACCAGCGGCGGCGCACCTGTGGTCATCACCATCGGCGGCAACAGCATCAGCGGCACCGTCAACGGCCAGAATGTCTTTACCCTGACGCTGGATCCGCAGGGGCACTATGTTTTCACCCTCAACCAGCCGCTGGATCAGGGGGGCGCTGACTGCCTGCTGAAGGCGGGCTTCACCCTGACGGACAGCGACGGGGACACCGTTTCTTCCACCCTGACCGTGGCCATCGGCGACGGGGCCAATCCAGTCATCAGCGCCGTGACCGGCACCGAGATGACGGAGGCGAACCAGGGGGATGCCGCCGTGGTGAGCACCATGAGCTTTACCGTGAGCCATGGCGCGGATGCATTGGATCAAGGCAGCCTCACATTCGATATCGCGGCCATACAAGGCAGCCTGGATGGCAAGTACAGCAGCCACGGCAGCCCGGTGACCTTCACCCTGGATGCCAACGGGGATCTGGTGGGGACCAGTGCGGATGGCCGCGAGGTACTGCGTGCCGAGCTGGATTTGGTTGAGAGCAACGGCAACTGGAGCGTCACGGCCAGGGTGACCCTGGGGGCCGAGCTGGATCACCAGGGGAGCGAGTCCCTCGACCTGCCGCTCACCGTCACCCTGACCGACAAGGATGGGGACAGGGTCTCCACCGACTTGCCGCTCACCATCAAGGATGGCCATGCGCCGCACTTCGTGGCGGGCAGCGGAGTGAGCCTGGATGAGCGTGGGCTCGACGGCCACAACACCCTGACCGGCACTGGCCATTTCCAGGTCAATGCGGGTTCGGATCGGGTGAGCGAGGTGTCGTTTGCCGACATCAGCGAGCAACCTGCGCTGACCGCGTTGGGCCAAAGCGTCAAATACGAACTGGTGGACGGGGATCCCGGTATCCCGGGCAGCCAGGTGCTCAAGGGGTATGTGGAGGTGGGTGGCCAGCGCATCGAGGTGCTCCAGGTCGAACTGGTGGGCACGCTCGACAACGCCGCCAGCAACGGCTTTGACTACAAGGTGACCCTGTTCGAGGGGGTTCACCAGAGCGGCGGCAACGCCATCGACCTGCCGTTCAAGCTCAACATCGTCGACAGCGACAAGGGGGCGGGCAACAACGACAGCACCACGGGCACCCTCAGCATCCGCATTTCGGAAGGGGCCAACCCGACCCTCACCCTGACCGGCGTGAGCGTCAGTGAAGGTCGCTTCGATGGCGCCGCCAGCAACCAGACCGCGGACGATCAGCACGCCACCGGCACCCTGACCATCACGGCGGACTCCGATCCCGTGGTGGATGTGCGGCTGACCCTCTCGGGCCAGGTGGTGGATGGGAGCGGCAAGGCCATCACCCACAACGGGGAGACCCTCACCTGGCAAGAGGTGGCGGGCAGCAAGGGCCACAGCTTCCAGGCAGTGACTGCGAGCGGCACCCTGGTGCTGACGGTGACCCTGCCGAGCGTGCCGGGGCGCATCGAAGCCCATACCCAGGCAACCCTCGATTACCAGGTGACGGTGCACACCAACCTGGATCACGGGGCGGATGACAAGCTCAACCTGAGCCTGCCGGTGAAGGTGACCGACAGCGATGGCAGCGTGATCACCGGCAGCACCACGGCGGTGATCACCGATGCGGCGGATCCCGTGATCACCGCCATCGAGGGGGTGACCGTCAAGGAGTCGGACCTCAACGGGGGCAGTGGCCAGCATGGGGGCACCAGCCCGTCAGGTACGGGAGAGATTGCCATCGGCCAGGTGACGATCGCCGCCGGGAGCGACCGGGTGGTTTCCCTGCAACTGGATGTGGCCCGCTTCAACGCCCTCAATACCCTGACGTCGGGGGGCAAGGTGGTCACCCTGGGCGCAGACAGCCAGCCGGGTGTCTACCTGGGCAAGGACAGCGCAGGCAAGCTCATCTTCAAGCTGACCCTGGATGTGTCCGGCCGCTACACCTTCGAGCTGACCGGCAACCTGGATCACAGCGTCCAGGGCAAGGATCTGCTGGATATCCAGCTGCCATTGCAGGCACGGGACAGTGACGGGGATCTGAGCGCCGAAGTGATCGGTCATGTGAGCGTGCAGGACGACGTGCCGGTGGCCGTGGACGCGAGCAAGACCCTGAATGAAGGGGCGAAAGTGACCGGCGATCTGCTGGCCACTGCCAGCGAGGGGGCGGATGATGCGGTGGTGAGAGCGGTGACCATCAATGGCACCGAGCACCCCATCGCCGCCACAGGCAACACCACCATCTCGGTGACAGATGGCACGGGGCAGATCATCGGCACCCTGGTGATCAATGCCGAGGGTGACTACAGCTTCACCGCCAAATCAGGCATCGATCACAGCAACAGCACCCTGGTACAGCAGATAGGCTTCCACCTGGTGGATGGCGACGGAGATACCGACGACGGTCTTCTGACCCTGACCATCAGGGACGAGGCGGGCAAGCTCACCGTGAGCGCAGTCACCGGCCAGGAGGATGCGGGGGCGAGCGATCCGGGCCAGGGGATCCCCATCACCATTAACCTGGATGTGGGGGATTTCGATCGGGGCGAGCACGTGGAGCAGTTGCTTATCCAGGCGCCAGCCAACGCCCAGGGCACCTTCTATTTCAACGGCGTCGCACTGACCACCATCACCCAGGGGGGCAAGACCTGGTATGAGGTGCCGCCCGCGGCCATGGTGGCGGTGGCCACCACCGATGACAAGTTCCAGCTCACCGGTGTCACCTTTGTGCCGAACCACGACTACTCGAGCTACAACAACGGAGGTGCTGCGCTGCGCTTCCCGGTGCAGTTGCAGGTGGGGGTCACCGAAGGGAGCAAGCCCCCGGTGCTGACCGGCAATCTGGACATCACGGTGCAGGGCATTGCCGACAAACCCCTGTGGGATGCGGGCAGCACGCACCAGCACTACACCACGGACGAGGACAGCAGCGGCATCGCCCTCAACGTCAAGGCGGGTCTCACCGATACGGACGGCTCCGAGACCCTGAGCTACCAGATAGAGTGGGCCTCCGGCCAGGGCACGCTGACCCTGAATGGCAAGGTGCTCACTCC
Source organism: Aeromonas sp. FDAARGOS 1415 (assembly GCF_019048365.1). Classification (NCBI taxonomy): domain Bacteria; kingdom Pseudomonadati; phylum Pseudomonadota; class Gammaproteobacteria; order Aeromonadales; family Aeromonadaceae; genus Aeromonas; species Aeromonas sp. FDAARGOS 1415. Next base: position 3,774,203 of record NZ_CP077363.1, on the reverse strand, counting down.
GGGGGCGAACGGCCTCTATACGGTGGCCGGTGGCGACATCAACAAGGTGACCGTGGTGCCCGGCAAGGACTACAGCGGTGACATCAAGCTCATTGTGACCCCGGTGAGCACGGAGAAGACCCCGGTGGTGACCGGCAAGGAGACGGCCCTCGGCGATCCGCTGGAGGTGATTGTCAACGTAAACCCTCTGGCGGACGACGCCAAGCTGACGGTGCGCGAGATCCAGGGCAAGGAAGATACCCTGATCGATCTGGGCAGCAAGATTGGGCTCGCCTATCTGGGAGACACCACGGATGGCTCCGAGCAGCTGTTCGTGCGCATCAGCGGCCTGCCCGCCGGTGCCACCCTGCTGCTTGGCGGGGTGGCGGTCACTCTGGATGCCAACGGCTACTACGAGGTGCCCTATGACCGCATCAATGACCTCAAGCTGCTGCCGCCCAAAAACAGCAACGTCGATTTCGATCTCACCATCAAGGGGGTGGTGAAGGACACCGCCATCCTGACCGATGCCAGCGGCCAGACCCACACTGTGGTGAACGAGAAGGAGACCGGCAGCCAGAGCCTGCACGTGGATCTGGTGGGGGTAGTGGATGAACCCCATTTCGATCTCAATACCACCGACTGGACCCAGGATGGCAACGGCTACAGCATCACCATCCAGGAGGATGGCCGGGCACCGCTGGACTTCAAGCTCACCTCGGGGGAGTGGACGGATACCCCGCTCGATCACTCGGAAACCCTCAACCTGGTGCTGGAAGGGCTGCCGGAAGGGGCCAGGGTATTCGACGGCAGTGGCAAGGAGCTGACCCTGACCTTCGCCGGGCTCGATGGCAAGGGCAATCCTCTCTATCAGGTGGATGTGACCAGCCTTGGCAACCTGCAGATCCAGCCGCCCCCCAACAGCACTGCCGATCTGCACCTGGTCGGCCACGTGGTGGTGACCGAGAACGACGGCGATCACAAGAGTTTCGACGTGCCCCTCACCATCAAGGTGGAGCCGGCCATCGACGCCACCGACTATGCCAAGACCAGCCATGGCCTGGAGGATCAGTTCACCGTCCTCGACTGGCAGCCTGACCTGACCGACGGCGCCGAGAAGGTGACCCACCTCAGCCTGTCCGGTATCGAACCCGGGTATGAAGTCTGGATCCGCGTGGGCGGGGTCGAGACCCAGCTGACCGTGAGCGGCGGCGCCGTGGAGTTGAGCGACGCCGAGCTGCAAAGCCTGCTCGGCGGTGGCCAGCTGTTGGTGAGAGGGCCCGAGGACAGCGACAGGGACACCACCCTCCAGAGCCATGTCACGGTGACACAAGTGGACGTGGACTCCAGCGCCACTGCCCAGAAGGTGATCGACGGCACCCTGCATGTGGATATCCAGGCGGTGGTGGAGCCCGATGGCAACCTGGTGCAGACCGGTCAGCTGGAGAGCCCGGACGGGCACGACATCCCGCTGGACGGCGTCTTCGTGTTCGAGGATCTGGACCCCAGCAGTGATGAGGTCATCGACTACCTGGTGATCAGCGATCTGCCCCCCGGCTTCGTGGTGGTGGGGGGGATCAACGACGGCCAGGGCAACTGGACCGTGCCCCATGACGCCCTCGGCAGCTACGCCTTGCGCTCGCCGGATGGCTTCACCGGCACCGTCACCTTCAAGGTGAGCGCCAGGGTGATCGACCTTGGCGACAACAACGAGGGGGATGTGAGCGCCCCGGCCTATCGGGAGATCACCGCCAGTGCCGACTTCCATAGCGCGACCCACTCGGGCCAGGTGGCCGCCGATGTCGATTTTGACAACAGTTCCCCCATCACCGGGGTGGAGGATCACGGCGTCAACTTCGGCAGCCAGCTCAAGCAGATGGTGACCCTGGGCACGGCGGACAGCGGGGATGACGAGCTCAGCATCGTCATCACTGGTCTCCCCCCGGGCGTCAACGTGCAGGGGCTCACCTTCGACTTCGTTAACGGCGAGTACCTCATCAAGCTGCCGGGTGGCCTCGATGATCTCGACCGCCTGACCCTGACCCTGCCGCAAGACTATGCCGGTGACGGCCTGCACTTCAATGTGCGCCTGGTCAACACCGACACCGTGAGCGGTGACACCAAGATGGTGGAGAAGGACGTCACCCTCTCCATCACCCCGGAGGTGGACGTCAACGGCGGGGCGGACGGCCTGCCCGAGCTGCAACTGAACGTGAAGGATGTGAACGGCGACGGCCAGCCTGACAACCTGGAAGACACCGAGATCCACCTCGATCTCTCGGTGAAACTCGCCGACATCAGCCCCTCGGTGGCCGATGGCGGTCTCGAGACCGTGGAGCGGGTGGTCGTGACCGTGGATCCCCAGTATGGTCACTTCCTCGACACGCACGGCCAGCCGGTCTCCACCCTCAGGGTGAACGATCCGGCGGGTCTCAAGGATCTGGTCTTCGTGCCCAAGGAGCACTTCAGCGGCAAGGTGCCGCTGGCGGTGACGGTGGAGATCCTCGATACCGCCACCACGGGCACGGATCGGGGGAGCTGGGGCGGCAACGTGAGCTTCGAGGTGCTGCCGGTCAACGATCCGGCCAACCTCACGGTCCAGAACGCCACGGGCCAGGAAGATGGCAGCGTGAGCCTGGGGGGGCTGGGGGCCAGCCTCATCGACAACGATGGCTCCGAGCAGATAGTGGGGCTGCAGATCAAGGGTGTGCCGGATGGCTTCACCCTGTCCGCCCCGGCGGTGAACAATGGTGGCGGGGTGTGGCAGGTGCCTGTGGGCACCGACTTCTCCACCCTGACCCTGATCCCGCCTGCGGACTTCAGCGGCACCGTGGATCTGACCCTGAGCGCCTTCACCCTGGACAAGGGGCTGACCCTGCCCCTTGAAACCAGTGCGGGCTTCACCGTCACCGTCAATCCGGTGGGGGATGCGGTCATCACCGACATGCAGGATCAGGCGAGCGGCACCGAAGGGGACGTGATCACCCTGCACCTGGGGGTAGAGACCCGGGACACCCATGCCACCGGTGGCAGCGCCGGCAATGTGCAGGAGAACGGGCCCGAGCAGGTGCGCGTCACCCTGGAAGGGGTGCCGGACGGGGCAGAAATCCGCTTGCCGAGCGGGGTCCGCGGTACCGTGGTGGATCTGGGGGGCGGCCGCTGGCAGGTCACCACGGATGGGGGCAAGCTCGACGGGGTGGAGCTGGTGACCCATGACGCCAACGGCGCCATGGCGATCAAGGTGACGGCCCAGAGCCTGGACAACGGCGCCCTCGGCCCCGAAGTGAACGGCACCATCCATCTCGATGTAAGCCCGGTCAACGATGCCCCCGTCAACGTGCTGCCCGGGGATCCCCAGGTGGCCCAGGAGGACGAGCCCTTCGTCATCCAGGGTCTGCAGGTCAAGGACGTGGATGCGGGCAACGGCATCATGGAAGTGCGCCTGTCGGTAGAGCACGGCACCCTGACCCTGCCGGACGGGAGCGGCGTGACCCTGACCGGCAACGGCACCGGCGATGTGGTGCTGACCGGCACCCTGGCGGATCTCAATGCCCTGCTCTCGGGCGGGGTCACCTATCAGGGCAACCCGGACTTCCACGGCAATGACGCCTTGACCATGGTGACGGACGATCGGGGCAATACCGGCAGCGGTGGCGCCCTGAGTGACACCGACGTGCTGCCCATTGAGGTACAACCGGTCAACGATGCCCCCGTCAACCAGCTGCCGACGACGCCCCAGGTGGTGCAGGAAGACCAGCCCTTCACCATTCACGGGCTGCAGGTGAGCGATGTGGATGCGGGCACCAGTCCCCTCTCGGTGACCCTCTCCGTGCTGCACGGCACCCTGGAGCTGGCGGCGGGCAGCGGCGTGACGGTGAGCGGCAGCGGCAGCAACACCCTGGTGCTGAGCGGTTCCCAGGACGCCATCAATGCCTTGCTCTCTGGCGGCGTGACCTATCAGGGTGAGCAGGATTTCAATGGCCAGGATGCCCTGACCATGGTGACCAATGATCTTGGCAGCACCGGCAGCGGTGGCCCCCTGAGCGACACCGACGTGTTGCCCATCGAGGTCGCGCCGGTCAACGATGCCCCTGTCACCCAGGTACCGGGCACCCAGCAGGTGAAAGAGGATGGCTCCCTGTCGCTCACCGGGATCAGCGTGAAGGACGTGGATGCGGGCAGTGCGCCCATCTCCATGATGCTGCGGGTGGAGCACGGTGTGCTGACCCTGCTGGGGGCGGCGGGCGCCGTCTCGGTGCAGGGGGCGGGGACCGGCGTGATGACTCTGGTGGGATCGCTCGATGATCTCAACAGCCTGCTGGCCGGCAACCTGCATTACGAACCGGCCAGGGACTTCTGGGGTCAGGACAACCTGAGCATCACCACCTCGGATCTGGGCAACACCGGCGCCGGTGGCGTCCTGACCGACAGCGCCCAGATCGCCATCCAGGTGACGGCCGAGCCGGACGATCCCCAGCTGGGGGTCGGCACCCACGATATCCTTGCGCTGCAAGGGGCCTGGGTGCCGCTCAACCTCAGTGCCAGCGTGGTCAATCCGGCAACCGGCGAGCTGTCGGTGCGTATCCAGAATCTGGGTGGTGCCCAGGTGGTGGACGAGCACGGCCAGAGTGTCGGCCATGCGGATGGCAACGACTGGCTGCTGCCCATGGACCAGTCCGTTCCCATCTACGTCAAGGATCTGCCGGCGGGGGATCATGCCCTCACCCTGAGCGCCGAATCCAGCCTGGGTGGCAGCACTCTGAGCTCGGCCACGGAGACCATCACCATCCACAGCCAGAGCGGCCACGATCTGCTGGGCTCGGATCAGGGAGACTGGTTGTTCGGCTCCACCGGCAATGACCGCCTCCTGGGCGGCATGGGGGATGATGTGCTGCGGGGGGGTCAGGGCAACGACATCCTGAGCGGTGGCGCCGGCAGCGATCTCTTCGTGTGGGGCAGTGGTGACGAGGGGACGACGGCGCAGCCTGCCATCGACACCATCACCGACTTCCGTCCCCAGGAGGGGGACAGGATCGATCTGGCCGACCTGCTCAAGGGGGTGACTGGCAACAGCGTGGATAGCCTGCTTGGCCATCTGCAGGCGTCGGTGACCAGCGTGGGTCACGGCCTGAGCGACGTGAACCTGTCGGTGTCACCGGCGGGGGATGGCCATGTCACCCAGCAGATCACCCTGAAGGACGTGGATCTGAGCGGCTGGAGCCTGAGCGGCACCTCGTCCCACGACATACTGCAATCCATGCTGGATCAGCACAGCCTGATCGTCCAGCACCCCTGATGGGGCGGATGTGAATGAAAAGAGCCGGCGCTTGCCGGCTCTTTTTCCATCTGGTGTTGGCTTATCGGCCCCTTTGCCGAGCGGGTCGTCTGGCCGGGCGTGGCAAGGGGATCAAGCCAGGGCTCTGGCCAGCAGGTGGATAGGGTGTTCACAGGGGAACGCCGTGCTCATCTCGATCTGCCACTTGCAGGTCTCGCAGTCGGTGATGACGAGATCGGGCTTGAGGCGGTTTATCTGATCAAACAGCCCCTCGCCTATGGTCTGGCTGGTCTCGTAGTTCTCCGACTTGAAGCCGTAGGTGCCGGCGATGCCGCAGCACTGGGACTCCAGCACGGTCACCTTGACCCCCGGGATGGCGCGCAGCAATTCGAGTGTGTAGATGACGCCCCCCATCTTCTCCATGTGGCAGGGGGTGTGGTAGGCGATGTGCAGCCCGAGCGGCTTCATGGCCGGCTTGTTGCCCTTGTAGAACTCGTTCCACAAAAAGCGGGTCACCAGGGAGATGCGATCGCGCACCTTGTGGTTGTCCTGCTCCAGCAGGTGGGGGTATTCGTCCCGCAAGGTGAAGCCGCAGGTGGAGGAGGTGGTGAGCAGCGGCATCTCGTTGCCAAGCAGGCTGTTTTCCAGCTGCTGGATGTTGAAGGCCGCCTGCTGTTTGGCCTTGTCCATGAAGCCGTTGGCTATCAGCGGCACGCCGCAGCACTTCTCCCGCTCGAGCAGCTGCACGCCGATCTTCATGGCGTTGAGCACCTGCACCAGCTCCTTGCCGAGCTGAGGGTGGTTGTAGTTGACGTAGCAGCCGTGGAAGTAGGCGACCTGGCGCGCAAAGCTGGCTTGGGTCTCCTTCTGCTTCTTGTACCAGCCGCGGAAGGTGCCCTGGGAGTACTTGGGCAGGTTCCGGTGGGAGGAGACCCCGAGCGCCTTGTCCAGCACCAGCTTCATCGGCTTGAGGCCGGTAGTGAAGTTGACGACCGGGGCCATCAGGGTGGACATGCTGCCCATGAGATCCGTGTGGGAGAGCACGAATTCGCGGATCCCGGGTTTGAAGCCGCTGTACTGGTGCTTGGCCTTGGCGATGATGTCGCCGATGCGCACCCCGCTCGGGCAGGCCACCTCGCAGCGCTTGCAGTTGGTGCAGTACTTGAGGGCGCTGTCAAAGAGCTCGGGGCTCTTGATGCGCAGCCGCTCCCCGTCCGGCCCTGCCTGCTTGGGGCCCGGGTAGGCGGGATTGGCCTTGGCCACCGGACAGTAGGCGGTGCAGACGGTGCATTTGATGCACTGATCGAAAGTTTGGTTGGCGTGATCCAGTAGCATGTCAGTTCTCCTCCCGTCGAGTTTGAAGGCACGGGATATGGGGCGAAATCATCATTGGGCTGAACTCAAAATGTGGCCGGCGGCCTGCCAGCCGGTGGCAACCGCGACACCTGAACCTGACCCCTCTTTTATGGGGTCATAGTGGGCCAGTACGCTGCCCGCCCCATAGAGGTTGGCAAGCGGCTTGCCCCCGCGCAGCACTCTGAGCTTGTCGTCGGTCTTGACCCCGAAGCCCATGAAGGGATGGTGGTCGAACAGCCGGCGACCGGCCCAGGCATCGCGCTCTTCGAGGCTCAAGACGTCGGCATCGAAGATGGGTTCGCGAATGCCGCGCAGGCGCGACTCCAGCCCGCGGCTGAAGAAGCTGCCGGAGGCGAGCACGAAGTGGTCCGCCTCGAACAGCTGATCGTCGCCATTCTGGCTGTGCACGCCGACGACACGGTTGCCTTCGTAGCGGGCGCCCAGCACCCGTTCGCTGGTGAGGAAGGTGCCGCCAAGAGCGATGAAACGACGTTTGAGGGCTTCCTGCATCCGCATGCCGATAAGCGATGGCGGCATGGTGGCGACCTCCCGGATGGTGCAGCCGGTGCGCGTTTCCAGATCCCCCAGGCGCGGGCCGACCAGTCCGAGCGAGAGGCAGGCGGGCAACACGATATGGCGACAGCCGGGTTCGCCGCACTCCATCACCATGCGGCTGATCTCGCGAGCCAGATCCGCCATCAGGGAGTGGTTGCCGCCCCCCTGCTTGTCAAACAAGCGGGCGATGTCGGCGGAGCGAAACTCGTGGGGATTGCGGCTGAACTCGGCCAGCTGGGGAATGCGAATGTCACCGGTCAGGATACGGCAGTGGGCGAAGCGGGGGTGGGTCGCGAGATTTGCTGCCGCAAGCCGTGGGTGAAAGTCGCGAAAACCCTCCAGGGTGGCCAGCAGCAGGGTATCCGGCACGGGGGCGTCGGTGACGCAGGCGCAAGTCTCGGGGGAGATCCAGGTGGATTTCAGGGTGCCGATGGGGGTCAGGCGCTGGTGGTTGTGCTCCTGGCGAAACAGCGACAACCCCTCTTCTGCGCAGTGGTGCTGCAGATCGGCAAGGCTCGCCTCGATATGGGTCATCCCCACCTTGTTGTAGGGGTGCTCGGGGTTGGCAGCCATGAAGGCGGGCAGGGCGGCGCGGGGATCTCCCTCGCTCTCCAGCAGATCCACCGAGCCGGAGGAAAAGTGCAGGGCGCTCTGACCGGAGGCCATCAGCAGGGTCTTCTGGCCCGCCTCGGCCAGGCGCAGGGCCGCCGAGAGGCCCGCCATGCCGCCGCCAATCACTATGGTGTCAAATTTCATGGGGCGTCTCCTCGTGTGTCTCTGTGGCATGGCTCTGGGGGGCGGACTCGTTCACCAGTCGGGGGGCCGTCCACTCACCCAGGCCAAACAGGCCTTCATAGATCCAGTAGGTAAATTCCGCTTCCCGCAGGGCATCGCCCCAGAGCACGGGGCGGGTCCCCTTGTAGCGCTCCTCCAGGAACTGGCGCAGCATGACGCAGGCCTGGCGGCCATCAGCCTTGCCGTACTCCTGCATCAGGCCGGCGGCGCGATAGGCGCACAGCTCACCCTGACAAGGGCCCATGCCCAGACGGGTGCGGCGGCGCAGATCCACCAGGTTGTCCACGTCGAGCTCCCGCAGGGCGTACTCGATTTCGCCGGCGGTCACCATCTCGCATTCGCAGATGAGGGCGTTGGCCTTGGGATTGTCACGGAAGAAGGCGATGACCCGTTCCCCGTGGCGATACTGGGCAGAGCCTTCGACCGGTGCCGAGAGGCCGGGAGCGGAGACCTTCTCCGGATCCCGCGAGCCTGGCAGGTTCAGCTCGGCGGTGCGGCACGGTTTGCTGTTGCCGAGCTTCCTGGCCAGCAGATCGGTGGCCCACTCCGCCATCAGGCGATAGGTCATCAGCTTGCCTCCAGTGATGGTGTTGAAGCCCTGCAGACCGTCCCGCTCGGCGTGATCCAGCAGCACGATACCGCGGCTGATGTTGCGGCCCGATTCGTCACCATCCACCGCGACCAAAGGGCGCACCCCGGCGTAGGCCCGCAGCAAGCGGGTGCGTGCCATGATGGGGGCAAGTTTTATCCCCTCGCGCAGCAGCACTTCCACCTCGTCCGGCTCCACGGTGAGCTGATCAATCTTGTGATAATCGATGCGGCTGGAGGTGGTGCCGATGAGGGAGATGGTATCGCCCGGCACCAGGATGTCGGCGTCTGCCGGCTTGCGGCAGCGGTTGAGCACCAGCTGGTTGATGCGGTAATCCATGATGAGCAGGGAGCCCTTGGCAGGGAACATGCGGATGCCGAGATCGGCGTACTCGCAGATCTGCTGGCCCCAGATGCCGGCGGCGTTGATCACCTCCTGGCACTCTACCTCGAACGCTTCACCGGTGCGGGTGTTGATGGCCTTGACGCCGTGCACTCTGTCCTGGGTGCGCAGCAGCCCCAGCACCTTGCTGTGAGTGAAGATGCGGGCGCCGTGCTCCTTGGCGTCCAAGACGTTTGCGGCGGCGAGGCGGAAGGGGTCGACCGTGCCGTCCGGCACCTGAATCGCTCCTATCATGGCCGGGTTGGCATTGGGTTCGAGCTGCAGCGCCTCGCGGGGATCGAGCTGACGGGTCTCGATGCCGGCCAGGGCGCAGGCGTCCATGAAGGTCTTTTGAAAGCCGATGTCATCTTCCGGCAGGGTCAGGAACAGGCCGCCGGTGTCCTCTACGCAGTGGCTGGCGATCCGCTTGAGGATGCGGTTCTCCTGAATGCATTCGCGGGCGGACTCCTGATCCGTCACCGCGTAGCGGGCGCCGGAGTGGAGCAGACCGTGATTGCGGCCCGTGGTGCCGGCGGCGATGTCGTCCCGCTCAAGGAGGAGGCAGTCGATGCCGCGCAGCGCACAATCGCGCATGATGCCGGCGCCGGTGGCGCCACCGCCTATGATGACGACTTGTGTGGTTATTCTTTTCATTGTGCCCGTCTCATCTCTTCCAGATGGGCTCAGTGTGGCGCCTCTATGGTTGAAAATGTTTGATATGGGCCAAGTTAATGAGCGTAAACGAGCATTTGGTGATGGTTGGTGAGAGTTATGTGACAGAGGTCACGGGAGAGCAGATAGGAAGAAGGGCCGGATCCCGGCGAGGGAAAAGAGCAGGTGTGACCATGGGAGGGGCGGGCATCCGTGCCCGGGAAGAGGCCCGCACTGGGGGAGGCAAGCTGCGGGCCTGTGCGGATTAACGCAGTGCGTCTGTGTCTGGGGTCTTTGAGACCATCATTTGCCCGTTGAATTCGAGGTTCATGAAGAGAGCGTTGCTGTTGCGCTGCCCGTCCTGGTCGAATTTCACCCCGTAGACGATGTTGTCGAGCAATTTACCCTGATTGCAGATGATGCCGCTGAGGAGCAGGAGATCCTGGCCATCCTCCAGGGGCTGAAAACGCAGGACGATGGGGTGCTGCATCTTGAGGGGCGGGGCGAGGTAGCTGGTCTTGAACGCACATCCCTCAAAGGAGATGTCGGTGAGCTGGATGGGGATCTTGGTGTCGCCGTTGGTGGTCCAGCCGGTCAGGTTCACCGGGTAGCGCGTCTCTCTGCGGATCTTGTTGATGGTCACCTGTTTGGGCACCCGGGTGGTGATCAGGAGTGGCGTCTCTCCTGCCAGCTCGATCACGCTGTCGAAATGCACCATGGCCCCCAGGCCGCGCTCGCAGATGACGGAGACATGCACCCGGTAGCCGGGTTTGCAGTATGACAGCAGGTCCTCCCGGTTGATGGCGTGGAAGGTGAAATAGAGGTAGGGCTGGCGATCCAGGCCGACGAGTACCGCAGGCAGGCGTTTCGTCTTGCCGGTGGGCAGGTTGACCTGGATGCCTGCCTGGCTGGCCGGTTGCAGGTATAACAGGACGTCGGAGCCCTGTATTGCCTGACCGCTCCCTTTGATGGCGGCAAGGCGCTGTTGAATGGATTCTGCAAGACGTTCATCCATGGCTGTATTCCTGTCCCGATTAAATAACGTCAGTTTAAAAAGCCTGTTTTATTCGAAGCAACATTTTTTGAATTTCTTGCCGCTGCCACAGGGGCAGGGATCGTTGCGGCCCACCCGCAGCGGCGCCGGATCCTGTTCGCCGTCAGTGTAGACCCAACGCCCCTGATACCGCACGAAGCGGGAGCGCTCGTGCAGGCAGTGGCGCGCATCCCCTTCCACAAACCAGGCCTTGAACTCCACCATGCCGGTCTCGTCATGGGGGCCGCCCCGGCTTGCGAGGATCTCGAGACCGTCCCAGCGGGTATCGCTTCGGGAGAGCTCGTCTGCGGTCAGTGTCCCCAGATGGTCGGGATGCCAGCTGTGCACCAGGTAGTCACCCAGTCCCAGCACGAAGGCACTGTAACGGGAACGCATCAGCTGCTCCGCGCTGGTGGCGGCCTGGCCGCCGTGGAGAGCGCCGCAGCACAGGGAGAGGGGAAGGGAAGAACCGCAAGGACATTGGCTCATAGGTCAGCTCATCGGGTCGATAATGGAAGGTGGCGGGATTGTAGCGAATGCCATCCCCCCTCGGCCAGCAGGTCGAGCCGGTAGGAACGGAACACCCACATAAAAATCGCTAAAGGAAGTGCATGATGACGCTGAAACAGAAGATCCTGTTGCTGGGCGCGGTCCCCATCCTGTTGATGGCCCTGGTGGTCAATCTCAGCAATTATCTGATGTCCAGGAGCGATCTGGAGTCAGAGCTGGTGATGGCAAGGGAGAAGGCGGTCAAGGAGCGCAAGGCGCTGCTCAGCAGCTATCTGATGCTCGCCAAAACCGCCATCGAGCAGGCCTATGCGGGGCCGGACAACCCCGAGACCCGCCAGCGGGTGCTCGAGACATTGCGGCCATTGCGCTATGGCAGCGACGGTTACTTCTTCGTCTATGACTATCAGGGCAACACCCTGCTGCTGCCGACCCGCCCCGAGGTGGAGGGCAAGAACCGCTGGCAGGACAAGGACACCAAGGGCACCTTCCTCATCCAGGGGATCATCAAGTCGGCGCGGGAGGGGGACGGGTTCTCCGAGTACTGGACCAACAAGCCGTCCCTCGGACGGGATGCCCCCAAGCTCTCCTTCAACCTGGTGCTCGACAAGTATCAGTGGGTGGTGGGCACGGGCTTTTACATCGACGACATCGACAGCGAGCTGGCGACCCTGCGCACCGAGCGTGAGGAGGCGATGCATGGCTCCCTGCAGAGCAGCGTGCTGATCATTCTGGTGATCCTGGGGGTGACTCTGGCCGCCACCGTGGTGATCGGCAACCGGGCAACCCGGCCGCTGGCGGAGGCGGTGGCAGCTCTCAACGACATCGCCGACGGGGAGGGGGATCTGACCCGGCGCCTCAAGGTGCAGGGCAAGGACGAGGTGGGCCAGCTGGCCACGGCGTTCAACCGCTTTGTCGAGCGGATCCAGTCGGTGGTGAGCCAGGTGGGGGAGACCAGCCATCAGCTGCTTGGCGCCGTGCACAGGCTGCACAGCCTGAGCGAGCACGCCGACAGGCAGATGCAGGGGCATGGCAGGGAGACGGATCAGGTGGTCACTGCGGTGACCGAGATGAGCTCCACCGCTCAGGAAGTGGCGGCGAGCGCTTCCAATGCGGCCAGTGCCACCAGCGACGCGGCGCGCGAATCGGATGCCGCACGCGGGGTGGTGAGCAGCGCCATCGGCAGCATCAACCGGCTGGTGGAGGAGGTGCACGTGGCCGCCGGGGTCATCGAGCAGCTGGCGCAGGAGACCGGCAAGATAGGGTCCGTGGTGGAGGTCATTCGCGGCATTGCCGAACAGACCAATCTGCTGGCACTCAATGCCGCCATTGAGGCGGCCCGGGCAGGTGAACAGGGACGGGGCTTTGCGGTGGTGGCGGACGAGGTGCGTTCACTGGCGGGCCGCACCCAGCAAAGCACCAAGGAGATCAACGAGATGCTGCAGCGGCTGCAGGGCGGCGTCAGGCAGGCGGTGGAGGTGATGCAGGCGAGCGAATCCCGCAGCCAGGAGACGGTGCAGGAGGCGAGCCATATCGCCAGCTCCCTCGACAGCATGGTGACGGCGGTCGGCACCATCAACGACATGAACATCCAGATCGCCACGGCGGCCGAGGAGCAGCACGCGGTCTCCGAGGAGATCAACAAGAATCTGGTGGCCATCCAGCAGATCGTCAACGAGCTGACCGAGGCCGCCGGGGAGTCCAGCACCACCACCCGCACCCTGGCCGACACGGGTGACAAATTGCGTCAACTCGTCTCCCGCTTCCGTTACTAGTCACATATTTGCCGTCTGGACGTGATTTCCAGACGGCAAATTTGGGGTTCGGCGCAGAATGTGGGAAAATCGCGTCATTCGTTCCTTTCGTTAGCCCCTACCCTATGAATGAGATCGTGAAAGGCAGTATCGATTTGATCCGTCAGCTCAACTACGGCCTGGTCTACGCCAGCCTGGAGGAGCACAAGGAGCTGTCCCGTACCGATCTGTCCCGCCTGACCGGTCTCTCTCCTGCCAGCATCACCAAGATCACCCGCGAGCTGCTCGACGGGGGGCTGGTGGTCACCTGCGGCGAGAGCTCGGTGGGGCGCGGTCGCCGTCAGACCCTGCTGCGCATCAACGAGCGTCGCTTCCAGTTTCTCTCCATGCGTCTGGGCCGTGGTTATGTGGACATGGCCCTGTTCGATCTGGCCGGCCGCTCCCTGGCGCGCCATCGCCATCTCTTCAGCGAGGTGGAGCGCGCGGATCTGCTGGCCAGCCTGGTGCATGCCATCGAGGGCTTCCTGCCCAAGAAGGCACTGCGTCTGGCCTGTATCGCCCTCTGCCTGCCGGGGCAGGTGGAGCGTCACTCCGGCATGGTCAAGCACTTCCCCTATTACGATCTGCGCAACTGGCCCCTCGGCCCCACCCTGCAGGCGGCGTTCGAGGTCCCCGTGCTGGTGAGCGGTGACGTGCGCACCTGGATCCAGGCCGAGCGCGAATGGGGGGCCGCCAAGAACTGCGCCGATGCGGTGCTGGTATTCGTGCACAACGACATCGGGGTCGGCATGGTGGTCAACGGCCAGCTCATCGAGAGCGAGTCGGCCCTGCTCGGGGATCTCAGCCACCTGCAGCTCGAACCCTATGGCCAGCGCTGTTACTGCGGCGGCTTCGGCTGCGCCTGCACGCTCGTGACCAATCAGGCCCTGGAGGCCCAGTACCGGGATCTGCGCGAGCGGATGCAGGAACACGATCTGCCCGAGAGCGTCAACATCCGCGAGCTGTGCGAGCTGGCGCTGGCGGGCAACAGCCTCTGTCAGGATATCCTCCATCAGGCGGCGGGGCGGCTCTCCCGGGTGCTCTCCAACCTCATCTGCCTGCTCAACCCGGGCAAGTTGCTGCTGGGGGGGGAGATCACCCGGGCCGATCGGCTGCTGTTCCCCATGCTGCACCAGTCCCTGGCGAGCCAGTTGCCGGCCGAGTACCTGGTGCGCCTGCAGATCGAATCCACCCATTTCTACGAAGATCCCACCAAGCCCACCTCGGTGCAGGTGCACAAGGCCCTGCGCGACGGCAGCCTGCTGCTCGAACTGTTGCGAGGGGACAAGGAGGCATGAAACTCGGGTTGCAAGGACGCATCCTCTTCATGCTCTGTCTGGTCAGTCTGTTGCAGCTGGTGCTGCTGAGCGGGGCCAGCTACTACTATGTCGCCGAGCAGCGCTATCAGGATGTGGGGGATCAGGCCCTCGACGTGGCGCGGCTGGTGGCCCGGGAGCCCGGCGTCATCGCCGGGGTGAAACGGGCCGACACCGTCCGCCTCAACGTGCTGGTGGAGCGGATGCGGGGGGAGGTCGGTGCGAGCTATATCGTCATCGGCGACGTCGATGCCAGGCGTCTGGTTCACCCCAACGCAGACAGGCTTGGCAAGCCCATGGTGGGAGATGATCCTGCCCGGGCCCTGGCGGGGGAGTTCTACATCTCGAGGGCAGAAGGCTCCCTTGGCAGCGCGGTGCGGGGCAAGGGGCCCATTCGCGACGAGATGGGCAGGGTGATAGGGGTCGTCTCGGTCGGTTATCTGGTGCGGGACATTGACGCCGATCTGCGCGGTTTCCTGCGCTTTGGCCTGCTCTGCACCCTGCTCATCGTGATCCTCAACAGCGCCGCCGCCGCCTGGCTGGCCCGGCGCTACAAGAAGGCCATCTTCGGCTTCGAACCCGAGCAGATAGGGCGCCTCTATGCCGAGCTCGACTGTACCCTGCGCACGGTGCGCGAGGGGATCCTCACCATAGACGAGCAGGGCAGGCTCACTTCCATCAATCCCAACGGCATCCGGTTGCTGCGCCTGGATGAAACCGTTGCCAGGGCCGCCATCGGCCGACCCATCGGCCAGCTGCTGCCGGGCAGCCGCATGCTCTCCATCTTGCAGGAGCAGAGCCCCCAGTTCGACGAGGAGATAGTCCTGAATGGCCAGCCCCTCATCGTCAACCGCCTGCCCCTGGTGCAGGAAGGCCGCCTCATCGGCGCCGTGTCGAGCTTTCGGCGCAAGGACGAGCTGGCCGAGCTCAGCGCCCAGCTCTCCCAGGTGCAGGCCTACAGCGATCTGCTGCGGGTACAGACCCACGAACACAACAATCAGCTCGGCACCATCGCCGGACTCATCGAGCTGGGAGCCACCCGGGAGGCGCTGGCCTTCATCGGGCGGGAGGCGGACACCGAGCAGACCCTGCTCAGCTTCCTGATGGGCGCCATTGCCAAGCCCAAGGTGGCCGGGCTGCTGCTTGGCAAGTACCACAGGGCCCACGAGCTGGGCTTGGTGCTGGAAGTTGACCCTGATTCCCGCCTGCACGACATCCCCCATCGCGTGAGCGGTTCCCAGCTGGTGACCCTGCTTGGCAACCTCATCGACAATGCCTTCGAGGCGACCCGTCGCCACGGCGCACCCTATCAGCCAATCCGGGTCGCCTTAAGCGATCTGGGGCAGGATCTCATCCTCGAGGTGGAGGACGGGGCCGGCGGGGTGGATCCCGCCCTGGCGGACACCTTGTTCGAGCGAGGCGTGAGCAGCAAGGCCGAGCCCGGTCACGGCATTGGCCTCGCCCTGGTGCGCAAGACCCTGGATTCCCTGCAGGGGCAGATCACCATAGAAGCCACGGCGCAGGGAAGTTGCGTCGTCTGTTACATTCCAAAGGAGGTGTGAGTGATCAAGATCCTGATCGTCGAAGACGATCCGGCCATCGCCGAAATCCACCGCCGCTTCGTGCAGCGGCTGCCTGGGTTTGACGTGCTGGGGGTGGCGCTCACCCTGTTCGACGCGAGGGAGCAGATCGCCATCCTGAAACCCGATCTGGTGCTGCTGGATGTGTGGCTGCCGGACGGAGAGGGCTTTTGCCTGCTGCGCGAATTGCGCCAGGCGGGGGCCAGCCTGGACGTCATCCTGCTCACCGCCGCCCGGGAGGCGAGCGCCCTGCAGGAGGCGATGCGCCTCGGGGTGGTGGATTTCATCTTGAAACCCGTGGTGTTCGAGCGGCTGCGCGACACCCTGGAGAAGTACCGTCAGAGCATTGCCGCCCTGGCGGCCCTCGCGGACATCGATCAGCAGGCGGTGGACGCCCTGTTGGGCACGCCCTTGCAACAGGTGGCGGCCGCCGGGCTGCCCAAGGGCATCGACGGCATCACCCTGCAACGGGTATTGGCCGCCCTGGCCGCCGAGGGGGCCAGTGCCGAGGAGATAGGTACCCGGATCGGGGTGAGCCGCACCACGGCGCGCCGCTATCTGGAGTTTCTGGTGGGGCAGCAGCTGGCGAGTCCGGAACTCGAATACGGCACCGTCGGGCGGCCGGAGCGGCGTTATCGCAAGCAGTGACCCCGAAGCCAGGGTCGTTGCGTCCAGACAAAGAAAAGAGCGCCTTTCGGCGCTCTTTTTATGATCAGGTTTGCTCCCAATGGGGCATCAAGGGCTCTGCTCGTTATGAGTAGGGCACAGAGGCGGCAGAGGCTCATTGATTCAGTGGCTGATGGCCGGCTCTCCCTTGGGAGCCCGGCGGGCTTGCCACCACTGCCAGGCTGGCAGCAGCAACATCACCAGGGTCACCAGGGTGAAGCCCAGGGTGATGGGGCGCTCCCACAGGAAGCTCAGGGAGCCGTCGTTGATGACCAGGGCGCGGCGCAGGTTGTCCTCCAGCATGCCCCCCAGGATGAAGCCGAGCAGCATGGGTGCCATGGGGAAGTCCAGCAGACGCAGGCCGATGGCGATGAGGGCCACCAGTGACATGACATAGATGTCCATGGTGTTGAACGAGACCAGATAGACCCCGATCAGCGAGAAAAGCAGCACCATGGGGATCAGCACGGGGCGCGGTACCTGCAGGATCTTGGCCAGATAAGGGATGAGCGGCAGGTTCAGGATCAAGAGTACCACGTTGCCCAGGTACATGGAGATGATCACCGACCAGAACACGTCCGGATGCTCCATGAAGAGGCGCGGGCCCGGCTGGATGCCATAGGCAATGAGGGCGCCCAGCATCAGGGCCGTGGTGCCGGAGCCCGGGATCCCCAGGGTCAGCAGGGGGACGAAGGCACCGCTGGAGGCGGCGTTGTTGGCCGCTTCCGGGGCGGCGACACCGGTCAGGCTGCCCTTGCCAAATTCATCCCTCTTCTCCTTGCGGGCCAGATTGCGCTCGGCGCCGTAGGCCATGAAGGAGGCGATGGTGGCACCGGCTCCCGGCAGCACGCCGATGAAGAAGCCGAGTACCGATGAACGGGTGACCGGGGTTGCTATCTCCTTGACCTCCTCCTTGCTGAGCTTCAGGGAGCCGAGCTTCTGGATCTGCTCAGCCTCTTCGGCGCGGGAATCCTTGCCCGGGCGCAGCACCGTCATCAGGATCTCCGCCAGGGCGAAGGTGGCCATGGCCAGCAGCAGGAAGGAGAAACCGTCCCGCAAGTCCGGCAGACCGAAGGTGAACCTGTCCACTCCGACGCTGCGATCGATACCGATGGTGGAGATCATGATGCCGAACAGCGCCATGATCAGCGCCTTGAGCACCTGCCCCTTGCCGGCAAAGGCCGCCACCGCCGACAGCCCCAGCACCATGAGGGCGAAGTAGTCCGCCGACTGGAAGGAGAGGGAGACCTTGGCGAGCAGGGGGGCCGCCACCATCAGGAAGATGGCCGACAGGGTGCCGCCGACGAAGGAGGCATAGGCCGCGATGGCCAGCGCCTTGCCCGCATAGCCCTTGCGTGCCATGGGATAGCCGTCGATGGCGGTGATCATGCTGGCGGAGCAGCCCGGGGTATTGATGAGGATGGAGGCGGTGGAACCGCCAAACATGGAGCCGTAATAGACCCCGGCCATCAGAATGATGCCGGAGGCCGGATCCAGCCCGTAGGTGATGGGGATCATCAGGGCGATGGCGGTGACGGGCCCGAGGCCCGGCAGCATGCCGATGAAGGTGCCGACAAAGCAGCCGACCACCACCATGAAGAGGTTGATGGGCATCATGGCGGTGCCGAGCCCTTGCAGAATGCCGTCTAACATGGATTCTCCTTATCCCAGCAACTGGGTGAACAGCCGACCCGGCTCGAGATAGACATTGAGCCCCTTGGTCAGCAGGGCCCAGAAAATGAGGGTAAATGGCACGCTCACCTTGCAGGCGAAGGCGAGACTGGGTTCGCCCATCAGCCGGATCCCGACGATGAGGAACAGGGTGGTGGCGACGAGGAAACCGAGCCAGGTCAGGGCCACGCCGTAGATGATCATCAGGACGAGAAAGGCGAACACCAGCCGCCAGTTGCCGGACTCTTTCTGCAGCAGCTCGCCCCCTGGGGAGGCCATCAGCAGCAGGGAGAGCACTATGCCGACGCCAGCCAGGGCATAGGGCAGGGTGCTGGCGGTAAAGGGTTCATATTCGTCCCCCGGGTAGCCCGGGATCTGGGTGGCATGGTAGCCATAGGCGAGGGAGAGCAGCAAAAACAGCAGCCCCCCGAACCGCTCCTTGGTCAGGTGCATAGGAATGACTCCAATGGGGCGGGCCGGGCCCGCCATGGGGTTGTGGGATTACTTGATGAAGCCGAGCTCGCGCATCAGGCCGCCGATCTCTTGCTCCTGGCTGTTGAGGAAGGCGGTGAACTCGGGACCGGCCTGATAGCGATTGGTCCAGCTGTTGCGGGCACGAACCGTCTCCCACTCCGGCTTGTCATACATCTGCTTGAGCAGGGCGGCAAACTCGGCCGACTTCTCGGCGCTCACGCTGGGGGAGGCGAAATAGCCGCGCCAGTTGGCAAACACCGTGGGGTTGCCCTGTTCGCTGAAGGTGGGGATGTCTTTCGCATCCGGCATGCGTTCGGAGGCTGTCATGCCGAGGATCCGCATCTGGCCGGACTTGACCGCTTCCATCGCCTCGCCAAAACCGGTAGAGAGCACCTGGGTCTCTCCCGCGAGCACTGCGGCCATGGCACTGCCGCCGGCATCATAGGCCACGTAACGCAGCTTGCTGGCGTCGGCACCGGCGTTCTTGAAGGTCATGGCGGCCACCAGGTGATCCAGGCTGCCGCGGGCGGAGCCCCCGGCTATCTTCACCTTGGCGGGGTTTGCCTCATAGGCGGCCAGCAGCTGGGGCCAGCTCTGGTAGGGAGAGTCCAGCGGCACGGCCAGTGCCTGGTAGTCGGCGATGATGGCCGCGACCGGGGTGAGATCCCGGAACGATTGCGGCAGTTCCTTGGAGAGGGATTTGACGATGATGGGGGTGGAGTTGACCATCAGGGTCTTGTCGGACTGGGCCGAGGTCTCGATGAGATGGGCGATGGCCTTGGCGCCGCCACCGGCCGAGATGTTCTGGTAGGAGGCGGTCTGGATCAGGCCGGACTTGGTCAGAGCCTCGCCGGTGCCGCGGGCTGTGTTGTCCCAGCCGCCGCCGGCACCGCCCGGGATGAGGAAGTGGATCTCGTCGATCTGGGCGTGGGCGCCAAAGCTCAGTGCGAGCAGGCCGCCTATCAGGGTGCGCTTGAAGGTTCCTTGCAACATGGTGCTCTCCTTGTGATTGTTGCAGGAAGGTTAATTAATCATGTCTGACTGGAAAACAATCTGACCGTAATGGCTATTAAGGCTGTTGTGGCCATTGTGTTCATTCTGGTCACGGTAAGATGAGGGAAAATGCGCATAGAAACGAGGCGCCCGTGAGCGCCTCGTCCGCTAAGGATCACTGGGTCGGTTTCGCCGCCGATGTGCTGACGTCTTCCTTCGCCTCCTGCTTCAGGGCCTCGCTGGCCTGCTGGCGCAGCTTCATCTGCTCCACCACCAGCTTGTAGGCGATGTAGTACTTGTAGATGTTGCCCACGTAGGTGACGGTCTCTGGCCCTATCTTCTCGGCCGCCACGTACTCGACGTTGTGGAACCAGACGTTGGGATCCAGCCCTCGCTTCCTGGTCTCGGCACGGAGCCTGGCCACCCGGGCAGGGCCGGCATTGTAGGAGGCGAAGGTAAAGAGTGCCTTGTCGAGGGCGGTCATGGGCTCGTCCGCATAGTAGTGGTCGATCATCCAGCGCATGTATTTGACGCCGCCGTGGATGTTGGGCTCGAGCTGGCGGATGTCGCCCACCTTGAGACCCTTGCCGGTGGCGGGCATGATCTGCATGACGCCGATGACGCCGATGACGCCGATGGCGCCGACGTGGCTGCGCGCTTTCTGGTTGAGGGCGGACTCCTGGTAGCCCTGGGCCGCCATCAGCAACCAGTCCACGTCGTATTTCTCGCCGTATTCACGAAACAGCTCCACCACCTGCAGGAATTTCTTGCGGTCGGCCTCGGCGGCGGCACTCCTGACGTACTTGTTCTGCTTGAGATAGCGGGCGAGGAGTTCATCCCCGGTCGCCTTGCCACGCAGCGCCTTGATCTGCTCGTTGAGCATGGCGAGCAGCTGGGTACTCTCCTTGCGCACCGCCCAGGCGATGATGCCCCCCTCCCGGAAGACGGGGTCGTCGTGGATGGTGATCTTGGGGAAGATCTTCTGCCAGAAACGGGCCTTGTGCTCGTCCATGACGATGAAAGGCAGGAGGCCTGCATTGACCATCTCCACCAGATCTTCATCTTCCAGCACTTCGGAGGCGGGCTGGATGTCGATGAGGGGCTCTCCCGCCGCCTTGCGGGCCTGGTTGTAAGCCATGAGGCTCTCGAAATAGCTGGAGGATGGGCGCACGTAGATGCGTTTGCCCCCCAGATCGGCGGCGCTCTCCACCTTGGGCGAGTAGGGGCCGGAGACGAGCAGCTCCCGCACGTCTTGCAGCAGGGGATCGGTGAAGGCCACGCCCTGCTCCTTGCGCTTGTCCGTGATGGTGAGATTGGCGGCGGCGATGTCCCCCTTGCCGGCGATGAGGGCGCTCAGCAGGGCTTCCCGGGCCACGGGAATGAAGACGAAGTGCACCTTGAGGTGGCGCTTGATGGCCTTGTCCTTGCGCAGCTGCTCGTTGAGCCGCTTCTCGACCTGGACGAAGGCGTCGTAGGTGACACCCCGTTGCACGCCCTTGTTGATGAAGTAGCCGGTCTTGTTGTAGGTCGTCAGTACCCGGATGGAGCGGCGCTCCAGCATGGCGTCAAGGTCGCCCAGCATGGGTTTGGCAAGCTCGTTGCCCTCGAAGCTCAGGGCGCTTTTTTGTGTTTCCTCATCGGTGGCCGCCTGCTTGTCGGATTCGGCCCCCCAGGCTGGCGTCAGGGAGCAGAACAGCCAGATCACGACAATCCATAAGCGTTTCATAACGTACACCTCACTCGTTTTATTGAGTGTAAGTGGCGCCTTGCGGGGGATTTAGCTTATTGGGTTTGATAGAGAGAGCCCCATAGCACGATTTCCACTATTCAACCCCCTGGCCGTCTGCCCATGAAAAAAGGAGCCCCGAGGCTCCTCTTTTTCTGGGTGTTGCGGGCCCGCCTGGCTAGAACCAGAAGCCGATGATGAAGGAGCCCGCCAGGGTCAGCATCACGTTGGCCACCGCATAGGTGCCGGCGTAACCGAGCGCAGGGATGGAGCTGTTGGCAGCCTCGTTCACCACGTCCATGGCCGGGGCGCAGGTTCGGGCCCCGGTGATGGCGCCGAGCAGCAAGGCCGGGTTCATTTTGAGCACCCAGACCCCGAACAGGTAGCCGACCAGCACCGGCAAGGTGGTGACCAGCATGCCGGAGAAGAGCACCACCATCCCCACCTCGCTCAGGTGATCCAGGATGCCCCCCCCGGCCTTGAGGCCGGTGCTCACCATAAAGACGGCAAGGCCGAGATCCTTGGCCAGACGCAGGGCGCCCGGCGGCACATAGCCGACCGTCGGGTGGTTGGCCCGCAGGTAGCCCATCAGGATCCCCGCCAGCAGCAGGCCAACGGCGTTGCCGAGGCCGAACTCGATCTGGCCGAACACCAGGGAGACGGAGCCGATCAGCAGCCCCAGCACGAAGAAGGTGGCAAAGGCCACCAGATCCGTGGTCTGGCTGTGGATGCTGATGAAGCCGATCTTGTTGGCCAGCAGCTTGACCCGCTGTTTCTCGCCGCTGATCTGCAGCACGTCACCCTTTTGCAGCATGATATTGCGATCGAACGGCATCTCGATCTGGGAGCGCACCACCCGGTTCAGGAAGCACCCCTTCTCGGTGAGGTTGAGCTCCACCAGATGACGGCCCACCACGGCATCGTTCTTCACCACGATCTCTTCGGTGACGATCTGCAGGTCAAGCAGGTTGCGATCGAACACCTCTTTGCCGTTGCGGTAGTTGACGTCGAGCTTCTCGTGGCTCTCGGGGTAGCCCACCAGAGCGATCTCGTCCCCTTCTTGAATGACGGCATCACCGTCGGGGCTCGCCAGGATGCCGTTGCGGCGAATACGCTCCACATAGCAGCCGGTGTGGGGATAGATGCCGGTCTCCCGCAGGGTACGTCCCCCGATCCAGGCGGCCAGCTCCGGGCCGACCCGATAGGCGCGGATGATGGGCAGATAGGTCTTGCGGCTCTCGCTGTCTGAGAGGCCCCGTTCACGGGCAATCTTCTGCGCCTCGGTATTGAGATCGAGTCGCGCCAGCGAGGGGAGGTAGCGCACCACCAGCATCAGACCCACCAGCCCCACCAGATAGGTCAGGGCGTAGCCGATGCCCATGTTGTCCAGCACCGACTGCATGTCGGTCTGGTGGGGCAGGTTGAGCAGGCCGCTGCGCAGGGCATCCTGGGCACCGACCAGGGCCGGGGTCGAGGTGAGCGAGCCCGCCAGAATGCCCGCCGCCATGCCCGGCCCCAGATTGAAGAACTTGGCGAGCCCCACGGTCAGCAGCAGGGCGCTCAGCAGGATCACCAGGGTCAGGGTGATGTAGTGGATGCCGTCGCGCAGGAAGACGCTGAAGAAGTGGGGGCCCGCCTCTATGCCCACACAGAAGATGAACAGCATGAAGCCGACGTTTTCGGTGGAGGTGGAGAACTGGAATCCCATCTGGCCGAACAGCAGGGCGGTGAAGAGCACGCCAATGGTATTGCCTATCTGGAAGTTGCCGATGCGGACCTTGCCCAGCAGCAGGCCGAAGGCCAATACCACGAACAGCAGCAGGGAGTCGCTTTGATGTAGCAGTGTCACGAAATCTATGGTCATGCCCGGAAAAACCGAGGAAAAAAGTGGGGCCGACATTGTGCCGGATCCCTCGGCAAGAAAGAAGCGTCAAAGCGGATTGGCAGCCAGTTAAGTGGTGTGCTCTCGGGGCAGAGGGGGGATGCGTGGGCCCTTTGGGGTAAACGGCTCTATTTTACCCTGCCATCCACGGTGTCAATGAGTGATTTGTGCTGTCGGGCGAAGAGGCGGCACTCCCCCTGTGGACAATTTATTACCTGCTGCATGGGGAGCAATTGAGCATGTTTTTCAGCATTTTTCACTGGGGGGAAGGTTGGGTGACAAAGGAATCCTTAGCATCATCCGGCGAGTGCTGACCCGTGGCACGGGGGATGGCGAAAAAATACTGCGCCAGGGCGAGGGCATTGCCCTGGTTGACCCCATTTAGGGGGGAGAGCAAAAACAGCAGAAAATGGGGATAGCGGCGTGGTAGCACCGATGAAGGGAGGCGATCGTCGCCAACCTAGACGAGGCGTGGCTTTGGCCAAGTTACCCACAGAAACTGTGGATAACCCTGTTTATGAAACTTGGCGATCAGGCTGTATCCCGCGCCAATACTGGGCTGCAAGGGCTGTTCAAAAAATACCTGCAAAAAATTGTTTCTTTAAAAATCAGATAGTTATACGCAGCAGAACAAAACGCTGCTGGTCGGGAATGGGGGATCAAAAGGGGAGCGCGCCGCAAGCGATGGCTTGTGCATTAAAATTGGCAGAGGAAAGCACTAAAGTGGATAACTTGCACCGAGATGGTGAGGAGATTGGCTCCCCCGACTGGACTTGAACCAGTGACATACGGATTAACAGTCCGCCGTTCTACCGACTGAACTACGGGGGAACATCAGGCAAGGAGGTGCATCATACAGAGGTCGCATTTCGGGGTCAATAGCCATCAGAGCAGGTTGGCGGATACCCAGGCTCGCCGACTCGGGGTACACTGCTCCCTTGCCGTTTTTTGCCGGGAGTCGTCATGAGCAAGTTATTCCAGTTGGCCAGCCAGTTCCAACCCGCCGGGGATCAGCCGAGGGCCATCGCCCAGCTGCTCGACGGCCTCGAGTCGGGCCTCGCGCACCAGACCCTGCTCGGGGTGACCGGCTCGGGCAAGACCTTCACCATGGCCAACGTTATCGCGACCCTCAACCGCCCCACCATGATCCTGGCCCCCAACAAGACCCTGGCGGCCCAGCTCTACGGGGAGATGAAGGAGTTCTTCCCCGACAACGCGGTGGAGTACTTCGTCTCTTATTACGACTACTACCAGCCCGAGGCCTATGTGCCGACCACGGACACCTTCATCGAGAAGGATGCCTCCATCAACGATCACATCGAGCAGATGCGGCTGTCGGCCACCAAGGCGCTGCTGGAGCGGCGCGATGTGGTGATCGTCGCCTCGGTGTCGGCCATCTATGGCCTCGGGGATCCCCAGGCCTACCTCAGCATGATGCTGCACCTCAAAGTGGGGGACGTGATCAACCAGCGGGACATATTGCGCCGCCTCGCCGAGCTGCAATACACCCGCAACGACATGGCCTTCCAGCGCGGCACCTTCCGGGTGCGGGGGGAGGTGATGGACATCTACCCCGCCGAGTCGGACAAACTGGCCCTGCGGGTGGAGCTGTTTGATGAAGAGGTGGAGCGGCTCTCCCTGTTTGACCCGCTGACCGGTGCCATCGAGCAGACGGTGGTGCGCTACACCATCTACCCCAAGACCCACTACGCCACCCCGCGGGAGACCATCCTGGGGGCCATCGAGCACATCAAGGAGGAGCTCAAGGGGCGGCGCGAGCAGCTGTTGTCCCTCAACAAGCTGGTGGAAGAGCAGCGCATCAGCCAGCGCACCCAGTTCGACATGGAGATGATGCAGGAGCTCGGCTACTGCTCCGGCATCGAGAACTACAGCCGCTACCTCTCCGGCCGCGCGCCGGGGGAGCCGCCGCCCACCCTGTTCGACTACCTGCCGGGGGACGGCCTGCTCATCATCGACGAATCCCACGTCACGGTGCCCCAGATCGGCGCCATGTTCAAAGGGGACAGATCCCGCAAGGAGACCCTGGTGGAGTACGGTTTCCGCCTGCCGTCGGCGCTGGACAACCGCCCCCTCAAGTTCGACGAGTTCGAGGCCCTGATGCCGCAGACGGTGTTCGTGTCGGCGACCCCCGGTCCCTACGAGCTGGAGAAGTCCGGCGGCGACGTGGTGCAGCAGGTGGTGCGCCCCACCGGCCTGCTCGATCCCGAGGTCGAGGTGCGGCCGGTCAGCACCCAGGTGGATGACCTGCTCTCCGAGATCCGCAAGCGGGTCGCCGTGGAGGAGCGGGTGCTGGTGACGACGCTCACCAAGCGGATGGCGGAGGACTTGACCGAATACCTGGCGGATCACGAGGTGCGGGTGCGTTACCTGCACTCCGACATCGATACCGTGGAGCGGGTGGAGATCATCCGCGATCTGCGTCTGGGCAAGTTCGATGTGCTGGTGGGCATCAACCTGCTGCGCGAAGGCCTCGACATGCCGGAGGTCTCTCTGGTGGCCATTCTGGATGCGGATAAAGAGGGCTTCCTGCGCTCCACTCGTTCGCTTATCCAGACCATAGGCCGGGCGGCGCGCAACCTCAACGGCAAGGTCATCCTCTACGGGGACACCATCACCAACTCCATGAAGGTGGCCATCGAGGAGACCGAGCGGCGCCGCGCCCTGCAACACACCCACAACCTGGAACACGGCATCACGCCTAAGGGACTCAACAAGTCCATCGGCGATGTGATGGACATGGGGGGCAGCCGCACCGCGGGCAAGGCCGGCAAGGGGAGCCGCAAGGCCGCCGAGCCCCAAGGGGAGTACCATGCCCGCTCCGCCAGCGAGATCGCCAAGGAGATCAAGCGGATGGAGGAGCAGATGTTCCAGCATGCGCGGGATCTGGAGTTCGAA
Source organism: Aeromonas sp. FDAARGOS 1415 (assembly GCF_019048365.1). Lineage (NCBI taxonomy): Bacteria > Pseudomonadati > Pseudomonadota > Gammaproteobacteria > Aeromonadales > Aeromonadaceae > Aeromonas > Aeromonas sp. FDAARGOS 1415. The sequence continues at coordinate 3,748,065 of NZ_CP077363.1, read as the reverse complement.
CAGGCGGCGGCGCTGCGGGATCAGATCCAGCGGCTGCGCGGCGAGCTGATCGAATCATGAGCGCCAGACGCTGGCTCATCTGGCGGCGCCTGCGTCGCCTCTACCTCGGCTTTCGCCATCCTGCCACCCCCTGGTGGGCGAAGGGGCTGGTGATCCTTATCCTGATCTACGGCATCAGCCCGGTGGACCTGGTGCCGGACCTGGTGCCTCTCGTCGGCTGGCTCGATGATGCGACCCTGCTGATGCTCCTGTTGTGGGGCTGGGAGAAATGCCTGCCCGGCGCCGTGGTGGCCGCACTGGACAAGCTCGACTGAGGTCGCTTGGCCCAGTGCCTGGGCGGTGCTGGAGCGGCAGCGGACGGGGCAGGACTGGGGGCATGGAGGGCGCCCTCTGATGCTGGATGAAAAAGGGGGCCTGGAGGCGATTGTGAGCCAGGTCTCATTGGCGTAGACTCCACGCCGTTCACTTCATGGGTACCAAAAAATGGAACTGATCCTCTTTGTCATCGACTTTATCCTGCACGTCGACGTGCATCTGAAAGAGTTGTTCGAACACTACGGCGTCTGGGTGTACGCCATCCTGTTTATCATCATCTTCTGCGAGACGGGTCTGGTGGTCACGCCCTTCCTGCCCGGTGATTCCCTGCTGTTTGCCGCCGGCGCCCTGACCGTGGACAGCGCACTCAATGTGCACACCCTGGCCGGGGTGCTGATCATCGCCGCCGTGCTTGGCAACGTGGTGAATTACACCATAGGCCACTTCTTCGGGGAGCAGCTGTTTCGCAATCCTGACTCGAAGATCTTCCGCCGTGACCATCTGGTCAAGACGCACGCCTTCTATGCCAAGCACGGGGGGAAGACCATCATCATCACCCGCTTCCTGCCCATAGTACGTACCTTCGCGCCTTTCGTGGCCGGCATGGGCGCCATGACCTATCCCCGCTTCCTGGTGTTCAACCTGGTGGGTGGTCTCCTGTGGGTGCTCTCCTTCGTCTACGCGGGCCACTTCTTCGGCAATCTGCCTGTGGTGCGCCACAATTTCACCCTGCTCATCTTCGGCATCATCGCCATTTCGCTGTTGCCCATGGTGATCGGCATGGCGAAAGCCAGGATGAATGCCAACAAGACGGCTGTCTGAACCGGACAAGGTTGATTGCAACAAAGGGGCCATGGGCCCCTTTTTGTTATTTGTGATTGACCCATTGCCAAGGCAACCACTCAGCAGACTAGCTGGTCGCTGGCGCAGGTGACGACCGCTCTCTGATGGTGCCAGGAGAAGGTGCTGGTGGCCCAGAACGAACTGCGGGGCAGAATAAAAAGGGAGCCTTGGGCTCCCTTTTTGGATGCATCGACCGGTGTTTAGTTGCAGCAGCGGCCCTTGATGAGGTTGCCGATGGCGACCACCACGAAGACCAGCAGGTAGGCGGCAAAGATGACCACCAGCCACTGGGGCATGGAGAAGCTGAGGAATTGCCAGCTGATCTCGCTGCAGTCACCGTCCGGGAAGAACAACCAGGGGATCCACTGATCGAGCGGTGCCCAGCTGGGGAAGTCGACGAACCCTTCGCACACGTTGAAGGGGGAGGGGTTCATCTGGTAATCCACGTGCTTGAGGGCCAGTTTCAGGCCCCAGAAGACGCTGTAACCCCACAGCAGCATGGCGCTCCAGCGTACGTACCATTTGTGGGGGGCTGCCATCCCGAGCAGACCGGCGGCCAGCACGCCGAGAATGGCGATCCGCTCGTAGATGCACATCACGCAGGGGTGCAGACCCAGTACGTGCTGGAAGAAGAGGGCACACAGCTCGAGGAAGAGCGCCGACGCAGCCAGCAACCCCCAGGCCAGGCGATGGCTGGCAATACGGCGAAGAAACTCGATCATCTGATTGATCTCACGGAGAAAAAGAGTGGCTGAATTAGAGCAGAGCCCTATCTAAAAAGAAAGGGGCCGAACAGACCCTCTCATCATCAATGTGCGGCCGGGGTCGGCAGCGGTACGGCGGCGTGATCGACCAGCCAGCCTGCGTGGTAGAACCACTCGGTGGCAGGGCCGAGCAGCAGCTCCACTGCAAAGAAACCGACCAGGCCCAGCACCAGGGTATAGGGCAGAGCCATCCACACCATGCGGCCGTACGAGAGGCGCAGCAGCGGTGCCAGTGCCGAGGTCAGCATGAACAGGAACGCGGCCTGGCCATTGGGGGTGGCGACCGATGGTAGATTGGTACCGGTGTTGATGGCCACCGCCAGCAGGTCAAAGTGATCGCGGCTGATGGCACCGTTGATCAGCGCCGTCTTCACCTCGTTGATGTAGACGGTGCCGACGAAGACGTTGTCACTGACCATGGAGAGCAGGCCGTTGGCCAGATAGAAGAGGGCGAGCTGATCCTCCGGCTTGGCCGCCAGTACCCACTGGATCACCGGCTTGAACAGCTGTTGGTCGATGATCACCGCCACCACGCTGAAGAAGACGGTGAGCAGGGCGGTGAAGGGGAGCGCCTCCTGGAACGCCTTGCCAAGCGCGTGTTCTTCGGTGACGCCGGTGAAGGCGGTCGCGAGCACGATGACCGTCAGGCCGATCAGCCCGACTGCGGCAAGGTGCAGGGCCAGACCCGTGATGAGCCAGACGGCGATCACCGCCTGGACGATCAGCTTGGCCTTGTCCTGGGGGGAGCGCTGTGCATCCTCCTCGCGTTCATAGGCTTCCATGATGTGACGGACGGGGTCGGGCAGCCGGGTGCCGTAACCAAACAGGCGGAACTTTTCGACCAGGATGCAGGTGAGCAGGCCACAGAGGAACACGGGGATGGTGACGGGAGCCATGCGCACGGCAAATTCGCCGAAATGCCAGCCCGCCTGTTCACCGATGATGAGGTTCTGGGGCTCACCGACCAGGGTGCAGACGCCCCCCAGTGCGGTGCCGATGGCCGCGTGCATCATGAGGCTTCGCAAGAAGGCGCGGAACTCGTTCAGATGCTGGCGGGAAAGCTCGTCAATCTCCTCGTCGTCGTGGTGCAGGTTGCCGGACTCGTCCCGTGAGGCCACCTTGTGGTAGATGGCGTAGAAGCCGGTGGCAACGCTGATCACCACGGCGATCACGGTCAGGGCGTCGAGGAAGGCGGACAAGAAAGCCGATACCAGGCAGAAGGCGAGGGAGAGCCAGGTCTTGGAGCGGATGCGCACCAGCATCTTGGTGAAGACATAGAGCAGCAACTGCTTCATGAAATAGATGCCAGCCACCATGAAGACCAGCAGTAGCAGCACCTCTATATTGGCCACCAGCTCATGCTTGATCTGGTTGGCCGAGGTCATGCCGATGAGTACCGCCTCGATGGCCAGAAGACCGCCTGGCTGCAGCGGATAGCATTTGAGCGCCATCGCCAGGGTGAAGATGAACTCGACAACCAGCAACCAGCCGGCAAGGAAGGGGTCAAAGTAGAAGATGATCGGGTTGATCAGCAGGAATAAAACGATGGCAATTTTGTACCATCGGGGGGCATTGCCCAAAAAATTCTTTGTAAAAGCGCGCCCTAGGCTGATTGGCATAATGATGATTCTCTGTTCTGTTGTTGATATCTGAGTCTATGCAGCCGAGCCCGACTCGACCCGAACATCCGGATATTCACCTGTATCAGATTGATTGCACATGATTTTAATCAAGGGAGCGATAACTATAAATAAGGTGGAGAGACTTGCCCAGTGATGAAGTGCTCATCACGGCATCATTTGGTGTTGCTTGGCTCCTGAGTTGTTGCGCATCACATATTTTTAACAAAAAGATTGGGTTAATGTGAGCAGAGGACTGACCTTCTGCTTGCCAGCATGACCGGCTTTGCTATTATTCGTGAGCCTTTTTACGCACTACAACAGAGTCATTACATGGTCATAAAAGCGCAAAGCCCTGCCGGGTTTGCCGAGGAATACATCATCGAGTCCATCTGGAACAATCGCTTTCCTCCTGGATCCATTCTGCCGGCGGAGCGTGAACTGTCCGAGCTGATTGGCGTGACTCGCACTACCTTGCGCGAAGTGTTGCAGCGCCTTGCCCGCGATGGCTGGCTCACCATCCAGCATGGCAAACCGACCAAGGTGAACAATTTCTGGGAAACCTCGGGCCTCAATATCCTGGAGACCCTGGCGCGTCTCGATCAGGACAAGGTGCCGGATCTGGTGGCCCAGCTGCTGTCGGCCCGCACCAACATCTGCACTATCTTCATACGGGGCGCCATTCGCAACAACCCGGAACAGGCCGCCGAGATCCTCCGTGGGGCCGACGAGGTGGAGAACACGGCCGAAGCCTATGCGGAGTTCGATTATCGTCTCCATCACCAGCTCTCATTTGCTTCCGGCAACCCCATCTATGCCCTGATCCTCAACGGTTTCAAGGGGCTGTATAGCCGCGTCGGGCGTTACTACTTCTCCGACAAGCAGGCGCGGGAAACTGCGGATGCCTACTACAAGACGCTGCGCAAGCTGGCCGAGACCAAGGATCACGAAGCCGTGTTCATGACAGTGCGCCAGTACGGTATCGAGTCGGGCAAGTTGTGGACCCGGTTGCGTCAGGACATGCCGAGCAACCTGTGTGACAACTGATTGCTGCGACGCAAGAGAAACGCGCCTGAAGGCGCGTTTTTTTATGCTCGATCTTCTGCTGTTGCCCGTCAGGTCATGCTCTTGCGCTCCGGGCAGCGGCCTATGATGTCGGCCGCAAGCTCGCCGTTGTCCTGCTCCAGTATCACGTCGAATCCCCACAGCTGGTGCAGATGCTTGAGCACCTCGTGGCGTGACTCGCCAAGAGGGATGCGATTGTGGGGCACGTAGCGCAGGGTGAGGGAGCGATCGCCCTTCACCGCCACGTTGTAGACCTGAATGTTGGGCTCCAGATTGCTCAGGTTGTACTGGGCTGACAGGGTGCTGCGCACCAGCCGGTAACCCTCCTCGTTGTGGATGGCGGAGACCTTGAGGTAGTTCTTCAGGTCGTCGTCGTCGATGGCAAACAGCTTCATGTCGCGCATCACCTTGGGACTGAGGAACTGGCTGATGAAGCTCTCGTCCTTGAAGTTCTGCATGGCAAAATGCAGGGTTTCGACCCAGTTTGTGCCGGCGTAGTCCGGGAACCAGTGTCTGTCCTCCTCGGTCGGGTGCTCGCAGATGCGGCGCAGGTCCGTGAACATGGCGAAGCCGAGGGCGTAGGGGTTGATGCCGGAGTAGTAGCGGCTGTTGTAGGGGGGCTGATACACCACATTGGTGTGGCTGTGCAGCACCTCCAGCATGAAGCGATCGCTTATCTTCCCCTCGTCGTAGAGGTGGTTGAGGATGGTGTAGTGCCAGAAGGTGGCCCACCCTTCGTTCATCACCTGGGTCTGCTTCTGGGGATAGAAGTATTGGCTGATCTTGCGCACGATGCGCACGATTTCGCGCTGCCAGGGTTCGAGCAGGGGGGCATTCTTCTCGATGAAATAGAGGATGTTCTCCTGGGGCTCCGCCGGGTAGCGCCTGTCTTCGACCCCGGAGATCTTGTGCTGCTTAGGCAGGGTGCGCCACAGCTCGTTGACCTGGGTCTGCAGGTAGTCTTCCCGCGCCTTCTGGCGCCGCTTTTCCTCCGCCAGCGAGATCTTCTGTGGCCGTTTGTAGCGATCCACCCCGAAGTTCATCAGGGCATGGCAAGAGTCGAGCAGCCGCTCGACGGCATCGATGCCGTGTTTCTCCTCGCATTCGGTGATGTAGTTCTTGGCGAACAGCAGGTAGTCGATGATGGAGGAGGCATCGGTCCAGGCCTTGAACAGGTAGTTGTTCTTGAAGAAGGAGTTGTGGCCGTAGCAGGCGTGGGCCATCACCAGGGCCTGCATCGGCATGGTGTTCTCCTCCATCAGGTAGGCGATGCAGGGATCCGAGTTGATGACGATCTCGTAGGCCAGCCCCATCTGGCCACGCTTGTAGTTGCGTTCGGTGTGGATGAAGCGCTTGCCGAATGACCAGTGCTGATAGCCGATGGGCATGCCGACGCTGGAGTAGGCATCCATCATCTGTTCCGCCGTGATCACCTCGATCTGGTTGGGGTAGGTGTCCAGCCGATAGAACTTGGCCACCCGGGAGATCTCCTGATGATAAGTCTCCAGCAGATCGAAGTTCCAGTCAGGGCCATCGTCCAGCGGTGCTATTTTTCTCGCGGTTTCTGCCATAGGGGGTCCCTCAAGCCGCTTGCTTCTTGAACAGCTCCCGGAAGACCGGATAGATGTCCTCTACCTTGCGAATGTGCTCCATCGCGAAGTGGGCGTACTGCTCTGCCACCGATTCGTACTCGTGCCACAGGGTCTGGTGGGCTCGGGTGGTGATCTCGATGTAGGAGTAGTAACGCACCCGCGGCATGATGTCGCGCATCAGGATCTCCCGGCACTGAGGGGAATCATCCGCCCAGTTGTCCCCATCGGACGCCTGCGCCGCATAGATGTTCCACTGGTTGGCGGGATAACGCTCGTTGATGATGTCGCTCATCATCTTGAGGGCGCTGGAGACGATGGTGCCGCCCGTCTCCTGGGAGTAGAAGAACTCGTGCTCGTCCACCTCCTTGGCCTGGGTGTGGTGGCGGATGTAGACCACCTCCACGTTCTTGTAGGTCCGGCTCAGGAAGAGGTAGAGCAGGATATAGAAACGCTTGGCCATCTCCTTGGTGGCCTGATCCATGGAGCCGGAGACATCCATCAGACAGAACATCACCGCCTGGCTGGACGGGACCGGCCGTTTGACGAAGTTGTTGAACTTGAGATCGAAGGTGTCGATGAAGGGCACCGCCTCGATCCGCCGTTTCAGCTCGCGGATCTCCTTCTCGAGCTGCGCCATCTCGGCAAAGTGATCGTTGGGCTCGCTGGCCAGCTGGGCCAATCGCGCTTCCAGTTCACGCAGCTGGCGTTTCTTGCCCGCCTGCAGCGCCATGCGCCGGGCCAGGGAGTTTTGCAAGGATCTCACCACGTTGATGTTGGCGGGCACCCCGTTGGAGGTGTAGCCCGCCCGGTAGGTTTTCATCTCCATCAGCTGATTGAGCTGGGTCTTCTGCAGCCGCGGCAGCTCGAGATCTTCGAACAGCAGATCGAGGTATTCATCCTTGGAGATCTGGAAGACGAAGTCATCCACCCCTTCTCCCTGATCCGACGCCTGGCCTTCGCCGCTCCCCTGACCGCCACCCCCTCCCTTGGGACGGTCAATCTTGTCGCCGGAGACGAACTGATCGTTGCCCGGGTGCACCATCTCCCGTTTGCCCCCCTGTCCCTGATGGAAGTGGGGCTCACCGATGTCCTTGGTCGGGATGCTGATGCTCTCGCCCTTGTCCACGTCCTGGATGCTGCGCTTGGAGACAGCATCCGAGACCGCTTGTTTTATCTGCTTCTTGTAACGGCGGATGAAGCGCTGCCGATTGACAGCGCTTTTGTTTTTGCCGTTGAGCCTGCGGTCGATAAAATGCGCCATAACTCCCCCTTGAACAGGTCAGGGTCAGGATGACTTGCGGACCCTGAGATACCACTCGGAGAGCAGGCGCACCTGTTTGCGGGTGTAGCCCTTCTCCATCATCCGTTCGACAAAGTTATCGTGCTTCTTCTGCTCCTCGGCCGAGGTTTTGCTGTTGAAGGAGATAACCGGCAGCAGCTCTTCCGTGTTGGAGAACATCTTCTTCTCGATCACGGTGCGCAGCTTCTCGTAACTGGTCCAGTTGGGGTTACGGCCTGCATTGTTGGCCCGGGCACGCAGCACGAAGTTGACGATTTCGTTGCGGAAATCCTTCGGGTTGCTGATCCCGGCGGGTTTTTCGATCTTCTCCAGCTCGCTGTTGAGAGATGCCCGGTCAAACAGCTGGCCGGTCTCGGGGTCACGGTACTCCTGATCCTGGATCCAGAAGTCGGCGTAGGTGACGTAGCGATCGAAGATGTTCTGGCCGTACTCGGAGTACGACTCGAGATAGGCGGTCTGGATCTCTTTTCCGATGAACTCCACGTAGCGCGGGGTCAGGTAGCCCTTGATGAACTCCAGATAGCGATCGTGCAGTTCTTGCGGGAACTGCTCCCGTTCGATCTGTTGTTCCAGCACATAGAAGAGGTGCACCGGGTTGGCGGCCACTTCCGCGTGGTCGAAGTTGAAGACGCGGGAGAGAATCTTGAACGCGAAGCGGGTGGAGAGACCGTTCATCCCCTCGTCCACGCCGGCGTAGTCGCGGTACTCCTGGTAGCTCTTCGCCTTGGGATCCGTGTCCTTGAGGCTCTCGCCGTCATAGACCCGCATCTTGGAGTAGAGGCTGGAGTTTTCCGGCTCTTTGAGGCGCGACAGCACAGAGAACTGGCCCAGCAGCTCCAGGGTGCCCGGGGCGCATTTGGCCTCGGTCAGTTCGCTGTTGAACAGCAGTTTTTCATAGATTTTCACCTCTTCCGAGACACGCAGGCAGTAGGGCACCTTGACGATGTAAACCCGGTCGAGGAAGGCCTCGTTGTTCTTGTTGTTGCGGAACTGCTGCCACTCGGATTCGTTGGAGTGGGCCAGCAGGATGCCGTCGAAGGGGAGGGCGGAGAGCCCTTCGGTCCCGTTGTAGTTCCCCTCTTGCGTTGCGGTCAGCAGCGGGTGCAGCACCTTGATGGGGGCCTTGAACATCTCCACGAATTCCATCATCCCCTGGTTCGCCTTGCACAGGGCGCCGGAGTAGGAGTAGGCGTCGGCGTCATCCTGGGCATAGTGTTCCAGCATGCGGATATCCACCTTGCCCACCAGGGAGGAGATGTCCTGGTTGTTGTCATCGCCCGGTTCGGTCTTGGCGATGGCGATCTGGTCGAGAATGGAGGGGTTGACCTTCTCCACCTTGAACTTGGTGATGTCGCCGCCAAATTCGTGCAGGCGCTTGGCGACCCAGGGGGACATGATGGGTCTCAGGTAGCGGCGAGGAATGCCGTACTCCTTTTCCAGGATCTCGCCATCCTCCTCGATGTCGAACAGGCAGAAGGGGTGGTCGTTGACCGGTGAACCCTTGATGCGATAGATGGGCACCTTTTGCATCAGGGACTTGAGCTTCTCTGCCAGCGAGGATTTACCACCGCCAACCGGCCCCAGCAGATAGAGGATCTGTTTCTTCTCTTCCAGACCCTGAGCCGAATGTTTGAGATAGGAGACGATCTGCTCTATGGCATCTTCCATGCCATAGAAGTCTTTGAAAGCGGGATAGCGCGCGACGACGCGGTTGGAAAAGAGGCGGCTGAGGCGCGGATTGGTCGAGGTATCGATCATTTCCGGCTCGCCGATGGCTGTCAGCAGACGTTCGGCGGCGGAGGCGTAGCAGGATTTATCCTGTTTGCACATATCCAGAAACTCCTGGATGCTGTACTCCTCCTCTCTGGCCTTCTCATACCGCTGTTGATAGTGCTCGAAGATGCCCATAACTTAGCCCTCGTTATAGTCGCTTGCCCTGAAAAAGAGTGGATCACTACTTTTGTTCTGTTTACGTCTTAAGCCTAGTCAACAGCCCCCAGTAATCCATCGCCATCATTGGTTTAAGTTTGTACGGGAGCTTCCCGATCAAGATGCGGGAAGGTGCAGCCAATGACATACCTATGTTACTGACTGTTAAATTATTTCTGCCACGACAGTGATGTAAATGTCAAAGACATAAAAAATAAATGTTTGCGTGGCAGGGGGGAGAATAGAGGGTTTACCGATCCCGTGCAGCCGCAGTGCAGGCGGTGCAAGGGATGCGAAGAAAAGAGGGTAAAAATATATTCCGCTTACGTTAACGTAACGCATCCTGTTTGGTGTTTTAGCTCTAATTTTTACATTGACGCTACATTCTGGCTGCTCTAGATTGGCCCTGTGTCGAGCAGTCATCGCTTTAGCAAGAGAGTGGGTGATTGTGCAGATACTAAGCTCTGTTTAAGCACGTTTCCGTTGGCTTGACCCTCGCAACCGCGAGGGTCTTATTTTTTCAGCGTCCGGCGATTGAGGTCTCGTCGGGATAAAGCGCGGAGACCGCGCACAGCACGTCGGCGAAGGGGTGCGCCGCGAGTTGTCCAAAGCCCGCGAGTTGCCTAGCCTTGAGGCGGGTGGTGAGCGGGGTGGCGATGCCGCACAGGAAGCGCGTCAGTACCCGGGGCGAGCGCTGGTGGCTCAGGGCGACAAAGGGATCGCACCAGGCGCGCAGACCGTGTTCGTTTGGCAAGGGCGCAATCGGCTCCGGGGGCAGCTGGGCGACCTCTCCCCGGCAGACGGAACAGTGCCCGCACCGCTCGGGCGCCGCGTCGTCGGCAAAATAGCGGGCCAGTGCGTGGCTCAGGCAAGCGGTCGACGAGAAGAACGCCAGCAGGGCCTGCAGACGGCCCAGCTCGCTCTGCTCTTTCTTTTCAAACAGCCCATGGAGCTCTTCGGCCCGTGTCACCGTATCGATATGCTGGCGCAGCACCCGATAGACCTCGGTCATCTGTTTGCTTTCCAGCTCGATCCAGCCCTGCTGCTGCAGGTAATCCAGCGCCGCCGCGGCCCGCTGGCGTTCCCCCTGATATCCCTGCCACAGCGCATCGAAGTCCATGGTGCACCAGGTGCGCGCCTGGGGAGCGCACGCAAACAGCTGCTCCAGAAACTGGCGGCGTTCGGGATTGAAACGGGCAAGGATCTCCTGCTTTTCCAGCACGAGCTTGAAACGGTACTCGGCAAAGTAGCTGTAGGCTGGCGCTATGATGCCCGCCATCTCCAGATAGACCAGCAGGGTCTTGAGGGGCAGCTGGCGGATGTTGGTCTCGTTGGAGAGGCGCAGCAGGCTGAATTCCCACTCGCTCCCGCTTTGCAGCAGGATTTCGAGCAGCGTGACGATGGCCGAGCGATCCGGGGTGTCACCATAGACAAAATTCTCCAGCACCGGCAGCTGGGTACGGCTGGCCAGGACGGTACAGCGGGAGGGGAGGCCGTCGCGCCCGGCACGGCCTATTTCCTGGCTGTAGTTCTCGATGGATTTCGGCAGATCGTAATGAATGACCCGGCGAATGTCGGCCTTGTCGATACCCATGCCAAAGGCGATGGTGGCGACGATGCAAGCGATCTGGCCGGTCATGAAGTCGTGCTGGATCTGGCTGCGCAGGGCGGGATCCAGCCCCGCATGGTAGGCGCACGCCCGGATGCCGCTGGCCTGCAACTGCGCGGCGCACTGCTCTGCGCTGTGTTGCAGGGTGACATAGACGATGGTGGGGGCACCGGGATCCCGGTGCAGCTCCTCGCGCAGCCAGTTATCCCGTGCGCGCCCGCCCAGCGGGAGCACGGCCAGGTCCAGGTTGGGGCGATAGAAGCCGGTCACCACCAGATCTTCTCCGTCGATGGCGAACTTCTCCTGCATATCGGCCATGACCGCCGGGGTGGCGGTGGCGGTCAGCAGCAGTACCTGAGGAATGCCGAGCTCGCGGCGATGATCCGGCAACTTCAGGTAGTCGGGGCGAAAGTTGTGACCCCATTCCGAGATGCAGTGGGCTTCGTCCACCACCAGCAGGGAGAGGGGTACCTGGGCGATGAAGCGGCGAAAGCGTTCGTTCTTGAGGCGCTCTACCGAGATCATCAGGATCTTGAGCTGGCCATCGCTGGCCTGCTGCATCACGTGCCGGCTCTCTTCCACCGTCTGGCTGGAGTCCAGGGTCGCGGCCGCGATCCCCTTGCGCTGCAAGAAGGCGAGTTGATCGTGCATCAGCGCCAGCAGGGGGGAGATGACCAGGGTCAGGTGCGGCAGTGCCAGAGCGGGCAGCTGATAGCAGAGGGATTTGCCAGCCCCGGTCGGGAAGATGGCCGCCGCACTCTTGCCCGCCAGCAGACGGCTGATCACCGCCTCCTGACCCGGGCGCAATTGATCGAAGCCGAAGTGTCGTGTCAGCAGAGAGGTGATCATGGCAAGGCTCCTTGACAAAGGGCGACATCATACCACTCCTGGGCCCCCCGTGACCGAGGATCGGACTGGTTTGGTGACATTTCAACCGGCGTTGATATTGTGTTATCACATTGTTGTAGATTTTTTGTGAGGTAACCCTGATATTTTTCAGTGATTATGTGGAAAAAAACGATGGCAGATGGGATATTCCTTGTCCGCAACCCCACGCGAACGGGACAGATCCACCAGAAGAGCTGCCCACGGCGCCACCGTCATCGGACCGGTACCAATGCGCGGGGCTGGTTGCCAACAGGACTAATGATTCACGCACCATGAGTGCACAGGGACTACTTGATGACACAACAACACCCCCTCATTCGACTGGTCAACAGCACCAGTCTGGTTAGCCAGATCCTGGTCGGTCTGGTATTCGGTATCCTCCTTGCCATGTTCATGCCCGAGTGGGCCAAGGCGGCGGGCCTGCTTGGCAGCCTGTTCGTCGGCGCCCTGAAGGCCGTGGCGCCGCTGCTGGTCTTCGTGCTGGTGATGTCGGCGATCATCGGCCACAAGCAGGGTCAGAAGACCAACATGAAACCTATTCTGCTGCTCTATGTGCTGGGTACCTTCCTGGCGGCAGCGGTGGCCGTGGTCGCAAGCTTCCTCTTCCCTTCCGACCTGCACCTGGTGGCCGGCAACGCCGAGATCACGCCGCCTGGCGGCATCACGGAAGTGCTGCAGACCCTGCTGTTCAACGTGGTGACCAACCCGGTGAAAGCGCTGCTGGACGCCAACTACATCGGCATCCTGGCCTGGGCCATCGGCCTTGGCATCGCCATGCGTCACGCCAATGAGAGCACCAAGGCGCTGATTTCCGATCTGTCCCACGGGGTGTCTACCATCGTCAAGGCCGTGATCCGTTGCGCCCCGCTCGGCATTCTGGGTCTGGTCGCATCCACCCTGGCCGAGACCGGCTTCGACGCACTGTTCGGCTATGCCCAGCTGCTGGTGGTGCTGATCGGCTGCATGCTGTTCATCGCCTTCGTGGTCAACCCGCTCATCGTGTTCTGGAAGATCAAGCGCAATCCCTATCCGCTGGTGCTGACCTGCCTGAAAGAGAGCGGCGTGACCGCCTTCTTCACCCGCAGCTCCGCGGCCAACATCCCGGTCAACATGGCCCTGGCCGAGAAGCTGCGCCTGCCGGAAGATACCTATGCGGTCTCCATCCCGCTGGGAGCCACCATCAACATGGCCGGCGCCGCCATCACCATCACCGTGCTCTCCATGGCGGCGGTGCACACTCTGGGCATGGAAGTGGATCTGGCGACGGCCATTCTGCTCTCCGTGGTCGCCACCATCAGCGCCTGCGGCGCTTCCGGCGTGGCTGGCGGCTCCCTGCTGCTGATCCCGCTGGCGTGCAGCCTGTTCGGCATCAGCAACGACATCGCCATGCAGGTGGTGGCCGTTGGCTTCATCATCGGGGTGTTGCAGGATTCCGCCGAAACGGCCCTCAACAGCTCCACCGACGTGCTGTTCACCGCGGCTGCCTGCATGGCCGAGGATGAGAGCCTGCTGGATGCCGCTCCGGTTCCCAGCCGCGAAGCCTGATCTTCTCGTTTTAAACGAGATGCTGGCGCCCTCCTCGGAGGGCGCTTTTTATTGCCTGCCCTCTGCCCTCTGCCCTCTGCCCTCTGCCCTCTGTCATCAACCATCAACCATCTGCCATCAACCTCAGCGCGGTCAGTTCCTGACCGTCTCGTAGGATGTGCTCCCGGATCTTTCCTGCATCGCCCCGGTGTTGGCTATGGGGCTGATCACGGCGCCTGGTCGAGGGGCTTGCCAGGGGGCGAGGGCCTGTGCTGGTGAACCCAAAAGGCTCCATGCCACAGACCCGAAAAGCGATTTGACCTGGACTGTCGTGAGGGCAGACGGTTTGCCGATGCCTGAGTGCCTGCCCACTCTTCTATCAGATCCGTCGACCTGAATCGGTGGTGACGGCAAGCGCCACTGGCGCGGTCCGCGCTGGCGGGGGGCGTCCGCGATCTAGTGTCTTTCGCCAGTTCTCTTTGCCCGGTCACGCCTCTTTGTGAAAACGTCCGGCGCTTGCACTTAGGTAGAGGGCGCGATGGTGGCGTGGCGGCAAGAGGGAGATGCGAACGGATGGGATAGGCAAGGGAAGAGGGCAAGGGTCTTCGTTGCCTGTGATGGTGTCAGGAGGGGCAGTGGCTGGAATGGGTTGGAAGAGGGGGGCGGGAAGGCTTGCCTTGACAGGCGCTGTAATAAACACAGCCCGGCAGACTGAGCCTGCCGGGCTGTGGGGGATGAGTCGGGCCAGGGGGGCCCGACGCTATCGAGGGCGGGATTAGCCGACCAGCTGATAGAGGATGGCGGAGATGGCGATAAGACCCATGACTGCCACGAAGACGTTGCTGATCTGACCCTGGTATTTCGCCATGGCCGGTACGCGCTTGATGGCGTACATGGGCATGAGGAACAGGATGGTGGCGATGATGGGGCCACCCAGGGACTCGATCATCCCGAGGATGGAGGGGTTGATCACGGCCACGCCCCACAGGGTCAGGATGAAGAAGGCGATGATGAACAGCTCGATCTTCTTGTGGTTCGGCTCTTTGCCGGAGTTGCGCATGTTCTGGACGATCATCCCTTTCAGGCCTTCACGGGCACCCAGATAGTGACCGAAGAAGGAGGAGACGATGGCCACGAAGGCAACCAGCGGACCGAAGTAGGAGATGATGGGGCTGGCATGCTGGTTGGCCAGGTAGGAGAGCACGGCGATGTTCTGGGACTTGGCTTCTGCCAGTTGGGCCGGTGTCAGGCTCATCACGCAGGAGAAGACGAAGAACATCACGAAACCCAGCAGGATGAGGGCGGTGCGCTTGAGGATTGCGTCGGACTTGGCGACGGCATTGTCACCGTGATCGCGACGCTGGGCCAGGGCGAAGCTGGAGATGGCCGGGCTGTGGTTGAAGGAGAACACCAGCACGGGAATGGTCAGCCACAGGGTGGTGGCAAAGTCCTTGGCGCTTGGCACTTCGCTCAGGGCCGCGCCGGTCCAGTCCGGAATGAGGTAGAGGGAGATACCGGCCAGAATGGCGATGAGCGGGTAGACCAGGAATTCGGTGACCTTCAGCATCAGCTTCTCGCCAGCCAGCATCACGGACATCATGGCCATGATCAGCACGATGGAGAGGATCCAGCGCGGTGGCGGCGTCATCTGCAGCTGGTTGACCAGGAAGCTTTCCACCGTGTTGGTGATGCCCACCCCGTAGATCAGCACGATGGGGTAGATGGCGAAGAAGTAGAGCAGGGTGATGAGCTTGCCGGCACCGATGCCGAAGTGCTCTTCCACCACCTCGGTGATGTCTGCGTTGGGCTGCTTGGAGGAAAGCACGAAACGGGCCAGGCCGCGGTGAGCCAGGTAGGTCATGGGGCCGACCAGCAGCGCCATCACGACCAGCGGCCAGAAGCCACCCATGCCGGCGTTGATGGGCAGGAACAGGATGCCAGCACCGACTGCGGTACCGAACAGGCTGATCACCCAGGTGGAGTCTTGCTTGCTCCAACCACGTGCTTGGGTAGAGCGGGTTCCTTGCTCCTGTACGGCTGCAACATCCTGTGCGCCAGTGACTGTATTGGACATGTGTCTCACCCCGAATGTGTGGTTTTAATTAGTCGGCGCAAGAATACTGTCTTTTTAATCAAAAATGTTGATCAAATTCACCTTTATCAGGTCGAAACCCGTACTTTCTTGTAGAAATGTGATCAAAAGAATAAAAAATCAAAATTTATTTATCATATGCAATGTTATTTGAGTGTTAATTGGATAATTTCTCGCCCGGTTAAGTTATCAATATGTTGCTCTGACAGGTGCTGGGCCAACTGGCGGATCATGCTGGCGGTGGCGCCCCAGATGAAGGAGTGGCCCCAGGGGATCCAGTAGATGGTGTGGTGTCTGCCCGATCGCGGCAGGGTGAGGGCGATGTGATGGGCCGGGTTCAGCACATGGCTCAAGGGCACCTCGAAGGCCTGCGCGACCTCATCCTGGCTCAGGGTCAGGCGATAGCCGGGGTCGAGCATGGCCAGCACCGGCAGCACATCGTAGCGGGAGACGGTGTTGAGGGGGGTGAGACTGCCGATGACCCGGATCTGGGCGGCGGGGATGCCGAGCTCCTCCTCGGTCTCCCGCAGTGCCGTGTGGATCAGACTCTCGTCCTCCGGATCCTGGCGTCCGCCGGGAAAGCTGATCTGACCCGGGTGGTGGCGCAGGGCCGGGCTGCGCCGGGTCAACAGCAGGTGGAGGCCCCGGGGGCGCTCCACCAGGGGCATCAAGACCGCCGCTGGCTTGAGCCCCCCCAGTGCCAGGCGATGGGCGGGGGCGGGGCGTTGCAGCAGGAAGCGGGTCAGCAGCTCGGTGCGCGTCATCTGAATGTGGTCCTCCTCTGCTCTTGGGTCTGCGGTGCCGCATGCCAGATTCATAGCGTGCCCAGCAGCGGCAGGATGCGGGCCACCTTGTCGTAGGTCTCCTGATACTCGGCGTCCGGGTCGGAGTCGGCGATGATGCCGCCCCCCGCCCAGCAGTGGAGGTGACCGGTTTCGGCGATCAGGGTGCGAATACAGATGCTGGTGTCCATCCGCCCATGCTGGCTCAGGTAGCCGATGCTGCCGCAGTAGGCGTTGCGTCTGTGGGGCTCCAGCTCCTCGATGATCTCCATTGCCCGGATTTTGGGGGCGCCCGTGATGGAGCCGCCGGGGAAACAGGCACGCAACAGATCCACGCCCTGCCAGCGGGCATCCAGCTCCCCGTGAATGGTGGAGACCAGGTGGTGCACCGCAGGGAAGGACTCCACGGCAAAGAGGTGCGGCACGGTGACGGTGCCCGGGCGGCTCACCCGGCCGATGTCGTTGCGCAGCAGATCCACGATCATCAGGTTCTCCGACCTGTCCTTGTCTGCGTGGGCTAGCTCGTCCGCCACCCGGGCGTCTAGCTCGGGATCCGGATGGCGGGGGCGGGTGCCCTTGATGGGTTTGGTTTCGATATGGCGATCGTCGAGCAGCAGAAAGCGCTCGGGGGAGAGGCTCAAAATGGCGCTCTGGGGCAGGCGGAAAAAGGCGGAGAACGGCGCCTTGTTGGCGGCACTGAGGGCGCAATAGGCGAACCACTCGTCTCCCTCATAGGGGGCGCTGAAACGCTGGGTCAGGTTGATCTGGTAGCAGTCTCCCGCCGCCAGATAGGCCTGGATGCGGGCAAACTTGTCGCCATACTCGGCCCGGCTCATGTTGCTCTGCCAGGGGCCCAACAAGCCAAAGGGGCGCGTCTCCTGCCCGGTTTGTGCCATCAGCCACGCCAGCCGGCGGTCGAGTCCGGTCTCGTCCCCCCAGTGCACCAGCTGCCAGCGGTCGGTCGCCACGTCCCGCAGCAAGGCCCAATCGTAGATGCCCACCGCCATGTCGGGGACCTGGATGTCCCTTTGGGCCCGTGTGGGCAGACGCTCGAATCGCCGCCCCAGATCGTAGCCGAACAACCCCAGGGCTCCCCCGATAAACGGCAGGCCAGAGTTATCCTCCACCTGATCACCGAGCAGGGCCTGCTGGGTATCGGCGAGCAGGGCGAGGGGATCCTCGTGGTGGTGGCTCAGGTGCCCAGCCCGGGTGAGGCTGGTGCTCTCACCCCGGGTCTCCAGGGTGGCCAGAGGATCGGCACTGATGATGTCAAAGCGGTTGTCGGCCCCCTGGGGGCCGGCGGATTCCAGCAGGATGGCCCAGGGCTGGTGTTGCAAGCGGGCAAACCAGGTGTGGAGCGAGGCTTGCGGGTCGAAATGGTGGATATGCAGTCTTGGTTTCATTTTTTGTTACATAGGCAACAGTTTGCACCCGGCTCCCTAGCCGGTTCGGGTGGTCAAGCGTATCATGGCCGCCGGCATTTTTAAGAAAAACACCGTTATAAAAACACGCCGTAGTCTGCCGGCTCCAGGTGCATTTGCCGCCTGCCGAAGGCCCGGCTCATATGGAAGCCCTTGCTCGCGCTAGCGATAACAAGGACCAGTGAGGATGATATGAGCATCATTAAAAAACAGGACTTTATCGATTCCATTGCTGACGCCCTGCAGTACATCTCCTTCTACCACCCCCTCGATTTCGTGCAGGCCGCCAAGGCCGCCTACGACCGCGAGATCAACCCGGCCGCCAAGGATGCCCTGGCCCAGATCCTGATCAACTCCCGCATGTCTGCCGAAGGTCATCGCCCGCTCTGTCAGGACACCGGCATCGTCACCTGTTTCGTCAAGATCGGCATGCAGGTGCAGTGGGACAGCGACATGACGGTCCAGGAGATGGTGGACGAAGGCACCCGCCGCGCCTACACCAATCCGGACAACCCGCTGCGTGCCAGCGTGCTGGCCGATCCGGCCGGCAGCCGCAAGAACACCAGAGACAACGCCCCGGCCGTGGTGCACATCGACATGATCCCCGGCGACAAGGTAGAGGTGAGCATTGCGGCCAAGGGGGGCGGCTCCGAGAACAAGTCCAAGATGGTGATGCTCAACCCCTCCGACGACGTCGTCGAGTGGGTGCTGAAAACCGTGCCGACCATGGGCGCCGGCTGGTGCCCGCCGGGCATGTTGGGTATCGGCATCGGCGGCACCGCCGAGAAGGCGGCCGTGCTCGCCAAGGAAGCCCTGATGGAGCACATCGACATCCAGGAGCTGATCGCCCGTGGTCCCGAGACCACCGAAGAGAAGCTGCGGGTCGAGCTCTATGACAAGGTCAACCGGCTGGGGATCGGCGCCCAGGGCCTCGGCGGTCTCACCACCGTGCTCGACGTGAAGGTGAAATCTGCCCCGACCCACGCCGCCTCCAAGCCCGTGGTGATGATCCCCAACTGCGCTGCCACCCGCCACGTGCATTTCGAGCTCGATGGCTCGGGCCCGGCGGAGCTGACCCCGCCCAAGCTGGAAGACTGGCCGGAGATCACCCGCGAGTCCGGCGGCAACGTGCGCCGTGTCAACGTGGATGGCATCACCAAGGCCGAGCTCGCCAGCTGGAAGAGTGGCGATACCGTGCTGCTCTCCGGCAAGATCCTGACCGGTCGCGATGCCGCTCACAAGCGTATCGCCGACATGCTCAAGAATGGCGAAGGGCTGCCGGAAGGGGTCGATTTCACCAACCGCTTCATCTATTACGTGGGTCCGGTCGACGCGGTCCGTGACGAAGTGGTTGGCCCGGCCGGCCCCACCACCTCCACCCGGATGGACAAGTTCACCGACATGATGCTGGGGGAAACCGGCCTCATCGGCATGATCGGCAAGTCCGAGCGTGGCCCCAAGACGGTCGAGAGCATCAAGCAGCACCAGGCCGTCTATCTGATGGCGGTGGGTGGCGCCGCCTACCTGGTGGCGAAAGCCATCAAGAAGGCGCGCGTGGTGGCCTTTGCCGATCTGGGGATGGAGGCCATCTACGAGTTCGAGGTGGAAGACATGCCGGTCACCGTGGCGGTCGACTCCCAGGGCAACAACATCCATGAAACCGGGCCGGCCTACTGGTCTGCCAAGATTGCCGAGCTGGATACCAAGCTGGCGTGATGCGTTTCAACCCCGCGTGCCGGGGGCGGGCAAGGTGCCCGGCATGGCCATGACGAAAGGCGACCTCTGGGTCGCCTTTTTTGTGCTCCGCATTTGCCTGCTGCAGCGCAGTGACAATGACTAGATAGCCGGATAACGCAGCGATCATCCTTGCGGCTGCTCTGGCTCCGGAGGCGCGATCAGTGGTTCAGGTACACATCCTGACCGCCGTAGCTCATGGCGCTCCCCTGGGAGGGGGCGGGCTCGAAGAAGCGGGTCAGGACGCCGGCGCGCTGGCCTAGGGTGTTCAATCTGCCGCGATCCAGGGCAACCTGCTCCGGCAGCCAGGTCAGTACGGCGGCGCAGTGGCCATTGACCAGGCTCTGCTCCAGCAGACGCTGCCAGTTCCTGATCTTGCGACCGTGCACGACCAGCACCCTGGCAGGGTTGATCCCACGTGCCTGCAGCTGTTCGGCCACGGGCAGGCCGGGCGGTGCGATGAGCAGGATCCAGCCGCTGTCGCTCTGGCTCAGACGCCCCAGGGCATCCAGCAACGGCGTCTCCTGCAGGTGTGCGCCAAGCCGATGATCATGCCCCATCTTGCTCTGATGGCGGGTAGGCCAGGTGGTGATCACACCGGCAGAGGAGGAGAGAGGGCGATGACTCAGGGGCTGGCTCATATGTCGTTCCTGTATGAATAACCATGCTGTATGCGTATACAGTAGTTCTATCCAGTGGAAGTGACAAGCCATTTGTGGTTAAAAATGTGAGCTAATTAACAAGGTTCATGGTTAACCTATTGAATATCAATGGTATTTACATCCTTGTTGGCGCGGGTGTTTTTTGACCTGTAGACAAAGTGCGGGCCGGCGCCCATGGTTATACAGTCTGTATGACCAGAGGAGGGGGCAAGATGGACATCAGTACCTTGCAGCGGCTGGATGCCAATATTCTGCTCGGGATCATCAACGAGAAGCTGCGGCTGGAGTGCGATGGTCTGGAAGAGCTGCTGGCTTACTACGACATGACGGAGGATCAGCTGGCGACCCGTCTGCAGCAGATTGGGTATCACTACGACCCCGTGAGCAACCAGTTCAAGGCTCATGGTTAATTGGCATGGCAGGGTGCTCCGTCTGGAGCACCTTCCTTTTATTGCCCCTTGACCATGGCAAGGATTGAAAGCGGTTTCATCCACCATCATCTTGCCCGTTATTTTCACGTATTTTCAGCCGTAGGCAAACATTGAAAACCTATTCATGGGACTATCTTTTTTTGTTTTATGTATGCCTTTGATTTTATTGTGTATTTATATTTTGTTCAGGCGATTTAAAGGAAAGGGTTTTCATGGTGAAACTGTCATTTTTATGCGTTAAAGTGTGACTCACGTTAACTTTTAAACCCCAGCCTTTAGCTAGTATGCCCACGCCGGAGCATATTCAGAGATAACAACAGCACCGGTCCCCAATGGGATGACATTTTTATTTGTAACGAAGGAAAATGGTTTATGGCTACCAAGAAGAAGACAGACCAGGATCTCCAACTGGATAAAGATCAGCTCAAGGCGAGTATCGTGCGTCACCTGCGTTCTACCTTGGGTACAAGCGAACAGAAAGCCTCTCCGGATGCCTGGTGGAAAGCGACCGCTGCCGCCGTCAATGAACAGGTGTACGAGCGCCTGACCCGCACTCAGCAGACTCACTTCAAGAAAGATACTCGTGCGATTCACTATCTCTCTGCTGAATTCCTGATGGGGCGTCTGACCTCCAACAACCTGCACAACCTATCCCTGTACAAGATCTGCGAAGAAGCGCTGGGTGAGCTGGGTCTGGAACTGACCGATCTGTGTGAGCAAGAGCCGGACATGGCCCTCGGCAACGGTGGTCTGGGCCGTCTGGCAGCCTGTTTCATCGACTCCCTGGCCACCCTCAACTACCCGGCGGTCGGCTATGGCATCCATTACGAGCACGGTCTGTTCCGTCAGGAGATCCAGGATGGTCGCCAGATCGAGCGTCCGGACTCCTGGCGCGAATACGGCAACCCCTGGGAGATCTGCCGCCCGGAATCGGTGCAGGAGATCCCCCTCTACGGCTACGTGGAAACCGTGTTTGGTGACAAGGGTGGCCTGAAGAAGGTGTGGCACGCCGGTCGCAAGATCAAAGGGGTGCCCTGGGACATTCCTGTGGTCGGCTTCGGTGGCCACACCGTCAATATCCTGCGTCTGTGGGAATCCCGTGCCTCCGAGTTCTTCGACTGGGACGTGTTCAACGCCGGTGGTTACATCGACTCCCAGGCCGAGAAGGCCCAGGCCGAGACCATCTCCAAGGTGCTCTACCCGAACGACGAGACCGACGCGGGCAAGGAGCTGCGCCTGATCCAGCAGTACTTCTTCTGCGCCTGCTCCATCAAGGACATCCTGCGCCGCTACAAGCGGGTACACGGCGCCGATTTCAGCAACTTTGCCGCGCAGATCGCCATCCAGCTCAACGATACCCACCCGACCGTGGCCATCCCCGAGCTGATGCGCGTGCTGGTTGACGAAGAGGGGCTGAACTGGGATACCGCCTGGGGCATCTGCTACCAGGTCTTCTCCTACACCAACCACACCCTGCTGCCCGAGGCGCTGGAGAAGTGGTCCGTCAGCCTGTTCGAGAAGGTGCTGCCCCGCCATCTGGAAATCATTTACGAAATCAACGCCCGCTTCCTGAACGAGCTGGTGGAGCCCAAGTGGCCGGGTAACGACGCCATCAAGGCCAAGCTTTCCATCATCGAAGAGGGTGACGTGCGCAAAGTGCGCATGGGCAACCTGTGCGTCATCGGCTCCTCCAAGGTGAACGGTGTGGCCGAGATCCACTCCAAGCTGGTGAAAGAAGACCTCTTCCCCGAGTATGCCGAGCTGTGGCCGGAGAAGATGTGCAACGTCACCAACGGCGTGACTCCCCGTCGCTGGCTGCTGGCCTGCAACCCCGAGCTCGCCGGGCTCTACAACGAGGTGGTGGGCAAGGAGTGGCCGCTGCAACTGGACAAGCTGCGCAGCGTGGTGAAGTTTGCCGATGACAAGGCCTTCCAGCAGCAGTTCATGAGCATCAAGCGCCACAACAAGGAGAAGCTGGTCAAGGTCATCAAGGCCGAAACCGGCATCGACGTGAGCGCCGAGGCGATCTTCGACGTCCAGATCAAGCGTCTGCACGAATACAAGCGCCAGCAGCTGAACCTCATCCACATCATGGCGCTCTACCGTCGCCTGCTGGCGAACCCGGATTATGACATGCATCCGCGCGTGTTCATCTTCGGCTCCAAAGCGGCGCCCGGTTACAAACTGGCCAAGGACATCATCTACGCCATCAACAAGCTGGCTGAGCGGGTCAACAACGATGCCCGTATCCAGGGCAAGCTGAAAGTGGTGTTCATGCCGAACTACCGCGTGAGCCTGGCCGAGAAGCTGATCCCGGCGGCGGACGTCTCCGAGCAGATCTCCACCGCAGGTTACGAGGCATCCGGTACCGGCAACATGAAGATGGCACTGAACGGCGCCATCACCATAGGTACCCTGGACGGCGCCAACATCGAGATCGCCGAAGAGGCGGGCGCCGAGAACTGCGCCATCTTCGGTCTGAACGTGGACGAGGTGAAGTCCCTGAAGGCGCGCGGCTACAACCCGTACGACTTCTACTACGCCAACTCCGAGCTCAAGGCTGTACTGGACTGGTTCGATACCGACTACTTCACGCCCGGCCGCCCGGGGGAGCTCTCCTCCATCAAGCGTTCTCTGCTGGAAGGGGGGGATCCCTACCTGACCCTGGCGGACTTCGAGTCCTACTCCGAGGCACACAAGCTGATCGATGCCTGGTACCGGGATCCGGCTCTGTGGGCGAAGAAGGCCATCATCAACTCCGCCACCATGGGCAAGTTCAACTCCGACCGCTCCATCCAGGACTACGTGGACCGGATCTGGAAGCTGACAAGCTGCAGCGTCGGTTGAGTGCCATCCCTGATGAAAAACCCCGCATGGCGGGGTTTTTTTATGTCACATGAATAGCGCTGTGCCATCAGGGATTGTCGACCACCCGGGTGCCCGCCGGGACCCGTTTCCTGCCGGTGATCATCCCCCTGACGAGATCCCCCCGCACCAGGCGATCGAGGGCGATGACCGCCAGCACATGGATGAAGATGGCGACCTGCAGCGTCTTGGCAAAGAACTCGTGCACCTCCTCCATGAGGTGGCTGCCGGAGAGCGGCCCGAACTCGGTCAGGATCCCGCTAACAGCCGTGCCTACCAGGCAGGTCAACAGCAGCAACACCATCAGGGATCCCAGGGGATTGTGGCCGGCATAATAGGGATGCCGCCCCTTGAACGTTTCCTTGAGATAGGCGATGACGCCGGCCGGCGTCGGCAGCCAGTGGGCAAAGCGGGCGTGGTAGGAGCCGATGAATCCCCACAAAATGCGCAGCACCAGCAGTCCGGCAAGCGCGTATCCCGCATAGCGGTGGTTGCGCGCACCCTCCTCGAGAATGAACAGATTCAGTACGCACAGAGCGACGGTGGCCCAGTGAAAGATCCTGACCACACCGTCCCACACCTTGATCTCCTTGCTGCTTTGCATCGCTTTCTCCATGGCATTTCCCTCTCGTTGTGATGGGTTGGTGCCATCCGCCTCACGGAGGACACCCTTATCGTTGCCTGCATCATGGGAGGGATTTCTTAAGGACGTGTTAATGCAGGAGGGAGTGATTGCCTTGTCAGGTCTCACGTGACGCACGCAAAACAAAGCCCCGACATTGCGGGGCTTTGAGGTCATTCCGTCAGGTCGCCGGTATCAAGAGGCGGTGGGGTTCAATGGAGAATATCCCCCATGAAATAGGCCAGCATGGTCAGAATGACGGTGAACACCAGGTTCAGCACCAGGCCCGCCCGCATCATCTCCCGCTGCTGGATGTGGCCGCTCGCGAAGACGATGGCGTTGGGCGGTGTGGCCACCGGCAGCATGAAGGCGCAGGAGGCGCCGACCGCGATCAGCACGGACACCACGATGGGGGAGACCCCCAGCGCTTCGGCCACCCCGGCGAACAGCGGCACCAGGAGCGCGGCGGTGGCGGTGTTGGAGACCAGCTCGGTCAGGAACACCACGAAGGCGGCCAGGCAGAGCAGGATCACGAAGATCGGCATGGTGGCGAGGCCGCTGGAGAGGTGCTCCGCCAGGAAGGCATTGGCCCCGGTCTGCTTCAGGATGGCGCTTAAGGTGAGGCCACCTCCGAACAGCAGCAGCACGCCCCAGTCGGTGTTCTGGTTGATGTCATCCCAGTTGGCCACCCGGCTGACGGCGATGGCCAGGATGGCGCCCATGGCGATCAGGGTATCGAACTGGGGAATGCCACCCAAGGCCTTGGCGAGAGGCTGGGAGCCGATCCACAGCAGTACAGTGGTGAGGAAGATGAGCAGGGTCACCTTGCGCTGGCCCGTCCACTCGATGGTGACCTGCTCGGTGCTGACCTGATGGGAGAGGTCGGGACGGGTCACCAGATAGAGCAGGCCGATGCCCACCGGCATGAAGATGAGTACCACGGGAATACCGAATTTCAGCCAGTCGGTGAAGCCCAGTCCCATCTGGGCGGCGGCGATGGCATTGGGGGGGCTGCCCACCAGGGTGCCGATACCGCCGATGCTGGCGCTGTAGGCGACGCCAAGCAGAACGAAGACCAGGGTACGGCGCTCCTTGTGGACATCCAGCCCCTTGAGCATGCCGAGGGCCAGCGGCATCATCATGGCGGCGGTGGCGGTGTTGCTGATCCACATGGAGAGGGCTGCCGTGATGGTGAAGAGCACGATGGCGGCCCAGCCGAGGTGTCCCTTGGCGAGTTGCATCACCTTGGCGGCGATCTGGGTGTCCAGTCCCTGCTTGGAGAGCGCTGCCGCCAGGGCAAAGCCGCCAAAGAAGAGGAACAGGACGGGGTTGGCGAAGTCGGTCAGCGACTTGCTCATGTCGAATACCCCGAGCAGGGTAGCGAGCACGGGAATGGAGATGGCGGTGATGGTGATGTTGACCGCCTCGGTCAGCCAGAGGATGGCGATGAAGATCAGGATGGCGAGCCCCTTGTTGACCATGGGATCAAAGGGTAGCCAGGCCAGCATGGCACAGAGCAGGAGCAGATCCAGGATGACGATCCCGGACTTGATGTCCAGCCAGCGCGAGGGGGTGGAGGGTAGTGCTGAGGTATGCATGTTGTTCTCTCGGTTAATTTATGGTTGTTGTTGTGTTGCCGAGATTACATTCAAGCCCCTGTTTGAAACAGGGGCTTGTGGTCAAACCATGTGGCGACTCACAGAGTCAAGTGAAAATGGATCCTGTATTAAACAAAAATTAAACATTCTGTTTTCATTTGGCTGTATTGACAAAGGAGAGCAGCCACTCCTTGAACATCCCCTTGGGCAGAGCCCCGCTGCGCTGGGCCAGGATCTTCCCCCCCTGGAAGATCATCAGGGTCGGAATGCTGCGGATGGCGTAGCGGCTGGCAACGGCGGCCTCCTGCTCTGTGTCGAGCTTCACGAAACGCAGGCGGGGTTCAAGCTCCCGGGCGACCTCCTGGAAGATGGGGGCGAACTGCATGCAGGGACCGCACCAGCTAGCCCAGAAATCGACGACCACCGGAATGTCGGACTGGATCAGGGCATCGAACTGCGCCAGTCGACCCACTACCGGGCTCTGGGCGAAGAGGGGATCGTGACAGCGCCCGCACTTTGCATTTGAGTCTGCTTTTTCGGCTGGCAGGCGGTTGCGGGTAAAGCATTGGCTACAATAGGTGGTGACAAGTGACATAATTGCTTCCTTATTTCATGGCCCGGCAACATCTTTATTGCATTCAGAGCGCCGACTAACGGTAACATAGCACTCAGGTGTTTTTCACAGTGGGCCCTCCGGTCGTGACCCTTCGTCACCGGGTGGCCGACCATGACATGAGAATCGAGACGGGATGAAGAGTGTTGCACGGGTGAATCGTGTTGTCTTTGGCCTTATCATCGTATCGCTGCTGGCGTTTTCTGCCTATTGCTGGCAATTGCTCAGCCAGCAGCAACGCGCCTTTGATCTGAGCGTGGCTGCGGAGCTGGTTCTGAATCGGGTCAATACCGACACCGTGTATCTGCTTGGGCGCGAGAAGGCCAGCGATGGCAGTGTGCAGCAGCGCCTCAGCCTGCTGTCCAGCAATCTGGACCGCTTCGTGAGCAAGGTGCGCGAAGACCCGGATTCGGCCGGAGATCCCGGCTCCCAAGCACTGCAGCGGGACATCGACGGCTATCTGCTGGATCTCGCCAAGCTCTACACCATAGAGATGACCATAGAGTACCTGGCGCCCCGCTTCGAGGGGCAGATCCGGGCGCTGCAGGGGAGCTTGCCGGCTGGTGAGGGGCAATATCGCGATCTCACCGAGCTGCAGCGTCTGAGTCACTTTCTCAGGCGCAGCTGGGACACGAGTGAGCAGCGCCACCTGCTGGCACTGCAGCAGCGCCTGCTGGACCTCTATCAGGGGCAGCCCAGGGTGGCGGCCGCCGTCCGGCTGAGCGAGGAGCTCAACCAGCAGGTGATGGAGTACCACCGCCTGCGCAATCACATTGTCGAGATGAAGGGGCTCAGCTCGCTGCCCGCGTGGAAGCAGAGCAAGCTGGAGCTGGCGTCCTCCCTCAAGAGCCGGTTCTATCTGATGGTGCTGGGGGGGGCGCTGCTCTGCTTCTCTCTGGTGGCCGCGACCCTGTGGCGCCGCAACCAGAAGCTGAGCGAGCTCTCCCGCCATGCCGGCTTGCTGGCCCAGGCCAAGAGCGATTTCCTGGCCAACATGAGCCACGAGATCCGTACCCCCATGAACGCCATCATCGGCTTCAGCGCCCTGGCCCTGCAGAGCAACCTGGATCCCCAGCAGCGGGATTATCTCAACAAGATCAAATCCTCGTCAGATACCCTGCTGCTGCTCATCAACGACATCCTGGATCTCACCAAGGTGGAGTCCGGCAAGCTGACGCTGGAGGAGATCGACTTCGATCTCAGCGAGCAGCTCGACTCCCTGGCCGCCATGTTTGCCGACCTGGCGGAGCGCAAGCACATCGAGGTCATCATCAACAAGTCCCCTGCCGTACCGGATTTCCTGCGCGGGGATCCGCTGCGTCTCGGTCAGGTGCTGGTCAATCTGGTCAACAACGCCATCAAGTTCACCGAGCGGGGGGAGGTGGAGGTGGCCATCACCCTGGTCAATCAGCATCCCATGCGGGTCTGTTTCAGCGTGCGTGACACCGGCATCGGCATCGCCCCGGAGAAGGTGGCGCAGCTGTTCCAGCCCTTCACCCAGCTGGAGGCGGGCAACACCCGCAAATACGGTGGCTCCGGTCTGGGCCTCAACATCTCACAGCGCCTGGTGGGGCTGATGGGGGGGGAGATCCGGGTGCAGAGCAAGCCCGGGGTGGGCTCCACCTTCCTGTTCGAGATCCCCATCTCCCAGGCGGTCTACGGGGTCTCCGGGCGCCGGGTCTTCTTCGATCATCAGCCTCTCATCCTGATGATGGATGACAACGAGTTGGTGCTGGAGCTGGCCAAGGACATCCTGGGCCGCGCCGGCGCCACCGTGATCGCGGTCAACAGCCTCTCCCGGGCCCGCCAGGTGCTGCGGGAGGAGGGGCACCATATCCGGCTCGCCATCTTCGACTGGCGCATGGGCCAGGAGGATGGTCTGGATCTCGCCCTCGAGATGCACCAGCACAGCCAGTGGCGGCGACTGCCCGTCCTGATGACCAGCGCCTGGTCAAGGGAGGGGCTGCACGGGCGCATGGAGAGCATGGGGCTGACCCACTTCCTGGCCAAGCCGATGACAGAGAACGCCCTGCTGGCCAAGGTGGACGAGCTGCTCAATGGCAGCTCCCACGACAGCAAGGTCCGTCAGGCCGAGGTGCAGGGGGATCAGCAGCATTTTCGCGATCTGCTGCAGGGCACCCGGGTGCTGCTGGCGGAAGACAACAGGGTCAACCAGCAACTCATCATGGAGTACCTGCGCCGGGTGGATGCCAAGGTCACCGTGGTGGATAACGGGCGCGAGGCGGTGGAGCAGGTGGCGGAGCAGCCGTTCGACGTCATCCTGATGGATCTGCAGATGCCGGTGCTGGACGGGCTGGATGCAACCCGCCAGATCCGCAAGATGGTGGACAAGCACGACGTCCCCATCATCGCCCTGACCGCGAGCGCCATGCCGGGGGATCGGGAGCGTTGCCTCGGGGTCGGCATGAACGGCTATGTGACCAAGCCGGTGAGCAAGCTGGATCTCTACAACAACCTGCTGCAGTGGGTGAAGAACAGCGACGGCGAGTCCAGGGTGCCCCTCGAGGTCAAGCCGCCGGATCTGATGGGGGTGCTGGATCTGGACGATGCCCTGCGTCGGTTGGAACAGGACAGGGAGGCGCTGCAGATCCTGTTCAAGCTGTTCCTCTCCGAGCACAGGGACGATCTGTGGGACATACGCTCCGCCTTGCGCCGCCAGCAGCCCGAGGTGGCGTGCCGGCTGCTGCACACCCTCAAGGGGGTGTCGGCCAACATCTCCGCCTCCCGCCTGCAACAGCTGGCCGGGGAGCTGGAGTGGCGGCTTAGGCTGCAGGAGGAGCTGAGCGAGGGGGAGTTGAACCAGCTGCAGCAGGTCTTCACCCAGACCCGGGAAGAGGTGTCCCACTTCCTGCTGACCGGGGAGTCGCAGGAGTCGGTCGCCTTCCCGTTCTCGCCTCAGGACAAGCGGATCTGAGGGGCCAGATAGCAATCGTTCTCAAGTCGCCCGCTTCGAGCTATGATGACCGACCCCATCGCCCCCGCCACGGGGGCGATTGTATTGGGCTTCTCTCTATGACCAGGCGGCGTCCCGTGCCGCGAGCAAGGATTTTACTGTGAGCGTATTTTTGCGGCTTGGCTGGTTCTTCAAGGATCAGTGGCGGCGTTATCTGATGGCCATCTCCCTCCTGATGCTGGTGGCCCTGTTGACCGTGATCCCCCCCAAGGTGGTGGGCTGGGTGGTGGATGGCATCACCCAGGGAGGGCTCGATAGCGCCCGGTTGACGGGCTATCTCGCGGGGCTGTTCGGCCTTGGCCTGCTCATCTATCTGCTGCGCTACGTGTGGCGGGTCATGCTGTTCGGCGCCTCCTACCGGCTCGCCTATGTGCTGCGCAATCGGCTCTTCACCCACTTCACCCGCATGAGCCCGGACTTCTACCAGCGCCATCGCACCGGCGATCTGATGGCCCACGCCACCAACGACATCCAGGCGGTGGAGATGACCGCCGGGGAGGGGGTGCTGACCCTGGTGGACTCCATGATCGTCGGCATCCTAGTGCTCTCCATCATGTGCAGCCAGTACTCCTGGCAGCTGACCCTGCTCTCCCTGCTGCCGCTGCCGGTGATGGCGTTCTTCATGAACCGCTTCGGCACCCAGATCTACAAGGAGTTCAAGGCGGCGCAGGGGGCCTTCTCCCGCCTCAATAACAAGACCCAGGAGGCCCTCTCCGGGGTGCGTGTGCTCAAGTCCTACGCGGTGGAGTCTCTCGAAGACAAGGGCTTTGCCGAGCTGACCCGCCAGGCGGGGGAGCGCAACATGGCGGTGGCGCGCATCGACGCCAAGTTCGACCCAGTCATCTATCTGTGCATAGGCTGCTCCTATTTCCTCGCGGTGGCTGGCGGCAGCGCTTTGGTGCTGCGTGACGAGCTGACCCTGGGGGAGCTCACCAGCTTCACCATGTACCTGGGGCAGCTGATCTGGCCCATGTTCGCCATCGCCTGGCTGTTCAACATCATAGAGCGGGGCAGCGCCGCCTATTCGCGCATCGAGAGCCTGCTGGCCGAGCGCAGCGACATCGAGGAGCCCGCCTCGCCGCAGCCGCTCGCCTCGCCCTTCCCCCTGGCAATGAAGGGGGTGGCCTACCGGCTCGAGTCGCGCACTCTGCTCCATGGCATCGACCTTACCTTGTCCGGGGGAGGCATGCTCGGCATCGTGGGGCGTACCGGCGCGGGCAAGAGCTCCCTGCTCAAGCTCCTGATGCGCCTGGCCAACCCGAGCGCCGGGCAGATCACAATGGGCGGCGTGCCCATCGAACGGCTGGCCCTTGGCGAGCTGCGCAGCCAGTTTGCCTACGTGCCCCAGGAGCCCTTCCTGTTTTCCACCACCATAGCCGCCAACATCGCCCTCGGCAGGCCGGATGCCAGCCAGGAAGAGATAGAGCGGGTGGCGCGCATCGCCTGCGTGCACGATG
Source organism: Aeromonas sp. FDAARGOS 1415 (assembly GCF_019048365.1). NCBI lineage: Bacteria > Pseudomonadati > Pseudomonadota > Gammaproteobacteria > Aeromonadales > Aeromonadaceae > Aeromonas > Aeromonas sp. FDAARGOS 1415. The sequence goes on along the minus strand of NZ_CP077363.1, from coordinate 3,717,366 downwards.
ACATCGTCCGTTTCCCCAGGGGGTACGAAACCGAGGTGGGGGAGAAGGGGGTGACCCTTTCCGGCGGCCAGAAGCAGCGGCTCGCCATCGCCCGGGCCCTCTTGCTGGAGGCGCCCATCCTGGTGCTGGACGACGCCCTGTCGGCGGTGGATGCCCACACCGAGCAGCAGATCCTGCACGCCCTCAAGGCCCACAAGCGCACCCTCATTCTGGTGAGCCACCGCATGACGGCGGTGGAGCAGGCGGACGAGATCCTGGTGCTGGAGCAGGGGCACGTCAGCGAACGGGGCCGCCACGGCGCCCTGATGGCCCACAACGGCTGGTATGCGGACATGGTCCGTTACCAGCGCCTCGAACAAGATGTGGAGGAGAGCCTGTGAACCCAAACATGACAAGGCTGTCGGGTGATCTGTTGCGCCCGTTCTCTGCCCCTGAAACACGCGCTGGGGAGTCTCTGTGAACCCGACGATCAAACGCCTGCTGGCCTATTGCGCCCGTTACCCCGCCTGGCTGACCCAGGCGGGCATCTGCCTGCTGCTGGCCACCGGTGCCGAGGTGGCGGGTCCCCTGCTCATCAAGCTCTTCATCGACGACTACCTGGCGCCGCGCCGGCTGGAGTGGGGCGTCATCGCCGCCATCGCGGCGGGCTATCTCGGCCTGCAGGTACTCTCGGCCGCGGGTTTTTATCTGCAATCCCTGCGCTTCAACCGCATCGCCCAGGCGGTGGTGCAGCGTTTGCGCGAGCAGGTGTTTGCCACCGCGATCCGATTGCCTGCCCGCTACTTCGACAAGCATCGCTCCGGCTCGCTTATCTCCCGCATCACCAACGACACCGAGGCGATCATGAACCTCTATGTGCAGGTGATCGGGCTCCTGGTGCAGAAGGTGGTGCTCCTGTGTGGCATCCTCCTCTCCATGGCGCTGCTGGATCTGCGCCTGATGCTGGTGTGCGCCGCGCTGCTGCCGGCGGTGGGGGCCGTGATGTGGCTCTACCAACGCCTGAGCGTACCCGTGGTGCGGGCGACCCGCAGCCTGCTCTCCGACATCAACAGCCGCCTCAACGAGTCGCTTCAGGGGATGCCGGTCATTCAGGCCATGGTGCAGGAGCGCCACTTCGCCAACGCCTTCGCCGGGGTCAACCAGGAGCACTGGGCCGCCAGGATCAAGGGGCTCAAGATCAACGGCATCCTGCTGCGCCCCCTCATCGATCTCTTCTACATGATGGTGCTCATCGGCCTGCTGGCCCTGTTTGCCCACGAGGGGCTGAGCGCGGGGGGCGCCATCCAGGTGGGGGTGCTCTACGCCTTCATCAGCTATCTCGGGCGGATGATCGAGCCCCTGATCGAGATGACCAACCAGCTCAACCAGCTGCAACAGGCCATGGTGGCGGGGGAGCGGGTCTTCGCCCTGCTGGACGAAACCCGTGAGAGCACGGCGGGGGAGGCGGTGTCCCTGGAGGGGCGGGTCAGTTTCGAGGGGGTGAGCTTCTCCTACGACGGGGAGCAGCGGGTGCTGCACGAGGTGAGCTTCGCCACCCGGCCCGGCCGGATGCTGGCGCTGGTGGGTCACACCGGCAGCGGCAAGTCCACCATCATCAGCCTGCTGATGGGCTTCTATCCCCTGGATCAGGGGACGATCCGGTTCGATGATCACCCCATGGGCGAGCTGGCACTCGCGGCGGTGCGCCGCAGCATCGGCTTGGTGCAGCAGGATCCCTTCATCTTCGTCGGGACTCTGGCAGAAAACCTGCGCCTCGGGCGCGACGGCATCGCGGATGAACGGCTCTGGCAGGCCCTGGAAGAGGTGCAGCTCGCCGACTTCGTGCGCCGCCTGCCGCAGGGGCTCGAGACCCTGATGGAGGAGGGGGGCAAGAACCTCTCCGCTGGCCAGCGCCAGCTGCTCTCCTTTGCCCGCGCCCTGGTGGGGGATCCGCGCATCCTCATCCTGGACGAGGCGACCGCGAGCGTGGACTCCCAGACCGAGCTCGCGCTCTCCCAGGCGCTTGCGGCGGCGCGCCGTGGCCGCACCACCATCGCCATCGCCCATCGTCTCTCCACCATCGTCGATGCGGACGAGATCCTGCTGCTCTCTCGCGGTCAGGTGAGCGAGCGGGGCACCCATGGCGAGCTGATGGCGCTCGGGGGGCACTATGCCCAGCTGTTCGAGATGCAGAGCCAGGGGGCCTGGCTCGAGGAGAGGCGGGCCTGAGCGCGGGTCAATTCAAGGCGTGAAAACGACATCACCGGCCAGGAGCCGGTGATGTCGTTTCTGTGAGGTGCTTTTATCCCTGATTCGGGGCCGGCTCCGGGATTTCCCAGTCTCCCCCCAGGGCCTTGTGCAGCAGGACCACCTTGGTGGCGCTGTTAAGCCGCGCCACGATTTCGGCATCCTGCACACTGTTTTGCTGGCGCTCGGCGTCCAGCACCGAAAGGTGGTTGACCAGACCGGCCCGGTAGAGGGCCCTGGCCTTGGTGAGGGCGGTTTGCGCCTGTCGGTTCGCCTCGCCCAGATGTTTGCTGTATTCCAGGCTGTTGCCGTAGGCGACCAGGGTGGTTTCCACCTCGTTGAAGGCGCTGTTGACCTGGTTCTGATAGGCCAGCGCCGCCTCTTTCAGACCCGCCTCCTGGATTTTGACCATGGCCTCGCCGCGGCCGCCGTCGAACAGGTTCCACGACACGCCGGCACCCAGGGCCCAGGTGGTCGAGCCTGACTCAAAGAGATTGCTTGTCTCGCCGGAGACCAGACCGGGGGCACCGGTCAGGAACACCTTGGGATAGCGGTCCGCGATGGCCGCGCCCACCTCCTGATTCTTGGCGGCGATGGCCCGCTCGGCGAGGGCGATGTCGGGTCGACGGGTCAAGAGCGACGCGGGCAGACCGGTCGGCACCAGCGCCTTCATGCTCGGCAGGGGCGCAGGCGAGAAACGGGCCCGGGTCTGGCTGACGGGCTCTCCCAGCAGCACGGCGAGCCGGCTCAGGTGGACGCTCCTGGCCGTCTCCAGCATGGGAAGGCTGGCCCTGGCGGTGGCAAGGCCGGCGCGAGCATTGGCCACATCGAGCTCCGAGCCGTAGCCGGTACGATTCAGGGATTCAACCATGACCAGCGTCTCCTCCTGCTCGCGCAGGTTCTTGGTGGCGATGGCGATGCGCTCCTCGGCGCCGCGATATTGCAGGTAGTTGCTGATCACATCGGCCGTCATGGCGGTGTTGAGCCCCTGGCGCATGATCTCGGCCTGCTCGGCGCGAATGGCGGCGGCCTGGCTCAGGCTGTCGATGCGCCCGAACAGGTCCAGCTCCCAGGCGGCATTGATCCCGACAAACGTCTCGGTGGGATCGCGGTCCACCAATTGGGCCGTGCCGCCCCCGAGCGCCGGGGGCAGGGCGATGCCGCTCACCGCCTGTCCCATCAGCGCCTCGTTTTCGCTCAGGCGGATGTCGGCATAGCCGGCTCCCAGGGTCAGGGTTGGCACCTTGAACGAGGCTACGGCGCTCTGGTAGGCCTGGGCCGCCTGAATGCGCTGGCTCGCGATCTTCAATGTGATGCTCTGGCGCTGCGCCCTCGCTACCAGCTCATTGAGCTGGGGGTCGTTGAACTGGGTCCACCAGGTGTGGCCAAGTTCACCCCGGGTTGTGGTGCCCTGGGCTCCCTGATTGAGATAGACGCTGTTGAGGCGGCTCTCGGGGGGCTGGTAATCGGGGGCCATGGCGCAGCCCCCCAGCATGATCAGGGTCGCAATCGCGCCCATGCTGCGCTTATTCATGGCGGTGTTCCTCTTCGGTAATCTGTTTATTGACTGTGGCTTCAGCTTGTTGCTCCGCCCGGAAGAAGAGCATGTAGAGCGCAGGCATGATGAACAGCGAGAGCACGGAGGCCGCGACCAGACCGCCGATGATGGTGGCCGCCATCTGATCGAACAGGCTGTCGGTCAACAGCGGTACCATGCCGAGCACCGTGGTCAGCGCCGCCATGGAGATCGCCATGGTGCGGTTGAGGGTCGCCTCCTTGACCGCCTCGGCGAGGGTGCGGCCACTGCGCCGCTCCAGCTCGATCTGGTCGAGCAGCACTATGCCGTTTTTGATGATCATGCCCGACAGGCAGATCATGCCGACAATGGCCATGAAGCCGAATGGCTTGTCCGTGAGCAACAAGGCCCAGATGATGCCAATCGATGCCAGCGGCAGCGTGGTAAAGATGATGATGGGCTGACGATAGGCGTTGAACAGGGCCACCAGTATGATGAGCATCATCACCGCCGCCTTGGGGTTCTGCTCCATTAGGTCGTCGATGGAGCGCTTCTCGTCGTAGTACTCGCCGCCCCAGTGCATCTCATAACCGGCGGGCAGTGTGATGGCCTCCAGCTGGGGGGCCAGCTCTTTGCGTACCTCGGAGGCTGTGGTTCCCCCCTTCACGTCGGCCTGCACCGTGATGGCCGGGAGCCGGTTGCGGCGCCAGATCATGCTCTCTTCCCCGGTGATCTCGATGCCATCGATGACCTGGCCGAGCGGCACGCTGTGCTGGCCGAGGAGGGATCGCACCGGCAGGCTCTCCAGGTTTTCCAGGGAACCGTTGGCGCTGCGCAGCTTGATGGGGATCATGTCGTCCTGGTGGCGCAGGGTGCCGATCTGTACTCCTTCGGTGGCGCGGCTGATAGCCAGGGCGATATCGGTCCGGGTGACGCCCGCCTGGCGCGCGGCCGCCTGGTTGATGATGGGGGTCATCACCTTGCTCTCCTGACGCCAGTCATCACGGATGTACTTGGTATCGGGGTGGGCCTGCAGGATGGCTTGTGCCTGCGCCGACAGTTGTTTCAGCACCTTGGGATCCGGCCCTTCGAAGCGGGCCTCGATGCTGAACTTGTCCTTGGTGGCCAGCTTGAGCGGGCGGAATCTGGGCTCGGCATAGGGGAAGCGGCTCGCGAGCCAGGTATCGCCCCGGGCGACCAGGGGGGCTATGTCGTCAAACTCTCTGGTGTTGATCAGGATCTGGCCATAGCTCTGATCCAGCGGCTCCGGCTCGATGGTAACCGAGAAACGGGGGGCGCTCTCGCCCACGTAGCTGGAGATGCTCGCCACCTCGGGTTGCTGCAACAGCCACTGTTCGATCGCCTTCATGTCCTGGGAGACGTTGTCGATGCGACCGCCGCTCGGTAGCCAGTAGTCGAGGAAGACGATGCTGCGATCCGAGCTCGGCATGAAGTTGACCTTGAGCAGGGGCGCGCTCAGCACGGTGAGCAGCAGCAGGGGCAACACCAGGGCAAGGGCACTCTTGGGGTTCTCCACCGTCCAGTTGACAGCCTGGTGATAGAGACGGGACGCCTTGCTCCTGGGCGCGCTGCTCTCATCCTGGCCCGATGCCTTGATGAAGGCCCAGCACATCAGCGGGGTGACCACCATGGCGACCACCCAGGAGAGCAGCAGGGAGCTGCACAACACCTGGACGATGGAGAGGGAGAACTCCGCCGAGTCGGTCTGGGAGAGCAGCACGGGGGCGGTCCCCAGGCAGGCGATCACGGTCGCCCCCAGGAGCGGCAACGCCATCTCCTGCACGGACTCCTTGACGGCGGTGGTGCGTTCTATTCCCTTGCGCAGCTTGGTGGCAAACAGATCCACGATGACGATGGCGTTGTCGACCAGCATGCCGAGGGCCAGGATGAAGGAGCCGAGCGAGACGCGCTGCAGATCGACCCCGGTGAGGTTCATGTAGACCAGGGTGAACAGTATGGTCAGCAGCAGGCTGGCCCCGACGATGGTGGCGCTGCGCCAGCCCATGAAGACCAGCAACACCACCACCACGATGACGATGCTCTCGAGCAGGTTGAGCACGAAGTTGTTGATGGACTTCATCACCTCGGTGGGCTGGTAGGCGATGACGCCGACCCCGGTGCCAAGGGGCTGTTCGGCCTCGAATTGCTGCAATACCCGGGTCAGTTCGTCACCGATGCTGACCACGTTGATCCCGTCCTGGGGGCTGACGGCGAGGGTGATGGCCTGCTGGCCGTTGTAGCGACTCTCGGTCAGGGCCGGGCTCTGGTAGGAGAGATGGACATCGGCCACGTCCCCCAGGCGCAAGGTGCCTGTGCCGGCCCCGGGCTGCCCCGTGGTGAGCATCAGGTTGCGAATATCCTCCACGTTGCGGTACTGGCCGCTCTGGGCGACGCGCAGGTTCTCGATGCCGAGGTGATAGTCGCCGGTCTGCACCGGGACGTTCTGGCTGTTGAGCTGGGTGACCAGCTCCGCCAGGGAGATGTGGCTCTCCGCCAGGCGCTCTTCCGAGACATCGATGTTGACCACCTGCTCGTTGACCCCGTGCAGCTGCACCTTCTTGACCCCGGGCACCGCCTTGATCCTGCGCTGCAGTTCGCGGGCCTGATCTTTCAGCTGGTGCATGGGGATGTCATCGCCATAGACGGCGAACAGCATGCCGTACACCTCGGAGAACTCGTCCTGCACTATGCTGACCTGGGCCTGGACGGGCAGCTCCAGCTTCACGTCCTGGATCTTGCGGCGCAGCAGGTCCCACTGCTGGGGCAGCTCGTCGGTGCCGTATTTTTCCTGCAGATCCACGAAGATCATGGAGCTGCCGGGACGGGAGAGGGATCTGAGCTTCCACAGCGATCCCATCTCCTGGATCTTGGTCTCTATCTTGTCGGTGACCAGCTGCTCGACCTCCTGGGCATTGGCGCCCGGATAGAGGGTGACGACGACGGCGCTCTTCACCGTGAAGGAGGGGTCTTCCAGCTTGCCGAGATCGAAATAGGCGTAGACCCCCGCGATGGCGCAGAGGGTGGCGAAGAAGATGACGAAGGTCTTCTGCCGGATGGCGAACAAGGAGAGATTCATGACTGTCCATCCACCTGGTTGATGACGGCGATGGCCTGACCCTCTTTGAGCAGGGCGCTGCCGGCGGTGACTATCTTGTCGCCAGCCTTCAGTTTCCCCTCCACGCAGAGGGTGTCGTGGCGCTGGCTGACGACGGTGACGGGCACGTGGCTCGCCGCTGCGGCCTTGATGGCGATCACCTGGGGTTGTCCGTCCAGGCTCTTGATGGCCGTGGCGGGCAGGCAGTAGATGCGCTCGCTCGCGGGCAGGGACAGCTCGACGTTGATGGCCTTGCCGGGTACCAGCTCGGGGGCGTTATCCAGCAGCCTGAAGGTCACCTTGTAGGTGCGCTTGAGGGGATCCGGCAGGCTGGCGATCTCGGTGCTGACGGCCTTCACACCGGCTTCCTGGCGATACCAGGTCACCCGGGCCTGCATCCCGCTTCTCATCTGACCGATCTGCTGCTCCGGCACGTCGACCACGGCATCGAGGGCCGTCGGCTGGTGCAGGGAGAAGACAGGCCGGCCCGGCGAGGTCTGTTCGTGCTCCTCGATAAAGCGCTGGCCGATGATCCCGTCAAACGGCGCCTTGAGCTCGCTGTAGGCGAGGGCGTCTTCGGCCTGCTTGAGGGATTGCTGCAGCATCTGGACCCGGGCATTGGCCTGGTTCTTGGCGCTGGTGGCGCGCTCCAGGTTGATGCTGGCCATGGCTTTGTCCTGCACGGCCTGACGGGTGCGGCCCAGTTCGACGACCGCCAGTTTGTAGGCGGCTTTCGCCTCGCCAAGCTGGGCCTTGATGGCCTCTCGTTGAACCCGGAAATCATGGGGGTCGAGGCGTGCAATCACCTGCCCCTCGCTCACCCTGTCCCCCTCCTTTACCAGGATCTGCTCCAGGGTGCCCGGCACGCGAAACGCGAGGCTGGCACTCTGGTGCGACTTGATCTCGCCGCTGAACTTCAGGCTGTAGAGGCTCTTGCTGTCGGAGAGCTGCATGGCATTCACCGGTCGTGGCGGCTTGACCACCTCGGGTGTCGTGTCGGTGCCGCAGCCGGCGAGCAGGCCTCCCAGGATGAGGACAGAGAGACCGGGAGGGGAAAACAGGTGTTGCATGGGGAAATCCAGTTAATCAGGTGTGAAGAAGATATGTTATCGAATCCAATTGGTGAGATAATCAGGCCATAACAATCCTCACTGTCACGAATTTTGTGACAATAGAGGGTAAGGGATGCAGTCGGCGTGCTGCAGAGTGATGCGAGAGGGGAGTGAGAGCGAAATGAAGAGGCGGGAGCCGAGATGAAGATCGACGATCTCAAGCTGTTTTTGTCGGTGGTGGAGCTGGGAGGCTTTACCAGTGCCGCCGACGCGCTGAATATTCCGCGCGCCAACGTGAGCCGGCGCATAAAGGAGCTCGAGGCCGAGCTGAACGTGAAGCTGCTGACCCGCACGACCCGTCGGCTGACCATGACCTCGGTGGGGCTGGAGTATTACAACAGCCTGCAGAACATCATTCCCATGCTGGATCATACCCACGAGCAGATCCGGACCCAGAGTCACGAGCCCACCGGCAACATCAAGATCGGCCTGCTCAATGAGTCCGATATCTTCATCCACGACCTGCTCAAGCGCTTTCTGGAGAAATACCCCAAGATCAACCTCGAGCTGCACCTGAGCGCCGTCGGCTACCGGGATATCTTCAACTACGGTCTGGATGCCAGCATCCATATCGGCGTGGTGAACGATGGCAGCTTCGTCGCCAGGCCCATCATGCCCTTCACCCGCAAGCTCTACGCGAGCCCCAGGTACATCGAGCAGTACGGCAGGCCCAAGTCCCTCGAGGATCTGCACCAGCACAAGGTGCTGACCCTGCGCCTGCCGGATGGCCAGCTCGACAACCGGCTGATCTTCAATCGGGGCGAGGTGGTGATCAACAGCAGGGTGATTTCGAACAGCTCCTACTACATCCGCCATGCGGTCTTCCAGGGGGACTGCATCGGCATCTTGCCGGAGATCATCGTCAAGTCGTTTGTCGAGAGCGGCGAGCTCATCGATCTGCTGCCGGAATACGAGACCACTCTCGACAACATCTGGCTGGTCTATCCCGGCAAGAAGGGGCTCTCCTACGCGGCGCGACTCTTTATCGACTACATACTGGCGGAGATGGCGAGCCTGCTGCCCGAGCAGAAGACGCGACAGATGGCGGTGAAAGCCCCCCGCGAATAGCGGGTGGCCGTGGCGGCCCAGCCTTGAATCCGGCGAGTCATGCTGGCAACATGTTGTTTACATTAACTCATCGGATCAGTTTGCAATGGACCTGCAACGCTTCAAAGCCAACCTCGCCCTGCGCCTCTTTGCCTGGCGCTATATCCCCGTCATCGGCTTCTGTGCCCCCGTCATCGAGCAGATGGACGCGCGGGCGCTGCGCATCCGCATTCCGCTGGGCTGGCGCACCCGCAACCACCTCGGCAGCATGTACTTCGGGGCGCTCGCCACCGGCGCCGATCTGGTGGGCGGCCTGCTGGTGATGGAGAAGGGGCGGGCACGGCGCAAGAAGGTGCATTTCGCCTTCAAGGACGTGCAGGGGGAGTTCTTGAAACGCCCGGAGGGGGACGTGCAGTTTGACTGCGAGGCGGGGGAGGAGATTGACGCCATGATCGACGAGTCCCTGGCGAGCGGTCAGCGCATCAACCGCCCCATCCGGGTGGTGGCCACCTGCCCGTCGCTCAACGGGGACGAGGCGATGGCGCGCTTCGTGCTGACCCTCTCGATCAAGGCCAGCTGAATGCAAAAGGGCGCTTTGGCGCCCTTATTCAGGCAGGGGTCAGAGGATGTCGGGACTAACCCCTTCCTTCACGACCACCTTCATGCCGATGAAGTTGACCACCCGCTCGGCCATGGTGCTGGACAGCGCTTGGGTGGCCGAGCGTCGGGATCAGAGGATCTCGGAGCTGACGCCTTCTTTCACCACGACCTTCATGCCGTTGAAGTTGACCACTTGCTCGGCGACTATCTTGCAGCGTTTGCGGGTCTCGACCTGACCGTCCACTTCCACCAGGCCCTCGGCGACCAGCGCCTTGGCGGCACCGCCACAATCGGCCCAACCCTGATGCTTGATCAGGTCACACAAGGCAACGAAGGGGTGACCTTCGAGCAGAAACGTCTCCATGGGAAATCCTCTAGCTGGATGAATGGCTGAAACAGCGGGGGCTCATTTTAGGCAGTTAGGCGGGGCAGGGAAAGGGCAAGTGGCCGTTGGCCGGGAAAAAAGCCGTGGCAGGGAAAATGGCGAGCCCGGCGGGTGCTGGGCTCGCAGGGCGTCAGGGGCGCTTCACCACCGCCTCTCCCGTGACGGCGAGGTCGCCGCTCGGGGTATAGATGCGGGTGGCCAGGGTGGCGATGGGCTTGTCGTCCCGCAGGGCGATCACCTCCACCTCCGCCGTCACCTCGTCCCCGACGAAGACCGGGAGCTTGAAGGAGAGGCTCTGGCCCAGGTAGATGCTCCCCTTGCCCGGCAACTGCTGACCCAGGAGCCCGGAGAAGAGGCTCGCCAGCAGCATGCCGTGGACGATGGGGCGCTCGAACACCGTGGTGGCGGCAAAGTCCGGGTCCAGGTGCAGGGGGTTGAAATCCTCCGACAGGCCGGCGAAGGCCGCGACCTCGGCCGGGCCGAAGCGCTTGGTCAGGCTCGCCTTCTGCCCAACGGCCAGGGATGGTGCGTTCATGCGGGTTCCTCCTCTTGCACCTTGGCGCCGGCAAACACCGGATTGAGCCGTTCCTTGACGTAGCTGCCGGGGGCTGCCTCCAGCCCGTCGCCCGGCAGGCGGGCGGGAACGGGCCCTGTCTCGTCACGGCTCTGGATGAAGCGCATCATCTCGGGCCACCAGGAGCCGCCGCTGTGGGTCGCCCCCGCCAGCCAGGCTTCCGGGCTGTCCACCTCGGCCTCGTTCTGCCAGAAGCCGTATTTGTTGGCGCCTGGCGGATTGATGATGCCGGCGATGTGACCGGATTCGGCCAGGAGGAAGCGCCGCTCGCCCCCGAACAGCGCCATGCCCTGCCAGGTGCCCTGCCAGAGGGCGATGTGATCGTCAACGGCCGACACCAGCAGCACCGGGGTCTTCACCTTGGCGAGATCGATGCGGGTGTTGCGGATCCGAAGCTCCCCCTTCGCCAGCTGATTCTCCAGATAGAGTCGGCGCAGCAGGCTGTTGTGGGTCTTGCCCGCCACGTTGGTGCTGTCGCTGTTCCAGTGCAGCAGATCGAAGGCCACCGGGCTCTGGCCCTTGAGGTAGCTGTCGATGTAGTAGTTCCAGTAGAGGCTGTTCTCTCGCAGCAGGCTGAAGGAGACCGCCAGCTGGCGCCCGTCCATGATGCCCTTGGCCTCGTTCTGGGCCTCGAGCGCGGCGATGATGGGCTCGTGGATGAAGATGCCAAGCTCCCCCGGCTGGGAGAAGTCGAGCAGGGTGGTGAACAGGGTGGCGGAGCGAACCCGCTGCTTCTGGCGCCTGGCGGCCAGCCATCCCATCGCCAGTGACAATGCGGTGCCACCGATGCAGTAGCCGATGCCGTGCACCTCCCGCTCGCCGGTGGCCGCCTCCACGGCATCCAGGGCGGCGATGACGCCGTCCACCACGTAGTCGTCGAGATCGACCTGGGCCTGGGCCACGCCCGGGTTGCGCCAGGAGATCATGAACACCGTCTGGCCCTGGGCGACCAGCCAGGCGACCAGGGAGTTCTGGGGCCGCATGTCCATGATGTAGTACTTGTTGATGAAGGGGGGCACGATCAGCACAGGCGTCTTGCCCACCGTCTCCGTGGTCGGGCTGTACTGGATGAGCTCATAGAGCTCGGCGCGCTGTACCACCCGGCCCGGGGTGGTCGCCAGATCCCGCCCCAGCTCGAAGGCGGACTCGTCGGTCAGACGGATGTTGAGGTGATCGGCGCTGCGCTCAAGGTCCTCGGCCAGGAGCGCGAGGCCGCGCACCAGGTTCTGGCCGTCGGACTCCAGAGTCAGCTTGAGCAGTTCCGGGTTGGTGGCCAGGAAATTGCTGGGCGCCATGGCATTGATGTACTGGCGAGTGAAGAAGCGCAGCCGCACCCGGCTCTTCTCTGGCACGCCATCCAGGGCATCCACCGAGGCCAGCAGGTGTCTGGCGGTCAGCAGATAGGATTGCTTGAGGTAGTCATAGAGGGGTTGATCGCTCCAGGCCTCGGCCTTGAAGCGGCGATCGCTGCGATCCGGGGCGATCACCGGTTCGCTCGGCTGGCCTGCACTCTTGAGCAGGGTGTGCTGCATCAGCTTGAGCTGATCCTGCCACCAGTTCATCTGGGCATTGATCAGCTGCCAGGGCTGCTGGCTGCCTTGCTCCAGCACCTTGCCCAGATCGTCCAGATTGGTCTGCAGCAGGGCCTGGGCGGTGCGTTCGGTCTGGGCCCTGGCCATGGCCAGCAGCTTGTCGTTGTAGTGGGCCAGGGCCTCGAACAGCGGGCCGTAAGATGGTTGGCTCATGGGTTCTCCTTCACCCACTCCCGGGGCAGGCAGGGGCCCGCACGCTCGTCGTGGGGAGATGTGGCTGCCCGGACGGGCAGCCAGGGGTTATCAGGCCTTGCCCGTGCTCTGCTTGATGCCGTCTGCGGTCAGGGCATCCAGATCTTCCTTGAACTGCAGGCCGAGGGCGTTCAGCTTCTGGATGTCATCCAGCATCTGGCGGGAGAGCTGGCTGGCGCTCTCCAGTTGCACGGTGCCGAGGGCGGCCAGGCTCTGGGCATCCTGCACCTTGCTCACGGCCTGCAGCTGGTTCAGCCCCAGTTCGGCGTAGGCATTGGCAGATGCCAGTTGCAACCGGGTCAGCTGTTCGATGTTGCTGGCCAGCAGCTGGTTGTAGCGGGTGAGGGGGGCGGCAAAGCCTTGCATCTGCTCGGTAAAGCTCTTGATCACGTCCATATTCATCATGGTCTCCAGTTCGGCAGAACAGTGTTGTTGCGGGTCAATTGACCCTTCTTTCGGGTACAGCTCGTCATCCCTGTCTTACGTGTCGCTTGCTCTGTTCAAACGCACGTTTGAGCATTCTGCAACCAAAGCGTCTTTGGTGTAAATGACATAAATGTTAATTTCTGTTTGAATTTTTTGTCAGCCGTGCGGGTCAGGTCATGGATTCAGACGAGTGGTGACGCAGGGAAGGGGGTGGGGCCTCGTCCCGCCGGTCAGGCGCTGGTACCCTTGCGCCACACTCCTCTTCTCAAGGAAGCCCCGATGAAGCCTCTTGCCTTGCTGCTCGGCGGCAGCACCCTGTTCCTCGCAGGTCTGGCCCAGGCCAGCACCCCTGTCCAGATCTCCCTGCCCGGTGTCAACCTGCCCGCCTCCCACCATGTGGAAGGGGCGCGCGCCTCCTTCCTGTATGGTCGCACCGGCCAGGTGAAGGGCATCGATCTGCCGGTATTCGCCCTCTCCGACGTGGACCAGTTCACCGGCTTGCAGCTGGGCATCTTCTTCGGCGCCGCCCGGGTGCGTCACCAGTTTGGCGGGGTCGCCATCAACGCAGTCAACTGGCACCAGGGACAGGACACCGGGATCAACCTCGGCTTCGTCAACCTGACCAACAACGTGAGAGGGGTGAACTGGGGGGCCGTCAACATCGCCCAGGGCAATGCCATGACCAACGTCGGCTTCGTCAACTATGCCGAGCGCACCACCTTCCAGCTGGGCTTCGTCAATGCCACCCGGCACCTCGATGGCCTGCAGATAGGCCTCGCCAACTACGCCGAGAACGGCATCTTCCCCATCCTGCCTCTGGTGAACTTCAAGAAATCCTTCTAACCGTGCCGTCGCCCCTTGCTTTAGGAGGGGCAGTCATTACCCTGTGCTCCATCAATAGTGTGTGGAGGTGACAGGGGCATGACAACGGAACACATGGATGCCATCGGCATCGGCTGGGATGTGAGGGGCTGGCAGGGCAATGCCCAGGCGGTGGCGGTGGTGGGCTGGCAGGCTCGCGAGCAGCGCCTTCACTGGCTCGGCATCTCCCCCCTGTTCCGGCTGAGCTCCCGGGTGGCGCCGGATCTGGATGCCCTGCTGCGCCCAGCGCTACAAGACGAGATGGCGCTGATGCAGGTGCTCGCCTGCCCGCACCTCGCCCTCGGCATCGACGCTCCCCTGGCATTTCCACGGGCCCTCGGCGAGCTGCTGGCGGGGAAGGGGGGCGAGTGCGCCGTGCCCCAGCGGGAGATAGACAACCCCTATGCCTATCGGGACTGCGAGCGCTGGCTATACGAGCAATATGGCAAGAAACCGCTGTCGGCCACCTTCGACAGGCTCGGCAACAACGCCACCCTGGCGCTCTCCATGCTGCCGCGCCTTGGGGATCTGCAGCTGGTACCCAAGCTGGCAAGGGAGGCGCAGCGCGCCGTGCTGGAGGTCTATCCGGCGCTTGCCAAGGTGGGGGGCAAGGCCTCCGCGGTGCGGCCCGAGTTGCAGCCCCATCTGCCGGCCACCCTGGTGCCGGGCACCGATCCCTACGATGCCGCCCTCTGTGCCCTGATGGCACTGCAATATGCGGCCGGTGGGAGCGTCACTCTGCTGCCGCCCCTGGTGCCGCCAGCGGCCGACTTGGCGCTGGACGAGGGGTGGGTCTACCACTTCGCCCGCCCCTGAACCTGAGTCGGTGCAGGGCTGCTGGCCCTGTCCCCACTGACCCCAGAGCCTTTCGCGGCTTTTTTCCATGGGCTTCATGGATTTCACTGACGCGTGCAGCCTGTTGCGGTGGGGCGGCCAAGCCGCCCGGTATCGCTTTTCGCAGAGGCACCATCCAGGACGAAGTGAGGAGGGGAGTGGCATCCTTTGTCGTCAACCCCCCTGTATTGCCAGCGTCACGACCCCTGTCCCCTCGAACGGGCGCCTTGAGTGCGCGTAGCGCCAGGCTTTCTACATGCTCCCATCCCCCACAATTTTCCCTGTTCAGCTCTCAAGCTGGTTGATGACCTCCGCGGCCGAAGGATGACGTGCCTGGTCTCGTTGCCATCGCGATTTGCGCCGATCACCAGGTGCGCTGCTGTTTTTATCTCCGCATATGCCATCAAACAAAAATTGTCTTTTACAAAATGACACCTCCGAGCGCTCTGTGGGTCCGTTGTACCGCACCCAGGGAAGAGGGTCGGCAGGCGAGTCTTGAGCCAAATAAGGCTTTGTGCTGCACAAGGGTGGAACTGCCGTATCTTCATCTTATATATTGCGCCTTTCTCCTGACTCGTCTCTGCGGTGATCTCCATGAAGCGCATTCTCTCTATTCAGTCCCACGTGGTGTTTGGCTGTGCCGGCAACAGCGCCGCCGTGTTTCCCATGCGCCGCCTCGGCATGGAGGTATGGCCCATCAACACGGTGCAATTCTCCAACCATACCCAGTACGAGGCGGGCTGGCAGGGGATGGCGATGCCGGCGGGCCACATCGGCGCCCTGTGTGAAGGGCTGGGGAATATCGAGGTGCTGGGGCGTTGTGACGCGGTGCTGAGCGGTTACCTGGGGTCGGCGGAGCAGGGGGACGAGATCCTCGCGGTGGTGGCTGCGGTGAAGAGCGCCAATCCGGCGGCCCTCTATTTCTGCGATCCCGTCATGGGTCACCCGGAGAAGGGCTGCATAGTGGCGCCCGGCGTTACCCGCTTCCTGACGGAGAAGGCGCTGCCGGTGGCGGACATCATGGCCCCCAACCTGCTGGAGCTGGAGACCCTGTGCGGTGTTCATCTGGCGACCCTGGCCCAGACCCGGGCCGCGGCTCATCAACTGCTGGAAAGCGGGGTGAAGATGGTGCTGGTCAAGCACCTGGGCCGCGCCGCCAGCGTGGCCGGGCGTTTCGAGATGCTGCTGGCCACCCCGCAGGGGGACTATCTGATCTCCCGCCCGCTCTACGACTTTGCCCGTCAGCCGGTGGGGGTGGGGGATCTCATCAGCGCCCTGATGCTGGCCAACCTGCAGGCGGGGTACGAGGCGGTGAGCGCGTTTGAGCGAACCAATGCCGCGGTGGATGCGGTGCTGCGCCAGACCTGGGAGGTGGATGCCTACGAACTGCAGCTGATCGCCGCGCAGGGTGCTTTTGTCGATCCCGTGATCGCCCACAGGGCCGAGCGACTGGCCGACGCCCTGGCGTGATCCCTCACCCTGGTCGGGCGTTGATCAGGGGAGTACTCCCTCGAAATGCTGGACGGTGGGGAAGGGGTCGTAGAAGTGGTGGAGCAGCGCTTTCCACTCCTGGTACTGGGGTGAGCCCCTGAAACCTTCGGTATGATCCTCGAGCCGCTGCCAGTTGACCAGCAGCAGGTAGTGATGGGGATCGTTCAAGGCGCGCTGCAGCTGGTGGCCGGCGTAGCCCGGCATGGCGCTGATGATGCGCTGGGCCTGGGCGAAGGCCTGCTCGAAGGCGGTGGCCTGGCCCGGGATAACCTGCAGATGGGCAACTTCCAGTATCATGATGGCTCCTTGCCAAGGTGGTCTGATTGAATACGTTCAATTGAAAAGATGGCATCCCGGCCATCAGTCTCACCGCCGACAACACTGCCCTGAGATGGACTTGCCGGCGACGGAGGCGCCATCATGGCGCCCGGCTCAGAGCTGCTTGTAGAAGAACTGGGTGGCCGCCAGCGAACCGTCCGCGTTGCGGGCGAAGTCGGGGATCTGGCCGGCCTCCTGATAGCCGAGCTGGCGGTAGAGGGTGGAAGCCACGTCGCCGACCCGGGTATCCAGCACCAGCAGCGTGCGTTTGGCATCGCGGGCTCCCTGCTCCATGGCGTTCATGAGGGCGCGACCCACCCCCTTGCCACGGGCCTGGCTGTGGACCATCAGCTTTTCCACTTCGGCCCTGTGCCCGCCGTTGGCCTTGGTGCACAGGGAGAGCTGCAGGGCGCCGATCAGATGGTGGTGATCGAATGCCACCCAGAGCTTGCGCACCCCCTCGGCCAGCTCCCCCTCGATGCCTTGCCAGTACGCCAGCCCCTGCTCCTCCTGCAGGGGGGGCAGGAAGCCCACAGATGCACCGCTGGCCACGCAATCTTGCAGCAGGGTGATCAGCGCAGGCTTGATGCCTCTGGTGCTCTCGACCTCAATGATTTCCATTGACTCTCCTCATCTTCTCTCTCGTTGCCAATTAAAGGGGATGGTCGGTGCCTGTCCCGAGAAGGCCGCGCCCTAGCGGATCAGCCCCTGCTCCGCCAACCACTGGAACAGCAGTCGGGAGACGGGGGAGATCTGATCCTGGTGGCGGCTGTCCAGCCAGCGCAGCTCGGCGATCTCCGCCGAGGCGATGGGGGTGCCGTCGGCCTCGCCGGTGTAGCAGCGCAGATTCACCATCACCCCTTGCGGCTTGCCGTCCGCCTGGGCGCTGAATTCACAGGCCAGGCGCAGGGTCTCGGAGTGGAGCCTCACCGCCAGCTCCTCCTCGATTTCGCGCACCAGGGCGGCCTCGTCGCTCTCTCCCGGCTCGCGTTTGCCGCCGGGAATGTAGTAAAGGGTCTTGCCGTGAGAGCGGGCGCACAGCAGTTGCCCCTCCTTGAAGGTCAGCCAGGCGAGTTTGTCGATCATGGGCAGATTCCTCTTGTCAAAATCAGGTCCGCGGCTCACACAGGGTGCGGTAGGAGCGGCTCTCCCGCTGGCCGGGGTCGAGCCCCAGTGTTGTGGCCAGCGCCAGCAACTGCTCGCGATAGGCAGGCAGGGCGGCCTCGTCGTCGGTCATGATGGCGAGCTCGGCAAAATCCCCGACGCCCGCCAGGTGATCCAGGGTGATGTGAAAAGGGCCGACGAAATAGATGCTGCGCCGCTTGTGGATGGTCAGCACCGGCTGGTAGCCCAGGGTGTGCACCATGCTGGCGGCCTTGTCGGCATCGGAGATATTGACCGCCTCGCAGCGATCGGGGCCGGGCCCCTTCACGATCCAGAGCCGGATGCCGGCAGTCTGCATGGTGCGGATCACCAGGCTCTTGCCCTCCCGGGCGAGGGCGCCATCCGCCGTGTCGAAGTAGCAGTCCTGCTCCTGGTCCCCTTCCACCATCACCTCGGGGTCGAGGGCCGCGAGGGCGCGGGAAAAGGCTGCGCTGTTCTCCAGGCGGTATTTGAACTCCACCTCGAAACGCCCCTGAAAATGTGTAGTCACGGCCATGTGTCGGAACTCAAACGGCAACGGAATGGAGCAGACTAGCAAAAGCACAGGTCCCGCCCAAGCACCGGGATCACAGCTTGGGGTCGACAGCGTGTTTTATGACCATCTGGCGAGGGAAAATCCGTCCTGGCGCACAGCTTGCCGCCGGCTGTCTGGGCGCGAGCCGGGGGCTGTGCTCTAATGAGGTCCCTCTTTGGCGGTATTTTCCGCCCCTGAACAATGACAACGAGGCGGCGGCCCGGGCCGCGCCAGTGGAGCCACAGATGCAGATCACCACATTGACCCCCTTTATCGGATTGGGGGGGGCGGGCAACTTCGCCGGTCACCTGGAGCAGGCGGGGGAGGCGGCGGACTTCGTCGCCGTCCAGGTTGCCGACAAGGTGGCCCCCAAGGCGCTGTTCCCCTTCTACGTGCCGTCCCATCCTGGCCAGCTCGGGGTCTTTCCCCTGAGCGGCGAGGCCATCTTCCTGCCCGAGGCGGCGGTGAGCGGGGACGAGAAGGTGCAGATCGAGCCGGAAGTGGCGCTCTGGTGCGAGCTGGAGTACGCGGGGGAGCAGGTGGTAGCCATCCGCCCCCTGGCGTTCGGCGCCTACAACGACTGCTCCATCCGCCGCCCCAACGCGAAGAAGATCAGCGAGAAGAAGAACTGGGGCGCAGAGAGCAAGGGACTGGCGGAGCAGCTGCTGCCGCTCTCCCACTTCGGGGCGGGTTGCGAGCTCGATGACTACCGCATCGCCTGCTATCTGGAGCGCGATGGCGAGCTGCACCCCTACGGGGTCGACAGCGCGGCGGTGGATTACAGCTACTTCCACGACCAGTTGCTGAGCTGGGCCATCGACAAGTTCAACCATCAGCAGGACGAGGGACCGGCCGAGCACATCCAGGGGCTGCTGGCCCAGGCGGGACGCCCGGCCCATGCCCTCATCAGCATAGGCGCCACCCGCTACACCCCCTTCGGCGAGACCCACTTCCTCGCGCCCGGTGACACCGCCTGCGTGGTGGTCTATCCGGGCAGTCGCTACGGCGAGGCGGATATTCGCGAGGCCATCCGCACCCGTCGCTTCGGCGCCGACGTCTCGGCCCTGCTCCAGGCGGTCAAGACCCGCTGAGGCGCGTCTGTCGTGAATCCGGGGGCTAGCCCCCGGTGTTGCTGAGCCCGCAAGGCGAGCGCCTCTCTTACCTGGTCCGGCGATTTGGCTTACCATTGCCGTTTTTACCGGGAAACGGGGTAGTCGATGCTCGAGTTGAAAACCATGGGGTTGTTTCTGGTGACGGCGCTGGCCGAGATCCTGGGGTGCTATCTGCCCTATCTCTGGCTCACCCAGGGACGCAGCGCCTGGCTGCTGTTACCGGCGGGTGTCAGCCTGGCCCTGTTCGCCTGGTTGCTCTCCCTGCACCCGACCGCCGCCGGTCGCGTCTATGCCGCCTATGGCGGCGTCTATATCTTCGTGGCCATCCTCTGGCTCTGGCTGGTGGATGGCATCAGACCCACGTTGTGGGACTGGGTGGGATCGGGTGTTGCCCTGACGGGCATGGCCATCATCATGTTCGCTCCCCGCGAGGCGTGAGATGACGTAGCCCCAGTGTCAAGGAGAAGGACGATGACGGTGATCAGGGTCTGTACCCCTCAGGATGTGGCCGGTCTGCTGGCCCTCTATCGTGAATTGCGTCCCCGGGATCCACCGCTGGCACCGGAACCCGCCCGCTCAGCCCTGACGGCGGTGCTGGCGCAACCACACCTGCGGATCCTGGTGGCGGAGGTGGATGGCCAGCTGGCCGCCACCTGCCAGCTTGGCGTGATTGCGACCCTGACCAACGGTGGCAGGCCGTTCGGCATCATCGAGCACGTGGTCACGGCAGCGCGCTTTCGGCGCCAGGGCCTGAGCCAGAGGGTGCTTGAGCAGGCGCTGACCCTGGCCTGGGAGCTGGATTGCTACAAGGTGATGCTGCTGTCGGGGGAGGGGCGCGAAGGGGCTCACCGTCTGTATGAAAAGCTGGGCTTCAAGGCCGGTATCGAGAGAGGGTTTGTCATCAAACAGGTCGATGCCATGGCCGCCGGGCCGGTTTCGGGCGAGTAGCCCATTGAGTGAACACCGGATGAGAGGAACAGAGACGCCGACAAGGGATGCCCAGATCCAGTAAAAAACCGCCCGAGGGCGGTTTTTTCATGATGGCGTCGGTGCGCTGGCTCACTCCTCGTTGGAGTTGTCCTGATAGTCGCCCCGCTGGGCCTTGGGCAGGCGGCGCATGGGGGCAAAACCGATGTCCTCGCCCACCACTTCCCGCTTGCGGGACTTGTTTTGAGGAGGCTGGGCCGGCTTCTTGGCGCCATCCCCCTTGCCTTTGCCGGCGGCGGGCTTGCCCTTGCCACCCTTGGCATTGGCGGCGCCACGGGCGCGGGGCGGGTTTTGCACCGGCTTGCTGCCGGGCAGGGTCTGGCGGCTCGGCTTGCCGCTCGGCTCGTACCCTTCCATGATCTCGACGGAGAGGGATTGGCCGATCAGTGCCTCGATGGCCTTGAGCTGACCGAGCTCGTCCTGGCTCACCAGGGAGATGGCCTCACCGCCGCGCCCGGCGCGGCCGGTACGGCCGATGCGGTGGATGTAATCCTCCGCCATCTGGGGCAGCTCGAAGTTGATCACGTGGGGCAGCTGATCGATATCCAAGCCCCGGGCGGCGATGTCGGTGGCAACCAGCACCCGCACCTTGCCTTCACGGAAATCGGCCAGCGCCCGGTTGCGGGCCCCCTGGCTCTTGTCGCCGTGGATGGCGACGGTGTCCAGACCGTCTTTTTGCATCTGCTGGGCGAGCCTGTCGGCAATCTGCTTGGTGCGCACGAACACCAGCACCCGCTGCCAGTTGCCACGGCCGATCATGTGGGAGAGCATCTCCCGGCGGCGTTCCCGATCGACCTGGATGATGCGCTGGGTCACCTGCTCGGCGGCGGTGTTGCTGGGATCCACCTCGATGAGGGTGGGATCCTTGAGCAGATCGTCCGCCAGCGCCTTGATGTCATTGGAGAAGGTGGCGGAGAAGAGCAGGGTCTGACGCTCGTCCGGCAGCGCCTTCATGATGCGGCGGATATCGGTGATGAAGCCCATGTCGAGCATGCGATCCGCTTCATCCAGCACCAGCAGCTCCAGGGCGCTCAGGGTCAGAGCCCCCTGGGTCAGCAGATCCAGCAGGCGGCCCGGGGTGGCGACCAGGATGTCGACCCCGAGCTTGATGGCGTCCAGGTTCGGCTTGATGCTGACGCCGCCATAGGCGATCAGGGTGCGAAACGGCAGGTGGTGGGCGTACTTGATGATGCTCTCGCCCACCTGGGCGGCCAGCTCCCGGGTCGGGGTCAGCACCAGGGCGCGCACCTGGCGGCGGCCGCCACGGCCGTGGTTGGCCAGCAGACGATGGAGCATGGGCAGGGTGAAACCGGCCGTCTTGCCTGTGCCTGTCTGGGCGCCGCCCAGCACGTCCTGCCCGGCCAGGATGGCGGGAATGGCTTGCTGCTGGATGGGGGTGGGCTCTTCATAACCCAGCTCCTTGACGGCCCGCAGGATGTGCGGGGACAGACCCAGTTCATTGAATGACATCTTCGAGGGACACTCCGAGCCTTGGGCTCAACGGGTGACGACGGCCTTGGCCCGTCACGGCATGAAAATTAAGGTGGGTCGCAGGGGAAGGGCTGGGCCCGTCCGGCGGGGCGACCACACAAGAGACAGTGGGCGCGTAATATAGCAGAAGCGAGGCGCACGCGCAGTAGCGGCGTCACAGATGGGCACGGCAGGGTGTGCGTCGTCATGGGGAGGGTGGGGGTTGGAGAGGCGGTTCACGCCCTCGGACAGCCCCCGGCAAGGGGTCAGAGCAGCGCCTCTATGGCCTGCACCAGATCCTCCGGCTTGGTCTGGGGGGCGAAGCGGTCCGCCACCCGACCCTCCCGGTCGATGAGAAACTTGGTGAAGTTCCACTTGATGGCCTCGCTGCCGAGCAGGCCGGGCTTTTGCTGCTTGAGCCAGCGATAGAAGGGGTGGGCCTGGGCACCGTTGACCTCGCACTTGGCCATCAGGGGGAAGCTGACAGGATAGTCGATGGCGCAGAAGCGGGCGATCTCCTCGGCATCCCCCGGCTCCTGGTGGCCGAACTGATCGCAGGGAAAGCCCAGGATCTCGAACCCTTGCTGGCCGAACTGGCGATAGAGGGCCTCAAGCCCGGTGTATTGGGGGGTGAACCCGCAGCGGCTGGCCACGTTGACCACCAGCACAACTCGGCCCTGCAGATCGCCGGTGGAGCAGGTCGTGCCGTCGAGGCGCTGCAGGGGGATAAGGGGCAAGGGCATGGCACTCTCCTGAGATGGACGACAAGGTGCCCCGTGGGGCTCTCCCAGCACGTTAGCGGGCCCGGAGCCGGGGAGCAAGGGGAAGAAAGGGGCGGCGGGCGGCGGGTCGTATTGATGGCGGGACTTCTCAGGAGAAGCAATCCGGTTTGTGCCGGTGAGCCGAAGTCGCTAAAAAGCGCACTCTCTTCCCTCGCTGCGAGCCTATCTTGGACTATCAAGCCGTCATGGATGCCATTTACACCCGGGGATGGGTGATAGTGGACGATTTTTTAACCGCCGCCGAGGTGGATGCCCTCAAGGCCTGTCTGCCGGACGAGTGGCGACCGGCGGGGATCGGCCGCGAGACCCTGCACCAGGACAACCGCGACATTCGCCGGGATCAGATCCACTGGCTGGACGCCTCCCTCGGCGCGCCGGTGGCGGATTACCTGGCGCGCATGGAGTCCCTGCGCCTGGCGGCGAACCGCAGCCTGATGCTGGGGCTGTTCGACTACGAGGCGCACTTCGCCCGCTACCGGCGCGGCGACTTCTATGCCACCCACCGCGACGCCTTCGCCGGGCGATCCAACCGTCGCCTCACCTCGGTGTTCTATCTCAACAACGACTGGCAACCAGAAGCGGGGGGACTATTGCGGGTCTATGGCGACGACGAGCAGTTCTTGATGGACGTCTCTCCCAAGGGGGGGCGGCTGGTATTGTTCCTGTCGGAGGAGTTTCCCCACGAGGTGCTGCCTGCGAGCGAGGAGCGTTACAGCATCGCCGGCTGGTTTAGGGTCAACGGCAATGGCGCCGGGCGGGTCGATCCGCCCCGCTGAGCGCATTTCGTCCAGTATCTGACACAGGCGGACACTTTTACGGGTCAGGAGGGGGGAAGGGCGGACCCATCGGCTGACAAGGCTTCCCCTCCCTTGCTACACTGCCCGCACTTATGTTCGTTTCCGGCTTCGTCCTGTGATGGGAACATGCTCGCACCTCCCTCTGCGCTCGCAGGGGGAGGGTGAACAGGCTCTTCGGTTGGTTTTTTACAGGGTGATGACGAAGCCGCTTCTCCCAAGGGATCACATCTAATGAAGAACATGCATGTCTTGCTGCTGTGCGGCGGCGGTGGCTCCGAGCACGAAGTGTCTCTGCGCAGCGCCAATTTCCTCGAAAAACAGCTGGGGCTCCTGCCCGGTGTGGAAGTGACCCGGGTCGAGATGTTCGCCGATCGCTGGCTCTCCGCCGATGGTCGCGAGTGCAAGCTGGGGCTGGACAAGCTGCTCTCCTTCGACAGCGTGGCCCGTCCGGTGGACTACGTGGTGCCCTGCATCCACGGCTACCCGGGTGAGACAGGGGATCTGCAATCTTTCCTCGAGCTGGCGGGCCTGCCCTACCTCGGCTGCGACGCCGAGGCGAGCAAGATCTGCTTCAACAAGATCAGCACCAAGCTGTGGCTCTCCGCCATCGGCATTCCCAACACCCCCTATCTGTTCCTGACCGAGCAGAACGAGGAGGCGGTGAACGAGGCGAAGGCGGCCCTGGCCAAGTGGGGCAAGGTATTCATCAAGGCGGCTTCCCAGGGCTCCTCTGTGGGCTGCTACTCCGCCAGCAACGAGGCCGATCTGGTGCAGGGGATCAAGGATGCCTTCGGCTACTCCGAGCAGGTGCTGATCGAGAAAGCGGTCAAGCCCCGCGAGCTGGAAGTGGCGGTCTACCAGTACGGTGACGAGCTGGTGGCCACCTATCCCGGGGAGATCTGCGTGCCCCAGGACAAGTTCTACACCTATGAAGAGAAGTACAGCAGCGCCAGCCACACCGAGACCGCGCTCAAGGCCGAGGGGCTGACCCAGGCCCAGGCCGATGCCATCCACGAGTATGCCTTGAAGGCGTTCCGTCAGCTCAAGCTGACCCATCTGTCGCGCATCGACTTCTTCCTGACCGAAGAGGGGGAGATCCTGCTCAACGAGATCAATACCTTCCCGGGCATGACCTCCATCTCCATGTTCCCGAAGCTGCTGGAGCATCACGGCCACAACTTTGCCGACTACCTGGAGCGGATCCTGCGCAAGGCAGTCTGACGCCGGGGCCAGATCCGGTTGCAGCGCATTGTCAGAAGGGGCCTCAAGGCCCCTTTTTCATGGGGATGCCGCGGCAGGTGCCGGGTGAGGGAAGGGGAGCCGTGTGCCCCTCGGCAAGCCTTGCCGCAGGCTGCGACCGCCGTTACAATCTGCCCCCTTTTATTTCGCCACAGGCGCCGCCAGAGCCGCGTTCCATGAAGCCCATTCCCGATCACGCCGTCAATCGCCTGCGCCTGTGGCGCAAGAGCGTCTCGACCCGCCCCTTCCTTGCCCGTGGCGGCAGCGTGCCGCGCTGCGACGCCTGCCAGCTGCGCCACGACTGGTGTGCCTGCGACTGGCGCCCCGCCCTCAAGGCGAAGGCCGGTTTCTGCCTGATGATGTATGACAGCGAGCCCATGAAGCCCTCCAACACCGGGCGCCTCATCGCCGACGTGCTGCCGGACACCACCTGGGCGTTTCTCTGGTCGCGTACCGAGCCTCATCCCGAGCTGCTGGCGCTGCTGGCGGATCCCGCCTGGCAGCCCTACGTGGTCTTCCCCGCCTGCGAAAAGGAGCCGACCCGTCTGACCTCGGTGGTGACACCGGTTCCGGGCAAGAAGCCGCTCTTCATCCTGCTGGACGGCACCTGGCCCGAGGCGCGCAAGATGTTCAACAAGAGCCCCTACCTTGACGGCTTCCCGGTGCTCGCCATCAAGCCCGATGCGCTCTCCACCTACGGCATGCGGGTCGCCCACAGCGACGAGCACCTGTGCACCGCCGAGGTGGCGGCCTGCGTGCTGGAGGTGGCGGGGGAGCTGCAGGCCGGTCAGGCGTTGCAGCTCTGGTTCAATCTTTTCAGCAGCCGCTACATGGCGGGCCGGGTCAGCCGGGCCCCCGGCGAGGATGAGACACCGCTGCTGCAGGGGCTGGAGGCCATCAAGAGGCCGGCTGCGGCGCTGGATTAACCCTCTTCAGCAGCCGCTACATGGCGGGCCGGGTCAGCCGTGCCCCCGGCGAGGATGAGACACCGCTGCTGCAAGGGCTGGAGGCCATCAAGGAGCAGGCAGTCTCTTGTACTTGATTGATGAAAATAAGGAATCGATTGGCTGCCACTGTTTCGTTGGCCTCATGAGCCCGCGGTCGCTAGGATAGCGTCCTGCATTGTGCTCATACAGGGCCCCGGCGTGGTTGCGGGCGGCCCATCACACGAGGTCTATGGATGGAACTGGAACTGTTCACCCTGGTCGCCCTGTTCGGGGTGGCCCTCATCGCCGGCTTTATCGACGCCATCGCCGGGGGCGGCGGTCTCCTGACCGTGCCGGCCCTGCTCGCGACCGGCATGCCGCCGGCCCTGGTGCTCGGCACCAACAAGCTGCAGAGCAGCTTCGGCTCCTTCTCCGCCACCTGGTTCTATGCCCGCAAGGGGCTGCTGGAGTGGGCCATCATCTGGCCTGCGGTCATCTGCACCTTCATCGGCGCGGCCATCGGCACCCTGGCGGTACAGACCATAGATGCCGCCATCCTGGAGCGGTTGCTCCCCTTCCTGCTGATGGCCTTCGCCTGCTACTTCTACTTCTCCCCCCGGGTGAGCGATGCGGAGAGCCAGCGCCGCCTCACGCCCATGGCGTTCGCCCTGCTGGTGGGCGGGGGTGTGGGCTTTTATGACGGCTTCTTCGGGCCGGGCACAGGGTCGTTTTTTGCCATCGGCTTCGTGGCCCTGGCGGGCTTTGGCATGGCGCGGGCTACCGCTCACACCAAGCTGCTCAACTTCACCTCCAACATCGCCTCCCTGCTGTTCTTCACCCTGGGGGGCAAGGTGGTGTGGAGTGTGGGCCTGTGCATGGCGATGGGGCAGTTCATCGGGGCGCGCATGGGTTCCAAGCTGGTGCTCAAGAAGGGGGTGAAGCTCATCAAGCCGCTGCTGGTGACCGTCTCCCTCCTGATGTCTGCCAAGCTGGTGTGGAGCCAGTATCCCGAGCTCTTTGCCTGGCTGGGCTGAACCTGACACCCGAAATGACGAGGGCCCGATCCGCTGGATCGGGCCCTCTTGTTTTCAGCCCTGAGCCGTCAGCTGCCGGAAATGGGCCTGCAGGGCCTGGACCAGGCGGGCAATGCGATCGCGCTTGAGGCTGTTTGGCCGATAGACCAGGTGGAGCGGGCGCCCCAGCCCCGGCAGGGGGCGGGCCCGTGTCCCTTGCTCGCCCACCAGGGCCAGCAGGCCTGCGGGCAGCAGCACGGGGCCAATGCCCGCCTTGGCCAGCTCGATTAGCGCCAGGTAGGAGTCGAGCTCCATGGCCGGCGTCAGGCCGAGGGCCGCCAGCGGCTCGCGCAGGTAGCGGTTGGAGGGGTTCTCCAGATCCATGGTCAGTATCCTGCGCTCCCCCTCCTGGTCCCCGGTTCTCACTTCCCCCTGATCATCGCCCACCAGATAGAAGGGCTCCTCCAGCAGTCGTTCGGTGCACAGGCCGTGCCCCGGCGGCAGGCGCCCGGCGCAGATGCCGAGCAGGGCGTCACCGCCGCGCACCCGGGCCAGGATCACCGGCGTGTGGTGGGTGGAGAGGGCGATATGGGGATCCTGCTGCAGGTAGTCGTGCATGAAGCGGGCGAGGTAGCCCGCCAGCAGGGTCTCGGAGCAGGCGACGGGCAGGGGAGTCTGGTCGGTGAGGATCTGGCTGTCCGTCAGCACCCCCTTCATCTCGGCCAGGCTCGGGGCTACCCGGGTGAGCAGCTCCCTGGCCTGGGGAGTGAGGCGGGTGTGGCGCCCATCCGGCTCGACGAGCTTCTTGCCGAGGCGCTGCTCCAGCTGGGCAATGCGCTTGCTGACCGCCGACTGGCTGATATAGAGGCGGCTTGCGACCTTGGCCATGGTGCCCTCGCTCGCCAGCAGGCAGAGTGTTTCCAGCCCTTCCAGTAACATGCTCTCTCCCGTCCTCGTCTGTTGAAAGCGGTTACCTTAGGGGCTGGTGGCATCAGGGGCAAGTACCGTTTGTAGCCCGTGCCAGCGGCCAGCGCCACGCCTTGACGGGCGGGGCGAAGATCACCAGGTTGCCGATGAGGCTCACCACCACGCCGACGATGGAGACCGTCTGCCAGACGAAGCCTTCATAGAAGGTGGAGAGGGTCAGCGCCACCAGGGGGAAGAGCACGGTGGCGTAGGCCGCCTTGCTGGGGCCGATGCGCCCCACCAGGGTGAGGTAGGCGGTGAAGGCGATGACGGAGCCGAAGATGGCCAGATAGACCATGGCCGCGAGGTAGCGAGGATCGGTGGGCAGCGTCAGGGACTGACCGAGTACCGTGACCCAGCCCAGCAGCAGCGCCACGCCGTAGACCATGCCCCAGGGCACCATCTGCAGCACGTGATAGCCCTGGCGCTGGCCCCGGGCCGAGACCAGGTTGCCCAGCGAGAAGCAGAGGGTGCCGGCGCAGGCAAACAGCAGCCCCTTCCAGCCGTTTGCACCGAGTTGCGCATCCACGAGCACGGGCCAGAACAGCAGCAGGGTGCCGAGGAGCCCCAGCAGGGAGCCTTGCAGCCAGCGTAAGCCGGGGCGCTTGCCCTCGAACAGCCAGAGGTTGAGGCCGTTGAAGATGCTGGCGCTGGCGAAGATCACCGCCGACATGCCACTCGGGATATAGAGGGTGGCGTGGTAGAAGCAGAGAAAATTGGTGGAGAAGAGCAGGGCACCGAGCAGGGCGGCGTAGCGTTGGCCGGCCCAGGGCAGGCGCGGGAACTTGCCGCTCACCGTGAGCAGGGCAAACAGGGCCAGCGCCGCCAGGGCGAAGCGGTAGAGCACCGAGACCTCGATGGGGATGGGGCCGAGTTGCCAGGCGATGGCAATCCAGGTGCTGCCCCAGATAAGGACGGTGGAGACATAGAGCATCAGGTTCATGGGGTGACCAACAAGCAGAAAGAGTGACGTGGGATCAGCATGGGCCGCCGGACGGCCGCTGGCTTGCACCATCTTGCGGTTTTTTCCAAGGAGGCGCAGCCTTTGACCATGAGGCGCGATAAGATGGCGACAGACGAGACGGGCGCAGGCCCGGGAGGACAGAGGGCAGCATTCCATGCAGCAGACAATGCCACAGCTCACGCAGCCGCTCATGCAGCAAACAAGGCTGGCGGGGGTATTTGACGCCCTGGTCAGCACCGGGGCCCGGCTGGAGGATTCCTGCTGGCTGGAGCCCGGGCTCGGGGTGGCCAGCTGGCGCAACCGCTACGATCAGACCCGCTATCACAAGCCGGGCCACCACACCATCAGCGTCTATCTGCAGGGGGGCGAGCAGACCGAACGCCTCGACGGTCCCGGGGGCCACGGCGGTGCCGGCAAGGTGTGCATCATGCCGGATCACCACAGATCCGAGTGGCTGGTGCGCGAGGAGTTTCGCTTCTTCCACCTCTATTTCACCCCGGTGCACCTCATCGGCATCGCCGAGCAGGTGTGCGACAAGGAGGGGCGTCACCTGCAGCTGGAAGACAAGACCTTCATCGACGATCCCCTGGCGGCAGCCCTGGTGCAGG
The DNA here is from genome assembly GCF_019048365.1 of Aeromonas sp. FDAARGOS 1415. Classification (NCBI taxonomy): domain Bacteria; kingdom Pseudomonadati; phylum Pseudomonadota; class Gammaproteobacteria; order Aeromonadales; family Aeromonadaceae; genus Aeromonas; species Aeromonas sp. FDAARGOS 1415. The sequence continues at coordinate 3,688,535 of NZ_CP077363.1, read as the reverse complement.
GGCAACTGATGCAGCTCGACTGGCAGCACGGCGTGGATCGCATGGCGCTCTCCCACGGCGCCTGGATGCTGATGCTGCACGCCTACCGCCACCATACCCGGGAAGCCCCCGGCCTGCCGGAGGTGAGAGGGGGGCTCGCGCCCGCCGTGGTGCGGCGGGTGCAGGAGTATCTGGTGGCGCATCTGGCCGATCCGGTCTCCCTGGGGGATCTCGCCCGGGAGGCGGGCCTCAGCGAATATCACTTCGCCCGGATGTTTGGCCAGAGCCTGGGCTGCCCGCCTCATCGCTACCTGCTGGGGCTGCGGCTCAAACGGGCCAAGCAGCTGCTGGCGGGGAGCGACCCCTTGGCCAGCATCGCCGTGCAGTGCGGCTTCTCCTCCCAGGCCCACTTCGGCAATCGCTTCCGGGAGGCCTTCGGCCTGAGCCCGGGTCAATGGCGCGCCCAGCTGTCATTCTCCTGTCACAGATAACCCTGAGACTCTGGGCAAAAGAGGTGTACCCTCTGTCTCTCGTCCATTGAAAGGAAAGCCCATTGAATCATCGCAAACGTCAGATCCGTACCCGTCACCTCTGGTTCAGCCACTGGAATGCCCCCCAGGATCGCGCCAGCCTGCCCACGCCCCCCGAACCTCTCGTTCCTCACAGTTCCCGCTGAAAACGCCCCGTCCCGGTAGGATTTTTCCGGCAACTTTGCCACTATTGCGCCATCAGGATGGACTGGATATGGCCGCATGTTTCTGGAACGCATCGAAGTCAAAGGTTTTCGCGGAATAAATCGCCTCTCTCTCGGGCTGGACAACACCACTGTGCTCATCGGCGAAAACGCCTGGGGCAAGTCCAGCCTGCTGCGGGCCCTCTGGTGTCTGCTGGGGGATGCCGAGCCCTATCAATTCGGTCACGATGACTTCCATCAGCCCGAGGATCCCGAGCTGGCCCCGGCGCGCACTCTGCAACTGGTGCTCACCTTCAGTGAATACCGTCCCCAGATGTGCCAGCACTCCCGCCGTCTGGCGCGGCTCGGGGCAGCCTGGATCCCCCACAAGGACAAGTTCCACCGGGTGCACTATCGCGCCAGCGCCGAGCTGCAGGACGATGGCAGCGTGCTTACCACCCACGATTTTCTCGACGGTATCGGCAAGAGCTTGGCCCTGGACAACAACGACGAGCTGGTGCGCCTGCTCATCACCATGAACCCGGTATTCCGGTTGCGGGACGCCCGTACCGCCCGCGAGGGGGTCGAGCGGCTGCCCTGGGGAGATCTCTGCGAGCAGCGGCTGGGGGAGCTGGCCGGCAAGCTCACCGACGAGCCCCAGCGCATCGGGGAGCCCGAGCTCAAGGAGGCGCTGCAGGCGGTGCAGCAGTTGATGGAGCACTACTTCAGCGCCCTGGCACCCATCAAGCACAAGCCCCGCAGTCAGCGGGAGATCGTCAATCGCCCCATGACACTGCGCAATCCCGGCAACCTGCAGGTGCTGCTGCGCAACGCAGACAACCGGGCGCTGCAACTGGCCATGGCGGGCATGGCCGCCATGCTGCTCCACGCCCGGGGCAACCGGGAGCTGGAGGAGGGGGCCAGACCCATACTGATGCTGGAAGACCCCGAGAGCCGCCTGCACCCCACCATGCTGGCCCTGGCCTGGGGGCTGCTCGAACAGCTGCCCGGCCAGAAGCTGCTCACCACCAACTCGGGGGACCTGCTCTCCTCCTTGCCCCTCAACCAGGTGCGCCGTCTGGTGCGCCGCCAGCAGGATATCCTCTGCCACCAGCTGGGGGGGGAGCGCTACAGCAGCGACGATCTGCGCAAAATTGCCTTCCACGTGCGGATCAACCGACCCATGTCGATGTTCGCCCGTTGCTGGCTGCTGGTGGAAGGGGAGACGGAGATCTGGCTGCTCTCCGAGCTCGCCCAGATCTGCGGCTACAGCCTGCGGGCCGAAGGGGTGCGCATCATCGAGTTCGCCCAGTGCGGCCAGGCCCCCCTCATCAAGGTGGCCCGGGACTTCGGAATAGAGTGGCACCTGCTCACTGACGGTGACGAGGCGGGGGCCAAGTATGCAAGCTCCGCCCGCTCCCTGCTCAAGGGGGAGCGCGAGCGGGACCGGCTGACTCAGCTGCCGGCGGCGGACATAGAGCACTACCTCTACCAGAACGGGTTCGAGGGGGTGTTCCGGCGCGAGGCCGGGGTGGGCGGGCGCTCCACCCTGAACGCCGGGCGCATCATCGCCAAGGCCATCCACCATCGCAGCAAGCCCGGCATGGCTCTGGCGGTGGTGGAGGAGGCGGAGCGCCTCGGTGGTGAGCACATCCCGCCGGTGCTGCGTCAGATGTTCGCCCGGGTGGTCGCACTGGCCCGCGGGCAAAGCTGAGCCCACGGCGTTGGGAACCGGGGGGAGTTTGGATATACTCCCTGCCTCTTAACACGTGACGGGCGCCACCTGCGCCCGGATCCAGACAGTTCCCGGAGACCCTATGTTCGTCCAACTTCCTTTTTGGCTCTTCCCCCTGACCGGGCTGATGGCCCTGGGTGCCCTGATCGCCCTCGGGATCGTCCTGTGGCGCGGCGACCTCTGCCCGGGTCAGCGCTCGCGGATCACCACCCAGATCTTCTCCGTCTGGGTCATCACCGGGCTTTCCCTGATGCTGGCGGTGGAGGCCAAGGTGACGGGGTGGGTGATCTGGAGCGGGGGCGCGGCCCTGGTGCTGGGCATCGCGCTGTCGATGGCCCAGTCCCGCCTCGAGGGCAAGCGCGCCATTTCCGCCCGCCTGCTGTGGCTGCCCGCCCTGCCGCTCGCCCTCTATGGGGTCGGTCTGCTGCAGATCCAGGGCTGGCTCGGTGGCCTGCTGCAGATGGTGTTGCTGGGGGCGGCCTTTGCCCACCTGATGCTGCTGCGCGCCCGCCATCGTCTGCAGGCCTTCAACCTGCTGCTGCCCCTGGCTGGCCTGGTGGCCGCCATCCTGAGTCTTATCTGGCTGGCGGTGCTGGTGGCCTGGCAGGGGAGCGGTGCTGGGCTGGATGCGCTGATCCCGGGGGTGCTGACCCAGGCCGGTCTGCTGGTCGCCGCCCTGCTGCTCTGGTTCAGCCCCCTCTACCGTCAGCAGGAGACGGCCCCCGTGGTGCTCTCCGTGACCCTGTGCGGCCTCATCATCGCCCAGATAGCGGCGACCAGCGTGCTGCACCAGCTGGCCTGAGCCCACGGATAGCAGAACCCGCGCAGAGCCCGCACCTCATGATGCGGGCTTTTTTATGGTCGGCGGGGGGAGTGAGGGCGGATTGGGGGCCCGTCTTTAGCAGGGGAAGGGGGCTGCAGGAGAGGGGGGAAGTGGCTAGTTGCCTGATAAAACTGCGATTTGTTGCAAAAGAAAACAGCATGTGACGGTTTAATCTTCGAATAAACTTTTTTTAGGATATTTACTTGCAATCTCAGCGTTGGCGCCTATTATGGGCGACCTCGGACGCGGGGTGGAGCAGCTCGGTAGCTCGTCGGGCTCATAACCCGAAGGTCGTCGGTTCAAATCCGGCCCCCGCAACCAACTATTTGTGTCCATGGCAAGCGCTAGCGCCTGCGGTGGAGACGAAGACAGCAAAAGGCAACTGCTCTGCTTTTTGTGGTGGCAATACAATTCGGACGCGGGGTGGAGCAGCTCGGTAGCTCGTCGGGCTCATAACCCGAAGGTCGTCGGTTCAAATCCGGCCCCCGCAACCAACTTATTTGTGTCCATGGCAAGGCAAACGCCTGGCGGTGGAGACGAAGACAGCAAGGGGCAACTGCTCTGTCTCTTGTGGTGGCAGTACAATTCGGACGCGGGGTGGAGCAGCTCGGTAGCTCGTCGGGCTCATAACCCGAAGGTCGTCGGTTCAAATCCGGCCCCCGCAACCAACTTATTTGTGTCCATGGCAAGGCAAACGCCTGGCGGTGGAGACGAAGACAGCAAGGGGCAACTGCTCTGTCTCTTGTGGTGGCAGTACAATTCGGACGCGGGGTGGAGCAGCTCGGTAGCTCGTCGGGCTCATAACCCGAAGGTCGTCGGTTCAAATCCGGCCCCCGCAACCAACTTATTTGTGTCCATGGCAGGCAATGCCGTGCGGTGGGGACGAAGACAACAAGGGACAACTGCTCTGTCTCTTGTGGTGGCAGTACAATTCGGACGCGGGGTGGAGCAGCTCGGTAGCTCGTCGGGCTCATAACCCGAAGGTCGTCGGTTCAAATCCGGCCCCCGCAACCAACTTATTTGTGTCCATGGCAAGGCAAACGCCTGGCGGTGGAGACGAAGACAGCAAGGGGCAACTGCTCTGTCTCTTGTGGTGGCAGTACAATTCGGACGCGGGGTGGAGCAGCTCGGTAGCTCGTCGGGCTCATAACCCGAAGGTCGTCGGTTCAAATCCGGCCCCCGCAACCAACTTATTTGTGTCCATGGCAGGCAATGCCGTGCGGTGGGGACGAAGACAACAAGGGACAACTGCTCTGTCTCTTGTGGTGGCAGTACAATTCGGACGCGGGGTGGAGCAGCTCGGTAGCTCGTCGGGCTCATAACCCGAAGGTCGTCGGTTCAAATCCGGCCCCCGCAACCATTTTCTCCTCTCTTTTCACTCGTTTTACCCCTTGTTCAGCACTCCTCAGCCTTGAATGCACACATTAATGTGTGTTTTTGCGATCTCTTGCGCCATTTGTTCGGTATCATCCTGGTTTCTGTTCATGGATGAGGCCGCTGCCCGTGATGCAACCTTTCAGCTATTCCCCCCCCAAGATAACCCTGCAGACCCGTACTCTCGACGAGGTGATGGCGAGCCCTGCTCCCGTCAAGATCCTGCTCATCGCCGAGACCGCGCGGGATGCCCTGCTGGCACAGGCCCCCTTCGCCGGGGTGGCGGCCCAGATAGCCCTGGGTCAGAAGGGGCCCTACCGGCTGGCAGACGGCCGGGGGGTGCAGCTGGTGATCTTCGCCGATCCGGCGCCCGTGCGGGATCACCGTCTCTACAAGCAGGTGCGCACCTGGGTGGCTTCCCTTTCGGGGCTCAAGACGACGGAGCTGGCGCTGCACCTGGAAGGTTTCGATGACGCCAGCAGGGCGCGCCTGGGAGAGCTGGTGATCGCCGCCCTGCTGGCGGCCGATGTGCGGCTACCGACCCAGAAGCGGGGGGAGGAGGAGGGCGCCGGCTACCAGAGCCTGCAGATCTCCCCGCCCTGGGATCTGGATCTGACCCGCCTGACGGCTGAGGCCGAGGGCAATGGCCTGGCCCGTCACCTGGCTGTGCTGCCTGCCTCCGAGCTCAATGCCCAAGGTTACCGGGCCTTTGTGCGACAGCTGGCACAGGAGCAGGGTTGGCAGTGGCAGGAGTTCGACGAGGCCACCCTTGCCGAGCAGGGGGCCGGCGCCTTCCTGGCGGTGGCCAGAGGCTCGGCGGATGGCCAGGCCGCCATCGTCAGACTCAGCTACTGTCCAGCCAATCCGGTGCGCCGCGTCGCGCTGGTGGGCAAGGGGATCTGCCACGACTCCGGTGGCTATAACCTGAAAGTCGGCGGCAGCATGTATGGCATGCACCTGGACATGGGGGGCAGCGCGGTGGCGCTCGGCACCCTCCATGCCATCAGCCGGGCCAGATTGCCCTATGAGGTAGACTGCTGGCTCGCCATCGCCGAGAACCACATAGGCCCGCTGGCCTACCGGCCCGGGGAGGTGGTGACCGCCCTCAATGGCACCACCATCGAAGTGGTGGACACCGACGCCGAGGGGCGCATGGTGCTGGCGGATGCCCTGACTCTGGCGGCGCAGGAAAAGCCGGATCTGCTGATCGACTACGCCACCCTGACCGGGGCCTGCAAGCGGGCGCTCGGCAGCCGCTACAGCGGTGCCTTCACCAATCGCCCCGAATGGCTGGGCAACCTGATCAGCCTGGGTCAGCAGAGCGGCGAGCGGGTCTGGCCCTTCCCGCTGGACGAGGATTACGACGACAACCTCGATAGCGAGTGGGCCGATCTGTTACAGTGCGCGCCGGGGAGCTCGCCGGATCACATCGATGCCGCCCGCTTCCTCAGCCGCTTCGTGCCTGCCGCCACGCCCTGGCTGCACCTGGATCTGAGCGGTTTTCGCAACAAGGGGGGCAACGGGGTGGTCGGCAGCGAGGTGACCGGATTTGGTGTCAGGCTGTCGCTGACCCTGCTCGCCAGCCCCCTGGGCATGAGCGAGCCAGACGCCTGATAAACCCCTGAGAATCAATAAGGACAAGCGTGAAACAAGCAAGCTATGACTGGGTGCTGTTCGATCTGGACGAAACCCTGCTCGATTTCCCGGTCGCCCAGGCCCTGGAGCGGACTCTGCAGATCTACGGCGTGGTGCCGACACCGCCCAGGATGGCGGAGTACCATGCCCTGAACCAGCGGTTGTGGCAGCAGTACAACTCGGGCGAAATCGACGCTACCCACCTGCAGCAGACCCGTTTCTCCCTGTTTGCGGAGCAGGTGGCGGCGTCCCCCATGGCGATGAACGACACCTTCCTGCAGCAGATCATCGCCCTGAGCGTCCCGCTGGAGGGGGTGGAAGAGACCCTGCAGGCCCTGAAGGGCCGGGTCAGGATGGGGATCATTACCAACGGCTTCAGCGTGCCCCAGCGCGGGCGCCTGGACAAACTGGGCTGGCATGCGTGGTTTGAGCCCCTCGTTATCTCCGACGAGGTGCAGGTGACCAAGCCGGCGGCGGCCATCTTCCAGCACGCGCTGGAGCTGATGGGGCAGCCGAGCCCGGCGCGGGTGCTGATGGTGGGGGACAACCCCAAGACCGACATCGCCGGTGCCGCGGCCCAGGGGCTCGCCACCTGCTGGTACAACCCGTCCCGGGAGGCGGGGCCCTGCGAGGCGACCCACGAGATCCACCACTTCGCCCACCTCTCGGAGATCGTGCTGGGGGCCTGAGCCCGGCCATGGGCACGCAGAGACAGGCAGAAACAAAAAGGCAGCCCTCGGGCTGCCTTTTTTCATGGGGCACCCATCAGCGGCCGAGACGGTGGAGCATCCAGGCCTCCAGCAGCGCCACCCCGGGGGCGAGCACGGACTCGTCGAAGTCGAACTCCGGGTGATGGTGGGGCGCCGCCAGATTGGCCCCCAGGATGAGGTAGGCAGCCTGGCCCCCGCTCTGCTGCACCCGCTCGATGAGAAAGCTCGCGTCCTCGCTGGCACCGAAGCGGCGGCTATGGATGGTCTCGAGCGCTATCCCCTGTGCCAGAGGCACGAGCTCCTCGATGAGGGCCGGGCTGTTCTCGATACCGGTGGCTTCCCCCTGCTTGCGGATGAGGTAGGTGGCACCCTGCATCAGGGCGGCCCCTTCCACTATCTGCTGCACCTGGTTGAACATGTAGTCATTCAACGCCGGCGTGGCGCCACGGGTCTCCCCCATCAGCCGGGCATGGCCGGGGATGACATTGCGGCCGCTGCCGCCATGGAGCTGGCCCACATTGATGCGGGTCATGCCGTCGCGGTGGCGGGGGATGCCGAGCATGGCAGTGGTGGCCATGCAGGCCGCCGCCAGGGCATTGTGGCCCGCGTTGGGCTCGAGCCCGGCATGGGCGGCTTGCCCCATAAACTCCACGTCAAACTTGGTGGAGCAGAGAAACTCGGTGGGGTTGACCACCAGCTCGCCACTGTTGGCGTGGATGCCGATGTGCAGCGCCAGCAGGGCGTCCACGTCATCGAGCTGACCGCCGGCCGCCAGTGCCTTGCCGCCGCGGCATCCCTCTTCGGCAGGTTGAAAGAAGAGTTTGATGCGGCCGGTGAGCTTATCCCCCTGGGCGGCGATCCGCTCGGCCAGCACCAGCCCGATGGCGGTATGGCCGTCGTGGGCACAGGCATGCATCCAGCCCGGGTTGGTGGAGTGCCACCCCTCCTGGCTGGGCAGGTGGGCCGCCTCTTCACTCTCTTGCACCTCCACCGCGTCGATGTCGAAGCGAAACGCCAGGGTGGGGCCGGGACGACCGCTGTCCCACAGGCCCATCACCCCGGTGAGCTCGTCGATGCGCGCCAGCCAGTCGGGGTGGGCGCCCTGGCGCAGGGCGCGCTTCTTCTCGGCGTCAACGTCGATCTCCCGCCCCATGATGAGGTTGCTGGCGAGCAGTTGATCCCCGAGCATGACGGAGAAACCGAGTTCATTGAGGTGGTGGGCGATGAGGGTGCTGGTGCGAAACTCGCACCAGGCGGCTTCGGGGAGACGGTGAAGGTCGCGGCGCCAGTGGCGCAAGGCATCCTGAGTCATGGTCATTCCTGCGTGGCAAATCCAGGGGACATTGTGACGGTCAGGGGGGCAAGAGTAAATCCCGTGCCGCTGGATGCAACAAGGGGAGCACTCAGGCTCCCCTTGCAATCATGGCGAACAGGCCAGTCAGGACGTTAATTGCTCACCAGCACCGGATAATCCGGCTTTCCCGTCGCATTTCGTCACACCACCTCAAAAGGGCGTGTTTGTGCGTCATTTATCACCGCACAGGCGGTGATAATGATGGGGTCTGGGTGTCAGCTGACTGTTTGACCGGCTTACAGCTGTGCCAGTGAAGGCAGAGAGACGGCAACCAGGGTGAAGAACACGGTAAAAACGGCGGTAACAACGAACTCTTTCATGATTTTGTCTCCCTTGGTTGACTGTTGATGGGTCCAAGATACCACAATGACTCGATAAAACAATGGAAAATGCATTTATATAAAGAAACTGGCACAGTTTGATGATAAAGCCATATTTTTGCATCTTTGTGTCCGTTTTATCGCCCACTTCTGGTGATGGCTTGTGTTTATGCTCTCAATCTTTATTTTTTGTATTTTATTTCAATAGGTTAATGATTGGGTATTGATGTCTAATATATGGCTTTGAATGACGCTCATCCTGTTTTTATCAGTTTTGTGGCAGAAAAATGCTCCCTGGTACGCCGGTAAGTGTCGTCAGGATGGGGTTGGTTGGCTGGGCGCGTCATGTTTTGCCTCCTGTCATGTTATTTCCCCCTATATGCAAAAAATCCAGTCAGGGCGGCGGTTTCTGGCCATGCGCCTTGGGCGCTGTTTGCAATTAACCGGCGAAAAGTGGCGATAAGGCGTCGATAAATGGGGGCTCATCCGTGATCCTGGTCAGATAATGCTCGCATCTTTCCAGGTGCAGCGAAAAAGCACTGCCTGTCTGGGATCTGCTGAGCGCGAGCTGGCTTCCTTAAAAAGGCCTGGGAAGAAAATGAGCCGAACGCAGGGGGGCGGGGGTGGAGAGCGCCGCAGGCCTTGCACCGAGCTGGCGGGATAGATGGCACCGATCAGGTGAGGAAACACACCCAGACAGGGAAGGGACTGGAATAACGCACCCAGGGGATAAGGGAAGGGTTGTCAGGACGCCTCTTTATGCTTTGGAAGGGCAGGTGAAGAGGCCATGCGGGCAGAGTGAATATCGCGGGCGAGGGCAGCGCAGACATAAAAAAACCCTCCGGAGGAGGGTTTTGTCACACAACCTGATTAGCACCGCTCGCAACGGGAGCGAAGGCTTAGAACAGGGTGGTGGAGAGATCGTACAGCTCCTGGTTGAACGGGCGCTTGAGGTTCTCGATGCAGTCGATGATGTCGTGGTGCACCATCTCGTTGCCCTGGATACCGACGCAGCGGCCACCCTGGCCGGCCAGCAGCTGCTCGACGGCGAAGGCACCCATGCGGCTGGACATGATGCGGTCACGGGCAGTCGGGGCACCGCCACGCTGGATGTGGCCCAGGATGGTGGCGCGGGTTTCGCGGCCGGTCATGGCTTCGATGTCTTTCGCCAGGGCGTTGACGTCGGTGACGTGCTCGCAGATGGTGATGATGGCGTGCTTCTTGCCCTTGGTCTCGCCTTCCTTGATCTGTTGCAGCAGCTTCTCCTTGTCGAAGGCCACTTCCGGCACGATCACGTACTCGGCGCCACCGGCAACCGCGGCAGACATGGCCAGATCGCCGCAGTGGCGGCCCATGATCTCGACCACGGAGATGCGGTGGTGGGAGCTGCAGGTGTCGCGCAGACGGTCGATGGCGTCGACGACCACGTTCAGAGCGGTGTCAAAGCCGATGGTGAAGTCGGTACCGGCGATGTCGTTGTCGATGGTGCCCGGCAGGCCGATGCAGGGGAAGCCTTCCTCGGTCAGCTTCTTGGCACCCATGTAGGAGCCGTCACCGCCGATGACCACCAGGGCGTCGATGCCGTGCTTCTTCAGGTTCTCGACCGCCTCGGCACGGACTTTCGGGTCCTTGAAGGCGGGGAAGCGGGCGGAGCCCAGGAAGGTGCCGCCGCGGTTCACCACATCGGAGACACTGTGGCGCTCGAGCTTGACGATCCTGTCCTGATGCAGACCGAGGTAGCCATCATAGATGCCGTAGACTTCCAGGCCATGATGCAGACCGGCGCGCACCACGGCGCGGATGGCTGCGTTCATACCCGGTGCGTCACCACCACTGGTCAAAACACCAATACGTTTGATTTGTTTGGTCATGAGTGCCTCTGGATCTGAGTTGTCGAAAATCTATATCTGAAAAATACGGCGAGCCCGCTTTTACTATATCGGCTTTCCTATGGCGAAGGGTCCATAGGAAAGCGATATGAAGAGAGGGGCAAGCCCCTCTCTTCTGGCCGCTTACTTGGCGGCGCCAGCGATGATCTGGGAGAAGTCGTCCACTTTCAGGGACGCACCGCCCACCAGGCCGCCGTCGATGTCCGGCTGACCGAACAGGTCGGCAGCGGTAGCACCGGTCACGGAGCCGCCGTACAGGATCTGTACCTTGGCAGCCACGTCTGCGTCAAAGCCGGCCAGGTACTGGCGGATGTGAGCGTGCACGGCCTGTGCGATTTCCGGGGTGGCAGTCTTGCCGGTGCCGATGGCCCAGACCGGCTCGTAGGCAATGACGGCGTTGCTGAAGGAGGCGATGCCGCAGCGGTCGATGACGGCTTTCAGCTGGGTCTCGACGACCTGGTTGGTGGTACCGGCTTCGAACTGAGCCAGGGTCTCACCGATGCACAGGACAGGGACCAGGCCGCCCTTCTGGATGGCTTCGTACTTGGCTGCCACCACGTCGTCGGTCTCTGCGTGCAGGGTACGGCGCTCGCTGTGACCGACCAGGGAGTAGGTGCAACCGAAGGCTTTGAGCATGGAGGGGGCGTTCTCGCCGGTGAAGGCGCCGGACTCGTGAACGTCGGCGTTCTGGGCACCGTAGGCGATCTTGCTGCCGGCGGTCAGTTGTTCAACCAGACCCAAAAAGATAACAGGCGGGCAGACGGCGACTTGCACGGAAGGATGAGCGGCAGCGGCCGGGGTCAGTCCTTTGATCAGAGCTTCCACGGAAGCCTTGGTGCCGTTCAGTTTCCAGTTACCCATTACCAGGTGCTGTCTCATCTTCTATATCTCCTAGGCATTTGATTGCGCAACATTATATGAATTGAACCGAGCCCAAGATAGCTGACCCGGCGGCAAATGACGTAATTTTTTTTCGCTTTCCTGATCCAAATCAGGAATGAAAGGCGCGATTGCTCACTCGGTGACCTGCCCCCGCAAACGGGCCCACCATACCCCAATCCACTCGTGAATGGCAGCCTCGGAATACATCAGATAGCGCCCCTTGGGGAGGTAGGTATAGAGGGGTTGCGGCACCTGACTCTGCTTGGCGGTGTAATCGGTGGGGGCCGGCACCGCATCGAGTCCCTGACCGCGATAGAGGGCCATGGCGCGAGGCAGATGGGTGGCCGAGCTCACTAGCGCCACCCGCTTGCCCTTGAGGTGGCGGGCGATGCTGACTGCCTCGTCATGGGTGTCTTTGTTGTTTTCAAACAACTTCATCCGGGCGCGCGGGATGCCGAGCGTCTCGGCCATGCGGGCGTTGACCTCGGCGTTCGACAGCGGATCCCCCGACACATAGCCTGAGAAGATGAGCTCCGCTTGCGGATAAGCCTGGGCGAGGCGTACCCCCTCCAGGGTGCGGGCCAGGGAGATGTTGTTCTGCCAGCTGATCATGGGCACGGCGGGATCGCTCACATGGCCGTTGCCGAGCACGACGATGGCGTCGAGATGGGGATGCTGGCTCACCTCGAAGGGTGGATAGGTCTGCTCGAGCCCACGGGCCAGCTCATAGCTCACCGGGCGCATTCCCATCAGGGCAACGATCACCAGGGAGAGGGTCGCCAGCAGCTTGCCGGTTTTCTGGAAACGGGTGAACCAGAGCAGCCCGAGCGCCAGCAGCAATAAGGAGAGGGAGAAGGGGAGCGGCATCAGCAGCTGGCCCAGCCATTTCTTGATGACAAAGAGGTTGAGCTCGAACACGACAGCGACGTCCTTGAGTTTTCAGCAAATTCGGGATGTGACAGAATACCCCTCTTTTTGGTCTGGCCCAATCCTGAGGCCAAGAGTTGAGTGCGTCTTGAAGCAAGATCAGAGTTTTGACGGGCGTGCGGACAAGTTCGCCCGCAACATCTACGACTCCACCAAGGGGTGCATCCGCACGACCGTGGTGTGGAGCGACATCGAGGCCTGCCTGGCACGCCTGGGCAACCGGCCCCTGCGCATCCTGGATGCGGGGGGCGGCTTTGGCTACTTCGCCCAGAAGCTGGCGGCCATGGGCCATCAGGTGGAGCTGTGCGATCTCTCGGCGGAGATGCTGGCCCTGGCCCGCACCCAGATCGCCGAGAAGGGGCTGGAAGACAGAATTCGTCTCATCCATTGCCCCATTCAGGATCTGAAGCAACACGTGACCGGTACCTTCGATCTGGTGCTCTGCCACGCCGTGCTGGAGTGGCTCGCCGAGCCGCGCCAGACCTTGCTGGGTCTGTTCCCTTTCGTCAAGGCAGGGGGCATACTGTCGCTGCTTTTTTACAATCGTCACGGCCTCCTGTTCCAGAGCCTGGTGGTGGGCAATTTCGATTATGTGCGCCTGGGCCTTCGCAAGAAGCGCCAGACTGCCCTGACCCCCACCAATCCCCAGATCCCCGAGCAGGTCTATGACTGGATAGGCAGGGGAGGCTTGCGGATCATCGGCAAGACCGGGGTGCGGTTCATCCACGACTACATGCGCCACAAGCAGGATCAGGTCGAGAAGTTCGACGATCTGCTGGCCATGGAGCAGCAGTACTGCCGGCAGGAACCCTTTGTCTCCCTGGGTCGCTATATCCATGTGATGGCCCAGAAACCGGCCGGTTGAGACACACCGGCGTGAATACGATGCGGGATCCAGCCGCCGGGGCGCCACCGACCCCGGCCTATATCACCACGGCGGGCGAGTGACCCGCCGGCTATAACAACGAGATGATAACGTCATGATGAGTACATCCCGTACCCTGCCAGAGACGGTGGGATGGGTCAGACAGGAGGGGTTGTCCCTGAACCTCCCCACCGACCGGCTGGCCTTTCTGATCGCGATCAAGACCCTGTCCGAGGACGAGTCTGATCTCTCGGAGGCCGCGCTGCACGATGCCTTCGGCTATGTGAGCAGCGCCTTCGGCCAGATGGACGAGACCCTCACCGGTCGCGCCAACAACGCCATCAACGATCTCATTCGCCAGCAGCTGCTGTCGCGCTTCACCACCGACATGGTGGCGGGGGAGAGCCTCTACCGCCTGTCGCGCCTTGGCATGAGCATCGTCGACTTCTTCCTGGAGAGCCGTCAGGTGGACTCCATCAAGCTCTCCATCCTGCTCGAGCACCTGGCCGCCGAGCTCGACACTGCCCGCAAGGCCGCGCTCGAGACCAATACCCGGGAGCAGTGGGATGCCGAGGTGCTGCCGCGCCTCACCTTTTCGCTTGAGGAGACGCTCGGGCGCATCGATCTCACCCAGCGCGCTATGGACGAGCAGCAGAATCAGGTGAAGGGCGAGATCGCGGCCCTGCTGACCCAGAACTGGGTCGACGCCATCCACAGCTGCGAGAAGCTCCTGCACGAGACCGGCCAGACCCTGCGCGAGCTGCAGGACACCCTGGATGCCGCCGGCCACCGCCTGCAGGCGGGCCTGCTCAACATCCAGGAGGCGGCCCAGGGGCGCGACGATCTCTTCCACGTCGAGGAGCTGACTCACGCCCTGCAGGGGCGGCTGGACGTCATCACCGCCTGGGGCCAGCAGTGCATCGAGCTCTGGTCCCGCTACGACAGACACGTCCACAAGTTCATCCGCAACGCCATCGACATGGACAAGAACCGCGCCTTCAGCCAGCGGCTGCGGGAATCCATCCGCAACTTCGAGCAGCACAACTGGCTGCTGCGAGTGGCCGAGGAGCCGCGTCTGCTGGAGCTGCGCGATGAGACCATCGCTATCCACGACGAGGAGGTCACCGGCGAGGTGCCGCTGGAGATGGAGTACGTGGAGATGGTGGACATCAATCAGGAGCTGGCCGAGCGTATCGAGCGCTACCTGGCCCGCTACCCCGAGCAGGGCCATCAGCTGGATCTCGCAGACGTGCTGCGGGAGTACCTGCTGGACTACCCGGCCCACGCCCACTTCGACGTGGCGCGCCTCCTGATCGATCAGGCCGTGCGTCTCGGCCATGCCAGCGGTGAGCGCGAGCATCACCGTCAGCCCGCATGGAAACCCATTAACCAAGCTGGATCCAAGGTTCAGGCCTATGTCATCGATCAATACTGAGTTTCCCTTGCCCCTGCGGCTCGCAGAGGCCATCGCCAACCCCTTGTTTCCGCGCATCGACACCGCCCTGCGCTCCGGTCGTCACATCAGTGCCGACGAGTTCGAGCAGCACTCTGCCCTGGTGGAGTACCACGGCGAGCTGGAGATCTTCTACGGCCGCTATCAGGTCGAGCTCATCAAGGCGCCGGAAGGCTTCTTCTACCTGCGCCCGCGCCCGAGTGCCGACATCGGAACAACAGTGTTATCTGAGCTCGATATGCTGGTGGGCAAGGTGCTCTGCTACCTGTTCCTGAGCCCGGACCGCCTCGCCTCGGAAGGGGTCTTCTCCATGGCCGAGCTGCAGGAGGAGGTGCTGGGGCTGGCGGACGAGAAACAGCTGCTGCGCATGGTCAACAGCCGCTCCGGCGGCACCGATCTCGACAAGAAGAAGCTCCTCGAGAAGATCCGCACCTCCATGCGTCGCCTCAAGCGCCTCGGGATGATCACCGCCCTTGGCAACAGCGACAAGTTCCGGGTCAACGAGTCCGTATTCCGCTTCGCCGCCGACGTGCGCTCCGACGAGGATCCCCGCGCGGTGCAGCTGCGGATGATCCAGGAGGGGGAGGCCATCTTCCACGACGACGAGATGCCGAGCAGCGATTCCCTGTTCGAGGACATCGAAGGGGATCTGGACGAAGAGCAGCTTGAGCTGGAGGTCGAAGATGATCTGCGAGACTAATTTTCTGGCACAGATGGAGACGAGAGTCCTGATGGAGAGTGCGGCGTGAGAGGTAAATTCAAATCCCTGACCATGGTCAACTGGAACGGCTTCTTCGCCCGGACCTTCGATCTCGACCAGCTGGTGACCACCTTGTCCGGCGGCAACGGCGCGGGCAAGTCCACCACCATGGCGGCCTTCATCGCGGCCCTCATTCCCGATCAGTCCCTGCTCCACTTCCGTAACACCACGGAGGCGGGTTCCTCCAGCGCGTCCCGCGACAAGGGGCTCTACGGCAAGCTGCAGCGCGGTCACTGCTACTCTGTGCTCGAGGTGATGAACAGCCGCGAGCAGCGGATCTGGGTCGGCGTGCACCTGGAGCAGGTGGCGAACCGCGACAACAAGGTGAACATCACCCCGTTCGCCTTGGTGGACGTGCCCGAGCACCTGGCGCCCACCGATCTGCTGCTGGAGAAGCTCGACGACGGCAAGGGGCGGGTGCGTGCCTTCGCCGATCTGAAAGGGGCGGCGGCGGAGCTCGGCGCCATCAAGGTCGCCAAGTTCAATACGGTGACCGATTATCACAACTTCATGTTCGAGTTCGGCATCACGCCGAAGAAGCTGCGTGATCAGAAGGATCGCGGCAAGTTCTATCGCCTGATCGAGGCCTCCCTCTACGGCGGCATCTCATCGTCCATCAGCCGCTCCCTGCGGGAATACCTGCTGCCGGAGAACTCTGGCGTGCGCAAGGCGTTCCAGGACATGGAGGCGGCCATCTACGAGAACCGCCGCACTCTGGAGGCGATCAAGGAGACCCAGGGTCAGCGGGATCTGTTCAAGAACCTGATCACCGAGACCACCCATTACGTGGCCGCGGAGTATGTGCGGGGCGCCGCCGAGAAGAGCCGGCTCTCCGAGCTGGCCCTGAAGGCCCGTGCCGAGCTCGCGGGCAAGCGTCGCCTGCTCGCCGAAGAGAAGCAGCGCGCCATCTATCTGGCGGACGAGGTGGATCAGCTCACCAACCGCGAGAAGCTCCTGACCGACGAGCTGGAGTCCGCCGCCGAGCACCTGGCCAAGGTGATGGCGGCCGTCAACCTGCAGAAGAAGATCGAGATGTACCGCGCCGATCTCGCGGAGCTGGTGGACAAGCTCGAGCAGCAGCAGGCGGTGGTGGAAGAGATCCACGGCCAGTTGCTGGAGGTGGAAGAGCGCAAGGAGCTGGCCCAGGCAGAGGTGGACAGCCTCAAGACCCAGCTCGCGGACTACCAGCAGGCGCTGGATATCCAGCAGACCCGCGCCATCCAGTACCGCCAGGCGGTGCAGGCCCTGGAAAACGCCCGCGAGCAGTGCGAACTGCCGGGGTTGACCGCCGAACAGGCGAGTGACGCCCTGCACCAGTTCCGCGCCGCCGAGCAGAGCCTGACCCGTCAGGTGCTGGCCGCCGAGCAGCAGCTGGCGCTCGCCAAGGCGGCGGTGGCCGAGCACGAGGCGGCGCTGGCGCTGCTTTTGAGCATCGCTCCCGAGACCGCCCGTGAGGCTGCCTGGCCCCAAGCCCAGGCCCTGCTCAAGCGCCATATCGAGGACAAGGCCCGCATTGCCCAGGGGCAGGGTTTGCGCACCGCCCTGGCCCGCCTCGAGAAGGAGAGCGAAAGCCAGAAGACCCTCTTGCGGCTGCGAGACGAGCTGGCCCAGGCGTCTGGTCAGCACATTGCGAGCCAGGACGAGCTGGAACTCTTCCTCGAAGCCCAGCGCACCCGTCAGGAAGAGCTCGCCGAACAGCAGGGCGAGGTCAACCAGCGCCGCGCCAGCCTGGAGCATCAGGGGGCCCAGCTGGGCCGCGATATCGCGGAGCTGACCAAGCTCGCTCCCCGCTGGCTCAAGTCCTTCGAGAAGCTCGAGCAGCTGCGCGAGCAGAGCGGTTTGCCGCTCGCCACCGCCGAAGAACTTTCTTCCGGCATGCAGAGCGTGCTCGACAAGGAGCGCGAGTTCGAACAGGAGAGCAACCGCATAGCGGCGCAGAAACAGGCGCTGGAGCTGCAAATTCGCAACCTGCAGCTGGGGGCCGGCGAGGCCGATCCGCGCCTTGCCCGCATCGCCGAGCAGGTGGGGGGCGTGCTGCTCTCCGACGTTTACGACGACATCTCCATCGACGATGCCCCTTACTACTCCGCGCTCTACGGTCCGGCTCGCAGCGCCCTGGTGGTGCTCGACCTGGAAGGCGCCATCGAGCGGCTGAAAAAGCTGGAAGATTGCCCGGAGGACATCTACCTCATTCAGGGCAACCCCGACTCCTTTGACGAGGATCTGGTGGAGGCGGACGAGTTGGGGGACGCCGTGCTGGTGCGCACCAGCAAGCGTCAGGTGCGCTTCTCCCGCTACCCCGATCTGCCGCTCTTTGGCCGCGCCGCCCGGGAAAAACGGATCGAGCAGCTGGACCTGGAACGGGAAAATCTCATCGAGGGCTACGCCAAGGCCGCCTTCGAGCAGCAGAAGTACCACCGCCTCTACGGCCACTTCCGCGACTTTATCGGTGCCCACCTGGATATCGCCTTCCGCCCCGACCCGGAAGCGGAAGTGCAGGCCAAACAGGCCGAGCAGCGCAAGCTGCAAGAGACCATCGCCGAGTGTGACAAGCAGCTGGCCGAGGCCAAGGCGGCCGCCGCCCAGCTGACCCGCCATATCCAGCTGGTGCAGGGGATGCTGCCCTTCGCCCATCTCTTTGCCGAGACAGACCTGGCGGCCCGCCTCGAGGCGGCTCACGCCGACGTGGAAGCGTTGAAACAGGCCGAAGCCTTTATCGCCAAGCACGGCAAGGCGCTGGAAAAACTGGAAACCATGGTGCAGGTGCTGCGCCAGGATCCGCAGGATCTCTCTGCCCTACAGGCGGCGTTTGACGAAGCCAACGAATTGCTGGCGGAGCAGAAGCGCCGTTGCTACGCCCTCGATCAGCTGGTGGCCCGCCTGCCGCACTTTGCCTATCAGGATGCGCAGGACCTGCTCGGCAAGGCCTCCGAGATGAGCGAGCGACTCAAAGAGAAGCTCAAGGTGGCGGAACTGGCCGCCCGCACCGCCGGCGAGCAGCACAAGCTGATCGCCTTGCGCCACACCGAGGCGCTGCAGCTGCGCACGGCGCTGGATTCCAGCGCCGCGGCCAAGGGGCAGACCCTGGCGGAGTTCGAGCAGGAGCTGGGGGCCATGGGGCTCTCCCTGTCGGATGACATGGAAGAGAAGGCCCGCGCCCACAAGAAAGAGATCGAAGAGCTGCTCATCCGCACCCGGACCCGTCGTACCAGCGCCGAGGCCCAGCTGCAGGTGTGCAAGCGCGAAATCGAATCCCTCGGCGGTCGTCTCAAGCTGGAAGGCAAGGATTACTACGGCGCTCGCAAATCCCTGGTGGGCCACAAGGCGAGCTGGTCGCGGGTGGTGCGCCTGGCGCGGGAGACCGACGTCGAGAAGCGCCTCAACAAGCGCGAGCTGGCGTACCTCGACAGCGACGAGCTGCGCTCCATGTCGGACAAGGCCCTCGGCGCCCTGCGGGTGGCAGTGGCCCACGACGAGGCCCTGCGCGATGCGCTGCGTCTGTCGGAAGGCAACCGCAACACCGAGCAGAAGGTCGCCTTCTACGTGCAGGTCTACCGTTACCTCAAAGATCGCATCCGCAACGACATCATCCGCTCGGACGATCCGGTGGAGGCCATCGAGGAGATGGAGATCGAGCTGGCCCGTCTGGCCGACGAGCTCAAGCAGCGGGAGAATCACCTGTCTCTCTCCTCCCACGAGGTGGCGGCCAAGATCACCAACATCATCCGCCGGGAGCAGAACCGCATCCGGGTGCTGAACCAGGGGTTGCAGAACATCGCCTTCGGCCTGGTGCGCGGGGTGCGCCTCAACGTCAATATCCGCGAGGCCCACACTCGCCTCCTGACGGCGCTCGCCGATCAGAGCGCCATGCACAACGATCTGTTCGCCGACAAGGAGCTCAGCTTCTCCGAGGCCATGGCCAAGCTGTTCCAGCGTCTGAACCCGCAGGTGGAGCAGGGGGAGCGCAACTACCAGGTGATGGGGGACGTGCTGCTGGACTATCGCAACTACCTGGAGCTCGAAATCGAGGTGCAGCGCGGTGCCGATGGCTGGCTGCGGGCCGAGAGCGGCGCCCTCTCTACCGGCGAGGCGATCGGCACCGGTCAGGCCATCCTCTTGATGGTGCTGATTAGCTGGGAGGAGGAGTCCCGCCGCCTGCGCGGCAAGGACATCGCTCCCTGCCGTCTGCTGTTCCTGGACGAAGCGGCGCGCCTGGATGGCAAGTCCATCGCCACCCTGTTCGAGCTGTGCGAGCGGCAGGACATGCAGCTCCTCATCGCGGCGCCCGAGAACATCAGCCCCGAGAAGGGCACCACCTACAAGCTCATCCGCAAGGTGCAGGGCAAGCACGAACACGTGCACGTGGTGGGACTGCGGGGCTTCGGCTTTGCCGATGACAAGCTGATCGCCTGAGGTCGCATCACCTGACACAGGCTGACGGAGCGATAACCAAAACGGGAGGCACAGGCCTCCCGTTTTCCATGGGAAAGTGAGAGAGTAGCCCCCTGTTTGCAGGATTGAACCTGGCGTTGACGCTATGGCCTTTGAGCCGGTGTGGCGCCGAACACTGAGTCGAGGAAGTGGATGATGATCACCATGGTGCAAAAGGGGGTGCTGATCCCCCTGAGTCTGTTGCTGGCCGCCTGCAGCAGCCAGCCGCAGGCCGGTGAGGATGGCAGCGTGCGCGGTTACACCCAGACGGGGCTCGCCTCCTACTATGCCGATCGCTACCACAACAAGAGGACCGCGAGCGGCGAACTGCACAAGAGGGGGGGCAACACGGCGGCTCACATGACGCTGCCCTTCGGCACCCAGGTCAAGGTTACCAACCTCGCCAACGGCAAGAGCGTGGTGGTACGGGTCAACGACAGGGGCAACTTTGCCAGGGGACGCATCATCGATCTCTCCAGGGCAGCGTTCAGCGCCATCGGCAATCCCCGATCCGGGCTTATCAAGGTGAAGCTGGAGGTAGTCCCTTAGCGATTGTCAGTACAGCGTCATCGAAACGGGAGGCACTGCCTCCCGTTTTGTTTTTTGGGGGACACAGCGAGGTGGTCAAGTTCCAGCAGTGATTCTCCGCTACCCTCTGAGGGAGATCGCCATGCCTGTAAGGCACACGGGAGAGGGCACGTTTCGATGCAGAGGACGTTGTTGCTGGTGCGCCATGGCAAGTCGAGCTGGGAAGAGGCTGGGCTGCCTGACAGGGCGCGCCCCCTGGCTCCACGGGGGCTGCGTGATGCCCCTTTGATGGGGGGCCGGTTGGCACGGGCGGGGGTGAAGCCCGATCTCATCCTCTCGAGCCCCGCCTGCCGGGCCCTGTCGACGGCCAGGCTGATCGCCGGGGCGCTGGGTTACCCGATTAGCCGGATAGCGGTCGATGATCGCCTCTACGGGTGCGATGTGGATATCCTGCTCGAGGTGGTGGGGGAGTTTGCCGACACGCTGGGGTGCGTGATGCTCGTCGGTCACGATCCGGAGTTCACTGCCCTGGCCCATCGCTTCTCAAGCAAGATCACCCGGATGCCGACCTGCGCCGTCGCGTGCTTCACCTTTGATGCGCCATCCTGGTCGGCGCTGGCGGCCCGATCCCTCAAGGGGGTGAGCTTCGATTATCCCAAGCTGCACCGGGATGAGCGGGGCCACAAGCCATGAAAAAGGGGAGCCAGGGCTCCCCTCACTGCGCCTTGGCGTTCCACCTACTCGACAGAGATCGGCCCCTTGGTGCCTGCATCGTTGTCGACCCAGCCATCTTCTCCCTTGATGCGGCGATCCCCCTGGATGGTGTAGGTGACCATGCCTTGCTTGAACACCAGGGCACCGTCGGACTTCTTGGCCTTGACCGGCTTGCCGTTGACCCATACCCGGTCCTGGGCATCGATGCGGATGGTGGCCACGGTGGCGCCCGTTTCGGGGAAGGTGGCGACCCAGTTGCCGGTATAGGGGCTGCCGCTGGTCGCGGGTGCCGCGCCAAATCCTGCGGCAGCATTCTCTGCCTTGGTCTTGTTGATGTCGCACCCGTTGAGTTCGCTCACCTGGGTACAACCGGAACGCTCCAGTTTCTGCTTGTAGCTGAGGTTGAGGCCACCGTCGGCGGCCGGGGCCGGGGTGCCAAATCCCGCCTTTGCATTCTCCGCCTTGCTCTTGTGGATGTCACAGCCCTGGGCCTCGGTGACCTGGGTGCAGCCGGAGCGCTCCAGCTGTTCGGCGTATTTGGCATTGATGGCGTGAACCTGGGCGCTGCCCAGCAGGGACAGGGTCAGGATGAGTGCAGCATTTCTGAACATGATCGGTTCCTCAAGGGATGGGTAAGGCTGGTGCACTGCGGCTCTGGCCCCAAGGCGCCGGGCTTGCCATCAGGGTGGCAAGATGGCGACACTCTCTCACGTTAGCAGCAGATGCGTCGCTCGCCAGATGGCGGTGGGAGAGGATGGGGGTCAGCTCTGGGGTATACGCACCCCCTTGTCGAGATAGAGGCTGCTGTAATGGGCCCTGTGGGTGACGAACATCACCTGGTGCCGGCTGCCGTCGGAGAGGATGACGAAGTCGCCGGCCTGGGCCGGGCTCTGCAGGAGGATCTCGTGATCGGGGGCGGTCAGCTTGTCGGCCTCCTCCCTGAAGGTGAGGGTGTAGGAATACATATGGCGCTCCACAACAGGCTCATATACGGACACGTTTACAACTCTAGCTCCGACGGCAGGGATCTGCGGCGCCCAAGCGGCACCACGACGAGATCATCGAGATCCGGCAGGGGGAGGAGATGGGCATGCTGCCGCGGCGTGATGACGAGACCCCGGCAGAATCCGGGCCTCCGGCCGGGCAAGGTGGATAGGAGGTGAGCACAGGAGATCATCCGGGTGATGGGGCTCGAATCTGTGATTACCCGGCCTGGTCGCGGAGAGAGCTCAATAAAAAAACCGCCTGAGGGCGGTTTTTTCATTGGCTAGTCATCCTACTTCAGGGCTTTTTTCAGCTTCTTTATCTTGCTCTCGTGCTTGGCGATCTTTGCCTGACGGGCGGCAATCTTCTTCTTGAGCTCTTTCTTGCTGGCCATGGGGTTGCTCCTTGGGGTCGGGGGCATCATGGGGATCATGGTGCCCGGGGTCTCTCCATGCGTGCCGGGAAGGCCCTCTCCACTGACACACTGGCAGCCAGGGGAGGGGGCATACCGCGGAACTGGTTTGCAGGATAGTCCAGTTTTCCCCTGGCGCCACCCGAATGCCAGGATATTGGGGCAACAAAAAAGCGCCCCTGGGGGCGCTTCTGTCCGGCAGGGGCGGTATCAGGCCTTCTTCAGGTAGGCGGCCACCAGCACGATCTGCATGCCGTTGACCTTGCCCTCGATGTGCAGGGGATTGTTGGTCAGGCGAATGCCCTTGACCAGGGTACCGCGCTTGGCGGTGAACCCGGCGCCCTTGACGTCCAGATCCTTGATCAGGGTGACGGAGTCCCCTTCGACCAGCACGGCGCCGTTGGAATCGACGGTCGGCACGCTGTCGTCATCGTCACTCGCCACGCCGGCTTCTGCCCAGGCCTTGGTCTCTTCTTCCATGTACATCATGTCCAGCATGTCCTGGGCCCAGAGCTCGCCCCGGGTGCTAAGGGCCTTGAGCTGGC
This sequence comes from Aeromonas sp. FDAARGOS 1415, assembly GCF_019048365.1. Classification (NCBI taxonomy): domain Bacteria; kingdom Pseudomonadati; phylum Pseudomonadota; class Gammaproteobacteria; order Aeromonadales; family Aeromonadaceae; genus Aeromonas; species Aeromonas sp. FDAARGOS 1415. Next base: position 3,665,542 of record NZ_CP077363.1, on the reverse strand, counting down.
GCCAGGCCATCACCTGCACCGCCGGCACCTGGCTCCACATGCTGTCACCCAGGCAGCGCCAGTGGTTGACGTCCGTGGTGTCCGGCTGTTCCAGCTGGCCACGGCAGGTGGTGCAGAGTGCCACGCTGTGGTCGTCGTCATTGGCGGGGGAGTGCGGCACCGGGAAGGCAGTCAGCGCATGTTCTGCGCCACACAGCTCGCATTTGGCATTCGCACGGGCTTGCAGGATGGCATTGATGGTCATGTTTGGATTCCGTTGATAGGGGTAAAGCGGCTCGCCGGGGCGGGCAGCGCGAAGGAGGGGGCGGAATATAGCACAAATCCCTGTATTTTGTCAGGCTACCGCCCGAGGCTTGTGCAGAGACGTGGTGACGAGTGCTTTTTGACGGCAGATCGCTAGAATGAGCCACCCTTTTGCACTGCAGGACAGGTTCACCGTGCTGGCCCACCGTTTTCGACAACTGGATCGCTTGCTCACCGACGAGAAACACTGGTGGCAATACCAGCCCTATCACCACCTGGGGCTTGCCTTCGCCAGCGAGGCGCCTGCCCTCGCCGAGTGCCTGGAGGCCCTGAGCCTTGAGGAGATAGCACGCCTCGATGGCGACATGGGGGCGCTCTGCACCCTGCTTGCTCCCTGGATCCCGGCGGGAGCCGAGCTGCAGGCCCTGAGCTCGCTCGCCGAGTTCGTGCCCGAGCCGGTGCAGTGCGCCAGGGCCGTGGCGATGTACATGCCGGGGCGCAAGCAGGCGCAGATAGAGGCCTTCACCGGTTGCCTGCCGCCTCACCCAGGCCCCTATCTGGAGTGGTGCGCCGGCAAGGGACACCTGGGAAGGCTGGTCTCCCTGCACCGGGGGAGCGAGATCCTGAGCCTGGAGTGGCAGGGCGAACTCTGTGAGGAGGGGCGGCGCCTCGCGGCGCGCGACGGAGCGCAGATGACCTTCGTGGAGGCGGACGCCTTCGCTCCTGCCTCGGGGCACCTCATCGCCGAACACCACCACGCCATGGCACTGCACGCCTGCGGCGATCTGCACACCCACCTGCTGGCGCGAGTAACCGAGCGGCGTGCCCGGGGGGTGACCCTCTCTCCCTGCTGCTACCACCTGATCCGGGGCGATCGCTACGAGCCCCTCTCCCTGGCCGCCAAGGGCAGCGCATTGCGCCTTGGCAAGAGCGACCTCAAGCTGCCGCTGCAGGAGACGGTGACCGGCGGTGCCCGCATCGCCCGACTGCGGGAACAGGAGGTGGTGTGGCGCCTCGCCTTCGACTGCCTGCAGCGCCAGCTGCGCGGAGTAGATGAGTATCTGCCGGTGCCGAACCTGCAAAAGAGCCTGCTGACCGGCGGCTTCGAGGCCTTCTGCGGCTGGGCCGCCGAGCGCAAGGGGATAAGTCTGCCGACGGGGCTCGATTATGACGGCTTCCTGCTCATGGGAGAGCGGCGCTTCGGGGATGTTGCCCGTATGGAGCTGGTACGCCATCTGTTCCGCCGCCCCCTCGAAATCTGGCTCCTGCTCGATCGCGCCCTCTTCCTCGAGGAGCAGGGGTACGAGGTGGAGGTGGGGACCTTCTGCCCCAAGCCCATGACCCCGCGCAACCTGCTGATCCGGGCGGTGCGCACTCACAGCGCCTAGCCGAAGAGGGTCTCGGCATGTGGCGACGGGCCTGCGCGATGGCAACGTTCGCCGCCGGTTCCTCCTCGAAAAAGAGCGCCATCTGAGTGCAGCGGTGAAATGGCTCACATTTTCGCCAAATTCTTAATTCTTGTCGTGAATTTAGTTGTCGGGATGCCTATGCTCCCCCCTGACTTTATTGCGAGACAAGGATGGTTACCCATGTTCACACTCAAGCGCACTGCCTGTCTGGTTGCCCTCTTCTGGGCACTTCCGGGCCAGGCCGCCATGACGATCCAGCCCGATCCCCAGCACAGCGGCGGCTATGTGATTGCGGCGGCGGATCTTGCCAGCGCGGCGCAGGCCAAGACCGCCAACCCCATGTACGGGATCTGGTCCAAGGCCCTCGCGACCCGGCCCAATAGCGTGGTGGAGGCGATAGTGGCACGCGCCCCCGGCAACCCGGACAACGTCAAGCGGGTCGAGCGGGTCTTCACCGAAGCGGACTGGGACTTCCTGACCCAGATGGCCGCCCCGGAATACACTTACGAGCGTTTCCTGCGGGCGGTCGGCAAGTTCCCCGCCTTCTGCGGCGACTACACGGACGGGCGCAACGCCGACGCCATCTGCAAGAAGTCCATCATCACCGCCTTCGCCCACTTCGCCCAGGAGACCGGCGGCCACATCGGCAAGGACAATGTCTCCGACAATCCGCTGGGGCTTGAGGAGTGGCAGCAGGCCCTGGTGCACGTGCGGGAGATGGGCTGGTCGGAGGGACAGACCGGCTACACCACGGGTTGCGGCCAGAACGACTGGCAGAACAGGAAGTGGCCGTGCAGTACCGGCCAGGGCTATTTCGGCCGTGGTGCCAAGCAGCTCTCCTACCACTTCAACTACGGCGCCTTCTCCGAGGCAATGTTTGGCGGCGATGCCACCGTGCTCCTCAACAACCCGGGGCTGGTGGCGGACTCCTGGCTCAACCTCGCCTCCGCCATCTGGTTCTTCCTGACGCCCCAGGCCCCCAAGCCCGCCATGCTGCACGTGATCGACCGCACCTTGGTGCCCTCCCAGCGGGAGATCGCGGCGGGCATCGGCTATGGCTTTGGCACCACCATCAACGTCATCAACGGCGGCATCGAGTGCGGCGAACAGAACAGGGACAAGGGGCAGCCGGTCAACCGTATCCGCTACTGGGAAGGGCTGGCGGCCCACTTCGGGATCCCCGTGCTGGCCGACGAGAAGAACACCTGCTGGCAGCAGACCCCCTATGGCAGCCTCAACCTCAACGGCGCCACCGACGTGCTCTACACCAACTGGGACGGCAACTGGAAATACTACCCGGACAGACCCGGTGGCTACTCGTTCGAATGTGAGCTGGTGGGCTTCCAGACCGCCTATTCGGCCCTGGTGCCGGGGGATTACGAGAAGTGCGTGACCAACGTCTACGGCTCCCACGCCAACTGGCCCAAGGTGCGGGTGGTGGCCCAGCTCGATCCTGCACCCGTCGATCCGACCACGCCACCGGTGGGTGGCGTCCCCGCCTGGGAGGCAAGCAAGGTCTACACCGCTGGCAACAAGGTGAGCCACAAGGGGGTCATCTATCAGGCCAAGTGGTGGACCCAGGGCAATGAGCCGGGCAAGGGGGATCCCTGGGCTTTGGTGAACTGAGCCGCGGCAGCAGCATGAGCAGGGGAGGCGACAGGCCTCCCCTGTTTGTCTGTGGGCCGGCTCCCATTGTTCGTTCTCTTTTGGCACTGATAAAGTGCAATTTCCCCTCAGCAAGGAACGTTGCCGATGAACATCGCCATCCATTTTGAAATCCCGGTGCAGGAGATGGCACGGGCCATCCGTTTCTACGAAGCACTCTTCGACCTCGTCCTGGCGCAGGTCGAGATAGATGGCAACGAGATGGCGCTCTTCCCTCTGCATGAAGGGGAGGAGGGCAGCTCAGGTGCCCTGGCAAAAGGGGGGAGCTATGTGCCGAGCCTGGAGGGCACCCGGATCTACCTGAGGGTGCCTGACATCGAGCGGACCCTGGGGCGGGCGCTGCAGTTGGGTGGAGAGTGCCTCTACCCCGTGACCCGGGTGAGCGAGCGCATGGGTGGCGGAATTCAGGGATTGCGAGGGCAACCGCATCGCCTTGCAGGAGATAGTTCTGGCCGCCCGTCAACTGCCGGGATAACGGGGGATGCGCCCCGCGAACCGGTTGCCTGGCTGGGGGGATCGCCGGATGGTCTGTTGTCGCTGCCCGATTTGCGTGCTACTTCATCTGGTGCGACGGGGGATCGGAGGCGCTCTTCGCTCCCTTTGTCGCCCTGTATTCAAGGAGGCATCATGGAAGGTCATTGTCTGTGTGGCGGGGTCCGGGTGGCGAGCGGCGATCACAAGGAGGTCAACCTCTGTCACTGCGCCATGTGCCGGCGCTGGTCCGGTGGGCCCATGTTTGCGGTCCACGGCGGCAAGGGCGTGCGCTTCACCGGGATCACCCCGGTGGCCTACCGCTCGTCCGAATGGGCGGAGCGCGGTTTCTGCCCCGCCTGCGGTACCCACCTCTTCTATCACCTGCTGCCGACGGATGAGTACATCCTCTGTGCCGGGCTGTTCCAGGAACAGGGGTTCGAGCTCACCGGGCAGATCTTCATCGACGAGAAGCCGGACTTTTACGAGCTCAAGAACGATACCCCGACCCTGACCGGACAGCAGGTGTTCGAACAGTTTGCCCCCAAACCCTGACGACGGGAGCCAGTGCTGATGGAGCTGGTGGTGATCCGCCATGGGGAGACCCGGGCCAACGCCGAGGGGCGTTATCTGGGGGCGCTGGATCTGCCCCTCAACGACCGGGGGCGGGAGCAGGTGGTCGAGCTGGCGCAAGCCCTTGCGGGTGAGGGGCCGTTTGCCTGCCTGCTCTCGTCCCCCTTGCTGCGCGCCAGGCAGAGTGCGCAGCCAATTGCTCGGGAGCTGGCGCTGCCGGTCCGGATAGAGCCCGCCTTTCGTGAACGCCACGTGGGACTCTTCGAGGGGTTGACCCAGACAGAAGCGAGAGAGCGCTACCCAGCACTCTGGGCGCGCAACATTACCCGTCGCTGGGACGAGGCACCTCCCGGCGGCGAATCCCTGGATGCGGTGATAGCGCGGGTATCCCGGGGGCTGACCGCGCTGGTGCACAGGCATGGTGGGGAGCGGGTATTGCTGGTGGCCCACGGGGTGGTGGCCAAGGTGATCCGCGCCCTCACCGGCGCAGGTTTTACCGACTTCTTCTCGTGGCAGCTGCATAACGGCGGCAGGCTGGTGGTCAGGCTGGATCCTGCCCGGCCGCCGGTATATTGCCAGCGCCCAGTGGGGCAGGAGTAATCCCGCTTTTTGATGATGGCCGTGCTGACTCGACCCGTGATGGCGATCACTCCAGGCCCTGAGGAAAGAGGGTGACCGCCTGGCCGGCCAGGCAGAGTACAACAGTGAGTAAAGGAGAGTGCGATGAAGATAAGCGTCAGTGTCCTGATAGAGCGCCCCCTGGCCGAGGTATGGCTGGGCTGGAACACGCCAGCCAGCATCATGGAGTGGAACGCCGCCTCTCCACAGTGGCACTGTCCCCAAAGCCGGGTGGATCTGCGGGTCGGGGGGCGTTTTAGCCACCGCATGGCGGCCAGGGATGGCAGCATGGGGTTCGATTTCGAGGGCACCTTCACCGAGGTCAGGGCGCCGACGGGGCTTCGCTACGTCATGGACGATGGCCGCGAGGTCAGCGTGCGGTTCGTGGAGGAGCAGGGCGGCACCCGGGTGGAGGAGGTGTTCGACGCCGAGTCCCAGCACAGCGGCGAGGCGCAGCGGGCCGGCTGGCAGAGCATCCTGGATAACTTCAAGCGCCATATGGAGGCCACCGGATAAGGCGCCATGGCGGCGCCAATAAAAAACCACCGCAGCTTGTCGGTGGTTTTTTTATATTGGGCCGGGCGTGGGCAACCCAGGGGCTAGCGCGAAGGGGTCACTCTTCGATATCCAGCAGCACCAGGATGGCGCTCTCGCCCCCCCATTCCCGCGGCGCCTGGTGGAAGGCCTGCACGTTGGGATGCTGGGCCAGCCAGCTCGGGATGCGCTGCTTCAGGATATGTTTGCCGATGCCGTGCATCACCGAGGCGACGTGAATGTTCTCGCGTCGGCAGAGAGTGAGCAGGGCGGCCAGCTCCTGTTTGGCCTGCTGCTGGTTCATGCCGTGCAGGTCCAGGTAGATCTCCGGCGGGTAGCTGCCGCGCTTGAGCTTTTTCAGCTCGAATTTCGACACGTCTTCACGCACGTAACGGGTCGGCCCGTCCGCCTCGAGATGGGGCTGGTACTCGTCGCTGAAAAAGTGGTCTACCCCAAGCTTTTCGCGGCTCTCGCGCACTTCGCGTTTCTGCTTGACCGGGCTTGAGGAGGCCCTTATGGTATCTTGCTTTATTTTCCGGGTACCTTTGACCGCATCGCGAAACAGCAGGCTTTCCTCGTCTGTGAGTGAGGGCGTTTTTTTCATCAGGTACTCGTCTTGCTCGCTGTATAAAATTCTCGGGCCGGATATTACTCGACTTGGAGGTGGATTTGGACAAGATATTTATCGATGAGGTGGTTGCCGAGATGCACACCATCCAGGACATGTTGCGCTGGGCCATGAGTCGTTTCAACGACGCCGGGATCTTCTACGGACATGGTACCGACAACGCCTGGGATGAGGCCGTGCAACTGGTGCTGCCCGCGTTACATCTGCCGCCGGACGTGGATCCGGCCATGCGCCACTCCCGCCTGACCACCAGCGAGCGTCACCGCATCGCCGAGCTCATCATCCGCCGCGTGCAGGAGCGGGTGCCGGCACCTTATCTCACCAACAAGGCCTGGTATGCCGGTTGGGAGTTCTATGTGGACGAGCGTGTGCTCATTCCGCGCTCCCCGATTGCCGAGATGGTGGCCAACCGCTTCGCCCCCTTCCTGAAGGACGAGCCGACCCGGATCATGGATCTTTGCACCGGCTCCGGTTGCATCGCCATCATCATGGCCCACGAGTTCCCCCACGCGGAAGTGGATGCCATCGACATCAGCGTCGATGCCCTCAACGTGGCCGAGCGCAACATCAACGATCACGGCCTCGAGCAGCAGGTCATCCCCATCCGCTCCGATCTGTTCCGGGATCTGCCGGCCGGTGACAAGTACGATCTCATCGTCTCCAACCCCCCCTATGTGGATTCCGAAGACATGTCGGATCTGCCGGAGGAGTTTCGCCACGAACCGGAGCTGGCCCTGGCGTCGGGCTCCGACGGCCTCAAGCTCACCAAGCGCATCCTGGCCAACGCCGCCGACTTCCTGAAAGAGGATGGGGTGCTGGTGGTCGAGGTGGGCAACAGCATGATCCATCTGGAAGCCCAGTTCCCCGAGGTGCCCTTCACCTGGGTCGAGTTCGAGAACGGCGGCCACGGCGTCTTTGTGATGACCCGCGCAGAACTTGATCAGTACCAGGCCCATTTCGCGATCTACAAGAACTAAGCAGCAAGGAGCACCCATGGCAGGGAACAGTTTTGGCCAACTCTTTCGGGTCACCACCTTTGGCGAGAGCCACGGCCTGGCGCTAGGCGCCGTGGTCGACGGCTGCCCGCCGGGGCTGGAAATCAGCGAGGCGGATCTGCAGGGGGATCTGGACCGGCGCAAGCCCGGCACCTCACGCTACACCACCCAGCGCCGCGAGGCGGACGAGGTGAAGATCCTCTCCGGGGTGTTCGAGGGCAGGACCACGGGCACCTCCATCGGCCTGCTCATCGAGAACACCGATCAGCGCTCCAAGGATTACTCCGAGATCAAGGATCTGTTCCGCCCCGGCCACGCCGACTACACCTATCACCAGAAGTACGGCCAGCGTGACTACCGTGGCGGCGGCCGATCCTCTGCCCGCGAAACCGCCATGCGGGTGGCGGCGGGGGCCATCGCCAAGAAGTACCTCAAGCAGGTGCACGGCATCGAGATCGTCGGCTTCCTCTCCCAGCTCGGCCCCATCAAGGCGGAGGCCTTCGACGAGACCCAGATCGAACAGAACCCCTTCTTCTTCCCCGATGCGGGCAAGCTGGAGGCGCTCGATGAATACATGCGTGCCCTGAAGAAAGAGGGCAACAGCGTGGGTGCCAAGGTCTCCGTGGTGGCGCGCAACGTGCCGGTGGGGCTGGGCGAACCCGTGTTCGATCGCCTCGACGCCGACATCGCCCACGCCATGATGGGCATCAACGCGGTGAAAGGGGTCGAGATCGGTGACGGTTTCGGGGTGGTGGAGCAGAAGGGCTCCGAGCACCGGGACGAGATGACGCCGACCGGCTTTGCCAGCAACCATGCGGGCGGCATCCTGGGCGGTATCTCCTCCGGCCAGGATATCGTGGTGAGCATGGCCCTCAAGCCCACCTCCAGCATCACGGTGCCGGGCAAGACCATCACCACCAGCGGTGAGGCCACCGAGATGATCACCAAGGGACGCCACGACCCCTGCGTCGGCATCCGTGCCGTGCCCATCGCCGAGGCCATGCTGGCCCTGGTGCTGATGGATCACCTGCTGCGTCACCGCGCCCAGAACCAGGGCGTGCACACCCAGACCCCGCAGCTGCGCTGATCGCGCAACTGCCAGGGTGAGTGATCACCAGAGACGACAAGGCGACCCCCGGGGTCGCCTTTTTTATGGTTTCTTGCCTTCGGCCTGTGGGTCAGATGGCCGGGGCCGTGGAAGGCTGGCTTGCGTCCAGGCGGCAATGGGGCGGGGCTAGGGCAGGATCCGGTGAGGGGAGGGCGGCGATGGCGGCATCGATGCGGGCGATGGCGTCCTCGCTTACGGTCTCTTTTGCGAACATCAGGCTGACCGGCTGCTGATGCAGCAGCACCTGACACTGCACGAAGCCGTTTGCACCGAGCTGGGTCAAGCGGTGGCGGGCATGCTGCCACTCCATGATGACCCCGTCGAGGCGCCGCGCCAGCAAGAGAGTGAGCAGCCGATCGTCCGAGTTGTATTCGACCGCCTGCCCAAGAGCGGGGCACTGCGCGCTCACAGGCAGGGGGCGGGTGCCCCGCAGCTTGCCAAGACGCAGCCCCGTCTGGCCACAGAGATCCGACAGCTGGGTTATCCCCTGCCAGCGATCGCCGCCAGCCTGGGGGGCGCCCTGGCTCAGCAACACGAAGCTGGCGCGCCGGTAGGGGGTCGAGAAGCGGGCAAACTGCTCCCGCTCCGGTGTCTTCAGGGCGCCCATGGCCACATCCAGCTGTTGGTGCTTCATGAGATGCAGGGCCCGGGCCCAGGGGAGGTTGCGGAACACGGGGTAAAAGCCCGCATCATGGAAGATCTGGCGGGTCAGGGTCACGTCCAGTCCACCCAGGGTACCGTCGGCGTCGATCTCGCTGAAGGGGGGCCAGTGGCTCCAGGCTACCGACATCGTCTCCCTGGCGCCGAGCGGCAGGCTCAGGAGTAGCGGCAAGGCGAGGGCCAGGGTGCGCCGGATAACGGCGGGGGTGAACATCCTTCTCAAGCAGAACCTCCTGTTCCATGTGTTGCGCCGCCCCCTCCCTCTTGCGCAGGGGCCCAGAGCCATAAGGCCGCATTTTCGCCATTCTGCCGCGCCCTGGCCGGCTTTTCCACCCGCGCTGGGAGGCCCATCACATTTTCCTCGTGTAAGTGCGCCAACTCCGTTAGACTGCGCCTCTATTCTTTCCCCTTTGCTCTGCTCCCCGGGGAAATCGTGTTTTCTCCATAGGCCCGGATCCTGTGAGATGGCATCGGCTCGGCAGAGGAGCCCCACCACAATCCCCGGCGCCGCTATCCCTAGCAGGTAACTATGAGTTTTACTTCCCTCGGTCTGGCCGAACCCTTGTTGCGTGCCGTTGCCGAGCAAGGCTACGACACCCCGTCTCCCATCCAGCAACAAGCAATTCCGGCCGTCCTGGCTGGCCGTGACCTGATGGCCGCCGCCCAGACCGGGACCGGCAAGACCGCAGGCTTCACCCTGCCGATGCTCCAGCGCCTCACCGAGAGCAAACGCAAGGTTTCCCCGAACCGTATCCGTGCCCTGGTGCTGACCCCGACCCGCGAGCTGGCCGCCCAGGTGGGCGAGAGCGTGCGCAACTACGGCAAGCACCTGCCGATCCGCAGCCACGTGGTCTTCGGTGGCGTGAGCATCAACCCCCAGATGATGGCGACCCGCCGTGGTCTGGACGTGCTGGTAGCCTGCCCGGGCCGCCTGATGGACCTTTACAACCAGAACGCCGTCAAATTTGACGAAGTCGAGATCCTGGTGCTGGACGAAGCGGATCGCATGCTCGACATGGGCTTTATCCGCGACATCCGCCGCATCCTGGCCTTGCTGCCGAAGAAGCGTCAGAACCTGCTCTTCTCCGCCACCTTCGCCGACGAAATTCGCGAGCTGGCCACCGGCCTGCTGGACAACCCGGCGGTGATCGAAGTGACCCCGCGCAACAGCACCGCCGAGCGCATCGAGCAGCTGGTGCACCCGTGCGACAAGGCCAACAAGATCGCCCTGCTGAGCCACCTCATCTCCAGCAACGACTGGCAGCAGGTGCTGGTCTTTACCCGCACCAAGCACATCGCCAACCGGGTTGCCGAGAAGCTTGAGAAAGACGGCATCAGCGCCGCAGCCATCCACGGCAACAAGAGCCAGGGGGCCCGTACCCGCGCTCTGTCCGGTTTCAAGGATGGCAGTGTGCGCGTCATGGTGGCGACCGACATCGCCGCCCGCGGCCTCGACATCGACAAGCTGCCCCAGGTGGTGAACTTCGAGCTGCCAAACGTGGCGGAAGATTACGTGCACCGTATCGGTCGTACCGGCCGTGCCGGCGCCGCCGGTCACGCCATCTCCCTGGTGGCGGCGGACGAGGGCAAGCTCATCAAGGCCATCGAGCGCCTGACCAAGCAGAGCATCCCCTGCGAGCAGGTGGCGGGCTTCGAAGCCTCCCGCGAGACGCTGGACAACATCGCCCGTGGCATCGGCGCGCCGCTGCGCAAAGAGCCGCGCGATCCGAGCGAGCAGCGCCGTGCGCCGCGCCCGCAAGGTCAAGGCCAGGGCCAGCGTCAGGGCGCCGGTCGCTCCGGCAATGGCGCGGGTGGTAACGGTGGTGGCAATCGCGGCGGCAACGGCGGCAAGCCCAAGCCCCAGGGCGGTCAACGCCCGGAAGGCGGCGCAGGCAAGCCGGCCCAGGCCCGTCGTCCGCGTCGTGCCAGCCACAACCAGTAAGCGCCTCGGGAGCCTCTCCTGCGCTGAAAGATTGAATGAAAAGCCCCGCCAATCTGGCGGGGCTTTTTACATCCGGAGGAGGTTATTCCCCGTATAGCCTTATCTGCAGTACGTTGGCGATGGCGCTGCCATTCCAGTGGTATTCCAGATGCCGGGCCTGGTGGATTTGGGTGATGAGGCGGGGGCGGTAGAGCACGTAGCAGTCGTGGCCGCTGTGGCGCACCGAGCGGTAGTGGATGCCGTCCGCTCCGCCGCGCTTCTGCTCTTGGGCAAAGGCCTGGGAGTGGCCGTAGTCGGTGGCGTGATAGAGGGGGGAGGCGAGGTAGTCCTCCCCCCGGATGTCGACGAGGCTGGCACAAAACTCGGTGTGGAGCACCCGCATCTGCAGCTTCTGGGCCGGCTCGCTGGTGTAGCCGAAGACGCGCTCCTGGTGATAGACGGTTTCTTTCACCGCGGTATCGAGCAGGGGGGCGCAGTAGTAGCCGCCAAAATCCCCCGTGGTGAAGCGGGCCCCCTCCGGATGGAGGTGGGTGAAGGCGGCCATCACATAGCTGCCGCCGGCCAGCCCCACCAGCCAATCCTCTTTCGGTACGCGCGCCAGCTCTCCGGCCTCTTCCCGCAGGCGATCGTTGGTCAGGGCCTCGACGGCCCAGACCGCCTCCAGCTCATCCGCGTTGGCCACGTCCTCATAGAGGCAGATGGGGGGATAGCGGCTCGGGATGATACGAAAGGCCTGCTGATCCTGCAGCTCGCTCGATGGCGGTACCGCGGACATCAGGCCATGCCTCCGCGCCAGGCGTGCAACCGGTTGGCCACCTCATAGAGATCGGCGACCCGCCCCCCCTGCATGACATCCATGGCGCTGCGCCCGGCGAAGAAGGGGTGGCTGTTGGGCTTGCGTACCCAGCCGTAGATGCTCTCATCGACGCTGAACAGCACCCGCAGGCTCTTGTGGATGTTGAGGATGTAGCTCATCCGCTCCTGCAGATCGGCGCTGAGACGGATACCACCGCTCGCCTCTTTGTACTTGTTCAATGTCGAACGGGAGGAGATGCCGAGCAGGGTCAGCTGTTCATCCGTGCTGCACCGCCATTTATCCAGAATGCGAAACACCACCGGCAGCGCCTTGCTGGGATCGACGGCGCTCTCGCGTTGGGGGGTCTGTGCTATTGCGGCCATGATGCCTCCTGAACCTGAGTGCCGGCGCGGGCACGGATACGGCTTGTCGTCTGGCTATGAGTGTAGGGGAGTGACGCATGATTGTACATATTCGTACAAAATGACATGTGTATGTTCAGATGTGACAGCGTTGATTTTTGCCTTATCCGTAGGCGCTCAAAGAGGGGTCAAGAAAGAGAGGGTCAACAAAAAGCCCCGCCAATAAGGCGGGGCTTTGCTTTTCCATCCAGGGCCGGACGTCGGTCGTCAGAGCGCGGGCAGGAAGCCCAGGCTTACGCTGACCTGCACCCCGACGATCAGCACCCCCATGGCACCGGCCAGGCCCAGGGCCAGCACGCCGCCCGGGACCCGGTAGTGGTGGGGCTCGGCCTGCTTGCGGCTCTGCCAGACCAGGGCCACCGGCAGCAGCACCGCCAGCACCGCGAGCGCGATGGCGGCGTAGCCGAGCGCCATGATGAAACCCTGGGGGAAGTAGAGGGCAAACAGCAGGGGCGGCACGAAGGTGATGAGGCCGGTCTGGGTGCGGCCCTGCCAGTTGTCCTTGCGACGGGTCACCTTGGCCATGAAGTCGAACAGCCCCAGCGTCACCCCGAGGAAGGAGGTGGCAAGCGCAAGATCCGCAAAGAGGTGCATCGCCTGGTTGAAGGCGGGCCAGCTGACCAGGCTGCCGACGTTGGCCAGCAGGCTGTCCAGGGCGCCACCGGTCTGGATGAGGGATGCTTGACCGAGCAGCCCGAGGATAGCCACTTGCCACAGCACGTAGAGGATGAGCGGCAGAGCGGAGCCCCACACGAAGACCCGGCGCAGCTGCTTGGGACAGTCGCCCAGGTAGAGCATCACGCTCGGAATGGAGCCGTGGAAGCCGAAGGAGGTGAATATCACCGGCAGGCCCGCCAGCAGCAGGCCCTGACCGAGCGGCATGGAGAGCAGGTGCTCCCCCTGGGCACGGGGTAGCAGCAGGGCCAGCACGGCCACCATGATCACCAGTTTCACGGTGAACATCAGGCGGTTGAGGTAATCCACCTGCCTGGTGCCGACGCAGACCATGCCGCCAAACAGCAGGGTAAAGGCCCAGGCGGCCTGCTCCTGACTCAGGGGCAGACCCGCGTCTGCCAGTGCCTGGGCAAGCAGGCTGCTGCCACCGCTGATGTAGGCGGAGGCCAGCGCGTAGAACAGCATCAGGATGCAGAAGGAGGCGATGCCTTTGCCCCAGGGACCGAGCAGGTGATCCGCCAGCTGGTGCAGGTACCACTTGCCGGTGCTGAGGCTGGCTTCCACCTGCAGCATGGCGGTGAAGGCCATCAGGGCCCAGAGGCCGATCATCAGCATGAGGGTGGCGGGGCCGCCGAGCGACGAAGAGGCCAGCGGCAGGGCCAGCATGCCGGCGCCTATGGTGGTGCCGGCAATCAACAGGGTACAACCCAGGGTCTTGGTGTTCATGTTATCCATCCGAATCTAAAAACAACGTCATGAGAGGGGGGCAGGGTGCCAAGTGTCGGGGTGCCTCCGGGGAAGGCCGGAGGCTAGCAATATCGGAGTGGAGACATCGTTACGAACAGCCGCAGGTTGTAAAACAGGGTTGCCACGTTAGCGGATTAAAATATCGAAAACAAGCGAGATTGAGCGAAGGTTCTACTGTGAAAGGCATTTGAGTGGAAATAAAAGATGACAACCCGCGGCGGCAGGTGGCGTAAAAATGCGCAAAGGCGACCGTGGTCGCCTTCGGCACGTCCATTTCGCGTCAGCGGCGGCGTTTCAGGGTGCGGCTCACATAGTGCAGGCCGGCGCGGTAGGTGCCGTTGATGGCATCCAGGGCCAGGGTAAGCGCCTGGCCGGCGAGGGCGTCGTGCTGCTGGGGCAGGGAGTTGATGCCAAAGGGGAGGAAGTCGAGCAGGCGATCGTCCCCGAAGGTGGCCATGGCGATCCGGCTCATGTCGCTCTCCTGCTCCAGCAGGTAGTCGAGCACCCCCTCCATCAGGATGTAGGAGGTGGCCACCAGGGCCTCGGGCAACTGGCCGAGTTGCTGATGCAGCGTCTTGATCAGGCGATAACCCTCGGCGCGGGAGAACTGCTCCCCCTCGCAGACGTGGGGCGTCAGGGGGCTGGCATGGCTGGCGAGGGCCTGCTGGAAACCGGCGAGGCGCTCACAGCTGATCGTGAGGGTGGGCAGGGCGGTGATCAGGGCCACATGGTGCAGGGGGGAGCCGAGCAGGGAGGCGGTGAGATCGAAGCTCGCCTTCTGGTTTTCGCTCGCCACGGTGACGAAGTGATCGGCGCTCATGGCCCGGTCGATGGCGAGGATCTGCACCCCGCGAGTCTGCTGCTCCAGATAGAAGGGATCCGAGGGGGGCAGGCAGCTCGCCACCAGCAGTGCATCCACATGACGGCTGACCAGCATGCGGGCCAGCTCCTTCTCGGTCTCGGGTTCGTCTTCCGAGCAGACGATCAGCAGCTGATAACCCTGGGTGCGGGCCCCCTGTTCGAGCCGCTTGGCGAGCTTGGCGTAGCTGGCGTTCTCGAGGTCGGGCAGGATGAAGCCCAGCGTCTTGGTCTGGCCGCCACGCAGGGAAGCGGCGCGGCTGTCAGGCTGGTAGTTGTGGGCATGGACCACGGCCATTACCTTGTCACGGGTGGTCTGGCTGATGCGGTATTGATCGGCCTTGCCGTTGATCACATAGCTGGCCGTGGTGCGCGAGACGCCGGCCAGTGCGGCGATTTCATCCAGTTTCATCATATTGGCTCTGTTTGAGTTGCTAGGCCCGCGCCGGTTCCTGGTTGGGGGCACCGAAAAGTGTGCGCGGGATCATATCATTGAAAAGCACTCTTAGCGGGATCTTGAACAATTGGCTGAAACGATTCAGTCTGAGTGTAAGTGAAACGATTCAGCTTGTCAGTAGGCGATGATTATCTGAGCTTTGAAATGGGTTGCGGCTCACCAAAGAGAGAGATCCCCGTCTATTGTCAGCAGGCTAGTTACCCGAAAACCACGTTGAGTTGAGCCGGCTCGCCCCGAGGCGCCGCCGGACCTGATGGAGAATCTCTATGTTGAAGTTGGCGCGACAGCAAATCCTGCTGGGACAAACGGTGACGACCAAGGCGGACGCCATCGCCCTCCTGGCCGGCAAACTGACCGAAGCCGGTCTGGTGGAGGCTGGCTACGTGGACGGCATGCTGGCACGAGAAGCCCAGCACGCCACCTACCTGGGCAGCGGCATCGCCATTCCCCACGGCACCACGGATACTCGCCATCTGGTGAAGAGCACCGGCGTCATGGTGGCCCAGTTCCCTCACGGCATCGAGTGGGATGACGGGCAGACGGCCTATGTGGCCATCGGCATCGCTGCCAAGTCCGACGAGCACCTGGGGATCCTGCGCCAGCTCACCCACGTGCTGGGTGATGAACAGGCGGCGGCCCGCCTCAAGGAGGCCACCGACGAAGAGACCATCATCGACATCCTGACCGGCGCCAGCGCGGCAAAAGAGGTCCAGTTCCTGACCCTGGCCGATTTCCCGGCCGACGATCAGGACCAGCTGCTGCTGGGGGCTGCGGCCCGCGCCAAATCCGCAGGATGGGGAGACGCTGCCATGGTGAGCGCCCTGCTGGCCAGTGCTCCCGTCCATCTGGGGGAGGGGATCTGGCTGGCCCGCGCCCAGGCCGCCCAGACCGGCTGGGTGCTGGCGACCCCGAGTGCGGTGCTGACCGCAGGTGATCAGCCTGTCAGCGCCCTGCTGCTGCTGTGCGCCGCAGATAGCGGCCATCTGGCGCAGCTCGACAACCTGGCCCGTCTCGCCGCCGCAGGCCAGCTCGGGGCCCTGGCGGGCAGCGATGGCCTCGCCATGCTGCAATCCGGCCCGGCGAGCGGTCTGTCCGATACCTTCACCATCATCAACCCCCATGGCCTGCATGCCCGCCCGGGCGCCATGCTGGTCAAGGTTGCCAAGGAGTATGAGTCCGACATTCGCGTGGCGAACCTCGACGGTAGCGGCGAAGCCGTCTCCGCCAAGAGCCTGATGAAGGTCATCGGCCTCGGCGTCAAGTGCGGTCATCGTCTCGCGTTTCGTGCCGAAGGGCCGGATGCCGAAGCCGCTCTCAAGGGGCTGGGTGAGGCCATCGCCGCCGGCCTGGGCGAGGGGGCACACTGATGGACATCGTCACCATCACCCTGAACCCGGCGCTCGATCTCACCACCCGCCTGGAGGCCATGCACCCTGGCGAGGTGAACCTGGTGAGCGAGGCGAATTTGCGCGCCGCCGGCAAGGGGATCAACGTCGCCATGGTCCTGAAAGATCTCGGCCGTGACGTGGGCCTGACCGGCTGGCTTGGCGCCGAGAACCAGCAGAGCTTTGTCTCCCTGTTCGAGGAGCGTGCCCTGGCCGATCACTTCGTGCGAGTCGCGGGCAGCACCCGCATCAACGTCAAGATCTCCGAGCAATCCGGCCGGGTCACCGATCTCAATCTGCCGGGGCTCACCGTGCACGAGGCCGAGGTGAGCGCGCTGGAGGCAGAGCTGGAGCGGCTGGCACCCAAGGCCGACTGGTTCGTGCTGGCGGGCAGCCTGCCCAAGGGCGTGGCGCCGGCCTACTGCGGCCATCTCATCGCGCTGCTCAAGGCCAGGGGCAAGCAGGTGATCTTCGATTGCAGCGGCGCGGCCCTCACCGAAGGGCTCAAAGCGGCGCCGACCCTGGTCAAACCGAATCTGGAGGAGCTTGAGCAGTGGGCCGGGCGCCCCATCCGGACCCTGGAGGAACAGGCGGAGTGCGCTAGTGCGCTGCAGGCCAGCGGGATCCCCCACGTGGTGATCTCCAACGGCGCTGACGGCCTCGTCTGGTTTGGACCGGATGCCACCTGGCAGGCCATTCCGCCGCGCATGGAGGTGGTCAGCACTGTCGGTGCCGGCGACTCCCTGGTGGCCGGGCTGGCCCATGGTCTCAGCCTCGGCTGGGGCGCAGAGCAGACCCTGCGTCTGGCCACCGCCGTCTCGGCCCTGGCGGTGAGCCAGGTAGCCGTCGGTTTTAGCGATATCAAGGTGCTGGATCCCTTGCTCGAGCAGGTGCGCCTGACTCGCCTGGATGCGGCACAACGTCAACCCCATTCCCATTCAATGGATAACTCAGGAGATGCCCAATGAAAGCAATTCTGGTTACGGCTTGCCCGGCGGGCATTGCCACCAGCTTTCTCGCTGCAAAACGGATAGAACAGCAGGCCAAACTGGCGGGCTGGGAACTCATCCTCGATGTCGACTCCAGCGTGCAGCCACGTCAGGCGCCAAGCAAGGAGCAGATTGCCGCCGCCGACCTGGTGCTGGTCGTGGCCAGTGCCCCGGTGGATCTGGCCGCCTATGACGGCAAGTCGCTCTATCGGGGTGACATGGACCTGGCGCTGCAAGATCCGGCCGCCCTGCTGGAGGCCGCGCGCAGCGGTGCCAGCGTCTATCGCCATCAAGCCGCGCCTGCCGTGGCCAAGGCTGACGCCGGTGCCAAGCGCATCGTCGCGGTGACCGCCTGTCCGACCGGGGTGGCCCACACCTTCATGTCGGCGGAAGCGCTGGAAACCATGGCCAAGCAGCTGGGCCATCAGATCCGCGTCGAGACCCAGGGCTCGGTCGGTGCCCAGAACGCCCTGACGGCGGACGAGATTGCATCCGCCGATCTGGTGTTCCTCGCCACCGACATCGAGGTGGACATGGCGCGCTTCGACGGCAAGCCTGTCTATCGCACCAGCACAGGGGCTGCCCTCAAGAAGACCCGCGCCGAGCTCGACAAGGCCTGGACCGAGGCCAAGACCTATCGCCACAGCGGCGCTGCCTCCCCCAAGAAAGAGGAGAAGGCGGGCCCCTACAAGCACCTGCTGACCGGCGTCTCCTTCATGCTGCCCATGGTGGTGGCGGGCGGCCTTATCATCGCCCTGTCATTCGTGTTTGGGATTGAGGCGTTCAAGGAGGAGGGGACCCTCGCGGCGGCCCTGATGAAGATCGGCGGCGGCTCCGCCTTCGCCCTGATGATCCCTGTGCTGGCGGGCTACATCGCCTACTCCATCGCCGACCGTCCGGGTCTCGCTCCCGGCATGATCGCCGGTATGCTGGCAAGCTCCCTGGGCGCCGGTTTCCTCGGTGGCATCGTCGGTGGCTTCCTCGCCGGTTACAGTGCCAAGTACCTGAGCGACAAGGTGCGCCTGCCGGTGACCCTGGAAGCGCTCAAACCCATCCTCATCATCCCGCTCTTTGCCAGCCTGTTTACCGGCCTGGTGATGATCTACGTGGTGGGCGGCCCGGTGGCTGGCATCATGAACGCCATGACCGAGTTCCTCAACAACATGGGCTCCGCCAACGCCGTGCTGCTGGGTGTCATCATCGGCGCCATGATGTGCTTCGACATGGGTGGCCCGGTCAACAAGGCGGCCTACGCCTTCGGGGTCGGCCTGCTCGCCTCCAAGACCTACGCCCCCATGGCCGCCGTGATGGCCGCCGGCATGGTGCCGGCACTGGGGATGGGCATCGCCACCTTCCTGGCCAGCAAGAAGTTCATCAAGGCGGAGCAGGAAGCGGGCAAGGCCTCCTTCGTACTGGGTCTGTGCTTCATCTCCGAGGGGGCCATCCCGTTTGCCGCCAAGGATCCCATGCGGGTCATCCCGGCCTGCATGGTGGGCGGTGCCCTGACCGGTGCCCTCTCCATGCTGTTTGGCTGCGAGCTGGTGGCACCCCACGGCGGCCTGTTCGTGCTCTTCATCCCGAATGCCATCAGCAACGTCATGATGTACATCCTGGCGATTGCGGCGGGGTCGCTCCTGACCGGGGTCTCCTATGCCATGCTCAAGCGCGGCGAGGAGCAGGCCAGGCTGGCGACGGCCTGAGCCGGATGTGGGTAAATGAAAAAGGCGGCCTGCGGGCCGCCTTTCTTATGGTTGGCAAAAAGGGGGAAAGCGTCAGAAATCCAGATCGGGCTGCGCCGGGGCCTCGGGCGGTTCACCTTCCCTGGCCTTGCGCCGCGCCGCCTCGACCCTGGCCTTGCGATTGCGGCACAGGCGCAGCACCTCCTGCTGCTGGACAGGGGTCATCTTCTGCCAGTAGAAACGCTCTTCCCGGCTGCGCAGGCACCCCTTGCAATACCCCTTGTTGTTCAGCTCGCAGACCCCGACGCAGGGGCTCTCGAGCGGGAAGAATTCGAGCTGTTCCATCCATGACCTCTCACACCTTGTCACCTTGTTATAACCCAGAAGATCCCTGCAGGAAAAATCCGTCGTGTGAGGGTGGAAGGCGTTTGCTTTCCCATGGCAATTTTGGCATCTTCCCCGCCGTGCAAGACACAAGGTGTTATATGAGGACATATGAATAGACATGCGTACTGGTTGGCCGCCGCCGTGGTGGGGTTGGCCGGTTGTGCGGGCAGCCCTGAACCGGTCAAGGCGCCCCAGAAAAAGGCGGATTCCAGATGCTTTCTGAACTGTGAGGTCCCGGAAAACCTGGGCAAGCAGTATCTGGATGGTGCCCTGCCAGGGGATCTGGTGCGGGTGGAGCGGGTCAACAGCCGCGCGCGTGCAGATTACAGCAAGTTCGGCCCCCAGAGCCGGCTGGTGCTGGAGCGATCCGGCCGCATGGCGAGCCGCTATGGGGAGCTCTATCGTCAGCTCTCCCGTTGGGTGGCCAATGGGGGTGATCCCGCCCAGATCACCCGCTACGGCGTCAGCCTGGCCCAGCTCGGCGGCGCCGATCGCATGGGCAACGTGCTCTTCACCGGCTACTACTCGCCGGTGCTGGAGGTGCGTCACCGCCCGGATGCCGAGTACAAGTACCCCATCTACGCCATGCCCAACTGTGGCGGGCGCTGCCCGAGCCGGGCCCAGATCCACAGAGGTGCGCTGGCCAACCGCGGGCTGGAGCTGGGCTACAGCCGCTCCCTCATCGACAACTTCCTGATGGACGTGCAGGGCTCGGGCTTCGTCCACTACGGCGATGACGACCGGCTGCAATACCTCGGCTACAGCGGCAAGAACGGTCACGGCTACGTGAGCATCGGCCGGGTGCTCATCGACCGCGGCGAGGTACCCAAGGAGCAGATGTCCATGAAGGCCATCAAGGAGTGGGCGAGCCGCCAGCCGGAGGAGAGCGTGAAGGAGCTGGTGGAGCAGAACCCCTCCTATGTCTTCTTCGAGCGCCGTCCCACCAACGACGTGGTCGG
Organism: Aeromonas sp. FDAARGOS 1415; assembly: GCF_019048365.1. Taxonomy (NCBI): domain Bacteria; kingdom Pseudomonadati; phylum Pseudomonadota; class Gammaproteobacteria; order Aeromonadales; family Aeromonadaceae; genus Aeromonas; species Aeromonas sp. FDAARGOS 1415. The sequence continues at coordinate 3,645,342 of NZ_CP077363.1, read as the reverse complement.
GGCTGCGGGCATTCCGCTGCTGCCTATGGCGGCGGTGGCGGCCGACAAGACCCTGCTGCCCATGGGCACCCCCATCCTCGCGGAAGTGCCGCTGCTCGACAAGGCCGGCAACTGGACCGGCAAGCACCAGCTGCGCCTGCTGATCGCGCTCGATGTGGGCGGCGCGGTGAAGAAGGGACACCTGGATCTCTACCACGGCATGGGGGAGAGGGCCGGTGTGGAAGCGGGGCACTACAAGCACTTCGGCCGTGTCTGGAAGCTGGGCCTGCACCACGGGCCGACAGCTGCCCCCTGGTTGTAATCCGCTGAGGGGAAGGGCGTCTGCAAGAGGGCGCCCTCAACGAAGAGATAGAGAGAAAAAAGCCGCCGGATTGCTCCGGCGGCTTTTTGTTTGCTGTGCAGAACCCGGGGGACGGGGCTGTCAGCCCTTCCGGATATCCAGCTTGATGGCACCGACCGGCTGGCAGCAGCAGGGGAGGCACTCCCCCTGGGAGACAAAGGCGAGCGGGACGGCGGCATAGTGCACCTTGCCTGCCAGCAGCGGCGTGCGGCAGGCGCCGCAGTAGCCGCTGCGACACTGGAACTCGACCCTGTGGCCGTGGCGCTCCAGGGTTTCCAGCACGCTCTCGCCGGGATGGGCGTGCAACACCCCGTCCCGGGTATGGACCCGGGGCGTTGCGGCCTCGTGCTCGGCGTCTCTCAGAGACGGGGCGGGGGGCAGGGTGCCGATGGCCTCACTCACGGCAAGACCTCACCAAGAGACGGCATGAAGGTTGCCGTCAGTCCGGGCGCGTGCAATCACAGCTCGAAGTCACCGAGATCGTCGGCGTGCACTTCGCTGTCGATCTGACCGACCAGGTAGGAACTCACTTCCACTTCCTGAGGCGCCACCTGCACGTTGTCGGAGGAGAGCCAGGTGTTGATCCAGGGGATGGGGTTCTGCTTGGTGCCGGCAAAGGCCGGCTGCAGGCCCACCGCCGCCATGCGCAGGTTGGTGATGTACTCCACGTACTGGCAGAGGATGTCCTTGTTCAGGCCGATCATGGAGCCGTCCTGGAACAGGTACTCGGCCCACTCCTTCTCCTGCAGGGCCGCTTCCTTGAACAGCTCGAAGCAGGCCTGCTCGCACTCGACAGCGATCTCCGCCATGTCGGGATCGTCGTTGCCGCTGCGCATCAGGTTCAGCATATGCTGCGTCCCCGTCAGGTGCAGGGCCTCGTCGCGGGCGATCATCTTGATGATCTTGGCGTTGCCCTCCATCAGCTCGCGCTCGGCGAAGGCGAAGGAGCAGGCGAAGCTCACGTAGAAGCGGATCGCCTCCAGGGCGTTGACGCTCATCAGGCAGAGATAGAGCTTCTTCTTGAGCTCGCGCAGGCTGATGGTCACCTCGCGATCCCCGATCCGGTGGGTCCCCTCACCGTGCAGGTGATAGACGGAGGTCGCCTCGATGAGATCGTCGTAGAAGTGGCTGATGGAGCCGGCGCGCTTCAGGATCTGCTCGTTGGTCACGATGTCGTCGAACACCTGGCCCGGGTTGTTGACGATGTTGCGGATGATGTGGGTGTAGGAGCGAGAGTGAATGGTCTCGGAGAAGGCCCAGGTCTCGATCCAGGTCTCCAGCTCCGGGATGGAGACCAGCGGCAGCAGCGCCACGTTGGGGCTGCGGCCCTGGATGGAGTCCAGCAGGGTCTGGTACTTCAGGTTGGAGATGAAGATGTGCTGCTCGTGGGGGGGCAGGGCCTGGAAGTCGATGCGGTCGTGGGAGACGTCCACCTCTTCCGGGCGCCAGAAGAAGGAGAGCTGCTTTTCGATCAGCCGCTCGAAGATGTCGTGCTTTTGCTGATCATAACGGGCCACGTTGACCGATTGGCCGAAGAACATCGGCTCCTTGAGCTGATCGTTTTGGGTCTGGCAGAAAGTTGAATAGGCCATGGTTCGACTGTCGTGAAATGGGGGAAACAGGAAGGCGGGAGCTTCATGCTCCCGCCCGGTTCATCAGATGGCTCGGCGGTTAGATCTTGCAAGCCCCGCCGGCACACCCGTCATCCTGCAGATCGGTCTGGGTGTCGTCTGCACCGTCACGGGTGTTGTGGTAGTAGAGGGTCTTGAGGCCGTACTTGTAGGCGGTCAGCAAGTCCTTGAGCAGCTGCTTCATCGGCACTTTGTTGCCTTCGAAGCGGGCCGGATCATAGTTGGTGTTGGCGGAGATCGCCTGATCCACGAACTTCTGCATGATGCCGACCAGCTGCAGGTAACCGTCGACGCTCGGCTGTTTCCACAGCAGCTCGTACTGATCCTTCAGGCGATGGTACTCGGGCACCACCTGCTTGAGGATACCGTCCTTGGAGGCCTTGACGGAGACCAGGCCGCGGGGCGGCTCGATGCCGTTGGTGGCGTTGGAGATCTGGCTGGAGGTCTCGCTTGGCATCAGGGCGGTCAGGGTGGAGTTGCGCAGACCCACGGTGCGGATCTCCTCGCGCAGGCTTTCCCAGTCCAGGTGCAGCGGCTCGTTGCACAGGCCATCCAGATCCTTCTTGTAGGTATCGATAGGCAGGATACCCTGGGCGTAGGTAGTCTCGTTGAACGCCGGGCAGGGGCCGAACTCGCGGGCCAGCTGCACGGAGGCCTTCAGCAGGTAGTACTGGATCGCCTCGAAGGTGCGGTGGGTCAGCGCCAGACCGGAACCGTCGGAGTAGCGGGCACCGTTCTTCGCCAGGTAGTAGGCGTAGTTGATGACGCCGATCCCCAGGGTGCGGCGGTTCATGCTGCCCTTCATGGCGGCCTTGAGCGGGTAGTCCTGATAGTCGAGCAGGGCGTCCAGGGCGCGTACCGCCAGATCAGCCATCTCTTCCAGGTCTTCCAGCTTCTCGATGGCACCCAGGTTGAAGGCGGAGAGGGTGCACAGGGCAATCTCGCCGTCCTCGTCGTCCACGTTGTTCAGCGGCTTGGTGGGCAGCGCAATTTCGAGGCAGAGGTTGGACTGGCGTACCGGCGCCACGCTCGGATCGAACGGGCTGTGGGTGTTGCAGTGATCCACGTTCTGGATGTAGATGCGACCGGTACCGGCACGCTCCTGCATCATCAGGGAGAAGAGATCCACCGCCTTCAGGGTCTTCTTGCGAATGGCCGGATCCTGCTCGTACTTGACGTAGAGCTCCTCGAACTTGTCCTGATCCGCGAAGAAGGCGTCATAGAGACCCGGTGCGTCGGACGGGGAGAACAAGGTGATGTCACTGCCCTTGATGAGGCGCTGGTACATCAGCTTGTTGATCTGCACGCCGTAGTCCATGTGACGGACCCGGTTCTCTTCCACGCCGCGGTTGTTCTTCAGTACCAGCAGGCTTTCGACCTCGGTGTGCCACAGGGGGTAGAAGAGGGTGGCGGCACCGCCGCGCACGCCGCCCTGGGAGCAGCACTTCACGGCAGTCTGGAAGTACTTGTAGAAGGGGATGCAGCCGGTGTGGAAGGCTTCGCCGCCACGGATGGGGCTGCCCAGACCACGGATGCGGCCGGCGTTGATGCCGATGCCGGCGCGCTGGGAGACGTAACGCACGATGGCGCTGGCGGTCGCGTTGATGGAGTCCAGACTGTCATCGCACTCGATCAGCACGCAGGAGCTGAACTGGCGGGTCGGGGTGCGCACGCCGCTCATGATCGGGGTCGGCAGGGAGATCTTGAAGGTCGAGACCGCATCATAGAAGCGCTTGATGTAGTCCAGACGGGTATCCTTCGGATACTTGGAGAAGAGGCAGGCCGCCACCAGGATGTAGAGGAACTGCGGACTCTCGTAAATTTCGCCGGTGACGCGGTTCTGGACCAGGTACTTGCCTTCCAGCTGCTTGACCGCCGCGTAGGAGAAGTCCATGTCACGCCAGTGATCGAGGTAGCCGTTCAGCTCCTCGAACTCGGCCTGGGTATAGTCTTCCAGCAGGTGCTTGTCGTACTTGCCCATGTCCACCAGCTTGGCGACATGCTGATACAGGTGGGGCGGCTCGAACTGGCCGTAGGCCTTCTTGCGCAGGTGGAAGATGGCCAGACGGGCGGCCATGTACTGGTAGTCCGGGCTTTGCTCGGAGATGAGGTCAGCAGCAGCCTTGATGATGGTCTCGTGGATGTCGGCGGTACGGATGCCGTCATAGAACTGGATGTGGGACTTGAGCTCCACCTGGGAGACCGACACATTGTCGAGCTTCTCGGCGGCCCAGTCGAGCACACGGTGGATCTTGTCCAGATCGATGGGTTCTTTGTGTCCGTTACGCTTCGTCACAAACAAGTTCATTGGCTGATGACCCCTTTCATTGATACCTGGCGGTATCGGTTGATTCCCGAAAAACCATCGCGCGACGCTCCCGACGGGCCAATCCAGGCGACGGGGTGGGGGCGTAATGCGCGATGAATCACAAGATATAGTGTTATTTTGAATTCGAACTACAAGATAGTGAGGTCGTCACGGCATTGCAATCTGTGGATAACGCATTAGCTGTGGATAAATTGTGGGTGTCGTGAGCCGAGTTAGTGGACGCTCACAGCGAACGGGTTTTCATGCGTCCGATCCGGTAAATGCAAGTCCGGTGATCGAAGATGGAAAATTAAAATAACTTTTTTTGCTTGCGAAAGCAGGGTGTTTTTACTAGCAAATTCAGCCTGGTTATCCCTTGCGCAGACAGGGTCAAAAGGTGTCCTTTTCCCCTTTCTGGAGGGTTGCCAAACCCGGTGAAAGAGGGAACGCCTGGGATCCCTCTGGTGGTTGCCCGTGGGGCCGTGAGCCATCACCGTGTTCATATGGCTATTGATGGACGGCCAAAGCTGTCTGGCGAATCCATCTATAGTCCGGCTTCAGGTCAGCTCGTAGCGCAACCAGTGGTGCAGGGCCTGCACGGTATCAAAGTGAAGGTCGGCACCCCAGTCGGCGGGATCCTCATTGTCATTCAGATAACCCCAGCCTGCGACGGCGGTGCGCATCCCCGCATTGCGACCCGCCTCGATGTCGCGTACGTGATCCCCCACATAGAGGCAGTGCGCCGCGTCCACCCCGAGCCGCTCGCAGGCAAAGTACATGGGGGCGGGGTCGGGCTTGCGCACCGGCAGGGTGTCGGCGCTGACCGCCACGCCGCAGCTGGCGAGCTCGGGCAGGGCGGCCAGGAGCGGCTCGGTGAGAAAGCCCGGCTTGTTGGTGACGATGCCCCAGGGCAGTTGCCGCTCGTCCAGCCACTCGATGAGATCCACCATGCCTTCATAGGGGCGGGTGCCGACGCAGAGGTTGGCCGCGTAGTAGTCCAGCAGGGCGGTGCGAAGGCGCGTGGCCCCGAGCTCCTCGAGCAGCTCCTCCCCAAGGCCGGCCCTGAGCAGCCCGAGGGCCCCGTGGGAGGTGGTCTGGCGGATGATGTCGTCAGAAAGCGGTGCAAAGCCTTCGCTCACCAGCACGTGGTTGACGGCGGCGCCGAGATCCGGCGCGGTGTCGAGCAGGGTGCCGTCCAGATCAAACAGGACGCAGCGAAGGGGCATAGGGTGGGGGACGCTCATCAGCCTTGCTCCGGGCGCTCGAAGGCGACCATGTAGTTGACGTCGACGTTGCGACCGAGTTTGAAGCTGTTGGAGAGCGGCGCATAGTGCACGCCGCTCATGTCCCGCACCAGCAGGCCCGCCGCTTCGCCCATGCGACAGAGTTCGGCCGGGGTGATGAACTTCTTGTGGTCGTGGGTGCCCTTGGGGACCATCTTCAGCAGGTACTCGGCCCCGAGGATCATCATCAGATAGGCTTTGGGGTTGCGGTTGATGGTGGAGACGAACACCTTGCCCCCCGGGCGCACCAGGGTTGCGATGGCGCGCAGCACCGAGGCCGGATCCGGCACGTGCTCCAGCATCTCCATGCAGGTGACCACGTCATACTGGCCCGGAGCTTCGCCCGCGTGGGCCTCGGCGGTGATCTGGCGGTACTCGAGCTCCACTCCTGCTTCCAGTGCGTGCAGACGGGCGACGCCCAGGGGCTCCTTGCCCATGTCGATGCCGGTGACGCGGGCACCCCGGCGGGCCATGCTCTCGGAGAGGATGCCGCCACCACAGCCGATGTCGAGCACGCGCTTGCCAAACAGGCCGCCGCTCTTGTCGGTGATCCAGTCAAGGCGGACCGGGTTGATTTGATGCAGCGGCTTGAATTCGCCCTCCATGTCCCACCAGCGGGAGGCGATGGCTTCAAATTTGGCGATTTCTGTCAGATCGACATTGGCATCACTATTCATGTTTTGATGATCCTGTGGCAAGGCGCGCAGCGGGCTGGGCGCGCGCAATCTATTGTCCTGGCGCGCATTATAACGGACCGACCTCGTCGCACCAGCCCGATGTGCTCATCGGATTTGTGGCTTAATGTATTTGGCTCAGTGTGTTACCATGTCGCGCTGTTTAAGCCAAAGAACAACTAATTAGGGATTAAGGCTTTCTATGAGCGATCTGGCCAGAGAGATCACGCCGGTCAACATCGAAGAAGAGCTCAAGAGTTCCTATCTGGATTACGCCATGAGCGTGATCGTAGGACGAGCTCTGCCGGATGTGCGTGATGGCTTGAAACCGGTTCACCGCCGCGTTCTGTATGCAATGAACGAGCTGGGGAACGACTGGAACAAGCCCTATAAAAAATCGGCCCGTGTGGTCGGTGACGTAATCGGTAAATATCACCCGCATGGCGACAGCGCCGTGTATGACACCATCGTCCGTATGGCGCAGGATTTCTCCATGCGCTACATGCTGGTCGACGGTCAGGGCAACTTCGGTTCGGTGGACGGCGACAACGCCGCGGCCATGCGTTACACCGAAGTGCGGATGGCGCGCATCTCCCACGAGCTGCTGGCCGATCTGGACAAAGAGACCGTGGACTGGGTGCCGAACTACGACGGCACCGAGATGATCCCGGCTGTCATGCCCACCAAGGTCCCCACCCTGCTGGTCAACGGCTCCTCCGGTATCGCGGTGGGCATGGCGACCAACATCCCGCCTCACAACCTCACCGAGATTGTCAACGGCTGTCTGGCGCTGATCGAAAACGGCGACCTCACCATTGACGAGCTGATGACCCATGTCACTGGCCCGGATTTCCCCACCGGCGGCATCATCAACGGTCGTTCCGGCATCGTGCAGGCGTACCGTACCGGTCGCGGCTCCATCTATGTGCGCGCCAAGGCCGAGGTGGAAGTGGACGAGAAGAGTGGTCGCGAGACCATCATCGTTCACGAGATCCCCTATCAGGTGAACAAGGCTCGTCTGATCGAGAAGATCGCCGAGCTGGTCAAAGAGAAGAAGATCGAGGGCATCAGCGCCCTGCGCGATGAGTCCGACAAGGACGGCATGCGCATCGTCATCGAGATCAAGCGCGGCGAGTCCGGCGAGATTGTGCTGAACAATCTCTACAAGCACACCCAGATGCAGACCACGTTCGGCATCAACATGGTGGCGCTGGACAACAACCAGCCCAAGGTGATGAACCTTAAAGAGATCCTGGATGCCTTCCTGCTGCACCGCCGCGAAGTGGTGACCCGCCGGACCGTGTTCGAACTGCGCAAGGCGCGGGATCGGGCGCACATCCTGGAAGGGTTGGCGGTGGCTCTGGCCAACATCGATCCCATCATCGAGCTCATTCGCCACAGTGCGACCCCGGCGGATGCGAAAGCCGCCCTGGTGGCCAAGGGTTGGGAACTCGGCAACGTGGCCGCCATGCTGGAAAAAGCGGGCGACGACGCGGCTCGCCCCGAGTGGCTGGAGCCTGAGTTCGGCATTCGCGACGGGCAGTACTTCCTGACCGAGATCCAGGCCCAGGCCATCCTTGACCTGCGTCTGCACAAGCTGACCGGCCTCGAGCACGAGAAGATCCTGGAAGAGTATCAATCTCTGCTGGATCTCATCGCCGAGCTGCTGCACATCCTGGCAAGCCCGGAACGCCTGATGGAAGTGATCCGCGACGAACTGCTGGCCGTGCGTGAGCAGTACGGCGACGAGCGTCGCACCGAGATCAGCATGTCCAGTGCCGAGATCAACATCGAAGATCTGATCACCCCGGAAGACGTGGTCGTGACCCTGTCTCACCAGGGCTATGTGAAGTATCAGCCGCTCTCCGACTACGAGGCCCAGCGCCGCGGTGGTCGTGGCAAGTCGGCCACCCGGATCAAGGAAGAGGACTTTGTGGAGCGTCTGCTGGTGGCCAACACCCACGACACCATTCTGTGCTTCTCCACCCGTGGCAAGGTCTACTGGCTCAAGGTGTATCAGCTGCCGGAAGCGTCCCGTGGCGCCCGCGGTCGTCCGATTATCAACCTGCTGCCGCTGGATGAGGGTGAGCGCATCACCGCCATCCTGCCGGTGAAAGAGTATGACGCCGAGAAGTACGTCTTCTTCGCCACCGCCAACGGCACCGTGAAGAAGACCAGCCTGTCCGACTTCAGCCGTCCGCTCTCCTCCGGTATCCGTGCCATCAACCTCAAAGAGGGTGATGAGCTGATCGGGGTGGACATCACCGATGGCAGCAACGAGATCATGCTGTTCTCCGATGCGGGCAAGGTGGTTCGCTTCGCGGAAGGCAGCGGTCGCGCTGATGCCGATGCCACTGACGAGGTCGAAACCGACGACGATGCCGGCAACGACGATGACGGCAGCGACAACGGCGAAGGCACCGAGAGCAAGGGTACCTTCAAGGGCGTGCGACCCATGGGCCGTACCGCTGCCGGTGTGCGCGGCATCAAGCTGGGCGCTGGTGACAAGGTGGTCTCCCTCATCGTGCCGCGCGGCGAAGGGGCTATCCTCACCGCCACCGAGAATGGTTACGGCAAGCGTACCGCGCTGGACGAATACCCGACCAAGAGCCGGGGTACCCAGGGCGTCATCTCCATCAAGGTGGATGAGCGCAACGGCAAGGTGATCGATGCGATCCAGGTCGAGGATACCGACCAGATCATGCTGATCACCAACGGCGGTACCCTGGTACGTACTCGCGTTGCCGAGGTGAGCGTCATCGGCCGCAACACCGGCGGTGTGCGTCTGATCCGTACCGGTGAAGACGAAACCGTGGTCGGCCTGCAGCGCGTTGCCGAGAGCGACGAAGAGGAAACCGAGGCCCTGGCCGTCGAGGGGGAGGTGTCTGAAGGCACCAATACCGCCGCAGACACCGGTGCCGTCGATACCGGGGAGGCGGGTGACGAGTAATCGTTCCCCCTTTACCCGATACAAGAGAGCGACCTTCAGGTCGCTCTTTTTTTATGCCCGCCGTTGGCTGCCCCAGCCAGGCTGCCGCCAGAGCGGCAACCGAGATGTCATCGGGGCGTCATGCCCCTGTCATGGGGGCAGGGCATCTTGCCTGTGTCGGCGATCACAGCGGCGGCCTCTGCCGCGAAGGAGTATCTTATGACGAGCTGGGTAATGTGGGAGATCTGGTGGAGCAGGATGTGGGGACAGGAGACCGGGAAGAATGTACCCGCCGGGGAAGAGGAGGTTGCGTATGAACCTTCACGCCTGCCGGCGGAGCTGATCGAGCAGGGTAAACCGGTGCGTTCTTATCCATCGAGAGCGCGAGGTTGAGGGCAAGGCTCAAAACAGCCGCAGTTGCTCGCCCGGGCGGATGAAACGATCCAGGTTCAGCTGGATGTGGCGCTTGCCCAGTTGCAGCCGCCTGCTGATGAGGCGAAATCGCTGGGCGAGCAGGTCGGCAAACTGCCCTTCGCCGCGCATGCGGGTGCCGAAGGCGTGGCTGTTGAGGACACCGCCCCGGCTTGCCCGCAGCTGGTTCAATATGGCCTCCTTTTGGCCCGGATAGTACTCATCCAGCCAGTCGCTGAAGAGGGTGGTCAACTCGTGGGGCAGGCGCAGCAGGATGTAATCGGCGCAGCCGGCGCCAGCGGCCACGGCGGCCTTGATGATCTGCTCGAGCTCGGGCTCGTTGAGCCGCGGGATCATGGGGGCGGCCAGCACCCCCACCGGCACGCCCGCCAGCGCCAGTTTCTCGATCACCTTGAGCCGGCCCGCCCCTGTGCTGGCCCTGGGCTCCAGCTGTCGCCGCAGGGTTTCATTCAAGGTAGTGACCGACACCATCACCTGGCAGAGCCCCTCTTGGGCCAGCTCCGTCAGCAGATCGAGGTCGCGCAGGATCATGGCGCTCTTGGTGATGATCCCCACCGGGTGGCGATGGGCCAGCATCACCTCCAGCAGCTGGCGGGTGAGGCGATAGTGGTGTTCGATGGGCTGATAGGGGTCGGTATTGGCCCCGAGGAATATGATTTGGGGTTGGTAGCTCGGCTTGGCAAACTCCCGGCGCAGCAGCTCGCCGGCGTTGAGCTTGGCAAATAGCCGGGTCTCGAAGTCGAGACCCGGAGAGAGCTCGAGGTAGGCGTGGCTCGGTCTGGCATAGCAGTAAATGCAGACGTGCTATGTTAAAGGTTCCATAGTCTTGATCTGTTCAAAAAATGACCAAAAAGTGCTTTCCATACGTTCGTTTCTCATCTACTCGACAAGAAGATGGAAGCACCAGAGAGCGTCAAAACGCCCTTATAGACGCTTTCGTTGCTAAACACGGTCTGACGGTAGACAGAGCATTGGAAGACGCAGGAACGTCCGCCTTTCGCGGTCTCAATGCATCGGCTGATGGTGTGCTTGGCGGTTTTTTGAAACAAGTCAGGGAAGGTGAAATTGAGAAAGGTTCTTATCTGCTTATTGAGAACTTTGACCGACTTTCACGGGATAAAATCGTTCGTAGTAATCAAATATTTACCGATATTCTAAATGCTGGAATAAAAATAGTTATCCTTGATAGGGACAAAATCTTTGATATTAACAATCTTGATATTGGAGATTGGATAACTGCACTTATTGAGTTTGAACGAGCAAACAAAGAAAGTGAAAGGAAAAGTGATTTTTCATCAAAGGCTTGGAATATCAATCGCAATAAAATGCGAAATGGTGAAATCGTAACTAAAAAAGTTCCAAATTGGTTGAGTGTCGAAGATGGTGTTTTTATCGTCGATTTAGATAAGGTTAATAGGATAACCCATCTCTTTAATCTTTCGCTCAAATATGGGCTATTAGAAGCTACTAAAAGATATAATCAAGAGTATGCGGATAAGCTGGCACCGCATCAGGTTCAATATATCCTTGGAAATAGAAAGTTGATTGGTGAGCATCAACCCAAAAAGTTATATTGGGAAGATGGCGGCAAGAGAAGATTAAAAGATGAGGGAAACCCGATTCCAAATTATTACCCAGCAGTTATAGAACAGGAACTGTTCTATAAAGTGCAGGAAATCATTAAAGGCAGGAAGCCATTCACAGGAAACTACAATAAGCAGCAATATAATATTTTTCGCGGCTTAATCTATTGTCGTTGGTGTGGCGGCACCATTAGATATATGAATAAGGGAGAAAGAGATTATTTTATTTGTACGAATAGTATGGGCCATAAATGTATGGCTCCAGGTCAACAGTCTATTCGTGGAAAAAAATTATTTTCGTTGTTTTTCCAGTTTACAGACAAGTTGAATATTCAGTCGCTTATCAATGAGAGTAAAGATTATACAGCAATAAAGACCAATATTCTTAAGGTTGAGAATGACAAGAAGAGAATCCAGAATAGAATTGATGACTTCAAGTCAAGTTTAAAAAAGATGATTCTTGAACAGCAATCAGTTCCTAATTCATTTTACGAAGTTGTAAACGACCTTGAAAATGATTTGGCATCTTTGGAAGAAAAATCAAAAACATTGAATGAAGAATACAAGCAAGCAACTCAGTCATATAACGCATTGCTTGAAGTTGAACACATAGACATTGAGTCAATCATTTACGATAGGTCGGAAGCAGCGATTGAAAAAAGAGTTGCTTACAACTCAACGCTTAAGCATATCTTTAAGGGTATAGCAATTGATTGGTTGGGCGGTATGCTTGTGCTTGAGTTTAAAGACGGCACAGAACGATATTTAAAAGAAGGTCAAAGAGTTCCAGTAGATATTCCAACAGATTTCGATGAAGTGTTAGATATAGAATAATTCCTCGCGTATGCGTATGCGTGCGTTGAAGATATCTATATATAAGATAACAGTAATCAGATAACTAAATGGCCGGCTAAATTAGTCGGCTTTTTTGTGCTCTTGAAAACATTATAATATATGGTAGCTTAATTATATAACCTAAAACTTTTTATAGTTTTATCAACCAGTTGTTCAACTCCCCACACTTTCCATTCTGGAAAGACGCTTCGCTTGAGGGAAGTTCAACTGGTCCCTAGCCGGGAAGGCAGAAGCAGAAGAATATCAACAATTACTAAGAGGACTTATGAATGTAAAAAATACGACTATGATTTGGAAACGATTAAACTTTATCGCACAGAAAACTAGAAGCAATAAAACCGCTGGTATGCGTCAACTCATTGCTTCTCTTTATCACACTCTAAGGATTGTGAAAAAGAAAGAACTTGAGTTCAACGAAGAACTATCCAAACACAATAGAATAATTTATCAAGGGAAAATTATTCCACTTGATAAGTTATCTATTGATGAGCGTATGGCGATTGTAGATGAAATTATTACCTCCATCGAAAATGATATAAGTTCACATGAGAACATCACTACCATTAAAAATGACCGCTCGAAATACGCCAGCAAACTGAAAGGATTGCTTAAGAAAGAAAATGAACCTGACGACCTTAAAACTCTAATCAATACGGTCCTAAATAGCAGCGGCCATATTGATATAGCTGTAATTGATGGCTTAGAGGATATGGGTTTAAAGAGGGTGAATGACAAAAGGTCAGCACTCACAAAGTTTATTGATTTGCATAACCAAGTGGTTGGAGCAGAAAACAACTCATTGCATAAGAATAAAACAGTCATCCAAGAGTCATTCTTCAAGTTCCCTACGAAAAATAACATCAATGAAGTAAAGCCAGACCATTATCTTAATATTATATATAACTTCCATCGCACACATTTGCCTGACTATAAAATAATGACTTGTGTTTTCCACGGAGATGAAACACTAAGTAAAAAAGGGCTAAATAATGGCGTACATCCGCATATATTCATAAATGGGAAAAATAGTAAGACTGGACAGTATGACCTTGTTAATGCTCAGCTTGAACTTGTAAATCAGCATCTAAGAAATACTAATAGACCAGAATTAAAAAATAATTCTTTTAAATCTGCTCAGCAAATAGGAGAGGTATACCAAGAGCTTGTTTATCAGTATGTAAACAAGAAACTTAAAGAATATGGTTATTTAATAGAAGCAACTGTAAGCGAGAAAACATTAGAGCATAAAGAGAAGCTGGCAAAAATTCGACTTGAACAGAATAAGGCAAAAATATCAAGAAGCCATAATCTACTTTCTTTTACTGAAGAAGAAATAGAAAGGGCTGAGGCAGAAAAGAAGAAACTTGAACTTGAAAACAAGCGTAAAGCCGAAGAATTAGAGAACAAGAAGAAAAACTTCAATCAACTTATCAAGAATATAAACGACAATAGCACCAAATTAACAAAACTTAATGGAGATATTGAAAGCAAGGAAAATCGCCTTTCAATACTCAATAATGACTTAACTTTGAAAGAAGACGAACTATCAACTATTAAGAAAGAGATTAAACAAGGGTTGAATAATAAGGCTAAATTATCTACCCAGAATGAAAGATTAAATAGAGATATTGAGCAGAAGAACAAGCAGCATAAGAAAACGATTGAGAAGCACGATAAGGAACTCGAAAATCTTAATAAGAAGATAGCCCAAGCGAATTATCAATATACTGAAATCGTATCCAAGTTGAACGATAGTTTAGACAGGTTATCTTTGTCCATCACTGATTTATCTATCGTTAGGCACGATAGTCATTCCTCAGTTTCACATAAAAGAAAAACTGAAAATAAGTTCAAGTCTGACATATATGATATTTATTCGAGACTTACGCCGGATGCGAGAAAAGTCATCAAGGAAGATATAAAAAATGACTTACAGAAGGCTGGGCTTGATACTAAGTTGGCGGATTTAAGTTTTACGGATAAAACCAAGTTAGTGCTGGGAGATGTGTTTCTAAACAAAGAACAAGTAGGGCTTGATAATGTAGAAATTGAAGAAATCAAAGAAAGAAGAAAACTATTAAAGCCATACTAATACTTGACTAAATAATGGTTTTAGAAATAAAGAGCCTTTAAGGTTCTTTTTTTGTTGAGCAATTCTAGGTTAAGAGATATATCTCGGAAGTTAATATCATCACCCAGAAAAAAACACCGTTAGGTGCTTTCTCTTAATTCCTGCTTTAATTTGGCTTTTAATTCTATAGCATCTTTGTCTATTTGTGCTTTAGCCGTAGTCCATTGTTCAATATACATTTCCTGATGGCGTTCAACTAATGACAAAACCAAATCATCTAAATTGGCTTGTTTTGCTTTATTTCCAGCCTCGGCAAATGAACCAATTAAGTAATTATTGCTAATTGATTTACCTTCAGTGAATCCAGCGATTAATTTCTTTGCCAGACTTGAAGTTAATTTGAACGCTGGATACTCCAACATTTCAATCATTTTGACAAAATCAATTAAGAATAACGCTTTTTGTTTTCTCTTATATCCGCTGATTTGTCCACCAATCCAACCCTTTACTTCTGCTTGATTTTTAAGATTTGATTTCTCCATAATTTTCTCCGTTGTTAGTTATAACATAACACCCAATAAACTATTGTCAAGGGTTCGGAGATATATCCTTTAAGCCAAGGTTGTTGGATAAAAAAAAGAGCCTTCAAGGCTCTTTCGATTTAATTATCAGCGTAATACTTTATTTGCTGTTATTTATTATCCAGTTGCTTTATCTATATTTGACTTATTTTAAACTTGTAGTATATTAAAAAGAGGTGAAGCCCTAATGCGATTAACATTAAGGCTTCGGGTTGAATACTGATAGCGGCAGATTCAACATATTTTAGTTATATCATATTCTAATAACTTGTCAAATATAAAACCTGCCGAAATATCCATATCCTAATAATAAATTTCAGTGTTTAACTCTCTTGCAATGTAGGAAATTCAAGCGATTGTTTCGTTGCATAGAGCTAAGTAAGCACCCTACTCTTAATTTATTATTAGTAGGTAAAACGGGGATACTGCAAATGCTTACGACCTACCAGCCATATAGTGATATATGTTGAACAAGGTGCAGTTAAGGCGTTGATATAGCCGACATAGTGTTCAAAGTTTAGAATGAGTATCACATATCTAAACCCCGAGCTATTAAGTTCAGGTAAGGCTCCAACTGATTTAGTTTATTAAGTCAGGAAGACCAGCTTTGCCCGAGCTTTTAGACTGGAAGGATAAAAGCGAAAGGCAAGGCTGGAATTAAGTGTTTTATAAATTAATAATTAATACAATAACCTTTCTTTTAGATTAGATATCTTATCATTTAAAAAGTTATGGAAATGACTCGAAATTAATTCTCTGCTTAGTAAATACGGAGCTAAGAGTTCTATTCTTGTTATAATTTCGGCCGCATCTGGTTTTTTATCTTCATTTATTAAGCGGCTGATTTTTTCTAAAGCAATTTGCAATGAACATTCTTCGGAGTTTCGTTGGGAATCCCAACAGCAATCAATATATTCCTCAAATTCACCGCCAGGCTCTAACTCTTTAAGCGTTGCTGATACTCTATAGTCGTGCTTTAAAGTTATAAACACAGCTTCAATGAGCGACTGCTTTCCCTTCGCAGTGTCCATAATAAACTCCGCATCTTAATACTGAGCTAAATATTATAGGTAACTAATCTGTAAAAAAGTTCAATGAAGTATTTTAGACGATACGAGCGTACCAGCCTACCCGCTTCCCTTTGTTTTATCTAGCCTTGTAAAACTGGTTGAAAATCACTCAATTTACGATGGAACGTTTTGCAGAGCACATCCAGCCGTGTTCGCACCCTTGATAGGGATTGATGGAGCGGCCGAAGGGGACGTCCGGCGAGCTGTTGTAGCTGATGATGCTGCGGGCGGTGATTTCTTTCACCTCGGTACGGGGAACGCCCGCTTCAAACGCAGCCTCCCACTCGGTAGATGACCAGCCATCATCGACGGCGTCGATCTGCGGGCCGCTGAAGCGGTGCTCGATATTGTGGCTGCTGCCTCGTCCTGCCATCTCATTCCTCAGGCTGCTGTATATCCATACAGTTATTTTGCAGAGAGGAAAGTCAAACTGCAAGTCCGCCAGGCCAGGGCAAAGAAGTAACGTCAGGGCATCTCCTGCTTGATCTGCTGCTACATTTCGTTTACATAGACGAAATGCGAACTGGATCACGGAAATCCCTATGAAACCCACTACCTCCCGCTGGCTTTTCATCGCCATCCTCGCCCTGGTCATCTGGCGTCTGATCCCGCTCTCCACCGAACAGGAGATGGCGGCGGCCAACCGTGCCTGGCGGACAGGGCACTTCGATGAAGCGACCCGGATCTGGTCGCCTCTGGCGGATGAGGGCCAGCCAAGGGCCCAGGCGTTGATGGGCTGGAGCCATGAAGTGGGGCAGGGGAGCGAGCAGGACATTGGCCGCGCTATCGCACTCTATCGTCAGTCAGCCGAGGCGGGGGATGCCTTCGGTCAATACCGGCTGGCGGAGGTCTATCTGCGGGGCGTCGGGGTGACGCGGGATCTGCGCGAGGCGTTTCGCTGGATGGAGCTGGCTGCCAGGAACGGCGATGTGCCCGCCATGCTGAAGGTAGGGATGCTGCACCTGATGGGGGTCAATGGCCGTGTCGACATGGCCGAGGCGAAACAGTGGCTCTATCAGGCCTCGCAAAAGGGCAACAAGATGGCACTCCAGGTGTTGCAGGAGCTGGCGCTGGCCGAGGAGGGGCGCAGCGCCTTCGATTTCAACGGCAGCTCTCTGTTGAGCGCCGGCTAGCGAATCAGCGGCTGGCGGTGACCTTGCCCGGGGTCACGTCGGTGACATAGAGGGTACTGCGTTCGGCGCTGTGCACTATGCTGCATACCTCGCGCTTGCTGCCATCGCTCAGGATCACCAGCTCCCCGATATGCACGGGACAGTGTGTCGTCAGCAGGTGGTCCGGGTGGATGATCTTCTCCGCATGCTCCGGAAACGAAATGTCATAGGTGTACATCATGCTCTCCTTGCTTGGGCTGTCGCCTCACTGGAAACCTAGCACAGCGGGTGGTTTCTCGGGGTGGCGTGCCAGCCCCGGTGCCCTCCGGTGATTCGGTCCGGCCTGTTTCCATGGTATGCAAAATCGCCAAGACAACTTGTCTGAGTTGTCGCGTCTGATACAATCCTTCGCTGTACCTGTCAATTGCAAGCCATGCACAGCCTTCAGAGTGTGTACCACGGTGTGTAGCAACCGCATTGTGAGCGGTGAAACATTCACGTGAACAGCTTGAAATTCAAGGACATTTTTCATTCACATGTGCCCTTTGGTAGGGGGCACCACTGTCTAAGGAAACACCGAATGCCAATCATTACTCTGCCTGACGGCAGCCAACGTCAATTCCCCCACGCCGTTTCCGTCATGGACGTCGCCGCAGACATCGGTCCCGGCCTCGCCAAGGCGTGCATTGCCGGCCGGGTGAACGGTGAACTGGTGGATGCTTGCGAGCTGATCGAAGCCGATGCCTCCCTGGCCATCATCACCGCCAAAGACGAAGACGGTCTGGATATCCTGCGCCACTCCTGTGCCCACCTGTTGGGTCATGCCATCAAGCAGCTCTGGCCCCAGACCAAGATGGCCATCGGTCCCGTCATCGACAACGGTTTCTATTACGACGTCGATCTCGACCGCACCCTGACCGAGGAAGATCTGGCCGCCCTGGAAGAGCGCATGCTGACGCTGGCCGCCAAGGATTACGACGTCGTCAAGAAGAAGGTCTCCTGGCAGGAAGCGCGCGACGTGTTCGCAGCCCGCGGCGAGACCTACAAGGTCGAGATCCTGGATCAGAACATTGCCCGTGATGATCAGCCCGGTCTCTATCATCACGAAGAGTACATCGACATGTGCCGTGGCCCTCACGTGCCCAACATGCGTCACTGCCATCACTTCAAGCTGCAGAAGATGTCCGGCGCCTACTGGCGCGGTGACTCCAACAACAAGATGTTGCAGCGCATCTACGGCACCGCCTGGGCCGACAAGAAGCAGCTGAAGGCCTATCTGCAGCGCCTCGAAGAGGCCGCCAAGCGCGACCACCGCAAGATCGGTAAGCAACTCGACCTGTACCACATGCAGGAAGAAGCGCCGGGCATGGTGTTCTGGCACAACGACGGATGGACCATCTTCCGCGAGCTGGAGACCTTCATTCGCGGCAAGCTCAAAGAGTACGACTATCAGGAAGTGAAGGGTCCCTTCATGATGGATCGCGTGCTGTGGGAGCGTTCAGGTCACTGGGAGAAATACGCCCAGGCCATGTTCACCACCCAGTCCGAGAACCGCGAGTACGCCATCAAGCCGATGAACTGCCCGGGCCACGTGCAGATCTTCAACCAGGGCCTGAAATCCTACCGCGATCTGCCGCTGCGCATGGCCGAGTTCGGCTCCTGCCACCGCAACGAGCCGTCCGGTTCCCTGCACGGCCTGATGCGGGTACGGGGCTTCACCCAGGATGATGCCCACATCTTCTGTACCGAAGAGCAGATCATGGAAGAGGTGTCTGCGTGCATCCGCATGGTCTACGACGTCTACGGCACCTTCGGCTTCGAGAACATCGTGGTCAAGCTCTCCACCCGTCCGGAGCAGCGCATCGGCTCCGACGAGGCCTGGGATCGCGCCGAGGCTGCCCTGGCCGAAGCGCTGGAGCTGAACGGTCTGAAGTTCGACCTGCAGCCGGGCGAGGGGGCCTTCTACGGTCCGAAGATCGAGTTCACCCTGCACGATTGCCTTGATCGTGCCTGGCAGTGTGGTACCGTGCAGCTCGACTTTGCCCTGCCGGGCCGTCTGGGGGCCACTTATGTGGGCGAAGACAACGAGCGCCACGTGCCCGTGATGATCCACCGTGCCATTCTGGGCTCGCTGGAGCGTTTCATCGGGATCCTGACCGAAGAGTACGCCGGACTGTTCCCGACCTGGTTGGCACCTACCCAGGCCGTGGTCATGAATATTACCGACAATCAGGCCGATTATGCGGTGAAAGTAGCCAAAGCATTGAATGATGCGGGCCTTCGCGCAAAAGCGGACTTGAGAAATGAGAAGATTGGCTTTAAAATCCGCGAGCATACTTTGAAGCGGGTACCTTTTATGCTGGTCTGCGGCGATAAAGAAGTAGAAGCCGGCAAGATTGCAGTACGTACCCGTAAAGGGGCTGACCTGGGCTCTTATCCTGTTGAAGAGCTGATTGCTCTGTTGACCCAGGAAGTTCAGACCCGCGGACAAAAGAAAGTGGAGGAATAAGCTATAAAAGGCGGAAAAAAACTGGGCAAGCAACCGCAAGCCCGCGCTCACCGGATCAATGAAGAGATCCGTCTGAAAGAAGTTCGTCTGACTGGCCTGGATGGTGAAGCCATTGGCATCACCTCCATCCAGGATGCTCTGAACTTGGCCCTTGAGGCCGGAGTGGATCTGGTCGAGATCAGTCCGAACGCTGAGCCGCCCGTTTGCCGGATCATGGATTACGGCAAATTCCTCTACGAAAAGAGCAAAACCACCAAAGAACAGAAGAAGAAGCAGAAAGTCGTCCAGGTCAAGGAAATCAAATTCCGTCCTGGCACCGACGAAGGCGACTATCAGGTAAAACTACGCAACCTGGTTCGCTTTCTGGAAGACGGGGACAAGGCGAAGGTCACCCTGCGCTTCCGTGGTCGTGAAATGGCCCACCAGGATCTTGGTATCAAGGTTCTCGAGCGCGTCAAGAACGATCTGGAAGAGCTGGCCGTAGTCGAATCGTTCCCGAAAGTCGAAGGCCGTCAAGCTGTGATGGTCCTCGCACCCAAGAAGAAATCTTAAGGCCCACAAGAAATTGACTCATGGGGCTTGCTCCATGAGTCGGTTCGCCTTGCGATTTTGTTGTCACTCACAATGCGGAGTATGAAATGCCGAAGATGAAAACCAACCGGGGCGCCGCAAAGCGCTTCAAGAAGACTGGCTCAGGTCGCTTCAAGTGCAAGCACAACCACCTGCGTCACATCCTGACCAAGAAGAGCAGTAAGCGTAAGCGTCAGCTGGGACCGAAGTTCTTTGTTTCCGCTGCCGACCACAAACGTGTTGTCGCTTGTCTGCCGTACGCATAAGGGGGGATGTGAAAAATGCCAAGAGTTAAACGTGGTGTGACCGCTCGCGCTCGTCACAAGAAAGTAATGAAAGCCGCCAAGGGTTACTACGGCGCCCGTTCCCGTGTCTACCGCGTAGCGGTACAAGCGGTAACCAAAGCTGGTCAGTATGCCTACCGTGACCGTCGCCAGAAGAAGCGTCAGTTCCGTCAACTGTGGATTGCGCGTATCAACGCTGCAGCCCGTCAGAACGGTCTGTCCTACAGCCGTCTGATCGACGGTCTGAAGAAGGCTTCCATCGAGATCGATCGCAAGATCCTCTCCGATATCGCCGTTCACGACAAGCTGGCTTTCACCGCCCTGGTTGAAAAGGCCAAAGCAGCTCTGGTTTAATCCGGTTCTGTTTTATAGATGATAAAAGGAGGCTCAGGCCTCCTTTTTTGTATCTGTAATTTACGGTTTGAACTCGCTTTCTCTTTTTCGTGTCTGTGCTTTTATGGCCATGCTCATCGAATGTTAAGCGGTGCTCAGGGTGTGGGCGGGGCAGGGAATTGCACGAAGGGCCCCTCTGGCATTTGCTCCGGCGTCAGGTAGGCGGGGGCCGGAGCGCCTGCAGCCCCCAGATGCTTGGTGAAGCGGTAGATGGCGCGAAGGTCGTCCTCCGACATATCCCTGAGCGCAAACCACGGCATGGGCGGCCGGTATTGCCGGGTCTTTGCCTGGGCCAGCCACTGCTCTTCGCTGATCGTCTGCATGTAGCGGCGCAGATTGCTCGGGTAGGTGGTGCCCCAGGGGCCTCGCCAGCCAAGGCTGTCGCCTGTCAGCCACTCCTGCTCGGGCACGGCCCCTCCGCTCTGTGCATAGCCGGGGGTATGACAATCGTTGCAGCCCGATATCTTGAGCAGATAACGGCCGCGATCATGCATGAGGTCTTCGCTGCTGGCACTCAATGGGCCGGTGAACAATGCGGTGATCAGGGTGATCCCGATCATTCCTGTGGTAGCACTTTTCATACTGATCCCTGTCGATGGCTGCGCGGCATCATGCCGCTCCAGACCTAAAAGTAAGGGTGATGCCGCCTATTCCCGCAAGGAAGGGGGAGTGGGGGGATTGTCAGGCGACTAACTGGCTGCTCTCTTGGACCATCGAACTCTGGTGGCGCCGCCATGGCCAGCTACTGAAAGCAGGGGGGTTATGCACAAGAAGCACCTCAGCGATGCTATTTGCCCGGGTTCATAGGCACATCCACCTCCTGCCGCATGAGAGAAAGTGCCCGATAATTGCTCCCCAAGCGCCGTCGCGAAGCCCTGGCGCACTCTCGATTGGCTCATTACTCGTTGATATGCATCTTGCTGATTTGATGGGCATATTAGGTCGAATACATCCTCCTTTTTGTTGCCCGTAGTGGATGGTGCGGCGGGGGATCAGGCTTCACAGGTCCTGCTATTAGCTCCATATGCCAACAAACTAGATTAAATCTCCATTATTTCAGACGAGTGGGGAAGCACTTGGGGCTCGCTTGATATAACAAAATGATTTGCAGGGAGAAAAGGGCACCTTAACTATGGTCAGTGAAGGGGCTTTTTTTGTATTATTCCCCTCTTGACCTTATTTAGCCTAAAGGCTCCTGTACCGGGAGTGGTGACGAGGAAGACATGCAACAGCTTGAAGAAGTAGTCGGCCAGGCCAAGGCCGAGATTGAGGGCGTAAGCGACATCGCCGCCCTCGACGAGATCCGGGTCAAATATCTGGGTAAAAAGGGCTTTTTTACCGAGCAGATGAAGGGCCTGGGCGCCCTGTCCGCTGAAGAGCGTCCGGCCGCCGGCGCCGTGATCAACCAGGCCAAACAGCAGGTTCAGGATGCCCTGAACGATCG
The DNA here is from genome assembly GCF_019048365.1 of Aeromonas sp. FDAARGOS 1415. Classification (NCBI taxonomy): domain Bacteria; kingdom Pseudomonadati; phylum Pseudomonadota; class Gammaproteobacteria; order Aeromonadales; family Aeromonadaceae; genus Aeromonas; species Aeromonas sp. FDAARGOS 1415. The sequence goes on along the minus strand of NZ_CP077363.1, from coordinate 3,623,273 downwards.
TCGTGAAGCCCTCGAAGTCGCCGTGCTGAACCAGAAACTGGCCGCCGAGACCATCGACGTCAGCCTGCCGGGCCGCCGTATCGAGAATGGCGGTCTGCACCCGGTGACCCGCACTATCGAGCGCATCGAGCGCCTGTTTGGCGAGATGGGCTTCAAGGTTGCCCGTGGTCCCGAGATTGAAGACGGCTTCCACAACTTCGATGCGCTGAACATCCCGGCTCATCACCCGGCGCGTACCGATCACGACACCTTCTACTTCAATCCCGATCTGATGCTGCGCACCCACACCTCGGGCGTGCAGATCCGCACCATGGAACATCAGCAGCCGCCGATCCGCATCATCGCGCCGGGCCGCGTCTATCGTAACGACTACGACATGACCCACACCCCGATGTTCCACCAGGTCGAAGGCCTGCTGGTTGACGAGCATGCCAGCTTCACCGAGCTCAAGGGCATACTGCACGACTTCCTGCGCAACTACTTCGAGGAAGATTTGACCATTCGCTTCCGTCCTTCCTACTTCCCGTTCACCGAGCCGAGCGCCGAAGTGGACGTGATGGGCAAGAACGGCAAGTGGCTGGAAGTGCTGGGTTGCGGCATGGTGCATCCGAACGTGCTGCGTTCGGTCGGCATCGATCCGGAAAAATACTCCGGCTTTGCCTTCGGCATGGGCGTTGAGCGCCTGACCATGCTGCGTTACGGGGTCAACGACCTGCGTGCCTTCTTCGAAAACGACCTGCGCTTCCTCAAGCAGTTCAAGTAAGGGCGAGAGAACATGAAATTCAGTAAATCCTGGGTGATGGAGTGGGTCCGCACCGAGTTGAGTGACAACGCACTGGCCGAGCAGATCACCATGGCTGGTCTGGAAGTGGACGCCGTGGAAGCGGTGGCCGGCCAGTTCAACAATGTGGTGGTGGGTGAAGTGGTCGAGTGCGCCCAGCATCCGGACGCCGACAAGCTGCGGGTGACCAAGGTCAACGTGGGCGAGGCCGAGCTGCTTGACATCGTCTGCGGCGCGCCGAACTGCCGCCAGGGCCTCAAAGTCTGCGTGGCCAAGGTCGGGGCGACCCTGCCGGGTGATTTCACCATCAAGAAGGCCAAGCTGCGTGGCCAGCCGTCCCATGGCATGCTCTGCTCCTTCAGCGAGCTGGGCATCGACGTCGAGGCCGATGGCATCATCGAGCTGCCGCTTGACGCCCCCATCGGCACCGATATCCGCGACTACCTCGCGCTCAACGACGTCAGCATCGACGTTGATCTGACTCCGAACCGTGCCGACTGTCTCGGCATCGCGGGTCTGGCCCGTGAAATCGGCGTGCTCAACAGCGTGGACGTGGTCGAGCCGACCTGGACCCCTGCTGCTGCCACCATCGACGCTACCTTCCCGATCCGGGTCGAAGCGCCGGCAGACTGCCCCCGTTATCTGGGGCGCGTCATCAAGGGGCTGAACCTGCACGCCCAGAGCCCGCTCTGGATGCAGGAGAAGCTGCGCCGTGGCGGCATTCGCTCCATCGACGCCATCGTCGACATCACCAACTATCTGCTGCTGGAATACGGTCAGCCGATGCACGCCTTCGACTTGGCCAAGTTGGAAGGGGAACTGGTGGTGCGTCGCGCCAAGGCCGACGAGCCCATGACCCTGCTCGATGGCAACGACGTGAAGCTCAAAGAGACCACGCTCGTGATTGCCGATGCCAAGGGCCCTGCCTGCATGGCCGGCATCTTCGGCGGCGATCGCACCGGTGTGTCCGAGACCACGACCGACATCCTGCTGGAGTGCGCCTTCTTCGCGCCGCTCTCCATCACCGGCCGTGCCCGTGCCTACGGTTTGCACACCGACTCCTCCCACCGCTTCGAGCGCGGGGTGGATCCGGAGCTGCAGGACAAGGTGATGGATCGCGCCACCCGTCTGCTGCTTGATATCTGTGGCGGTGAAGCAGGTCCGGTCATCGAGGTCAAATCCGATGCCCATCTGCCGAAGGCTGCCCCCATCAAGCTGCGCCGCACCAAGCTCGACAAGGTGATCGGCATCAGCGTGGCGGATGCGCAGGTGGTCGAGATCCTGACTCGCCTCGGCATGCAGGTGACCGTGGACGCCGACGGTTGGACCGCGCTGGCCCCCTCCTGGCGCTTTGACATCGCCATCGAGGAAGATCTCATCGAGGAAGTGGCCCGCATCTACGGCTACAACAACATCCCGAACCTGAAACCCGCCGCCTCCCTGGCCATGGTGGAGCAGGCAGAAGGGCAGGTGACCCTGAAGCGGGTGCGCGACCTGCTGGTCGACAGAGGCTTCCAGGAAGCGATCACCTACAGCTTCGTGGATCCCAAGGCTCAGCAGACCCTGTTCCCGCAGAGCGACGCCATCGTGCTGCCAAACCCCATCTCCGTCGAGATGTCCGCCATGCGCGTGTCGCTCTTCCCGGGTCTGGTGCAGGCGGTCGTCTACAACCAGAACCGTCAGCAGCCGCGTGTGCGCTTGTTCGAGCAGGGCCTGCGTTTCATCAAGGACGCGAGCGCCGAGAACGGCATCCGTCAGGAGCCCATGCTGGCCGGCATCATCACCGGCAACCAGGGCGACGAGCACTGGGACGTCAAGGCGCGCGCCGTCGACTTCTTCGATTTGAAGGGCGATCTGGAAGCCGTGCTGGACCTGACCGCCGAAGGCGCCACCTTCACCTTCGAGCGTGCCGAGCACAGCGCCCTGCATCCGGGCCAGAGCGCGGCCATCCTGCGCAATGGTGCCGTCATCGGCCACATCGGCGTGATCCACCCGAGCCTCGAGAAGAAGCTGGGGCTCAAGACTCGCGCCGTCATGTTCGAGCTGGAGCTGGACAAGCTGACGCCGGCCAAGGTGCCGGTTGCGGCCGAAGTGTCCCGCTTCCCGGCCAACCGTCGCGACATCGCCGTGGTGGTTGACAGACAGATCCTGGCTGGCGACGTTCTGGCAGTAATTAAAAAAGTTGGCGGAAATCAGTTAGTTGGAATAAACTTGTTCGACGTATACCAGGGTGCTGGTATGGCAGAGGACAAGAAGAGTCTGGCCATCAGCCTGGTGTTGCAAGACACCCAGCGCACCCTGGAGGAGAAAGAGATCGCCGAGACCGTAGACAATGTCGTGCGGGCCCTTGGTGAAGAGTTGAATGCATCCTTGAGGGATTGATCTATGGCGCTTACCAAAGCCGACATTGCAGAGCACCTGTTCACCCAGCTCGGGATGAGCAAGCGTGAAGCCAAAGATATGGTGGAAGCCTTCTTTGAGGAGATCCGACAAGCGCTCGAACGTGGCGAACAGGTCAAGATTTCAGGCTTCGGTAACTTCGATCTTCGCGAGAAGAACCAGCGTCCCGGACGCAACCCCAAGACGGGCGAGGATATTCCCATCAGCGCCCGCCGCGTGGTGACCTTCCGGCCCGGCCAGAAGCTCAAGGCCAGGGTAGAAAATGTTGAACCCAACGAGTGATAAAAAGCCAGGCAATAGCCTGGCTTTTCCGTTTCGATGATAAGAATTCTGCTCCTGTCCGGTGCGCTGCTGGCCCTGCCGCTGCGAGCCGCCATGCTTCCCCTGTCACCCGGGGCCCAGGCCTATGCTGATGCGCTCACCGGGCTGACCTTCTGTTACCCCGCCCTGCAGCGCCCTCCCTATCTGGAAGAGCAGGGGGGGCTGCTCATCGATCAGGTGACGCGCCTGGCCCAGCAACTGCCGGTGCCGCTGCGTTTCGAGACCTTGCCCAACTGGGCGGCCACCTTGCAGGGCCTGCAGGACGGTCGCTGCGATCTCATCCCCCATGTGAGCCCTTTCCTGCAGACGCCGCCCGGCATGGCGCTGAGCCGGGCCATGCTGGAGGCGGAGTCCGCCATCCTCTATCGCGGCGAACTCGACGAAGCCCGGTTTCTGGTCTCGCCCATCTGGCGGGCACAGGGGATCCTGACGCGGCTCTATCCTCGCGCCTCCCAGCTGCCCCTGACCGAGGCGGAAAACTGGTACGGCGCCCTCATTGCGGGGCGAGGCAGCGCCTATCTCGGGGACTACCTGCAGCTGCGTTACCTGATGCGGGAGTACCCGGACGAAGGGCTGCGCCTGCGTCGTCTGCGCAGCGACGATCTGGTGCTCAGCTACCGGTTGATGATGCGGGACAGGCCCGAGCTGCGCGAGTTGGTGGACAAGGCGATCCGCTTCCTGCCGCCGGGCAGCCTCTATCGGGATCTGGGGCGCTACCTGCCCCAGAGCGATCAGGACGTGAACCCCCTGCACTTCACCGACAAGGAGCAGGCCTGGCTCGTGGGCAAGGCCCACACCATCAAGGTGGTGGCGGATCCCGGCTTCATGCCCTACAGCGGCGTCAGCGAGCAGGGGGATTTAACGGGCTGGAGTGCAGACGTCTTGCGGGAAGTGGGCCGGCAGACGGGGCTGCATTTCGAGCTGGTGCCCGCCGCGAGCAGGGAGGAGGCCCTGGCCAAGCTGCGCAGCGGAGAGGCTACCATGATGGCCGGTCTGCTGGAGTCGCCGGCGCTGGGAGCGGAGTTTGACTTCACCCGGGTGGTGGCGACCAGCCGCTATGCCCTGGTCAGCCGCAAGCTGGGGGCGCCGCACTCCCTGGCCGAGGTCAGCGGCAAGGTGGTGGTCCCCCGGATGCTCTATGACACCGGGCTGCTCGCCCGCTTCGGCCACCATGAGTGGGAGGTGGCCGACAACCTGCTTGAGGGGCTGGCGGCGGTGCAGCGCGGCGATGCCGAGGCCATGCTGGCCGAGCTCTACCAGCTGCAGTATCCGCTTCGCAACAATCAGCTGGGCGAGCTGACCGTCACCGAGCTGCCGGAGCGCTTCGGCCTGGGCTTTGCCATCCGCCCCGGGCAGACCAGGCTGGCTGGCGTGCTGGAGCAGAGCCTGATGGCCATCACGGATCGCCAGGTGGACGATCTGGTACAGCGCTGGCGCCGCCTGGTCCTGAACCAGCAGGAGGGGGTCAGCTATGGCTTTTGGCTCGGCTCCGTCCTGCTGGCCCTGCTGATCAGCATGGCGGTGATCTGGCTGATCTGGCGATCCCGCCAGCAGCTGGCCCAGGAGGCCCGTGAGCGCCAAAAGGCGGAGCAGGCCCTGGCGCTGGAGAGCCAGTTTCGGGAATCCCTCTTCCAGGCGTTGCCGGTTCCCGTCTTCTTGCGTGACGACAAGGGGGAGGTGATCAAGCGCAACACGCGGGCCAAGCGGATGGAGGCCCGTTACGCCGCCGATCTCGTGCTGCCTGCCCCCCAGTTGCAGGGGGCGGAGGGGGAGCTGGCGCTGGGTGATCAGGTCTACTCCTATGCCCAGATCCCGCTGCGCCTGGGGCCCCAGGCGCCGGCCGGGGATCTTATCGCCCTCTCCGACATCAGCGCCTTGCGCGAGCGCACCCGGCTGCTGCGCCAGGCGGAGCGGCGCCTGCGGGCCCTGACCAACACGGTGCCCGGCGTGGTGCTGCAATTTACCCTGCAGAGTGGTGCCATCAGCCGGGTGGAGTTTGTGAGCCGTGGCAGCCACGAGCTGCTGGGGCTGGCCAGCCAGCAGATCCGCGTCAATCCCAACGAGGCGCTCACCCGCATCTCCCGCCAGGACAGGCGCGAGATGCGCGCCCCCATGCTGACCATGCTGCAGGCGGGGCGGCCCTTCTCCCATCTGTTGCGCTACCAGCATCCCGCCAAGGGCACGCGATGGCTGCAGTTCTCCGGCAGGGGACGGCGTCAGGGCGCGGGGTGGCGCGTCTACGGGGTGGTGCAGGATGCGACCGGCAGGGTGGAGCAGGAGCACAAGCTGCAGCTCTCCCATGAGCAGGCCCAGCAGGCGGTGCTGGCGAAGGGGCGCTTCCTCGCCGCCGTGAGTCACGAGATCCGCACCCCCATGAATGCCATGCTGGGGCTGCTGGAGTGGCTGGATCAGACCGCGCTCAATGCCGAGCAGGCCTCGGTGCTGGCACACGTCAGGCAGGCGGGCAACGAACTGCTGAGCCTGCTCAACGACGTGCTCGACTTCAGCCGCAACGAGACGAGCGGGCTCAGGCTCTCCGCGCAGCCCACCGATCTGGTGGAGCTGTGCGAGCACGTGGCGGCGGTGCACTGGTCCAAGGCGCGCTCCCGGCATCTGCAGCTGCGCCTCGAGCTGGATCCGGCGCTGCCCGCCCTGATGGAGCTCGATCCCCACAGGGTGCAGCAGGTGCTGCACAACCTGCTCTCCAACGCCATCAAGTTCAGCGAGCGGGGGGAGGTGGTGCTCTGGGCACGCCGGCAGGGGGAGTGGATCCGGTGCGGTGTGGACGATCAGGGGCCCGGCATCAGTGCCGAGTTGCTGCCCCGCCTGTTCCAGCCCTTCGAGCAGGGGGAGGAGCCGGGCCAGCTCAGGGCTCAGGGCACGGGACTGGGACTTGCCATCTGTCGCCAGCTGATGGAGCAGATGGGGGGCTGGATCCGGGTCGAGCCCGTGACCACCGGCGGCAGTCGCTTCGTCTGTTCCTTGCCCCTCAGGCCTGCGCAGGAGAAGGCGCCCTGGCAGCCCAGGGTCAAGCAGCTGTCCCTGCAACTGCCTGCGCAAGAGCTGGCGTATATCCGGGCCTGGCTCGCCGCGTTTGGCATCACGGAGGATGCCTCTGCGCCCGTCCTTGGCGCGTTTGAGGACGAGCAGGGATTGCGTGCCTGGTCATGGCAGGGAGAGCCCTGGATCCCGGGCTCTGTGATCAGCCTGCTGCAGCCCCGTCTTGCCCAGGAGGGGGAGGAGATAGCGGATCTGCCGGGCGCCGGCATGCGGGTGCTTCTGGTGGAAGATCACGAGGTGAACCGGGTGCTGATCAGCATGCAACTCGGTCAGCTGGGGGCCCGGGTGCTGAGCGCCGCCAATGGCCGCCTTGCCCTCGACATCCTGCGCTCCGAGACGGTGGATCTGGTGCTGACCGATCTGCAGATGCCGGTGATGGACGGCGCCGAGCTGTGTCGGCAGCTGCGCGCCGATGCGCGCTGGCAGCAGCTGCCTGTGTATGTGATCACCGCCGATCTCAGTGAGCAGGCTGCGCAGCGGCTGGCCGAGTGCGGCTGTCAGGGGCGGTTGGACAAGCCCGTCCTCCTGAAGGAGCTGGCCACCTTGCTGCGTACCGTGTCCGGTCGCAACGGCGGGGGGACGGCGCAGTCGCCTGCGACCGCGGCCATGGCCCTGTCGCCGCTGCTGAGTCCGCCCCTCATCGCGCTGTATCTGACCTCGGTTCGCCAGGAACTTGCGGACATTGAGCACTACGTCACACAAGGGGACCAGGCCGCCCTCGATACGGCTTTACACAAGATGAAGGGGGCCGCCAAAATGGTGGGGGCCAACCCGCTGGTCCAGGTGATCGACCGTTGGCAGGAGGCCCCCGGACACCCCCTTGCAGCAGAGTTGCGACTGACCGTGGAAGAGGTCTGCCGGCAACTGGGTGAGAGAGCATGAGATGATCATCACAGAGGAAGAGTTGCTGGCCTTGCTGGAGTCTGATGACAGCCAGGAGCCGGTGTTTCACCCCGTCAGCGTCTACGCCCTGGACGCCGCCTCCCATCAGGCGGTCAAGGCTGCCGGCTTGCCGCCCTATGCCAGTCTGCACCGCACCCGTCCCGATGCCGGCTGGCAATGGGACGGGCTGTTTGCCACGGGGGCCATCGCCCTGTTCGACCCCGCCTCTCATGCCGGGGCCGACTATCTGCCGCAGCTGCTGACCCCGGGGGTGGGGATCTACCGCCTCTCCGATCCCTGGCAGGAAGGGCTCCAGGCGCGGGAGCGGGAATGGCGAGCCTGGCTCGCCCAGCTGCAAGTCTTGCTGCTCGAGGATCACCCCTTCCAGGGGGCCTGCATCCAGCAGGAGATAGAGGCCCTGGGGCTGCCCTGCCAATGGGTGCAGGAGGGGGAAGGGTGCCTCAAGGCGCTGGAAGAGGATGGAGTGGGATTGCTTATCTGCGATCTTAGCCTGGCGGAGCAGGATGCCATCAGCCTGCTGATGAGCCACCCTCAGTATCGCCGCAGCGGCCTGCCCATCGTGCTGCTCTCCGCCCACGATCAGACTCTGATCGACGGGGCCAGGCGCCTGCTGCACGATGCGGGCTTCAACGTGCTGGCCGCACTGGCCAAGCCCTTGCTGAGCGACGATTTGCTGCGCCTGCTCAAGGTGCTCTATCTGGGGCCACAACGCCAGCGCAGGCTGGGTGGCCTGAAGCGGACCATCCGCAGCTGGCAGGGGGAGGCGAGGGGAGAGCTCGGCCTGCTGGCGGAGGCGGGGGCGTTCACGCTCCCCGTCTGGCTGAGCGTGAGCGGTCTGCCCCCTCACTGGGAACCGCTCAAGGCCTGGCTGGAGCAGCATGGGCGCCCGGCGAGCGAGCTGACCCTGGTCATCCATCGGCGGGACAACCTGCTGAACCATGCGGATCGCTTCGCCCTGGTGCTCCAGGCGAGCCTGGCCGGGGCGAGGCTCGCCCTGCTGCAGGACAACGCCCAGCACCTGCCGTTCGATCTGCTGGAGCGGTTGCCGCTGCAATCCCTGCTGCTGGGACAGCATATGCAGTCCGAGATCGAGGCCATGGCAGGAGACTCCCTGCTGGCCCGTTTCATACAGCGCGCCAGGGATCTCGGCATCGCGCTCTATCTCGACGATCCCTTCAACCTGCTCGACCCTACCCAGTGGCAGGATCGCGGCATAGCGGGGCGCTGGTAAGCCGTGCCGCGCTACCTCTGCTGGCCCCTCGACGAGGGGCGTCTGGTACGGGGGCTGACGGGCTGGACGCCCCCCGCCTCGCGCGCCGCCCTGCCCATGGCGATGGAGGTGGGCGGCGTGCCCTGCCGGCTGCGGGAGCTGGCGGGGAGCGATCCCGAGTCCATCCGGGCGGCCTATGATGCGCTCAGCGAGCAGAGCGTCTATCTGCGCTTCATGCGGGCCAAGCAGCCTGCGACGGCCGAGCAGCTCGCCTTCTTTCTCGACTACCCCAGAGAACCCCAGATAGGGTTGCTGCTGACCGACGAGCAAGGGGCACCGCTTGCCATGGCCCAGTCCGTGCGCCGGCGCCTGCACCCGGACAGGGCCGAGTTTTCCTGCATAGTGGCGGATCATTTCCAGCATCGCGGCGCCGGGCGGCGCATCCTGATGGCGCTGGCCCTGCTGGCTTACGGGGAGGGGATACGGGAGTGGACGGCCGAAGTGCTCGGCCAGAACCGCCCCATGCTGTCGCTCCTGAAGGGGCTGGGGCTGCCGCTGACCCTGGTGACGGGGCGGGAGATGGTCTTCGCCAGACTGGATCTGGGCGTCCTGCGAGGATGGTTTCCCCCCCAGCCCTAAGACCAAGGGAGAATGTGCCGTCCCTTGCTCCTGTGCTAAGGTCAGCCTGTTACCCGTTGGAGGAGAACAACCATGGTGCAGTCAGCCAAACATATCGTGATCCTCACCGGTGCCGGCATCTCTGCCGAGTCCGGTATCAAGACGTTCCGGGCCTGCGATGGCCTGTGGGAGGAGCACAGGGTGGAAGATGTGGCCACCCCGGAGGGCTATGCACGGGATCCCGAACTGGTGCAGCGCTTCTACAACGCAAGACGCCATCAGTTGCAGCGGGACGAGGTCCATCCCAATCCTGCCCACTATGCCCTGGCCCGCCTCGAGCGCCTGTTGCCGGGACGCGTGACCCTGATCACCCAGAACATCGACAACCTGCACGAGAGCGCCGGCAGCAAGAATCTCATCCACATGCACGGGGAGCTGCTCAAGGCCCGCTGCCCGGGGTCGGGCCAGGTGATCGAATGGCGCGGGGATCTGCATCAGGACGAGCTCTGCTCCTGCTGCCAGCTCCCCCAGCCGCTGCGCCCCCACGTGGTCTGGTTCGGCGAGATGCCGCTGGGGCTGGATCGTATCTACTCGGCCCTGGCCCAGTGCGATCTCTTCATCTCCATCGGTACCTCTGGCGCCGTCTATCCTGCCGCCGGGTTCGTGCATGAGGCGGGGCTGAACGGTGCCCACACAGTGGAGCTCAATCTGGAACCCAGTGAAGTGGGCAGCCAGTTCGACGAGAAGCGTTATGGCCCGGCCTCCCTGCTGGTACCGGCCTTCGTGGACGAGTTGCTGCAAAGCTGCGGTGTGCACCAGCCCAAACCGATCGATGGTCACAACTGGATGGAAATGCGTGGTTCATAACGATTGAAAGTGAGCACGGTTGCATTGACCCGGTGAAGTCGCCAAACTGGCCCTTAGACTCGGGTGCAACTGGCAAGACCATCATGAAGATTCGACAATACGGGTTCCTCTCTCTTCTCCTGGCGCTGATTTCGTTCGGCACCGAGGCCGCTTCTCCCCTGTTGCAATTGATCCTGCCTGACAAGCAGGAAATCTCCCTCGATGAGGCGGCGCTGGCCGCCTTGCCCCAGGCCGAGTTCGAGACGGCCACCCCCTGGACCGTCGGCGTTCACCGCTACCGCGGCCCGACCCTGGCCAGTGTGCTGGCGGCGCATCATGTCGCCGATGCCAGCCTGCTCGACGTGGTGGCGCTCAACGGCTATCGGCAGCGGGTCGATCTCTCCCTGTTTGCCAAGGTGCCGCTCACCCTGGTGCGTTATCAGGATGACAAGCCGCTCACCCGCCGCAACAAGGGCCCCCTCTGGCTGCTCATCCCCCTCTCGGCCCATCCCGAGATGGATGTCTCTACCATCCACAACAACATGGTCTGGCAGACGATCCGCATCGAGGTCGTCAAGTGAGCCGTCGACAGCGCCACAACCTGCTGCTTGCAGCCATCTCCCTGCTGTTTCTGTTCTCATCCGTCTGGGGCCTGCTGCTGCAGAGCCGCCACGAACAGCTCGTCGACAAGTTCTATCGCAATATCCACTGGAACATCAGCCAGGTGATGCAGGAGTCCCAGCGCCTCCTCTACGATCTACGCCTCTATCGGGCCGGGGGACTCGATATGGAGACCCTGAGCCTGCATTACGATCTGCTCTGGAACAGGCTGGATGTGTTTCTGGTCAGCTCGGAGACGGCGGATGCCCGCTCCCGCCACGGCTTGGGCGAGGTACTGACCAGGCTGTTTGCCGAGGTCAAGGCGCTGGACCCCCAGATCCAGGCCGGTGCGCTGCAAGAGGGGAAGGCCCTCAACCAGTCGCTGGCCAGGATTGCCGGTCTCACCCGCCAGGTGGAGCTGATAGGGGATCAGATCCTCTCCGGCCAGGAGCGGGAGGCGTCGCTCAACCAGCTGCGCCAGAGCCTGTTCTGGATCCAGATCTGGCAGCTCATCCTGTTGATCATGGGGGGGATACTGGTCTTTGCCCTGATCCGCACCAACCTGCATAATCGCCGCCTCTCCCTGCTGGACCCCATGACCCGGCTCGGCAACCGCCGGGCCCTGCAGGGGCAGCTCAAACCTTCCCTGCTGCGCGGCAAGGTCCAGGCTCTGGCTGTGCTCGATCTGAAGCGGTTCAAGCAGGTCAATGATCTGCTCGGCTACCAGGTCGGTGATCGCCTGCTGCAGGCGGTTGCTGCCCGGTTGCGGCAAGCCTATCCCGGTCACGCCTACCGGCTGGGAGGGGACGAGTTCGCCGTAGTGCTGGCCACCGAACCCGGTGATCTCGACGCCCGCATGGCGGCCATGGTGGCGCTGTTGCAGTTCGAGTTCGTGACCCGGGAGAGCCGCTTCGATCTCGCCTGCCGTTTCGGGGTCGCCAAGGCCGAGGAAGAGATGGATGCCGAGCAGTTGCTGGAGCAGGCCATCCTGGCCCTGAACCACGCCAAACGGGACAATGAGACCCTGGTCTGGTACCAGGCGTCGATGAAGGCTGCCCTTAGCATGAACCAGCGGCAGTTGCACCAGTTGCGGGAGTGGCTGGGGGGCGCCGCGCCTTCGCCCCTGGAGACGGTGTGCGAAGCCCTGAAAGACGAGCGGGGGGAGATGGTGACGGCCATCAGCGCGCGTTGGCAGGTAGGACAGCAGGCGTGCGACGTGGGCTGGATGCAGGAGCGCGGCGTGCTGGGTCCGGTGATGGCCAGGCTGCTGCTGGAAGAGGCTCATCGGCAGCCACTGTTGCTGGAACTGAACCAGCCGTCGCAACTGGTCCACGTGCTGGCCTCCCTGCCACCCTTGCCCCCCGGAGCGCTGATCCTGGCCCTGCCGACCCTGGTGGAGGATGCCGCCCTGCTCGAGACGGTGCGCCGGCATGACTGCGTGCTGGCGCTGTGCGAGCTCGGCAGCCGTGTACCCACCCTGTTGCGGGCGGGCTGGCCGGTTCGTTACTGGTTGCCGGACCCCTCGGATCACGACGCCCTGCTGCAGCCCCTGGCCAGACAGCTGGGGCTGCGACGCCTGAGCCGCCTGGGCGCGGCGGAGCTGGGCGACAGGCGCAAGCAGCAAGAGCCCCGTTGACGGGCAGATAAGACGAAAAAGGGCGGCCCGAGCCGCCCTTTTCGTGTTCGTGGATCAGGCTGCGGGGGCCGGGGGAAGGGGAGCGCAGGAGTCTCTGATCACCAGATCCGGCTCCACGGTGATCCGGCGATTGTCTATCTGCTCGCCGTTGATGCGGGCCAGCAGCCGGGTGACGGCGAGGCGGCCTAGCTCCTCCTTGGGCTGGTTGACCGTGGTCAGGGCGGGCGACATGTACTGGGCCAGGGCCACGTTGTCATAGCCGACCAGGGAGAGATCCCGGGGGATGACGAGCCCGGCGCGATGGGCGGCGCTGATGACCCCCATGGCCATCATGTCATTGCAGACGAAGAGGGCGGTGGGGCGCTCGGGGAGTACCAGCAGACGCGCCATGGCGGCGGCACCGCTGGCGCAGTCGAAGTCTCCCTCCTGGATCCAGGCCGGATTGACACTGAGCCCCGCCTCCTGCATCGCCTGCTCGAAGCCTGCCTGGCGCTGGTTGGCGGGGGCCCGACGCTGGGGGCCCGTGATGCAGCCGATGGCGGTGTGACCCAGCGCCAGCAGGTGGCGGGTCGCCAGGTAGCCGCCGCGGTGAGAGTTGTCGGCGATGAGATCCACCTCGCCATTCTCCATGCCCCAGTCCATCACCACCACCGGCAGGCTCTTGAGCCAGGCGAGCTGGTTGAACATCTCCTGCTGCCCCTCGCTGCACATGATGAGCAGGCCATCCACCCGTTTTCTGAGCATCATTCTGAGGTAGGAGAGGGCGGTTTCTGCCTGTCCCTCCGTGTTGCCCAGCATCAGGTTGTAGCCCTGCTCGAAGCAGTAGCGCTCCACCCCGCGCACCACTTCGGCGAAGAAGGGGTTGCTGGAAGTGGTGACCAGCATGCCGATACTGTGGGTCTCCTTCACCTTGAGGCTGCGGGCCACCAGACTCGGGGCATAGTTGAGGTCACGCATGGCGGCGAAGACCCGCTCCCGGGTCTCCTCGGCCACGAAGCGGGTCTCGTTGATGACGTGGGAGACGGTGGTGGTGGAAACCCCCGCCCGCGCCGCCACCTCCTTGATATTGGCCATCAGTGCCCCTGCGCCGCTTGGTCCTGGAGGAAGGCATCGACATCCTGCTTGCCCGGGATGGAACTCTGGGCACCGAAACGGGTTACCGAGAGCGCCGCCGCGCCGTGGGCGAAGCGCACCGCGTCGTGGAAGCCGGCGCCGGCCAGCTCGGCTGCCAGCAGGGCGCCGTTGAAGGTATCCCCCGCGGCCGTGGTGTCCACCGCCTTGACCCGAAAGCCTGGAATGAGCTGTTGCTGTTTCCCGTTGCTGCAATAGACGCCCTGGGAGCCCAGGGTGATCATCACGTCCGTAATCCCCATCTCGTGGAAGCGTTTGGCCGCTTCCCGGGCGCTGGCTTCGTCCGTGACCTTGACGCCGGTCAGCAGCTCGGCCTCGGTCTGGTTGGGCGTGATGAGGTCCACCAGCCCCAGCAACTCGGCCGGGAGGGGCCGGGCGGGGGCCGGGTTCAGCACCACCCGGGTGCCGTGGGATCTGGCCAGGCGAGCCGCTTCCTGCACAGTCTCGAGGGGGACTTCCAGCTGCAGCAGCAGGGTGTGGGCGTCGGCGATCATGGTCTCGTGGCCCTTGACCACGGCCGGGGAGAGGGCGCCATTGGCCTCGGCGGAGATGCCGATGCTGTTCTCCCCTTCGTCGCTCACATAGATGATGGCGATGCCGGTGGGCAGCCGTTCGTCGAGCTCGACGGCGCTCACATCGATGCCGTCTTTGGCAAAGCCCGCCTTCATCTGCTGGCCGATGGCGTCGTCGCCGATGCGGGCGATAAAGGAGACTTCTGCACCCAACCGGGCGGCGGCCACCGCCTGATTGGCCCCCTTGCCGCCTGGCACGACCTGATAGCTGTGGCCGGTCAGGGTTTCACCGGGGCGGGGGAAGTGGGGGACGCGCAGCACATGATCCGCATTGACGCTGCCGAGAACTACGAGACGATTCATTCCTATCACCCTTGTTGAGAACATCCTGGCCTGAGTGGGCCCAGGCCGGGAGGCTCTGATGGAGAAAGGGGGGAGGCGAACCTCCCCCTCGCGCTTACTTGCTGACGATTTGCAGCGGGACCGGGATGGACTGATCTACCGCCTGGCCCTTGAGCACCTTGTCGGCGGTTTCCACGCCGATGGCACCGATCAGGGCCGGTTGCTGGGCCACGGTGGCGGCCAGTTTACCCTTGGCCACGGCAGCCTTGCCATCGTCGGTGCCGTCGAAGCCGACGATCATCACCTCTTTGCCGGCGGCCTGTACGGCGCGGATGGCACCCAGCGCCATCTCGTCGTTCTGGGCGAACACGGCCTGCGCGGTCGGATGGGCGGCCAGCAGGTTCTCCATGACGTTCAGACCCTTGGTGCGGTCAAAGTCGGCGGGCTGGGAGGCCAGCACCTGCAGCTTGTTGGCGGTGACCGCCAGGGCGAAGCCTTCGCCACGGTCGCGGGCGGCGGAGGTACCGGCGATCCCTTCGAGCTGGATCACCTTGGCGCCGCTGCCCAGCTTCTCGGCGATGAAGTCGCCAGCCAGCTTGCCACCGGCCACGTTGTCGGAGGCGATGTGGGCCTTGACCTCACCCTGCGCCGCGCCGCGGTCCAGGGTCAGCACCGGGATGCTGGCCTTGTTGGCCAGGCGGATGGCGTTGCCTACGGCTTCGGAGTCGGTCGGGTTGATCAGGATGGCGCCTACCTTGCGCACGGTGAGATCTTCCACGTTGGAGAGCTCCTTGGCCGGGTCATTCTGGGAGTCCAGTACCACCAGGTCGTAGCCCAGCTCCTTGGCCTTGGCTTCGGCCCCCTCCTTCATGGTCACGAAGAAGGGGTTGTTGAGGGTGGAGACCACCATCGCCAGGGTGTGATCGGCGGCCTGGGCGGTGCCCAGCACGGACATGATGGCGGCGGCGAGCAGGGTATTGAGCTTTTTCATCATTTCATTCCTTGTGTGTGGCGTGGCTTGTTAACGGTTGCTTTTGTTATCGATCATCACGGCGAGCAAGATCACGCTGGCCTTGGCGATCATCTGGTAATAGGAGCTGACGTCGAGCAGGTTGAGGGCGTTGTTGAGGAAGCCGATAATGAGGGCACCGATCAGCGTCCCCATGATGCGGCCCTTGCCCCCCATCAGGCTGGTGCCCCCCAGCACGACGGCGGCGATGGCATCCAACTCGTACCCCATGCCCGCTGTCGGCTGGGCCGAGGAGAGGCGGGAGGTGACGATGAGGCCGGCCAGGGCGGAGAGGGCACCGCACAGACCATATACCGCGAGCTTGACCCGGTCCACATTGATGCCGGAGAGGCGGGTGGCCGATTCGTTGCCGCCCAGGGCATAGATGTAGCGGCCCAGACGGGTGTGGTTGAGCAGGTACCAGGCGAGCAGGAAGACGATGGCCATCAGCCAGATGGGCACCGGCAGGCCGAACAGGTAGCCGGTCCCTATCCAGGCGAAGTGATCGGCGCCGTCACTGAAGCCTGTGGAGATGGGGCGCCCTTCGGTGTAGACCATGGTGATGCCGCGCAGGGCCGTCATGGTGACCAGGGTGGCGATGAAGGCCTGCACCTTGCCCTTGGCGATGATGAGGCCGCTGACGCCGCCGAGCAGGGCACCGGCCCCCAGGGTGAGAGGGATCACCAGCATGATGGGCAGTTCCATGGCGACCATGCTGGCGGCCAGGGCGCCGCACAGGGCCAGCACCGAGCCTACCGACAGATCGATGCCGGCGGTGAGGATGACCAGGGTCATGCCGACCGCCATGATGGCGTTGACCGAGGTCTGGCGCAGGATGTTGAGCAGGTTGTCGGCGGTGAAGAAGTTCGGACTCAGGAAGGAGACCACGCCGATCAGCACCAGCAGGGCCACCAGCGATTTATTCTCGATCCACCAGGCCTTGCTCATGATGCCGCGGCGGGGAAGGGTTTGGGTTGTCATTGTGCTGCCTCTTGCTCTGCTTGCCACTGTTTACCGACGGCGGCCGCCATCAGTTTCTCCTGATTGGCGTCCCGGGTATTGAACTCTGCGCTGATGCGCCCTTCGTGCATCACCAGGATGCGGTCACTCATGCCGAGCACTTCCGGCATCTCGGAGGAGACCAGGATGATGCTCATCCCCTCCTTCTTGAACTGGTTGATGAGCTGGTAGATCTCCTTCTTGGCCCCCACGTCCACGCCGCGGGTCGGCTCGTCTAGGATGAGGACCTTGGGCCTTGTCAGCAGGCCCTTGGCGATGGCTACCTTCTGCTGGTTGCCGCCCGAGAGCAGCTTGATGAGCTGGTCCTGACTCGGGGTCTTGATGTTGAACAGGCGTACGTAGTCGCCCACCGCCTGGCGTTCGGCCTGGCCGTCAATCTTGCCGCCGCGGATGAACTCGCCGAGAGCGCACAGGCTCATGTTCTCCCGCACCGAGAGCTCCAGCACCAGGCCGTCACCCTTGCGATCCTCGGAGATGTAGGCGATGCCGGCGGCCAGGCCATCGGCCGGCCCCCTGGGGGCCAGGGCATGGCCATCCACGGTCACCTGGCCGGCACTGATGGGGCTTGCACCGTAGATAAGCTTCATCAGCTCGGTGCGCCCGGAGCCCATGAGGCCGCTGAAGCCCAGGATCTCCCCCTGGCGCAGGGAGAAGCTCACCCCGCGCACGCCGGGGCCGGCCAGGTCTTTTACCTGCAGGCTGACCGGGCCGAGCTCGCGCACCAGGCGCGGGTACTGCTCCTCCAGCCGGCGACCCACCATCATCTCGATGATCCTGTCTTCGTCGAGATCGCTCACCGCCTGCTCGCCAATCCACTTGCCGTCCCGCAGCACGGTGACCCGATCGCAGATCTCGAAGATCTCCTTCAGGCGGTGGGAGATGTAGACGATGCCGCAGCCCTGCTCGCGCAGCTCGCGGATGACCTTGAACAGCTGCTCGGTTTCGGTGTCGGTCAGGGCATCGGTGGGTTCGTCCATGATGATGACGCTGGCATCAAACGACAGTGCCTTGGCGATCTCCACCATCTGCTGCTCGCCGATGGATAGATCCCCGAGCCGGGTGTCCGGCCCGTGCTTGACCCCGAGACGTGCCAGGAGGCCACTGGCCCGTTCCCGAAGCTGCTTGTGGTCGATGCTGCCGAAACGGGTGCGCGGCTCGCGGCCGAGGAAGATGTTGGCGGCAATCGACAATTCCGGCAGCAGGTTCAGCTCCTGGTGGATGATGCTGATCCCCTGATCCTGGGAGTCGCGCGGTCCCTTGAAGTGGACCGGCTGGCCGCGATAACTGATGGTGCCGCTGTCGGCCTGATAGATGCCGGTCAGTACCTTCATCAGGGTGGACTTGCCGGCGCCGTTTTCGCCGAGCAGGGCCATCACCTGGCCCGGGTAGACCTTGAGGCCTGCCTCATCGAGCGCCCGCACGCCGGGGAAGGTCTTGACGATCCCGCTGAGCGACAGAATGGGCGAGGGGGTTGTACTCATGACTGATTCCTTCAAGGCTTAGAACGCCACGCCGGCGCAGAGGATCAGGTTGGCGTAGGGGGTGACCTCGCCGCTGCGCACGATGGCCTTGCTCTGACGGGAGCGGGCCTTGAACGCCTCGTGCAGGCAGTATTCGATGGCAATGGGCTTGCCCTGTGCCAGGGCGTGGGCCTCTATCTGCTCCACCAGAGCCTGGTGGGCATCCGGGCTGATCTCCCTGATCTCGCTCGCCATGATCACCTTCTCCACCACCAGGTCGGTGAGCAGGGCGGTCAGCACAGTGGTGAGGCTGGGGGTGCCCGCCATCAGCGCCAGATCGATGCGCTCGGGGCCGGCCGGGATGGGCAGGCCCGCGTCGCAGACGGTGATCTCGTCGGTGTGGCCCATCCGGGCGACCAGCGCACTTAGGGGGGCATTGAGCAGCTTGCCTCGTTTCATACAGCACCTCGGCGGTCTGTGACCGCATATCGGATATTGAGCGGGGCAACCGGTTACGCAACCGGTTGCGTCGTTGGGGCGAAAGATAGGCGCTAACCGTTAACGGGTCTAGGCACAGATGAAGAAAATGTGAAAACGATCTCAATGAGGCGCAGGAAAAACGTAAAACGGGTGCCAGAAGAGCACCCGTTTGGTCATGGGCACCGCTGCCCCGGGGAGGAACCGCGGCGCCTGCAGGAGAGAGTCAGACGGCGAGCGCCTCCTGCACGGCGGGGCGCGCCAGCATGCGCCCATGATGGGCCGCCACCTTGGGAAACTCGGCGATGTCCACCCCATCGCTTGCCAGCCAGCCTGCAACCACGAACAGATAGATGTCGGCCAGGCTGAAGCGCTCCCCCAGCACCCAGGGGCCGGCCAGGTAGTGGCGCTCTATCTCGGAGAAACCGTCGCGCATGTTCCGGGGCATCTTGGCCTGCATGGCGGCGATGGCCTGCGCGTCATCGGCCCAGCGGCTGGCCCGGCGCCCGTGGGCATGGGCGACGTGAACGGTGGAGGCCAGGAAGCTGTGCACCTCCTGCATGCGGGCCAGCAGGAAGGGATCGTCCAGGGGGGCCAGCTGCGCCTCTGGGAAGCGCTGGGCGACATAGAGCAGCAGCGCCGGCGTTTCGGTCAGGACGCCGCGCTCGGTCACCAGCGCCGGCACCCGGCCCTTGGGGTTGATGGCCAGATAGGCGGGGGAGCGCTGCTCGCCGGCGGCGAGGTCAAGACGCTGGATCCGGTGCGGGGCGTTGGCCTCCACCAGGGCGATGCGCACCGCCATGGCGCAGGTACCTGGCGCAAGATAGAGGGTCAGTTCGGACATGGCGTACTCCTTGTGTGAACGATGAGGGGAAAGACTCCGTGAATGAGAGGCGCGGCGTCTGCCGAGTCCAGCCGTCATCCTACGCCCGTCGTCACCGGGGGCCAAGCAGGGGGGAACAAGGGTTTTTGCCGCTGGTATCAATGGCTTTCTGAACGGAACATAACAGGAAAAACGGCTACGCATGCCCGGTCAAACCGCTATAATGTGCCACCTTGGATCAGTCGTCAGTGAATGTTGGATAGTCAATTGAGTAATAGAATGCGGATCGGTGGTACCCTCGAACAGTCCCTCAGCCAGGGATACCGTCTGGACTTGCCTGGGGTGCTGAAAGAGGCGTGGCAACAGACCCGGCGCACCGGTTTCGGTCTGGCGCTGGCCATCGTCGGGGTCATGGCAATCTGGATCCTGCTGAGCAACACCCTGCTGGCCCCCTATGTTGCCCAGGAGGGCGGTGACATGGACATGGCCCTGATCCTCAGCCTGCTCATCACGGTGATCATGTCTCCCATGACCTCCTCCCTCGACATGCTGGGGCTGCAACAGTCGGTCGGCGTCCGTGCCCGGCCCGGCCAGGTGTTCGACTTCTTCCGTCATTTCCTGCGTCTGGGCAGCCTGAGCCTGCTCGGCAGCCTCATCACCAGCCTGTTCGGCCCCCTGTTCGAACTGGTGGGCCTGCCGGTGATGCTGGCCTTCATCCCCTCTGCTTTGGTGGGCATGGGGCTGGTGTTCACCGTCCCCCTGGTACTGGAGCGCGGCCTGTCGCCAGCCCAGGCCATTCTGGTCTCCCTCAAGCTGTTTGCCCGCGGCTGGCCCAGCATAGTGCTGCTGCACGGGATCATGCTGGCGCTCTTCTTCCTGGCGCTCATCCCCATGGGGCTGGGGCTTATCTGGGTGGCTCCCCTCTACTTCAACTGCAAGGGGATCCTCTACCGGGATCTGTGCGGGGTCGCCGTGGAGGTGACCGAGGTGGCGGACAACGCTGGCGGGCAGGGGCCGGATCACTTCAACGCCTGACGGACAGGGTTGTCAGGCTGTCGCCAATGTCGGCGCACTATGCTGCGCGATGAAAAAGGATGGCACATGCAGAATCGATACGGGTTGGCGGCCGCGCTGCTGCTGGCTCCCATGCTGGGGCAGGCGGCGCCGTCGCTGGAGCTGGCGTACGGCACCTTCTACAGCCAGATGAAGACGTTCGCCAAGGGGGAGTTCGGTCACGCCAGGCTGGGCTTTTACCTGACCAGTCAGCAAAACGGCCAGCGTTGCCTGCTCACCTCGGCCAGGGTCTCGACCCCGGACAGGGACGTGCCCGCCGAGGTCACGGTGGACAGCGAACTGCGGCTGCCCTATGACGACGATCTCAACCTCGACAAGGCGACCGTGGTGGTCGGGCTCAGCGAGCCGCACGTAGCCTGCGACATGTCGGTGCAGGTGATGGCCGATGCGCCCGCCACCCCCGAGATGCCGCTGGCGGAGATCACCCTGCGTCAGCAGCAGATGCAGCAGTTGCTCGACAAAATGGCCGGCATGGTCGGCAAGTATTTCCTGCCGAAGATGGAAGGGGTGCGTCTCTCCCTGGTGGCGCCTTCAGGGACGGCCTACCTGGTCGAGGGCGCCCGTCAGGAGGCCGTCTCCTGGCAGGAAGGGCAGCTGCTTCTCAGCAACGCCCAGCTGGCAGCGTTTGCCGGTGGCAAGTTGCAACTGCAGGGAGAAGTCCTGCGTCTGACCCCCTGGCTGCACAAGGGGTAAGGGCGACAATCCGTTTATGCTTATGTAGCGAAATAAAAAAGGAGCGCCAGGCGCTCCTTTTTTGTGGGTGACGGGGCTCAACGCACCTCGATCACGTCCAGCATGTCCATCTCGTCGATGTCCAGCAGGGGGGCCTTGGGCAATTCGGGCGGATCGAATGCCTTGTCGCCACCGTCGATGATGCCGGAGTCGCGGTTGATGCTCTTGAAGTCAAACAGCTGGTGATCGAGCAGGTGGCTCGGGATCACGTCCTGAATGGCGGTGAACATGGTCTCGAGACGACCGGGGAAGCGACGATCCCACTCCTGCATCATCTGCTTGATGGCCTGGCGCTGCAGGTTCTCCTGAGAGCCGCACAGGTTGCAGGGGATGATGGGGAAGGCCTTGACCTCGGCATAGCGCACCAGGTCCTTCTCCTTGCAGTAGGCGAGCGGTCGGATCACCACGTTCTTGCCATCGTCGCTCACCAGCTTGGGCGGCATGGATTTCAGCTTGCCACCGTAGAACATGTTGAGGAACAGGGTCTCGAGGATATCGTCACGGTGGTGGCCGAGGGCGATCTTGGTGCAACCCAGCTCCTGGGCGGTACGATACAGAATGCCGCGACGCAGGCGGGAGCAGAGGGCGCAGGTGGTCTTGCCCTCCGGCACCTTCTCCTTGACGATGGAGTAGGTGTCTTCTTCCACGATCTTGAAGTCGATGCCGAGGGAGGTCAGGTATTCCGGCAGCACGTGTTCGGGGAAACCGGGTTGTTTCTGATCCAGGTTGACGGCCACGAGATCGAAATGGATGGGGGCGCTGGCCTTCAGGCTCATCAGGATGTCGAGCATGGCAAAGCTGTCTTTGCCGCCAGACAGGCACACCATGATCTTGTCGCCCTCTTCAATCATGTTGAAGTCGGCGATGGCCTGGCCCACGTTGCGCCGCAGGCGTTTCTGCAGCTTGTTGAAACTGTATTTCTCTTTGGCGTTAAGCTCTTCTAGCATGGCCTCAAACCCGGGACAAAAATAAGCGGCTTATTATAGCCATGTCCCGGGGGAGGGCAAGAAACGCTTATGCAGTATGCCGCCTGTCATCCACCGGGCAGCTGTAATCGTCGGGCTTGAGGATGAGGATATCGCAGTTGAGCCTGTCGACCACGTGTTCCGCCGTGTTGCCGAGCAGGGCGGCGGAGAGCCCGGTACGACCGACGCAACCCATGATCATCAGGGTGGCCTTGAGCTCGTCCGCCATGTCCGGCAGCACCTCTTCGGGCAGGCCTTCTGCCACCTTGGTCCACATGTGGTTGATGCCGAACTGATCGGCGTGTTCCCGCAGCAGATCTTCATGGTGCTTGCGAATGGCGTCGTTGTAAGCGTTGGGATCGAATTCGGGCAGCTCGATGGCCACGTTGACCGGGGTCCCCGGGTAGGTGTTGACCAGATAGAGGTTGGCGCCGAGCAGTTCGGCGATGGCGATCCCCTCGCGGGTGATGCGATCGTTCAAGACCTTCTGTTCCTTGTCATCGCTCGAGCAGTTGATGGCGGCGATGAGGCTGCCACCCCGTTGCCAGTGACCCTCCTTCACCAGCAGGACAGGGCAGGGGCACTTGCGCAATAGGTGCCAGTCGGTCGGGGTGAAGATGAAGGTTTGCAGGAAGGAGTGCTTGTGGGTCGCCTTGACCACCAGATCGTGGCGCTGCTCCAGCACCTCCTGAATGACGCACTCGAAGGGACGGTTGTGCCACAGCACCTTCACCTCGCACTCCACCCCTTTGTCTCGGTAGGGCTGGAGGATCTCGTCGAGCCACTCCCGCCGCTGGGCGATGACACCGTGGCGCATCTCTTCCCGCTCGTCAGCCGACAGCATGGCAGTCATTTCATACGAGAAGTCGTAAATCGTCAGGAGCAGGGTCAGCTGGGCGCCCTGCTCCAGCTCGGCGACCTTGACCGCGCGCTCGAGGGCGATCTGGCGCTCCTCTTCCGGGTTGATCACCACCAGAATGTTTCGGTACTTGACCATGTTCTCCTCCTTGGCAAAAAGGCCAATGATGGCAACTCTTTAGCCATTACAGCTTAGTCCAAGGGGGGCGTCGGGAAGGTGTGCCGGATCAAATTTCAGGGTGAACAGATCCGGCTGAGATTCAGGTGGGCGGAGAGCAGGTCAGCCGCAGGGGGGACGAGTGGCACCGGCCATGATGCCGAGGGCCGTGTGGTCCAATACGGTGATGTACTTGCCCTTGACGCTGATGAGGCCGGATTTCTGGAAACGGCCGAGCAGACGACTGATGGTCTCGACGGTGAGGCCGAGGTAGTTGCCGATGTCGCCCCGGGTCATGGAGAGACGGAACTCCTTGGCGGAGAAACCGCGCTCGGAGAAGCGTACCGACAGGTTGTGCAGGAAGGCGGCGAGGCGCTCTTCGGCATTTTTCTTGGAGAGCAGCAGGATCATCTCCTGATCCCCCATGATTTCGTTGCTCATCAGACGCATGATCTGCTGGCGCAGTTTGGGCATCTTGCCAGAGAGATCGTCGAGCACGTCGAACGGGATCTCGCACACCATGGCGGTTTCCAGCGCCTGGGCGAAGGAGGGGTGTGCCTGCTTGTGGATGGCATCGAAACCGACCAGATCCCCGGCGAGGTGGAAGGCGGTGATCTGCTCGTCACCCTGTTCGGTGATGGTATATGACTTGATGGTCCCGGAACGGATGGCGTAGAGCGACTTCAGTTCATCGCCGGCTTTGAACAACTCTTCGCCCTTCTGGATCGGCTTCTTGCGCTCGATGATGCTGTCCAGCTGATCGAGCTCGGTGTCGTTCAGGGTGAAGGGGATGCAGAGCTGGCTGATGCTGCAATCCTGGCAATGAATTGCACAGCCACCGCTCTGAATACGTCTGCCAGGTTTCTTGTCCGGGATCATAGGCTCATATGAATAATTGATTTATATCAAACAAGTTTACCACCAACTCATCCGTTTTGGATAGGGCTTCAAAAGGATGCCAGCCCGATCCAGAGGGTATGAAGTCCGTATGCCATGAGCAGCAGGGCGCCCCCAAGACGCAGGCTGCGCAGGGTCAGCCAGTAGCGCAGCCGATCGGCAAGCCCCCCCAGGGCAAACAGGGTTGGCAGGGTACCCAGGCCGAAAAAGAGCATGATGAGCGCCCCGCCGCCGGCAGAGCCAGCCGCCGCGCTCCAGGTCAGCATGGAGTAGACCAGACCGCAGGGGAGCCAGCCCCATACCATGCCAAACGGCAGGGCCTGCAGGGCACTGGAGAAGGGGATGAACTTGCCCGCCAGCGGCTTGATGAGTGGCCAGAATTTTGCGCCGATACGCTCTAGCAGCAGTACGCCCTGCCACCAGCCTGCGAGATAGAGGCCAAGCGCTATCATCAGCAGGGCCGCAATTACGCGCAGGACCGCCAGGGCATGCTTGCCTGCCCCCAGCTCGCTGGTGGTGGCCAGCAAGCCCCCCACCAGAGCGCCGGCGATCACATAGCTCAGGATCCGGCCGAGGTTGTAGTTGAGCAGGTAGCAAAGCCGTCCCCAGAAATGCTGCCGGTCGGCGGGTATGGCCATGGAGAGGGCCGCCGAGACGCCGCCGCACATGGCGATGCAGTGGCCGGAGCCCGCCAGTCCCACCAGCAGGGCCCCCAGGAGATCAAGATTGTTTGCCATCATCTTCGCCGTGATCGTCTGACTTTTTCTCTCGCTGGGCGGGCTGCTCCTCGTCAAACAGGATGTTGGATCCCTGCCTGTCGAGATCCTCGAACTGCTCGGAGCGAATGGCCCAGAAGAAGACAACGCCCGCGATGATGACGAACAGGATGGCGATGGGGATGAGGACGAAGATTATATTCATGGCAAGGGCCCTGTGATGAAAACGGTCATGACCACTCGGCGGGGGCTGGATGTCTGCGGCCAGAAAGGGGAGGCACCGCCGTCTGAGCGGTTCATCGGTTGAGCCGCATGGAGTTGGTGACCACGATGAGGGAGCTCAACGACATCCCCGCCGCCGCCAGGTAGGGGGGCAGCCAGCCGCTCGCCGCCAGCGGCAGCACCAGCAGGTTGTAGCCGATGGACCAGGCGAAGTTCTCCTTGATGATCTGGCGGGTGCGAAGCGCCAGGGCGCGGGCCGCCAGCAGGCGGGAGAGATCGTCGGCCAGCAGGATGGCGTCGGCACTGTTCTTGGCGAGATCCGTGCCCCCCGCCATGGCGAAAGAGGCGTGCGCTCCCGCGAGCACCGGGGCGTCGTTGATGCCGTCACCCACCATGATGCTGATATCCCCGGCCGCTTCCCGGGTCTTGAGGTAGGCGAGCTTGCCGTCCGGGGTCACCCCCTTGACCAGCTCGTCGACCCCGAGTTCGCGGGCCAGTTTGTCTGCTTGGGCCGAGCCGTCCCCGGTCAGCATGGTGGTCTGCAGGCCGGCTTGCCTGAAAGCCTGGATCAGGGCGCCGGCATCGGCACGCACCGTGTCGGCCAGGGTGTAGCGGGCGAGCAGCCTGTGGTCGTCGGCAAGATAGACGACGAGATCCCCGGGCACCTCCTGCGGGCTTGCCATGTCGGCGTGCTCTTGATCGGACAGATCCAGCCAGCGGGCACTGCCTACCCGGTACGAGGTGCCCTCGATCTGCCCCTGAATGCCGTGGCCGATCACGGGGGTGACGTCACTTGCTGCGAGCAGCACTCCGTCCGCCACCGGCTGACTGCGAAACGCGCGGGCGATGGGGTGCTCGGAGTAGGCCTCCAAGGCCTGGGCGATGGCAAGGCAGCGGGCGTCATCGAGCTCGGCCAAGGGCTGAACGTTCACCAGGCTGATGTTGCCCGTGGTCAGGGTGCCCGTCTTGTCCATCACCACCCGGTTGGCGCGGGTGAGCACATCCAGCACGTGGCCACGGCGCAGCAGGATACCGCTGCGGGTGAGGTGGGCGGTGGCCGAGGTCAGCGCGGTCGGGGTGGCCAGCGAGAGGGCGCAGGGGCAGGTGGCCACCAGCACCGCCAGGGTGACCCAGAACGCCCGCTCGGGTTCATGAAAGTGCCAGAAGGTCCAGACCGCTGCCGCAATGAGCAAGAGCACCAGGATAAAGTGGCGCGACAGCACGTCCGCCAGCTGGGCGATGGCGGGCTTGTCGTCCAGCGCATGATCCTGCAGCCGCATGATCTGGGCGAGGCGGGACTCCTCGATGGCGTGGCTGACCCGGATCTCCAGGGGCGCGTCCGTGTTGATGGTGCCGGCGAAGACGGGATCCCCCGCCTGTTTGAGCAGGGGTAGCTGCTCGCCGGTCAGCATGGACTCGTTGAGGCTGGCCTGGCCCTGGAGGATGATGCCGTCGGCGGGGAGGGTGGCCCCGGCCAGCACCCGGACCCTGTCTCCTGTCCGCAGGGTCTTGGCCGCCACCTCGTGTTCGCCGTCATCATCGATGCGGGTAGCCATGATGGGCACCAGACGCGCCAGGTTGGAGCTGGACTCCGACGCCTTGCGCCTGGCCCGCAGCTCGAGCAGGCGCCCCAGCAACAGGAAGAAGACGAACATGGTGATGGAGTCGTAATAGACCTCGCCGGTGTTGAAAACCGTGGCCCAGATGGAGGCGACGAAGGCGCCTATCAGCGCAAGTGACACCGAGACGTCCATGGAGAGGTGACCTTGCTTCAGGCTTCTCCAGGCACCCACGTAAAAGGGCTGAGCCGAGTAGATCATGATGGGGGTGGAGAGCAGCAGGCTTATCCACTTGAAGTAGATCATGAACTCCTCTTCCACGCTGATGAAGAGGTCCATGTAGAGCGCCACGGCACACATCATCACCTGCATGGAGCCGAGCCCCGCCAGCGCCATGCGGAACATGTAGCTGCGCACCTCGCGGGCGTAGATCGCCTCCTGCTGGTGGGTCTGGAAGGGGTAGGCGCGATAGCCAACCTTGGCAAATCCCTTGAGAATGTCGCTTAAAGAGAGCTTGTCAGGATCCCATTTGATGCGCGCCCTGTGGGTGGTGGTGTTGACGTTGACATAGTGCAGGCCGGGAAAC
Source organism: Aeromonas sp. FDAARGOS 1415 (assembly GCF_019048365.1). Taxonomy (NCBI): domain Bacteria; kingdom Pseudomonadati; phylum Pseudomonadota; class Gammaproteobacteria; order Aeromonadales; family Aeromonadaceae; genus Aeromonas; species Aeromonas sp. FDAARGOS 1415. The sequence continues at coordinate 3,596,358 of NZ_CP077363.1, read as the reverse complement.
CCCATCAGATGGCGTTCGATGAGCCAGGCGCAGGCGGCGCAGGTCAGCCCCTCCACGGTGAGCTGGATCTCCCGCAGGGTCCCCGCCTCGGTGACGAAGTCCTGCTGTACCTCGGCGAGATCGTAGTGGGTGAGGGCGGCCAGTTCGGCGGGAACCAGTTCCCCCTTGCTGCCCGGGGCGGTGCGGTGCTCGTAGTAACTGGCGAGACCGCATTCGAGAATGGTCTGTGCCACGGCCTGGCAACCCGGGCAGCACATGGGCTGCACTATGCCTTTGATCTCGAGGGTAAAACTACTGCCAGTGGGAACCGGTTCACCACAGTGAAAACAGCCGGTCATGGTCATCATCCCTCTCTGGTGCTGCCCTCGTGGGCAAGGTAAGGGGGGAGGCGTGTCTGCCGGGGCGACGTGAGCCGCTCATCCATGGCTCAACGTCCCCTGGGATCGAGTTCGACGGGGGCCCGGGTCGGCAGCTGAGCCGTCTCTTGCAGGCGCCATTCATGATTGAAGGCATCGACCCGGATATGCCACTTGCCGGTGACGGGTTTGTCCAGCAACAGGCGGTAGACGCCCTTGCCATCTGCCGTCAGCAGATGCTCGCTGTCCAGGCCCGCCAGGGTCGGGTGAAACAGGGAGAGGCGCAGCGCCTGCCCGGGGGGGATCTCCCCCGACAGGGGCCTGAGGGTCAGCTCCTTGTCGTTGACCGTCAGCTCGATACGGATGCCGAGGGCCTCGGCGCGATCGAACTTGCTGAGATCCTGGTTAATCTCCTTGCCTTGCTTGTAATAGTCTTCCGCCACCAGATTGACACCGTCCTGGCTGGCGATGATGGCGGTGGCAATGCTGCCTACCACGGCGGCGCAGGGGAGGGCGATGATGAACCAGGGCCAGAATTGGCGATACCAGGGTTGAGTCATGGTGCTACCGAAACAAATGGTTAACGAAATGGCGGTAATTCAGCCAACACAAGATAACAAAAAGCCTCGAAGAGTCGAGGCTTTTTGCTGAGTAATCACGTGCTTATCACATGTTACTGCTTATTTTACTGCGCCTGGTGGGACAAGCTATAGACATAGGATGCCAACAGGTGGACCTTGTCTTCTCCCAGGATATCCTTCCAGGCCGGCATCACGCCGTGACGTCCGTGGGTGATGGTCTGCTCGACCACCTGACGGGAACCGCCATACAGCCAGGTGCTGTTGGTGAGATCCGGCGCACCGACGGCGATGCCGCCCTTGGCATCCGGGCCGTGGCAGGCGGCGCAGACCGCGAAGCGGGCTTCACCCTTCTTGGCCTCAACCAGGTCAACCTTGCGGCCGGAGAGGCTCAGCACGTAGGAGGCCACCTCCTTCACCCCGTCCTGACCCAGGATCTCGCCCCAGGCGGCCATGACCCCCTGACGCCCACCCATGATGGTGGTCTTGATCTGGTCGGGTTGACCACCCCATTGCCATTCGCTGTCGGTCAGGTTGGGGAAGCCGCGACCACCGCGGGCATCGGAGCCGTGGCACTGGGAGCAGTTTTGCAGGAACAGACGCTGACCCACCTTCAGGGCTTCCGGATCCTTGGCGATTTCGGTGATCTCCTTGTAGCTCTTGCCGTCCGCCTGATAGGTCAGCTCGCGGAACTTGGCACCGTAGACCTCATCGGCCTTGGCGAGTTCACGATCGTACTCGACCGCGCGGCCTTCCGCCTTGGCAGATGCTGCCGCGGCCTTGGATTCCGCCAGGGAGCGAACGTCCTGGTTGGAGCTCTGCCAGCCCAGCAGACCCTTGAAGTTGCCAAGGCCCGGGAAGGCGAGCAGGTAGATGAGCCCGGTGACAATGAAGAAGAGGAACATGTAGGACCACCACTTCGGCAACGGGTTATTGATCTCCTCGATGCCGTCGAAGGTGTGGCCCATGGGCTTGCCCTCTTCGGCGCCCATCTTGTCCTTCATGCACCAGGCCAGCAGCAGGAAGCAGCCGAGAATGGTGCCAAGGCTTATGACGGTCACAAAAATGCTAAACAGAGTGCTCATTATTGCTTCGCTCCTGCGTTCTTGTTATCAGCACTGGGTTGCTCGTCATCGGCAAAAACCAGGTTGGCGGCCTCGTCGAAGGAGGCCTTGCGGCGCTTGCTGTAAGCCCAGACGATGATGCCGATCATGATGAGCATCAGCAGCAGGGTGTACAGACCGCGGAAGGTGCCGTAATCCATATTCCGACTCCTTATTTCAGGGCATGACCCAGGGATTGCAGATAGGCCACCAGGGCATCCAGTTCCGTCTTGCCCTTGACTGCCTCGCCGGCTCCCTGAATGTCGGCGTCGGTGTAGGGCACGCCGAAGTGATCCCGGAACAGGGCCAGCTTCTTGCCGGTCAGCTCGCCGCTCAGCACGTTGGTCTCGAGCCAGGGGAAGGCGGGCATGTTGGACTCGGGCACCACGTCGCGCGGGTTGATGAGGTGGGCGCGGTGCCAGTCATCGGAGTAGCGGCCGCCGACGCGGGCCAGATCCGGACCGGTACGCTTGGAGCCCCACAGGAAGGGGTGCTCCCACACGCTCTCGCCGGCGACCGAGTAGTGGCCGTAGCGCTCGGTTTCGGCGCGGAACGGGCGGATCATCTGGCTGTGACAGACGTTGCACCCTTCGCGGATGAAGATGTCGCGGCCTTCCATCTGCAGGGCGGTGTAGGGCTTGAGGCCCTCCACCGGCTCCGTGGTCTGCTTCTGGAAGAACAGCGGGGTGATCTCGACCAGGCCCCCGAGGCTGATGGCAAAGATGATGCCGACCACCAGCATGGGAACGCTCTTTTCAAAAATTTCGTGACGGTTGTTGTTGCTCATGCGTTAGACCCCTTCAAATCAGGCTGGCTGTGCGACGGGTTCCAGGGAACCCTTGGGCGCAGTGACGGTGCGATAGGCGTTGTAGGCCATCAGCAGCATGCCGGTGACGAAGAAGCAGCCACCCAGGAAGCGCACGAAGTAGAAGGGATAGGACGCCTGCAGCGCCTCCACGAAGCTGTAGGTCAGGGTGCCGTCGTCGTTGACCGCACGCCACATCAGACCCTGCATCACACCGGAAATCCACATGGCGACGATGTAGAGCACGGTGCCCACGGTGGCCAGCCAGAAGTGGACGTTGATGAGCTTGATGCTGTACATGCGGCCCTGGCCGAACAGGTTCGGGATCAGGTGATACACGGCGCCGATGGAAACCATGGCAACCCAGCCCAGGGCACCGGAGTGGACGTGACCAATGGTCCAGTCGGTGTAGTGGGAGAGGGCGTTGACCGTCTTGATCGCCATCATGGGGCCTTCGAAGGTGGACATGCCGTAGAAGGAGAGGGAGACGATCAGGAAGCGCAGGATGGGGTCATAGCGCAGCTTGTGCCAGGCGCCTGACAGGGTCATGATGCCGTTGATCATGCCGCCCCAGGAGGGGACGAACAGGATGAGGGACATCACCATCCCGAGGGACTGTGCCCAGTCAGGCAGGGCGGTGTAGTGCAGGTGGTGCGGACCGGCCCAGATATAGAGGGAGATCAGCGCCCAGAAGTGCACGATGGAGAGACGGTAGGAGTAGACCGGACGTCCGGCCTGCTTGGGCACGAAGTAGTACATCATGCCGAGGAAGCCCGCCGTCAGCAGGAAGCCCACCGCGTTGTGGCCATACCACCACTGCACCATGGCATCCATGGCACCGGAGTACATGGAGTAGGACTTCATGCCGGAGAGCGGCACTTCCATGTTGTTGACGATGTGCAGCACGGCGACCGTGATGATGAAGGCACCGAAGAACCAGTTCGCCACATAGATGTGGGAGGTGGTGCGCTTGACCAGGGTGCCGAAGAAGACGATGGCATAGCTGACCCAGACCACGGCGATGGCGATGTCAATCGGCCATTCCAGCTCGGCGTACTCCTTGGAGGTGGTGTATCCCAGGGGCAGCGAGATGGCGGCAGAGAGGATGATCGCCTGCCAGCCCCAGAACACGAAGGAGGCGAGGGGGCCACCAAACAGCCGGGTCTGACAGGTGCGTTGTACCACGTAGAAGGAGGTGGCCATCAGGGCGCTGCAACCAAATGCGAAGATGACCGCGTTGGTGTGCAGGGGGCGCAGACGGCTGTAGGTCAGCCAGGGGGTATCGAAGTTGAGAGCAGGCCAGATCAACTGGGCTGCGATCAGTACACCAACCGACATACCGACAATTCCCCAGACAATCGTCATGACGGTGAACTGGCGCACAACGGTGTAGTTGTACTCAGGGTGGTTTGTTGTATGGCTCATCGTTGTATTCCGCTTCCGATGCTGTTGTTTGTTTTTGCCCAGATGTTCAGGGCCATTTTCACCCCGTTTTTGCAAAATCCTTTCGTTAACATCTGTTAATAAAAGGAAAAGCAAAAGGTGGATAAATGAAAATTCATTGAGAATGATACTGAACTGGTCGGTAAAATAACAGTACAAACAGTGATATATTTGGCTCCAGCGGGTCTCGTGCCTGCCAGTTTTTGCCATGCGCCAGATCACGAAAATCACATTTTTAAAGTACCTTACAGGGTTGTTTTTTCATGAAAGAGAGACTCACTTCACGCAAAATCGCGCACTTGACCATGGTGCTTGCCATTTTGCTCTCCCTGATGGCCTATCGGACCTGGTTTTCGGGCCCCCAAAGCGAGAATTCGAGGGGCACAAATGATCAGATTTGTGATCTGTCCCACAGCCCCTGTCCGCTGCGAGTGGGCGATGCGACCCTGACGGTCAGCATCGACGGCCTGCCGATCCGCCCTGAACATGACTTTGTCTTGCGTCTTCAGGGTAGTAGCGCGCAGGCCATCGCGCCGAAGGCGGCCTGGCTGGAGGGAAAGGAGATGTTCATGGGCCGGATCCCCGTGCAGTTTGAGGCAGGCAGCGGCGGCTGGCAGGCCAGGGCACAGGTGGGCGCCTGCACCTCGGCGACCATGACCTGGCTGCTCAATCTGGAGTGGAACAGTGGTCAGCGCCAGCAGTTGGCGCTAAGCGTTTCCCGCTGAACGGGCGGCCGGTCATGAACCGGGAAGGGGGGGAAAGTGAAAATTGATTTGAATTTTTCGGGCAGGACGGTACCTTGCATCCATTATCAAGGAGTGAAGTTCATTTAATCATGATTGAAAAACAAGCATTTTATCGCACCCTCAACCAGCAGGCCCAGGCATTGCTCGAGGGAGAGCCCGACATGATCGCCACCCTGGCGAACCTCTCTGCGCTGCTCAATCAGGAGCTGACCGACATCAACTGGGTCGGCTTTTACCTGTTGCAGGGAGAGACCCTGGTGCTGGGGCCCTTCCAGGGCAAGCCCGCCTGCGTGCGGATCCCGGTCGGGCGCGGGGTGTGCGGCACGGCGGTCGCCGAGGGCAAGACCCAGCTGGTGGACGACGTGCACCAGTTCGCGGGGCACATCGCCTGTGACGGTGCCAGCAACTCGGAAATCGTGATCCCGCTGCGCCGTGCCGGCCAGATCATCGGGGTACTGGATATCGATAGCCCGATTTTTAGCCGCTTCGATGAACAAGACCGGATCGGCCTTGAAGAAACGGTGCAAATTTTGGAAAGCATGCTCTAAGTCATTGCTAGATGGTTCGCAAAAGGTCCCAAGCTCTCTATAATGGGGCCTTTGTTGTGTTCGGGCATGCCCGTGCGTCTATATGAAAGCCAAGGTTATACATGGAAAACACTGAAAAGCTGAAGAACAGTAAAGAGATCGTCGCCTACCTGGTCGAGAAATTCCCGGCCTGCTTCATCGCTGAAGGAGAGGCCAAGCCACTCAAGATTGGCATCTTCCAGGATCTGGCTGCGCGTCTTGCCGACGACGAGAGAGTCTCCAAGACCATGCTGCGCTCTGCTCTGCGTCAATACACCTCCAGCTGGCGTTACCTGCATGGCCTCAAGGCTGGCCAGGCCCGTGTCGATCTGGACGGCAACCCGGGTGAACTGCTGACCGAAGAGCACATCGAACACGCCAAGCAGGCGCTCAAGGAGAGCAAGGAGCGCGTCTTCGCCAGCCGTCGCACCAACACCAAGGAGAAGGAAGACAAGCCCAAGCAGCCGCGCCGCAACGCGCCGCGCAAGGCTGACGCTCCGCGTGCCGACAAGCCGAAAGCCGCTCCCAAGGCCGCTCCGGTGGCTGATGAAGCCCCGCTGGTCAAGGTGGATGCCGCTACCCTGAAAGTGGATCAGGGCGTGCGCGTCGTGCTGGGCAAGTCCCCGGTGCCCGCGACCATCAAGGAAGTGACCAAGGATGACGTACAGGTTCAATTGCAGACCGGCATGATGTTGCGGGTCAAGTTCGAGCATCTGGTTCTCTAAGGAGACGCATGTTGAAGCATGGCGTAATTCGTTTTTCCCTCGTAGCCTGTGGCCTGGCGCTCGCCGGGCTCGCGCAGGCCATCGAGCCGGTGCTCAAGGAGAGTGATTTGCCTGTGTTGGCTCAGGAGAGCCAACATGCTACGGCCAGCAAGCGAATTGCCAACCTGTTTACCCGCTCCCACTACAAACAGTTCAAGCTGGACGATGCCTTTTCCTCCGTGGTCTTTGACAAGTATCTGGAGAATCTGGACTACAGCCGCAACCTGTTTCTGGCCTCTGACATCAGCCGTTTTGAAAAGTACCGTACCGGTTTTGACACCGACCTCGAACGAGGGCGGCTGGCTCCGGCCTACGAGATGTTCAACCTGAGTCAGCAGCGACGTTACGAGCGGTTCGAATACGCCCTCAAGCTGCTCGACACCCCCTTCGACTTTACCCAGAAAGACAATTACGTCTTCGATCGGGAAGGGGCTCCCTGGCCCAAGGATGAAGCCGAGCTCAACGAGCTGTGGCGTCAGCGGGTCAAGTTCGATGCCCTGAGCCTCAAACTCAGCGGCAAGGAGTGGCCCGAGATCAAGGAGCTGCTTGGCAAGCGTTATAACAACGCCATCAAGCGGATGTCCCAGACCGAGAGCGAGGACGTGTTCCAGCTCTTCATGAACTCCTTCGCCCGTGCCATCGAGCCGCACACCAGCTATCTCTCGCCGCGCAGCGCCGATCGCTTCAACACCGAGATGAACCTCTCGCTGGAAGGGATTGGTGCCGTGCTGCAGGCGGAGGATGACTTCACCGTCATCCGCTCCCTGGTGCCCGGCGGTCCGGCCGCCAAGTCCAACCACTTGAAGCCCGATGACAAGATCACCGGGGTGGGGCAGGACGACGGCAAGATCGTCGACGTGATCGGCTGGCGTCTGGACGATGTGGTCGAGCTCATCAAGGGCCCGAAAGGCAGCAAGGTGAAGCTGGAGATCCAGCGCGGCAAGGGCGCCAGCGCCAAGACCGAGCTGGTGGAGCTGACCCGTGACAAGGTGCGCCTGGAAGACAGGGCCGCCAAGTCCAAGGTGATCACCGCCGAAGGCAAGAAGATCGGCGTGCTCGAGATCCCGAGCTTCTACGTCAACCTGCACGACGACGTGATCAAGGAGCTCTCCAGCCTCAACAAGCAGAAGATCGACGGTCTCATCGTGGATCTGCGCGGCAACGGCGGCGGTGCCCTGACGGAAGCCTCCGCCCTGAGCGGTCTCTTCTTCGCCAGCGGCCCGGTCGTGCAGATCCGTGATCACATGGGTCGCATCACCGTCAACGGTGACGACGACGGCAACGTCTATTACGGCGGCCCCATGTCGGTGATGATCGACCGCTACAGCGCGTCGGCCTCCGAAATCTTCGCTGCCGCCATGCAGGATTACGGCCGCGCCCTGATCCTCGGCGAGAACTCGTTCGGCAAGGGCACGGTGCAGCAGCATCGCAGCCTGGCCAAGGTGTACGACTTCTACGAGCAGCCGCTTGGCCACGTCCAGTACACCATCGCCAAGTTCTACCGCATCGATGGCGGTAGCACCCAGAACAAGGGAGTGGCGCCTGACATCGCCTTCCCGACGGCGGTGGCGCCGGACGAGACGGGGGAGAGCCGCGAGTTCAACGCCCTGCCCTGGGACAAGATCGCCTCGGCGAGTTACGACAAGCTGGGTGATTTCTCCGGCATGCTGCCCAGGTTGAAGTCGGCACACGAGGCGCGGATCATCAAGGATCCGGAGTTCGCCTACGTGCTGCAGGACATCAAGGAGTATCAGGCGGAGAAGGACAAGAAGTCGGTTTCCCTGAACGAAGCCGAGCGGCTGGCCGAACAGGCCAAGCAGGACGAGAAGGCGCTGGCGCGAGCCAACGAACGTCTGACCCGTCTTGGCAAGCCTGAGGTGAAGAGCCTGGATGAACTGCCCGCCGATTTCGAGGCGCCCGACGAGTATCAGGTCGAAGCGGCCAACATCACGGCGGATCTGGCCAGTCTCAGCAAGAAGAGCTGATCATGGCCATGCCATGCTGATTGACAAGGGCGACTCAGGTCGCCCTTTCTTTTGCCTGAATGCAAACTATTTGACCCTGTCCGAGCCTTGTGACAGCCTCTGACACGTCAATAACAAAGCGTGGAAGCACACAATAATGACCGATCTCTCCCAGGCCATGACGGCCAAATATCGCCAGGACTACCGGGCTCCCTTCTACTGGTGCGACAGCATCGACCTCGATTTCCAGTTGCAGGAGCCCCTGACCCGGGTCACTGCCATCTCGCGGCTGCGCCGCAACGGTGCTCACAACGAGCCCCTGGTACTGGACGGCGAGGGGCTTGACCTCGTCAGCATCAGCCTGGATGGCGTTCCTTTCAGCCAGTACGAGCAGGGGGAGGGCAGCCTGACCCTGTTCAATCTGCCCGCCGAGTGCGTGCTGACCATAGTCACCGACATCAACCCAGCCGCCAACACGGCGCTGGAAGGGCTCTACAAGTCAGGCGAAGCCTACTGCACCCAGTGTGAGGCGGAGGGCTTTCGTCGAATCACCTATTACATGGACAGGCCGGATATCCTGGCCCGTTACAGCACCCGCATCAGCGCCGACAAGGCCAGGTACCCCTATCTGCTCTCCAACGGCAACAAGGTGGCGAGCGGTGATCTGGACGGTGGCCGCCACTTCGTGCAGTGGCAGGATCCCTTCCCCAAGCCGAGCTATCTCTTCGCCCTGGTGGCGGGGGATTTCGACGTGGAGCGCAACCACTTCGTCACCAAAAGCGGCCGCCAGGTGGCCCTCGAGATCTTCGTGGACAAGGGCAACCTGGACAGAGCCGGCTTTGCCATGGAGAGCCTCATCAATTCCATGCGCTGGGACGAGCAGCGCTTCGGCCTCGAGTACGACCTCGACATCTACATGATCGTGGCGGTGGACTTCTTCAACATGGGCGCCATGGAGAACAAGGGGCTCAACATCTTCAACTCCAAGTTCGTGCTGGCCAACCCGGCCACCGCCACCGACGGCGATTACCACGGCATCGAGCGGGTGATCGGTCACGAATACTTCCACAACTGGACCGGCAACCGGGTCACCTGCCGTGACTGGTTCCAGTTAAGCCTCAAAGAGGGGCTGACGGTGTTCCGGGATCAGGAGTTCTCCTCCGATCTGGGTTCGCGCGGGGTCAACCGCATCAACAACGTGCGCACCGTGCGAGGCCCGCAGTTTGCCGAAGACGCCGGTCCCATGGCGCACCCCATCCGCCCGGATGTGGTGATCGAGATGAACAACTTCTACACCCTGACCGTCTACGAAAAGGGTTCTGAAGTGATCCGCATGATGCACACCCTGCTGGGCGAAGACGCCTTCCAGGCGGGCATGCGCCTCTACTTCGAGCGCCACGACGGCTCGGCCGCCACCTGTGACGACTTCGTGCAGGCGATGGAGGATGCCTCCGGCGTGGATCTCGGCCGCTTCCGCCGCTGGTACAGCCAGTCCGGCACCCCCGAGCTCACCGTGACCGACGAGTATGATGCCGCCAGCGGCGTCTACCGCCTGCACGTGCGCCAGCACACCCCGCCGACCCAGGATCAGCCGCAAAAGCTGCCGCTGCACATTCCCTTCGACATCGAGCTCTATGATGAGCAAGGTGCCGTCATCGCCCTGCAGTACGAGGGCAAGGCCATCGGCAACGTCCTCAACGTGCTGGAAGCACAGCAGACGTTCGAATTCGATCAAGTGCCGGTCAAGCCGGTGCCCTCCCTGCTGCGGGACTTCTCCGCGCCGGTGAAGCTGCATTTTGACTACAGCGACGAGGCGCTCGCCTTCCTGATGCGCTTTGCGCGCAACGAGTTTGCCCGCTGGGATGCCGCCCAGATGCTGATCAACAAGGCGGTGATCGACGGTGTTGCCCGGGTGCAGCAGGGGCAGGAGGTCGCGCTCTCCCAAACCTTGCTGGCGGCTTTTGAGGGCATTCTGGCGGACGGGGCCCTGGATCCCGCCCTCAAGGCGGAGATCCTGGCGCTGCCGGGAGAGGCAACCCTGGCCGAGCTGTTCGACGTGGCCGACATTGACGCCATCCATCGGGTGCGCGGCGAGATCCAGCGTGCGCTGGCCGAAGGCTTCGGCGCTGCGCTGCTGACCTGTTACGAGAGCCTGCGCCTGCCGGCATACCGGGTGGTGCATGAGGACATGGCCAAGCGCGCCCTCAAGGGGGTGGTACTCGGCTACCTGGCGGCCCTGGATCCGATGCAGGCCGACGCCCTGGTGCGGGAGCAGTACAGCCGTGCCGACAACATGACCGACACCCTGGCCGCCTTGCAGGTCGCCAACGGCCACCTGCTGGCGTGCCGTGCCGAGCTCCTTGCCGACTTCGAGGGCAAGTGGGCGCACGATGGTCTGGTGCTGGACAACTGGCTGCGTCTGGTGGGCAGCAAACCCGCCGCCGACGTGCTCGGCGAGGTGAAGCAGGCGATGGCCCACCCGACCTTCAGCATCCGCAACCCGAACCGGCTGCGGGCGCTGGTGGGCAGTTTCGCCATGAGCAACCAGGTGCAGTTCCACGCCGTGGATGGCAGCGGCTACCGCTTCCTGACCGATCTTCTGATCGAGCTCAACGAGGTCAATCCCCAGGTGGCGTCCCGCCTCATCACCCCGCTCATCCAGTTCAAGCGGCTCGATGAGGGGCGCAAGGCGCTTGTCCGCGCCGAGCTGACCCGCCTGGCGAACCTGGACGGCCTGGCACGGGATCTGTTCGAGAAGGTGAGCAAGGCGCTGGCCCAGTAAGCGTCCTGATGGCGGGCAGGGGAGTCAGGCTCTCCTGCCCGTTTTTACATGGAATACAGAGAGTGGAGGAGCAATGAGGCAATACACATTTCGGCTGGCCCTCGGCCGGGACGAGATCATGCTGATGTATCAGGGGCATGTCAGGCGGCTGGTGGTGCGCACCGAGCAGGGGCTGACCCTGGAGCTGGGGCTGGAGAAGTTCCGTGGCTTCGTGTCACAGGACGGGGTTTATGGCTACTTTCGGCTGACAACCCAGGACGATCATCGCTTCATTTCCCTGGAACGCATAAATTAACAAAACTTGAACATTTTTCCGGGTAATTATCTGCTTAAAGTCACTATCTATCCGGCAAATCTCGCATCATCCAGTGTGATTTTCTGATTTTTGCCAACTTGGCAAAATTTATCACAACCCAAGCCGTGATCTGCCCCTTGTTTTTAACATCCCGTTATCACCTTTGCTCGCCTTCCTTGATCCAAGACATTACACTCGCTGCAACTCTGTACCGGTGGGCATCCAGGGTGGATGTCGCCGTGTCTGTGATGTCGTCCGATAAGGAAACTAGCAATGGCATTGAAAGACGCCCCTACCTCAGTTCTGCTCGAAAACGTTCTCAGCCTGATCCATCAGAAATTGCCCAGAAACAGTGCCTCCCTGGTCGAATGCTTCGTCGCCAAGTTCTACGGCAACATGGCCAGCACCGACCTGCACGATCGCAATGACAGCGATCTCTACGGGGCGGCGCTCAGCCTGTGGAATGCCCTCAATCAGCGTACCGACACCGACCCCTACATCCGGGTCTACAACCCAGAGCTGACCCGTCACGGCTGGCAATCTCCCCATACCATCGTCGAGATCATCCTGCAGGATTCCCCCTTCCTGGTGGACTCCATCCGCATGGCGCTCAAGCGTCGTGGCATCACGGCGCACATGATGCTGCACCAGCCGCTGCACCTGATCCGCAGCGAAGGGGGCAAGATCAGCGCCATCCTGGATCTGGACAACACGGCGTCCCAGACCTCGGTAGAGACCGCCTTCCTCATCGAGATCGACCACCTGACCACTGAAGAGGAGATGGAGGCCCTGACCGCCGAGCTGAACTCGGTGGCGCGGGAAGTGGCCCTGGCGGTGGGGGACTGGCAGCCCATGCTGGCGCGCCTGAACGAGATCATCGACGAGCTGCCCAAACGCAAGCACCCGGTCAGCAAGGCCGAGGTGGACTCCTGCGTCGCCTTCCTGAAATGGGTCGCCGCTCACAACTTCACCCTGATGGGATATCGCCGCTATGACGTCAAGGCGGTGGAGGGGGATCACGAGATCCTGCCCCAGCCGGACTCCAGCCTGGGTCTGATGAAGAACTCCATGAAGGACGAGGGGCAGCGCCTGGGCACCATGCCGGCCAGCGCCCGCCACGCCGCCCTGAGTTCCGACCTGCTGATCCTCACCAAGTCCAACAGCAAGTCCCGGGTGCACCGCCCGGCCTATGTGGATTACATCGGCATCAAGCGCTTCGACGAGCACGGCAAGGTGGTGGGGGAAGATCGCTTCATCGGTCTGTATGCCTCCTCCATCTACAACACCAGCGCGACCCAGATCCCCCTCATCAGCCACCGCCTCGAGCGCATCATGGCCGCCTCCGGTCATGAGAAGGGCTCTCACGCCTACAAGGCGCTGCTGAACGTGCTGGAAACCTACCCGCGCGACGAGCTGATCCAGGCCCGTGAAGAGGAGCTGCTGGCCACCGGCCTCGGCGTGCTGGAGATGCAGGAGCGCGACATGCTGCGTCTGTTCGTGCGCCGCGACGTTTACGGCCGCTTCTTCTCCTGCATGGTCTATGTCACCAAGGAGCGCTACAACACGGCGCTGCGCATCAAGACCCAGCAGATCCTGCAAAAGTATTTCGGCAGCAGCGAAGAGGTGGAGTTCAACGTCTACTTCACCGAGGGCGTGCTGGCACGGACCCACTACATAGTGCGGGTCAACAACAACAACGTGGATGTGGATGTGAACGAAGTACAGAACAACCTGATCGAAGCGGCCCGCAGCTGGGATGACCGTCTGGATTCCGTGCTGCTCTCCCATTATGGCGAGGCCCGCGGCAACGAACTGCGCCGTCGCTTCAGCACAGCCTTCCCCCGTGCCTACAAGGAAGACGTGCTGCCGGGTTCCGCCGTGGCAGACATCATGGCCCTCGATGGCCTGAGTGAAGCCGAGCCCCTGGGCATGCTGTTCTACCGCGCCCAGGAGGAGGAGAACGATCGCCGGGTGCGCCTCAAGCTGTTCCACCGCACCGAGCCCATCCACCTCTCCGACGTCCTGCCCATGCTGGAAAACATGGGGCTGCGCGTCATCGGCGAGACTCCCTATCAGGTGCGCACCCCGACCGGCGAGGTATTCTGGATCCTCGACTTCTCCATGCTGCTGCGCGGCGAACAGCCGTTCGATCTGGAGCAGAGCCAGCAGCGCTTCCAGGAGGCCTTCGCCGCCATCTGGAACAAGACCCTGGAAGATGACGGCTTCAACCGCCTGGTGCTGGGGGCCGGCCTCAGCGGCCGCCAGGTCTCTGTGCTGCGCGCCTATGCCAAATACATGCGCCAGACCGGCGTCTCCTTCAGCCAGTCCTATATCGAGGAGACCCTGACCCGTTATCCCAATATCGCCCAGCTGCTGTTCACCCTGTTCGAGCAACGCCTGGATCCGGCCGGCAAGCAGGACGCCAAGGTACAGGCCAAGCTGCACGAGCAGCTCGCCGCCAAGCTCGATCAGGTCGCCAACCTGGACGACGATCGCATCATCCGCCGCTACGTGGAGATGATCGACGCGACCCTGCGCACCAACTACTACCAGCCGGACGGTGCGGGCAACATCAAGCCCTACATCTCCTTCAAGCTGGCCCCCTCCAGCATCACCGACATGCCGCTGCCGCTGCCGAAGTTCGAGATCTTCGTCTACTCCCCGCGGGTGGAAGGGGTGCATCTGCGCTGGGGCAAGGTGGCCCGTGGCGGCCTGCGCTGGTCCGATCGCAAGGAAGACTTCCGCACCGAGGTGCTGGGTCTGGTGAAGGCGCAGCAGGTGAAGAACACCGTCATCGTGCCGGTCGGCGCCAAGGGCGGCTTCTACTGCAAGCAGATGCCGGCGGGTGCGTCCCGTGCCGTCATCCAGGAAGAGGGCAAGGCCTGCTACCGCCTGTTCATCCGCGGTCTACTGGACGTCACCGACAACATCATCAAGGGTGAGGTGATCCCGCCGAAATCCGTGGTACGCCACGACGAGGATGACTACTACCTGGTGGTGGCGGCCGACAAGGGCACCGCGACCTTCTCCGACATTGCCAACGAAATCAGCCTGGAATATGGCCACTGGCTCGGCGATGCCTTTGCCTCCGGCGGCTCGGTCGGCTATGACCACAAGAAGATGGGCATCACCGCCCGCGGCGCCTGGGAGTCGGTCAAGCGCCACTTCCGCGAGATCGGCGTCAACTGTCAGACCACGGACTTCACCTGCGTGGGCATAGGCGACATGGCCGGCGACGTGTTCGGCAACGGCATGCTGCTCTCCGAGCACATCCAGCTGGTGGGCGCCTTCAACCACATGCACATCTTCGTCGACCCGACCCCGAATGCGGCCAGGAGCTTCGTCGAACGCCAGCGCCTGTTCGAACTGCCGGGCTCCAGCTGGGATGACTACAACCGCGAGCTCATCTCCAAGGGGGGCGGCATCTTCCTGCGCTCGGCCAAGTCCATCAAGCTGAGCCCCGAGATGCAGACCCTGCTCGGCACCGACAAGGCCAGCATGGCACCGAACGAGCTGATCAAGGCCCTGCTCTGCCTGAACGTGGACTTGCTCTGGAACGGCGGCATCGGCACCTATGTGAAGAGTGCCCGCGAGAGCGACGCCGACGTCGGGGATCGCAGCAACGACGTGCTGCGGGTCAACGGTCGTGACCTGCGTGCCCGCATCGTGGGCGAGGGTGGCAACCTGGGCTTCACCCAGCTCGGCCGGGTGGAGTATGCGAGCCAGGGCGGTCGCATCAACACCGACTTCACCGACAACGTGGGCGGCGTGGACTGCTCCGACAACGAGGTGAACATCAAGATCCTGCTGAACCAGCTGGTGGCCGCCGGGGATCTGACCCTCAAGCAGCGCAACCAGATGCTCTACGAGATGACGGATGCGGTGGCGCAGGTGGTCATCACCAACGCCTATCGCCAGTCCCAGTCCATCTCGGTCACGGCGTTCCGTGGCGACGAGCAGCTCAAGGAGCAGCAGCGCTTCATCCAGGGGCTGGAGCGGGAAGGCAAGCTGGACCGCGGTCTCGAGTTCCTCCCCTCCGACGAGGAGCTCTCCGAGCGGATGGCGGCAGGGCAGGGGCTGACCCGACCCGAGCTGGCGGTGCTGGTGGCCTACGGCAAGATGGTGCTCAAAGAGCAGCTCAACTGCCCGGAAGTGACCGACGAGCCCTTCCTCGCCAACATGCTGGTGACCAGCTTCCCGGCCCAGCTGCAGCAGCAGTTCGGCGCGGCCCTTGCCCAGCATCCGCTGTGCGGCGAGATCATCGCGACCCGGGTGGCCAACATGCTGGTCAACGACATGGGGCTCAACTTCGCCAGCCGGATGAAGGACGAGACCGGTGCCTCGGTGGCGGAAGTGGCCTGCTGCTTCGCCATGGCCCGGGAAGTGTTCGGCCTCAATACCCTGTGGCGTGACATTGAAGGGTGTGACAATCAGGTGGATGCCAACACCCAGCTCGAGCTGATGTTCTACAGCCGCCGCATCGTGCGCCGCGCCACCCGCTGGTTCCTGCGCGCTCGCAACCGCAGCTGGAGCATCGGCGAGAACATCGCCTTCTTCCGCCCGGCCTTCGAGACCCTGGCCGAGCATCTCTACGAGGTGATGGACGAGAGCGAAGTGGCCGAGCACCAGCAGGCGGTCGCCGCCCTGGTGGCCAGAGCGGTTCCCGAGCATATCGCCCGTCAGGTGGCCCACATGAGCAGCCTCTTCTCCTGCCTGGATCTGGCTCAGATCGCCGCGGAGCACAAGACTGACATCCTGCGCGCCGCCAACGTCTACTACCGTCTCGGTGCCAAGCTGGATCTGCACTGGTTCCTCGAGCAGATCAACCATCAGCCTGTGGGCAACCACTGGCAGGCGATGGCGCGCTCCTCCTTCCGCGAGGATCTGGACTGGCAACAACGCAGCCTCACTTCCGTGGTACTGGAAGGGTGCAAAGAGCAGGGAGAATGCGCTACCATACTGGCCGACTGGATTTCGGAGCATGAGCAGCTCTTGTCCCGTTGGACCCACATGTTGGCCGACTTCAAGACTACCAGCACCCACGAGTTCGCCAAGTTCTCGGTGGCCTTGCGAGAGTTGAACCTGCTCCAGTTGAATTGCCGAACCTCGGCATAACCCCAAAAGCCCCGGCCAGTTGCCGGGGCTTTTTTTAAGGAGCAAGCATGCTGTACCCACTCGCCAGGCATTTCCTGTTCAAACTCAATCCGGAACAGGCTCACGATCTCTCCATCAAATATTTGCCCCGCCTTCTCGGTACCCCGCTTGATTGTTTCTTCCGCAACACCCTGCCAAAACGCCCCGTCACCGTCATGGGGCTTAATTTTGCCAATCCGGTGGGGCTGGCCGCAGGATTGGATAAAGACGGGGAGTGTATCGATGCCTTCGGGGCCATGGGGTTTGGCTTTATTGAAGTCGGTACCGTGACCCCCAAGCCCCAGAGTGGCAATGACAAGCCGCGGCTGTTCCGGGTTATTCCGGCCGAGGGGATCATCAACCGGATGGGGTTCAACAATAAGGGGGTCGATCATCTGGTGGCCAGGGTCAAGGAGGCCAAATATCAGGGGGTCATCGGCATCAATATCGGCAAGAACAAGGATACCCCCATCGAACAGGGCAAGGACGATTATCTGATCTGCATGGACAAGGTGTATGAGCACGCCGGTTATATTGCCGTCAATATTTCCTCGCCCAACACCCCTGGGCTGCGTCAATTGCAATACGGTGACGCACTGGACGAATTGCTGGCCGCACTGAAGCAGCGCCAACAGGAGTTGGCAGCAAAATATAAGAAGTATGTGCCGCTCGCCGTTAAAATTGCCCCGGATCTCTCCCAGGATGAAATTAACCAGGTCGCGACATCCCTGGTCAAGAATGGCATCGATGGAGTCATCGCCACCAATACCACCCTCGAGCGCGACATGATTTACGACATGCCCCATGCCGGGGAAGCGGGTGGTCTGAGCGGTCGTCCTCTACAGCACAAGAGCACCGAGGTGATCCGCCAGCTGGCCAAGGCACTCGATGGCGCGCTGCCCATCATCGGGGTGGGCGGTATCGACAGCGCCATGGCCGCTCGGGAGAAACTGGCGGCGGGTGCCAGTCTTGTCCAGATTTACAGTGGCTTTATTTATAAGGGCCCGAGTCTGGTGAAAGAAATCGTTACCCATATTTAAAAAGTAATCGACTGCCCTTATTTAAAGTTGCTCAATTTCTCGACATGGAATAAAGTCGAGTAACCGCTTAGATAAGGGCATCTCCATGTGTATCCAACCCAATGACAATTGGCAGTGGCATTATGACGCTCAGGATGATCGTCTGATGCTGGATTTATCCGATCGCATGATATTTGCCACCGAATATAAAGGTCGACAGCTTGTTCCCTGTTCCTTCACCACCCAGCCTTTTTGCGTGGATGATGCGGCCCTCTATTATCAGCTGATGGACAAGGCATCCGAACTCGACTGGAGCACGCCCCATCAGGTTCAGCTGGTGCTTAATGCCATCGCCGTCAGCCGCTTTTATAAACCCCTGATGCCGCAGAGTTGGTTCTTTCATGAGCAGTCGACCCACTTTATGCCGGAAATGGGATCCTTGGTGTGGATGGATACGCCCCATGGTCGGGGAGAATTCATGATCATCGAAGCCGGGGATCAGGCCAGCGTCTGCCTGAACCTGACCGATGAACTGGTGCTGACCACCAGCAAGATCCTGCCACGGTTCGCCGTGATCAAGGTGATGAATAACCGGATGCAAGCCAGAGTGCGGGCACAGACACAATTCCGGGAAGTCGGCTGACGCCGGGCTCGTTATATGACGACGAATAGGCCAGTTATATTGGTCTGATATTTGAGCGCTGCTCCGCTGTCTTGTTCAATTATTTCTCCTTTCTCCTTCGTCAGGTCGTCATGACCGTTTTCTGTCCGGCCCGGACAAGATTTTCAAATTCTTTACGAATGCCATGGTAGACAGATGCCAGTTAGGGGAGGGATCCTCTTGCCGGATCCTGCCGCCCGCAAGGGGGAGGGGAGAGTTTGCCGTGTCCTTCCCGTGAATATTCGTGTGATGCCCAAGGTTCGGGTGCCGAGTGCGGGCCGATAAGGTATAATGCGGCACTATTTTTATGGCATCCCCGTGAGCGTGATGAAAGAATTTTTTGCAACCTGCCCCAAGGGGCTGGAAAACCTGCTGGCCGTCGAGCTGACCAACCTGGGCGCGGAGCAGGTCCGTGAGACCGTGGCTGGCGTCCACTTCAAGGGCGAGCTGGCCGTCGGCTACAAGGCCTGTCTGTGGAGCCGTTTTGCCTCCCGCATCGTGCTGGTGCTCTCCGAATTCCAGATGAACGACGATCTGGACCTCTATCTGGGGGCCCACACCATTCCCTGGGAGGAGCACTTCTCCGGCACCGCCACCATAGCCGTGGACTTTACCGGTACCAACGCTTCCATTCGCAATACCCAGTACGGGGCGCTCAAGATCAAGGATGCCATCGTCGATCGCTTCACCAAACGCGGACATGTGCGCCCGGACGTGGACAAGAGATCCCCGGACATTCGCATCATGGCGCATCTGGGCAAGGGCAAGGCCAACATCACGCTGGACCTGTCAGGCCCCGCGCTGCACCAGCGCTTCTACCGTCAGGGCACCGGTGAGGCTCCCCTCAAGGAGAACCTGGCCGCGGCCATGATTGCCCGTAGCGGCTGGGCCGGCGAGCCTATGATGGACCCCATGTGCGGCTCCGGTACCCTGCTGATCGAAGCGGCTTTCATCGCCGCCGACATGGCGCCGGCCCTGCGCCGGGAGCGCTTCGGTTTCGATCGCTGGCTGCAGCACGACAGCGAACTGTGGCAGAGCCTGATGATGGAGGCGCAAGTGCGCGCCAAGCGCGGCATGCAGCGCTGTGAAGTGAAGCTGTTCGGCTGCGATGCGGACGCCCGCGTGCTGATGAAGGCGCGCGACAACGCGAAAGCGGCCGGCGTAGCTCACCTCATCACCTTCAAGCAGGCCGATGCGACCGCCCTGGAAAACCCGCTGCCCATGGCCGCGGAAGGGGAGACCCGTCAGGTGGGCATGCTCATTTCCAACCCGCCCTATGGCGAGCGTCTCGGCGAGTTTCCGGCCCTGCTGGAAGTGCACCAGGCTCTGGGCGACGCTCTGCGTCGCAGCTTCCAGGGGTGGAAGGTCACCATCCTCTCCGCCTCGCCGGAGCTCTTGAGCTGCCTGCGCCTGCGCGCCGACAAACAGTACCGTCTGTTCAACGGGGCACTGGAATGCCAGCTGCGCAACTACCAGATCGCGCTGGACTCCGTCGCCTCCCAGAAAGAGGTGGCCCAGGATTTTGCCAATCGGCTGCGCAAGAATCTGAAGGCCCTCGAGAAGTGGGCGAAGAAAGAGAATCTCGACTGCTACCGTCTCTATGACGCGGATCTGCCGGAATACAACGCCGCCATCGACCGCTATCAGGACTATCTGGTGGTGCAGGAGTACGCGGCGCCCAAGGATATCCCCGCCCAGAAGACCCGTCAGCGCCTGCTCGACATGGTCCAGGCCGCCATCAAGGTGACCGGCATGGATGGCGAGAAGGTGATCCTGAAGGTGCGCGAGCGTCAGGAAGGCAAGCAGCAATATCAGAAGCTCTCCGAAGAGCAGCACCGGATGGAAGTGCAGGAGTACGGCGCCCGTCTGTGGGTCAACCTCTACGACTACCTGGACACCGGTCTCTTCCTCGACCACCGTCAGACCCGTCGCATGCTGGGGGAGATGGCCCGTGGCAAGCGCTTCCTGAACCTCTTTGCCTACACCGGCAGTGCCACCGTGCACGCGGGGCTTGGCGGTGCCAGCGAAACCACCACGGTGGACATGTCGCGCACCTACCTGACCTGGGCGCAGGACAACATGCGTTTGAACTCGCTGGTGGGCCGTGAGCACAAGTTCGTGCAGGCCGACTGCCTGAAGTGGCTTTCCGAGGCGGACGAGCAGTACGACCTCATCTTCATCGATCCGCCCACCTTCTCCAACTCCAAGCGGATGGACGAGAGCTTCGACGTGCAGCGGGATCACCTGCTGCTGATGCAGCACCTCAAGCGCCTGCTGGCTGCAGGTGGCACCCTGGTGTTCTCCAACAACAAGCGCCACTTCAAGATGGATCTGGCCGGTCTCGAGGCCATCGGCCTCAAGGCACAGAACATCACCGGCAAGACCCGGCCGAAGGATTTCGAGCGCAACCAGCACATCCACAACTGCTGGATCATCACCCACGCCGAGGCGCAAGGCTGATGCTGACCCTGTTTCACACCGACGGCTGCCACCTGTGCGAGCAGGCCTGGGCGCTGGTGGAACAGGCCGGGCTGGCCGGGGAGACCCGCCGCTGCGACATCCTGGAGGATGATGCCTGGCTCGCGGCCTACCGGGTGCGGATCCCGGTGCTCTGCGATGACGCCGGGCGTGAGCTGGGCTGGCCCTTTACCCTGGCTGAGCTCAGGACCTGGCTGCGCGGCCAGGGGTGATACCGATTTGACGATGAAACGGGGGGAGATCCAGTCTGCCGCCCGTTTTTTCATAAGCAACAAGGAACAAACATGGCTCTTTTGACATTGCACGGCGCCTCCCTGTCGTTCAGTGACTTCCCGCTGCTCGACCAGGCCGAACTCACCATAGAGCGGGGCGAGCGCCTCTGTCTGGTGGGGCGCAACGGGGCGGGCAAGTCCACCCTGATGAAGGTGATCGCCGGCGAACTGCCGCTGGACGACGGCCGTCTGGTGCTGCAGCAGGACTTGAAAGTGACCCGTCTCGAGCAGGATCCCCCTGCCTCGAGCGAACTCACCGTGTTCGACTATGCCGCCGAAGGGCTGGCCGGGGTGGGGGAGCTGCTCAAACAGTATCACCACGTCTCCATGGCGCTGGCGACCGACCCCTCCGATGCCAACATTCGCAAGATGAGCCAGTTGCAGGAGCAGCTCGACTACCAGAATGGCTGGCAGTATGAGACCCGCATCAACCAGGTGCTGACCCTGCTCGATCTCGACCCCGACGTGACCCTCGACAGCCTCTCCGGCGGCTGGCTGCGCAAGGTGGCCCTGGCCCGCGCCCTGGCGTGCGACCCGGATCTGCTGCTGCTGGACGAGCCGACCAACCACCTGGACATCGACGCCATCAACTGGCTGGAAGAGTTCCTGAAAGATTTCCGTGGCGCCATCGTCTTCATCTCCCACGACCGGGAGTTCATCCACAAGCTGGCGACCCGGATCATCGATCTCGATCGCGGCGTGATCACCTCCTGGCCCGGTAACTACGACGAGTACCTGCAAGGCAAGGAGGAGTGGCTGCGGGTCGAGGAGCTGAAAAACGCCGAGTTCGACCGCAAGCTGGCCCAGGAAGAGGTGTGGGTGCGCCAGGGGATCAAGGCCCGACGTACCCGTAACGAAGGGCGGGTGCGCGCCCTCAAGGCGATGCGGATGGAGCGTACCCAGCGTCGGGAGCTGCAGGGCAAGGCCAAGCTGCAGCTGGACGAGGCAAGCCGCTCCGGCAAGCTGGTGTTCGAGACCGAGGGGGTGGGCCTGGACTTCGGGGATCGCACCCTGTTCCAGGGGCTGGACTTGCAGGTGCTGCGCGGGGACAAGATTGCCCTAGTCGGCCCAAACGGGTGCGGCAAGTCGACCCTGATCAAGCTGCTGCTCGGCCAGCTCGAGGCGAGCCGCGGCTCGGTGCGTCAGGGTACCAACCTGGAGGTGGCCTACTTCGATCAGTACCGCGAGCAGCTCGATCCCGAGAAGACGGTGGTGGACAACGTGGGGGAGGGCAAGCAGGAGGTGATGGTGCGCGGCCGCTCCCGCCACATCCTCGGTTACCTTCAAGACTTCTTGTTCGAGCCCAAGCGGGCGCGTACCCCGGTCAAGGCCTTGTCAGGGGGCGAGAAAAACCGTCTACTCTTGGCCAAACTCTTCCTCAAACCCAGTAACTTGTTGATTCTGGATGAACCAACCAACGACCTGGATGTCGAAACGCTGGAACTGCTGGAGGAGCTGCTAACCGACTATCCGGGTACCCTGCTGCTGGTCAGCCACGATCGCCGTTTCATCGACAATACCGTGACCGGTTGCTGGCTGTTTGAAGGGAATGGGCGGATCAGCGATTATGTCGGGGGTTATGCCGACATGATGGCCACCCGCGCCCAGCAGGCTTCCTTGCTGGCAGCCAAGGCGGCACCGGCCAAGGTGGCAGAGCCTGTCGTGCAGGCGGCGGAGCCGGTGAAAAAAACACGAAAGCTCTCTTACAAGTTGCAACTGGAACTGGATAATCTGCCTGCACGACTGGAGCAGCTGGAAGCGGAACTCGATGCCCTCCAGGGGGAGATCAACCATCCCGGTTTCTTCTCCCTGCCGGCGGAGCAGACCCAGTCCAAACTGGATGCATTGAATGCGGCAGAGGCCGCATTGGAACACGCCTTCTCCCGTTGGGAGGAGTTGGAAGCGTTGAAACATCAAGACTAAGGAAGTAGATGAAAAAGCAATTATCCATGCTGGCCATCCTGGTCGGCGCCAGCCTCAATGCGCAGGCGGCACAGAGCTCCTTTTTCACCATCGTTGACGACGAAGTCAAAGGCTATGCCAGCGCGATCAGCGCTGACGGCAGCGGCCTCGTCGGGATCAACACCAAGAACAACATGGCCGAGTACTTCTCGACCGTGCGGTTTGCCGACTTCCTGGTCGATCGTTTCCGTTTCGAGCAGGGCTGCATGCTCTCCAGCTCGGTCTGCAAATCCTTCTGGAACGACAACCCGGGTTTTGCCTATCAGTGGCGCCGCGATTTCCTCGATAACGTCGATCAGCGCGGCAACGTAGGTTACGTGCAGCTGGGCGAGACCGACGGCCTGGTGACCGCGCTGGGTGATACACCGGCGGATCGGGTGGGTTACAAGGTGGATGGCAAGCTGCGCACCGCCTTTGCCGTGGTCGATGATGGCAATGCGGTCGAGCTGAAAGATGCGGCCAGCACCCATGGCCTGAGCGTGCCGACCGCCATCAAGAAGCTGGACAACGGTCAGTATCTGGTGACCGGGGCTGCCGCAAGCGACAAATATCGCCACAAGGTAGGCGGCGACTTCTACAAGTGGTGTTTCGAGGGGAACGACAGCGAGTACGGTGATTCCCGTTACTGCCCCGGGGTCGATACCCAGGCCAGCTTCTGGTTGCTCAATAGCTCTGGCGCGCTTAACACGCTGATCCAGGCCGGCGACTATGCCCATCAGCGTGATGAGGTGTTGCAGACGGCCTCCGCGCTCGGCGCTGCCGAGTACAACGGCACCCTGTACGGTGTGGGTTACAGCTCTAGCGGCGAAGTAGGGTCTGGGGATCTGGATGGCCGCAACATTGCCAGCTACTGGACTCTGGATCTGAGTGCCGGCACCGTAGGGGCTACCAAGATCATTCCGCTGCCGGAAGGGGAGCCAGGCAAGGACGACGCCAAGCTGCAACACAGCTGGGCGGTGGCCGTCAACGACAATGGCTATGTCATCGGCAACCAGCGCTATCGCCTCAACAAGGGCCAGAACCGCCCGGTGGAGATGTTCCTCTTCAACCTGAACACCCCGACTACCTCGGCCGTGGTGCCCCTGCAGGACAAGCCGCTCTCCGGTTCCGGTTCCGAGGCGGCGGCCATCAACGACCACAACATGGTGGTTGGCTGGCGTGACTCCCGCCACCAGACCCAGCCTGTGGTCAATGGCACCAACCGCATGCAGGAGGCCTTCCTGCTCAACGCGGCCGCCCCGGCCAACAGCTGGTACCTCAACGATTTGATCTGTGGTACGGATGACGCTGGTAACAAGCAGTGCGCCCAGAATGGCTACTACTACCACATCGCCTATGCCAGCGGCATCAGCAGCGATGGCACTATCGCGGCAACTGCCTATCGCTACAACAGCGAGAGCGAACTGAACAACCGCAGCAATGCCACCGTGGTGGCCGTCAAGCTGAAGCCCGCTGTCGCGGACTACCAGGGCAATACACCGGCCAGCTATGTGGTCAGCAATGCCCCGCTCAACAACCAGACCGGTCAGGATGGTGACGGTGGTGGCGGTGGCAGCCTGTTCTGGCTGACTCTGCTGGCGTTGCCCTTCGCCTGGCTGCGTCGTTACCAGCGATAAAAATATGTGTCATGAAAAATTAATGCGGTTCAGTATCTTGTGTCACAACGCCTGAATAGCATGAAATTTTTTGTTTGACCCTGCCTCCCCCCTGGGGTAAAGATGAAAGCGATCGGTGAAAAACTGGTCGCTTTTTTTGTTCCACGAAGAGGGTCGTAGATGATGAAGAGACAGAAACGGGACCGTCTGGAGAGAGCTCGCGCTCGTGGTTATCAGGCTGGCGTAGTCGGCAAACAGAAAGAAGCGTGTCCGTATCAATGCCTGGATGCCAGAGGGCACTGGCTTGGTGGTTGGCGCGACGCCATGGAAGGGCGAGGCTCAGGCCTCTTCATGAAGTAACCTGCTTCATCACTCATTGCAAAAAGGAAAGGGGCCATTGCGGCCCCTTTACGTTATCTCTCTGGCAACGAGCCAGAGTCATCAGAATGCGGTGGTGTCCTTGAACAGACCCACTTTCAGATCCGTGGCACTGTAGATGGGACGGCCATCCACTTCTACCACGCCATCGGCGATGCCCATGACCAGCTTGCGGTTGATGACACGCTTGAAGGTGATCTTGTAGGTGACCTTCTTGGCCGTCGGCAGGATCTGGCCGGTGAACTTGACCTCGCCAACCCCCAGCGCACGTCCTTTGCCCGGACCGCCTTTCCAGCCCAGGAAGAAACCGACCAGCTGCCACATGGCATCCAGACCCAGACAACCTGGCATGACGGGATCGCCGGGGAAGTGGCAGTCGAAGAACCAGAGATCCGGAGTGATGTCGAGTTCGGCCAGGATCTCGCCCTTGCCATGCTCGCCACCGTGGTCATTGATCTTGACGATGCGATCCATCATCAGCATGTTGGGGGCGGGCAGCTGGCTGTTACCCTCACCAAACAGTTCCCCACGGCTGCAGGCAAGCAGCTCTTCACGGGTAAAGGACTCTTTGCCCTGTTCGCACAGGGAGAGGCGGGGAGCAGTGGTGTCGTTGTCTAGGGTCACGCTGTTTATCCTTCATATGGGTCAAAGCCGGGCCAATTTAGCTTACAGTTGTTCGCCAAACAACTCCGATCACTTTATTAATGGCCGAGAAGCCGATCAAGCAAACGGCGCAGCACGCCGCTCCTGGCTGTCGTGCCGTTGAGTTCGTCCAGCCGATCCTGGATCCGGCCAAACAGGGTATCCGGCATGTCGGGCTCGCCGGCGACGCAACCGGTCAGCAGCTCGATGGCCTCTTCCACGTGATCCACCGGGTGGATATGGAACTGGCCAGCCTCGACGGCGGCGATCACCTCGTCGGAGAGGTTGAGCTGCTGGGCATTGGTGCCAGGCAACAGTATGCCTTGCTTGCCGTTGAGACCGTGGATCTTGCACACCCGGAAGAAGCCTTCAATCTTCTCGTTCACACCGCCAACGGCCTGCACATTGCCGAACTGATCCACCGCGCCGGTGACGGCGAAGTGCTGGTAGATGGGCTGGCGGGCGAGGGCGGAGAGCAGGGCACACAGGCCGGTCAGAGAGGCGCTGTCGCCGTCGATCTCGTGGTAGGACTGCTCGAACACCAGGTTGGCCGACAGCGGCGAGGGGTTCTCGGCACCGAATTTGTTGGAGAGGTAGCCGTGGATGATCATCATCGCCTTGGCGTGGATGTGGCCGGCGAGCTCGGCCTTGCGCTCGATATCTGCCACGTCGCCATCCCCCAGGTGGACGGTGGCGGTCAGGCGTACCGGCTCGCCGAAGTCATAGGGGTGACCCGCGACCTGGATCACGGAGAGACCGTTGATCTGGCCGACCTCTTCACCGTCGGTCTGCAGCAGGATCTGGCCGTCGATGACCCCCTGATCCGATTGCTCCACCAGATAGTTGAGGCGGTAATCCTGCTCCTCCAGGGCGAGCATGATGTGCTCCTCGGTCACGCAGTCTGCCTCCAGCTCGCGGGCCAGGCTGTCGGACATGCGCATGATGGCGCTGAGCTGCACCTCGGAGAGGGAGAGCCACTCCTGGTGGTCACACAGGCGGCTGGCGTGGCGACAGAGGGCGAGGAGGGCACCTGGCGTGAAGTCCAGCAACTCCCAGCGCTCGCGCAACCAGGCCAGATATTGCAGAAACGCGGGTAAGTCCTCTTCTATGTTCACCTCGGAGACCAGATCGGCTCGCAGGAAGATGCGCTCCGCCATGTCTCTGTCCAGCATCTGGAATTCGGCAACATCCAGTCGATCACCCACCAGGATCAGCTTGAACCGTATCGGCGTTGCTTCCGGGGTGAAGAAGGGGGTGAGAGTCTTGCCTTCCTGATAGGCGTTCCAGTCCAGCTCGCCTTTTTGCATGGCATTCTTGAGCTTGAACCAGAGGTGGGGCTGATCCAGCAACTCGTCGAGCTGCAGGATGAGGTAGCCACCGTTGGCCTCACGCAGCAGGCCCGGTTCCAGCAGATGCTGGTTGGCATAGACGGAGCCTTGTTCCGTCTGGTAGTTGATGGAGCCGAACAGGGTGTCCCAGTTCAAATCGCGGCCATAGATGACAGGGGCTTGCTGATCCTCATGGTGGATCAGCAGGTTGATGAGCACGGGGTGCTGGAACTCGAGCCCCTGGGCCACATGGGCCGCCAGATCGGAGAGAAAGTCCACAATCTTGGGGTCATTGTTCTGTTTGCGAATGATCCTGGTGACCAGGCGCTCGGCATCCAGGTGATGACTCATCAGCTTGAGCAGCTCACCGACCATTTCGCAGAATTCGAAACCGGAGCCCGGTTGCAGCCGCAGCCAGATGGGCTTGAACGGGTTGTTGAGGTTCTCGGTGTAGCAGAGGTCGAACAGGTCGCCATCCTTGCCGTTGGATGAGGCAATCAGGGTCTGGCAGACATTTTCATAATCCGCACCGGGGAAGCCGTTGAGGATCATGACCGGGCAGTCGCCATCAAAACTGGCCAACCGCTTGATGCCCGAAATGGCTCTGGGTTGCAGCGCAGCAAAAGGAATGGGTTCGAGTTCGCCGAGCGCAGGGAACTGCTCAATCGTGAAAGCGGGTTTTAATTGTTCTGATGTTAATTCAGCCACTTAAGACATCCGGTCGGGGATAGGATCATTTGCCACTATTATACACAGTTCGGTTGAGGGTGACAGAATACCAAGATACAGCATTTAACATAATATACATTATGCGCGGTGTTGTGTTTTAGGCGTATCAGCTGTGTATCCAGGCAAATATCTGCTATTGGTCACTGGTTATCTCTCACGTGTACAGGCTTAGTCGAGCAAGCGGTCTAGCGGTTTTCTGCTGGCGCTCTCGTGGCGTTCGCTGCTGCCAGTGTGCAGATACTTGGAGGTAGTGTCGATGCTGTCGTGACCCGCATCGGCTTGCACGTGGGACAGCGGTCGGCCATGCAGGTTGATGTCATGGGTGATGCCGGTGTGGCGAATGGAATGCGGGGTCAGGTTGCGCATCTCGGCCGCATCCTGAGCAAAGCCGTCTTGCTCGGCGAGCGTGGCTGCTTGCTCGAACACCGCCATGACCAGGTCTCTCAGCTGACGGATGCCGAGATTGGCATTGAGCTCGCCTTGTTCGCGGCCATGGGCCGCGGCCTTGTGGCGCACGAAGAGCGGAGTCTGCTCGCCGGGTGTCGGCATCGGCGAGAGCCCAAGAAAGGTACGATAGCGAGCCAAGGCTTCGAGCAGAGCCTGGGAGACGGCCACGGTACGGCGTTTGCCACCCTTGCTGCGCGGGATGTCATAGCCCCAGACGCCTGTCTTGCCATCACGGCGAAACTGGCTCATGACCGGGCTGAACCCCGGCCTCGCGGCTACCTCCGAAATACGCAGATAACAGGCGTACATCAGGCAGATGAGAAAGCGGCTGCGCTCGTGCTGAGCCGGGTCCTCGGCTGCCAGCTGTTCGGTGGCCTGCATCACATAGGACCACTGCAACTCGGTGAAAGATTGCGCCTCGTCGCCGGCATCCTGGTTGAGTGGCCGCTTCACCCGCTGCAGCAGGAGTGCCGGGTTGCGATCCATGTACTCCTCCTGAATAAGGAACTGGAAGAAGGCTGACAAGATGGCGAGCTTGGTTTTCATCGCCTGTTCGCTCAGGCGATACGGCAACTCCCGGCCCAGATCCCGTTTGCCCAGGAAAGGACGCCACAGGGGGTTGGGTAGCCTCTCCCCCCACTCCTTGTCGAGCACGAACTGGGCCACGTTCCGATAGGCGATAAGCTCCGATGGTGGCGCCTGGCAATAGTCGAGATAGCGCATCATGATGCGCCTGGTGAGATCCCTGGGGCTGATGGCCACCTCGCAGAAGCACCAATGCAGGAAGGTGGTGAGCTCGCTGCGGTAGGTCTTGTAGTTGTTCTCGCTGTGACGCTGCTCCAGCAGCCAGTCGACGGCCAGCTCGTAGACGAGCCCTGCATCGGGGATATTGCCAAGACTCAGGGTGGCCAGATACTGGTTGACCTGGGGATTGCCCGCTTCCAGGTGGGTCACGCTGTCGAACAGCGGCATGGCGGGTGGAAGTTGAGGATGGGTCATGATGATGTTTGTGTTATCGAGTCGATGGAACTAGTGGGTGTCACGCCATCCTGATGCCGATAAATGGGGTTATCGGCATCAGGGCTCACAGGTCGTCCAGAGAGCGGCTGTCACAATATGCGATATGGCATATCGTATGGCGACGAACACGCTGCACATAAAAACATTCAATGAATATGCAATGTGGTTGGAAAATTTTCGGGGTAAATACCGAGGAAAGTGACTTTTTTTGCTGCCTTTATGCATATCACGCGGCAGAAGAAGGCGGTTCCCCTGCCCGCGTCGATATCAGGCCACGCTCTTGAGGGACTTTCCCTTTGCAGGGATGGCATCCAGCTTCTCATCTTTGTTGGTGCCGGGGACACTCCCCTGCCCTTTGCCTCCGCGCAGCACGTTTTGCAGCAGATCCCGCTGTTCTGCCAAGTAGAAGGCCAGGCTCTCCTGCTGCTCCGGTGCCAGCGCGACGGGGGCACCCGCCAGCAGCGTCATCAGCTCGTCGGCAGTATCCAGCAGCTTGTCATAGGCATCAGCCTCCTTCTTGCTGGTAAACGTCATCTTCTCCACTCCCCCACGTACCACAACATACTTGATTTCAACGGCCATCGCGGCGTCCTCCTCATGATAGTGAACATAAGTATATGTATGGATATACAGTATCGCAAGTCACGTCGGCGAGAAGGCAGCAGTGACCCTGTCAAGAGCCTGAGGTCAGCCCGCTGTGATGAATCGGGGTATGGCCTCAGGATGGTTGCCGCTCCCCCACTCCACTGGGAGATCTGCCCCTTTTCTTGGGTATGGCTTGCTGTGCGGCAAGACAGGAAGGGCGTTTTAGGGTAAATTTTATCAATTCCTTCAACAGGTTGAATTGTATGTCGGATCCGCATTCCGTGATCGTCTGCCCGGCCTGCGACTTGCTGATCGAACGCAAGTTGTTGCCGCTGCGGCGTCACGCCCATTGTCCCCGCTGTCACCAGCACCTCTACGGGCGCTATGCCTTTCGCCCTTCCCAGTTGATGGCGCTGACCATCACCGGCTTCCTGCTGTTGCCCTCCGCGTTTTTTGAGCCGTTGATCTACCTGCGTCTGGCCGGGGTCAATTCCGAGGCAAACCTGGTGAAGGGCATTCTGATGCTGTTCTCAGAGAGCGAGGTCTGGGTGGCGAGCCTGGTGCTCTGGTGCGCCGTGGTGGCACCGACGGGGTTGCTGCTCGGGGTGTTTGCGCTGGCATCCGGGCTCGCCAAACGCTGGCACCTGCTGGCCTTGACCCTGAAATCGGTCGAGGTCTTCCGCCACTGGGCCATGCTGGAGGTGTACATCGTCAGCCTGCTGGTCGCCCTGTTCAAGCTGGTCGATATCGCCGACGTGCGTCTGGGGGGAGGCCTGCTCAGCCTGGGTTGCCTGATGCTGCTCAACATGACGCTGCTCATCCTCTTCGATCCCGCCCCCTACTGGGCTCGGATCCCGCTGCAACAGGCCACGGAGCCAGACAATGACCCTGACAAGCGCACGTAAACTGGGGCTCTGTCGCTGTCATACCTGCGGCTTGCTGGTGCGCTACCAGAGCGCCATGAGCTGCCCCCGTTGCCAGACACCCTTGCAGATGCGCATTCCCCATTCCCTCGCCTGGACGTGGGGACTGCTGGCGCTGGCCACCTTCATGCTGTTGCCGGCCAATCTCTTGCCCATCACCCACTTCTACAACAAGGGATTATTGCAGTCCGATACCATCTTCAGCGGTATCATGGCGCTCTATCGCAGCAAGATGTCCGGCATCGCCACCATAGTGCTGACCGCGAGCATCGTAGTCCCCATCGGCAAGATAGTGGGTCTTGGGTGGATCTGCTGGCAGTTGCAGCGCAGCAAGCCGGTACGCCGCAAGCGTCAGCTCATCATGTACCGCATCATCGATTTCATCGGGCGCTGGTCCATGCTGGACCTGTTCGTCATCTCGCTGATGGTGGCCCTGGTGGATCGCGGCGTACTGCTCAACGTGCGTGCCGGTCCCGGGGCGACGGCTTTTGCCGGCGTGGTGGTGCTCACCATGATGTCGGCCCGGATGCTCGATACCCGCCTGTTGTGGGACAAGGCGGCCCGTTAATGTCTTTTGTGTCGGATGTGCTGTGATCACAGCCAATGTAAGGAGTCCGTATGATCGGGGCTGAACCCGTCATTAAGAAACATCGCTGGTTATCCCCGGTCTGGCTGCTGCCCTTCATCGCCCTCTTGCTGGCGGGAGGCTTCCTCTACCAGCAGTGGGCAAGCAGCGGCCAGATGATCCGCATCAACTTTGCCCAGGGCAACGGCATCCTGCCGGGCAAGACCCAGCTGCGCTATCAGGGGGTGGCCATCGGCGTCGTCCAGGAGCTGGGGCTGGCGGAGGATGGTCGCAAGATAGCAGTGCTGGCCAAGGTCGACAGTCGCGCCCGCCCGCTCATTCGCAAGGGGTCCGATTTCTGGCTGGTGAGCCCCAAGGCGTCGCTCACCGAGATCTCCGGCCTGGATACCCTGGTCTCCGGCAACTACATCAACGTGCAGCCCGGCCGGGAGAACAACCCGCTGGAGGACGAGTTCGATGCCCTGGACGGCCCCCCCCCCGGCTATCAGGCCCAGGGGCGGACCCTGCACCTGACCGCCGACTCGCTGGGGTCGGTCGGTATCGGGGCCAAGATCTACTTCCGCGGGCTGGAGGTGGGGAGTGTCATCAATACCCGCCTCGGGGAAGCGAACCAGAACGTGATCCTGGATCTGGTGATAGAGCCGCGCTTCGAACACCTCGTCAAGACGGATAGCCGCTTCTGGAACATCAGCGGCATCAAGGGCTCCTTCAGCCTGGCGGGCGTGAGCGTGGAGGCCGGCAGCCTTACCTCCATCCTGAGCGGCGGCATCGCCTTTGACTCCCCCAAGGATTCCCCCATCGCCCAGAAGGGGGTGAATTTTGTCCTCTACAAGGGGCTGGCCGAGGCGGCCCGGGGCGAACGCATCACCATCCAGGCGGGCGAACTCCCCATCAAGGAGGGCATGCCCATCCTGTATGAAGGGATCGAGATTGGCCGGGTCGACCCCATTCGCCTGACCGAACAGGGCCGGGTCGTGACGGCGCTGATCAACCCTGAACAGGCATTTCGGATGACCGGCAAGAGCCGCCTCCTCTGGGAGACGGTCTCCCTCTCCCCGTCCGGCGTCAAGCATGCGGATCGCCTGCTGGCCGGGCCCGCCATCCGCCTTGACTACGTGGCAGGTGAGCAGGTCAACACCATGACGCTGACGGAGCAGGCACAGCGTGGCGGCACCAGGCTGACCCTGCAGGCGGACGATCTCGCCGGCTTGAGCGAGGGCGCACCGCTCTGGTTCAAGGGGCTGCAGATAGGCCAGCTGGGGACGCTGACCCTGGATGCGGGGGGCAATGCCCGCGTCGACCTGCTGGTGAACGAAGGTTATCAGCACCTGCTGCAGCGGGCGCGCTTCTACCGTGCGTCCCCCCTGCAGGTCGAGGCCGATCTCAGCGGGCTCAAGGTGGAGGCCAGTCCGGCGAGTGCCTGGCTGGCGGGCGGGATCAAACTGGTACAGGCACCGCAGGGTGAGCGTATCGATCGCCTCTACCCCAGTCAGGAGCTGGCCCTGCTCGGCAGTCGCAACGCCAGGCCGGCGCGCTGGACACTGCGCGCCGAGCAGGCTGACGGCATCGGCATTGGCTCCCCCGTGTTCTACCTGGGGTTGGAAGCGGGCAAGGTCAAAGGGCTGAAAGCCGAGGATGGTGGCGTGGCGATCACCCTGGAGATCGACGCCACCTATGCCCCCCTCCTCAAGCAGCAGCCCCAGTTCTGGAAGAAGGCCGCCATCGACGGCAAGATCCGGCTCGACGGGGTACAGGTCAAGATGGGTAACCTCGCCACCCTGCTGCGCGGTGCCATCGAGTTCGACAGCCTCGGCACCGGTCGCAGCAGTCATCAGCTCTTTGACAGCAAGGAGCAGGCCGGCACCCAGGTGCGTACCCTCACCCTGACCGCCGATCATAACCCGGGGCTCGGGGTCGGCAGCCCCATCCGCTATCGGGGTGTCGACATCGGCAAGGTGGAGCAGATCGAGCTGGATCCCTCCCTCGGCCAGGTGCGTTTCAAGGCCGAGCTGGCGCAGCAGTATGCCGCCCGCTTCCTGCAATCCGGCGCACGCTACACCCTGGTGCAGGCCAAGGTGGGACTGGGGGGCGTCACCCACCTCGACACCCTGATCAAGGGCGCCTTCGTGGAGGCTACCCCGGGCCAGGGCGCGGGCAAGGAGCGATTCCCGTTGAGCGAGAGCGGCCCCGTCGGCTTGGCGCTGACTTTAAAAAGCCCCGCCGTCGACGGCGTCAGCGTGGGCAGTCCTCTGCTGTTTAGAAAGATGGTGGTGGGCAGCGTCACCGGCGTGGTGCTGGCCCGCGATGGCAGCGAGGTGCTGATCGACGTGAACGTCGACGGGCAGTACGCCCACCTGGTGCGAGCCAACAGCCGCTTCTGGAACGTCTCCGGCGTCAAGGCCGACATCGGCCTGACCGGTGGCACCATAGAGGTAGAAACCGTGCAGAGCCTGCTGGCCGGCGGCATCGCCTTCAATACCCCGGAGCGGGAGATGGGGGCCACCGTCAAGGCGGGTCACAGTTACCCGCTGCACTCCAAGGCGGAGAAGGAGTGGCTGGAGTGGAGCCCCCGCATCCAGCCCTGACCCCTAGCTCTTATAAAAACCGGCCGTGTGCCGGTTTTTTTTATGGGCACGCCTTTCACCGCCGGGCGAAAGGCGCCTGAAGGAAATGCCCGTACTGTGGTAAGATGTCGCCCCTCATTTTGGGTCAGCGAGATTGCGACGTGCACGACAACACCTACCTTCCCGATCACTTCCTCCGCCACATTGCGGCCATCATGCCGTCCCATCTCTCCATGGAGGAGTTCGTGGCGAGTTGTCGTCGCCCGCTGCGGCGCAGCATCCGGGTCAACACCCTCAAGATCGCCGTGCACGAGTTTGTCGCCCGCATGGCGCCCCTGGGTTGGCAACTGGACCCCGTTCCCTGGTGCGAGACCGGCTTCTGGCTGACTCGCAGCGACGAGAGCGTCCCCCTTGGCAACACCGCCGAACACCTGTGCGGCCTCTTCTACATCCAGGAGGCGAGCTCCATGCTGCCGGTGACGGCGCTCTTTGCCTGCGAGCAGATAAAACGGGATGGCATGTTGCTGGACGCGGCCGCCGCCCCCGGCTCCAAGACCACCCAGATCGCGGCCCTGATGGAGAACCAGGGGATGTTGATCGCCAACGAGTTTTCCAGCAGCAGGCTCAAGGTACTGAGTGCGAATATCCAGCGCTGCGGTGTGACCAACGTGGGGATGACCCACTTTGATGCCAAGGTCTTTGGTCAGTGGTTGCCGGAAACCTTCGACGCCATCCTGCTCGATGCCCCCTGCTCCGGCGAGGGGACGGTGCGCAAGGATGAAGATGCCCTGCGCAACTGGAGCCTCGAGAGCATCGAGGAGATCGCTGCCGTGCAGCAGGGGTTGCTGGAGAGTGCCTTCCACGCGCTCAAGCCCGGCGGCGTCCTGGTCTACTCCACCTGTACCCTGAGTGAGCAGGAGAACCAGGCCGTGTGCCAATCCCTGCTGGACAAATTCGGCGATGCCCTGAGTTTCGACTCCCTGGCGGACCTCTTCCCGGGAGCGGAGCAGACTTGCACGAAGGAAGGATACCTGCACGTTTGGCCCCAGATTTTCGATTCTGAAGGCTTTTTCGTCGCCAGATTGCGCAAGCATCACTCCGTGCCCAACACCATGTTCAAGCCGGGCAAGCTCGGCAAGTTCCCCTTCTCTCCCCTGCCGGAGAAAGAAGCTGTTCCCATGCTGCGGGAGATCGAGGCGAGCTTCGGGATCGCTCCCCGTGGCCAGTTGTTTGGCCGCAACGACGAGATCTGGCTCTTCCCCGATGCCTTCGAGCAGGTACAGGGCAAGCTGCGCTTCGATCGCATCGGCATCAAGCTGGCGGAAACATTCAAGAAGGGATATCGGTTGACCCATGAATGGGCGCTTGCCTATGGCGCGCTGGCCACGCGGGGATACATCGATCTGGATGTCGCCAATGCTCGGGAATTCATGATGGGGCGGGATGTCTGGCCCGAGCAACAGGCGGGTAACGGCGAGGTCATCGTCCGCTATCAGGGGCATCCGCTCGGCATGGGGAAATGGGTGGGGAGTCGCATCAAGAATGCCCTGCCCCGCGAACTGGTACGGGACAACAACCTGTTCAACGAGTGAGCTCGGGCGCCGGTAAAAGGCGCCTGATCGAGTCTTAAAAACCCACACTCTGGTTGAACATTTAGCCGGTTCTTGAAATGCCTCTAGCCTTGTCTAAGCTTAAGGCTATCCACATACCAGTTAGCGCACGGCTCTGCAAGGAGCCAATTCCCCTATGCCAGGTACAAGGAATTCGTACCTGGCTTTTTTTGTCCCTATGCCTTTTCGAAGCATCCCTGTTTCTCCTTTCTCTTCCCTACTCCAGGGTCTCCACCGGCGATCTCTCCGAACGCACTTGAGGCACCAGCTCATGCTGGTAGAGCAGATCGATCGCCTGCTCGATGAGGGAGGCCTGGCTGTCTTCCAGGTGGAGACCCAGTTCCTGCAACCGCTCGGCATGGCGATTGCTGATCCAGCATTGCAGCCGGCTGTGGGTTTCCTGCTTGCGCTTCACATGTTGACGCTGTCGCTCGGCGTTGTCTTGCGCCCCGCTCGTCTTCATTTCTTGGCTCATATGACCTTGCTGGATAGAAAAATGGAGACTGTTATCTCTCACTTATTCCCGTGTTAAGGTGAGGATGACAGCATTATGCTCACCTCTCGACTCAGGAACCAAATGAAGGGATAAATATATCATCAGATCAATGGGATATAATTTAACATAAAAATATCTTATACGCGGTCAGAATCGGTTCCAGAGTCAGGCCCCCCGCCGTCATCATCCCCAGTGCCAGCGCGGTCCCTGTGCTGGCGCAGTACTTTTTTAGGGCGTCATACCAGGCCGCTTTTGCAACCGGTGTCTTGGCTCTGACAGCTTGAAGTGAAATCATCACTTCTAGTGGATCTAGCCCCGCCCCTTCGGCGAGGAAAATTGCAGTTTCATCAGTGAATTGCTTTTTCCCTTTCTTGATTTCTGCAATATGAGCGCTGCTAAAACCAAGGTCTTGGCAAACTTCAGCGTATTTTGTGTAGTTTTTGGCTCTCATATAGGCCGCCATCAACGCTTTTGAGTCCATTTTATTTCCTCCGGTTAGCTAGCTTACTTGTTTACTACCCTGATTTTGCACCATTTTGCCGCCTTGCACATAGTTCGTTAACTAGCTAAAACTTTCGCTAGTTTACGAGGAAGGTAGGTTTATATGGAACGCACGACCCTACAGCAAGAAGTCCCTGTTTACCACGTTTGCCAGGAATGTGCCGGTTCTGGCTGTGCGGCCTGTTCTGACCTCTGCATCTTGGATGGGGATATCGAGCTTGATCCTTATGAGTGCCGTTATTGTGGTTGGATTGGTGGTCACGTTGACGGCTGTGTTTCCGTTGATCCCGATATCGATCAGACCTCCGAGGTAGGTGCGTGATGAACATCTACGCTTGGTCTTACTTCGGCCTCTTCGCCATCGCCGTCTTAACTCACTTCCTCCTTGAGTGGTATCGGAGGCAAAGATGAGTATTCAGCCTTTTAATGGTCGGCATGGCATGGGTATGACCTTCACATCCTACGCCGCCCAGCGAACTCTTGACGGTTCTCGCAAGGCCCCTACTCGTCCGACTCTGTTGGCTACGCCAGTTCTGACCGCTGATGAACTGACGCCAGAGGAATACCTGGGCAAGTTGCAATCTGAGCGTGGCCTTCAGGATGAGGATGTGCAACTTCTGCACCGTATCTATGCCGATGGCTACCAGAAAACTACGGTTGCCCTCGCCTCCCCTGCTCCGGCACGTCCGTTCACACCGGTTCCGTTTTCTGCCGAAGCCGTTGCCGACAAGTTCGCCGCCCTGCCCATTGGCACCGCCGAGGATGCCAAGCTGCGCGAGCGTGTCGTGCTCCGTCACCCCTCATGCGTAGGATGGTTCACACATGTCTATCAATCGCGTAATGCGCTACTGGGCGTACAAGCTGCTAACGAGGCAGTGCGCAGGCTGGACGAGTCTCTTTCTGTTCGGTCTGAGCTTGGCGAACTCCGTTACTCTCTTGACGATGACGGTGTCGATACCTTTGCCCAGCGATTCGCTGACCATACCGGTCGTCTGGTTTCTACAAGGAGCCATGTGGTTGCTCTCCGGCTGGTCATGGAGCTGGCTTATCAGTACGGCCTTAGTCCTGTGGATACAATCACCGATGAGCAGCAAGAAGACCCCTATCCTACCCTTAATCGCTGGGCCGACATGGCATGGGTTCGCCGTCGCGTACGCCGCGTCTCAGCTCGCCGTCTTTATGACGCCGCTCGGGAACATGCCCTTATCAGCGCAAGACTGGCAGCATATACAACTGATCTCTCTGTTGCTCGGCGGTCCTATCGCCTTGCACGAAATGACGAAACTCTGTCTGCCCTTGTTGCGCACAATGTTCAGGATGTCTTTGATGCGGTAGGCATGAAAGAGGCGGTCGACGCCAGTACCAGCAACCGCACCAACCGCCGCGCCGAACTGATGACCCGCCTCCGTGGTTTCGAGGAGTGCGCTAAAGAGCAACGTCATGTTGCAATCTTCCTGACGTTTACGTGTCCCAGCCGCTTCCATTCCGTGCACCGCAACGGCACCAGTAACCAGAACTGGATTGATGCCGGTCGCCCGACCGTCAGGGCCGCCCAAGGCTGGCTTATCAATGCCTGGAACAACATCCGCAAGCGTGCCAACGAGGCCGAAATCAAGCCCTACGGTTTCCGGTTCGCCGAGCCTCACCATGATGGCACCCCTCATTGGCATGCCGTCCTGTTCATGTCCACCCGTGACGCCAAGGACTACCTCAAAATCTGCCGCGACCAGATGCTGGCCGATTCCGGCAACGAGCCAGGCGCAAAGCAACACCGCTTCAAGGTCGTCTTCATCGACCCGCGCAAGGGCTCTGCCGTGGGGTACTGCTCCAAGTACGTAGCCAAGAATATCGACGGTTATGCAGTGGGCAAAGACCATGAAGCCGGCAAGCGAGCCAAGGCCGTCGACACGGCCATCCGTGTCGATGCATGGAAGTCAGACAACCGCATCCGCCAGTTCCAGCAAATCGGCGGCCCCTCCGTGACTGCGTGGCGCGAGTTCCGCCGTCTGCGCACCGAACTCGACCAGGAAAACCCGATGTTCCAAGACCTGACCCCCGAGCAGCACTTTGCGCTCGAAAACGTCCGCAAGGCTGCTGACGCCGGAGACTGGGCCGCCTTCTGCTGCGCCATGGGTGGCGTCCAGGTGCGCCGCGCTGACCAGACCGTGAAGGTTCAGTACGGCATCCCCGAGGCCATGATGATGCTCTGCGATGAGGATGGGGTGATGCTCCGCACTCCTCGCACCAAGACCCAGTATGGCGACAAGGCCGCCCTGCGGGCCATGGGCCTGATGTACTGCGACGTGTTCCTGCTCACCCGCGCCAAGGATTGGCTCATTACCTCCAAGGAGCGCTGGGAAGCGGCGTGCAAGAAAACCATGGAGGGTATCGCCGAGCAGTTCGACACCCTGCACGAGGAGCGGGTTTACCAGTTCATGGAGTACGAGGCCTATGAAGCCATGCGCCAAGTGGCCATCTGTGACCACCAGTCCCGTGTCTGGCTTCTGTATCCCGACACCGACCGCCTCGCGGGGTCCCCTCCGGGGTGCGAGCCGGACGGTGTCGGCTTGGACCCGTGTCATTAACTGTCCTGTCTTTACCAAAACCCAAACAACCGGAGAAGCGAAATGGAAATTGTTGGAAACATCATGGATGCCGACGACATCGTGCTGAGTACCCGTAACCGCAACGGCACCGATGTGCAGGTCGGTTCATTCAAGTTCATGACCACCAAGCCCACCTCGGTCATCGAGGTCGGCCTGAGCGAGGAACAGGTCAAGGGCAATATGCACGTCGAGCTCAAGGCGCTGGTCGGCAGTCGTATCACCCTCCAGCTCGAATATGTCGATAGCGCCTATGCCGGTGCTCAGGGCCAGCACAAGCAGTTCAACGGCTTCCGCCTGTTCGCCCTGCCAGCGAAGAAGGCGTAATCATGCGCTGCGTCCAGGTAACCGCTGAGGGCTTCCTGCAGGCCGTCGATGTGGCGCTTGACCAGTGCCAAGGCGCGTATCTGGTCGAGCAACAAGACATAGCGTCCATGGTCGCCTGGCTCGACCCTGCGACCGTGGGCTATGGCAACTTGGTGGCACTTTTGGGTGCTGCTTTTACGGGTGTGATCACGGTGTATTACTCCTCATGGGCGTGGGCCCGTGTCCGCTCAGTTATTGCAATGAGATAAGGAAAATCGTATGCAAAACATCAACATGAAGAAGCTCACCATCATCGCCGCTATGCTGCTCACCGCTGGTGTTGCACATGCCGAAGGTGAAATCGATCTGTCCGGTGTTCAGACCGCGTTCCTAGCCACTATCGCCGCCATCACCCTGTTCGTCGGGGCTGCGGGGCTGGGCAAGGCCGGTCTGGGTGCGGTGATCTGGGGCTGGCGTAAAGCCGTCAGCGTGGTCAGCGGACGGTAACATCATGTTGCACCCCAAAGGGGCGGCTCACGCCGTCCCTTTTTTATTGGAGAGGACGCCATGGTTTGGGTTCCCATAATGTTTGTCACAGGGTTGGTGCTGGCATATGCGTACATATCAGGAAGTAATTCGCGCCATTAGTGTGCGCTGGTTAATCAAGAAAGCCCTCAGAACTACAATATATTTCCTTAATCCGTTCAGGCTGATTAAATGTTGTATTTATTTGGTGTTGGGGGCAATATTCCTTGGTGTGCTGACGCTTGTTATAGGTAATTATGCGCGTGCTGCTGAGTGGGTCCCTGCAAGTCAAGTTTTAAGCCCTTCTGGTGGCGGCTCTTGTTATTATAGAGAAGGCTATGGCCGTGTTTCTGCAACATCCATGCAGAATTGCATTGATCAGGCCGTTAGTTTTTACTCGACTTTTAATTATGCTTACGATTCCACTGGGTTAACTTCTGTTTTTACGACTACCCCGTTGCAGTACAAGACCTTTTTCACACTTAAACATAAAATAAACGGTGGTATTTTAAATCTTGATATGGTTCATGGCTCTGTTACTCCCGTTTATTCTTGTCCGCCGTCTGGTAATCCAGATTTCACTATGGGTCCAATAGTTAACAACCATGGCACTGTTTGTGAGAAAAAACCTATTGAGTGTTTGATTGGTTCTGTCAAAGAGACCAACGTAATTACTGGCAAGGAGTTCTGCCGCCCTATCTGTGAAGGCATCGCAGGTAACACCCTCGAAAATGTCTCTTATTTTCAGTCTATGTTCGGCTCTGTGCAGATACAGTGTTATGGTCAGTGCTCAATTTTGCCGTCAGGTGTTTCTATCAGTTCTGGGCAGACTCCGAATATCTATACCGGTGATATCAAGTTCACCGGTGAAAACTGCCCAGTGCAGACCAATGGCCAGACGGACACGGTTGATCAGTCTGGTGACGTTCAAGCGCCCGAATCCTCTGATGCAACCAACGCCGCTCAAAACCAGCTCCAGAACGCCGCCAGCGGTGCCATTTCCAACGCCGTATCCGGTTCGTCAGGCACGGCAGACCTCAATGAGGTTGTCGACAAGATAGCCGAGTCCAGCAACGCCGAAATTAAGGCCAGCTCCGAGCAGAACGCCGCGTTGGGTCAGGTCATCCAGAACACCGGCAAGGATATCCAGGCATCCATCAAAGAGGCGCAGTTATCGGCGTCACAAGGCAATGCGGGCGCCAGTCTTGGGCAGGTTCAGACGGCCAACGCCATCAAAGATGGCAATGCCCAGTTGGGCACCAAGTTGGACGCTATCAAGGATGCCATCGAGGCGGGCAATGGGGATGAAGGCGGCGAAGAGGAGCCAGACCCTACCCTGCCCCCTGAAGATACCTCCATTTCTGTGGATCCCAATGATGTGAATCCGAACCCCAATGACTGGGGGACACGTAACTACGGCACCGTTTTGCAACAACACGTTGCATTTATGAATGAGTTGCCATTGTTCTCGACAACCAAACAGTTCTTCCAGGTGAATATGAGTGGCGGGGCTTGTCCGCACTTCTATCTGAGTTTGCCGGAAATAGGCGGCATGGGTGGCAATACCCTCGACTTCAACGTGTTCTGTAGTGAGGAATTTCGGCAATTGTTTGTCATCGTCGCGCTGTGTATCAAGCTGCTCGGTTTGGCGTATGGCTTTAGATTAGCCTTCTTGGACTAAGGGGTCTGACATGGAATTGCTCAAGTCGTTCAGGGATTGGCTTCGCGACATGATTGAAAGTGTCATCATGTGGGTTGTCGGTCTGTTTCAGGCGGTATTCCAGTGGTTTGAAGATGTTCTGCTGAACATATTCGAGAGTGTGTTGGAAGGCATCCGATATGTCATTGCTGCTATTCCCATGCCGGACATTCTGCAATATTCGCTGCAAGACATATTCAACATCATGCCATCGGATTTGATTTACCTGCTGAACATGTC
The DNA here is from genome assembly GCF_019048365.1 of Aeromonas sp. FDAARGOS 1415. Taxonomy (NCBI): domain Bacteria; kingdom Pseudomonadati; phylum Pseudomonadota; class Gammaproteobacteria; order Aeromonadales; family Aeromonadaceae; genus Aeromonas; species Aeromonas sp. FDAARGOS 1415. The sequence continues at coordinate 3,554,654 of NZ_CP077363.1, read as the reverse complement.
GGGTATATCCGAAGCCATGATGTTTGTGTCCCTTGGCTTCGCGTTCAGGATGGTTCGCAAGGTCGCCACGCTGTTCCAATGGTAACCGCGTGACCGGATTTTTTATGTTAAATGGCGGCGTAACATGCTGATATTTCATGAAGGTTTGCCGGGGAGCGGCAAAAGTTATGAGGCGTTGGTGGCCCATATTATCCCAAGACTCAAGGATGGTCGGACGGTTGATGCCTATATCGAGGGGTTGAATTTCGAGAAGATTGCCGAGTTGGCGGAGATCACGCTCGAGGAATGCCATGAGCGGCTCAAGCAGATATCGCGTGAGCAGGTGCTCAACATTCATGAGCATGTGCGGGACAAGAGTCTGGTTATCATCGATGAGGCGCAAAACTTCTGGCCGACTGGCCGTGCGCGATTACCTGACCCGATCATCCAATTCGTCACCGAACACCGGCATCGCGGCCTCGATGTGGTGCTGATGGGGCAGAACCTTAACGATGTTCACAGCATGTGGCGCAACCGGATAGACAAGAAATTTGTTTTTATGAAGCTGGACGCCGTGGGGCAGGACAAGCGCTATTCCTGGACGGCTTACAAGGGGTCTCTGCGTGGTAGTGGCCAGCGTACTCGTATTGAGTTCGAGAAGCTCACGGGCGGTTTCAAGGTCTATGACCCCAAATATTTTGGCAGCTATGCCAGCACCACCACCGAAGACAACGAAATGGGGTCCTATAAAGATGACCGGACCAACATTTTCAAGTCTGCCAAGTTCAAGTACGGGATGCCGCTGGCGCTCCTGCTGTTCGTCGGTGGCCTCTGGTTCTGCTTGGACTTGCTGTTCAACTTCACCGAAAAGACGGGGGTGGATCAGACGGTCAAGGTGAAAGAGCAACATCAGGTTGCATCTGCACCTACATCACCAGGTCAGCCCGCCCCCGCTCCCCCTCCTCCGCCTCTGCCCAAGGTGGATGATCTGTTCACTCAGTCTATTGAAGGCTTCAAGCCGGTGCTCACGTCCCAGACGGTCGTCAATGGGGTGTTGCTCGATGCCTGGATTGAGGTGTGGGATGACAAGGACAATTCCGTTGGCATGTGGCGTTCGTCTGATCTCACCCAGTTGGGTTGGACGGTAGCCATCAAGACCTACGGTCTGGTGATCAGCAAGGGCAAGGTCACCATGCTCATCCGAGAGCGCAACACCGTGCCGGATACCAAGCGGGATAGCATCACTGCCTCGGCATCCGAGACCGTGGAGCAGGCGCTGTAGTGATTGTTCAGTTCGAATTGTCTTTTATACCTCTCGGTCTCGACGGCGAGTTGGAGAGAACTGCTCAACTCTTGGTAGGCATAGCAGTATGGTGATTCCGATAATTGGAGTCAGGAAAATTGACACATATAGCCACCCGAAAACATTGCGATTGAGCGAGTGGGCCATCATGCAGACGGCGACAAGGTTAAGGAGATAAATACAGATCACTATGGTGATGTAGTTGCTGATGGGGTAGAGGATTAGATTTTCCATATAGGGCTCAAAGTTGGAGGCGATTGAGATAAATTACCTTCAATTTGACAAAAAGTGTATTGACTCACCTCACCAGAGAATAGGGGCGCAGCCCCTATAAGGCGGCCCACATATGCCGATTGTCGTGACGTAGGTAGGACCGCCGACACTTCTCTTGGGTGTTACCGTGAGACTCGGCCCCCCTCCTCCTGCAAAACCGGCTTTTAAGGCCTTCAGGTTGCCGAGGTCGTTGAACGCCTCAGCGTTTCGCGGGCCTCCAACGTTTGAAATCTTCCTTGCCCATGATGTCTATCAACTCCAGGCGTTGGCGTGTCATTTGCGACCCTGCGGGGGTGATCAGGTGGTATCCCGACATGCGCCACCCGTCCCAGTATCGTGTGAAGATGCTGGGTAATTCCCTACCAGCAGCCATCCTCATGACCCGTTGGCACACTGCGGGGATGTCTTTTCCCTCGTCCCAAAGCGTGACCTCCTTCACAGAAACAAAACAAAGCGCGGCGGTTTCTTCCTTGCTCAAACCGCATTCAAACCAGCGAAAAATGAAATTTCTTGTGATACTACGTTCCATGTGATTCAAACCGTCAAAACCGGACAATTTCCGGCGCGTACCAGTTTGAGCCCCCATTTAACGTAATCTCATCAGTGACGCGGTTATTTAAAGCAGCCCCATAAGAGCATGATCGGAGAACTTGTGCGCATCGTCGAAGTACTCCTGCAGGGTACGCATGTCCTTGTGACGGGTCACCTCGATAATCTTGTTCATGGGCTTGCCCGCCGTCACCGCCGAGGTGATGAATCCCCGCCTCAGACTGTGGCCACTCACATGCAGATCATTGATGACCTGACCGGTTCGCCGCTTGATCATCAGGTTGATACCCTGCGGCCCTAACGGGTCAGCTGTGAGCTGTCCCCAGCGGGTCATCCGACGAAAAAGGGCTCCCTCGCGGATCCTGCTCTGGGTGAGCCAACGCTGCAACGCCGACACCGGACAGTATTGCTTGCCAGGGATCAGGGCGATCTCGGTTTCGTGGAGCTGATGCTTGCTCGGCTTGAGACGAAGCCGTACCCCCTGCCCCACGAACTGCAGATCATTCACCTCTATCCTGGCGGCTTCAGAGCGGCGCAGGGCACCGCTGAACATCAGCAGCAGCAGGGTGTGATCCCTCAGTCCCGCCAGGCTGGAGGTATCTATCTCGTCGAGCACACTGATCAGGGGTTGCAGGGTCAGGGCGCCCGTCTTGCGTTTGCGGTTATCCCCGAGTCGCACTATGCCACGCATCATCTCTTTGATTTCGGCATGTTCGGTCGGCATGGGGTGGATGCCCTTCTGCTTGAAGGCATAACGGATGCCGGCGAGCCGTCTCACCAGGGTCGCCGGTTTGCGCGGCTCCCCATTGCGAAGCTCTCCCTTCCCCTCTTTTTTGTCCAGCCACACCCAGTCCGCCAGAATGCCGTCGGCCTGATCCGCGAGAAAGTTCATGATGTCGTGATGGGTAGTCTGCAGGGGATCAAGCCCATGCAATTGGCACCAGAAGACAAAGATACGAGTGTCAGCCTGGTAGGCATTGAGGGTAGAGCCTGCTTTGGCACTGCGTAAAAAACGCCTCGCCCTGCTGTTGAGCTGTGCGTCGAACACGCCTTGCAATGAGTGGGCTGCTGAACTTGAGAGGGTTGGATGGGTCACGTAAGTTGATGATTTTATGTGAAGTTGCGGAGGATCTTACAGGATCTTTCAAGGTTATCAAGTATCGATAATATTCATTATCGATACTTGATGTCTCTATTTACTGTCTCCTTTTCCTCTCGGATTCTATTCGTCGTATCCTTTGATACCGATATGCAAGTCCATTAGGAAATTGCATTAGCTGGATATCGCCGTGAGAGATAATGAGCCGGGTAGTTGATATTTACTTGGAGTTAGCCTGGGGATTTAAAATAATCAGCCCCAACATGCGGGGCTGATTGGGGTTATTTCTTTGCCAGCTTGAACAGCGTGAAGAAATTGTGGCTGGTGGCCTCTGCCAATTCGGCCAGCGGGATCTGGCGAAGATCGGCAATGAACTGGGCCACGTCCCGCACAAATGCGGGCTCGTTCTCTCTCCCCCGATGAGGGACGGGTGCCAGATAGGGCGAGTCGGTTTCGACCAGCAGGCGTTCCAGCGGCAAGGCCTTGACCACGGCCTGCAGGGCGGCGGCATTCTTGAAGGTGGCGATCCCAGAAATGGAGATATAGAATCCCATGGCCATCGCGGCCTCGGCCATCTCGAGGGACTCGGTGAAGCAGTGCAGCACACCGCCCACCTGTTCCGCTCCCTCCTCCCGCATGATCCTCAGGGTATCGTCCTGGGCATCCCGGGTATGGATGATGAGCGGCTTGTTCAGTGCCCGGGCCACCCGGATATGCTCCCGGAAGGAGACTTGCTGTACGTCCTTGTTTTCCGGTGAGTAGAAGTAGTCGAGCCCGGTTTCCCCGATGGCGACAACTCTGTCGTCAGCCGCCTGGGTCAGCAGCAAGGTGGCATCGACACCGGGATCCTGATTGAGCGGGTGAACACCGCAGGAGGCAAACACCTGGGGATAGGGGGCGATGGCAGCCAGCATGGTCGGGAATTGCGCCTGGGTCACGCTCACGCAGAGAAAGTATCCCACGTCCTGTTGCGCCGCCTTGGCCAGCACGTCGGCCATGTCCGTCTGCTTGGTGCCATAGCTGAGTCGATCGAGGTGGCAATGGGAATCAACGAGTAACATAGAGAACCTTGTTTATAACCAGCGATTGAGCCAGTTCATCAGATGGATGTTGGGATTGGAGAGCTGGCCTGGTTGGCACGCCGCCTTGAGCGCGACCAGTTGCTGCTCGGCCTCGAGCAGCCGTTCGCTGCCGTGGCGCTCGGCCAGCTGTTGGCTAAGCGCAGCCAGATCTGGCATCGCCAGCTGGTGGTGGCCACAACCCGCCTGGGTCTTGAGGGCGTCGCACAAGAACAGCTGCAGCCAGTGCAACCGGACCTGGGTCGCCTCCGCCAGCTGGGCACAGACACTCGTCGCCCGGCTGGGTGTCTGCGACAGGGAGGTGAAGCCCTCAAGCAGAGTACGCCTGGCGCTGTCCTGCTGCTCCTCGATGTAATTCAACACCCGAAGCGGCGCCCCCTGGCAGATCCGGACCTGGGCCTGGGTGGCCTGATGCCCCTGCTCTGCCAGCCAGGACAGGGTTTCCCCCTCCGACGGCAGCTGGCAGACATGCTTGTGGCAACGGCTGAGAATGGTGGGCAGCAGACGGGAGACCTGGGAGGCGATCAGCAGCAGCAGGCTGTCCCCTGCCGGCTCTTCCAGGGTTTTCAGCAAGGCATTGGCGGCGGACTCCGTCATGCGCTCTGCGTCCTGGATGATGACCACCTTGCCACGACCGAGTTGGGAGGTGCTCTGCAGACGACCGCAGATTTCGCGGATGGCTTCGACCCCTATGGTCTTGCCCTCGGGCCCTATGGTGCCAAGATCCGGATGATGGCCCTTCTCGAACAGCTGGCAGGAGTGACACTGACCGCAAGGCTCGCCCCGTTGTGGTTGCTGGCACAGGTGCAGTCGGGCCAGGCGCTCGGCCAGCTGCTCCTTGCCAAGGCCGGGATCCCCAAGCAGCAGCCAGGCGTGGCCGAGCCGTCCGGCCTGGGCCGTCTGGCTCAGGGCATGCCAGTCCGGGATCAACCAGGGATACATAGGCCCTCGCTTGCCAGATAGCGCGCCAGCGCCGCCTCGATGGCGGCCTTGACTTGCGCCGGGGTCTGGCCGGCATCGATCACCTGGATGGCATCATCGGCGGCCGCCAGCTCGAGGTAGCGTTGGCGGGTGCGCTCGAAGAAGCCGATCTGCTCCAGCTCGATGCGGTCCAGCTCGCCGCGATGACGGGCACGCTGCAAGCCGATGGCGGGATCGATATCGAGGTAGAGGGTCAAGTCCGGCTTGAAATCGCCGAGCACGGCCCGCTTGATGGCGCCGATGAGGTTCGCATCGATACCGCGCCCGCCCCCCTGATAGGCCTGAGAGGAGAGATCGTGTCTATCCCCCACCACCCAGACGCCGTCGGCCAGCGCCGGTTTGATGCGGGTCTCCACCAGTTGTACCCGGGATGCGTACATCAGCAGCAGTTCGGCCTCCACGGTCAGGCGCTCGTCGTGCACCTCCTTGACGATGGCCCGCATCCGCTCCGCCAGCGGCGTGCCACCCGGCTCTCTGGTGCATTCGATCCGCTCGATCCCATGAGCCCGTAGATAGTCGGTCACGTAGCGCACCGCGGAGCTCTTCCCTGCCCCTTCCAATCCTTCAATCACGATAAATTTAGACATTAGGGCTTCTTCAATATGTATTCGCGTACCGCCCGATTGTGTTCATCGAGGGTCTTGGAGAAATAGTGGGCACCGCCCCCCTTGGCGACGAAATAGAGATAGTCGGTCGACAGGGGGTTAAGTGCCGCTTCGATGGAGGCCTTGCCCGGCATGGCGATGGGAGTCGGCGGCAAGCCGTCGATCACATAGGTGTTATAGGGGTTCACGTCGGTCAGATCGCTGCGGCGAATGTTGCCATCGTACCTGTCCTTCACCCCGTAGATGACGGTGGGATCGGTCTGCAACTTCATGCCAAGGCGCAAGCGATTGACGAATACCGAGGCGATCTGGGCCCGCTCATCCGGCTGCCCCGTCTCTTTCTCGATGATGGAGGCCATGATCAGCGCCTCATACGGAGTCTTGTAGGGCAGATTGGCTTGACGCTTCTCCCAGGATTCGTCCAGGAAGGCTTTCATGTCCTGATAGGCGCGGCGCAGGATGGAGATGTCGCTGGCATGGGTGGTGTAGGCGTAGGTTTCCGGCAGGAACCAGCCCTCCAGCTTGCCATTCTCGATGCCGAGCTCCTGAGCCAGGTCCGCCTCACTCTGCTCCAGGGTCAGGCGTTCCAGATAGGGTGCACTGGAGAGCTGCTTCAGCCAGTCCTCAAAACGGGAGCCCTCGACGAAGGTCAGGCTGAAGTGAAACTCCTTGCCCGATGCAAACAGGGAGAGGGTCTCCTTGAGCGGTGCCCCCTCCTTGATCTCGTAAGTACCGGACTTGATAGCCACCAGTTCGGGGTGGCCGCGCAACCAGAGGCGCACCGCCCAGGGGCTGGTGTCTCCCTCCCCCAGTTCGGCAATCAGGCGCGCCGCATGGGCGCCTTTTTCGACGGTAAAGAGGCGGGTCGGCCCCTTGTTGGTGAGGGTCTCCACCTGTTGCCATTTGTAATACACATACCCTCCCGCGGCGGCAACGGTCAGTGCCGCCCCCGCGATCAGGGTGTAGAGCCGATTAAACTTCAATGACCAAACGCTCCTGTAAACGGCGGATCAATACCGGGCTGGGATAGTGCACATCCCCGATACGGGTGATCGGCACTATCCCCATCAGGGTATTGCTCAACCATACTTCTTCGGCCTGCCATAAAGACTCCAAAGGAGCCTCAACGACACGCAGTTCAATGCCCATCTGTTTAAGCATCGCCATCACACGCTTGCGCATGATGCCATCAATCCCGGCGCGGGAGAGATCCGGTGTGAACACCGTTCTGCCACGACGCCAAAACAGATTTGCGCTGACCCCTTCTACCAGAAATCCCCGACTGTTCAATACTATACCTTCGACTCCGCCACGCGCCGCAAGTTCGCGCTTCAGCATAACTTGTTCCAGACGCCCGAGGGTCTTGAGGCCCGCCAGCATGGGGACATCTCCCAGCTGCTGCTGGCAGACCAGGGCGGTGATGCCGTCCTGCTGCCAGCCATGATAATGTGCCGGGTAGGGCGCCAGGGAGACAATGCGGGTCGGCGTGTCACATCCGGTACAGTCATAGCCCCGTCCGCCTGCGCCCCGGGTCAGCACTATCTTGACGACAGCCTGCGTCTGCCCTGCTGCCAATTGCGCCACTTCGGTGGCGAGAAGATCCCAGGGCTGATCGGCCATGCCGAGCCGGGCGTTGGCATATTGCAGCCGGGCCAGATGGGCCGGCCACCAGACCACCTTCCCCTCCCTCGCCAGCATGGTAGTGAAATGGCCATCGCCATATGCCAGACCACGATCCCTGGCGTTGAGGGTTTCTGTCGGTATTCCGTTAATCAGCAAGTGGATCCCTCCGATAAAAAAGGCCCGATACATGGTATCGGGCCCGACTCTTTGCGTAGCAAGCCGCCCAGGGCGAATTATACGCGCTTGAAGATCAGGGAGCCATTGGTGCCGCCAAAACCAAAGGAGTTGGACAGGGCATACTCAAACTGACCGGCCTTGGCCACGTGGGGCACCAGATCCAGATCGCACTCCTCATCCGGATTGTCCAGGTTGATGGTGGGAGGCACCATCTGATCACGCAGGGAGAGCACAGTGATGATGGCCTCGATGGCCCCCGCCGCCCCCAACAGGTGACCGGTCATGGACTTGGTGGAGCTGACCATCAGGGACTTGGCGTGCTCGCCAAACACCTTCTTCATGCCGCGCAGCTCGGCGACATCGCCCAGCGGAGTGGAGGTGCCGTGGGCGTTGATGTAACCCACCTGCTCGGGCGCGATGCCGGCGTCCTTGATGGCGTTCTTCATGGCGCGCGCACCACCGTCACCATCCGAGGGGGGCGCCGTCATGTGATAGGCGTCGCCGCTCATGCCAAAACCGACCAGCTCGGCATAGATCTTGGCGCCACGGGCCTTGGCGTGCTCGTACTCTTCCAGCACCAGAACACCGGCACCGTCACCCAGCACGAAGCCGTCGCGATCCTTGTCCCAGGGACGGCTCGCCTTCTGCGGCTCGTCATTGCGGGTAGAGAGTGCCTTGGCAGCGGCAAAGCCGCCCATGCCCATGGGGGTCGATGCCTTCTCGGCGCCACCGGCCACCATCACGTCCGCATCACCATAGGCGATCATCCGACCGGCCATGCCGATGGCATGGGTGCCTGTGGTGCAGGCGGTGGTGACGGCGATGTTCGGGCCCTGCAGGCCTTTCATGATGGAGAGATGACCGGACACCATATTGATGATGGTGGACGGTACGAAGAAGGGGCTCAGCTTGCGGGGACCGCCGTTGACCAGGCTGCTGTGGTTCTGCTCGATGAGACCCAGGCCGCCGATGCCGGAGCCGATGGCAACGCCAACCCGCTCGGCATTTTCTTCGTTGATGACCAGGCCGGAATCGTCCAGTGCCTGCACACCCGCCGCCACGCCGTACTGGATGAAGAGATCCATCTTGCGGGCTTCTTTGCGGTTGATGCCGAACTGTTCGGGATCGAAATCTTTGACCAGGCCTGCGAAACGGGTCGCAAACTCGCTGGCATCAAAATGGTCGATGAGGGAAATGCCGCTCTGCCCGTTGAGCAGGGCTTGCCAGCTGGATTCGGCAGTGTTGCCTACCGGGGAAAGCATCCCCAAGCCGGTCACCACGACTCTGCGTTTTGACACTGAGGTAGTCTCCGAGAGGTGTTTTGAAAGGGGGTAAACATAAAAGAAGCGGCCCTTGGGCCGCTTCTTTCAGAACAGGAACTTATTCCTGATTAGCGGTGATGTAGTCGATAGCCGCTTGAACAGTGGTGATCTTCTCGGCTTCTTCATCAGGAATTTCGGTATCGAATTCTTCTTCCAGCGCCATTACCAGTTCAACGGTATCCAAAGAGTCAGCGCCCAGGTCGTCGACGAAGGAAGCAGCGTTTTTCACGTCTTCTTCTTTAACACCCAGTTGTTCGATGATGATTTTCTTTACGCGTTCTTCGATGTTGCTCATGACCTGAATTTTCCTTTAAAAATACGCTATTGCGTCTGGTTGGGGTAGTGTATTCAATTGACGTGAGTTTGCAAGTGACTTACCGCTGGTCAAACCACGAAATGTGCCAAACTTCGGCGTATTATCGCAAATTTGAACAGAACTCACGACAAATTGATTACACCATGTACATCCCGCCATTAACATGCAGGGTTTCGCCGGTAATATAGGCGGCATCATCCGATGCCAAGAATACCACAGCGGCAGCAATTTCCTTCGGATCGCCCAGACGGGCGGCAGGTACCTGATTCATGATGCCGGCGCGCTGCTCTTCGTTGAGCGCCTTGGTCATGTCGGTTTCGATGAAACCGGGGGCAACCGCATTCACCGTGATGCCACGGGATGCCACTTCACGAGCCAGTGACTTGGTGAAGCCAACCAGACCCGCCTTCGCAGCAGCATAGTTGACCTGACCGGCGTTGCCCATGGTACCGACCACGGAGCCGATGCTGATGATGCGACCGTTGCGCTTCTTCATCATGGCGCGCAATACCGGCTTGCTCAGGCGGTACAGGGAGGTGAGATTGGTGTCGATGATCTCGTTCCACTCATCATCCTTCATCCGCATCAGCAGGTTGTCGCGGGTGATGCCGGCGTTGTTGATCAGGATGTCGATCTCACCGAAACGCGCCTTGATGGCAGCGAAGACGGTTTCGATGGATTCCTGGCTGGTCACGTTCAGTGCCATGCCGCAGCCCTGCTCGCCCAGATAGGCGCTGATGGCGTCGGCACCGCTCTCGCTGGTCGCCGTGCCCACGACTTTTGCACCACGGGCCGCAAATGTCTCGGCAATCGCACGACCGATGCCACGACTGGCACCGGTGACCAACACAACCTTATCGGTAAAACTCATGACTTGCTCCTGTTTACTTGATCTGGGCCAGCGCCTGCTCGAATGAGGCGGCGTCATTGGCGTGAATGCCTTCCACCCGCGCGTCGATGCGCTTGGCCAGCCCGGTCAGCACCTTGCCCGGCCCCATCTCGATCTCGAGGGTGACGCCGTCGTTGGCCATCCACTCTACCGTCTCGGTCCAACGGACCGGACTGAACAGCTGGCGTACCAAAGCTTGCTTGATGGCGGCCGGATCCTGCTCACAGGATACGTCGACATTATTGATGACGGCGATGGCAGGAACCTTGATCTCGATCCCGTCCAGCGCGGCGGCCAGTTTTTCGGCGGCCGGTTTCATCAGGGCGCAGTGGGACGGCACGGAAACCGGCAGCGGCAGCGCGCGTTTGGCACCGGATTCCTTCATCAGCACGTTGGCGCGCTCGACGGCCTCTTTGTGGCCGGCGATGACCACCTGGCCCGGGGAGTTGAAGTTCACCGGTGAGACGACCTGGCCCTGTGCCGCTTTCTCGCAGTTGGCGGCGATGCTCTCATTGTCCAGGCCGATGATGGCGGCCATGGCACCGGTGCCTTCCGGCACGGCTTCCTGCATGGCAAGACCGCGCAGCTCGACCAGCTTGACGGCATCGCTAAAGCCCAGCGCGTAACTGCACACCAGGGCGGAGTATTCCCCCAGGCTGTGGCCGGCCATCACGGCAGGGGTTGCCCCGCCCTGCTGTTGCCACAGGCGCCACAGGGCAACGGAGGCGGTCAAGAGCGCCGGCTGGGTGCGCCAGGTCTTGTTCAGATCCTCGGACGGCCCTTCCATTACCAGGGCAAACAGGTCATAACCCAGCACCTGGCTCGCCTCGGCGAAGGTCTCTTTAATCACGGCGTGTTGCTCGGCCAGCTCGGCCAGCATGCCGACGCTCTGGGAGCCTTGTCCCGGGAAGGCAATGGCAAATCGGGTCATCATTGATTCCTTTAAGGTAAGACGAATTAGGGAAGCGGGCGCCCGAGGACCGGGCGCCGCTCGGTATCAGAGGCGAACCAGCGCGGAGCCCCAGGCAAAACCGCCGCCGAAGGCTTCCAGCAATACCAGCTGGCCGGGTTTGATGCGACCGTCACGCACCCCTTCATCGAAGGCGATGGGCACAGAGGCGGCAGAGGTGTTGCCGTGGCGGTCCAGGGTCAGGATCACCTTGTCGAGCCCCATGCCGAGTTTCTTGGCGGTGGCGTTGATGATGCGGAAGTTGGCCTGATGAGGCACCAGCCAGTCCAGCTCGCTCGGATCGATGTTGGCGGCGGCCAGAGTTTCGGTCACGATCTCGCTCAGGCGCGTCACCGCCACCTTGAAGACATCGTTCCCCTTCATGTACATGTAGGCTTCGAGCTCGGCACCCGGCATGCCACGACGGGGTTGCGGCAATTTGAGCAGCTCGCCGTAACGACCATCTGCGTGCAGATGGGTGGAGAGGATACCCGGCGTCTCGCTGGCGCCGATCACCACGGCCCCTGCCCCGTCACCGAACAGAATGATGGTGCCGCGATCATCGGGATCGCACATGCGAGACAGCACGTCGGCACCCACCACCAGGACGTGGCGGGCTGCACCGGATTTGACGAACTGATCGGCGATGGCGAGGGCATACGTAAAGCCAGCACAGGCGGCGGCAACGTCAAAGGCCGGGATCCCCGGCACCTCGAGCAGCCCCTGCAGTTCGCAGGCGGCGGCAGGGAAGGCATTCTCCGCACTGGTGGTGGCCAGCACTATCATGTCCAGATCGGCCGCGGTCAGACCCGCGGCGTCCAGCGCCCGCAAGGCCGCCTGATGAGAAAGGGTGGCGACGGTTTCGTCGCTGCCCGCGATGCGGCGTTCACGGATCCCGGTGCGTTCCACGATCCATTCGTCACTGGTCTCAACCATCTGTTCAAGATCGGCGTTGGTACGAACCGAACTCGGCAGATAACTGCCAGTACCCAGAATTTTGCTATGCATAGAGTTTTATAAATCCCTGTCGGAAAAGACAGATTCAAGGCGATCTGCTATCTGCAATGGAAGTTGATGTTTGGCTTCTTGTGCGGCAAGCAGGATCGCATGACACAGAGCGCGCCGTTCGGCCCGCCCATGGCTTTTTACCACAATGCCGCGCAATCCTAACAGACTCGCGCCATTATACTGGTCGGGGTTCAGGTAAGAAAAACGCCGTTTGAACATAAATCCGGCGAGTCGGCCAAGAATACTGCGTTTTTTGCGAGGATATCCGGCCAGTTCGGCCATCATGCGCACAACGCCCTCGGCAGTCTTGAGCGCCACGTTGCCGACAAAACCGTCGCAGACGATGACGTCACAGTCGCCACTGAAGATCCTGTCCCCCTCGATGAAACCGGCAAAATTGAGGGCGCGGCACTGGCGCAGCAGCTCGGCACTGTGGCGGACCAGGTCGTTGCCCTTGATCTCCTCCTCTCCCACGTTGAGCAGCGCCACCCGGGGGGAAGCTATACCTTCGACCTTTTCCGCGACCACGGCCCCCATCACCGCAAATTGCAGCAGGGTATCGGCATCGCAGCTCACGTTCGCCCCCAGATCCAGCATCACGGTGCGCTTGCCATTCACGGTCGGCAGCGCCTTGATGAGCGCGGGGCGGTCGACCCCGGGCAGGGACTTGAGCACGCACTTGGCCATGGCCATCAGGGCCCCGGTGTTGCCGGCACTGACGCAGGCATCGGCAGCGCCGCTCTTGACCAAGTCCAGGGTCACGCGCATGGAGGAGTCTTTCAGGGTACGCAGTGCCACGATCGGCTTTTCGCCCATTCCCACAACCTGGGAGGCATGCACGAGTCGAACGCGAGGATGATTCAGCAAGCCATGTTGCTGCAGCAGAGGTGCGGTCTGGTGTTGGTCACCGACCAGGACAAGATGTAGCTGGGGCAGAAGAGACAGTGCCTGCACGGCGGCAGGCACTGTTTCCGAGGGGCCGATATCACCCCCCATTATGTCTAGCGCGACAGTTTGCGTAGACAAAGGCAATCCTTAAGCGATTACCTTTTTACCGCGGTAGAAACCATCGGCAGTCACGTGGTGACGACGATGAATTTCGCCACTGGTCTGATCAACAGTCAGGGCTGCAGTGGTCAGTGCATCGTGGGAACGACGCATGCCACGCTTGGCGCGGGTTTTACGGTTCTGTTGTACGGCCATGGTAGGCTAACTCCTAAAATTCACTTACGTTTGAGCGCTTCAAGAACTGCAAAGGGATTCGGCCGCTCATCAGCAGGTTCGATTTCACCCCAGGTCATCTCCATGTTACCTCGCGGGCAGACATCCACTGGATGCATGGCCACCTGAGGTAACGAGAGGATGAGTTCATCCTCCAGGATTTGATGAAGATCTATCTCGCCGTTTTCGTCCAACTCAATGGGCTCATAAGCTTCCGGCAGTTCTTCCTCGTTTGTCCTTTCGAACAGCGGAGTGTAGATAAAACTAGCTTCACAAAGGTGTTCGAACGTCTCTCCACAACGCTGGCAAACCAGGTCAACCTTGGCATGGGCAGTGCCTTTCATAACGGTCAACTTCTGGACATCTTTGCCAAAGTGCAGGGTGACATCCACATCACTTCGCAAGCCTTCGGTTGATTCCTCCAGCCTGGGCATCTGCGACTTTTCCACTATCCCGACATAATCGAGTAGCTTCAAGGCATTACGGACTGGATCAACCTTAACGGGCAACTTCACCTTTTGCATAGGGCGCGAATATTATAGGTCCAACAAGGGATAGTCAAAGGAAAAAGTCCTTACCGCCGATGATTTTAACTGCACAGGCCCCTGCAGGCAGGAACTTGTGTTCATCGGTGGCCGATTATGCCACAAGCCGCAGGATCCCGCACAGGATCCTGCATCGCCAGAGCGAGGACGGGCCATGGCCCCTCCCCTCCTCCCTCAGGAAATATCGGGACAGCGCTGGCCACCGCCGAGTAAACGTTGCGAAGGGGCAACCCTGGGCTGCTCTTCCATCAGGCGCCGTATGGCTTGAAAACTCTCCATGGCGGCCTTGATGGCCATGGAATTAACCAGCCAGCCAGGCAGGTTGTTGCCCGGATTGGTGTAGGTTTCGAGCCGGATCAGGGTGGTGCCATCCGCTCTGGGCCTGGCTTCCCAGCGACCTGAGCTCTCCCGGATCCGGGCCAGCCCGTGATGCAGCGGCAAGGCATCCGGCTCTGCCCAGACCTCGAGCGTCAATCCGCAGTCGACATTCCTGATCAGATGAGAGCGGGTGATCAGTTCTCTGTCCTGCACCGGCCAGGGGGCATGAAGCCGGGTGTAAACCAGATCGTCATCGGGGCCTGACTTTGCCAATAGCCGTACCTCACGACTCTGGGGCAACCACTCCCGGTGGCGCGCCGTGTTGCGCAGTACGGCCAGCAGCGCGGCCGGCTCGGCCCTGACGATCATCTCCAGACGCAGCGCCAGAAAAGCGGCTGGAGGGCGTGGCTGTGTCCAGAGCAGGATCCCCCCTTCCCCCTGGCGGTATTGCCATCCCGCGCCCCAGGCGGTGAAGGGGAGCAGCATCAGGATCAGCACCGCGTATCTCGTCATCTCTTCTCGCCCTCGTCATGTCGTCCCTGTGTCATTCTTGACCGCCGGCGTGCAAGCTTCCAGCTCAGAGGCTGTCACCACCGCTCATGGGCCCATGCCCGGGGATATTTGCGCCGACCGTTGCCCGAAGATAGAATCAAGCAATTGATTTATAAATGGATATCCCTAGAAGATGCAAATGCCCCTGATCCTCGCCTCCACGTCACGCTATCGCAAGGCGCTGCTGGAAAAACTCGGCCTGCCGTTCCAGTGCGCCTCTCCAGAGGTGGATGAAACCCCCATTCCCGGAGAATCGGCAGAAGCCCTGGTTAGCCGACTGGCACACGCCAAGGCGATGGCCATTGCCGAGCGTCATGATCACGGGCTGATCATCGGGTCGGATCAGGTGTGTGTCTGTGACGGGCAGATTCTTGGCAAGCCGGGTACGGTGGAGAACGCAGTGGCCCAGCTGATGAGGGCGCAAGGCAAGCATGTCACCTTCCTCACCGGTCTGTGCGTGATCGATACCGCAAGCGGCCATGCCGAACAGATGGTGGAGCCTTTCGCGGTGCATTTTCGCTCTCTGGACGAGGCCGCCATCCGCCGTTATGTGGAGGCTGAACTGCCCCTCGACTGCGCCGGCAGTTTCAAGTGCGAAGGGATGGGGATAGTACTGTTCGAGGCCTTGGAGGGACGAGATCCCAATGCGTTGATCGGCCTCCCCCTTATAGCCCTGATCGACCTGCTAGGGCGCCATGGCCTGCATCTGCCCTGAGACGAGGGCGCGATGGCAATAAAAAACGGGAGCCTTGGCTCCCGTTCGAGTTTCAGCGTGGCAGCTTGCCGAGGAACGCCTCGAGTTCCGGTGACAGCGGCGCCTCCACCTGCATCTCCCGGTCGTCGGCGGGATGGGTGAAGCTGAGCTTCCAGGCATGCAGGAACAGCCGCTTCAAGCCCTGGGCGCGCATCTTCTCATCGAACGCCGCCTCCCCGTACTTGTCATCGCAAGCGATGGGATGGCCGGCGTGCTGGGTATGCACCCGGATCTGGTGCGTACGCCCGGTGATCGGGCTGCACTCCACCAAGGTGGCGTCGGCGAACTGGCGGGCAATCCTGAAACGGGTCTCGGACGGCTTGCCATCGCTGCTGACCCGCACCACGCGCTCGCCGGACTGCAGATCGTTCTTGCGCAGCGGGGCATTGATGACCTTGACGTGGGGCTGCCACTGGCCGCGCACCAGCGCCAGGTACTGTTTGCGCATGGTCTTGACCCGCAGCTGTTCGTGCAGGCTGCGCAGGGCGCTGCGCTTCTTGGCAACCAAGAGCACGCCGGAGGTGTCGCGATCCAGCCGGTGCACCAGCTCGAGGAAACGGGCTTCCGGGCGCAGGGCGCGCAGCCCCTCGATGACGCCAAAGGAGAGACCGCTGCCACCGTGCACCGCCATGCCGGACGGCTTGTTCAGCACTATCATGGCGTCGTCTTCAAACAGGATCTGGCTCTCCAGACGCTGGATGCTGCCAAGGTTGGCAGAGGGCAGTTCGTTCTTCTCGGCCACGCGCACGGGGGGCACCCGCACCTCGTCGCCCGCGCAGAGTTTGTACTCCGGTTTGATGCGCTTCTTGTTGACGCGCACCTCCCCTTTGCGAAGGATGCGATAGATCAGGCTCTTGGGGACGCCCTTTAACTGAGTCTTGAGAAAATTGTCGATGCGCTGCCCGTCATGCTCAGCTTCGATGGTGAGCAGCTGCACTTGTTGATGTATCTGTGTCATGGCGCGGATTTTAACACCGCCGACAGCCCTTGGCTGCATGCTTTGTTAAAAAATGGCGTCTTGCTATAAAAGTGGTTTAAATGGGATAATAAACAAGGTTTTGTCATTGTGTTCAAGCCTTGTACTAAGTGGCCAAAATGTATGCCACCCAATCCCGAAACACCGTGTATACAAGAACATGACGGTTCCCGGGTGCGAGGTACAACGCATGGAGAACGCAAACAGAACCGACGTAAATTGTCTCCACACCGGTATCCTTAATTCACGCCCTCTCGAGATGGCTGAACCAGAGTGCCCTTAGTTTGCGCCTCATGCATGCCCCAACCGGGAGGTTGCCCCAGCATGCTGAAGACCCGAGGCCGGCGCCGGCAGGACCCTGTGGAGGAATCAAAATGACAAAATAATGAGAACTCAATGAAAAGAATGCTAATCAACGCGACTCAGGAAGAGGAGTTGCGCGTAGCGCTGGTTGACGGACAACAGCTCTACGATTTGGATATTGAAAGTCCGGGGCATGAGCAGAAAAAAGCGAACATTTACAAGGGTAAAATCACCCGCGTAGAACCTAGTCTCGAAGCTGCTTTTGTCGACTATGGCGCCGAGCGCCACGGTTTCCTGCCGTTGAAGGAAATCGCCCGCAATTACTTCCCCTCCGGTTACTCCTATCAGGGTCGTCCCAACATCAAAGAAGTGGTCCGCGAAGGCCAGGAAGTCATCGTCCAGATCGACAAGGAAGAGCGTGGCACCAAGGGTGCGGCCCTCACCACCTTCATCAGTCTGGCCGGCAGCTACCTGGTGCTGATGCCGAACAACCCCCGTGCCGGCGGCATTTCCCGTCGCATCGAGGGTGACGAGCGGACTGAACTGAAAGAAGCCCTGAGTGGTCTGACCGTGCCGGACGGCATGGGCCTCATCGTGCGTACCGCCGGTGTGGGCAAGTCCCCGGAAGAGCTGGAATGGGATCTGAACGTTCTGCTGAACCACTGGGACTCCATCCACAAGGCGTCACAGAATCGCTCCGCGCCGGTGCTCATCCATCAGGAGAGCAACGTGATCGTGCGCGCCATTCGTGACTACCTGCGCCGCGATGTGGGCGAGATCCTGATCGACAATCCGGTCATCTTCGAACGTGCCAAGTCGCATATCGAGCTGGTTCGTCCCGATTTCCTCAATCGCGTGAAGCTGTACAAGGGTGACGTCGCCCTGTTCAACCACTTCCAGATCGAGAGCCAGATCGAGTCGGCCTTCCAGCGTGAAGTGCGTCTGCCCTCCGGCGGCAGCATCGTGATCGATCCGACCGAGGCGCTGACCTCCATCGATATCAACTCCTCCCGCGCCACCAAGGGCGGCGATATCGAAGAGACCGCGCTGCAGACCAACCTGGAAGCGGCCGACGAGATTGCCCGTCAATTGCGTCTGCGCGACCTGGGTGGTCTCATTGTCATCGACTTCATTGACATGACCCCGGTTCGCCATCAGCGCGAGGTGGAAAACCGCCTGCGTGAAGCGGTGCATCAGGACCGTGCCCGCATCCAGCTGGGGCGTATCTCCCGCTTCGGTCTGCTGGAGATGTCCCGTCAGCGTCTGCGTCCCTCCCTCAACGAGTCCAGCAGCCATATCTGCCCCCGTTGCCAGGGTCAGGGGGTCATCCGTGACAACGAATCCCTCGCCCTGTCCATCCTGCGCCTCATCGAAGAAGAGGCCATGAAGGACAACACCGAGCAGGTGCATGCCCAGGTCCCGGTCGATGTTGCCGCCTATCTGCTCAACGAAAAGCGCACCTCCATCGCCAACCTGGAACAGCGCAATGATGTGCGTGTCTACATCATTCCGAACCAGCATCTGGAAACGCCTCACTACGAAGTGACCCGCATCCGTCAGAACGAAATTCCGGAAGCGGCCAGCTACGAGCTCAAGACCGAGATTGCCAAGCCGGTGTACCAGCCGCGCCAGGCTCAGGTCATCGAACGTGAGCAGCCCCTGCTGCAAGGCTTCGCCCAGGCTCCCCAGCCTGTCGCCCCCGTCGCCGCACCAGCACCTGTTGCCGCTCCGGCACCGGTAGAAACCGGTCTGTTTGGCAAGCTGGTCAAGGCTATTTCCGGTCTGTTCGGCTCTTCCACCGATGCCGCCCCTGCCGAGGTAAAGGCTCCTGCCGAGAAGCCGGCTGCCCAGCGCGAAGCGCGCAAGGACGAAGGCCATCGCCATCAACGCGACGAGTCTCGCAGCCGCGGTCAGCGTGGTCGTCGTGACGACAATCGCGGCAACCGCAGTGCCGAGGCCGGTGAGAAGCGCGAAGGCGCTGCCAGCCGCGAGAGCGGTGATCGCAATCGCCGTCCGCGCAAAGAACGTGAGCCTCGTCAAGAGCGTGAACCGCGTCAGGAACGTGAAGTGCGCAGCGAACAGCGCATGGAGCGTGAGCCACGCGAGCCCCGTCAGGAACGTGAACCGCGCGCCCCGCGTCCGGCCCGCGAGCCACGTGCCCCGCGTGAGCCCCGTGCCGAGGTCGTGGTTGAAGCGCTCGATACCGTTGAGACCGCCGTTGCCAGCGCAGAGCCGCGCCAGGAAAAAGAGCAGAAAGTGGCCGAGCGCCGCGAACGTCGCCAGCTGCGCAAGCAGATCCGCGTCGATGTCGCCGCCGACACCCCTGCCCTGCCCGTAGACGAGCAGACCGCTGATGTCGCCGAGATGCAAGCCGTTGCCGCTGAACAGCAAGAAGAGCAGGGTGAAGGCCAGCGCCGTTCCCGTCGCACTCCTCGCAATCAGCGCATCGAGGGTCAACGTCGCAAGCGCATCAACGAGGAAGCGCGTGGTCAGCGTGATGACGAAGCCCAGGGCGAAGTACAACTGACTGCCGCCGCTCAGGCCGACGCTGCGCAGGTGAAGGTGGAAGAGCCTGCCGTTCCTGTCATCACCATCCCGAGCGCGGAAGCCGTGGCTGCCGCACTGCAGGCGTCCGCCGCTCTGACCGAGCACGTGGTTGCTGAAGCTGTTGCCGAAGAAGCTGCTGAGCAGGCACAAGCCGCACTGGTTGCCGAGTCTGCCACCGCCGAGGCTGCCGTGCAGGTTGAACCTGTCGTTGCTGCCCCTGTGGTCGTGGAAGCCGCCGCCGAGGTGGTTGCTGCCGAGCCTGCGGTTGTCGACGTGGAGACCAAGGCCGAGGAAGCCCCGCAAAGCGAAGCTGTCGTGGCCGAATCCGTGGCTGACGACGTCACCTACGTGGACGCAGCCCCTGCCGTGATCGCCGAGCCGGTTGCTCCCGTAGCGCCAGTTGTTGCCGACGTCGCCGCCAAGGCATCTGCAGCAGCAGAGCCCGAAGCCGTCGTTGAAGCCGCCGAGCCTGTGACCCAGGTCGTGAGCAAGGGGGCCGGTGTATTGGCCCGCGCTCGCAAGGCCTCTGCTCCCATGACAACCCCGGCTGCGGCCCCCGCGCCGACGCCTCGCGAGCCGGTTGAATACGCTCCTCTGGTGCGTAGCGCGGTCGCGACCTCCGGTCGTCACGGTGGCAGCACCTCTGCCAGCAACGTGGCAACCAGCCCGGCCGGTCGCCCCTGAGCTAACTCGCTAGCCTGACAAAAGAGCCACACAATGTGTGGCTCTTTTTTTTTTGACTGGTAAATACCATTTTAGCGGTGCCCTGCTTTCTTCAGGGTTCTCTGGTGCTCAGAGAAACCAGACCTCCATCGCGTGAGTACCCAACCAAACATCCCACGCTTGTTGCCAGTCTTCAAAGTATCCCTGACAGATGTTCATTCTCCGCACATATTGATGCCTCGCCTTTTCCTTGTCCCCCGAACCGTTGGCAGCGCCCTGGCGCTTCATCAGCCCACCCGATATTGTCGAACCACCGCTCAGCCGGGCTAGAGCAGTGGCCTGCGAACGACCAAGCATTTATTTCGCGCAATGCCGAACCCTATCTTCGCAATCTGGAGCGGGCACATCCCTGGAGGACGTATCCGAGGGGTATCTGCCCTCTCATCAACGCACCTCCCCCGCGCTTGCCGTGCTGTTTCTCTTATTGGCTACGAGGGTGTTTTGAGGAAAACATGAGGGTTAAGGTGGGAGACCTTGGTTATTAAAAATCTAGTTTGATGGCATATAGAGTCTTATGTCGAAGATATAGGAGAAGCGAGATTTCATGGCGTGTGTGGTCGGGCTATCAACCCTGGTAGGCCAACCATTACAGCCAGTTTCTTGCATAGCCTCTGATAACCGCTGAACCCACATAATGAAGCCAGCGAGCCTCCCCCTGACATCCTCCAAATACCCCAAGACTCTTTCCGGGACAAGAAAAAAGGGCCCGCAGGCCCTTTAAATCGCGTGTCTTATCCGGTCATCAGCCGCCGAACAGATTGTTGCTTACCAGGAACAGGCCGCCGGAGAGCAGCATGGTGAGTGGCAATGTCAGCACCCAGGCCAGCAGAATGGTCTTGATGGTCTGACTCTGCAGACCAGACTTGTTGGCCACCATGGTTCCCGCCACCGCAGAAGAGAGGATGTGGGTGGTGGAAACCGGCATGCCGGTCAGACTGGCTACCCCGATGGAGGCGGCTGCCGTGATCTGGGCGGCAATGCCCTGGCTGTAGGTCATGCCGGAAGAGCCGATCTTCTCGCCCACGGTATAGACGATGCGACGCCAGCCCACCATGGTGCCGCAGCCCAAGGCCAGAGCGATGGAGACGATGACCCAGGTCGGTGCATATTCGGCGGTGGCGGTCAGATCCTTGCGCCATTTGGCGAGATCCGTCAGCTCCTTGGCCGGCAGCGGCAACTTGGAGACCTTGCGAGCGGTATCGTCGATACACAGCAGCAGACGACGCACTTCACGGCGATCCACCAGGCTCATCTCCTCATAGGTGCGCACCTGGCCAAGACGACTGTCGAGGGTAGCCATGGCTTGCAGAGCCTCACCGGCCTCACAGTGGGTCATCAGCTCTTCCTGGGCCTTGGCCGGTACGCTGAAGTTCACCAGATGGGAGACCTGCTCTTGATTGCGCTGGTAGATCTCCATGATGCGCTGGTTGGCATCCTGGGTGCGGTCCAGATCATAGGAGCGGCTGTTCATGTCCAGGGCAAAATAGGCGGGCGCCATGCAGATCAGCACCAGCATCACCAGACCGATCCCCTTCTGACCGTCGTTGGAGCCGTGCACGAAGCTCACCCCCATGGCGGAGGCCACCAGCGTCAGACGGGCCCAGAATGGCGGGTGCTTCTTGCCATCCACCAGCAGACGCTCTTCCGGGGTCTTGTGGATCTTGCTGCCGAGCCAGATCCGCTTCATGGCGAACAGCAGCAGAGCGGCAATGATGAAGCCCACGGTGGGAGAAATAATGAGGGAAAGCATGATGTCGATGGCTTTACCGACGTTGATGCCCTCTTTCAGGGGCTGATCGCTGATCAGGGCATAGGCACCGCCTACCCCCAGGATGGAGCCGATCAGGGTGTGAGAGCTGGACGCCGGGATGCCGAAATACCAGGTCCCCAGATTCCAGACAATGGCTGAAAACAGCAGGGAGAAGACCATGATCAGGCCCTGGGTGGAGTCCATCCCCAGCAGCAGATCGATGGGCAACAGATGGACGATGGCATAGGCCACCCCCAACCCTCCGAGCATGACCCCGGCAAAGTTGAACAGGCCGGAAGCCACCACCGCCATATGGGCAGGCATCGCCTTGGTATAGATAACCGTTGCTACCGCGTTGGCGGTATCGTGGAAGCCATTGATGAACTCATAGGCCAGCACAAAAAAAACGGCCAATACCAAACCGATTGACCACCAAAAACCCAAACCACTAAACATTTCAAACATAAAAACGAACCTGTTTATGAGTTGCGGCGGATTATGCCAGAAGGCTCGATGCGCCATACCCGTTGTTGAAATATTTCAGTAAGAAAAAAAAAGGGCATTCCGACAGAAAATGTCTTAGCCCCTCTCGGAGTGAGGCTTGTCGAAGATTAATTAAAGCCCCTCACCACCCTCAATTTAAGCCTCATAAGAGGCTAATTCATCAAAAGTAGCAAGTCGACGGCCCCCCTTTTTTCATCCTGTTGCCATCAACGCCTCGCTCGTCAGACATGCAAAGAGGGTGCAATTGCACCCTCTTTATACAGGCAAGACGATATGTGGCGGCTCAGTCCTGGTTGATCCGGCTCGCCACGGCACCTTGCTGGCTCTTGTACTTGGCGTTCTCACGCTTGTTGTACGGGCGGGCCGCGGTGCCCGAGAGCATCTCGAAGTTCAGCGCACCGATCTTCATCTTGGGACGCAGGGCCAGGGGCAGCTTGCCGCCGTTGTAGAACTCCAGCACGATGCGGCCGGACCAGCCCGGATCGATGCGGTGTGCGGTCACGTGCACCATGAGACCGAGGCGCGCCAGGGAGGAGCGACCATCCAGCCAGCCGACAATATCGGCGGGCAGGGTCACGGATTCATAGGTTACCGCCAGTGCCAGCTGGCCCGGGTGCAGATAGAAGGCTTCGCCGTCGGGAATGTGGATCTCCTCGCTCATCACCCGCTCGATGGCATCGGCCATCTCGGCACTGGTGCCGCCGAGGTCGATATAAGGCGCGGTATGATCGCGAAACACCCGAAACTCGTTGCCGAGCAGCACGTCGACGCTGACGCCACTGATCCGCTCAACACCGGGCCGAGGCTCGATGACGATCTTGCCTTCATCCAGATGCCGTTCGATATCGGTATCACAAAGACGCATTGTGCGACTCTCCTGAAAAATGATTCATTTGAAAAAGCCGGGCATCACCCGGCTTGTTTTCACTCAACCAATCAGCATGTGGCGGATACGCGCCTTGAGCATGTCGATGGCGATGCGGTTCTTGCCGCCGCGGGGCACGATCACGTCCGCATATTGCTTGGACGGGTCGATAAATTGCATGAACATGGGGCGCACCGTCTTCTGGTACTGCTTGAGCACGGAGTCCATGGTACGGCCACGCTCCTGCACGTCGCGCACTAGGCGGCGCAGCAGGCAGATGTCCAGCGGGGTATCCATAAAGATGGAGGCGTCCATCAGATCCCGCAGCCGGTTGTCGGTTAGCAGCAGGATCCCTTCCAGAATGATCACCTTGCGCGGCGCAAAGCGGGTCACTTCACTCATCCGGGTGTGTTCGGAGTAGGAGTATTGCGGGATCTCGACCCCCTCCCCCTTGAGCAGAGAACCCAGGTGCTCGACCAGCAGGCTGTGATCCATGGAGCTGGGATGGTCATAGTTGGTCTTGACCCGCTCTTCCATGGTCAGGTGGGATTGATCCTTGTAATAGCAATCCTCGGAGATGACACCGATTTCCCCAGCCCCCAATTCGGCCACCAGCTCTTCATAGATGGTTTGAGCGATAAGACTCTTGCCGGAAGCGGATGCACCAGCAATACCGATGATCACACAGGAATGTTGAGTATCAGACATTGAAAATACCTAAAGAGAAGAGCACTGGGGATTGTTTAAACCGATCCATTATATGAAAAAGGGTGGGCCATGCCCACCCCAAATCCGCCTCGCGCGGTCGACAGCCGATTATTCGTCCAGCGCCATCGTGTAGAGCGGGGTCGCAATCGGTTTACCGCTGAAATAGAGCTCGGCGCCCACCCGACGCGCCAACTTCAGGTAGGTCTGTGCCAGTTCGCCGTCCGGCTTCCCGAACACGGTGGGACAGCCGTCATCCATGTGCTGGCGAATGTCGATGTGCAGCGGCAGCTGACCGAGCAGCGCCACCTGATACTGCTCCGCCATCTTCTGGCCGCCGCCGGTTCCGAACAGGGGCTCGTGGTGGCCGCAAGCGCTGCAGACGTGATAGCTCATGTTCTCGACGATGCCGAGCACGGGCACATTAACCTTGTTGAACATGGCGATCCCCTTGCGGGCATCGGCCAGGGCCACGTCCTGCGGGGTGGTGACGATCACCGCAGCCGTGGTCGGCACCTGCTGGGCCAGGGTGAGCTGGATGTCGCCGGTGCCCGGCGGCATGTCCACCACCAGATAGTCCACCTCGCCCCACCGGGTCTCGTGCAGGATCTGTCCCAGCGCCTTGCTCGCCATGGGGCCGCGCCAGATGGTGGCATCCTGCTCGGCCACCAGATAGCCGATGCTGTTGCTCTTGATGCCACACGCCATAACAGGCTCCATCATCTTGCCATCGAAGCTCACGGGGCGCTCCTTGAGGGTCCCCGTCATGGTCGGGATGGAGGGGCCATAGATGTCCGCATCGAGGATAGCCACCCTGGCCCCCTCTTTTTGCAGCGCCAGCGCCAGGTTGACCGCCGTGGTGGATTTGCCCACCCCGCCCTTGCCGGAGGCGACCACCAGGATGTTGCGAATGCCCTGTACCGCCGCCAGTTGCTGCGCACGCGGCATGCTGGCCACCTCTATATCCCCCGTCCAGTCGATGCGGGTCGCCCCGGTGGCACTGCGCAGCCGCGCATCGAAGGCCTCTTTTATCTGTTCAAACAGGGATTGACCGGCAAAGGGCAGCACCAGCTTGATGGTCAGGGTCTGCCCCTGATGCTCCACGGTTCGCACAAAACCGGCTGCGACCAGATCCTTGCCCCATCCGGCCGGCTTAAATTCGGCCAGGATATTTTTTACTGAATCAATCACCATTAACTCCCCATTATGTTGTCGTTATCCTGAGGTGGACGGTTACCGCACACAAATCAGTGGCTTGCCGATGCCTGCGTGGCGCCACAGGCCATGGCCGGACGGGCCACAACCCTAGGCAGGGCGCCCCCAATTCGGGTAACATGCACGGCACTGTATCATCCCAACAGGCACATAAAGAACGTATTATGGCAACTGATCCTCGTAGAATGCTGGTAACCTGCGCCCTCCCCTATGCCAACGGCTCCATCCACCTCGGTCACATGCTGGAACACATCCAGGCCGATATCTGGGTTCGTTATCAGCGAATGCGCGGCCATCAGGTGCACTTCGTCTGTGCCGACGATGCCCATGGCACCCCCATCATGCTCAAGGCCCAGCAGATGGGGATCACGCCGGAAGAGATGATTGCCGCCGTCTCCCAGGAGCACCAGAGTGACTTCGCCGGTTTCAACATCAGCTTCGACAACTATCACTCGACCCACAGTGACGAAAACCGCGAGCTGGCCGGGCTTATCTACGGTCGTCTGAAAGAGTCGGGCAAGATCAAGATCCGCACCATCTCCCAGCTGTTCGATCCGGAAAAATCCATGTTCCTGCCGGATCGCTTCGTCAAGGGCACCTGCCCCAAGTGCAAGTCCCCCGAGCAATACGGCGACAACTGCGACAGCTGCGGCGCCACCTACAGCCCGACCGAGCTCATCGATCCGAAATCCGCCGTCTCCGGCGCGACCCCGGTGATGAAGGACTCAGAGCACTACTTCTTCGACCTGCCGCAATTCGAAGCCTGGCTGGCTGGCTGGGTGCGTGGCTCCGGCGCCATCCAGGAAGAGATGGCCAACAAGATGCAGGAGTGGTTCGAAAGCGGCCTGCAGCAGTGGGACATCACCCGTGATGCCCCCTACTTCGGCTTCGAAATTCCTGGTGCCCCGGGCAAGTACTTCTACGTCTGGCTCGATGCCCCCATCGGTTACATGGCCTCCTTCAAGAACCTGTGCAACAAGCGTGGCGACATCGACTTCGACAGCTACTGGAAGGCAGACTCCGACGCCGAGCTCTACCACTTCATCGGCAAGGACATCGCCTACTTCCACTGCCTGTTCTGGCCGGCCATGCTCGAAGGCGCTAACTTCCGCAAGCCTACCAAGGTCAACGTACACGGCTACGTGACCGTCAACGGCGCCAAGATGTCCAAGTCCAAGGGCACCTTCATCAAGGCCTCTACCTACCTGAATCACCTGGACCCGGAGTGCCTGCGTTACTACTACGCCGCCAAGCTCAACAGCCGCATCGATGACCTGGATCTCAACCTGGAAGACTTCGTCTCCCGCGTCAACGCCGACGTGGTCAACAAGCTGGTGAACCTCGCCTCCCGCAACGCAGGCTTTATCGCCAAGCGCTTTGACGGCAAGCTGGCCACCACTTGCGCCGAGCCAGAGCTCTACGCCGAGTTCGCGAGCGCCAGCGCCGTCATCGCGGAAGCCTACGAGAGCCGCGAGTTCAGCCGTGCCATCCGCGAGATCATGGCACTGGCCGACAAGGCGAACCGCTACGTGGACGACAAGGCTCCCTGGGTCATCGCCAAGCAGGAGGGCGCAGACGCCGAGCTGCAAGCGGTCTGCTCCGTCGGCATCAACCTGTTCCGGGTGCTGATGGCGTACTTGAAGCCCGTCATGCCCGAGCTCGCCGAGCGCGCCGAGGCCTTCCTGGGCGAGACCCTGACCTGGGACGGCATCGCTGCCCCCCTGGTCGACCACACCGTTGCCCCCTTCAAGGCCCTCTTCTCCCGCATCGAGCCGGCCAAGATTGAAGCCATGATCGAGGCCTCCAAGGAGGATCTCGCCAAGGAGCAGGCGCCGAAAGTAACCGGTCCCCTGGTCGACGACCCCATCAGCGAGACCATCGCCTACGACGACTTCGCCAAGATTGACCTGCGCGTGGCGCTGATCAAGAAGGCCGAAGCGGTGCCGGAAGCAGAGAAACTGCTGAAACTGCAGCTGGACATCGGCGGCGAAACCCGTCAG
Source organism: Aeromonas sp. FDAARGOS 1415 (assembly GCF_019048365.1). Lineage (NCBI taxonomy): Bacteria > Pseudomonadati > Pseudomonadota > Gammaproteobacteria > Aeromonadales > Aeromonadaceae > Aeromonas > Aeromonas sp. FDAARGOS 1415. Next base: position 3,527,524 of record NZ_CP077363.1, on the reverse strand, counting down.
GTGTTCGCCGGCATCAAGTCTGCCTACAACCCGGAAGATCTGGAAGGCAAGCTGACCGTGATGGTGGCCAACCTGGCCCCGCGCAAGATGCGCTTCGGCATGTCCGAGGGCATGGTGCTGGCCGCCGGCCCGGGCGGCAAGGATCTCTGGATCCTGGAGCCCCAGGAAGGCGCTCAGCCCGGCATGCGTGTCAAATAAGCTGTACGCAACATGACATGAGAAGAGAGGCCAATGGCCTCTCTTTTTTTTCCTGCCTGATTGTTCTCCAGAGGCTAACGCTGCAGCGCCAGTCTGAGGCCGACCAGCTCCGCCTGGCGACAATCGAGTTGGCGCAACTGGCAAAGGATGGCCTCTTTCAGGGCCCGCTTCTGCCTGCCGTGCCCTGGCTCCCTATCGAGACGCCTGAGCCATTGCCGCGAATCCTGCAGCTGACCCAGCCTGTCCTGCCAATCCACCAGCATGGCAAGCCAGGCCGACTCCCCCGCCCCCTGGCCGAGCAGCAACTCCACCCCGTAGCGGGTCTGCTTCAACACCAGTCGCAGCCTGTGCCAATGGCGCAGCCGCTGCCTGCGCCTGGCAGAAACCGGTACGGGCTCCGCCAGGCAATCGGCGAGATCCAGCGCCAGATGCAGCTGGAACAATGGCAAGGGGTTGAAGTCGGCGGGCACCTGCCGGAGTCTTTCCAGCCAGCGGGTCAGGCGCACCGTCAGCATGGGCACCCGGGGGGCATCGCCATGGCGGGAGGAAGCCCCAAAGTGTGCCGCATAGACCTGGGCATCGCGCAGGGTGGAGAGCCGGCCCACCGCACACTCGAGTCGCCGCTCCAGGCCGGGAGCATGGACGAGGGGCCGCCACAGGGCGAGCAGGGCAAGCAGGCGGCGCGCCGCAATCCGGTAGGCGTGCACCTCGTCCGTGCCGGCCCGCTGGCGCAGAGCCAGGGTGGCCGCCCCGTATTCACCGATGAGGCGGCAGGCCTGCTCCATCCCCCCTGTCGTCATCCTCCGCTCCCGATCAGTTGGTATGAAAACCCGATCCCGTGGGCGGCAACGCCTGGGCACACTCCATCCGGGTCACGGTGGCGGTTCGGGGCCCGTGCTCCAGCCAGCCCAGCATCATCTGTACTTTTTGCTCCGGGCCGGCAATGAGGATCTCAACCGACCCATCCTCCAGGTTGTAGGCGTGGCCTCGCAACCCCAGTTGCAGCGCCCGCTCCCGGGTGAAGTAACGAAACCCCACCCCTTGCACCTGGCCCCACACCCGCACGACAAACGATTGCTCTCCCATTTATCACACCTTTCGCTTAAGTAATTTCTCTCCGGGGCGATAATGAACGCGACATTTCCTCCCCTTGCAGGACGCAATACCATTATGAAAGAAGTTAAATTCCGGTGGGTTGACCGTTATCTCATTCACCTCACGATTAACGAGAAATTTCTCATTACCTTCTGGTTTCCCCTGTTGTTCATCGCCTTCCTCACCTGGTATCTGCTGGCCGACGGTCATGATCAAGAGATGCGGATCAGGCTGGATCAGCTCCAGCAGCGGGTCGACACCACAGCCCAGCTGGTCAGCCAGCAGCCGACCCTCACCCTGCCGGCGGATCTCGTCCTGTCACCGACCGCCACGACCGGCCTGAACCAGCAGGGAGAGGTCTATCACTATAGCGCCAGCGCAGGCCAGGCGGGCTTCCTGACCGGCTCCCTGGACACCGGTCGCTATTCCCTCTGGGATGGCCAGGGCACGACCCTCACCATCATCGCCGTGCTGGCGGCCCTGCTGGCCCTCATCACGCACTATCTGATGACCTTCGTCTCCGGGGCCCTCTACTCCACCAACAAGGCACTACAGACGGTGGCGGGGGGCGATCTCACCTTCCGCCTCAACTTCTTCCCGGTGCGGGACGAGTTCTCCATCCTGGCAGGCAGCATCGACAAGTTCACCGATCGCCAGCACAAGATAGTCCAACTGGTGGAGGAGTCGGTCGAGGCACTCACCCTGGCGGCGGACGAGTTTCGCGAACACGCCAGTGACGGCGAGACCCAGGCCCGCGCCCAGCGCCAGCACATGGACTCCCTGGCCACCGCCATGGAGCAGATGTCTGCGGCCATCCGGGAAGTGGCCCGCAATGCCAACGACACCCTGCTTCAAACCCGCCAGTCAAGCGAGGAAGCCGCCCACGGCGCACAGCGGGTCGCCCGCACCATCAATGCCATCGCCACCCTGGCAGACGAGATAGGCAACGCCTCCGGCGCCGTCGAGCGGCTGACCCACAACGCCAACCGCATCAACGAGGTGATCAGCGTCATCAACGCCATCTCCCAGCAGACCAACCTGCTGGCCCTCAACGCCGCCATCGAGGCGGCCCGGGCTGGTGAGCAGGGCCGCGGCTTTGCCGTGGTGGCGGACGAAGTACGCACCCTCGCCAGCCGCACCCAGCAGGCCACGGTGGAGATCCAGCAGATGATCGAAGAGCTGCAGGCCGGCACCGGGGCGCTGAACGACATCATGGAGAAGACGGTGGGCCGCGCCGCCAGCAGCCAGCAGCTCATCACCGAGGTCGGTCTCGACATCGACAAACTCAGCAGCCACAGCGATGCGGTGCTGGAGATGAGCACCCAGATAGCCACCTCGAGCGAAGAGCAGAGCTCGGTGGCCGAGGAGATAACCCGCAGTCTGGACAAGGTGCGGCAAGAGGCGTGCCGGGTGGAAGAATCCGCCAGCGCTGCGGTGGCTGGCACCATGGGCCTCAAGGGCACGGCCAGCGAGCTTGGCCAGGCGTTGACCGGCCTCAGGATCTGAGCCCCCATCCCCCACAGGCCATCCCCGGATGGCCTGTGTTTTTTCAGGGGTACGATAAACTTGACTATCCACCCCTTCATTCACGCAAGTCACCTGTAGATGTACTTATCGCCGCGACGTGGCTTGCACCCCCACCCAGACAACCCCTACTATATGCCCCCTTCTCTTTCTACCATCTGGCAACTACCCATGAGCGCTTCCATTTATCTCGTCAAAGGCCGCGAAAAATCCCTGCTGCGTCGCCACCCCTGGATCTTCTCCAAGGGCATCGAGCGGGTTCAGGGCAATCCCATCGACGGCGACACCGTCGAGATCTACACCAACGATGGCAAGTGGCTCGCCCGTGGCGCCTGGTCCGGCAGCTCCCAGATCCGCGCCCGGGTCTGGACCTTCGACAAGGACGAGACCATCGATCTCGACTTCTTTATCCGCCGCCTCTCCTATGCCCAGGAGTCCCGCGATCCGCTGATCAAACGCCAGGGCCTCACCGGCTATCGCCTGTGCGCCGCCGAGTCCGACGGTCTGCCGGGTCTGACCATCGACCGTTACGCCGACTTCCTGGTGTGCCAGATCCTCTCCGCCGGCGCCGAGTTCCAGCGCGACCTCATCACCCAGGCCCTGCGCACCCTCTACCCCGAGTGCAGCATCTATGAGCGCTCCGACGTGGCGGTGCGCAAGAAGGAAGGGCTGAAAGAGCGCACCGGCGTCATCCATGGCGAGACCCCGACCGAGCCCGTGATGATCGAGGAGAACGGCGGCGTCAAGATCCTGGTGGACATCCGCAACGGCCACAAGACCGGCTTCTATCTGGATCAGCGGGACAACCGTCAGGCCGCCGCCAAGTACACCGAAGGCAAGCGGGTGCTGAACTGCTTCTGCTACACTGGCGGTTTTGGCGTCTATGCCCTCAAGGGCGGCGCCAAGGAGGTGGTCAACGTGGATCTCTCCCAGAACGCCCTGGACATCGCCCGCCAGAACGCCGAGCTGAACGGCCTGGATACCAGCAATACCCAGTTCGTGCGCCACGACGTGTTCAAGCTGCTGCGGGAATACCGCGAGAAGGGCGAGAAGTTCGATGTCATCGTGCTGGATCCCCCCAAGTTTGCCGAGAGCAAGGCTCAGCTGCTGGGTGCCTGCCGCGGCTACAAGGACATCAACATGCTGGCCTTCCAGCTGCTGGCGCCGGGTGGCGTGCTGCTGACCTACTCCTGCTCCGGCCTGATGGAGCAGAGCCTGTTCCAGAAGATCGTCGCCGATGCGGCCCTCGATGCCGGTCGCGATGCCCAGATCCTGGAGCTGCTTTCCCAGGCCTCCGATCACCCCATCGGCACCGCCTATCCGGAAGGCTTCTACCTCAAGGGCCTGGTGGTACGCGCCCGCTGATCGGCACCCCCTCTCTCCTTTTGAACTATCAGGCCCCAATGCGGGCCTGAATTTTTTGACCTCGCTGGCATGTGTGCCGCCGCCCCTCCTTGTCTCCACACAGCCCCCACACTCACCATCGGCTTCAGCTACGCCCTCTTCCCCCCTCTTTGCACAATATGTGTGCGTCCATGATCACAATCACACTCATACGACTCTTAATTTCGTATTTTGGTGTCACCTGAAGCTATCAGGCCCCAGGCCGACCGCCCCATCAGGGGTGATGGTCGGCACAACAAAAATTGATGTCAGGCCAAGCTGAACATCACAAAGGATCCCGTCATGAATCAATCATTGCCGCTGTTGACGCCGCTGCGGGGCATCGCCGCCCTGATGGTGGTGTTGTTCCACGCCAGACTGCTGCTCTTTCCCCAGTGGAAGGAGCCTATCGCCGAAGCGACTCAACTCATCGAGAACGGCTATCTCTGGGTCGATCTCTTCTTCATCCTGAGCGGCCTGGTGCTGGCCCACGTCTATGGGGAGGCCTGTTGTGGCCCTCGTCGCACCATCGGCTATGGCCGTTTCCTCTGGCTGAGGCTGACCCGCATCTACCCTCTCTATCTCGTGACCCTGTTGCTGCTGGTGGGATGGGAGCTTTACAAGGCGCAGCATCAGGTAGGCTTCTATGCCGGCCCCCTGTTCAGGATGTGGGAGTGGGAGGGAATGCCGCCCTTCGGTTCTCCCTTCACGCCCCCCGAGGCGCTCCCCGGTGCCTTCTTGCTGCTGCAGGTGCTCACGGACCATGGGCTGACCTGGAACTTTGCAGCCTGGTCCCTGAGCGTGGAGTGGATAAGCTATCTGTTGTTCCCGCTGCTCATTCCGCTCGCGGTGACCCGCAGCCGCTGGTGTCATCTCGCCCCCGTCATGGCGTTCGCCGTGCTGACCTATATCGTCTTCAGCCAGGGCACTCTGGATGTCACCAGCGGGGCGCTGGCCGTGGGGCGAGGCGTCAGTGAATTCGTGCTCGGGCTCTGGCTGCTCCCCAGAGTCAAGGCCGCACAGCATCTGCCCGTGATACAGCGGGATCTGCCGCTGTTGCTGGCCTTTGCCCTCCCCTGGCTACTGCTGCAATTCCCCATGACGCCCATCCTGACGCTGCTGCTGATCGGCGCCTATGTGCTGCTGATCTGGATTGCCGCAGCCCAGGTGAACCGGCAAAGCCCCTTGCTGCGCCTGCTCGACAACCGCGTCACTAACTGGCTCGGGGATCTCTCCTACTCTATCTACCTGCTCCATGCCCTGGTGCTGCTCACCGGCTGCGAGCTTGTCCATTATCTGGCGCCCGAGTTCACCGCATGGTGGTATGCCCAGACCAATCCACTGTTGGGGTTGGCGGCGACCCTGTTGATGCTGGGGGTGTTGATCGCGCTCTCGGCGGTGAGCTATCACCTCTTTGAGCGGCCGCTACAGCGCAGGCTACGTCGCTGGCATCGCCCCGAGGGGTGGCCACGACCGGTGAAGCAGGAGGATTAACGGGAGGAATAGACAGACGCATAACGCTCTCTTACACAAAACAGGCCCGCGATGCGGGCCTTTTTATGCAAGAGGCAGCGATATCAATCTCGCTGTGGCACTCCCAAGGGGAAGTAGTGACGATAAGGCCTCGCCTCGTCCACCACCCGGACGATGCTGGGATGGGCCAGCAACCGGGCACGATAGCCCCGCAGCACGGCACAATCAGCCGGGATAGGGTGGGCCCAGTCGGCGTAAAAGAGCGAGGGGGCGGCAGCGCAATCGGCCAGGGTAAATCGCTCTCCCGCCGCCCAGCGGCGATCGGCGAGATGCTTGTCTAGCCAGGGGTAGATCCTGTCCAGCATGGCCCGCGCCTCGGCAACCCCGAGGCCGTCGCGCTCGGCCGCAGGTCGCAGCCGGTCCATCACCACCTTCTGCATGGGGGTCATCACATAGTTGTCGAACAGGCGATCCAGCATATGCACTTCTATGCCCGCCTCCCCCGCCGGCACCAGGGTGTTGGGGCCGGGATGGCGCAACTGCAGGTATTCGATGATGGTGCTGCTCTCGAGCAGGGTGCGCCCCTCATCCACCAGCACGGGGAAACGCTTGAGGGGCCAGAGGCTGGCGAGCTCGGCCTTCACCGAGGGGGCCTCCAGATTATGGTACTCGAATGACAGTGCATTCTCGTAGAGGGCGATCAACACCTTCTGGCTGTAGGACGAGAAGGGATGGGCATAGAGTTTCATCTCACCGGCTCCTTGTATTGTATTCCCTTGGTTGATGTCACCTTCACTTGAGCCATTCACCGTGGCGGTCATGACTCTTGTCGCGATGATGGCCCGCCGCTATGGCTCCTTGAGAGCGAGCACCATGACCCCGCTGGCGATGAGGGCGATGCCGAGCCACTCCCGCAGGGAGGGGCGCTCCCCCAGAAACAGGACGGCGAAGATCACCACCAGCACCAGGCTGAACTTGTCGATGGGGGCCACCTGGGCGGCGGTGCCCAGTTGCAGGGCCCGAAAATAGCAGAGCCAGGACGCACCGGTTGCGAGCCCCGACAGGCCGAGGAACAGCCAGCTGTGGGCCGGGAGCGTCAGCGGGTTGCTCCACTGCCGGGTGGCGGTCACATAGAGGCAGAGCAGCAGGAAGATGAGTCCGGTTCTGATCAGGGTGGCCAGATCCGCGTTGATCTGCGCTACCCCGACCTTGGCAAAGATGGCGGTCAGGGCGGCGAAGAAGGCAGAGAGCAGGGCCCAGCCAAACCAGTTCAGGGTGACAATGGATGAGTCGCTCATGATGATGCCTTGCAATAGGGGGTGAGCTAGTTGTAGCAGAGCCGGGAGATAACGAGGATATGGATACTCCTGCCTCGGACCAGGCCTCTTCCCCCTCTTAATTGCGAGTCGGATCCCTCATCCTCTTTGTGGCATAATGCCCCGTCCCGTGGCCTTTGGTGGCGCGGTCTGGGCCATCCCCACGCGGCATGCCCAGCCGATTTGTCATGCCACCAGGCTCACCCGTTTTCTGCGATTATCCGCGATACGATGACCGCACCCATATCGCACGCATCACGCGATGCTTGAACCAAGAGGGGTCAGTATGTCTGCCATTCGTCTCACCCAGTACAGCCACGGCGCCGGCTGTGGCTGCAAGATTTCCCCCAAGGTGCTCGACACCATCTTGAAGAGCCAGATCCCGGGCTTTGACGATCCCACCCTGATCGTCGGCAACAGCAGCAAGGATGACGCCGCCGTGGTGGACATCGGCAACGGCCAGGGCATCGTCTCCACCACCGACTTCTTCATGCCCATCGTCGATGATCCCTTTACTTTCGGCCGTATCGCCGCCACCAACGCCATCAGCGACATCTACGCCATGGGCGGCAAGCCCATCGTCGCCATCGCGATCCTCGGCTGGCCCATCAACACGCTGGCCCCCGAGGTTGCCCAGCAGGTGATCGACGGCGGTCGTCAGGTGTGTCACGAAGCGGGTATCTCCCTCGCAGGTGGCCACAGCATCGACGCCCCGGAACCCATCTTCGGCCTGGCGGTGACAGGCATAGTGCCGCTCAACGCCATCAAACAGAACGACACCGCCCAGGTGGGTGATACCCTCTATCTGACCAAACCCCTTGGCATCGGTATCCTCACCACAGCCCAGAAGAAGGGCAAGCTCAAGCCCGAGCACGAGCAACTGGCCCCCGAGGCCATGTGTACCCTCAACAAGATTGGCCAGCATTTCGCCGCACTGCCGGGCGTACACGCCATGACGGACGTGACCGGCTTTGGTCTGGCCGGCCACCTGCTGGAGATGTGCGAGGGTTCCGATGTATGCGCCCGCCTCGACTTCACGGCGCTGCCGCTCCTGCCCGAGGTGGATCACTACCTGGCAGAGGGGTGCGTGCCGGGCGGTACCCTCCGCAATCACGACTCCTACGGCCACAAGCTTGACGCCATGGATGAGCGTACCCGCAACATTCTTTGCGATCCCCAGACCAGCGGCGGCCTCCTGGTCGCCGTCGGCAAGGAGAGTGAAAACGAGTTTCTCGCCATTGCAGAGCAGGCCGGGCTGAGCCTCTCCCCCATCGGCCAGCTGCAGGCCCGCACCGGCAACCAGTTCATCGAGGTTGTCCTATGAGTGACCTGCCCCTGGTCAGCGATTACACCCGTATTTTCCTGGAGGACGTTCCCCTCATCGATCTGCGCGCCCCCGTCGAGTTCAAGGAGGGGGCCTTTCCCACCGCCGTCAGCCTGCCACTGATGACGGACGAGGAGCGTGCCCGGGTCGGGACCTGCTACAAACAGGAGGGGCAGGCTGCCGCCATCAGACTCGGCCATCAGCTGGTGGGGGGCGCGGTGCGCGCCGCGCGTCTGGATGCCTGGCTGACTCAGCTGCGCCAGCAGCCAGATGCCCTGCTCTACTGCTTCCGGGGTGGCCTGCGCTCGCAAACCGTTCAGCAGTGGCTGGCCGAGGCCGGTGTCACCCGACCCCGGGTGGCTGGCGGCTACAAGGAGCTGCGCCGCTTTCTCATCGACACCCAGGAGAGCGCCGCCGCCCAGTGCGGCTGGACCGTGCTGACCGGCATGACCGGCTCCGGCAAGACCCATATGCTGGCGCACATTGCCCAGGCGGTGGACCTGGAGGGCCATGCCCATCACAGGGGCTCCTCCTTTGGCCAGCTGCCGGGGGGCCAGCCCAGCAACATCAACTTCGAGAACCGCATCGCCATCGAGCTGCTCAAGCGCCGCCATCGGGGTGAAGCCCATTTCGTGGTCGAAGACGAGAGCCGCCTCATCGGCCGCTGCGCCCTGCCCCTGAGCCTCTATGAGGCCATGTGCCAGGCGCCTCTGGTGGTGGTGGAAGTTTCTCAGGAGGAGCGGGCCGAGCAGATCCGCATCGATTACGTGCAGGATCTCTGGCTGCGCTATCTGGAGATGTATGGCCAGGAGGCGGGCTGGCCGCTCTTTGCCGGCTACCTCACCGACGCCATGGCCCGCCTCAAGCGTCGCCTCGGCGACAAGGATCACCGCGAGCTGGACGGCCTGTTGCAAGCCGCCCTCACCGAGCAGGCCGAGACCGGGCAAACCGCCGCCCACCTGGTCTGGATCCAGCTGCTGCTGACCCGTTACTATGACCCCATGTACCGCTACCAGCTGGACAACAAGCGCGAGCGGATCCTGTTTCGCGGCGACCGGCAGGCCTGCCTCGCCTTCTTTGCCGAGCAACACGCCCTTCAACCTCACCAGGAGAGTCCCACATGTTGAAGTTCGAGGTGATCCCGGTCACCCAGTTCGCCCAGAATTGTTCCCTCATCTGGTGCGACGAGACCCACCAGGCGGCGCTCGTCGATCCCGGTGGCGAGGCGGACAAGCTGCTGGCTGCCGTCGCCAGGCGCGGGCTGACTCTGACCCATATCCTGCTGACCCACGGTCATCTCGATCATGTGGGTGCTGCGGCCCAGTTGCGCGAACGGACAGGCGTTCCCATCACGGGTCCCCACAAGGAAGACGCCTTCTGGCTCGACATGCTGCCCCAGCAGAGCCAGATGTTCGGCTTTGCCCATACCCCGTCTTTCACCCCGGATAGCTGGCTCACCCAGGGGGACAAGGTGCAACTCGGGCACTGCGAGCTGGAAGTCTATTTCTGCCCGGGCCATACACCGGGTCATGTCGTGCTGATCAGCCAGGCCGAACGCCTCGCCTGGGTGGGGGACGTGCTCTTTGCCGGCAGCATAGGCCGCACCGACTTCCCGCGCGGTGATCACGCCACCCTGATCCGCTCGATCAGCGAAACCCTGTTGCCGCTTGGGGATGACATTGTCTTCATCCCGGGCCACGGCCCCAGCTCCACCTTCGGGCACGAGAAGGCGAGCAATCCCTACCTGACGCAATCCATCTGGTAATCCCCCCGCGCTTCGCGGGCATCCCACTGGATCTTGAGGCGCAAGATCTCCGGCATGATCTCGAGAAAACGTGCGAGCAGCCGGGGATCGAAGTGCTGGCCGGCACCGTCACGCATGGTGGCCAGCACCCGCTCCAGGGGCCAGGGCTCCTTGTAGGGACGACGCACGCTCAGGGCGTCAAACACGTCGGCGATGGCCACGATCCGCGACGCCTCGGGGATCCCCTCGCCGCTTGTTCCTGCGGGGTAACCCGTGCCGTCCCACTTTTCGTGGTGATGCAGGGCAATCTCCGCCGCCATGCGGAAGATGGGTCCGTCCGAACGCTTCAAGATCTCGTAACCGATGCGCGGATGGGTACGCATGATGGCCCACTCCTCTTCGGTAAGAGGCCCGGGCTTCTTGAGGATGTGATCAGGGATCCCAATCTTGCCCATGTCATGCATGGGGGCCGCCAGCTCCAGCAGATCCGACTGTTCAGGGCTCCAGCCGACCGCGTCGGCCAGGGCCCGGGCATAGGCGGCCATGCGCCAGATATGCACCCCGGTGTCGGTGTCGTTGTAGTGACCCGCCTCGCTCAACATCACGATGGCGGTGCGGTAGCTGCGCTCGAGCTGCTCGAGGCGTACCAGAGAGAGATGGTTGCGCACCCGGGCACGCACCGTGCTCGGGCAGACCGGCTTGTAGATGTAATCCACCCCCCCCGCTTCGAACCCCTGGCTCTCGCTGTCTGCATTGTCACTCGCCGTGATAAAGAGCACCGGGATCCCGGCGTGAGCCGGATCGGCCTTGAGTCGGCGGCACACCTCGTAGCCGTCCATGTCGGGCATGCGCACGTCAAGCAGGATCAGCGCAGGCTCGTGGCGCTCGACGGCAGCCAGCCCCTCCTCGCCCCCCTTGGCGAAGAAGAGGTTGTACTCCTCCTTGAGGATTTGCCGCAGCAGTCCGAGATTGCTCGGCTCGTCGTCGATGATCAGCACGCGCGGTCTATTCATGGTGCAGACTCCTCCCGATCCCCCAGATACTCTTCCAGCGTGCGGGTCGCAAGCGGGATATCGAACAGCTCCAGCGCCGCACTGATCTCGTTCACCAGCTTGCAAGGCAGGTAACTCCTGGCCTGGCCCAGCGCAGGCTCTATCAGCTCCAGATCCTCGCTCACCAGGGCCTGATGCAAGGCGTGCAGGTACACCTCCTGCACCTCACCCTGAACCAGCGGGGAGTTGATGGCCCCCGGTTCGCGACCGGCATAGGTGTCGATGGCTTGCTGCGCCCGCTCCAGCGCCTCGAGGAAGGGGGGAATGAGCTGGCTGGTGTCGCCCCCCTGCTCGATGGCTTCGTTCAGTTCGGCGCTGATGCGTGCCACATCGGTGAGCGACAGGCTGCCTGCCACCCCCTTGATCTTGTGAGTCAGGCTCGCGGCCGCGTCAATCTCGTGCTGAGCGATGTAGTCCGGCAGCACGGTGCCGACCGCCATGTAGTCATCACGAAAGCGCCGCAGGTATTTGAGATAAACGGACGCTTCACCCCAGTTTCGCAGTCCGGTATCGATATCGATGCCAGCCACCGACTCCCGGGCAAAGTCGTTCACGGTGAGCGGTGCCACGCTGTCCGGCAGGTAGCGCAGCAGCGTCGCGATGAGCTGCTCCACATCGAGCGGCTTGGCGATGAAGTCGTTCATGCCAGAGGCCAGCGCCGCCTCGCGCTGATCCTTGAAGACACCGGCGGTGAGTGCCAGCACGGGGGTCTCCTCGCGTCCCGGCAGCTGGCGCAGGCGGCGGGTCGCCTCGTAGCCATCCATCACCGGCATCTGCACGTCCATGAGCACCAGATCGATGCGCCGCGCCGGATCGGCAAGACAGGCCAGGGCCCGCTCTCCGTCGATGGCGGTGATCACCTCGGCCCCCTCTCGCTGCAGCAGGCGGGTCGCCACTTCCAGGTTGATGTCGCTGTCATCGACCAGCAGTACGTGCACACCCGGCAGGCGCAGACGGCGCTGGCCGCTCTCCAGCGGTGCCACGTGTTCGCGCTTCTCGTGGATGAGGCGCGCCACCGCGTTGTAGAGACTGGAGCCGGTGACGGGCTTGTGCAACACCAGATCCACCTGATCCGAGCCGGGGCGGCGCATCAGCTCGTCCTGGGAGTAGGCGGTCGCCATGATGATGATGGGCGAGTGATCCTGCCGCTCGAAAGCACGGCGAATGGCGATGCTGGTCTCGAGTCCGTCCATGCCAGGCATCATCCAGTCGAGCAGGATCACGTCGAAACGCTCCCCCTGACCCAGCAAATGGTGCAGGGCCTGCTCACCGGACTCCACTACCCGTGACTGCCAGCCGAGGGAGCCCACTGTCATCGACAGGGTGTCGCGAGTCACCTGGTTGTCGTCGGCAATGAGCAGCGAAACGTGTTGCAGCCGCTCGTTGAAGGCCTCGGGCTGCCTCACCAGCGCCAGACGGACACGGAACCAGAACTCGCTCCCCTTGCCCAGTTCGCTGGTGACGCCGATATCCCCCCCCATCAGGCTCACCAGGCGGCGGCTAATGGTCAGGCCAAGCCCGGTCCCCCCGAAACGACGACTGGTGGAGGAGTCGGCCTGGGAGAAGGCATTGAAGATGTTGGCCTGTTGTTCTGGTGGAATGCCGATCCCGGTGTCGCGCACCCGAAACAGCAAGGTGGCCATGCCGTCCTGCTCGGCCTCCAGCTCGACCTTGACCTCCACTTCCCCACGTTCGGTGAACTTGATGGCATTGCCGGTCAGGTTGAGCAGCACCTGCTCGAGGCGAAGGGCGTCCCCAATCAGATGGCCGGCCTGCTCGGGGGCACTGCCCACCACCAGCTCGAGGTGCTTGTCGCCAACGCAGGTGGACATGATGGCCGCCACGTGATCCAGTACCTCCTCCAGGCTGAATGGCACCTGCTCGAGCTCGAGCCGGCCCGACTCAATCTTGGAAAAATCGAGGATGTCGTTGATGATCCCGAGCAGCGCATGCCCTGCCTGGTGGATCTTGCGAACCAGCGCACGCTGGCCATCGTCAAGCACTCCCTGCTCGAGCAGGTAGGTCACCCCCATGATGGCGTTCATGGGAGTACGGATCTCGTGGCTCATGTTAGCGATGAAATCCCCTTTGACCCGCGCCAGCCTGGCTGCCTCCTGCTGTGCCTGCTGCTCCCGACGCCAGCTGCGCACCAGCGAGGCCACTCCGATACCGAACAGCAGCAGCAAGGTGGCGCAGGTAGCCGAAATGCTCATCCAGATGTGAGTACGAATGGCCAGCAGCTCGCTGCGCGGCACCATGGAGGCGGCCTTCCAGATCAGCTGATCATGATTCAGTGCCGGGTACAGGGTGGTCCAGCTCCACAGCCCGTCGGCAGACTCGACCTGGCCGTTTGAGGCTCCCCAGAGCGTCTGCCAGGCCTGGGGAGAGGTCAGCCTCAGGGTAAGATCCGGGCGCTCGAGCATAAAACCCCACTCTTGTGCCGGATCGGGGCTGCGCAGCCAATACCCGTCCTGATTGAGCAGCATGGTATGGGCGGCAGCCTTGCCGCTGCTGTTGGCGAACTCCTTGAGCATACGGCCTGCCTGCACGTTGATAAGCAGCAAGCCCAGATCACGGTCCCCCAGGCGCAGGCGCTTGGCGATGCGGATCATGGGATTGAAGGGGCGATCGATCACCCCGTGTTCGACGTTGAGATCGAGCGGAGAGACGTAGATCCGCTCCCAGGGCAGTGCCATGGCATCGCGGAAATAGTAACGCTCTCCCTTGTTCTGCAACTGGTCGTCAGCCACACGCCGTAGATGCGGCCCCTGACGGTTGATGCGCACCAGCTCCATGCCATCCGGCGCCAGCCAGCGCACCTGGGCATAATCGGGATTACGGTTCATCAGAATGGTGAACTGGGCAGCCATGGTGTCACGTTCATTGCGACCCGCCGCCTCGAGCAGGAGGGGTTCTTCAGACATGCTGCGCACATGGCGTAGCGGCACTGCCAGCTCATCCTCGAGACGACCGCTGGCGAGTGCCAGGAAGGTGCTCTCATCGCTGCGAAGACGATAAAGTTCGCGCTCGATCAGTGCGTTTCCCAACAGATACCCCCCCACCAGGACCAGCACCATAATGGGTGAGAACAGCAGGAAATATCCCCGTATGATTCCCTTCATGACGGTCAACATTACCCCGTAGATGGACTTGTTCGAATACTTTATATGTGTCAGAGCACCACAACCGGTGTCCTGCTGTCAATCATGCCTACAAGTAAAGACCAATAGAGCTATTTGAGTATTTTATTTTTTGTCGGTAAAAATACAGCAAAAACAAAGAGGCCACCCGATTGGGTGGCCTCTTTACAGGAACGTTCGTTGCCGATTAGACGCGAACGAAGTCCAGGTGAACCAGCTTGTAACGTACCGGGTGACGCTGGATCGCCTTGACGTTAACTTTGACTTCTTCACCGTTGATGACCAGGGTCAGCTCGGAGGAGTAGAACTCCGGCTTCTCTTGGGCCAGGATCAGCTTTTTGTGGTCCAGGGTGATGGACACGGCTTCTTTGCCTGCACCGTAAACGATGGCAGGAACTTGGTCAGCATGACGCAGGCGGCGGCTCGCACCTTTCCCCAGGTCAGAACGGACTTCAGCTTGGAATACGAAAGACATAGTAAGTATCTCTTATAGATGAATGTATGGTGTTGACTGCGACCGGTCAGCACCTCGCAAAACGAGCGCGAATACTAGCATGGGCTCGGGGTGGATACAAGGGACGAACCGCGTGCCATCGTACTGGCGGATGCAGAGGCGTTCCCCTGCCCCGCACACACCTCAGCGCCCCTGCTCCAGGCGGGCAAACTGCTGCTGGCGCTGGGCCGGGCTCAGGGCGTCGAACTGCGCCAGGGTCTCCGCTTTCGGGCAATAGAGTCGCTGGCCGGTCTGCACCTTGATCCCCTTGCCCATGGCGGGACGGTTCTCCGCCACCAGCGCCAGTAGATAGCTGTAGGTGTCGGATCCGCTGCCCGCCTGTGCCTGCAACTGGCTCGCGATGCGCCAGAGGGTCTCCCCCGCCGCCACCTGATGGCAGACCCGCCCATCCCCCCCTGCCGCCGTGGCGGAGAGAGTCAACGTGGCGCCTTCTGGCGCCGGACTCGCCGTGGCAAGCTGTCCACTCCCGCCCGCCCTAGACAATGACGGCACCGCCAGCCTCGCCAGCAAGGGCTCCCCTTGCGCCATCCGCCCCCAGCCCCTCGTCGGGCCAGGCAGGGAGAATTCGGCGATAAAGGCACTGCTCCCTGACGCCTCGAAGGAGGGTTGATGCACTGCTGTCACGCTCTGCACCGGTTGGTGGGGCGCCATGCCATAGGCCATCTCGTCGATGCGTTTGAGCCTGGCCAGGTAGGCCTTGGAGAGCTGTGCCTCCCCCTCGAACAGATCGAAGGGGGGCACCAGACGGGCGGGAAACAGGATCTGCCAGTGGCCGTTCTTCTTCTTCGTCGCCAGCGGCGGGAACTGATTGCCCCGCCAGGCGGCGAAGATGGGCGGCACGGCGCGGTGCAGCGGATAGAATTCCGGATTGAGCTGCACCCAGGTTTGCTCCGCAATGGGCTGATAACCGCTGATGTTGACCAGCGCCACTCCCAACCAGATCCCCAGCATATGACGGTCTCCCTTGCCCGTTAATCCGTTCTGTTCTTATTACTATCCAATAAAACAGATAGATAGCAGCTTAGCACTGGGCGATGGCGCTCTGCACACGTTTATCCGAGATGGGATAAGGCGTCCCGAGCTGCTGGGCGAAGAAGGAGACTCTCAGCTCCTCGATCATCCAGCGGATATTGGCCACCTCGGGAGGGATCGGCTGAGATTTGGGGATCTTGGCCAGCAGCGCCTTGTATTCAGACTCCACACTCTGCACCTTGAGCATGTGGACCCTGTCCCGGTTCGGGTCGATGGCGAGCTTCTCCAGGCGCCGCTCGATGGCGCGCAGGTAGCGCAAGAGATCCGGCAGTCGCTGCCAACCGGTTTCGGTCACGAAGCCCTTGTGGATCAGCTTGTCGAGCTGCAGCTGGATGTCCGACATGGCGAAGGCGGTGTCGAGCTGCATCTTGCCCTTGAGCCGCTTCTTGATATCAAAGGAGAGGGTCAGCACTGCTTCCACTTGGCTTGCCACTTCCACCACGGCGTCGTTGAGCTCGGCGCGGACATACTCCTTGAGCGCCTCGAAGCCGGCTTCATCCCAGGCGAGCCCGCCATGCTGCTCGATGAGCTTGTCACAGCCGCAGGCGATGCAGTCGTCAATCAGCTCGGCCACCTTGCCAAAGGGGTTGAAGTAAAGACCCAGCTTCGCCTTGTTGGGCAGCTTCTCCTGCAGGTACTTGATGGGAGATGGCACCCCCAGCAGCACCAGCCGGCGCTGACCCGCCCACATCAGCTGCTGCTGGGCCACCGGACTCTCCACCAGCTGGATGGCGACCGAATCCTTCTGATCCACCAACGCCGGATAGGCCTTCACCTCGAATCCGCCGCGCTTCTGGCTGTACTCCTTCGGCAGCTCGCCAAAGCTCCAGAGGGTGAGGCCGGACTGCTCGATATCATCGTCCGCTACTTGCGACAGGGTCTCCTGCACCTTGCCGCGCAGGGACTCTTTCAATGCCTCCAGATCTTTCCCTTCCGCCACCTTCTTGTGCCTGTCGTCCACCACCCGGAAGGTGAGTTTCAGGTGATCGGGCACCGCGGTCCAATCCCAGGATTCGCGGGGAACAGCCACGCCGGTCATGCGACGCAGCTGGCGCTCCATTTCGTCCAGCAGCGGCCCCTGCTCGGGGTTGATGCTGGCGAGCAGGGCATCGGCATAATTGGGGGCCGGCACGAAGTTCTTGCGCATCGGCTTTGGCATCGACTTGATGAGGGCCACCAAGAGCTCGTGACGCAGCCCCGGGATCAGCCACTCGAATCCTTTCACCTCCACCTGGTTGAGCAGCGGCAGCGGAATATGCAGGGTCACGCCATCGGCGGCCTCCCCCGGCTCGAACTGGTAGGTCAGTTTCAGCTTGAGGCGCCCCTGCTGCCAGAAGTTGGGGTAGTCGAGATCGCTGATGTGGGCCGCATCCCCCTTCATCAGCATCTCTTTTTCGAAGTTGAGCAGCTCGGCGTCCTGCTTCTGCGCCTCTTTCCACCACTTGTCGAAGTGGCGGCTTGATATCACCTCCTCTGGCAAGCGAGCATCGTAGAAGCGGAACAGATCCTCGTCATCCACCAGGATATCGCGCCGACGGGATTTGTGCTCCAGCGCCTCCACCTCCGCCAGCAGCTTGCGGTTGTCGCTGAAGAAGCGATGACGGGTCTCGAAATCCCCCTCCACCAGGGCGCGGCGGATAAACAGCTCGCGGCACAGGGCCGGATCGATGCGGCTGAAGTTGATGGTACGCTCGTTGACCAGGGTCAGGCCGTAGAGGGTCACCTTCTCCTTGGCCATGACGGCGCCATTTTTCTTCGACCAGTGGGGGTCGCTGTGGTGCAGCTTGATGAGGTGGCCCGCCAGCGGCTCCACCCACTCGGGTTCAATCTTGGCGTTGATGCGGGCGTAGAGGCGGGAGGTCTCCATCAATTCGGCGGCCATCACCCACTTGGGCGGCTTCTTGAACAGACCCGAGGCCGGGAAGAGGTGGAAGCGGCCATTGCGGGCCCCCAGGAACTCCGGCTTCTCCAGATCCTTGTTGCCGATATGGCTGAGCAGCCCGGTCAGCAGGGCACAATGCACCGTCTTGAAATCCGCCGGCTCTGCATTGGCCTTGAAGCCGAGCTCCTTCACCGTCTGGCGCAGCTGGAAGTGAATGTCCTGCCACTCGCGCACCCTCAGATAGGAGAGAAACTCCTTCTGGCACATACGGCGGAACGGGTTGCTGCCAAGGGCATCCTGCTGATCTTTCAGGTAGTTCCAGAGATTCACAAAGGTGAGGAAGTCGGAATCCTTGTCCTCGAAGCGTCTGTGCTGCTCGTCGGCGGCCTGCTTCTTCTCCATGGGCCGCTCGCGGGGATCCTGAATGCTGAGGGCGGCGGTGATCACCATTACCTCGCTCAGGCAGCCGGTCTGCGCCGCACTGATCACCATCTTCGCCAGCCGTGGATCAAGGGGGATACGGGAGAGCTGGCGACCGGTGTCGGTCAGCTGCAGCTTGGCTTCGCGATCGCCGGTGGCTGGCAGCTCGCGCACCGCCTCCAGCTCTTTGAGCAGGGTCAAACCGTCCTTGATATGGCGCGACTCCGGCGGCTCCACGAAGGGGAACGCCTCCATATTGCCAAGGCCGAGCGCCAGCATCTGCAGGATGACGGACGCCAGGTTGGTGCGCAGTATCTCGGGGTCGGTAAAGGCCGGACGGCCGTTGAAATCCTCCTCGGAGTAGAGACGGATACAGATACCGTCCGCCACCCGACCGCAGCGGCCTTTACGCTGGTTGGCGCTGGCCTGGGAGACCGGCTCGATGGGCAGACGCTGCACCTTGGTGCGCCAGGAGTAGCGGCTGATACGGGCAGTACCCGGATCAATCACGTAACGGATACCTGGCACGGTGAGAGAGGTCTCCGCCACGTTAGTGGCCAGCACGATGCGCCGTCCGGCGTGGGGCTGGAACACCTTGTTCTGCTCGGCGTTGGAGAGACGGGCATAGAGCGGCAGCACCTCGGTGTCACGCAGGTTGAGCTTGCGCAGGGCATCGGCTGTATCGCGGATCTCCCGCTCGCCATTCATGAAGATAAGGATGTCTCCTAAACCTTCTCTAGCCAGCTCTTCCACCGCATCGAAGATCCCCTGCAGCTCGTCCCGCTCCTCCAGCCCTTCACTTTTATCACTGCTTTTTTTATCAACAAACAGTGGGCGGTAGCGCACCTCCACCGGGTAGGTGCGGCCGGACACCTCGATCACCGGCGCCTTGTTGAAATGGCGGGAGAAGCGCTGCGGGTCTATGGTGGCCGAGGTGATGATGACCTTCAGATCGGGGCGCCTTGGCAGCAGCTGCTTCAAGTAACCCAGGATGAAGTCGATGTTGAGGCTGCGCTCGTGGGCCTCGTCGATGATGATGGTGTCGTACTGGGTGAGCATCCGGTCGTTCTGGATCTCCGCCAGCAGGATACCGTCAGTCATGAGCTTGATGTGGGTCTGCTCGCTCACCTGATCGGTAAAGCGCACCTTGTAGCCCACGTAGTGACCGAGCTCGGACTCCATCTCTTCTGCGATGCGGGCCGCCACGGTACGGGCCGCGAGACGCCGCGGCTGGGTGTGGCCGATGAAGCCCTTCACCCCGCGCCCCAGCGCAAGGCAGATCTTGGGGATCTGGGTGGTCTTGCCCGAGCCGGTTTCCCCGGCGATGATCACCACCTGGTGCTCTTCAATGGCTTTGGCGATCTCCGCCTGCTTCTGGCTGACCGGCAGGTTGTCCGGATAGGTGACCCTGGGGACGCCCGCCAGACGGGACTGGTAGCGCGCCTGGGCCGCATCCAGATCGGCGGCGATGGTCTCGAGCACCGCACCCTGCTTGCCCTCGGGCAACTTCTTGACCCCGTGCAGACGGCTGGAAAGACGACGGGCGTCGAGGTTCATGCAGGCAGATAGACGGCGGCGCAGCGCCTCGATAGAGAGAGACAAGGTACGAATTCCTTAAAAGAGTGCCCATCAAGGGCATATCGATAGCTGGGGGAGATCCTAAAGAGCGAGGCTGGGCGGTGCAAGCCTTAAAGCGGGAGTGAGGGCATAACGGGTAGCGAGCCTGAATTCCGGCCATAAAAAGAGCAGGCACCTGCCTGCTCCTTACATACAACCGGTGTCAACCGTTGGCCTGGTGCACGAAGCAGGTGCCAAGCTGGGCGTGAATGGCCTGCATCACGTTGTGGCGGCTGATCACCCCGAGCAGGCGCCCCTCCTCCACCACCGGATAGATCTTGGGTTTTTGGCCCATCATCATCTCGGCCAGATCCAGGATGCTGGTGTCGGGGCCCACCGCCAGCACCTCCTTGCGCATCACATCCCTGACCTGGGCAACCTGTTCACAGTGATAGGCCTCTTTCAGCATGACGGCGATGCAATCCTGCTCGGATACCCAGCCAATCAGATGCCCCTGACTGTCCACCACGGGGCCGCCCAGCTGATGGCTGTTGAGAAACTTGGTGACTGCGCTTTGCACCATCATGTCCGCGCTGAACGTGATGGGCTTGGTCTGCATGTAGTCCCTTGCTTTGAGTGATTCCATGACGCTTCCCCCAACAGGCCTCCCCCGAGGGAGGCAAGAGCCGGACACTATGCCTGGCTCCCTCCAAGCATAGCTCGCAGCCGTCAGGAGATGGATTGCAGCAAGAGCAGCAGCTCGTTCTGGCTGTGACAATCGGTCTTCTTGAACACCCCCTTGAGGGTGGAGCGCACGGTTTCCACCTTGACCCCGCGCAGTTCGGCGATGTCGTTGCTGCTGTAGCCCTTGCTCATCAGCACCAGCAGCTCCTTCTCACCGATGGTGAGGGGGTACAGGCTAGCCAGCGCCTCGATATCGGGGTTGAAGGAGTGCTCGGGGTCTCGCAGCACCACCTCCACATAGCGCTCGAACCGGCTCAGACCGCTCATCAGGGAACACTGGATCAGCAGCGGCCTGAGATTGGCCTGACGGGGAATGGACATATAGGCGCTTGCTCCCGGCAACAAATAGGCAAAACCACTCAGGATCTCCTTGAGCTGGCGTTGCTGCTCTTTATTTTGCAAAGAGAAAATGCCATTGATGGCGCGCAGCTCCACATTTTCATCGGCGATGCGATTGAATGCCACATTGGAATAATGGATATGTCCCTTGTCATCTATGATGGCGCTGGGCTTATTATGGTTTTTCACCAGCTGCTGCAGCTGGTAGTTCTGGGTTTCCAGGGCCAGCAGATTCCAATAATGGTGGCTCCAGGCGGCGAGACCGGAATAGATTTCGGAGAGGGACGTGAGTTCCTGACTGCTGAAATCCTCCTGCGCCGCACCGCGGTAGCTGCACAGACTGCTAAGCCCCCGACCCTTGACCTGACAGACCCCCCCCGCCGCGAACTGGGCGCCGAAACTGGCCAGCAGCCCCACCGAGTTCGAGAGGGTATTGGCACTGACGATCCCCTGGCAGCCCTTGTCCAGATAATGATTGAACCACACATCCTGGCGATGGTGTTGCACATAGAACTGCTGCTGGGCCTCGGTCAGACCGCTGGAAAAAAGCTTTATTCCGTCGCTCTTGTCATCGTCCCGCAATAAAAACAGGGACGAACTGCAGGACACATCCGCACGAAATTGGTCGACGACCAGCTTAATGTCAGAATCATTAATACCGCACTCATATAACTGGCTGATATAGGGCGATATCCTTTCTTTCTCTAATGCCTTCACACCCGAACTCCTAATTCTTATTTTTATTGAAGGGGCATCTTACTCTGCAATGAGAAACTCGAAAAGTAGTCAAATGAATAAAGCCTTTATGACCAATTGATTAATGGTTATGAATAACGTCCATTCATGAAAAGAGTGAAAAAAGACGTGTCATGGCTCAGGTTTTCCCTGGAACCGGTCGCTTTAGGGCTCTTTACTTGTGATACCCGCCAGCTACCGCACATGCTGTCACGCACTTGAATGCGTGATTGATAAGTCTGCCACCTGCTTACACGCTGCCGACATCCCCCCTCCTCCTTACCCTGGATTCATATGAATTAAATGTTTCCGCCATGTTTGGTTTTTGTTTCTTTCCTATTTCCATTCCCGATGGCACTCGCTATTGTATATACAAATTCAGCCATCAACGGAGTTGAACCATGTGGACCACAAGGAGAGGAAATGGAACCTGAACGCGTACTCACGGCCCCGGCAGGTGCCGGGGCCGGCCTCAAGCTGCTGCTGACCAGTCTGCTCGGCATCGCCATCTTTTTCGTGCCCTTCGAACTGGGGGGCCGCAGCACCATACTGGTGGATCACCTGGCCGGCGCCCTGATAGCGCAGCGCCCTGTTGCCCTTGGCATCATTCTGCTGATCATCGCCTACGGCGCCATCACCCCCCTGCTGGATGGCCGCTGGCGCGCCCGCCCCATCGACCGGGTGCTGAGCCTGTTCAAGGTGCTCGGCCTGGTACTGGCCATCATGTACGTGGCAAACATCGGGCCCGCCTGGCTGATGACGCCGGACAGGCTGCCCTTCCTGTTCGACAAGCTCGCCATGTCGGTGGGCCTCATCGTGCCCATCGGGGCCATGGCGCTGACCTTCCTGCTCGGCTTTGGCCTGCTTGAGCTCATCGGCGTGCTGATGCAGCCCGTGATGCGCCCCCTGTGGCGCACGCCCGGCCACTCTGCCATCGATGCGGTCGCCTCCTTCGTGGGTAGCTACTCGGTGGGTCTGCTCATTACCAACCGTGTCTTCCTGGCGGGCAAGTACACGGTGCGGGAAGCCGTCATCATCGCCACCGGTTTCTCCACCGTCTCCGCCGCCTTCATGATCATCGTGGCCAAGACCCTCAACCTGATGGGTCACTGGAACTTCTACTTCTGGTCCACCCTGGTGATCACTTTCGTCATCACTGCCATCCTGGCCCGCATTCCCCCCATCAGCACCATGAACGATGAGGGGGAAACCGACGAGCCGCTACCTGTCGGCCAGAGTCGCTTGCAAGCCGCCCTCGCCTGCGGTCTGGCCCAGTCCAGCCAGGCGGATCCCGTGCTCAAACAGCTGAGGGACAACCTCAAAGACGGGCTGCAGATGGCCGCCGCCGTGGTGCCCACCATACTATCGGTCGGCCTGCTGGGCCTGCTGCTGGCGCAGCACACCCCGCTGTTCGATCTGCTGGGCTGGCTGCTGTGGCCCCTGACCTGGCTGCTGGCCCTCGGTGAGCCCCTGGAGACGGCGCGGGCTCTCTCGGCCGGGCTGGCGGAGATGTTCCTGCCCGCCATCCTGCTCAAGGATGCGGACTTGCTGGTGCGCTATGTGACCGCCGTGGTTTCGGTGAGCTCGGTGCTCTTCTTCTCCGCCTCCATCCCCTGCATCCTGGCGACCCGGATCCCGGTGAGCGTGGGGCAGCTGGTGGTGATCTGGCTGCTGCGCACCCTGCTTGGCATCTTCCTCGCCGCCCTGTGCGGACGACTCGCCCTGGCCATCGGCTGGCTTGGCTAAGCAATCAGACCCAAAACAACAAAGCGCCATCAGGCGCTTTGTTGTTAACGGGCAAGTTAAGCATTCACTCGAGCCATTTTCGCAACGTGATCGTGGCGAGAGCCACAAAGGCACGTAATCTGGGCGGCATGAAACGCTGCCTTGGATAGACGATATGGATAGGATCGGCCTTCCCCTGCCATTGGGGAAGAACAGCCACCAGTCTCCCCTCATCGCAAGCCTGGCGGCACAGATATGACGGCAAGAGTGCCACCCCCTCTGCGGCCAGCACCATGGTCATGATCAAACCGACATCGTTGATCAGTGTCTGCCGTGACAAAGGGACGGTCACGCTGTTGGCGGCCTCGTCCTGAAGATCCCAGGACTCTTTGCCCAGGGAGGTGAACTGCAGGCAGGCATGATGTCGCAGCGCCTGAGGTGCCTCTATCGCCGCCGCACTGGCAAGATAATCCGGGCTCGCGAACAGTGCCCAACGTGCAACGCCCACCGGCTTGGCGATCAGCGTCGAGTCCTTGAGAGGGCCGGTGCGGATGGCGACATCGACGCCTTCCGCGACCAGATCCACGTAGCGGTTCACCAGCACCAGTTCCACGTCGACCTTTGGCCACTGGCTGCGCATCTGCCCCAGAAGTGACGACAGGATCTGATCGCCGATATCAACGGGGGCCGTGATCCGCAGCAATCCGCAGGGCTCCTCCCGCGACTCGGTCATGGCAGCCTCGGCATCGAACACATGCACCAACCCGGCCGACGCGTGCTCGAAATAGATCTGTCCGGCCTCGGTCAGATGCAGACGACGAGTCGTCCGTTGCAAGAGCGTGACGCCCAGGCGCGCCTCCAGCATGGCCACCCGATGGCTGACCGTTGAGGTCGGCAACCCCAGCAGACGTGCTGCGGCACTGAAGCTGCCGGCCTGCACGACTTTGACGAATACAACGACCTGATTGAAGTCCATCTTCCAACTCAATAGAAAGTGTTTTCTGATTTAACCATCTAGTTGGACAGATGACCACTTCCTACACTGGTGCCATCGCTTCAACGGAGACACCGAGATGAAAGAACTGGCATTTATCAAGCGCAGCAATGGACAGCACTGGGTGGGTGACGGCTTCCCTGTGAGAAACATCTTCTCCTACCACGACATCGCCGAAGAGATCTCCCCCTTCCTGATGATGGACTACGCGGGCCCGGCCACGTTTCCGGCCACGTCTCATCGGCTCGGGGTCGGCCAGCATCCTCACCGCGGGTTCGAAACGGTGACCATCGTCTATGACGGCGGCGTCTCGCACAGAGACTCCTCGGGAGGTGGCGGCACCATAGGGCCGGGGGACGTGCAGTGGATGACGGCCGCATCCGGCCTCATCCACGAGGAATACCACAGCCCGGACTTTGCCAGGACTGGCGGCACCTTCGAGATGGTACAGCTGTGGGTGAACCTGCCCGCCCGTGACAAGATGGCGCCCCCCGGCTACCAGGGCATCACCGCAGGTGAGATCCCTCAGGTAACTTTACCGGATGGTGCTGGCGAAGTGCGCATCATCGCCGGGCATTTCGGCGAGGCCGCTGGCCCAGCCCGTACCTTCACCCCGATGAACGTCTGGGACCTGCGCCTGCACGCCCATCACAGGGTCACACTCTCCTTGCCACAGGGGCATACCACCGCCTTGTTCGTGCTCAAAGGGGCCATTCGTCTAGGCGACCGCCACCCGGTTCGCACCACCGAACTGGCGGTCATGGAACGCCGCGGCACAGAACTCGTGATGGAGGTCGAGGAGGAGACGACGCTGTTGCTGCTCAATGGCGCCCCCCTCAATGAACCCATCGTCGGTCATGGTCCCTTCGTCATGAATACCCAGGAAGAGATCGTGCAAGCCATCAATGATTTCAACAGCGGCCGTTTCGGCCAGATCGGGCGCTGAACCCTGAGTCCGGCAACAGAGGAACAGTGATCAGCCCCGTCCATGTCGGCGGTGCCAGACCCGGCATAGCCAAGATGACACGGACACCACACTGGCGCCTGTGCTGGCTGGCCTGCCCCTCGATAACGCGTCGGAAACGATCGAACGGCCAAGTACAGAGTGTGCTGCAACCACTATGAAATACTGGATCCCCAGCGTGAAGCAGCCTGACACCGGCCCCGGGAAACCGGGGCCTCTTGTTGGGCCACGGCTCGGTTACCCCCCTACTCCCGAGGCGTCAGCAAGAGACCCACTGTGAATGAAGACTTTCTCCCACCAGGTGTGCATGAGCGGGACGGGAGTGTGCTTACGCTCCCCTCTGGACCAGGTGAGTCAGGCCCCCTCAGACCAGCGCGCAAGAGAGTGAAACATGCTCGCGGGGTGCAAGGCACAGGACAAGTCAGCAGGAGCAGCGATACACGAAGCACATTCGGGAAGGGACGTTTGCCGTGCAGAGGCGAGCTCAGTCACAGTCCGGGCAGGATGGGGTAAAAACAAAACGCAGCGGGGACGGGGCAAACCGTATCCGCTGCGTCATGACGAGGCTCGACTACCCCTGATGTGGGGCGCGTACCTCTCTATCCGACAGAGCCATGAGGCATAGCCTCTTGACTCAACAGAAATGAGATCCTCAGAACGGCATCTTGAAGCCCGGGGGCAGTTGCATGCCGCCGGTCAGCTCGCCCATCTTGGCCTTGTTCTGCTCTTCCACCCGGCGCACGGCATCGTTGACGGCCGCGGCGACCAGATCTTCCAGCATCTCCTTGTCATCTTCCATCAGGCTGGGATCGATCTCGATACGACGCACGCTGTGGCTGCCCGCCATGGTCACCTTGACCATGCCGGCGCCGGCTTCGCCAACCACTTCCATCTGGGCCAGCTGCTCTTGCATTTTCTGCATGCGCTCTTGCATCTGTTGGGCCTGTTTCATCAGGTTACCCATTCCACCTTTACCAAACATAGATCGTCTCTCGTCTTGAAATCCGGCATCCAGCGCCGGGCTGTGGGTTCATCTGCCCTAAGTGGGGGCAGCCAAAGATCTTTTCAACCGGGGGGCTGCCCCCGGCACGGTTTTTTCATCGCCGCTCAGCGGCTCAGGGGCTCGATGCTCTCGGGATGGAGCACGGCGCCGAAGCGCTGCTGCAAGAATTGTACGTTGGGATCGGCCGCCAGATCCCGGCTCACCTGCTCGCGCACCCCGAGATAGAGGCGGTGTTCTATCTCGAGCGGCGTCTCCCGCTCGGGATCCGTGCCAAGAGTCACCTCGATCTGCACGGCCCCACCCAGTTCGGAGCCGATGATCTCGGCCAGATCGGCGCGGGCCTTGTCACTCACCAGATGGCGCTGCTCGGGTTTGAGCAGGAGCGATACCCGATCCCCCTCGCGGGTCATCACGGCGTTGATGGCCAGTTGACGCAGCCGGCCGCCCACCCCGGTACGGGCGATGAGTTCGGCCCAGGGGTCGCCGCAGTTGACCAGCAAGGAAGACGGGATCAGGCGGGCGACCTCCCCCTCCTCCTCGGGCTGCTCGTCACTCTCCAGCGCATCCCAGTCGATGGTCTCCATCACAGGGGCAGGCTGCGGCTCGGGTTCGCCCGGCAGCTCGGGGCCTCTCGGCAACTCGGGTACCACGGGCTGCGGCGCCGGCGCCACCCGCTGAGCCGGCGCACCGTCCAGATCCCAGGGGGGCAGATCATCTCCCAGGGGAGACGTCTCCGCGGGACGCATCGAGGCTGGCGTCACTGCCGGTGCACTTGGCTCGCCAAAGCCCTGGGCCAGGTACTCTTCATAGTCGTTGCCCCCCTCGTCATAGGCATCGAGAGGGGGAAGATCGTCATAACCACCCAAAGGCGCAGGTTGAGCTGCTGAGGCCGGCGTCACCTGGGGCGCCGGTGGCACCTCGGCCTGGCGCTGGGGAGCCGGCTTGACCGGTGCCACCCGAGAAGGGGTCGATGGCGCCGCCGCGGCCTCACCTCGCAGCCGGCTGCGCAGCAGATTGCGCTTGCCGAGCAGGCTCTGCATGCTGGAGATCCCCTGGGGCTCGGCAGACTCGACCGGTGCGGTGGTCTCGGGCACAGCCTGTGCTGCGGGGATTTGCTCGGGACGCTCTACCTGGGGCTGCGGGGCTGCGCCGACCGGCTCGCGAATGGCGGCCCCATAGCCCATGCCCGCTGCCTCCTGCATCAGCTCTTCCTGCTCGGCAAACAGGCGTGCGCTCTCCTCGTCGGCGTCGACAATAGCGGGCTCCGCCTCGGTCGTCTCCACGGCGAGCGCTGGCGCAGAGACAACGTCGGCCTGTGGCGTCGGCATCACGACCTCAGCCGGCGGCAGGCCCCCTACAAGCGGGGCCGGCTCAGCCCCTTGAGGCTTTCCCGGCAGGGTCGATACTGCCTCCCTCCCCGCCGCTGAGGGGACTTGCCCGGCCATGGCTGGCGGCAAGGCCGTCAGGTTGGCAGGGTGCATCACCTCACGGCGCGGCGAGAAGGCGAGCATCCGCAGGCAGGTCATCTCCAGCGCGGTACGCCCATCGGGAGCCCAGGGCAGATCCTTGCGCCCCCCCAGCACGATTTGATAGCAGAGCTGTACCTCTTCCGGGCTCATGGCCCCGGCCAGTTGCAGCAGGGCATCGGCATCCGCCCCCTGCTCCTGCACGCTGGCAGGCAGCAGCTGCGCCATGGCCACCCGGTGAAGCAGGGCTTCCAGCTCGGCGTGGAGCTGGTCGAAATCCGGCCCCAGGGTGGCAATCTCGGTGATCTTGGCCATGGTGGCCGGCGCATCCTGGCGCAGGATGGCCTCCAGCAGCTGGTGCAGGTGGTGATGATCGAGGGTGCCCAGCATGGTGAGCACGCTGTCCAGCCGCACGCTGCCGTTGCCGTGGGCCAGGGCCTGATCCGTCAGGCTCAGGGCATCGCGCATGCTGCCGTCCGCCGCCTTGGCCAGGGCCAGCAGGGCGCGTGGCTCGAAGGGTTGACCCTCCTGGTCCAGCACCCATTCGAGCTGCTTGGCGATCTGGGTCTGATCAAGACTCTTCAGATGAAACTGCAGGCAGCGCGACAGTATGGTAATGGGCAGCTTCTGGGGGTCCGTGGTCGCCAGCAGAAACT
Organism: Aeromonas sp. FDAARGOS 1415; assembly: GCF_019048365.1. Lineage (NCBI taxonomy): Bacteria > Pseudomonadati > Pseudomonadota > Gammaproteobacteria > Aeromonadales > Aeromonadaceae > Aeromonas > Aeromonas sp. FDAARGOS 1415. Next base: position 3,499,244 of record NZ_CP077363.1, on the reverse strand, counting down.
TCACATAGGGGGGTGGCTCTTCCAGAGTCTTGAGCAGGGCGTTGAAGCTGTGGCGCGACAACATGTGCACTTCGTCGATGAGGTACACCTTGAAGCGGCCACGGGCCGGGCGGTACTGGACGTTGTCCAGCAGCTCGCGGGTATCTTCCACCTTGGTTCGGGACGCCGCGTCGATCTCCAGCAAGTCGACGAAGTTGCCCTGATCGATCTCGCGACAGGTGTCGCACACGCCGCACGGGTGGCTGCTGATCCCCTGCTCGCAGTTGAGGCTCTTGGCCAGGATGCGGGCGATGGTGGTCTTGCCCACCCCGCGGGTCCCGCTCAGCAGATAGGCGTGATGAAGCCGACCCTGATCCAGGGCGTTGGTCAAGGCGGTCAGCACATGCTGCTGGCCTACCACTTGTTCAAACGTATGGGGGCGCCATTTACGCGCCAGAACCTGATAGCTCATAGATCTCGATGCTGGAAAACGAGGCATTGAGGCAGGATGCTAACACAAATGGGGGGCTGGCTGTATGGCCTATCGGCCGCCTTGGGAGGGATCGCTTGATTTTCAAACCGGTGCCCGTTCAGGCACCGGTTATCGGCAGATGGCAGCGTGACGAAGCCTGCCTGTCACGCACCTTCGCGGCTCAGGCGCCCGCGAGTTCCACCAGAGAGACCACCTTGACGCCAGCGGCGGTCAGGCGGGCATCACCACCGAGGGACGGCAGGGAGATGATGAAGGCGGCATCCGCCACTTCCCCGCCTGCACGGCGGATCAACTTGACGGTGGCATCGACGGTACCGCCGGTGGCCAGCAGATCGTCCACGACCAGCACCTTGTCACCGGGCACGATGGCATCGGTGTGCAGCTGCAGGGTGTCAGTACCGTACTCGAGGGCATAGGACTCCTCGATGACGCTGCGGGGCAGCTTGCCCGGCTTGCGTACCGGCACGAACCCCAGCCCCATGGCGTAGGCGACCGGTGCGCCAAAGATGAAGCCGCGGGCCTCGGTGCCGACAATCTTAGTGATCCCTTGATCACGATAATGGTCGGCCAGCAGATCGATGGTGGCCTTGAAGGCCTCGGCGTTCTCGATCAGGCTGGTGATGTCGCGAAACAGGATGCCCGGCTTCGGATAGTCGGGGATGGTCTTGATGCTCGCTTCGATAAACTTCAGGGTATCCGGATTCATTATTTGACCGCTTATTTTTGCGCCCAGACGTGGCGGCTATTGCAATGCCCGCCAGCGGGCAATAAAAAGGCCCGTCATGCAAACAATGACAGGCCGACTCCATAGCATTATTGCCGCAATAGCTTAGGGATTTCACTTCTTCATTGCAACTGGCTCCAGCACCGGCACGCGCATCAACCAGGTGAGCAGGATCACCATTATGACAACGAGCAGCAGCCTCACCCAGGGCAGCGGCACGACCAGCAGCGACACCGAGAAGGAGAGCAGGATGAAGATGATGGCCCGACGTCTGGCATGGCGGCGAATGCCGCGATACAGCTGCCAGTCCTCAATGGGGGGCCCGAACCAGGGATGGGCCAGCAGCCAGCGGTGAAACCGGGGAGACGAGCGGGCAAAGAGTGCCGCCGCCAGCAGCATGAAGGGGGTGGTCGGCAACAGGGGCAGGACTATCCCGAGTATCCCGGTGGCGAAGGCGAGCCAGCCCAGGGCCATCAGACACCAGCGTTTCATGGGTACTCCTCTGAAATGTATCTCTGCCTTTAGCCTAACAGAGTTGGCCCAAAAGCTGACAGCCTGGCCCAGGCAACGGCAGTCGATTGGGCTTATCGAGTGGGCAGACGGCTGACAACACCCGCCATTGTCACTACAATCTGCGCTCTTTTTTCTCCCCTTGTCTTCGGAAGCAGCTATGCGCGTTATTTTGGCCCCCATGCAGGGGGTGCTGGATCACCTGATGCGGGAGGTGCTCACCTCCGTCAACGATTACGACCTCTGCGTCAGCGAATTCATCCGGGTGGTCGATCAGCTGCTGCCCGCCAAGGTCTTCCATCGGCTCTGCCCCGAGCTCAAGCAGGATGGCAAGACCCGAGCCGGCACCCCGGTGCGGGTGCAACTGCTGGGCCAGCATCCAGAGTGGCTTGCGGAAAACGCGGTGCGCGCCATCGAGCTCGGCTCTCCCGGGGTCGATCTCAACTTCGGCTGCCCCGCCCCCACGGTCAACAAGAGCAAGGGGGGCGCCGTGCTGCTCAAGGAGCCCGAGACCGTCTATCGCATCGTCAAGGCGGTGCGTGAGGCGGTACCCGCCCACTTGCCGGTGAGCGCCAAGATCCGCCTGGGGTACGATGACAAGGCGCTCTATCTGGACAATGCCCAGGCCGTCTATCAGGGGGGGGCCGACGAGCTGGCCGTCCATGCCCGCACCAAGCGGGAAGGCTACAAGGCACCTGCCCACTGGGAGTACGTGGACGCCATTCGCCGCGCCCTGCCCATCCCCGTCACCGCCAACGGCGAGATCTGGAACCATTCCGATGCCCTGACCTGCGCCCGGGTCTCCGGTTGCGATGCCCTGATGGTGGGCCGGGGTGCCATCTCCCTGCCCAACCTCGCCAACGTGATGAAAACGGGGTGTGCCCACATGAGCTGGGACGAGGTCTTGCAGCTGATGGTGACCTATACCGAGCAGGATCTGGCGAGCGACAAGGCCGACTACTATCCGAGTCGCATCAAGCAGTGGTTCTCCTACATAGTGCGGGAATACCCCCAGGCCGACGAGCTGTTTCGCCGCATCCGCACCATCAAGACCGCAGACGAGATCCGCGCCGCCCTCGAGCGCGAGTGCGCCGCCCGGACCTAGTCTTGGCCGCCGCCACGCGGCGGCTTATGATATCGGCACTGTGACAGGAGGTCAGGATGCAGGGCGTACCGGTCAAGTTTACCCATCAGCACGACAGAGCCGATTTTCGCGCCCTGCCGGGACAGCCGGCGATTGAGCTCTACCGCGCCCACATCCAGCACCACACCTTCGACCCCCACAGCCACGAGGGATTTGGCCTCGGTGTCATCGAGTGCGGTGCCGAGCGCTTTCGCTATCGCGGCAGCCAGCTCCTGGCGGGCCCCGGCAGCCTGGTGCTGATGAACCCCGATGAACTGCACACCGGCGAGGCCGCCTGCGAGCAGGGGTGGCGCTATCGCATGCTCTATCTGCCCGCCGATCGGCTCGAGGCCATCAGCGGCGAGCGCGGCTGGTATTTCGCCGAGGCAGTGCGCAGCGCCCCCCAGGCCGCGCCCGTCCTGCAGGCGGCCCTCGACGCCCTCTGGCACTGCGACAGCGGGCTCGCCGCCGACGGCCTGCTGCTCAACGTGTGCGAGATCCTGCGTCCCCACGCCCGTACCCTGGCGGCCCCGCGCGAAGCGGCCCACCCCCTGGGCCGAGCCATCGACTATATGCAGGCCTGTTTCGCCCGCCCCATTACCCTGGCCGAGCTGGCCGGTGCGGTGAACCTCAGTCCCTACCACTTCCAGCGCAGCTTCAAGGCCCGCTTTCACGTCACTCCCCAGCAGATGCTGATGGCCATCCGCCTGCAGCGCGCCAAGGGGTGGCTGGCCGCCGGTCTGCCCGCCGCCGAAGTGGCCGCCGCCTGCGGCCTGGCCGATCAGTCCCACCTCAACCGCGCCTTCCTGCGCCGCTATGGCACCACCCCGGTACGCTACCAGAAACAGGTGCAGGCCGGCCGCTAAAGCGCAATCTGGTTCAATACGCCCCCTTCGCCGCCTGCTAGGCTGACCTCCTTCTTCTTCATTGGATATGTGATCATGTTGCTCGGAGTCTTGTTTGCCCTGCTGGCTGGCCTGATGTGGGGGCTCATTTTCGTCGCCCCCCTGCTGGTGGACGGCTACCCTCCCGCCCTGCTCGCCAGCGGCCGCTACCTCGCCTTCGGCCTTATCGTGCTGCCGCTCGCCTGGCGGGCCCGCAAACGCCTCGCAGCCCTCTCGCCCAGCGACTGGCGCGAGGCCCTCGCCCTCACCCTGGTGGGCAACCTTGTCTATTACTTCTGCCTGTCGGGGGCCATCTTGCGCATCGGCTCGCCCCTGGCGGCCATGATCATCGGCACCCTGCCTGTGGTCACCGCCCTGGCAGCCAACCACCTCTATGGCGAACGCGACGGGCGCCTCTCCCGTGCCCGCCTCTACCCGGCTCTGCTGCTGATGGGGGCCGGCCTCTATCTGGTCAACCGCGCCGAGCTGACCTGGCACGCCGAAGCGCGCACCGAGCAACTGTTCGGGCTCGCCCTGGCGGTGACCGCCGTGCTCTGCTGGACCTGGTATCCCCTGCGCAACGCCCGCTGGCTACGCGCACACCCGGGCCGCAGCCCGGCCGTATGGGCTACCGCACAGGGGCTGGTTACCCTGCCGGTGGCGCTCATCGCCTACCTCGGCAGCCTCGGTCACCTGGCCCTGAGTGCGCCGGAGTTCCCCCTGCCCTTCGGGCCGACGCCTTTGCGCTTCGTGCTGCTCATGGGGGCGGTGGGGCTCTTTTGCTCCTGGCTCGGCACCCTGTGCTGGAACGAGGCGAGCCAGCGCCTGCCGACCGTGCTGGTCGGGCCGCTCATCGTGTTCGAGACTCTGGCGGGGCTGCTCTACGCCTTCATGCTGCGCGGAGCCATGCCCCCCATGAGTACCCTGGTCGGTGTCGTCTGCCTGGTGGCGGGGGTGCTCTACGTGCTCGCCGGCAAGCCACAACCGCAGCCGGAAAAACGCGCCAAAGCACGGTTAACTTGACTCATGTCATCTTGATAAACTGCTTCTTTCCCTATACTGGCCGGGTTTTATGACTCGTCTTTGGGGGCTGCAGTGTGTGAAGTGACGCAAGCCCGGTTGGCCGAATGGCATGAGCGCCTTCTGACCGACTGGGCGCAAACAAGAGAAGAGCTGATGGGTCAGCTCAAGGCCTGTCGACAAGACGACTGGGCACAGAAGGTGGAGAATTGCGAGCGGGATCAACTGGTGGATCTGACCAGTCGCCTCGATCTGCCCAAGGTGGCGCAGAGCGTGGCGCGCCTCAAGCGGCTCGACGCCGCGCTTTGCCAGATGGATCTCGGACTCTACGGGCTCTGCTCCGACTGCGAGGAGCCGCTCGACATCGACCAGCTTGATCTGGATCCCACCCTGCAGCGCTGCCCGCGCTGTGAAGCCCGCTATCGCAAGGGATTTCACGCCCACGAACTCTGAGGGGGGATACCTCTCCCCTCGTTCATCCCCAGATTGCCCTCCTTGCCAAGACCCTGCCCGGCAGCCCGCAATGCAGGGAACAACCTCCTTTGCACAGTCCAGATCAGAGTGCGGCGGCTACCGTGAGCCGTGCGACCTTGACGGGTCTCCCGGGCCAGCGCTCCTATTCCGTCAGCGCATGTTTCTGCGCATAGGCATAGAGCCCCATGCGATTGCGCACCCCCAGCTTGGTGTAGATGGAGGTCAGGTGGTTGCGCAGGGTGTGCTCACTGATGTTCAGACGCGCGGCGATCTCCAGCGTGCTCGCATCCAGGCCCAGAGTGATGGCGACGATGGTCTGCCTCTCCTTGCGGGTCAGCCGCGCAATCTTTGCCTGTTCGGCATGACTCGCCCCCCTCTCCCGCGCAATGGTCATCAAAATGCGCTCGGTCGCGGCGCGATCCACCCAGTATTCTCCTCCATGCACCTTGCGGATGGCCTTGCACAGCACCTCGACCGACTCCCGCTTGCTGATGGCACCGCAGGCTCCGGCCAATACCGCTCTGTCCTGCAGATCCATGTCCTCCGTGGTGGCAATGGTCAGCACGCGCACCTGGGTGCCAGAGAGCAAGGAGGAGATCTGCTCCATGCCATTGTTGCCGTCCAGATCGAACAAAACGACATAGGTCTTGCCAGGCGCTATCCACTGCGCCGCCTCGGCGGGATCGGCCACACAGGCGATCACCTTCATCTCGCCGGGCATCGTATTGATCGCCCCGCACAACCCCCATGCGACTATCGGCAAGTCGCAGACCAAGATCACCTCGATGGCGTCCATACCCAGCTCTCCAAGCGCTGACAACGATGTGACAGGCATCCAGCCTGACAACAGTTTTCCCCCTCTTAAACTAGTCGAAATATCCTGGTTTTGTCCTAAGTCGAACAGCACTTTGTCCCGTATAAATCGGTCGGATTTTTCCATGTTTCGGCGCAAGCCCCTGACCTAGGCTATCTGCATGACAACGCCAACCCACACCAATGCTCGTCGACATGAGCGCGTCTCGGCGGTGCTGCCAATCCGGCTCTCGGGCCAGACGGGCTACACCCGGGACATCAGCATCGGCGGCTGTTACCTGCAACTCGAGGCCGCGGCCATGACTGACTGCGACGTCTGCTTCGAACTCGACATGGGCATGACACACGGCGCCATGACGATGCGCTGCTGCGGGCAGGTGGTGAGACGGGAGCAAGAGGGCTGTCTGACCGGGATAGCGGTCAAGATCAAGGAAATGCAACTCCTGGTGAGATAACCACGGGCAGTTGCTGTGAATGAAAGAGTGGCACGGTGCGCGTGCAGTTCGCCATTGACGGCAATCTTGCATCCATACCGAAGGATATTTCCGTTTCTGAAGGAACAGAACCATGGCTGACACCAACAAAAATGACTCTCTCTTTGGCAGCATCGGAGCCGACACCATCGATGGGGGCAATGGCAGTGACTTGCTCGATGGTGGCAGCGGGAATGATACCCTGCTGGGCGGCAACGGCGAGGATACCCTCTACGGAGGACTCGGTGACGACACCCTCTCCGGCGGAAACGGCCAGGATCTGATCTACGGCGGTTCTGGTAACGACCTCATCGGCACATCGCTGATCAACAGCGAGAACGGCAACGACGTCATTTACGGTGACGGCTGGGACGACTACCGGCAGCAGAGTCGAGCCGTTGCCGGCAACGATATCATCTACGGCGGTAATGGCTCGGAAACCATCTACGGCGATAACGGCGATGGCGGTGCTATTGGCGGCAACGACATTATCTATGCCGGCAATGGCAACGACACCGTCTATGGTGAAGGCGGCGACGATATTATCCAGGGCGGCAACGGCGCCGATATGTTGAGCGGCGGTAGCGGCAATGACATCTTCGTCTACCAGAGCGCCAACGAGTCCAGCACCAGCACCATGGATACCATTCGCGACTTTTCCGGTATCCGCGACAGTAACCCGGACAACGACAAGATCGATCTCCGCCCGCTGCTCGGCACCACCGACTTGAAGTGGGGCGACACCACGGCAACGGTCAATGGCGTGTGGTACGAACAGAACGCCGGACAGAATGCCACCTACGTCAAGGCCGATACCAACGGTGACGGCCAGGCCGATCAGGTGATCAAGCTCGACGGCCTCAAGGCGTTGAGCAATACCGACTTCCTCGGCGTACAGAACAACGGTCCCACCATCACCTCCAACGGTGGTGGTATCTTAGCCGCCCTAGCTATCGACGAAAACACCACTGCGGTCACTACAGTCACGGCCAGCGACCTGGATTCCGGGGCACTGCTGACCTACACCATAATCGGCGGTGTGGACGCAGGGCTATTCACCATAGATCCAAGCACTGGTGTCTTGTCGTTTATCAACGCGCCAGACAGGGAAAGCCCAAACGACAGCAACGGCGACAGCACCTATGAAGTGGTGGTGCGTGTTTCCGATGGCAGTGCCTTCGACGATCAGAACCTAAGCATCACCATCAACGATGTCGACGAGTTCGATGTCACCATACCGACCGACACCAACGCGGCCGCCAATGTCGTCGACGAGAACATTCCCATCGGCACCCTGGTCGGCATCACCGCCTTTGCCAGCGACGCCGACGCCACCAACAACGCCGTCACCTACAGCCTGTCCGGTAATCCCGGCAACCTGTTCACCATCAATGCCAATACCGGCGAGATCACCACCGCCGCCGCCATCGACCGTGAAGTCCTCGGGGCCAGCGTGAATATCCAGGTCACTGCCACCAGTGCCGATGGCTCCAGCAAGGCGCAGACCTTCACCATCGCCATCAACGATGTCGACGAGTTCGATGTCACCACACCGACCGACACCAACGCCGCCGCCAATGCCGTCGACGAGAACATCGCCATCGGCACCCTGGTCGGTATCACCGCCTTTGCCAGCGACGCCGACGCCACCAACAACGCCGTCACCTACAGCCTGTCCGGCAATCCCGGCGGCCTGTTCACCATCAATGCCAATACCGGCGAGATCACCACCGCCGCCGCCATCGACCGTGAAGCCCTCGGTGCCAGCGTGAATATCCAGGTCACTGCCACCAGTGCCGATGGCTCCAGCAAGGCGCAGACCTTCACCATCGCCATCAACGATGTCGACGAGTTCGATGTCACCACACCGACCGACACCAACGCCGCCGCCAATGTCGTCGACGAGAACATTGCCATCGGCACCCTGGTCGGTATCACCGCCTTTGCCAGCGACGCCGACGCCACCAACAACGCCGTCACCTACAGCCTGTCCGGCAATCCCGGCGGCCTGTTCACCATCAATGCCAATACCGGCGAGATCACCACCGCCGCCGCCATCGACCGTGAAGTCCTCGGGGCCAGCGTGAATATCCAGGTCACTGCCACCAGTGCCGATGGCTCCAGCAAGGCGCAGACCTTCACCATCGCCATCAACGATGTCGACGAGTTCGATGTCACCACACCGACCGACACCAACGCCGCCGCCAATGCCGTCGACGAGAACATCGCCATCGGCACCCTGGTCGGTATCACCGCCTTTGCCAGCGACGCCGACGCCACCAACAACGCCGTCACCTACAGCCTGTCCGGCAATCCCGGCGGCCTGTTCACCATCAATGCCAATACCGGCGAGATCACCACCGCCGCCGCCATCGACCGTGAAGTCCTCGGGGCCAGCGTGAATATCCAGGTCACTGCCACCAGTGCCGATGGCTCCAGCAAGGCGCAGACCTTCACCATCGCCATCAACGATGTCGACGAGTTCGATGTCACCATACCGACCGACACCAACGCGGCCGCCAATGTTGTCGACGAGAACATCGCCATCGGCACCCTGGTCGGTATCACCGCCTTTGCCAGCGACGCCGACGCCACCAACAACGCCGTCACCTACAGCCTGTCCGGTAATCCCGGCAACCTGTTCACCATCAATGCCAATACCGGCGAGATCACCACCGCCGCCGCCATCGACCGTGAAGTCCTCGGGGCCAGCGTGAATATCCAGGTCACTGCCACCAGTGCCGATGGCTCCAGCAAGGCGCAGACCTTCACCATCGCCATCAACGATGTCGACGAGTTCGATGTCACCACACCGACCGACACCAACGCCGCCGCCAATGCCGTCGACGAGAACATCGCCATCGGCACCCTGGTCGGTATCACCGCCTTTGCCAGCGACGCCGACGCCACCAACAACGCCGTCACCTACAGCCTGTCCGGCAATCCCGGCGGCCTGTTCACCATCAATGCCAATACCGGCGAGATCACCACCGCCGCCGCCATCGACCGTGAAGTCCTCGGGGCCAGCGTGAATATCCAGGTCACTGCCACCAGTGCCGATGGCTCCAGCAAGGCGCAGACCTTCACCATCGCCATCAACGATGTCGACGAGTTCGATGTCACCACACCGACCGACACCAACGCCGCCGCCAATGCCGTCGACGAGAACATCGCCATCGGTACCCTGGTCGGTATCACCGCCTTTGCCAGCGACGCCGACGCCACCAACAACGCCGTCACCTACAGCCTGTCCGGCAATCCCGGCGGCCTGTTCACCATCAATGCCAATACCGGCGAGATCACCACCGCCGCCATCGACCGTGAAGTCCTCGGGGCCAGCGTGAATATCCAGGTCACTGCCACCAGTGCCGATGGCTCCAGCAAGGCGCAGACCTTCACCATCGCCATCAACGATGTCGACGAGTTCGATGTCATCACACCGACCGACACCAACGCGGCCGCCAATGTCGTCGACGAGAACATCGCCATCGGCACCCTGGTCGGTATCACCGCCTTTGCCAGCGACGCCGACGCCACCAACAACGCCGTCACCTACAGCCTGTCCGGCAATCCCGGCGGCCTGTTTGCCATCGACCCTGCCACCGGCGTGGTCACCGTTGCCGCCGCCATCGACCGTGAAGTCCTCGGGGCCAGCGTGAATATCCAGGTCACTGCCACCAGTGCCGATGGCTCCAGCAAGGCGCAGACCTTCACCATCGCCATCAACGATGTCGACGAGTTCGATGTCATCACACCGACCGACACCAACGCGGCCGCCAATGTCGTCGACGAGAACATCGCCATCGGCACCCTGGTCGGTATCACCGCCTTTGCCAGCGACGCCGACGCCACCAACAACGCCGTCACCTACAGCCTGTCCGGCAATCCCGGCGGCCTGTTTGCCATCGACCCTGCCACCGGCGTGGTCACCGTTGCCGCCGCCATCGACCGTGAAGTCCTCGGGGCCAGCGTGAATATCCAGGTCACTGCCACCAGTGCCGATGGCTCCAGCAAGGCGCAGTCCTTCACCATCGCCATCAATGATCTCAACGACAACCTGGTACTTGGCCCGGCCGATAGCAATGGCGCCGCCAACTGGGTGGCAGAAAATGCCGCCATCGGCACCGAGGTCGGCATTACTGCCCAGGCTAGCGACGCCGATGCTGGCGGCCAGACCATCACCTACTCGCTAAGCAACGACGCTGACGGACGCTTCGCCATCAACAGCAGCACCGGCGTGATCACCGTGGCCGGCACCCTCGACTACGAAACCGCCACCAGCCACTCCATCACCGTGCTGGCCACCAGTGCCGACGGTTCGAGCAACAGCGCAGCCTTCATCATCGGCGTAACCGATGCAAGTGAGCCACCGACCACCGCGACCGACAACGTGATCACCAGCATCGCGCTGGGTACCGCCATCCTGATCCCGGAGTGGTCGCTGTTACTGAACGACAGCAGCAGCGGATATGGCTCGCTGGATGTTGTCAATGTTGGCACAGCCTCAGACGGCACAGTCACTCACTCCGCGGGCTCGGGAAGCGATGGCAGCGTCAGCTTCATCGATAATTCACCTGCCGGGGGTTCATTCAGCTATGCGGCCACCAATGGCACGCTGACCGGCGCAGCGGCAACAGTATCCATACTCCGAGACGGCTTAGGCAGCCTGGATGGCACGGAGGGTAACGAGATACTGATCGGCAGCAACAGCGCCAGCGAGACCTTGGTCGGAGGCCAGGGCAATGACGTGCTGCTCGGCGGCAGCAGCAACGGCGATATCTACCTTTTCGGTCTCGCCGATGGCACGGACATAGTCTGGGACAGTGACGGCAACAACGACGCCCTGCGGATCAACACCGGCTCACCAACCGACAGCACAGCATTGACAGCCCTCCACATCGAACGGGTCGGCAACAATATGCTACTCGAGATCAATGACACCCACATCACAGTTCAGAATCAGTTTGCCGGCGCACAAGTCGAAACCCTCACCTTTAGCAATGGCGGCACCATCAATGGTTACGCTCTGGGCACCGCTGCCTACACCCTGGTCGCCGACAACAGCACACCTCTGGACGGCAGCAACGGTGACAACGATCTGATCGCTTCTTCCTCAGGTGCTGAAACCCTGAACGGCCTGAACAAGAACGACTTGCTGTTCGGAAACAACGGGGCGGACGTTCTCAATGGTGGTGGCGGCAACGACCTCTTGCTCGCGGGCGGAGACAACGATGTGCTGAGCGGTGGGGATGGAAACGACGTGCTGGGCGGCGGTTCCGGCTCAGACCGTTTCGTGTTCATCAATACCGGAGCAAGCCATCTGGACTCTATCTTCGACTACAACTTCGCTGAGGGCGATAGCATCGACCTATCGGCCCTGCTGGATGCTAATTTCACCGCAGGGAGCCAAGAGTCGGATTTTGTTCGCCTGACGCAGTCAGGCAACTCGGTTACCGTGCAGGTGGATACCAACGGCGCCAGCGGCGGCGCCAACTTCGTGGACGTCGCTTCGCTGACCAATTACGGCACCAGCGGTAGTGACGTCGTGAAGATCCTATTCGAGGGGAATGACCATCTGCTGAGCATATAGCGGCACCATCGGGGGAGTCAGAATATAGTGCTGACGAATTCCACCAGTGACCCACTGACGGTCGATGGGAATAATACAGCAACCAACTTATAGGCTGACGCTGACCAAGCACAGGTTGAACATCGTATAAATACTCAGCATTGAGCTGAACGATACTGCGGGGGGACCGGCTTCCAGGATCTGGTCCTGTTGCAGGGCATCCTGATAAGCAAAAGCCCCGGCAGCACGGACTGCCGGGGCTTTTCTTCATCAAAGAAGAGGTGCCGTTACTGCGCCAGCAGGTGGCCTACCAGCTCATGGCGCCAGCCTTGCAGCAGCATGGGCTTGTCCGCCCGGGCCCGCTCTTCCTCGTTCATGCGCCAGCTCCAGGTGAAGTACTGGTGGATGATCTTCTTGCTCGCCACCAGCTCCGGCGGAATGTTACTGGCCTTGGCCTTCTCCTCCACCATGGCCTTGATGCGCTTGAGCTCGGCCTTGTACTGGGGGAAGTCCACCAGCCGGCGGATGGGCTCTGGCCAGCTCTCGGGGTCGCTCTGCTGGGCGGCGGCGACGATGTCCAGCATCCGCTTGCCGTGGATCTTGATCTCGATGGGAGAGAGCCCCAGCTCGTTGAGATCTCGCAGCGACCCGGGCCTGCGCTCTGCCACCTTGAACAGGTGCAGCTCCTTGACCACGAAGTTGAGGGCGAGATCCCGGCGCACCGCCTCTTGCTGGCGCCAGGCGGCCAGCTCACGCAGGATGGCCAGCTCGCGGCGACCCAGTTGCCAGGCGTTGACGATCTCGAGATAAGCCTGGCGGGGATCGCTCCCCTGGGTCTTGCGGGCGGAGTGGTTCTGGCACTCCTGCTCGAACCAGGCGAACTTGCCGCTCTCGCGCAGCTTGCTCATCACCTTGGCGTAGAGGGGCAGCAGATAGAAGACGTCGGCGGCTGCGTATTCCAGCTGACGAGGGGTGAGCGGGCGAGCCAGCCAGTCGGTTCGAGCCTGATCTTTCTCAAGCTCGACCCCGAGGAATTCGTTGACCAAGGCGCCAAAACCGACCGAGACGCCATGGCCCAGGAAGGCTGCCGCCAGCTGGGTGTCGTGCATCTGGTTTGGCAGATGACCCGCCTGATGCTGGATAAGCTCCAGATCCTCGCCGGAGGCGTGCAAAATGGCGATCTGCCCTGCCCGGCCGAGACGTTGCCACAAAGCGGAGAGATCGAGCGTCAGGGGATCCAGCAGGGCGAGGCGCTCGCCGTCATAGATCTGGAACAGACCGAGCTGGGGATAGTAGGTACGGGTGCGAACGAATTCGGTATCGATGGCCAGGGGAACGTCGGCCAGAGAAGCGAGATACTGATCCAGTTCGGCTTGCTGTGAAATGAGTTGATATTGCATCGTTGCCTGCACGTTGGTCGGACCCAGAAAGAAAAAACCGTGGATGCCCCACGGTTTTGCATAACGACAGCGCTCGTCTGCAGAGCAGTGCATGCCGGTTATTGCTTGGCAATCTCCTCGTCGCGCAGCACGCGTCGCAGGATCTTGCCCACATTGGTCTTGGGAAGTTCGTCGCGAAATTCTACCAGTTTCGGCACCTTATAGGCAGTCAGATGTTTACGGCAGTGGGCAATTATCTCTTCTTGCGCCAGCGTCGCGTCTTTCTTGACCACGAAGATCTTCACCTGTTCCCCCGACACCGTGTTCGGTACGCCGACGGCCGCCACTTCCAGCACCTTGGGATGGAGCGCGACCACGTCTTCGATCTCGTTCGGGTAGACGTTGAAGCCGGAGACCAGGATCATGTCCTTCTTGCGATCGACGATCTTGAAGAACCCCTGCTCGTCGCACACGGCGATGTCACCGGTGCAGAGCCAGCCATCCTGCATCACCTCGGCGGTGGCTTCGGGACGCTGCCAGTAACCGGTCATCACCTGCGGGCCGCGCACCTGCATCTCACCCGGAGCACCGCTCTGGGTGATGAGGTTCCCCTCGTCATCCACCAGGCGGATCTCGGTGGAGCAGACCGGCAGGCCGATGGAACCGTTGTAGTCCACCAGATCGTAGGGACAGACGCTCACCAGGGGCGAACATTCGGTCAGGCCATAGCCTTCCAGCAGCGGGGTGCGGGTCAGCGCCTTCCACTGCTCGGCCACCGCCCGTTGTACCGCCATGCCACCGCCGATGGTGAGCTTGAGCTTGGCAAAATCCATCTCCTGGAACTCGTCGTTGTTGACCAGGGCGTTGAACAAGGTGTTGACCCCGGTAATGCAGGTGAAGGGGTACTTCTTGATCTCTTTGACGAAGCCCGGGATGTCGCGGGGATTGCTGATGAGCAGGTTGTAGCCCCCAAGACGCATGAACAGCAGGCAGTTCACGGTGAGGGCAAAGACGTGGTAGAGCGGCAGGGCCGTGACCACGAACTCCTTGCCCCGCTCCAGCACAGGGCCATAGACGCCGAGGCACTGCTCGACGTTGGCGATCATGTTGCGGTGGGTCAGCATGGCCCCCTTGGAGAGACCCGTGGTCCCCCCGGTGTATTGCAGGAAGGCGATGTCCTGGTTGCTGATCTCCGGCTTGATGTACTGCAGGTAGCGCCCCTTGGCGAGGGCCTGGCGCATGGTGCTGGCGTGGGGCAGGTTGTACTTGGGCACCAGCTTCTTGACGTATTTCACCACGAAGTTGACGAGGGTCCCCTTGGCAAGCCCCAGGTTGTCCCCCATCCGGGTCAAAATCACGTGCTTGACCGGAGTCTCATAGACCACCTTCTCCAGGGTATGGGCGAAGTTGGAGACGATGACGATGGCCTTGGCGCCGGAGTCTTTCAGCTGGTGTTCCAGCTCGCGCGGGGTGTAGAGGGGGTTGACGTTGACCACCGTCATGCCGGCCCGCAGGATGCCGAATACCGCGATGGGGTATTGCAGCAGGTTCGGCATCATTACCGCCACCCTGTCACCCTTGCCGAGCTTGAGCTCGTTTTGCAGATAGGCGGCGAAGGCGCGGGACTGCTCTTCCAGCCGGCGATAGGTAATGGTTTGCCCCATGTTGACGAAGGCGGGCTGATCGGCGAACTGGCTCACCGACTCTTCAAACATCTCGACCAGAGAGCCGTATTGGTCTGGATTGATCTCGGCGGGCACCCCTTCTGGATAACGCTTCAGCCAGACTTTTTCCACGAACTTCTCCTGCATAACTCGCACCTGTGCGCTCACTGTGTTGCCTCCGTCCCTGTCACATCCAATTCAATCAATTGTTTTAAGTTAATGTTCTAATGCCGCCCATATTTACACAAGGCAACATCGATTAACAGCAAATTAACAACGAGAACTGTGAGGTAGAAGGCAAACCTGACATGATTCAAAGCCGACGATCCTACCGGATTTGACCGAACTTTTCGATATAAACGGCGGTTTCTGACGAATTTTCCATATGGAAATGGTGATTTCCCGCCACCTGCACCATCTCGATCTGCGCAAAGGCCCCTGCCCGCTGCCGCCACTGCTCCAGCAGCCAGGGGAAGCCCTGCTGGCCCCGGATAAAGAGCACCGGGCAGGCAATGGCCCGGATCAGCGCCTGGGCCTGCCCCTCGCTCATGCGAAGGGGGGAGAGATCGCGAAGACGGGGATCGCTGCGCCAGTACCAGCGCCCTGCCCGCGCCTCCAGCTGCCGCTCGCAGATAAGGCGCGCTGCTGCCGGGCTGATGTCTGCCACCTTGCAACGGGCCGCCACCGCCTCCTCGAGGGAGGCAAACCCGCTGGCGGCACGCTCGCGGGTGCGACTGCGATTGAGAATGGCCCTGCGAAGCTGCCCCGGCACCTCCTCGTCAGGCTGGCTCAAGGGCCCGAGTCCCTCCATCAGGATGAGTCGCTCCACCTGCTCGGGGAAGACCCCGGCATAGGCAGAGGCGATCAGCGCCCCGAGGGAGTGACCAAGCAAGGTGAACCTGGTCCAGCCCGCAGCCTGCACGATCTGGTGGAGATCATCCAGCCAGTCGACGAAGACATAGGGAGTGTGCTTGTGATCGGAGTGGCCATGGCCCGGCAGATCGAGGCAGACGAGATGAAATGCCTCAAGATGAGGGGCCAGGGGCAAAAAGCTGGCCCCGTTGTCGAGCCAGCCATGCAGGGCGACGAGCAGCGGTTGGCCCTGCCGACCGTTGTCCAGCAAGGCGACGCGGCGCCCGTCCGCCAGGGTGATGACGCGCTCTTCCATCATCACCAGCGGGAGTGGTGGCGCCTTGGCCAGAAGGGATCATAGAAGGGGTCGTAGAAGTAGGGGTCCACGTAGCGGATCTCCACCTCCTTCACCGGCGGCCACAGCTTGCTGGCGGTCACCTTGAGCACGGAGAAGCGATACTTGTGCTCCCCTATCTGGCTGTCCACCGGCTTGTCGATGGTGCCGAGCACCGTCAGACTGCGCCCCTTGGCGTAGAGGGTCGGGTCGATAAAGCCCTTCATGATGGCGAGGAAGCGCCCCGGACTCTGCTCGGTCTGGGTCGGCACACCGTTGGCCTTGAGGGGCAGATAGACCACCTCGACCACGCTCTGATCCTGCTCGTTGTGCACCGCCGAGATGACGCCGCTCCAGCGCGCAGGCTTGCCTTCCATCCCCTGCAGGGCGGGCTGATAGGCCACCAGCTGATCCGCCGGCTCATAGGCCAGCTCGTCGGGCACAGTGCTGCAGCCACCCAGCAGCAGCCCCACCAATCCCAGCACCATCACGGGTTTCATCATTTGCCTCTCCTTGATCCGCCTGCATCCGCCTCGGAGGGCGGGCAGCAGGTCACCTTATTCGCGACCCGGCAGTTTCTTCCAGGTCACCTTGTCGCGCAGATAGACGGGGGTCGCCTGCTCCACCGGCACCGCCTCGCCCGCCAACCAGGCAACCCGGGCCAGGGGCAGCATGTCCACCGCCGCTGGGAAGCGCACCTGGCTGGTCACCAGCTCATCGGCCAGCCCCTTCAGGCTCTCGCCATAGGTCTCAAACCCGGTGCCGACGCAGGTAACGCGCCCGGCCTGCTTGCCTCTGGCCTCGACCAGTGCGTCGGGGTGGCTCACCACCTCCTCGCCTACCAGTTGCATCTGCCCCGCGACTCGCTCGTAATGGCCGAAGTAGACCTCGTCCATGCGTGCATCGATGGCCGCCAGCACCCGCTCGGCCCCATCCAGACGGTGGGCGCCCTGGGCCATGGCTGCCAGGGTGGAGATGCCGATGAGCGGCACACCGGCGCCAAAGGCGAGCCCCTGGGCCACGCTGATCCCGATCCGCACCCCGGTGAAGGAGCCCGGACCCCGCCCGAAGGCAATGGCATCGAGTTGCTCCAACGATAGACCGGCCTCCTCCAACACAGCCTGAACCATGGGCAGGATTTTGCGGGTGTGATCCCGCGGCGCCTCCTCCCAGCGGGAGAAGACCTTGTCACCCACCATCAAGGCGGCAGAGCAGGCTTCGGTGGCGGTATCAACGGCCAGGATCTTCAACTCATCCATTCTTTTTATTCTCTTCACATCTATCGGTTAAATCGTCAGCATGGCCGTGGCCTGCCGTAAAATTTGTTCAGCATCGCTCAGATACTGCGGGCTCACTCCCGTGGCCCAAAGAAATCTCCCAGGGTCGCCAGCTCCCGTGTCCGTGGAATGGCGGGCAGGCTCTTGATGAAGGTGGCGCCGTAGGGTTTGTTGACCACCCGCGGATCACAGATGACCAGCACGCCGTGATCACTGCGATCACGAATGAGCCGCCCCACCCCCTGCTTGAGGGCGATCACCGCCTTGGGCAGCTGCAGCTCGGCGAAGGGATCCCCCCCCTTGAGCTTGCAGTCCTCCACCCGCGCCTTGAGCTGGGGATCGTCCGGGCTCGCAAAGGGCAGCTTGTCGATGATAACACAGGACAATGCAGCCCCCCGCACGTCTATCCCCTCCCAGAAGCTGCTGGTCGCCACCAGCACGGCACGGCCATTCTCGACGAAGGTCTTGAGCAGGCGCTGCTTGTTGTCCTCTCCCTGTAACAAGACGGTGCGACCTATCTCCCGGCGCAGCACCTCGGCCACCTGGCGCATCACCTGATGGCTGGTGCAGAGGAAGAAACAGCCCCCCGGCGTCTTGTTGATGAGGGGGATCATCAGGTTGGCGAGCTGCTCCCCCCGCCCGAAGGCATTGGGCTCGGGCAGGAAGCGCGGCACGCACAGGCGCGCCTGCTCGACGTAATCGAACGGGCTGTCGAGAACCAGCTCGGCGCTGCCGGCCAGCCCCATCTCGGCTACGAAGTGGGCGAAGCGATTGTCCACCGTGAGCGTCGCGGAGGTGAAGACCCAGGCCACCTCGGGACGCTGCACCTCGGCGCCAAAGCGCTCCGCCACCGAGAGCGGCGTCAGGTTGAGAGTGAAGTGCAGTCGCGAGCAGTCATACCAGTAGGAGAAGCCGGTCTGGTTGATGGCCAGCACCTCCCCCAGCCGGGTACGCAGCTCGCTGATCCGCTCGAAACAGTGGTCGAGCTGCTCGCCCCGCCCGAGCGCCAGTTTCAGCACCTCGTAACAGAGGCCGAGGGCGTCGTTGAGGCGGGCCAGTGCCTGACCCCAGAGCGGTTGGCGCAGCATATCCCGGGTGTTGCCACGCCCCCCTTCAACCCCGAAGGCGAGGCGAAGATCCTGACTGGCAATGGCGAGTCTGTCCGCCGCCTTGCCGAGCTGGGCCATGTCGTGGGCCTCGGCCCGGTAGGCAAGCTGGATATCCTGGGCCAGATCCTGGATGGTGCGGCTGCCCACCGACTTGCCGAAGTAGTTGCTGGCGATTTCGGGCAGCTGGTGCGCCTCGTCGAACACATAGACCTGCGCCTCGGGCACCAGCTCGCCAAAGCCGGTGTCCTTGACCGCCATGTCGGCGAAGAAGAGGTGATGGTTGATCACCACCACCTGGGCATCCATGGCGCGGCGCCGGGCAATGACCAGATGGCAGTCGTCGTAATAGGGGCAGTCGCGTCCCAGGCAGTTCTCGTTGGTGCTGGTGACGTGGGGCAGGATCTCGGCATTCTCCTGCAAGCCCGGAATGTCCCCCACGTCGCCGTTGTCGGTGGTGGTGGACCAGGACTTGACCTTGACCAGATCGCTCAGGATTTCCGGCTTTTGCAGGTGGGATTCGCTCAGGAGGCGGTTCATCCGCTCGATGCAAAGATAGTTGCTGCGCCCCTTGAGCAGGGCCACCGGCGGCGTGTAGTCGAGGGCCCCTGCGATGGTGGGCAGATCCCGGTAGAAGAGCTGCTCCTGCAGGTTCTTGGAGCCGGTGCTGATCACAACCCGCTTGCCGGACGCCAGGGCCGGCACCAGATAGGCATAGGTCTTGCCCGTACCTGTACCAGCCTCCACCAGCAATCGGCCGGCACTCTTGATGGCGCGCGCCACCGCCTCGGCCATCTCCAGTTGCGGCGCACGGGCCTTGAAGCCTTCGATGTGGCTGGCCAGAGGGCCGTCTGGCGTGAACAGGGTCTGGATGGTCAAAGGCGTATCCCGCAGCAAAAGCGGCATTATGCCAAAAGCGCGGAAAAAGCGGGACTGCTAATGCGGTCAGACGAAGAGATCGATCTGGTGATCCGGGTCCGGCTTGTGATCATCCTCCTGTGTCTTCGGCTGATCACGCTTCCCGGGATGATACCCCTGCTGGCGCGACTGGCCGCCATCACTGTCGGTGCCGATCTTGCGCAGCTGATGCTTCTGGCTGATCTGGGTCACCTCCCGCTTGATGTCCTCCGGGCTCGGCGTCGAGGGTGCGCGAGGCAAGATGGGGAATAACAGGTCCTGACTGGGCATGATGTCGCCTCCTCCGGTACGTCATTGTCTAGTTATCGACCAGAAAACCGTTTTCTCAACTTTAATCGCCCTGATCACATTTTTCGGTTGCTTTTTCTGTCAAGGCAGGTAGTTTAAATCGGGCGTCAACAACGACATCTGCATTGTAAAGGATTGATTACATCATGAAGTTCACCACCCTGAAGACTCATCATCACCACCATCATCCCGAATAGTCTTTCAGGAGGTTGACTGCTGGAAGACACTTAACTGGTGACTTCCAAAAGGACCGCAAGATTCATGAACCCTCGGAAGCACCCACTTCCGAGGGTTTTTTCGTTTTTGACTAGAAGGAAATCGAGCAATGGAAACACAACGTCTGCGCATCGCCATGCAAAAATCCGGTCGCCTGAGCCAGGACTCCCAGGCCCTGTTCAAGAGCTGCGGCCTCAAGATCAACCTGCGAGAGCAGCGCCTCATCGCCCATGTCGAGAACATGCCCATCGACATCCTGCGGGTGCGTGATGACGACATCCCGGGCCTGGTGATGGAAGGGGTGGTCGACCTTGGCATCATCGGCGAGAACGTGCTGGAAGAGGTGCAGCTCATCCGCGCAGCCCAGGGACAACCCTTCGCGGTCAAGACTCTCAAGCAGCTGGACTTCGGCGGCTGCCGCCTGTCACTGGCGGTCCCGGAAGATGTCAACTACACCGGACCCGAGTGCCTCGCCGGCAAGCGCATCGCCACCTCCTACCCGGGGTTGCTCAAGCGCTTCTTCGACGAGAAGGGCCTGGGCTTCAAGAGCGTCATGCTGGGCGGCTCGGTGGAAGTGGCCCCCCGAGCTGGCCTGGCCGATGCCATCTGCGATCTGGTCTCCACCGGCGCCACCCTGGAGGCCAACGGCCTGAAAGAGGTGGAGGTGATCTACCGCTCCAAGGCGGTGCTGGTGCAGGCCCCCAACCCCCTGTCGGACGCCAAGCAGAAACTCATCGACAAGCTGCTGCCCCGCATCCAGGGTATGCAGCAGGCCCGCGAGAGCAAGTACATCATGCTGCACGCGCCGAAAGACAAGCTCGAGGCCATCACCTCCCTGCTGCCCGGTGCCGAGCGCCCCACCATCATGCAGCTCGCCGGTGACACCAACCAGGTCGCCCTGCACGTCGTCTCCAGCGAGACCCTGTTCTGGGAGACCATGGAACGGCTCAAGGCCCTGGGTGCCAGCTCCATTCTGGTGCTGCCCATCGAAAAAATGATGGAATAAGGAAGGAACATCATGCAGACCCTGATCTGGAAGAGTCTTTCCCCCGCACGTCAGGCCGAGGCGCTGACCCGGCCGGCCTTGAGTGACGAGGCCGACATCGGCACCGTGGTGCGGGAGATCATCGCCTCCGTGCGCGCCCGGGGCGATGAGGCCCTGCGCGAACTGAGCCAACGCTTCGAACGCGCTCCCCGCGAGCAGTTGCGGGTGAGCGAAGCCGAGATCGACGCGGCCTGCGCCCGACTGGACGATGACATCAAGGGCGCCATCGCGGCAGCCATCGCCAACATCCGCACCTTCCACGCCGCACAGGTGCAGCCGGTGGTGCGGGTCGAGACCCAGCCCGGGGTCCTGTGCGAGTTGCGCACCCAGCCCATCAACCGGGTCGGTCTCTATGTGCCTGGGGGTAGCGCGCCGCTCCCCTCCACCGTGATGATGCTGGCCATTCCGGCCGCCATCGCCGGTTGCCGCGAGGTGGTGCTCTGCACCCCGTCGCCCGCCAGCGACGAGATCCTCTTTGCCGCCCGCGCCTGTGGCGTGCGACAAGTCTTCGCCATCGGCGGGGCCCAGGCCATCGCCGCCATGGCCTATGGCACCGAGACGATCCCCAAGGTGGACAAGATCTTCGGCCCGGGCAATGCCTACGTGACTGAAGCCAAGGGACAGGTCTCCCGTGACTGGCGCGGCGCGGCCATCGACATGCCCGCCGGCCCCTCCGAGGTGCTGGTCATCGCCGACGAGAGCGCCAACCCCGCCTTCGTGGCATCGGATCTGCTTTCCCAGGCCGAGCACGGCCCCGACAGCCAGGTGGTGCTGGTGACCACCTCCCCCCGTCTGGCCGATGCCATCAGCGACGAGCTCAAGGCGCAGCTGGCGCTGCTCAGCCGCCGCGACATCGCCGAGCAGGCTCTGAAGGCAAGCCTGGTGATCCTCTGCGACGATTTGGAGGAGGCCTGCGCCATCTCCAACGCCTACGCCCCCGAGCACCTCATCGTGCAAACCGAGGCGCCGCGCGCTCTGCTGGACAGGCTCGAGAACGCCGGCTCCATCTTCCTGGGGGCCTGGACGCCGGAGTCCGTGGGGGATTACGCCAGCGGCACCAACCACACCCTGCCGACCTACGGCTACGCCCGCACCTGTTCAAGCCTCGGGCTCGCCGATTACCAGCGCCGCTACACGGTGCAGGAGCTCACTGCAGAGGGCATCCGGGGCCTTGGCCCCATCGTCGAACGCATCGCCCAGGCCGAGGGGCTCGATGCCCACAAGAACGCCGTTACTCTGAGACTGCAGGCCCTCGCCGGCACGGCCCAAACCGGTACACAGCAGAAGGATTTGTCATGAGCATCGCCAATCTGGCCCGCCGCGTGGTGCGGGCCCTCACCCCCTATCAGTCCGCCCGTCGCATCGGCGGCAACGGCCACGTCTGGCTCAACGCCAACGAGGCCCCGCTGGCCTATCCCTTCACCGTCGAGGGGAGCCGCCTCAACCGCTATCCCGAGTGCCAGCCTGCCGAGGTGGTGAACGGCTATGCCGCCTATGCCGGGGTCAACCCGAACCAGGTGCTGGTGAGCCGCGGGGCCGACGAGGCCATCGAACTCCTGATCCGCACCTTCTGCGAAGCGGGGGAGGATCAGATCCTCATCTGCCCCCCCACCTACGGCATGTACGCCATCAGCGCAGAGACCTGTGGCGTCGGCATCGTGGAGCAGCCGCTCACGGCAAGCCGCCAGCCAGACTGGCCCGCCATCGCCGATCGCCTCTCTGACGTGAAGCTGGTCTTCCTCTGCTCCCCCAACAACCCCACCGGGGATCTGGTGGGCCGCAAGGGGCTCGTCGCCCTGCTGGAGAAGGCCCGGGATCGCACCATCATCGTCGTGGACGAAGCCTACATCGAGTTCTGCCCGGAGGCTTCCGTGGCGGATCTGCTCGCCCAGTACCCCAATCTGGTGGTCACCCGCACCCTCTCCAAGGCCTTTGCCCTGGCGGGGATCCGCTGCGGCTTCACCCTGGGGGATCCCGAGGTCATCGCCATGCTGGCCAAGGTGATCGCCCCCTACCCCATTCCGGAGCCCATCGCCCAGATTGCGGCCCAGGCGCTCTCCCCCATGGGGCTGGAGCTGATGCGGGAGCGGGTCCTGGAGCTCAACAAGCAGAAGGCCCTCATCAAGGCCGAGCTGACCCGCCTCCCCTGCGTCAGGGAGGTGTTCGAGGACAAGGGCAACTTCGTGCTGGTGCGCTTCATTGACGGCGCCGCCGTGTTCGCCGCCATGAAGGCTGCCGGCATCATTTTGCGAGATTTTTCCAGCAAGCCGGGCCTGGACAACAGCATCCGCATCACCATCGGGTATCAGGGCGAGATGGACGCCGTGCTCCAGGTGCTGCGCGAGCTCTGTGTCAACACCCCGTCTGCCGCCAGCGTATAAGGATGTAGAGAGATGAAGACCCCCTTTTTGTTTATCGACCGTGACGGCACCCTGATTGAAGAGCCGGTCACCGACAAGCAGGTGGACAGCCTGGGCAAGCTGCGCTTCGAGCCCATGGTGATCCCGGTGCTGCGGGAGCTCCAGGCCGCCGGTTTCGTGCTGGTGATGGTGACCAACCAGGACGGGCTGGGCACCGCCAGCCTGCCGCTGGAGAACTTCCAGCCTCCCCATGACCTGATGATGCACCTCTTCGAGTCCCAGGGCGTCACCTGGGAGCAGGTGCTGATCTGCCCCCACTTCCCCACCGACGGCTGCAGCTGCCGCAAGCCCCACCTCGGCCTGGTGAAAGAGTACCTGGCCTCGGGTCGCATCGACTTTGCCAACTCCTTCGTCATTGGCGACAGACAGACCGATCTGCAGCTCGCCGAAAACATGGGCATTCGCGGTATCCGCTACCACCCGCAGGATCACAACTGGCTCGCCATCCGTGATCAGCTGCTCTCCAAGGGGCGCGTGGCCGAGGTGGAGCGCTACACCAAGGAGACCCGCATCCAGGTGGCGGTGGATCTCGACAAGAGCGGCGGCAACCAGATTGCCACCGGTATCGGCTTCTTCGATCACATGCTGGATCAGATCGCCACCCACGCGGGTTTCCGCCTCAGACTCAAGGTGAGCGGCGATCTGCACATCGACGACCACCACACGGTGGAAGACGTCGGCCTGGCCCTGGGGCAGGCCCTGCGCCAGGCCCTTGGCAACAAGCGCGGCATCGGCCGCTTCGGCTTCGTGCTGGCGATGGACGAGGTGCAGGCGGTGATCGACGGCCGTCCCCGCGGCAGTGAACAAGCCCCCTCCCTGACCGAGCTGGACGTGGCCACGGCCCTGGATCTCAGCGGCCGCCCCTACTTCGTGTTCGACTGCCCGAATGGCTTTGGTCGCGACAGCGTGGGCGAGATGGCCACCGAGATGGTGCCCCACTTCTTCCGCTCCCTCTCGGACGCCATGGCCATCACCCTGCAGATGAAGGTGGGCAGCGGCAACACCCACCACCAGGTCGAGGCGCTGTTCAAGGGCTTCGGCCGCGCCCTGCGCCAGGCCATCCGGGTGGAAGGGAGCGAGCTGCCCTCCAGCAAGGGGGTGCTGTGATGACGGTGAGCAACCAGAAACTGGTCATCATTGACACTGGCTGCGCCAATCTTGCCTCGGTCAGGATGGCGTTCGAACGCCTCGGCGCGGTGCCGCAGGTCTCCCGCGAGGCGGCCGACATCGAAGCGGCCGACAAGCTGATCCTGCCCGGGGTCGGCACCGCCGTCGCCGCCATGAAGAACTTGAACGAACGGGGGCTGGTGCCGCTGATCCGCGCAGCCAGGCAGCCGCTGCTGGGCTTTTGCCTCGGCATGCAGATGCTGGCGGAAGCGTCCGAAGAGAGCATGAACGACGAGGGCGGGCTCATCGACTGCCTCGGCATAGTGCCGGGCAAGATCCGGCTGATGGAGGTGGGCAACCTGCGCCTGCCCCACATGGGCTGGAACCAGATTGAGCACGACGAGACACACCCGCTGCTCAAGGGCATCCCGAGCGGCAGCTACTTCTACTTCGTCCACTCCTACGCCCTGGAGGTGACCGGGGCAACGCTGGCCACCTGCGACTACGGCCAGCCCTTTACCGCCATCGTGGGGCGGGACAACTTCTTTGGCGCCCAATTCCACCCGGAGCGATCCGGCCCGGCCGGTGCCCGCCTACTGCAAAACTTTCTGGAGCTGTGACCGCCATGATTATTCCCGCAATCGATCTGATCAACGGCCAGGTGGTACGCCTCTACCAGGGGGACTACGGCCAGAAGACCGCCTACGGCGACAGCCCCCAGGCCCGCTTCGATGACTATGTCGCCCAGGGGGCGGCCCAGCTGCACCTGGTGGATCTCGACGGCGCCAAGGATGCCAAGGCGCGCCAGCTGCCCCTCCTCACCCGGCTGCTGGCGGCCACAGGCGCGCCGGTGCAGGTTGGCGGCGGCGTGCGCACCGAGCAGGACGTGGCCGATCTCCTCGCTGCCGGCGCCAACCGGGTGGTCATCGGCTCCACCGCCGTCAAGTCCCCGGACCTGGTGGCCAGCTGGATGGAGAAATACGGCCCCGAGCGCATCGTGCTGGCCCTGGACGTCAACATCGATGAAGAGGGCAATCGCCACATCGCGGTGGCCGGCTGGCAGGAGAACAGCGGCGTGACCATAGAAGCGCTGATCGAACGCTTCCTCCCCGTCGGGCTCAAGCACGTGCTCTGCACCGACATCAGCCGTGATGGCACCCTGGCCGGCACCAACGTCGCGCTCTACCGGGATCTCTGCGGCCGCTACCCGAGCGTCGGGTTCCAGGCCTCCGGCGGCATCGGCGGCATCGAGGACATAGAGGCCCTCAAGGGCTCAGGCGTGCGGGGTATCATCCTCGGCCGCGCCCTGCTCGAGGGCAAATTCGACGTGGCAGACGCCATCGCCTGCTGGGCGGTGCCCGCCGCCTCCACCACAGCCACAGGAGGCAACTGATGCTGGCAAGACGAATCATCCCCTGTCTCGACGTCAAGGATGGCGTGGTGGTCAAGGGCGTGCAGTTTCGTAACCACGAGGTGATGGGCGGCATCGTCGACCTCGCCCGCCGCTACGCCGCCGAGGGCGCCGACGAGCTGGTGTTCTATGACATCACCGCCTCGAGCGACGAGCGAGTGGTGGACAAGAGCTGGGTAAGCCGGGTGGCGGAAGTCATCGACATCCCCTTCTGCGTCGCCGGCGGCATCAAGAGCGTCGAGGATGCCCGCCAGATCCTGGAGTTCGGGGCCGACAAGGTTTCCATCAACTCCCCCGCCCTGGCCGATCCCCGCCTTATCACCCGCCTGGCCGAGCGCTTCGGCGTGCAGTGCGTGGTGGTAGGCATCGACTCCTACTTCGATGCACAGACCGGCCAGTATCAGGTCAAGCAGTTTACCGGTGACGAGAGCCGCACCCGCACCACCGCCTGGACCACCCTGGACTGGGTGCAGGAGGTTCAACAGCGAGGCGCGGGCGAGATCGTGCTGAACGTGATGAACCAGGACGGCATGCGCCAGGGCTATGATCTCGAGCAGCTCAAGCTGGTGCGGGCCGTCTGCAAGGTGCCGCTGATTGCCTCCGGCGGTGCCGGCGCCATGGAACACTTCCGCGATGCCTTCACCCTCGCCGACGTGGACGGGGCCCTGGCCGCCTCCGTGTTCCACAAGGGCCTCATCCCCATTCCCGAATTGAAACGCTGGCTGAAAACCGAAGGAGTCGCCATCCGTGAATAATCAAGCTGTAAACAACGACGTGTCCCTGGTCGAACGCCTGGACTGGACCAAGTGCGATGGCATGATCCCCGCCATCGTCCAGCATTCCCTAAGCGGCGAGGTGCTGATGCAGGGCTTCATGACCAAGGAGGCGCTGGAAAAGACCCTGGCCACCGGTCAGGTCACCTTCTTCAGCCGCAGCAAACAGCGTCTGTGGACCAAGGGGGAGAGCTCGGGTCATGTGCTCAAACTCGTCGCCATCACCACCGACTGCGATCAGGACTCCCTGCTGGTCGCCGCCGACCCCGTGGGCCCCACCTGCCACCTGGGTACCCCCTCCTGCTTTGACGGCCACCCGCTGCCGCCGCTCGGCTTCCTCGCAGAGCTGGAGCAGATCCTGGCCGCCCGCAAGGGGGCCGACCCGGCCACCAGCTACACCGCCAGCCTGTACGCCAAGGGCACCAAGCGCATCGCCCAGAAGGTGGGTGAAGAGGGGGTGGAAGTGGCCCTGGCCGCCATGGCCAAGGATCGGGAGGAGCTCATCAACGAATCCGCCGATCTGCTCTACCACCTCACCGTGCTGCTGCAAAACGAAGGGCTGGGGCTCAAAGACGTGGTCCAGCGCCTATATGAGCGCCACAACAAGTGATCAACGAATCCATGTTGACCCAGCTCTACCGCCTTACGGTGCTGCTGCAAAACGAAGGGTTGGAATTGAAAGATGTGGTGCAGCGTCTGTATGAGCGCCACAACAAGTAATAGACACGCCGAGATAAGCAACGGGCCCTGATGGGCCCGTTTTGTTTTACGGATGTGGGGACCTCAGCGGTCCAGCTGCTTTCGCAGCATAAATTTCTGCACCTTGCCGGTGGAGGTCTTGGGCAGGGGGGTGAAGATGATGCGCTTGGGGGCCTTGAAGTGGGCCATCTGCTCGCGGCAAAACGCGATGAGCTCCGCCTGGGTGAGCTCCCGGCCCTCCTTGAGCTTGACGAAGGCACAGGGCACCTCCCCCCACTTCTCGTCCGGCATGGCGATCACCGCCGCCTCGTCCACGTCGGGGTGGCGATAGAGCACGTCCTCCACCTCCAGGCTGGAGATGTTCTCCCCACCGGAGATGATGATGTCCTTGGATCTGTCCTTGATCTCCACGTAGCCGTCCGGGTGCCAGACCGCGAGATCCCCGCTCCGAAACCAGCCGTCCGCCATCGCCTCGTCGCTCGCCGCCGGGTTCTTGAGGTAGCCCTTCATGACGATGTTGCCGCGCAGCACTATCTCACCCATGGTCTTGCCATCCATGGGGACAGGCTCGCCGCTGACGGGGTTGATCACCCGCATCTCCCCCTGCAGGGGGGAAGCCACCCCCTGGCGCGCCTTGAGCCGGGAGAGGGTGGTGGCATCCTGCCCCTGCCAGCTTCTCTGGGGCTCGCACACCACGCAGGGGCCATAGGTCTCGGTGAGGCCATAGACGTGGGTCACGGAGATCCCCATGGCCTCCATGCCGGCGATCACGGTGGCGGGCGGCGCGGCCCCCGCCGTCATCGCCTTGATGGGGTGATCGAGCCCGCGTTTGAGGGCCGGATCGGCGTTGTTCAGCATATTGAGCACGATGGGGGCGGCGCAAAAATGGGTCACCTTGTGCTCGTGCAACGCCCCGTAGATGGCCGCCGCCTGCACATGGCGCAGACAGACGCTCACCCCGGCGGTCGCCGCCAGGGTCCAGGGGAAGCACCAGCCGTTGCAGTGAAACATCGGCAGGGTCCAGAGATAGACGGGATGCTTGGGCAGCTCCCAGGAGAGCGCGTTGTTGACCGCATTGAGGTGGGCACCGCGATGGTGATAGACCACCCCCTTGGGGTTGCCCGTGGTGCCGGAGGTGTAGTTGAGCGAAATGGCCTGCCACTCGTCCGCTGGCAGCCAGCCGGGCTCGTCCCCGTCCCCTTGTGCAACAAACGCCTCGTAGGTCAGTTCGCTGACCAGCTCCCCCTCCTCATAGAGGGGATCGTCGATGGCGATCACCAGGGGCTGGCTATCTATCAGGGAGAGCGCCTTTCGCACCAGGGCGCCGAACTCCCTGTCCACCAGCACCACCTTGCTCCGGGCGTGCTGAAAGATGAAGGCCATGGCGTCCGCATCGAGCCGGGTGTTGATGGTGTTGAGCACGGCGCCACTCATGGGGACCCCGAAGTGCGCCTCGAACATGGCCGGAGTATTGGGGGCGATGATGGAGACGGTATCCCCCTCTCCGATGCCGCGCAGGCGCAGGGCCGAAGCGAGCTGGCGACAACGGCGCTCGGTCTGGGCCCAGGTCTGGCGCAGGGGGCCGTGGATCAGGGCCGGGTAGTCGGGGTAGACCCGGGCCGCCCGCCCCAGGAAGCTCAAGGGGGTCAGTGCCTCGTAATTGGCGGGGGTCTTGCCAAGGCCGGTCTCGTAGATGTTCTGCTCAGTCATCGGGTTCCTTCCTCATAAGGTCACAAAGCGGATGGATCTCGCGGGTCCGCGCAACCGGGCAACCTTCCCTGGTATCACCCCGAGATTGGCCAAAAGGGTACCAAGGGGGGCGCACGCCCAGATATTAGCGAAACGTCTTAGGGCAGAGGCTGGCCTGCCCCCTTCCCTGCGTTTGTCGCCAATCGCCGACGCTCTTTTGCCATGGTCACTTTTTGCGCAGCCAGACTCTGTCGCAATGGAGGGGCAGATTGCTTGAGCCGAAGGGCCAAAATGCCAACAATGGCCGCAAGCCCCGCAACGGGCATCTGTACGAGGAGAGAAGCGATGAACACATCCATGTTGGCAGGTATCGGGATAGGAGTGGCCTCTGCACTGGCCTTGTCGGCGGCCGCCACCGGATCCATGTTTTCATCCGAACCCCAATTTGCCGAGGTGCTGGCCAGCAAGCCGGTGACCGAGACCATCAAGACGCCACGTCAGGAGTGCCGCAACGTCACCGTCACCCACCGCAAGCCGGTGCAGGACGAGCACAAGATCCTGGGTACCGTGGTCGGGGCGGCCCTCGGCGGCGTGGTCGGCCACCAGTTTGGTGGCGGCAGCGGCCAGAAGATCGCCACCGCAGCCGGTGCCGTGGCCGGCGGCTATGCCGGCAACCAGGTGCAGGGCAACATGCAGGCCGGTGACACCTACACCACCACGGAGCAGCGCTGCACGACGGTACAGGAGAGCAGCACCCGCACCCTGGGCTATGACGTCACCTACCGCCTCGCCGGTCAGGAAGGGGTGGTAAGAATGGAAAAAGCACCGGGCGCCACCATCCCGGTCAAGGATGGCAAGCTGGTACTGAGCAACGCGCAGGGTTGATACTCCGTTAGGAGCGCCCCGCCATGAGGAAGGCCCACCCGTCAAGGTGGGCCTTTTTCATGGCTCATCACAGGATCAGGGGAAACGCCCTTGTCGCCGGCATCTACTCACCCGCCGGTCCCGTCAACTATCCGGCCAATCAGCCAGGCGGTTCGCAACGAAAAGGGGCCCGCAGGCCCCTCATGTCAGATGTCATCACCACCTCAGCGGCGACCGAAGGGCCACCAGGACTTGTCGTTGTCCTGGATGTCGACCCGGGTCTGCTGGACAGCGCCCGGCTGGGCCCCTTTCAGCTTCTCGAGGTGCACGCTGAACTGCTCGGTGGGCTCGACAAACCAGTCATCGATGATCAGCACCTTGACCGACTTGCTGCCCCCCTCGCCCGCGGCCCAGCTCACCGACTGGCCGAGCCAGGGCAGGAAGTCCAGCCCCCAGCGGGCCGTGATCCCCTCGAGGCTCACCCTGGCACGGGCGGGCTTGCTGAGATCGCCGGTGCGCACCAGGGGGATCTCCACAAACCACTGCCCCTCGTTCACCGACATGGTGGGGTGAGCCAGGGCGATGGTGGACGGTGCCAGCTTGTCCTTGATGGTGATCAGGGTCTGGTGCTGATCCCCCAGAGCCGCGCCGCTCGCATCAAACAGCTCCAGGGTGAAGGTCTCATCCCCCTCGCGCAGGGTGTCGCTCTTCACCGGAATGCTGATGATCTGGCTGTCGCTCTCGCCCGCCCCCCAGTGCAGGGTGCCGGTGAAGGGCGCCACGTCGCTTGCGTCCGCGCTGCCGTAGACGATGCGATAGCTGACGCTGGCCTCCCCATAAGTGCCGTCGCGGCGGCTGACAGTCAGGGACAAGGTGCTCCCCTCCTCCACGCTCGCGGCGGCGCTCTCCAGCGCGATCACCCCGGCGGGGGGCAGCGGATACTGGATGGCCACCAGCACGGGATCGTGATCCGAGGCGCTGAAGGGCCCTTCGGATTTCGCCAGCTGGCCGCTGTACTTGGTGCCGTACTCGAAGAAGTTGCTCTCGGCGGAGTTGATGTGCCAATCCTCGATGCCGATCACCTTGGCCGCGAGGCTGGGATTGGCCAGGGCGTGATCCAGGTTGCCAAGCTCTCCCTCATAGCTGTAGGAGTAGGTGTCGGTGCCGTGGAAGCGGGTGTTGAGGTTCACAAAACCATACCCCTTGCCCAGGGCACTGCCGCTCTCCTCAAGGGGCTGACCCGCCAGGGTGGTGAAGGAGGCACTCATGATCTGGCGGGGTTGGGCCGCCGGATCATAGTCGGTCAACACCCGGATGGGATCCTCCATGCCGTAGGCGTTCATGTCGCCGATGAGCAGCAGATCCCCGGACAGATCCTTGAGGCTCTCCCCCAGCACCTTGGCGGCGGAGACCCGCAGCGCGTTGCAGTGGCCCTGGCCGTCCAGAGGATCCGCACTCACGTAGTCGGGGTAATCCTCGAAGCAGGCGGAGCCCTTGGACTTGAGGTGGTTGACCACCAGGGTCAGGGGCGCATCCCCCTTGGGCGAGCTGAAGCGCTGGAGCAGCGACTCGCGCATCCCCTGGTTGATGGTCACCGTCTTGCCGCTGGCGTCCTGCGCCTCGGCCTGCTGCATCGGCATCGCGATAAGGCTGGCGACCCCCTCGGGCGTCACGCTGGCAGGCCGGTAGATGAGGCCCACCGTGATGGCGTCGGTGCCAATCGGCTTGCCGTCCGGGGAGGCAATCCAGCGGTAGTGATCCGCCTCGTCCGGCTGGGCGGCGTTCAGGGCCGCCACCAGGTTGGCGATGGCGGAGTTGTCACCGTAGCCGTTGTTCTCGATCTCCATCAGCCCCACCACGTCGGCGTTGAGGCGGGTGATGGCGCTGACGATCTTGGTGCGCTGCAGCTCGAACTCCGCCACCGTCAGGGCGCCCCGGTTGCTGCCGGTGGGGTTGGCATCGCCCCCCACGACAGTGGTGAAGAAGTTGAGCACGTTGAAGCTCGCGACCCGCAGATCCCCCGCCTCGGCAAGCTCAGGGGTTTCCACCCGATCCCAGCCACTGTGATCTATCTGGCTCGCGTCGATGCGGTTGCTGGCCACCAGACGGAACAGGTTGTAGGAGTAGCCAAGCGCCCCCTCCAGCCCGTTGAGCTTGTCACCGATTCGCAGGTAACCGTCCTCGGCGTTGAAGCCGGGGAACCAGGGCAGCACGCCATCCGGCGCCTTGGCGTCGGTCTCCACCACCAGCTGGTTCTGCTGGTTGCGAAGGGCCCAGTTGCTTGCCTCCTCGCTCATGGCGGCAAACTTCTGGGTCGACTTGATGAGCGGCGCGCCATAAGAGAGCACCAGGTTGTTGCGCTTGCCGTCGTAGTCGAAGCTGAAGTTGCGGGTCACCACCAGGCTGGATGCGGGCACCAGCCGCACCTGCATCCCTTCGTGACGCTCCAGCAGCTCGGTCAGGCTCTCTCCTGCCACCGGCACCAGATCCACCGCCGCTGGCACGGCGCCGGCAGGCTGGGTCACCACCAGATCGTCGGCGTTGATCTGGGTCTGGTTGAAATACTCTTTCACCTTGCCCGAGACGCACACCTCGGCCCCCGGCACGACGGTGGCGTTGGCCTTGGTGGTGTAGACGAAGAGGCCGTCGGAGGTCGCCGGATCCCCGTCACCCTGCACGTCCTGGATGAAGAAGCCCTTGTAGAGGCCGCTGACCACCTGGGTCACCACGCCGCGGGTGGCATGGGCCTGCTCGGATTCAAACTTGCCGGCCGGCACCAGGGGGCTGCTGCTGCCGGGGCCCTGGATGGCGGGCACGGGCACCAGCTCGTCCACCGGGCAGACGAAGGCGGGCGGCTGGGTGCCATCGCAGGGGCCATCGCCGCTGCAGCCGAGGCCACTGGCGTCATCCTTGGGAGCGGCCACGTATTCCAGCGCCGGATCGAAGGGCGAAGCCGCATCGACCCGGCCCGTGGTGACGGTGGCCTTGCGGCGCAGGGTCATGTCCAGGGTCGAGACGTTGCCGGAGACCCAGGCCGTGCCGGGATCCACCCCCACCTGGCCGAAGCTGTCGACAAGCTCGCTGCCGCGATAGAGCACCAGGGCATCGTCACCGTTGAACACCAGGTTGCCGCTGGTCTGGGTCGCCTTGGCCAGGATCTCGGCGTTCGCGGAGGGGTTGGCCAGTACCAGGCTCGCACCCGGGGCCAGGGTGCCTTGCAGCGCCAGGCTGTTAGTGGGGGTGTCGGTGAGGGGTTTGCCGTTGGCATAGAGCGCCAGACGGTATGCGGAGAGGTCGATGACGCTGGAGCCCACATTGCTCAGCTCCACGGCCTTGTTGTTGCTGGATCCTTCCAGATATTCGCTGATAAGCAGTTGCGCCTGCGCCTGTCCCGTCAACGCCAGCCCGACGGCCAGCGCCACAAGAGAGTGTCTTCCTGACATGGTCAGTTTCCTTTTTTATTTGCTGATTATGTTATTGGCGCCCCGCGCATGGCGGGCCGCAGCACCTTGTTGCCTGTGGATCCCGGCCAGAGGCCGAAATCGCGCGTACTCTGCCCGTTTAGCGACGGAGTCGCTGGGAGCTGGCTAACAATGACAACAAATTGTTGCGTACAGGTGACGGGCAATACCCATATTGGTGGTTGGCACCCCATCAAGGTGCTGGGCCCGTCACAAGCTGTCGCCGGCTCCTGTTGGCCCTAGCTCCATGGTGGTGCCAAGCCCCGCCGGCAGCGCGACGCCCCCGTCCTCAGAACGAAAAAACAGCCCCCAATGGCGTCATACAGCCCCCTCACCGGAAAGTGGTTTCTATTGGAACATGATTTTATGCTGGCGGATCGGCCAAAAGGTAAAGACAGGCATAATAGGAGGGGAATCGCACAAACGTTTATTGCTTTTCATCTCCCGAATAGTAATAGTTCTCGCTTCTTTTTCTATCTCACCACACCCCGAGGTTTCACAAGATGTTTCGTCACCCCCTGGCAAAGTTGTTGTTGCTTGGTCAGCTCGCGCTGATGAGCTGGATGGTGCAAGCCGCCGCCCCCGCAGAAGTGGAGGATGTGATGGGCCGCAAGGTCTCGCTGACCCTGCCCGCCAGCCGCATCGTGCTCGGCTTCTACCCCGAGGATTACCTGGCGGTGGCCGGTGATGGCGGCGCCGATCGCCTGGTGGGCATGTCTCAAGGCTGGTTCGTCAAATCCCGCCCCGCTATCTGGTCTCTCTATGTCGCCAGCCTGCCGCAGCTGGCCAAGGTCCCCGACCTTGGCAACGTCCAGGATCAGAGCTTCTCCATCGAGAAGACCCTGGCTGTCAAACCCGATCTGGTGATCCTGGCGAAGTGGCAATACGAGGCCCTGGCCGCGGACTTGCCACGCCTCGAGCAGGCGGGGATCCCCGTGGTGGTCATCGACTACAACGCCCAGACCCTGGAGCGCCACATGGCGAGCACCCTGCTGCTTGGCAAGCTCACCGGCCAGGAGGCCAGGGCACGCAAGATGGCGGATGAATACAAGGCCACCATCGACACCATCACCTCACGCATCGCCGCGGCGAAGCGCAAGCCGCCCCGCGTCTACATCGAGCTGGGTGACAAGGGCCCGGCCGAGTACAGCTACACCTATGGCAAGGACATGTGGGGCGCCATGGCCCTGCTGGCAGGTGGCGACAACGTGGCGGCCCCCTTCGTCGATCGCTGGGGCCCCATTCACCCGGAGCAACTGCTGGCGAGCAAGCCCGAGGTGATCCTGATGGCGGGTTACGAGAGCGTGAGCAGCGCCGAGGCGATGCAGGTCGGCCAGGACATCTCGGCCCAGACGGTGCGCCAGCGCCTGCAAGGCTTCGCCGCCCGTCCGGGCTGGAGCGAGCTGCCCGCTGTGCAGCAGGGTCGCCTCTATGCGGTCTACCACGGCGCGACCCGCAGCATCATGGATGCCGCCCTCATCCAGTTCATGGCCAAGTCCCTCTACCCGGACCTGTTCCAGGATCTCGATCCCCTGGCCACCTATCAGGCGTTCTACCAGCACTATCTGCCCATTCGTCCCCAGGGCACCTTTATGCTGGGTATCAAGCAGGGTGAAGCAAACTAACGCCGGCAGTTCGGGCCTTGCCTGCCTAGGCAGAGCCCTCTGCATCATCTCTCTTCAATCTTTGTGGGCGCCCCTCGTGGCGCCCGAGTCAGGATCCTAACCATGAATGATTTGGCTGCCCTGCAGCAGACCCTCACCCGGCAGCGGCAACGGGAGCGCCGACGCTGGCGCTGGCTCCTGCTGCTCGCCCTGGTGCTGTGCATCACCCTGGTGCTCGACATCGCCACCGGCCCCTCCCTACTCGCCCTGCACGACGTGGTCGATGCCCTGATCTCCCCCGCCCAGGCCGACCCCATGACCCGCACCATAGTCCACGACATGCGCCTGCCCATCGCCCTCATGGCCCTGGTGGTCGGTGCGGCCCTCGGCCTTGGCGGCGTGCAGATGCAGACCCTGCTGGACAACCCCCTGGCGAGCCCCTACACCCTTGGGCTCGCGGCGGCGGCGGGCCTGGGTGCGGCGCTCGCACTCTATACCGGGGGGCTGGGGCTTCCTCCCCTGGTGGCCATTCCGGCCGGCGCCTTCATCCTCTGCATGCTGGCTGCGAGCCTCTTGTTCGGTCTGGCCATGATGCGCCACGTCAACAGCCAGACCCTGATCCTGGCCGGCATCGCCCTGCTCTTTTTGTTCCAGTCCCTGCTCTCCCTGCTGCAGTTCCTCTCCTCCCCCGAGCTCAACCAGCAGATCCTGTTCTGGCTCTTTGGCAGCCTGATGCGCACCACCTGGGACTCCCTGATCATCACCGCCGCCGTCACCCTGATCTGTACCGTGCTTATCTACCGGGACGCCTGGGCCCTCACCAGCCTGCGCCTTGGGGAAGCCCGCGCCCGCAGTCTCGGGGTCAACGTCGACAGGCTGCGCATGAAGACCCTGGTGCTGGTCGCCCTGCTGACCGCCACCGCTACCAGCTTCGTCGGTGTCATCGGTTTCGTCGGCCTGGTGGCCCCCCATATCGCCCGCATGCTGGTGGGGGAAGATCAGCGCTTTTTGATCCCCCTCTCCGCCCTGTGCGGCGCCTGCATGCTCTCGGCGGCCTCGGTGCTCTCCAAGTCCATCATTCCGGGGGCCCTCTTCCCCATCGGCATCGTCACCGCGCTCATCGGCGTGCCCTTCTTCATCTGGTTGATCCTCGGCAGGGGGCGTAAACGTGCTTGAAATATCCCGACTCTCCCTCTCCCTCGGCCAACAGACCCTGCTGCGGGAGCTCAGCCTCACCCTGCATCCGGGTCAGGTCCATGTGATCATCGGCCCGAACGGGACCGGCAAGACCTCGCTGCTGCGCGCCCTGTTCCGTGAGCTCGCCGCCGATGGCGGCGACATCAGCTTGGATGGCCAGAGCGCCCGCCAGATGACGATGGCCAAGTGGCGCCAGCAGTTTGGCTACATGCCCCAGAACATCCAGCTGGAGCTGGACCTCAGCGTCATCGAGGTGGTGGTGCTCGGGCGTCTCGACAGCCTCTCCATGCGCCTCGCCGACGAGGACATCCTGGCTGCCGGTCGCGCCCTACAGGCGCTCGGCATCGCCCATCTGGCGGATCGCCCCCTCTACTCCCTGAGCGGTGGCCAGCGGCAGATGGTGCTGTTCGCCCAGGTGCTGCTGCGCGATCCCCGCATCATGATGCTGGACGAGCCGGTCAGCGCCCTCGATCTGCACCACCAGATGCAGCTGATGGAGCACCTGTGCCAGCAGACCCGGGAGCAGCAGTGGATCACCCTGGTGGTGCTGCACGATCTCAACCTGGCGGCCCAGTTCGCCGATCAGCTGATCGTGCTGGCAGGGGGCGATCTGCAGGCCTTCGGCCCCCCCGCCCGGGTGCTCGACGCTCCCCTCATCGAGCGCCTCTATCAGGTGCCGGTGGAGGTGAGCCACGATCACAGCGGCATCCCCTTCCTGCGCACCGTGCGAAGACAGCCAGGATGAAGACGCCACACGGGTTTTGGCCGTCCGCCCCCTGCCCCCGGCGCTTCGCCCGGAGGGCATCCACATGAGCGGTGCCTCCTACTGGCGGGACTGGCAGGGCATGAGCCCGGCCGCCCGCCTGCTCATCACCAACGGGCTGGCCTTCAACCTCGGCTTTTACATGATGATGCCCTTCCTCGCCCAGCACATGGGCGCCGGGCTTGGCCTCGCCGGCTGGGCCTGCGGCCTCGTCATGGGGATGCGGGTCTTCAGCCAGCAGGGGCTCTTCCTGCTGGGCGGCACCCTTGGAGATCGCATCGGCTACCATCCCGCCATCGTCTGGGGCTGCCTGGTGCGATCCTTGGGGTTCGCGCTGCTCGGCTGGGCGGAATCCCTGCCCATCCTGCTGCTGGCGGCGACCCTGACCGGCTTTGCCGGGGCCCTGTTCACCCCCTGCGCCCAGGCCTATCTCGCCAGCGAGTGCCAGACCCCGAGCCAGCGGCAGCGCGCCTTCGCCCTGCACAATCTGGCCAGCCAGGCGGGCATGCTGCTCGGCCCCCTGGTCGGCCTGACGTTGACCCAGCAGAGCTATACCCTGACGGGGATCCTGGCGGCGAGCCTCTTCGCCCTGCTCGGGGTGCTGCAATACCGGGTACTTCCCAAACGCCCGGTGAGCCACCAGAGCCCGCGCGGCGCCATCTTGCGCCAATGGGGGGAGATAGTGCGCCAGCGCCCCTTTATGCGGTTCACCCTGCTGGCGGGCAGCTACCAGATCCTGTTCCACCAGCTCTATCTCGCCATCCCCGCCCATATCCAGAGCCTGCCGGACGCCACCCACCTGCTCGGCGGCGTCTTCACCCTCACGGCGGTGATCGGTGTCCTGCTCCAGCTCCCGGCCTCGCGCCTGGCAGAGCGCTGCCTGGGGGTGCCGCTCGCCATGGGGCTGGGAATAGGCATGATGGGGCTGAGCTACCTGGCCCTTCCCCTACTGGCCCTCTGGCCGACGGCGGGCGTCTTGGCACAGGTAGCCCTGCTTTCCTTGGGCTCCATCCTCTGCTTCCCGCTCTTCGCCGCCCAGCTGCCCCGCTACGCGCCCCCTGAGCAGCTCGGCAGCTACTACGGCTTCTATGCCAGCGCCGGGGGCTGCATGGCGCTCGTTGGCAACCTGCTGATAGGTGTCATGCTGGGGGATGCCGGCAGCCGCCCCGCCACCGCCATCTGGTGGCTGCTTGCCCTCGCCGGCCTGCTGGCCGGGGTTGGCCTCTATACCCAGCTGCGCAAGGATGACCAGCCACAACCGGCCACCCATCAATAAACAGGGCGGCCAAGGCCGCCCTTTTATTCCCTTCTCTTTCCGCACTCTGCCTTGTCCGGCTAACCGGAACGTATTGACCCGGTAAGAAACCGGGCCACGTTCGATTAACAAAGCATCATCGGACTCTCGCGATAGCAGTAAAAAGGACGCCATCAGGCGTCCTTGAAAAAACCGGGTCAACTCCCCAGATGCAGCGCCAGCCAGACCGCCAGGGGGATGACCACCACGGAGAGCGCATTGCCGCCGAGCACTATGCTGGCCACCTTGTCGGGCTGGCACTGGTACTGCTCGCACAGGATATAGTTGAGCACCGCCGGGGGCAGGGCCACCGAGAGCATCAGGAGCGGTATCCACTCTGGCTTGAGGGGCAGCAGCCAGACCGCCACCCCGAGGGCCAGGCCTCCCGCCAGCAGATAGAGCAGGTTGCACTTGAGGGCAAGCCCCAGGTGGCCCAACTCCCCTTCCATCAGGCGAATGCCGAGAGCAAACAGCATGAGGGGCACCGCTATCTGGCCGAGCAGATCCGCGCTGGTCACCAGGTATTCGGGCAGCGGGATATGCAGATTGGCCACCAGCAGGCCGGCGAAGGCGGCCCAGAGCACCGGGCTTCTCAGCCAGCCCCAGCGGGAGGTATTGGCGGAGAGGATGAACATGCCCACCGAGAAGTGGAGCAGGTTGGAGAGCACGAACAGGATGACGATGGCGCCGAGCTGCTGCTCGCCAAAGGCCAGCACCATCAACGGGATGCCAAGGTTGCCGGTGTTGCGAAACATGGCGGGCAGGATAAGCGCCGCCCGCTCTATGCCCTTGAGCCTGAGCAGGGAGAGCAGCAGCCCCGGCAGCAAAATCACCAGGGCACCGGCCGCGATGAGCGGCAGGTGCGCCGCCAGATCCAGCGGGTATTTCACCAGCGCCGAGAAGACCAGCGCCGGGCTGAACAGCTCGATAT
Source organism: Aeromonas sp. FDAARGOS 1415 (assembly GCF_019048365.1). Lineage (NCBI taxonomy): Bacteria > Pseudomonadati > Pseudomonadota > Gammaproteobacteria > Aeromonadales > Aeromonadaceae > Aeromonas > Aeromonas sp. FDAARGOS 1415. The sequence goes on along the minus strand of NZ_CP077363.1, from coordinate 3,459,890 downwards.
TGGCCCGGTTGATGTAACCCAGGTCGCCGCCCGGCCGCAGCCGCCCGTAGAGGGCGCCAAGGCCCGCCACCGCAAACACCGGGATGACGATATTGAGCAGCGCGCTGAACATGGGGGCTCCCGCTTACAGTTCCCGGGCCGGGCGGCCCATCAGCACCACGGGGTCCAGGGTGACCTCCTGGCTGCCGTTGCTGACCCAGAGCTGGCCATCGGAGATGGTGCAGGTAAGCTGCATGGTGCGCTCCACCATGGCCGCCAGGGGCAGGGTCTGGCTGTCGGAGAGCTCGATGACGCTCAGGTTGTCGTGCAGGCCGAGTTTGCCCTGGTTCTGCTTCCACCAGACGCTGGTGCCGCGCCCGCCGTAGAGGTAGAGCACCACCTGGCGGGAGCGGTTGCACGCCTTCTTGAGACGGCGCTCGTCGGGCTGACCCAGCTCAATCCAGAGTTCGATTTCGTCGGAGTAGTTCTTGCACCAGAGCTCGGGTTCGTCGTCCGCGGAGAGGCCCTTGGTGAACTCCAGCCGCTCGGCGGCATGCCAGGCGAAGGCCGCCAGCCGGATCATCATGCGCTCGTCGGTCTCGGAGGGGTGACGGGCCAGGGTGAGGGAGAAGTCCTGATACAGATTGCGATCCATGTCAGACAAGCTGATCTGGGCCTTGAAGATGGTTGCCTTGAGCGCCATAGAAGTCGTGAACACCTGATAAAAAGAGAAAGGGGGCGGACATGCCGGGCGCCAGTGTAATCAAAATGGCCGTCTGGTTCGACCGTCTTGCGCGCCCTTTTGCGTATCAGGGGGCGGGATAAGTGCTTCAGGAGACAGAAAAAACAAATGCCAGTCGTGAGACTGGCATTTGGCGGCATGAACGAGAGTGACTCACTTCTCGGCGGACTTGACCCCGAAGGCATTGAGCAGCAGACAGCAGGTCACTGCCACTGCTACGAACCCGCTCAGGAAGATAAAGGGCATGGCCCCATACCCCAATACAGTCCAGATGGTTTGTTCAAGCAGACTCATAGTGTGTCCTTCATCCAGTGAAATGGGTGTCCCTTTTGTGACGGGGTGAGCCCCGTTCCTGATGAGGCTATTTGACCTCAACCCGCGCCTGAGTCCTATGCCACCAAAGTAATAAATGGGGCACCTGTTTGCGCTAGATCAATAATTTAGTCCCTTGTCCCCTCGTTTTCCCCTTCTCCGGGCCCGGCACCAGGCAGAAAAAGCGAGGCAACCATGAGGTCGCCTCGCCAGCGCAGGGGCCAACACGCCATCAGTAGAAGGTCTGCTGCTCCGCCGCCATCGCTTTCAGCCGCGCACAGGGGGCGAATCGATCACCGAAGCGCTTCTGGTAGTGCTCGAGGCGCCCCACCAGGTACTCGATGCCGAGGGTGTCCATGTAGCGGAACGGGCCGCCCAGGAAGGGGGGGAAGCCGATGCCGAAGATGGCGCCGATGTCGCCGTCACGAGCCGACGCCACCACACCGCCATCCAGGGCCATGGCCGCCTCGTTGAGCATCAGCAGCACGCAGCGCTCGGCTATCTCCTGGCGGCCCAGCTTGGCCAGCGGCGTGACGCCGAGCACGTCGTAGACGCTCGCGTCCACCGTCTTCTTGCCCTCCTTGCCGGTGAGCTTGTTGCGCGGGGCCGCCTTGCCATAGAGGTAGAAGCCCTTGCCGTTCTTGCGCCCCTTGCGCTCATCCTCGAGCAGCTTGTCAAACGCCTTGGGCGCCTGGAACTGCTCGCCACCCAACTCTTTTTCGAGGATGGGGGAGATCTTGGCCCCCACATCGATCCCCACCTCGTCCAGCAGGGTGATGGGGCCGACCGGGAAGCCGAAGTCGAGCAGAGCGCCGTCCAGCACCTCCACCGGCTCCCCTTCCAGCACCAGGCGCGCCGCCTCGTTCATGTAGGGGGCCAGGATACGGTTGACGTAGAAGCCCGCCTCGTCCTTCACCACGATGGGGGTCTTGCCCTGGGCCCGGGCAAAGGCCAGGGTGGTGGCCACCGTCTCGGCACTGGTGCCGGCGTGGGGGATGATCTCCGCCAGCGGCATCTTGTCCACCGGGCTGAAGTAGTGCAGCCCCACCACCCGCTCCGGGTGCGCCGCCGCCGAGGCGATCTGGTGGATGGGCAGGGAGGAGGTGTTGGAAGCGAACACCGTGTGTTCACCGCACTCGCGCTCCACGTCCTGCACCATCTGGTGCTTGAGGTTGATATCCTCGAACACCGCCTCCACCACCATGTCGACCCGGTGGAAGCCGGAGTAGTCCAGGGTGCCGGTGAGCAGGCTCATCTGCTTCTCCAGCTCGCTGCGCAGCATATGACGGCGCTTGAGTTTCTTGGCCAGGATGTCGTAGCTGTAGCGCATGGCGTTGCCGATGCCGGCGCTCGCCACATCCTTGATCCGCACCGGCACCCCCGCCTTGGTGGCGGTGACGAAGGCGATGCCGCCCCCCATCAGACCACCGCCCAGCACGGCGGCATGACCCACCTTGCGCGGCGCGGCCCCCTGATAGCTCACCTCCTTCTTCATCTCTGTGGTGGCGAAGAAGAGGGAGCGCAGGGCGGCGGATTCCGGCGTCATCACCAGCTCGCCGAAGTGGCGGGCCTCGGCCTGCAGGCCGGCCTTCATCCCCTCCTCCACGCCGATGCGCACCACCTCGATGATGCGCTCCGGCGCCGGGTAGTTGCCGCGGGTCTTGGCCTTCACCCCCTTGCGGGCCTGATCGAACAACACCTTGCGACCGAGGGAGTTGGTCTCCAGCACCTTGCCCTGCAGATCCCGCTTCAGGCGGTGGCGCGGCTTGCCCTTCTTGGCGAGCTTGACGGCGGCCTCCAGCAGGATGGAGGGTGGCACCACGTCGTCCACCAGCCCCAGCTTCCTGGCTTGCTTGGCCCGAACCTGCTTGCCGGTCAGCATCAGATCCAGTGCCTTGGCCACGCCGATGAGACGCGGCAGACGCTGGGTACCGCCGGAGCCCGGCAGCAGGCCAAGCTGCACTTCCGGCAGCCCCAGCACGGATTTGCCGTGATCGGTCACCACCCGGCCATGGCAGGCGAGCGCCAGCTCCAGCCCGCCGCCGAGGCAGGGGCCGTGGATGGCGGCGATCACCGGGATCCCCAAGGATTCGATCTCGGCAAACACCTCCTGCCCGGCCCGGGACAGCGCTTCGGCGTCCTGGGCGCTGGTGCAGGCCGCCAGCATGGCGATGTCGGCCCCGGCGATGAAGGAGTCCTTCTTGCCGGAGACGATCACCAGGCCGATCAGGTCGCCGTTCCCCTTCACCTCGGCCAGCAGGGTGCGGATCTCGTCTGCAAACGAGGCCTTCAGGGTGTTCATGCTCTCACCGGGCACATCCATGGTGAGGATGCCGATGCCGTCTTTGCGAATATCCAGAGAAAAAGTCTTGGCACTCATCATTCCACCTCCAGCACCATGGCCGCACCCAGCCCACCCGCCGCACAGGCGGTGTTGAGCCCCAGTCCCCCTCCCCGACGCCGCAACTCGTGCAGGGTCTGGGTGATCATGCGCGCCCCGGTGGCGGCAAAGGGGTGGCCGTAGGCCAGGGAGCCGCCGAGCACGTTGAACTTGTCCATGTCCACCTCGCCGATGGCCTGATCCCGGCCCAGCCTGTCGCGGGCAAACTCGTGGCTGGCAAACATCTTGAGGTTCGCCAGGGTCTGGGCGGCGAAGGCCTCGTGCATGTCGATAAGGGTGAGATCGCCAAGGGTGATGCCGGCGCGGTCCAGCGCCAGCGGGGTGGCGTAGGAGGGCCCCATCAGCATGTCCTGCCACACGTCGATGGCGGAAAACGCGAAGCTGCGGATGTAACCGAGCGGCTCGAGGCCGAGCTCGCGGGCACGCCCTTCGCGCATCAGCAGCACGGCGGCGGCGCCGTCGGTGAGCGGGGTGGCGTTGGCGGCGGTCACCGAGCCGTGGGCCCGGTCAAACACGGGTTTGAGCTTGGCGTAGCTCGCCAGATCCGAGCTTTCACGGATGTTGTTGTCTCGCTCCAGCGGCGACTTGTAGGGGGGCACGTGGGCGGTGAACACCTCGCCATTCAACTTGCCCTGTGCCCAGGCCTCGGCGGCCAGGGTGTGGGAGCGGTGGGCCAACGCATCTTGCGCCTCGCGGCTGATCTGGTGGGTCTTGGCCATCTGCTCGGCGGTCTGCCCCATGGAGAGGCCGGTGGAGTATTCGGCTACCGCGGGCGGCACCGGCAGCAAGTCTTTCAGGCGCAGGCGGCGCAGGATGTTGAAGCGCTGCTGGAGGTTGCGCGCCTTGTTGAGATCCACCAGGGCGCGGGCCAGGGACTTGCTCACCCCGATGGGCAGCACGGAGGAGGAGTCGGCACCGCCGGCGATGGCGATGTCCACGGAGCCCGCCATGATGGATTCGGTGACGTTGGCCACCGCCTGGAAGCTGGTGGCGCAGGCGCGCGACACGCTATAGGCATCGGTACTGACGCTCATGCCGGTGCCGAGCACGATCTCGCGGGCGATGTTGGGGGCTTCCGGCATCTGCACCACCTGGCCGAACACCAGCTGGTCGATGAGCTTGGGATCGAGATCCGTGCGGGCGAGCATCTCGCTCACCACCAGTTTGCCGAGATCCACCGCAGGCACGCCGTGAAAAGCGGTGGCCTGCTTGGCAAAGGGGGTGCGCAGACCCGCCACGACGGCTATCCGTTCGCCCTGGCGAGTCGTCAGTTTCAATGGCTGTTTCATCCTGGCTCCTTGGGTTAAAAAGGCAGAGGTCAGACCTCATTGCGCCACATCTTAACAATCCACTCACAACTTTCATACAGCTGATTGAAACTAAATTGTTCCCATCTTGCCACCCTCCCTCGCCCTTGTGAGCCAACTGGGGTATAAAAAGATCAACTTCCATAAAAACAACGGGTTTATCGCATGGCAGCGGCCGAGTTCAGAGCACTTGGAGACTATCTGGGCAGCCAGATCCTGGGACAGGGCTCCCTCATCGAGGGACTCCTCATTGCCCTGTTATGTGAAGGACATGTGTTGATCGAGGGGGCGCCCGGTCTTGCCAAGACCCGGGCCGTCAAGGCGCTGGCCGGGGCCGTGGAGGGGCGCTTCGCCCGCATCCAGTTCACCCCGGATCTGCTGCCCGCCGATCTCACCGGCAGCGAGGTGTTTCACCCCCAGGACGCCAGCTTCGTCTTTCAACCCGGCCCCCTGTTCAACCACCTGGTGCTGGCGGACGAGATAAACCGGGCCCCGGCCAAGGTGCAGTCCGCCCTGCTGGAGGCCATGGCCGAGCACCAGATCACCGTGGGCAAGAAGAGCTGGCGCCTGCCCCCCCTCTTTATGGTGGCCGCCACCCAGAACCCCATAGAACAGGAGGGGACCTATCCCCTGCCGGAGGCCCAGCTCGATCGCTTCCTCCTCAAGCTGCTGGTGGATTACCCCAGCCCCGCCATGGAGCTCGCCATCCTCCAGCTCAACGCCCGGGGCGAGGCCCTGCCACCACCGCCATTGACCCTGAGCCAGGCCGACCTGCTCTCGGCCCGCACCGCCGTTCAGGGGGTACAGATGCAGGGGCGCCTCGAACACTATCTGGTGCAGCTGGTCTGCGCCACTCGCCCCGGCAGCGGCCTGTGCCCCGAGCTCGAGCCCCTCATCGCGGTGGGCGCGAGCCCCAGGGCCAGCATCGGCCTCGCGAGAGCGGCCCGTGCCCGCGCCTGGCTCGCCGGGCGCGACTTCGTGCTGCCCGAGGATATCCAGCACCTCGCCCCCGCCGTGCTGCGCCACCGCCTGATCCCGAGCTACCAGGCCCTCGCGGACAACCTGGACAACGAGGCGCTGATCGCCCTGCTGCTGGATGCCATCCCATGCCCCTGAGCCTCTGCCCGCCTGCGGTTGCCTCTGCCCCGACGATGCGCCAGCCATGACCGGACTCACCGCCCCCCGCGCCCATCCCGACATCGCCCTGCCCCTCGCCAGGCTGCTGGCGGTGCGGCTCTGGGCCAGATCGGGCGAGCGAGCCCGCATCCACCTGGCACACCAGGGGCGAGTGCGGCGCCAGCCGGGCCTGAGCTTTCGCGAGCTGCGCGTCTATCAGGCCGGGGACGAGGTGCGCCATATCGACTGGCGGGTCACCGCCCGTCTCGGCCGCCCCCACACCCGCCTCTACGGGGAGGAGCAGGAGCAGACCCACTGGCTGCTGCTGGATCTCTCCCCCGACATGTACTTCGGCTCCGGGGCGCAGCTCAAGGCGCGCCTCGGCTGCGAGCTCGCGGCCGCCCTGCTCTGGCAAGGGGAGAAGCAGGCCAACACCCTCGTCTGTCACGGCCTGGAGACCCGCCCTCTGCAACAGCACGGCTCCCTCATGCCGCTACTGGAGGCGCTCTGCCGCCACTACGAGGCGGGACTGGATCGCGCCCCCCTTAACCATCCTCTGGCTCACACCCTGGCCGGGCTCACCCTGCCCCATGGGGCCAGGCTGACCCTGATAAGCCACCACCAGCCGCTGGATCCGGGGCTGTGCAAGCAGTTGCAGCGCCTCGGTCAGCGCCACGACATCCACTACTGGCAGATCCGCGACCCCCTGGAGGCGACCCTGCCCGGACAGGGGCAGCTGGCGGTGGCCGCGGGCAGGCGCAGCGGCTGGCTCGATGGCGGCCTGGCCCGCTTTCGCGAGCGCTACCAGAAGGCGGCCAGGGAGCAGGCGGCAACCAGTCAGCAGCAACTGATGCCCCTGGTGACGCGCCTCTATCGCCTCGACAACGGCGAGCCGCTGCAGCGCCAGTGGCAGGAGGGCGGATGTCGCCTGTTTTGAGCGCCGAGCCGCGCCCCCCTCAACCCGATGTACCGGCCTCCCCGGTGGAGCCAGCCTTGCAGGCGATCCAGGCAGAGCTTCGCGACATCCACCCGGGTGCGCCGCTGGAAGAGGCCCCTGATCCCCGCCTGGCGGCCTGGGGCGGACTGCTGCTGACGCTGCTCGCCCTCTGGCTCGCGGCCACCCTGGCACGCACCCTCTGGCGCCAGCGCCGCTGGGCACGCCAGCTGCTCTGGCAGGGGGAGGATCTCGTGCCTCGGCTGCACGCCGCGCTGCGGGAGGCGGCCCTCGCCCGCTGGCCCGAGGCGGGTCCCCTGCAAGGAGAGGCCTGGCTCGCCTGGCTCGATCGCAAGGGCGGGAGCGACTTCAGCCTGTTTGCCGGACAGTGGCCGCACTGGCTCTATGGCGCGGCGCAGCCGAACGAGGCAGAGCGCGCAAGGCTTCGCCGCGCTTACCTTCGATGGGGACGCCGCTGTGTCGCCACGCCGCGGCTGACCCGGATACGCCGGCCCGACGGGGGGAAGAGATGATCCTCGCCTGGCCCTGGTTCGCCCTCGCCCTCGTCCTGCCGCTGCTGGTGCGTTTCGGCCTGCCACCCCTCGCGGGTGACAGGGGCCGCACGCGCCTCTCTCACGGCGGTTTTCCCCTGCTGCATCCCCAGGGGGGGCAGCCCGTCTGGCGCATGGCGCTCTGCTGGTGTGCCCTGGTGCTGGCCCTGTGCCGCCCCCAATGGCAGGAAGCGCCCGTCATCCACTACCAGAGCAGCCGGGATCTTATCCTGGCGGTGGATCTCTCCGACAGCATGCGCACCCAGGACATGCTGGACGAGGGGCAGCAGAAGGACAGGCTGGCCGCGGTGCGCCAGCAGATTGCCGGGCTCATCGCCTCGCGCCCGGGCGATCGCATCGCCCTCATCGTCTTCGCCGACCACGCCTACCTGCTCTCCCCCCTGACCCAGGAGACCCGGGCCCTGCTCGCCCTCACCCAGGAGCTCGACTTCGATCTGGCGGGGCGCACCACGGCCCTCGGCGAGGCCATACAACTGGCCCGCCAGCACGCGGATCCCGCCCGCCCCACCGCCCTGCTGCTGGTCACGGACGGGCGCAACACCTCGGGCAACGCGGATCCCCTGACCGAGGCCAAACGGGCCGTGGCCGCCGGCATCCGCCTCTATACCCTGGGAGTGGGCGCCGACCCTGACACCTTTGCCCATCCCCTTGGGGAGGAGGACCCCAGCGCCGAGCTCGATGAACCTTTGCTCCAGCAGCTGGCGGCCCTGGGGCAGGGGCGCTATTTTCGCGCCCGCAGCCAGGGGGATCTGGCCGCCATCAACCAGGCCATCGACACCCTGGAGCCCCTCGCTCGCCCCCGGATCCTCGCACGCCCCCACCTGGAGCTCTACCCCTGGCCGCTGGCCCTGGCCTTGCTGCTGCTGGCGTGGCCAGGGCGCTGGCAGTGGCCGGCACGCCCGCAACCGTCACGGGAGCGGCCCCATGAATAAGCGTCAAGGAGCTTCTTCATGGAGCTGATCCTGCTGCGCCCGCTCTGGCTGCTGGCCCTGATCCCCTGGCTGTGGCAGGGATGGCGGCGCCGTCACCAGCCCGGACTGCTCTCCCCCGCCATGCAGGCCTATCTGCTGCCGTCCCGGCACCGGGCCATTCCCTGGCTCTGGCTCGCCTGCCTGCCGGTGATCCTGGCCCTCGCGGGCCCCGCCCTGCGCCAACAGAGCCTCCCCATCCAGAGCCCGGCGCTCGATCTCTGGCTGCTGGATCTTTCGGACTCCATGCTGGCAGAGGATCTGCCCCCCGACAGGGCGACCCGGGTCCGGCTGCTGCTTCAGGAGATGCTGGCCAGGGAGGATGCGCGGCCATCGCCCCATCCCCTCGGCCTCATCCTGTTTGCCGGGGATGCCTATCTCGCCATGCCGCCGACCCGGGATCATCAGGCCATTGTCCTGCTGCTGCCGGACCTGCGCCCGGCCATCATGCCCGTTCAGGGCAGTGCACCGGAGCGCGCCGTGGCCCTGGCCCTTGCGCAGATCCCATCAGGCCAGCCCGCACGCCTGCTGCTCGTCACCGACGGCCTGTCCCAAGCCCAGCGAGATCGCATCGCCGCCCTCTGGCCCTGTCTTGACACCCTCTTCTGCCCCCAAGGGGCCTCGCCCCGCCTCGACATCCTGCTGGTCAACGCCGGCAAGGAGGCCAGGCTGCCCCCCGTGCCCGCCGAACGCAGGTCACTCGGTCGCGCCCTGAGCCGTCCCCTGCCCGCCCCCGACGAAGGGGCCATGGCGCGCCTCGCGGCCAGCACGGGGGGCAGGCTCCAGTGGCTGCAAAACGGCGTGCCCCGCTTTGCCCCGCTGCCCCTGGGCCAGACGCCGACCCAGGGCCAGTCCCGGGATCTCGGCCCCTGGCTGCTGCTCCCCCTGCTGCCTCTGGCGCTCTTGGCCCGCATCGGTGCGCACTGGCTGCTGCTCATCGTGGTGAGCCTGCCTCCGTTCCCCCTGTTGGCAGCCTCCGTCTCTTGGCAGGATCGGCAGGGTTGGAGCCCCTTCCAGCAGGGGCACTATGAGGAAGCGGCCCGCACCTTCCAGGATCCCGTCTGGCAGGGCAATGCCTGGTATCGGGCCGGCGACCATGCCAGGGCCGTCGCCGCCTATGGCCGGGCCGACAGCGCCACCGCCCATTACAACCGGGGCAATGCCCTGGTCTGGCTCGGGGATCTCGACGCGGCCGAGCAGGCCTATCTGGCCGCCCTCAAGCGCGAGCCCGGCCACCAGGACGCCCTGTACAACCTGGCGCTGCTGCGGGCCAGACCACCCGAGGAGGCCCCCTCGCCGCCAGCCCCGGGGACGCGTCCCGAGCCAGCCGATGCCTCGGAAGAGCCCCGTCCCCCGGCGCCACCCGTGCTGCTGCTGGAGCAGCGCCTGCGCAAGGAGGCCCAGCGCCGCCCCCTGATCAAGGTGGAGGAGCCCTGGTGATCACGAGCATCCCCTCACGCCTGAGGTGCGCTGGCACGGGCCTGTCGCAACTGTGCTGGCTGCTGCTGATCCCCCTGCTCGCCTTCCCGGCGCTGGCCGCGCCCCCACGGGCCGAGCTGCTGCCGGGGGCGAGCGAGCGCGACTGGCTGCTCATCATCGAGGCCGACGGGGTGCTGCACGATGACGCGCTCGACCTCCAGCCTCTGCTGAGCCAGTTTGCGGTGGGGCGGGTCAGCATTAGCCGCGCCAGCACCCAGATCAGCGACCTGACCCGCTGGCAGATCCCCCTGCACCTGCTGGACACCAGCCCGAGCCGGGTGCCGCCCCTCGCCCTCGGGGCCGGGCTTACCCCAGAACTGGCCGTGCCGACGGGCACCCAGACGGGCTCGGCGGCCACCCTGGTGCCTCGGCAGGATCGGATCTTCTCTCCCGTCGAGCTCCAGGCCCAGGTACTGCATCAGGGCCCGCTCTACCCGGGTAAGCCCTTCATCTATCAGCTGACCCTGTGGCTGCCGGCCAACCTGGACACCCCCAACCTCGGCGAGCCCATCGCGCCCCCCTTCACCATTCGCCGCCTCGGCGACGATCGCTGGGAGTCCCCTGCGAGCCCCGGCCTGCCGGGGCGTCTCACGCGAAAATGGCTGCTGCAGGCCAAAGCGCCCGGGCTCCATCCCGTCGAATCCCCCCGCTTTCAGGGGCGGTTGCCGCATCAGGACGAGGCTGGTGCGACCGCGCCGGGGAAGGCGGGAGATCTGCTGTCCGCCAGAGCGGCGACCCTCTTTATCAAGGTGGACAAGGCCCCCCTGGAGCCGGTGGCGAGCAGTCTGGTGCTGCGCCAGCACTTCAGCCCGGCGAGGGCCAGAGTCGGTGAGCCGGTGATCCGCACCCTCACCCTGGTGATGGAAGGGGGGGATGGCAACCGCCTGCCTCCCCTGCCGGCACCGCCCCTGCCCGCCGGCCTCTCCATGAAGCCGGACGGCGAGCAGCAGCAGGAGCGTTTCGTGGCCGAGGGAGCGCTGCGCGTCGAGCGCCAATGGCGCCAGGCCCTGACGGCCGGGGCGGCGGGCCGTTATGAGTTGCCGGCCCAGAGCCTGCGCTGGTTCAGCACCCAAAGCGGGCGCATCGAAGAGGTGCGGCTGCCGGCCCACACCCTGGTATTCGAAGAGGGGGCGAGCGAGGAGGTAGACGCTGGGCCGGGCTCCTCCCCGGACAGCCTCCACTGGGTGGGATGGGCACTCCTGCTGCGCGCCTTGTGGCGGCGCGGGCCACGCTGGCTCGCCTTCTATCGCCTGCAGCGTGCCCTTGCCGCCCGTGCGCCGGACGCGGCCAGACAAGCCCTGCTGGCCTGGGCATCGCTGCGCTGGGGTGCCCCCTGCCAGCACCTTGCCAGCCTGCCCTGCCATCGGGATCCCGTCATGGGCCCCCTGCTCGATGCGCTGGATCGGGCCTGTTTCGGCCCGCCCGGGGGAGACATGCCTCACTGGCAGGCCCTCGCCCGGGGGCTGTGCGCCCGGGAAACTTTTGCGATAGCCTATGGTCTTGGCACGCTGGCGTGGCGACGCTTCTGATGCCTGCCACGAGCCACTCATGAACAAGGACACCCCTTCATGGCGTTAGGTTTTTTTAGAAAAAAAAATGCGGGAACGGGAAAGGATCCCTCGACTAGTCCGGTCTATCAGGAGATGGCAGACAAACAAATCAAATACGAGGCCCTGGTGCACGCCCTGCACGGGGACATCTACCGCTATGCCTACTGGCTGTGCCGGGATCCGCAAGTGGCCGAAGACCTGGTGCAGGAGACCTTCCTGCGCGCCTGGAAGGCGATCGACACCCTGCAAGACGACAAGGCAGCCAAAGCGTGGCTCATCACCATCTTGCGGCGGGAGAATGCCCGGCGCTTCGAGCGCAAGCAGTTCGACCTCATCGATCTCGACGAGCATCCCCAGAGCGATCCGGGCGCGCTGCACAACGAGCAGGAGATGGAACACGAGTGGCTGAGGCGCCACATCGCCCGCCTGCCCGCCGAATATCAGGAGCCCCTGCTGTTGCAGGTGCTGGGGGGATTCAGCGGTGAGGAGATCGCCGAACAACTCGGCCTGAACAAGAACACCGTCATGACGCGGCTGTTTCGGGCCCGCAACCAGATAAAAGAGGCCATGGAGTCTGCGGCTCAACAGAGAGGACACACCAATGGATGAGCTTGAATTTCGCCGCCGGGCCATCACCCATCCTTCGGACAAGGACCCCGCCTTCCTCGAGGCGGCAGAGATGTCTCCTGCCAATCGCAAGCACCTGGAGGAGATGAAGCAGCTGGATCGCACGCTGCGCCGCACCCTGGAGGTGGAGGTGCCGACCGGACTGGCCGAGCGGATCCTGCTCAGGCAGGCGATGGAGGCAAATGACGAGGTGGTAATTCCCCTTCCTCCCCCGGCCCCGCGCACCGGCTGGCGATCTGTCGCCATCGCGGCCTCGGTCGCCTTCCTGCTCGGCATGGGAACCCGCTGGATAAGCTGGCCCCCGGCCGTGGAGCCCCTCTCCCTGGCCCAGATCGCCATGGCCCACGTCTACGGGGAGGAACCCTTCATCCACAATGTGGACGAGAAGGTGAGCCTGCAGACCATCAACGCCAAGATGGAGAAATATGGCGCCACCCTGACGGACATGCCGGGCATGAAGGTCACCTATGTCAATCACTGTGCCTTCTATCAGGGGCCGGCACTGCACATGGTGATCCAGGGCAAGATGGGGCCGGTCACCCTGTTCCTGGTGCCCAAGCATCTGCCACTGGCGATCCAGCCCGATTTCGCCGATGGCCGGCTCAAGGGGGAGATATTGCCGCTCAAAGGAGCCAACATGGTGCTCATCGGCGACATGCAGGAGTCACTCGCCCCGGTCGCCCGCCAGCTGGAGTCCCGCCTGCAGTGGTCCATTTAACAGACCTTAACCCCGGCTGACCCGGTCCGGCCGTTCGCCATGCCACAGGCAGACACCTTAGTTGTCTGCCTGTTCATCTCAAAATCCCCGCACGTTCCTGCTCATTGCCCACTCGAACTCACATTTCTGCCAATTTTTTTGAATGACACAAACGAAACCTTTTGTATCTTATTTATCCAATAATGGATAAAACAGACCAATAAAGCGGCTGATTAAAACAAATGATTAACATAATGGAAACTTTTATGTATTCTGCTGTCACTGGTCTGATTTCTTACCTCCTACCAGATCCATAGAATCACGCCAGAAATGTATGGGAAGAAGCTGACATAACAACGGATCTTGTCGTCTACAGGGGCCAAAGAGCCCGGATGTCGACAAAAAATCTGCTTACAAAACGAGAGAACACTATGACGACTGCCTTTTTCAAGAAAAGCCTGATCGCTGCGGCCGTGACCCTGGCCAGCACCCAGACCTTCGCCGCCGCGTTCCAGCTGAACGAGCACTCGGCCTCCGGTCTGGGCCGTGCCTATGCAGGTGAAGCCGCCATCGCCGACAACGCGGCCGTGCTGTCCCGCAACCCCGCCGCCATGACCACCTTCGACAAGATGGCAGTGTCCGTGTCCGGTACCTATATCAAGCCCGACGTGGATGTGTCTGGCGACATCTATGCCGGCTCCAACAAGCTGACCCCGGCCAGCGAGAGCAACATCGCGCCCGATGCCTTCGTGCCAGCCAGCTACTTCATCCAGCCCCTGAACGATCAGTGGGCATGGGGGATCGGTCTCTTCTCCAACTACGGTCTCTCCACCGAGTACACCAAGACCTTCGCGGCCGGTGCCGGTGCCGGTGATACCGAGCTGCTGACCCTGAACATCAACCCCAACATCGCCTACCGCGTCAACTCCAACTTCAGCGTGGGCGCCGGCATCAACGCCGTCTACGCCGAGGCCGAGCTGAACCGCTATGCGGGTGCCCTGGCTGCCGCCATCCCGGGCGCCAACGCCGATACCCGCCTGGCACATTTGAAGGGCGATACCTGGGGCTTTGGCTGGAACGTCGGCACCCTGTATGAATTCAACGAGAACAACCGCCTCGCCCTGACCTACCGCTCCCAGGTAGACTTGAGCTTTGACGGCGACTTCCAGGGTGCCACCTCCGGCAACCGTGTCGTCGACGGCAACCTGAAGCTGGATCTGCCCGCCCAGGCCGAGTTTGCCGGTTACCACCGCCTGAACCAGCAGTTCGCGGTGCACTACTCCGTCAACTGGACCGACTGGAGCGCCTTCCAGGAGCTCAAGGCCACCAGCAACGCCTGCGCCAACGGTGTCTGCCTGCAGAAAGACGAGAAGTTCAAGGATTCCGCCCGTTACTCCCTGGGTGGCACCTGGTACGTCAACCCGTCCTGGGAAGCCCGCATCGGCTTCGCCTACGACAACAGCCCGATCGAGCCGGAATACCGCAGCCTGAGCATCCCCGACTCCGACCGTATCTGGTACAGCGCCGGCGCGACCTACCACATCAACCCGGACATGAGCGTCGATTTCGGCATGGCCTATCTGGACGGCAAGGAAGTGGACGTGAACGAAGGCCTGCGCAGCCACAGCGATGCGCTGCGCTGGAAAGGCACCTCCCACGGCAACGCCCTGCTGGCTTCCGCCCAGTTCAACATGAAATTCTGATTTTCATGTCATCGAAAAGAGCGCCCCCGGGCGCTCTTTTTTTATCCTGACGACCCTTCTCAGCGCACACTTGTAGCAAACAAGTGTACTCTTTTCGTTTTTTATCAACCTGTTACAGACATACCTTTCAGCATTTAATCCCGTTTTTCCCGCCCAGACCCCGCCCCGGTTGCCTTACTGGTCGTACCATATAAAATCCCGCCCCCAACCGAATAACAGAATGAGCACCCAGTTCATCCCGAGGAAAAACCATGCATTCGACCATCAAACCTTCCCTCATCGCCCTGGCGCTGCTCTCTGGCCACGCCCAGGGGGCCGGCTTCCAGCTGGCGGAGCAATCCGCCACCGGCCTTGGGCGCGCCTTCGCAGGCGAAGCAGCCATCGCCGACAATGCCAGCGTACTAGCCCGCAACGCCGCCGCCATGACCCGCTTCGAGCGCACCGCCTTCTCCGGTGGCGTCATCCATATCCGGCCCGACGTCAACATCGAAGGCTCGACCCGGGTGCCCACCGCCCTGGGGCCGGTGGCGCTCGACGCCAGCGCCCACGACATCGCCGGCAATGCCTGGGTGCCCAACGCCTACCTCGTCCTCCCGCTGAATGAGCAGTGGTGGCTGGGCCTGTCGGCGACCTCCTACTATGGCCTCGGCGTCCAGATGCCGGACAACTACAACGCCGGCCACTTCGGCAACGTCTCCGACATCAAGACGGTGGATCTCGGGGCTTCCCTTGCGTATCGCGTCAACCAGCACTGGTCCGTGGGCGGCGGGCTCGGCGCCATCCACGGCGAGGGGGAAGTGGGGGGCACCTTCCCCTCCAACAACAAGATCGCCAAGCACCTCAAGGGGGATGGCTGGGCCCTTGGCTGGCACCTGGGTACCCTGCTGACCCTCTCGGAGGCGACCCGCATCGGCCTCTCCTATCGCCACGACGTGAACCTGCCCCTCTCCGGCGACGCCGTCGGCACCGACCTGCAGGGACGCACCTTCACCGACACCGGCAGTCTGGATCTGCCCCTCCCCGCCACCGCCGAGCTGGCCCTGTTCCATCAGCTGACCCCGGCCCTGGCGCTGCATTCGAGCATCAACTGGACCAACTGGAGCAAGTTCGTGCAACTGGAATCCGGGCTCGATCACCACGGCACCATGCACATCAAGGACGAGCACTGGCAGGACAGCTGGCGCTACGCCGTCGGCCTGACCTATCGGCTGTCCCCCCAATGGCAACTGCGCTCAGGGATGGCCTACGATCGCAGCCCGGTGCCCGCCGATCGCCGTACCATCTCCATTCCGGATTCCGACCGGATCTGGTACAGCGCCGGCGTGGGCTACCAGATCGATCGCAACCTATCCCTGGATCTGGGTCTCACCATGATCGACGGCAAGCAGGTCGAGGTGAACGAGACCATGCAGCTCAAGCCCGGCATACCGCAGACCACCTCCACCTTCCGCGGCACTTCTGAAGGGGATGCCTGGCTCGCCGGCCTGCAGCTCAACTACCTCTTCTGATCCAGGGCTCTGCGCCACGGCACTCTGCCAGTTGTTGACCGCCTCGACCCGCTCGACACTGGCATAGTGATCCGCTTCACCATAGAATCAGACCTGCCCTCATGGTGGAGAGATGCATGTATTCCTATGTAGCCAGGCAGCCCATTCTGGATCGGGACTTGAAAACCCAAGCCTATGAACTGCTGTTTCGCGACAGCCTGGACAACGTCTTTCCACCCATCTCCGCACAGCAGGCCACCTCCCGACTGGTGGCCGAACAATTCGTGCAGCAGAACATCGATCAACTGCTGGGGGATCACCCCTGCTTCATCAATTTCCCCTACTCCCTGCTGCTGGACGGCCTGGCCGAGTGCCTGCCCCGGGACAAGGTCGTCATCGAGATCCTGGAGGACGTCGACCCCGATGACGCCCTGCTGGCCAAGGTGATCCAGCTCTACGAGCTGGGCTATCGCCTGGCGCTGGACGACTTCACCCTGGTCTATGCCTGGGAGCGGTTTCTGCCCTATATCCACATCATCAAGTTCGACTTACGCAGCACCTCCATCTCCAGCATCGAACGCTTCATGGCGAGTCACCGCCACCTGCCCCTCACCTATCTCGCCGAGAAGGTGGAGGACGAGGCCGAGTTCGAGCGGATGAAGCAGCTCGGGGTCCAGCTGTTCCAGGGCTTCTTCTTCAGCCATCCCCAGATCGTGCAGCAGGCCGCCATGCCGCCGGCCCAGCTGGTGGTGATGCAGCTGCTCAAGGTGGTCAACCAGGCCGAGCCGGATCTGGACAAGATAGAGTTGCTGCTCAACCAGGATCTCTCCCTCTCGTTCAAGCTGTTGCGCTACATCAACCACCTCAAGGGTTTTCCCCAGCCCATCGCCTCGTTTCGCCAGGCCGCGAGCGCGCTGGGTCATGTTCAGCTCAAGCGCCTGGTGGCCCTCATCGCCGCCACCAGCGCCGGCCACGACAAGAGCGCCGAGCTCCATCAGATGTCCCTCGTCCGGGCCCGGTTCTGCGAGCTGCTGGCCCAGACCCATGCCCCGGCCCAGCAGGCACAGCAGGCCTTTACCACCGGGCTCTTCTCCCTTCTGGACGTCTTGATGGGACAACCCCTGGAGCAGCTGCTCGGCTCCCTCCCCCTGACAGACGAGGTGCGCACCGCCCTGCTGGAGCGCAAGGGAAACCTCGGGTTCTACCTCACCTTTTGCGAGGCTTACGAGCAGGCCGACTGGCAGCGGATCGCCGCCAATACCGCCCGCCTGGGGCTCAACGAGGAGAAGGTCAGCCACCTCTATCTGGCCGCGACCACCTGGGTCAACCAGCAGCTTGAGGCCATGGAGGGCGAGTCAGCCCCCCCATAAAAGAAAAGCCCCTCCAGGAGGGGCGTTCATGCTGGTTGCGCGGACACCGGGCCCGTGCGTCAATCCACCTCGATGGCCATGGCCGTCGCCTCGCCACCCCCGATGCACAGGCTTGCCACCCCCCGTTTCAGTCCACGGGTCCGCAGGGCGTGAGTCAGGGTCACCAGGATGCGGGCGCCGCTGGCCCCGAGGGGATGGCCCAGCGCGCAGGCGCCGCCATTCACGTTCAGCTTCTGATGGGGGATCTGGCACCCCGCCATGGCCAGCATGCTCACCATGGCGAAGGCCTCGTTCACTTCGAACAGGTCCACCTCCTCCACCGACCAGCCCACCCGGGCCAGCAACTTCTCGATGGCACCGACGGGGGCACTGGTAAATGCCGCCGGCAGGGCGGCATGGCTCTGGTAGCCCACCACCCTGGCCAGCACCGGCGCCCCCAGACGCCTGGCCGTGTCGGCCCGCATCAGCACCAGGGCCGCCGCCCCGTCCGAGATGGAGCTGGCATTGGCTGCGGTGATGGTACCTGTCTTGCTGAAGGCCGGCTTGAGGGTGGGTATCTTGTCGGGCCTCGCCTTCCCCGGTTGTTCATCCTCCGCCAGCAGCAGGGTCTGCGCCGCCATCACCGGGGTCAGCTCGGCCCCGAAGGCGCCGCTCTGCTGAGCCGCCAGGGCCCGCTCCAGGGAGGCGATGGCGAAGGCATCCATGTCGGCACGGGTCAGTCCGGCCTTATCGGCACTCAGCTGGGCATAGTGACCCATCAGGTGCCCCTCGTAGGCATCCTGCAAACCGTCCAGGAACATGTGATCCAGCACGGTCGAATGGCCCATGCGAAAACCGCTGCGCGCCTTGTCCAGCAGATAGGGGGCGCGGCTCATGCTCTCCATGCCCCCCGCCACCACCACCTCGACCTCCTCCAGGCGCAGGGCATCCGCCGCCAGCATGACTGCCTTCATGCCGGAGCCGCACACCTTGTTGAGGGTGGTACAGGGCACGCTGTCCGGCAGGCCGGCCTTGAGCGCCGCCTGACGGGCCGGCGCTTGCCCGACCCCGGCGCTGAGCACGTTGCCCAGATAGACCTCATCGACCCGCTCCCCGCCGATGCCCGCCGCCGCCAAGGCGGCGCGAATGGCACAGGCGCCGAGCTCGGGTGCACTCTGGGAACTCAGGGCCCCCTGGAACGCCCCCATGGGGGTACGTTTGGCCGCCACAATCACGATATCCATCGATAGCACTCTCCTTGTTACATTGGGATAACATATGCCGCCGCCGCCACCGGAACAAGACTTGCGGGGAAGTTGACGTTTGGGTAAGGTGCCAGCCTGCATTGACAACCAGATGACAGCCAAGATAGCCCTATGACCAAATCCAAGGATGACACCCGTACCTTCAGCATCAGCGAGCTGGCCCGTGAGTTCGATGTGACCACCCGCAGCATCCGTTTCTATGAGGATCAGGGGCTACTGAACCCGACCCGCCAGGGGCAGACCCGGATCTACAGCCGTCAGGACAGGGTACGTCTCAAGCTGACCCTGCGCGGCAAGCGCCTGGGATTCAGCCTCGCGGAGATCCGCGAGCTGTTCGATCTCTATGACGCGGACAAGAGCAGCCGCTCCCAGTTGCAGACCATGCTGGGACTGGTGGCCGACAAGCGGGAGGCGCTGCAACAGCAGCTGGAAGACATCCAGATAGTGCTGCTGGAGCTGGAGGCAGCCGAGCAACGTTGCCAGCAGGCCCTGACCCAGCTCGCTCCCTGAATCGCGAGCGGCCGGGAAGCGTACAAAAAGAGAGAGGGAGGCGTGATGCCTCCCTCTTCTATTGGTGACGGAAGACCCGGTCTCAGGCCTCCTTGCTCCAGCGGTCCGGATCGTAATCCGGGCTGTAGCGGTCGACGATGATGGCACAGGCCGCATCACCGGTGATGTTCAGCGCGGTACGGATCATGTCGAACAGACGATCCAGCGCGAACAAGAGCGGCAGACCCTCGATGGGGATACCGGCAGCCAGCAGCACGGCGACCACCAGGAAGCTCGGACCCGGTACACCCGCCTGACCGATGGCACCCAGGGTGGAGGTGACGATGATCGCCGCCCAGGCACCCATGGAGAGATCGATGTTGTAGACCTGGGCGAAGAAGATGGCGACCAGACCGTAATAGATGGCATTGCCGCTCATGTTGATGGTGGCGCCCAGCGGCAGCACGAAGGAAGCGGTGGCGTTGGTCACCTTCAGATCATGCTCGCAGGTCTCCATGTTGACCGGCAGGGTCGCCATGGAAGAGGCGGTGGAGAAGGCCACGATCTGCGGCTTCTTCATCGCGGAGAAGTACTTGCGTACCGGCGTGTTGGAGAAGAAGGCAACCAGCAGCGGGTAGACCACGAAGCCGAAGATGAGGATGGCGGCGACATAGACCACGAACAGCTTGAGCACCAGGGTCAGCACGTCGAAGCCGTAGGTACCGATGGCGTCGGCCATCAGACCGAAGACCCCGATGGGAGCAATCAGCATCACCTTGTTGATCATCCAGACGAAGGCATCCACCAGGGTATTGAGCCCATCCACCAGCGGCTTGGCGCGCTCGCGGGGCTGCTTGGCCAGGGCGATCCCGAGGAACATGCAGAATACCAGGATCTGCAGGATGTTCGCCTCGTTCAGGGCGCTGAACACGTTGGTCGGGATCATGCCTAGCAGGGTGGCCACCGCATCGGGCAGTTCGCCCTTGTCGGCGTAGTCACCGGAGAACATGGCGGCGGTAGCGCCGAAGTCGACGCCGACGCCGGGCTTGAAGATCTGTCCCATCACCAGGGCCAGGAACACCGCCAGGGCGGAGGTAATGAGGAAGAAGGCGAGCGTGGTGACGCCTATCTTGCCTGCAGCCGGGCTGGCCCCCAGGTTGGCGGCACCGGACAGGATGGCAACCGCCACCAGCGGGATCACCAGCATCTTGATCAACTGGATAAACAGGGTGCCGAACGGCGCAAACACCGTGGCCTGCTCACCCATGAGCGCACCGGCCAGCGCACCCAGCACCATGGCAACCACAACCTGGAAGCCGATGTTTTTGATTAATCCTTTCGTTAACACAGAATGTTCCTTTATTTAGCAATTACTCACACTTTTGCAGCGTAAATGACCACCCAGAGCGTCAAATCCTCTCCATTGCTCTGGCGGTGCGCTTTATCTCATATTTGCTTCCCGTTTTACATCAGAATCCGTTACGGAATTGCATTGATAACTTTATGAGAAAGTAAAGATTCAAAGGAGACACGGCCATTTTTCCTCCTTTCACCATGACAAGATCCGAAACTCTGTGCTACGTTGGCTCTGCAAACGTGCATACAGGGAAGAAAAGATGCTGAAAGTTAACGAGTATTTTGACGGAAATGTTAAATCCATCGGTTTCGAGCAAAAAGGCGACAAAGCCACGGTCGGCGTGATGGAAGCGGGCGAATACCTGTTCAACACCGCCGCTCCGGAGCGCATGACGGTGATCAAGGGTGCCCTCACCATCCAGCTGGCCGATGAAGACGAGTGGCATACCTACCACCAGGGCGAATCCTTCGACGTGGCCGGTCACTCCTCCTTCAAGCTGGAAGTGAAGGTGGCCACCGCCTATCTGTGCGAGTTCCTCGACTGATAGCCCCCCGCCATGGGATCCCTGACCGGCTCCCATGGCGTTTCTCTCCCGCCCCTTGCCCCCATTTCCCCACCATCATCACACGCCACTACTTATCCTCTTTTCATCGACTACAAAAAATTTACAATGTTTAGACGAAATCCATAACTGGAGTACGTCATGATCAGTGTCTTCGACCTGTTTTCCATCGGGATAGGTCCCTCCTCCTCCCATACGGTGGGACCGATGCGGGCTGCCTGCGCCTTCGTCCACACCCTCAAGCAGCACGCACTCCTGACCCGCACCGACCGCGTCGTGGTCGAGTGCTACGGATCCCTGGGCCAGACCGGCAAGGGACACGGTACCGGCAAGGCCATCATCCTGGGGCTGGCCGGGTTTGAACCCGAATCCGTGGACATCGAGGCCATCCCCGCCTTCCTCGAACAGGTGGAAAAGAGCCAGAACCTGCACCTCGGGGGCGAACAGCCCAGCGCCTTCCCCCGCATCGGCGCCATCCTCTTCAACCGGCGCAAGACCCTGCCCGCTCACTCCAACGGCATGACCCTGCGTGCCTTCGAGGGTGACACCCTGATCTTCGAGCAGACCTACTACTCCATCGGGGGCGGTTTCATCATCGAGGAGAGCCACTTCGCCAACGCCCGGGAAGAGGCCGCACGCTTCGATACCGCCCACCCCATCCCCTACCCGTTCGAGAGCGGCGCCGAACTGCTTGAACAGTGTCAGGAGAGCGGCCTCTCCATCTCGGGGCTGATGCTCGCCAACGAGAAGGTGTTTCGCAGCGAGGCGGAGATCAAGGCGGGCCTGCGCAAGATCTGGCAGGCGATGCAGGGCTGTGTCGAGCGCGGCTGCAAGAGCGAGGGGGTGCTGCCCGGCGGTCTCAAGGTGAAGCGGCGCGCCCCCGCCCTCTACCGCCAGCTCTGCGGCGAAACCAGCTTCAACAAGGATCCCCTGATGGTGATGGAGTGGGTCGACCTGTTTGCCCTGGCCGTCAACGAGGAGAACGCCGCCGGTGGCCGGGTCGTGACGGCCCCCACCAACGGCGCCGCCGGCATCATCCCCGCGGTGCTGCACTATTACGATCGCTTCGTGCGCAAGGTGGATGACGAGCTGCTGATGCAGTACTTCCTCACCGCCGCCGCCATCGGCATTCTCTACAAGAAGAACGCCTCCCTATCAGGGGCCGAGGTGGGTTGTCAGGGCGAGGTGGGGGTCGCCTGCTCCATGGCCGCCGGCGCCCTGGCCGAGCTGCTGGGGGCCAGCCCCGCCATCGTCGAGAATGCCGCGGAAATTGGCATGGAGCACAACCTGGGGCTGACCTGCGATCCCATCGGCGGCCTGGTGCAGGTGCCCTGCATCGAGCGCAACGCCATGGGGGCGGTCAAGGCGATCAATGCCGCCCGCCTCGCCCTGCGGGGCACCGGCGAGCACAAGGTGTCGCTGGACAAGGTGATCAGGACCATGTGGGAGACCGGTAACGACATGAAGACCAAGTACAAGGAGACGGCCCGTGGCGGCCTCGCCGTCAACATCACCGAATGTTAATGTGACGTAAACGAGCCACATATGGCGCTCTCATACCCGGCCTCGCCGGGTATTTTTTGGCAAAACGTTTGCCCAGCGCTTAACAAAATGGATAACCATCAAAATAAATTTTATACTCGCGCCACGAATTCAACAAAAATAGATCTGTTTCAACTTTTTTTAGGTATTGAGCCGTTACACTGTGGTTATTCGGTTCCTTGGCCTTTGTGATGACAGACAGTCCCATGGATCCCCTTTCTGCAAGCGGGCATGGCGCCCCCTTCTACCCTGAGGTAATTGTTACATGATCAGCGTTTTTGATATCTTCAAAATCGGTGTTGGCCCCTCCTCTTCCCACACTGTCGGCCCCATGAAGGCAGCCAAACAGTTCGTGGATGAACTGCGTGCTGGCGGCAAGATCCGTGACATCACCCGGATCCAGGTCGATGTCTACGGCTCCCTCTCCTGGACCGGCAAGGGTCACCACACCGACACCGCCATCATCATGGGTCTGGCGGGCAACCTGCCGGAAAATGTCGATATCGACGCCATCCCCGAATTCATCTCCCGTGTCGAGCAGACCGGTCGCCTGCCCATCGGCCTGCACTGCCATACCGTCAGCTTCCCGAAAGGCGCCATGGTCTTCCATGACGAGGCCCTGCCCCTGCACGAGAATGGCATGAAGCTGACCGCCTTCATCGAAGACGACGCCATCTATAGCAAGACCTACTACTCCATCGGCGGTGGCTTCATCGTTGACGAAGAGAACTTCGGCAAGAGCGACAGCGGCGACATGGCCGTCAGCTTCCCGTTCAAGAGCGCGGCCGAGCTGCTCGCCCACTGCGGCCAGAGCGGCCTCTCCATCTCCGCCCTGATGATGGAGAACGAGAAGTGCTTCAACACCCCGGAAGAGATCTACAAGAAGCTCGGCAAGATCTGGACCACCATGCGTGAAGGGATCGAGCGCGGCTGCCGTACCGAGGGCGTGCTCTCCGGCCCGCTGCGCGTGCCGCGCCGCGCCGCGCCCCTCTATCGCCAGCTGACCACCAACGAGAACCTCTCCAACGATCCCATGAACATCGTGGACTGGGTGAACATGTTCGCCCTGGCGGTCAGTGAAGAGAACGCCGCCGGTGGCCGCGTCGTCACCGCCCCGACCAACGGTGCCGCCGGTATCATCCCGGCCGTGCTGGCTTACTACGACAAGTTCATCCAGCCGGTGGGCCGCGACGAATACACCCGCTTCTACCTGGCCGCTGCCGCCGTCGGCATGCTCTACAAGATGAACGCCTCCATCTCCGGCGCCGAAGTGGGTTGCCAGGGTGAGGTGGGTGTCTCCTGCTCCATGGCCGCCGCCGGCCTGACCGAGCTGATGGGCGGCAGCCCGGAGCACGTCTGCGAAGCCGCCGAGATCGGCATGGAGCACAACCTGGGTCTGACCTGCGACCCGGTTGCCGGCCAGGTTCAGGTGCCCTGCATCGAGCGCAACGCCATCGCCGCCATGAAGGCGGTCAACGCCTCCCGCATGGCCCTGCGCCGTACCTCCAAGCCGCGCGTCTCCCTGGACAAGGTGATTGAGACCATGTACATCACCGGCAAGGACATGGACTCCAAGTACCGCGAGACCTCCCGTGGTGGCCTGGCCATCAAGGTGATGCAGGTTGCCTGCGACTAACTCCGGATCGCACTGACATGAAAAAAGCGGGATATGTTCCCGCTTTTTTTTTGGTCTTTATTTCACGGGCTTGTCGGGAAAGCCCAGATTCAGGCCGCATGAAATAAAGGGACAAGGAGAAACACACAGGAGCAGCGGCCCGAGCGGGTGGCCGGGAGGCATGCATCAGATGAGGTTACGAGAGACGGCTATTCCACGATGCGATCGGCCAGGGTGCCGACGGCCACCACGAAATAGGGGGAGCGATTCCAGTGGCGCAGCACCCGGTAATTGTCATAGGCGAGGTAGCTGCGCCCGTGAATATCGTCCGGCCGGATAAGGGAGGCCTGCATGTCGGCCTTAGGAAGCTGGGAGCCATCCTGCTGGCGTACCCCGAGGGCCTGCCAGTCGTGCAGCGACTTGCGCACTGCCAGCCCGATCAGCGCCGGGTCAAGGGAGTCTGGTACCCTCACCCGCCGCCCCCAGGTCTGATCCTCGCGCCAGCCATTCTTGTGCAGATAATTGGCTGCCGAACCAAACACATCCGCGAGATTGCCCCAGAGATCCTTCCTGCCGTCCCCGTCCTGATCCACCGCGTATGCGAGAAATGACGAGGGCATGAACTGCACCTGCCCCATGGCCCCCGCCCAGGATCCCTGGAAGGCGGCAGGGCTCACATGCCCCTGCGCCAGGATGTGCAGGGCATCGAACAACTGCCCCTTGAAGAAAGCCTCCCGCCGCCCTTCCCAGGCCAGGGTGGCCAGGGAAGAGATCAGGGGATAATGACCGGTGATTTTGCCGAAATTGGTTTCTATTCCCCACAAGGCGACAATAAAACGGGGCTGCACCCCATATTCCCGCCCTATTTTTGTGAGCAACGGCAAATGCTGGCGATATAAGGTTTTGGCCTGCTTGACTTTCCATTCCGGGACGGCGCGTGGAATATATGTGTCCAGCGTCAATTTGAATTCCGGCTGATTTTTGTCGTGCTTGATCGCCGCTTCCACCAGCCGGACATCGGCAAAGGCGGCAGTCACCGTCGCAGGCGGGATGCCTGCCGCCAAAGCCTCTTCTCTGAGGCTCGCCACATAGTGGTCGAAATCGACGCCGGCCAGCACGGGGGACCCCAGCAGGGCCCCCAACAACAGCAGTGCCGACCGGCCCGGCATCAGCAGGCGCCCTTCAACTGCGCCTTGTGCTGCTCCAGCAGGTTTTCCGGCGGAGGCGGTACCTGCAGATAGAAGCCCTGGCTCTTCAGGGCGGCCATCACCCGCTCGGTCGAGGCCAGCCCCAGGGGCTTGGCCGGATCCAGCTTGGTCATCAGCACCAGCTCGGGGCGCCCAAAGGTACTCATCAGCACCTCGGGGACGCGGGAAAAATCCTCTCTTCTTTCAATAAAGAGATAGGTCTCGGCTTTTTTGCGACTTTTATAGACTGCACAC
Organism: Aeromonas sp. FDAARGOS 1415; assembly: GCF_019048365.1. Taxonomy (NCBI): domain Bacteria; kingdom Pseudomonadati; phylum Pseudomonadota; class Gammaproteobacteria; order Aeromonadales; family Aeromonadaceae; genus Aeromonas; species Aeromonas sp. FDAARGOS 1415. The sequence goes on along the minus strand of NZ_CP077363.1, from coordinate 3,434,395 downwards.
AACATGGAACTTGATATAATCCGACGGGTTTATTGCCTCTGGTGGTGGCAAACTATAACATCGGGAATTGAATAACAATAACGTATTGCCGTCTCGGTTCGGGGAAGATTCATGGTTGAACGCGATAACGAATTGAAAGGGACTACCTTCACTATTTCTGTGTTGCATCTCAGCGATGGCAATCTGGCCCGGATCAGACAACTGCTGGAGGCCAAGGTCGCGCAGGCCCCCCAGTTTTTTAATTGTGCCCCCCTCGTCCTCAATGTGGAACGCCTCACCGAGATCCCCGATTTCCAGCAGCTCAGGGAGCTGGTCGAGTCGGAAGACTTCGTGCTGGTCGGCATCACGGGGACACGGGACGAGGCAATGAAGACGGCGGCCAAGGCGGCCGGGCTCGCCGTCATGGTATCGGGCAGGAGCCGCAAGGCAGATCCCGAACCCGTGGCGCCCGCACCGGCCCCCGAACCCGTGGTGGCGGCCCCCGTCGCCCCCGTTCCAGCCCCCCTGGAAGCCAGCAAGGTCCACGTCGGCCCGGTGCGCTCCGGCCAGCAGATCTATGCCGCCGGTACCTCCCTGGTGGTACTGGGCTCGGTGAGCCCGGGCGCCGAGGTCATCGCCGACGACAGCATCCATGTGTATGGTGCCCTGCGTGGCCGGGCCATCGCAGGGGCCAAGGGCAATCCCAGGGCCCGCATTTATTGCCAGCAATTGCAGGCCGAGCTGCTCTCCATCGCGGGCACCTTCCAGCTCAGCGATGCATTGCCGGCAGGCCTTATCCAAGAGCCAGTCCATATCCGGCTGGACAACGAACAACTTCGTATAGACCGAATCAAATAGAGTTACAAGGAAGCGAGAATGGCGCGAATCATAGTCGTTACATCGGGCAAAGGTGGCGTTGGCAAGACCACAACCAGCGCGGCCCTGAGTACCGGTTTAGCCCAGCGTGGCCACAAGACAGTGGTCATCGATTTTGACATTGGCCTGAGAAATCTGGATCTCATCATGGGCTGCGAGCGCCGCGTGGTGTATGACTTCGTCAACGTCATCAACGGGGAAGCAAACCTCAACCAGGCCCTCATCAAGGACAAGCGCTGCGAGAATCTGTTCATCCTGCCCGCCTCCCAGACCCGGGACAAGGATGCCCTGACTCGCGAAGGGGTCGAGAAGATCCTGGATCAGCTGGCGGAGATGCAGTTTGACTACATCGTCTGCGACTCCCCCGCCGGCATCGAGTCTGGCGCCCTGATGGCGCTCTACTTTGCCGACGAGGCCATCGTCACCACCAACCCGGAAGTCTCTTCCGTGCGCGACTCCGACCGCATCCTCGGTATCCTGGCCTCCAAGTCACGCCGTGCCGAGCGCGGCGAAGACCCCATCAAGGAGCACCTGCTGCTGACCCGCTACTGCCCGACCCGCGTCAACCGCGGCGACATGCTGAGCGTGCAGGACGTGCAGGAGATCCTGGCCATCAAGCTGCTCGGGGTCATCCCGGAGTCCCAGGCGGTGCTGCGCGCCTCCAACTCGGGGGAACCGGTCATCCTGGACAAGGAGTCCGATGCCGGTCAGGCCTACGAGGACGCCGTCGCGCGTCTGCTGGGCGACACCAAGGATTTTCGTTTTCTGGAAGAAGAGAAGAAGGGCTTCTTTAGCCGACTGTTCGGGAGTTAAGCATGTCATTATTGGATTATTTCCGTTCCAACAAGAAACAGAGCACCGCACAACTGGCCAAAGAGCGGTTGCAGATCATCGTCGCCCACGAGCGTTCATCCAGAGGGGGGCCGGATTACCTGCCCCAGCTCAAGCAGGATATCCTCGACGTGATCCGCAAGTATGTGGAGATAGACCCTGACAAGATCACGGTCCAGCTCGACAAGAAGAGTGACGAGCTGTCGGTACTGGAGCTCAACATCACCTTCGCCGACGACAAGAAGGGATGAGCTGACGCCCCATGCGTGACCCCTTCCCCCAATGAAGACCGGATCCTGTCCCAGGGTCCGGTTTTTTATTGGTGCCTGGGCATCTCGCCAAGGGCGGCACGGCCAGCTAGAATACCGCGCACCACGGGGTCTGCCGACGGCGCCCCTCCCCTTTATCTGGAACACAGGTCTTATGTCTTTGAACGACGAAATGCACAGTGTCGAGGAACTGCTCGACACCGCCCTCGAACTCTTCATGGAGCTGGCCTCCGACAACCTGCCGGAGCAGGAGATTGCCCGCTTCAATCAGGAGTTCAACGACCGCGGCCTGCTGGCGGAAACCGATCCCGCCGATGACTGGGCGGCAGACGTCGGCTTTGACGTCAGCGATGCCGAGTATATCGAGGTCTGGGTCGGCCTTGGCAACGAGCAGGAAGAGTACGAGCACCTGTTCGCCCGCATGCTGCTCTCCCGCCGTGTCGACGAGAAGTTCTGCCACATCGAATGGCTGCCCCAATAATTCCGGATCCCGATGATCCGCGCCACTATGACTGGGAGCCGGAGTCTGACGAGGTGCCGCCGTCCCGGGTGCGTCGTCTGCTGAGCTGGCTCGGCAAGCTGCTGCTGGCCGCCTTCCTCAGCACCATTTTCTCCGTGGTGGCGCTGCGCTTCATCGATCCGCCCATGTGGACCTGGCGCCTGGAGCGGGCGCTGTTTCCCCCCGCCAAGGTGGCGGAGGTGAAGCACGACTGGGTGCCGCTCGAGCAGATCTCCCGCGAGCTGCAGCTGGCGGTCATCGCCGCCGAGGATCAGCGCTTTGCCGAGCACCACGGCTTCGACATGGACGCCATCAGCTCCGCGCTCAGGCACAACCAGCAGAGCCGGCGGGTGCGCGGTGCCAGCACCCTCAGCCAGCAGACGGCCAAGAACCTCTTCATGTGGAGCGATCGCAGTTTCCTGCGCAAGGGGATCGAGGCCTGGTTCACCCTGCTGATGGAGCTGGGCTGGGACAAGTCCCGCATCCTCGAGGTGTATCTGAACATCGTGGAGTTCGGGCCCGGCATCTATGGGGCCGAGGCCGCCGCCCGGCACTACTTCGGCAAGCCGGCGGCCCGTCTGACCCGCTATGAGGCGTCCCTGCTGGCGGCTGCCCTGCCCAACCCCTGGCGCTACCGGGTCAAGCCCCCCTCGCCCTATGTGCAGCAGCGCTCGGCCTGGATCCGCCGCCAGATGAGCCAGCTTGGCCAGATCACCCTGACCCGGGTCCACGAGGCAGGCTAGGCACGTCGGCGGACTCGGGCAGCGGGCCCAGATGCCCGCCAACGGTCTGCCGATGCAGCGGCAGATAGTGCCACCACCAGGTCTCCCGCCGCCGCGTGATCCGTCGCCTGTGCTGTCGTCGTTTCATACTGCCCGCACGCCTCGCCATGCCGCCCATGCTGGCGGCTCTGTTAACCTTACCCCCTGAGCCCGTCATTTGACAGTGCGCCGTGCCGGGCCCGGGCTGGCTGCCACTCCCAATACTTGTTAAAGTGGCGAACCTGGACGTATCTGGAGTGATTTCATGGAACAACGTAGCCCGGATCAGCTGGTCGAGTGGGCCTATGATCAGTTTCTGGAGCAGGCAGCCGACATGCTGGCCCCCGAACAAATCGTCGACATCACCCTCGAGTTCGAGCAACGTGGTGCCGTCGAGGCCACCCTGCCCAATGCCGACTGGTCGACCGAACTCGGAGTGCCGGTCGACATGGCACGTTGGGCCGAGGTCTGGGTCGGCCTGCTGGATCATCAGGAGGAGTTCGAGGTGATCTACGCCACCTTCCTGTTGCCCCGGGATCAGAGCGAGCACGAGGTGCACGTGCGCTGGCACCGTCAGCAACAGGCATAAAAAAGGCGCCCCAGGCGCCTTTTTCGTGTCCGTCGTTCCAGCCCCGTCAGGGACGGGCGGCGATGGCCTTGGCCAGACAACGCCGGCACCAGCAGGCGCTCGCCTCGCTCATGGGCAGGGCAGGCAGCTGGCTGCACCAGCAGCGCTCGATGGGTTCCCCCGCCGACACGGCGCAGAACGCCGGCTCGCCACACCCCGGGCAGGCATGGGTGCTCTTCGAGCCATTGAGCTCGGCCATGCGGGCGAGCTGGGCTTCGCTGTCCATGGCAGACCACTGACCGATCTCGGTCAGGGTGCGGCCGCAGCCGAGGCAGAGCCCGTCCTTGGCCCGACAATCGCCGATGCAGGGACTCGGCACCTTATTCGCCTTCCCCGGTGTGCTCTACCACGAGACGGATGCTGTGCTCCTCGATGACGATCTTGCCCTGCTTGTAGAGCCCGCCGATCGCCTTCTTGAAGGTGCCCTTGCTCATGTTGAACATCTTGTAGATGAGCTCGGGATCGCTCTTGTCCCCCACCGCCAGGCTCCCACCCTGCTTTTGCAGGCGCACCAGGATACGCTCGCCCGCATCGTCCATCCGGGCCAGTCCCGGCTTTTGCAGGGCCAGATCCAGCTTGCCGTCTTCACGCACCTGTTTGACCCAGGCGGTCAGCGGCCGCCCCGTCATCACGCGGCCAAACACCTCGTTCCTGAACAGCATGCCTGCGTACTGGCCGTTGACCACGGCCTTGATGCCAAGAGGGGTGTGCTCGCCCGGCAACGCCGTCACCTCGTCCCCGGCCTTGAAGGGGGGGTCGATGCGCAGGAAGCGCTCGAGGCGGCTGGTGCCCACCATACGCCCCTCGTTGTCCAGCATCAGGTGCACCAGATAGGTGTGCCCCACCTGCATCGGCTTGTTCTGCTCGCGGCTTGGCACGAACAGATCCTTTTTCATGCCCCAGTCGAGGAAGGCCCCGATCTTGTTGGCGTTGACCACCTTGAGGCCGACGATGTCACCCACCATGGCGAAGGGCTTGTCGGTGGTGATCACCGGCTCGCAATCGGCGTCCAGATAGAGGAAGACGGTCACCTCGCCCCCTTCGACGACGCCTTCCGGCAGCTGGCGCTTGGGCAGCAGCAGCTCGCCGTATTCTTCGCCAGCCGCCAGCCAGGCGCCGCGATCCTCGATCTCAACGACGGTGAGGGTGTTCATCTTGCCAATCTGTAACATGGTGATCTCTTCTTTCAATATCCGGGTGGGCCGGCACTCACGGCCCGTCAATAGAGGTGCCTCGCCGCCATCCCATGGGAGAGGACGGGCTTGTTTCTCATGCTGGCGCGCATGTTACCCCAGAGCGGTGGCGGGACCTAGCCCCGCGCCCCGCCGCGCGGACTATTTTCGCGCGCTCCGGCGACCAGATTGGCGATATTAGCATCATTCAATCGCATCTTTGCTGCAAATACCCCCACTTTTAGGTAGACTTCGCGGCCGTCAAATCCGGAGGAAGCGTCGATGAACCCAGCCACTCGTACCCGTCATCTCAATCAGTGGATCCAGACCCACAGCGGGCAGGACATGAGTTACCCGGCCCTGCACGGCTTTCTCTGTGCCCGCCTGACGGGGCCAACGGCCCCGGACTGGCAGGCCCCATTGGCCGGCCTGCTGCCCCATGACGCCGAGCTGGACGAGAAGAGTGCCGAGGCGCTGCACCACCTGATCGCCGAGCTGGAAGCCCAGGCTGACGACGCCCAGCTCGTGCTGCCGAGCCAGTGCCGCCTCTCCAGCGAGACCCCGGAGCAGGTGTTCGAGCAGAGCCATCCCCTCGGCCAGTGGAGCTACGGTTTCAGCCAAGGGGTCGCCTGCTGGCCCACCCCGACGGATCTCAACGACCCGGCGACCCGCCATCGCTTCAGCCTGGTGGCGGAGCTCTGCCTGTTTCGCGACAGACCCATGGCCCAGATGCTGCACCAGGCCGCAGCCAGCGAGCTGCCCTTCCTCGATTTTTGCAAGCGCCAGCGCCAGCAGATGAAGACGGCCCTGAACCTCTTGCTGAGCCAGGATCACTACGAGGCCCAACCCGAGGAGGCGGCGCTTCCCGAGAACGACCAGACCCGCCAGTGGCAGCAATGGTTCGAGCAGGCAGCCAGTTGCCGCGATCCCCTCGCCCGTCTCCCCTGGTTTGAGCGCATCGTGGCCGATGCCACCCCCCTGTTCGACGAGGCGTTCTGGCGGCAGTACGCAGGCCATGGCTGGCAGGCCCCCGAGGCCCGGCCCCTGATCGCGGCCAGGGCGGGGCGGGCCGACTGCCTGCTGCGCCTGGGACAGCTGACACAGGCCAGGGAGGAGTACCTTGCCCTGCTCGCGCTCTGCCTCGCGGACGAGCCGGGTTGCCGCCATGCCCTCTCCAGCCTCTATGCCTGGCAGGGGGAGTGGGACGCCCTGCAACAGCTCCTGATTCGCTTCGATGAAGCCTCCTGCTGGCTGCTCTACAACCGGGCGCTGATGAGTTTCGTCTGCGAGGGAGAAGAGGCCGCACGCCCCCATCTGGCCGTCGCCCTTGCCGCCAACCCCCATGTGCCCGCCGCCCTGCTGGGCCAGCGCAAATTGCCCAAGCAGGAGCCTCGCCACTGGCAGGGGGGCAGCCGCGACGAAGCCGCACTCTATGCCTTGCAGAGTCGCGAAGCCTGGTTGACCCATCATGCCCTGATCTGGTTGCGTCACGCCGTCGGCAAGCAGGCCAGTTGAGACCCCGATTTTTCTTTTCCATGATGCAACACGTGCGCAACCGCACATTTTTCTGGTGCCTGGTCGGACAAATGTGCCTGTCTTACGTATCATCAAGTTCAAAGTATCAAGAGAAACTGCACCCGATGCAGCCGCCACAGCAGGATGTCATATGTCGAAAATCATAGAGCTGCTCGCGCACTACCCTCCTTACCAGCTGGTCCACGCCGCTGAGATGGTGCGCGATACCTTTGAACAGTTTTATCAGCAGCGGTACCAACTCACCGTGCCGCAATGGCGCCTGATGATGGTGCTGGGCCCCCACTACCCCATCAGCCAGAAAGAGCTGGTGGAGGCGAGCGGCATGGACAAGGTGCGGATCTCCCGCGAGATCCATCGTCTGGTGGAGAAAGGCATCCTGTTCACCGAGAACAGCGTGCAGGACAAACGCATCAGCCTGGTCTCCTTCACACCGGCCGGGCTCACCCTGTTCCAGCAGCTCAAGACCGAAGCGGGCAGCTGGCAACACACCCTCACCGACTACCTGCCGGCCGAGGCGCGCCAGAACATCCGCGTGCACCTGCAAAGCGTCAGCGACGCCATCGAACAACTCCACCTGCTGGATAGCGAGCAACAGCCATGAACCTGAACAACTTTGCCACCATGGACGTCAACATGCTGCTGAGTCTGGTCAATATGAAGCTGCGCGATCACTACGCGGATCTGGACGATCTCTGCCGGGCCCAGGATCTCGACAAGGAGGCCCTGATCGCCCGCCTTGCCAGCGGGGATTTCCACTACCAGCCTGATCAGAGGCAGTTCAGATAGGGATCCGGATCACAACCCGACCCATGAGGCTGGTCACGGCGGCAAAAAATGCTATGGTGATGGCTACCCGGTCAACGAACCCACGGCAAGGCGTATGGATACATCTTGCTGTCACAGACCGCGGTTAGCCTTCCGTTCACGCCAGCAGCCAAGGATGACCCATGATGCGCCTGACCCGTTCGACCAGCCTGATCACCCTCAGCATCCTGCTGATGATCAGCCTCTTCTCCCCCCAATTGCCAGACAGCGCCGAACAGTGGTTGACGACCCTGCTCCTGGGCTCCCTGGTGGCGGTCTGCCTGGTGATCGGCAGCGGTTGCCGCCATTTCCTGCAGGACTGACGATTCGCCCTCTGGCGATCAGCCTGTTCAGTATCCAGACAAAAAACAACGCAGCCCATGGGCTGCGTTGTTTTTTCAGGCTGTCCGGGGTTTCCCCCGTCTAAGGCATCAGTAGGCCAGGGTTTCCAGCTGCTCCTTGGCCTGCTCGATCCCCTTGGCTTGCGCCTCCGGACCCATGCCCATGCCTTCGGCGTAGATGAAGTCCACCTCGTTGATGCCGATGAAGCCCAGCACGGTGCGCATGTAGGGGGTCACCAGATCGGTGGCGTTGCCTACGTGCATACCGCCGCGGGGGCTGACCACCAGGGCGCGGGTGTTCTCCACCAGGCCCACCGGGCCGGTCTCGGTGTAACGGAAGGTCACGCCGGCACGGGCCACCAGGTCAATCCAGTTCTTCAGCTGGGTCGGGATGTTGAAGTTGTACATGGGGGCCGCGATGATCACCAGATCGCTCGCCTTGAGCTCGGCAACCAGTTCGTCGGACTGGGCCAGCACGGCCAGCTGACGCTCGCTGAGGTTCTCGCCGCCGCGCAGGCCCATGGCCAGCTCGCCGTCCAGTACCGGCAGGTTCAGGGTCGCCAGATCGCGCACCTTGATGGTGTCACCCTGGCGATCGGCCAGATAGCCGTCGATCAGGGCGTTGGATTGGGAATACTGGCCCAGGATGCTGGACTTGAGTACGAGGATATTGGCCATGGTGATACTCCATTTGATTGTCAATTGAACAGCCAGGCTGTCGATGGAGGTCACTATAAAGATTGAGATTCAAGCCTGATAGCGAAAATAGATGCTCAAGTTGTTCAAAATTTTTGATGCTAAGGCACTCCAGGACTAAGTGCAGTACTCACCGAGCGCTCTGCCCTTGGCAGGGCAAACGATTGCCGTTATGATCCGCCGCACTTTTTTTAAGTGACACGGATCCCATGACCTCCTCCCGCAGGCACTCCCCCTTTACCAGCGCCGTCTGGATGATGGTGGCAGGCCTCTGCTTTGCCGCCGTCAACAGCCTGAGCCAGTATGTCAGCTTCAGGCTCGGCCTCCCCTCGACCCAGGTCGCCTTCCACCAGTATCTGATTGCCCTGATCTGCCTGCTGCCCTGGCTCGTTCGCCACGGCTTGCGTCAATCCCTGATGACGAACCAGCTGCGCCTGCACCTGCTGCGGGTCGCCCTGGCCGTGGTCGGTATCCAGTTCTGGCTCTGGGCACTGGCGGTGCCCGTCCCCATCTGGCAGGGGATCGCGCTCTTGATGACCTCGCCGCTGTTCGCCACCCTGGGGTCGGCCCTCTTTCTCAAAGAGCAGGTGAGCCGGGCCCGCATTCTCGCGACCCTGGCGGGGTTTGTCGGCGCCATGCTGATCCTGGCGCCCTGGACCGACGACTTCAGCTGGGCCTCCTTGTTGCCGGTGGCGGCGGCCCTGTTCTGGGCCGGCTACTCCCTGCTGGTGCGCTATCAGGCGGCGAGCGAATCGTCCCATACCATCGTCGTCTACCTGCTCATCTTCAGCACCCCGTTCAACGCCATGCTGGCGCTGCCGGAGTGGCAGTGGCCGACCCAGGCGCAGTGGCTGCTGGTGGCCGCTTCCGGCGTGCTGTCGGCCCTGGCCCAGATGTCCATCGCCCGCGCTTACAGCGTGGCGGAGGCCTCCTTCGTGCAGCCCTTCGACTTTGCCAAGCTGCCCATGAACGTGCTGGCCGGCTGGCTGGTGTTCGGCTGGGCGCCTCCCGGCCGATTGTGGCTGGGAGCCGCCATCATCATCGGTGCCATCACGCTGCTGACCCATCTGGAGCAGCGCACCACCAAACCCGTTTCCTGAGGTACGCCATGCGTGCCTCTTTTTTTGCTCACCCGGATCAGCCCCGCTGATCCTCGACCTCAGGAGAGATAACATGTTTGGAACCGCTACCCGCCCCGGCGCCACCCGCGCCCTGCTGCTGGGCTCCGGCGAACTCGGCAAGGAAGTCGCCATCGAACTGCAACGGCTCGGCATCGAGGTGATCGCCGCCGACCGCTACGCAGGCGCCCCCGCCATGCAGGTGGCGCACCAGGCCCGCGTGCTGGACATGCTGGACGGCGCCGCCCTGCGCGCCCTGGTGGCCGAGATCCAACCCGACCTCATCATCCCCGAGATTGAAGCCATTGCCACCGATACCCTGGCTGCCCTGGAGCAGGAAGGGGTCAGGGTAGTGCCGAACGCCCGCGCCACCCAGCTCACCATGAACCGGGAGGGGATCCGCCGCCTCGCCGCCGAAACCCTGGGGCTGCCCACCTCCACCTACCGCTTCGCCCAGAGCAAGGAGGAGTTTGTCGCCGCCGTCGAGGCCATCGGCCTGCCCTGTGTGGTGAAGCCGGTGATGAGCTCGTCTGGCAAGGGCCAGAGCCTGCTGCGCGATCTCGCCAAACTGGACGAGAGCTGGACCTATGCCCAGGAGGGGGGTCGCGCCGGTCGCGGTAAGGTGATCGTCGAAGGCTTCGTGCCCTTCGAGTACGAGATCACCCTGCTCACGGTGCGTGCCGTGGACGGCATCCACTTCTGCGATCCCATCGGCCATCGTCAGGAGGATGGCGACTACCGCGAATCCTGGCAGCCCCAGGCCATGAGCGAGCTGGCCCTGGCTCGCGCCAAGGAGGTGGCGGCCAAGGTGGTCGAGGCTCTCGGTGGTCACGGCCTGTTCGGGGTTGAGCTCTTCGTGCGAGGAGACGAGGTGTGGTTCAGCGAAGTCTCCCCCCGCCCTCACGACACCGGCATGGTGACCCTGATCTCTCAGGACCTCTCCGAGTTCGCCCTGCACGTGCGCGCCATCCTGGGGCTGCCCATCGGCACCATCACCGCGTTCGGGCCGAGCGCCTCCGCCGTGGTACTGCGGGATGGCCACAGCCAGGACATCCGCTATCAGGGGATCGGCGAGGCGCTAGCCCTGGTGCCGGGTGCCCAGCTGCGCCTCTTTGGCAAGCCGGAGATCGCTGGTCGCCGTCGCCTCGGGGTGGCGCTGGCCCGCGGCCAGGACTGCCGGGAAGCGGTGGAGCAAGCCAAGGCGGTTGCCGCCCGGGTCGAGGTCCTCTTCTGATCCCGTTGCATCGGCGCACAACACAAACGCTTGTCGGCATGATCTGGCGCAAGGGGCAGGCGACTGCCCCTTTTCCATTGAGGCGCCTGCCGTATAATCCCCCCTTCACCTCTGTCAGGAGTACAAGATGTTAGCTGCCGTGATCTTCGATATGGATGGCGTTCTGATCGACTCGGAACCCTTTTGGCAACGGGCCCAGATGGCCGTGTTCTCCGAGTTGGGTCACCCCCACACGGAAGAGGACTGCAACTCCACCATAGGGGTGCGCATCGATCAGCTGGTGGCCCACTGGTATCGACTGCGCCCCTGGAGTGGTCCCAGCCAGGACGAGGTGGTACAGCGCATCCTGAATCAGGTGATCACCCTCATTCTGGCGGAAGGCGAGCCCAAGGCCGGCGTGCTGGAGGCCCTCGACCTTATCGAGGCGCAGGGCCTCAAGATCGGGCTTGCCACCTCCTCCCCCTTCGCCATGGTGGACGCCGTCCTCGGCAAGCTGGGCATCCAGGATCGCTTCATGGCGGTGCACTCCGCCGAGGTGGAGCGCTTTGGCAAGCCCCACCCGGATGTCTACATCCACGCCGCCGAGAAGCTGGGGGTGGACCCGGTGCACTGTCTCGCCATCGAGGATAGCTTCACCGGGCTGCTGGCCGCCAAGGCCGCCTCCATGACGGCGCTGATCGTGCCGGACCCGGCCCTGGTCGGCGATCCCCGCCTGGCCATCGCCAACCACGAGCTGTGCTCCCTTGTCGAGCTGGACGCCGAGATGCTGGCCAGCTGGGTCGGGTGATCCGCGTATTGGCCATCGCCAACCACGAGCTGCGCTCCCTTGCCGAGCTGGACGCCGAGATGCTGGCAAGCTGGGTCGGGTGAGCCCCAAAACGGTACCCTGGTGCCTGAGCCGTCGACCTCATCCGTGGGTGACCTCGCCTCTCCCTTGATCAGGGTCATAAACGTGCGCTTGCTCGCGGTCAAGGCCACGCGACCCAACTAGAATCAGGGGAGAAAGGCGGCCCAAGGGCCCGAGGAGGTCACCATGATCGAGTACACCAGCAAGCGCATCGTCTGCCCCCACTGCGGCCATCACACCCGGGTCGAGCTGGATGCCAGCCAGGGGGATCAGGAGTTCTACGAGGATTGCATGGCCTGCTGCAACCCCATCCACCTGCGGCTGCACAGGGACGAAGCCCGTGACTGCCTGCAACTCTTCGTGGATGCCGACGACGAGCAGATGTTCTGAGCCACCCTATCGCGGGGCAGAGAAAGACAAAGCGGGACCCGATGGGTCCCGCTCTCCTGTGCGCAACAACAGCCTCGGCGGCCGTGTCCGGCGCTTATTGGCGTGCCGCCAGCACCCGCTCCACCGTGTCGACGATGGCCTGGGTCTGGGGATCGATCTCGATGTTGGTCTGCCAGCCCGCCTTGACCCAGCCGAGGTTGGTACGGGCCAGGGTCTCGGGGATCAGGTTGACGCAGAACTCGCTGCCACGTACCTCACCCACGGTCAGGCTGATGCCGTCGATGCCGATATACCCCTTGGTCAGCACGTATTTCATGAGTTCGGGGGCGAGGCGATACCACACCTGGCGGTTGTTGGGGGTGTCGATGACCGAGGCCACCTGCGCCGTGCCCATGATGTGGCCGGACATGGCGTGACCACCGATTTCGTCGCCAAAGCGTGCGGCCCGCTCCACATTGACCTTGTCCCCGACCACCAGCTCCCCGAGGTTGGTGAGGCGCAGGGTCTCCTGCATCAGATCGAAGCTGACCAGATCTCCCTCCACCCGGGTGACGGTGAGGCAGCAGCCGTTATGGGCCACGGAAGCCCCGAGCGCCAGCCCCTCGCCCCAGGCCGGACTCGGCATGCGGATCACATGGGTGCGAAAGTTGGGTTTCGCCTCGATGGCCACCAGTTCGGCGGTCCCCTGTACTATGCCGGTGAACATGTGTCTCTCCACGCTGTGACAAATTTGTCGGCAGGTTACCCCTCGCCACCGTGCAAGACAAGGCTGCCGGCTGACAAGAACGAGCGCGATCGCTATAGTGACCCCATTCAATCTAGGCTTAACGAGGAAATAAAAATGCAGGTATATCAATGCTGTGAAGCCATTCGCATCGCCTACAACCAGATTGGCTCCGGTGAACAGGGCTATGTGCCCCAGGCCATCGCCGCCACCATCCGGGCGCTCAACGCCGTGGCCTCCGACGAGCGGGTACCGGCGGATCTGCGCGAGCAGGCCGCCTATGCCGCGGCCAACCTGCTGATCAGCGATCACGAGGACGCCTGATCACCGGGTCAAACTACGCCGCCGACCTTCCCCGTTGGCGGTTTTTCAGGCTAGAATGACACCCCCGCATTTTGCCTCCTCAGGACGAGGAGGCAAAAGCCCATCTCTCTTACCCGCTCTTTCTCTTTTATCTGATCCACTCGGAGGTGTCAGTGCAACGTTATTGGTCCGAGGCGAGGCAGCTTATTCGTCTAGCCAGCCCCATACTGGTAGCCCAGGTGGCCCAGATCGCCATGAACTTCGTCGATACCGTGATGGCGGGACAGGTGAGCGCCGTGGATCTGGCCGCCGTGTCGGTGGCCTCCAGCTTCTGGCTGCCGGTCATCCTGCTGGTGCAGGGCATCATAATGGCCCTCACTCCCATCGTCTCCCAGCTCAATGGCGCCCGCAAACAAGACGAGGTGCGCCCCGCCGTGCACCAGGGCTTCTGGCTGGCACTGATGGTGACGCCCATCGCCATGGTGGCGCTCTACTTCAGCCCCCTGGCGCTGCAGTTCATGGACGTGGATCCCGTCATGGCGACCAAGACCGCCGGCTACCTGCACGCCATCCTGTGGGGGCTGCCCGCCTTCGTGCTGTTCCAGGTGCTGCGCAACTTCAGCGAGGGGCTCTCCCACACCATGCCGACCATGGTGATCGGCTTCGTCGGCCTCGCGGTCAACATCCCCGCGAACTACATCTTCATCCACGGGCACTTCGGCATGCCGAAACTCGGCGGGGTCGGCTGCGGCGTGGCCACCGCCATCGTGCTCTGGGCCATGCTGCTGGCGATGATCCTCTATGTGAAGTTCTCGTCCCACTTCCAGAAGATCAACCTCTTCGCCCACCTTGCGCGCCCCAACGGCAGCCGGATCTGGCGCCTGTTCCGCTTAGGGTTTCCCATCGCCATGGCCATCTTTTGCGAGGTGACCCTGTTTACCGTGGTCGCCCTGATGCTGGCACCCTTTGGCGCGGAGACGGTGGCGAGCCACCAGATAGCGCTCAACTTCTCCAGCCTGGTCTTTATGCTGCCGCTGTCGATTGGTGTCGGCGTGACCATCCGGGTCGGTCACAACATAGGGGAAGGCCAGCCGGATCAGGCCAGGGTCGCCGCCCGCACCGGCCTGATGCTGGGCATGGGGGTGGCCGCTGCCACCGCCGCTCTCACCGTGCTGCTGCGCGAGCCCATCGCGGGGATCTACACCGACGACATGCAGGTAATCGGCCTCGCTGCCACCCTGCTCTTCTTCGCCGCCATCTACCAGATCTCCGATTCGGTGCAGGTGGTCGCGGCGGCGGCCCTTCGCGGCTACAAGGACACCCAGGCCATCTTCTACGTCACCATCGTCGCCTACTGGGGCATGGGACTGCCCACCGGCATGATCCTGGGACTGACCGACTGGGTGGTGCCGCGCATGGGGCCCCAGGGCTTCTGGGTGGGCTTCATCGTCGGGTTGACCAGTGCCGCCCTGATGCTGGGAGCGCGCCTTCGCGTCATCTATGGCCGCTTCGCAAGCCCTGCGGCCTGCACCGCCCTTTCCCGGGCGCAATAGCGGGGAAAGTGACCCTGCCCGGTGGCAAGCTCGCCTGTAAAATCAACAGGCTGCGCAAGAACTGGGCAAACAGTCTCCTTTGTGCGTGTCCCTTGTTGACAGCCCTGGGGGCCATGGGTAGTATGCCGACCACGCCAGCAATGCTGGCGGGATAAAACGGGTTTTCAATCCGGTTTATGAAGTGGGTTTATAGCTCAGTTGGTTAGAGCACTACCTTGACATGGTAGGGGTCGTTGGTTCGAATCCAATTAAACCCACCACTTTTCGTGATGCGTCCTTAGCTCAGCTGGTTAGAGCACCACCTTGACATGGTGGGGGTCGGTGGTTCGAATCCACTAGGACGCACCATCACGAAATCCTGTTATGCGTCCTTAGCTCAGCTGGTTAGAGCATCACCTTGACATGGTGGGGGTCGGTGGTTCGAATCCACTAGGACGCACCATAACAGTTTGAATAAATTGCAGATGTGAATTTGATGTGGGTTTATAGCTCAGTTGGTTAGAGCACTACCTTGACATGGTAGGGGTCGTTGGTTCGAATCCAATTAAACCCACCACTTCACTGCAACGAAGCACAAAGTCGCCTTGCGCACCCTGCGTCCTTAGCTCAGCTGGTTAGAGCATCACCTTGACATGGTGGGGGTCGGTGGTTCGAATCCACTAGGACGCACCATTTTATGAAAAGCCCGCTCCCTGAGCGGGCTTTTTGCATTGCCCCCTTCCCCACGGCGAAGCCCGTATTTCATCAAGAGGCACCATGGCGGCAAAGGTGGCCGGCCACTGGCCAGCCAGTTTCCCCCTGGCCGTCAGAAGAGATCCAGCTGCTGACCGCAGATCCGCTCGAACGACTCGCCGACAAAGGGCAGGATGGCATCCGCAATCGGCTTTAACTGCTTGTCGATGTAGTGCTCGTAGTCGATGGCGCTGCGCCGGTATTCCAGCGGTTCCGGCCCGTTCAGGGTCACCAGGTAGGCGATGGTGCCCCTGTGCTGGTAGCGCTGGGGCTGACCGCGGCGCAGGTTCTCCTCGTCGGCCAGGCGCGCCGCCCGCACATGGGGCGGCACGTTTTTCTGGTACTCCTCGAGCTTCTGGCGCAGCCGCTTGCGATAGACCAGCAGATCGTCGTGCCGGCCGGCCCGGGTCTCGTCCACCATGGTGCGCACATAGCCGCTGGGATCCTGGTCGTGAAACACCATCTCGTAGAGGCGGGTCTGGAACGCCTTGGCAAGGGGCGTCCAGTCGGTGCGCACCGATTCCAGCCCCTTGAACACCAGATGTTCTTCCTCCCCTCGCCCCTCATCCTGTTTTCCAACCAGGCCGGCGTAACGCTTCTTGCTCCCCTTCTCCAACCCGCGAATGGTGGGCATCAGGAAGCGGCGGTAGTGGGTCTCGTACTGGATCTCGAGATGGCTCGGCAAGTCGAACTCTCGCCTGATCAATGCCGTCCAGTTGTCGTTGATCATCCTCGCGAGATGCTGGCCAATCTCGTCCGCCTGCTCTGGGCTGGTATGCCCCGCCAGATGCACGAAGGTGGAATCGGTGTCGCCATAGATCACCTCATACCCCTCCCCCTCTATCCACTCCCGGGTCTGCTGCATGATGCCGTGACCGCGCAAGGTAATGGAGGAGGCGAGGCGCGGATCGTAGAAGCGGCAGCCCCCCGAGCCCAGCACCCCATAGAAGGAGTTCATGATGATCTTGATGGCCTGGGAGAGCGCCTTGTTGCTGGCGGCCTTGGCCCTGTCCCGCGCCGCCCAGAGGGTCGCGATGAGATCCGGCAGGAAGTGGCGGGTGCGGGAGAACAGGGCGCCGCGAAACCCCGGGATGGCGTGCGCGGGATCCTGCAACCCCTCCACCAGCCCCATGGGATCGATGCAGAAGGTGCGGATGATGCTGGGATACAGACTCTTGAAGTCGAGCACCAGCACGTGGCGATAAAGCCCCGGCTTGGAGTCCATCACATAGCCACCGGGGCTCGCGAGCCCCCCGTCGGCGGGCAGGTTGGGGGCCACGTAGCCGCCGCGATGGAGCCGTGGCAGATAGAGGTTGGTGAAGGCCGCCACCGAGCCACCTACCCGGTCGAGCTCGAGGCCGGTGAGGGAGGCCCGCTCGATGGCAAAGGGGATGAGGTGGCAGAAATCGAAGATCTCCCACACCAGCTTGCAGTCTTCCAGGTTGTAGCGAGCCAGCGCCTCCTTGTCGGAGTGGAACAGCTCGGTGATCTTCTCCCCCCGGTTCGCCACGTCCTCGATATCCTTGCCACGCCCGAGCAGTTCGCTCGCCACCGCATCCAGGCTATAGCTCGGGAACTGCCAGGTGGCGCTTTTCAGGGTGTCGATGCCGTCCAGCACCATGCGCCCGGGGATGATGACGTTGCCAGTCTGGGGATCGCCACGGGAGGATCGCCAGAAGCAGAGCTCGCGCCCCCGTCCGAGCCGCAGCCGCCGTTTGTAGAGCTCGGCACGGCGCAGCAGCAGGCGAAAGTCGAAGTTGACCACGTTCCAGCCGATGACGAGATCGGGATCGTGCCGCTGGAACCAGCTCTCCAGAGCCCCCAGCAGGGCGTTCTCATCCGCCACCCACTCGACCCGGGTGCCCCAGCTGTCGCTGTCCGCCTCCGGGGCACCAATCATGATGACCCGCGCATCCTCGGGGCTGTAGAGCCCCACCGAGAAGAGGGCCCCGTCCATGGCGCACTCCACGTCCAGGGATACCCAGGAGAGGGTCGGTGTCACGGTTTGGGGGGCGCAGCGCGCCTCGCTCACCTCCCAGTAACCCTGCCTGCCTCCCTTGCGCCTCGCCTTGCCGCCAAAGCGCACCCCGGCAGTGATGAAGCGCTCCATCAGGAAACGCTCCGGCAGCCGGATGTCCGCCTCGAAGTGCTCCAGACCACGGATGAGCAGCAGCTCGATGGCGCGGTGGAAGGCGCTTAGGGTGGCAAAGTAGCAGCCCACCACCTTGCTGCCCTCGAAGGTGTGCATGGGCAGGCGGCGAAAACGCCCCCTCACTCCGGCGCCCTTGAAGAGCTCGGCCGCCTCCTCCAGATGGCGCTCCGGCAGGAAGAAGACCGGCTCCTGCCCAGGCACCACCAGCCGCACCGGCCCCTGTTCGCTCCAGAGCCACATCACGATTTCGGTGCGGCCGTGTACGTCCCGGCCATGACGGGTCAGGATGAAGCCATCGGCGGGTGGAGTCACGGAGGGGGGCTGGATCTCGGTCATGCAGGCTGTCGGGCTCAAGGCTGGGATGGGACTATTGTACGTTCATACAGTGCCTTGCCGCAATTGCCCTGCCAGGAGGCCTTCGCCTGCCATCCGGCACGGGATTGGTGCATAGTAGCCTTAGTGTCAGCTCATCGCCGCCTGTGCTGCGCCGTCGCCAATCAGAAGCGTTGCGGCGATAGGCCGCCAGAGCGGCTATCTTCTTCCTTTCCCCACACAAGGAGCACCCCATGACACATGAGTGGCAACGCATTTCTTCCCGCCTCACCGACGTGGGCGGCATCCCGGTGGCCCGGGCCATCCCGGTCAAGGAGCGGCGCACCATAGGGCCCTGGTGCTTTCTCGACCATATCGGACCGACCCGCTTCGCACCCGGCGCCCCGGGGCTCGACGTGGGCCCCCACCCCCATATCGCCCTGCAGACCTTCACCTGGATGCTGGAGGGGGAGATCCTGCACCGGGACAGCCTTGGCAGCGAACAGGTGATCCGCCCGGGCCAGGTCAACCTGATGACTGCCGGGCGCGGTATCGCCCATACCGAGGAGTCCCTCCCGAACCAGCCCGATCTGCATGCCGCCCAGCTCTGGATAGCGCTGCCGGAGGAGGATCAGCATACCAGCCCCCGCTTCGACCACTACCCCAGGCTCCCCCGCTGGCAGGAGGGGGAGATCACCCTGACCCTGCTCATCGGCGAGCACGGGGGATATAGCGCGCCCACCCTGCACTTCTCCCCCATCCTGGGACTGGATCTGCACGCCCCCGCTGGGGGACGGCTCACCCTGACCCTGAACCCCGCCTTCGAGCACGGTCTCTTCCCGCTGCAAGGGCAAGCGAGCATCGCAGGGGACGCGCTCGAGCTGGAACAGCTGCTCTATCTGCCGCCGGGCAACCGGGAGGTGGCGGTCGAGCTCAGCCCGGGTGCCCGCCTGCTGCTCATCGGAGGCGAGCCCCTGACCCAGCCGCTGCAGATCTGGTGGAATTTCGTGAGCTTCGACCGTGAGGCCATTCGCACCGCCGCCGCCGACTGGGAGCGCGGCGATCCGCGCTTTGGCGAGGTGCAGGGCTATGCCGGCCCCCGCCTCCAGGCGCCGCCCCTGGCCGGGATCTAGTCCCCGCCGCTGAAAAGCAAAAGAGCGCCCATGGCGCTCTTTTGACTCAATGGAGGTGCCCCTCAGCCCTCGCTCGTGCCGTGGGGCCTGGTGATGCGCCGCTTCCCGGCATCCAGCCCACGACATTCCTCTCACCGGGCGACAAACCTGAGCGAGGCCGACTGGCCGCCACGGCCTCTCTCGACTGAGGGCAGCCAGCAGGCTCTGCTGCACCATTGGCACAAGCGGGTCAAACAGGGCAGACTACGGGCTCTTTTGATGACCACCCAGGACTGTCTATGGATTTCTCTCCCCTCTATCACGCCGGCGCGGCGCTCTCTATCCAGGCGCTGATCGGATACCGTCTTGGGCACTGGGGATACGGCGGCCTCTTGGGGTGCATCTGGTTTATCGCACGGGAGCAGACGCAGGCAGAATACCGCTGGATAGCCCTGCTGGGAGAGGGGCGACGGATCAACATGCCCTGGTGGGGCGGATTCGATCCCAGGGTCTGGGATCTCGGGAGCATTCTGGATTTCATGGTGCCGATGGCCTTGTGCACCCTGGTGTTCGTGGTGGCACGGCGCCCTTGTCGGCAAGTTTGCTGATCCGCCTCGTTAACCGGGCCGGGCACAGCGCCAACCAGAAGAGGGGCCCTGACGGCCCCTCTTCTGGTTCTGTGCTCAATACCCTTGCGGCGCCAAGATGGCCGGCCCTCTCATACGGAAGGCTGAGGCAAGGGACGCCTCAGACTCGCATCAGAACCCTTCCTCCTGCTCCGCCTGCTGCCTGGCCCGCCGAGCCATGGCCTCGGCCTGGGCGCTCTCTATCTCGTGCAGCACCCCGTCCAGATCGACGGCCTCCCGGCTCTCCTCGAACAGGCCGGTGAGCTCGGTCTCGGGGCCCAGCTTGCCATCTTCGAACAGGGCCCACATCTCCCTGGCGTAGCGGGTCTTGAGCAGCTCGGGCGCATACATGCCGTAATAGTTGCGCATGTTGTTGACGTCCCGCTCCAGCATGGCCTTCGCCTGGTTGTTGGCGGCGGCATCCACCACCTGGGGCAGGTCAATGATGACCGGGCCCTGTGCGTCCACCAGCACGTTGAACTCCGAGAGGTCACCGTGAATGAGGCCGGCGCAGAGCATGCGCACCACGTAGCGGATCACCTTGCCATGGTCGATGAGCGCCTGCTCCCGGGTGAGCGCCACGTCGTTGAGACGGGGAGCCACGTTGCCGTCTGCATCGGTCACCAGCTCCATCAGCAGCACGCCATCCAGACAGACATGGGGTCTGGGCACCCGCACGCCGGCGGCGGCCAGCTTGAACAGGGCATCCACCTCGGTGTTCTGCCACACCTCCTCGTGCTGCTGGCGACCGTACTTGGAGCCCTTCTCCATGGCCCTGGCGTTGCGACTGTTGCGCACCCGGCGTCCCTCCTGGTAGACCACCGCCTGCTTGAAGCTGCGCTTGGAGGCCTCCTTGTAGACCTTGGCGCAGCGGATCTCGTCCCCGCAGCGCACCACGTAGACGTCGGCCTCCTTGCCGCTCATCAACCGGCTGATGACCTCGTCCACCAGGCCGTCATCAACCAGAGGCTGGATTCGATTCGGAATTTTCATTAACGCCCTGTCACCCTCTTCACGGCATAGTTGCCTCTGTTTGTCCCCTGACCGCCATGGTCATCTCTGCAACCGGAGCATGCGGTGCCAGCGCCATCAGGTCAATAAAAACGGCCCGCAGACGGGCCGTGTCGATCAAGGCTCGGGGGGCAACCCCTGGCGGATGCGGCGGATCCCCTCCTCATAGAGACCATCTTTCCCCAGGTTGTCCTCCTGGGTCTCGAAGATCTTGAGAAACCACATGTACTGCTCGGGGAAGCGGGTCAGTTGCAGCTCCACCATGCGGTTCATGAGGTTGACGTCCGCCTCCAGGTCCGCCGTGGGATAGGGATCGAACGGCGGTTCAATCTCCATCCGGTAGCAGCCCTCGTCCTCGTCATAGCAGGCGAGGATCGGCACGGCCCGGGCACCGGTCAGCTTCACCAGCTTGGGCAGGGCCGGCAGGGTCGCCTTGGGGTGGCCGAAGAAGGGCACGAAGACGCTCGCCTCGCGGCCATGATCCTGATCCGGCAAGTAGAAGAAGCTGTCGCCACCGCGCAGGGCCTTGATGGCGGGCTTGATGCCGACGCTGCGCTCGTACACCCTGCCCCCCTTGCTGCGCTCGCGGTTGATGTACCAGTCGAACACCAGATCCTTGGGGCTCTTCATCATTGTGCACAGGGGCACCCCCTCGTCGGTGATGAAGCGGCCTATCATGTCCACCGCCCAGGTGTGGGGCACCACGAAGATCATGGGACGACCGGCTGCGCGCTCGGCCTCCACATGTTCCCAGCCCCGCACCTTGATGCGCCCCTTGAGGAAGGCGGGGCTTCGCCAGGTCAGCTCGCCAAACCCCATGAAAGTCTTAAGACCGACCCGGATCGATTTCAGCAGCAGGGCCTGACGACCCGCCTCATCGAGCTCGGGAAAACAGATCCTGAGGTTGGTATCGGCAATGTAGGCCTGCTTTCTGGAGAACCGCAGCAGGGTGGGCGCCAGGGCGTTGGCCAGTTTGTCCCGGACTCTGGCCGGGATCCAGGCCAGCAGGGAGAGCAGGGCTATCGCCAGCCAGCTGCCCCACAGACGGGGGTGCAGCAGGCGAAGATGAAAGGAGGTGTCAAACACCGGGTCTTGTGCGGACATGGTCGCCATCGAATCATCGAAACAGACCGTTATTTTAGTGATCCTGACATTTTTTTCTACCCTGCCCTGCGTCGGCCCCTGACGCCAAGTCACTGATCAGACTAGTTAGAAACAAAAAGTGGCCCGCATGGGACCACCTTTGAAGGGCGCTCAGGGGTGAGGGGCCAGGCCCCGGCGAATGCGCCGGATCCCCTCTTCATAGAGGCCATCCTCCCCCACCTGGTCCTCCCGGGTGTCGAAGATCTTGAGGAACCACATGTACTGGCCGGGGTCGCGGCGCAGCTGGCGCTCCACGCTGTCATTCATGCGGCAGGTGTCCGCCAGCAGATCCTCGCTCGGATAGTCGGCGTAGGGGGCCTCTATCTCCAGCCGGTAGCCGTGCGCCGCCTCGTCGTAGCAGGCCAGCACCGGTAGCGCCCGGGCGCCGGTCAGCTTCACCAGCCGTGGCAGGGCCGGCAACGTCGCTTTGGGGTGGTTGAAGAAGGGGGCAAACAGGCTCGCCTCGCGGCCGTGATCCTGATCCGGCAGATAGAAGAAGCTCAGGCCCGACTTCACGGCCTTGATCACCGGCTTGATGCCGGCGCTGCGCTCGTAGACGCGGCAGCCGTGCCGGGCCCGTGCGCCATTGATGTGCCAGTCGAACACCGGGTTGCGGGCGCTCTTCATCATGGTGCACATAGGCAGGCCCCGCTGGGCGAAGTAGTAGCCTGCCGCGTCGATGGGCCAGCTGTGGGGCACCACCAGGATCACCGGCCGACCGGCGGCCTGCTCCGCCTCGATATGTTCCCAGCCACTGACCTGGATCCGCCCCATCACGTGGGCGGGACTGCGCCAGGTGAATTCGCCAAAGCCCAGCAGGCTCTTGAGGCCGACCCGGATGGAGGTCATCAGAATCGCCTCCCGCTCGGCCTCGCTCTTGTCCTTGAAGCAGATGGCGAGGTTGGTCCTGGCGATGTAGATCTGCTTCTTCGAGATGGCGCACACCAGGGGGGCCAGGGCATCGGCCAGACAATCCCGCCAGCGCGGAGGCACGAAGGCAAGCACACCGATGGCGCCGAGGGCGAGCCAGCTCAGCCAGTAACGGGGATGCAACAGGCGGGTCTGGAAACGGGCGTCAAAAACGGGATCAGATGAGGACATGAAAATTGAGCAATAGATAGAGGTGGGATAATGGCGGCCATCCTGACAGGTATTACCAGTTAACGCCAACTGAATGTCACCTGTATGACCAGGTATTTAAGCGGGATCACGGATTGACAGCCGACTCATTTACCCCATCTGTCTTCCCCTCCCCGCCCCTATGTGTGGCATGCGACGAACCCCGCAAGGTGGGGTCCGTGACAGGATAACAATACGTGACATCAGCGGCGTGCGGGCACCTCCAGCACACCGGTCTGACCTGGGGGCAGGAAGAACATCAGGTAGCGCAGCGACACGTAACCCACCACCAGGGTCGCCACCCCCAGTTCCAGATAGGCCAGCTGATGGAGCTGCCAGGCGTAGTCGGCAGCCTCTGGCCACTGCGACAGCAGCTGACTCACCTTGAACAGGGCGGTGGCGCCGATCACCAGCGGGAAGGTGAAGGCGGCATAACCCGGTGAAAAAGGCAGGCGCAGCAGCTTGATGAAGGCCAGGTAGATGATGCCGGTCATCAGCACGGCGATCCCGAGCAGCACGGCCACCAGCAGCAGCGACGGATCCGGGCTCACGGTCAGGTAGCCGGCGAGCGACAGGCTGGCGGGGGCGGCCAGGATGGCGATGGTCGGCTTGGCGGCGTCCGGCACCTCGTGACTGAAGATGAGGCGATAGAGCATCAGCGGCAGCATCAGGGCGTAGCAAAGCATGCCGAACCAGAGCAGGCCGTTGGCCAGCGCGGCGTATTGACCGCCCGGGAAGGCGACGTCTGCGACGATGATCCCCACCGGCGGCACGAACCAGCTCGGCACCATGTGGTGAATTTCAAACGCCTTGGCCCTGTGCCAGACGAAGGTAGCGAGAAATGCCAGGTGAATGATCACCGCAAACAACCAGAGCCCCTGGCCCAGGGTCGGAGCCAGCAGACCGACCGCCTTGGAAACCACCATGGTGCCCATGGCATAGGTGGGCACCACGCTGCCGACCACGGGGTGGGCGAGATCCTGCCACAGCAGGCGCGGGTGCAGCAGGAACTTGAAGGTGAGGATCAGCAGCAGGACGGTGGCGATGGCGGCCCCCAGCAACTGCAGGCGGCCATCGAACTGGCCGGCATTTTCCCAGGCCCAGCCAAGGCTGGCGATCCCGAGTGCCAGCCCGGCCATGGGGGTCGGGGCCTGGCCCAGAGAACGACGGGTGCGTGCGATCATCTCGGATACCCTCTTGTTTGGTGACGATGACCATAGGATAAAGAGGGCTCATCGTTTACGATATCTAAATGAATTGAATTACACGTTTAGGAAAACCAAACAACATGAAGCTGACCCTGCAGCAACTCAAGGTATTTGCCACCATCGCCCGCCACGGCAACCTGGGGCAGGCGGCCAACGAGCTCTGCCTCAGCAAGGGGGCCGTCTCCCAGGCGTTGCAGGAGCTGGAGCGCCAGCTCGGCACTCCGCTGTTCGATCGGGTGCATCCCAGGCTCCAGCTCAACAGCGAGGGACGGCTGCTGCAGCCGGCCGCCGAGGAGATGCTGACCCGGATGCAGGAGATTGAGCAGCTGTTCAGCCCGGATGCCGAGCCCAGCGGCCAGTTGCGCCTGGGAGCCAGCCAGACCATAGGTAACTACCTGTTGCCCAGCCTGCTGGCCGGCGGCGCCGGGGATCAGGGCGCCGCCCCCAGGGTCACCATCGCCAACACCCACCTGCTGTGCCACGCCCTGGCCCACTTCGAGCTGGATCTGGCGCTCATCGAGGGGGAGAACCACCACCCGGAGCTGGTGAGCGAGCCCTGGCTCGAAGACGAGATGCTGATCATCGCCCCGCCCCACCACCCCCTGGCTGGCGAGGCAGAGCTGCCGCTTCAACGCCTCGCCGACGAGACCTGGGTGCTGCGCGAGCAC
Source organism: Aeromonas sp. FDAARGOS 1415 (assembly GCF_019048365.1). Lineage (NCBI taxonomy): Bacteria > Pseudomonadati > Pseudomonadota > Gammaproteobacteria > Aeromonadales > Aeromonadaceae > Aeromonas > Aeromonas sp. FDAARGOS 1415. The sequence goes on along the minus strand of NZ_CP077363.1, from coordinate 3,409,751 downwards.
CAGTCAGGCAGCCGCGAACAGTTCGAGCAACAGATCCAGCCCCGGCTGCCGCGTTGGCGAGCGGGGATCGAGCTCAACACCTTGGAGGCGGTGATGCTGGCGGTGGAGAAGGGGCTCGGCATCTCCTTCGTCTCCCGCCTCGCAGTTTCCGATCGGCTGCAGCAAGGCCGTCTGGTGGCCCTCACCCCGAACCGCCGCTTCCCCCGCCAGCTCTCCCTCGCCTGGCACAGACAGAAGTTTCACTCTGCGGCCCTGCGCCGCTTCCTCGCCTTCTGCCGCGCCCAGTCCCTCCCCTGATCCTCGATGGCGGATACAAAAAAGAGAGGGCGCCGGTGCGCCCTCTCTTTTTGCGTGGGAATGCCGGCCAGGTGCCTGACTTCACCCCTTCTCCTTGAGCCCGGCCTCGACCCAGCCCAGCACCCGCCGCGTCAGGGCGTGGGGCAGCCAGGGGGAGTCCAGCAGCCGGTGGCGCAGGCAGTCGGCGAAGTGATCCGCCTCGTGCTGCATGCCGCCCCCCTCCACAGGCAGGTAGATGTCTGCCGGCCAGGCGGCCGGCGCCTTCTCCCCCTGCCAGCGAATGTGCTGGGGATTCCACCACTTGCCCTCGACGAGCAGGGACCAGCCCTCCCCCTCCAGCCAGGCATCCCGGTCGAGATCCTCGGTGATGGAGGCGCCAAGCTCCGCCTGGAAGGGGGTGTCGAAGGTGAAGCGGGCCGTCAAGTCCACCTCTCCCGGGGCCCGCACCAGGGTGACCTCGGGGATGCCACAGGTCAGCCCAAGCCGCTCGCAGAAGACGGCATAGAGCCAGAGCGGATAGACCCCCACATCCCAGGCGGCGCCGCCATCCAGCGCCGGATCGAACAACTTGCCGACCGGTGGCTGGGCCGAACCGAAGGCCGCGCACAGGCGGCGGGGCGCCGGCAGCAGCGGCAGGCGTTGCAGCAGGGCGCGCATGGCGGGGAAGCACATCACCTTCATGGCTTCCAGCAGCAAGAGGCCGCGTTCATGGGCAAGCGCCACCAAAGCATCCCACTCCGCCACCCGGGTCACCGCCGGCTTCTCCACCAGCACGTGCTTGCCCGCCAGCAGCATCTGCCTGATCAGGGGGGCATGCTCGGGGTGGATCACTGCCACATAGACGGCCTCCACCTCGGGGCTCTCGGCCAGTGCCTGATAGCTGCCATAGGCAAGGGGCAGCCCCAGTTCATGGGCGAACTCGTCGGCCCGCTGCTGATCCCGGGCGGCGATCGCCACCACCTCAGCGCTCCTGGCGTGCAAGTTGACGTCGCGGCAAAAACGCCGGGCGATGGCCCCCGCTCCGGCAATTCCCCAGCGCAGCGGCGCCCTTCCCTCTTCCTGCATCTTGCCTCCTCACTCCTCTGTGGATGGACGTCGACCCCGGCCTGGCAACGGAAACAAGACGTCAGGCAATGGCCTGGGCGCCCTGCAGACTGCGCAGCCAGCTTATCTCCTCTCCCCAGATAGTTTCGTCTATGGTTTCGAGGATCAGCGGGATACCGTTGAAACGGTCGTCGTTCATGATGTGGTGGAACACCGCCTCTCCGAGATTGCCCTCCCGCAGGCTGTGGTGGCGATCGACCCGGCTACCGAAGGTACACTTGGCGCCGTTGATATGCATCCCCTTCAGGTAGTCAAAGCCCACGATGCGGTCGAAGTCCTCGAACACGGCGGCGCAGGACTCAGGGGTGCGCAAATCATAGCCGGCGGCGAAGGCGTGACAGGTGTCGAAGCAGACGCCGACACGGCTCTTGTCCTCCACCCCCTCGATCAGGGTGGCCAGGTGCTCGAACGACCAGCCGAGGTTGGTGCCCTGGCCGGCAGTGTTCTCGATCACCGCCGTCACCCCTTCGCTTCGCTCCAGCGCCCAGTTGATGGACTCGCTCACGAGCTTGAGGCTTGCGGCCTCGGGGATCTGCTTCAGGTGGCTGCCGGGGTGAAAGTTGAGGTAGCAGAGCCCGAGCTGCTCGCAGCGCTTCATCTCGTCCAGGAAGGCATCCCGGGACTTGGCCAGAGCGTCGGGATCCGGGTGGCCCAGGTTGATGAGGTAGCTGTCGTGGGGCAGGATCTGCTCGGGGCGAAAGCCTCCCTTCTCGCAGGCCAGCTTGAAGGCGCGAATGCTGGCCTCTGACAACGGTGCCGCCTGCCACTGGCGCTGGTTCTTGGTAAACAGGGCGAAGGCGTTGGCCCCGATAGCCTGGGCACGGGCGATGGTGTTCTCCACCCCGCCGGCCGCACTGACGTGGGCTCCGATAAATTTCATCTCATCTCCTCTGCGCTGTTGCCTTGTGCCCTCCTCGCATGTCGCAAGGCCAGAGCATCCGTAATGGGGCGCCATTATGCCCAAGCCACTCCCCTGCGCCAAACCGGGATTGTCGATGGCCGCCATAGAAAAGGCGCCCGCAGGCGCCCTGATGACAATCGATGTGGCGATCTCGCACCGCCCGGGATGGAGCGCCCGGGACTGTGTTCCCGGGCGTCAGGCCTGGCTAGAGATGGCACTCCACCCTGTTGCGGCCATTTCGCTTCGCGGCATAGAGTGCGCTGTCGGCACGCTTGAGAATGGCGCTGAGATCCGAGTCCTGATGAGACAGGGAAGAAAAGCCGATACTGGCCGTCAGTTTGATGATTTCTCCGCCGTACTCGATGACCTGGGATTCGATGACGGCACGAATATTGTCGAAGATGGCCAGATTATTATCGGGGTGACTGCCCGTGACGATAATGGCAAATTCTTCCCCGCCAATACGGGCAAACATATCCTCTGACCGCATATTTCTTTTGACGACACTGGCGACCTCTTTGAGGGCATGATCCCCCGCATCGTGACCATATTTGTCGTTCAGACTCTTGAAGTGATCCAGATCCAGTATCCCGACGGCGAGCGGTATATCCGTCAATCGGGACAATATCAACCTGCGCTCCCCCTCGTTCATGAAGGCGCGACGATTGGCAGTATCCGTGAGGTAATCGGTGGATGCCTGATGCTCCATCTCCGTCACCTGAAGGTGCAGCTGGATATTGAGAGCCAGCCAGTTTGCCAGGCACTGCAATATGATCGCGTCCTCGACGGTATAATGGGTCTTCTCATGGTGCGCGACATTCAGGGTACCGATGCATCTGGTTCCCTGGATCATGGGGGCATCCATGCAGCACCCCATGCCGTGCCGGGACAGGATGACACAGTCCTGATCGCTGGATGCCGTCAAGTCATCACAGATCGCCAGCATGCCGGAAGAGAATACCCTTCCCACCATGGTGCCCTCCACCGGGACCAGGGATTCCATGGGAATGGCGTTGTTGCCCATCACGGCATAGAGCCGCAATGAGGTCTCGCTCTCCTTGATGGTGATGCTGGCTCTCTCGGCCGAGAAAATGTGGAAAATCCAATTGGCCATCACATTCAACACATCTTGAAGGGATGCAGCCTGAGTCAGATCCTGAATAAAGGAAACCGGAACAGTGATCTTTTTGCCAGGGCCAACTTTAGACAAAAAATGAGGATCAAATATTCTGTCGTTATGATGCATGTCTACCTCACACTGCTTTTTTATTACTGTTTCACTTCGCCCTGTTCCGCAGCAACCAAACGTTCGGGAGTCCCCCAGCGCTCCCGGTCAGAGTATAACAACTATGTATGATCTGAAATGTTTGTTATTAAGAAGCACTGTTGAGTGGACGAACAACAACCAAATATAAACAAGATTAACAGTAGAGAGCGCCATGAGAACGTTATCATGGCCAATATGGCAAAGGCCGGGGGACGGCCCGCCATTGGCACCCCGCCGCATGCCATGAAAAAGGCGCCCTCGGGCGCCTTGGAGATAGTCAGATATGCTCTGCTCAATAGGCCAGACCGGCCCCATAGGGATAGAGGGGGCTCAGGGAGTCCTTCGCCACATCCGGTGACTGGTTCAGCACCGCCTGCCAGCTGGAGGGCAGCTCGAAGGGCAGCTTGCCGCGCGCCTTCTGCGTGCCGCTCATGACATCGAACAGGGCCTGATCCAGGGCGCCGAAGTTGGCGAGCAGCACCTTGGCCGCCGGTGCCACCTCGGTCAGGATAGCGGGCCTGTCCAGATAGATGGAGAGCACCAGGGGTACGCCAGCCTGCTCGATGGCCTGGATGGCGGCCAGGTCGTCCGCCCCCTGATAGACCCCCTCGTGGGCCGTCTCCTGCACCACCTCAGCCTGGCTGGCGAAGCCGAGCTGGCCGAAATGGACCATGCCGAAGGGGAAGCGGGGATCCTGCTCGTTCGGGGTGTTGACCCGCGCGATGGCGAGATCGGCCTCGGCCAGGCTCGTCACGACGGTGTAGCCGTTGGCCCTGGCCACTTCGGCATTGACGTTATACAGGTAGACCCGCTTGCCATCTGCCTTCAGCGGCAGTAATGCCCCCTCGTTCTTGAGCAGCACATGGGCGGCGGATTGTGCCGCCTGGGCCTCCTTCTGGAAGGCGTCGTTGCCCACCAGGGTGACCGCCGCCTGCACGTCCACATAGGGGTTTTCAAAGAGACCCAGCTCGAATTTCTGCTCGAGAATGCGTTCAGCCGATGACGTGACCGCCGCCTCCGTCACCAGACCAGCCTGCACGGCCGCCAGCAGCGGCGCTGGATCCTCCACCCCGCCAAACTGGTTCACCCCGGCGTCGATGGCCTTGGCATAGCGCTCGGCCTTGGAGAGCTTCTCCACCCCCCAGGACATGCCAAAGGGCACGGTCCAGGGGCTCACGCCGGCATCCACCTCCGCCTGGCTGAGCCCCTCCTCACAACGGGTGGGACAGTCGTTGACGATACCCCAGTCGCTGAGCACCACCCCGGAGAAGCCGAAGTGACCCCGCAGCAGGTCGGTGAGGATCTGGCGGTTGAAGCCAAACCCCACCTCCTCTATGGTCTGCCCTTCGTAGGTCAGCCCCTCTGGCAGGGCGTAATAGGGCATCACGGCGGCCACCTTGGCCTCGAAAGCCCCCTCGAAGGGCACCAGGTGATAGGCGAACTGTCCACCGGGATAGACCTGCTCCTTGCCCCAGGGATTGTGCGCATCCAGCCCATCCTTCTGGGGGCCGGCCCCGGCGAAGTGTTTGACCACGGTGATGACGCTCTCCTTGCCTATGCCCTCGCTCCCCTGCTGGAAGCCCTCGATGTAGGCCTTGACCAGGGACTTGGCGAGCTGGTTGTCCTCGCCGAAGGTGCCGTTGATGCGGCCCCAACGCGGCTCGGTCGCGAGATCCGCCTGGGGCGAGAGGGCCTCGTGGATGCCGACGGCACGATACTCCTGGCGGGCGATGTCGCCGAAGCGCTGCACCAGGGCGGCGTCGCCGATGGCGGCGAGCCCCAGGGTCTCCGGCCACTGGGAGAAGGCGCCGGCGCCAATGCTGGTAGCCTTGGGATCATGGGTGAAGTGGTTGCGGGGATCCGTGCTGACCGTCATGGGGATGCCGAGCCCCACCCCTTCCAGGAGGGCCTGCAGGGTGTTGTTGTCCTCGGCGATGGCCGCGGGATCCCCGGCCATGCGGGTGATGAAGGTATTCACACCATCGGTGCGCAGCATCTTGTCCATGGCGTCGAGGTTGACCCGCCCCTCTGCGTCCAGCACCAGGGTACCGTGCATCATCAGCCCCGCCTTCTGGGCCAGGGTGAGCCTGCCCACCAGATCCCGGGCCCGCTCGGCGGCGCCGAGGCGCCAGTCCTCGTAGGGGGTCAGGGTTCCGTTGCCATCGAGATCCTTGAACTGCAGGCCGTTCTGCTCGATCAGGGCGGCGGTGCGATGGCCCAGGGTGGGTTGTGTCGGCTTGGGGGTGGAGTCGTTGTCGTTGCACCCTGCCAGCAGCAGGGCCCCTATGCTCAGGGCCAGACGAGTCAGGGCGAGCGGATGGTGTTTCATTATTGTGACCTTCCTTGTGTGTGTAGGTCCGGCCACTCTATGCAAAAGCGGCTGCCCTCACTTGCCCGCAGGGTGCAGGAAATTGCCGGTTGGGAGCAGATGCGAAAAGTGTGAAAAGGGTTGCAGGGTTACTCTTGGTTACAATTTTGAAACATGAAGCCGGCGCTGGCTCACGGCAATTTGCCGCCGCAGGGGGATGATGGAGGGCCACTGCCGACAAGGATTTTTGCCGTGAAAACAGTCTCCAACCGGATAGCCCAGCTCTGCCTCACCCACTGGCAGGCCCAGGGGCGGGATCCGGACCATCTCCTGCTGGGTGCCGGCATCGCGCGCGAAGAGTTGCTGCTTCCCCAGGGACGGATCGATAGCCAGCGCCACTTCCGGCTGCTGGCCCAGGCGGCCCCCCATATGAGCAGCCACCAGTGGGGCACGCCCCCCACCCTCACCGGCCTCTTCACCCACTTCCTGCCGCTCGGGAGCCTCTGCTGCAATGGCGCCAGCCTGCGGCAGGCCCTGCACTTCTTCCTGACCTACCGTCCCCTCATCGGCGAGAGCGACCGGATCGCGCTGCGGGAGGAAGGGGGCGAGGCCAGGCTCAGCTACCACTCGGAATCCGATCACCCGGACGTGGTGGCCCTGAGCAGCCTGGCGAATCTGGGCCATCTCTATGCCCTGCTGCAGTTCTACCACCCGGGCGAGGGTCAGCTGGTCCTGCCCGCCCTGATCAGACCCGACCTGTGGCGCCAGCTGTCGGCCTGGCTGGGGGATCGCCTGCTGCGGGGTCAGGGGTTCGAGCTGCGCTTCCCCTCGGCCCTGCTCGATCTCGCCCATGGCAACTGCAATGTCCCCCTGCAGCCCCTGCTGCTGGAGGAGCTCGACCGCCAGATGATCCAGCTGCGCCCCAGCCCCCGCTACCGGGATCGCGTGCTCGGGCTCATCCGCCAGCGGCTATGGCAAGAGGGTCTGGACGCGCCGCCCCTGCTCGCCACTGTCTGCGAGAGCCTGCGGCTCACCCGCTGGACCCTCAACCGTCATCTGCGGGAGGAGGGCTGCCACTTCTCGGCCCTGCTGGAGCAGGTGCGCCGGGAGGAGGCGTGCCGCCTGCTGCAGGATCATGCCCTGCCCCTGCAGGAGGTGGGGGACAGACTCGGCTTTGCCAGCCAGAGCAGCTTCACCCGGTTCTTTCGGACGGCGTTCGCCCTCTCCCCCCGCGAGTTTCGCTCAAGACGCAGCCACCTCTGATCCCTCTGCCAGGGTGCGGCTGATCAACTCCCCCAGCCAGTGGATGAAGAGCTGCACCCGCGGCGCCAGCTGGCGGCGATGGGCATAGAGGGCGTGGATGGGGAGCGGTGGCGGCTGCCAGCCGGGCAGTATGCTCACCAGCTCACCGCGCGCCAGCAGCCCCTCCACCCCCACCCTCGGCATCTGGATAATGCCAAGCCCCGCCAGCGCCGCCGCCAGGTAGGTCTCGCTGTCGTTGACCATCAGGGCCCCCGTCATCGGCAGCAGGGTCCGGCTGCCATCTTCGTCCCGGTACTCGAACCCGGGCTCCCCGCGCCCCTGTCCGGCGCCAAAGCCGGAGCCATAGTGCACCAGCCGGTGATGAGCCAGATCGGCGAGGCACTGCGGCACCCCGTGGCGGGCCAGATAGGCGGCGCTGGCGCAGTTGATCTGGCGATAGTGGCCGAGCGGCCGCGCCACCAGGCTGGAGGGCTCGAGCGCCCCGACCCGCACCACGCAGTCAAACCCTTCGCGCACCAGATCCACCCGCCGGTCTGTGCTGCTCAGCATCAGCTGCAAGCCGGGGTGCTGCGCCAGAAACGCGGGCAGCGCCGGGATGACCAGGTGGCGGGCCATCCGGCTCGGCATGTCGACCCTCAGCTGGCCCGAGATCTGGCCCCCCTGGCGAAACAGGCCGTCAAACTCCTCCATGTCCGCCAACAGCTCCCGGCATCTGGCGTAGCAGAGCTGGCCGTCCGTGGTCAGTTGCACCCGCCGGGTGGTGCGCAGCAAGAGCCGGGTCCCCATGCGCTCTTCCAGCCGGCGGATGGCCGCGGAGAGAGTCGCCTTGGGGATGCCCGTCTGCTCGGCGCAGCGGGTAAAGCTCTCCAGCTCGGCGACCCGCACGAACGCCCTCATCGCATCCAGTTGATCCATGATTGTCTCTTTAGATGGAACAGTCCTTTCATTATCACGCTATTTATCCGCTTTGAAAGGAACAATACAGTGATCCCGTCGGCTCACCCCGAGCCCTTGCCCTGACAGGAGTCACACCATGACCAGACCCATCGCCCTCATCACAGGGGCCAGCCGCGGCCTTGGCAAACACGGCGCCCTGGCCCTCGCGGCCAAAGGCGTCGACCTCATCATCACCTACCGCAGCCAGGCCGAGGAGGCCGAGGCGGTGGTGGCCAGTGCCCGTGCCCTCGGCGTGCAGGCCCATGCCCTGGCCCTGGACGTGGGCGAGAGCGCCACCTTTGCCGCCTTCGCCGAAGAAGTGACCCGGCTGCTCGCCCGGGAGTGGCAGCGTACCCGCTTCAATTTCCTGGTCAACAACGCCGGCATCGGCATTCACGCCAGCTTCGAGCAGACCACGGAGCAGCAGTTCGACACCCTGCTCAACATTCACCTCAAGGGCACCTTCTTCCTGACCCAGGCGCTGCTGCCGCTCATCCAGGACGGTGGGCGCATCCTCAACCTCTCCACCGGCCTCACCCGCTTCGCCATGCCGGGCTACGCCGCCTACGCCACCATGAAGGGGGGCGTGGAGGTGCTGACCCACTACCTGGCCAAGGAGCTGGGCCCCCGGGGCATCGCCGTCAACGTGCTCGCCCCCGGCGCCATCGAGACCGACTTTGGCGGCGGCGTGGTGCGCGATGACAAGCAGGTGAACGCCTTCCTCGCGAGCCAGACGGCCCTCGGCCGGGTCGGCCAGCCCGACGACATCGGGGGCGCCATCGCCGCCCTGCTCTCCGACGACAGCCGCTGGATCACCGCCCAGCGCATCGAGGCCTCCGGGGGCATGTTCATCTGATCCCCTGGCTCCCCATAACACACAAGGCCCCCTCGGATGAGGGGGCCTTGTGGCATTCAGGGCGGACTTGAGCCCGGGAGCGGATCACTGGCGGCGCTCAGCCCTCCCGCCGTGAGTCACAGATCCTTGCCGCCGGAGGCGATCACCTGGCGGTACCAGTGGAAGCTCTCCTTCCTGACTCGGCGCAGGGACCCGCCCTGCTCGTCCCGGTCCACATAGACGAAGCCGTAGCGCTTCTGGTAACCGTTGAGCCAGCTCAGGATGTCGGTGAAGGACCAGGCGCAGTAGCCCAGGAGCTCGACCCCGTCCTGCATCGCCTCCTGGCACGCCTTGACGTGGCTGCGCAGATAGTCGATCCGGTAGGGATCCTGCACCCTGTCGCCGGCCTCCAGCTTGTCGAACTCGCCGAGGCCGTTTTCGGTGATCATCAGCGGCAAGGCATAGCGGGACGAGAGGCGACGCAGGGCGATGCGCATCCCGGTGGGGTCGATGGCCCAGTCCCAGTTGCTGGTCTCGAGATGCGGGTTCGGGGTGGTCCGGTAGAGACCCGGCACGCCGCTGGACGGCGTGGTGCCCTTCTGCCCCGTGGTGTTGATGCGCTGCATGGTCTGACCGCCGAGCGGGTTGTCGGTGTAGGTCAGGGTGTAGTAGTAGTTGACCCCGATGTAGTCGGGCGTGCCTTCGCGCAGCAGCGCCAGGTCTCCCGGCAGGATCTCGGGGGCCTCGCCGCTCTCCTTCAGGTAGGCGAGCGCCGCCTGGGGGTAGCGGCCGAAGCAGTAGGCATCCAGCCACCAGTAGTTGGTGAACTCCTCGGCATTCTCGAATGCCAGCATGTCCGCCGGGGCGCAGGAGGCCGGGTAGGCGGGGGAGTAGGCAAAACTCGGTCCGATAAGGCCGTTTGGCACATGCTCACGGAACGCCTTGATGACCCGGGCATTGGCCAGAAACGCGATGTGGTTGGCGGCGAAGAAACGCTTCCTGTCCTGCACTGCGGGCGGATGGGTGCCGAGCTGGTAGGCGTTGGTCAGGTTGTAGTTCTGCTCGTTCAGGGAGACCCAGTACTTCACCTTGGCGCCGAAGCGCTTATAGAGGGTCACGCAGTAGCGCTCGAAGTCGTCGATGATGCGCCTGTCTTCCCAGCCGCCGTACTCGTCCTGCAGGGCCTGGGGCAAGTCCCAGTGGTAGAGGGTCAGCACGGGCTCGATGCCGTGGGCCAGCAGGGCGTCGATGAGCCGCTCGTAGAAGGCAAGTCCCGCCTCGTTCACTTCGCCCCGGCCGGTCGGGTAGATGCGCGGCCAGCTCACCGAGAAACGGTAGGCCTTGAGCCCCATCTCGGCCATCAGGGCCACGTCCTCTTCCACACGGTGGTAGTGATCCACCGCCACGTCCCCGTTGCTGCCCTGGAAGGTCTTGCCCGGCAGCTTGGTGAAACTGTCCCACACCGAGGGGCCCTTGCCGCCTTCGTCCCAGGCCCCTTCCACCTGATAGGCGGCGGAGGCGGCCCCCCAGAGGAAACCGTTCGGGAAATCGTTGAACTTGTGGTGATGCATCTGGTGTTGCTCCTTCTGCGCGGATGGAACCAACCATCCCGGATAACCCGACCCCCCTTGGGGTCGAAATGAATTGGCATCAGCATCCAACACTTCTAAAATTCCGTCCAATGACAAATATGACCACTCAAGATTCCAAACAGGAATCAATGGAGGCACTATGGAGCTACGGGATCTGAAGGCCTTCGTCACCCTGGGGGAGGTGATGCACTTTGGCCAGGCGGCGGCACGCCAGCACGTCACCCAGTCGGCCCTGAGCAAGCAGATCCGCCGCCTGGAGGCGGACCTTGGCGGCGAGCTGTTCGAGCGCAATGCCGGCAGCACCCGCTTCACCGCCCTGGGACGCGCCCTCTACGGGGAGGCCTGTACCCTGGTGGCCCAGAGCGAGCAGCTCGCCCGCAGCGCCCGCGACGTGCTGGCGGGCAATGGCGGTACCCTGCGCATCGGCTTTGGCGTCGCCACCAAGCTGCTGGTCCCCGCCGCCATCGCCCGCTTTCGGGCCAGCCGCCCCGGGGTCGCCATCGAGCTCAACGATCTCTCCACCCATCACCAGTTGCTGGCGCTGGCCGAGGGCAGGCTGGATCTCGGCTTCTGCCGCCTGCCCGCCCCCAAGGGCTGGCACTGCCTGCCTGTGGTGCGCGCCCATTTCGTCGCCGTGCTGCCTGCCGCCTATCAGGGGGTGAAGGGGTTGTCGGATCTGCTGGACAAGCCGCTGGCCATCCTGCGCCGGGACAAGGCCCCCTCCTTTCACGATCAGTTCGTGCACTACCTGGCCCAGAGCGGGCTGCGTTTTCAGGATATCCAGTACGTGAACGACTTCGCCGCCGGCATTGCCACCGCAGCGGCCGGCATCGCCTGGACCCTGGTCCCCTCCTCCACCACCATAGAGCACCCCGATGTGATCACTCTGCCCCTGGGGGAGCCCGAGGCGAGCTGGATCATCGGGATCATTCGCCCGCCGGGCAATGACAACCCCCTCATCGCCCCCTTCTGGCAGACGGTGGCCGAGCTCGGGGACCAGAGCCTGGCGACAGCCGGTGACGAAAACGCACGGCAGAGTGCCACCTGAGTGCCACATTAAGGGTGGCGTTGCGTGGCCCCCACCCTTAGAATCGTGCCACCCTGCCAGGCACCCACGACAAGGATCCGTTTCTTTCATGCACTCTCACTGGTTGCTGAGGTTTGATCTTCATCGCCTCATCCTCTCCCTTGCCGTCATCGGCGTGCTGGCCACCTTCGGCAACAGTTTCTACGCCATCCACCAGGCTCAGCGGCAACTGCTGATCGACAACACCCTGGAAGCGAACCGGGTCTATGCCGCCAAGCTGGCCGCCTCCGCCGATGCCATGCTGAGCGCCGCCCAGGGACAGCTCGCCTACAGCGCCAGCCAGCTCGCCCCCCTGCTGCAGGCCGATGACATCGCCGGACTCGAGCAGGAGGTGACCCAGCTGCGCAGGCGCACCAACACCTTCAACTCGGTGGCCGTGGTCAACACAGACTCCACCATCATCGCCGTCTCCCCCGAGACCCTGAATGTGAAGGGGGCCAAACTCACTTCCCCCAATGCCCGCCGCACCCTGAAGAACCAGAAGCCGGTCATCTCAGACCCCCTCGTCTCCCTCTCCGGCAACTACCTCATCAGCCTCTCCTACCCCGTCTTTGCGGCGGATGGGCGCTACCTGGGCTATGTCGCCGGCACCATCTACCTGGAGTCCGCCAGCGTGCTCTCCCACCTGCTGGGCCAGCACTACTACCAGGATGGCTCCTATCTCTATGTGGTAGATCGCCAGCGCACGCTCATCTACCACCCGGATCCCGAGCGCATCGGCCAGAAGGTGGGGGCCAACCGGGTGGTGGACGAGGTGTTGCAGGGTGAGCAAGGGGCATTGGCCGTGCGAAACTCCGACGGGAACGAGATGCTCTCGGGCTTCGCTCCGGTGACCGGTGCCGGCTGGGGCGTGGTGGCACAGCGTCCCCGCAGCGCCACCCTGGCGGGGCTCGATCAGCAGATGATCGGCATCCTGAAGGGGATGGTTCCGGTGACCCTCTTCATCCTCTTCTTCATCTGGCTCTCTGCCACCATCATCGCCAGGCCGCTGCGCCAGCTGGCCAACCGGGCCAGGCTGATGGATCAGCAGGAGGCCGCCACCAATATCTCCGGTATCCGCGCCTGGTACTTCGAGGCCGCCCAGCTCAAGCACGCCATCCTCAAGGGGCTGGGGCTACTCAACACCAAGATCGACAAGCTGCACACCGCCAGCCACACCGACCCAATGACCGGCCTCTTCAACCGCCGGGCGATGCAGCAGATGCTGGATGGCTACCAGGACGAGCACCAGCCCCTGGCCGTGATCGCCCTCGACATCGACCACTTCAAGAGCATCAACGACCGCTTCGGCCACGACGTCGGGGATGCCGTTATCATCGCGCTGGCGGATCTGATGCGCCAGGAGCAGCGCGCCGGGGCCGCCCTGTGCCGCAGCGGCGGCGAGGAGTTCCTGCTGCTGCTGCCCGGGGTCTCCCTGAGCCAGGCCGCAGCCATCGCCGAGCGGCTGCGCACCCGGGTGGCCAGCCATGAGATGGAGACGGCAGGCCACATCACCCTCTCCCTCGGGGTCGCCCACTGGGGGGCGCAATCGGGGGATCTCGCCGCCGTGCTCAAGCAGGCGGACAAGGCGCTCTACGACGCCAAGCACGGAGGCAGAAACTGCGTGGTGGTGGCGTCAGACTGATCCGCCCCGTCGGTCCTGAGCGCAGGATGCTTCTGGGCTCGCCATAAAAAACCCCTGCCATGGCAGGGGTTGAACAAGGCCGGGAGCGGGAGTGGACGATCACACAGTGACCGCGAGGCTCTCGACCTCTGCCTTGCTGGGGGTCACCAGCACGGGCACCGACTTGGAGGTAGGGGTGAAAGAACCCTCCCCGATGCTCTCGATGGCCACCAGGGGGTTGGTCTCCGGGTAGTAGGCCGCGATGTTGCCCCGCGGGATCTCGTAGAAGATGACGCTAAAGCCCTGCACCACCCGCTCGCGCCCGTCGTTGCAGATGGCCGCCATGTCCACCCGCTGCTCCTCGGCAAGCCCCAGCATGCGGGCATCCTCCTCGTTCATGAAGACCACGTTCCGCCGCCCCTTGATGCCGCGATAGCGATCGTCCATGCCATAGATGGTGGTGTTGTACTGATCGTGGGAGCGCAGGCTCTGCAGCAGCAGCACGGGCTCGCCCACCATCTGCTCCGCGTGGCTGGTGCATTCGGGCAGGATGGAGGCCGGCAACCGGCTCGCCCTGAATTCGGCGCGTCCGCTTGGGGTGTTCCAGCGCAGCAGGGCGGCACTGTTCTCCAGGTGGAAGCCGCAGGGCTCCTCGATGCGGCGGTTGAAGTCGCCAAAGCCCGCGATGGTCTCCTCGATGAGATCCCGCAGCAACCCGTAGTCATCCCGCAGGGCCAGCCAGTCCACCCGCTCGCTGCCGAGCGTCGCCTCGGCCATGCGCGCGACTATGTCGATCTCGGAGAGGCAGAGCGGCGAGACGGGCTCGTTCATGCCGGTGGAGGCGTGGACCATGCTGAAAGTGTCCTCCACCGTGATCTTCTGGACGCCGGTGCGCTGCAGATCGAGCTCGGTGCGACCCAGACAGGGGAGGATCAGGGCATCTTTTGACACCATGAGGTGGCTGCGGTTGAGCTTGGTGCTGATCTGCACGTTGAGCTCGCTCCTTCGCATCGCCTCATAGGTGAACTCGGTATCCGGCGCCGCGGCCGCCAGGTTGCCCCCAAGGCACACCAGCACCTTGCTCCTGCCGCCGTGCAGGGCCTTGAGCGCCTCGTAGACGTTGTGCCCCGGCGTGCGCTTGAACCCCACCGGGAAGCGTCGCTCCAGACGATCGAGGAAGGCGGCGTTGGGTTTCTCGTTGATCCCCATGGTGCGGTTGCCCTGGACGTTGCTGTGACCGCGCACAGGACAGAGCCCGGCCCCCGGCTTGCCGATCTGGCCGCACATCAGGTGCAGGTTGACGATCTCGCGAATGGTGTCGACCGAGTGCTTGTGCTGGGTGATCCCCATGGCCCAGCAACTGATCACGCTCTCGCTACGCGCGAAGATCTGCGCCGCCCGGGTGATCTCCTCGCGACCGAGCCCTGACTGCGCCTCTATCTGTGCCCACTCGGTGGCCTTGACATGCTCAAGGTAGCGCTCAAAGTGCGCCGTGTGCTGCTCGATGAAGGCGAGATCGATGCGCCCCCCCTCCTCTTCCAGGATGTACTTCGCCATGCCGCGAATGGCCGCCATGTCGCCGCCGAGCTTGGGCGTGAGGTACTGGTGGCTGATGGTGGTGGCCGCCGGGGTCAGGAGCTCCGCCGGGCTCTGGGGGCTCGCGAAGCGCTCGAGGGCCACCTCTTTCAAGTTGTTGAAGGTGACGATCTGACACCCCTGGCGCGCCGCCTTGCGCAGGGCGTTCATCATGCGCGGGTGGTTGGTGCCCGGGTTCTGGCCGAACACGAAGATGGCCTTGGCGGCGTCGAAGTCATCGAGCACCACTGTACCCTTGCCCACCCCGACGGACTGGATGAGCCCCACGCCGCTCGCCTCGTGACACATGTTGGAGCAGTCCGGGAAGTTGTTGGTGCCAAAGAGGCGGCCGAACAGCTGATAGAGGTAGGAGGCCTCGTTGCTCGCGCGTCCCGAGGTGTAGAACTCCACCTCGTCGGGGCTGGCCAGGCTGCTCAGCTTGTCGGCGATGATGGCAAATGCCTGATCCCAGCTTATCGGCTCGTAGTGATCGGTCGCCGGGTTGTAGCGCAGGGGCTCGGTCAGTCGCCCCTGGTATTCGAGCCAGTAGTCGCTCTGGGTGGCGAGGCGGCGCACCGAATGTTCGGCGAAGAAGTCGGCCCCCACCGTCTTGCCGGTGGACTCCCAGGCCACCGCCTTGGCACCGTTCTCGCAGAACTGGAAGGCCCCCTGCTTGTTGTCACCCCAGGCGCAGCCCGGGCAGTCGAAGCCGTCGGTCTGGTTGACCCGCAGCAGGTTCTTGATGTTCTGCCGGGTCTTCTGGCTGCGCAGCACCTGCTTGAAGGTGGACTGCAGGGAGGAAAAGCCGCCGGCCTTGGCCGGTTTCTCAATATGACTGGACATGGGAGTCTCCGAACTGATCCTGGGCGCGGGGGCTGGCATAGCAGACCGGGGCATCGGATCGGGGCACATGAATGAGGGTCAGGTTGTATTTCAACGCCAGCCGCACCGCGAGCTGGCTGGGAGAGGCAAGGCTGATGAGGTGAGCGGCGCCAAATTGCACCGCCTTGTGAATGAGTTCGCTGCCACAGCGGCTGGTGATGGCCAGGGTGGCCGCCCGCACGGGCTGGCGCAGCTGCATGCCGATGAGCTTGTCCAGGGCGTTGTGCCGCCCGATGTCCTCCCGGCAGGCCAGGATGGCGCCCCGCTCGTCCAGGGCCAGGGCGGCATGAAGGGCCCCGCTCTGGCGGGCCTTGCACTGCCAGGGGGCGATGCGATCGCGCAAGTCCCGCAGACGGCCGGTGTCAAAGGGCTCGGCCGGGGGCAAGGGGGTCAGTGCGGGCAGCGCATGCTCCATGGCCTCCACCCCGCAGATGCCGCAGCCGCTCGCCCCGGCCAGGCGGCGCTTGCGCTGCCCCAGGGCCGCCAGACAGCGGTTGGCGATGGTGATGTCGAGCACGATGCCGTGCTCGGACGGGGTGCTCTGGATGTCGTGCACATCGTGGTTGCCCCCGATGATGCCCTCCACGAACAGGAAGCCGATGGCAAAATCGTCGAGATCGTCCGGGGTGGCCATCATGACGGCGTGGTTGATGCCGTTGATGTTGACAGACACGGCCACCTCTTCCACCAGCTCATCCAGCCTGGGCAACCGTGAATTGATAGGGATCATACGAGACGCTTATAACGTGTATTCGGGCCTCAAGTTTAGATAAGCCGGCGGGTCAAAACCAATGAAACAAATCTATCCACCCATAGAGAAGTTCTATTGCCATCCCCATGTCGATTGATTAACTTTGTCAGCCACCGCCCCTTCCGGCCCTCCCAACATGAACATCAAGCAGCTGCACTATTTCCACGAGCTGGCCCAGCACCGTCACTTCGCCAAGGCGGCCAAGGCCTGCTTCATCACCCAGCCGACCCTGTCGGCCAGCATCACCGCCCTGGAAAAGTCCCTCGGCACCGAGCTGGTGGTGCGCAACAGCCAGTTCGTGGCACTCACCCAGGCGGGGGAAGTGGTGCTGCGCCACGCCGAACGGATGCTGCAGGAGCAGGACGCCCTGCGCCAGGAGCTGAGCCTGTTCAGCGGCGGGCTCTCGGGGGCCCTGCGCATCGGCGTGGTGCCCCAGTCCAGCATCGACATCATGCCGCTGCTCAAGGGGTTCAACGACGCCTTCCCCAACGTCAGCCTGCACCTCAGCGTGATGACCCACGGCACCCTGCTCCAGCAGCTGGATCTGCACCGGGTCGACATCGGCCTCGGCTTTGACGAGCTGCTCACCGAGCACCAGCGCCGGGCCCTCGACGTCCAGCTGCGCCACCCCAACCCCATGGCGCTGCTGGGTCCCCTGCCCCCGCACCTCGGCGAGCACCAGCCCCTGAAGCTGGCGGACTTGCAGGATCTCCCCCTGATCCTGCCGAGCAGCACCATGCAGTTTCGCCGCTACCTCGATGACGCGGCCGCCCGCCAGCAGCTCAGCCTGCGGGTGGTGCTGGAGACCGACTCCCTGTTCCACCTGGTCAACGGGGTGAGCCACGGGCTCGGCCGCGCCGTGGTCAGCGCCGGCATCGCCGCCACCGCCAGGCGGCTGTTCCAGCTGCCCTGCCACCCCCTGAGCGATGCGAGCGCCGGCACCATCGCTTTCATCACCCGCAAGCACAGCGTCACCCCCGCCATGAAGGCGTTTCTCGCGCAGGCCGACACCTGAACCCGGCGGGTGGCCGTGTTGGCCGCCCGCGCGCGTTCTGACATGGCGGACACGAGCCATGCCCGCTCAGCCCAGCTTTTTCTCCCGACTTCGAGGTGCTGCTGCGCCCGTTCCTTTACCACCAAGGAGCCAACCCCTCGTCCTTGAGCCTGGGTGTTCCTTCAGGCGGAAACGACCCGCCACCGTGCCTCTCGCCCTGCACGACTCTGGACACAATGGTCGCCGACAAAAATAAATATGCAGAAAAATCAATGCAGCCCCCGCCTGAGGTATGAACTCTTCTGCTGTTTGTATGAAGCATCGTGCTGCTGAAAACTTTCTGTGAGCCACCTCCCGTCGTTAAATTCGCGAGCCTATAACCTTGACCCGAACAATAAAAACCTGACGCGATCCGGTTTATTTCACCATGCATCACAAAGGAGTGTCACATGTATAAGAAAGTGAAACTGGCGGGCATTATCAGCACCCTTATTCTCTCTGCCTCCGCTTATTCTGCGGACATGACGGTGGGGTTCTCACAAATAGGGTCTGAGTCCGGCTGGCGGGCGGCAGAAACCTCGGTGGCCAAGAGCGAGGCACAGAAACGCGGCATTACCCTGAAGATTGCCGATGCCCAGCAGAAACAAGAGAACCAGATCAAGGCCATTCGCTCCTTTATTGCCCAGGGCGTGGACGCCATCTTTATTGCCCCCGTGGTGCAGACAGGCTGGGACCCGGTATTGCAGGAAGCAAAAGAGGCCGAGATCCCCGTGTTCCTGCTGGATCGCAATATCACGGTCAAGGATGACTCCCTCTTCATGACGGGGGTCGCCGCAGACAGCGTCCACGAAGGAGCGGTGGCGGCCAACTGGCTCATCAAGCAGCAGGATGGCAAGCCCTGCAACGTCGTTGAATTGCAAGGTACCGTCGGGGCCAGCGTGGCGCTGGACCGCAAGAAGGGCTTCCTCGATACCGTCGCGGCCGTGCCCACCATCAAGATCATCCGCACCCAGTCCGGCGACTTCACCCGCAGCAAGGGCAAGGAGGTGATGGAGAGCTTCATCAAGGCGGAAAACGGCGGCAAGAATATTTGCGCCGTCTACGCCCACAACGATGACATGGCCATCGGGGCCATTCAGGCCATCAAGGAAGCGGGGCTCAAACCGGGCAAGGATATCAAGATCATCTCCATCGACGGCGTGCCGGATATATTCAAGGCGATGATAGCAGGTGAAGCCAACGCCTCGGTGGAACTCACGCCGAATATGGCTGGCCCCGCCTTTGACACCCTGCTGGCCTATAAAAAAGATGGCACCCTGCCTCCCAAACAGATCAAGACAGAGTCCAAATTGTTTGAGCCGGAGAGCGCCCAGGCCCAGCTCGAACTGAAAAAAGACATGGGCTATTAATACCGGCCACCCTCTGAAACAGCCTGTCAAATAACACGCCATATATGCCCGAGTGCTTATATGGCGTGTTATATCGGAGAGCCCATTTCCATGTCAGAAAACAATCGCGATGTCCTGTTGCACGCCCGGGGGATCTGCAAGGCCTTTCCCGGGGTACGGGCCCTGCACCAGGTGGATTTTTCCCTGCGACGGGGGGAGATCATGGCGCTGCTCGGCGAGAACGGGGCCGGCAAGTCCACCCTGGTCAAGACCCTCACCGGCGTCTATCAGCGTGATGCGGGACGCATCGAGCTCGATGGCGTCCCCATCTCCCCGACGGACACAGCCCACGCCCAGCGCCTGGGAATAGGCACTGTCTACCAGGAGGTCAATCTCCTGCCCAACATGTCGGTGGCCGACAACCTCTTCATCGGCCACGAGCCCCGCCGTTTCGGCTTCATCGACCGGGCCGCCATGACCCGGCAGGCCAGCGCCATCATGGCCAGCCACGGCTTCGAGATGGACGTCACCCTGCCCCTGGGTCACTACTCGGTCGCCATGCAGCAGATCGTGGCCATCGCCCGGGCGGTCTCCCTGTCCGCCAAGATCCTGATCCTGGACGAACCCACCGCCAGCCTCGACACCAGCGAGGTCCAGATGCTGTTCGCCCTGATGAAGAGCCTGCGGGATCGGGGGGTGAGCCTGGTCTTCATCACCCACTTCCTCGACCAGGTCTACGCCATCAGCGATCGCATCACGGTGCTGCGCAACGGCGAGCTGGTCGGCACCCGCGACACCCAGGCGCTGCCGCAACTGGAGCTGGTCAAGATGATGCTGGGGCGCGAGCTGGACGACAACGCCCTCAAGCGGGCGGGCAAGACCCTGCGCAGCAGCCAGCCCATGGTGTCGTTCAGGGACTATGGCAAGCGCGGGGTCCTTGCCCCCTTCAGCCTCGACGTCATGCCCGGGGAGATCGTGGGCCTGGCCGGCCTGCTCGGATCCGGTCGCACCGAGACCGCCGAGCTGATGTTCGGCATAGTGCCGAGCGACAGCGGCGAGTGCCGGGTGCGGGACAAGCCGGTGACCATCCGCAGTGCGCGCCAGGCCGCCGCCCACGGCTTCGGCTTCTGCCCGGAGGATCGCAAGAGCGCCGGCATCATCGCCTCGGCCTCGGTGCGGGAAAACATGGTGCTGGCCCTGCAGGCCCAGCGGGGCTGGCTGCGCCCCTTGTCTCGCAAGGAGCAGGACGAGATCACCGCCCGCCTCATCGCCCAGCTGGCTATCAAGACCCCGGGGCCGGAGCAGCCCATCCAGTTTCTCTCCGGGGGGAACCAGCAGAAGGTGCTGCTGGCCCGCTGGCTGCTGACCAAGCCGCAGTTCCTGATCCTGGACGAACCCACCCGGGGCATCGACGTGGGGGCCCACGCCGAGATCATCCGACTCATCGAATCCCTCTGCGCCAACGGGCTGGCCCTGCTGGTCATCTCCTCGGAGCTCGAAGAACTGGTGGGCTACGCCGATCGGGTGATAGTCCTGCGCGATCGAAAACAGGTGGCAGAGCTTGCAACGGACGCCCTCAGCGTCCCTGCCATCATGAACGCCATTGCATGCGAGGCCTGATATGACGTCATCCACTCTTCCCCTCTCCAAGGGGACCAGCCGCCCCCGCCGGCCCTGGCCCACGGGCTCGGCCCAATGTGTCGCCCTGGTGTGCGTGCTGCTCATCAATGCCCTGGTCGCCGACAACTTCTTCGCCATCCACATCCAGGATGGCCGACTGTTTGGCAGCCTCATCGACATCCTCAACCGCTGCGCCCCCGTGGCCCTGCTCGCCCTCGGCATGACGCTGGTCATCGCCACCGGCGGCATCGATCTGTCGGTGGGGGCCGTGATGGCCATCAGCGGGGCCACCATGGCCAGCCTGGCTACCGGCGGTCACAGCCTGCCGGTCATTCTCGCC
Organism: Aeromonas sp. FDAARGOS 1415; assembly: GCF_019048365.1. Taxonomy (NCBI): domain Bacteria; kingdom Pseudomonadati; phylum Pseudomonadota; class Gammaproteobacteria; order Aeromonadales; family Aeromonadaceae; genus Aeromonas; species Aeromonas sp. FDAARGOS 1415. The sequence goes on along the minus strand of NZ_CP077363.1, from coordinate 3,389,008 downwards.
TCCGTCATCGGGGTGGGCCTCCTGTGCGGCCTGTGGAACGGCCTGCTGGTGGCGGTGTTCAAGATCCAGCCCATCGTCGCCACCCTGATCCTCATGGTGGCAGGCCGGGGCATCGCCCAGCTCATCACCGAGGGGCAGATCATCACCTTCAACAACGACGCCCTGGCCTGGATCGGCAGCGGCGCCCTCTTCTACCTGCCCACCCCGGTCATCATCACCCTGGGGATGGCCCTGTTCATCTGGCTGCTGACCAAGCGCACCGCCCTCGGCCTCTTCATCGAAGCGGTGGGGATCAACATCAAGGCCGCCAAGAACGCCGGGCTCAACACCCCCATGGTAGTGATCGCCACCTACCTGCTGAGCGGTATGATGGCCGCTGTCGCCGGCATGATAGTCGCCGCCGACATCCGGGGTGCCGATGCCAACAACGCCGGGCTCTGGCTCGAGATGGACGCCATTCTGGCGGTGGTGATAGGAGGCACCTCCCTGATGGGGGGGCGCTTCAACCTTGCCCTCTCCCTGATCGGCATACTGATCATCCAGGGGGTGAATACCGGGATCCTGCTCTCCGGCTACCAGCCCCAGTGGAACCAGATCGTCAAGGCCATGGTGGTGCTGGCGGTGCTCGTCATGCAGTCGCCGGCCCTCAATCACCTCTTCCAGCGAGGGACTCGTCATGTTTAAGCGCAACCTCCCCCTGATGGTGACCATCATGGTGTTTCTGGTGGGCTACCTGCTCTGCCTGGCCTCCTTCCCCGCCTTTCTCTCCACCCGCATCATCTGCAACATACTGACGGACAACGCGTTTCTGGGGATAGTGGCGGTGGGCATGACCTTCGTCATCCTCTCGGGGGGCATCGATCTGTCGGTGGGGGCCGTCATCGCCTTCACCGGCGTGCTGCTGGCCAAGCTCATCGGGGATCTCGGGGTCAGCCCCGTGCTGGCCATCCCCCTGGTGCTGGTGCTGGGAGCGGGCTTCGGCGCCCTCATGGGCTGGCTCATCGACACCCTGAAGATCCCCGCCTTCATCATCACCCTGGCGGGCATGTTCTTCCTGCGGGGGGCCAGTTTCCTCATCTCCGAGCAGTCCCTGCCCATCGATCACCCCACCTTCACCTACCTGTCGAGCCTGTCGTGGAAGATACCGGGGGGCGGTCGCCTGAGCCTGCTGGCCCTCATCATGCTGGCGGTGGTGGTCTTCGGCATCCTGCTCGCCAACCGCACCCGCTTTGGCAACAACGTCTATGCCATCGGCGGCAATGCCACCTCGGCGGCCCTGATGGGGATCTCGGTGCGCCGCACCACCATCCGCATCTACCTGCTCTCCACCACCCTGGCGACCCTGGCGGGCATCGTGTTCGCGCTCTATACCTCGGCGGGCTATCCGCTCGCCGCGGTCGGGGTGGAGCTCGATGCCATCGCCGCCGTGGTCATCGGCGGCACCCTGCTGAGCGGCGGGGTGGGCACCGTCTTCGGCTCCCTGTTTGGGGTGCTGATCCAGGGGTTGATCCAGACCTACATCAACTTCGACGGCACCCTCAGCTCCTGGTGGACCAAGATCATCATCGGCCTGCTGCTGTTTAGCTTCATCGCCCTGCAGCGCCTGCTGATCCTGGTCTCGGAACACCGCAAGGCCAACAAGTCCGGCCCCTTCAAGCGCCAGGCCGCCGCCCAGCCCGAGTGATGCTCCCGGCCCTGCTCAAGCCAGGCAGTGGCACGGGTAGCAGCGGCAACCGGGACACAGGCGAGCGTGAAGGAACACGCTCGCTTCGGGTACCGTCGCCTTCTCCTGCCTTGTGCCCTGACACCCTGTGTTCACCGACGAGGGCGCCACGTACTCGCATAGGGTATCAAACAGAAACACGGCCCGTTATCTCTCACTCGCGTCCAGGCTAGGCGCACAGGAGTTCAGCCCTGCACGGTATTTCTTTTTTACATGAGTCACGCTAGCCTAATACGCTAAGTTCGCCGTTATCAGGTTTTATCGTGACATTACAATATATTTCCCCCAAGCAACTCTGGTTTGGCAGTTGCCAGCTTGATTGCCTCCACCGGTCGCTCAAACGCAGCGATCAGGCGAAGGAGATCCGGTTGCCCAGTGCTGAAACGCTGTTGTTTGCTTTTATGCTGGAGCATGCCGGGGAGCTTCACGATAAAGAACATCTATTGTTCATAGGCTGGGAGGGGCGGCCGATCAGCCCCAACTCGCTGACTGTTGCCATTGCCAATCTTCGTCGCCATTTGCTGGGACTGGACATGGAGCTGGAGATCAGAAGTATTCCCAAGAAGGGTTATATTCTGAATCTGATGGTCCCCCTCGAACGCTCTCCCCAACCCGAGTATGAAATATCCGCCCCAAGAGCTCAGGAAACACCTTCTTCTGCATCTCGACTACCGGAATCTACTTTCTGGCTTAAAAGAATACTATTGTCTGTCAATGTGCTCTCGCTCACCTTGCTGGCATTATTAGGATTAATATCCGCATCCGAATGGCTGACGGTGGATTGTCAGGATGATAATGGCAATATCATCTGCGCTCTGGATACCGAACAAACCCAGACAAGAGATCAACTTACCCTGGATGAAAGCGGTGACACGCTTTGGCTTATTTCAGGTCCGGTTAAGATAAAGTTGAGTCAACGAAACATTCTCAATTTACGAGAAGAGAAAAATGAAGAAAGTCACTAAGGCAATATCCCATTGGCTACTCTGGTTACCACTCAGCCTGCTCGTGTTGATTGTCACCGCCATTTCAATTGACAGCTTTGGCTGTAATTATGAAATGAAGATGAACACCGCAGGTATAGATTATCAGGGAGTCTGTCGTTGGGGCATGCTCAGTATCATTGAGGAAGAACCGGCGACGAAAGCCAAGTGGCAGGTAGACGGCTGGCAGGTTGCTTTCATGAATCAATTTATTTTTTTCGTTTCCGAGAGACGACAGTTGAATAAGGGGAATGGCCAGCACTCAGCACTTAACAATTACAACCAGCTCCAGTCAGACTATACCATCGTTAATTACACTTGGGTTCCACTCACAAAAAACCATATCGCCATGTTCCAAAAAACGCCGCACCATGACGTTATCCTGGTACAGCAGAACGGCTGGTTCAGTTTTTCCCATAGGTTGTTTCCTGCCACACCATTGCTTGGCAATAAATAGGGAGCGTCTCTGCCCTTCTCACATGTTATCCAGATACGGAGTTGTTCTCTTTCAATATTTACTTCCCCCTGTCGTAGCCTTGATATTCCCTCTCACGGGGGCTGCGACAAAAGTCGGTCGTTGGTTTCTCAACCCCAGGTGACCTCTATATTCTTGTTCCACTCTCCGGCCGCTCAAGCACGGCCTGCGTGTTTTACGCGCCCACATGCATCATCACCTCTCCCACCTGACCGTCGCAGGTTTGCAGACGAATTGACCCGCCATCAGCCCCTCTCTCCCCCCTGGCCACGCGCCACACTCGGGGTTCTTTCCCACCTCTTCGCGTCTATGAAGTGGCATCCATTTTACAGTTAAAATTAAAACCATTTAAAATCAGTGTTTTGCTAAATTTTTATGGCTTTTTATGACTATGGAAAGCCCCTGACCCTGCCTATCATACACATAACAGGTGATGTCCCTTCTCAAGTAGCTGAAGGCGGTGGCAGGGTCCATCGAGGTCACCCATAAGGATGAGCCAGCACAAGGGAGGTGGGAGTAGCAAATACCATTATGAGGTGTTGATATCATGAGAGCGTCTACATTATCCCTGGCCGTGTCAGTCATGTTTTCCATCGCAGCGTCTGGCTGCGCTTCGACTGACAATATCTCTGCAACCGATAGATTCCTGTTATCCAGTGCAACGGGAGCGATCCTGGCCGGTATGACAGCTCCGGCTCACCATCCACATGATAATGCCCAGCATGAATATGTTGATCAACATGGCAATATACAACACGGTCGCGTTTACAAGGATCGGGATGGCAACTATCGCCATGAATGATGACAGCCCTTTCCGGGAATGAGTCTATCCCGCAGGGTAACATGGAAATACGAAACGCGTAGCATGGGTTGGCAGATAATCAAGCAGTGCCACGCTCATACCATGATAACTCGAAAGCACATTTCTATTTCTACTGACCATTAATAAAGCATCAATATTTGAGAATAACATGAAGAAACAAAACATTTATTTAATGACCATATTCCTGCCAGTCTTTTTGATGATGAGCCCAGTGACTCACGCAGCAGAGAAGACTCCTGTAGAGGTTCTGGAAAGTGACTTTGGCAACATCGCCATTGTGAATCAATTCCAGTCGGATATGGTATCCGCCACAAAGACAACATTGGCCGATGATAGCTATCACAGGATCCCCTTGGATAGCCCGGAGGTCCAACAATGGTTTCTTGATATTACCAAGCTCTACTGGCATGGCAATATTGAACTGGATGACTATGTGTTCTTGGGAAAAAATAAATTTCCTGCCTATGAAGACTCGTTCAGAAAGTTCGCAAAAAACTTGAATCGCATGACGGAGAAATAACCGACTGTCACACATAGAATGTGCATTAATTACTACTCGTACCGAATTGATAGGATATACCATGAAAAAATTACTTTGCATCTCCATGATTTCATGCTCTCTCATCCTGGCCGGATGCGCGGACATCGATCATATGTCGACTGGCCAGAAAGTCTTGTTGGGTGCCGCTGCTGCGGCGGCCGTGGGTGGAATAGCCTATGGTGTTCATAAAAACCATAAGGCAGAACAAGAGAGCGAACGGGCTAACCGTGCAGAACATAATAAATCTCGGGCCCATAACGCCAGACACAGTGATATGGCAAGCCGCGGTAATAGTTGCCAGGAATGGCATGGCCATATTGAATGCGCTCCTGATCAGAATTGACAGCCCATTTTGAGATGGCATTTATAATCATCTACATCGTCTGGTAATACGGATTTAAATTATGTTTTTTTATCGTCTCGCACTGCCTTTACTGTTGGCCATGTCCATGGACTACGCATCTGCCGCAGATAAAACCTACGATGTGCATTTCTTGAAGGGTACGACAGGGATATCGTATCAAGATGTAGTGATTAAACGTGATGCCAACGCTTACAGACTGCGTGGCAGGGCAGAACAGAAACTGAAAGTCAGATTGTCCTTGAGAGACCAGGAAGCAACCTATTTCAATATCACCACGCTTGACGGTGTCAGTCTTTATGACGGCTCCAGTGAAGGCAACCGTGCCAGCTTGTTATTGCCCTATGATGGTGATTTCATCATTCACGTTTTCAATATGGGGGACAACATAGATAAACGAGTTCCCTACCAACTCTCGATAAGCCTCGAATAGCTATTTCTTAAAAAGGCAAAAACAATGAACAAAGTATTATACAGCATGCTGACGAGTGCGCTTTTGGTGACGACCTGTGCAAGTGCTGAACCCTATATCGGTAGCGGATTTCAGCATCTTCATAGCCAACTAGATGGCAAAAATACCTACGGATTTTTCATTCAAGGAGGATATGATCTTGGGCTGATGGATATCAGTGTCAGCACAGGGAAAACGACAGGAAGTGGACACAGCTATGTTGATATGCAAGGAGATATACACAGCACCCAGACAGATATCTCTTTCATGGATCTGGGGATAGGCCATCGGTTTGATATTGCCGGCTTATCTGTTATGCCACGCATTGGGGTCGCGAAACTGGATCAACATGGTCAGAAAAACTCCGCCATAGAATATGGCCTGACGTTAGGTTATCTAATCACAAAAAACCTGGAAATCAGTGCCAGCTATAATTATATGGATGCATCCCCTGTCCAAGGTAAGAACGTCGATGCGGATGGTTTTGATATTGGTGTTAACTATCACTTTTGACATGCAGGATCCTTCCGATGAAACATATAATCCTCCTGACCAGCCTGACCTGTACCCTCTTGGCAGGCTGCGTCAGTCAATATGACGAAATGAGGTCTAAAGGCTATAGCCAAGCCTATGCGCAAGGGTATGAAGATGGTTGCCACAGTGGCAATCAGGCTGCAGGCAGCTATCTGGATACCTATACCAAGAACGATGCGCAATTTCGTAAAGAGCCCGACTATGCCAATGCATGGCGTGATGGATTTAATATCTGCCAAGCCAATATGCAAAGAACCATAAAAGATGCGGAGAAAGCCACAAAAAAACAGCCGCATGACAAAAGACAGGATGACTATTATCGAAAAATGGAACAAGAGGCCACCCGTGATATAGATACCAGCGGCCTGTCTGGTTATTAATTCCCTTACTCTGCAGGAACTGAACATGAAATTGACTAAAACTGCGTTATTGATGGGCGTCTTGCTGACCTCCTCCATCGTCAATGCCAATCCTCAAGCCGCCTGTAACGACGCGCTTAGCGACCGTGGATATGGTGATGCTGTACAAAAACGAGTCCAGATCATGGACTCCCGCTCAGGTACCTCCGTCACCGGGCAGCTATCACGCAGCAATGGCGATCGCTTCGAATTCAGCTGTGTCCTGGATAGCCAGGGGGGATTAATGGATGTTCTGGTCAACCCGCTTCCGGGCAACAAGCCATCCTCTCGAACCCTGGGCCGCCACGCCTTGAGCAACTGTGTTCATGAAACTGCCGCAGAGTGGGAGGTCAGCCCCAAGGCAGTGGAAGCCGGTCGTGCCCAATACACTGGTGATGGCATGTTCGACGTTGAGATGCGAGGTGATAATGGCAATGTTGCCGTCTGCACCGTCGAAGAAGATGGCACTGTTCGCGCAATCATGAACGATTGATCATCCTCATTCAGATGGGGCATGCGAGTGCCCCTATGTTTGGGGTCTCTTCTCTCTCACCACCAGGATATACCTCATGTTATCGAGACTTTTTACCGGCTTGATGAACAAGTGTTTGCAGAGGCGTGGCTATATTGGCTACATGCTCCTGTTATTTTTTATTGTTCTCTCCGCATTAATGACTACCTTGGGCACAGGTACCCTGGCACATGACTTAATTGCCAGCAACATTGCAAAAATGGCAATGCCACTGATAGCAGGCATGGTGGCGTTATTTTTATTGGTCGGCTATGCGAATATCAATCTGGCCGTCATGAGAGCCCGTGACATTGGTTTACGGGGGAGATATTTGTTCCTGTTCTCTGTTGTTTTCTTGATCTCTACCTGTACCCCGATACTCAGCGAGGATCTGCATGGCAAGGATCTCTTCAATGGCTTGCATGGTTTACTTGTACTCTTCCTTGTTGTCATGCCGAGTGGCCTATTTAAAAAAACACCTCGCCAGAGTTGAGCCTGACGCGATTTATTTCATGCAATCAGCCGAGGCAATGGCAATACGTTCAGAAGCTATTTAGCACTGACACATTATTCAATATCGTTATCATGACCTATTGCCCCATAATTATTTATTTGCAGTATTAAAACAGTCCCCTTACGGGGTGCACCATAGATGGTTTATTCTCGGCAATATCATGACCACAGTGTGAATCGCCCCTACTTTCCTAGACACCCCAAGAGCCTCAAACTGAGGTCATTCAGGAGGTGTTATGAGCAAACAGCAACGTTACACGGAAGAATTCAAATTGGCCGCCGTCAAGCAAGTGACTGAGCGGAATTACCCAGTGGCAGAGGTTGCTGAGCGGCTTGGTGTTTCCAGCCATAGTCTTTACGCCTGGATCAGGCGCTACAGCCAACCCGACGTGCAGCAACAGCATGACTCCAGCCAGCAAGCCGAAATTAGGCGCCTCAAGGCTGAACTGCGCCGCGTCACCGATGAGCGAGATATCTTAAAAAAGGCCGCCGCGTACTTTGCCAAGCTGTCAGGGTAAGGTACGCCTTCATCCGGGAGCACGCGTCCACATATCCCATCCGCAGACTGTGTCGAATGATGAATGTCCACCCGAGCGGTTATTACGCCTGGCAGCTCCAGCCTTTATCTGCCCGAGCCCTGGAAGACCAACGCCTCCTGGGCCAGATCAAGCAATGTTGGCTAGAAAGCGGGGGCGTCTATGGTTATCGTAAGATCCGGGATGACCTGCGAGAGATGGGAGAGACCTGCGGGAAACACCGGGTGGCGCGATTAATGCGTCATGAGGGTTTACGTTCACAAACCGGTTATCGTCGCCGTCCCGGTCATTATGGTGGCCAGCCGGCAGTGGTTGCACCGAATCATCTTGAGCGCCAGTTCGATGTGACTGAGCCAAATAAGGTCTGGGTAACGGACATCACTTATATCCGAACCCATGAAGGCTGGCTCTATCTGGCCGCAGTATTGGATTTGTTTTCACGACAAGTCATTGGTTGGTCAATGAGGCCAAGGATCGACCGAGAGCTAGCCATCAGCGCGTTACTGATGGCGGTGTGGCGACGGCGACCTGAGCAGGAAGTGTTGGTTCATTCCGACCAAGGTAGCCAGTTTAGCAGCTATGACTGGCAGGATTTTTTGCGGGAGCACCGGCTCAAGGCCAGCATGAGCAGACGTGGTAACTGTCATGATAACGCGGTGGCGGAGAGTTTCTTCCAGCTCCTAAAACGCGAGCGGATCCGACGTAAAACCTATGCGGATCGCGAGGAGGCCCGGCGGGATGTGTTCGATTACATTGAAATGTTTTACAACCCCAAGCGTCGGCACAGTTTCAACAACGGGCTATCGCCAGTAGAGTGTGAAAAGCAATATTTCGAACGGCTCAAAAGTGTCTAGAGAAGCCGGGGCGATTCACCCAGCACAGGGAATACTCGCCTTTCAGCAATCCCCAGCCCAGGCTCCACACATACAAGTTTCATCAGCACCTAAGCATTACTTGGAGCTTCTGAAGAGCACTCTGGTTGTACTCCATTTCCTACCTTCTTGCAGGCTTCCCCTTCCTCGGATGTGCTTGTGACGAGCTGGAGGTCAAACATGGCGAACTTCTTGAACGTTCTTCGAATTTCGGCTGTTGGATGATGGTGGTGTTTTCCCAATTATCAGCAGGTTCACCAGGTAAGACTCCGGAGAGTAAAAAATGCTCTCCCTGAGGAGAGCTCATAAACTCGAACAATTCGCTCTTGGCTTTTTCGGCGGTAGCCAAGAGGGAATGCAAGGTTTCTCTGTTGTCCTTGATGGTGTTGGCTGCCATCGCCAGATAGCTGATTGCTTCCTGACAACTGACCTCCGAGGTCAACTCAAATCGTGACAGGAAATGATGGACCAGCTCATTTCTTAACTCTACCAATTGTTTGAGCCTTTCGTTCATCCATTCTCCGTCTTCCAGGCCAAAACTGAAGCGGAAGTAAGCTCGACCGTTCAGAGCATCATCATCAATTTCTTGCTCATCCTCCAACGTCGTTCTCTGGTTCCACTGGCCAACTAATTGGCCCATAGTCTTAAACCCTAACTCTTGGCGGTAGCGTTCTACGTTACCAGCCAACTCATCGGAAAACCCACTCACCTTCAGAGTGGGCAGAGTTGCTTTGAGCATCAATTCAAACTGCTGCAACTGGAGGAGGCATCGCCCGTACTCCAATGCAATTTGCTCTTTTAACTCATTCAAATCAGGTTGTGCCTTATCAGGCCTCTGGTGTTCCACTGGTGCTCTTCCTTGTGCTCATCAGCATCTAGCTAAATAGTGATTTCTTCTTAGGTTGAAGTACATACGAGATGCTCTCCAAGGTAGTACGTTCACAGTGCCGCTTCTATAGCTGCTTGTAGCTTCTCAACGGCTACCCCACCACCGTACCGATCATAGCTAATGGCACCATTGGTATGACCCAAAATGGCGGCTGCGTACTGTAACGGTACCCCATGATCCTTCAACTCTGTTGCTACGGTATGCCGCAAGCTGTGGAAGTCTTTGTCTACCGGGCGATGACGACTGAACCATTGACCCCATAGATGGCTGTAACCGTCCTGTCGATGAGGTAATTCAGGGAATAAACGCCCTCCTGCCCTTTCCTGCACGAAGTCGATAAAGCCACCAGCAATTAGCGAGGAGTGAATAGGGATCAGGCGAGCACTGTTGACCGTCTTGAGCTTCTGGTCTGGGCGATTGTCCCTGATGTTCAGGCACCATACCCCGTCGACCTGTTGCACATCGTCCGCGTACAACTGGCAAATCTCATTGGCTCTCGCTCCGGTATACAGGCCGAGCAACGCTATCCACTTGCGGTATGGCTCCTGCTTCTTCGCCCACTGGATCAACCGCTGTTTCTCCGCAGATGTGTACCCGCTGCGAGAATTGACCTCTTTGACCCGTTGTAGCTTGAGCCCTGCGAAGTGATTAATGATGCCCTCGTGGTGATTGCCCAGCCAGACGAACAACAAAGAGAGTTTCTGGAGATACTTGTTGATAGTCGTCGGGCTCTTGCCTGAATTCAGCAATTCGTCCTTGAACTTGACCACATCGGCCTTGCTGTAAGCGGTGGGAGATCTATCCCCCAGAGCCTTGATGAAGTAGCCGATGTAGTTCTTCTGATTACTGAGCTCTTTGGGTGCCCAAGACAACGTCTTCTCTTTCAGATAACGCTCACTGAGTTCTGAAAGTACAGGGGATGCAATGGCAGAAGGAGCCGCAGGGACTGACTGAGGGGCTGGCTTGGTCGCAGATGGTGTCTGTTGCTGTAGCCGCTGAGGCTCCGGCAGGGAGCTTGGCTGAGGTTCTGGCTGGACAGCCGCAGTTTTTACCCAAGAACGCGCACAGGCAAGCATCTGAGCCACCTGTTCACGAGCGACCAGCTTGTCCCGAGTACGGAGAGATTTCTTGATGTCTTTGCGGCGGCCACATGGGAGCACAGTCACCTTACGGTAGTACCAGATACCTTGCGGAGAGAGCCAGAGATTCACTTAGAAGACTCCTGATCCATCCACACAAAGTGGATTACCAAGAGGTCTGAAGAGGGTGATTAGCTGTAACTTATTGATTTACAAAAACAAGTGGTGGCCCTACCAGCCACATCCCGGCACTCGAGTCCCCCGCCTTGGCTGCTACCTTCCGGTCCTGACCAGGTCGACGGGTTATCAATGCGAGAGGACCAATAGGACCACCGGCGAGGAGAATAGGCAAACTGGCCGGTCAATGCAATGGCTTTCTGCCGCAGCGCGAGCCGTTCGCCTTATTTTTCAACAATCTGGCCAAGGGTTCAGCTAAACAGCATGAATTTGGCCCCCACCACCAGCATCAGGAGGGCGAAGGCCTGCTTGAGCCGTGCGGGTGACAGCCGGTGTGCCAGCCTGGCGCCAAACCGGGCGAACTGGGTGCTGGTGAGTACGATGCCCACCAAGGCCGGCAGATAAATGTAGCCGGCACTCCACTCGGGCAGATCGGGGTTCCCCCAGCCGGCGTAGAGGTAGCTCAGGCTGCCCGCCAGGGCGATGGGCATGCTGCAGGCGGCGGAAGCCGCCACGGCGTTGCGCATGGGCACCGAGTTCCAGCTCAGATAAGGCACGGTGAGCGAGCCGCCGCCGATGCCAAAGAGGGCCGACATCCAGCCGATGATGCTGCCCGCGATCCCGGTGCCAACCGGTCCCGGCATGCGACGTTCCGCCTTGGGCCTCAGGTTGAGCCCCATCTGCAGCGCCATGGTCCAGGCGAAACAGCCGATGATGATGTTGAGGGTGCTGGCACTCAGCAGATTTGCCGTCATGCCGCCGAGCCAGGCCCCGAGCAGCATGCCCGCCCCGAGGCGCCGTATCATCACCCAGTCGACGGCCCCCGCCTCCTGATGGGCTCGCAGGGAGCTGAAACCGGTGAAGATCATGGTGGGCAGCGAGGTGCCGAGTGCCAGGTGGGTGATGATCTCCGGGGCCACGCCCTGGGCGTGGAAGCTCAGCACCAGCACGGGCACTATGATGAGCCCGCCCCCGATCCCGAACAGCCCGGCCAGCATGCCCGCGAAGGCCCCCAACACCAGATACCCCACAAACAGCATAAAATTTCCTTCGCTAATAAATTGGCGGTCGACTCGACCGCCAATACCCATAAAAAAAGAGATGGCGCCAGGCCATCTCTTTATTGTGCCGATTAATGAAGGGGAATGGTACCGTCCATCACCTTGTAGAAGGCCAGCACGGCGCAGCCGAGCAGGGCCGCCGTCATCCCCTGCTCCAGCCGGTTGAGGCTGCGCAGGCCGTGGTGCTGGCGCGCCTTCCAGTAGATGAAGATGCCGGGGCTGTAGAGCAGCGCCACCAGCAGCAGGTACTCCACCCCCGCCGCATAGACCAGCCAGCAGCCGTAGGCGGTGGCCACCAGGGCCAGCAGCAGGTCACGCTTGCGCTGATGGGGCTGCTGCTCGTAGGTGGTGCCCTGGATCGCCAGCTTGAGCCCGTAGGCGCCGGAGAAGACATAGGGCACCAGGGCCGCCGAGGTGGCGATGTTGACCAGCGCCAGGTAGGTGCTGCTCTGGAAGTAGATGATGATGAGGAAGATCTGCACCAGGCAGGTGGAGCACCAGAGCGACACCTGGGGCGAGCCGTTCTTGTTCTCCTTGGCGAACCAGGCCGGGAAGACGCCGGTCTTGCCCGCGATGTAGGGCACTTCCGCCGCCAGCACGGTCCAGCTCAGCAGGGCCCCCATCACGGAGATCACCAGGCCGATGTTGATGAGCCAGGCGCCCCAGGGGCCAACCACGGCTTCCAGGATCATGGCGGTGGAGGGGTTCTTGAGGGCCGCCAGCTGCGGCTGGTTCATGACCCCCAGGGAGAACAGGGTGACCATGACATAGAGCGCCAGGGCGCCCAGCAGGGCCAGCACGGTGGCGCGGCCCACGTCCTTGCGGTGGCGGGCACGGGCGGAGACCACCACGGCCCCCTCGATGCCGATGAAGACCCAGAGGGTCACCTTCATGGTGGACTTGACCTGATCCATCACGGAGCCGAGCTCGGGGCTCCCCTGCCCCCAGAGATCCAGGGTGAAGGTCTCCATATTGAAGGCGAGCAGGATGGCGACGCAGAAGACGATGAGGGGCACCATCTTGGCGATGGTGGTGACGATATTCACCAGCGCCGCCACCTGGATGCCGCGCAGCACCAGGGCATGCACCGACCAGATGAGCAGGGACGCGAGGGTGATGGCGATCGGGGTGTTGCCGTCACCAAAGATGACGTTGTCCGGCGTATCGAAGAAGTAGCTCAGGGCGCTGAACACCACGATGGCGTAGGAGACGTTGGCCAGCAGCTGGCACAGCCAGTAGCCCCAGGCTGCGTTGAAGCCGACGAAATCACCGAACCCTGCCTTGGCGTAGCTGAAGATGCCGCCATCGAGATCCGGACGGCGCATGGAGAGGTTCTGGTACACCAGGGCGAGGCAGATCATGCCGATCCCCGTGATGGTCCATCCCAGGGCGACGGCCCCGGCACTGGCATGCGCCGCGATGTTTTGTGGCAGACTGAAGACCCCGGCACCGACCATGGAGCCGATCACCAGCGAAATGAGGGCACCGAGCCCCAGTTTCTTGTCCATCTCAAACCTGTTTTCTTAGGCGGCGGCTGAGCATCCGTATTCATACAGCGCGCGACATGGGAGGGGCGAAAGATCCGTACCCCGTGAAAAAGGCGGCAACTATATTGCATGACTATTCCGACCGCAATCCTTCGCAGCGCCAATCACGCACCGTCTTGACCGCGCGCAATTCTACAGCACTCACTCACCTCGCCTGTGAGCTGGTTCAAATTAAGAGAGACCCGTTGATCTTTCACGTTTTTCCATGATGTGACCCGGGGTTTTTAGGAAAAAGGCTGCATGGCTATTCATCCCTGCGGGCTGCAGGCACTGCTCATGAAAACGCCCCGGGATCCGGGGCGCAGTGGTCATCATGATCGAGGCCGGGGCTAGAGCCGCAGTCCCCCGTCTATCTCGATCATCCGACCCGACAGGTAGTCGTTGGCGAGGATGAACTGTACCGTGTGGGCCAGCTGCGCCGCCTCCCCCAGGCTTCCCACCGGGATGGCCTGCTGCATGCGGGCCATGGCCTCGGGCTTCATGGCCGCCGTCATGTCGGTGGCAAACACCCCGGGGGCGATGCCCATCACCCGGATGCCGTGGCGGGCCAGCTCCCGCCCCCAGGTCACCACCAGGGAGGCTACCCCCGCCTTGCTGGCGGCATAGTTGCTCTGGCCCATGTTGCCGGCCCGGGCGATGGAAGAGATGTTGATGATGACACCCTGCCCTCCTCGCGCCATCAGCGCCGCCCCCTCGCGGCCGCACAGGAAGGTACCGGTGAGGTTGACGTCGATGACGGCCTGCCACTGGGCCAGGCTCATCTTCTCCAGCAGTTCTCCCTCCTTCACCTTGATGAGCATGCCGTCGCGCAGGATCCCGGCGCAGTTGATGAGGCCGTGCAGGACGCCGAACTGCTCGTCGATGGCGGCGAAGGTCGCCTCCACCTCGGGCTCGCTCGCCACGTTGCAGACGAAGAGGGCGCAGCGGCCGTCACGGCTGCGCACCTCGGCCTCGGTCACCTCCAGATCCGCGCGGTTGACGTCGATGAGCGCGAGCACCGCGCCCTGCTCAGCGAGGCTCAGGGCGATGGCGCGGCCGAGCCCCCTGCCCGCCCCCGTGATGGCGATGACCTTCTGCGTGATATCCATGGATGCTCCTTGCCGGTTGCCCGGCCATAAATGGGTGGATAAAGGGGATGGCCGCGCCGGCTCAACCCGCCTTGGTCTGATCCAGCTCCGCCTCTCGATAGAGTTCGACGATGCTGGAGAAATCCCGCGTGTCCGGTCCCTTGGCCGCATGCAGGTTGAACAGGTTGCGGGCCAGGGCTCCCATGGGTACGGCGCTGTGGGCATGTTCGGCAAGCGCCATCGCGAGCCCCAGGTCTTTCACCATCAGCCGGGTCATGAAGCCCCCCTGGTAGTTGCGCGACGCCGGGGCATTCTCCATCACCCCGGGCCAGGGGTTGTAACGCTCCAGGCTCCAGTTGTTGCCCGAGCTCTTGCCCATGATGGTGGAGAGGACGGCGGGATCCAGCCCCTCCTTCACCCCGAGGGCAAGGGCCTCCGCGGTGCCCGCCATGTGGATGGCGAGCAGCATGTTGTTGCACATCTTGGCGATCTGGCCCGCTCCGAGCGCCCCGGCGTGGAACAGGTTCTGCCCCATGGAGGCGAGCACGGGCCTGGCCGCCTCGAAGTCCGCCGCCTCGCCGCCAACGATGAAGGTCAGCGTCCCTGCCGCAGCGCCGGCCACGCCCCCCGAGACAGGGGCATCGATGAAGCGGATGCCGCGCGACTTCGCCGCCTCTCCCACCCTGCGGGCCGAGGCCACGTCTATGGTGGAGCAGTCGATGACCAGGGTGCCCGTGGGCAGGGCCGCCAGCAGATCCTGGCCGCCCTGCTCACCGCTACCTTCGCCCAGCCAGAGGCTGCGCACATGCTCCCCTGCGGGCAGCATGCTGATGACCAGATCGCAGTCGCTCACCGCTTCCCGGGCATCGGCGGTCGCGATGCAGCCGGCGGCGATCGCCCGGCTCAGGCTCTCCGGCACCAGGTCGAACACCTGTACCCTGTGCCCCGCCCGGACCAGGTTGGCGGCCATGGGCCCCCCCATGTTGCCAAGCCCGATAAATCCAATCCTTGTCATGATCTGCTCCTTGATATGTTCCGTTCGTGCGTCCCGCGCCTCAGCAGGCAGGGCTCAGGGGATTTTTCCCCTCGGGCCAGCGGTAGAAGGCATCCAGCCAGGCCTCGCCTGCCTGAGGCGCCTGCCAGCGGGGAGATTTGTCCTTGTCGATGAGCAGCGCCCGCACCCCTTCCACGAAGTCACCTCTGAGCACGCAGTTGACCGAGAGCGTCAGCTCGTCGGCAAACACCTCGGCCAGGGACTGGCGGCGCGCCTGCCAGAACTGGCGCCAGAGGATGGCGCGGCTGATGGGACTGCCCCCCTGGCAGGTTGCCCGGGCCTGGGCCAGCGCCGGTTCATCCAGCTCGGCGCGCACCAGCCTCTCCAGCACCCCTTGCAGGGAGCGGCCAGCCAGGAGTGCATCGATGCGGGCCTGATGGGGCAGGATCACGGGGGCCGGCAACGCCTGGCCGAGCCCACGCTGCAAGCCGGCGAGGAGCCCCTCTATCTGTTCGCTGGCGTCGGCGGACCAGTCGAGGGCGGCGAGGCGCGCCGGCAGCTCCGCCCGCTCGTGGCTCGCCATGGCGTGATCCGCCAGACCCAGGCCGATGGCATCCGCCCCGTTGAAGCGGGCACCGGTGAGGCCGAGCCAGAGCCCGAGACGCCCCGGCATCCGGCTCAAAAACCA
Source organism: Aeromonas sp. FDAARGOS 1415 (assembly GCF_019048365.1). Classification (NCBI taxonomy): domain Bacteria; kingdom Pseudomonadati; phylum Pseudomonadota; class Gammaproteobacteria; order Aeromonadales; family Aeromonadaceae; genus Aeromonas; species Aeromonas sp. FDAARGOS 1415. The sequence continues at coordinate 3,372,785 of NZ_CP077363.1, read as the reverse complement.
GCTGGCTCCCACGTCCGGGTAGAGGCCTATGGTCACCTCCGGCATGGCGAACAGGCTCTTCTCCGTCACCACCCGGAACGCGGCCCCGGCGAAGAGGCCGATGCCCCCCCCCATGCAGATGCCGTCTGCCACGCAGATGAGGGGTTTGGTGTAGCGGTGGATGTGATGATCGAGCCGGTACTCCTGCTCGAAGAAATCGCGGGCGTAGCCGAACAGCTCCGACTCGCTCGCCTTCTGCTTGCAGTAATAGAAGGAGCGGATGTCGCCGCCGGCGCAGAATGCCTTCTCGCCGGCCCCCTGCAGCAGCACGCAGACGATGGACGGGTTCTGCTCCCAGGCGGTGAGCGCCGCCTGCAGCAACTGGATCATCTCAAGGCTCAGGGCATTGAGGGAGGTGGGGCTGTCCAGGGTCAGGACGCCAATCTGGCGGCCATCTGCGGTGGGATGGGTCGTGACGACGACGGGCTCACTCATGGGCCTCTCCCCTGGGCTTGTCATAGTGCCAGTGCGGGACACGCTTCTCGAGGAAGGCGGCCACCCCCTCGCGCTGGTTGGCATCCTCAAACAGCTCGAGGAAGAGGCTGCGCTCGCGCGGCAGCGCCGCATCACGATGACCGCTTCGCCCCTGGTTGATGAGGGTCTTGCAGGCGCGCAGGGCGCTCGGGCTCTGGCGCTCCACCAGCCGGGCCATCTGGTGCGCCGCCTCCCAGGCGTGCCCCTCCTTGACCACCTCCTCCACCAGCCCCATCTCGTAGGCCAGGGTGGCACTCACCTTCTCGCCACAGAGGATCATCCGCTTGGCCCAGCCCGGCCCCACCAGCTCGGTGAGGCGCTGGGTACCGCCGGCGCAGGGCAGGAGCCCCACCGAGGCCTCCGGCAGCCCCAGCTTGGCCTGCTGCTCGGCGATGCGGATGTCGCAGGCCAGCGCCACTTCCAGTCCGCCCCCCATGGCATAGCCATTGATGGCGGCGATGCTGACCCCGTGGAAGCGGGCCAACGCCTCGAAGGCGCGGCCGAAGGCCTCGGCCACGTCGCGGGCGTGCTCGACGTTGCCGTCGGCGAACATCTTGAGATCGGCGCCAGCGCAGAAGAACTTGTCACCGGCACCGCGGATCACCAGGGCCACCACGTCGGGGCGGCTGTCCAGCTCCACCATCATCTGCAGGAAGGCCTGCAGGCTGGCGAGGGTCCAGGTGTTGGCAGGCGGGTGGTCGAGGGTGATATAGGCCACGTGACCTTGGTATTCGAGCCTGATCCTTGTCATTGCATCGTCCTTGTCATTGAAACCTGCCCATGATAACAGAGTTGAATGGAGCCAATATTCGACGCACTCACACAACGGGCGGCGAGAGGGTCAGTGGATCCCTCCACCCGGGCCAGCAAGCTCGCCTTCCCCGGCTAACCCAGCGACAGACCGGGATCCGCCAGCAGGCGGCGGGCGATGATGAGGCGCATCACTTCGTTCGTCCCCTCCAGAATACGGTGTACCCGGGTGTCTCTCAGGTAGCGCTCCAGGGGGTACTCGCGGATATAACCATAGCCGCCAAAGAGTTGCAGAGCCTCGTCGCAGACGCGGTGGCCCACGTCAGTGGCAAAGCGCTTGGCCATGGCGCACCAGGCGCTCTTGTCCGGACTGCCTTCATCGAGCCTGGCGGCCGCCTGGCGCACCAGCAGCCGGGCGGCGGCGAGCTCGGTGGCCATGTCGGCGAGACGGAACTGCACGCTCTGGAATTCGCTGATCGGGTGACCAAATTGCTGGCGTTGCTGCACATGGGCCAGGGCATCGTCGAGAGCCTGCTGGGCGGTGCCCACCGAGCAGGTGGCGATGTTGATGCGCCCGCCATCGAGCGCCTGCATGGCGAATCTGAACCCTTCCCCCTCCTGCCCCAGCCGGTAACGGGCAGGGATGCGCACGGCGCTGAAGTTCACCTCCCGGGTGGGCTGGCTGTTCCAGCCCATCTTCTCCTCCGCCTTGCCGTAGCTCACCCCCGCCGTCTCGGCCGGTACCATGAAGGCGGAGATCCCCTTCGCCCCCTCGCCACCGGTGCGGGCCATCACCACCAGCACCTGGGTGCTGCCCGCCCCCGAGATGAACACCTTGCTGCCGTCGATGACGTAATCATCGCCATCGCGCAGGGCGCGGGTCTTGAGGGCCGCCGCATCGGACCCGGCCCCCGCCTCGGTGAGGCAGTAGGAGCCCAGCAGCTCGCCGCTGGCGAGCCTCGGCACCCACTCCTCGGCCACCTCGGGAGGCAGCCAGCTGCCCAGCATCCAGCTCACCATGTTGTGAATGGTCAAATAGGCCGTGGTGGAGGTGCAGCCCATGGCGAGGCGCTCGAAGATAAGACTCGCATCGAGGCGCGGCAGGCCGAGGCCGCCGTACTGCTCCGGGGTGTAGAGGCCGCAAAAGCCGAGTGCCGCCGCCTGCTTGATGGTTGGGACGGGAAATTCGTGCTCCTTGTCCCAGCGCGCGGCGTGGGGCTTGAGCGCCTCCTCGGCGAAGGCGCTGGCCGCCTCGACGAACGCCTGCTGATCCGGGGTCAGGTTAAAATCCATCTTGTCTGCTTCCTTGTTGTCTCGATCGTTCGGGCCACTCAACGCAGCTGTATGGTCATGTTGGGGCCGGTGGGAATGTCTTCGTCGAACCAGCGCTCGGTCACCGTCTTGGTCTCGGTGTAGAAACGCACCGCCTGCTTGCCGTAGGCGTGCAGATCCCCGTAGAAGGAGCCGCGCCAGCCGGTGAAGGAGAAGAACGGCAGCGGCACCGGGATGGGGACGTTGATCCCCACCTGGCCTACCGCCACCTCGTGGCGGAACTTGCGGGCAGCGGCGCCGCAGCCGGTGAAGATGGAGGTGCCGTTGCCATAGGGGTTGTCGTTGATGAGGGCGAGCGCCTCGTCGAGGCTGCCGACCTCCAGACACACCAGCACGGGCCCGAAGATCTCCTCCCTGTAGATGCGCATCTGGGGCGTCACACCGCGAAACAGGGTCGGCCCCACCCAGTTGCCCACCGGGTAGCCGGGCACGTCACAGAAGCGCCCGTCCAGCAGGCACTCTGCCCCCTCGGCGATCCCCGCCTCGATGAGCCCCTCCACCCTGACCTTCGCCTCCGGGCTGATGAGGGGGCCGTAGGCGGCGTCGGGATCGTGCCAGACACCGGGCTTCACCCTGGCAAATTCGGCGGCGAGCTCCGGGATCCACTCCCGGGCTCCCCCCACGAACACCGCCACGCTGATGGCCATGCAGCGCTGGCCGGCGGCGCCGACCCCGGCCCCCACCAGGTTGCTCAGCACCTGCGCCTTGTTGGCGTCCGGCATGATCACCATGTGGTTCTTGGCACCGACGAAGCACTGGGCCCGCTTGAGCTGGGCGGTGGCGGTGCGATAGACATGGGCCCCGACCCGGGCCGAGCCGACGAAGCTGACCGCCTTGACGTCAGGATGGTTGAGCAGCGCATCCACCTGCTCGGCGCCGCCGTGCACCACCGAGAGAATGCCCCTGGGGGCCCCTGCCTCCATGAACAGCTCGGCCAGGCGCATGGGAGTGAGGGGATCCTGCTCCGAGGGCTTGAGCACGAAGCCGTTACCGCAGGCCACCGCCAGCGGGAACATCCAGAGCGGGATCATGGCCGGGAAGTTGAAGGGGGTGATGCCGACGCACACCCCGAGGGGCTGCACCCAGGAGTGGCCGTCCACCCGGCGCGCCACGTTGCCCATGGTCTCCCCCAGGGTCTGGCTCGCGATGGCGCAGGCCTGCTCCACCACCTCGATGCCGCGCCACACGTCCCCCCTGGCGTCCGCCAGGTTCTTGCCGGTCTCCTGGGCCAGCAGGGTCGCCAGCTCGTCGTGGTGCACCTTCAAGAGGTGCTGGTAGTTGAACATCACCCGGGCCCGCTCGGAGGCTGGCACCTCCCGCCACGACAGATAGGCATCGTGGGTGGTACGTACCGCGTGCTCGATCTCGGCAGGGGTGGCCTTCGGCACCCGCGCCAGCAGGCTCTGATCCGCCGGGTTGCTGACTTCAATCCACTGCTCGCTCGCGGATGGATAGGGCTCGCCGCCGATATGCAGCGGCAGATCCCCGAACTGGGTATGGTGTTGGCTCATGCCGCCCTCTCCTCTGGTTGGCAGAAAGTGGCCGGGCACCGCAAGTCCGCCCCCCTCATGCACACGCTGATCATCATGTTCGCTCCTTGCGTTTCCCACCCGAAGGGAGCCCCTTGCGGTCGGCGGGCAACGAATTTACCTTAGACTAACAACTCATTTACGTTTACGCTAACGTAAACTTAAATCACAAATGGACTGACCAGTCCCCCTGCACCAGGCGAACAAGGTTGAGTCCCAACAATCGAGACCCAAGCACAAGGAGAGCACGGATGCATGCCCTGATGGATGAGACCCTCCAGGCCCTGACCGAACAGGTCGAAGCCTTCTGCCGACAAGTGATCGCGCCGCGCGCCGCCGAGATCGATCAGAGCAACGCCTTCCCCCGAGATCTCTGGCCCGCCATGGGGGATCTGGGGCTGCACGGCATCACGGTGGCGGAGGAGTATGGCGGGGTGGACCTCGGCTATCTGGCCCACGTGCTGGTGATGGAGCAGGTGAGCCGCGCCAGCGCCTCGGTCGGCCTCTCCTACGGCGCCCACTCCAACCTCTGCATCAACCAGATCCACCGTCACGGCACCCCGGATCAGAAGGCGCGCTACCTGCCCCTGCTGGTGAGCGGCCAGCACGTGGGGGCGCTCGCCATGAGCGAGCCGGGGGCCGGCTCCGACGTGGTGAGCATGCGCCTGACCGCGGTGCGCGAGGGGGATCACTTCGTGCTCAATGGCAACAAGATGTGGATCACCAACGGCCCCGATGCCGACACCTTCGTCATCTATGCCAAGACGGATCCCGCCGCCGGCCCCAAAGGCATCTCCGCCTTTATCGTCGAGGCGGGCACCCCGGGATTTTCCACCGCCCAGAAGCTCGACAAGCTCGGCATGCGCGGCTCCAGCACCTGCGAGCTGGTATTCCAGGATTGCCGCGTGCCGCAGGAGAATCTGCTGGGTCCCCTGCACGGCGGGGTCAAGGTGCTGATGAGCGGTCTGGATTACGAGCGGGTGGTGCTGGCGGCCGGGCCGCTCGGCATCATGCAGGCCTGTATGGACGTGGTGCTGCCCTATGTGCGCGATCGCAAGCAGTTCGGCCAGCCCATCGGCGACTTCCAGCTGGTGCAGGGCAAGCTCGCCGACATGTACACCCGCCTCGCCAGCAGCCGGGCCCTGGTCTACTCGGTGGCGGCTGCCTGCGACAAGGGGCGCACCAGCCGCAAGGATTGCGCCGCCGCCATCCTGTTTGCCGCCGAAAATGCCACCCAGATGGCCCTGGACGCCATCCAGCTGCTCGGCGGCAACGGCTACATCAACGAATACCCCACCGGCCGCCTGCTTCGGGACGCCAAGCTCTACGAGATAGGTGCAGGCACCTCCGAGATCCGCCGCTGGCTCATCGGCCGCGAGCTGATGGGAGAGAATGCATGAGCAGGATCCACTCCCGCCTCGACAGGGCCAGCCCCGACTACGAGGCCAATCAGGCCGCCATGCAGGTCCTGGTCGACGATCTCAACGCCCGCCTGGAGGAGATAGCTTTGGGCGGCGGTGCGGCCAACAACGCCCGCCACCAGGCCCGCGGCAAACTGCTGCCCCGCGAACGCATCAACCAGCTGCTGGATCCGGGCTCCCCCTTCCTCGAACTGTCTGCCCTGGCGGGCTGGCAGGTCTATGACGAACCGGTGCCCGCCGCCGGCATCCTCACCGGCATCGGCCGGGTCTCGGGGCGCCTGTGCATGCTGGTGGTGAACGACGCCACCGTGAAGGGGGGCACCTACTACCCGCTCACGGTGAAGAAACACCTGCGCGCCCAGGCCATCGCCGAGCGGCTGCGCCTCCCCTGCCTCTATCTGGTGGATTCCGGCGGTGCCTTCCTGCCCATGCAGGACGAGGTCTTCCCCGACCGGGAACATTTCGGTCGCATCTTCTACAACCAGGCGCGCATGTCGGCCCAGAACATCCCCCAGCTGGCGGTGGTGATGGGACTGTGCACTGCCGGTGGCGCCTACGTGCCCGCCATGGCGGACGAGTCCATCATGGTCAAGGAACAGGCCACCATCTTTCTGGCGGGCCCGCCCCTGGTCAAGGCGGCGACCGGCGAGGAGATCAGTGCCGAGGACCTGGGGGGCGCCGAGGTGCACTGCGCCCACTCCGGGGTAGCGGATCACATGGCCAGGGACGATGCCCATGCCCTGGCCATCGCCCGCACCCTGGTCACCCATCTGGGCAATGAGCCGGTAGAGACCAACCCCGGCTACGAGCCCCCCTGCCATCCCATCGAAGAGCTGTACGGCCTGGTGGGCACCAGCCTCAAGCGCCCCTATGACGCCCGCGAGCTGATCGCCCGCCTGGTAGACGGCTCGGACTTTGACGAATTCAAGGCGCTGTTCGGCACCACCTTGGTCACCGGCTTCGCCCGCATTGCCGGCATGCAGGTGGGGATCCTCGCCAACAACGGCGTGCTGCACAGCGACAGCGCCCAGAAGGGGGCCCACTTCATCCAGCTTTGCAACCGGCGCGCCATCCCGCTGCTCTTCCTGCAGAACATCACCGGCTTTATGGTAGGGAGTCAGGCCGAGCGGGACGGGATCGCCAAGCACGGCGCCAAGCTGGTCACCGCCGTGGCCTGCAGCAGGGTGCCCAAGATCACCCTGATCGTCGGCGGCAGCTTTGGCGCCGGCAACTACGGCATGTGCGGCCGCGCCTATGAGCCGGACTTCCTGTTCAGCTGGCCCAACAGCCGCATCTCCGTCATGGGGGGCGAGCAGGCCGCCGGGGTACTGGTGCAGGTGCGCCGGGACAAGCTGGCTGCCGAGGGCAAGGCGCTGAGCGAGCAGGAGGCGGCCGCCATCCGCGCGCCGGTGATCGCGCAATACGAGCGTCAGGGTCACCCCTACTACGCCAGCGCCAGGCTCTGGGATGACGGCGTCATCGACCCGGCCCAGAGCCGCACCGTGCTGGCCCTGGCCCTGGCGGCATGCCAGGGGGCCGAAAGTGGCCCGGAACAGTACGGCATCTTCCGGATGTAAGGAGTGCAACATGTCAGACCCGCTCTGCAATGACCCCCTGGCCCATTTCCGGCTGGAGCGCCACGGCCCGCTCATCGAGCTGGTGCTTGCACGACCGGCCCGCCACAACGCCCTCGACGCCGATCTGATGCAGGGGCTGCTCGACTGCCTCGACGATCTCGCCCACTGCCACGGCCAGCCCCTGGCCGAGCGTCCCCACGTGCTGCTGCTGCGGGCCGAGGGGCCGCATTTCTGTGCCGGCGCCGACCTCAACTGGATGCGCAAGATGGCCCAGGGGGAGTTCGACCCCAGCTCCTTTGACAAGAATCGCGAGGATGCCCGGGTGCTGTCGCATCTGATGCAGGCCCTCGACACCCTGCCCTTCCCCACGGTGGCCCTGGTGCAGGGGGCCGCCTACGGCGGGGCGCTTGGCCTCGTCTGTGCCTGCGACATCGTGCTGGCCAGCGACGATGCCCGCTTCTGCCTCTCGGAGGTGAGCCTGGGGCTGGTGCCTGCGGTGATCAGCCCCTACGTGGTGCGCGCCATGGGAACGCGCCAGGCCCGCCGCTACATGCTGAGCGCAGAACCCTTCGATGCCATCACCGCCTGTCGGCTCAACGTGGTGCACCGGCTCTGCCATCCCGATCAGTTGCTGGCAGAGGGGCGCGCCATGGCACTGCGCCTGTGCCAGAACGGCCCGGAGGCGATGAAGGAGACCAAGCGGCTGCTGGCTGCCATCGAGGCGCACCCAGGCCCCCAACACGAAGAGAGGACGGTCGAGACCATCGCCCGGGTCCGGGTCGGACTCGAGGCCCAGGAGGGGATCCAGGCTTTCTTCGACAAGCGCCCCCCGAGCTGGCGCCCCCGTTTCAAGGACGAAACATGACTCAATACCACCCTATCCAGCGCCTGCTTATCGCCAACCGCGGCGAGAATGATCGCTGTGCACATCACGACATCGGGCCACTGTGCAGCCTTATGAACGAGGAGCAACAATGACACATCAGGCTCCTATCCAGCGCTTGCTCATCGCCAATAGAGGCGAAATCGCCGTGCGCATCATCAAGACAGCGCGGCGTCTCGGCATCCACACCATCGCCCTCTATTCGGACGCCGATGCTCATGCCATGCATGTGCGTGAAGCCGACGAAGCCTGGCATCTGGGCCCGGCCCCCGCCCGGGAGAGCTACCTCGACACCGCCAAGGTGTTGCGCATCGCCAAGGAGGCCAGGGCCGATGCCGTTCACCCGGGGTACGGCTTCCTCTCGGAGAACAGCGACTTTGCCACCGCCTGTGAGCAACGCGGCCTGCGCTTTGTCGGTCCAAGCGGCGCCGCCATCCTCGCCATGGGGGACAAGTCCGGCGCCAAGGCGCTGATGGAGGCGGCCGGGGTGCCCGTGCTGCCCGGCTATCACGGCGCCGATCAAGGCCTGGCGGTATTGCGTGATCAGGCCAGGCTCACCGGCTTCCCGCTCCTTATCAAGGCGGCCAGTGGCGGCGGCGGCAAGGGGATGCGCCGGGTCGAGCAGATAGAGGACTTTGACGAGGCCCTGGCAGCGGTCAAGCGGGAGGCCCTGGCGGCCTTCGGCGATGATCAGGTGCTGCTGGAGCGCTACCTCCCCCGCGCCCGCCACGTGGAGGTACAGGTGTTTGCCGATACGCAGGGCAACGCCATCTACCTGGGGGACAGGGACTGCTCCTTGCAGCGCCGCCACCAGAAGGTGATCGAGGAGGCGCCGGCGCCGAACATAGCGCCAGCCCTTCGCCGCGCCATGGGCGAGGCCGCCGTAGCCGCCGCCCGGGCCATCAAATATCGGGGTGCCGGCACCGTCGAATTCCTGCTGTGCGGGGAGGAGTTCTTCTTCATGGAGATGAACACCCGGCTGCAGGTGGAGCACCCGGTCACCGAGGCCGTCACCGGCCAGGATCTGGTGGCCTGGCAACTGGCGGTGGCCGAGGGCAGGCCGCTGCCCCTCACTCAGGAGGAGGTGGTGCTGCGCGGCCACGCGGTGGAGGCGCGCCTCTACGCTGAAGACGTGGCCGCCGGCTTCCTGCCGGCGAGCGGCCCCATCCATTGGCTCGACTGGCCCCAGGGAGTGCGCATCGATACCGGTGTCGCCGCCGGTGACGAGGTGAGCCCCTATTACGATCCCATGATCGCCAAGCTGGTCGCCCACGGGGATGACAGGGCCCAGGCCTTCGCCAGGCTGGCCGACTCCCTGGCGGTGCTGGATCTCGGCCCCCTGGCGCACAACGGCCCCCTGCTGCTGCGCCTGTGCCAGGACCCCGAGGTGCTGGCCATGAGCCACCACACCCAGTGGCCCATCCCCACCACGGCCGAGCCCGTCCCGCCCCTCGCCTGGTCGCTCGCCACCCTCTGGCTGGCCAGCCGCATCGGCCCCTCCCCCTGGCAGCAGGCCCCCGGTTTTCGGCTGGGGGCGACCAGGAGCTTGACGGCGGCGGTGCGCATCGGTGACGAGGTCAGGGTGCTGACCCTGAATGAGCGTGCGGGCACCCTGCTCTGGCAAGGGGAAGCGCAGGCCTACGAGCTGGGGGCCCATCACATCCGTCTGCAGCAGGCGGGACGCTGGCAGCGCTACCCCCTATACACCCTGGCCGAGGGAGACTATGTGTTGCAGCTGGCCGGCCAACGCATCCGTTTCTCGGCCGATGATCAGCGCCACCAGCATCACCATGATCAGGGCGCGGATGCCACCAAGGGCGCGATCGCCCCCATGCACGGCATGGTAGTGGCGCTCCTGGTCGAGGCCGGCCAGCCCGTCACCCGGGGTCAGCCCCTGCTGGTGATGGAGGCGATGAAGATGGAGCACATCTTGCGAGCGGATCGGGACGGGGTGATCGCCGCCCTGCCCTGCCGCCAGGGGGATCAGGTAAGCCAGGGCACTCTGCTGGTGCACTTTGCCGCCGATGATGAAAAAGATGAGAAAGACGAGCAAGAGCAAGGAGACGCGCCATGAACAAGGAGATCCACCTCCCCGTCGACCGGGTCAGCCTGGTGGAGATGGGGCCGCGGGATGGTCTGCAAAACGAGCCTCGCCTCCTCTCGCTGGGGCAGCGTCAGGCCTTCATCGAGCGCCTCGCACAGTGCGGCCTGCAGCGCATCGAGGTGGGGGCCTTCGTCTCCCCCAAAAAGGTACCCCAGATGGCGGATTCCGCCGCCCTGTTCGAGGCGCTGCCCCGCAGGGGGCCGACCCGTTACGGCGCCCTGGTCCCCAACCTGCAGGGCCTGCAAGCCGCCATCGCCGCCCGCGCCGATGAGATAGGCCTCTTCACCGCCTGCTCGGACGGCTTCACCCGGGCCAACATCGGCGTCGGCGTGGAGGAGTCCCTGATACGCTTCGCCCCCCTGGTGCAGGAGGCGCGTCGCCTTGGCATCAAGGTGCGGGGCTATCTCTCCACCGTCATCGCCTGCCCCTTCGACGGGCCGACCAAGCCGAAGCGGGTCGCCGCCCTGGCCGAGCGCCTGCTGGATCTCGGCTGTCACGAGATATCCCTCGGCGACACCATAGGCGTCGGCACCCCGGGCACCGTGGCCCCCATGCTGGACGCCGTGTTGCACGAGGTCCCGGCCGGGCGCCTCGCGGTGCACTTTCACGACACCTATGGCCAGGGGGTGGCGAACCTGCTGCCGGCGCTGGAGCGCGGCATTCGCACCATCGACTGCTCGGTGGCCGGGCTCGGCGGCTGCCCCTATGCACCGGGGGCGTCGGGCAACATTGCCTCGGAGGAGGTGGTCTACCTGCTGCACGGCCTGGGCATGCAGACGGGAGTAAACCTGGACAAGCTGGCAGCCACCGGCCAGTGGGTGAGCGAGCTGCTCGGCCGCCCCAACGGCTCCCGGGTCGGTCAGGCCCTCCACGCCAGGGCCCGCCAGTCACCACCGGAGCGGCAAGAAAGACCACTAGGAGCGCCCCATGCAGGATGATCCCGTGAGCGCCGTCCCCGAGGGCGGCCAGGCGCCAGCCCTATGCCCCCCTTCCCCCCTGTTGGAGGCCAGATCATGCAGGACAACCCCATGAGAGCCGGCAGCTTTGGCGGCAAGGAGAGAACCTACAGCATCTCCGAGCTCGCCCAGGAGTTCGACGTCACCCCCCGCACCATCCGCTACTACGAGGACGAGGGGCTGATCACCCCGGCCCGGGAGGGGCAGACCCGCATCTACAGCCACAAGGACAGGATCCGCCTCAAACTCACCCTGAGGGGCAAGCGGCTCGGTTTCAGCCTGGCGGAGATCCGCGAGCTGTTCGACATGTACGACACGGACCGCTCCAGCCGGATGCAGCTGCACTCCATGATCCAGCTCATCGAAGCCAGGCGCCACTCCCTGCGCCAGCAGCTCGAAGACATCCAGATGGTGATGGCCGAACTCGACGCCGCCGAGCAGCGCTGCATCCACTCCCTGGGTGGCTTGAAAACCGACGCGGATTGACAGACTCTGGGGGTATCTCGCCCCCGGAGTCTCCTATGCCGCAGTCGTCCCCAGGTGCCGGCAGGCACCCGCCCCCCCCCTGAGGCCAAAGCACGTCCTCTGGTGCGCGGGAGCAAACGCGCATCACCACGGCTGTGCAAGCTTTCCCCATCCTGGTCAGAGTGCGGCGCACCTCATGAGCCCATCCCATGATTCCATCGCGATTAATTGCTACCATATGCGCATCAAATGGAGACCGTCATGCTCAAGCCCCTGCCTGCCCGCCTGTTGCGCTACGCCCTCTATCTCTGCGCCAGCCTGCTCATCTGCGTCACCATACTGCTCTGGCAAGCCCCCAATCTCATCCAGCGCCATCTGCCTGGCTGGCTCGCCACCCACTACGGTCTGCACCTCACCCTGGGAGAGATTGACGTCGGGCTGCGTTCACCCTCCCTCACCCTGGGCCCCACCACCCTGCTCGACGACGAGCAACGGGTGCTGGTGGCGTTCGAGGGGCTGCGCCTCATTCCCGAGGTGAAAGAGAGCTGGCGACAGCGCGCCCTGGTGCTGGCGGAGGCGACCCTGACCGCCCCCCGGGTGGATCTGGTTCGTCTCCCTGACAGCAAGGGGCAGGCTCGCTTCAATCTCACCGAGGCACTGGCCCCCTTGCTGGCGCAGATGCAGACTCCGGCAGGGCCGGCAACCGGCGCCGCGCCTCTGGTGGTGACTGTCGCCAAGCTGGCCCTGACCCAGGGACAACTCCAGTACAAAGACAGTCGCAAGCAGAGCAGCACCGGCTGGGTGCCCCCCCTGACTCTCACCGACCTCGAGCTGACGCTCCCCGGCTTCTCCAGCGCCCAGGGCGCCCTCAATCCCTATCGACTCAGCGCCACCCTCAACCAGAAGAGCCCCCTCAAGGCGGAAGGCGAACTCGACATCATGACGGGGGCCGGCAAGGGGCAGCTCAGCCTCGGTAAGGTGGCCATCGCCCCCTTCGCCCCGCTCTGGGCCCCCTATGTCAAGGCCAGGCTAGGCAAGGGAGAGGCCAGCGCCGAGATCGCCTATCGACTCACTCCGGGCAAACAGGGGCTCGGCTGGCAACTCTCGAAGGGCAAGCTGACGCTCTCCAACTGGCTGCTCAAGGGTGACAAGGGGGGCGAGTTTGCCCGCTTCAACCGCCTGGCCCTCACGGGGATCCGGGTCGACGGCACCAAGCAAACCCTGGAGATGGACGCCGCCACTATCAAGGCGCCGGCGCTCGTCGCCGTCCTCGACGGGCAGCAGCGGCTGGATCTGGCCGATCTGCTGATCCCCCAGCCGGCCTCCAAACCCGCCAAATCATCAGCAAAGAAATCCACCAAGCCAGCGGCCAAACACTCTGCCACGACAGCCAAGCCCTGGCGCTGGACCCTCAAGCAGACCCGCATCGAGCAGGGTAGCCTCAAGCTGACCGAATCCAGCAGTGGCAAGCCGTTGGTGCGGGATATATCCGGTCTCGCGCTGACCCTGGGCGCCCTCGGCAGCCAGCCCGGCCAGAGCACTCCCCTAGCCCTCAGCGCGGCCCTCGACACCAGGACGACGGTGGCGTTTGACGGCACCCTGGGGCTGGCCCCCTTCACCCTGAATGGCGCCATCCGCCAGCAAGGCCTGCCCCTCACCCTGGCGCAACCCTATCTGCAGGATCTGCTGCGCATCAGCGTGCGGGACGGCGAACTCGCCAGCCGCATCAAGCTGGCGCTGGCCACCGATGAGCAGGGCACCCTGAACAAGCTGGACATCAGCGGCGGACTCGACATCGCGCGGCTCAATGTGCTGGATCGGGCCGACAACCAGCGCCTGCTGCAAATTGACAGCCTGCAGCTGAGCGGCCTGCACTATGACGGCATCCGCCAGCAGGTGAAGATAGCCGACGTCCTCCTGACCAAACCCTTCGCCCGCATCGAGATAAACGAAGAGGGGATCACCAACGTCCAGCAGTTGCTGCTGCCCCAGCCGACCAGCAAGGAGAGCGGCCCCGCTCCCCGCATCCTCATCGACCAGATCCGCACCGCCCAGGGCAACCTGCGCTTTGCCGATCGCAGCCTGAGCCCGGAGTTCGTGGTGGACATCGCCTCCCTCGAGGGCCAGAGCCGCCACATCAGCAACACGCCGGGCCAGCGCTCCGAGATCGCCTTCAACGGCAAGGTGGACAGATACGCCCCCGTCACCATCCGGGGCGGCGCCAACCTGCTCATCGAGGATCCCGTGCTCGACGTCGCCGTGGCCTTCAATAACCTGGAGCTCACCACCTTTACCCCCTACTCCAGCACCTATGCGGGCTATGCCATCGACAAGGGGCAGCTCTCCATGAAGCTCAACTACAAGCTGCAGGGCAACCGGCTGGAGGGGGACAACGACATCACCATCAAGAAGCTGCAGCTCGGGGAGAAGGTGAAGAGCGAACAGGCCAGGGATCTGCCGCTCGGGCTTGCCATCGCCCTGCTGAGCGACTCAAGCGGTGTCATCAAGATGAACCTCAAGGTGAAGGGAGATCTGGATCAGCCGAATTTCAGCCTCGGCAACATCTTCTGGGATGTGCTCGGCAACACCCTCAGCAAAGCCATCACCTCTCCCTTCTCTCTGCTGGCCTCCCTGACGGGCGGCCCCCAGGATCTCGACGAGCTTCCCTTCCTGCCCGGGGATCCCAGCCTGACCCCGACCCAGCAGGGCAAGCTCACCACCCTGGCGCAGGCCCTCAAGGACAGGCCCAAGCTCAGCATGAACATTCGCGGCAAGGTCAACTTCCACGAGGAGCGCCCCATCCTCCAGCACCAGAAGCTGGAGCGGGCGCTGGCCAAGCTCACCGGCAGCCCGGTCGATCTCGATTTGCTGGAGCAGGACCCCGCCATGCAGAGCGCCCTGGCAGAGGCCTATGAGGCCAAATTCAACGAGGATCTGGACACCCTGGCCAGCCGGCTGCAACTGGCCGAGCAGAGTCCGGCCCTGCGCACCCAGGCGGTGATCCTGCTGCGGGACCAGCAGCTGATCACCGCCAAGTCCCTGCGAAACCTCGCCATGCGCCGCGCCCAGAACACCAAGGAGTACCTGGTCGATACCCAGGGCATAGCGCCGGAGCGCCTCTTCGTGCTCGACAGCCAGGTAAAGGAGACAGACAAGGAAGCCAAGGTTGTGCTGACCCTGGACGACTGACCCAAAAAGGGGAGCCAAATTGGCTCCCCTTTTTGTTGGGAGGCCCGATACCCCGGGTGGCGCCTCGCCGGTTCACCGCTTGACGTCACTCCCTTTCTTTACTGGCGGCCACGCCTCTTCCCTCCCTTGACCCCCTCGCAAGAGTTCCCCCGTCCGCCTCCGAGTGGCCGGCAGAAAAGGGCATGCCGCTTGTCTGGGAGTCAAGGTGAGAGAAATGGTGGTAAGCATCTCTTGTCTGATGGCATATCAGATGTTTTTTTGTACCAAACCCTGATTACATTCAAGTCCCGCAGCGCCCGTTCGCTGCCAGCGGGGTCACTGCCCCATTCGTTACCCAGTTTCATTTCCGACGTAAAAAACACAAAAATGCAACGAAGAAAACGTTATTCCTTCACGTGTTGCCTACCGTAATCCCACGAATGGTTGGCTGCGTAAAATTTTGTGTCATTTTTTTACCGTTTCAGCCCCTTCCCCCCTTGCCCGGGGCCAAGAGGCTGCCTAAAATCCCGCGTCTTTTATCAACCCCACCTCTATTGTTGGAGAACACCACGTGAGCGAAAAATTGGCCAACCCTGCCCCTCTGGGTCTGATGGGTTTCGGTATGACCACCATTCTGCTGAACATCCATAACGCAGGTTTCTTCCCCATCAGCGCCATGATCCTGGCCATGGGTCTGTGCTATGGCGGTCTGGCCCAGATCATCGCCGGCATCATGGAGTACAAGCGTGGCAACACCTTCGGTGTCACCGCCTTCATCTCCTACGGCACCTTCTGGTGGAGCCTGGTGTTCCTGCTGGTGATGCCGACCATGGGTCTGGCCGAAGCCACTCCCCACGCCTACATGGGCTGGTATCTGCTGATGTGGGGCGTCTTCACCCTGTTCATGCTGGTCGGCACCGTCAACTTCCCGCGCGTGAAGCAGTTCGTGTTCGCCTCCCTGACCGTGCTGTTCTTCCTGCTGGCCGCCCGTGACTTCACCGGCAGCACCCTGATCGGCACCATCGCCGGCTTCGAAGGCATCATCTGCGGTGCCAGCGCCATCTACCTGGCCATGGCCACCGTGATCAACGAGCAGTTCGGTCGCACCGTGATGCCCATCGGCGAGCAGAAGAAAGCCGCTCCCGCCCAGCTGAAAGCCGCTGCCTGACAGGCATGCGACATCGCTTGTGAAAAAGGCACCCTCGGGTGCCTTTTGTCTATCTGTCGTCGGTGGCTAGAGCGGCTCCTGCTCCGCTGTGCCTCCCGCCAGCAGCCGGGTAGCAGGGAAGCGATCGGCGGGCTGCTGCCCATAAAAGTGGGCCAGCTGCTCGTAGACGGCGGGATAGACGGCGCGCAGGCGCAGCGGATCGGTGAAGAAGCTCTCGCTGCACACCGCGAAGAACTCGGCGGGGTGCGAGGCGGCATAGGGATCGATCTCGGTCACCTCCCCCCTGGCCAGCTGCTCGTTCATCTCGTCGAATGCCTGCTGCAACACCCGGGTCCATTGCCGTGGATCCATGCCGGCCGGCAGCGGCGGCGCCCCGTCCGCATCCCCTCCCAGCATGTCGAGCTTGTGGGCGAGCTCATGGATCACCAGATTGAAGCCATCCCAGTCCCCATCCTGCTGCAGCTCGCTCCAGGCCAGCACCAGCGGCCCCTGGGGCCAGGATTCGCCGGCGTTCTCCTCTTCAAACTCGCTCACCAGCCCGAACTCGTCCTGCACCTCCTGACGGCGGGTGACGGGCTCGGGGATGATGATCACCTCGTGGAAACCGCGATACCAATCCATCCCCAGATGCAGGATGGGCAACACCGCCTGCAGAGCCAGCACGCCTTGCTGTCGGGGACTCAGTTCGACACCAATCTGGGTGATCGTCTTGCGCGAGAGGAAGAGGTGCGCCAATGCGATCAGCTTTTCCTCCTCCCCGGCGGGAAGCCCCTGCAGGATGGGGACGGCCGCCAGGGCCTGCCGCCACTCCTGTTCCCCCGGGAGCGCACGCTCCATGGGGGATGCACCACCAAATACCGCTTTCAACCTGGACCAGAACACTGGGACTCCTCTTGCCAATCAGACCGCTTTCACAAAGCGTTTCGGGCGCTCGCTATAGCCTTGCGCCAGATAAAAACGGTGCGCCCCTTCGCGCTTGAGGCTGCTGGAGAGCTCCAGCTGGCAGCACCCCAGGGCCGCAGCCCGCTGCTCTGCCACCGCCAGCAGCAGGGCGCCTATCCCCTCACCCCTTGCACCCTCATCGACAACCAACGCCGAGATCAGGCCCCAGGCTGGTGCAAGGTGCATGGGTTGCAGCCGATGCCACACCAGCACACCCTGGATACGGCCATGAAGGGTCGCGACCAGCACCTCCCGGGCCGGATCCGGCTCGGCCAGGCGCACGGCCACCTCGCCGTCAGGGTTCGGGTAGCCCAACTGGGCAAACAACACCGACAACGCGGCCCCATCCTCCCCCTCGGCGGGGCGAATGGTGCAGTCATTTTCCTTCGTTGTCATCCTGGCCTCCTATTTGCATTATGCCCCCTGGGCCCCTGGACCTGAAAAAGATGCAGATGATGGGTAAGTACCGAACCTTGTCCAGTTCCATTCATCGTTTGTTAATGTCAATTCACAAATTAACAAAGAAACAACACTTTTCACTAGGAAGGACCTGTACAAACCGATATGTTGAATCCCGCGGACCATCCAGTCGAAAGTCCTGCACTATGTGTTGAGTGACGTGTTGAGTGACGTGTTGAGTGACCCCCTTGGTCACCACCTATTTCAATGTTAAGGGAGCGAGGCACAGACCTCGCCAAGACAGCGCAACAAAGGAGTTGTTGTACATGAATGAGATCGTCAATGCCATCAATGGCGTGATTTGGAGCCCAGCGCTCATTTACCTGTGCCTGGGGGTAGGCCTCTACTTCTCCCTGCGCAGCCGGTTCCTGCAACTGCGCCACATCAAGGAGATGGTGCGCCTGATGTTTGATGGCAAGAGCACGGATGCAGGTGTCTCCTCCTTCCAGGCCCTGGCCATGACCCTGGCCGGTCGCGTCGGTACCGGCAACATCGCCGGTGTGGCCACCGCCATCACCTTCGGCGGCCCGGGCGCCCTGTTCTGGATGTGGATGGTGGCCTTCCTCGGCGCCAGCTCCGCCTTCGTGGAGTCCACCCTGGGTCAGGTCTACAAGGAGAAGATCAACGGTGAATACCGCGGCGGCCCGGCCTTCTACATCGAGAAAGGGCTCGGCATGAAGTGGTACGCCTGGACCTTCGCCATCGCCACCATCTTCGCCTGCGGCGTGCTGCTGCCGGGCGTGCAGGCGAACTCCATCGGCTCCAGCCTGCAGACCGCCTTCGAAATCGACCCGAACGTGACGGCCGCCGGTCTCGCCCTGCTGCTTGGCTTCATCATCTTTGGCGGCGTCAAGCGCATCGCCAACTTCGCCAGCACAGTGGTGCCCTTCATGGCGCTCGGCTACATCATCGTCGCCTGCGTCATCATCGCCCTGAACATCGGCCAGCTGCCGGGCGTGATCCTGCTGATCTGGAAGAGCGCCTTCGGGATGGAAGCCGGCTTCGGTGCCATTCTGGGCCTGGCCATCATGTGGGGCGTCAAGCGTGGCGTCTACTCCAATGAAGCCGCCCAGGGTACCGGCCCGCACGCCTCCTCCGCCGCCGCGGTGAGTCACCCGGCCAAGCAGGGCCTGGTGCAGGCGTTCTCCGTCTACATCGATACCCTGTTCGTCTGCTCCGCCACCGGCTTCATGCTGCTCATCACCGGCCTGTACAACGTGCAGGGTCCGGATGGTGCCGCACTCTACACCGGCATCGCCGGCGTGGCCGCAGGCCCGGGCTATGTGCAGACCGCCATGGAGAGCATGATGCCGGGCTTCGGCAACTCCTTCGTCGCCATCGCGCTGTTCTTCTTCGCGTTCACCACCATAGTGGCCTACTACTACATCGCCGAGACCAACATTGCCTACATCAACCGCAAGATCAACCGTCCCTGGCTCACCTTCCTGCTGAAACTGGCACTGATGGCTTCCACCGTTTACGGCACCGTCAAGACCGCCGATCTCGCCTGGGGTCTGGGTGACATCGGGGTCGGCCTGATGGCCTGGCTGAACATCGGCGCCATCCTGCTGCTGCAAAAGCCCGCCTTCGCCTGCCTGAAGGACTATGAAGCCCAGAAGGCCATGGGGCTGGATCCCGTGTTCCATCCGGAGAAGCTTGGCATCAAGAACGCCGACTACTGGACCGGCCGCCGCTCCGAGCAGAACCTGCAGCAGGAGCAATCCGGCCACCCGTTCGAGCCGGATCGCGAACCCACCTGATCCCCTGACAAACAAGCAGATAAAAAATGGCAGCCTCGGCTGCCATTTTTTTTGATCCATTTTGATTGGGCCAGACGGGTGAGCCACCCGCTCAGAGGGCGTTGCGCCTCGGCCCGAACGGCAGACGCCAGTGCAGCAGGCTGTTGAGGGTAGCCCGCCACTGGTTGGGGCGCCCCAGGATCTGCTTCTGCAACCGGGTCTCCTCTTTGAGCATGGCCTCGTCACTGCGAGCCCAGGCCTGGGTGTAGAGCTGTTTGATGCCCGCCAGCGCATCCGGCGACTTGGTGATGAGGGTTCGGGCAAATGCCCGCGCCTCCTCCAGGGGATCCGCACACACCCGGCTCACCAGCCCGAGCGACTTGGCCTCGGCGGCCTCCAGCTCGCGCCCGCTCATGGCAAGCTCCATGGCTGTGTCCATCCCCATCAGGTTGCGCAGGGTGACGCTGCCGCTCATGTCGGGGATGATGCCCCATTTGATCTCCATCACCGAGAAGCGGCAATCCGGGGTACTGAAGCGAAAATCGGCGCCGAGCGCGATCTGCAGCCCGCCCCCGAAGCAGACCCCCTGGGTCACGGCGATCACCGGTACCGGCAACTGGTGCCAGCCATAAGCCACCCGCTGGGCCAGATTGGTCGCCTCGTCCGCCTCGCGCTTGAGGATCTCCAGCGCCGCCACCGGCTGCCTCAGCATGGATTTCACATCCAGTCCGGCGCAGAAGGCCCGCCCCTCCCCGTGCAGGATCACCGCCCGCAGCCCTTTCTGTCGGGATACCTCATCGAGCGTCTCGTCGATGGCGCTGAACATGGCGCGATCCAGCGCGTTGAGCTTGTCGCCCCGACTCAGCATCACCTCGGCGATACCGTCCTGAAACACCCATTTGACCCTTGGTCTTTCCATCTCCTTCTCCGTCTCTTTCCTTGAACTGGTCATACCACAACGTTACCAGAGTGTTACCGGCAGGTACAGGAAGGCCTCTGCCGCTCTGCGACTAAAGTCGGCTGGCCCGGCTCCGGCGCCTTTGCCAGACTGGCCCCATGGTCACGACGGAGCCTGTCATGTCACTGTTGTTCAATTTTGCCCGCCCGCCGTTCGACTGCCTGGACGACGAGGCCCGCCAGCGTCTCGGCCGGCACCTCAGCATCTGCTACTTTCGCGCCGGCCAGACGGTGCAGAGCCCGGGGGACGAGCCCGCCGGCCTCTACCTCATCATCAAGGGGGCCGTGGAAGAGTCGGCCCCCCACCAGTCGTTTGGCGACTATGGCGAGGGGGACATGTTCGACGTCCGTGCCCAGTTCGACGGACGCTGCCGCCACCGCTTCGCCGCGCTGGAAGACACCCTCTGCCAGCTCATTCCCCGCTCCGTCTTTCTGACCCTGTGTGACGAGCACCCCGACGTCGCCCGCTACTTCACCGCCACCCTGGCCGATCGCCAGCGGGAGCAGGAGCGTCGCGGCCAGCTCGGGCAGCAGAACCTGGCGGAGTTCATCCTGACGCGCATAGCGCCAGGCCACCTGCAGGCGCCGCTCATCGTCGACGGCCGCCTGTCCCTGCTGGCCGCCACCGAAGCCATGGTGGCCAAGGGCACCGACTGCCTGCTCTACCCCGCTACCGACGGCAGCCTGAGCCTGGCGACCCGCAAGACCCTGCTCCATGCCCTCACCCTCAAGGGATTGCCGCTCACCACGCCGTTGGCGGTGCTGACCCCCACTCCGCTGATAGGTCTGCCACTGGAGAGCTATCTGTTCGATGCCCTCCTGCTGATGACGCGCCACCGCATCAAGCGCCTCGTCATCTGGCAGGGACAGGAGGTGGCGGGCATCCTGCACCTGACCCAGGTACTCGGGCTCTTCTCCGCCCACTCCCACGTGCTCACCCTGCGCATCGCCCGGGCCGACTCGCCGGCGGCTCTCGAGGCGGTGGCCCGGGAGCAGCAGCAGCTCGTGCGCTCCCTGTTCGCCCAGGGGATCCACACCCTCTTCCTGATGAAACTCATCGCCACCATCAACGAACAGCTGATCGCCAGGGCCTTCGCCCTGGTGATCCCCCCAGAGCAGCAGGAGCAGGTCTGCCTGTTGATGCTGGGTTCGGAGGGGCGGGGCGAGCAGATCCAGAAGACCGATCAGGACAATGCCCTGATCCTGCCGGACGCATCGGACTGGCCCACCCGGGAGGCGGATCTGGCCGCCTTCAGCGCCCTGCTGGCGCGCCTCGGCTATCCCCCCTGTCCGGGGCATGTCATGGTGAGCAACCCGGACTGGGTGAAGGAAGGAATTCAGTGGCAGGGGCAGATCGAGCGGGCCTGCGTGCGGGCCAGCGAGGAGGATCTGCTCTGGCTGGCGACCCTGGCCGATGCCCAGGCCATCGCCGGGGAGAGATCCCGGCTCGCCCCCGTCGCCCGCGCCCTGCGGGCACACCTGGCCGATAGGCCGGATCTGCTGGCGGAGATGGCACGGGCCGCCGTCGCCTTCCACGCCCCCCTCACCCTCTTTGGCCGGCTGGAGCAGGATCCCGAGGGGCTGGATCTCAAGCGGGGCGGCCTCTTCCCCCTGGTGCACGGGGTACGGGTGCTCTCCCTGGAGGCGGGGATCCTGGAGACTTCGACCACGGGGCGCATCGATGCCCTGGTCGCCCAGGGGCGCCTTAGCAGCGACTATGGCGCCGATCTGGCGGAGGCCTTCCGGCTCTTCATCCGGTTGCGGCTGCGGGCTCAGCTGCAGGAGGGGGATGGACGGGTGCGCGTGGCCGGGCTCGGCCACGGTGAGCGTGATCTGCTGCGCCACGCCCTGCATCGGGTGAAGAAGTTCCAGCAGTGGCTCACCTTGCACTTTCGTCTGAGGCAGTGAGGCATCCATGGGCATCGTGAGCCGCTGGCGCCGCTACTGGTACGGGCGCGCCTTCCTGCAGGGGGAGTTCGCCCCCCTCTTCGGGCCCCCTCCCGCCGACGAGTGGGTGGCCCTGGATCTGGAGACCACCAGCCTGGATCCCGAGCGAGCCGACATCGTGGCCATCGGGGCGGTGTGCATCCAGGGCAATCGCCTGCTGACCGGGGAGGCGCTCTCCTTGCGAGTGCAACCGCCCCCCAGCCTGAACGCACAGTCGGTGACCATCCACGGCCTGCGCCACCAGGACCTGCAGCAGGGCATGCCGCTGGAGGCCGCACTGCGCCAGCTCCTCGCCTTCATCGGCCCCCGCGAACTGGTGGGTTATCACATCCCCTATGATCTGCGCATCCTCAACCTCGCCTGCCAGCGGCTGTGGGGGCTGAGGCTCCCCCAGGAGGGGGTGGAGGTGAGCCGGCTCTATCACGACCGGCTCTACCGGCGCTATCCCGACGCCGTCATCGACCTGCACCTGGCCGCCATCTGCCACCACCTCGGGCTGCCCCCCCTGCCCCCCCACGACGCCCTGGCCGATGCCATCGCGGCCGCCCTCATCTTTGTCCGCCTGCACCAGGGCGGCCCCCTGGCTTATCCCAAAGTCTAATTGTCCGAAAATAACATTTAATTCACATTTTGCTTACATGAGCAGCCTGCTGCTCGGTAGGGACACCCTTCATTCACAGCGGACACAACCGTCACGGAGAACTGCAATGGAACAGCAACACTATCTGAGGATCCAGCAAGATCCCAATTTCCAGGCGCTGGTCGCCAAGCGCCAGCGCTTTGCCTGGACCCTCTCCATCCTGATGCTGGGGCTCTACCTGGCGTTCATCCTGCTCATTGCCTTCGCCCCCGGCTGGCTCGGTACCCCCCTGAGCGAAGGTTCCAGCATCACCCGCGGCATCCCGGTCGGGATAGGTCTCATCCTGTCGGCCTTCGTGCTGACCGGTGTCTATGTGTTTCGGGCCAACGGCGAGTTTGACGAGCTGAACAACAAGATCCTCAAGGGAGTGCAATCATGAAAGGCAAGTCTCTGCTGCTGTTGACCGGTCTGGTCTCCACCCCGCTGCTGGCGGCCGATGCCATCAGTGGCGAGGTACAACGCCAGCCCCTGAACATCTCGGCCATCGTGATGTTCGTGGCCTTCGTGGCCGCCACCCTCTTCATCACCTATTGGGCCTCCAAGCGCAACCGCTCCGCCTCCGACTACTACGCCGCTGGCGGGCGCATCACCGGCTTCCAGAATGGCCTGGCCATTGCCGGTGACTACATGTCCGCCGCCTCCTTCCTCGGCATCTCCGCCCTGGTCTACACCTCGGGTTACGATGGCCTCATCTACTCCATCGGCTTCCTGGTGGGCTGGCCCATCATCCTGTTCCTGATCGCAGAGCGGCTGCGCAACCTCGGCAAGTACACCTTCGCCGACGTGGCCTCCTACCGCCTCAAGCAGACCTCGGTACGCAGCCTCTCCGCCAGCGGTTCCCTGGTGGTGGTGGCGCTCTACCTCATCGCCCAGATGGTGGGGGCCGGCAAGCTCATCGAGCTGCTGTTCGGCCTGCAATACCATGTGGCCGTGGTGCTGGTCGGCATCCTGATGGTGCTCTACGTGCTGTTCGGCGGCATGCTGGCCACCACCTGGGTACAGATCATCAAGGCGGTGATGCTGCTCTCCGGCGCCTCCTTCATGGCCATCATGGTGATGAAGTCCGTCAACTTCGACGTCGGTGCCCTGTTCAGCGAAGCGGTCAAGGTCCATGCCAACGGCGCGGCCATCATGAGCCCGGGTGGCCTGGTCGCCGACCCCATCTCCGCCATCTCCCTGGGTCTGGCGCTGATGTTCGGCACCGCCGGCCTGCCCCACATCCTGATGCGCTTCTTCACCGTGAGCGACGCCAAGGAAGCCCGCAAGTCCGTGTTCTATGCCACCGGCTTCATCGGCTACTTCTACATCCTGACCTTCATCATCGGCTTTGGCGCCATCCTGCTGGTCAGCACCAACCCTGACTTCAAGGACGCCACCGGCGCCCTGCTGGGCGGCACCAACATGGCGGCGGTTCACCTGGCCGATGCGGTGGGTGGAAGCCTGTTCCTGGGCTTCATCAGCGCCGTGGCCTTCGCCACCATACTGGCGGTCGTGGCAGGTCTGACCCTGGCGGGTGCCTCCGCGGTCTCTCACGACCTCTATGCCTGTGTGCTCAAGCAGGGCAAGGCCAACGAAGCCGACGAGCTGCGCGTCTCCAAGATGACTACCCTGGTCCTGGGTGTGGTGGCCATCGGCCTGGGCATCCTGTTCGAGAAGCAGAACATCGCCTTCATGGTGGGCCTGGCCTTCTCCATCGCCGCGAGCTGCAACTTCCCGGTGCTCTTCCTCTCCATGTTCTGGTCCCGCCTGACCACCCGTGGCGCCGTCTATGGCGGCTGGCTCGGCCTCATCAGCGCCGTGACCCTGATGGTGCTGGGCCCGACCGTGTGGGTGAAGGTACTGGGTCACGCCCAGGCCATCTTCCCCTACGAATACCCGGCCCTCTTCTCCATGGCGCTGGCATTCATCGGGATCTGGTTCTTCTCGGTGACCGACAAGTCCCAGGCAGCCTCCGACGAGCACGCGAAGTTCTTCCCGCAGTTCGTTCGCTCCCAGACCGGGCTCGGTGCCTCCGGCGCCTCCGCCCACTAAGATCCACTCCATGCCTTCAAGCCGGCCCTGTGCCGGCTTTTTTCATGGCCGCCCCTTCGGCTCCCCCCGAAAGGCGCCGCAGTCCAGAGGGCGGCTTTGTCGTGAAACCTTCGCCCCTGCAATGGGGCCAGATCACAGTTCCTGCTAAAACTTTTGGGGGATCTGTGCCATAATGCGCGCCATTTGACAGACCAACCGGGACATTCCAGTGCTTTCAAGCAACAACATCACCATGCAGTTCGGCGCCAAGCCGCTGTTTGAGAACATCAGCGTCAAGTTTGGCGGCGGCAACCGCTACGGCCTCATCGGCGCCAACGGCTGTGGCAAGTCCACCTTCATGAAGATCCTCGGCGGCGATCTCGAACCCACCGGCGGCAATGTGAGCCTGGATGTCAACGAGCGCATCGGTAAGCTGCGCCAGGATCAGTTCGCCTACGAAGAGATGCGCGTGCTGGACGTGGTCATGATGGGCCACACCGAGCTGTGGGCCGCCATCGCGGAACGCGACGCCATCTACGCCAACCTGGAAGCAACCGACGACGACTACATGAAGGCCGCCGAGCTGGAAGGCCTGGTCGCCGAATATGACGGCTACACCGCCGAGTCCCGCGCAGGCGAGCTGCTGCTGGGTGCCGGCATCCCCATCGAGCAGCACAACGGCCCCATGAGCGAAGTGGCCCCGGGCTGGAAACTGCGGGTACTGCTGGCGCAGGCGCTGTTCTCCAACCCCGACATCCTGCTGCTGGACGAACCGACCAACAACCTGGACATCAACACCATTCGCTGGCTGGAGCAGGTGCTCAACGATCGCGAGAGCACCATGATCATCATCTCTCACGACCGTCACTTCCTGAACTCCGTCTGCACCCATATGGCGGATCTGGACTACGGCGAGCTGCGCGTCTACCCGGGCAACTACGACGAATACATGCTGGCTGCCACCCAGGCCCGTGAGCGCCTGCTGGCAGACAATGCCAAGAAGAAGGCCCAGATCGCCGATCTGCAGTCCTTCGTCTCCCGTTTCAGCGCCAACGCCTCCAAGTCCAGCCAGGCCACATCACGCCTCAAGCAGATCGACAAGATCAAGATTGAGGAAGTGAAGGTCTCCAGCCGGCAGAACCCCTTCATCCGCTTCGAGCAGGATAAGAAGCTCTATCGCAACATTCTGGAGATCGAAGGCGTCTCCAAGGGTTATGGCGAGGGCCCCCTGTTCAAGGGCCTCAACATGATGCTGGAAGTGGGCGAGAAGGTCGCCATTCTGGGTACCAACGGGATCGGTAAATCCACCCTGATCAAGACGCTGGTGGGTGCACTGGCGCCGGATACCGGCACCATCAAGTGGTCCGAGAACGCCCAGATCGGTTACTACGCCCAGGATCACGCCGAGGACTTCGACACCGACCTCAACGTGTTCGACTGGATGGCCCAGTGGAAGCAGGAGAACGAAGACGAGCAGGCGGTACGCTCCGTGCTGGGCCGTCTGCTCTTCTCCCAGGACGACATCAAGAAGCCGGTCAAGGTGCTCTCCGGTGGTGAACAGGGCCGCATGCTGTTCGGCAAGCTGATGATGCAACGCCCCAACATCCTGATCATGGATGAGCCGACTAACCACCTGGACATGGAATCCATCGAATCCTTGAACCTGGCACTGGAGATGTACAAGGGCACCCTGATCTTCGTCTCCCACGACCGTGAGTTCGTCTCCTCCCTGGCGACCCGCATCCTGGAGCTGACCGAAGATGGCATCCGCGACTTCGGCGGCACCTACGAGGATTACCTGCGTACCCAGGGCGTCGTCTAACCCACCCCGCTTTCGCAGTGACAACCGGCGCCCAGGCGCCGGTTTTTTTATGTCTGTTGGCACTTGAGATGCTGACCAGAAAGCCCCCTGGGTGTTGTTCCCTTCCCCGACTCATCCTCGAGCAGAGTGGGCAGCACGCCCCCTCCTGCCGCTTGCAGATAAAAAAACGGCTCCATATAGGAGCCGTTTTCAACGGTGGATGGGCCGGTCTGACTTATTCGACCGCGGCTTCCACATCGGTGAAGTACTCAATCTTGGCTGCCTTGCGCAGCTCGTCGATGAGCGACTTGTAATCCGCCTGAGCCTTGCCCTGGCCCAGCTGCCCTTGCAGCAGGCTCACCATCTGGGATGGCTCCTTGGTCACGTTGACCTTGTCCAGGGCCACCACCACGCGGTCACCGTTGGCTTCGGTCACCAGCTCGACGCTAGGCTTGCCATCGGTCGGATGAGGCATGCGGAACGCCTGGGCCACCAGGTTCTGATCCATCTCCTGGGCGAAGCGGGCCACACCGTTGTGGGTCTCCACCTTCAGCCCCAGGGCGGTCAGATCGGCCTGGATGTCCTCGCCGGCATGGAGCTTGTCCAGCAGACCCTGCGCCTTGCCACGGGCCACTTCGCTCGCCTTGTCGTGCTTGATGGCCGCGATCACCTGCTCTTTCACCTCGGCCAGTGGTTTGGCCGCTCTGGGCTGGTGACCCATGATGTGCAGCACCAGGGCCTTGCCATCGGAGAGTTCGATGACGTCGGAATTGGTGTTGTCATCGCGCAGCTGCTCGGAGAAGGCCACGGAGAGCACCTTGGGATCATTGAGCGGCGCCGGGGCATCGGCCTGGCTGAAGTAACCGGTGGACTGCACCTTGAGGCCCATGGTCTCTGCGGTCAGATCCAGGGAGTCCGGGTTCTCGAAGCTGCTGTCGGCCATCTTCTGCTGCTCGGCAAAGAACTGCTCCTTCGCCTTGTCAGACTGCAGGCGGGCGATGGTGTCGCTCATCACGTCCACGAAGGGTTTGGTCTTGGCGGGCTCGACGCCCAGCAGCTTGATGACGTGGAAGCCGAACGGGCTCTTGACGACGGCGGAGAGATCCCCAACCTTGGCCAGCGCAAAGGCGGCTTTCTCGAAGGCGGGATCCATCACCCCTTTCTCGAACCAGTCCAGCTCGCCGCCCTTCTTGGCGGAGAAGGTGTCGGAGGAGCTGGCCTTGGCCAGCTCGGCAAAGTCTTCGCCGCCCTTGGCCTTGGCCAGGAGCTCGTCAGCCTGCTTCTCGGCGGCCTTCTCATCCTTGCCGAACGGGATCAGGATGTGGGCCACCTGGCGGCGCTCGGCACGCTGGAACAGGTCCTGATGCTGATCATAGTAATCCTGGGCATCCTGCTCGGTGACCTTGATGTTCTTGCCAAGGGCAGCAGCGTCCAGCAGCAGGTAATCGACCTTGACCGTCTCGTCGTTCATGAAGCGGTTGCTGTTGGCCTTGTAGAACTGCTCAATCTCCGCATCGCTCACCTCGATCCCGTCCACATAGGCAGACGCGGCCAAGCGCACCAGACGCAGATCCCGGGTCTGATTGTAGAGCCGGTCGAGTTGCTCGGCTTCACCCTTGAGGGCGAACTCGGAGCCCAGCACGGCGCCCATCAGTTGCTGACGTACCATGTCCTGGCGCAGGGAGTCGCGGAACATCTCCGGCGTCATACCGGCACGACGGATCAGCTGCAGGTAGCGCTCGTTGCTGAACTTGCCGTTTTCGGCGAATTCCGGCATGGCGACGATGGCCTGCTTGATCTGCTCGTCACTGACGCGCAGGCCGAGTGTACGAGCCTTGTCATCGATCAGTGCCTGATCGATCAACCGATCCAGCACGCCACGACGGAACTGTTTCATGTAGTCGGGGTTCGCAGCCAGCTGGTTGAAGGCCTCACCCATTTGGGATTCCATGCGGGCCCGCTCGTTGCGGTAGGCATTCTCCAGTGCGGGGGCACTGATGTCATTGCCATTGACGGTGGCGGGGGCGGTACGTGCCGGGCCATTGAGGTAGCTGCCTACACCGGCCAAGGCAAAGGAGAGGATGATGAGGCCCAAGATAACCTTGGCTACCTTGCCCTGCGCCCCTTCGCGTAGTTTATCCAACATCATGTTTGTACTTATGCTCCCGAACTCGATGGGCGTAAATAATGAAAAGGCGCACCGATTGCGATGCGCCTTGGTCAATCAGTATGAGGGAGAGCCCTCTCACTTGTCTGGTCAAAGACCAAGGACGGTGCCGATGTGATATCAGCGACCGGCTTAGTTGACCGCGTCTTTCAGGGCCTTGCCGGCTTTGAAGGCAGGAACTTTACCGGCGGCGATTTCGATGGTCGCACCAGTTTGCGGGTTACGGCCGGAACGGGCAGCACGCTCGCGCACGGCGAAAGTACCGAAGCCAACCAGAGCAACCTGGTCACCCTCTTTCAGAGCTTCGCCCACGGCGTCAATGAAAGCATCCAGCGCACGACCAGCGGCAGCTTTGGAGATATCAGCACCGTCTGCAATCTTGTCAATCAGTTGAGATTTATTCACTCTTATATTCCCCTTTTATCGAACATCGCTGCGGCGCTGATTTCCCTGGCCACAACAAGTGGAGGTTTTATAACAAGCCTCCTGATCAGTTGCAAGTGACAATCTGGCGCAAACCCGCGCCACATCACGCCTTGCGACTCATCATGAGTACCCGATCGGTGGTCAAGGCTACTTCCGTTGTCCGGCGCATGCAAGCCTTAACCACCCCCCGAATGCACCAAATTTGCGGCGCATCAACATTTACACGACAGAAACGCGTTCGAAACCCTGCGGATTCTCTTGCAACGCCAGTGCAAGCACCTCGTCAATCCAGCGAACCGGATAGATTTCAAGGTCTTGTTTGACGTTTGCCGGGATCTCCTCGAGGTCCCGCTCGTTCTCTTTCGGGATCAGCACCCGCTTGATGCCACCGCGGTGAGCCGCCAGCAGCTTCTCCTTGAGCCCCCCGATGGGCAGCACTTCGCCGCGCAGGGTGATCTCGCCGGTCATGGCCACATCGGCGCGCACCGGGTTGCCGGTCAGGCTGGAGACCAGGGCGGTACACATGGCGATACCGGCGCTCGGACCGTCTTTCGGGGTGGCCCCTTCCGGTACGTGCACATGAATGTCGCGCTTCTCGTAGAAGTCGGCGTTGATGCGCAGTTTCTCCGCTCGGGCCCGCACGACCGTCATGGCCGCCTGGATGGACTCCTGCATCACGTCCCCAAGTGAACCGGTGTAGGTGAGCTTGCCCTTGCCCGGCATGTTGGTGGTCTCGATGGTGAGCAGATCGCCCCCCACCTCGGTCCACGCCAGCCCGCACACCTGACCAATCTGGTTCTGGTCGGTTGCCTTGCCGTAGTCAAAGCGCTGCACCCCGAGGAACTCCTTGAGGTTCTCCTGATTGACCTGAACATGCTTGATGCTCTTGTCCAGCAGGATGCGTTTGACTGCCTTGCGACAAATCTTGGAGATCTCGCGCTCCAGGCTGCGTACCCCCGCCTCGCGGGTGTAGTAGCGGATCACCCCGATCAGCGCCGAATCCTCGATGGTGATCTCGGAAGGCTTCAGGCCGTTGCGCTGGATCTGCTTGGCCACCAGGTGCTGCTTGGCGATGTTGAGCTTCTCGTCCTCGGTGTAACCGGACAGGCGGATCACTTCCATCCGGTCCAGCAGCGGACCCGGGATGTTCATGGAGTTGGAGGTGGCCACGAACATCACGTCCGACAGGTCATAATCCACTTCCAGATAGTGATCGTTAAAGCTGCTGTTCTGCTCGGGATCCAGCACCTCCAGCAGGGCGGAGGCGGGATCGCCACGCATGTCCGAGCTCATCTTGTCGATCTCGTCGAGCAGGAACAGCGGATTCTTCACGCCGACTTTCGCCATCTTCTGGATGAGCTTGCCGGGCATGGAGCCGATGTAGGTACGACGGTGACCGCGGATCTCCGCCTCGTCGCGCACCCCGCCCAGCGCCATGCGCACGTACTTGCGACCGGTCGCCTTGGCGATGGACTGACCCAGGGAGGTCTTGCCCACCCCGGGAGGCCCGACCAGACAGAGGATGGGGCCCTTGAGCTTGTTCACCCGCGCCTGCACCGCCAGGTATTCGAGGATGCGATCCTTGACCTTGTCCAGGCCATAGTGATCCGCGTCCAGCACCTCTTGCGCCTTGCCCAGGTCCTTCTTGACCTTGGAGCGGGCCTTCCAGGGCACCTGCACCATCCAGTCCACATAGCTGCGCACGACGGTGGCCTCGGCGGACATGGGGGACATCATCTTAAGCTTGGCGAGCTCGGCCTGCGCCTTCTCGCGCGCATCCTCCGGCATCCCCGCCTCTTCAATCTTGCGATTGAGGGCTTCGAATTCATCCGGGCTGTCTTCCAGCTCACCCAGCTCTTTCTGGATGGCCTTCATCTGCTCGTTGAGGTAGTACTCCCGCTGGCTCTTCTCCATCTGTTTCTTGACCCGGGAGCGGATGCGCTTCTCGACCTGCAGCAGGTCGATCTCCGACTCCATCATGGCCATCAGAAACTCGATGCGCTCGGACACGGAGGCGATTTCCAGCACCTTCTGCTTGTCTTCGAGCTTGAGCGGCATGTGGGCAGCCATGGTATCGGCCAGGCGCGCCGCGTCGTCGATCGCCGAAATCGAGGTGAGCACCTCGGGCGGGATCTTCTTGTTGAGCTTGATGTAGCCTTCGAACTGGCCGATCGCGGAGCGCACCAGCACATCCTGATCCTTCTCCTCGATGGGGGCGGATGCGATGTACTGCGCCTCGCCGACGAAGAAGTCGCGATCGTCGATCATCCGCTCAAGGCGGGCACGCTGGCCCCCTTCCACCAGCACCTTGACGGTGCCGTCCGGCAGCTTGAGCATCTGCAGAATGTTGGCCACTGTCCCGACGGAGAAGATCTCCTCCACCGTTGGCTCGTCAGTCGACGCATCCTTCTGGGCCACCAGCAGAACTTTCTTGTCCTGCTCCATGGCCGCTTCCAGACAGCGAATGGATTTTTCCCGCCCCACAAAGAGTGGAATGACCATGTGGGGGTAAACCACCACGTCACGAAGAGGCAGGACGGGAATCTCGATGCGTTCTGAACGCTCTAGGTTCATATATGTCCTCTCGGCTTGTTATACCGTTGGCAAAGCGCTTGGCTGAGTATATGGGGGCGCAAAGATGAGATTCAATCGCCTTGGCCGTAAAAAGCATGAAAGGGGCAAAAAGCCCCTTTATGTGATTAAAAATCAGACAGTTACTCTGAGGCTGCAGCCTGAGTCTCGGGATTGTCGTAGATCATCAGAGGTTCGGAGTCCCCCTTGATCACCGTCTCGTCGATCACCACCTTGCTGACCCCTTTCAGGGACGGCAGATCATACATGGTGTCGAGCAGCACGGCCTCGACGATGGATCTCAGACCACGTGCACCGGTCTTGCGCTCCATTGCCTTGCGCGCGATAGCGTTCAGGGCGTCATCACGGAACTCCAGCTCGACCTCTTCCAGGGCGAACAGCGCGGCATACTGCTTGGTCAGCGCATTCTTCGGCTCTTTCAGGATCTGGATGAGGGCAGCTTCGTCCAGCTCGGTCAGGGTCGCCACCACCGGCAGACGGCCGATGAACTCGGGGATGAGACCGTACTTGATGAGATCTTCCGGCTCCACCTTGGCAAAGTTCTCGCTTAAGGTCGCCTTGGCATTCTTGGATTTGACATCTGCGCCAAAACCGATACCAGTGCCCTTGACGGAACGCTGCTCGATCACCTTGTCCAGCCCGGCAAAGGCACCGCCACAGATGAAGAGGATCTTGGAGGTATCGACCTGCAAGAACTCCTGCTGCGGATGCTTGCGACCACCCTGGGGCGGTACGGAGGCGATGGTGCCTTCGATCAGTTTCAGCAGTGCCTGCTGCACCCCTTCCCCGGACACGTCGCGGGTGATGGAGGGGTTGTCCGACTTGCGGGAGATCTTGTCGATTTCGTCGATGTAGACGATGCCGCGCTGGGCCTTCTCCACGTCGTAATCGCACTTTTGCAGCAGCTTCTGGATGATGTTCTCCACGTCCTCGCCCACGTAACCGGCTTCGGTCAAGGTGGTGGCGTCAGCCATGGTGAAGGGGACATCCAGCAGACGAGCCAGGGTTTCAGCCAGCAGTGTCTTGCCGCTACCGGTCGGGCCAATCAGCAGGATGTTGGACTTGCCCAGCTCCACACCACCGGACTCGCTGCCGCTGCGCAGACGCTTGTAGTGGTTGTAGACGGCCACCGCCAGCACCTTCTTGGCGTACTCCTGCCCGATCACGTAGTCGTCCAGATGGGCACGGATTTCATGAGGGGTCGGCAGCTCGCTACCATCGCGCTTGGGAGAGATCTCGCGGATCTCCTCGCGGATGATGTCGTTGCACAGCTCGACACACTCATCACATACGTAGACGGAAGGGCCAGCGATCAGCTTGCGCACTTCATGCTGGCTTTTGCCGCAGAAAGAGCAATAAAGCAGCTTGTCGCCCTCACCCTTGCGTTTCTCTGTCATTCAGCGACCTCGTTTTATCAATAGAGGATGGATCGTCCTGTTGAGTTTACAACAGGACGGGATACCCTGCTCAGCCGCGCTGGCTCAGGATGCCGTCAACCAGACCATAGGCCACGGCCTGCTCCGCCGACATGAAGTTGTCACGGTCGGTGTCGCGCTCGATGGTGGCCATGTCCTGACCGGTATGGAATGCCAGACGGTCGTTCAGGGTATTCTTGATCTTCAGGATCTCCTGGGCATGGATCTGGATGTCAGATGCCTGACCCTGGAAGCCGCCCAGCGGCTGGTGGATCATCACCCGGGCGTTGGGCAGGCAGAAACGCTTGCCCTTGGCGCCACCGGCCAGCAGGAAGGCCCCCATGGAGCAGGCCTGCCCCATGCAGACTGTGCTGACGTCCGGCTTGATGAACTGCATGGTGTCATAAATGGACATACCGGCCGTGACAGCCCCACCCGGGGAGTTGATGTAGATGCTGATGTCCTGATCCGGGTTTTCGGACTCCAGGAACAGCAGTTGGGCCACCACCAGGTTCGCCATGTGATCTTCCACCTGACCGGTCAGGAAGATCACCCGCTCTTTGAGCAGACGGGAATAGATGTCGTAGGAACGCTCCCCTTTCGCGGTTTGCTCTACCACCATAGGGATGAGCGCATTGCGTGGGGATTCAGTCACATCGTTATAGTTCTTGTACATAAGGCATTGTCCCTAAAATAAAATGGCCCGAGTGGAGATCACACGAGCCATTATACTTAACAGTTTTGACCTTAAGTCAAATGATCTTAGGCAGCGGCACCGGACTTGTTGATCACTTCGTCAAAGGCAACTTCTTTCTCGGTCACTTGCGCTTTGGACAGGATCAGGTCGATGGCTTGATCTTCGATGGCCAGGTTACGAACGCCGTTCAGCATCTGTTCGTTCTGCTGGTAGTACTCGATCACTTCCTTCGGATCTTCGTAGGCAGTGGCCATGGACTCGATGATGCTGGTCACACGGGCGTCGTCAGCCTTGATCTCGTTGGTACGGATGACGTCACCCAGCAGCAGACCTACGCGTACACGACGCTCGGCCTGAGCCTGGAACAGCTCGGCAGGCAGTTCCGGCGCGTTGCCGCCCTGGAAGCCACCGAAACGCTGCAGAGCCTGCTGACGCAGGGTGTCGATTTCCTGGGCAACGGCAGCCTTCGGCAGATCGATCAGGTTGGCTTCAACCAGACCGTTCAGTACCTGCTCTTTCACGCTGTTTTTCAGGGCTTGAGCCAGTTCGCGCTCCATGTTCTTGCGCACTTCGGCCTTCAGCTCTTCAACGCTGCCGCTCTCGATGCCGAAACGCTTGACGAACTCTTCGGTCAGCTCGGGCAGGATCTGCTCTTCAACCTTGTGCAGCTTGGAGGCAAACTTGGCAGCCTTGCCCTTCAGGGCTTCAGCGTGGTAGTCGGCCGGGAAGGTCACGTCGATGGTGAACTCGTCGCCCGCTTTCTTGCCCAGGATGGCGTCTTCGAAGCCCGGGATCATGCGGCCAGCGCCCAGTTCCAGGGAGAAACCTTCAGCCTTGCCACCGTCGAACTCTTCACCGTCGATGGAACCGACGAAGTCCAGAGTCACGCGCATGCCATTGGCTGCAGCGGCGTCGGTTTCAGACCAGGTAGCGTGCTGCTTGCGCAGGGTGTCGATCATGTTGGCCAGATCGGCATCCTTGACGGAGGCAACCGGCTTCTCGACCTTGATGCTCTCCAGACCGGCAACTTCGAACTCCGGGTACACTTCGAACGTGGCGGTGAATTCGAAGTCCTGACCTTCTTTGATCTCTTTCGGATCCATGGTCGGGGCACCGGCCGGGCTCAGTTTGTTCTCGATGATGGCCTTGATGAAGTTGTTCTGCATCATTTCATCGGCAACGCGGGCATGTGCCATGGCGCCGAACATCTTCTTGATGATGGCAACCGGAGCCTTGCCAGGACGGAAACCGTCGATGCGACGAGTCTTGGCCAGGCCATTCAATTCTTTGCGCACGGCGGCGTCAACGGTAGCAGCCGGTACAGTGATGGTAAGACGGCGTTCCAGACCCTGGGTTGTCTCTACAGAAACTTGCATTCTTTTACCTCGTTCAACTCAGCACTGTGTGCTGACCCTTTATTGCCCCCGGGCAAGCCCGGAGTCTTCCTGTTTATAAAGACAACGACTGTCTTTGTGATGAGAAAAAATATGACGCGACATTATAGCGGCGTGCAGTGGTCGCGTCGAGCCGCACATCCCCCATCCGGGGCGCAGACGGCACAATTTGCGCAAGACTCTCTCCTATATGGGGAGGCCTTGCACCGAGTTCAAGCATTGCATCCGCAATAATTTGCACTGGCTCACTCTTTTATGCGCCAAACCGGGCTTTTTCATTGCCATTGCCCGCCAGCCCGTTCTTTCGCTGGTCTCCTGCGACCCAAATTGTCCACCAATTCGCCTGTGCCATTGCGTCCCCCGGCCCGGCTCGCTATGGTGACAGCCAATTTACGGTTCTGGAGTCCGCAACATGTCCTTTTTCCGCTTCTTGTTCAATTTGCTCTGGTTCGTCCTGGGAGGCGTCTTCATGGGACTCGCCTGGTGGCTGGCCGGTCTGCTCTGCTTCGTGTCGCTCATCGGGATCCCCTGGGGACGCGCCTGCTTCGTCATCGGCACCTTCACCTTCTTCCCGTTTGGCAAGCAGGCGGTGAGCCGCAAGGCCATGACGGGCCAGAGCGACATCGGCACCGGTACCCTGGGGCTGATTGGCAACATTCTCTGGTTTGTGCTGATCGGCGTCTGGCTCGCCATCGGCCACATCGCCTCGGCGCTGGCCTGTTTCGTCACCATCGTCGGCATCCCGTTCGGCATTCAGCACCTCAAGCTGGCCCTCATCAGCCTGGCCCCCATCGGCCAGATGATAGTGACCAACCAGGAGGCCGAATCGGGCCGCTATATCCGCTGAACAAGAATGCGCAACCGGGCGATGCCAGGGATGTGAAAAAAGGGCAGACTAGGGTCTGCCCTTTTCATTGTCACCCGTTGAGGTCTTTCATGCTGCCCAGCCACTTCTTCGCCAACCTCGCCCGTATGCGGCTCATCTACCGCTGGCCGCTGATGCGCAACATCCAGCCCGAGAACATCGCCGAACACAGCCTGCAGGTGGCCATGGTGGCCCATGCTCTGGGGCTCATCAGCAATCGGCTGTTCGGTGGCCAGGTGGACGCCAACCAGGCCGCCGTCATGGCCCTCTATCACGACAGCAGCGAGGTGCTGACCGGCGATCTACCCACCCCGGTCAAGTACTTCAATCCCGAGATTGCCCGCGAATACAAGAAGATTGAGCTGGCCGCAGAACAGCGCCTGCTGGGCATGCTGCCGGCGGAGCTGGTGGAGGACTTTCGCCCCCTGCTCGACTCCGGCGCCCAGGACGAGGGGCTGGCCCGCCTGGTGAAGGACGCAGACACCCTCTGCGCCTACACCAAGTGTCTGGAGGAGCTGAGCGTCGGCAACCGGGAGTTCGAACCGGCACGCAAGCGTCTCGAACAGATGCTGGAATCCCGGATGAACCCCGCCATGCGCTACTTCATCGATGTCTTCGTGGCCAGCTTCTCCCTGCCCCTGGACGAGCTGAACGCCCACTGACCCCCCACCAATACGAAGGGCCCGCCGGCATTGCCGACGGGCCCTTCTTTATTTTGTCGCCGTGGAGGTGTCCGGATCAGTGTCCCAGCTCCCGGGACGGTACCAGACCACTCGCCCGCCAGGCGGGGTAAAGGGTCGCTACCAGGCTCATCAAAATGGCCGCACTGGTGACGATGACCAGATCCTGCATGTGCAGCTCGGTCGGCAGGAAGTCGATGAAATAGATGTCCGGGTTCAGGAAGCGATGGCCGATCACCCCTTCGATGGCGCTCAGGATCTGGGTCAGCTTGCTGGAGAGCAGGCCGCCGAGCAGGGCGCCGAGCAGGGCACCCGCCACCCCGTTCACCATCCCCTGAATGACGAAGGTGAGCCGGATCTGGCCCGGGCTCGCCCCCATGGTCTTCAAGATGGCGATTTCGCTGCGCTTCTCGTTCACCGCCATCACCAGGGTGGAGACGATGTTGAAGCAGGCCACCGCCACCACCATCAGCATCACCACGTACATCACGGTTCGCACCATCTGGATATCCTGATAGAGGTAGCCCTGACGGCTCATCCAGCTGCTGATGTAGACGTAGTGCGGGAACTTCTGGGCGGCCGCCACCGTGATGGACTGGGCCTTGAGCACGTCGTTCACCTTGAGGCTGAAGCCCTCCACGGCGCTGCCCATGCCGGTCATGGCCTGGGCGTCCGCCAGGTGCATGAAGCCCAGTACGCCATCCAGCTGACCGCCGATCTCCAGCAGCCCCACCACGGTGAGCGTCTCCCGCTTCGGATTCTTGATACCGGTGGCATCGCCGCCCTGGGGCAACAACAATGCCACCGAGTCACCAATCTTGACTCCCAGCTTGTCGGCAATGGTCTTGCCGAGAATGAGGCCGTGCTCGCCTGCCTGCAACTCGCGCAGGCCGCGGCCCGTCATGTAGTTGCCCGCATCGGACAGGTTGGCTTCCAGCTCCGGCAGCACGGCGCGCACCTGCGCCCCCTTGAGGGCGGAGCCGTGCTCCAGCAGGCCGTCCAGACGAATGACCGGAGCCGCGGCCACGACGCCCGGCTGGGCCAGCAGGTAGTCGCGCAACCTCGGCCAGTCAGGCAGAGGGGCCTCCATGCCGATAAGCTCCCCGTGGGGCACCACGGAGAGCACCCGGTTCTTGAGCTCCCGCTCGAACCCGTTCATGGCGGAAAGCCCCAGGATCAGCGCCATCACCCCGAGGGCAATGCCGATCAGGGAGGAGGCCGAGATAAAGGCGATGAAACCGTTGCGACGGCGGGAGCGACTGTAACGCAGGCCCAGGAACAGGGGCAGCGGCTTGAACATCAGGCGACCTCCGCCATGATGCCGCTCACCAGGGTCACCCGGCGGTGCAGCTTGGCAGCCAGGCTCAAGTCATGGGTCACCACCACGAATGCGGTGCCGAGCTCGCGATTGAGCTCGCACAGGAGTTCGTACACGGCGGTGGCGCTGGCGTGGTCCAGGTTGCCGGTGGGTTCGTCCGCCAGCACCAGGCTGGGTTCGTTGACCAGGGCTCGGGCGATAGCCACCCGCTGGCGCTCACCGCCGGAGAGCTCGGAAGGGCGATGATGGAGTCGGTGAGAGAGCCCCACCCGTCCCAGCATCCGGCTCGCCTTCTCGGTGGCGACGGCCACCGACTCACCGGCGATCAGCAGCGGCATGGCGGCGTTCTCCAGCGCGCTGAACTCGGAGAGCAGGTGGTGGAACTGGTAGACGAACCCCAGCTCCCGGTTGCGGAACCTGGCCTGGGTACGGCTGTCCCAGCCATGGATATCCTGCCCCTTGAACAGCACGGTGCCGCTGGAGGGGTTGTCGAGCGCCCCCATCAGGTGCAGCAGGGTGGTCTTGCCCGAACCTGAGCTACCCACCACCGCCAGCATCTCCCCCGGGGCGACGGACAGGTCGATCCCCTTGAGCACCTGGGTCTCCAGATTGCCTTCCTTGTAGACATGGTTGAGGGCCTGGCAGCGCAGCAGCGCCTCGCAGGACTG
This sequence comes from Aeromonas sp. FDAARGOS 1415, assembly GCF_019048365.1. Classification (NCBI taxonomy): domain Bacteria; kingdom Pseudomonadati; phylum Pseudomonadota; class Gammaproteobacteria; order Aeromonadales; family Aeromonadaceae; genus Aeromonas; species Aeromonas sp. FDAARGOS 1415. The sequence continues at coordinate 3,334,202 of NZ_CP077363.1, read as the reverse complement.
GGGTTGATTCATACAGGAGGCTCCACTTGCACCAGAAACTACGCCGGTAATCACACCGGATGTCACAACAGAAGATGAATGATTCACAGCACTACTCATACCGTAATGCCTCGGCCGGTTTGACCCGGGCAGCGCGGGCCGCCGGATAGAGGGTGGCACTGAAGCTCAGCAGCACGGCCCCCAGCAAGATGGTCACCACCTGGGCAGGCTCGACGGTGACCGGCAGGCCTGCGCCACCGGCCGCCATATAGAGGTTGAGCCCCACCACATCGAGCAGGGGGTTGAGGCCGAAGCAGAGCGCCAGCCCCGCCATAGCGCCAAACAGGGCGCCGATGACGCCACTCGACGCCCCCAGCACCATGAAGATCTTGACGATGCCGGATTCACTCATGCCCATGGTGCGCAGGATGGCCACCTCCCCCTCTTTATCGGTAACCACCATCACCAGGGCGGAGAGGATGTTGAAGGTGGCGACCGCGATGATCAGCACCAGCATCAACCCCATCATCCGCTTCTCCATGGCCACCGCCTGGAACAGCTCGCCGCGCTCGCGGCGCCAGTCCTGCCAGTCCAGACCGTCGGGGAGAGCTGTCTTGATCACCTCGTCGGCGGCGAAGGGATCGTCCAGCCAGAGGCGAATGCCCCCCACCTTGTCATCGGTCAGGCGGAGCATGCGCTGGGCATCGCCCAGGGCGATGAGCGCCACCTGGCTGTCCACGTCGGCACCGACCCCGAAGATGCCGGAGACGGTGAAGAGGCGCTGGGCCGGGACCCGGCCAAAGGGTGTGAAGCGGGTGCCTTCGGTCAGGATGAGACGCACCTGGTCTCCAATGGAAACCTTGAGCCGGCTCGCCACCCCCTGCCCCAACACGATGTGGTATTCACCGCGCTGCAGGCTGTCGAGGCGCCCCCCCAGCATCTGGGCGTGCAGGATGTCATCCTTGGGCCAGCGAGCGGGATCGATCCCCTGTACGTTCACCCCGGTCAGCTGGCCGGGGCTTTGCAGCATGCCTTCACTGTCGAGCATGGGGGCCGTGGCCACCACGTGGGGCAAGCGGGCCAGATCGGGCAGGCCCTCTGGCTCGGCCTCGATGCGCCCGGCCTGATTGGTCACCACCACATGGGGGATCACCCCGAGGATCCGCCCCTTGAGCTGCCCCTCGAACCCGTTCATGACCGAGATGACCACCATCAGGGCGGCGACCCCGATGGCGATGCCAAAGGTGGAAAACAGGGAGATAAAGGAGACGAAGCGGTTACTGCGTCGCGAGCCTGCGTAGCGCAGGCCGATGGCCAGCGACAGTGGCTGAAAAAGTCCAGTCTTCAAGGATATCTACGTTGCCAACGAAATAAGATACCGGATAATAAAGGCAAACAGACTATGACAACAAGGGATAGCCTCCATGCAGGAACAGTTCTTCAGCGTCACCCATGCCATGCCGGTCAATGTGATCCCAATGCCGGCCGACTTTCATCTGCCGACGCTGGAAGCCCTGGAGGCCGAGTTGCCCGAGCCCTTTCGCATCGCCTCCGCCATCACCTCCATCGATCTGGTGAGCAGCCGGCTGATCCGCAACCAGAACGAGTCCATGCACGATCTGGTGGAGATCATCAACCAGCAGTCCCGCAAGATCGACATGATCATGGGCTATGTGCTGGCGGCCCAGGATCATCCCGAGCATCGCTTTCATACCCTGCGCTTTGGCGCAGGTCAGCTCACCTACCTGCACCCGCGTCAGGGTCACGGGGAGCCGCCTGCACTGCACCAGATAGTGCGGCTCAAGATCTTCCTGCGGGAAGAGGCCTCGGCCGTCTACTGCTATGGGGAGGTCAAGCAGCGGGAGGCCGGGGAGCACGGCACCCACGTGGTGCTCGACTATGTGCGGATCCGCGAGGATGACCGGGAGCTGCTGGTGCGCGCCAGCCTCCATGTGCAATCGAAGCAGCTCAAGCTGCGTGCCCAGGAACGCCAACGCTAACCTCCCCCACGTCAACGCCAACTGAACGCCAACATTTAAAAGAATGCCATGATGCCAATGACACTCCCCGCCTTGCCCGCCAAAGCGGGCCAGAAGTTAACGTTCGGCCAGCTGGTCGGCAGCAGCCTGGCACTGGTTGCCGCCCGCCTCACCCGGGAGGCGGACAGACCCGTCCTGCTGGTGACTGCCGATACCCCGAGCGCCCTGCGCCTCGAACAGGAGCTCGGTTTCCTGCTGGCTGACCAGGATTGCCCCGTGCTGCTGTTCCCGGACTGGGAGACCCTGCCCTACGACAGCTTCTCCCCTCACCAGGACATCATCTCCCAGCGCCTCGAGACCCTCTACAAGCTGCCACAGATGCGCTGCGGTGTGCTCATCGTGCCCATCTCCACCCTGATGCTGCGCACGGCCCCCCAGGCCTATCTCGACAAGTACAGCCTGATGGTGAAAAGCGGCCAGCGCCTCAACCTGCAGCAGCTGCGCGGTCGCCTCGCCGAGGCGGGCTACGTGGCGGTGGAGCAGGTGCTGGAGCACGGCGAGTTCGCCGCCCGCGGCTCCCTGCTGGATCTCTTCCCCATGGGGAGCAGCCGTCCCTATCGCATCGACTTCTTCGACGACGAGGTGGACTCCATCCGCCCCTTCGACCCCGAGAGCCAGCGCTCCAGCGAGCCGGTCAAGAGCGTCAGCCTGTTGCCCGCCCGGGAGTTTCCCACGGACGAGGGGGCCATCGAGCTGTTTCGCGGCCAGTTCCGCGAGCAGTTCGAGATCTCCCGAGCCGAGGGCTCCATCTACCAGGAGGTGAGCAAGGGGCGCTGGCCCGCTGGCATCGAGTACTATCTGCCGCTCTTCTTCAGCCATACCGCCAGCCTGTTCGACTACCTGCCAGGCAACACCCTGCTGCTCACCGTGGGGGAGATCTACCCTGCGGCCCAGCGCTTCTGGAACGACATCGGCCAGCGCTATGAAGACAGGCGCTGGGACAACACCCGGCCCCTGCTGCCTCCCCAGCAGATCTATCTGCCGGTGGAGGAGCTGTTCGCCGCCCTCGGCCACTATGGCGCCGTGCGCCTGCAGGAGGCGGCTGGCGACGGTGGCGCGGGCCAGCATGATCTCCCCCTCGCCCCCCTGCCCGAACTGCAGCTCGACCACAGCAAGGAGCAACCCCTGCTGGCCCTCGACCAGTTCCTGCAAGGCTTTGCCGGGCGCACCCTGTTTGTGGTGGAGTCCGAGGGGCGACGCGAGGGGCTCGGCGATCTGCTCACGCGGATCGCGCTGCAACCCAGGGAGTTCCCCTCCCTCGAGGCCTTCCTCTCGAGCAACGTGCGCCACGGGATCCTGGTCTGCCCGCTGGAGCGCGGCTTCCTGCTGCAAGAGGCGGGGCAGGAGGCCCTCGCCCTCATCACCGAGAGCGAGCTACTGGGTGGCAAGATCCGCAGCCGACGCGCACGGGAGAAGAACAAGAACCTGAGCTCGGATGCGGTCATCCGAAACCTGGGCGAGCTGACCCAGGGCCAGCCGGTGGTGCACCTCGATCACGGGGTCGGCCGCTATCTGGGGCTCGAAACCATAGACGCGGGGGGCCTGCCCACCGAGTTTTTGACCCTGGAATATGCCGGTGGCGACAAGCTGTTCGTGCCGGTCACCAGCCTGCACCTGATCAGCCGCTACACAGGGTCCGACAATCCGCCCAGTCACAAGCTTGGCGGCGAGGCCTGGGTCAAGGCGCGGCGCAAGGCGGCCGAAAAGGTGCGCGACGTAGCGGCCGAGCTGCTCGATGTCTACGCTCACCGCGCGGCCCGCGCCGGCTTTGCCTTCAAGCACGACCGGGAGGCCTATCGCCAGTTTGCCGCAGGCTTCCCGTTCGAGGAGACCGACGATCAGCTCAACGCCATCAACGCCGTGCTCGGCGACATGTGCCAGGCCAAGAGCATGGACCGCCTGGTGTGTGGCGACGTGGGCTTTGGCAAGACCGAAGTGGCGATGCGGGCGGCGTTTGTGGCCGTGCACGGCGGCAAGCAGGTGGCGGTGCTGGTGCCCACCACCCTCTTGGCCCAGCAGCATTACGACAACTTCCGCGACCGCTTCGCCAACTGGCCGGTGCGGGTGGAGGTGCTGAGCCGCTTCCGCTCCGCCAAGGAGCAGAGCGCGGTGATGAAGGAGATGGCCGAGGGCAAGGTGGACATCATCATCGGCACTCACAAGCTGCTGGGCGCCGATCTCACTTTCAAGGATCTGGGGCTGCTCATCGTCGACGAGGAGCACCGCTTCGGGGTGCGCCAGAAGGAGAAGATCAAGGCGCTCCGCGTGGACGTCGATATCCTCACCCTCACCGCGACCCCCATTCCGCGCACCCTCAACATGGCGATGTCCGGCATGCGGGATCTCTCCATCATCGCCACCCCGCCCGCCAAGCGCCTCGCCATCAAGACCTTCGTGCGCCAGCACGAGCCTGCTGTGGTGCGCGAAGCGGTACTGCGGGAACTGAAGCGTGGCGGCCAGGTCTACTACCTGCACAACGACGTGGAGAGCATCGAGAAGTGTGCAGCGGATCTTGCCGAGCTGGTGCCGGAGGCGCGCATCGGCATCGCCCACGGCCAGATGCGCGAGCGGGAGCTCGAGCGGGTGATGTCGGACTTCTACCACCAGCGCTTCAACCTGCTGGTGTGCACCACCATCATCGAGACCGGCATCGACGTGCCGAGCGCCAACACCATCATCATGGACAGGGCGGATCACCTCGGTCTGGCCCAGCTGCACCAGCTGCGGGGCCGGGTCGGCCGCTCCCACCACCAGGCCTATGCCTACCTGCTCACCCCCCATCCCAAGCTGATGACCAAGGATGCGGCCAAGCGGCTGGAGGCCATCGCATCGCTCGAAGATCTCGGCGCCGGTTTTGCCCTGGCGACCCACGATCTGGAGATCCGCGGCGCCGGCGAGCTGCTGGGCGACGATCAGAGCGGACAGATCGAATCGGTCGGCTTCACCCTCTACATGGAGATGCTGGAGCAGGCGGTGGAGGCGCTCAAACATGGCAAGGAGCCGTCGCTGGAACAGCTCATGAGCCAACACACCGAGGTAGAGCTGCGCCTGCCGGCCTTGCTCCCGGACGACTACATCCCGGACGTCAACATGCGGCTCTCCATGTACAAGCGCATCGCCAGTGCGGCGGACGAGCAGGAGCTGCGCGAACTCAAGGTGGAGCTGATCGACCGCTTCGGCCTGCTGCCGGAACCAACCAAAACCCTGATGGAGCTGGCCGCCTTCCGCCAGCGTGCCACGGCCCTTGGCATTCGCCGGGTGGAGATGAGCGAGCGCGGCGGCTATCTGGACTTCACCCAGGAGACCCGCGTCAACCCGGCCTACCTGGTCAAGCTGCTCTCCGAGCAGCCGCGCATATACAAGATGGACGGGCCGACCCGGCTGCGCTTCCAGGTGCCGACCCAGGAGCGGGCCATGCGCCTCAAACTGGTGGACGGTCTGTTGGCGGATCTCGCCCGCAACAGCCAGTGAGCTGACTGCTTGCCCAAATAGAAACGGGAGCCATCATGGCTCCCGTTTTTTATCCCGTGACGCTGGCCGTCATGCCTGGCTGGCCGGGTCCTCGTGAGCGGAGAATTCGCGCATGAAGGCCTCGGCGCGCTCCACCATCTTGGTGGACCCCACGAAATAGGGGGTGCGCTGGTGCAGGGCGGTAGGCTGGATATCCATGATCCGGCCGAAACCGTCGGAGGCCTTGCCCCCCGCCTGCTCCACCAGGAAGGCCATGGGGTTGCACTCGTAGAGCAGGCGCAGCTTGCCGTTCGGGGAGTTTGTGCCGGACGGATAGATGTAGATGCCGCCCTTGAGCAGATTGCGGTGGAAGTCGGAGACCAGGGAGCCGATGTAACGGGAGGTGTAGGGTCTGTGGGTCGCCTCGTCACGCTCCTGGCAATATTTCAGGTACTTCTTCACGCCATCCGGGAACTTGATGTAGTTGCCCTCGTTGATGGAGTAGATCTTGCCCTCCTCCGGGATGCGGATGTTCTCGTGGGAGAGGCAGAAGCAGCCGATGGAGGGGTCGTAGGTGAAGCCGTTGACCCCGAAGCCGGTCGTATAGACCAGCATGGTGGAGGAGCCGTAGACCACGTAACCGGCGGCCACCTGGCGGTTGCCCGGCTGCAGGAAGTCTTCCAGGGTCACGCCGGCCCCCGGCTTGCTGACCCGGCGATAGATGGAGAAGATGGTTCCGACCGAGACGTTGACGTCGATGTTGGAAGAGCCGTCCAGGGGGTCGATCAGTACCACGTATTTGGAGTGGCGGGAGAGCTCGGAATCGAAGGAGACGAAGTCCTCTTCCTCCTCGGAGGCCATGCCACACACCTCGCCACGGGCTTCCAGCGCCGCCTTGAAGCGTTCATTGGCGTAGACATCCAGCTTCTGCTGCACTTCCCCCTGCACGTTTTCGGACCCGATGGAGCCGATAATGTCCGCCAGCCCCGCCTTGTTGATCTCCCGGTTCACCACCTTGGCGGCGAGGCGAATGGAGCTGAGCAAGGAGGTCAGCTCGCCAGTCGCGGTAGGATAGTCCGCCTGCTTTTTGACGATGAATTCGCCCATGGTGATCATGTTTCGCATTCTTGTTCCTTTAAGATCGTTTCCGTTGGCCGTTGAAAACGTTTGCAGATCTCGGCAAAAAAAGTGCCGATCTTCGGCAGCGTTGTTTTGTAACCTAATGTAACGCGTGTTTTTTGTTTTTGCAGCGAATTAAGGCGCTGTTTAAATCGCCAGAAAGCCCCTGTGGAGTGGGCTTTTCGGGCACCAAAAGAGGTCTCGAACGACATCTTTTGGCATCTTAATTCGTGGCAAGAAGACAACCCTGCCTCACCCGATGCCGTTCACCCCCATCCGGTCCTTTTCCCGTCCCCCCTGCCGGCCCCCTCTTGAGATCTCGCCATCGATCCCGCACACTGGCCCGGCTTTGGAAGCAAAAAAACATAAGGATATTCAATGAAAAGGACTCTCATTGCCGGCGCGATCACCGCCCTGCTCTCCCTGCCTGCCCTGGCCGCCCAGGTGCCTGAAGGCACCCAGCTGCTGCCCAGTGCCCAGCAAACCTTCGTCCGCAATATCGGCACCGAACCCGCCTCCATCGATCCCCAGATGGTCGAAGAGAGTGCGGGCAGCGACATCGTCAACGATCTGTTCGAGGGGCTCTACACCCTGGATGGCAACGGCAAGCTGCAGGCGGCGGGGGCACTGGGCTACGAGCTCGACGCCAGCGGCACCGTCTACACCTTCAAGCTCAGACCCGATGCCAAATGGTCCAACGGCGAGCCGGTGACGGCGGCAGACTATGTCTATGGCTGGCAGCGGGCGGCGGATCCCAAGAACGCCTCCAACTACGCCTGGTTCATCGAGCTGACCGGCGTGCTCAACGCCGGCGACGTCATCCAGGGCAAGCAGAGCCCGGATGCCCTGGGGATCAAGGCGCTGGATGACCACACCCTGCAGATCACCCTCAAGGCCCCGGTTCCCTTCTTCCTGAAGACTCTCTCCCACTACACCACCTTCCCGGCCCCCAGGGCCACCATAGAGAAGTTTGGTCATGAGTGGGTCAAGCCCGGCAACATCGTCTCCAATGGCGCCTTCGCCCTCAAGGAGTGGACCCCGAACGAGCGCCTCATCGCCGAGCGCAATCCCCACTACTGGGACAACCAGCACACCGTGCTGAACAAGGTGGTCTATCTCGAGATCGTCTCAGATACCGCGGCCTACAACCGCTATCGTGCGAGCGAGCTGCACTACACCACCTATCCACTGGAGCAGTATCAGCAGATCAAGCGCCAGAGCCCGGACGAGCTGGTCAGCGCCCCCATGCTCGCCACCTACTACTACGTGTTCAACACCCAGCGCAAACCCTTCGACGATGTCAGGGTGCGCAAGGCGCTCTCCCTGGCCATCGACCGGGACACCATCACGGAGAAGATCCTGGGACAGGGGCAACTCTCGGCCTTCAGCCTGACGCCGCCGAGCGTCGACGGCTTTGAACTCAAGCGCCCGGCCAGCGAGCTGATGAGCAAGGAGGAGCGGATCAAGCAGGCCAAGGCGCTGCTCGGCGAGGCGGGTTACGGCCCGGGCAAGCCCCTCGAGGTGGACATCCTCTACAACACCAACGAGGGGCACAAGAAGATAGCGCTGGCCATCTCCTCCATGTGGAAGCACAACCTGGGGGTCAAGGCCGAGCTCAACAACATGGAGTGGAAGACCATGGTGTCGGCCCTCAACGAAGGGGACTTCGGGGTGAGCCGCTACTCCTGGAACGGGGACTACAACGATGCCTCCACCTTCCTCGACATCATGACCTCCAGCAGCAGCGCCAACAGCGGCAAGTGGTTCAACAAGGAGTACGACGCCCTCCTGGCCAAGGCCCATGACGCCAAGGATCCGGCGGAACGCAACCGGCTCTATCAGCAAGCGGAGGTGCTGATCGACGAGGAGGCCCCCATCGCACCGGTCTACTTCTACGTGAAATCTCGCCTGCTCAAACCCAACGTCAAGGGCTACCCCTATCACAACCCGCAAGACCTGGTTTATGCCAAGGATCTCTATCTGACGGCGCAATAACCCGCGCCCCGGACAGCAAAAGACCGCCTTCGGGGCGGTCTTTTTTATCTCAATCCTCCTGACAGCTCGCCATCGCCAGCCTGGCCCGCCGGCGCACCACCACGGGCTTGACCAGCAACTGTGCCAGCAGGACCCCCATCAGGGTCATGCCGCCGCCGATGAGGTGATAGCTGGTGAGCCGCTCCCCGAGCCAGGTGATGGCGAGCGCCGCCGTCATCACCGGCAGCAGGTTCATGAAGATGGCGGTGCGGCTTGCCCCCAGCAGGGCGATACCCTGCATCCAGAGCCAGGGGGAGAGCGCCGACGTCGGGATCCCCGCATAGAGGATGAGCCAGAGGGCGCTGCCATCCGGCCAGTGCCCGTCCACCAGCAGATAGAAGGGGGTAAGAAACAGGAGGCTGCACAGCACCTGGCCATAGAGCATGGACCAGTTGTCGAGCCCCAGATCCCAACGCTTGAGCAGCACGCTGTAGAGCGCATAGGTGGCCGCCGAGAGCAGCATGTAGACGAAGCCGACGTGGATGCCCTGGGTCAGCAGACGGCTCGGATCCCCCTGCCCCAGCAAGATGGCCAGCCCCATGAGGGAGATGACGCCCCCCAGCAGGGCGCCCCAGGTGGGCCGCTCGCGCAGCAGCCAGATGCTGAGCAGCACCGTCATCAGCGGGGTCAGCCCCATCATCAGCCCGATCTCGGTCGCTCCCAGGGTCTGGGCCGCGTAATAGCCGAACGTCTGGTTGAGTACCATGCCGAGCAGGGCCAGCGCCGCCAGCTTCGAAAAACCGGCCCGCAGTTTGCCACGCACCCGCCAGGCACGGCGCGCAAGAAACGGGGTCAGCACCAGGGCCGCCACCATCCAGCGCGACCACGCCAGGGCCGCCGGAGAGAGTACGCCGACCGCCAGCTTGCTGACGATGCCATTGCCGGCCCAGATGGCCATGCAGGAGAAGGGAAACAGAAAGGCCAGAGGCATCGCGATATCCAGAGAAAGGAGGCGGGTATTTCGCGGGAGTATAGAGAGGCAAACGGGATAAGCAAGCACTCTGATGCGGGGGCGGCGATGTTGCGTCAACCCGGATGAAGGCGGCACTGCCGGCCTTCCCCAGGCTCATCAAGCATCATGCCCGCACAGGGCGGGCATGATGGGGGAAAAGGGTCAAGCCAGGGTGGCTCAGGCAGCGTCCATATGGAGCCTAGAAATCAGTTCGTTGACCTCGAGCACCGTCTGGCGATGGGGAATGTCGGCTTGCAGCGGCATCATCAGCAAGCCCGACTGGAAGTCGAAGCGCCCCCTGCCATGGATGTAAATACGCCCCTTGAAGAAGGTTTTGACATGTTTTGCCACCATCAGTGGCAGGTACTTCTTGAATACTCTCATCGTTTGCAACCTCTTGCAGTTGTATCCGTATGACAGCAGCTTATGCGCAATAATTCCGTTAAAATTATATAAAAAACCGGAAAAATCGACTCTCTCTTCCCCAAAAAACCATCTTGTAACTTTTTATTAACTTTTAACGTATTGTATGCGGTCCTTCCAGCCAGAGCAAGGCCCCCTTGCCATCTTGCCACTCGATGCAGGCAAGACCGGAGGTGGCAAACATGGGCGCACCCGCAGCCGGGCAGAGGCTCTGCACCAGATACCCCACCAGCGGCAGATGGCTGACCATGAGGATGTTGTCGTGCTCCGCCGCCAGCGCGGTGAGGTAGCTCGCCACGAAGGCCGGATCGCCATAGGGCGTGATCTCGCCGCTCTCCTCGACCTTGCGGGCCTTGGGCAGCTCGGGCGAAATGGCCTGCCAGGTCTGTCTGGCACGCAGGTAGTTACTGTGGATCACCAGGCTCAGGGAGCCTGTGAGCTGAGGAGCCAGCCAGCATGCCATATGGATGGACTCTTCGATGCCTTGTTCGGTCAGTGGACGCTGTTCATCAGTCTTTGCGTTCATGCCAGCCTGGCCATGACGCATGATGTAGATTTTCATTACAACCTCGCCCAGGGGGCCTGTTTAAATAGCGGGGGGATCTTACCCCGCCATGCCGGGGGAAACAATTGCGCTACCTCTCAGAAAAGGGTTTGCCTCGTGAGATAGCGGGGTCGATAATCATGTTTAAATTCAAATAAATTCACCGCGAGCCACGCCCCAATGAGCCCATATGCCAGTCCCAACGACCATCGGCGGTATCACTATCTGGAGCTGGCAAACCGGCTCAGGGTCTTGTTGATCTGCGATCCCCAGACCGACAAGTCGGCCGCCTCCCTGGCCGTCAACACAGGTCACTTCGATGACCCGGTCGATCGCCAGGGCATGGCCCACTTCCTTGAGCATATGCTGTTCCTCGGTACTCGTACTTATCCCAAACCCGGCGAGTATCAGCAGTTCATGAGCCGCCACGGGGGGAGCAACAACGCCTGGACCGGCACCGAGTTCACCAACTTCTTCTTCGACATCGACAACGGCTTCTTCGAAGCGGGGCTCCATCGTTTCTCCCAGTTCTTCATCTGCCCCACCTTCGATCCCAAGTGGGTGGACAAGGAGCGCAACGCGGTCGACTCCGAATATCGCCTCAAGCTGCAGGATGACGTGCGCCGCAGCTATCAGGTGCACAAGGAGACGGTCAACCCGGCCCATCCCTTCTCCAAGTTCTCGGTCGGCAACCTGGACACCCTGGCGGATCTGCCGGGGCGAGACCTGCGCTCCGACCTTATTGCTTTCTACGAAACGCACTACAGTGCGGATCGCATGGCGCTGGTCATGATTTCGCCGGCCTCCATCGACACCCAGCTGGCCTGGTGCGATCGCTTCTTCAGCACCATTCCGGATCGCCACCTGGGCCCCCCGGCCCTGTCGGCGCCCCTCTACCGGCTCGATGATCTCGGCATCCGCATCCAGATCAACCCGGTCAAGGAGACCCGCAAGCTGGCCCTGACCTTCCCGCTGCCCAGCGTGGATGCCCTGTACGACAAGAAGCCCCTCACCTTCCTGAGCCACCTCATCGGCTACGAAGGGGAAGGCAGTCTGCTCTCTCTGCTGAAAACGAAGGGCTGGGTCAACCAGCTCGCCGCCGGCGGCGGCATCAGCGGGGCCAACTTCAAGGACTTTGGCGTGAGCTTCGGCCTGACGCCCCTCGGGCTTGACCATGTGGACGACATCATCGCCGCCCTGTTCGGCTATCTGAAACTCATCGAGCAGGATGGCGTCCAGGCCTGGCGCTATGACGAGAAGCGCAGCGTGCTGGAATCCGCCTTCCGCTTCCAGGAGCGGGGCCAGGCGCTGGATACCGCCTCGGGGCTGGTGCTCAACCTGTTCAGCTATGCGCCGGACGATCTGCTCCATGGCGACTACATGATGCGCGAGTTTGACGAGCCCCTCATCCGGCGCTTCCTCGCCAAGCTGACCCCCCACAACCTGAGGGTGACCATCCAGGCGCCTGAGGTGAGCACGGATCGCCTGGCCCGCTGGTATCAGACCCCGTACAGCGTCCAGACCATCACGGAGGCGGAGAAGATCCGCTGGCAGCAGAGCCAGCCTGATCCCGCCCTGCACCTGCCGGCGCCCAACCCCTTTATCAGCAGCCGTCTCGATGCCCGCCTGCCGGCACTGGCCGCCGACATGCCCGCCTGCCTCATCGACAGGCCCGGGTTCCGCCTCTGGCACCTGCACGAGCATCTGTTCGGCGTGCCCAAGGGCAGCCTCTACATCTCCATCGACAGCGAGCACGCGGTCAGGAGTCCGCGCCACATCGCCATGGCACGGCTCGCAGTGGAGCTGCTCACGGACCACCTCAATGCCCTCACCTACCCGGCCGAACTCGCCGGGCTCGGCTACCAGATCTATGCCCATCAGGGTGGCTTTACCATCAACCTCAGCGGCTTTGCCGACAAGCAGCCGCTGCTGCTCGACATGATCCTCGGCAACCGCACCCTGGGTTACCCGGATCCGGCCCGCTTCAGCGAGATCAAGGAACAGCTCATTCGCAACTGGGAGAACCAGTCCAAGACCCGGCCCATCTCCCAGCTGTTCAACCAGCTCACCAGTTTGCTGCAGCCGAACAACCCGCCGTTCGAACAGTTGCTGCGCCACCTGCGCACCGTCGAACTCGGCGAGATGCCCGCCTTCGTCTCCCAGCTCTTTGCCGAGGTACACATTGAAACCCTGGTGCACGGGGACTGGACGGCGGCCGAGGCCCTCGAGCTTGCGTCCCTGCTGGAGCGCCACCTCGGCACCAGCAGCCAGCCCAGCGCGGAGACCCGCCGCCCCCTCATCTCCATTCAGGACAGGGGCACCCTGATTCGCGAGCAGGGATGCGAGCATGAAGACTCGGCGCTCCTGGTCTACTACCAGTCACGCACCACCCGGGCGCGGGATCTCGCCTGCTTCACCCTGGCCAACCACATCATGTCCTCCACCTTCTTCCACGAGCTGCGCACCCGCCAGCAGCTCGGCTACGTGGTGGGGGCCGGCAACCTGCCCCTCAACCGCCATCCCGGCCTTATCTTCTATATCCAGTCGCCGGTGGCGGGGCCGCAGATCCTGCTGGACGCGGTGGAGGAGTTCATCGACCTCTTCCCCCTGGCCATGCTGGAGTTCACCGAGCAGCAGTGGCAAGACAGCAAGGCTGGCCTGCAGGCCCAGCTGAGCGAGCGGGACGCCAACCTGCGCAGCCGTGGCCAGCGGCTCTGGGTCAGCATCGGCAACAAGGATCTGGGCTTTGATCAGCGGGAGCGGGTGTGCGAGGAGGTGGGCAGGCTCAGCCGCGCCGACCTGGTGCGCTTCATCACCCAGCTGAGATCGCGCACCTCGGATCGCCTGATCCTCTGCAGCTATGGTCTCGGCCACGAGCACGACGAGCGGATCACCGGCCAGTTCATCGACGATCCCAGGGCCTTCAGGCTCAACAGCGCCACCTTCGAGGCCTGAATCCGAGGCCTGAATCGGCTCCTTGCCCACTCTCCGTCCGGGGCCATCCGGGCAATAAAAAGCCGACCCCTGGGGGTCGGCTGGAAATACCATAAACAATTGCGACCTGAGCCGCCAAAAGTGAACATGAGCGTGAAAATCAGACACTGGGTTGATGGTCGGCCGGATGGTTCAAACCAGAGCGCATCGGTCGGCACCAGCAGTGATTGAGAAACAGCCTCATCTTAGGCACTCCCCTGATTTTCCACGTTGATCTATGTCAAAGGAGGTAAAAAAGGTCGCCTGCCCGCGACCTTTCTCCAACCTGGGGCCGAGCGTCTTCTCAACCCCGGCGGATCAGGCGATAGGCCACTTCATCGAAATAGGAGAGCTGCCCGGCGAGCACCCTGGGGTGATCCAGCTCCGCCGCCCGCCCCAGCACCTCCACGCTGAAGTCGCGCTCGAACAGGGTGCGCACCTCCATCTCTCCCACCGAGAACGGCGGCTGTAGCTGCTGCTCCGGCTGGTACTCGAGAGTCACCAGCAGAACTTGTCCCCTCGCCTCCACGAGGCGGCTCATCAGGGCGGCATACTGGCGGCGCATCGCCGTCGGCAGGGCGATGAGGGCGGCCCTGTCATAGACCAGTCGATAGCGACGGCCAAGCTCCGGGGCGGCGAAAAAATCCCCCTGATAGATGCGAAGATGATCGTGCTGGTAGCACTGATAGGGACCCTGCTCGCTTGTCTCGGCACTCAGGTTGTTCTCGGCGAAAAACTGGGTGACGGCGAGCTCGGAGAGCTCGAAGCCGTCCACCGGATGCCCCTGCTCCCGAAGCCAGAGCATGTCGCGGGACTTGCCGCACAGGGGGACCAGCACGGGTTCATCCCCCTGCTGGGCCGACCACCAGGACTGCAGCCAGCGGTTGAAATCTGCCTGATGAAAGCCAATCCGGTTCTCTTTCCACTTCTGATGCCAAAACGCCGCTTCCATCCTCTTTCTCCCGTCATCTGCAATGATGCATCACTATCACAACTTCACCGAAGCGGTGCAAGCCCCGCACCGTCCGTCCCCCACCCTTTTTGCAAGACACGCCGTGAGCGCCCTGGACGTGGCCCCGCAGTCTTGAAAGAGGTGACTCCCGGCCGGAGGGTCATACCGCCACCGGCTCGGCCGCAAGCCGGGCCTGCGCAGCGTCGAGCCGCGCGGCAATACGGGCAAAGGTGGGGCGTCGGGACGGCACCTCGTAGAGGCACTCCCCGACCAGCTCGCCGAGCCCCGCCAGCGCCTCGTGCTTGTCGGTGCTGCGCACCAGCAGCTCCTCCAGCAGGCAGCCGAAGGCCCTTACCTCCAGGCGCTCCAGCCGCCCGGCCAGCGCCTCATCGGCTTGGTCGTAACAGGAGGCGGCGCCAAAATCGCCGAGCAGCACCCGGCTCTGTGCTTTTTCTTGCCCCTTCCCTTGCCCTTGCACAGAGTGCAGCAGGTTATGGGCATAGAGATCACCGTGCAGGATGCCCCGCCCGTGCAGATGTCGTGCGGCGCTCACCACCCCCTGCGCCAGGTTGAGCAGCGCGGCGGGGGTGAAGCGCACGCCGTCCGGGTAGATGTCACGGGTGCAGGAGTCCAGACTCGGCGGCCCCGCCAGATTGACAAAGTCCGGGGGGATCAGCGCCATCACCAGCGCCGGGATCCCGGAGGGGTGATCCCCAACCCGACCCACCACGCCGACCAGATGGGGATGGCGACCGGCGGCGAGCGACACCGCCAGCTCGCAGCGGGGCAGCCCATCGCTGGTCACCGCTCCCTTGAAGAGCTTGACCGCCACCGCCTCGGCTTGTGCCTGCCCCTTCAGCTCGGCGCGATGGATGACGCCAGACGCCCCCTGCCCCAGCCACTCGCCCAGGGTCAGGTCATCCCAGGGGATGTCGGCCACCGAGGCGCACTGCTCGAGCCGGCGCTCCTGCCGGTCGCTGAAGGGGTTGCCCGCGTAGGCCAGCCAGCTGAGGCGCGGCAGCGCCAGCAGCCAGTCGGGGAAGGCCTCGAACCGGTTAGCGGCGATGCGAAGCAGCTCCAAACGGTGGCAGTGAGCGAGACTCTTGGGCAGGGTGCGCAGGCGGTTGCCCGAGAGCATCAGCTTTTGGAGATCAGTGCACCGACCCAGCTCATCGGGCAACTGCTCGATGGCATTGTCAGTCAGAATGAGCCAGCGCAGTCTGGCGGGCAGGGAGGCGGCCGAGACGGTCGCGATGCGGTTGGCCTTGAAGCCCACCATGGTGAGCGCGGGGCAGCGCCCCAGCACCTCGGGCAGGTCGGTAAAGCGGTTCTCGGAGCAGAAAATGATGCGCAGTTTGCTGAACTCGGCCAGCGCGTCCGGCAACTCGCTCAGCTGGTTACCGGTGAGATCCAGCACTTCCAGCGTCTCCTTGAGGCTCAGGATCTCGGGGGGGAACACCGCGAGGCCTTCAGCGAGTTTCAGGTGGCGTGCGCCGCGCAAGGCTCCGGAGCGCAGCTGTTCCAGGGTATGCATAAATTCGTCTCTATCGGGGTGGCCGGCTCACGGCCCTCGGCACCAGCGGGCAGCGGCCCGATGGCAATAAAGGAGGGGCATTATAAGGAATGGCGGCCAGAGATCCCCTGTTTTGTTGCAGATCCCGCCAGCCAGGGTGGTGAGCTACGCCCAGTGGCGAGCACCGTCGGCAATCCCAAGGCCGCCCGCGCCGTGGGGCAGGCGGTGGGCGTCAACCCCGTCGCCTTGATGATCCCCTGCAACAGGGTCATCCAGCAAAACGGCAGGCTCGGCGACTATCACTGGGGCGAGCCCCGCAAACAGGCGATACACGCCTGGGAGGCGGCGAGGTATGAGTGAATTCGGCCCTTTATGGGTTACTTGATAAGGGGAAAGGGCACCCCTAGTCACGAGATAGCTGGCCATTGAGGGCCCTGGATAACCATCCGGCAATATTAAGTGGGGAGGTCAGATGGGTCGGGGCGAAGAGTGACCCTTTAGTTGAATTGGAGACGGAACATGATGGCCATTCAGACCACCCCCCATCGGATTGACCAAGCCCGTAGGATGCCACAAGCCCCCCCCATGGCATGGATGGAGAGCGAAACAAGCGGGGTCAATCGCCGGGTTGGCTTTCGCGTTTACCAGCACTCGCACCTTCCATTATTTTCTCAAACCGGAACATCTCATCGTCATCTCCTTTGCCATCAAGATGGTGTGAGAGCTGATGAGGGTCTGGATGGTACTTGTTGTAGAAATCGACAATGTTGAAACCACATCGGTTAACGTAGAAGTGAATATTCCGTTTCTCAAAATATGGCGTCACCGTTTCCCACACTTTGGTGAGAGGAAACGCGTGTTCAATCGCATGCCAGGCTTTAAGGCCCAAGCCTTTGCTCTGTTGGCTCGTCGCGATGAAAAAGAATGACAGGGAGTTGCGACCGCTCTTCTGGTCTATCACTAGCACGGCTCCGCCAACACGCTGTTCGGCTGCCATGATCCAGTATGTAACGGCCCCCTTGGTGTGAAATGACTGTTCAATATCTTCATCAGAAGGAATGGGCTCTTCAAGTGGGTGTCCAAAGTCTGCCTCTGCCGCCACGCGAAAGGCATCCTGCAAGGCGAGCTTGAACTCGGGAAGGCTGCCAGGATCAGCCTCCAGAAGGCTTATGTTTACGTTCTCTTCTGATCCTTTCACTTAATTCATCCCCAACCGATATCCCATGAACATTAAACGACAAAAGAGTGCACCGACCTAGATTGGTAGCATGATTGAAATACCCATAGCTGTGCAACGCCCATTACCAAGCCCCCACATTTGGTTAAGGGGGGGATTTTAGCCGGTCCCCCCCGAATCACGGCCAAGTTACCACCCGGAAGCCTTCCGTCTGCTGTCTTTAACCCACTCAGTGTCTCTGGTTCATCGGCGACTCCAGAGAGACCATATCCAGACGGATATCCTAGCGAGCGAAAGAAACAAGACAAAACAGAAGGTGGGCGTTTCCCAAGCCAGATCAAGAAATTACCCCGTCTTGGGGGGGGGCGCATCAGCCGCTCGCATCACCCTCTTGCATCAAGATGGGGCATCGAAGCGACGGGGATCCGGTTCCATTGCCCGTATCGCTCCTGACGAACAAGACTTTATCCCCCTCCCCCGTCTGGATAAACAACAGCCTGCCGCCTTGTGTGGATGCGATAGATGAGGTGCTTCCTATCGACTCGGGCACTCACCACGGCAACGTTGGCAACAGGGTCTCCATCCCCCGCGCCAGGGGCAAAATTTTCTCGCAAACGATTGGAAAAAGAAAAGGCGCCCCAAGGGCGCCTTTTTGACAGTTTTGCGTGAACGCTGGAAGAGGGGTTAACCCTTATTCCCATTCGATGGTTGCGGGCGGCTTGCCGGAGACGTCGTACACCACGCGGGAGATGCCGTTGATCTCGTTGATGATGCGGTTCGACACGTGGCCGAGGAAGTCGTACGGCAGGTGAGCCCAGTGGGCGGTCATGAAGTCGATGGTCTCGACGGCGCGAAGCGCAATGACCCAGTCGTACTTGCGGCCATCGCCCATGACGCCGACGGAGCGCACCGGCAAGAAGACGGCGAACGCCTGGCTGACCTGGTTGTAGAGGTCGGCCTTGCGCAGCTCTTCGATGAAGATGGCGTCAGCCTTGCGCAGCAGATCGCAGTACTCTTTCTTCACTTCACCAAGCACGCGCACACCCAGGCCCGGACCCGGGAAGGGGTGACGGTAGAGCATGTCGTAGGGCAAGCCGAGTTCGAGGCCGACACGGCGCACTTCGTCCTTGAACAGCTCGCGCAGCGGCTCCACCAGACCCATTTTCATCTCTTCCGGCAGGCCGCCGACGTTGTGGTGGGACTTGATGACGTGAGCCTTGCCGGTCTTGCTGGCAGCGGATTCGATGACGTCCGGGTAGATGGTGCCCTGGGCCAGCCACTTGGCGTTCTTGAGCTTCTTGGACTCGTCGTCGAACACTTCGACGAAGACGCGGCCTATGGTCTTGCGCTTGGCTTCCGGCTCGTCGATGCCCGCGAGAGCGGAGAGGAAGCGCTCTTCGGCGTCGACCTTGATGATGTTCAGGCCGAAGTGATCGCCGAACATGTCCATCACCTGCTGGCCTTCGTTCAGACGCAGCAGGCCGTTGTCGACGAAGACGCAGGTGAGGCGATCGCCGATGGCGCGGTGCACCAGCATGGCGACCACGGAGGAGTCGACGCCGCCGGAGAGGCCCAGGATCACTTCGTCGTCACCCACCTGCTCGCGGATGCGGGCAACGGCGTCGTCGATGATGGTGGCCGGGGTCCAGAGGCATTCGCAGCCGCAGATGTCCTTGACGAAGTGCTCCAGCATGCGGGCCCCCTGACGGGTGTGGGTCACTTCCGGGTGGAACTGCACGCCGTAGAAGCGCTTGGCTTCGTCGGCCATGGCGGCATGGGGGCAGGTCGCGGTCTGGGCGATGGTGGTAAAGCCGGCGGGGATCTCGGTGACCTTGTCGCCGTGGCTCATCCAGACATCCAACAGGGCATTGCCGTTGTCGGCAATGGCATCTTCGATATTGCGCAAGAGGGCGCTGGCCTTGCCAGACTGACCCAGCACTTCGACCTGGGCATAGCCGAATTCACGCAGGTTGGAGGACTGCACCTTGCCGCCGAGCTGCTCGGACATGGTCTGCATGCCGTAGCAGATGCCGAACACCGGCACGCCAGCGTTGAACACGTACTCGGGGGCGCGCGGGCTGCCCGCCTCGGTCACGGATTCCGGGCCGCCGGAGAGGATGATGCCGCTCGGGTTGAACTCGCGGATCTGCTCTTCGGTTACGTCCCAGGCCCACAGCTCGCAGTAGACGCCAATTTCACGGACGCGACGGGCGATGAGCTGGGTGTACTGGGAACCGAAATCCAGGATAAGGATGCGGTGGGCGTGAATGTCTTTAGTCATTTTATTCCTGCATCAGGCTGATGTTGTCACAAAAAGCACGGGATAAAAAAAGGGTGGAAAAACGGGGCGCAGAGCCCCGTTTCATCAGCCCATCCGGTAGTTGGGGGCTTCTTTGGTAATGGTCACGTCGTGCACGTGGGACTCTTTCATCCCGGCGCCCGAGATGCGCACGAACTCGGCCTTGGTGCGCATGTCGTCGATGGTCGCGCTGCCGGTCAGGCCCATGGAGGAACGCAGGCCACCCATCTGCTGGTGGATGATCTCCTTGAGGCGGCCCTTGTACGGCACGCGCCCTTCGATCCCTTCCGGCACCAGCTTGTCGGCGGCGTTGTCGGTCTGGAAGTAGCGGTCGCTGGAGCCCTTGGACATGGCACCCAGGGAGCCCATGCCGCGGTAGGACTTGAAGGAACGGCCCTGGTAGAGCTCGATCTCGCCCGGTGCCTCTTCGGTACCGGCGAACATGGAGCCCACCATGACGCAGCTGGCACCGGCGGCGATGGCCTTGGCCACGTCACCGGAGAAGCGGATGCCGCCATCGGCAATCACCGGCACGCCGGTGCCTTCCAGGGCGTCCACGGCGTCGGAGATGGCGGTGATCTGGGGCACGCCCACGCCGGTCACGATACGGGTAGTACAGATGGAGCCCGGGCCGATACCGACCTTGACGGCGTTGACACCCGCTTCCACCAGCGCCTTGGCGCCGGCGCCGGTGGCGACGTTGCCGCCGATGATTTGCAGGTCAGGATAGGCTTCACGGGTCGCCTTGATGCGATCCAGCACGCCCTGGGAGTGGCCGTGGGAGGAGTCAATCAGCAGCACGTCCACACCGGCTTCCACCAGGGCGGCGACGCGCTCTTCGTTGCCGGCACCGGCACCGACGGCGGCACCGACACGCAGACGGCCACGCTCGTCTTTACAGGCGTTGGGCTTGCGCTCGGCTTTCTGGAAGTCCTTCACGGTGATCATGCCCTTGAGCTTGAAGTCACCGTTGACTACCAGCACCTTCTCGATGCGGTGCTTTTGCATCAGGGCCACCACCTCTTCGCGAGGAGCCCCTTCACGCACGGTCACCAGACGATCTTTCTGGGTCATGATCTGTTCGACGGTCTGGGAGAGGTCAATCACGAAGCGCACGTCACGGCCGGTGATGATGCCCGCCAGCTGGTTGCCGTCAGTCACCACGGGGTAACCGGCGAAACCGTTCTTGTGGCTCAGCTCCTTGATCTGGGCGATGGTCATGTCAGGGCGCACGGTAACGGGGTCGCTGACCACGCCGCTCTCGTACTTCTTGACCTTGCGCACTTCGGCAGCCTGCTGCTCGATGGACATGTTCTTGTGAATGAAGCCGATACCGCCTTCCTGGGCCAGTGCGATAGCCAGACGGGCTTCGGTCACTGTGTCCATGGCAGCGGAGATCATCGGGATATTCAGCGAGATCGCAGACGTGAGCTTGGTACGCAGGTCGGCGGTATTGGGAAGAACAGTGGAGTGGGCTGGAACCAACAGTACATCGTCGAAGGTCAGCGCTTCTTTGGCAATCCTGAGCATGGCAATATCTCACCGTTGTGGAAGTGGGGGTGTAAAATATTGCCGACAAATTTTACTCATGCATTGGGCAGTGGTAAAGAAGTTTTTTGAATTTTTTATGGCGTAGCCCGATTTAACGCCACCAACTGGGCAAAAAACCAATAAATTCAGCCGTAACCATGCCGTTTTTCCCGACAAGATGATCTTTTTTGCCCTTGGGGTCATTTCTGCCCCGAACCCGTCACGGCAGCATTTTTTAACAACCCCTTCCCCTCAGCTTCCCTGATAGCGACCCGGCTTGTGCCAGTTCATCAGCATGGCGTTCATGGCGAGTGCGCTTAAGGTGGACCAGAGCAGCAAAGAGAGCGGCAGCGTGAGCAGGGAGAGCGCGAAGACCAGCACATCCAGCACCATCTGGCTCTTTCCTGCGTTGATGCCGCTGCGCTTCTGCAGCCAGAGCGTCACCACGCCGGTGCCCCCCACGGAGGCGTTATGGCGCGCCAGAGAGAGCACCCCCATGCCGAGGAAGGTCCCCCCCACCAGGGCCGAGAACAGGGGGTGGACATAGCTCACCGTCAACAGCAGCGGCACCGCCTGGGTCGCCGACGAGAGGGCGACGTTGACGATCAGCGTCTTGACCATGAAGGCCCGCCCCATGGTGACGTAGCAGAACAGCAAAAAGGGCAGGTTGACCAGGAAGAACAGCACCCCGATGGGCAGGCTGCTGACATGGGCGAGCAGCAGGGCGATGCCCGCGATGCCGCCGGTGATCATCCCCGAGCACTTGAGCAGGTTGAGCCCCACGGCGATGAACATGACGCCGAGCACCATGCCGTAGACATCGTCCTTGAGGGTATGGGCCAGCCCCTTGTGCGCGGGGGGCGACATGACCATTTCACCTTCCATATGACTCCTTAACCAGGGTTGATAGTGGCATCCGTTGCCTGCAAGCAAGGGCGGTTTATCGGGAATGGCGGCGGCGCGTTCGCCATGACGCCCCTGCCCCCGACCTTGCAGCCCGCAGCCCGGGGCTGCCCCCATGATGGGCATCACCAGACACAGCAAAAAGAGCGCCAATCAACACAAGAGTCCGGAATAGCATTAAAAATCGAATTTAAATTCCGCAATGAACGCTGAAAACAGGTTGATCGTACCACCTCGGGGATCGGCAACCCTACCGAATCAGCATGTTTACCCTGATATCCCAATAACATGCCTCGCTCACACCTAATAAAACCGTTTATCCGGTAGATAATGCTGATTAGGCGCCACTTGATAGCATGGATGGTGCACATGATGCGGGGGCCATGGGGGCGATACGGCGTGTTTCTTCGGGGCGGGATCCAGAGAGCAATGTCGAGGGTATGCACCACATATGTGCAAATGCACCAATATAGAGCAATTCAGGCTCGCACGCTGGCCTCGCTGGCGCTGTCTGTACGCAGACTCCCCTTCCTTGTCCTGCCTCGCGCCTCGCGACATCGATCCATGCCACTGCTCCGCCATCCATTCGCACCCTATATCCACCCCATAAAAAAGTCGGCCCGAAGGCCGACTCGTTGCACGCTGAGACGAGCATCCCTTATTTGAGGTATTTGCCGTCGGCCCCCACCTTACCCGGGCCGTTCAATACCCAGACCCGCGCCGAGTAGGCGGGCACCGCGAAGCTCAGGCTGCCCTTGCTGACGCTCTGACTCGCGCCGGTCACGGCGTCCGTGTAGGTGCCGTTCTTCAGGCCGCTCAGGCTTATCTGCTGGGCCGAGTTGGCCGCGAGGCCCACGGCGGCGTAGCTGCCTTCGGCGCTGAGATCACGCACGAAGCTGATGCCGCTGCCCCACTCGTTCACCTGGCTCATGGGCGCCTTTTGCAGGGCCGGCACCGCCTTGCGGATCTGGTTCAGGCGCTTGATGTGCTGGTAGAGCGGGTGGCTCGGGGTCGCCGGGTTGTCCAGCACGTCCCCGTAGTAGGCGCGGCCGGTCTGATCCACCGTCATGGTGGCCCCGTCGATGTCCTGGGGCTTGCCGGCCTGGAACATCACCTCCTCCCCGTAGTAGAGGGTCGGGATGCCCCGCGCCGTCCAGAGCAGGTTGTAGGTCATGGCCGCATTGCCCTCTTCCCCGCCGTAGCGGTACTTGAAGTCGTTGTCCGGCCCCACGTCGTGGTTCTGGAAGAAGGTGATGAGCTTGGTGGCATCCCCGTAGACCCAGTCCATGGCGAAGATCCCCCCTACCCCGCCGAAGCTCCCCTTGGTGACGTTGTCACGGAAGGTCGAGAAGAGGGAGAAGTCCAGCACCGAGAGCCCCGAATCGCCCCCCGCGCGGGGATCCGCCGGGTTGGCCGTGGTGCGGGTGTACCACCAGGGGCGGATCACCGCCGAGGCGTTGTCATTGGCCAGCTCCGAGCCCCAGCCCGTGCCCTTGACCAGGTTCTCGCCAAAGACGAACAACCCCGGCTTGTGGGCCTGCCAGTCGTGGACATAGGTCAGCAGCTCGTCCCGCTCGATGTGCTTCAAGGTATCGATGCGAATCGCATCCACCCCCATGTCGAGGTACTGGTGGATGGCGCCGTTGAGGTAGTCCTTGACGTTCTGGTTGCCGGTGGCGAGATCGATGCAGTCCCCCGCCATGTGTTTGCGCTGCAGGGCGAGCGGGCTCTCCCAGTCCCCGCCGGACATGAAGCCGTCCAGGTGATACCAGGCGGGATCCAGGGTCTGGGCGTCGATGCCGAAGAAGCGGTTGGGGTTGTAGCCAGCACTCGGCACAGTGGCGCCTGTCTTGGGGTCCACCAGGGGCTGGGTGCCCGCCGGATCGGACTGGCAACGGGCCTTGTACCAGTCGGGAGCCGCCGGGTTGTCGTCGTCACAGCGGTTGGCACTGGCGTAGTCCCCGAGGTTGCCTTGATAGGGGCCGTTGTTGATGAGCCCCTGGCTAGACCCCGCCGGCACGTAGTACTTGATGGGCAGGCGATCGATCCAGGTCTTGCCGCGCAGGCCGTACTGGCTGGAGTGGTTGATCACCACGTCCTGGATCACCTTGATCCCCTTGGCGTGGGCCGCCTGGATGAACTCCCGGTAGCCCGCCCCCGGCGACTCCAGACGGGGATCGACCCGGTAGAAGTCGTAGGCGTGGTAGCCGTGATAGTCGAGGCCGGAGCGGTTCTCCACCGGCGGCGTCACCCAGATGGCGGTAAAGCCGAGATCCTTGATGTAATCGAGCTTGGCGATCAAGCCCTTGAAGTCGCCGCGCCACTGGGGATCCCCGGCCTTGTAGCGATCCCGGTTGTAGTAGTTGTTGCCGGCATCGCCATCATAGAAGCGGGCCGTCAGCAGGAAGTAGATGCTCTCGGCGCGAAAATCGCCGCTCGCCACCCCCTGCTCGCCGATGACGTACTCGAAGCGCTGCTCCCGCTGGTTGCCGCTCTCGTCCACCGCCAGGGTACGGATCACCAGATCGATGCCGCTCCCCTTGTCGCTCGCCACCAGGGGCTGGCCGCTGTAGCGCGCCGACGCCGTGGTGGGCTGGCTGCCGTCCGTCGTGACATAGACGGCGGGGGCGCTGTCCTGATCGTCGCTCACGCCGAGCACCACGGACTGGGCATCCAGATAGCTCCCCGGCGCCGGGGTGGCCGTCACCGTGGGTGCCTGCACGTCGGCCCCCGCCAGGGTCTCGAGTTCAACGGCCTTGCGCTGGCTGTCGAAGCAGATGCGATAGCGGGTGTTGGCGCTGACCAGGTAATCCTGGGCCGGATAGGCCTCGGTCCAGTCCCCCTTGTGGTCAATCTTGAAGCGGGGGTTGGTGCTGCCGAACGCCTGCTCGGTGCAGAAGGTGGTGCCATCCTCGCTGGTCATGGGGGTGAGGCCCCAGTTGTTGGGGGTGCCGCGGAAGTACCAGCTGTCGCCGGTCTGTCCGGCGGCCACCACCACGCTCACGCTGCTGCTGCCCTTGGCACCCTGATCGTCCGTGACCGTCAGGCCATAGGTGAAGGTGCCCGTCTGCGCCGTGTTGACGGCGATGCTCTCCGTGCTCTCGCCGCTGCTCCACAGGTAGCCGACGATCTGGCCGTCCGGATCCGTGGAGTCACTGCCACTCAGGGTGAGCGCCTCTCCCTGGGCCACGTTCACCGTGCCCCCCGGGGTGATGACAGCGAGCGGCGGCTGGTTGTCGTCCCCGAGCGGGGCGATGCTGTAGGCCAGGGTCTGATCATTGACCTGAAGGCGCACCGTGCCGGTTCCGCTCCACAGGATGTCGCCGCCACTTTGCTCCAGCACGCCATCGCCGTTGCTGTCCCCGAAGTTGACGGCCCAGTCGCCAGCCTGATCAAACTTCAGGCGCTGGTTGGCCACGCCATCCATGTAGGCCTCGGCCTGCCAGAGGTGATCCGCCACCAGGGTCATGGGGAGGCTGGCCCAGCCGTTGAAGGTGCCGCGCACATTGAGCTGCGGCAAGGTGCTGGCAAACCCCGAGGTCTCGCAACTGGCGACCGCGGTGGCGCTCACCGCCTGGGTCGTGGCGTTGATGCGGATCTGGTACGCCGTGTTGGCATTGACCACATAGTCGGCCGCCGGGTAGCTCTGCTGCCAGTTGCCGTACCTGTCTATCTTGAAGCGCGGCCCGCCGCTGGCGTCGCCGCTCACGAAGCGCTGGCAGGTATCAAAATTGACGCCGTCGGTCGACGCCATGGCGGTCGCCGCCCATCCATTCGCGGTGCCCCGGAAGAACCACTCCGCCGCCATCCCGGGCGGCGTGATCATGGTCCCCAACAATCCGGCCACGAGTATCCATCTAGCCATTGATAGTCCTTTGTTTTTCATTGTTTTGTGTGTGACGCCGGTGTGCCCCGGCATTCCCCCATCCGCTACATTCCCGCCTTCAGATGAGCCCGACCAGTCTAGAAGCCGCCGTGGTCGATTCGTGACCACAAGGCACAAAGTGTGACCGCCATCGACCAGGAAATAGGCTGTATGTGATTGATAGCGCTTTCATTTCTGGGGATGGGGTCAAACTTCCCAGGATAGAGAGGCGCTCCCGTGACGGCCGTATCGGGGGGTATGATCAGCGCTCCGCACGGCGCCGTTGCCATTGGGAGCGCTTGCCGCCATGATGCAGGGCCGCCCTTGCCATCCCGGGCACCGGGCGGCTCATTCAAGGAGAGACGATGAGACCATCGGATTATGGGAGGCTGCTGGCGCTGGCAGCCATCTGGGGCGCCAGCTTCCTGTTCATGCGCATCGCGGCGCCGGCCTTCGGCTCCATCAACACCACCTTCCTGCGGGTCTTCTTCGCCCTCATCGGGCTCGCCGCCATGCTCCTGCTGCTGCGCACCCCCATGCAGTTTCACGGCAAGCTGAAAGCCATCATGGTGCTCGGCATCATCAACTCCGGCGTGCCCTTCCTGATGTACGCCGTGGCGGCCCTCTGGCTGCCCGCCGGCTACTCGGCCATCCTCAACGCCACCACGCCCCTGATGGGGGCCCTTATCGGCTTCTCCTTCTTCAACGAGCAGCTCGGACTGCGCAAGTGGGCCGGGGTCATGCTGGGGCTGGTGGGCATCGGGCTCATCACCACCACGGGGGAGGTCGACCTGAGCGGTCAGCTCGCCATCGGCGTGCTCGCCTGCCTCATCGCCACCGCCTGCTACGGCTGCGCCGGCTTCCTGACGAGGCGCTGGATCACCGAGCGGGGCGGGTTGGACGCCAAGCTGGTGGCCTTCGGCAGCCAGATCGGGGCGGTCCTCTTCCTGCTCCCCTTCTTCGCCTACAGCCTGACGAGCGGGCCTGCCGTCGACTGGGCTCAGCCTGGGGTCTGGGCCAGCGTGCTGGCGGTCGGGCTTCTCTGCACCGCCTTCGCCTATCTGCTCTATTTCAGGCTGATCGCCGACATCGGGCCCCTGCGCTCCCTCACGGTCACCTTCCTCATCCCGCCGTTTGGCATCCTCTGGGGTTATCTGGTGCTTGGCGAAACCCTCACCGGCGGCTTCGTGCTCGGCGGCGCCGTGGTCTGCCTCGCGGTCTGGCTGGTGACCAGCCCCACCAGAGCCGCCAAGCCGGCCAAGGCGCAAGCCTAGGCTGAGCGTCATCTGCCGGGCTCCATGGCTCGGCAGATGGGCGCAACTGGGGTAAGATGACCCCCATCGTTTCTCCCGCCCCGGCGGACACCACAGCAGGGCCAGCCTTGAATCAGCTCAACCAATCCAGCCAGAACAAGCAGCAGATCTTTACCGTCACCCGCCTCAACAGCGCCGTGCGCATGATCCTGGAGCAGGATCTGGGACTGGTGTGGCTGACGGGGGAGCTCTCGAACCTCGCGATGCCAAGCTCGGGCCACTGGTACTTCTCCTTGAAGGACATGTCGGCCCAGGTGCGCTGCGCCATGTTCAAGGGCAACAACCGCCGGGTGCCGTTCCGCCCCCAGGACGGCATGCAGGTGCTGGTGCAGGCCCGGGTCTCCCTCTATGAGCCCCGGGGCGACTACCAGCTCATCATCGAATCCATGCAGCCCGCCGGGGACGGCATGCTGGCCCTGCGCTTCGAGGAGCTCAAGCGCCGCCTCGGGGCCGAGGGGCTGTTCGACGAGGGAACCAAGCGCCCCCTGCCCCGCGAGCCCCGCGCCGTGGGTTTGGTCACCTCGGCCACCGGCGCCGCCCTGCACGACATGCTGACCGTCTTGCGCCGCCGCGCCCCGGACTTGCCCGTCTTCATCTACCCGACCCAGGTGCAGGGCAGCGCCGCCACCGCCCAGATCGTCTCGGCGATCATGCTTGCCAACCGGCGCGCCGAGGTGGATGTTCTCATCGTCGGGCGCGGCGGCGGCTCCCTCGAAGATCTCTGGTGCTTCAACGAGGAGGCGGTGGCCCGTGCCATCCACGGCTCCGCCATCCCCGTGGTGAGCGCCGTGGGTCACGAGGTGGACGTCACCATCAGCGACTTTGCCGCTGACTTGCGCGCCCCCACCCCCTCCGCCGCCGCCGAGCTGGTGGCGCCGGACAGGAGTGCCCGCGCCCAGCGCCTCGTGCACCTGCGCCAGCGGCTCACCCAGGCCATGAACCGCCACCAGACCGCCGCCCGCCACGGCTTCGCCCTGCTGCAAAAGCGACTCGACCACCAGGATCCCAAGCGTCGGCTGGAGCAGCAGTCCCAGCGCCTCGACGAGCTGTCCACCCGCCTGCAGCAACTGCTGGCAAGCCGCCTGCACCAGGGGGAGCGACGCCTGGCCAATCTTGAGCTGCGCCTGCAGGCCAAAAGCCCCGAGAAACTGCTGGCCGCCGGCAAACGCCGCCACCAGCTCGCGGAGGAGCGGCTCCACGCCCTGATCGCCCGGCGCCAGGATGTGGCCGGGCACCGCCTCGCCATGCTGAGCGCGCGCCTCGACGGGGTCAGCCCGCTGGCCACCCTGGGACGCGGCTACGCCATCGTACGCACCCCGACCGGCGAGGTGATCAGCCGCGCCGCCCAGGTGAACGTCGGCCAGCACCTGGTCACCACCCTGGCCGAGGGCCAGCTGCGGGTGCGCGTGGAAGAGGTGCACAACCAGTAACGAAAGGGGGGCCGTCAAGCGGCCCCCCTTTCTTTCCCTCCTCGTCTGGCCCCTGCCAGCTACCCCCGCGAATGATGCCGAGTCCCGCCCGGATGAACGGCGGGGGTCGCCGCCTCTCCTCCCAATGGGTTTGACTGCAGATATTCGAACAAGCCCGCTTGCAGATTGACGTTCCAGAAGCGCCCCGCCAGGGTGAGCTCAAGCCGCGCCAGACCGAGCTCTGCCAGCCCGTGCGCCTGCCAGCGCTCGAACAGCGGCAGCAGATGGGCCCGCAGCGGCGCAGGCAGGCGTGCCAGATCCAGCCAGCCCGCGTCCAGGGCGCCCCGCAGCAGACCGTCGATGCGCCCATCGGGGTTCGGCCCCATCACCATGCCAGGGGGGCGTCGCCCTTCGGCCAGCGCCTCGTGCCAGGCGGCCAGATCCCGCCCCTGCATCAGGCCGTGGCCGTGAATGTTGCCCCCCGCCCCCGCCCCGAAGGGAAGGATCTCGGCGCCGCACTTCGCCATCTGGTTGTAGCGGCTGCGCTCGGCGGGGGTGCGCCGCCAATGGCTGCTGGAGAGGCGCTGCCAGCCTCCCGCCTCCAGCATTTGGGCGCCATGGGCATACATGGCAGCCCGCTGCGGGCCATCGGCGGCCCAGCCCAATGCCCCCTTCTCCCCGGCGCGGGCCAGGTTGGTGCCCGCCATGGCGATGAGCTGGTAGAGATCCACCCCGTGCACGCCGCTCGCCATCACGTCCGCAACGTCCTGACGCCACACGAAGTCGCCCTGCCCCGGCAGACCGAAGATGAGATCCGCCACGATGACGGCCTCGTCGTGGCGGGACAGCGCCTCCAGCCGGGCCAGCAGGGTTTCCCTGTCGTCGAAGCGGGCCGCCTGCTGGCGCACGCGGGTATCAAAACTCTGCACGCCGAACGAGAAGCGGTTGAAGCCCCCCGCCAGCGCGGCCTCCCACTTGGCGTCATCGAAACCGTTGAGGCGCCCCTCCAGGGTCAGCTCCACATCCGAAGTCAGGGGGAAGCGACCAATGGCATTGGCCAGCAGAGCCAGATCGTCCGCCGCCATGTCGGTGGGCGTGCCCCCGCCCACATAGACGGCGGAGAAGGGCCGGCTCTGCACCAAGGGGGTCTTGGCCGCCCGTGTCAGCTGCTCGCAGAGGGCCGCCATATAGCGGCTCATGCGCGCCGGATTGGCGCCATTTTCGAAAAAGGTGCAGAAGCTGCAGCGCTTGCGGCAAAACGGGACGTGGACGTAGAGCGCCCGCGCCTCGGCCTCGCTCGGCTGCTGCCACCAGGCCTGCCAGCCCGCTTCGTCGAGCATCAGGGGCCCGGCACCGCCGCGGCTGGCGTGGGCTGAGGTCTTGGCGGTGAAGGCGAATGCGAGGGGATCCGGGGTCGCAAGACCCGTCATGGTCGGGGTAAACAGGGGGGTCATCACTGTGGCTACCATCTGCAAATAATACAAATGATAACCAATATCAATAAAACTACCCTTGTGCTGGATCAAGTTCGGGACCCGGGGTGCTCAGCCAGGATCCTCAGATGCAGAAGAGATTCAACACCCTCGAAGCGGGTACGGAAACAGCGGGATGAATAGAAGAAAGGGAAGGAAAATGCTGGAGGAGGAAGAGAGCCACTCCCCGGCAGGAGAGTGGTATCACACACGCAGTCAGACATCAGAGACAGCCTCGTCATGCCGACGCAGGGACAAAATGGCTCAGCCGTTGTCGATGACGATGGCGACCCGGCGATTCTCCGCTCGTCCGGCGGCGGTGCCGTTGTCGGCGATGGGCGCCGCTTCACCCCGGCCGCGGATATCCAGGTTCGCAGGTGGCATGCCCACCGACATCAGGACATCGGCCACGGAGCGGGCCCGTTTGAGCGAGAGCTGCTCGTTGTAGCTCGCCTCCCCGTTGGAGTCGGTGTGGCCGTCCACCCTGGCCCGGTTCAGACCGACGCCGATGAGGGTCTTGCCAAGACGCTCCACCACCAGGCGGGTCTGGGGAGTGAGGGCCCCGACATTGTTGGCAAACAGCACCTTGTTGGAGATATCCAGGGTCCAGCCCTCATCGGTCAGCTGAAATCCCTGCTCCCTGAGGGTGGCGATCTGCTCCGCCGTGAGCCCCTGGGGCGCACTCTGACACCCGGCCAGCACTCCCAGCAGCAGCGCAACAAGCCCCGTTCTCAGCACCTTCAAAATGATCATTGTTATGGTCCTTTCACTATGTCTGGTTCAACTTCACGTGGTTCTCCTGTGTGCTTCTTCCTCCTTACGTTGTCGTTTGGCTTGATACATGGCGTCGTCGGCGAACTGCAGCAGGGCCTCCGCCGTCTCCCCCTGCTCGGGGTAGAGGGCGGCGCCGATGCTGATGCCCACCCCGAGGTGGCGGCCGTCGCTCAAGACCACAGGGGTGCTCATCCCCTGCTGGATACGCCCCATCACCTCGTGCACCTCGCGCTCGTCCCAGATCGGGGCGAGCAGGATGACAAACTCGTCGCCCCCGAGGCGGCACACCAGATCCATCGGTCTGAGCTGGTGCTGCACCCGCCGCGCCAGGGCGATCAGCACCTCGTCCCCCACTCCGTGTCCCAGGGTATCGTTGATCTGCTTGAAGCGGTCACAGTCGAGGTAGAGCAGGGCGAAGCGCTCCTGATCCCCCTGGATGGCCTGCCCCAGCCGCGCCTCGAACAGGGCCCGATTGGGCAGGCCGGTCAGGGCGTCGTGGGTCGCCCGGTGCAACAGGCTGGCATTCTCCCGCTTCTGGTGGGCCTGCCAGGCCTCCAGTTCGTCGAGCAGGGTGTTGAAGTCCTCCCCGAGCGCGTGCAGCTCGGCGATGTTGGCCGCCGGCACCCGCTGCTTGAGGGCGCGCTGGCGACTGACGCTGTAGGCGACCTCGGCCAGGGCCTTGAGGGGGGTCGTGATGGAGCGCTGCATGCGCCGCGCCACGTGGAGAGCCCCGAGGATGCTGAGCAACAGGCACACCAGGGTCGCCAGCAGGGTCTGCAGCAGGAAGCGCAGCAGATATTGTCCGTGCCCCACCAGGTGCACCCGGGCTATCTCCCGGCTCTCCCGCACCATGGCCACTTCCACCGGCCCCGGCAGGATCAGGCGGGCCAGGTGCTGCTCCAGGGTGGTCCAGGGGGTGGTGATGGCACGGCGCCAGCTTGCCAGCACCTGGCCGTCGGGCAGCACTATGCTGGCGCTCGCG
Source organism: Aeromonas sp. FDAARGOS 1415 (assembly GCF_019048365.1). Classification (NCBI taxonomy): domain Bacteria; kingdom Pseudomonadati; phylum Pseudomonadota; class Gammaproteobacteria; order Aeromonadales; family Aeromonadaceae; genus Aeromonas; species Aeromonas sp. FDAARGOS 1415. Next base: position 3,302,500 of record NZ_CP077363.1, on the reverse strand, counting down.
ATATCCTCCCGGGAGGTGATGGTCTCCAGGGCATCTTTCGCCGCCTCCTCGTCATCGAACACCACGGCGGCCTCTGAGGTGTAGCTGATGGCGCGGGCCACCAGCTCGAGGTTGTGATCCGCATAGAGGCGCAGCGCCAGCAGCGCCGTGATGGTCAGGAACAGGCCCGCCATGCAGACGGCGGTCAGGGAGATCATCATGTGGGTGCGGCCCAGGCTCTGTCGCAGGGTGAGCCTGGGGCTTGCGGGTGCAGTCGTCATCGTGCGCCCTCGTCAGCCTTGGCGAGCTTCAGCACGGCCGGGTGCACCCGCACGCCGCTGCGGGCGAGCGCATCCAGGTTGACCCGAAAGCGGACCCGATCCGTGTCCGGCTTAAGGCAGAAGACGGCGTCGGCGACGCACTCCCTGCTCTGTTCGCTGATGCTGAGGATGGCGTGCCCCTGCAGTCGCTCGAACAGGGGGAGACGCTGCTCCGGGGCCAGCACCCCCAGATAGATCACATCGCAGCGCCGGACCAGCGCCTCCTCGTCGAGCCCGTAGCGATGCACCTCCACCGGGCGACCGTTGGCCTGCCGCACGATGGCAAAGAGGGCGCCGGCATATTCCGTCGGGGCTGCGATGCAGAGCCGAAGCGTTGCTGGCTCCTTGGGCCAGCGGGTGTAGCTGAGGATGTCGAGCACGGTCTGGCGCACCAGCTCGCTGCGAAGCTCGGCCGAGGTCGCCGCCACGGCCGCATTGGCCAGCACCAGCGTGCAGCCCAGTGGCAACAGCCACACAAAAATCCGGATGAAAGACAACAACTGCATGATGTCCGCACTTATGTTTACGTCGACAATGGGGTGGGCCGACGCCCATGAAGGGATTGCCTGAAGGGAGTCGTACCGAGCTTATCAGCCCGAAGGGGTTGCCCCATCCGCCCGCACGCAGGGTGCGTCACGGGGTGTCGCAGTGCCGCCCGGGGTGCGCGTCAGCGCACGCCACGGGCAGCTCAACCGCTACTTCTTGCCAATCCCGTACTCGCGCAGCTTGTTGGCGATGGCGGTATGGGAGACGCCGAGCCGCTTGGCCAGCTGGCGGGTGGAGGGGAAGGCCGGATAGAGGCGCTCCAGCAGGCGGCTCTCGAAGCGCTTCACCGCCTCGTCGAGCCCCCCTTCGAACCACTCGTCGATAAGGGGCATGGCATCGGCCGCCACCGGCAGATCCACGTGCTCGGGGCCGAGCTCGTCCCCTTCCAGCAGCGTCATGGCCCGGTAGAGGCAGTTGCGCAGCTGGCGCACATTGCCCGGCCAGCGGTAGGCGGTGAGGTACTCGGCCATGTTGCGGGTAAAGCGCGGCTTGGGGCGCTGCAACTCGCTGGCGAAGCGGGCGACGAACTGCTGGGCCAGGGCCATGATGTCCGCCTTGCGCTCGCGCAGTGGCGGCAGCGCCAGGCTGAGCACGTTGAGGCGGTAGTAGAGGTCTTCCCGGAACTTGCCCTCGTGCACCAGATCCAGCAACTGCTTCTGGGTGGTGCAGATGAAGCGCACGTTGACCCTCACCTCCTGCTCGTCGCCGACCCGGCGAAAGACCCCGTCCTGCAGCACCCGCAGGAACTTGGTCTGCAGATGAGGGGACATGTCGCCGATCTCGTCCAGCATCAGAGTGCCGCCGCTCGCCAGCTCCAGCACCCCGCGCTTGCCCTCGGTGTTGTTGCCAAAGGCGCCGGGGGCATAGCCGAACAGCTCGCTCTCCGCCACGTTGTCCGGCATGGCGGCACAGTTCAGCGCCATGAAGGGGTGGCTGGAGCGCAGGCTGGCGCCGTGGCAGGCGCGGGCCAGCAGCTCCTTGCCGGTGCCGGTCTCGCCGACGATGAGCAGCGGCGCATCCTGCATCGCGAGCTTCGCCGCCTGGGCCAGCACCTCCTTCATCTTCTGGCTCTCGGCCTGCAGGTGTTCAAAGCCCCCCACCTCCACCGCGTGCAGGGCGCTGAAGTGCATGCCGACCCGGCGGGCGGACTTGAGTACCACCACGGCGCCGGCCAGAGCCTGCCTGCCCTTCTCCTCGGCCACGAACAGCGGCATCAGATCGCCGAGGTACTCCTCGCCGCCGAGGCTGAGCTTGCAGGTCTGGGGCTTGATCTCGCTCGCCTCCAGCCAGCGGGCGAAGGAGAACCCCTTGACCAGGGAGCCGAGCGCCACGCCGCGCACCTCTTCCGGCGGCAGCGCGAGGGTGGTGAGGGCGGCCTGGTTGGCCTGGGTCACCCGCCCCTTGCTGTCGAGGGAGAAGACCAGATCGGGCAGCGCCTTGAGCAGCGCCTCAATCTCGTGGTGCTCCCGTTCGGAGGGCATGTAGGGGATGGTCTTGACGTCGTAGACGCCGGGAATGCGGCGGATTTCCGGCATCAGGTGCTGGAAATCCCGGAACTCCAGCTCGGGGAAATTGAGATAGATGATGCCTGAGGTATCGATTTCGATGCCGCGCAGATCGATGTTGTGCTCCACCAGTCGATCGAGCAGTTCCCGGGTCAGGCCCAGGCGGTCTTCACAGCTGACTTCAAGACGCATTCGGCACACACTTCCTAGCTAACATTCTGAATGACCGGATAATACAGACTCGATCCCGCCAGTGCGAGCGCTCCCCCATAAAAATGCGGGCCCACCCCGTTTTCACCGGGCGGGCCCATCTTGTGCCGTGTTTTTGCGGCGATTACTTCAGCAGCTCGTCCGTGCGCGCTGCCATGATGAAGTCGTTGCGGTGCAGCCCGCCAATCTTGTGGGTCCACCAGCTCACGGTCACCTTGCCCCACTCCGTCAGGATCGCCGGATGGTGGAACTCCGCCTCCGCCAGCTCGCCGAGGCGGTTGGTGAAGGCCAGCGCCTCCTTGAAGTTGCGAAACACAAATTCACGCCTGAGCTGCAGCTCGCCGTTGACCACCAGGGGTTGCCAGTCGGGGATGAGGTGCATCAACTCGCCAAGCTCCTGCTCGCTCACCTTGGGGGCATCGGCGCGGCACGCCTCGCATCGTTGATTCGCCAGTTCGGACATTCGGGACTCCTTTCATTATTGAAACAGGGGGGACATGAAAACGGGTTAACTCGCCTGCTTGCCGGAAACGGGTGCATAACGTGGCGGACGCAGGCCGAGGCGACGGGCCTGGGCCACGGCGTCCATGATGGCCTGCGGCGACAGACGGTAAAGGGTGTCGAGATCCTGCAGCACGAAATAGACCGGCTGCATGATGTCGATGCGATAGGGAGTGCGCAGGATCTCCAGCAGATCGAAGGGCTGCAGCACGGGTTTGCCGGAGAGCGCATACGCGGTCTCGCCGATGGAGGAGAGGATGCCGCCCCCGTAGATGCGCAGCCCCCCCGCCCCCTGCAACAAGCCAAACTCCACTGTGAACCAGTAGAGCCGGGCCAGATAGACCCGCTCCTCCTTGCTGGCGTTGAGCCCGAGCTGGCCATAGAGGTGGGTGAAATGGGCGAACGCGGGGTTGGTCAGCATGGCGCAATGGCCGAAGATCTCGTGGAAGATGTCGGGCTCCTGCAGGTAGTCGAGCTCGTCCCGGCGGCGGATGAAGGTGGCCACCGGAAACTGGCGATCCGCCAGCAGGGAAAAGAAGCGATCAAACGAGATGAGGGCGGGCACCGCGGCCACTGACCAGCCGGTGGCGGGGGTCAGGGCGGCGTTGATTTCATCGAGCTGCGGAATGCGATCCCGGGGCAGCGCGAGCCGTGCCAGACCCGCCCGGTATTCGTCACAGGCCTTGCCTTCCAGGGCCGCGAGCTGGCGCTCGATCAGGATCTGCCAGGTGCCGTGCTCCTCGTCCGTGTAGTGGATCCTGCCCTGTTCATCCGGCTGATGCGCCGTGTAGAGACTTGCCATGAGTGCTTCCATCCTCTGGGTGCCGCCCCGCCATCCGGGTGCTGACTGGCCGCTTGACCATGGGATCACTGTAACGGTTTGCCCCTCAAAAAAGCAGCCGACCCCGAGGTCGGCTGATTTTGACAATTGTAAATATTTTGTGACATTCACGCCCTGATGCCGACGGGCTCACGCCTTGTTGAGATAGCCCGCCAGCTGGCCGATGAGCCGCTTTCTCAGCTCGCCCAGCTTCGGCTTCTCGTCGGCACACCAGGGGAGCGGACGGCACGCCTCCATGGTGCGCAGGCCCAGGCGGGCAGTGAGCAGCCCGGCCCCCACCCCCTGCGCTGCCCGGGCGGAGAGCTTGGCGGTGAGCTCGGCTCCCAGCAGATCCATGCCTACCTCGGTCACCAGCTCGGTGGCACCGGCGTAGAGCATGTTGCGAAACACCTGGCGAATGAGACGAATGCGGCTCCAGTAGCCGAGCTCGATGGCGTAGACATCGGCGATGTCCTCGATCATCCGCAGGTTGCGCCACAGCATCAGCATCATGTCGACGGTGGCGAGCGGGCTCAGGGCCACCAGCACGGCGGCCTCCCCCGACCATTTCGCCACCCTGGCCTGGGCCAGCTTGTCCCGCTCGGTCAGCACCAGCTGGCTGTAGAGGGTCAACACCTCCCGATCGCTGTGGCTCTCGTCGAGCTGGGCGAGCCAGGTACGATACCCCTCCCGCCCCTTGTCACCGCTGCGCTCGGCCAGCTGCTCGCAAAACGCCTGCCCCTGCCCGACCCCCTGATGGGCGAGCAGGTCTTCGGCCCGCGAGCGCACGTCCTGACGTTTCTTGAGGGTGCGCAGGCGCAGCCACTCGCGCCCCACCATCCCGGCAGTGCCCACCACCACCAGACCGGAGGCGATCAACCAGGCCCCGCCCCAGAACGGCGAGGAGGCAAACTGCTCGGTGAGGAAGAGGCCGAACTGGCCCAGGGAGAGCAGGCCGACCGCCCCCAGCCCCCAGGCCAGCAAACGATGGCGGCGACGCGGCCTGACGGTGAGGGCGGGCTCGACCTCGGTCAGGGCATCGAGCTCCTCGAGGCGCTCGAAGCTCTCCTCCTCCAGCCGCTGGGCAGGGGCAGGCGGTCGCTCTTGCGCCGCCTGGGCGGGTTCCAGGATCACCTTGCCTTGCAGCGGTGCCGGTTTGATCTGATCGTTCATCGTGTTGTCTGCTCCTTCGGGCGGTGCCGGTTATTCGAGGTGATCCCCGAGCAAGAACTCCAGCGCCGCATCGAGCCGGATATGGGGCAGCGCCTCATGGGCGCTCATGGGCAAAGGGCGAAACCCCTGAAAATCGAAACCCTGGGTGTGCCACCACTGGGCGGGCGGGATCTGGGACGGCACCTCCCCCGGGAAGAGCAGCAGCGGATCGCCGGCCAGGCTGGTGCCGCGAATGGCCGGGAACTCGCGGCCATTCGCCTGCCCCTTGCCCACCTCGGTGGCCTTGATGGCGGCGAGGGCCAGACACTCGGTCTCTATCCCCTCGAAGCGAGCCTGACCCCGGCCACGGCTCACCAGGTGCTGCAGCAGGGAGACCAGGGGCCCGTGCTGCTCCGGCGTGACGTGATCCGCCTTGCTCGCCACAAACAGCAGCTTGTCGATGCGCGGTGCGAAGAGCCGGCGCCACCAGTTGCTCTTGCCGTAGGCGAAGCTCTCCATGATGCGGGCAATGGCCTGCTGCATGTCGCCAAAGCTGGCGGCGCCGGCGTTGAGGGGTTGCAGGCAGTCCACCAGCACGATCTGGCGATCGAAACCGGCGAAGTGCTGCTCGTAGAAGCCCTGCACCAGGTGCTGCTTGTACTGCTCGAAGCGCTGCTTGAAGGTGGCGTAGAGGGTACCGTCAGCAGGAGCCTGGGCCGGGGCATCCCAGACCCAGGGCACGAACTGCAGCAGCGGCGCACCGGCATACTCCCCCGGCAGCACGAAGCGCCCCGGCTGGATGAGGTGCAGACCGAGCTCCCGCTTGCAGGCGTGCAGGTAGTCGGTATAGCGGGCGGCCAGTTCGCTGGCGGCCCGCTCCTCGAAGGCCTGCTCCGCCTGCCAGCCGGGGGTCAGCCAGCCTGCCGCCAGGGCCTGCAGTTCGGGGCGGCGCAGCTGCTCGCGCACCTGCTCGCTCCACTGGGCGTAATCGAGCTCGAGCAGGGGCAAGTCCAGGAGCCACTCCCCCGGGTAGTCCACCAGATCCACGTAGAGGGTGGAGATCTCCCCTAGGTGCCGGCGCAGCGGGTGGCGAGTGCGGTAGCGGATTTCGAGTCGCACCTCGGCCACCCCCCGGGTTGGCTCGGGCCAGGCCGGCGGCTCGCCAAACAGAGAGTCGAGGCCACGCTCGTAGGGGAAGGTCGGAATGTGGGCATTCTGCTGGGGCACCCGGCGGGCCCCCAGGATCCGCCCCTGGCGCTGGGCATCCCAGAGGGGCAGCCGGCCGTCGATGGCCGCGTGCTCCAGCTGGTTCACCAGGGCCGTGATGAAGGCGGTCTTGCCGCTGCGGGAGAGGCCGGTGACCGCCAGCCGGATGTGGCGATCCCGGGCCCGGTTCACCACCTCAAAGGCCCTGTGCTGCAGCACGGACCAGGAGTGTTCGAGTTTGTTGCGTATCAAGGCGGGTCTGTCTCCCCCTGTTGTCACCTCTGGGTGGCCCCGGCAGCGTCATGAGAGGGGCCATGAGACGGGCCGCGAGGCGTGTGCCGCGCGGCCCGGGGTCGTTACAGCTTGTTGAACTCGCGCTGCAGGGTGAACTCCTTGGAGGTCACCAGCTTCTCGAGCCGCTGCACCCTGGGCTCCAGGGTGTCGAGCTCGCGGGCGATACGGCCCAGCGCCTGATGGGGGGTGATGCCCGCCTGCCAGGTGCGCGCCTTCATGCGCACCTCGGCAAACTCCCCCTCCTGCTCCCCGTAGAGGGTGACCGGCTTCTTGTCGAGCAGGAACCAGGCGGCGATGTACGCGGTGAAGGTGATGAAGCCGGCGAAGATGAGGCCGCTGATGGCCAGCAGCCGCACGATCCAGGTCTCCACCCCGAAGTAGTCGGCAAGGCCGGCACAGACCCCGGCAATCTTGCCCTGCTGGGGGTCACGATAGAGGTTGCGTCCCTCTCTGCTCCACTGTGTCATACCCTGCTCCTCCAGCCCGGGACCTCGGCATCCAGGATCGACTCAAGGGCACCGACCCGCTCCTGCATCTTCTCGGCACGGGCCAGCAGCCCCTGCAGCTGTTCCCGCTCGCTGTCGGCAAGGCCGGCACCGATCCGCCCCTTGGCGCGGTAGTGCAGCACCAGCCAGATGGGGGCCACCACCACCATGAAGACCACCATGGGAACCATCAACACACCCAGCAGATCTTCCATCTGTTACTCCCCCTGTTTGCTGTCACTCTGACCGAGCTTCTGGCGCATGGCCTCCAGCTCGCGGCTGATCTGATCGTCCGCCTCCAGCTCGGCAAACTGCTGGGCGAGCGCCTGATCGGACTGACCCAGATCGGCGCGGGCCTCCATCTCGTCGATGCGGCGCTCCATGCGTTCGAACTTGCTGACCACGGACTGGCTGCCGCCACGGGCCACCTGGCTCTGCACGTTCAGCCGGCTGCTGGCGGCCTCGCTGCGAATGGCCATCGCCTTCTGGCGGGCACGGGCATCTTCCAGCTTGGCTTCCAGCTGGCGGATCTCCTCCCCCAGCTTGTCGATGCCGCTGTCCACCGCCTGCAGCTCACGCTGCAGCGCATCGGCGAGCTCGGTCTGCTTGCTCTTCTCGATGAGGGCGGCGCGGGCCAGATCCTCGCGCCCCTTGGTCAGGGCCAGCTCGGCCTTGCCCTGCCACTCGGCTACCCGCTCCTGATGGCGGCTGACCTGACGGCCGATCTCTTTCTGGTTGGCGAGGAAGCGGGCCAAGTTGGAGCGCTCCTTCACCAGTTCATCTTCCATCTCCTGGATGATGAGACGCACCATCTTCTGGGGGTCTTCCGCCTTGTCGAGCAGGGACGTCAGGTTGGAGTTGATGATGTCGGCCAGGCGGGAAAAAATGCTCATGATTGTACTCCTGTGATAGGCATCGGGTTGTTTCTCCATTGACAATGGCAACTTGTGTGCCAATCTGGAACAATTATTAACTTGTTGATTTATATGGGCACTCTCGCGGGGATTCAAGTGCCTCGGAAACAAGTGATGATTAAAATAACCAACTTTTGGTAAGATTAACCAGATTTTTCAACGAACAGGGGCAGGGATGACCACGGCCACGGAGAGTCTGTTGGGTGAGTCCAACGCGTTTCTAGAAATCATCGAGCAGGCCTCGCGCCTTGCGCCGCTGCGCAAGCCCGTGCTCATCATCGGCGAGCGGGGAACCGGCAAGGAGCTCATCGCCCACCGCCTACATTATCTCTCGGATCGCTGGGATCAAAGCTTTGTCACCATCAACTGCGCCACCTTGAGCGAGAGCCTGCTGGAAACCGAGCTGTTCGGCCACGAGGCGGGATCCTTTACCGGGGCCGCCAAGCGCCATCAGGGCCGCTTCGAGCGGGCCGACGGCGGCACCCTGTTCCTCGACGAGCTGGCCACCACCAGCGCCCGGGTGCAGGAGAAGCTGCTGCGGGTCATCGAGTACGGTGAATTCGAGCGCGTCGGCGGTGCCAAGGCCCTCAAGGTCGACGTGCGCCTGGTGTGCGCTACCAACGAGGATCTGCCGGCGCTGGCCGACAAGGGGCAGTTTCGCCACGATCTGCTGGACCGGCTGGCGTTCGACGTCATCACCCTGCCCCCCCTGCGGGAGCGGCGCGAGGACATCCTGATGCTGGCGGAGCACTTCGCCCACGGCATGACCCGGGAGCTGGGCTACCCGCTGTTCGCCGGCTTCTCCCGCAAGGCGACCCAGCTGCTGCTGGACTACCCCTGGCCCGGCAACGTGCGGGAGCTCAAGAACGTGGTGGAGCGCAGCCTCTACCGCCAGGGCAACCCGCAGTTGCCGCTGGCTGAGCTGGTACTCAATCCCTTTGACTCCCCCTGGCGCCCCCGCACCGCCGGCAAGGCCGCGCCCGTGGCCAGCGAGGCGGCGCCGGTGAACGGGGCCCAGGCCCCCGGCCTGCCCCTGGATCTCAAGGGGGCGGTGGCGGAATACGAGATTAATTTACTCAAGCAAGCGATGCAGCAATCCCAGTATAATCAGCGCAAAGCGGCCCAATTGCTGGCCCTGAGCTACCACCAGTTCAGGGGCATGCTGCGCAAATACCAGCTGCTGGACGGGGATGAGAACGGTGGCAACCCGGAGATGGGCTGATGAGCCTCCTCTGTGCCGGCGGGCATCACGGTGCTCGCCACCCCGATGGGAGTGCCTGCCAGCCAGGTTCCCGCAACGCGCCCGCCCTCTGGCGGGCAACTTTGTCTGAAAACATGGTTCCAACATGAGAATGCTAACCCCGCTGCTGCTCGGCTTCCTGGTCCTGGTCAGCGGCTGCCAGAAACGCGACGAGGCCTCCAGAACGGGGCTCATCTATTGCGCCGAAGGGGCACCCCGAACCTTCAATCCCCAGATGGCCAATGCGGATCCGACCCTGGATGCCAGCGCCCGCCCCCTCTACGATCGCCTGCTCGAGGTGAATGCCAATACCCTCGGCATCGAAGGGGCGCTCGCCACCCACTGGCGCGTGAGCGATGACGGCCTCTCCTATGCCCTGACCCTGCGCAAGGGGGTGACCTTCCACCGCACGCCCTGGTTCAGCCCGACACGCCACTTCAACGCCGACGACGTGTTGTTCACCTGGCAGCGCCTGCTCGATGAGCACCACCCCTACCACAACGTCTCCGGCGGCGAGTACCCCTACTTTTACGGCCTGGGGCTCGGCAGCCTCATCAAGCGGGTCTACAAGAAGGGCCCTCACCAGGTGGTGTTCGAGCTGAACCGGCCGGACGCCTCCTTCCTCGCGACCCTGGCCAGCGACTACGCCATCGTGCTCTCCGCCGAATATGGCGAGCAGATGGCCAAGGCCGGCACCCCGGCGCTGCTGGACAGCCGCCCCATCGGCACCGGCCCGTTCAGCTTCAAGGAGTATCGCCACAACGAATTCGTGCGCTACCTGCGCCACCCCGGTTACTGGGGCGGCGAGGCGAAGGTGGAGCAGCTCATCTACGACATCACCCCCAAGTCCTCCAAGCGTCTGGCCAAGCTGCTGACCGGCGAGTGCGATGTGATGAGCACCCCCTCCGCCAGCCAGCTGTCGGTGATAGGCAAGGACACCCACCTCAATCTGTCGGTGCAGTCCGGGATGAACGTCGCCTTCCTCGCACTCAATACCCGCAAGGCACCATTCAACAAGGTGCAGGTGCGCCAGGCCCTCGCCAGCGCCATCAACGTGCAGAACCTGCTGCAGGCGGTCTATTTCGAGACGGGCCAGAGCGCCGCCAGCCTGCTGCCGCCGCTCTCCTGGGGCTATAACCCCTCCCTGCCGCAGCGCAAGCCGGACCTCAGGCTCGCACGCCAACTGCTCAAGGACGCAGGCTACCCCAACGGCTTCGAGATGCAGGTGCTGGTGCAGCCCGGCGCTCGCCCCTACAACCCGGACGGCCTCAAGACCGCCCAGCTGATGCGCAGCGATCTCGCCAAGATAGGGGTGAGCCTCAAGATAGTGCAGCAGGCCTGGCCGGTCATCGAGACCCGGCTCGCCCGGGGGCAGTACGACAGCCTGCTCTCCGGCTGGATCGCCGACAACGCGGACCCGGACAACTTCTTCCGCCAGCTGCTGAGCTGCGCCGCCGTGGAGCGGGGCAACAACTACAGCCGCTGGTGCAGCCCGGCCTTCGATCAGCTGCTGGACGATGCGGTGACCACCCCGCAGCTCGCCTTCCGCCTGCGCAACTATTACTATGCCCAGTCCCTGCTCAACGAGCAGTTGCCGCTCATCCCGCTGGCCCATGCCCTGCGCACCCAGGTGAGCCGCAACGACGTCCAGGGACTGATGCTCATGCCCTTCGGCGGCACCACCTTCAACCAGGCCTATCGGGAGTGAACATGTCGGATATCCATCCCATCGGCGGCGCTCGCCCGGCGGCACGGCCGCACCTGGAGGCATAAGCATGTTCTTCTATATCCTGCGCCGCATCACCCTGCTGGTCATCACCCTGCTGGTGCTGACCCTGGGGGCCTACCTGCTGGAGTTTCGCCTCATCACTCAGGTGCTGGACTTCTGGCACGGCTACCCTGACTTTCTGCAGCGGATCTTCGCGGGGGACTTCGGCCTCTCCAGCGTCTCCGGCCAGCCCGTGCTGGACGAGATCCGCCGCTACTTCCCGGCAACCCTGGCGCTCTGTCTCGCGGCCTTCGCCATTTCGCTGCTGGTGGGGATCCCCCTCGGCACCCTGGCCGCCCTCTACCAGGGCCGCAGCCTGGATCTCTCCATCATGGCCGCCGGCCTCCTCGGCTACGCCGTGCCCGTCTTCTGGCTGGCGCTCCTGATGGTGATGTTCTTCTCGCTGGATCTCGGCTGGCTGCCCTCCTCCGGCCAGATCAGCCTGCTCTACGACGTCCCCTCCATCACCGGGGTCGCCATCGTCGACGTGCTGATGAGCCAGGAGCCCTGGCGGGAAGAGGCACTGCACGATGCCCTGCGCCATCTGGTACTGCCCTCCCTGGTGCTGGCCGTGGTGCCCACCACCGAGGTGATCCGCCACGTGCGCAGTTCCCTCATCGACGTGATGAAGCAGAACTACATCAAGGCAGCGGCCAGCCGCGGCCTCTCCCGCCGCCAGATCGTCTGGCGCCACGGCCTCAAGAACGCCCTGCCCCCCGTGCTGCCCCTGCTCGGGCTGCAACTGGGCAGCGTGCTCACCTCCGCCATGATCACCGAGGTGGTGTTCGACTGGCCCGGCATCGGCCGCTGGCTGGTGAGCAGCATCGCACTGCAGGACTATGCCGCCATCCGCGGTGCTTCCCTGGTGGTGGCCAGCTTCGTCATCTTCATCAGCGTCAGCACCGAGCTGCTGACCACCATCATGTACCCGGCAAGGCGCAAGGAACTCTATGCACGACAAGACTGACCGCGCGCCCCAGGCCCTTCGCGGGGTAACGTACGCCATGCAACACCCTGTTGACGACCCTCGCAATCAGGGCGGGAACCTGCATCATGCACGATAAATCGAACATCTATCCGGAGCTCAAGATCCTCTCTCCCCTGGAGCAGACCTGGGCCTCCTACCGGCGAAATCCGCTGGCCATGGCCGGGCTCTGGTGCTTCGGCCTGCTGCTGCTGATCACCCTCATCGGCCCCCTGGTGATCCCCTACGGCATCGACGATCAGCACAGCGACCACCTGCTGCTCGCCCCCTCCTGGGCCAGCATCGGCAACATCGACTACTTCCTTGGCACCGACGATCTGGGGCGTGACATCCTCTCCCGCCTCGTCGCGGGCGCCCGCCTCACCTTCGGCAACGCCCTGGTGGTGGTGGTCATTGCCCTCGTCGTCGGCTCGGCCATCGGCATCCTGGGTGGCATGAGCAAGGGGGTGAAATCGAGCGTGCTCCATCACCTGCTCGATACCCTGCTCTCCATCCCCTCTTTGCTGCTGGCCATCATCGTCGTGGCCATCCTGGGGCCCGGCCTCTTCAACACCCTGATCGCCATCACGCTGGCGCTGATCCCCCCCTTCATCCGGGCGACCTACAACGCGGTCCACGCCGAGATGCAGAAGGAGTACATTATCGCGAGCCGCCTCGACGGCTCACCGCCCTTGCGGATCATGCGCCTGGCCATACTGCCGAACATCGTCGAAACCCTGGTGACCCAGACCACCCGTACCCTCTCGGCGGCCATCCTGGACATCTCGGCGGTGGGCTTCCTCGGCCTCGGGGCCCAGTCCCCCCAGCCGGAGTGGGGCGCCATGCTGGCGGATTCGAGCGACCTCATCTACCTGGCACCCTGGACCGTGACCCTGCCGGGCATGGCCATCCTGTTCAGCGTGCTGGTCACCAATCTGGTGGGTGAAGGTATTCGCGAAGCGCTCAAAGAGGGGAATGATTGATGATGCCCCTGCTCAATACCGGCCATATCCACCAGGGCGCGCGCCGCCCTCCCCTGAGCCACCATGAGGAGCGCCACTGATGCCGTTACTCGACATACGCAACCTCACCATCGAAATCGACACGCCCCAGGGCAAGGTCAAGGCGGTGGACAGGGTCAGCCTGACCCTGAACGAGGGGGAGATCCGCGGCCTGGTGGGGGAATCGGGCTCGGGCAAGAGCCTGGTCGCCAAGGTGATCGTCGGCATCCAGAAGGACAACTGGACGGTGCGCGCCGACCGGATGCGCTTCAACGACATGGATCTGCTGACCATGGCCCCCAAGGAGCGACGCCGCATCATGGGCCGGGAGATCGCCATGATCTTCCAGGACCCCATCAGCTGTCTCGACCCCTCCGAGGAGATCGGCACCCAGCTCGAAGAGGCCATTCCCACCAGCGCCTTCGCCGGCAAGTTCTGGCAGCGCTTCCAGTGGCGCAAGAAGCGGGCCATCGCCCTGCTGCACCGGGTGGGGGTCAAGGATCACCGCAAGGTGATGCGGGCCTATCCCCACGAGCTGTCGGACGGCATGTGCCAGAAGGTGATGATCGCCATGGCCATTGCCAACCAGCCACGCCTGCTGGTGGCGGACGAACCCACCAGCGCCATGGAGTCCACCACTCACTCCCAGATCCTGCGGCTGCTGGACAAGATGAACAAGCTGGGCAACACCACCATCCTCATCATCAGCAACGACATCGCCGCCATCGCGAACCTGACCGACACCCTCAACATCATGTATTGCGGCCAGATGGTGGAGGTGGGCACCCGGGACCAGATCCTCGAATCCCCTCACCACCCCTATACGGATGCCCTGCTCAAGTCCATCCCGGACTTTGACAAGCTGGTGCGCCACAAGTCCCGGCTCGAGACCCTGCCCGGGGTGATCCCGCCGCTGCAGCACCTGCCCATCGGCTGCCGCCTCGGCCCCCGCTGCCCCTACGCCCAGAAGCAGTGCGTGCAGACGCCGCTGATGAGCAAGGTCAAGGGACATCAGTTCAGCTGCCACTTCCCGCTCAACATGGAAGACCCGAAGAAATGAACCGGCACCAGACCCTGATCCGGGGCACCTGCCCGCCCTGTCAGCCCCTTTTCCCGGCGACCACACGCAAGGAGACCACGTCGTGACCGAACCTTCCCTGTTGCAGGTCAGGGGCCTGTGCAAGACCTACCAGAACCGCACCGGCCTGTTCCGGCGCCGCGCCGTGGAGGCCATCAAGCCGCTGTCGTTCGATCTCGGGGTGGGCCAGACCCTGGCCATCGTCGGGGAGGCGGGCTCGGGCAAGAGCACCCTGGCGCGCATCCTGGCCGGCATGATAGAGCCGAGCGGCGGCGAGATCGCCATCGAGGGGCAGCCCATGGTCCACGGCGACTACCAGACCCGCTGCAAGCTGCTGCGGATGATCTTCCAGGATCCCAATACGTCTTTGAACCGCAAGATCCGGGTCGGCCAGATCCTGGAAACGCCGCTGCGGCTCAACACCGAGATGACCGAGGAGGAGCGCCGGGAGAAGGTGATCCAGACCCTGCGCATGGTGGGCATGCTGGCGGATCACGCGCTCTTCTACCCCCAGATGCTCTCCGCCGGCCAGCAGCAGCGGGTGGGGCTGGCGCGGGCGCTCATCCTCAACCCCAAGATAGTGGTGGCCGACGAGGCTCTCTCGACCCTGGACATCTCGGTGCGCTCCCAGATCATCAACCTGCTGCTGGAGATGCAGGAGACCATGGGGCTCAGCTACGTGCTGGTGGCCAACGATCTGGGCATCGTCAGCCACATCAGCGACGAGGTGCTGGTGATGCACGAGGGCCGGGTGGTGGAGCGCGGCAAGACTCTGCGGGTCTTCGCCGATCCCCAGCACGAGGTGACCCGCCGTCTCATCCAGAACTACAACAACGAATACCGCCGCTGATCCCGGCGGCATCCCTCTCCCCCTTCTCGCAGACATAAAAAAACCCGGCCTGATGTGGCATCAGTCGCCGGGGGATTGCGCTCAAAAGTGATTGCGTCGCTCGTAGTAGGAACAGGGCAATGGTAGGCAGCCCCCACTACCTCAACAACTGTCAGATCTGACAGGCAGTCCGCTATGGAACCTGAACTGCGAGTCCGGCGAACGGATGAGTTCCGCCTCCAGGCGCCCGAAGAAGGCGATGCGCTCGCTGATGTCCTCCTGTGCGAACTCCTCTGCCAGGGCCAGATAGTCCTGGTAGTGGCGCGCTTCAGAACGCAGCAGGGAGACGTAGAAGCGGCCCAGCTCCTCGTCCAGGTGGGGGGCAATCTTCGCGAAGCGCTCGCAGGATCGCGCCTCGATGTAGGCGCCGATGATCATCTTGTCCACCACGGCCGCCGGCTCGTAGGTGCGCACGTGGGTCAGCAGGCTGCGGGCATAGCGGGAGGCCGTGACGGGCCCGTAGGGGATGCCGCGCGCGGCCATGATCTCCAGCACCTGCTCGAAGTGGTGCAGCTCCTCCTGGATGAGGCGCACCATGGGAAAGAGCAGGGGGTTGCGCTCCAGCTCGGCGAACACGCTGCGCTCCGACTCCCCCATGGTCCGCTTGCCGAGGATCTCCGCCTTCTCGGGTATGGCGTCCAGCTCACGGTAAAATTCAAGCTTGGGCAGCAGGTGGCGCTTCTCCTTTGGCAGGCAGTAGCGGCGCACCAGGCTGTGGGCCGTCAGGGCCGCCTTGTTCTCGCAGTTGGCGTGATCGATGAGCAGGGTCGGCAATTGGGCGGGATCCCGCGCCATCTCCACCCACTCATCCGGGGTCTCACAATGCAGGAACTGGCGAACGGGGGCTAGCAGGTCATCCATCTGAACTCTCATCTGTTGATACAACACGCGGCGCCGGAGCGCCGGGGGCGCCTATGCTAACGGATCCCGCAAAGCCTGCCCACCTCCCCGGTGCAATTGCCGATCAGGCATTCCGCTCCCGCAGGGAGTCCCGTCGCACCAGCTCCCCGGCGAAGGGCACGCCGGCCACGGGCCTTGCCTCCTCCAGCATGGCGATGAGTCGTCCTATGGTCTCCTTGATCATCTCGGTCACCGGCATCTTGACGCTGGAGAGGGAGGGAATGGTGTAGGGAGCCACGGCGATGTTATCGAACCCGATGACGGAGATCGTCTCCGGCACCCCTATGCCCTGCTGGTGCAACTGCTTGATGGCGCCGATGGCCATGTCGTCGTTGCTGGCCACCAGGGCGCTGAAGCGTACGCCCCGCGCCAGCAGGGTCGATACCCCCTGCGCGCCGCAGGCAGGGGTCCAGCGTCCGGCGACGATCCGCTCCTCGCAAGGGGGAATACCGTGGCGCTGCAGGGCCTGGCGATAGCCGGCCAGCCGCTCGATGCCGGTGGGGGACTCCGCCGCCCCGGTGATGAAGGCGATCTCCCTGTGCCCCATCGCCACCAGGCTGTCCACCACGGCCTCGGCCGCTCCCTGCTGATCCGCATAGACGCAGTGGGCAGGGTGACGGGGCAAGCGCCGGTTGAGCACCATGATGGGCTGGTCATACTGCTCGATGATCTCGTCCATCTCCTCGACACTGAGAAAACGCGGATAGATGATGATGCCGTCGCAGCGTGAATCGAGCAGGTACTGGATGGCCTGGCGCTCCTCGTCGGCGCTGTGCTTGCCGTCCGCCAGGATCAGCTGGCGTCCCCGCGCCTCCGTCATCCGCGCAGCGTGGGAGAGCAGCTCGCCGAAGTAGCCGCCGTGATAGAGGGTGTTGGTCACCACCAGCCCCAGAGTCTGGTTGTGCCGGGTCGCCAGCTGTCTGGCCAGCAGGTTGGGGCGATAGCCGCTCTCCTGGATGGCCTGGAACACCCGATCCCGGGTCTCCTGGCTGGTGTATCCATTGCCCGACAGCACGCGGGAGACCGTCGCCTTTGACACCCCTGCCCGCTTTGCCACCTCCAGCATCGTCGTCATATGTTCCCCCTTTATTCGACGGGCCGCAGTGTACTGCACCCTCCCCCGCTTGTCGTAGCAAGAATGGCGATGCAGCCCCCCTTCAGTGATCCCATTCACGGATCTGCACAATGTCGGCCCCGGGGACTTGTGTCGCCAACGTAAAGCTCGCACTCTATGTGAAACCGGTTCCACACGCAGTTTCATCCCCCTTCTCTCGCCATCAGCTGTGGTGAACAGAAGCAGGACCCACTTGGTAAAAGGATCAACCTCGATGTCAAAGAACTATGCGGCTCTGGCCAGTACTGTCATCACCGCCCTCGGCGGCGCCGACAACGTCGTCGCCGTCACGCACTGCATGACGCGCCTGCGCTTCGTGCTGAGAGACCCGGCCCGGGTCGACGGCCCCGGGCTCAAGGCAACCCCGGGGGTGCTCGGCGTGGTACAGGCCGACAACCAGTGCCAGGTGATCATCGGCAACACCGTCTCCCACGCCTATCGCGAGGTCATCGCCCTGCTGCCGGCCGATATCCAGCCCGCACCGGTGCAAGGCAACACGGGGTTCAGCTCGCGCCGCATCGGTGCCGCCATCCTTGACGCCCTGATCGGCACCATGTCGCCGCTCATTCCGGCCATCATCGGCGGTTCCATGCTCAAGCTGCTGGCCATGGTGCTGAGCATGAGCGGTCTGGTGGAGGCCACCTCCCCCAACTACATCATCCTCAATGCCATCGGCGACGGTGCCTTCTTCTTCCTGCCCCTGATGGTGGCGGCTTCCGCCTCGATCAAGTTCAAGACCAACATGTCGCTGGCCATCGCCATCGCAGGCGTTCTGGTGCACCCGAGCTTCATCGATCTGATGGCCAGGGCCGCCCAGGGAGAGCAGGTGACCTTCGCGTTCATTCCGGTGACCGCAGTGAAATACACCTACACCGTCATCCCCGCCCTGGTGATGACCTGGTGCCTCTCCTATATCGAGCGCTGGGTCGATCGCATCACCCCGGCGGTGACCAAGAACTTCCTCAAACCCATGCTGATCGTGCTGATCGCCGCGCCGCTGGCCATCCTGTTCATCGGCCCCGTCGGCATCTGGATCGGGACCGCCATCTCCGGCCTGGTCTACACCGTCCACGACTACCTGGGCTGGCTGTCGGTGGCCATCATGGGTGCGCTCTGGCCCCTGCTGGTGATGACCGGCATGCACCGCGTCTTCACCCCGACCATCATCCAGACCATCGCCGAGACCGGCAAGGAAGGCATGGTGATGCCCTCCGAAATCGGTGCCAACCTCTCCCTCGGCGGTGCCTCCCTCGCGGTCGCCTGGAAAACCCGCAACCCGGAGCTGCGCCAGACCGCCCTGGCCGCCGCAGCCTCCGCCATCATGGCCGGGATCTCCGAGCCCGCCCTCTACGGCGTCGCCCTGCGTCTCAAGCGCCCGCTCATCGCGAGCCTCATCAGCGGCTTCATCTGCGGCGCCGTCGCCGGCATGGCGGGTCTCGCCAGCCACTCCATGGCGGCCCCCGGCCTCTTCACCAGCGTGCAGTTCTTCGATCCGGCCAACCCCATGAGCATCGCCTGGGTGTTCGGCGTGATGGCGCTCTCCGTGGTGCTCTCCTTCGTGCTGACCCTGCTGATGGGCTTCGACGACATACCGGCAGAGAACACCGAGCGCCAGACCGACGCCTCCCAGGCCCTCGCGGGCGCCCGGGCACAGGCCAGCGCGTGATCCCATTTCAGACATGACAAGAGGTAACCAATGTCGTTAGCAAGATTTCCCCAGGGCTTCCTGTGGGGGGGGGCCCTGGCCGCCAACCAGGCGGAAGGCGCCCATCTCGAGGGGGGCAAGGGGCTGACCACGGTGGACATGATCCCCCATGGCCCGAGCCGCATGGCGGTCAAACTCGGCCAGGAGACGCGCTTTTCCCTGCGGGAGGACGAGTTCTACCCGAGCCACGGGGCCATCGACTTCTATCACCGCTATCGGGAAGACATTGCCCTGATGGCCGAGATGGGCTTCACCGTGTTTCGCACCTCCATCGCCTGGGCCCGTCTCTACCCCAGGGGGGACGAGCACGAGCCCAACCCCGAGGGCATCGCCTTCTATCGCGCCCTGTTCGAGGAGTGCAAGAAGCACGGTATCGAACCCCTGGTGACCCTGTGTCACTTCGACGTGCCCATGCACCTGGTGACGGAGTACGGCTCCTGGCGAAGCCGCCAGATGGTCGGGTTCTTCACCCGCTATGCCCGCACCTGCTTCGAAGCATTCGACGGCCTGGTGAAGTACTGGCTCACCTTCAACGAGATCAACATCATGCTGCACAGTCCCTTCTCCGGGGCCGGGCTGGTGTTCGAAGAGGGGGAACACCAGGATCAGGTGAAGTACCAGGCGGCCCACCACGAACTCATCGCGAGCGCCCTGGCGACCCGGATTGCCCACGAGGTGAACCCGGCCAACCGGGTGGGCTGCATGCTGGCGGGGGGCAACTTCTACCCCTACTCCTGCAAGCCGGCCGATGTCTGGACTGCCCTTGAGAAGGATCGCGAGAACCTCTTCTTCATCGACGTGCAGGCGAGAGGCGCCTACCCGGCCTATGCGGCCCGCGTGTTTCGCGACAAGGGGGTGACCCTGGTCAAGGAGCCGGGGGATGACGAGATCCTCAAGCACACCGTCGATTTCGTCTCTTTCAGCTATTACGCCTCCCGCTGCGCCGCCGCCGACATGAACCAGGGCAACACCAGCGAGGCCAACGTGGTCAAGTCCCTGCGCAACCCCCACATCGAGGTCAGCGAATGGGGCTGGGGCATCGATCCCCTGGGCCTGCGCATCACCATCAACACCCTGCACGATCGCTACCAGAAGCCGCTGTTTCTGGTGGAGAACGGCCTGGGGGCGGTGGACGAGGTGAACGAACAGGGGGAGATCGAGGACGACTACCGCATCGCCTACCTGCGGGAACACATCCAGGCCATGGGGGACGCCATCGCCGACGGCATACCGCTCATGGGCTACACCAGCTGGGGCTGCATCGATCTCGTCTCCGCCTCCACTGGCGAGATGAGCAAGCGCTACGGCTTCGTTCATGTGGACAGGGACGACGCCGGCCATGGCACCCTGGCCCGCAGGCGCAAGAAGTCGTTCTGGTGGTACAAGAAGGTGATCGCGAGCAACGGGGAGGATCTGGCCTGAGCGCCCCTTGCCCGGGTTATCACCAGGCACTGCGCCGGGTGCACAAACACAAGATGGGGGCCTAGGCCCCCATCTTGTTTCATCGCGATGACAATCTGAAAACGTTTAACTGCCTTCGTTGAAAATTTCCAGGTTGCTGGTCCCTTCCTGCCACTCGCGCACCGCCTTGTTGTCGTCGCTGCGCAGGGCGTTCAGGTGGTCCAGGTAGCCCTGATCCACGTCGGAGGTCACGTAGTGGCCGTTGAACACCGAGGTCTCGAAGTGGCGCAGCTCGGGGTTGATCTCCCGCACCGCCGCTTCCAGATCTTCCAGATCCTGGAAGATGAGACCGTCGGCCCCGATCAGCTTGCACACCTCCTCCACTTCACGGCCATGGGCGATCAGCTCGTTGGCGGTGGGCATGTCGATGCCGTAGACGTTGGGGAAGCGAATTTCCGGCGCCGCCGAGGCGAAATAGACCTTGGCAGCACCCGCTTCGCGGGCCATCTGGATGATCTGCTCGGACGTGGTACCACGCACGATGGAGTCGTCCACCAGCAACACCTTCTTGCCCTTGAATTCGGAGCTGATGGCGTTGAGCTTGCGGCGCACCGACTTCTTGCGCTGGGTCTGGCCCGGCATGATGAAGGTACGGCCGATGTAGCGGTTCTTCACGAAGCCCTGGCGATACGGCAGGCCCAGGGTGTGAGCGATCTCCAGCGCCACGTCGCAGGAGGTCTCGGGGATGGGGATGACCACGTCCACATCGAGATCGTCCCACTCGCGGGCAATTTTCTGGCCCAGCTTGCGACCCATGTTGAGGCGGGCGGCGTAGACGGAGACCTTGTCGATGAAGGAGTCGGGACGGGCGAAGTAGACGTACTCGAAGATGCAGGGGCTCATCTGCGGGTTGTCCGCACACTGCTCGGAGAAGAGCTGGCCCTGCTCGGTGATGTAGATGGCCTCGCCCGGCGCGACGTCACGCACCGTCTCGAAACCGATGGCGTCGAGGGCCACGCTCTCGGAGGCGAGCATGTACTCCACCTGGCCCTGCTCGTCCTGACGACGGCCCAGGATCAGCGGGCGGATGCCGTTCGGGTCACGGAAACCGATGAGACCGTGGCCGATCACCAGGGAGACCACGGCGTAGGCGCCGCGGATCTGCTGATGCACCTTGCGCACCGCGGCGAAGATGTCCTCCGGACGCAGCGCCATCTTGTCGCACAGATCCAGCTCGTGGGCCAGCACGTTCAGCAGCACCTCGGAGTCCGAGGTGGTGTTGATGTGGCGACGGGCCACCTTGAACTGCTGCTCCTTGAGCTCCTTGGCGTTGGTGAGGTTGCCGTTGTGGGCCAGCACCATGCCGTAGGGGGAGTTGACGTAAAAAGGCTGGGCCTCTGCGGCGCTGGAGCTGCCGGCGGTGGGATAGCGGACGTGTCCGATGCCGATATTCCCTTTCAGCCGCTGCATGTGGCGCACTTCAAACACATCCTTCACCAGACCGTTGGCCTTGCGTTGCCGGAAGTTTCCACTGTCAATGGTCACGATCCCGGCGGCATCCTGTCCCCTGTGCTGCAACACCGTCAAGGCGTCGTAGAGGGCCTGATTGACGGGGGTGGTGCCAACTATACCGACAATACCGCACATGTCTTTGCTACCTCGATGTCACTGTACCTGTTGAAGAAAACTGGACGAGTTCATCATGAACCCGAAGAACCACTGGATCACCGGCTTGAACTCGGGAACCAGTCTGGATGCCGCCCACCAGTCGCTCTGGGAGAGACTGGTGAAGGTATCCATGAAAAACAGCAGGGCGCTGACGATCAGCACCCCGCGGATCGCACCGAAGCAGACCCCCAGCACCCGATCGGTACCGGACAGCCCCGTCTTTTCCACCAGCAGGCCCACCACGTAGTTGACCACGCTGCCGAGGATCAGGGTCGCCACGAACAGGGCTGCGATGGCGAGACCATTGCGCACCATGGCGTCGGAGAAGGAGGTGAAATAGACGGCGAGATCGGAATAGAAATGGCTGGCGATGAAGAAGGCGACGAACCAGGTGACGAGTGACATGGCTTCCTTGAGGAAGCCGCGCACCAGGCTGATGAGGGCGGAAAAACCAACGATGCCCATGATGGCGTAATCAATCCAGACCATAGAAAAAGATGTCCTGCGAAATTGCGGCGCAGTCTAACAAAAACGATTGCGCAATGCTTGATAAAATTGTGTTAAACGCGGAACCGGCGTGCCGAGGGAGACGATTCGGCCCCCCTTGTCACCCCGTGACCGGCGCCAGAATGCACAACGCCATGGCATGCCATGGCGTTGTCGTCTGCAACAAAGGCTTACCCGATGTGGGTCAGTCCGCCCATGTAGGATTGCAGCGCCGCCGGGATGGCGATGCGGCCGTCTGCCTGCTGGTAGTTCTCCAGCACGGCCACCAGGGTGCGACCCACCGCGAGACCGGAGCCGTTCAGGGTGTGCAGCAGCTGCGGCTTGCCGTCGACCCGCACGCGAGCCTGCATGCGGCGCGCCTGGAAGTCGGTGCAGTTGGAGACGGAGGAGATCTCGCGGTAGGTGTTCTGGGCCGGCAGCCACACTTCCAGATCGTAGGTCTTGGCGGCGCAGAAGCCCATGTCACCGGTAGAGAGCGCCATCACGCGGTACGGCAGCTCCAGCAGCTGCAGCACCTTCTCGGCGTGACCGACCATCTCTTCCAGGGCGTCCCAGGATTTCTCCGGGTGTACCAGCTGCACCATCTCGACCTTGTCGAACTGGTGCATGCGGATGAGACCGCGGGTGTCACGACCGTAGGAGCCCGCCTCGGAGCGGAAGCAGGGGCTGTGGGCGGTCATCTTGATGGGCAGGTCCTGCTCGTCGAAGATCTCGTCCCGGGCCATGTTGGTGAGCGGGACTTCGGAGGTCGGGATCAGGGAGAACTTGCGCACCTTGCCCTCTTCTTCCCCTTCTCCTTCGATACCGGTGTTGAAGAGATCCTGGGAGAACTTGGGCAGCTGGCCGGTACCGTACAGGCTGTCCGGGTTCACCAGATAGGGCACGTAGCACTCGGTGTAGCCGTGCTGCAGGGTGTGCAGGTCCAGCATGAACTGGGCCAGGGCGCGGTGCAGGCGGGCAATCTGCCCCTTCATCACCACAAAGCGGGAACCGGAGAGCTTGACGCCGTTCTTGAAGTCGATGCCCTTGGCCGCTTCACCCAGATCGATGTGATCGCGCACCTGGAAGTCGAATTCGCGCGGGGTGCCCCAGCGGCGCACTTCAACGTTGTCGTTCTCGTCGCGGCCCACCGGGGTGGAGTCGCTCGGCAGGTTGGGGATCATGTCGGCGATGGTCTTGAGCTCGGCCAGCAGGGCCTCCAGCTCGACCTTGCTGGTCTCCAGCTCCTCGTTGATCTTGGTCACTTGTGCCTTGAGGGGGGCCACATCTTCACCGCGGCGGGCCGCCTCACCGATGGACTTGGAGCGGGCATTACGCTCGGCCTGCAGCTCCTGGGTACGGGACTGCAGATCCTTGCGTTTCTCTTCCAGAGCGTTGACAGCCGCTACGTCCAGAACGTAGCCACGTGTCGCCAGACGAGCGGCGGCATCGTCGATGTCGCTGCGCAGATATTTGGGATCCAGCATGGTTTACCTACTTTTTTAATGGGATCTGGGCCCGGGTCATCGTGACAGGGCTGAAGAACAGATCCGGAAGTTAACATCGGTTGGCACACCCCTGCCCTCTTTTGCATCGGGCCGACAAGATCGAGCCTTCGAAATCAAGAAGATGGCGCCAGGCCAAGACGAGCGGGGTCAGACGGGCAGTGTAGCAGACCGCCCCCCCGCCCGAACAGGGAGTAATGCGCCCGTTTTGCCCTGTTTTCCGGGCGGTGACGACCAGGATCAAATCCGCTGGCCAATTAACGCGCAATCGACCCGGATTGGTCTGGCAGGGGGGGCACCATGGCGCTCCCCTGCCCCGTCCGGTTATTTCTCCCGACGGCGCGGGCCCTGTCTGTCCAGTTCGCGCAGATAGTCGAGCTTCTGGCCGATCTGCTTCTCAAGGCCGCGATCGGTGGGCTGATAGTACTGCTTGCCGGCCAGCTCCGGCGGGAAGTACTCCTCACCAGCGGCATAGGCCCCCGGCTCGTCGTGGGCGTAGCGGTACTCGGCGCCGTAGCCGAGCTCGCTCATGAGCCTGGTCGGGGCGTTGCGAAGGTGGGGCGGCACCTCGAAATCCGGCAGGTTCTTGGCGTCCGCCAGCGCCGCCTTCCAGGCGGTGTAGACCGCATTGCTCTTGGGGGCGCAGGCGAGGTAGACGATCGCCTGGGCGATGGCCCGCTCCCCTTCCGCCGGGCCGACCCGGTGGAAGCAGTCCCAGGCCGACAGGGCCACCTGCATGGCGCGCGGATCGGCGTTGCCCACGTCTTCCGAGGCGATGGCCAGCAACCGGCGGGCGATGTAGAGAGGATCGCAACCGGCGCTCACCATGCGGGCATACCAGTAGAGGGCCGCATCCGGCGCAGAGCCGCGAATGGACTTGTGCACCGCCGAGATGAGGTCGTAGAAGTGATCGCCCCCCTTGTCGAAGCGCGCCACGTGCTCCCCCACCACGGCGGCGAGCAGGGCGCTGTCGATCTGCTTGTGGCCGCTGCCGTCGAGCTGGGCCATGTCGGCCAGGAGCTCCAGGTAGTTGAGGGACTTGCGCCCGTCCCCGTCCACGGCTTTTGCCAGCGCTTCCTTGACCCCGGGGGCAAAGGCGAGGGCCGGATCATTGAGACCGCGGGCGTCCGTCATCGCCTGATCGATCATGGCGAGGATGTCGCTCTCCTCCAGCCGTTTGAGCAGATAGACCCGGGCCCGGGAGAGCAGCGCGTTGTTGAGTTCGAACGAGGGGTTCTCGGTGGTGGCGCCGATGAAGGTGATGGTGCCATCTTCGATGTGGGGCAGGAAGACATCCTGCTGGCTCTTGTTGAAGCGGTGCACCTCGTCCACGAAGAGGATGGTGCGTACCCCGCGCCAGCTGTTCTCCTTCGCCTTGTCGATGGCGGCGCGGATCTCCTTGATGCCGGAGGTGACGGCGGAGACCCGCTCCACCTCCGCCTGGCAGTAGTGGGCCACCAGTTCTGCGAGCGTGGTCTTGCCGGTACCGGGTGGCCCCCACAGGATCATGGAGTGGCAGTGGCCGGCCAGAATAGCCTTGCGAAGGGGCTTGTCGGGCCCGAGGATATGCTGCTGACCGATGTACTGGTCGAGGGTTTGCGGCCGCATCCGGGCCGCCAGCGGACGAAAGTCCGACGAGAAATCCAGCGATAAATTGCTCATCTGCATTGACCGTCAGGAAGGATGCGGGCCGCCGTTGCCGGGCGGCCCGCCAACAAGGTCAGCGCCTGCCCGGGCATCAGCGCTGATCGTCCAGCTCGACCCCCTTGGGGATCTTGAACACGAACTCGTTGCCCTTGAGCACCGGCTTGCGGTTGAAGCTGCCCAGGGTGAACTCGCTCCACTGCCCCTGTGCCTCTTTCACGTCGAAGCGGCTGATGTTGTTCTGCCTGTCGAAGGTGATGCGGAAGGAGGCGATGAGCTCGTCCTTGTTGCGGCTGGTGACGGTGTAGACATCCCCTTCCTGGGTCACGTCGTAGTTCTTCCAGAGGCTGTTGTCGTTACCGGCGATGAGCACGAAGGGGGTGTTGAGCACCGCATCCTTCATCTTGAGGGCGGTGACCTGCTCGACGAAGGGGTCATACACCCAGACATCCTTGCCATCGGCCACGATCAGGCTCTCGTCCGGGGAGGTGGTGTGCCAGTTGAAACGATTCGGGCGCTGCACCACCAGGGAGCCGCTCGCCTTCTGCAGCTCCTTGCCCTTGCTGTCATAGACGGTCTGGGCAAACTTGGCGGAGAAGAGGCTGACGCCCGCCAGTTTCTGCTTGAGATCGCTGGCTGCATCGGCCCACACCTGGCTGCTGGCGACCAGCAGCATGGAACCCATCAACAGTTGTTTTTTCATCAGGCTCTTCATAGGGAGGTTCTCGATAAAAGGCCACGCCCGCAGAGGGCATGGCCAGGATGATGTGAGGCTCAGTCACGCACCGGGGGCGGTGCCAGCACGTCGCGCTGGCCGTTGCCGCCCGGGGAACTGACGATGCCCTGGTTTTCCATCTGCTCGATGAGACGGGCCGCCCGGTTGTAACCGATCTTGAACTTGCGCTGCACGCTGGAAGTGGAGCCGCGGCGGGATTCCACCACGAAGGCGACCGCCTCGTCGAACAGGGGGTCGAGCTCCTCGTCACCGCCGCCGCCGTATTCACCGCCGCTCCCCTCGCCGTCCGACTCGCCGGAGAGGATCTCCTCGATGTAATCCGGCTCGCCACGCAGTTTCCAGTCCGCCACCACCTTGTGTACCTCGTGGTCATCCACGAAGGCACCGTGGACCCGGGTGGGGTTGGAGGTGCCGGCCGGCATGTAGAGCATGTCACCCATGCCGAGCAGGGATTCTGCGCCCCCCTGATCCAGGATGGTGCGCGAGTCGATCTTGCTCGACACCTGGAAGGAGATCCGGGTCGGGATGTTGGCCTTGATGAGGCCGGTGATCACATCCACCGACGGACGCTGGGTCGCGAGAATGAGGTGAATACCGGCCGCCCGCGCCTTCTGGGCGATACGGGCAATGAGCTCTTCCACCTTCTTGCCGACGATCATCATCATGTCGGCGAACTCGTCCACCACCACGACTATGTGGGGCAGTTTTTCCAGCTCCGGCGGCATCTGATCCATGGAGTCGCTCGGGCGCCACAGGGGATCCAGCAGGGGATCACCGGCCTCGATGGCGGCCAATACCTTGTCGTTATACCCCTTGAGGTTGCGCACCCCGACCGCGGACATCAGCTTGTAGCGGCGCTCCATCTCGCCCACGCACCAGCGCAGGGCGTTGGCTGCGTCCTTCATGTCGGTGACCACCTCGGTCAACAGGTGCGGAATGCCTTCGTAGACCGAGAGCTCCAGCATCTTGGGGTCAATCATGATGAAGCGCAGGTCTTCGGGCGAGGACTTGTAGAGCATGGAGATGATCATGGTGTTCACCCCCACCGACTTGCCCGAGCCCGTGGTACCGGCCACCAGCAGGTGGGGCATCTTGGCGAGGTTCACTACCACGGGTTCGCCGGCGATGTCCTGGCCCAGCCCCATGGTCAGCGGGTTGCGGCTATCACGGAACGCCTCGCAGTCCAGGGTCTCACGCAGGTAGACGGTCTGGCGCACCCGGTTGGGCAGCTCGATGCCGACATAGGTCTTGCCGGGGATCACTTCCACCACCCGCACGCTGCTGGCGGAGAGGGAACGGGCGAGATCCCGCGACAGGTTGGTGATCTTGCTCGCCTTCATGCCCGGTGCCAGATCCAGCTCGAAACGGGTGATGACGGGGCCCGGATAGACGCCGACCACCTTGGCCTGCACGTTGTAGTCGGCGAGTTTCGCCTCCACCAGCCGGCCCATGCGCTCCAGCTCGTCCTTGCTCATCATCTGGGTCTTGGCGGGCGGCCTGTCCAGCAGTTCGATGCTCGGCAGGGGGGCCAGATCGGCCTGGGGACGGCGCTTCGCCTTGACCGGCGCCGGGGCGACCGGGGCCTCGGGAGCCTCCTCCCCTTCCGCCCAGGGCAGATCGAGATCGTCCTCTTCCTGGCTCACCACGGGGCGCTGACGGCCATTGGCCACGCGCTTGCCCTTGGCGGCAGGCGCCGGGGCGTCGTCATCCTCATCGTCAAACTGCGGATCGAACTGGAAGGTGTCTTCGTCAAGCTCCGGCAGCCATTCGTCAGATTTTGTCTTCTGAGCCCGATTTTTAGCCTTGGGATTGCGTGTCCAGCTGCTGTGGGGCTCGTCTTCGTCCTCCTCCTGGTCGAAGCTGCCCACCCCACCTTCCAGCAGGGGATCCGGCCCCTCGTAGCGGGGCTGGCGCCAGCCGCCGGTCAGCCAGCGACCCAGGGTGGTGGGGAAATGGTAGATGGCGCTGATGCTACCGGTGCAGGCGGCACCGATACGCTCGACGATGGTGAGCCAGGACCAGCCGGTAAACAGGGTGATGCCGGTCGCCACGAAGCAGAGCAGCATCAGGTTGGCCCCCACGCCACCAAACAGGGGCACCACGGCGGAGGCGATCACGTCTCCGACCAGGCCACCGGCGGAGAAGTTCTGCAGATCGTTGAAGTTCATGCTGGCGATGGCGGACATGCCGAGCACGGTGAGGATGAAACCGATGATCCGCACCGACAGGGTGAGATAGTCCACTTCCAGCAGCTTGCTCGGGCGCCAGAACAGGCTCCAGCCGAGCAGGACCACCAGGGGGGGCACCAGGTAGGAGAAGGCCCCGAAGGTAAACATGGTGATGTCCGCGAGCCAGGCCCCCGCGCTACCAGCGAGGTTCTTTACCTCTCCCTGCCAGGAGGTCTGGGACCAGCCGGGATCGGCGGGGTGATAGGTCAAGAGGGCAAGCAAGAGATAGGCAGCCATCAGGGTGATGGCAATCAAGACGGCCTCGAAGATCCGTTGTGTACCTGATAAAGGAGTAAACAGCTTTTTATCGGCCAAACTCCGGCTCCTTTCTGAAAACATGAATGCGGGGATAGGGGGCCTAGTATCCCTGAAAAGCCCACCGATTGTCAGCCAGTGCCTGAAGGCGGGCCATGAAACAGTAAATAAGAAGAAACGAGCGGACCGGCCGCTCGTTTCTGACTATCGTGACTCGTCATGGTACTTGCAAGTCACAGCACAACCCCGCTTATCGGGTGCTGATCACCAGACGACTGCTCTGTTTGACCTCTTCCATCACCACATAGGTGCGGGTGTCATTGACGCCCGGCAGACGCAGCAGGGTTTCACCCAGCAGTCGGCGGTAGGCGGACATGTCGCTGACGCGGGTCTTGAGCAGATAGTCGAAATCACCGGATACCAGATGGCACTCCTGGATCTCTTCGAGTACCTGAACAGCCTTGTTGAACTGCTCGAACACGTCGGGTGCGCCACGATTGAGGGTAATTTCCACGAATACCAGCAGAGACGCGTCAAGATAATGAGGATTCAGAATGGCGGCATACCCTTCGATATACCCTTGTCGCTCCAGGCGACGAACCCGTTCCAGACACGGTGTGGGACTCAGGCCAACTCGTTTGGACAACTCAACGTTCGAAATCCTGCCATCCTTTTGCAGTTCATTAAGAATGTTGCGGTCAATCCTGTCCAAATCCTTTAGCCGACTCTTAGCTTCCATCATTTAATTCCATCCTTTGGCTATTTTTTGGTAAGAATCACCAGTCATTTTATAATAATGGTCACAAATCCTGTCAATACCTGAATATACTAGGCGCATATGTCGCTTAACAATTAGGCAACATAAACCACCAATCGATAGACGAGGGATAGCATGATTATCGGTGTACCTAAGGAAATAAAAAACCATGAATATCGCGTAGGCATGGTTCCGGCCAGTGTACGTGAACTGACAGCACGAAACCATACTGTTTTCGTCCAAAGCGGCGCAGGAAATGGCATTGGCTTCAGTGATGCAGATTATCTGGCTGCCGGAGCCGAGATCCTGGCCTCTGCGGCAGACGTTTTCGCCAAGGCGGAGATGATCGTCAAGGTCAAGGAGCCGCAGGCGGTCGAACGCGCCATGCTGCGCCCGGGCCAGACCCTCTTTACCTACCTGCACCTGGCGCCAGACCTGGCCCAGACCCGGGAACTGGTGGACAGCGGCGCCATCTGCATCGCCTACGAAACCGTCACCGACGGTCGTGGCGGCCTGCCCCTGCTGGCCCCGATGTCGGAAGTGGCTGGACGCATGTCTATTCAGGCGGGAGCCCAGGCGCTGGAGAAGTCCCGCGGTGGTAGCGGTGTGCTGCTCGGCGGTGTTCCGGGTGTGGAACCGGCCAAGGTGGTGATCATCGGTGGCGGTGTGGTGGGTTCCAACGCTGCCCGCATGGCCATCGGTCTGCGCGCCGACGTCACCATCCTCGACAACAACATCGATACCCTGCGTCGTCTCGACAGCGAGTTCCAGGGCGCAGCCAAGGTGGTCTACTCCAATCGCGAGACCCTGGAGCGTCACCTGCTGGCAGCGGACCTGGTCATCGGCGGTGTGCTGGTGCCCGGCGCCACTGCGCCAAAACTTGTCAGCCGTGACCACATTGCCCGCATGAAGCCGGGGGCGGCCATCGTGGACGTGGCCATCGATCAGGGCGGCTGCGTCGAGACTTCCCATGCGACCACCCACGAGGATCCCACCTTTATCGTCGATGACGTGGTGCACTACTGTGTCGCCAACATGCCTGGCGCCGTGGCCCGCACCTCCACTGTGGCCCTCAACAACGCCACCCTCCCCTTCATCATCAAGCTGGCGGAACAGGGCTATCGCAAGGCACTGCTGAGCGACCCCCACCTGTTGCACGGCCTGAACGTGATGGAGGGCAAGATCACCTGCAAGGAGGTCGCCGTGGCCCACAACCTGGCCTACACGGACCCCCTGACCCTGCTGAACTGATCGCTCCCCCGCAAGGGGGGCAGATGAGTGAAAATCCGCCCGCGATGGGCGGTTTTTTTTATCCCGCCTTCGGGGCTCCCGTCCCCGCCTGCGGCGATTGTGACAATCGAGGCGCTGGCCTTTGACCGCGGATCACGAATTACCTACAATCGCGCAAACTCATCACGTCTCGGAAATCACATCATGAGCCAAGTTACTCACAGCAAACTGCTGATCCTGGGATCCGGCCCCGCAGGCTACACCGCGGCCGTCTATGCCGCCCGCGCCAACCTCAATCCCCTGCTCATCACCGGCATGCAGCAAGGTGGCCAGCTGACCACCACCACCGAAGTGGAAAACTGGCCTGGCGATGCGGAAGGGTTGACCGGCCCGGCCCTGATGGAGCGCATGAAAGAGCATGCGGAGAAGTTTGATACCCGCATCCTCTTCGATCACATCAATGAAGTGACGCTGACCGAGCGCCCCTTCCGCCTCAAGGGCGACAACGGGGAATACACCTGCGACGCGCTGATCCTCGCCACCGGTGCCTCAGCCAAATACCTGGGCCTGCCCTCCGAAGAGGCCTTCAAGGGCCGCGGCGTCTCCGCCTGCGCTACCTGTGACGGCTTCTTCTACCGCAATCAGGAAGTGGCCGTGGTCGGCGGCGGCAACACCGCCGTGGAAGAGGCGCTCTATCTGGCCAACATCGCCAAGAAGGTACACCTCATCCATCGCCGCGACGAGTTCCGTGCCGAGAAGATCCTGATCAAGCGCCTGCACGACAAGGTCGAGAGCGGCAACATAGTGCTGCACACCCACCAGACCCTGGACGAAGTGCTGGGGGACGACATGGGCGTCACCGGCGTGCGCCTGCGCAGCACCCAGGACCAGTCCACCTCCGAGCTGCCGCTGATGGGGGTCTTTATCGCCATCGGTCATCAGCCCAACACCCAGATCTTCGAGGGTCAGCTGGCGATGGAAAACGGCTACCTCAAGGTGCGCGGCGGCCTGGAAGGGTTCGCGACCCAGACCAGCATCCCGGGCGTGTTTGCCGCCGGTGACGTGGCAGACCACGTCTATCGTCAGGCGATCACCTCCGCCGGTACCGGCTGCATGGCGGCCCTCGATGCCGAGCGATATCTGGACGCCCAGTAACCCTGAGGATATAAAGGGCATGCCAATCGGCATGCCCTTTTCTTTTGAGGAGAAGAATGAAACGGAAAATCATGATTGTGGAAGACAGCCTGACGGTTCGTCGCATGCTGACCCAGGCCATTGCCCAGCAGACCGGACTGGAAATCGATGCCTTTGATAGCCTTGAAGCTGCGCGCGACTGCCAGGGTGAGGAGTATGTGGTCGCCCTGGTGGATCTCACCCTGCCGGACGCCCCCTGTGGAGAGGCCGTCAATGTGCTGATGGAGCGCGGCTTGCCTGTGGTGATCCTCACCGCCGACATCAGCGAGGAGAAACGGGAAGCCTGGCTGGATGCAGGGGTGCTGGACTACGTGATGAAGGATTCGCGTCACTCCCTGCAGTATGCCGTCAGCCTGGTGCACCGCCTCTATTTGAACCAGGCCATCGAAGTGCTGGTGGTCGATGACTCGCGCACCTCCCGCCATCGCACTGCGGCCCAGCTACGCAAGCAGCTGCTGCAGGTACACGAGGCTGCCTGTGCCCGCGATGCCCTGGCCCTGCTCGAGCAGCACCCCGCCATCCGGCTCATGCTGGTGGACTACTACATGCCGGAGATCGACGGCATCAGTCTGGTGCGGATGCTGCGGGAGCGCTACAGCAAGCAGCAGCTCGCCATCATCGGCATCTCGGTGTCGGACAAGCACGGCCTCTCGGCCCGCTACCTCAAGCAAGGGGCGAACGACTTCCTCAACCAGCCCTTTGAGCCCGAGGAGCTGCAGTGCCGGGTCAGCCACAACCTGGAAGCGCTGGAGCAGTTCAACAGCATCCAGGAGTCGGCCAACCGGGACTACCTGACCGGACTCTACAACCGGCGCTACTGGTTCAACGAGGGACAGAAGTGGTTCGAGGAGCACCAGCACCAGCAGGCGCCGCTCTCCCTGTGCGTGCTCGACGTGGATCATTTCAAACACATCAACGATCACTGGGGTCATGCCATCGGCGATCAGCTGCTCTGCCACCTGACACGGCTGCTTACCCAGTTTTTCCCGGATGCCATGATAGCCCGCTTCGGTGGGGAAGAGTTTGCACTTATGGTGGCCCATTGCCCCGTCCCCGTGCTGCTCAAGCGACTGGAAGGGCTGCGCCAGCAGTTGCGCCAGCAGCCCTTGTCACGGGAGATACCGCTGTTTGTGCGCGCCAGTTTTGGCGTCATCAACGTTGGGCGGCTCTCCATGGACGAAGCGCTCTGCGAGGCAGATCGCCAGCTTTATCAGGCCAAGAACACCGGACGCGACAAAATCGTCGCCCAGGGCGCCTGACCGAGTCTCGCACAAGACACTCCGTGTAGTACCGCCCGGCGCCACCTTGGGTCAGCGCCGGGTTACTTTCCTTCTCCAGCCCCTCTGCCAGCCGGTCTCAGTACGTCTTGTCGACCCGCACGCCATCGTTGAAATAGAGAATGCGCACCTTGTCTCCCTGCGCGAACACCATGGCCGGATCGAAATCCTGGATCACGTTGATGAGCTTGTCCTGATCGCTCCTGATCAAAAGCTCCACCAATTTGCTTTCCACCACGCTGCCCCCCGACTGGTAATGCTGCACCGCAGCCGCCCCCGCCAGCGCCCCCACGGCCGTGGCGATTTCCCGCCCGTGACCGCCGCCAAACTGGTTGCCGAGCAACCCGCCGAGCACGGCGCCTCCCAGCGTCTTCCAGCCGCTCTGCTCGGACTCCACCATCTGGCTCTGGGTGATGTTGCGCACCGTGTCGACCTGGCCAAAGACCACCTGCTCCACGGGGCGCGCCGTGTTGCGCTCATACACGGCGCCCCAGGCGGGCGCCGTGACAAAGCCAAGCAAGCTGGATACTATCAGGATAATGGCCTTCATCTATGAACCTCTGCCTTATGTCTCGCTATCTTACCGAACTGGATGATGAGCTGTGTTGGTTTCCCTCCCCCAACCATGCGCTGGAAGAACCCAACGGACTGCTGGCGATAGGGGGGGATCTCTCCCCCGCTCGACTGCTGGCAGCTTATCACAGCGGGATCTTTCCATGGAATGAGCCGCACCAGCCGCTGCTGTGGTGGTCACCGGATCCCAGGGGGGTCATCGTGCCCGACAAACTCCATATTGGCCGCAGCCTGCAGAAAGCCATCCGCCGCACCCCGGTCGAGGTGTTCATCAATCGCGCCTTCGATGAGGTGATCGCGGCCTGCGCCGCCCCTCGTCGCAGTGCCAGCGGAACCTGGATCAGCCCCCCAATGATCGACGCCTACCGGCAGCTGCATCGCCTTGGCCATGCACACTCCGTCGAAATCTGGCAGGATGACCAGCTACAGGCAGGTCTCTACGGCCTCTCCCTCGGCCGCGTCTTCTGCGGCGAGTCCATGTTCAGTCGCATCGACAACGGCGCCAAGCTGGCCATGGTGGAGCTCTGTCGCCATTTCGCCCACCATGGTGGCGCCCTCATCGACTGCCAGATGCAAAACCCCTTTCTGGCTACCCTGGGTATCCAGGAGTGGCCAAGACAGCAATTCCTGAGTGCATTGACCACCCTGAGCCGGCAGCCCCTGCAGGATGGCTGCTGGCAGGCGAGGAGGATCAGCCCATGAGCGAAGAAGTGATCCTCAAGGTGGGGCTGACCCCCAGGCACCCGTGCAGCTATCTTGGCCACGAGCAGGAGCAGTTGCTGGTACTGATGGATCACGACCTGCTCAACGCCGCAGGGTATGAGCGGCTGCTGACCGCCGGGTTTAGGCGCAGCGGCAACGACATCTATCGTCCCCACTGCCCCGCCTGCAGCGCCTGCCAGTCCCTGCGCATCCACAGCGAGCGGTTCATACCGAGCCGCAGCCAGAAGCGCATTCGCCATCTCAACCGCGATCTCGAGCTGGTGCTGAGCTACGACGACAAGCCGGAGTACTACCAGCTCTACGAGCGCTATATCCGCGAGCGCCACCGGGATGGCAGCATGTATCCACCGAGCCGTACCCAGTACAAGGGATTCCTGCACTGCGACTGGATGCCGCCCCTCTACTTGGAAATACGCAAGGAGGGACGCCTCATCGGGGTCGCGACCACGGACCTGCTTCCCCATTCGATGAGCGCCATGTACACCTTCTTCGACCCGGACCACGCCGACCGCTCCCTCGGCACCTTTGCCATCATGAGCCAGTTGGAACTCGCCCGGCGCACCGGTCGCCAGTGGCTCTATCTGGGGTATCTGGTGGAGGAGTGCCGCAAGATGAATTACAAACGCCAATACCTGCCCCACGAGCTGCTGGTGCAGGGAGAATGGAAAAAATTCGACGCCAGGCCCGAGTAAACTTTACACATAGCCTTAAATCCGGCATGATCCAGCGGTTTTTTGTTGTGGCTTATCAAGAGGATTCAATGGCTAAAGAAGACAGTATTGAGATGCAGGGTACCATTCTCGAAACCTTGCCCAATACCATGTTCCGTGTGGAACTGGAAAATGGTCACGTGGTTATCGCTCATATTTCCGGCAAGATGCGCAAAAACTACATCCGTATCCTGACTGGAGACAAAGTAACGGTGGCTCTGACTCCGTACGATCTCTCCAAGGGACGTATTGTTTTCCGCTCTCGCTAAGCCAGGAATTCAGCAAAAAACCCCAGCCTCTCGGTTGGGGTTTTTTGTCATTGCTGGCATTCATGACCCATCAGTGGGAGACAGCTTCAACGTTGACCTGAAAATCAAAGCTGAGGCTGTTATTCACCAGCTCGACCCGCACCACGCCGCCATCGACCAGTGAACCAAACAGGATCTCGTTGGCCAGCGGCTTCTTGAGCTGTTCCTGGATCACCCGCCCCATGGGTCTGGCCCCCATAGCCCTGTCATACCCCTTCTCGGCCAGCCAGTGGCGCGCCTCTTCGGAGACTTCGAGCGATACCCCTTTCGCATCCAGCTGTACCTGCAGCTCGACGATGAACTTGTCGACGACCTGATGGATGATCGCCATGTCCAGGTGGTTGAACCAGATGATGTGATCCAGCCGGTTGCGAAACTCCGGGCTGAAGGTCTTGTTGATCACCGCCATGGCATCGTGGCTCATGTCCTGTTGCTGGAAGCCGATGGACTTGCGCTGTGTCTCCTGTACCCCCGCGTTGGTGGTCATCACCAGGATCACATTGCGAAAATCGGCCTTGCGCCCGTTGTTGTCGGTCAGGGTGCCGTTGTCCATCACCTGCAGCAGCAGGTTGAAGACATCCGGGTGTGCCTTCTCGATCTCGTCGAGCAGCACCACGGAGTGCGGATGCTTGAGGACGGAATCGGTCAGCAGCCCGCCCTGCTCGAACCCCACATAGCCGGGAGGAGCACCAATCAGGCGGGAGACGGTGTGACGCTCCATGTATTCGGACATGTCAAAGCGCAGAACCTCCACCCCGAGCGCCTTGCCCAGTTGCTGGGTAACTTCTGTCTTGCCCACCCCGGTCGGGCCGGCAAACAGGAAGCACCCGACGGGGCGACGCTCGTTGCCAAGGCCGGAGCGTGACAGCCGAATGGCATCCGTGAGCACAGTGATAGCCTTGTCCTGACCGAACACCACCATCTTGAGATTGCGCTCCAGATTCTTCAGCACCTCCTTGTCGGAAGAGGAGACGGATTTCTCCGGGATACGGGCGATCTTGGCGACAATGGCCTCGATTTCCGGCACATTGATCACTTTCTTGCGCTTGCTGGCCGGCAACAACCGCTGCCCCGCCCCAGCTTCGTCGATCACGTCGATAGCCTTGTCCGGCAGGTGGCGGTCGTTGATGTATTTGGCTGAGAGCTCCACCGCGGCACGAATGGCCTTGACGGTGTAGCGCACGCCATGGTGAGACTCATAGCGGCTCTTGAGCCCCATCAGAATACGCGTCGTGTCATCCACACTCGGCTCGACGATATCGATCTTCTGGAAGCGGCGAGCCAGGGCCCGGTCTTTTTCAAAGATCTGGGAATATTCCTGATAGGTCGTGGAGCCGACGCAGCGTAGCAACCCGTTGGAAAGCAGCGGCTTGATGAGGTTTGCGGCATCGAGCTGGCCACCGGACGCGGCCCCCGCCCCGATGATGGTGTGGATCTCGTCGATGAAGAGGATGGCCCCCTCCTGACGCTCGATCTGCTTGAGCAGCACCTTGAGGCGTTTCTCGAAGTCGCCGCGATATTTGGTCCCCGCCAACAGGGAACCCATGTCGAGGGAGTAGATGGTGCTGTTAGCGATCACCTCGGGCACATCGCCCTTGACGATGCGATAGGCCAGCCCCTCGGCGATGGCGGTCTTGCCGACCCCCGCCTCCCCCACCAGCAGCGGGTTGTTCTTGCGGCGGCGGCACAGCACCTGGATGGTACGGCTCAGCTCCTGATCGCGCCCGATGAGCGGGTCGATCCGTCCCTCCAACACCAGCTGGTTGAGGTTGGTGGCAAAGCTCTCTATCTGGGCGGAAGAGACCTCATCATCGGACTCTGCGTTATTGCCGCCGCCACTCTCGGGCTTGCTGTCTTTGCGCACCCCGTGGGAGAGGAAATTCACCACGTCCAGCCGGCTGACTTCCGCCTTTTTCAGGAAGTAGGCGGCCTGGGACTCCTGCTCGCTGAAGATGGCGACCAGGACATTGGCACCGCTGACCTCGGTATTGCCCGACGACTGGACATGGAAGACGGCGCGTTGCAGCACGCGCTGGAAACCAAGGGTCGGCTGGGTCTCTCTGTCTTCGTCATCACGGGGAATCAGCGGGGTTGTTTGATCGATGAATGCGCGGATCTCCTTGCGCATCTGCTCCACATCCGCACCACACGAACTCAGCGCCTCATGGGCTGAGCTGTTATCCAACAGGGCTAACAACAGGTGCTCGACGGTCATGAATTCGTGACGCTCGTCACGGGCCAGCTTGAAAGCCTCGTTCAGCGTCTTTTCTAGATCTTTGTTCAACATAGGCACCTCCCCTCAGTACAGCAACAATGCGGTGTCGTTATCGCCATCAAGTCATCAGCTTCAAGCCTTTTCCATGGTACATAGCAGTGGATGTTCGTTGTTACGTGAATAGGTGTTGACCTGGACCACCTTGGTTTCGGCAATCTCGGCGGTGAATGTGCCGCAGACTCCCTTACCACTATAATGCACGCTCAGCATCACCTGAGTGGCCTTCTCCAGATCCATACCAAAGAACCTTTGCAGCACCTCCACCACGAACTCCATCGGTGTATAGTCGTCGTTGTTCAGGACGACCTTGTACATGGGTGGCGGTTGCAGCTTCGTTTTCTCTGCTTCTGCAATCTCTTCATTAGCAAAGAGTTCTTTCTGCTTGCTCATAATTGCGCTTTGGTACCTCTAGATTACTACCGTCTCGTTCTCGATTGTCAATAGACTTGTTAACCAGATCACATCGGTTGTTAACAACTTCTTGACTCGCTTAAAAGTTGGACTAGATTGGTTACTTGCTAATCGGCGCCCGTCTGCTATGGGGTCATGCCCTAGTTATATAAGGCCGGCGCAGGTTACTCAACGACTTCAGGGTAATCAATAAAAGGATGTAGATGTATGGCAACCGGAACAGTCAAGTGGTTCAACAACGCAAAAGGATTTGGGTTTATCTGTCCGGAAGGCGGTGGTGAAGATATCTTCGCTCACTACTCCACGATTCAAATGGAAGGTTACAAGACCTTGAAAGCAGGTCAGGCAGTCAATTTTGAACTGCAACAGGGGCCGAAAGGAAATCATGCCTCTGTCATCGTGCCAAACGAAGCACAGAACATCTAAGAGTCAGACTGGATAAATTAAAAAACGGCATCCTGCAGGGATGCCGTTTTTTTATTGGGTTTGCAGCCCCGCAGAACAGGGAAGGCCAGACCTTCCCTGTTCTTTCGCAATATGCGCTCAGCGGGCCAGCAGGATGTTTAGCATGCGGCGCAGCGGCTCGGCGGCGCCCCACAACAGCTGATCGCCCACGGTGAAGGCGGCCAGGTACTCCGGACCCATGTTGAGCTTGCGCAGACGACCCACCGGGATGCTGAGAGTGCCGGTGACGGCCGCCGGGGTCAGCTCGCGGGCGGTGATGTCGCGATCGTTGGGGATCACTTTCACCCAGTCATTGTGGGCAGCCAGCAGGGCCTCGATTTCGGGGAGCGGCACGTCTTTTTTCAGCTTGATGGTGAAGGCCTGGCTGTGGCAGCGCAGGGCACCGATGCGCACACACAGACCATCCACCGGAATGGCGGCGCTTTCTAGCCCAAGGATCTTGTTGGTCTCGGCCTGACCCTTCCACTCTTCACGGCTCTGGCCATTGTCGAGTTTGGTGTCGATCCAGGGGATCAGGCCACCGGCCAGGGGCACGCCGAAGTTATCCACCGGCAGAGTGCCGGAGCGGGTCTTCTCGGTTATCTTGCGCTCGATGTCGAGAATGGCAGAGGCGGGATCCGCCAGCTCCACCGCCACTTCATCGCGCAGTATGCCCATCTGGGTGACCAGCTCGCGCATATGGCGCGCACCGCCACCGGACGCTGCCTGATAGGTGGCCACGCTCACCCACTCCACCAGATCGGCCTTGAACAGGCCGCCCAGAGCCAGCAACATCAGGCTGACGGTGCAGTTGCCGCCGACGAAGGTTTTGATGCCGTCATTCAGTGCCCGCTCGATGACGTCACCGTTGACCGGATCCAGAATAATGACCGCGTCCTTCTCCATGCGCAGGGAGGAGGCCGCATCTATCCAGTAACCCTGCCAGCCAGTGGCTTTCAGGCGCGGATAGACATCTTTGGTGTAATCGCCGCCCTGGGCGGTGATGATGATCTCCTGTGCGGCCAGCGCCTCGATGTCGAAGGCATCCTGCAGGGTGCCGGCATCGACGCCGAAGTTGGGGGCGGCCTCACCGGCCTGGGAGGTGGTGAAGAAGGTGGGTTGAATATGGGCGAAATCCTTCTCTTCCTGCATCCGGCTCATCAGGACCGAACCCACCATGCCACGCCAACCGACCAAACCTACTTTTTTCATAATGTCCTACCCTGGATAGCTGCTATAGAAACCGTGTGTTGCACCCGCCCCCCCTGTCCGGCAGCCGCCATTTACAAGGGGTTCACAATATGTGGGTTGCGAAGAATGTGTCTGTCCACATTACGGATTGTGGCGGCCGGTGCAAGTCGAATTGCGCAATATTCTGTGCCATTCGTTGCAATATCCGCCAGCCTGGCGTGTGGCCGAGCAAGCCGCTGGCATCCCGTATCGGCTTGGGGCATCATTGAGACCACTCGGCAGCCCTCTGCCCCTTGGGGACGACCTCAAGGACTCCCGATGTGCAGGGACGACCCTGCTTCCTGCGGAACCTTCTCTATGTCCTGGTTACTCCTGCTGCTGGCCGGTCTGTTCGAGGTCGCCTGGGCCATCGGCCTCAAGTACACCAACGGTTTCAGCCGTCCCCTCCCCACCCTGCTTACCCTGAGTGCCATGGCCGTGAGCGTGCTGCTGATCGCCATGGCAGTCAAGCAACTGCCCCTTGGCACCGCCTACGCAGTCTGGACCGGTATCGGTGCGGTAGGCACCGTGTTGATGGGGATCTGGCTGTTCAACGAACCGGCCACCCTGGCCCGGGTGCTCCCTGCTGCTGATCATCGGCGGCATCCTGGGGTTGAAAGTAATAGGTTAGCCACTTCCCTGAGTGGTCGGCCCACGACCTGCTGACTGGCAAGTGACAAAACAACCAATAAGACGTGAAAATCCCTTAAGATCGCTCGCGGCTTTCCAATCCTTCGCTCTTGCACGCCAGCGGCAAGCGTGCATGTCGTCATGCCCCGTCAGACGCCCCTATCAGGGTCGTCTCAATCCGGGCCTCCGGCATCATCTGCAACAGACCCGCCACCAGCCGATCGCCAGCCTCGTGCAGCGCCGCCAGCGGCATGGGAGGCAAGCTCTCCAGAATGAACCACATCTGGGTACACTCCACGCTGAGCCGGGTCCGGATCCCCTGACGCCAGTTCCAGCGGCGGCAGGTCACCCCCCTGTCATCCCGCCACACCACTTCCCCGGGTTCAGGCGCCTCGTGGGCCGGCTCCCCTTCCTTTATGGTGTCAAAAAGCTCGCTGCCATCGGCGATCACCAGGCGTGGCGCGCCCTCATAGGCCGTCAGATTTTCCCCACCCACGGGAATAGCGTACTCAATGCTGACGGCATTGTAGAGATCGACCACGGGGTCGATGCTGGGCATGGTGCCATCGCGCAGCACCCGTTTACGCAGGGCCTCTGCCGAGCAGGGGGTGCGCTGTGGCTTGGCGCCAAAGCGTTTGAACACCTCGCCCCACGCGGCCAGATGGGCATGAGCCCAGGGCGCAGGCTCGGTGTCGCACGCTCGTACCAGCGCTTC
The DNA here is from genome assembly GCF_019048365.1 of Aeromonas sp. FDAARGOS 1415. Classification (NCBI taxonomy): domain Bacteria; kingdom Pseudomonadati; phylum Pseudomonadota; class Gammaproteobacteria; order Aeromonadales; family Aeromonadaceae; genus Aeromonas; species Aeromonas sp. FDAARGOS 1415. The sequence goes on along the minus strand of NZ_CP077363.1, from coordinate 3,261,509 downwards.
GGCGCCCACATGCGGGTTCGTCACGGGGGCCGCCGCCACCAGAATGCTGAGGGCTCTGAAACCGGGAGCCAGAGTGGCGATGTCGGGGTCAATACGGGGGATCATGAAGGGCATAACAACTCCCGGTCAGCCAGGGATGACCAATGTCAGTAATAAGGAGGGGTGAAGAGGCCAGATAAAGGCCGTGCAGCCGGCTTGGGCACGCGCTCTTCATCGAGCAGGGGCCATGATGGAAGAAGCCTTGGCACAATGACATCGACATTCTCTTAAGGGGGTTAAGCAAAACTGATACCCAGCCCTTCTCGCCCGCGTCGCAAGTTGCCCGAAATGCTCCTCTCTTTGCAAAGACCGAATCCCGGCCCCGGGTCTTTTCAAATACCTGCGCCGCCGTATTGCCCTGGCCGCTTTCCCCGTCACTCATGCTATTATCTGCGACCAAACATGAGCCCATTAAAATCAGGACATTGTGATGACCGACCACACCTTTATTCCCGGCAAGGACGCGGCGCTGGAAGACTCCATCGAACGCTTCCAGACCAAGCTGCAAGCCCTGGGGTTTGATATCGAAGAGGCCTCCTGGCTCAACCCCGTGCCGAACGTCTGGTCCGTGCACATCCGGGACAAGGATTGCGCCCTCTGCTTTACCAACGGCAAGGGTGCCAGCAAGAAGGCGGCGCTCGCCTCCGCTCTTGGCGAATATTTCGAGCGTCTCTCCACCAACTACTTCTTCGCCGACTTCTATCTGGGCGAGCAGGTAGCAAACGGCGACTTCGTGCACTACCCGAACGAGAAGTGGTTCCCTATCGAGGGGGATCAACTGCCGGCCGGTCTGCTCGACTCCTTCACCCGCAAGTTCTACAACCCGGACGGTGAAGTGACCGCCGACATGCTGGTGGATTTGCAATCCGGCAACGAGGAGCGTGGCATCGTCGCCCTGCCCTTCGAGCGCCAGTCCGACCACCAGACCGTCTATATCCCGATGAACATCGTCGGCAACCTCTACGTTTCCAACGGCATGAGCGCCGGCAACACCCGCACCGAAGCCCGCACCCAAGGCCTGTCCGAGGTGTTCGAGCGCCACGTGAAGAACAAGATCATTGCCGAGGCCATCAGCCTGCCGGAGATCCCGACCGAGGTCATCGCCCGCTACCCCGGCATCAAGGCCTCCATCGATGCGCTGGAGGCCGAAGGCTTCCCCATCTACAGCTTCGATGCGTCGCTCGGCGGCCGTTATCCGGTCATCTGCGTGGTGCTGCTCAACCCGAGCAACGGCACCTGCTTTGCCTCCTTCGGCGCCCACCCGCGCTTCGAAGTGGCCTTCGAGCGTACCGTCACCGAGCTGCTGCAAGGCCGTAGCCTCAAGGATCTGGACGTCTTCGTGCCGCCGTCGTTTGACAACGAGCAGGTGGCGGATCACCACAACCTGGAGACCCACTTCATCGACTCCTCCGGCCTCATCAGCTGGGATCTGTTCAAGCAGGAGTCCGACTTCGAATTTGCCGACTGGGACTTCCGCGGCACCTCGCAAGAAGAGTTCGACCACCTGATCGGCATCTTCCACGAGCTGGAGCAGCCGGTCTACATCGCCGACTACGAGCACCTGGGCGTCTACGCCTGCCGCATCCTGGTACCCGGCATGTCCGACATCTATCCGGTGGAAGATCTGCTGCTGGCCAACAACACCATGGGGGCCCACCTGCGGGAGACCATACTGGCGCTGCCATCCCTGGAGTGGGACGCAGAGCAGTACATGGCGCTGTTCGACCAGCTGGATGAAGAGGGTCACGACGAGCGGACCCGGGTGCGCGAGCTGCTCGGCATCGCCGCCGCCAAGGGCAGCGCCCTGCACACCCTGCGGGTCGGTGAGCTCAAAGCCATGCTGGCCCTGGCCGCAGGCGAGCTGGAGAGCGCGCTCGATCTCATCGACTGGACCATGGAGTTCAACCAGTCGGTGTTCCCGGCCGATCGCGCCGCGTACTACCGCGCCCTGCGCGCCTGCGTCGAGCTCTTCCTGGACGAGGATCGCGACCCAGAGCAATACCGTCCGGTGTTCGCCCGCATGTTCGGGGAGGAAACCCTGGCACAGGCCTGGGCCAACGCCCGCGGCGAGGCGCGCTTCCACGGTCTGGAGGCGGCTGATCTGTCACTCGAGCAGTTCCCGCTGCACCAGAAACTGCTGGCGGCCTACGAAAAGCTACAAAAAGCCAAACGAATCCATACGTGGAACTGATATGCTAGTGTGACGAAGGGGCCTTATGGCCCCTTCTGTTTTATGGTCTACGCTTTGGCTGGCCGTGCCACAAAGATGAAATAAAAGACAAAAAATACCTCTTAGGGGGTTGTTAATTTGGCACTCATGGTGCAGCGCCGCCGCAAAGATGCTTTGCCGGTACTTTTTTAGGGGCGCTCTTTATAAGTTCTTAAAAATCATGAAATTAATAACAGACCTATTTATGTTTCACCTGAAACCTGGTGTAAAGAAACGCTTCCGGATAGCAAAAAATCCTGTAGTAAAATTACATTCACAATCTGTAATTCTTGATCGGTGTCAATTTTGGGGATCTGCCCCTTTGTTATGATTTCCACAGGCAAAATATGCAGGTAACGAGAATTGAAAGCAGAATCTCCCTTTGATTGTCTGAAGCCCGAAGCCATCGCCGCACTGGCCGAAGACATTACCTATGCCAAGGCCACCAAGCCCGCATACAAGACTATCCCTCTGGCCATCACGGCAGGCGCCTTCATCGCCATCGCCTTCGTCTTCTACATCACCGTCACTACCGGCTCGAGCGGCATGTCCTGGGGCATGGCCAAGCTGGTCGGTGGTCTCTGCTTCTCCCTCGGCCTCATCCTCTGTGTGCTGCTCGGCGCCGAGCTGTTCACCTCCACCACCCTGACCCTGGTGGCCAAGGCGGCCAATCGAATCAGCTGGGCCCAGCTGCTCAAGAACTGGGGACTCGTCTACTTCGGCAACCTCATCGGCGGGCTCATCATCGTCGGCCTCATCATCATGTCGGCGGAATACATGGCGGCAGATGGTCAGTGGGGACTGAACGCCATGAAAGTGGCCCAGCACAAGATCCATCACACCTTCTTCGAAGCCGTGGCCCTTGGCATCCTCTGCAACCTCATGGTGTGCCTCGCCGTGTGGATGGCCTTCGGTGCCCGCAGTGCCACCGACAAGGTGATGGTGATGCTGCTCCCCGTCGCCATGTTCGTGGCCTCCGGTTTCGAGCACAGCATCGCAAACATGTTTATGATCCCGGTCGGTATCGCCATTCACAGCGTCGCGGGCCCGGAATTCTGGCAGGCCATCGGCCAGGACCCGGCGACCTTTGCCGACCTGACCGTATCCAATTTCGTCTTGCACAACCTGATCCCTGTCACCATTGGCAATATCATTGGTGGTGGCGTCATGGTAGGACTGACTTACTGGTTTATCTTCCGTCGCCATCATTAAGGATGGCGGCAGACACATAAATACCTTGAGAGGTAATGAAAATGGCAGAACTTAACGAACAGTTCCAAAAAGCATGGGAAGGCTTCGCAGCCGGTGAATGGCAGACCTCTGTCAACACCCGTGACTTCATCCAGAAGAACTACACCCCGTATGAAGGTGACGAGTCCTTCCTGGCTGGCGCGACCGAAGCCACCACCAAGCTGTGGGACAAGGTCATGGAAGGCATCAAGATCGAAAACCGCACTCACGCGCCTGTCGATTTTGATACCGACCTGCCCTCCACCATTACCGCTCACGATGCCGGCTATATCGACCAGAGCCTGGAGCAAATCGTCGGTCTGCAGACCGACAAACCGCTCAAGCGCGCCATCATCGCCAACGGCGGTATCAAGATGGTCAAGACCTCTTGCGAAGTGTACGGTCGCCAGCTTGACCCCATGGTCGAGAAGATCTTCACCGAGTACCGCAAGACTCACAACCAGGGCGTGTTCGACGTCTACACCAAAGACATCCTGAACTGCCGCAAGTCCGGCGTCATCACCGGTCTGCCGGATGCCTACGGCCGTGGCCGCATCATCGGTGACTACCGCCGTGTTGCCCTGTACGGTATCGACTTCCTGATGGCCGACAAACTGGCCCAGTTCAAGTCCCTGCAGGCTGACCTGGAAAACGGTGTCAACCTGGAAGCCACCATCCGCCTGCGCGAAGAGATCTCCGAGCAACACCGTGCCCTGGCCCAGATGAAGGTGATGGCTGCCAAATATGGCTGCGACATCTCCGTACCGGCCAAAACCGCGAAAGAAGCCGTACAGTGGACCTACTTCGCCTACCTGGCGGCCGTCAAGTCCCAGAACGGCGCGGCCATGTCCTTCGGTCGTACCTCCAGCTTCCTGGACATCTACATCGAGCGTGACCTGCAAAAAGGCCTGATCACCGAGCAAGAAGCCCAGGAGCTGATGGACCACATGGTCATGAAGCTGCGCATGGTTCGCTTCCTGCGTACCCCGGAATACGATTCACTGTTCTCCGGCGACCCGATGTGGGCTACCGAGACCCTGGCTGGTATGGGCGTTGACGGCCGTACTCTGGTCACCAAGAACAGCTTCCGTATGCTGAACACCCTGTACACCATGGGCCCGTCCCCCGAGCCGAACCTGACCATCCTGTGGTCCGAGAAGCTGCCGGTCGGTTTCAAGAAGTACTGCGCCAAGGTATCCATCGAGACCTCTTCCGTTCAGTACGAGAACGACGACCTGATGCGCCCGGACTTCAACAACGATGACTACGCCATCGCTTGCTGTGTGTCCCCGATGATCGTCGGCAAACAGATGCAGTTCTTCGGTGCCCGTGCCAACCTGGCCAAGACCATGCTGTACGCCATCAACGGCGGTATGGACGAGAAGCTCAAGATCCAGGTCGGTCCGAAAACCGAAATGGTCACCTCCGAGTACCTCGACTACAACGACGTGATGGACAGACTGGATCACTTCATGGACTGGCTGGCCAAGCAGTACGTCGCCGCCCTGAACATCATCCACTACATGCACGACAAGTACAGCTACGAAGCCTCCCTGATGGCGCTGCACGACCGTGACGTCTATCGCACCATGGCTTGCGGCATCGCCGGTTTGTCTGTTGCGGCTGACTCCCTGTCTGCCATCAAGTACGCCAAGGTCAAGCCGGTACGTGATGCCGATGGCGTCTCCATCGACTTCGAGATCGAAGGCGAGTACCCGCAGTTCGGTAACAACGACGCTCGCGTCGATGACATCGCCTGCGACCTGGTCGAGCGCTTCATGAAGAAGATTCAGAAGCTGAACACCTACCGTGGTGCCGTGGCTACCCAGTCCGTGCTGACCATCACTTCCAACGTGGTGTACGGCAAGAAGACCGGTAACACTCCGGATGGCCGTCGCGCCGGTGCGCCGTTCGGCCCGGGTGCCAACCCGATGCACGGTCGTGACCAGAAGGGTGCCGTTGCTTCCCTGACGTCCGTCGCCAAGCTGCCGTTCGCCTACGCCAAAGATGGTATCTCCTATACCTTCTCCATCGTACCGAACGCCCTGGGTAAAGACATGGAAGCCCAGAAAGCCAACCTGGCCGGCCTGATGGATGGTTACTTCCACCACGAAGCCAACCTGGAAGGTGGTCAGCACCTGAACGTCAACGTGATGAACCGTGAAATGCTGCTGGACGCCATGGAAAACCCGGAGAAATATCCGCAGTTGACCATCCGCGTATCCGGTTATGCCGTTCGCTTCAACTCCTTGACCAAGGAGCAACAGCAAGACGTCATCACCCGTACCTTCACCGCCTCTCTGTAATAGAGTCTCGGTGAACAAAAACCGGCGCCCAGGCGCCGGTTTTTTTATGCCTGATAGTCAGGGAGCATGGCCTGAAAACCTGCAGGCAAGGCCGGCACTCCCCTCCTCTCACCCGCCTTGTTCAGGGTCGCTCACCCGCAGTCAGACGGCGGTTGATATCGGCGATGACCGGGGCGATGTCGGCCAGGGTGTCGATGACGTAATGCGCTCCCGCCGCCCGCAGTTTGGCCTCCGCTGGTGCGCGCCTCTCGGCGATTTCGGCTTCGCTCATGGCGGCGAACGCCTCCCAGGTGGCGCCAAATTCGTTGCCGGAAACCGACAATCCCACGGTCCACATGCCCGCGTTCAACCCTTCGCTGATGCCGGGCACGGCATCATCCACCTTGATGCAGCGATGCACCGCGCTGATTCCGAGCTCAATCACATTGGCCTGTGCCATCCAGGGGCCGGGGCGGCCACCCGCCTTGAGGTCATCGGTGGCGACCCAGTGATCCGGCCGATAGCCATGCTCGGCCGCCGCCGGTACCAGCGCCTCCATCACCGGACGGGGGTAACCGGAGCAGGAGCCGATCCGCAGCCCTTGAGCTCGCAGAGCCTCCAGCACCGGCAGCACACCCGGGATGGGGGCGGCGAAGCGGGTCACGGCGGCAATCTGCAGCGGCATAAAGGTGTGATAGAGGTGGTCCACCTCGGCGTGGCTCATGGGGTGGCCAAAGCGAGCCTGCCAGCGCGCATCCACCGAAGGCAGACGGCCCAGCGCGGCGATATGATCCCACTTGCCCAACCCCATGGGCTGGCGCGCCTCATCCAGAGTAACGGGGAAGTCATAGGCGCGGGCGAACGCCTCGACGAAGATGGAGGTGGGGGCGAAGGAGCCGAAATCGACGACGGTGCCGGCCCAGTCGAGGATCAGCGCCTCCACGTCGGTGGTCGGGTCGATGGCAGTCTGCAAGTCAGTCATGGTGGTGTTCCTGTTCCGGTGAAAGCGCGATCTCGCCAAGGGCTCGATCAAGAATGGTGATGGCCCGCACCAGATCGGCGCGGGCGATATTGAGCGGTGGCGAGAGCTGGATAACGTTGCCCTGGGAGACCTTGAAGCTGAGCCCCAGTTCCAGACAGCGGTAGAGCAGCCGCTCGGCAGCCTGGCTATTGCGGGTACGACTCTGGTGATCGACCACCAGATCCAGCGCCCAGAGCAAACCAATACCACGCACCTGCCCGATCAGCGGGTGACGCTCGGCAAGCGACGCGAGCTCTACCGCCATAAAACGGCCATCCTCCCGCACCTTGGCCAGCAACCCCTCTTCACGGATGGTACTGATGGTGGCGAGGGCCGCAGCGCAGCCGATGGGGCTCTTCTCGTGGGTGTAGTGACCGAGCGAAATAGCTGCAGCCTGATTGAAACGGTCGCGGGTGATGAGCGCCGCAAACGGCACCACCCCACCCCCCAGCCCCTTGCCCAGGCAGATGATGTCGGGCTCGATGCCAAACGCCTCGAAGCTGAACCAGTGGCCGGTGCGACCCAGGGCGTTGGGGATCTCGTCGACGATCAGCAGCACCTGGTGGCGATCGCAGATCTCCCGCACCCGCTGCCAGTAGGCCTTCGAGGGCACCTGCACGTCGGTGTTGCGAATGGGCTCGGCGATAAAGGCACCGATTCCTCCCTCCTTCTCGATGACGTACTCCAGATAATCGGCGTAGTGCAGGTCATCCCCTTCCCCGCGATACCAGACGCCGCGATAACGGGTGGGGGGCGGGATGCGCTCCACTCCGGCCATCAGCGGGCCCATGCCGGCGCGAAAACAGGCCTCGCCACCGACCGAGATGGCGTCGAGGGAAGCGCCGTGAAAAGCATCCCAGAGGGATACTACCTTGCTGTTGCCGGTAATGAAGCGGGCGAGTTTCAGGGCAATGCCCACCACCTCGCTGCCACCGGGGGCAAACAGCACCCGGTTGAGATCGCCGGGGGCGAGTTCGGCCAAGGTGCGGGCGCAGTCGATGGCAACCCGATGGGTGTAGCGGCGTGGCGCAAACGGCAGATCCGCGAGTTGCTGCTGCACTGCGGCCACCACCCTGGGGTGGCCGTGGCCCAGCTGATGGACGCTGTTGCCGTGAAAATCGAGGTAACGCGCGCCCGATACGCTGGTCAACCAGCTCCCCTGCGCCCCCTCAATCAGATCCAGACAGGGGGTGGAGAGCGCCTGATGGAGGAAGTAGCGGCTATCTTCCGCCAATCCCGCCTGCACCGCCTCGCTCTGGTCGGCCCACCAGCGCGCCCGCCCCTCGCCGAGGTTGATATCCCCTTCGCTATCGGCGCGGCCGCTGCCGTGCAGCTTATGGTCATGCAGATCGCGACCGTGAAGCGCTTGGCTCGTCATCGTGCTTCCCCTTGCCAATAGCAGGCGCTGGCCATGGCGGCGAGCAGATCTCGCACCCGTTCTGGGGTCACATCACCGATATTGCCAATCCGGAAGCAGTCGGCCTGGGAGACCTTGCCCGGATAGATGACAAAGCCCTGCCCCTTGAGCCGCTGGTAGAAGTCGGCGAAGCGGTAGTCAGGGTGGGCCGGCGAGTAGAAGGCGGTGATGATGGGGGATTGCCACTCCTCTGGCAGCAACGGCGCAAAGCCGAGCTCGGCCATCCCAGCTACCAGGGTACGCTGGTTTTCGCTATAGCGCTGATGGCGGGCGGCGATGCCCCCCTCTTCATCCAGCTCGCGCAGGGCCTGGGCAAAGGCGAGCACGGTATGGGTGGGCGAGGTAAAGCGCCACTTGCCCCCCTGCTGCTCCATGGTCTGCCACTGGGCATGCAGGTCGAGGGAGACCGAGCGGGCACGACCGGCGCAGGCCGTGAGCGCGGCGCGGCGGGCGATGACAAAGCCAAAGCCCGGCACCCCCTGAATGCACTTGTTGGCGGAGCTGATGAGAAACTCGATGCCAAGGCGGCCCATGTCGATGGGGATGCCGCCAAAGCTGCTCATGGCATCGACGATCAGGCGAATACCGCGGCGCTGGCAGAGTGCTGCCACCTCCTCAAGCGGGTTGAGCATGCCGGTGGTGGTCTCGCAGTGCACCATGGCCAGATGGGTGATCTCGGGGTGACGTGCCAACATCGCCTCGATGGCAGCGGGTTCCGGGCGGGTTGTCTCGCCGCAGTCGAGCTCATGGTGGCGCAAGCCGAGACAGCGAGCCATCTCTCCCATGCGGGCACCGTAGGCGCCGTTGTTGATGATCAACAGACACTCATCGACACCTATCGCCGAGCCCAGCACGCTCTCCACCACATAGCTGCCGCTCCCCTGCAGCAATACTGCGCTGTAGTCACGTTCATATTCTGGGCCAGTGGCCAGGCGCACCAGCTCGCGGCGGATGGGCTCCACCACGCCCTGGTTGTAGTCCGCATCCCAGGTGCAGCTGTCTTGCAGCATGGCGGCACGCACCGTGGCGGTGGTCGAGAGGGGGCCCGGGGTCAGCAGCAGGTAATCGACGGCGGCAGGGGCCGCAGGAATATGGGTCATGACTTCGCTCCTTTTGGTATATACCAGAATGAGCGCATTGTGGGTAACAGCCCAGCCGAGGTCAAAGGGGTGCCCTTACGTGCAACAAAAAATTCATTTTCGGCGCCGTGATCGCGATAATCTAGGAAGCCAGAACCACAGGGGCAACACTGGTCTTTACCAATGTACTTTGACACCTCTGTTTAGCGACCGGATCGACGACCAGACCTGTGCCCAACCCATTGCACAACCAGGGACTTTCATGAGCAAACCCCAATACCTGCAGATCAAGGATGCCCTCGCCAACCAGATCCTGGCGGGGGGCCTGGCCCCCAACGACAAGCTCCCCTCCGAGCGGCTGCTGGGGGAACTCTACGGCACCACCCGGGTCACCATCCGCGAGGCCCTGGTGCAGCTGGAGGCCAACGGCCTTATCTATCGGGAGGATCGCCGCGGCTGGTTCGTCACGCCGCCGCGCTTTCGCCTCAATCCCAGACGCACCTCCAACTTTCACCAGATAGTGCGCGAACAAGGGGGTGAGCCACGCACCGAGCTGCTGGAAAAAAGCCGCCAGGCGGTGCCGCCGGCGCTGATGGCACGGCTGCAGCTCAAGCCATTTGACAGCCTGTTTCTGCTCAAGCGGCTGCGCTATGCCAACGGGCGCGCCATCTGCTATTGCGAGAACCATTGCCTGCCAGAGCGCGTACCCGGCCTGCTGGAGCTGGATCTCAACGGCAGCCTGACCGAGATCTATCAGGCCCATTACGATCTGCACTACGCCCGTATGCAGGTGCGCTTCTTCCCCACCGCCCTGCCGGACGAGGTGGCCAAGGCACTGGGGGCCACCGCGGGTCTGCCCGCCCTGCGCCTCGAGCGTCTCAACTTCGATCAGCACGGCCGGGTGCTCGACTTCGATCTGGAGTACTGGCGCCACGACAGCCTGGAGATCGAGGTGGATACTCAGGAGTGACGTAGGCAAAACGTCACGGGGCCGTCACAGGATCGTCATAAAGCTCCCCTAGCCTCTGCTTCGACCAATCTGGTTTATACCAATCCAACTTATATGGAGAAGAGGATGAAACAGGGAACCCATTTGCTGGCCGCCGCCGTGCTGGCCGCCATGACAGCCCCGGCACTGGCCGCGACCGATCTCACCGTCTACACCGCCTTCGAGCCGGAGCAGCTCGGCGAGCTGAAAACCGCGTTCGAGCGCCAACATCCGGACATCAACATCAAGTGGGTGCGCGACTCCACCGGCGTGGTCACCGCCCGCTTGCTGGCGGAAAAAGCCCAGCCCAAAGCGGATGTGGTGTGGGGACTGGCGGCTACCAGCCTGATGCAGCTCGATCAGCAGCAGATGCTCAATGCCTATGCACCGAAAGGGCTGGATAAACTCGACAGCCGCTTTCGCGACAGCAAGGCCGAGCCGCACTGGATAGGTCTGGATGCCTTCTTCAGCGCCATCTGCTTCAACAAGGTAGAAGCGGAGAAACAGGGGATCCCGGCCCCCACCAGCTGGGCCGATCTCACCAAGCCCGTCTACAAGGGCAAGGTGATCATGCCCAACCCCAGCTCCTCCGGCACCGGCTACCTGAGCGTCGCTGGCTGGCTGCAAACCATGGGCGAGCAGCAGGGCTGGCAATTCATGAACGGTCTGCACCAGAACATCGACCGTTACACCCACTCGGGCTCTGCCCCCTGCAAGCTGGCCGCCAGCGGCGAGACGGTGATCGGCATCTCCTTTGACTTCCCGGCCACCAGCCTCAAGGCCAAGGGCGCCCCCATCGAGGTGGTGTTCCCGAGCGAAGGTTCGGGCTGGGACATGGAGGCGGCCGCCATCATCAAGGGCACCCCCAAGCTCGAAGCCGCCAAGCAGCTACTCGACTTTGCCGCCACCGAGCAGGCCAATGCCCTCTACAACAAGTCGTTTGCAGTGGTCGCCATTCCCGAGGTCGCCCAACCGAGAGCGGGTTATCCGACGGACATCAAGAGCCAGATGATCGACAACGACTTTGGCTGGGCAGCCCGCGAGCGCAACGCCATCCTGGCCCAGTGGAGCGCCAGCTTCGACGGCAAGACCGAAGCCAAGCAGTAATCCCGCTGGGGGCTGGTTTGAGCAATGCCAATGCACCCAGGGCGATAAACAAACTGCCGAAGGCCAACCCAGGTTGGCCTTCTCTTTTTGGCATCGCCTCACTTGTTTGTGTCGTCCTCAATGGGTGGCACCTAACTCATCCACAAGCGACCAAGCTAGCTGCTGGCGACCCGATGTCATCTGACTGTCATCAAGCCGTCATCCCCCGATCACCTGACCGTCACACTTCACCCGCAAACTGGTATATACCAAATCAGTAGCGAGTCGCACCATGACCCAGCCCTATCTGGACATCCAACACCTCAACAAGCAGTTCGGCGCTTTTCAGGCCCTCAAGGGGATCTCCCTGACCATTGAGCCGGGAGAGTTTATCTGTTTTCTCGGCCCCTCCGGCTGCGGCAAGACCACCCTGCTCAGAGCCATCGCCGGGCTGGATCTGCCGGACAGCGGCGAGATCTGGCAAGGGGGGCGCAATATCTCCCAACTGCCGCCCCAGCAGCGCGATTTTGGCATCGTGTTCCAGTCCTACGCCCTCTTCCCCAACCTGACGGTGGCCCAGAACATCGCCTTCGGCCTCGAGAATCAGAGGCTGGCGCGGGATCTCATCAAGGAGCGGGTCGATCACTGGCTCGCTCTGGTGGGTCTCACGGCCCAGTCCCACAAGTACCCGAGCCAGATCTCCGGCGGCCAGCAGCAGCGGGTGGCGCTGGCCCGCGCGCTCGCCCTCTCCCCCGGTCTGTTGTTGCTGGACGAACCCCTCAGCGCGCTGGATGCGCTGGTGCGCACCCACCTTCGCAGCGAGATCCGCGCCCTGCAGCAGCGCCTTGGCATCACCACCATCATGGTGACCCACGATCAGGAAGAGGCGCTGACCATGGCCGACCGCATCGTGGTGATGGAGGGCGGTCGCATCGTCCAGGTGGGCACCCCGCAGGAGATCTACCACAGGCCTTCGAGCCGCTTCGTGGCAAGCTTTGTCGGCACCATGGACTTCCTCGAGACCCTGGTGCTGAGCCCCACCCAGGTGCGCCTCAATGAACACCCCCTGCCGCTCGCCAACCAGGCCAACCCTGGCAGCAAATTGCAGGTGGCGATCCGCCCCGAGGCGATCACTCTGGGTACGCCGAGCGAGCCCTGTCTTGGGCAACATGGCGTTGAAGCAACCATCGATCAGGTGGAGTTTCTCGGCGCCGCCCAGCGCCTTATCTGCATCGCCGACACCTATCTGGGCCCGCAGCAAATTCTGGTGGAGCGCCCCACCCACGAGCTGCCCAAACACGAGCAGGGTGGCTGGCGCAGCGGCATGCGCTGCTCCCTGCATTGGCCCGTCGCGGCGATGCAACTGTTTGAAGGAGAGCGCCCATGACTGCCCCCCTTGCGACCTCCTCCCTGTTGCCGCCAACGACAACCCGGCAAGACGCCCGCTGGCAGCGCCTCTGTTTCGGCTGGAGCCGGGATCAGCTGCTGCAACTGATCCTGCTGGTGCTCGGCATCGCCCTGCTGGTAGGGGGCCTCTTGCTGCCCCTGCTCACCATGCTGCAAAAGAGCCTGCAGGATGAGAACGGGCTCTGGGTGGGGCTTGCCAACTTCAGCGCCTACTTCGACTCCCCTCATCTGGGGCGTACCATCGGCAACACCCTCTGGCTCGGGGTGCTGATCACCGCGCTGGTGGTGACCATCGCCTTCGGCTACGCCTACGCCCTCACCCGTACCTGCATGCCGGGCAAGCCCCTGTTTCGCCTCATCGGCCTTATTCCGCTCCTTATGCCCTCCCTGCTGCCCGCCATCAGTCTGGTCTACTGGTTCGGCAATCAGGGAGTTGCCAAGGGGCTGCTCGGCGGCGAGAGCATCTACGGCCCCATCGGCATCGTCATTGGTCTGGGCTTCTGGTGCTTCCCCCACGCCCTGATGATCCTTATCACGGCGCTCGGTCAGAGCGATGCCCGCCTCTATGAAGCCTCCCGGGTGCTGGGCAGCAGCGGCTGGCGCACCTTTGTCACCGTCACCTTGCCCACCGCCCGTTATGGCCTTTTAAGCGCCGCCATCGCGGTCTTCACCCTCACCATCTGCGACTTCGGAGTGGCCAAGGTGATTGGCGGCCAGTACAGCGTGCTGGCCACCGACATCTACCGGCAGGTGATCGGGATGCAGAACTTCTCGCTGGGCGCCGTTGCCAGCGTCACCCTGCTGCTACCGGCACTGTTGAGCTTTGCCCTGGAGCACAGGGTGCGCAGCAAGATGCAGGAGCAGAGCAGCACCAAGGCGGTGCCCTATCAGCCCAAACCCCATCGGCTGCGGGATCTGCTGGCGCTCGGCTGGTGCACACTCTGGGCCCTGCTGTTTCTGGCGCTGGTGGGGATGGCGGTTTACGGCTCCCTGGTGCAGTTCTGGCCCTACAACCTCGGGCTGACGCTGGATCACTACGCCTTTGACAGCAACAGCGTCTATGGCTGGCAGCCCTTTACCAACACCTTGCAACTGGGCCTCTATACCGCGCTTATCGGCACCGCGCTGGTGATGGTGCTGGCCTGGGCACAGGAGAAGGGGCTCCACTTTGCGCCGCTGCGCCAATTGCTACATCTGCTTGCCATGCTGTCGCTGGCGGTGCCCGGCATGGTGCTGGGGCTGGGTTACATCTTCTTTTTCAACGGCAATCCGCTCTTTGGCACTCTCTATGGCACTCTGCCGCTGATGGTGCTCTCCTGCATCATCCACTACTACACCGTGGGTCATATGACCGCGCTGACCAGCCTCAAGCAATTGCCCAAGGAGCTGGAGCTGGTGGCCATCTCATTGCGAATCCCGCTCTGGAAGGCATTCTGGCGGGTCACCCTGCCCGCCTCCCTGCCCGCACTGCTGGAGATCTTCATCTATCTGTTCGTCAACGCCATGACCACCACCTCGGCGGTGATCTTCCTCTATTCCAGCGACAGCGTGCTCGCCTCCATCGCCGTGCTCAATATGGAGGATTCTGGCGATACCGCTGCAGCCGCCGCCATGGCCACCCTGATCCTGCTGGCCGCCGCCACCGTCAAGCTGGCTCAGCTTTTCCTTAGCCGCGCCCTGTTGGCCCGCACCCAGCGCTGGCGCCACCCATAACCATTTCGAGGAGTCACCATGTCCATTCTCCCCTTCTGGCTGGCCGAGGCCCTGGCCGCCGAACAGCCCGCGCCACCCACGCCCCTCGTCGGCCACCACGAGGCCGATGTCTGTATCGTCGGCGGCGGCTTTACCGGGCTGTGGAGCGCCATCGCCCTTAAACAGGCCGAGCCACAATTGCGCATCATGGTGCTGGAAAAAGATCGCTGCGGCAGCGGCGCCTCCGGGCGCAACGGCGGCTGCCTGCTCACCTGGTCGGCCAAATACCTGACCTTAAAGCGTCTCTTTGGCGAAGATCAGGCCGCCTGGCTGGTACAAAGATCCGAGCAGGCGGTACACGAGATCGCCCGCTTCTGCGAAACGCACCACATAGAGGCAGAGCTGAGGGTCGAGGGCACCTGTTACACCGCCACCAGCGAGGCCCAGCGCGGCCTGATGGAGCCGGTATTGCAGGAACTCAAGCGAGCCGGTCTTAACCAGTGGCAGGCTATTGAAGAGGGTGAACTGGCGAGCCAGAGCGGCTCCCACGTCCATCTGGAAGGGCTCTACAGCCCCCACGCGGGCTCGGTGCAACCGGCGCTCTTGGTGCGTGGCCTGATGCGGGTGGCGCGGGAGCTGGGGATCGAGGTCTATGAAGGCTCGCCGATGCAGCGCCTTGAGGCGGGTCAGCCTGCGCGGGTGCAAACACCACAAGGTGAGGTGCGTGCCCGCAAGGTGGTGCTGGCGCTTAACAGCGCCATGGTGCAGCACTTTCGCGAGTTTCGCCGCAGTATCGTGCTGGTCTCCTCCGACATGGTGATAACCGACCCGGCGCCACAGGCGCTTGCCGCCCAGCAGCTTGCGCACGGCCGCACCGTGGTGGATGGCCGCACCTTTGTCCACTACTACCGCTCCACCCCACAAGGGCGGCTGATGCTCGGCAAGGGGGGTAACACCTTCGCCTTTGCCAACCGCCATCTGGCCGAGTTTGATGCACCGAGCCGTTATCTTGCCCCCCTCACCCGCACCCTGCGCCGCTTCTTTCCGGCGCTCAAGGATGTGCCCATCGCCGCCAGCTGGTGCGGTGCCTCCGACCGCTCGGTGGATGGCCTTCCCTTCTTCGGCCACTGGCGAGGGCAGCCCAACGTTGTCTATGGCCTCGGCTACTCCGGCAACGGGGTGGCCCAGAGCTGGATGGGTGGCCAAATTCTGGCGGCCTTGGTGCGCGATGAAGTGCGGGAGGAGGACAAGCCGTGGCGCGAATGCGCCCTGGTGAGCGGCCCGCGCGGCTACTTTCCGCACGAGCCATTTCGCTGGCTGGGGGCCATGGTGGTGCGCAACGCTATCCGGCGCAAGGAGCGGGCGGAAGATGAAAACCGCCCGGTGGCCTGGTATGACAAACAACTGGCCAAACTCGCCGATGCGGCGGGCAAGGCGGATAAATAGGCGCCTTCGCAGCGCTTAGGGAAAAGCCAGAAAGCCGAAGGGGCAGGAGAGTGATGACTCCCCTGCCCCTTCGCAGTTGATACGGCTCGCGGCTGGCCCGATAGACGGGTCTGACGTTAGCTGGCCCAGGTGATGATATGGTCGGCCCAGTCGCCGGCATGTACCTCATGGATCACCTTGCCGCGCACCGACTGACCCGCCTGATGCATGGCGGAGCGACTGCCGGTGATCAGCGGATGCCATTCGGGCAGGGTCTGCCCCTCCGCCAGCAGGCGATAGGCGCAGGTGGAGGGCAGCCAGTTGAACTCGGCAATCTTGTCGTGGGTGATCTGCAGGCAGTCCGGCTCTTTCTTGAAGCGGTTGCCGTAATCGGAGCACTGGCAGGTCTTGGTATTGAGCAGGTTGCAGGCGACATTGGTGAACACCAACTCCTCAGTGTCCTCGTCAATGAGCTTGTTCAGGCAGCACTTGCCGCAGCCGTCGCACAGGGACTCCCACTCGGCCGTGGTCATCTGTTGCAGGCTCTTCACCTGCCAAAAGGGGGCGGTCTGCACGGGTTCACTCTGCTGCATAAAAGTTGGCTCACTCAACACACTGACAAGCGCGTGGTTATACGCCCTATGGCCCGATTTTTCAAGGTTGGTGGCTGTCTACGATAAGCGTTTGGCTTCGCATGCTCAGCACCAACCGACAACGCCTATAGGTTGTGGCTGGACTTGCGAAGCCCAACATACGAGATGATTTGACATACGCGGACAATGATCATAGGTGCCCCTCTCGACAGAGATCTCTCAAACCAAATTAATGTTTACACTACAGTCAAAAGGTGGTTCCCCAGATTTCCTACAACCTAGGATTTAATCGATTTTATGAAGTTTCCTATTTGTTCAACTCCATCAAACGTAGACGGCAGGTTTCCATCCTCGGTCACTATTCCAGAGAATATAATTCGTTCAAATTTATCCAACACATCGGCATCTTGGCTCTTTATCTTGCTAGCGTACTCAGAATAACTTTGAATAAACCTGCATAATGTTTTTCTAAGGTCTATTTGCAATAATTGTGACTTAACTGATTTGTAGTTAAAAAGAAGCACTCTAAAATAATAAATGGAAATTGCGACTAAAGAAAGTGTTGGAAAAATAGACGCTAACAAACCATCTCTGATGGCAGATATATTGTCGATGCTTCTGTAAATTACCAAAAACTCTGTAATGATTGGTAAGAAAATTATCACAGACAACAATTTCAACCAGAATAAAATCCCATCTCGCTCACTTTTCTTTTCATTTGCTAGATCATCAAAACCTTGATACAGACCAACAAAATTAAATCCATTCTCATATCTAGATAGAGATGCCTCTATTGCTTTTACTCTACCTTCCCTCTCATTTAAATCATGCTCCCATTCTTCTTTCAATTTTTTGGCTTTCGCTGCAACAGTCTCGAAATTCTTTAGCGTTTCGATTTCATCACTGTTTGCGACCTCTTTAAAAATACTGATAGGTAGGTCACGAATAGCGAATTCAATCTGTTCCCTTGCCATATCCTCAAATAAATTTACATTATCAAAAACGAAGCGCTTAGCAACTTCGAACTCCATTGAAAGATCATTTTTGTTTGAAAGGTACAACTCAAAAAGAAATCGAAAGCACATCGAGCAAATATCATCTAACCTATCTTTTGTCAGCTCTTTCTCATCAGCAAGCCTACTAATAAATTGATCTCCTATCCATTGTATATTTATCTGACAGAATGTATTCCATTCATCAGGTCTTTTCTCCATAGCATTCACAACTAAACGTATAAGACTATTCCTCTGTTTCTCGAAGTCGTTCGAAGGAATTAAGCTATCAATTTTGCTCTTAAACTTAGCAAGTACAGTTTTACTCTGATTTGTATCAAATAATTCCATCATAAATATTGCCGCCCACGAAATATTAAAAAATTATCATTTAGCCAACCGCTATCCTACGCAGGGATTTATTCAAGATCTAGCGGTAAATAGAAAAACTATTTTCAATATGCCAATCATCATATTCCATCCATAAAAAAGCCGCCCATTGGGCGGCTTTTTATCAGAGATAACGGGCTGAAAGGACTTACCAACCGGTTACTTCACGCAGGGCTTTGCCGATATCGGCCAAGGAGCGCACGGTTTTCACGCCAGCATCTTCCAGGGCGGCAAATTTCTCGGCCGCGGTGCCTTTGCCACCGGCGATGATGGCGCCCGCATGACCCATACGCTTGCCAGCCGGGGCGGTGACGCCCGCGATGTAGGAGACCACCGGCTTGGTGACGTGGGCCTTGATGTAGGCCGCTGCGTCTTCCTCGGCGTTGCCGCCGATCTCGCCGATCATCACGATGGCTTCGGTCTGCGGGTCGTTCTGGAACATCTCCAGGATGTCGATGAAGTTGGAGCCCGGGATGGGGTCGCCACCGATACCGACGCAGGTGGACTGGCCGAAGCCCTCGTCCGTGGTCTGCTTGACCGCTTCATAGGTCAGGGTGCCGGAGCGGGAGACGATGCCCACCTTGCCCGGCTTGTGGATGTGGCCGGGCATGATGCCGATCTTGCACTCACCCGGGGTGATGACGCCCGGGCAGTTGGGGCCGATCATGCGCACGCCGGTTTCCTGCAGCTTCACCTTGACGTCCAGCATGTCCAGGGTCGGGATGCCTTCGGTGATGGTGACGATGAGCTTGATGCCGGCATCGATGGCTTCCAGGATGGCGTCCTTGCAGAACGGGGCCGGCACATAGATGACGGAGGCGGTGGCGCCGGTGGCTTCCACGGCGTCACGGACGGTGTTGAACACCGGCAGACCCAGGTGAGTGGTGCCGCCCTTGCCCGGGGAGACGCCGCCGACCATCTGGGTACCGTAAGCAATCGCCTGTTCGGAGTGGAAGGTACCCTGACCGCCGGTAAAGCCCTGGCAGATCACCTTGGTGTCTTTGTTGATCAGAACGCTCATTATTTGGCCTCCGCTGCTTTTACCACTTGCTGAGCTGCGTCAGTCAGACTCGTTGCGGCGATGATATTGAGGCCGCTGTCGGCCAGTTTACGGGCACCCAGTTCGGCATTGTTGCCTTCCAGACGCACCACCACGGGCACTTTCACCCCGACTTCCTTCACGGCACCGATGATGCCTTCCGCGATCATGTCGCAGCGCACGATGCCACCGAAGATGTTGACCAGCACGGCTTGTACCTTGCTGTCGGACAGGATGATCTTGAAGGCCTCGGTCACGCGCTCCTTGGTGGCGCCGCCGCCGACGTCCAGGAAGTTGGCAGGGGAACCACCGTGCAGGTTGACGATGTCCATGGTACCCATGGCCAGGCCCGCGCCGTTGACCATGCAGCCGATGTTGCCGTCGAGGGCCACGTAGTTCAGCTCCCACTGGGCGGCGTGCGCTTCGCGGGGGTCATCCTGGGACGGGTCGTGCATCTCGCGCAGCTTCGGCTGGCGATACAGGGCATTGGCGTCGATGTTGATCTTGCCGTCGAGGCAGTGCAGGTTGCCCTTGTCGGTGATGACCAGGGGATTGATCTCCAGCAGGGCGAAGTCGCAGTCCAGGAACATCTGACCCAGGCCCATGAAGATCTTGGTGAACTGCTTGATCTGATCGCCGACCAGACCCAGCTTGAAGGCCAGCTCGCGCGCCTGGTAAGGCTGCGGGCCCACCAGCGGATCGATGGCGGCCTTGTGAATGAGTTCCGGGGTTTCGTGGGCGACCTTCTCGATCTCCACGCCACCTTCGGTGGAGGCCATGAAGACCACGCGGCGAGAGCCACGGTCCACGACGGCGCCCAGGTAGAGCTCCTTGGCGATGTCGGTGCAGGATTCCACCAGGATCTTGGTGACAGGCTGACCGTTGGCGTCAGTCTGGTAGGTTACCAGGTTCTTGCCGAGCCACTGCTGGGCAAAGGCGCGGATCTCGTCCTTGCTCTTGGCCAGCTTGACGCCGCCCGCCTTGCCACGGCCACCGGCGTGGACCTGGCACTTGACGACCCAGGTGTTGCCGCCAATCTTGTCGGCCGCTTCGGCCGCTTCCTGCGGAGTGGCGCAGGCATAACCTTCGGAGACCGGCAGGCCATACTCGGCAAACAGCTGTTTTGCCTGATATTCATGCAGATTCATAGATGCTCTATCCGTGTTGTAGGTATTTCCGTCCGGGGCTCGTGTTTCTCAATCCCCTGTGAATGGGGGCCTGGGCGGCCCCTCGTTATCTTTCAGTCAGTCGCTCAGACATCCAGCAGCAGACGGGTCGGGTCTTCCAGCAGCTCCTTGACGGAGACCAGGAATCCCACGGACTCGCGGCCGTCGATGATGCGGTGATCGTAGGAAAGCGCCAGGTACATCATCGGCAGGATCTCGACCTTGCCGTCGACGGCCATGGGGCGGTCCTGGATCTTGTGCATGCCCAGAATGGCGCTCTGGGGCGGGTTGATGATGGGGGTGGACATCAGGGAGCCGAACACACCACCGTTGGTGATGGTGAAGTTGCCACCGGTCAGTTCGTCCACGGTCAGCTTGCCGTCACGGCCCTTGCCGGCCAGATCCTTGATGGCCTTCTCGATGTCCGCCAGGCTCATGCTGTCGCAGTCGCGCAGGACCGGGGTCACCAGACCACGGGGGGTGGAGACGGCGATGCTGACGTCGAAGTAGTTGTGATAGACGATGTCGTCACCGTCCAGCGCCGCGTTCACTTCCGGGTAGCGCTTGAGGGATTCGACAACGGCCTTCACGTAGAAGGACATGAAGCCGAGCTTGATGCCGTGCTTCTTCTCGAAGATCTCGCCGTACTGCTTGCGCAGCTTCATGATGGGCGCCATGTTGATCTCGTTGAAGGTAGTCAGCATGGCGGTGGTGTTCTTGGCCTCCAGCAGACGCTCGGCGATGCGCTTGCGCAGACGGGTCATGGGCACGCGCTTGTCGGTGCGACCGGCCAGGGTCGCCACGGGCGCGGCAGCCACAGGGGCGGCGGCAGCCGGCGCAGCCACGGGGGCCTTGCCCAGGTTCTTGATGAAGGCATCCACGTCTTCCTTGGTGACGCGACCACCCTTGCCGGTGCCGGTCAGCTTGGCGACGTCGATGTCGTGCTCGGCCACCAGGCGGCGCACGGAGGGGCTCAGGCCCTCGGTCGCGTCATCGGCAACGACCTCTGCCGGCTTCTCGCTGGTCGCTTCACCGGCCACCGGAGCCGGCTTGAGCATGGCGATCAGCTGACGGGAGAGCACGGTGGCCCCTTCGCTTTGCAGGATATCGCCAAGCACGCCGGCTTCCGGCGCCGGCACTTCCAGCACGACTTTATCGGTTTCGATGTCAACCAGTACTTCGTCACGGGCAACCAGATCACCCGGTTTCTTGTGCCAGGTCGCGATGGTGGCGTCCGCCACGGATTCCGGCAGGTCCGGTACCTTGATCTCGATAGTCATGTAATCAGTTCCTTGTTACTTCTTGGCCAGCGGGCTGGTTCCAGGTCAGAGAGGGCCCGCCATCCGGCGCCCCTCTCATCCACAACTCGTTTATTCCAGGGTAAGCGCGTCTTCCACCAGGGCTTTTTGCTGCTTGGTGTGGACGGACATGTAACCGACGGCGGGTGAGGCCGAGGCCGGACGGCCGGCATAACGCAGGCGGGCATGGCTCGGCAGCACGCTGTCATAGTGATGACGGGTGCTGTACCAGGCGCCCTGGTTCTGCGGCTCTTCCTGACACCAGACGAAGTCGGTGACGTGGGCATAGTCGGCCAGGATGGCGCGCACTTCCTCTTCCGGGAAGGGGTAGAGCTGCTCGATCCGCACCAGGGCCACGTCCTGCTGCTCCGCCTTGCGACGGGCATCGAGCAGGTCGTAGTAGACCTTGCCGGAGCAGAAGACCACGCGCTTCACGCCCTTCGGATCCAGCGCATCGATCTCGCCGATGGCGTTCTGGAAGGTGCCTTCCGCCAGCTCTTCGAGCTTGCTCACCGCCAGCGGGTGGCGCAGCAGGGACTTGGGCGTCATCACGATGAGCGGACGGCGCATCGGACGCACCACCTGACGGCGCAGCATGTGGAACACCTGGGCCGGAGTGGAGGGCACGCACACCTGCATGTTGTGCTGGGCGCACATCTGCAGATAACGCTCCAGACGGGCGGAGGAGTGCTCCGGACCCTGCCCCTCGTAACCGTGAGGCAGCAGCATGGTCAGGCCGCACATCCGGCCCCACTTCTGCTCGCCGGAGGAGAGGAACTGGTCGACCACGACCTGGGCACAGTTGGCGAAGTCGCCGAACTGGGCTTCCCAGATGGTGAGGCCGGCAGGCTCCGCGGTGGCGTAGCCGTATTCAAACGCCAGCACCGCGTTCTCGGTCAGCACGGAGTCGTAGACTTCAAACGGACCTTGCTCGTCGTGCAGGTTGCACAGCGGGGTGTAGGTGCTGGCATCGCTCTGGTTGTGCAGCACGGCGTGGCGGTGGAAGAAGGTGCCACGGCCGGAGTCTTCCCCGGTGAAGCGGATGCGGGAGCCCTTGTCCACCAGGGTGGCGTAGGCCAGGGTCTCGGCAAAGCCCCAGTCCACCAGCTTCTCGCCGGCGGCCATCAGGCGGCGGTCTTCGTAGATCTTCTCGACCTGGCGCTGCAGCACGTGGGTAGCCGGGTACTGGCTCACCCGCTCGCCCAGGGCCTTCAGGTGATCCATCGGCACTGTGCTGTCATAGGGCATGGCCCAGTCGTGGCCCAGATACGGAGTCCAGTCGACGGAGTGCAGCTCCATCGGGCGCCACTCCTTGCTCACGCGCTCGCCCCGATCCAGGGTGTCGCGGTAGTCGTTGACCAGGGTGGTGGCCAGCTCCGGCGTGATGGTGCCTTCGGCGATCAGCTGATCGGCGTAGATCTTGCGCGGGGTCGGGTGCTGCTTGATCTTCTGGTACATCAGCGGCTGGGTGGCGCTCGGCTCGTCGGCCTCGTTGTGGCCGTGACGACGGTAGCAGACCAGTTCGATCACCACGTCGCGCTTGAAGGTGTTGCGGTAATCCAGGGCAATCTGGGTCACCAGCACCACGGCTTCCGGGTCGTCCCCGTTGACGTGCAGCACGGGCGCCTGCACCGCCTTGGCGATGTCGGTGCAATATTCGGTGGAGCGCAGGTCACGGATGTAGGAGGTGGTGAAACCGACCTGGTTGTTGATGACGATGCGCACCGTCCCTCCCACGCCATAGGCACGGGTCTGGGACATGTTGAAGGTCTCGGCAACGACCCCTTGCCCCGCGATGGCGGAGTCACCGTGGATGGTGATGGGCAGGACGCTGGAGCCGTCCTTGTCGCCACGACGATCCATACGGGCACGCACGGAGCCGATGACCACGGGGTTGACGATCTCGAGGTGAGACGGGTTGAAGGCGAGCGCCAGGTGGACGTTGCCACCCGGGGTGGCGAAGTCGGAGGAGAAGCCCATGTGGTACTTCACGTCACCCGTGCCCCAGGACTCGCCGTGCTTGCCGGCAAACTCGTCGAACAGATCCTGGGCGCGTTTGCCCAGCACGTTGATGAGCACGTTCAGGCGACCGCGGTGGGCCATCCCGATGACGGCCTCCTTGCAGCCCTGCTCACCGGCGCGACGGATCAACTCCTTGAGCATGGGCACCATGGCATCGCCCCCTTCCAGGGAGAAACGCTTGGCCCCCGGGAACTTGGCACCCAGGTATTTTTCCAGCCCTTCCGCAGCGGTCAGGCTCTCGAGGAAGCGGGTCTTCTCTTCGAGGCTGTAGGTCCCCTTCCCTTCGATGGATTCGAGCCTGTCTTGCAGCCAGCGCTTCTCCTCGGTGGAGGTGAGATGCATGTAGTCAGCGCCTATGCTGCTGCAGTAGGTCTTCTTCAGGGAGGTGTAGAGATCGGAGAGCACCATGGTCTCGCGACCGATGGCATAGGAGCCCACGTTGAAGGTGGCCTCCATGTCGGCCCCCTGCAGATTGTGAAACGCGGGGTCGAGCTCGGCGACCGGTTCACGCTGCCACAGGCCCAGAGGGTCGAGGTTGGCATTCTGGTGGCCACGGAAGCGGAAGGCGTTGATCAGTTGCAGTACGCGAACCTGCTTGGCATCCACCTGGGGATCGGAAACGGGGGCGCTGTAACGGGAGGGGTCCTTGGCCAGGCGGCGGAAATAGTCGCGAACCTGGGAATGGGGTTGTTCTACTGCATGTCCATTGACCTGGGGCAGCGACTGGAACAGATTGCGCCATTCGTCGGCCACGGACTCGGGGTTTTCCAGGAAGGATTCGTACAAATCCTCAATGTAGCTTGCATTCGCACCAGCCAGGTGAGATGACTCCAACCAGGCCTTCATCACGCCGTTATGCATTTCTATCCCTTTGTACATCTTGTTCGCTGCAGTGCAGCTTGTAGGGTCATAGCCATCCCACCAGAGACGGGATGGCTATCCAGAGGTCGGGCCCGGCGCGAGGCGTCCTGGCCCTGATACTAAACAGCCCGGTTGAGCAGCATCGACTTGATCTGGCCGATGGCCTTGGTCGGGTTCAAGCCCTTGGGACAGACGTTCACGCAGTTCATGATGCCGTGGCAACGGAACACGCTGAAGGCGTCGTCCAGGTTACCCAGGCGTTCGGCAGCCGCGGTGTCGCGGCTGTCCGCCAGCCAGCGGTAAGCGGCGAGCAGCCCGGCCGGGCCGATGAACTTGTCCGGGTTCCACCAGAAGGAGGGGCAAGAGGTGGAGCAGCAGGCACAGAGTATGCACTCGTACAGGCCATCCAGCTTGGCGCGCTCTTCGGGGGATTGCAGGTGCTCACGCACGGGCGGCAGTTTTTCCTCGTTGATGAGGAAGGGTTTGACCTTCTCCCACTGGGTGTAGAACTGGGTCATGTCGATCACCAGATCCCGGATCACCGGCAGACCGGGCAAGGGTCGAATGACGACCTTGCTGCCCTTCTTCAAGAGATCGGAGAGCGGGGTGATGCAGGCCAGACCGTTCTTGCCATTCATGTTGAGACCGTCGGATCCACAGACCCCTTCGCGGCAGGAGCGGCGGAAGGCAAGCGTGGGATCCAGCTCCTTGAGCTGGATCAGTGCGTCGAGCACCATCATGTCGGAACCTTCAGGAATATCAAGACGATAATCCTTCATATACGGGACGTTATCAACGTCCGGATTGTATCTGTAGACAGAGAATGTGACGTTCATTGTGCTTGGCTCCGCAATCAGTAAGTCCGGACCTTGGGCGGGAACGCCTCACGGGTCTTGGGTGACATGTTGACAGCGCGACGGGTCATGGACTCGGTGTCCGGATGATAGAGGCTGTGGCACAGCCAGCTCTCATCGTCACGCTCCGGGAAGTCGAAGCGGCTGTGGGCGCCACGACTCTCGGTACGGAAGTTCGCCGCCACCGCGGTGGCATAGGCGGTCTCCATCAGGTTGTCCAGCTCCAGGCACTCGATGCGCTGGGTGTTGAACTCCTTGGAGGTGTCGTCCAGACGGGCGTTCTTGAGGCGCTCGCGGATGAGTTTCAGCTCGGCCAGCCCTTCTGCCATGGCATCCCCTTCCCGGAACACGGAGAAGTTGTTCTGCATGCAGCGCTGCAGGTCCTTGCGGATCTGGGCCGGGTCTTCCCCGTCACGGTTGTTTTCCCAGCGGTTGAAGCGCTCGAGCGCCTTGGCGATGTCGGCGTCGGTGGCTTCCACGCCGTGCTCCATCGAGCCAAGGGTCTCCACCAGGTGCATGCCGGCGGCACGACCGAACACCACCAGATCCAACAGGGAGTTGCCACCGAGGCGGTTGGCGCCGTGCACGGAGACGCAGGCGATCTCGCCCACCGCGAACAGGCCGACCACCGGCACGTCGTTGCCATCCTTGTCCTGGGTCAGACACTGGCCGTTCACGCTGGTCGGCACGCCGCCCATCATGTAGTGGCAGGTCGGGATGATGGGAATGGGTTCCTTGACCGGATCCACGTGGGCGAAGGTGCGAGAGAGCTCGCAGATGCCCGGCAGGCGGGATTCCAGGACCTCTTTGCCCAGGTGATCCAGCTTGAGCTTGATGTGCGGGCCCCAGGGACCGTCACAGCCACGGCCTTCGCGGATCTCGATCATGATGGAACGAGCCACCACGTCGCGACCGGCCAGGTCCTTGGCATTCGGCGCATAACGCTCCATGAAGCGCTCGCCGTCTTTATTCAGCAGGTAGCCGCCTTCACCGCGGCAACCCTCGGTCACCAGCACCCCTGCCCCGGCGATGCCGGTCGGGTGGAACTGCCAGAACTCCATGTCCTGCACGCCGACCCCGGCGCGCAGCGCCATGCCGACGCCGTCACCGGTGTTGATGTGGGCGTTGGTGGTGGACTGGTAGATGCGACCGGCGCCGCCGGTGGCCAGCACGGTGGCCTTGGCCTTGAAGTAGACGACCTCGCCGCTCTCCATGTCGATGGCGGTACAACCGACGATGTGGCCGTCCTGGTTCTTCACCAGATCCAGCGCATACCACTCGGAGAAGACGGTGGTCTGGTTCTTGACGTTCTGTTGGTACAGGGTGTGCAGCAGGGCGTGGCCGGTACGGTCGGCAGCCGCCGCGGTACGGGCAGCCTGCTCGCCACCGAAGTTCTTGGACTGGCCGCCAAACGGACGCTGATACACGGTACCGTTCTCAAAACGGGAGAAGGGCAAGCCCATGTTCTCCAGTTCATAGATGGCCTCGGGGCCGGTCTTGCACATGTACTCGATGGCTTCCTGATCACCGATGTAATCGGAGCCCTTGACGGTGTCATACATGTGCCACTGCCAGTTGTCGTCGTGGGCATTGCCCAGGGCGACCGTGATCCCGCCCTGGGCGGAAACGGTATGGGAACGAGTCGGGAAAACCTTGGATAACAGGGCGCAGCTCTTGCCGGACTGGGCAATCTGCAGCGCGGCGCGCATGCCGGCACCACCGGCACCGATCACGACCGCATCAAATTCACGAGTTGGAATAGTCACCTTACACACCCCACAGCACGACGAAACCAGTCATCACATAGACAAACAGCACCACGATCAGCAGGAACTGCAGCGCACCGCGCAGCCCGACCGGCTTGATATAGTCGGTCAGCACCTGCCACAGACCGATCCAGGCGTGGATCAGGACGCACACGAGCGTCAGCAGGGTAAAGACCTTGGTGAAGGTTTTGGCGAAGAAGCCGGTCCACACCTCGTAGGTGATGTCATTGAAGGCGACAAAGCCCACCAGATAGAGGACGTAGCACGTCATGATGAGGGCGGTGGCGCGGATCAGGATGTAATCGTGAACGCCGCTACGCCCGAAAGTTGCAGAATTGGTTACCATACCAGCACCCCCGCCAAAACCGCCAGAACCGCAGTGATCACGAAGGCCACGCGGGCGCTCTGATTACCGGATTCCAGCTCTTCCCAATAGCCCATGTCCATGACCAGGTGACGCAGCCCGCCCACAATGTGGTAAGCCAGCGCGGTCAGGATCCCCCACAGCACGAATTTGACCAGGAAGTTGTCCATGATGGACACCACGGTTTCAAATCCTTCGGGAGAGGCGAGTGAAGTACCAAGCATCCACAGCAAGATGGCCAATGCCACAAAGGTGATGACCCCTGAGACACGATGCAAGATGGAAGCGATGGCGGTGACAGGAAAGCTGATCGTCTGTAGGTCGAGGTTTACAGGTCTCTGTTTGTTTTTCACGGCTTTGCCCACTCAGCTCCATTGAGCACGTTAGTTATTGTTTTCACACGCTTTGAGGGCTAGGAGTGGCATTTGTTAGGTTTTTGTTACCAAAACAACTCGGGAAAGCCAAAAATAGCATTTTTGATGTCACATCTGGCTTTGCGAAAGCGTTTCAAACACCGACGACCATCACCCACGTGGCGCAGTATATCGGCGGCCTTAACCAATGACAATCAAATAGCTACACAGAAAACCCAAAACCGTAAACCAGATCCCACAACAGCTTTAACAAGTCATTAATGATCATCCAGCAAAATTGACAAAGCTGTGAATCTCTGGTTCAAATAGGGCGCTCCAGCCGCCGTGGTACGGGTAAGAACCTTTGCCAGCGTTATGAAAGTCGTAATAAAGTAGGACTGGAACCAAATTATAAAAGAGCAAAGGAGACGTGCTATGGCTGATAAGATAGCCACCCTACACCTGCCCGGAAAAGAGCCGGTTGAACTACCGATCCTCTCCGGTACCGTTGGACCCGACGTGATCGATGTCAGAAAGCTGGGCACGCAAGGATATTTCACCTTCGACCCCGGTTTCATGGCCACCGGTTCTTGCAAATCATCCATTACCTACATCGATGGCGACCAGGGTGTCTTGCTGCACCGCGGTTACCCCATCGCCCAGTTGGCCACCCAGGCCAGCTACCTCGAAGTCTGTTACATCCTGCTGTACGGCGAAGCCCCGACCAAGACCCAATACGCGGAGTTCGAGCGTCTGGTGACTCGTCACACCATGGTGCACGAGCAGATCGCCTTCTTCTTCCGCGGCTTCCGTCGTGACGCCCACCCCATGGCCGTCATGTGCGGCGTGGTCAGCGCCCTGTCTGCCTTCTACCACGATGCCCTCGACATCAACAACGAGGAGCACCGCGAGATCTGCGCCTTCCGTCTGCTCTCCAAGATGCCGACCCTGGCCGCCATGTGTTACAAGTACTCCATCGGCCAGCCCTTCATGCAGCCGCGCAACGCCCTCTCCTATGCCGGCAACTTCCTGCACATGATGTTTGGCGTGCCGACCGAAGAGTACAAGGTCAACCCCATCGTCGAGCGCGCCATGGACCGCATCTTCACCCTGCATGCGGATCACGAGCAGAACGCCTCCACCTCCACCGTGCGTCTGGCGGGCTCCTCCGGTGCCAACCCGTTCGCCTGTATCGCCGCGGGGATCGCCTCCCTGTGGGGTCCGGCCCACGGCGGTGCCAACGAAGCCTGCCTCAAGATGCTCGAGGAGATCGGCTCCGTGGATCGCATCCCCGAGTACATTGCCAAGGCCAAGGACAAGAACGATCCGTTCCGTCTGATGGGCTTTGGTCACCGGGTCTACAAGAACCACGATCCCCGTGCCACCGTGATGCGCGAAACCTGCCACGAGGTACTGACCGAGCTGCAGATCAAGGATCCGCTGCTGGACGTGGCCATGGAGCTGGAGCGCATCGCGCTGTCCGACCCCTACTTCATCGAGAAGAAGCTCTACCCGAACGTGGACTTCTACTCCGGCATCATCATGAAGGCCATCGGCATCCCCATGTCCATGTTCACCGTGATCTTCGCCATCTCCCGCACCATCGGCTGGATCGCCCACTGGAACGAAATGCACTCGGATCCGGACCAGAAGATCGGTCGCCCGCGTCAGCTCTATACCGGTCAGGCGCAGCGTGAATTCACGCCCCTCGACCAGCGTTGATTGAAAGGGTCGACATGGTTTGTTACAAAGGCGGTCATTGACCGCCTTTTCATTTGCGGGTTTAATCGCGCCCCTTTACGCCAAGGACACCCATCATGAAATCTCCCCTGCTCCTCAGCACCGCCCTCCTGCTCAGCGCCTGCCAGAGCGCCCCGGCCCCCACGGCGGGCGAGACCCTCTACGTCAACAGCCAGCTGGTACACTGCGTCGGCGTCGGCCCCATGCAGTGCATGCAGGTGCGCAGCCAGCCAGGCGAGAGCTGGAGCCTCTTCTATCAGCAGATTGAAGGCTTCACCTTCGAACCCGGTTTCCGCTACCAGCTGGAAGTCAGCAAGGAGCGGCTCACCAATGTGCCGGCGGATGCGCCCTCCCTGCGCTACCAGCTGATCAAGGTGGTCAGCAAAGAGGCCGCTCGCTGAGCACGGCGCCAGTTTTTGTCACAGATTGACCCGGGGCCAGTCCCCTGAACACGATGATCACGATCCGAACCATCCGGGCCCCCGACTGGCCCGCCATCATGGCCATCCAGCGCGAGTGTTATCACCAGCTGGAGCCCGAGCCCCTCGAGGTGATGCAGAACAAGTCCGAGCTGGCCCCGGCCTCCTGCTGGGTGGCCGAACGCCGGGGCCGGGTGCTGGGCTACCTGCTCTGCCACCCCTGGCGTGCCCACCAGCCTCCGCCCCTCTCGGTGCCCATGCAGGTACTGGCCGGGCGTGACGAGTTCTATCTGCATGATCTCGCGGTCTCTGGCGAGGCCCGGGGCCTCGGGCTGGGTCGGCGGCTCCTGGCCAAGGCGCTGGATTTCGCGAGTCGCGAGGGGTATCGCCATGCCGGTCTGGTGGCGGTGCAGGATGCCCCCGCCTTCTGGCGCAAGCAGGGATTCCTCGTGGCGGAGACCCGCAAGTCGCTGGCGGAGTATGGGGATGGCGCCGTCTATATGCGCCTGCCTCTTGCCGAACCCGTTCAGGCTCAATGACATAGTCCAATAAAAAAGGCGCCTTGCGGCGCCTTTTTCTATTTCGCTTGTCTATCCCGAGGGCATCAAGCCTTGAACTTGCTGAACACCAGGGAGGCGTTGGTGCCGCCGAAACCGAAGCTGTTGGACATGACGGTATTGAGGTCAGCCTCTTCGTACTCGCGCACGATGGGCAGGCCTACCGCCTTCTCGTCCAGGTTCTCGATGTTGATGCTGGGGGCGATGAAGCCGTGTTCCATCATCAGCAGGGAGTAGACGGCCTCGTGCACGCCGGCAGCGCCCAGGGCGTGACCGGTCATCGCCTTGGTGGCAGACAGCTTGGGCGCATCCGCACCGAACAGGGTCTGGATGGCTTCCAGCTCCTTGGTATCACCGACCGGGGTGGAGGTGCCGTGGGTGTTGATGTAGTCCACCTTGCCGACACCCTGCATCGCCATCTTCATGCAACGCACGGCGCCTTCACCGCTCGGAGCCACCATGTCATAGCCATCGGAGGTCGCACCGTAACCGGTGATCTCGGCATAGATGTGGGCACCACGGGCCAGGGCATGTTCCAGCTCCTCGACCACCAGGATACCGCCGCCACCGGAGATGACGAAACCGTCGCGGTCGGCGTCATAGGTGCGGGACGCTTTTTCCGGGTTGTCATTGTACTTGGTGGACAGGGCGCCCATGGCGTCGAACTGAATGGTGGAGGACCAGTCCAGCTCCTCGCCGCCGCCGGCGAAGACGATGTCCTGCTTGCCAAGCTGGATCAGTTCCAGTGCGTGACCGATGCAATGGGCAGAGGTGGCGCAGGCGGAGCTGATGGTGTAGTTGACACCCTTGATCTTGAACGGGGTGGCCAGGCAGGCGGAGGTGGTGGAGGACATGGTGCGCGGCACCATGTAGGGACCCACGCGCTTGACCCCTTTCTCACGGGCGATGTCCGCGGACTCGGAGGTGTTCTTGCCGGAGGCGCCGCCGGAACCGGTCACGATGCCGGTACGCTCGTTGGAGACCTGATCTTCCGGCAGGCCGGCGTCTTCGATGGCCTGCTGCATGGAGAGGTAGGCATAGGCCGCAGCGTCACCCATGAAACGCATGACTTTACGGTCGATCAGTTCAGACGGATCGAGTTTGATGTTACCCCAGACACGGCTGCGCAGGTTGTACTGTTCAAACTGCTCGGAATAGGTGATGCCGGATTTGCCTGCTTTCAGGGAGGCCAGCACCTCTTCCTTGTTGTTGCCGATACTGGAGATGACGCCGATACCGGTGATCACTGCTCTTCTCATTAATTCATCTCGTCTGGAAAAACTGGCACCGAGTCTACCCGCTTTCGGCTGCCAAACTGGTCTGCTTTCACGTAGAATGCCCGCGATTTTGTGACGCGAGCCGAGGAAAACGTGAGTCAAACATCCTTACATCATGCCCGATTGGACTGGAATGAAGCGGGAACTCCAGTCTCCAGTGAGTTCGGGGATGTGTACTTTTCCAATGATAACGGTCTAAGTGAAACCCGCTACGTCTTTTTGCAGCAAAATCGGCTGCCAGCGCGATTTTCACACCATGATAGTGACAGTTTCGTGATAGGTGAGACAGGTTTCGGCACAGGTCTTAACTTTCTGGCGACAATGGCCGCCTTTCTGGAACAGGCGCCCCAAACTGGCAACGGCTCCCGGCTGCACTTCATCAGTTTCGAAAAATACCCCCTCACCCAGGCCGATCTGCGCAAGGCGCTCGCGGCCTGGCCCGAGCTCGCGCCCTTGAGCCAGCCTCTCATCGACCAATGGCCGCTGCCGGTCTCCGGCTGCCACCGCCTGCTGTTTGCTGGCGGTCGCATCCACCTCGACCTCTGGTTTGGCGATATCAAGGAGATGCTGCCCCAGGTGCCCCATCAGGCCGACGGTCTGGTGGACGCCTGGTATCTGGACGGCTTCTCGCCGGCCAAGAATCCCGAGATGTGGACCCAGGATCTGTTTGACGGCCTCGCCCGTCTCGCCCGCCCCAGTGCGACCCTCTCCACCTTTACCTGCGCCGGTTTCGTGCGCCGGGGGCTGATTGCCGCGGGCTTTGCCATGAAGAAGGTGAAGGGCCACGGCAGCAAGCGGGAGATGCTGGCGGGCGAGCGCGCAGACAAGCTGCCCCAGCAGACCATAGCCCCCTGGTATGCCCGCCCCGCCGGGCGGGAGGGTGAGGTGCTCATCATCGGCGGTGGCATCGCCTCGGCCATGACGGCGCTCTCCCTGGTGGAGCGGGGCCGCAAGGTTTGGCTGCTGTGCGAAGATGGTGAGCCGGCCGGCGGCGCCTCCGGCAACCGCCAGGGGGCGCTCTATCCCCTGCTCAACGGCGAGCACGACGCGCTCTCGCGCTTCTATGCGCTGGCCTTCGGCTTTGCCAGAAGCCGGTTGCTGGCCCTGGCCGAGCGCCACCCCGTCGCCTTCTCGCTGTGTGGCGTCACCCAGCTCGGGTATGACGACAAGTCCGCCGCCAAGCTGGCCAAGATGAGCCTGGGCCCCTTCCCCTCGGACCTGATGCGCCCCCTGAGTGCCGACGAGGTCGAGCAGGTGGTCGGCCTGCCTTGCGGCGTGGGGGGCGTCAGCTATCCGCTGGGAGGCTGGCTCTGTCCGGCGGATCTCACCCGCGCCGCCATCAAGGAGGCCCAGGCCAGCGGGCGACTGGAAGTGGAGTTCAATGCTTCTGTGACCCACATAGCCGAGCAGGACGGCGGCTGGCGGGTGGAGAGTCAGGACGGCCGCCACTGGCAGGCCCCCAATCTGGTGGTGGCCGCCGGGCACAGATTGCCCGCCCTCCTCCCCTTCGCCGAGCTGCCGCTCTACCCGGTGCGCGGCCAGGTGAGCCATGTGCCGACCACGGCTGGCTTGAGCCAGCTCAAGACCGTGCTCTGCTACGACGGCTACCTCACCCCGGCCCACAATGGCGCGCACTGCATCGGCGCCAGCTATGGCCGCAACCAGACCAGCCAGACATTCAATGCCGAGGAACAGGCCCAGAACCGGGCGCGGCTGCAAGCCTGTCTGCCAGCGCAGGCCTGGCCCGCCGAGGTGGATGTAAGTGGCGCTCAGGCCCGCGTCGGGGTGCGCTGCGCGAGCCGTGATCACCTGCCGGTGGCGGGGCCAATCGCCCGGTTGGCGGCGCTGGCGGATCACGACGTCAACGCCCCCGCAGATCAGCAGAGCGCCCTGCCCCTCTACCCCGGCCTCTATGTGCTGGGCGCCCTCGGCTCCCGGGGTCTGTGCTCGGCGCCGCTGTGCGGGGAGCTGGTCGCCAGCGAGATCTGCGGGGAGCCGCTGCCCCTGTCCAGCGATCTGCTGGAGGCGCTCCACCCGGCTCGCTACTGGGTGCGCAGGCTGCTCAAGGGCAAGCCCCTGCGCGACTAGGTTCGCCAGACCCAAACAAAAACGGGCTGCCCACAGGGGCAGCCCGTTTTTGTTGTCAGCCAGGGGGGATCAGCTGCGCATTGGCCAGATGACTCCCAGCTTGCGCCCCTGCTCGGTCTGTTTTGCCAGGGTGGCAAAGCGCTCACGGGTCGCCTCCAGGGCTGCCTGCCCCTCCTGCCAGCCCTGATGCTGCAAGGCCTCGCAGCTCGTGGTCACCGGCATCTGGGCGAGCCGGATACCGAGCTGGCTGACGCTCTCCAGCAGGATATCCTTGTGACGGCTCTCGTAGTCGAACATGGCCGCCACCAGCTTGTCCCACTTCTGCCGCTCCTTCTCGGGCGCTCTGGCCTTGTCCATCCAGTTCGGCACCCGGACCTTGATGCGGACCGTCACGTCGGCCTGATCCAGCTCGCAACGCGCCGGTGTCGGCCTGGTCTGCAGTTGCCAGGAGAGCTGGTAGCTGGCCCTGCCGATGTGTCCGTCCGCCTGGGCGGGAGACAGGGCGGTGATCTGGCGCATCACGGCGGCCACATCGGCCCCGGAGACCCGATAAAACTGAAAGTCGACCTTGATGTCGGGCACCACCCGAATACCGCTATAGTGAGATGGCGCTGCCCCGATTGAGGCGGCATACATGAGGGCCGCCACCACCCCTGTCTTGCTAAAGAGTCCCATCTGCTTGTGGCCTTGCCCCTTGTGAGTCCCAGCTTAATTTCAATTAATAATCAATGAATTAATAGTCAGAATGGAGAGTAACCGCGATCCCGGGCGCTGTCACCTGCTGTCGGTATCCGGGCGCGGCAAGCGTGCGAAATATCACACGGGCCGCATCGGGATTTGCAGGCGAGATCACAGGCAGCCATCGATGTCGTGGTTAAATACTCCTTATGAGGTAATAATCCTGGCGTTTTTGTTGGTGCATGTCGACCTAACCAGTGCAATCCCCGGTTATCCCGTGCAAGCCCAGCGTCACTACACACTCAGGAACCTGTTTATGATGGAACTCCTTATTGGCACCCTGGTCACCCTGGCCGTGGGTCGCTACATCTTCAAGGGCTATTCGGCCACCGGGGTATTGCTCAGCGGCGGTCTGCTGCTGCTGGCCATCACCGCCCTGATGGGCAAGGCCGTGCTGCCCGCCAGCGTCACCTCCACCGGCCACGTTGCCACCGACGTGTTCGAATACGTGCGCTTCCTGCTGGTGGATCGGGGCGGCGGCCTCGGCATGCTGATCATGGTGCTGTGCGGCTTCGCCGGCTACATGAGCCACATCGGAGCCAACACCATACTGGTGAAGCTCGCCAGCAAACCCCTTGGCATCATCAAGTCCCCCTACATCCTGCTGGTGGCCGCCTACCTGGTGGCCTGCGCCATGTCGCTCGCGGTCAGCTCCGCCACCGGCCTCGGGGTACTGCTGATGGCGACCCTGTTCCCGCTGATGGTCAACATGGGGATCTCCCGTGGCGCCGCGGCCGCAGTGTGCGCCTCCCCGGCCGCCATCATCCTCTCCCCCACCTCGGGCGACGTGGTGATGGCCGCCCAGGCCGCCAACATGGAACTCATCGAGTTTGCCTTCAAGCTGACCCTGCCCATCTCGCTGACTGCCATCGCCGCCATGGCGGTGACCCACTTCTTCTGGCAGCGCTATCTGGATCGGAAATCAGGTGAACACAACGCCGCTGTCGCCCCGAGCGATCTCGTCACCGATGCCCCCAGCTTCTACGCCATCCTGCCCTTCACCCCCATCATCGGCGTGCTGCTGTTTGACGGCAAGCTGGGCCCCAAACTCGACATCGTCACCATCATCGTCATCTGCCTGGTGCTGGCAGCCCTGCTGGAGCTGGTACGCAAACGCAACGGCCGCGAGCTGCTGGACGGACTGCAGGTGTGCTGGCGCAGCATGGCCGACGCCTTCGCCGGCGTCGTCATGCTGCTGGTGGGGGCCGGGGTATTCGCCCAGGGCCTGATGGGGCTCGGCTTCATCGCCAACCTCCTGGATCTGGCCCAGAGCTTTGGCACCGGCGGCATCGTCATCATGCTGATGCTGGTGGTCATCACCACCCTGGCCGCCTTCACCACGGGCTCGGGCAATGCCCCTTTCTACGCCTTTGTGGAGCTCATCCCCCACCTGGCCACCAGCCTTGGCGTCAACCCCGCCTACCTGGTGATCCCCATGCTGCAGGCCTCGAACCTCGGCCGGACCATCTCGCCGGTCTCCGGGGTGGTGGTCGCCTGTGCGGGCATGGGCAACCTCTCCCCGTTCGAGGTGGTCAAGCGCACCTCACTGCCGGTCGCCGTGGGCCTGCTGGTGGTGATCCTCGCCACCCAGATCATGGTGCCCGCCTGAGGCAACGGGCACCCGACCGGGTGCCCGTCCCTCTTTTCTCCCCTGTCGGCCCGGTGTTCGCCGGGCTGGCATCCCCCCCGCCCCATGCAGTAGACTCGGTGCTCTTTTTCTCTAAGGAGGACCGAAATGAGTATTACGGTTCAACTTGCCCACTTCAGCGATTGCCACTCCCATTTCGATGGCGCCCCCATGCGCTTCTCCCCCGTCGGCGAATCCGAGTGGCGTACCCAGTGCGGCGGCTATGGGCGCATCCTGAGCCGGCTCACCGCCCTGCGCCGGCAGGCCGGGGCGGCGGGCCAGACCTGCCTGTTCCTGCACGGCGGCGACACCTTCCAGGGCTCGCTCTATTTCAACCGCTTCAAGGGGCGGGCCAACGCCGATCTGCTCGGTCTGCTCAAGCCCGATGCCATGGTGATCGGCAACCACGAGTTCGATCTGGGCAACGGTCCCCTGGTGGAGTTCCTGCGCCAGCTCGATTTTCCCGTGCTGGCCGCCAACATCGACAGCCACCTGGAGCCCGCCGATACCCCGCTGCGGCTGCAGGGTCTGCCGCAGCTGTTTGACGCGAGCCGCCCCTGGCACAGGCGCGTCATCGACGGCGTCCCCTTCGCCCTGCTCGGCATCACGCTGCCACAGATGGCCGCCATCGCGAGCCCCGATCCCCACACCCGTTTCCACGGCATCGAGGAGACCCTCGGTGCCGCCCTCGCCGAGATCAAGGCTGCGGGGATCCACCACATCATCCTGCTCAGCCACCTGGGGCTCGAGCAGGACAAGCGGCTGGCCGCACGCTTCCCCGAGATCAGCCTCATCGTCGGCGGCCATACCCACAGCATGCTGGGGGATCTGGCGCCCCTCGGACTCGAGAGCGAGGGGGACTACCCCCTGATGGTGAACGGCGTCGCCATCCTGCACGCCGCCCACAGTGCCCTCTGTCTCGGGGTGTGCGAGCTGGAGTTTGATGCCCTCGGCCGGGTCAGCCGCAGCCGTGGCCAGCTGGAGTGGCTGCCCTGGCAGCCCTGGCCCTTTGCCTCCCAGCCGCCTGCGGGCCTGCACTTCTGCGAGCCGGCCCCCGAACTGGAGCAGCACCTGGCCAGGCGTTACCGACCCGAACTCGAGACCATGACCCGACGCGTGGTGACCCAGCTTGGCGGGCCCCTGCACCACCAGCGACTACCCGATGCCAGCCTGCCCGCCGGCAGCCAGGTCGCCCCCCTGGTGGCCGGCGCCATGCTGGCCGCCGCCCGCGAACAGGTCGGTCAGGTGGACTTCGCCCTGCACAACGCCGGCGGCGTGCGCTGCTCCCTCGAACCCGGGCCGCTGAGCGAAGCGGACATCGCCGGGCGCCTGCTGCCCTTTGCCATCCCCCTCACCCTCTACCGGGTGCACGGCCACGAGCTCGCCGAGGCGCTGGAGGGCGCCATCGACAACGCCACCAACAACGGCGTGGTCGGCAATGGCAGCGGCAGCTTCCCCTACACCGCCGGGGTGCGCTTCTGCTATTGCGCCGATCTGCCCAAGGGCAGCCGGATCACCCGCCTGGAGTGGGAGGCCAGCCCGGATAACTGGCAAGCGGTCGAGCCAGAGGCCATCTATCGTGGCGTCTCCAGCGCCTATACTGCCTCCGGCAAGGAGGGCTACACGGCCCTGGCCCGCACCCTGACCCAGCACAACCAGGAGCTCGGCATCACCCTGGCGGATGCCTTCATCCGCTGGGCCCGCCACCTGCCCGAGCTCGCCCCCCTGCCGCCGCTGGTGGAGTACCAGGGGCAGCCCGCCCACTGAGGGGGTGCCGGGGCCGCATCGGCACCGGGCATTCTCTTGTCAGAACACGGGCCGCACCTTCCCAAAGGCGCGGCCCGTCTGCCAGATCCGCCGGCCTGCACAGATCGCACAGTGGCACAAGGCATCAGGCCGGGACTCGGCAACCGGCCCCGCTGTTTCAGCGTGCCAGGCGTCTGAAAACGTTACTTTTACGAATTATTTCAAGCCCCTTCCCTTGCCCCATTGCATCATGGGGCCAGGGTCGGCAAGATAAGCCCGCTTTTTCAGTCTTTCCCGCAGGAACAGGTCACCCATGAATCACGCCATCCGTTTTACCCCGCAGCGCCACAATCCCGGGCTCAGGCCGCTGGTTATCCTGCTCACCGCCCTGATGGCGTTGTTGTTCTGCCTGCGCAACCCGCTATTTCACGGCATGGCGCCGGGATTCGATGCCTCACTGTTCGCGGTGATGGGCAAGATGTGGAGCGAGGGGGGCGTGCTCTACCGGGACATGATCGACATCAAGGGGCCCATGATCTTCGCCCTCGATGCCCTCGGTTACTCCCTCGGCGGCTTCTTCGGGATCTGGCTGCTGGAGTGGGGGCTCTGCTGGCTGGGGCTGCTGGCAAGCTGGCAGGCCTTCGCCCAGCTCGGGCTATCCCTGCGCGCCCGCCTCGGCAGCATGCTGGCGTTGCTGGCGCTCTACAGCACCCGCTACTACTACGGCAACATGACCGAGGACTGGACATTCCATCTCGCCCTCATCGCCCAGTGGGCCTTCATCACCCTGCTGCTGGACAAGCGTTTCAGTTGGGGGCCGGCCCTGGTGGCCGCGCTCACCTTCGCCATCGTGGCCTGGATGCGCACCAACAATGGCGCCTTCTGGGGCGCCTGGTATCTGGTGCTGTTCTGTCACTGGTGCCTGCGCGAGCAGTGGCGCGCAGCCTTCGCCCTGCTCTTCTCCAGCCTGCTGGGGCTGGCCCTCGTCGGCGGCCCCCTGCTCGCCTACTTCCAGCACCACGGGCTGCTGGAAGAGTTCAAGTACTATGCCTTCGGCATCTTCTTCGAAGGAAGCTACGGCAACGGCTTCTCACCGGAGGTGGGGGCCGTCGGCCTGCTGCGCACCGGCCTCATCATGCTGCTGCCCCCCTTCATCGTGCTGATGCTGGGCCGCCGCCAGGAGTGGTACCTGCCCGCCCTGTGCGCCACCCTGTTCGGTGTGCTGTTCACCCTGATCGCCAACTCGGTTTCGGGCCATGTGTTCGATCACTATGACGTGCTCTATCTGCAGCTGGCCCTGCTGCCGCTCGCCTGCCTGCTGGACAGAAGCGAACAGCGCTCCGATGCGCTGGGTCTGTTCTGCATCTCCCTGGTGGTGCTGACCGCCAGCTGGCTGCTGGCCCAGCAGCTCGGTTACGGCTGGAGTACCAAGGAGTGGTCCCTTGAGCGGGTGCGCGAGGTACTCGGCAACAGCCTGCTATGGGCCTTGCCTGTGCTGATCCTGGTGCCGCTCTGGCGCGCCTGGGACGTGCGCAGCGCCACCCCCTGGCTCGCCTCGCTGGCCATGCTGGCACTGCTGGTCAACAACGCCTGGGAGGGCAACCTCAAGGGCAGGCCGTTCAATCCGCCGGCCCAGGTGCGGGTGGACAGGATCAAGGCCGAGACGGCGCCGACCGACAGGATCTGGGTCGACGGCATCCAGCCCCAGTACTATCTGTGGACCGATCGCCAGCCGGCCTCTGCCTACCTGTTCTTTGCCAACGTCAACCCGCCCTATGACGTGCGTGAACGGGTGCTGGCGGATGTAAAACGTCAAGCTCCCAAGTTCATCATCGCCAAGCCGGAGCGGGTGGCAGAGGGGCTGAAGCAGCCGGCCTCCCCCTCCACCCTCGCCTTCTACCAGTATCTGACCGAGCACTATGAAGAGGTGGATCCCGGCCTCTATCGCCTGCGCTGAGCCAGAGGGTAATACTCATCGGGGCCGCCATGGATGACCATGGCGGCCCCGAACGTTTCGACGGTGTTCAAAGAGGCGCATCCTCTCTACAATGGCGCTCTTTTTCGTGGAGGAGGGAGCAATCATGGCGGAACTGACCTATCTGGGGGGCTACCCAGATCCGCTCAAGGCCCAGGTGCAGCAGTTGATCGCGGCGGGCAAACTCGGCGAGATGCTGGCCAAACGCTACCCGGAGACCCACCTCGTCCAGAACGACAAGGCGCTCCTGGCCTACACCATGGAGCTGAAGAACCGCTATCTCAAAAGCTCGGCACCGCTCTCAAAGGTGATCTTCGACGGCAAGATCAACATCATCAAGGATGCCCTCGGTCTGCACACCTACGTCAGCCGGGTACAGGGCAGCAAGCTCAAGGCCAAGAACGAGATCCGCATCGCCGCCCTGTTCAAGGAGGCCCACCCCGCCTTCCTCAAGATGATAGTGGTGCACGAGCTGGCCCACTTGCGGGAGAAGGAGCACAACAAGGCCTTCTACCAGCTCTGCCTGCACATGGAACCTGACTATCATCAACTGGAGTTCGATCTCCGGCTCTGGCTCACCTGGCGCGACCTCGAGCGCACCCGCCGCTGATCCCGCGTTTGCAAGGAGGCAACATGCGCCCATGGCAAAGCCGTTCCCGCTCTGCTCGCCCCCGGACTTGGCTCGTCCGGGGGCTGGCGCTCTGGCTCTTGTCCCTGCCGATTTGCGCGGCGGAGCGCTGGCAGCGCGAGGAGTACCTGATCCAGAGCTTCATGGAGATCGCCATGAAGCGGGAGTATGGCCACGAAAAGACGGTGCGTTTCTCCCGCTGGCATGCCCCCATCCGCTTGAAGCTCATCAACGAATTTGGCGACAAGCCGCTGCAGGCCGAGATGGTCAGGGTGCAGAGCCGGCACCTGGCCCGGATCACCGGGCATCCCATCGAGATGGTCAGCAGCAACCCCAATCTCACCCTCATCATGACCCGGCACCAGCAGATGCCGGAGTGGGCCCGCCGCACCATGCGCCAGGACGAATCGGTAAGCATCGCCCTCAAAGAGGGGATCTGCCTGGCCAACTTCGCCACCAATGATCGCCACGAGATAGCCCGTGCCACCATCATCATCCCGGTGGATTACAGTCGGGCCAAGGGCCGTTTCCTCGACTGCGTGGTGGAAGAGCTCACCCAGGTGATGGGGCTGCCCAATGACTCGGACAAGGTGTTCCCTTCCATCTTCAACGATCGCAGCATCGACAGCTTCCCGACCGGACTCGATTACCTGCTGCTCAAGCTTGCCTATCACCCTGCCCTCCATAGCGGCATGACGGCCGACGAGATACGCAAGGCCCTGCCTGCCGCCCTCAAGACGCTGCGCGCCAACGGTGACATCGCACAGGCCAGTCAGCGGGTCCAGGTCGACAGCCTCAGGCGCTGGGCAGGGCTGTGAATCCGGCCTTTACGCCCCACTTCCCCTAAACACAAGACGCAGCCTCTGGCTGCGTCTTGTTCATTATTCCACTCTTCAACTCTCTCCCCTCTCTTTCCACCCTGCTCGCTGGTGCGAAGCCCGGGGCCGAGGTGGACACTCATGGGGTGAGGCCGGTCAGGCTTCCTCGGTTTCCGCCTCCGGCATCCAGCTGTCGGCGTTCTCCCACACCTCCTGCACCATGGCTTCGGCCAGATCCTTGTCTTCCTTGCTGGCGCGGCTGACCGTCAGGGCCATGGCACTGCCCGGCGCCACCCGCACATGCAGATCGGGGAAACGCTCGCCCAGTTGCTTGAGCAACTCCTGGCGCAGCGCCTCCATGGTCGAGGTGGGGATCTGATGTTTTCTGTCGATGATGATTTCCAGGCGCATAGGGTACTTCTCCGTGACATTTACTGTATTTTTATACAGTAAAATTAAAAAGTAAAGACGGGTCCGCGCTTTGTCTGCCGCAACATCGCAGCCCCTCCCGACTTGTACCATCCCACTTTCCTGATGAGCCGGTGCTTTCGGCCTCTTCGCACGGTCAGGCGAGAAAAACAGTTGATATTGATTCTCATCCATTGCATCATTTGGTTATGTTACAACATAACAAACAAGGTCATCATGCGTCCCCATATTCACCCTGAATACCGCAAGGTTCTGTTCCACGATCTCGCCAGCAACACCTACTTTCTGATCGGCTCCACGCTGGCCACCGACCGCACCAAGGAGTGGGAAGATGGCAACACCTACCCCTATGTGACGCTGGATGTCTCCAGCGCTTCTCACCCCTTCTACACCGGCAAGCAGAAGCAGGTCGGCAAGGAGGGACAAGTCGCCCGCTTCGGCCAGCGATTCGGTCAATTCTTCAGCAAAGGAAAAGAGCAAAAATGAAGGTTCTCGCCTCCCTGAAATCCGCCAAGTCACGCCACCCGGACTGCCAGGTCGTGCGCCGGCGCGGCAAGCTGTTCGTCATCTGCAAGAGCAACCCCAGGTTCAAGGCCCGTCAGGGCTGATAGCCTCCCTCTGTCCCGAAACAACAAAGCCCTCATCACGAGGGCTTTGTTGTCTGAATGGCCGCCTCACAGCAGGGTGGCGCATTTGCGATATTCGGTGGGGCTGACCCCGACCCGCTTTCGGAACACCCTGGAGAAGTAGAGCTGATCGTCATAACCCACCTGCTGGCCTATGGTGGCCACCGACAGCGGCGTGGTCTGCAACAGCAGCTTGGCCCGCATGATGCGCTGATCCTCGCGCCAGCGCACTATGCTCACCCCCACCTGCTCGCGAAACAGGTGTGCCAGTCGCGAGGGGGACAAAAACACCTGCTCCGCCAGGGCCTCCACCGAGATCTCGGCCGAGAGCGACTCGCTCAGGATCTGGCACGCCTCGTGAACCCGGTGATCGATGGCGGGATAAGCGTCCTGGGAGGAGGCCTCGTAGCAGCGAATGAGCAGCCGCTCAAGCAGGTTCATGGCCAGCTGCTCCGACATGGGCCTCAGCTGCTTGTGGGTCTCCTCGATGTCGAGGAAAAGGGCATCGAACTCGGCGAGCAGCTGGCTGTCTGGCAGTTGCAAGCGCCCCACCCGCTCCGTCACCTGGGGCCACTTGAGCCAGTCTGCCCAATAGGCCCGCGGCCGGAAATAGACCCAGCGGTGATACCACTCCCGGGCATCCGGCGCCCGGCCGTAATGGTGCACGGCGGCGGGCGGGAACAGCAGCAGGTCGCCAGGCTCCACGGTGAAGGCCTGGCCCCCCTGGAAGATCTGCCCCTTGCCCCTGATGGTCAGATTGACGATGAACCCCTTCATGCCGTGGGGCCTGTCGATGGTGAAATCGAGCGCACTCCCCTGCTCGATGGGGGTCATGCCCGACACCAGAAAGACATCGAACGCGTAACCGGGCAGCAGGGGATTGAGTTG
Source organism: Aeromonas sp. FDAARGOS 1415 (assembly GCF_019048365.1). Classification (NCBI taxonomy): domain Bacteria; kingdom Pseudomonadati; phylum Pseudomonadota; class Gammaproteobacteria; order Aeromonadales; family Aeromonadaceae; genus Aeromonas; species Aeromonas sp. FDAARGOS 1415. The sequence continues at coordinate 3,218,377 of NZ_CP077363.1, read as the reverse complement.
TTTCGGCTTCTCTTTTTGCATCGAGGACATGGCGGAAAACAGGGTTTCGGTAAAAAAGTCGACATGGGCCATTGTAGAGATCCGGGGTAGGAACCCCCTAAGTTCGCACGCAGCCTGTTGTGAAATTGTTGAACTGGCTCACAGCTTGCCCGAGGGGAGCACCAGGCCGGCGCACATCCGGCCTGGTGAGGAGGAGAAAAACCACTCAGAGACGGGCCTTGCGCACCTGCTTGTAGCGGTCGAACAGCACGGCGGCGAGCAGGATGAGACCGCGCACCACGTACTGGGCAAACGGGGAGATGTTGAGCAGGTTCATGGCGTTTTCCATTAGCCCCAAAATCAGCACCCCGGCGATGATGTAGGAGATCTTGCCGATGCCCCCCTTCATGGAGACGCCACCCAGCACGCAGGCCGAAATCACCACCAGCTCGAAGCCGATGGAGGTCATGGGCTGGCCCGAGGTCATGCGCGACGCGAGTATGATGCCCGCGATGGAGGCAATCAGCCCGGTCATGGTGAAGATGATGATCTTGGTGCGTACCACGTTGACCCCGGCAAGGCGTGCCGCCTCCTCGTTGCCCCCCATGGCCAGGGTATTGCGGCCGAAGGTGGTCTTGTTGAGCAGCAAGCCGAAGAGCACGAAGCAGACGGCGGTCAGCCAGATGGGCGTCGGGATGCCGAGCAGGGCGGAGTTGCCGAGCTCGAAGAAGCCCTCCTCGACGATGCCCACCGCCTTGCCGTCGGAGATGATGTAGCCCACCCCGCGCGCCATCTGCATGGTGGCGAGGGTGGTGATGAGGGCGTTGATCTTGAACTTGGCCACCACGATGCCGTTGATGAGGCCAAAGAAGACCCCCACGAAGAGGCCGGCCAGGATGCCGAGGGTGATGCTCTCGGTGGCGTTGATGCCCACCGCGCAGGCGACGCCGGAGCAGGCCACCACGGAGCCGACGGACATGTCGAACTCGCCGGAGGCGAGGCAGAACAGCATGCCGCAGGCCACCATGCCCGACATGGAGACGGCGAGCCCGAGCCCTCGCATGTTGATCAGGCTGGCAAAGTTGGGGACCAGCACGCAGGCCAGCAGGAACAGGATGGCGAAGATCACCAGCATGCCGTACTGATCCCAGATGCGGGCCAGTTGCAGCCGGGAGCCGCTGGCTGCCGCGGTGCCGACCTGGCCGGCAGAAGTCGTTGTAGTCATGGTATTTCTCCTGAAAATTCCGGGTGCTATCTCGTTGCGGTCAGAGGGGTCAACGGGCCGGCATGGCCAGATTGAGCGCCTTGACCTCGTTGGCGTCGTCGTGGGAAAGCTCGCCCGCGATCTCCCCCTCCCGCATGACCATGATCCGATCCGCGATGCCCAGCACCTCCGGCAACTCGCTGGAGACCACCACCACGGCGATGCCGACCCTGGCCAGATCGTAAATCACGTTGTAAATCTCGTTTTTCGCCCCGACGTCGATGCCGCGGGTCGGCTCGTCGAGCAAAATGACCTTCATGTCCTCCGACAGCCAGCGCCCCAGAATGGCCTTCTGCTGGTTGCCGCCGGAGAGATTCATGATGGCCTGATGGGGGGACGGGGTCTTGACCCTCATGTCGCGGATCCGCAGCCGCGCGTTCTCGTCCTCCCATTTCTGGTTGATCCAGAAGCCCCCCCACGCCTGGTGGCGGCGGGCGCTGATGTTGATGTTCTCCTGCACCGAGTGGATGGGGATGATGCCGAGGGCCTTGCGGTCTTCGGTGCAGAGCATGATGCCGCTGCGAATGGCGTCGATGGGGTTGCGAACGACCACCTCCTTGCCAAACACCGAAATCTCGCCGCCACGGGGCGTCTCGGCGCCGAAGATGAGCTTCATCAGCTCGCTGCGCCCGGCCCCCACCAGGCCGAAGATGCCGAGGATCTCCCCGCGCTTGACCTCAAGCGACACCGGCGCCTTGAGGCCGGGTCCCATCAGGTTCTTCACCCTAAGGCCCACCTCCCCGTGTGCTCTGGGGCTGTAGCCATAGATGTCGGTGAGCTCGCGCCCCACCATGGTCTTGACCAGCAGATCCCGGTCCACCTCGGCCATGGAGGCGAAGGTGCGCACGAACTGGCCATCCTTGAACACCGTGATGGCGTCGCACAGGGCGAAGATCTCGTCCATGCGGTGAGAGACGTAGAGGATGACCTTGCCCTCGTCCCGCAGCTGGCGGATGACCCGGAACAGCTGCTCAATCTCGCGCGACGACAGGCTGCTGGTCGGCTCGTCGAAGGCGATGACGCTGGCATCCCGGGTCAGGGCCTTGGCGATCTCCACCATCTGCCACTGGCCCAGGGACAGGTACTTGAGCGGCGTCTCGGGGGAGACGTCCATCCCCAGGCGCGCAAGCTGCTTCGTCGCATCCTGGTAGAGCTTCTCCCGATCGATGACGCCGCGCCGGGTCGGCAGCTGGCCGAGGTAGATGTTCTCGGCCACCGTCATCTCGGGCACCAGGTGCAGCTCCTGATAGATGATGGCGATCCCGCTCTCCAGGGCGTCGACCGTGTTCTGGAACACCTTCTCCTGGCCGGCCAGCTTCACCACCCCGCGGGTGGGCGCCTGAAAACCGCTCAGGATCTTGAGCAGGGTGGACTTGCCGGCACCGTTTTCCCCCATCAGGGCGTGCACCGTGCCCCGCTGGCAGGAGAAGGAGACGTTCTGCAGCGCCTTGACGCCGGGAAACTCCTTGCTGATGCCGCAAAACTCCAGATATGGAACGTGATTCATGGAATGACTCCAGTCAGCCGGCATGACGCGGGGCGCCATGCCGGCATGGGTACCAGGGGTGGGCGATTACAACCCTTTCTTCTGCAGCTCGGCCTTGAAGTTGTCGCGGGTGATGAGCACCACGTCGGTCACCTCGGTGAATTTGGCGGGCTCGGCGTCGTTGACAACCCAGTCATGAAGCATCTGGATGCTCTTGTAACCGTGCACGTCCGGGCTTGGCAGCAGGGAGCCGAGGAAGCCGGTGGCGCTGGACTTGGAGAGCTCGTTCACCGCATCCACCCCGTTGATGCCGATGCCGATGACGTTCTCCGGCTTGAAGCCCTGCCCTTCGGTGGCGCGCACGCCGCCGAGCACTGTGTTGTCATTCATGCCGACGATGAGCCAGTTCTTGACCTCGGGGTGCTGCACCAGCATGGAGTTGGCGGCATCCAGGGCCCCCGGAATGTCGTTGCTCTTGGTGGGGGCGCGGTGGATCTGGCCTTCGGGGAAGCCGGCGGCCTTCAGGGCACCGAGGGAGCCTTCAACCCGGCGACGGGCGGTATCCAGCTCGTCAGCGGTGATGGCGAGCACGGCGCTGCTCTTCGGATCCCACTGGCGCTTCTGCATCTCCTTGTAGAGCTCCTGACCCTGACGCTCGCCAATCTTGGTGGCGGCCATCATCACCAGGGGCACCTGCTCCATGGGCTGGCCCTTGGCATTGACGAACTGGTCATCCACGGTGATGACCTTCAGATCCATGCTCCTGGCCTTGGCCATGATGGCCGCACCCAGCTTGGGATCAGGGGTACAGATGACGAAGCCCTTGGCCCCGTTGGCCGCCAGGCTGTCGATGGCGTTGAGGGTCTTCTCCCCATCGGGCACGGCTATCTTGATCACCTCGAAGCCGAGATCCTTGCCCGCCTTGTCGGCGAAGTTCCACTCGGTCTGGAACCAGGGCTCTTCCGGCTGCTTGACCAGGTAGCCCAGCTTCAGCGTCTCGGCGGCGAAAGCAGAATTTGCCATACCAAGGGCGACGCCCATCGCGATCATGCCTTTAACGATTTTGTTCATGCGAATGTCTCCAACGGTTCTATCAATCCATGTATCCACGCAGTGCCACTCATTGAGCCAGTCAACTCGCAGCCTATAAAAACATGCTTAAACAGGACGTTATTGTTGTTGCTATGTAAGCGAACCAAGTTGTAATCGTTTTCACCATCAAAAATGGAGAGCAGGATCACGCCATGAAATTGCAGCCATTTCGTCCATGGAATTAGCAATTTCGTCACATATTGAATTTTCGATGGTCGTCACCCTCTCTTGCTGACAGCGTTAAAATCCATATTTACAGCAGCCGATGGCTAACCGCCCCTCCCCCCCATCTCCTATGGTTCCTCCCCAGTTACCCCCATTGATGGTCAGGAGCACTTATGTCTGAGCACATCGTCATCGGACTCGATTTCGGCAGCGACTCGGTCAGGGCACTCGCCGTGCGCTGCCAGGATGGCGCCGAGCTGGCGACCCACGTCGTCTATTACCCCCGCTGGCAGGCAGGTCTCTACTGCCAGCCGGTCAACAACCAGTTCCGCCACCACCCCCTCGACTACCTGGAATCCATGGAGCAGGCGGTGGTGGCGGTGGTGAGCCAGCTCACCCCGGGCCAGCGCGCCGCCGTGCGCGGCATCGGGGTGGACAGCACGGGCTCCACCCCCGCCCCCATCGATGAGGAGGGCCGGGTGCTGGCCCTGCGTCCGGAGTTTGCCGACAACCCCAACGCCATGTTCGTGCTGTGGAAGGATCACACCGCCATTGAGGAGGCGGAGGCCATCACCGCCCTGTGCCACGGCGGCCAGTTCCCCGACTACAGCCGCTACATCGGCGGCATCTACTCCTCCGAGTGGTTCTGGGCCAAGCTCCTGCACGTCTCTCGAGCCGATGCCGCCGTGCGCGCCGCCGCCTGCAACTGGGTCGAACTGTGCGACTGGGTGCCCGCCATCCTGAGCGGCACCCAGGCTCCGGCCACCCTCAAGCGCGGTCGCTGCGCCGCCGGCCACAAGTCCCTCTGGCACCCGAGCTGGGGCGGCCTGCCCCCCGCCGACTTCCTCAACGCCCTGGATCCGTTGTTGACCGAGGATCTCGACTATCCCCTCTTTACCGACAGCTGGACCGCCGATCTGCCGGTCGGCACCCTGACGCCCGAATGGGCGGAGCGGCTGCACCTCTCCTGCGAGGTGGTGATCGCCGGCGGCGCCTTCGACTGCCACATGGGGGCGGTGGGAGCCGGGGCCGGCAACAATGCCCTGGTCAAGGTGATAGGCACCTCCACCTGCGACATTCTGATCGCCGACGAAGCCACCATAGGCGATCGGGCCATTGCCGGGATCTGCGGCCAGGTGGATGGCAGCGTGGTGCCGGGCATGGTGGGGCTGGAGGCGGGACAATCGGCGTTCGGTGACATCTATGCCTGGTATCAGCGCCAGCTCGGCTGGCCCCTTGACAGCCTCGCCGCCCAGTATCCGGAGCTTCGCACCGCCATCGAGGCCCACAAGCGGGAGCTGCTACCCAGCCTCGCCGCCGCCTGGGAGCAGCAGCGCGATCTCGCCCACCTCCCGGTGGTGCTCGACTGGTTCAACGGCCGCCGCACCCCTTATGCCAACCAGCGCCTGCAGGGCACCCTCACGGGGATCAACCTCGGCACCGATGCCCCCGATCTCTTCGGCGCCCTGGTGGCCTCCACCGCCTTCGGCGCCCGCAGCATCATGGAGTGTTTGACCCACCAGCAGGTGCCGGTGGAGCAGGTGATCGCGCTCGGCGGCATCGCCCGCAAGTCCACCACCGTGATGCAGACCTGCGCCGACGTCATGAACAGGCCCATCCAGGTAGTGGCCTCGGATCAGTGCTGCGCCCTGGGGGCGGCCATCTTCGCCGCCGTGGCGGCCGGGATCCATCCCGATGTGGCCGAGGCCCAGCGCCACATGGCGAGCGCCGTGGAGCGCACCCACCAACCGCAGCCCGAGCGGGTCGCCGAGTACGAGCGCCTCTACCAGCGCTACCTCGCCTGGGGCGCCGCCGCCGAGCCCCTCTACAACCGGGGGGGACAGGCATGAACCTCAAGATCCTCAAGGAGCAGGTGCTCGCCGCCAACCTGGATCTGCCGCGCCACGGCCTGGTGACCTTCACCTGGGGCAACGTGAGCGGCATAGACCGGGAACAAGGCCTGGTGGTGATAAAACCGAGCGGCGTCAGCTACGAGCGGATGCGAGTCGAGGACATGGTGGTGCTGGATCTCGCCGGCAAGCAGGTTGAGGGGGACCTTCGCCCCTCCTCCGACACCGCCACCCACCTGGTGCTCTATCGCGCCTATCCCGAGCTTGGCGGCGTGGTGCACACCCACTCCACCCATGCCACCGCCTGGGCCCAGGCGGGGCGCCCCATCCCCATTTTCGGCACCACCCAGGCCGACTACTTTCACGGCGAGATCCCCTGCTCCCGCCTGCTCACCCCGGGAGAGGTCGAGGAGGACTACGAGGGGCTGACCGGTCATCTCATCGTCGAAACCCTCAAACAGACCCCCATCCTCACCATGCCGGGGGTGCTGGTGGCCAACCACGGCCCCTTCAGCTGGGGCAAGAGCGCCGAGGACGCGGTACACAATGCCGTGGTGCTGGAAGAGGTGGCCCGCATGGCCTGGCTCACCGGCCAGATCAACCCGGGAGCCCGCCCCCTGCCCGATTACCTGCTGGAGAAGCACTACCAGCGCAAGCATGGCAAACACGCCTATTACGGCCAGACAAAAGCCTAACGAGAGGACACCAAGATGGAATTGATGAAACAGCTGGAAGTGTGGTTCCTGGTCGGCAGCCAGCACCTATATGGCGCCACCACATTGAAGCAGGTGGCCGATCACGCCCACACCATCACCAGCCAGCTCAACGAGGGGGCGGGTTTGCCCCTCAAGATAGTGCTCAAACCCACCGGCACCACACTGGATGAAATCAGCGCGGTGGCCCGGGATGCGAACCACGACGAGCGCTGCGTCGGGCTCATGGTGTGGATGCACACCTTCTCCCCCGCCAAGATGTGGATCCCGGCCCTCAGCCAGCTGCAAAAGCCCCTGCTGCAGTTCCACACCCAGTTCAACCGGGATCTCCCTTGGAGCGAGATCGACATGGACTTCATGAACCTGAACCAGACCGCCCACGGCGGGCGCGAGTTCGGCTTCATGGGGGCCCGCCTGCGCCTGCCCCGCACCGTGGTGGTGGGTCACTGGCAGGAGGAAGAGGCCAGGCAGAAGATAGGCAACTGGATGCGGGTCGCCGCCGCCATCCACGACAGCCGCCACCTCAAGATCGCCCGATTTGGCGACAACATGCGCAACGTGGCGGTCACCGAGGGCGACAAGATTGAGGCCCAGATCCAGTTCGGCTATCAGGTGAACTACCACCCGGTGGGGGATCTGGTGAAGGTGATCGACGCCGTGCCCGACAGCGACATCGAGGCGCTGCTGGCCGAATATGAGGCGACCTACACCCTGACCGAGGCGGTGCAGGCGGGCGGCCCGCTGCGTGCCTCCCTGTATGAGGCGGCGCGCCAGGAGCTGGGGATGAAGAAGTTCCTCACCGACGGCGGCTTCGGCGCCTTCACCACCACCTTCGAGGATCTCTATGGCCTGCACCAGCTGCCGGGCCTCGCCTGCCAGCGCCTGATGCAGCAAGGCTTCGGCTTCGGGGCGGAAGGGGACTGGAAGACGGCGGCCCTGCTGCGCACCCTCAAGGTGATGGGGGCTGGCCTGCCGGGGGGCACCTCCTTCATGGAGGACTACACCTACCACCTGGAGACGGGCAACAACCTGGTGCTGGGGGCCCACATGCTGGAGGTCTGCCCCTCCATTGCCGCCGGCAAACCCGTGCTGGACGCCCAGCACCTGGGGATTGGCAAGAAGGCCGATCCGGCCCGCCTGCTGTTTGCGGCGCCAGCCGGCAAGGCGGTCAACGCCAGCCTCATCGACATGGGCAACCGCTTCCGTCTGGTGGTCAATCAGCTGGAGGTGGTGGACTTGCCACAGGCCATGCCGAAACTCCCGGTGGCCAGCGCCCTGTGGAAACCCCTGCCTGATCTGCAGACCAGCGCCGAAGCCTGGATCCTGGCGGGCGCGGCCCACCACGCCGTCTTCACCCAGGCGGTGGACATCGAGCAGCTGCGCACCTTCGCCGACATCCTGGGCATCGAGTTCGTGGTGATCGACGAGCACACTCGCATCCCCGTGCTCAAGGAGCAGCTGCGCTGGAACGAGGTCTACTACAAGATCTGCAACTGACCCCTTCCCGTCACCCCACGAAACAGCCCCGCCCGCGGGGCTGTCTCTTTTTCTGGCCTGTCAGGGCTGGGCGCCCCCCGCCAGCAGCCAGTGACAGACCCTCTCCACCCCGTGGCGCTGGCTGTCGGGGCGGGCGATCAGGGCGTATTCGTGATCCGTCTCCAGCACGGGGGCGAAGGGGGCCACCAGGGCGCCACTCTCCAGCTCCTCGGCCACTATGGTGGGATCCCCGAGGGAGAGGCCAAACCCCTGCAACGCGGCATTCATCGCCAAGTCCAGGGTATCGAACAGCTGCCCTCCCTGAGGCTGCCAGGGGGTCGCGATGAAGGTGGCAAACCAGTTGCGCCAGTCCCGGCGATCCACGCTGGCATGGATCAGGGGGAGCAAGGGGAGCTCCTCTAGGGAGCGCTCGAACAGACGGTGCTTGGCGGCAAACGCCGGGGCGCAGACCGGGGTCAACCGCTCCCGAAACAGAGGCTGGCTGTTGGGATAACGCCCCAGGCAGGGCTGGTAGACAATGGCGAGATCGAACGGCTCCCGGGAGAAGTCGATGCCGTGGTGGTGGCTGCCGCGCACCTCCACCGCCTCCCCCTCGAACGCCTGCAGCCGCCGCAGCAGCCAGCGGCTGGCGCAGGAGGGCACCTTGATGCTGATGGCCTGCTCGTGGGGCAGGGCCTGCAGGGCGCTGAGCCCCTCCCCCATGCGCACCAGCCCCTCCCGGATGAAGGGCAGCAGGCGCTCGGCGGCCGGGGTCAGGGTCAGGCTGCGGGTGCCGCGCACGAACAGCAGGTGTCCCAGTCGCGCCTCCAGCTGGGCGATCTGCTTGCTCACGGCCCCCTGGCTGACGCACAGCTCGTCGGCGGCCAGGGTGAAGCTCAAGTGACGGGCGGCGCACTCGAAGACCTGCAAACCGTAGAGGGGCAGCTGGGTGCGCGGCGGGGTGAACAACATGACAAGCCTCCATGCTTGAGAAAAACTCATGCATACCATGCCGAATAATCCGTTGTCCGGCAAGCGCTCAGGGGGCTAAAAAAGGACCTCATTCCCACACTCAGGTGACGGCGCCATGTCCATCCCCCAGGTTTCCAGCAAACTGCCCCAGGTGGGCACCACCATCTTCACCGTGATCGGGGATCTGGCCGCCCGCCACCCCAGCATCAACCTCTCCCAGGGGGCGCCGAGTTTCCCCTGCGATCCCGAGCTCATCCGGGTGACCCACGAGGCCATGCTGGCCGGCGAGAACCAGTACGCCCCCATGACCGGGCTGCCCGCCCTGCGCGAACAACTGGTGGCCAAGATTGCGACCAGCTACGGCCACCACTATGACGCGGGCGAGGAGATCACCATCACCGCCAGCGCCAGCGAGGCCCTGTTCTGCGCCATCACCGCCCTGGTTCACCCCGGTGACGAGGTGATCATGTTCGAGCCGGCGTTCGACAGCTACCGCCCCATGATCCAGCTGCAGGGAGCCACCCCTGTGGTGATCGCCCTCAAGGCACCGGACTTTGCCATCCCCTGGGACGAGGTGGCCGCCCGCATCACTCCGCGCACCCGCATGATAGTGCTCAACACTCCCCACAATCCGACCGGCACCGTCTGGCAGGCAGGGGATCAGGAGCACCTTGCCCGCCTGGTGCGCGGCACCGACATCCTGATCCTCTCGGACGAGGTCTACGAGCACGTGGTGTTCGACGGCGCCCTGCACCAGAGCGTCATCCGTTACCCGGAGCTGGTGGAGCGCTCGGTCGCCGTCTTCTCCTTCGGCAAGACCTTCCACGTCACCGGCTGGCGCGTGGGGTACTGCGTGGCCCCCCGTCCCCTGATGGAGGAGATCCGCAAGGTGCACCAGTTCGCCATGTTCGCCGCCGACACCCCCATGCAGTACGGCTTCGCCCACCTGTTGCAGCAACCGGCCCACTACCAGGGGCTGGCGGCCTTCTACCAGCGCAAGCGCGACTTGCTGGCCTCGGCCCTGGCGGATTCGCGCCTGACCCTGCTCCCCTCGGCGGGCAGCTTCTTCATGCTGGCCAGCTACGAGCGCATCAGCGACGAGCCGGACAGCCTGTTCGTGCAGCGGCTGATCCGCGATCACGGGGTCGCCACCATCCCCGTCTCCGCCTTCTATCACGACGGCACGGATCAACGTGTCATCCGCCTCTCCTTCTCCAAGGATGACGACACCCTGCTGGCGGGCGCCGAGCGCCTGTGCCGCGTCTAGGAGGCCACATGGACAGCGTACGCGTCGCCGTGCTGCAGATGGTCTCCGGGGATGACCTCGACCACAACCTGACCCAGGCCGAGGTGCTGCTGCGCCAGGCGGCGGCCGAGGGAGCCGAGTTCGCCCAGTTGCCCGAGTACTTCTACCTGATGCCAGAAGATGAGCGGGCACGGGTCGCCCTGGCCGCCCCCGTCGGCGATCACCCCCTGCTGGCCTGGGTACAGGGGCTGGCCCGGGAACTCGGGATCTGGATCCTGGCCGGCACATTGCCGCTGGCCAGCCACGAGCCCGGCAAGATGCACAACAGCAGCCTGCTCGTCGACCCCGAGGGCAACCTGGCCTGCCGCTACGACAAGCTGCATCTGTTTGGCTTTTGCACCGGGCAGGAGCAGTATGACGAGGCCGCGACCATGACCCCGGGGGAGGCGGTGGTGAGCCATCCCCTGCCCTGGGGGCTGCTGCGCCTCGGGATCTGCTACGACCTGCGCTTCCCGGAGCTGTTCCGGCTGGGGCCGGCCCCCGATCTCATCGCCCTGCCCGCCGCCTTCACCCACACCACGGGGCTCGCGCACTGGGAGCTGCTGCTGCGGGCCCGGGCAGTGGAGAACCTGGCCTTCGTGCTGGCCTCGGCTCAGGGGGGACACCACCCCGGTGGGCGGCGCACCTTCGGCCACAGCATGATCATCGATCCCTGGGGCCGGGTATTGGCCCGGGTCGAGGAGGGTCAGGGCATGGCCATCGCCACCCTGGATCTGGCGGCCCAGCGCACGGTGCGCAGCCAGCTGCCGGCTCTCGCCCATCGCAAGATAGCCGTCGGCCCCTAGGCCGACATCCGTTACGACCATCGACATGACGCCACACTCAAGGGACTGACTATGAAACTCAACACCGCAATGATGCTGGTGGCCCTGGCCACCACAGGCCAGGCCGCCGCCAAACCCCTGGTGATCGCCACCGACGCCACCTATCCCCCCTTCGAAATGGTCGACAGCAGCGGCAAGCTCGGCGGCTTCGAGGTCGAGCTGGCCTACGCCCTGTGCGAGGCCATGAAGACCGAGTGCGAGGTGATCAACCAGCCCTGGGATGCCCTGCTCCCCGGCCTGCAGGTGCGCAAGTACGACGCCATCATGTCCTCCATGAACATCACCGACGAGCGGCGCCAGAAGGTGGACTTCAGCCAGGTCTACTACATGATGCAGAACCGCTTCGTGGGGCGCAGCGACAAGGCCGCCGACTTCGCCGACGAGCCGGCGCACTTCAAGGACAAGGTGATCGCGGTGCAGGAGGGCACGCCCCAGGACAACTTCGTCACCGCCCGCTACGGCGACGTGGCCAAGATCAAGCGCTACGTCAACGCCCAGTCCCCCATGCTGGATCTGCAGTCCGGCCGCGCCGACTACACCTTCGGCAACATGGTGCAGTTGAAGGTCGGCTTCCTCGACAAGGAGATGGGCAAGCAGTTCGCCTTCGTCGGTCCCCAGTTCAACGGCACCCAGGACAAGATCCTGGGCGAAGGGGTCGCGGTGGCCCTGCGCAAGCACGACGACAAGCTCAAGGCTCGCTTCGATGCCGCCATCGACAGCGTCAAGGCCGACGGCACCTTCGACACCCTGCTCAAGAAGTACCAGCTCGAAGACCTGCTCTGATCCCGGAATCCGTCGTCCATCAAAAATGCCAGTCGACATCGACTGGCATTTTTTATCCCGGGTGTTCCGCTGACACAGGCCCCCCTCCCCTTCAAGGTTCTGGCAGAGCGTGCCATGCTCCCTGTATTCCTGCGCCGTTCACGCCGCGTCGCGCATCCGCGCTCCACACACTGCGCAGGCAAGGAGGCAAGCCATGACCCCGTCCCCCCTCATCCGCCGCTTTTCCCCCAATCTTCTGGGGCGCGATCTGGCGGTGGGCGATATCCACGGCTACTTTGCGCTGTTGCAGCAGGCACTGGACAGCATCGACTTCAACCCCGAGCGGGATCGCCTCTTCAGTGTGGGAGATCTGACCGATCGCGGGCCCGAGTGCGCCAAGGCCCTGGACTGGCTGGCACGCCCCTGGTTCCACCCGGTGTGCGGCAATCACGACGACTACGTCTGCCGCCATGAGAGCTGCGATCGGGAAAACTGGATCCAGAATGGCGGAGGGTGGTTTGCGCAGCTGAGCCAGGACAAGCAGGCCCTGTTCGCCGCCTGCTACCGCACCCTGCCCCTCGCCATCGAGGTGCAGACCCGCCGCGGGCCCGTCGGCCTGCTCCACGCCGATTGCCCCTTCCCCACCTGGCAAGGCCTGCTGGACCGGCTGGAGGCGGGGGTCGGCGGCGGGACGCTTCGGGCCATCAAGAACGTCAGCCTCTGGTCACGGCGCCGCATCGAGCTGCTGGACGAGAGCGGCATCGAGGATCTGGTCGCCCTGGTGGTGGGCCACACCCCGGTGAGCGTCCCGGTGCGCCTTGGCAATGTCTACTACATCGACACCGGCGGCTGGTATCCCCACGCGGGCGGCTATTTCACCCTGCTGGACCTGGACAGCCTGACCCCCCTCTTTCCCGAGCGGTAGAGGCCGGACCATCGCCAGGTCGCGCCACGCTGCTCGTTAAACCGCCAGGCAGGCGTACCGGACTTCGCTCTGCCTGCGCTATGGTTTACCATGCTAGCAACTGCGGTGCATGGCACCCCCACCTTGGCGCCTGACGCCTCCGTCACCGGATACCCCATCTCGAACAACATGAGCAACACAGCGCACCCGGGCAGCGGGCCCACCTTCTACTTCCATGTTTTGCAATATGTGTTTTTTAATGAACTGATTTATAAAGGTTTATGGTTCTTACGCTGATGAGCGCGGTACACAATTGGGACATGATGAAATTTGAGGACCATTGCTACAGATAGTAACGGTGTTCGTTTGAGCAACTGAACAGCCAGGACTTCATCCACTTTGGCCGCAAAAAACAAGTAAGGCCAGTCCAGCTGTTTCATGTGTGAAACACAACATGCAGAAGTTCGTGGTCATAAACTGCATAAGTTCAATTTACAGTTATATTTCAATACCTTGAAATAACATTCAAACAGCCTAATCAGCACCCAGCTGACTTGTTCATGTAGAAAGCCCCGGCCAGCAAACCATAGACCCCCCTTACTCGCTCATCCCGACCCAACAGCACGCCGAGCAATACTTCGCCGCTTTCCAAGGCGTCACCATGCCAGAAACACCAAAGGGCCGCTTCCACCACATCCAACCAACTGGCATGACCCAACTGATTACGTGACTTGCGCCGCCAGCTGCCGCGCACTACGGAACCGGTATTCGGGGATATGGCCGCCAGTGCCCGCTGCTCCATCACGCTAGGTGTGAGTCCATCCAGTTTGGTCTGACGGCTGTCACCCCCTCCCCGCAGCAATTTGTCGAGCAGCAGTGCCAGCAGGCGAAACGCGTCTTGATCTTCAAAACTTGCCTCTCTCCCCAGCAAGTCAGCAGCTCCGGCCATCAGTTGCTCACGCCCCTGGTATATGGGCAGTAACGTGCGATCCAGCCGATGTTGCTCGATATGGATCGCCAATGCGGTCACAACCGCCAGCGGTGATGCCCCACGAACTTGGTGAGCCCCCCTCTTGCCAAGTAAAGAGGTCAGTTCCGTGACTCGCTCAGCTGACAGCAGGCAAGCAATCCCCTTGATCAGGGGGGCATCCCCCTGACCCGGTACCAGATGTTGGTTCATAGTGCCTCAGTGGCGATCGCGTTTGAAATGGGTGGTTTTGTGGCCAACGGTGACAATCTCGCCGCCCTGCAGCACCAGATAGTGACGACGCAGACGCTGGCAGAATTCCGCTGGCAAGCCCCAGCTGGCTTGCAGCATTGCCAATCCTTTGCGATCGAGATAAACCAGTTCGCGCCCCTTGTGATAAGTAGAGCATCCGATGTTCAGGAGCACTTCTACAAGCTCGGGTGCGATGCCACGTTGCTGCATCCGGCATGACGCATGATGGCTATAGGTAGTATCCAGTTTACCGTTCATGACATTCTCCTTTGGTGCCGCTTTAGATGGACTCATTATATGTATCCTGTATACTCATGCCGATACTGGTTACATACACATGTCGCATTTTGGAGCACATATGACACCCAAAGAGCTCACCTGGGATCAAACCCTGCGTTTTCGCCTGCTGGAGATCGTCTTGTTGTGGGAAGGACGACTCACCACCAACCACCTGACAACCGTTTTCAATATCGGTCGCCAGCAAGCCTCGCGAGACATCAACCTCTACCTCAACGAATACGCACCTGACGGGCTGGTTTATGACAAGAGCCTGAAGGGATACAAACCAACCGACCAGTTTGTGCCCCGCTTTAGTGAAGGCAAGGTTGACGAGTATCTGATGCTGCTGCACCGGGAGAAGCAGCATCAGCGCCAGCACGAATCCGGGGTTCTGACCCTACCCTTGATGGATCTGCGCTACGGCCACATAGAGATCCTGGATGTGCCAAACCGACATATTGACCCGAAGATCGTACGTGGTTTGGTGCAAGCGGCTCGAGGCCAGTTACGGGTAGATGTGGACTATGTGTCACTGAGCTCAGAAGAGCAGAGCGGCCGCAATATCGTGCCTCATACCCTGGTTTATGACGGGATCCGCTGGCATGTGCGGGCCTATTGCGAGAAGAAAGGAGAATATCTGGACTTCGTGATGAGCCGCTTTCGTGGCGAACCTGACCTGCTGGATGCGTCACCCCATGGCAGGGAACTGGATCTGGAGTGGAACACCCAAGTCAGCGGCGTAGTCGTTCCCAATCCAAGTCTTAGTCAAGGTCAGCAAGCCATCATCGCCAGCGACTACGCCATGTCAGATGGCAAGTTATTGATCAGCCAGCGCATCCCTTTGATGCACTACGCATTGGAGCGGATGCAGGTGAGCTATAACGGCGAACACCAACAACATCCCCTGCTCTACCCGCTGGTGCTGGCCAATCGGGAGGAGCTCATCCAGCAAGGCTGTACCTTCAAACTCAAGAGTGCGGATTTGCAAGTGCTGCCACACTAGTGGCACTCCCTGTACTCATCACATCCGGCAAAGAGAACTCAACAAGAAGTGCTCCCGCCATGGCGGGAGCCTTTTCCAATCAAAGGCCCCAAACTACATAGTGCCAAGTGTAGTGGTCTAATCATCACGGACACCATTTTAGGTGGTACAGTCGCCACCATGACCAGAGGTGTTCAATGACAAGATTACGCCGCTCATTTACTGCTGAATTCAAACTCGAAGCCGCATCTCTGGTGCTCGACCAGGGATACTCCGTTCCCGAAGCGAGTCGTTCACTGGATGTCGGTGAAACCATACTTCGCCGCTGGGTTCAGCAGCTTCAATCCGAACGAACCGGCACCACCCCAATCAGCAAAGCGCTGATCCCGGAGCAGCAGAAAATCCAGGAGCTTGAAGCCCGCATCAATCGGCTCGAGCGCGAGAAGGACATTCTAAAAAAGGCTACGGCTCTCTTGATGACGGACGAGTTCACACGTACGTGCTGATAGACCGATTAAGAGAGCAAGCCCCCATCACTCTGGTCTGCTGCGCTTTCGATGTTCCAACATCCTGTTTTTACGACTATCTGACCTGCAAGCGGACGATTAACCGTGAGCGGATGCAGCAACGCAGCGAGTTGCGCCGTTTGTTAAAAGAAAGCCGCAACTCAGCGGGCAGCCGCGCCTTGATGTCGATGATGCGAGAGCTGGGGCATTAGATTGGCCGATTCAAAGTGCGCAGTCTGATGAAGGAAGCCGGTCTGGTATCCAAGCAACCGGGCGCTCATCGCTATCAGGTCGCCCGGTCTGAGCGACCGGATATCCCCAATCTGCTGGCCCGTGAATTTGATGTTCAGCAAGCCAATCAGGCGTGGTGTTGTGATATCACCTACGTCTGGGCCGCGTGTCGCTGGTATTACCTGGCTGCAGTGCTCGACCTACATACCCGGAGGGTCGTGGGCTGGGCGATGTCTGATAAGCCTGATGCAGAGCTGGCCATCAAAGCACTGGAGATGGCCTATCAGCAGCGGGGTTGCCCATCAGGCGTGCTGTGTCACTACGACCAGGGCAGCCAATATGGCAACTGGGCATTTCGGCAACGACTGTGGCGCTATCGCATGACCCAGAGCATGAGTCGGCGTGGCAACTGCTGGGATAACGCGCCGATGAGAGCCTGAAGTCAGAGTGGCTCCCGACAACGGGATATATGAACCTGCGGAAGACGAAGCGGAATATCAGCTATTACCTGATGGATGACTACAACTAGCGGCGACCGCATCAACACAATAAGGGGTATCGCCAGTGAAGGCCGAAAATAGGCTTAACCACGTGTCCGGATTTAGTTGACCACTACACATCCCTCTAAAAAAATATAACCAGACTACCAACCAATAAATATAAACAAGAAAATCGTGGGCTCCCTTCCCCATCGTGGACAAAATATTACGCAGCAATATAAAATCCATAAGCCACGCCATGACCATTAAAATACCATCCTCAATGCTGGCTAATGACAAGGTTTGCGTGATGGCATATGAAGGGGCATTGCCATAATATGGCAATTTTTATCGGAAATTTTTCTATGTTTTTGCATTCTTACATCTATGATTTTATCATGTACACAAACCCTACTAATTAAAAAATAGAACCTTAAAAAAACAATCTGTTAGGTTAATGAAACCACTATCTCAATGTCAAGAATCCGTGCCACAATATGGCAATTAGCATTTGGCGCTGCCATATAATGGCAGACACTTCTACACAACGCCTTGCTGAAGCTGCCTGCTACACAGATAACTCACGAAACCTATTAAAAGATGAGGTTAAAGTGAGTGTTTATGCAAAATACACCACTCCAACACTCACCTCCAAGCATTGTCCAACGAGAGTACAATGGGATACCATTAATTATAACCAGGCCACCCTGAAGGGTCTCAATGGAACCTTGTCATCATGGATGCTTTGCTATGCATAAGATGAAGTCTTCGACACCACCTTGATAGATGCTCAAAAAGCACATTTTTTCACTCCCCCCTTCATTTACGGCTTATACATCTTTATTTCAGGGTGATTAATCACCATATAGATAACCATATTAAATAATATTGAGAGATGGCTCACATGAACTTATTTGTTACAACCCGGCGGATAAGCATTTTATTTATCCATCAGATTAACGCTGACAGTTAAATAAAGTTAAGCTGGTTAGAAAACATAAATTCAACCTCTCTTTTTATTTTTAATAAAAATATAAACAAAACATAGTCATACCATGGAAAATAGATACGAAATTCATCAATACTGCATTCCCGTGAACACATTATCCAGACCTGTTAAACCTGGCGAACTCTTACGTAAACAGGCAAAAAGGTGGTGAACACAGGCCGCACAGATCTAGTTATCACCTGACATAGGCTAAACACATAGTCAATTTTTCGGCCACTACATCTCGGCATTCCAACTCCCCTCTGCACCATACCCTACAGAAATTTCCATTTTTTGCCCCCTGTCAGATGGCTTCATTTTTCATACATTGTCGTTATCCAGTACACCCACTGGAGATGACAAGGAGATCTATGATGAGCAACAGCAAAAAACCAATGACCACAGAAGCCGTATCTCGTATCCATAGTGCTGAAGCGCGGAGTAACGGAGGTGGTGTGAGTAAAGACAGTTTCACCGCTCGTGCACAAAAAACCGCTGCAGTCACCCCGCCAAAACCGGAAACTAAAAAGTAAGGAAACAACATGTCTAAAAAAGATGACGACGATAACCGCTCGCGTCAATTAAACCCCGAGCACGATGCCTACTGGCAGAGTCGGGGCTACGATGAGCACCCTGATGATGAAGATGATGAATGACTTTTTCAGGGAGCCTATGGCTCCCTGCTGCCTATAGCTTCATTATAAAATCGATTGTAATGGCTAAAACATGTAACAACTTCATGATCCAGTTCTGGATCACCCGTTACATGAATCCATCCAGATAATATATCCGCTACGCCCCACATCGGCTCACAATAGTGGAGAACTTCCTCGACATCAAAATCTTCTGTCTTGGCTAACTCTTCAAGTGCTCCACGTAACCATTCTCTAACCGTTTTAAATTTTATATTTCGTTTTCTTGCATAAAACTGACGTAAACTGGTTGCGATAGAATCTTCATTGCAACCCGCGTACTTGGCAAAAGCCTGATAGCCTATTGACTTGGATACAAAACGTTTCAGAAGAGGTTCAAACAATCCAGACCTATGAGGCACCCACTTATCTAGTGGGGATGTGGGCATCATTTTAAGAAATATCGATTGTTTGTGTTCCATCGACACATGGCGGTTAAAATCAGCATCAAACGCCGCTAGCATCTTAATAAAAAGATATATATTGAAATAATGTAGAGTTCTAAACAGGATCCTGTTTTGTTCAGGCCCCATGTTAAAATCTATATCATTGACTCGCAACTCTACATTCAACTCCATTAGACTAGTTCTCAGCCAGTCGTTCTCTAAAACTTTCTTGGCTCGACTTCTCCCACCAAGACCATCTAGGCTATCCAATAAAATCTGCAACTCACATAGGAAACATTCTGCTTGCGCACACGTTTGTGGGTAATAGCCTGTAATTTGAAGACCTTTGAATATGCTTGGCCATTTATAACGAATGGCAAATTGCGATATTAGTATGGGTTCAGATGGCGTATCAAAAAAATCAGCACTAACACCCCTAGCTACTGAGATATCCTTCAATCTTTGGATGAATTTTTCTGACTGAGTACTGTGGCACTCATCCCCTGATGATAAAAAATACTTGTTTAGTGTTTTGGCACATGGAGGATACAGCTTGTCTTTATTTATGCTAGGGGAAGTAAACACGCCTCGAAAAAATTCCCCTTGTGAAGGAAAACCAAGCCATTCGATAAACTGCGATGGGTCATAAAGAAACATTTAATACCCCCACCGGTTAAACGCCAGCGGCATTTTGTTTAGCTTCTCTCGGTGCTCTCTCCAATTTGGCAAGTGCAAATCCATCAGGGAGATAAATCGCTGGTTATGTTTTCGCTCTAAAAGATGCACCATCTCGTGAACAACAATAAATTCCAGACATTCAGGGGGCTTCTTGACCAACTCGAGGTTGATCCAGATGCGAGCAGTATCTGTTTTGCAGCTACCCCACATGGTCTTCATGCGTTTGATACCCACAAAGGAAGGTGACACCTTTAACGTCTCCTTCCACTTGGCGATAAGATCTGGCAAGCGCTGGCGTAGCAACTGGCGGTACCACTCAAGGAGCAACACCTCGCGGCGGTCTGCGTCATAGTGTGCAGGCACCCGCATACGGATCCAGCCACCCTGCAGCTTCACGCTGTGGGTGCCCTCGGTCGGGATCACATCCAATCGGTAGCCTCGCCCCCAAAGATAGTGAGTCTCTCCGCTACACATCTTGCGCTCGCTCTGACGCGGCTGTGCAACAAACGCAGCCTGCTGCTGCCGAATCCAGGCCAGTCTTCTCACCACTGCAACTCGAATGGCGGTATCTGACAAAGAAGCAGGAGCGGATACACGCACCCGTCCATCAGGGGGCAGCACATTGATGTGCAGATTTTTGATGCCTTTGCGCTGCAACTCGACAGTCAGCTCACCAAAGGTAACCAACGCCATCAATGGTACTCCGGCTGGGCTTTTACCAGAGTCATCACGTCTGCGACGGTCACATTGTACTCTTTGATCTCTTCGGCAATAGCAAAGGCAACCTCCCGCTCTTTGAAGCGATCACCGAGCCAGTCCGCCTTTTTGGTGTATCTGACGGCAGTATCGATCTTGGTCACCAGCACTTCATCACGGCCCAAATTGTCATATAGCGCACGCTTGGCCGAAGTATCGACACTCGCAGGATAGGTCTGTGCCCCCCCGCTGGCTGGACGTTTCACCTTCATGGCCAGCTCGCGCACCTTTTCCAGATACTCCTGGTAAGAGATAGCCTGAGAGCGACGCAGCTCAATCAGCTCATCGAGCAGCACCGACATCTTTTCGTAGTACTTGGGGTTAACCGGATTCTCGTCGACGATGGTCCGTCGCACGTTGTTTTCAATCGCCTCAGCCATGGCCTCGGGGTCTTTACGCAGCCCCTCGGGTGCCCCCTCAAGCCCTTCAGCACCCCGTTCGATGATCAGCTCCAACAGTCCCAGCTCTTCAAAGTCCATCAGGGTTTCACTGGGGTCGGCATCGATATAGAGATCCAGCATCTGCCGCATTGCCGGCTCGAACTGCTTCATATCGACGTGATCACTACTGGCTACTTTGATCATGTCGCGCACTTTGCTGTAGTGCTCCACCTCACGACGGATTGCAGCAACCTGGCTCGCGCTATAACCGGCCTCTTCCATCTCCCCCGCCAGCGCGGTAAACGCACGGATAAGCTTGGCGACGTATTGATAAAGGGTTAAACGCAGAGCCTCTTTGTCGAGCAGTTCATCCTCATCGGCTCCCGGAGCACAGCAGAAGTAATGCTGATAATCCAACTCTTCGCGGGGTGCCTTGACCGGTTCGCAGAGCGTTCGCACCGCCTCCAAGGCATCGTCAAGGTCTTGCTTCCCTTGTGCCAAGCGATCTTTCAGCAACCCAGCCACATCCTCCTTGTCATAACCCTCAAACGCCTCGGCCGTATAATCCTTGACGGTTTTCTCAAGAGAGCGGAACAAGTCCTTGTAATCGACGATATAGCCATACTCCTTATCGGCACCATCGAGCCGGTTGACCCGACAGATAGCTTGAAAAAGGTTGTGATCGGCCATCTTTTTATCGATGTAAAGGTAGGTCGCCGACGGCGCATCGAAACCGGTCAACAGCTTGTCCACGACAATCAGCAGCCGCATCCGACCAGGCTCCTTGATAAAGCGCTGTTTGACCGTTTTCTCAAACTCCTCCACCCGCTTGCCGGCCTCATCCTCGCTCTGGCTGAAAAAGTTCGCCAGCATCTTGCGATAGATATGGTATTTCGCCAGCTTTTCGGTCAACCCCGCACCGGTCGTCTGTCCTTTGATGTTACTGGCATTGGGCTGATAGCTGGTGATGATGGCACACTTGTCAGCAAATCCTGCCTGACTGAACAGCTCATAGCTTTTGCAAGCCTGATAGACACTGGAGCACACCAGCATGGCATTGCCACGACCATCCGCCAGGCGCTGTTTTCGGTCAAAATCGAGCAGGATATCGGCCACGATCTGCTCGAGTCGTGAGCGGCTCGAGAGCAGCTTCTGCATCGAGGCCCACTTCTCTTTTAACTGCTGGCGACCAAGTCGGGAGAGCGCCTTGGTCTTCACCTCGAACCATTCATCCACCTTGGCCTGGGACTTGACCCGTTGGTCAATGTCGCGGGCCTCATAACGCAAGTCCAGCACCACCCCATCGCTCACAGCCTCGTCAAACTTGTAGGTGTGGATGAAGGGGCCAAACACCTCTACCGACTTCTTCTTATCCTTCTTCATCAGGGGTGTGCCGGTGAAGCCAATAAAAAGTGCCTCGGGCAATATGCTCTTCATGGCCCCATGCAACTTGCCCGACTGGGTACGGTGGCACTCATCCACAAACACAAAGAGTTTGCCCTTGGCCGCAAAATCAGCCGGCAGGCTGGCTTTGAGCTCGGCGATAAATTCATCGTCATCTCGCTCAGCCGTCTCATCTTCTTCTTCCGTGTGTCGGCCAAATTTGTGTACCAAAGAGCAAAGCAGCCAAGGGTGTGCCTCGTTAAGACGGCGAACCAGATCGGCCCCACTCTTGGTACGCAGGATCTCCTCTTCAACCCCGGCAAATACCTTCTCTATCTGCTCGTCGAGCTCGGTACGGTCAGTGATGATCAAGACCCGACTGTCAGCGACATTCTCTCGGATCCACTTGGCCAGCCACACCATGGTCAGGCTTTTACCGCTGCCCTGGGTATGCCAGATGATCCCGCCCTCATGACGTTCAATAAACCGCTTGGCTGCCGTGATCCCGAAATACTGGTTATGGCGACAGGTTTTCTTAACCCCACTATCGAAGACAATAAAGTTGTGAATTAACTCAAGAAATCGCCCCTTCTCGCAGAGCTGGACCAGGTGGCGATCCAACGGATTTCCATCCTGCGAAGAGCCGGCCTCTTTCCACTCCAGATAATATTTCTCGGGGGTTTCGATGGTGCCGTACCGCAGGCCTTGGCTGTCGTTGCCTGCCATGAGCAACTGTTGGGTGGTGAAAAAATTGCGAATGAAATCCTGTTGCTGGTTATCGAGGTTTTGCCGGATCCCTTCACCGATAGAGACGGTGGATCGCTTGAGCTCGATCACCCCTAGCGCAATACCGTTGACGTAGAGCACCAGATCCGGCCGCTTGGTATTCTCCCCCGCGACCGTCACCTCCTCGGCGATGGCAAAGTCGTTAGCCTCAGGATTGGCCCAATCTACCAGCCAGACGGTCTGATTCTGCTCACCCGCCCCGACCTTCTCCTTCACGCCATAGCGCAACAGGCGGTAGACCTCTTTATTGGCATCATAGAGCTGACGCCCCTCCCCCAGGCTGGCCGCCCGCTCCAGCTGGCGCAGGACTCGGGGAATGAGCGCTTCATCCACCCCACTGCCCATCAACCAGTCAGTCAGCAGAGCAGGTTCGACATTGCGATTGTTGGGGCGGGTGTGCCAGTTACCCAAATAGCGATAGCCCAGATCCTCAATAAAAAACCTGACTACTCGTTGTTGGGTGGCGCGTTCACGTTGACCGACAGCTGTCACTGTTTAATTACCTCTGCTTATGCCAATCCAGGCTCGAACGTAGCATCATCAGCTTCAACATCAGCACCATCGATTAATGCCAGCACCTGATCAAGAAAACGTTGTGCTTCATGTACATCTGTTGCTTGCCGTAAGTAGTGTGGTATCCGCTCAACAAATTCGGAGCGTGATAGAGGCTGATGCTCAAGCAATGCCTCGAGCATGGCTGGCCGCAACAAACGGCGATCATCATCAACATCCGGTAGCGCAACAGCGATGACATGCTTGGCAAAATACCGAAGCTGTTCCTTGAGTCCCAGCTCTGGTATAGGAGATGTCTCTTGGTGATCCTCTGCCTCTGCAGAAGGCTCGCTCTCCTCCATATACTCATATGAAGGCATTGTAACCTCAGGCTCCAACGTCTTGAGCTGATGGAGTTTCCGGATAATCGGGGAGAGCACCTCGTCAGGATTACTGAACCAGTCTGTGGACCAGATGCGGCTAATTTTCCAACCTAAACGCTCCAGAACCTCCTGACGCAGCCGATCTCTGTCTCGGGCAGACTTGGCCGAGTGATAGGTAGCACCATCACACTCGATACCCATCAAGTACCGACCCGGACAGCCAGGGTCTTTCACCGCCAAATCAATAAAGAATCCGGCCACCCCGACCTGAGGCTCACACTCGAACCCGGCTTTCCTAAGCGCCGCCATTACGGCAACTTCGAAGTCGCTATCTGGTGCCTTCCCTGTATGGGTGATTTGTGAGTCCAGTGTTCCTTTTTCAGCAAACTGGAGGAAACCTCGCAAAGAAACGACTCCAAGTTTACTGGTCTCACTCGTCAGCACATCCTCTGAGCGCATCGAGCTGAAGACATGCATCCGCTTCTTCGAACGCGTGAAGAGTACGTTCAGACGGCGCCAGCCTACATCGGAATTTATTGGCCCAAAACGTTGATAAACCTTCCCACCATGTTCGGCAGGTCCATAGGTAAAGGAAATAAAGATCACATCGCGCTCGTCCCCCTGCACGTTCTCAAGGTTTTTAATGAAAAGCGGCTCTTCCATGGCATACAAACCATCGATAACACGATCGACTTCCGGCCTACTGCGGCGCAGTTCATCAATAGCACGTTCGATCTGGTCGCGCTGTTTTGAACTCATCGCAACTACACCGAGTGATTCACCCGGTCTGTGCTGCGCATGATGAAGCACAGCCTCTGCCACGGCCTGTGCCTCTTCGATGTTATGCTGGTTGGAGAAACGTCCTTTCGAAACATAGGTAAATTTGATCCCATACTCCGGAGACTCCGCATAAGGAGAGGGGAATATCACCAGATCGCTGTTATAAAAATGGCGGTTGGAGTAGGCGATCAGCTTCTCGTGCCGGGAACGATAGTGCCAACGCAAACGCCGCATGGGGAACAGCGGCAATGCGGCATCCAGGATACTGTCCGTATCGCTGAGCGCGGCGGCATCATCGTCATCCTCACTCTCCACACTTCGATCAAAGAAACTGGTTGGCGGCAACTGCTTGGGATCCCCCACCACCACCAATTGCTTGCCCCTGGCGATAACTCCCAACGCATCCTCTGGCTTTACCTGGGATGCTTCATCCATTACCACCAAGTCGAATTCCATCCGTCCAGGTTCAAGGTAATGAGCTGCGGACATTGGCCCCATCATGAAACAGGGCTTTATAGCAACCAGAGCACTACAGGCTCGGTTGACCAACTGCCGAATTGGAATATGTCTTGCTTTTTTGCCCAGCTCATTCTTGATCAGTGCCAGTTCGGTGTATTCACTCTTCTTACCTCCCGCGTTTCCCTCCGGGACATGGCGACGAGCAATCTGCGCAGCAATGCGCTGACGCTGCAACGTAATCAGCTTTTTGTCGTACTCCTTGAATGATGCTTGCAAGGCATTGCGTTGGGTACCAGAGATCCTCATCAATTCAGGATGGGCCTGAATAACCTCGCGGGCCAACTGGTCATGGAGTGCCAAGGCCAAACCCAGTTCAATTTTTTCCACAGGGAGCGTTCCGGCAAGGACTGCAGACCAGATCCGTTGCAATCCACGTTCCTGCATCTGTTCGTAGCAACGAATAAAGTTGACCCACCCATTCAACCAGCGAGGCTGTTGAATCGCCTTTTCGTTCCGCTCCAGCAATGCGTTCAGTGAACAGTCTGTCGACTTGAGCCACTGACCGTTATCCAACATTGTTTCTTGTGCAAATCGCACAGCATGCTGCTCCTGGTCATGCCATTTCAGGCCAACTTCAGCACCATCACGGCAAAGTAACGCATACTCGCTCGCATTATCCAGATGCCTGATCCTGGTGGCCAAAGAGGCACACTTTATGTCTCCAACCAGTTGATCAGCCAGATTCAGCGTGTCGCCGATAATGGTTAGTGCCTGTCGATTATCTTTATTCAACCCAAAAGCCAACGGGACTGATTGCGCAAAGACACCCAACTCCGGTTTCTTATTTTCAAGGTCAATCTGCAAGGCAGACATTTTTTGCAAGAGATCGGAGAAATGTGTCATCTGACCCAGTGATACATCCGTATTGACAAACCACCCCTGTAAAGCAGTCAGCGTCGCTTGCACTTGTTGGCAAGCCTGTCTCAATGCTCCTTGTTCACCTAGCCAGACAGGATGATCTTTCAGTTGGTGGGCAATGCGCGGCAGCAACTTGGTCTCATTTTCTGCCTGCTTCACCAAGGCCATTATTTTCGTGCTGAACTGTGACTTCTCAATCTGATGGACGCCTTTAATGATTTCGCCATCCAGAGCCATCACATCAGAGCCTATCGCAACCCGCTTTCCAAAGCCGATGCCGTAACAAGCGCGGACCTGCTTGTACCAATCGCGCAATTGCATCAACTGCACGCAATCCGTGTCCAGTCCACGGTATGCGCTGCCGAGTTGATTACCGAAGGCTCTTTGCTCAAACCGCTGCAGTAACTCCGTGTACTTCACCAGGTTAGTTGACCAACGTTTCAACTCGGTAAACTTGGTTCCTGGCTGTCGAGACAACCCTGTGAGCAAGGCCTTGGCATTACGCCAATCACTCTTGAACCATGAGAAGAAACCACCCTGCTGAATAATCGCAACAGCACGAGCAAGTTGCTCTTGGGACGGTAGTCTGTCCAACTGATACAGCTCGGACAAGTTATCCCTGAGGGGACGCAACTCTTCAATCTGCTGAACCAGCTCGAGCAGTACAGCATCGAGGCCATCATCATCAAACAGTGGATCACGTACCCTGATGAGCTCTGCCGGCAAGGCCCCCACAATAGACAGCAATTCTGCACAGAATACCAAGCCAGGTTGGGTATCATTGATGTGTGCAGAGAGGCTGCCAGGTAACGCACTCTTGAAGTCGCTCAGCTGACCAGAGAGGGATGACAACTCATCTTCGATGCATCGAACAGACTCGAGCCACTTGATCAAGTCACGAAGAGAGAAATGTTCAGCAACACCGTACTTTGCCAACTCCTCACTGGGAAAGTCGCATTGCTCCCCTCGCTCTAATAGACGGAGTTTCTCGGGTTCAATGGCTTGACTCAAGGTGTCATAGTAGCCTTGAAGGGTGTCAAATCTCGCCAGATAGTGACGAACGCGTGCTATCGCATCCGAGGTATCCATCCCGGGAAGTGCGGCGAATAATTCCGATCCGCTCAAGCTAGGTAGATGCTTCTGATCCTGTACCAGTTGCTCAATATGGGAGAGCGTATCGAGCCCCTCACCTTCCAGAGCCCATTTGTCTAAAAAACCTTGATAATGATGATGAAAATGGAGGATAGACGCCTGCCAAGCTTGTAACAAATCAACTATACGAGCGCTGTCAAACAGCTGGATTTGGGTGTTATTCACACCACTCCAAGGGTGCTCATATATTTCTGCATCGGCCCCCACCTGCTCCCGCACCTCCTTGTAGATACGGCTAAACTCCACCACTTGGTCGCTCAGTCGTAGCTGAGCCACCTTGTCCAGTTTTTTACCAGATAAGTTCTCAATATGGAGTGCTGTTGCATCTATATCCAATTTGTGGCGATAGCGCGTCGCACCACTCAGGATCTGATGGATAGTCCTTCCCGTGAGCTCCCAAGGGGTGTTTATCAATGCTGCATATTCATTGAGCTGCCTCTTGAGCTCTTCATAACGCGTAATCTGGGCGTCAATTTCTTCCGTCGTCGGCATTGTTGCCTGACGCATCATGCGGGCTTCAATATCCTCCAGCACCTTACGCTTATGCGTCTTGTGGCTGTGCAACTCCAAGCAGAACTCACCCAGACCGGCGCGATCCAGACGACGCTTGACGACCTCCAAGGCCGCCATTTTCTCTGCCACGAACAGCACCTTCTTGCCATTGAGCAGGGCCGCAGCAATCAAGTTGGTAATCGTCTGTGATTTGCCGCTGCCGGGAGGGCCTTCAATGACCAGATTCTTCCCATGGATGGCATCGATCAACGCACTGTGTTGCGAACTATCCGCATCATCGATCAGCGGGATCTTGTCATGGATCCCAGGGTAACTATCGATGCAATACTCATGTTGGCTTAATCCACCTGTTGAGTCGGCATTGTTTTCGCCGCCCCCCTGACTGGTGAAAAAGCGACGGATCACCTCATGAGACAAAATGTTGCGTTTGTCCTGAGGCCAACGAGCAGGATCGAGATCCAGATACATCATCATCTTGCCAAAGTTGAGCAAGCTCAGCGCCCCGTAGCGTTTCACCGACCACCTGGGTTTATGCTTCCCAACGACTTTGGTCACCGCTGCGAGATAGGACTCAGGTGTCTGCTCTTCGTCAAACATAGGAAGAGCCAGCCCAAAGTCAGCCTGTAATTTCTCCTTCAAGGAGAGATTGGGCAGGATATCTTCACCCGTGTAATGGATCTGGTATTTGTAGAGGCCATCCTTGGGATCCAGCTTGCCACGCTCACATCGCACAGGAATAGTGAACAATGGGGCAAAGCGTGCTTTATCCGAAGTATCGCTCTCGTACCATTCGAGGAATCCCAGCGCCAGATACAGGATATTGGCGCCACTCTCTTCTATGGCCGTTTGAGCCTTGTTGTGGATGGCCCGCAGACGCGCCTCGAGCTCTCCGGGGAAGAGCAGAACCTGTATCCGCTTATCGTCATGACCGGGGTAGGATGGCGATATAGTGAGCGCCTTACCTATCTTGGCCTGACGTTCAAACTCCTCAAGCCCTTCATAACCCGCCAGATTGCAGGCTGTGGTCAGTTCTGACAAATTGAGGCCTTGTTTAATGTACTGGGTCCGAATACCGGTCAGTTTTCCATCTCTGGCCTGGCCATATTGATAGATAAACTCATGGGCCTGCTCCAGCAGTGGCCGGTTTACTTCTGAGGTAGGCACCCGCTGGCCAGTGGGTAAATCGAATTCGGTGCTGACCCCCAAAACCTGTGCCCAATCCTTGGCCGTCGGAAGGGCCCTTAGCTGGACATCCTTACCATCCTCACCAACCTTCAGATAGCCATGCTCCAACAGTTGTTGGCGGGTTGGTTCAGGGACTGGCGCAAACTCCATTGCGACTTCCGCGCAGAGTGTTTCATAGAGCTGCTCTGGCAGCTCATCAACAATACGCAGTGCGGAACCTTTATTGGTGAGGGGAAAGTTGAGCAGACGATTGCGAGAGGTGAGATCCAATAACTTCTTTCGCATCGCCTCAAGGGAGGTTAATACAAAAGGATCCACCCCCTCTATAACTCCACCTGTGGATGATGCTTCTACAACCGACATACAGCTCTCCAATTATTTTTTGAACTCTCAACCCAGGTCAACAAAAAGGCCACATTGAGTCCTCACAAAATCTATTTTTCAGTAATACTTAGCGGCGCATGATCGCCACTGATAATACAACCATCAACAACAAGGTCTCGATATTGCGGTTTTTCTGAATGGCGTTCCAGTGCCACAGACAGTGACCCCCATACCGCTCACATAAACCGGACCATCCAATCTTGGGCAGCATGTTCTCGCTGTCCAACCGTACTCATGGTTGTTCCCTCATCTTGGCAGCCTCTGCAGCCAGCACGGCCAGCATCTGCTCCTGGTGTTCTTCGATCTCGGTTTCCTGCCAGCGACCTTTCTCTTTCATCAGCCGGACCATGGCGAGCAACTTGAGGCTATCAATCTGGTTGTTGGCAAGGCTCGCTTCGAAGTGCTCCTGCTTCTGTTGGGGCTGGAAGTTACTCAGGCGCGAGTTCTTGCTGTGGCTGATGAGGCAAAGGTTGCCAAACGAATGGAGTGCACTCTGCTCGACCAATTTATAACCATCCATCGGATGCTGGGGTGAGAAGTGTTCCACCGAACTGCGGAATGTAAACTCGAAACGGCGATACAACTCCATATCACGATCTTTATCTTGATTTCGATTCGTAACCCACAGCAGGTAGTCGAGGAAATTGAAGACAAAGTTGTTCACGATATGACCGAAACGCAGTCTGGTTTTAATCACCTCATGCCAGCTCTCATCCACATTGATGGCGGGCAACAGGGCGTTATCAAGGGAGAGCATCTGGTAA
Organism: Aeromonas sp. FDAARGOS 1415; assembly: GCF_019048365.1. Taxonomy (NCBI): domain Bacteria; kingdom Pseudomonadati; phylum Pseudomonadota; class Gammaproteobacteria; order Aeromonadales; family Aeromonadaceae; genus Aeromonas; species Aeromonas sp. FDAARGOS 1415. Next base: position 3,188,809 of record NZ_CP077363.1, on the reverse strand, counting down.
TAGGAAGCCCCTTCACCAGGCGCCAAAAAGCGCTGGAAGACAAAGCGGCGAGCCTGACTCTCCAGATAGGACAGATAAGCCCCAGCCTCCACCGGTTGCTCAGGGTGACAATTGTCGAACAGATATCGTAGTGCACCATTCAGCCAGTGTTTGTAAACCAGAGTCGGGGTCGACACATGAAACGCCGATAGCAACATCAAGATCCGCCGGTTCACACCATCAAACCCGCCTTCGTTCTCATCGAAGGTATTGAGGTAGCCAACGGTATAGATTTTTTGGGTATCGCCTTTTGAGTACCCACGAAGTCGTTTCAAACTCCAGCCATCTTTACGATCGTAAAATTCGCGTTTGATGATGAAGTGATCAAACAGATACTTGCTCTTTAACAGGCCATAGATAAAACGCTGAACTGCCGCCACTGGGTCCGTCTGCCCGATCACCCGCAGCTCAAACTGATCGACCAGTTGTTTATCATCGAGCGGCACCCCTTCTGTATTCATGGGGTCGCGGCTAACGAGTCGCAGCACATGGAGCAAGAAGTTGGAGAAGTTGATGACGCTGTTAAAGCGCTCGGAGCCTGCACTCTCCTCCTCCACCTTCTGCTCTCCATCGAGATTGTCATCCTGCAAAATGGCCAACAAGGTGCGCCCCTGGCCGGCGTCAATCACATCACCATCGCTTTTATCTGCAGAAGGGGGGCAATAAGAGGGTGCCAGCAGATCAAGTAGATGGGCAAAATCCCGGGGAACAAACTGACCCCAGTCTTTCTCACCGAACAGGCGATGACGCTCATCCGGGGTAAAACCGTACTGGATATAGCGCTCCATATTGGCGCAGGCATCCCATACCCGGGTAAGTACATGAAGACTTTGGCGACGCGTCTCATCCTCGGGGATCTTGTTTAGCGTCGCCATCAGCTTCGCCTTGATCACCTCATGCTTTTCCAGCTGTTCACCGCGATTGTTCATCGCTTCGAAGAAGTGATTGAGATCGGTATCCTTGGGTACCTCGATACGAGAGATCTGCACATGCGTGAAGAGGTAGTCACAAAAGGCCGTCAGTTTAGCCCCCACCAAACCAAGATCAGCCAATGCCTTGCCAATCAGTTCAAAACCGTTCACCAGACCTTCATTGAAGGCACTTCCCCGCAAGTCGTGGGGTGCCACCCCCTGCCATAAGCGCTCGAAGGTATAACGCGATACCGGGCGACTTTCAAAATCGAGGTTGACAGCACGATACCAGCTCATATCCACTTCATTTTTTGTGTGGTGTTTGAGCCAATTCGCCAGCAGAGAGAGGGTAGTAAAGCGCTGCTGGCCGTCGATCACCTCGAAGCTGCTATCGCCCCGGGCAAAGACCACCAGGGTGCCGATATAGTAGGGCTGGTGTTTATCTTTGCTGTTTCGCTTGCCCTGATAATCCAGCACATCCTGCAGCAGTTGGGTGATCTCTCCCTCGCCCCAGGCATAGTTGCGCTGGTACATGGGCACCAGATAGCGGGCGCTGTCTTCGAGCAGTGCACGGATGGAAAAGGGGAAAACGCCTGCATCACTCATAGTATTTCATCTCCCGGAACAGCCCGACCAGTTCATCTTCGGCGCCGTTGCGATTGTTCTTGTTCTCTCGACTGCTCATGCTAGGCAAAGGGAAGCCGTGCAGGTCTCCCGGCAGACGGGCATCACGAATGGCACGGATCAGATTGTGCTCCAGCACGTAGTTATCCATGGTCGCGAGTTGCACCACCTGCTGGCGAATGCGGCAGCGATAGGCCCAGATAAAGCACTTCTCGATGGCCAGTGACAGCCCCTGGCTGCCGAACTTGTCGATATAGAAGATCAGGGCGCAGTCGAACATGGCCCGCACATAACGATCCCCGGTGCGGTGGCGGCGCTCGTAGCTGCCCAGGGTCGAGAGCACCTTGCTGGCCATCGGTGTCAGCGTTTCACCAAGCAGGGTGGCAGATGGCGTTTTGCCGGAATCAGACTCCTCGGCCACGATGGCGGCCACCCGCGTCTGGTAGTACTCGGCCATCTCGAAAAAGCGCCGGCCATTGATGATCATCTGGTCGAGATGAAAGGGAAACGTCATGCGTTGACCATCTATCTTGCGCTGGTACTGGCTGTTGTACTCATCGACAAAGTGGTGCGCGATACGCAGCGACTCCACGTAAGGGAAGTGCCCCACCCGGTCGAGGTTGACCCCCTTGAAGAGATCCACCTCCCCCTTGCCAAAGTAGCGGGCCGACTTGCCCTCGGCCCACTGGCGTACCCGGTAGAGATAGAGGGCGAACAGATTGGCCAGCTTATCGCTGGGCAGGCGCTCCCAATGGGCAACCGCTTCGGCCTTGAGGTTGGCCTCATGACCGGCAAACTCGCGCAGGTGAAATGCCTTGAGCAGATCGTGAGGAGCCAGATCGCGCCCCCGGGCATTTTGTGAATCGAAGAACTGGAACGCCTCCGAGATATCCTGCAGCACAAAGCAGACTACCTGACAGCGGTTGAGCAGAAAGTCGATTTGCTGCTCGTCAAACTCAGGACGGGCCACCAGCCGGCGCAACTCCAGATAGTTGCTCCTGAGGTTGTGCTCCGAATCCCGGCTGGGAAAGCATTGGCGTGCCATAAAGACATGGATGGGCTCCCTTAAGGCAGCCAGTTGTTGCCGCAGATCCTGGCGTTGAAAGCGGGTTGCTTTTTCCTTGCTCTCGCCGCTGCGGCTTTCGTCATCCAGCACCTCGATCAGCGCCTTGACGGTCAACATCAGGGTCAGGGTACGTTGCTGACCATCGACAATATCGAGGGTCTCGCCCCGCTTGCTATCGGTGTGCTGATGAAACACCACGGAGCCCAACCGGTAGGCACTCTTGTCCTGATGGGTCGCCAGATCGGTGAAGAGGTCCGAGATATTCTTGGCGCCCCAGCGATAGGGGCGCTGATAGCTTGGGATGGCCAGTTGGGGGATGGCCAGCAACTGGCGTACCGACCTTACCTGATTATTGATGCTCTCCATCACGCCTCCTTCGGCAGCGGCAGACGGATACGGCCGGTCAGCAACTGCTGCATCATTCCCTGTTTCAGGGAGCGGGCCTTGGCCAGCTTTTGCTCCAGCGCGGCGAGCTCGCTATCCATATCGGAGAGGATGGTGGCGATTGCAGTTTGTTCTTCAAGGCAAGAGGGGACCGCTACAAACATTTTCTCAAATGTTGCTCTTTTAATACCTTGTGCTGTTGAACCTGTCGCACTTTCTGAAATGTAGGATTGAAACATATCAGACAGAAAAACTTGAATAATGAACATTGGTAAAAATTTAGAGCATTCAAGCTGAAGCAATATGGTTCTTTGGCTAAGAATGTATTTATCCTCATTAGGAATCAAAGCGGCATTCCCTAGTGGAGCCTCCATGGTAAAAACAATATCACCTTTGCTTGCATCGCCAGATGTCATCCATTTTTTATATAGTTCATCTGAGCCGAAATAGCATTCAGCTTCATAATCAATGAAACCTTTCTTTACGTTACCTGCTGATAGTGCAAGAATATTACCACCGCCCCACTCTAATCCCAGCTTCCTTGGCGTACGCCCACGATAGTCAATGATATTACTCGTAATATCTTTAAGCGTTGGGGTAATCCAATCCTCTGGAATTTGTCCCAGCTCGCTGGTTTTATAACCTTTTGGGGTGCCATCAGCGCGCAGGGCGAACTGCGGCAGGCGGGTACGGCCAGTCAACAATTGCTGCATGGCGGCGGTCTTGATGGCCTGCTTCTTGGCAATCAACTGCTCTAGCGCATCGATCAGCGCATCGCTATCTGACAGTACATTGCCAATAGCAGTTTGCTCTTTAACATCAATGGGTAAAGCAATACTGAATCGCCTTAACGTCTCAATGGTTATTTCTTGGAGTGCCGAACCATTCATAGATGAGAGCAATCTATCTGCAGAACTACGATTAGATAGATATTGTTTTATGAATTCAGACGCATAGTCTTTTTGGGGAGCAATTAGTGCAACACCCCTTGTTAAATTCGCACCAACAAGATCGCCATCGACCAAGCCGACTTCACCAACTTTACCTCTAAGAGGGATAATCAGATCACCGTCTTTCAAAATAGTTCTTCGATATGAATCACTAATTTCTTTAGTGGTAGTAATCAGGTTGTCTTTTTTTATTTTTCCGTCAGATATATCAACAACTCTTATACATGGTACACCATTAACAATTAATGGTCCGGTTTGAACGATCCCATATGATATCGGCCGAGAATGTTCTGTTATTGCTGATAAATTGGCAACAGTCCAATCCTCGGGAATAATCCCCACCTCGGTCTGCTTATAGCCTGCCGGGATCACCTTGCCTGCTGCCTCTTGCATCATCTGCTCCGTCATTATGCCCACTCCAACCCCATAGCCTTCAGATGGCGAGCAACTTTAATCTCCAATTTACAGACATCTTTGGTCAGCTGTGGCAGAGAGCGGCTATAGCGCGCCTCCAGCTCCTTGACCCGGTTAGCCAGTTGCTGGGTAACCCGCTCAATCTCGGCTTCCAGCGCGCCGCGCAGGCTCGCCTGCCACTTGTCTTCCACCAGCAGGGTTTTAATCTCGTTATCCTGCAGCTTGGGGTAGTGGGCAAATACCGCTTTATCGAGGGCGTCGCTGGCCTCTTTGTGGGCCTTCTTGGCACGGGTCTCGGCGTCGAACAGCTGCTGCGCCTGCTTGAGCACAACCAGCTCCTCCTTGTCGGTGGCGACCTTGATGCGGGCCTTGACGCTGGCGGCGGTCACCTTCTCCTTGTCGTTCATGGCATCGACCAGTCCGCCCTCTTCCCCGCTCTGCTCCTCGATAAAGCTCTCCAATGCCTGGCTCGCTTCATCCAGTGCGACTTGCAGGTTATCGAGCTCTTTTTGCTCATTGGCAAAGAAGCGGGCCACCAGCAAGGCGGGGGGGATCAGCTCGGCCTTGTACTTGGCCTTGCCAATCACCAGATCCGGGCTCTCTTTGATTTTTTCGCCCTTGTCGGCAATCAGCTCGCACAGCACCCGACCCGCTGGCCAGCCATCCTGGGATAGGACATAGAGATCGTCTTGCAGTTGGTTCTGCCAGTAGTCCATCAGCAGCTGATAGATGGCGTAGGGGTCGAGCAGCTCACCGGTCGCCTCGGCAGCGGTGCGGTAGTGCTCCAGCAGTGCTTCACTCACCTCGTCAATCAACGCCTTGGGCGAGTCACCCTTGGCAAACTCGCCGAACTGGCACTCGCTAAACCACTGGGCGAACGGCGCCAGCGCCGCCTGTTTGAAGCGGGCAAACTCCTCACAGGCCAGTATGGTGCCTTTGACCTTGGCGGCGGCTACCCGCGCCTCACTGTAGCCGGGTCGCAGCGGTGCAAACAGGGTCGCCTTGAGGGTCGGGAATACCCGCCAGTAGGGGCCAAGCGCCGCGATATCGCGCTCGGGGATGCCCCCTTGCAGGTGACCGGCCAGATCGTGCAGATCTTCCCCTTCGCTGCCATCGATATAACGCGGGATATTGAGGTTGTAGTCGTTGCGGGCGATCTCGCTAAGTGGCACCCAGCGGCTGTAACCCTCCAGGGTCAGGCCACGGGTGAAGGTGTCGACAATCTTGTGGATGTCCTGCTCGCGCAGCCGGTTCTTGTTGCCATCTTTGATAAAGCCTTTACTGGCATCGATCATAAACAGCCCTTGCTCATTGCCAGCCAGAGCATTGAAGGCCCTGGTGTGGGCGCTCTCTTTGTCGATAACGATGATGCAGGCGGGAATACCGGTGCCGTAGAAGAGGTTGGCAGGCAGACCGATGATCCCCTTGATGTAACCTTGCTTCAGCAGGTTCTCGCGAATACGCGCCTCGGCATTGCCGCGAAACAGCACGCCGTGGGGCAGGATCACCGCCCCCTTGCCGGTGCTCTTCAGGCTCTTGATGATGTGCAGCAAGAAGGCGTAATCGCCATTTTTCTCTGGCGGCACGCCCCAGACAAAGCGCTCGAACTCGTCGTGTTCGGCATCGAGACCGCTGGTCCAGTTCTTGTTGGAGAAGGGCGGGTTGGCTACGGCGAAGTCAAAGGTCTTGAGCTGGTTGTTGCCCTCCTTCCATTGGGGGGCGGCCAGGGTGTTGCCCTTCCAGATCTTGGCGGTGGGATTGTCGTGCAGGATCATGTTCATCCTCGCCAACGCACTGGTGGCGTTGTCCATCTCCTGCCCGTAGATGGTCAGCCCCTTGGGACCGGCCTCGTCGCTCGCTTTGAGCAGCAAGGAGCCCGAGCCACAGGTGGGGTCGTAGACAGTGGCATCTTGCGGGGTCTGACGGCTGATGCCGATCACCTTGGCCAGAATGCGCGACACCTCGGCCGGGGTGTAGAACTGCCCCTTGGATTTGCCCGACTCGGTGGCGAAGTGGCGCATCAGGTATTCGTAGGCATCCCCCAGCAGGTCATCCCCTTCGGTGCGGTTGGCCGACAGATCCAGCCCCTCGAAGATGGCCACCAGCTTGGAGAGGCGGTCGATCATCTCCTTGCCCTTGCCGAGTTTGTCCTCGTCGTTGAAGTCGGCAATGGTGATCACCCCTTGCAGATCGTTGGCGGTCGCCAGCGCGCTGATGATGCGGTTGATCCCCTCGCCTATCTCCTTGCTGCCCTTGAGCGTCACCATGTCGTCAAAACTCGCCCCGGCTGGTACCTCGATCATGGCGTACGGGTTGCCCTTGGCCTTGTCGGAGACGTATTTCACAAACAGCAGGGTCAGCACATAGTCCTTGTACTGGGAGGCATCCATCCCGCCGCGCAGCTCATCGCAGCCAGCCCAGAGGGAGGAGTAGAGTTCGTTCTTCTTGATAGCCATGGAAAATCCGGTCTTTGAAACGGTAAAGGTGGCGCTAAAGCAGCGTGTTAATGCGGGTTAGTGTATCCAGTTGAGATTGGGCAGACTATGGCTTGCGCCTCAGAACCGTCGTCTGATGGTGCAGTTGCCTATAAAACCCTCACTCGGATTTAAAAACGGCGGGCGGCGTGCTGCCACCATCGCAACGCAGCGTGCCTAATGAATCGCTGCGGCACAGGGTGCCATCGGAGGCATGCAAGTTGCCGAGGCTGTCTTTGCGCCAGGTGACGTTCAGGCCACTCTTGCCGTTGCTGGCGCGCACATTGCCCAGGCTATCTTGCCGATAGGTGGTGCCGTCACTGCTTCTGACATTGCCCAACGAGTCTTTACGCCAGCTGGTGCCAGAACCTGAATCCCTGACGGTGCCAAGGCTGTCGATGCGCAGCGAACCATGGCGGCCATCCTGGCATTGATAGCGGGTGTGGCCGAGGCTGTCCTTGCGGTAGGTGCAATCCCCCGCGATTCCAAGTTGGGGGAACGCCCCGAGCAAGAGAACGGCTAGACAGGGCGAGCGGAACATTGACCAAAAGCTGGGGCGGACACTCATCGCATCTCTCCTCTGGATGTGAGCTCGACTGACTATACCGAGCGGACTGTACAGGTTCGATACTGGGGTTTTGCACATGTCGTGTTTTCAGGCGGATACAGTAGCAAACTGCCCACATCCCATCACAGCTCCCCTTTGTTGCCCAAACAGGCGTTGTCGCAAGGCTTCTAAATCGTCCTTACCCGAGTGGTATGGCGTCAACTAATTTGTCAATTTCAGCCGATGCTGACCAAAGGTAATCTTATGCAACCAATTTCTTCCCGTGCACGAAGACATCAGCGCCGTCATCGAAAAAAACGAGCGCAAGCCCTTACTACAGGCCAAGGTTATCGCCCCAATATCATCTTCTTCACCGGGGCTGGCTTGTCAGCGGAAAGTGGAGTACCCACGTTCAGAGGCAAGGAGGGTATTTGGCATCACGATGAAAACTGGCGCTATTCACACGCGAGCAGCCTGGACACGGATCTGGCTGGTTTCCTGGCCTTTCACAACCAGCGGCGTCAAACCATGTTGGAAGCCTCCCCCTCGCAAGCCCACTATCTGATCGCCCAGTTACAGCCGAAATATCGTGTCGGGATCATCACCCAGAATATTGATGACTTACATGAGAGGGCCGGTAGCCATGGTGTTATTCATCTGCATGGTTCAATCCGGTTTTTGGTACCCAAAGGCTTTCGTAATTCAAAATACCGGCAGCCGTGGTACAAGGATGTAAAGATGGGCGAGTGCTGCCCATGTACCCGCTCACAATTGCGCCCTGATATCGTGCTGTTTGGTGAGACGGTTTATGAGTATCAATACGCTCGTCGCTGGCTCTGCGAGGCCGATATTGTGATAATTATAGGCACCAGTTTACTGGTTGAACCTGCATTCTCTTTGCTGCAAAACATCAACCCAGGCGCATCTGTCTATTACATCGATCCCGACCCTGGGTTGTCATCCCGACTGCCGTTTCCCGGTGAGCAGATTGTTGATGGGGCTAATCGCGGTGTTGTTCGCCTATTGCAGAAAATATGTCATGACTGATGAGTCTGTAGTGACCAAGAGGAAGCAACATGAAATTGTATCTGGACGATGAGAGAGAAACACCGGCAGGGTGCGTTCGCGTATTCTGGCCAGACGAAGCGATTGCATGGCTAAAAACAGGAGCAGTGACAGAAATTAGCCTCGACCATGACCTAGGTGATGATAATAGAGGAACAGGCTACGACGTTATTCTTTGGATAGAAAAAGAGGTAATGACCAATCACTTCATCCCACCCCTTATTCGTGTTCACTCAGCGAATGTCTCCGCACGAAGAAAAATGGAATTGGGTATTATGGCTATTAATGATTTTCTGGCTAAGCCATCACGGATCGCCCCAGATGATACAAATTGTGCTCGCTGACTCAGTGACATGAGGGAGGGCCAATTGAATAAAGCAGTAGGGGTGCATGTTAGGCTGCGGTGGATTCAACTCTGAAGCAAAACCCTACCCTAAAGGCAACCAAGGAGATAGAACGAGCACTTCCGCCATTGAAATTTACATATCATGACCATGAGTCATATTGATACACGACCATTTTCATTGCTTTTATAATATACGAAAACAGTTTTAAAGTTCATTTTTATAGTATGAGCATGGCGACTTGCTTTTATATATCACAAAAGCAAGCCGCCTAAGAACAGAGCAAATTGACACATTCACCAATGATGTTTAACCTCCTAAAAAACAGGAGGCTATATGAATAAGAATGAACCAGCACTAATAAAAACCAAAGCACTATTAAAACAACTTGGCATATCCAGATCGACTCTGTACAGGTGGATTAAAGAACACAAGTTTCCACCGCCACACAATAAAGGTTTTTATTCTACCGCAGAGGTCAGTAGTTGGATATCAAGGGGAAATCGCTCATCTTAGATGATGAATTACACCACTATTTTATGACTCCATTATATTTACATTTCCTGAAAGGATTTCACTGCCTCCATTAATTTTTTATCCCATAACTCATATGCCTCACGTTGCTCATTGGTCCAATCATGAAGATTGTAGATGGCCATGACACCGGCCATCCTGTGACCAAGCATTTTCTCGGTTACCTGTGGCATGATGCGCTCTTCCGATAGACGCGTACTCAGCGTCCGACGCATATCGTGCATACGCCAATACGGAAGATCCAGTTTATCTCGCACCCGCTCTGCAAGCTGGATAAGAGACGCACTACTTAATGACATTTTTGGATTCACAGGTGAGCGACATACTGGGCCGCCCTTTAGCCGAGATTTCGCCGCCGCTTCTTGCAACAACATCATCACCCGGGTAGGAATAGGCCGACGTATTGGCGCCCCGCTTTTGGCTCGAGCAGCGGGAACCGTCCAAATTTGCTCCTCCAGATTAAACTCACTCCACTGCGCCCCCAATGCCTCGCCACTGCGACAGCCCAGCAGGATCACCAGTTTGGCGGCCAATTTTAATCCGCAGCTGGCCCTGCTCTGTTCAAATGCAATCCAAATCTGAGCGAGTTCACGCATGGTCAGCACACGAGTACCTCTCTCAGGTTGAGAACCCACATCCTCCGTGCGTAATTGCAACACCGGGGAGCCGCCAATGAGATTACGCCGAATACAAAAACTAAGAATGGACTTTAACCTGCGTAATAAATGACCGGCATTTTTGGGCTTTTTCTTGCCAATTTTATCAAACCACTCCAGCCAGCTGGAAAACGGGATCTGTTCAACCGGAATACCAATAAACAGAGGTTCGAAATAGCGCTGCATGGTATGCTCATAGAGCATGACCGTACGAGGCCGCAGCTTGGGCAGATGGTGCTCACGAAAATGCTCGCAGCACTGTTTAAGTGTGACATCATGCTTCTGGTGGAGCTTATCCCAGAAAACTCTGGGATGTTCATTACGCTCAAGTGCACCACGGATAGCAGGAATCAAAGCCCTGGCATCAGCGAGTTTAAGGTCGGGATAGCGTCCAATTTTGAGTCTCGCCGCTTTTCCTTGCCAGCGATAGCGATATTGCCATGAGATGGTGCCACGCTCGGTGACCCGAGCTGACAATCCATCACGATCTGACAATTCCGTCTTACCAAAGTAGGGCTTACCATACAGGGCACGTAGCTTCGCATCAGTAAGTGGCATATGACTCTCCTGTGATTGGCCATCTGATTTTTCACTGACACATTAACGCGCCCAGACGTGTACACAGATACGTACCAAACTGGTCTGAAACGGACTGAATCAAGATCGGACAAAGTGAGACAATCTGAGATAACACTCCGTATAACGACTTGTTTTTCAAGCATATAAACACAATTCAGAACCACGAAATGAGCCAGCAGACAAAGCCTACCTTCTATTTCCACGACTACGAAACCTTCGGCATCAGCCCGGCCAGAGACAGACCGGCGCAGTTCGCGGGCATTCGCACCGACGCGGATTTCAACGTCATCGGCGAGCCGCTGGTCATCTACTGCAAGCCGCCGGCGGACTATCTGCCGGAGCCGGAGGCCTGTCTCATCACCGGTATCACGCCGCAGAAGGCGATGAAGGACGGGCTGTGCGAGGCGGATTTCATCCGCCAGATCCACGGGGAGTTCGCCACCCCGGGTACTTGTGTGCTCGGCTACAACAGCATCCGTTTCGATGACGAGGTGACCCGCTATACCCTGTATCGCAACTTCTACGACCCCTACGCCTACGCCTGGCAGAACGGCAACTCCCGCTGGGACATCCTCGACATGCTGCGGGCCTGCTATGCCCTGCGCCCTGAGGGGATAGAGTGGGCCTTTGACGAGGAGGGCAAGCCGAGTTTCAGGCTGGAGAAGCTCACCGTCGCCAACGGCGTATCTCACGCCAACGCCCACGATGCGCTCTCCGACGTCCTGGCCACCATAGAGATGGCCAAACTGGTGAAAAAGGCCCAGCCCAAGCTGTTCGGGTATCTGTTTGACCTTCGCAACAAGAACAAGGTCAAGGCGCTCATCGACGTGGTGACCATGAAACCCCTGGTGCACGTCTCCGGCATGTTCTCCCCCTGGCAGGGCTGCGCAAGCTGGGTGTCACCGCTGGCCTGGCACCCCACCAACCAGAACGCGGTGATCATGGTGGATCTCACCCGCGACCCCACCCCGCTCATCGAGCTGTCCTGCGAGGAGATCAGAGAGCGCCTCTACACCAAAAAAGAGGAGCTGGGGGATCTGGCGGGCATTCCGGTGAAGCTGGTGCACATCAACAAGTGCCCCGTGCTGGCCCCGGCGGCCACCCTGACGGCGGAGCGCGCCGACGAGCTCGGCATCAATCGGGAGCAGTGCCGCAAGAGCCTGGATCTGCTGCGCGCCCACCCCGAGGTGCGGGAAAAGCTGGTGGAGGTGTTCAACCAGGAGTTTGCGGGCAACAACGAGAGCGACCCCGATACCCAGCTCTACGCCGGTTTCTTCGGTCACGGCGACAAGGCCACCATGGATCTGGTGCGCGCCACGCCGCCGGATCTGCTGGGGGAGCGGGAGTTTGCCTTCAGTGACCCCCGTCTGCCCGAGATGCTGTTCCGCTACCGTGCCCGCAACTGGCCCCACACCCTGAGCGAGGCGGAGCAGAAGCGCTGGCGCCTGCACTGCAGCGACTACTTCAGCAGCCGCCTGCCCGACTACGCTCCCCGCCTCGAGGCGCTGGCAGAGCAGAATCAGGGTAACGAACGAAACTTTGCGATTCTAAAGAGTCTCTACCACTACCTGGAAGATCTGTGAGATGTGAGCCGTTTCACAGTTAAACTCCTGTGCCCGCCCCGCGGGCACGACATAATGAGCAGGGAGCCTATGCTCCTGATAGTTTGATAATTATTCGCGCTATCGGCATGGATGCCGTGCTCTCGACTGTTGGGGATCTCTCGTCTTATGCGTTTAGCACTGCCTGCTGTCATGCTTGCCGCCGCTGCCTTGCTGCCTTCGCTCGCCCAGGCCGGTGTGCGTTTCGAGGTGCCGGACTATCTGCTGCGTCTGCCGGAGCAGACCTATCAGCTCATCGAACGCAATTTCAACACCCTCTACCAGCAGACCGACTTCACCCCCCAGATCACCAACAGTTACTTCAACCACTCGGATCTCTACCGCTTCGCCGGCATCCCCCTCGCCATCACGCCGCAGAACGGCTTCCAGATGGAGGTGTTCGGCCAGCTCTACAACAAGTCGTCCCAGATCTATGCCCAGATGAGCCAGGATCTCTCCCTCTACCGCACCCTGCGGGTCGACATGATGGGGGATCAGAGCGATGCCATCGCCATCGGCATGGGGCTCGGCATTCCCCTCAGCAACCGCCTGACCGTCAAGGCGCTGGCCTCCAGCAACGAGATACCGGGCTACGGCTCCGCCAACTACGCCGTCGGCGTGGAGTGGCACTTCTAACGAAGCACGCCCAGCTAGCTCCCTGCATACGACAAGGCTCCCGATGGGAGCCTTGTCGTTTTTGGCGAGGGAGGATCAACCGTAGCGGATCACTCGCCCCTGGCCCGCCTGCAGCACCAGCGCCTCTCCCAGGGGGGCGTCATTCCAGAAATCCGCGCCCCCCGCCGGCAGCGCGACCCGGGCCTCCTGCTCGCCCCAATTGAACAGGCAGAGCAACTCGCCGCCCCCGGGCAGGGCCACCCGCCCGCGCGCAAAGCCCATGTCGTCGAAGCGGGCCGCCGGGGCACGCCCCTCGCACAGGGCCAGCAGCTTGCGCAGCCTCCCGCCCTGACTCTCGTCCAGATCCTGCAGCCTGTCGCCGGCCAGCACCATGCCCCCGCTCGCCACCAGGGCGGCCAGGTGGAAGTCGTAGTCCGCGCGGCTGGCGTGCTGGCCAGGAATATCCCGCAGGCAGACGCAGTCGGGATCCAGCGCCCAGAGCCGGTCGTTCTGCCAGGCACGGCAGAACGCTTCCCTCGCTATCTGGCGAAAACGCGGGCCATGGCGCTCCACGTCATCGCTCACCCGCATGCCATGCACCAGGCCGAGGCTCGGCCAGATGGGCGCGTTGCAACCGAGCAGGAAGACCCCCTTCCCGGCACCGCGCAGGATGGCGGCCATGCCCCGGCGATAGGCCTCCACCCGGGTGGCGTCAGGGTCGTGGAAGCGGCCGCCGTGGATGGCCCCCCAGAAGTTGGCGTCCAGCTTGAAGTAGTGGATGCCCCACTGCTCGCGCAGGGTACGGAACAGCTGCTCGAAGTGCGCCTGCACCTCGGGGTGGGTACCGTCCAGCACGTACCAGGGGGTGCAGCGCCAGCCGCCATAGGTGACCCGCTCCGAGGGGAGCGGCAGGCCGTCCTCCCCCTTTACGAACCACTCCGGGTGCTGCTGGAACACTTGCGAGCCGGGCTCGGCGATAAAGGGGGCGACCCAGAGCGCGGGCTCGCAGCCGGCGGTGCGGATCTCCCGGGCAAGGGCCGCCACCCCCTCCTCGAACTTGGGAGACGGGGTGAGCCAGTCCCCCATCCTGGCCTGATAGCCGTCGTCTATCTGCACGTAGCGCAGGACGGGGAAGCGCTCGGCCCGCACCGCCAGGTTTTCGCGAATGTCGTCCGCGCTCACCTGGGCATAGTAGTGATACCAGGAGCACCAGCCGCTCGGACGCGCCGCCATCTGGTCCACCAGGGTGCCGTGCTCCCTCTCGATGAGGCGGGCCAGTTCGGCCAGCAGGGCCTCCCTGTCTGGCCCCTCCAGGCAGATCAGCGCCTCGCTCTGCCAGTGCGCCTGTGGTGCCAGCACCCGCCCCTCGGTGTTCATCACTATGGCCAGGCGACCATCCGGGTAGAGGCGAAACTCGCCGCCAAAGCGGTGGCAGCTCGCAAACGCCAGGAGCAGCCAGCCCCCCTCCTGTTCCACCAGCAAGAGGTTGTGGACGGTGTGATAGCCCTCGTCCTCGGTGATGCGATAGACACCGGCATCGGGGCAGCGCCCCACCGGCTGCGGCGATTGCCAGCTGCCCATGGTCTGGGCCAGCATCTGGAACCCCTCGCCATAGATGGCGGCGGCGGGCGAGAGGCCGAGAACCCCCTCGAACAGCCGCCAGTGGTGTACCGGCGCTGGTGTGCTCCCGGTGTTGTCGAGCCTCACCCGGCACAGGGGGCCGTCCCACTGGCGGGTCTGCAGCAGCTGGGGAGAGAGGGCGGGATCGGCGGGCAGCTGGCGCAGCCTGGCCAGGAGAGAGGGGTACGACATGGGATCTCCTACTTGTGGGGGAACGACGGGAAGCGCCATTGTATCCCCTGCGGGCCAGTTGACCCTGTTCCGTGCCCCCCGTGCCTGTTAAACTGCGACCTCGCTCACAGTTGCCAAGATGAGGCCCCCGTGCTGCTCCGACGCACTCTGCTCTACCTTCGTGATTTTCTGGTCATCATCGCCTGCCTGCTGGCGGGCAAGGCCCTGGCCGCCATCCTGCCTTTCGCCTTCCCCGGCAGCATCCTCGGCATGCTGCTGCTGTTCGTGCTGCTCTCCCTGCAGCTGATCCGTTTCTCCTGGGTCGAGCTGGGGGGCGGCCTGCTGCTGCGCCACATGGGGGTGCTGTTCGTGCCGGTGGCGGTCGGCCTGGTGGCCTGGCTCGAGCCCCTGCGCCAATCCTTCGGCCTCATCATGCTCTGCGTCGTGCTCGGCATCGTGCTCATTCTGGGTGCGGTCGGCCACCTCTATCAAAGGATGAACAAGCCATGATGTTCTGGTTTGCCCTGCCCCTGACCCTGACGCTCTATTTCATGACCCGGGCCCTCTATCGTCGCCTGCCCTGGCCCGTCATCAACCCCGTGCTGATCCCCACCGCCGCCATCATCGGCCTGCTGCTCTGGCTGGATCTGCCGCTGGATCAGTACCAAGGGGGCACTGCCCCCCTCACCGCCCTGCTGGAGCCGGCCGTGGTGGCCCTGGCCCTGCCCCTCTACCAGCAGGCGCGCCAGATCCGGGACAAGCTCAAGCCTATTCTGATCTGCACCCTCAGCGCGGTGTTCATCTCGGTCTGCACCACCCTGGGCATAGGGCACCTGATGGGGGCGGATCCGGCCCTGCTGGCCTCCATCGCCACCAAATCCATCACCACCCCGCTCGCCATGAGCGTCAGCCAGTCCCTCGGCGGCATTCCCGCCATCGCCGCCGCCGTGGTGGTGGTGGTGGGGATCCTGGGGGCCCTGGTGGGCTTTCCCCTGCTACGGCTGATGCGGGTGACCGACCCCGAAGCCCAGGGGCTCGCCATGGGGGCCTGCGCCCACGCCATCGGCACCGCCGCCTCCGCCGAACAGGGGATCACCCAGGGGGCCTTCTCGTCGCTCGCCATGGTGGTGTGCGGCGTGCTGACCGCCGCCGTCGCCCCCCTGCTGTTCGCCCTCTACCACTGGCTGACCTGAGCCTCGGCACACCCGGCCATGGCCCTCTGGGCCATGGCACCTTCCTTCCCTCTTCAATCATACCCAGGCGACACCGACGGTCCCGTCACGCTGCGAGCCCGCGCACAGATTGCGAAAGACAAACGTTTCCTTTACCATCCCCGGCCCTTTGCCCATCAAGGCGTGAGCGCGCTCACACATTTCACCGCGCTTGCTCCCTACAATGGCCCCCCAATTGGCCTTTGAGGACACAGTATGCATCCCCGCTTTGCCAAGCCATTCGAGACCCTTTCTGCCCCACTCCAGGACGCCCTGCGCCCCATGCTGGGGGACGATTTCCAGGCCCGTTTCACCCCCGCACAGGTGGCGACCCTGAAAGCCGCCACCGGGCTGGATGACAGGGCCCTGCGCCTGGCCCTGCTGCCGCTGGCGGCCGCCTGCTCGGTCGCCCCCATCTCCAAATTCTTCGTCGGTGCCATCGCCTGCGGCCTGAGCGGCACCTGGTACTTTGGCGCCAATATGGAGTTCGCAGGCCAGGGGCTGTTCCACTCGGTGCACGCCGAGCAGTCCGCCATCTCCAACGCCTGGCTCGACGGCGAGACCGGGATCTCCGAGATCACCGTGAACTACACCCCCTGCGGCCACTGCCGCCAGTTCATGAACGAGCTGAGCACCGCCAAGACGCTCAAGGTCTCCCTGCCGGACGACCTGAGCGAGCTGCAGGCCTTCCTGCCTCACTCCTTCGGCCCCGCCGATCTCGAGATCACGGACGCCCTGATGAGCCCGCAGGCCCACGACGAGCTGGTGCTCGAGAGCGACGATCCCCTGTGGCAGGCCGCCCTCGCCGCCGCCCGCCAGAGCTATGCCCCCTACAGTCAGGGCTATGCCGCGGTGGCGCTGCAGTTCGAAGATGGCCGCATTTTCTGCGGTCGCTACGCCGAGAACGCCGCCTTCAACCCGAGCCTCCCCCCCATGCAGATGGCCTGCGCCCATGCGGTGCTGAATGGCGAGGATCTCGCCACCGTCCGCCGCGCCGTGCTGCTGGAGAGCAAGGATGGCCAGATCAGCCAACGGGACTCCGCCCAGTCCACCCTGAGGGCCCTGGGCTCGGTCGAACTGGAATACAACGCCGTCTAACGCCGTGCAACGACCATAAAAAGGGGAGCCATCGGCTCCCCTTTTTCATCTGTCTTGCAACCCAGTCCCCTCTCAGGACTCCCACAGAATGCGTTGACTGCCTGACCAGCGCTCGCCGATGTCCGCATACTTCTGCTCCAGCAGGTGGCGACGGATCTTCATGGTGGGGGTCAGCACCCCGTTCTCGATGTTCCAGGGCGTCTTGACCACCAGGATGCCGCGCAGGCGGGCATGGGACTCCAGCTTGTCGTTGACCCGATTGAGGGCGCTCTCCAGCTGGGCGTCCACCCCGGCCCTGTCGGCCTTCATGGCGCTCTCGGCAAGCTGCACCAGGGCGACCGGCTGCGGCATGCCGTAGCCGATGACGCACAGCTGCTCGATGATGGGCTCCTGCCCGAGCATCCCCTCGATGGGCACCGGGGCCACGTACTTGCCCTTGGCGGTCTTGAAGACGTCCTTCATGCGGCCGGTGATGGTGAGGTAGCCCTCCCTGTCCAGCTTGCCCATGTCGCCGGTATGGAGCCAGCCGTCGGCGTCGATGGCCTCGCGGCTGTGCTCGGGATCCTTGTAATAACCCACCATCATGCCCTCGCAGCGACAGAGGATCTCCCCCTCGTCGGAGATGCGAATGGTCACCCCGGGCCCCGCCTTGCCGACGGTGCCAATCTTGTCGACCCTAAACGGGAAGTTCAGGGTGGAGAAGGCGTGGTTCTCGGTCATGCCCCAGGCCTCGGTGATCTCGAGGCCGATGCTGTGGTACCACTCCAGCAACGCCGGGGCCACGGGGGCCGAGCCGCAGCCCAGCACCCGCGCCTGATCCAGCCCCAGCCCCTGCTGCAGCTTGCGTTTGATGAGGCCGGAGACGAGGGGGATCTTGAGCAGCAGCGCCAGCTTCTTCTGGGGCAGCTTCTCGTGGATCTTGATGCGGAACATGGCCCAGAGCCGCGGCACCGAGATGAAGACGGTGGGCCGGCAGCGTTTGACGTCCTCGATGAAGGTGTCGAGGGACTCGGGGAAGGCGATGGTGGCGCCGCTGAACAGGCTGCCGCCGTAGATGTAGACCCGCTCCGTGATATGGGCGAGCGGCAGGTAGGAGAAACCGCGATCCTCCGCCGTGAGGGCAACCGCCTCCACCAGCTTCTCGCAAGACCAGGCGTAGCGCTCCACGCTCAGCATGGCCCCCTTGGGCTTGCCGGTGCTGCCGGAGGTGTAGACCAGGCTCAGCAGGGCATCCGGCGCCTGCACCGGGCTATCCGGAATGGGGTCGTATTGCGCCAGCAGATCGTCCCACTGGTGCGCCGCCGGCATGGTCTCATAGGGCAAGGCGATGCGCAGCAGATCGCCGGGCACCCCCGCCTCCTGGCTCTTCCAGTCGTCCAGCTTGCCCACGAAGATCGCCTTCGCCTCGCTGTGGCGCAGCACGTACTCTATGGTGTCGACGTTGGCGGTGGGATAGATGGGAACGCTCACGTAGCCCCCCATCTGCATCGCCAGATCGGCGATGAACCACTGGGCACAGTTCTTGGAGAGCAGGGCTACCTTGTCGCCGGAGACCAGTCCCAGCGCACGCAGTGCCGCCACCATGCGCCGCGCCTCGTCGGCGACCTCACCCCAAGTGAAGTCGACGTATTCGCGGTGAATGGTCTGACGAAGATAGATTCGGTCGGGACACTGCCGCTCCCAGTGATAGAGCATCTCGAGCGGCAGTCTGGTGGCAATGCGTGAGGAGGAGGCCATGGTTTAATCCCTGAAACAAAAGGCGAGCCTCATTATTAACCTTTTGATAACACTCAGGGAAGCAGAATACTTAAACTTGTGTTTGAACTGCGAATGGGATCAAGCTTCCGCCTCTTGCTGCAGACGCTTCCACATCTCCTGCACCAGGGCCTCGTCCTGCTCCGAGAGCTCTCCCTGCAGGATGGCCTCGTTCAGGCTGCGCAGCACATAGCTCTTCACGTCCCGCACCAGGGTCTTGCCCTCCAGCTCGGCCCGGGCGACCGCCAGCGAGATATGGCCACGCAGATAGCCGCCCGCAAACAGTTCGTCTTCGCTGGCCGTGGCGACCATGGCGTCGATCAGTCCCAACAACTTGTGTTCAAAATCGTGAATCGTCATTTAACGCAGCCTCATTTCCGGGGTTGCCGGCAAAAAATTCGGGGGAGTGGAACCGCGATCCGGTTGATCGCGGCTCTCTGGCGCCAGGCCAGCCGCATCCTTGATGTCCTATTCCGGGTTGGCCACCGGGTAGATGACCTGGTCCTTGTATCCCGTGGTTATGCGCAGATAACCACTTAACGACCGGTTCAGTGCAGGATCGTCGGTATCCACCAGCAGTGGACGGCCTTCTAGTGCCGCCAGCTTGGTCTTGGTGGCGAGCACCTGGATATGCTCTCGCCCGACGGCCCGGATCACGTCTGGACTCAATTGCTGATTTCCGCGCCCGAACAGATGTCCCTGACCGCCGATCAGGGTGATGATCAGCCGGCAGCGACGGCCGCGGATCCGGGTCAGGATCTCGGCGGCGGACAGATCCTGCCCGATAAGCCGGCCATTTTCCACCAGATCCACACCGAGCAATGTATTTTCGAGACCGAGCTCCGCCATGCAGGCCGCCACCGTGCTCCCCGACCCCATCAGGTAGAGGGTATCGGGTTCCATCTGCTCCACCACGCCGGCGGCGAGATCCGCCAGCACCAGCTCCTCGGACTCCTTGCCCCCCTGCTTGACCGCCTGTACATAGCGCAGATCCCCGGGCACCAGGAGCTGGCCGTAATGGCGGGCACGGACCTTGCCTGCCCGAAACGCCTCTTCGTCGATGTCCATCACCTCCGCATCCACCAGGCTCAGGAGCTCGCCGGCGATCATCCTGGCCGCCACCCGGCCGCTCGCCGCCGGCGTCACCCCATAGACCCCGGAGTGGATCTTGCACCCCGCCGGAATGCCGAGCACATGGCAGGACTCCCCCACGGCGGCGCAGATGTCACGGGCTGTGCCGTCGCCGCCGGCAAAGAGCAGCAGATCCACCCCGGCATCGCGCAGGGCCAGGGCGGCGGCACGGGTGTCCTCGGCGCTCGTCTGCACTGCGGCGGGTTGATGAACGATGCGGTGGGGCAGCGCCAGCTCGGCGGCAAGGTCGGCCCCCATCTCCCCGGCCACCGTCAGCAGCTCGAACGGCGTGGTCAGCTCGCACAGGGGCGCCAGCGCCTGACGGGCCCGCTCCCGAGACCTGGCCACGCCCCCTCGTGCCAGCGCTTCGGCCACCATGCCGTCGCTGCCCTTGAGACCGACGGCCCCGCCGATACCGGCGATGGGGTTGATGATAAGCCCTAATCGAAACATGTTGTCCTCCCGTTGACTGGTCACCATTTTTATCTTTTCCCGCCACTGGGACAAGGCATGACCCCCTGCTAAAATGCGCGACTTCAACCTCAACCAATGTTCAACCAAGGTTCAATCATGCTGGAATGGATTGCGGACCCCTCCGCCTGGGTCGCGCTCGCCACCCTGACCCTGCTCGAGATCGTGCTGGGTATCGACAACATCATCTTCATCTCCATCCTGGTGGGGCGACTGCCGGAAGCACAACGCCAGAAGGCGCGCATCCTGGGACTCGGCCTCGCCATGGGTACCCGCATCCTGCTGCTGCTCTCCCTGGCCTGGGTGATGCGCCTCACCGAGCCGCTGTTCAGCGTGCTGGGGGAAGCCATCTCGGGACGGGACCTGATCCTGCTGGTGGGGGGCCTGTTCCTCATCGCCAAGAGTACCCACGAGATCCACCAGAGCCTGGAAGGGGCCGCCGATGAGCAGAGCACGGTGAGCAAGACCGCCGGCTTCCTGTCGACCCTGGTGCAGATCGCCATCCTCGACATCATCTTCAGCCTGGACTCCGTCATCACCGCGGTCGGCATGGCGGATCACGTGCCCGTCATGGTGCTGGCCATCGTCATCGCCGTGGGCGTCATGATGTTTGCCGCCAAGGCGATCGGCGATTTCGTCGACACCCACCCCACCATCAAGATGCTGGCCCTCTCCTTCCTCATCCTGGTCGGGGTCGCCTTGATGGCCGAGGGGCTTGATCTGCACATTCCGAAGGGTTACATCTACTTCGCCATGGCCTTCTCGCTGGTGGTGGAGATGATCAACATCCGCCTGCGTGGCCACCAGGAGCGGGCCAAGTAAGCCCCCTCTTCAAGAGCCAACAAAAAGCGCGACCCCGGGTCGCGCTTTTTTATTGTGTTCATTGCCTGGGCGCACCGCCCATAGGCTCAGAGTGCGTTGCGGGTGGCCACCGCATCGGCCAGGTTGCGCAGCAACACTTCGGTATCGGCCCAGCCGATGCAGGCATCGGTGATGCTCTGACCGAAGGTGAGTTCGCACCCTTCCACCAGATCCTGACGCCCTTCCACCAGATGGCTCTCCACCATGACGCCGAACACCGCCTTGCTGCCGGCGCGCAGCTGACCGGCCACGTCCTCGGCCACCAGCATCTGGTTCTTGAACTGCTTGCTGCTGTTGGCGTGGCTGAAGTCGATCATCACCTTCTGGGGCAGACCGGCCTTCTCCAACCCCTTCACCACCTCACCCACGTGGGCTGCGCTGTAGTTCGGCTCGCGGCCACCGCGCAGGATGATGTGACAGTCCGGGTTGCCGGCGGTCGAGACGATGGCGGAGTGACCGTACTTGGTCACCGACAGGAAGTGGTGCGGCGCGCTGGCGGCACCGATGGCATCGATGGCCACCTTGATGGTGCCGTCGGTGCCGTTCTTGAAGCCCACCGGGCAGGAGAGACCGGAGGCCAGCTCGCGGTGTACCTGGGATTCGGTGGTACGGGCGCCGATGGCCCCCCAGCTCATCAGATCCGCCACGTATTGCGGGGTGATCATGTCGAGGAATTCGGAGGCGGTCGGCAGCCCCATGTCGTTGAGATCCAGCAAGAGCTTGCGCCCCAGGCGCAGGCCGTCGTTGATCTGGCAGCTGTTGTCGAGGTAGGGGTCGTTGATGAGCCCCTTCCAGCCCACCGTGGTGCGCGGCTTCTCGAAGTAGACCCGCATCACGATCTCCAGCTGATCTTTCAGCTCGTCGCGCAGCACCTTGAGGCGCTTGCCGTATTCCAGGGCGGCAACCGGATCGTGGATGGAGCAGGGGCCGATCACCACCAGCAGGCGCTGATCCTCACCGGCCAGGATGTTATGGATGGCCTGACGGGACTCAAACACGGTATTTGATGCGGTCTCGGTCGCCGGAAACTTCTCAAGCACCGCAACCGGGGGCAATAACTCTTTGATTTCACTGATACGTACGTCGTCGGTTTGATGCTGCATGACAAGATTTCCTGCTAGATGACTGCGATGAAGAGATCCCAATCTAGCCCTCTGCCGGGACGGTGTAAATAGAAAATTACATCATCATTAAAAGAATTTTGTTACTCGACCTTGCAAGTTTAAACAATGCTGCTAGTAGGGCGGGAGACAGGCGGGGAGCAGAAACGAAAAGGCCCGCACCAAGGCGGGCCCGACGGGCTTAAACGGCCTGGCTGATACTGGCCAGTTTGTCGAAGTAGTCCGGGAAGGTCTTGGAGGTACAACCCGGATCATTGATGGTGACCGGGGTGTCCGACAGCGCCACCAGGGAGAAGCACATGGCGATGCGGTGATCGTTGTAGGTGTCGATGGCCGCATGCTTGAGCTGCTCTGGCGGGGTGACGGTAATGAAGTCGTGCCCCTCCTCCACTTCCACACCCAGCTTGCGCAGCTCGGTCGCCATGGCGTGCAGGCGATCGGTCTCCTTCACCCGCCAGTTGTAGATGTTGCGAATGGAGGTGGTCCCCTTGGCAAACAGCGCCGTGGTGGCGATGGTCATGGCCGCATCCGGGATGTGGTTCATGTCCATGTCGATGCCCTTGAGCGGCCCCTGCTCCGCCTCGATAAAGTCGTCACCCCAGGTGATGCGGGCGCCCATCTTCTCCAGCACGTCGGCGAAGTGGATGTCCCCCTGGATGCTGTGCTTGCCGATGCCGGTGACCCGCACCTTGCCCTTGATGGCGCCCGCCGCGAGGAAGTAGGAGGCGCTGGAGGCATCCCCTTCCACCAGGAAGTCGCCCGGGCTGACATAGGTCTGGTTGCCCTTGATGTAGAACACCTTGTAGTCGTCGTGTTCGATGACCACCCCAAACTGCTTCATGATGTGCAGGGTGATGTCGATGTAGGGCTTGGAGACCAGCTCACCCTTGATGTGGATGCGGGTGTCGCCGGCCGCCATGGGGGCCGCCATCAAAAACGCCGTCAGGAACTGGCTGGAGACGGAGCCGTCCACGTGCACGTCACCACCCCAGAGACCCTTGGCATCCACCACCAGGGGCGGATAGCCGTCTTTCTTCAGATACTGGATATGGGCACCCGCTTCGCGCAAGGCATCCACCAGATGGCCGATGGGGCGCTCTTCCATGCGCGGCTCGCCGCCCAGGGTGTACTCGCCCGAGCCCAGGCAAAGGGCGGCGCAGAGGGGGCGCATGGCGGTGCCGGCGTTGCCGAGGAACAGATTGACCGGCTCTTTCACCGCGAAGCTGCGACCCAGTCCGTGCACGGTGCACTCGGTCTTGTCGGCGGAGAGCTTGTACTTCACGCCGAGCTGGGTCAGCGCCGCCAGCATGTGGCGGATGTCATCGCTGTCGAGCAGGTTGGTCAGCCGGGTGGTGCCGCGCGCCAGGGCGGCCAGCAGCAGGGCCCGGTTAGAGACACTCTTGGAGCCAGGCAGATTGACTACCCCGGCCACGCTAGAAATGGGTTCCAAACGCAACGAATTCATAGACTTCCTGTACGATCTCAAGTAAATCACCTGACCGGACGTTAACAGCCCGCGCCCCGCACGGCAAGTTCGGCGGTGGCACAACTGCGGGACCCGGGCGCCGGGGTCAGGATAGGCCTGAAAAACAGACGCCGGGGAGTCCCCGGCGTCTGGCAATGGGGAGACACGCCTCAACCGTGGCGTTTGGCAAACTCATCCATGAAGCTGACCAGCGCCTTGACCCCTTCCAGGGGCATGGCGTTGTAGAGGCTGGCACGCATGCCGCCGACGATGCGGTGTCCCTTGAGCGCCAGCAGACCGGCCGCTTCCGATTCCGCCAGGAACAGCTTGTCCAGGGCCTCGTTCTTCAACTGGAACGGCACGTTCATGCGGGAGCGGCAGGCCGCGTCCACCTTGTTGCCATAGAAGCTCGACTGATCGAGGTAGCCGTAGAGGAAGTCGGCCTTCTCCTTGTTGCGCGCTTCCATGGCCGCCAGGCCCCCCTGCTCTTTCAGCCACTCGAACACCAGGCCGGCCAGATACCAGGCGTAGGTGGGCGGGGTGTTGAACATGGAATCGTTCTTGGCGGTGAGCTGGTAATCGAAGATGGACGGCACGTCGGCACGAGCCTGGCTCAGCAGGTCGTCGCGCACGATGGCGATGGCCAGGCCCGAGGGGCCGATGTTTTTCTGGGCGCCGGCATAGAGGATGCCGAAGCGGCTCACGTCGAGGGGGCGGGAGAGGATGGTGGAGGAGAGATCCGCCACCAGGGGCACGTCGCCGGTGGCCGGGATGTCGAACATCTCGATGCCGTCGATGGTTTCGTTCGGGCAGTAGTGCACATAGGCCGCGTCGGCGCGAAACGCCGGGGTCGGCAACAGGTGGGAGACCCCCTGCTCGTTCTTGGCAACCCCTTGATAGGTCTGGATGTCACCATATTTCTGTGCCTCATCCACGGCGCTCTGGGCCCAGACGCCGGTCACAAGGTAATCGGCCTTCTTGTTGGCGCCACCCAGCAGGTTCATGGGCACGGCGGAGAACTGGCCGCGGCCGCCACCGTGCATGAAGAGCACCTTGTAGTTGTCCGGCACCGCCAGCAGATCCCGCAGATCGGCTTCGGCCTTCTCGGCGACCGCCATGTAGGGCTTGCCGCGGTGGGACAGCTCCATGACCGAGGCTCCCAGCCCCTGGAAATTACAAAATTCGCGCTGGGCGCGCTCCATGACTTCAACCGGCAACATGGCGGGGCCGGCGCAGAAGTTGTAAATCTGTTTGCTCATGACGCTTTCCGTGAATGGATGTGTGTGATCGGTGACTCGAACGTTTTTACACGACAGGCCCCCGTGGGGGCAAAGGCTTTTTGGGATCTGGCGCAAGCTTTTGCCCCGGTGCCACCGGGCACCATTCAGACAAAAGCCCTGAACGGGTCAGGGCTTGCAGAGAATATGCATGGAAACGGGGGAGAGACAGCACGGACGGCTTTCTTCGCCCCTTTGTAGCAAATTTACAGCTTGGCGGTGAGCTCAGGCAGCAGGGTGAAGAGATCCCCCACCAGGCCGTAGTCTGCCACCTGGAAGATGGGGGCCTCGGCGTCCTTGTTGATGGCGACGATCACCTTGGACTCCTTCATGCCCGCCAGATGCTGGATGGCCCCCGAGATGCCGACCGCGATGTAGAGCTCGGGTGCCACCACCTTGCCGGTCTGCCCCACCTGCAGATCGTTGGCCACAAAGCCCGCATCCACCGCCGCCCGCGATGCGCCGACCGCGGCCCCCAGCTTGTCGGCCAGGGCGTCAATCAGGGCGAACTGCTCTCTGGAACCGAGCGCCCGTCCGCCGGAGACTACCACCCGGGCCGCCGCGAGGTCGGGCCGTGCCGAGCGCACCGCGCGCCGCTCGATGAGCCGGGTGCGACACGCCACCTCGCTCACCGGCAGCCGCTCTATCTGTGCCTGTGTGCTGCCGGACGCCGCCTTGGCGAAGGCGGTGGACCGCACGGTGAGCACCTTGATGGGGGCCGAGCTCGCCACCCGGGCAATGGCGTTGCCCGCATAGATGGGGCGCAGGAAGGTGTCGGGCCCCTCGATGCCGGTCACCTCGGCGATCATCTCCACCCCGAGCCTGGCCGCCACCCGCGGTAGCAGATCCTTGCCCTGGCTGCTGGCCGCCATCAGGCAGTGCCGGTAGTCCTGCACCACGCTGACCAGCAGCTTGTCGACCCCGTCGTTCAACTCTTCCGCGAGCATGGGGTGTTCGGCCAGGAGCACCCGGCTCACCCCCTCGAGGGAGGCGGCCTGCTCCCCTGCCTCCGTCAGCCCCTGCCCCAGCAGCAAGACATGCACCTCGCCCCCCAGCAGACCCGCCGCCGTAACCAGCTGGGCCAGGTTGTCGGCGATCCGCCCCTGATGATGTTCCGCAATCACGAGTACGCTCATGGCAGCACCTTGATGTCATCCATTGATCCTGTCCCTCTCTGGGCCCTTGTTCCGCCCACGGCGGCGTTCCCTGTGGAGAGTTTCCTCTTCCAGCCCGTCCCCATCAGATCACCCCGGCTTCGTGCTTGAGCTTGTCCAGCAGCTCGTCCACCGAGCCGACCTTGATGCCGGCCCGGCGCACCGGCGGGGCCATCACCCCGAGCAGCCGGGTCTGGCCGGCCGGCTCGACCCCGAGGGCCACAAACGGCTGGCTCTCCAGCGGCTTGCGTTTGGCCTTCATGATGTTGGGGAGCGAGGCAAAGCGCGGCTCGTTGAGGCGCAGGTCCACGGTCACCACGGCAGGCAGTGCCATGCCGAGGGTCTCGAGGCCGCCGTCTATCTCGCGAGTCACCTGCAACTCCCCCTCCACCAGCCTGACAGCGGAGGCGAAGGTGGCGAGGGGCCAGTCATTGAGGGCCGCGAGCATCTGCCCCACCTGGTTGTTGTCAGAATCGATGGACTGCTTGCCGAGCAGCACCAGATCGGGCTGCTCCTGCCCGCACACCGTTTGCAGGGCCCGGGCCACAGTGAGCGGAGTCAGGGTTTCGTCGGTGATATAGTGCAGCGCCCGATCCGCCCCCAGGGCCAGGGCGTGGCGCAGCTGCTCGGCCGCGGCCTCGGGGCCGAAGGTCACCACCACCAGCTCGCTCGCCACCCCGGCTTCCCGCAGCCTGACCCCCTCCTCCACCGCGATTTCACAAAACGGGTTGATGCCCATCTTCACGTTGGCGAGCTCCACATCGGAGCCATCGCCCTTGACCCGGATCCTGACGTTGTAATCAACGACCCGTTTGACTGCGACCAGCAGCTTCATGGCGGTCATCCCTCGTACCTGTTGTGTGGGTCCACTTTGTCACCACTCACTTTTCTGCTGACAAAGTGGTTTACGTTTACGTAAACTACCGACACTACCCTAGGCCAAGTCGAGCGCAGAGGCAAGATGGAACGCGAAGCAATGGAATTTGATGTCGTCATCGTCGGTGGCGGCCCGGCAGGCCTGAGTGCCGCCATCGCATTGAAGCAGCAGGCCCCGGCCCTCTCGGTCTGTCTGCTGGAGAAGGGGGCCGAGATCGGCGCCCACCTGCTCTCCGGCGCCCTGCTCGACCCCGTCGCCCTCAAGGAGCTGCTGCCGGACAGCTGGCAGGAGGCACCCCTCGGCGTGCCGGTAACGGATGATCAGGTGCATCTGCTGCAAAGCGGCAGCCGCGCCCTGCAACTGCCCCACTGGGCGGTGCCGCCGCGCATGCACAACGACGGCAGCCATATCATCAGTCTCGGCAACCTCTGTCGCTGGCTCGGCAAGCAGGCCGAGGCCCTCGGCGTCGAGATCTACCCGGGCTTCGCCGCGAGCGAGCTGATCGTGGAAGCGAACAGGATAAGAGGGGTGGTGACCGGCGATCTTGGCCTCGACAAGGAGGGCAACCCCAAGCCGGATCACGTGCCCGGCATGGCGCTATATGGTCGCTACACCCTGTTTGCCGAGGGGGCCCGCGGCCACCTCGGCAAGCAGCTGATCGCCCGCTTCGACCTGGAGAGCGCCATCCAGCCCCAGCACTACGCCATCGGGTTCAAGGAGCTGTGGCAGGTACCCGCCGGCCAGTCCCACCCCGGCCGGGTGCTGCACGGCAGCGGCTGGCCCCTGGGAGAGGATAGGGGCAACAAGAGCCAGGGAGGCTTCTATCTCTACCACCTGGCGGAGGATCAGGTGGCGGTCGGCCTTATCGTCGATCTCAACTACCAGAATCCCTGGCTCAGCCCCTTTGACGAGTTCCAGCGCCTCAAGCATCACCCCCTGATCGCCCAGACCCTGCAGGGGGGCGAGCGCATCAGCTACGGCGCCCGCGCCATCGCCAAGGGGGGCTGGCACTCCCTGCCGCGCATGCACTTCCCCGGCGGCCTGCTCATCGGCTGCGACGCTGGCACCCTGGATTTCTCCCGCATCAAGGGGATCCACACCGCCATGAAGTCCGGCATGCTGGCAGCGAGCACGGTCGCCATGGCTTTGCGCGGCGGGGACGAGGGGGGACGGGATCTGGCCGAATTCAATGACGCGCTGCACCAGAGCTGGCTGGCGAGCGAGCTGAAGGCGGCCCGCAACTTCGGCGCGGCCCTGCACCGCTTCGGCCCCTGGCTGGGCGGTGCCTTCAACTGGCTGGAGCAGCGCCTCTTTGCCCGCACCTCCCCCTTCACCCTGAAGGATCGGGAGCCGGACTATCGCCAGCTGCGCATGGCAAGCCGCTGCGAGCCCATCGACTATCCCAAGCCGGACGGGCGGCTCAGCTTTGACAAGCTCTCTTCGGTCTATCTGGCCAACACCAGCCACGACGAGGATCAACCCTGCCACCTCACACTCCAGGACGCGCGCATTCCGGTCGAGGTCAACCTGCCCACCTGGGCCGAACCCGCCCAGCGCTACTGTCCGGCCGGGGTGTTCGAGATCCTGGATGGGGAGACGCGGCCAAGGCTGCAGATCAACGCCGCCAACTGCATTCACTGCAAGACCTGCGACATCAAGGATCCCAGCCAGAACATCGTCTGGACGCCTCCCCAGGGCGGCTCGGGCCCCAACTATCCCAATATGTAAAAGCACTGGGCCGGCCTGAGGCATCAGGGAGGGGGTCGGCCCTGTCAAGCATGCGCAGCCCCGGAACATCGTCTGGACCTCGCCCCAGGGCGGCTTCGGCCGCAACTATCCCAATCTGTGAAAGCAACTGGGCCCCGCGCCGTCCCGGGGTCTGGACTCAACCACGCCGCAGGCTGATGGTGGCGGCCAGGGAAGTGGAGAAAAGCGAGGGAAAGATCCGCGCTTTCGGGGCCGGATCCGCTGCTCCGACCTCGCCGCTTTTTTGAGCAAACAGGCTGAACCCCCGATGAATAGGCCCTGACAAGCGAGGCCCGCCCCTGTATAGTTCGCCGCATTCAGGTTGTCCATCGGCCTCGTTATGCTATTTCATGGGATCGCTTTCCGTGCGATCTAAGGCCGCATGAACCTGTGCAACCATCCCTGATTACCCATGACTTCTTAAGGGGGGACAGATGATCACCGCCTACATTCTCAACAACAAGGTGCTGGACATAGTCACGCTCGGGCCGGACGACATCGTCCCCGACAACACCGTCTGGCTGGACGCCTACAAGCCGGATACAGCGGAGCGAGAATGGTTGACGGGCCTGTTCCTGGAAGAGGTCCCCGACAAGGAAGAGCTGGATGACATCGAGGCATCCGCCCGTTTCTACTGGGACACCGACGGTCTGCACATTCACTCCCTGTTCCCCCAGCGCATCGGCCGCGACACCAAGGGTGTGCACGTCTCCTTTACCCTGCGCAACAACCTGCTGATCAGCATCCGCGAGGATGACATCGGTCTGGTGCGCCTGTTGCGCCACTACATGCGCCAGGACAGGCTGGAAGTCGAAGATGCCCTGGACATCCTGCTGGAGGTGCAGAACCTCAAGGTCGAATACCTCTCCGACCTTATCGAGGATGGGTACAAGACGCTGGAAAACACCGCCGATCAGATCTTCGAGCCGGACCAGATCAACCCCATGCTCAAGGAGTTGATGGCCCAGGAAGAGGCCAACGGCCAGATCCGCCTCTCCCTGCACGATACCCGCCGCGCCCTGCGGTTCTTGAAGCGCAGCCTGCGCCAGCGCATGACGAGCGAGCAGAACAAGTGGATCGACGAGATGCTGCACGACGTGGAGTCCCTGCTGCCCCACACCCAGTTCCTGTTCGACAAGATCAACTTCCAGCTGGAGGCCTCCATGGGGGTAACCAACCTGGAGCAGAACAAGGTGATCAAGATCTTCTCGGTAGCCGCCGTCATCTTCCTGCCGCCGACCCTGATCGCCAGCATCTACGGCATGAACTTCGGCCGCATGCCGGAGCTCGCCTGGGAGTACGGCTATCCGCTCTCCCTGGTGCTGATGGTGATGTCCTCCCTCGGTACCGGCCTCTTCTTCAAGCGCAGGGGCTGGCTGTAACGACCGCAACAGATATCCGGATTGGGGGGCTAAGCCCCCCGATTAATTCCCCTCTCCCCCCACGCCTTGCAAAGGGCCCGCTCCCGCCCCATATCCTTCCCACCACTTGCACTATCCAGGCGAAGACCGGGCAACCATGACTCTCTATCCCGAACACCGCTACGACGATCACGGCCAGCTGCGCCCGCCGATCTGGTTCTGGCCCATCGCCCTGCTGCTGACCCGCTCGGTATGGCTCTTCCTGATGGCCGGCGTCACTCGCGAGAGCGGCAGCGCCATCCTGACCCTCTTCTACCCGGACAGGATCACCCTCTACCTCAGCCTGCTGACCGACGTGCCCGCCATGCTGGCCCTGCTCGCCTGCGGTGGCACCTATCGCCAGACCCGAAGCCCGCGTGCCTGGCTCAGGCGCCACAGCCGCGCCCTGCTGCTCTGCTCCACCGCGAGCGGCCTGGTGATGCAGCTCCACAGCCTCAACGTGCAACACTGGTCGTTCAGCTGGCCCACCGCCCTGGTGCTCATCGCCAGCCTCTGGGCACTCTGGTACCTGCTAAGAAGCCGCCAGCTGCGTGACTACGCCGTGGACCAACCCCATTGAGGTTCACTGGCGCGTGACCCGGATCTGCAGGGTCTGGCGCTCGCTGTCACGGCTCACCCCGATGCCTGATGGATTGGAGAGCCCAGCTTCCTGATTTCCTCCGGTGGTGGAAAGCTCCCCCACCGTCAACCACTGGCCCGGCGCACCGCTCACCTCGGTGGCGCTCTGGCCGGTGCGTATGTTGCCCCGCTCCAGCCTCGCCTGCTCGCTGCTGAGCGCCACCAGCACCCTGTCTCCTATCAGGGTGGCGGTGGCGTAGAGACCGCTCACCAGCGGCATCATGCCTACCACCCGCCCCCCCTGCCACTGGTAGAAGGTGACCGGCTGATAAGAGCCCATCTGCAACAGCACGGGCCGCCCCGAGAGACCGCGCACCTGCCAGTTGTCCTGCTGGGTGCGCTGGTAATCCCGGGCCCCTCCCTCTATCAGCCACTGGCGTTTGCGATTGTCGTTGCCAATGCCTAACCCCGCCTGCCCGCTGCTGGAGGCACCGTCAACCCGCCATTCGATCAGCAGGCTCTGGGGGGGCTGGTTGAGCTGGTTCAGGGTCGCTTCCGCCTCCTGCAACTGAGCCGCGCTGCCGCTCAGCACCAGCTGGTTGCCCATGGCGCTCACCCCCAGATCCGGATACAGCTCCTTCAGGGTCTGCACCATGGCCTCGGCCTCGAAGACAGGCACCACCTTCACCTCGGCCCGCAGGGGCAGTGCCCAGAGCCCGCAGCAGTAAAGCACCCAGCACCCTCGCCAGACTCTCATCATCACCTCTCCCTCTTCGTCGTGATCGTTGCACCTTGCCATCATGGGCCATGACACCGCGAATGCAATGAGCGGTTCGAGAGCCCCTTCTTTGGGCCCTGAAGCAGCCCCGTGCGAAAGACTCATTGAGAAATCATTCAATACAAATAAAAATGGTTATCATTTGTTGTCACATCAAAAACCCTCGGATACAATTCGGACTCATTTTTTCGAGTCAGCCTCTGATGAAGCCAGAATCCGTCGTCTCCACCCCTGCAGCCATCCATCTGGCGCTGCTGATCAACATGCTCTCCATGGGCAGCATGATGATGGTGATGCCCCTTGGGCCGGATCTGGTGACGAGCCTGGGGATGCTGCCGGAGCAGACCGGAGACTTCAGCGGCGGCGCCACCCTGGCCGCGGCCCTGATGGGGCTCATCGCCGCCCCCTGGCTCGATCGGGTCAATCGCAAACCCGCCCTGCTGGCGCTGCTCACCCTGCGCTTCGTGCTCTTGATGGCCTGCGCCTGGGCAGAGGAGAGCCAGACCCTGCTGGTGCTCTTCATCCTGTCAGGCTGCGTGGCCGGGCCGCTCTCCGCCATCCTGATGGCGGCAGTGCTGGACCTGGTCCCCCCAAGCGAGCGCGGACGCCGCCTCGCCTACGTGGGCATGGCCTTCTCCCTGGCCGCCATCCTGGTGGTGCCCGTCGCCCTGACCCTGGCCCAGTGGCTCGGCTGGCAGAGCCCCTTCCTGCTGTTTGGCGCCTGCGGCCTGCTGCTGGCCCTGCTCTGCGCCATCTGGCTGCCGTCCCTGCCGGTCAGCCGCGCCCCCCAGGGCCAGGGGCTGCGCCAGCTGCTGGGTTCGCCGCTCTGCCAGGGCGCCCTCGTCATCCTCTGCTTGCAGATGTTTGGCCACTTCCTGCTGATCCCGCATTTTGCGAACTATTTCCAGTTCAACCTCGCCTTCCCCCGCGAGCAGATCGCCGCCCTCTATCTGTGCGGCGGCCTCGCCAGCATGGGGACCATGCGCCTGTGCGGCGGCTGGATTGACAGCGGCCGGGCCCAGGGGGCCATCCTCATCACCAGCCTGCTGCTGGCCCTGGTCACCCTGCTTGGCTTCGCCCTGCCGGCGGGCCTGCCCGTCTACCTGCTGTTCACCCTTTTCATGGCGCTGAGCTCGGCCCGCGCCAGCACCACCCTCGCGATCACGGCGGCCATTCCGGCCCCCCATCAGCGCGCCGCCTTCATGTCATTCCAGGGCACGGTCACCAATGTGGCGGCCGGGCTCGGCAGCCTGCTCTCCGCCCGATACCTGGTGTCGGACGAACATGGCGCCCTTCACGGCTTCGCCACCCTGGCCTGGACCAACATCGCCTGCGGCCTGCTGGCCTGCGCCGGCGTCTGGCTCCTCATCCGGGGTCTGAAGAGCACAAGAGATAACAACAATCCTGCCTCTGGCACTGCCAGACAAGGAAGTCAGTGAGCACCCGGGCCCACCTTGCCCAACCCCATAACCTCGGTTTTATTCATGGAGTTTTGACAATGCAGTTGCAGCATGGCGTATTTCGCTTGAACCCGATCCTGCTCTCCCTCGGCCTGATGGCCGCCCCGGGCCTGGCCCAGGCCGAATCGGTCAAGGCCAACGAGACTGTGGTGGTCACCGCCACCCAGACCAAGCACACCGAGCTCTCCGCCCCGGCCAGCGTCTCCGTGGTGACCCGCGCCGATCTGGACAAGATGAACGTCAACAACATCGGCGATGCCCTCAAGCACGTGCCGGGTGTCAACATCATTGCCACCAACCCCACCGGTCGCAACGAGATCAAGATCCGCGGCATGGGCGGTGACTACACCCTGTTGCTGGTGAACGGCAAGCGGGTCAACGCCCGCGAGACCCTGGGCAGCGCCTACGGCAACGACTTCGATCTCAGCTCCATCCCCATGGCCGCCATCGAGCGCATCGAGGTGATCCGCGGTCCCGTCTCCTCCCTGTACGGTGCCGATGCCCTGGGGGGCGTGGTCAACGTGATCCTGCGCCAGGCCAGGGAGAAGACCGAGGCGGCCGTCGGCTACACCCACACCATGCCCACCAAGGGGGATGGCGGTGACGCCAACCAGGGCAGCGCCTTCGTCTCCGGCGCCCTGATCGACAATACCCTGCTCGGCAGCGTGGTGGTGGAAGGCTATCAGCGCGACCGCTGGCACAGCGATCAGTCCAACAACCCGGACGCCGATGCCCTGGAGAAACGGGAAGTGGTCAACGTGCTCTCCAGCCTGAAGTGGCTGGTGGCCGACAACCAGGACATCGATTTCGATCTGGGCTACAACCAGAACGACATGGACAGCTACTTCAACAACGTGCCCCGCGCCGCGACCGCACCGGCCACTCCCCACAACGTGCAGAAGCTGGATCGCCTGAGCCTGGGGGTCACCCACAACGGCCGCTGGGAGCACTTCGACAGCCGGGCCCGCTACTACTTCGAGCAGACCGACCTGATGGACGACTCCCAGCTCAACGGTGGCGCCGCCGACATCACCCAGACCAACCACACCGTGGATGGCCAGGTCAGCGGCTACCTCGGGGATCACCTGCTCACCTCAGGCGCAGAGCTGCGCAAGACCGAGCTGGAGCACAGCCGCAACATCACGAGCGGCAGCGTGGATGCGAGCCAGAGCGCTCTCTACCTGCAGGACGAGTTCGGCTTCGGCGATCTGGCCCTGACCCTCTCCGGCCGCCTCGACCACCACGAGACCTATGGCAACGAGTTCAGCCCGCGCGCCTATGCCCTCTACACCCTGACCGACGAGTGGGTGCTCAAGGGTGGCGTCGGCAAGGCGTTCAAGGCACCGACCCTGGCCCAGTCCAGCGAAGGCTTCGCCACCACCGCCTGCCGCGGCGCCTGCAAGGTGATCGGCAACCCGGAGCTCAAGCCGGAAACCGCCGTCAGCTACGAGCTCGGCACCGCCTACGAGGCCGATCGCTTCGGCGCCGGGGTGACCGGCTTCCACAACGACATCGAGGATCTGATCCAGAGCGATCAGTGGGGCCCGGGCTACCGTCCGAGCGTGATGACCTACCTCAACGTCAAGAAGGCCCGCATCAAGGGGCTGGAGCTGACCGGCTGGGTCGACGTGCTGGACAACGTGCAGCTGACCGGCAACCTGACCCTGCTGGACTCCGAGGACAAGAGCACAGGCGACGATCTGGCCAAGACCCCGGATCACACCGGCAACCTCGGCCTGGACTGGCAGGCGAGCGACCTGGTCAGCGCCAACCTGGCCTGGCAGTACGTGGGCAGCCAAGTGATCAAGGTGCCGGCCCGCAACGCCCAGGCATTCACCTCCAAGCACTACCAGACCCTGGACGTGAACACCAAGTGGACCGTCACGCCGGCCCTGGACTTCAAGCTCGGCATCACCAACCTCACCAACACCCAGCGTGACGAGGTGGCCACCGACGCCGACTTCATCCTGGAAGGTCGTACCGTCTACGCCGGGGTCGATTACAAGCTGTAATCCCCCCCTGTACGGGAGCTCCGGCAACGGGGCTCCCTTTTTGCGTTTCTGCCTCCCCAAATTCAAGGAGTCATTGAGTGCTCGGATACCAAGCTCGGCTGTTCTGGCTCGGCATGCTGCTTCTCCTCCTGCTGATTTGTCTGTCACTGGCCACCGGGGCCGGTGTCTATGGTGGCCGCGAGGTCGCCGGTTTCCTGCTGGGCGACCCCGCCCTCGTGGCCGATGAAAAACTCGCCATGATAGTCCACACCCTGAGACTGCCGCGCACCCTGGCAGCCCTGGTGGTGGGGGTCTGCCTCGCGCTCGCCGCCTCCATGCTGCAGAGCGCCACCCGCAACCCCCTGGCCGAGCCCGGCCTGCTCGGGGTCAACGCCGGCGCCGTCTTCGCCCTGGTGATCGGCCTCACCTGGTTCGGGGTCGAGTCCGCCTATGGCTACCTGCTCTGGTCCGGCATGGGGGCCCTGCTCGGCAACCTCATCGTGCTCGGCCTCGGCCTCATGGTGGGGCGCTCCAACCCCCTCAAGCTCATCCTGGTGGGGGTCGCCCTCTCCGCCACCTTCGGTGGCCTCTCCAACTTCCTGCTGCTCTCCAACCGGGTGGTGCTGGAGCAGTTCCGCTTCTGGAACCTGGGGTCGCTGGCTGCCTCCAGCCTGGATTCGGTGCTGACCGTGGTGCCCTTCGCGCTGGCCGCCCTGCTGCTGACCCTGGCCCTGTGCCGCCAGCTCACCCTGATGCAGATGGGGGACAACCAGGCCCAGGCGCTCGGCATCCGGCCGACCCGGGTGCGCATCGGCGTGCTCCTGGCCGCCACCCTGTTCACCGCCTGCGCCATCGCCATCGCCGGTCCCATCGGCTTCGTCGGCTTCCTCGCCGCCTACTGCGCCCGCCTGGTGGAGCCGGTGCGCCTCACCATCCAGGTGCGCTTCTCCGCCCTGTTCGGGGTGCTCTTCCTGCTCGGTGCCGACATCCTGGCGCGCTGGCTGATCCAGCCGTTCGAGTTGCCC
This sequence comes from Aeromonas sp. FDAARGOS 1415, assembly GCF_019048365.1. NCBI lineage: Bacteria > Pseudomonadati > Pseudomonadota > Gammaproteobacteria > Aeromonadales > Aeromonadaceae > Aeromonas > Aeromonas sp. FDAARGOS 1415. The sequence goes on along the minus strand of NZ_CP077363.1, from coordinate 3,152,815 downwards.
AACGGCGTCATTCTGGCGCTCATCGGCGCCCCCGTGCTCATCCTGGTGGTGCGCAGCGGCGGCTTCCGCTCCCTGCTGGCCGTCAAATAAGGTGACTTTCCATGCATGACTCCCAGATCCGTGCCCCTCATCATGACGCCCCCCCCAGCGGCACCCTCTGCCTGCGCCTCGGCCGCCACAGCCTGCTGCTGGAGCGCCGCGCCTGGTGGCTCACACTCGGGCTCATGGTCGCCCTCACCCTGCTCTCCCTGCTGGCCCTCACCCTGGGCTCGGGCAAGCTCACCATGGCCGGGGTGATCCAGACCCTGCTCGGGGAGGGGAGCCGCCTCGACCAGGTGACCGTGTTCAAGATCCGCTTGCCGCGCATCGTCGCCGTGCTGGTGGCGGGGGCCGCCATGGGCCTCTCCGGCTGCCTGGTACAGACCCTAGTGCGAAACCGCCTCGCCACCCCGGACATGATCGGGGTCAACGAGGGGGCCTCCTTGGCCATCATCGTCTTCTCCCTCTACCTGACCCTGGGCACCTGGCCCTGGTGGGCTGCCCCCTTCGGCGCCCTGTTTGCCGCCGCCGTGCTCTACGCCCTGTGCAACAAGCCGGGGGAGCAGGGCTACCTGTTCGTGGTGATCGGCATCGGCGTCTCGGAGCTGATGAACGCCGTCGGCCAGTTCGTCATGTCCACCCAGTCCCTGGTGCACCTCACCAGCCTCTACCTGTGGAACATGGGCAACTTCGTCGGCCAGGGCTACAACACTGTGCTGCCGGTGGGGATCCTGATCCTGCTGGTCTGCCCCTGGATCCTCTATCTCTCCCGCGCCCTCGGGGTGCTGCGCCTCGGCCCCGTCACCGCCAGGACCCTCGGGGTCAATGTGAACCGGGTACAGCTCGGGGTGCTGGCCCAGGCCATCGTCGTGGCGGCGCTCGGCACCGCCATCGGCGGCCCCGTGGTCTTCATCGCCATGGCCGCCCCCATCCTCGCCTCCTGGCTCAGCCGGGATCGCATCGTGCCGCTCTGGATTGCGGCCCTGTGCGGCGCCCTGATGCTGCTGGCCAGCGACACCCTGGTGCGGGTGCTGGCCAGCCCCCACGAGGTGGCCACCGGCATCATGACCCGCATTCTCGGCGGTCTGCTGCTGCTCTTCATCCTGGTCAAAGACCGCCAGAAGGCCGACTGACCATGCCATTTTTCCTTTTTCATCACAGACCGAGGGCCGCCTGATGACGCTCACCGTGAATCGCCTCCATTTCGGCTACCAGCACAAGACCATCTTCGAGGAGATCTCCTTCTCCCTCCCCCGGGGCAAGCTGGTGGGGATCGTCGGTCCCAACGGGGGTGGCAAGTCCACCCTGCTCAAACTGCTGGCGGGCCAGGAGCAGCCCAAATCCGGGGAGATCCTGCTCAAGGGCAAGCCCCTGTCGAGCTACGGCATGAAGGCCCTGGCCCGGGAGCTCGCCTACCTGCCCCAGCGCCCCCTGGTCCCCCCCGGCATCCGGGTCGAGCAGCTGGTGCAGTACGGTCGCCACCCCCACCAGGGCTGGTTCAATCAGTGGAGCGACGAGGATGCCCGCATGGTGCGCTGGGCCCGGGAGCGGATGCAGCTCGATGCCATCTGGCACCAGAGCGCCAGCTCGCTGTCCGGCGGCCAGGCCCAGCGGGTCTGGCTCGCCATGGTGCTGGCCCAGGACGCGGACATCATCTTGCTGGATGAACCCACCAGCGCGCTCGACATCGGCCACCAGACCGAGGTGATGGAGGCCATCCACAGAGTCGCCGCCGAAGGCAAGACGGTGCTGATCGTCATCCACGATCTCGCCACCGCCGCCCGCTACTGCGACGAGCTGATTGCCCTGGGGGATGGGGGCATCCAGGCCATGGGCCCGGCCCGGGAGGTGGTGACCAAGCCGTTGATTGACCGCCTCTACCAGACCGACGTGGACATACTGCACGCCCCCGGCGACGGGGCCCCGGTCATCGTGCCCCGCCGGCGCCATGGCCAAGAGGTGCACCTGGCGCACACCGGGGCGGACAGGCAACGGGCCTGAGACAGGCAGTAAAAAACCGCCATCAGGGCGGTTTTTTCTTTTGATGGCTCAGAGCGCCAGCAGGCTGATCACCCCTCCCGGCAGGGCTTGCCAGTGCAGGGTGGCGCGCCAACGGGCGGGCAGGGCCGGCGTCAGCGGGGTTTTTAGCTCCAGAGTGAGGGTCTGCGCCGTCATGGCGAGCCAGCGGGCGTCGAGAAAGTCAAAGTAGCGCCCCACCCGGGGATAGAGCCCCTTAAAGAGGCTCTCCTTGGCGGAGAACACCAGGGTGAGTCCCTCCGCCCTGCTCAGACCAACGGCGCGGGCGCTGGCCTCCAGCCTCCCCCACTCCTCCTCATCGACGATGCCGGGCCAGAGCGTGCATGCCTGCGCGTCCTCGAGCCAGGCTTCCAGATCCAGGCCCAGCCCGTCCTTGCCCGGGCGCACCGCGCACAGGGCCACCCCCTCCCCCGAAAGCACGCTGTGGCTGATGCTCCCCTCCAGCCCCGCGGGCCAGAGTGGCTCGCGGGCCGCCCCGATGGCCACGGGATGCTCCGCCAGATCAAAGGGGCGCAAGGCCTCCCGGGCCGCGAGACGCCCCGCCAGAAACTCCCCGAGGCGCTTGGGGGCGGCTCCCTGCAATGAAGGCGGCAGGGGGATGCCCTGCACCCCAAAGCCGTCCGGCGAGAAGGCGGCGGGATCGAAGCAGACGCGATGGAGAGTCAGCCCCTCCAGGCCTGGCAGGAAGAACCTATCGGTATGACGGATAAAATGCCTGACAGCAGGCGGCGAAGAGGGGGGCATAACGGGCTCCTGACAGGGGCCTGCGATGGTACCAAAGCTGTGCCCGCCGACGCCACAAATACAAATGACAACGCTTCTCACTTGCTTTGTGGTAGCATGTCCCCGCCCATTTGGGGCTGGCCGGGCGGCGCTCAGGCACTTTCCACAGGCTCCGGCCCACCGATTTCACCCATAAGGATGTCACCATGAAGATCTTCTCCCCGCTGGCCACCTTGCTGATGTTGGCCAGCCTGACGGGCTTCCAGGCCCAGGCGGACAGCCGCCAGGTCATCGATGCCAACGGCCAGCCCCAGACCGTCCCCGATGCGCCCCGGCGGGTCGTGGTGTTGAGCGAACTGGATCTCGACAGCGCCCTGACCCTGGGGCTGCAGCCGGTGGGCACCGTCAATGGCCGCGGCCAGCCCACCCTGCCCCGCTACCTGCTGGACAAGGCGGGCAAGGAGATCGCCGTGGTCGGGGATCTGGACAACCCCAACCTGGAGAAGCTGATCGATCTCGCGCCCGACCTCATCCTCACCGGCCAGACCAAGCCCGAGCTCCTGGCCCTGCTCAAGGAGATCGCCCCCACCGTCGTCACCGGCAACTGGGGCGAGCCCTGGAAAACCGTGTTTGGCCGCAGCGCCGACGCGATGAACCGCAGCGCCGAGGCCAAGGCCTTCCTCGCCCGGTATGACGCCCGCCTGGCGGAGGCCCGCAGCAAGCTTGCCCAGCATCAGGGGGAGCAGATGAGCATAGTGCGCTGGAACCCCAAGGGGCCGAGCTACATGCACGGCGGCACCTTCGCCAGCAGCGTGGTCACCGAGATGGGGCTCACCCGCCCGGCCCACCAGATTGGCGACCGTAGCCCCCACTCCCCGGCCCTGAGCCTGGAATCCCTCAACCTGCTGGATGGCGACTGGCTCGTGATCGGCACCCTCAGCACCAGCGGGGATGCGGTGGATGCCATGACACAGGCCGAGCAGACCCCGGCCTTCCAGCAGCTCGGCGCCATCAAGGGCAAGCGCTTCGGCGCCGTGGACGGGTCGCTCTGGACCTCCACCGGCGGCCCCCAGGCGGCCCTCAAGGTGATCGACGACGTCGAGCAGCTGCTGGCCAAACCGGATGCCGCCCCCATCGCTCACTAAGCCCCCCCTCGGTTGACGGCCAACAAGAAGCCCGCATGATGCGGGCTTCTTTTTTATCCATGGTTTTTACCGTCCGGCAAGGCGCCTACTCGGGCAAGGGCAACGCCTTTCTGTCCAGCTTGCCGCTGCCGGTCTTGGGTAGGGCATCCAGCAGCATGAGCCGCGCCGGCACCATGTAGTGCGGCAGCGTCGCCTGCAGCCCTTTGCGCAGGGCCAGCCGGTTGAGGGTCACCCCGCTTTTCGCCTCCACGTAGCCCACCAGCATGGCCTCATCCCCTTCGCCCACCAGACGCACCGCCGCCTCCTGCACCCCGGCCTGGCGGCGCAGTCCCGCCTCCACCTCGCCGAGCTCGATGCGAAAACCGCGTAGCTTGACCTGATCGTCGCGCCGTCCCAGATAAAGGAAGCAGTCCGCACCCAGTTGCCGCACTCGATCACCGGTGCGATAGAGGCGATGGGTGGCAAGGCGCAGGAAGGCCGCGCTGGTCAAGGCCGGCTTGCGCCAGTACCCCTCGCACAGGGCCGGGCTCTCGATGCAGAGCTCGCCGCACTCCCCCTCTGCCACCGGCTGCCCCGCCTCGTCCAGCACCCAGTGCCGATAGCCGGGCAGGCTGTGGCTGATGGTGATCTGGCCATCAGTCGGTGGCCAGCGCACCTCGCTCACCAGGGACCAGACGGTGGCCTCGGTCGGCCCGTAGCAGTTCCACAGCCGCCGGGTGCGGGCACAGAGCTGCTCGGCCAACCCTGGGTCCAGCGCCTCGCCGCCGCACAGGGCAGTGAGGGTATTGCGCCCCTGCCAGCCAGCCTTGAGCAGCATGCGCCAGCAGGCCGGGGTGGCCTGCAGCCAGTTGATGGAGGGGTCGGCCTCGAGTAGGGCCTGCATCCCCAGCGGATCCTTGTTGTGCTCGCCGCCGGCCACCGTCAAGCGGCCACCGCCCCAGAGCGGCCCCAACATCTCCAGCAGGGAGATGTCGAAGGCCGGGGTGGTGATAAAGAGCCAGTGGCAGCTCGGTGAGAGCCCGAGCCGCTCGCGGATCCCGTCGAGAAAGCAGAGCAGGGCCCGCCGGCTGATGACCACCCCCTTGGGCTCGCCGGTGGAGCCCGAGGTGAACATCATGTAGGCAGCCAGGGCGTCATCCACCTGGGGCCAGGAGACGGCCCCTGCCGCTGCGGGCCCATTGAGGGTGCGCAGCGGACAGCCGAAAGCGGGAGCCGGCCTGTCGCCGTCGCAGATCACCGCCGACAGGCGCGCCTGGCGGGCGATCCCCTGCAGCCGCTCCACCGGAAAATCCGGCTCAAGGGGCACGAAGGTGAGACCGAGGCGCAGGCAGGCCAGCAGGCTGGCCACCAGATCGGGGCTGCGGGAGAGATAGAGGCCGACCCGCTCACCCACCGCCAGCCCCTGCAACTGGGCGGCAATCCGGGTCACCCGATCATTGAGCACACCGTAGCTAAGCCACTGCTCATCTGAGCCGCCCTCACTGATGCCCTCCCCGCCCATACGGATGGCGGGGGCCAGCGGGGTGGCAGCGAGACAAGCCGCCAGCCGCGCCCCCAGGTTGGCCGCCCCCTTGGGGGTACCTCTCGGTGGTGACACGGCCGGGGCCTTATGCTTGATGGCCACCGTCATAGCGCGGCCTCCATTTGGCGCACCAGCCAGTGCCGATAGAGCCGGCTGGGGGATGGATGGGCCTTGAGGGTCTGCAGGGTGAGTGGCGCCCGCTCCTGGCCAAACGCCTCGTTGAGGGCCGCCAGCAGGGCGAGCTGCTGCACCGAATCCACCCCGAGTTCACACAGGGTCTGCTGCCAGATGCCGGGCACGCCGCACTGGCGCTCCCACAGGGCCACCAACGCGCGGGCCTCGGCCGGCGGCTGAGCCAGGCCGGACTCAGCCTTGGTGGCGGCCACCTGTGTGACAGTAGATGGTGTGGCTGTCGATGCTGTGGCTGCCGATAGTGTGGCAGCCCCTTGCGCTGGGAACGGCGCGGCCGCCGCCACGCTGGCCGGCTGGCCCAGATCCGCCTGCGCCAGCCAGTCGAGCTCGGCCAGCCAGTCAGCCAGCACCGCCTCTGCCCGGGCCTCGGGGATCTGCTCGCCGTCGAATTCGAGGCGCAACTGGAGCGTCTCTCCCCGGCTGCTGACTACGAGCGACAGAGGAAGCTCCACCTTCTCCACCACGGCGCCAAAGCGCGGCACCAGCTGGTGGGGTTCGGGGGCGACAGGGGCCACCGGCATGGGGTAGTTCTCGAACACGAACAGACTCTGGAACAGACGCGCCCGGCCTTTGGTCAGTGCCGCCAGCGACTGGGTGCCGTGCTCGTTGAGCGCCATCAGGTCGGCCTGCAACCGGGCGATATGCTCGGCCAGGCTCAGCTCAGTGCGCCACGCCAGAGCCAATGGCAGGCTGTTGATGTAGAGCCCGACGCTCGCGGTGATCCCCTCGATGGGATAGTCCCGGCCAGGGGTCACGTTGCCCACCAGGGTGACGGCATCGCCAGAGCGGCGAGCCAGCAGACGGTGCCAAGCATATTGGGCCAACAGTCCTGCGGTCACGCCAAGGTCGCGGGCACGATGGGCGAGCAAGGTCGCCACCTCGGCCGGCAGCGCCGTGGCGCACAGCGCCGGTCGCTGCTGGGTATGGCGCCCGCTTGCACCTACGTCCAGCGTCACCCCGAACAGGCAGGCGAGATCGTTGGGCTTGGCCAAGAGATCGCCCCGCCCCTGCCAGTAGGCGTCGGCGCTGCGGGTTTGGCTCGCGATATGGCGGCCAAATTCGAGCCAGGCGGTATCCGACTCGCCCTGCGGCAACAGGCCGTTCATCAGCGCCTGATAGCCGCGATGCAAGGAACCTAGCAACACGGGGCCGCTCCAGCCATCCAGCACGCCGTGATGGGCACTGAAGATCACCTTGTGGTGATCGGGGGCCAATTTGAAACAGGCAAGGCGCAGCAGGGGGGCCTGCTCCAGCGGGATCGGGCGGGCCAGATCCTGCTGGCGATAGGCCTGGACCCGTGTCTCTGCATTTTCCACTTCAGACAAATCCTCATAGAGGAATGGCAACTCGGCGCGCTTGAGGATGCGCTGCAGCGCTACCCCGTCAGCCAGCACCAGTTCGCTGCGAAGGGCCGGCCAGCGGGCGATCTGCCCCTGCCAGGCCTGACGGTAGACCGCCACGTCCAGCGGCTGGTGATAGTCAATCTCGGTCTGCAGGTGATAGGCGTGATCCCGGGGCAGCAACGCCCTATGATGGAACATGCTCTGCTGCAGCGAGGTCATCGGCAGCAGGGTCTCCACCTCGCGCCCGGCCAGCACCCCATCGAGCGCAGCTTGCGAGAGGTCAAGCCCCGGGAAGTCGCTCGGGGTATGGCGCGGAGCCTTCAGGTTGCAGCAGTGCTCCACCAGCGCCGTCAGGTTGTCCGCCAGCCGCGCCATCAGGGCATCGCTCGCCTGCTGGTTGAGGGCGCCGACCTGACGCAGGGTGAGGCGGCCATCAAACACGCCCCCGTGCAGGCTGACCAGCTCCCGCGGCAGGTTGTCAGGGGACGTGGGTGCCCCCGGTGCCATCGGCAGGGGCTGCCAGGGCTGAGCGGCCTCGCCCTGATGGCTGACCCCCAGGTAGTTGAAGACCACCAGGGCTTCGGGTAGTGCCCAGCCACGGGGGTGGTGCAGCCGCAAGGCGTTGAAGCCCACCCCCTTGTCCGGCACGGCGCGCAGCTGCTCCTTGGTGGCGCAGACCAGTGCATCCCACGCCCCGGCATCTTCCAGCGCCAGCGGATAGGTGCTGGTGAACCAACCCAGGGTGCGGCTCACGTCCAGTTCCGCATCGATGACCTCACGGCCGTGTCCTTCCAGCATCACGCAGTGACGGCTGCCGTAACCCTGCTCGCTCAGGGTACGGGTCAGGGCCGCCAGCAGCAGGTCGGGCACCCGGGTAAAGTAGGCCTGGTTGGCGGTGTCGATAAGACGGGCCGTGGTCTCCTGACTCAGTTGCAGCAGGCTGGCGGCCGCGCGGCCATCGGTGGCACGTCGCTCCTCCAGCAAGCCTGGCTTGCTGGCCTCCCCCTGAGCCAGCCAGAAGCCAAGCTGATCCTCTTCCCGTTTGGCGTAGGCCGCGAGCCCCTCGCCCCACTGGCGATAGCTGCTGCCCTTGGCGGGCAGCGGCTCGCCCCTGCTCACCCGTGCCAGATCCTCGGCCAGAATGCGCCAGGAGACCGCATCGATCACTAGGTGATGGAAGGCGAGGAAGAGCCCCTCCACCGTCTCGCGCTCGCCCTCCCGCTCACCTTCCAGGGAAAGATTGCGCAGGCGGGCCCAGGCCAGGGTGTGGCCGCTGGCAGGGTCGAAATCTCCCTGCAGCGCAGTCAGGCGTGCCTGCAGCTCGGCCTCATCGAGGCTGCCGGCATCCAGGGTCGGCAGCGGCGGCAATGGCAGTTCGGCCAGGTAGCGCTGGCCGGTCGGGGTCACCGCCAGGCGCAGGGCATCGTGGTGCTGGCGCAGGGCATTCAGCCAGCCGCGCAGAGCCTCATCGTCCACCCCGGCTGGCAGGCGCAGGATCACCCCCTGGTTCCAGTGACCGGGCTTGGCAAAGCCCTGCTCGAAGAACCAGTGCTGAATGGGGTGGAGCGGGAAGTCGCCGGTCAGGCTGCCCTGCTCGCTCCTGTGGCTGACCGCCTGCTGCTGGCCGAGCTGGCGACAGAGGCGGCGCACCGTCTTGGCTTCGAACACGTCCTTCACGCTGCAGTGCAGTCCCGCATCCCGCAGCCTAGTGGTGAGCTGGATGCTGAGGATGGAGTCACCCCCTAAGCGGAAGAAGTCATCCTCCACCCCGAGCGGCTGCTTGAGCACCCCTTGCCAGATGGCAAGCACGGTCTGCTCCAGTTCGTTTTGCGGCTCGCCCTTGCTCTGCTGCCAGACGGTAGCGGGCAGGCGGCGCAAGTCCAGCTTGCCGTTGGGGGTGAGCGGCATCTCGGGCAGCCAGCACAGGCGCGCCGGCACCATGTATTCGGGCAGACACTCGCCGGCTCGCTGCAGCAGGGCATCGCCGTCGGGCTCCCTTGCCCCGGCCTGCAAACAGGCGTAAGCCAGCAGACGACCCTCCTGCACCACCACCTTGATCTGGCGGATGACCGGGCACAATTCGGCGAGCCGGGTCTCTATCTCCCCCGGCTCGATACGATAGCCGCGCAGCTTGATCTGCTCGTCTATCCGGCCCAGATACTGGATGTTGCCGTTGCGGCGCAGCAGGGCCCGATCGCCGGTGCGATAGAGGCGATGGGTACGTTCCGCCAGCGCCAGTTCGATAAAGGCCTCCTGGGTGCGCTCTGGCAGATTGAGGTAGCCACGGGCCAGCCCCAGCCCTGCCAGGCAGAGCTCGCCGGGGACCCCCACCGGGCAGAGGTTGCCCGCCTCGTCCAGGATCAGCGCCTTCAGGTGGTTGATCGGTCGGCCGATTGTGATGGGCGCCCCCGGGGTGAGCCGCGCGCAGAGCGCGGTGACGGTGCACTCGGTCGGGCCGTACATGTTAAACAGCGCCACCCGCTCCCCCCAACGCTCCACCAGGCTGCTCGGGCACGCCTCGCCGCCAAAACCGATGGCCTTGAGGGAGCCGAGCTCCACCGGTGGCAGCAGGTTCGCGAGCAGGGCGGTCGGCAAAATCATATGGCTGGCACCGCAAGCGATGGCGGCGTCGATCACCCCCTCGCCCGGCTCGCCGAAGTGCAGGGCCGCGCCGCAGTAGAGGGGCAGCAAGCTGGTCATGTTGCCGGCATCAAACGAGAGGGACATGCAGTTGAACATGGCGCCACTCTGATCAAGGGTGATCCGCTCGCCATGATCCGCCATCAGGTTGACCAGGCTGCCCTGCTCCACCATGACCCCCTTGGGCAGGCCGGTGCTGCCGGAGGTATAGATGATCTGGGCCAGCATGGCGGCGTCCCGGGGCAGTGCGGGCGTGCTGGCTGGCATCTTGTCCAGCGCAAGCTGGTGCAGATCGTGATACGCGGCAGTCGTGCCCGCCAGCGCCTCGCCAAGCCGCGGGTCCGGCACGCCACCCAGCACCAGGCTGATGCCAGCATCGGTGAGGATATGGGCCAGCCGCTCGGCGGGATAGGCAGGGTCGAGGGGCACATAGGCAGCTCCCGCCTTCCAGCAGGCGAGCAGGGCGATGACGAAGGCGACATCGCGTCTGGCCTGGATGCCGATGGCGGCGCCCGGGGTGACCCCCTGAGCCTGCAGCCAGTGGGCCAGCCGGTTGGCTCGCACCTCCAGCTCGCCATAGGTCAACGATTGCGCGCCGTCGCTGACCGCCAGCGCGTCCGGCAACTGCGTGGCCCGCCGCTCGATATGACAGAGCAGGGTGTCGCGACTCGGGTAGCCCCGCGGCAAGTCGGCAAGCTGTGCGGCCAGCGCCGCCTGGTCGGTGCCCGCCTCCAGCGGCAGTTGCCAGATATCGGTCTCGGGGGCCGCCACCACGGCGCGCATCAGGTGCAGCAGGCGATCGGCATAGGCCTGGATGGTCTCTCGCTCGAACAGGGCGGTGGCAAACAGCCAGTCCACCCTGACGGAGTCCATCAGCTCGGTCACCTTGACCGAGATGTCGGTCTTGGCCGGCAGCACAGGCGAGGTCTCCTCCACCAGCTGGCAACCGGGGATGAGATCGTTGAAGTCCACCTTGGCCTGATAGACCAGCATGATCTGGAAGATGGGGTTGATGGCGGTGGTGCGATCGGCGCCGATGGCCTCGGCCAGCGCCTCGAAGCGGTAGAGCTGGTGATCGAAAGCCGCCAGATCTTCCTCCCGGCACTGCTGCAGATAGTCGACAAAGCTGGGCTTGCCGCTGAGTTGAGTGCGCAGCACCAGGGTATTGACGAAAAAGCCCACCAGGGACTCGATCTCGTGGCGCTCGCGATAGGCGAGCGGGGTGCCGATCACCACCTCCTTCTCGCCGCTCTGGCGCACCATCAGCAGGGCAAACAGGGCGTGCAGACCGATGAAGTTGGAGGTGCTGTGGCGCTGACAGAGGCGCTTGAAGCTCTCCCACAGCTCATTGTCGATGGTGGAGAAGACCAGCTCGCCGCCGCTGTCCTGATGGGCCGGGCGCGGCTTGTCGAGCGGCAGGCCGTGCACCTCGGGGCTGCCACCGAGCCGGTCGACCCAGAACGGTTTGAACTCGGCGTGATAATCGAGAAAACGCGGTGAGTTGAACCAGCGGGCATAGTCGATATAGGTGAGCGGCAGCTCGCTCACCTGCAGGGGTTCGCGGTTCTGATGAGCAAGAAAGGCGCGCTTGAGATCCGCGAACATGTTCTTGACCGACCAGCCGTCGGAGATGATGTGGTGCTGGGTGATCAGCAGCACGTGCTCGCGGCTGCCCAGCCGAATAAGATGCACCCGGCTCAGATCCCCCTGGGTCAGGGAGAAGGGGCGCCCTATCTCCTCGCGCACCCGCCTGGCCACATAAGCCTCCCGCTCGGCAATGGGCTCTGCGCTCACGTCCTCAATCTGCAGCGTGAAGGGCGTGTGGGGCAGGATCTCCTGCGCCCCCCTGCCCGCCTCGTCCTTGATGAAGCGGGTGCGCATGCTGGGGTGGCGGGCAAACAGGTGGTCGAAGGCAAACTCCAGCGCCGCCGTGTCCAGCTCTCCCTTGACGCGAAAATAGACCGGCATGTTGTAGAGGTGGGAGGACTCCTCGTACTGCTCGATAAACCAGAGTCCGCTCTGGGAGGACGAGAGCGGCCCCTGCCGGGCGCCCTCGGCATCACGTTGCGCAAGAATGGGCGCCTCGAAGGCGGCGCGGGCCGCCAGGCAGCGCACCAGCTCATCCTTGTGGGCCTTGATGGTGGCGCCGATGGCCGGCGTCACCGCCTCCTTGCTCGACTGGGAGATAAGCTGGCCCTTGTCGTTCAGCCCAAGCTTCACTCCCTGCCGCTCCAGCTGTTTCAACAGCAAAATCATATTGTTCATCTGTTTCTCAAGCCTCAGGCACTCAGGGTGGCGCCGCCGTCGACGACCAGATCCTGCAGCGTGATGTGGCTGGCCAGATCCGAGGCCAGGAAGAGGACGGTATGGGCGATCTCCGCCGGGGTGGCTACCTTGCGCAGGGGGATGCCGAGCTTGAACTGCTCCGGCAACCCGGCGATGGTGCGGGCCATGGCCTCCTCGCTTGGCAGCATGCCGCGCAGCATGGGGGTATCCGTCGAGCCCGGCGACACCAGGTTGGCGCGCACACCGAAGGGGGCCAGCTCCAGCCCCACCGTCTGGGTCAGGCTGGTGACCGCCGCCTTGGAGGCGCAATAGGCCGCCATCTGCATGCGCGGCACATGGGCGGCATTGGAGCCGATGGTGACGATGGCGCCGCGCTGTTGCCCCTTGAAGTGGGGCACCAGGGCTCGCAGCAGATAGAAGACACCGCTGGCGTTGACCGTCATGCAGTCGTGCCAGTCGTCATCGCTTAAGGTCTCGGTGGGGCCGAGGCGCAGCACCCCGGCCCCGTTGACCAGCACATCGAGCCCGCCGTCCGCCAGCAGCGCTGCGCAGCAGGCGTTGACCGCCTTCGAGTCGCCGATATCGAGCAGCCGGGTGGCATAGGGGTAATCGGCTTCGGGAAACGCCAGATCCAGCCCCACCACGGATGCGCCGGCCGCCACGAACTGCGTCGCCACCTCGCGGCCGATGCCGCGCCCGGCCCCGGTCACCCAGACCCGCTTACCAGTGAAATCAAAGGCCATTGCTTGTTGCTCCTTATCCATCACCACACCATCTCCACGCTCTCTTCGTCCTCGGCAAGCAGGCCGTCGAGGAAACGGCAGAAGTCGTCGAGGCGCGGGTGATCGAACACGTCGGAGACCTTGACCTGCACCCCGAACTCGGCGCCGAGCCGGTTGACGATCTGGATGGTCTGCAGGGACTGGCCCCCCAGTTCGAAGAAGTTGTCGGCGGGCGCCATGGTGGCCAGCCCCAGGATCTGCTGCCAGATGGTGCCGACCCGGTTCTCGGTCTCGCTGCCCAGGGTCAACGCCTCGCCGCCCGCCTGGTAGGCGGCCAGCAGGCCCTTGCGATCCAGCTTGTTGGAGCCGGTGCGGGGCAGTTGGTCATAGTGGCGATAGTCGGTGGGGATCATGGCGGCAGGCAGCACCCTGGCCAGCTGCGCCTTGATGACCCGGCTGTCGCGCTCCGGCCCCGCCACGAAGGCCACCAGCCGGCGCACGCTGCCGATGCTCACCCCCTGTACGCAGGCCTCGTCCACCCCCGGCAGGGCCAGCAGCTGGGCCTCCACCTCGCCGGGCTGGATGCGATAGCCGCTTATCTTGAATTCGTTGTCGCGCCGGCCGAGGTAGACCAGCCGGCCGGCCACCAGGCGCACCCGATCGCCGGTGCGATAGACGGGCAGATCCTCTTCGCCGATCCGCAGGGTGCCGAAACCGCCCTGCGCACTCTGCACATTCGCGCTCTGCGCGCTGCCCACATAGCCGTTGGCCAGTTGCGGGCCGAGCAGCACCAGCTCCCCCTCGCTGGCGGGTTGCTCCCCCGATCCCAGGATCAGCGCCTGCATGCCGGACAGCGGCAGACCGATGGGCAACTGGGCCTGACTCGGGTCTTCCTGCTGCAGCTCCTGGGTGGTCACCACCACGGTCGTTTCGGTGGGGCCATAGGTGTTGAACAGGCGCACATCGGAGCGGCCCTGACGCTGCCACTGGGCCAGCTGCTCGGGATAGACCGCCTCGCCGCCGATGATGACGGTGGTAAGCCCGGCAGGGATGTGGGCCTGACCCGCCGTCAGCGCCACCACCCACTCGTTCCAGAACGCGGTGGGCAGGTCGAGGTGGGTGATCCCCATCTGCTCCACCCCGGCCGCAAAGGCGGGCATGGATTCGAGCAGGGCGTCGGTGCGCAACACCAGGGTGGCGCCGGCGCTCAGGGTGGCGAACACCTCCTCGATGCTGGCGTCGAAGTTGAAGGGGGCGAATTGCAGCATCCGCGCCTCTTCATCCAGGTGATAACGGCAACGGGCGGCGGCGGCGAAGTGATCCAGCGCGCCGTGGCTCACTGCCACTCCCTTGGGCAGACCGGTCGAGCCAGAGGTGAACATCAGGTAGGCGACGGCGCGACCGGCGGCCGGCTGGTTCAAGCGGTTATCGCTTACCAGATCCCCCGCCAGCAGCGTGCGCCCCTCAAACAGGCTGGCCAGCTTGTGACGGTACTCGGCCTGGGTGATCAGGGTCTTGACCTCCCCCAGCCGCAGGATATGGCCCTGACGCTCCAGCGGCTGCTCGGGATCGAGCGGCACATAGACGGCGCCGGCCAGCAGCACCGCCAGCTGGGCGAAAATGGCCTGGGGGGTGCGGGCCAGCATGACCCCCACCTTGTCGCCGGGGGCGACGCCTGCTGCCTGCAGGGCGGCCGCCATCTGTTCGGCTCTGGCCAGCAGCGCCTCGTAGCTGAAGCGGGCCTCTCCCTGCGCCGTGCTCTGAATCAAGGCGATCTTGTCCGGGGTCTGGGCGGCGAAGTGACAGAGCGCGTCCAGCACCGGCCGCACCTGGAGAGCTTCATGGGCGGGGCCGGCGATCAGGGCGCTGGCCCGCTGCTCGGCCAGCCAGTCGGCCTTGAGCGTCCCCAGGGTCTGGGCGGGCTCGGTCAGCCAGCGGCCCAGCAGGGCAAACAGGGTATCGGCGATGGCCGCCAGATCTGCCTGACAGTAGCAGCCGGGGTTGGCGTCCAGATCCAGTCTGGGCTGGCCATCGACGCCGACCTGCACCTCGATGGTGAGATCCTCCACCGGGCCGGCGCTGATGTTGAGAATATGGGCAGATAGCGGCCCGAAGCGGCGAGCGTGATCAAACGGCATGATGTTGACCAGGGGGCCGAACAGGCGTTTGTCGCCCCCCACCAGGCCAAGGTCGCGGCGCAGCAGCTCGTAGCGGTAGTGCTGGTGTTTGCGCACCCCGCGCTTGGCCTTGGCCACGGCGCCGGCGGCGCCTGCCAGATCCAGTTCTTCACCCAGTGTCAGCGCCAGGGGGGTGATGTTCATCTGCATGCAGGGCACGGTCAACGATGCCGAGCCGATGCGGTTCATCATCATCAGGCCGAGCAGGGTCTTATCCTGACCGCTCGAAAGCGACAGCTGGGCAGAGAGGCCGGCCAGCAGCAGATCGGGCCAGCCCAGCTTGTGCTCGTCGGCAAAGCCGGCCAGGGATTGCCACAGCGCCGCCGGCAGAGGGCGGCTCTCGCGGATAAAGTCGGCGGCAATTGGGGCGCGGGTCTCGCCAAAGGATTTTACCTCGGGCCAGCCTTGCAGCTGCTCCTGCCAGAAGGCGCGGGCGGCGGCGTTCTTGCCGCTTAGCTCGCGGCTCGCCTCTTCGGCCAGCACATCCGCCAACGAGCCGAAGGGGGATGGGGAGTTCATCTCACCGGCCAGCCCCTCTGCATAGAGCTCGGCGATGCGCTGGAACAGCAGGGTGGTGCCAAAGCCGTCGAGGGCGATGTGGTGCACGCAGCTGTAGAGGTAATCGCGGCCAGGGCCGCGCAGCAGGGCAAAGCGGCAGGGCGCCTCTTGGGTCAGCTCGAACGGGCGGCGCAGATCGGCCCGGGCCCAGGCGCGGGCCAGCGTCTCGTCATCGCGCTCGAGGGTGACCTCTTCATAGGCCAGGGGCAGCTCGGCCGGGACAAAGCAGACCGCCTCCTTATCGTCTTCGAAGTGGCCCTTGAGCGCCTCGCACTCCCCCACCGCCTTGGCAAGGGCTGCGGCCAGCACGGCCGCCTCGACCTTGCCGTCGAAGGCGATGCACTCGGCGGTATTGAACATCGCCTTGTCGTCGTTGAGCAGATGTCCGGACCAGAGCCCCTGCTGGGGGATGGTCAAGGGGAAGCGGTTCATGGGGTCACCTCCAGCGCCTGGGCTGCCAGCCTGGCCTCGATGAGGCGCCACCAGCCGTTGAGGGTCGGCAGCTTGGCGAGATCCACGAAGCCCAGCTCCACCCCGGCGGCGCGCCACTCGGTGAGCAGAGCCATGATCCGCACCGAATCCAGACCGTAGTCGATGAGGTTCTCGTCGGGGTCAAACTCCCCTTCGTCCTCGTCGATGTGGCTCAGCAGCCGCGTCTTGAGCCCCTCATACGTCAGCAACGGATTGGCGGACAACGAATTGCTCTGGGCGGCAGAAGCCGGGGCGAGGGCCAGTACCTCCTCGCAGCGGATCACCTTGCCGCAGCGGGTCGCCACGTAGTCGAGCGCCATCTGGTGGTCGGCCAGGGAGAAGTCCGCCACCCCGTCCGCCAGGAAGAAGGGCTGGATGTCGCGCATGAAGGCGTCGCAGGCGGTCATCATGCAGCCGATATGGCCGTAGATGCCGCCGATGATCAGCTGATCCCGTCCCAGCGCTTTGAGCATCTGCTCCAGCTCGGAGCGCTGGAAGGCGCTGTAACGCCACTTGACCAGCACGGTGTCGTCACGCTCTGGGCAGAGCGCTGCCACCACCTGCTGCTGCTCGGGCCGTTTGTTGAGACCCGGGCCCCACATGTCGTTGAGCAGGGCGCGATCCTCAGGGGACTGATCCTTGGGCTGGGCGGTGTAGAAGACCGGGATGCCGAGGGCCTTGCACTGCTTGCGCACGGCGGCCAGGCGCTCGGTTAGGGCCGCGATCAACGGGCTGTTTTCGCCATAGAAGGCGGTGAAGTACTCCTGCATGTCGTGGATCAGCAGGGCGGCGCGTTTGGGATCCAGAGACCAGTTGACCTTGTTGGCCTTCCACTGGCTGGGCATGGCGTAATTGTTCAGGGTTGGGATAGCCATAACGTCATGATTCCTTTTTAGTTTTATGCTCTTGTCAGGGACTGGTTGGCGGCGATGGCGTGCGCAATGCGCGCCCGCAGCCCCTGCTTGTCAATCTTGCCCACCGCCGTCATGGGCAGGGCGTCCAGGGTTTCGAAACGGTCGGGCAGCTTGAAGTCCGCCACCCCGCGCTCGCGCAGAAACTTGCGCAAGGCCAGCGGCTTGAGCCCCGGCTCGGTGGTGACGATAAAGGCGCAGCTCTTCTCCCCCATGGCGCTGTCGGGCATGGAGACCAGGGCCGCATGGGTGATGGCCGGGTGGTGCAGCAGCTGGTTTTCCACCTCTTCCGCCGCGATCTTCTCGCCGCCCCGGTTGATCTGATCCTTCTGCCGCCCGACCACAGTCAGGTAGCCATCATGGTCTTGCACCACCAGATCGCCGGAGCAGTAGAAGCCCTCGGCATCGAACACCCGGGCGTTGTGGGCCGGGCTCTGGTAATAGCCGCGGAAGGTATAGGGGCCGCGGGTGTACAGGGCGCCAGGCTCCCCGGGGGCGACCGGATTGCCCGCCTCATCGAGGATGCGCACCTCGTCGTCCGGGCTCATGGGGCGGCCCTGGGTGTGAATGACCTTCTCGTCGGGATCAGAGAGCCGGGTATAGTTGACCAGCCCCTCCGCCATGCCGAACACCTGCTGCAACCGGCAGCCGAGCAGCGGCCCAATCTTGCTGGCCACCGCCTCCCCCAGCTTGGCGCCACCCACCTGCAGCAAGTCGAGGCTCTCGAGTTGGGTGCCCGCAGTGGGGTCCGCTTCCGCTGCCTGCAGCCAGAGCGAGACCGCCGGCGGCACCAGCGAGGTGAGATTGACCCGGTGGCGGGCGATCAGCGGGAAACAGCTGATGGGGCTGGGATCCGGCGCCAGCACCACTGTGCCGCCCGCCTCGAATACCCCCAGGGCGCCAGGGGAGCTCAGGGGGAAGTTGTGGGGCGCCGGCAGGGCGCACAGATAACGGGTGTGGGAGCCTAGGCCGCAGATCTCATTGCTGCGGCGCACGCTGTAGAGGTAGTCATCGTGGGTGCGGGGGATGAGCTTGGGGGTGCCTGTGCTGCCACCGGAGAGCTGGAAGAAGGCCACCTCGTTCGCCGGGGTCGGGCCAGATTTCATCGGTTCACTCTCAGCCACCTTCGTCAACCAGCGGGTCAGCCCCAGTGCCCCCCCATCGCCATCCAGCAGCACCAGCTCGGCGCCCATGGTTGTCAGCAGCTCGCTCTCACGACCCTTGGTCGCAAACAGCGGATGGGCCAGCGAGCCGATAAAGAGGCGCGGAGTGATCTGCTCGGCATAAGAGAGGAGCTCCAGCCGGTTGTGGCTAAAGAGCGCATTGACCGGTGCTATGCCGGCCTTGAGCAAGGCGAAGAACACCAGATAGAACTCGGCCACGTTGGGGAGCTGCACCAGCGCGGTATCTCCCACCCCCAGGCCGTGGCGGGCCAGATTTGCGGCCAGCCGGCTCGAGGCGGCGTCCAGCTCGCCATAGCTGAAGCGGCGCTCGCCGCAGAGAATGGCCTCGGCGTCTGGGGCAAGCTCGCACTGGCGCGCCAGCATGGCGGTCAACGGCTCGCCGCGCCAATAGCCCTTGGCACGGTACAGCTCCGCCAACTCTTCGGGCCAGCGGGTATAGGGCAGGAAGCGGTTGGTATCGCTCATTGCGCGACCTCCGGACTCAGGCCCAGGGCTTCCAGATTCGACTGCCCACTCTGCCAGCCCAGATATTGAAGCTGCGTCATTGCGCTACCTCCAAATCCAGGCCCAGCGCTTTGAGCATGGTCCCCAGCTTGGTGCCGGTCTCAGCCCACTCCATGGCGGGATCCGAGCCCGCAACGATGCCGGCGCCGGCGAACAGCTCCACCTGATGGCCATCGAGCACGCCGCAGCGGATCACCACGGCCCACTCGCCGTTGCCCTGGCTGTCGCACCAGCCAACGATGCCGCTGAACAGGGCGCGCCGGAAGGGCTCCTGCTCGCGGATGAACTGGCGGGCCAGATCGGTGGGATAGCCACACAGGGCCGGGGTGGGATGCAGCTGGCAGGCCAAGGAGAGCACCGACGCCTCGCCGCCATTGAGCCGGCCAGCGATGGGAGTGCCCAGATGCCAGAGGGTATCCGTGCTCATCAGCGAGGGATGAGCGGGGATCGCCAGCTCGCGGCAGTGGGGCGTCAACACCCGGCGGATCTCGTCGATCACCAGGCGGTGCTCATGCTGATCCTTGCGAGAGGCCAGCAGCTCCCGGGCGACCATTTCGTCTTGCGCTGGCTCGCTCGCCCGTCTGGCGGAGCCCGCCAACGGATGGGTGAACACCTCTCCCCCGCTGACCCGCAGCAGCAGCTCGGGGCTTGCGCCCAGCAGGCGGCGGTCCTGGCCGAGCGGCAGGGAGAAGTGGAAGGCGTGGGGATTCTGGGCCATCAAACGGGCCATCACCTGCTTAGGATCGGCAGGCTGGTGCAGGGTAAGGGTGAGTTTGCGCGACAACACCACCTTGGCGAGCCGGCCTTGTGCAAACGCATCCAGCGCCGCGCTGACCGAGGCCTGAAATTCGCTGGCCGGCGGGGTGCTCTGCACCGAGATGACCCGGTTGGCCTCGGGGGCCTGCTCAGCCGCTGTCACCGATGACGGCTCTGTCGGGGCCAGTTTCTCGCCCCGCTCATAGCGGCCGGGCACATAGAGGCAGGAGGCCTCCGCCGGGTCGAACGCAAAAGCACCGATCAGCAGAGGATTGCTCTGGCCGGCGGCGCTGGCCGCGGCTAAGGCGCTGGCAATCTGTTGTTCCAGCAGGGGCCATTCACAGGCGGGGGTGGTGATGGGTTGCCCCAGGTCAGTGGCACTGATCGTGCCCTGACCCGAGGTAAACAAGAAATCAGGCGACATCTTCGCCTCGGCAGGTGTGCCATTGTCCATTACTCGAGTATTCACGTTACACCCTCAAAGAAGATTCAAAATGATAATGATTATCAATTTGACTTTGTGCGGCGGTAAAATACTCGCTTTGAAATCACGGGGTCAATGGGATTTTACATCGATAAAACAGGATCTTGTCTGTGGATATACCCTTGAGGGCGCCAACGCTGGCTTGCTGGCGGTGGGCAGCAAAACCTACTCGAATGAAAACACATGTCCATCCCCATACGGGGATGCGACAGAAACGGGAGAAAAGCACTCCACTGGCGGCCAACCCGCTTTGCCTCTAAGATGGCGCCATCTCTTGTGACAGCCCCGATAACGGAACCCTCCCATGTTGAAACACCTGCTTCTGCTCCCCTTCGCCCTGCTGCTGGCGGCCTGCTCGCTCACCCAGTACAACGTCAGCGAGAGGGAGATCAACCAGTACCTCCAAGAGAGGGTCGCCTTCGAGAAACAGCTGGGGATCCCCGGCATCATGTCGAGCAAGATCCGCCTCGATGACATGGTGAGCCGCATCGGCCGCACCCAGGCCGACAAGGTCGAGCTGGATGCCGCCGGCGATCTGCAGGTGGCGAGCCCGCTCGGCAGCCAGCAGATGAAGATCCGCCTCTCCCTGCGCGCCCGCCCGGACTACGTGGCCGAGCAGGGGGCCATCTACCTGCGCGATCTGGAACTTCTCTCCGTCAAGACAGAGCCGGCCGACGTGGGCGCCGCCCTCACCCCGCTGCTGCCCACCTTCAACCAGTCCCTCTCCCTCTTCCTCTCTCAGACCCCCGTCTATCGTCTTGATGGCGCCCGCCAGAACGAGGCGCGGATCAAGGACAAGGTCGAGGCCCTCAAGGTAGAGCCGGGTCGTCTGGTGATCCCCTTCAAACTGATGTGATACCTGCCGCCGCGTCCCCCTCTCCCCCAACTCCCCGGGGCGCGGTTTTTTCTTCTCAAGCTTCCCCCTTTGCCCCATAATGCACACCATTCTCATTTAGATTCATGAGAAGCGTCATAATAAAATCAGATATATGGGTGAAAAGGACATGAGAAAAACCGTTCTGGTGCAGGCGATCGCCTGTGCGTTGCTTGGCAGTGCCGCGCACGCTGCCGTCAAAGTGGAAGACAAGACCTTCAACACCGCCGCCAACATGCTGGCCTACACCGAATTCGAGCTCTCCGGCGAGCCGCTGGCCGAGGCTCTCGGTCTGGATCTGGATGTGCTGGATGCCAACCGCGCCGACGAGCCGACGCCGTTCGACTTCGCCGCCGGCATCGAATCCTACGAATACTCCGAAGAGGCGATGTACGCCCTCAACTACCAGTCCGGCATGGGCCCGCACCTGGTGAACGGGCCGCAAAACCTGGCCCGTGGCGGCACCCTGGCCGACCTGGGCAAGCGGGTACTGGCCATGGCCGAGGCCGTCGGCTTCCCGGCCGATGAAGTGCCCCAGGGCATGTATCCCCTCTCCCTGCCGTACGCCTCCGCCAACCCCGAGTTTGCCCAGGCCGTGAACGCAGCCCCGGTCAATGGCGACCAGATCACCATCAAGACCGCCAAGGGCACCGAGAAGAGCGTCAAGACCCAGGTCCCTGCCTACTTCCGCGACTACGCCACCCTGCGCTGGAGCGGCAGTGACAACCTGCTGGTCCCTGCGGCCGTGGGCGGCATCCTGCTCAAGGAAGTGATGTGGTCCCAGGACTTCCTCGGCGGCATGCACGTGGCCGAGACAGATGAAGAGGTAGAGGCCGCGTCCGCCACCATGGATCAGGACGGCAAGCACAAGCTGGGCGTCTCCGCCGCCGACGGCTTCAACGGCATGATGCTGACCGAGCAGTCCATCGACAAGCTGGCCATCCTGCAGGGCCAGCTCGGCTTTGACGGCAAGACCCTGGGCGCCAAAATCACCCCGCAATACGATCCGGCCAAGGGCGTCGTCTACTTCCCCCATCAGGTGAAAGTGACCGAGACAGCCAAAAACGACGTCGGTGCCATCGGCAAGCTGGACGTGGTGGATGGCTCAGCCCAGTTGCGTGACGCCTGGATGCTGCTGTGGCCACTCTCCGAGTTCTACGCCTTCAGCGATCAGCGCAGCGCCAACACCAACCAGAACCCGGCCTTCCACGCCGTGTTTGACGGTGCCCCCTTCGCAGCAGCACCGGCCGCCAACAAGGGCAACGATCTGGGCAAGGCGGTGGCGGGCAGCGATGCCTTCTCCCTGGCCCTGAACCTCTCCAACCTGACCTTCAAGAACCTGCAGGCCCTGCACTTCGAGCCCAAGGCCGGCACCCTGGTGGACAGCTGGCAGGATGGCAAACAGGCCAAGCACGTCACCGCCTTCGACGCCGCCTACGCCCTGGTCGCCCTGCAGATCTTCCAGCGCGCCCAGGACGCCCTGCCGGTGGGCTACGCCGCCGGTGACAATGGCGAGCTGAACCTCAAGACCAGGCAGGGACAGGAGGCGCTGGCGCTCATCACAAGACAGGCCGACTTCATCCTGGGTCAGCTCAAGGGTAGCAATGGCCTCATCCATGACGGTATCACCCTGGGCGGCAAGCCCGATGCCGGCCAGTCGGTCGAGACCCAGTTCGCCGCCATCCGCGGCCTGACCGCCGCCTTCCTGGCCACCTCGGATACCAAGTACCGCACCGCGGCGCGCGAGCTGTTCATCGCCACCGACAAGGCCTACTTCAACCAGAAGGCCGGTACCTGGCTGGCGGGCAAGCAGGGTGAATACACCCCCTGGACCCAGGCCGCCATCTCCGGCGCCCTGCGCTCTGCCATGCTGAACCTGCGCAACGAAGGGGCCGAGAAGGCGCCCGAACTGGAACTCGCCACTCTGACCAAGCAGTACGTGAGCTGGTTCCGCGGCACCGTGAACGGCGGCATGCAGATGGCCGAATGGGTTGGCGACTCCGGCGAGAACCTGGTGGAAGGCGCAGGCCATGACACCGACGAAGACGGCGTGCCCCAGGTGACCGCCGCCGGTGGCAAGCACGGCACCGCCATGGTGATGGCTGGCAAGGCCGTGATCGGCGAGTGAACCCTGTAATACCCCATGAAAAAGGGAGCCTTTGGCTCCCTTTTTTTATCCTGCCGTCAAGCTCACACCAGCTTGGCCAGCATCGGCTTGGTCACCAGCACTATGCCCTGCTCGGAGCGGTAGAAGCGGCGTGCATCTTCGTCCGCATTCTCCCCCACCACCAGGCCATCCGGCAGCTTGCAGCCCTTGTCCACCACCACCCTGCGCAAGCGGCAACCGGCCCCGATCTCGACCCCGGGGAAGATCACCGCCTGATCCAGGGTGCAGAAGGAGTGCACCCGCACATTGGTGAACAACACCGAGTTCAGCACGAAGGAGCCGCTGACGATGGAGCCCCCCGCGAACATGGAGTTGATGGTCATGCCGTGCTGGCCGTTTCTGTCCTGCACGAACTTGGCGGGCGGCGACATGTTCTGGCTGGTCCAGATGGGCCAGCTCTCATCGTAGATGTCGAGCTCGGGCACCACGGACGCGAGATCCATGTTCGCCTCCCAGAACGAGTCCAGGGTCCCCACATCGCGCCAGTAGGGTTTCTGCCCCTCCTTGGCACCGACGCAGGACATGTTGAACGGGTGGGCGAATGCCTTGCCCTCTCCCACGATGCGCGGGATCACGTCCATGCCGAAGTCATGCTTGGACTCCTGGTTGTGAATGTCCTCCTCCAGCAGCTGGTAGAGGTAATCCGCCTCGAAGATATAGATACCCATGGAGGCCAGGGAAACGTTCTCGTTACCCGGCATGGCGGGGGGGTTGGCCGGTTTCTCCACGAAGGCGCGGATCTTGCGCTGATCGTCGATGTCCATCACACCGAAGGCGGAGGCCTCACAGCGCGGCACCTCGATGCAGGCCACCGTCACCTTGGCGCCGAGGCGCACGTGATCGAGCAGCATGGCGGCGTAGTCCATCTTGTAGATGTGGTCACCCGCCAGCACCACTATGTATTTGGGGCCGTAGTCGCGAATGATATCCACGTTCTGGTAGATGGCGTCTGCTGTCCCGCGATACCAGTGCACTTCGTCCACCCGCTGCTGGGCGGGCAGCAAGTCGATGAACTCGTTCATCTGGTAGCGCAGGAAGGACCACCCTGACTGCAGGTGGCGCAACAGACTGTGAGACTTGTACTGGGTCACCACACCCACCCGGCGGATGCCGGAGTTGATGCAGTTTGAGAGCACGAAGTCGATGATGCGGAATTTACCGCCAAAATGGACGGCGGGTTTGGCACGGTTGTCGGTCAGTTGCTTCAGGCGACTGCCTCGTCCCCCTGCGAGCACCAAGGCCATACTCTGATTCAATAGCTGCCGCGCTTTGGCTGTGTTTACGGGTTCTAGCGACATATCTACCTCTGCTCTGTTGGGGCTGTTTTCAACCCATCTTCGCTTTTTTTTTTTGCTGTGAAAGTGGTTTCACTCACATTTAATCGCATTCCTCACCCCCCTTTTCAAGGAGTTGCGTGAGCACAGATGTCATACGACAACGAGTTGGTTAGAATTTCTACATCACAAACATCATCAAGGATGAAACGATGTTGAATAAACATGAGGGGAACCTGCTGCTGGTCAGCGCTCTGGTCTGCATCCCCATGCTGTTGCTGCAGGGGATATTGCTCGCGCCCCCCGTCTCGCCGCTCACCCTGCTGCTGGTCATGCTGACCACGATAACGGGGTTTGCCCTGCTGCTTTTTCTCTCACGCAGCCTGCACCGGGGCGAACGAGAGAGACAGGAGCAGCGCTGGCTGCAAGCATTGCAGCAGCGGGATCCCGCCATGCTGGACAGCCTGCAGGCACAAACGACTCTGCGCCAGCTGCTCGCCTCCTTCAATGAGGCCGAGCTCGATGCCCACCGCCAGATCACCGAGCTGCACAACCAGGCAACCCGTGACGAGATGACGGGGCTGTGCAATCGCCACGCCTTCCGGCGCGATCTGACCGAGCTGCTGCAGCAGGAGAACACCCAGACCGCCATCCTGGTGCTGATCCGCGCCACCGAGCTCGGCAAGCTCAACGCCCAGCGCGGCTTCCAGTCCGGTGACGCCTATATCCGGGACATCGCCGCCCTCATCACCCAGACGGTGGGCCGCTTCCCCGGTCATCAGGTCTATCGCATCTCGGGGGCCGACTTCGCCGTCCTGATGCCGCCCCTGGCCCAGCTCCCCCCCCATCTGCTGGGGCGTGACCTGAAACTCGCCTTCGACAACTATCAGCACAACAACGGGCTGGAGAGTGCCGCCTACTCGGGCATGACCCGGCTCAGCAGCGAACAAAAGATAGAAGCCATTCTGGCCCGGGCGGACATGGCGCTGGCGCGCGCCCAGACGGAAGCGGTCAACGGCTGGGCCATCCAGCAGAGTGACGAGGTGGTCGAGGTGCAGGGCCAGCGCCACTGGACCCAGGTGCTGACCGAGCTGCTGGAGCAGGAGAACATCAGCTTCACCTGCCAGTCCATCCAGTCACTGCATCGCGGCATGATCACCTATCACGAGATCTACCCCCGCTTTCACAGCGCCGACGGCACCGTGCTGCCGAGCGACACCCTGCTCGCCATGGCGCAGCGTCTGGACATGGTGCTGCGCCTGGCGCAGATGGTGGTTCGCCACGCCATTCGCCAGTACCGGGCCTTCGGCGGCCAGAGCAGCCGCTGGGGCCTCAACCTCCCGGGCACCTTGCTGCAGAGCAGCGCCTTCCTGATCTGGCTCGACCATCAGTTGCAAAAGGATCCCGATATCAGCGCCAACCTAGTGTTCGAGATGGATGAAGATCATCTGGAGCGCAACCTGACGGGGGCCAAACGGCTGTTCGAGCTGCTCAGACGCCATGGCAGCCGCTCGGCCATCTGCAACTTCGGCAAGGGAATCGGCTCCTTCAGCCTGTTTCGCGAGCTCAAGCCCGACTACATCAAGCTGGATCCCGGCCTCATCACCGAGCTGGAGCAGGATCTCACCAATCAGCAGTTCGTGCGGATGATCGTCGACGTGTCACACCGCATGGGCTGCCTGGTGATCGCGGAAGGGGTGGAGCAGGTCGGGCAGAAGCAGATGCTGCAGAGCATGTATGTGGATGGCTTGCAGGGCTATCTGATCGCCCAGCCCCAGGAGATGGGGCCGGAGATGGGTCAGCAGACGCTCCTCACGGAGCACGCTTCAGTTTCAGCAGGGTCAGAATGATGTCGTTGAGCTGGCGATAGCGCTCCAGCTCCTTCTGGTCGTAACGGGTCGCCAGCATGGTCGGGTTGTGGCGATGCTTGAGGTAACGGTTGATCTGCAGGCGGTTGAAGCCGGCCACCTTGTAGACCTGACCCAACAGCGCGTTGAGCTCCTCGTCGTCCAACCCGGCCTTGGCCAGGTAATCGGCCTGGGAGGGGCTCTCCAGTCGGCAGCTCTGCTTGTCGAGGTGACCGCACTCCTGCAGGTAGGCGAGCCACTGCTCCACATAAAGCGGCTTGCAGCCGGCCAGCAGGTTGAAATACCCCACCGCATCGCAGCGACACCCCGACAGCAGCACCAGGGCCAGCTCGTCGCTGTCGCACTGGAAGCTCACCGGGCCGCTCTGGCTCCAGTCCAGCGCCTGCACCCGGATTTGGGCCCGTGCCCCCGCTCGTGTGGTCACGTCAAAGACAAACATGTCACCTCCCGATCGGCAAAGGGATCATGATGGCCCATCCCAGTCACGGGTGCAAAGCCAAATCACCCTTTCATACAGCGGCCGGCAAGCCCCATAAAAAAACCGACGGCCTTGCGGCTGTCGGTTTTCGGGGTGCTCGGGCCGACAGGCCCTCGCGACGAGAGGATCAGGCGTCCAGCTCCACCAGCGCCTTGGCCAACTCGATGGGTTCGAGCTCCTGACCTTCCAGATCGGCGTTCCAGTTCGGGCCGACCAGCACGTCGTCCTCGTCCAGATCGTTGATCCAGATGTCGAGAAACTCTTCCAGCTCGATCACTTCCGGCTCGTAGTCCGCCCACTCGTCCACGCAGTGCAGACGGGCATCCCCCTCGGCAGACCAGAGCGGCATCACGTCGGCGTCTTCGAACTCGGCGGAGCGGCACACCACCCAATCTTCACCGTAGCGCAGACCCCACACCTGACCCGACTCGCGGACTTCTTCGATAAACAGCTGGAAATTGGCGTCAAGATTGTCAGTTAGTTTGCTCATGGGGTCTCTCTCTTGCAAAGCAATGGCAGGCAGTCGGCCAAGTCTGGCCGAGAATGGGGCAGATGGTGTCCCAAAAGCCCCCCAGACTCAAGCCTTATCCCCAAAAAGGCGGGGATAAAGGCCGTCAGATGCGATATTGCGCCACCAGGGCGCTCAATTCGTCGCAGGCGAGCGCCAGTTGTCCGGACGCTTGCTCGGTGAGCCGGTTCTGGGCCAGGGCATCCGCCGCCAGCTGGGTGATGGCCACCAGCCGCAGGTTGATCTCCTCCGCCGCCCGGCTCTGCTCCGCCGCCGCCGTGGCGATCTGGCCGTTCATGGCGGTGATGGTGTGCACCGAACCATCGATGGCATGGATGGCTGCGTCCGCATCACCGGCCTTGTCCGCCGTCGAGCGGGAGAGCTGCTGCAACTGGGTGATCCCGCTCACCACCTTGCCCGCCCCCTCCTGCAGCCGCTGGATCATCTGCCGGATCTCGTCAGTGGAGCTGTGGGTGCGGGTGGCCAGGGTGCGCACCTCGTCGGCCACCACGGCAAAGCCGCGGCCCTGCTCGCCAGCCCGGGCGGCCTCGATGGCGGCGTTGAGGGCCAGCAGGTTGGTCTGCTCCGCTACCCCGCGAATGACGTCGAGCACGGAGCCTATCTGCTGGGTCTCCTCTTCGAGACGGCTCACCGCCTGCACCGTCTCCACCATCTCGTCCGCCAGCTGACCTATGGTCTCCCGGGTCCGGGCCACCACCTCGCGGCCATGCTGGGCGAGATTGAGCGCCGAGTCCGCCGCCTCCGCGGCCTGGGCCGCGTGCTGGCCCACTTCGCGGCTGCTCACCGTCATCTGCTCCATGGCGCTGGCCACCCGCAGGGTATCCTGCTCCTGACCGGTGACGATGGCGCCGGTACGCTCCACCACCTCGGCCAGTTGATGGGCGTGCGCCCTGTTCTGCTCCGCAATCTGCTGGCTGCGCGCCACCAGCTGCGCCATCTGGCCGGCAAAGAGGTTGAAGTTGACGCTGAGCTGGCTCAGCTCGTCACGCCCCGATTCGGGCAGGCGAACACGCAGATCCCCCTCCCCCCTGGCGATGTTGCCAAGGGCCGACACCGACCGGGAGAGCGGCACGACTATGCTGCGCACGATGAGACCGACCACGGCAAACAGCAGCAGCGCCAGCACCAGCCCGATCCCGAGCAGGGTGTGCAACACCTCCCGGTACTGGGCCTCCACGTCGTCCACATAGATACCGGTGCCGATGATCCAGTCCCAGGGGGCGAAACGCTTGACGTAGGAGATCTTGCGCACCGGCTCGTCCACTCCCGGCTTGGGCCAGTAGTAGGCGACCTCCCCCGCCCCCTGCGCCCGCGCCAGATCGGCGAAGGCGACGAACAGCTTGAGCCCCTGCTTGTCCTCCACCCCGGAGAGATCCTTGCCATCCAGCTCGGGTTTCATGGGGTGCATCACCATGGTGGGGTGGCTGTCGTTGATCCAGAAGTAG
Organism: Aeromonas sp. FDAARGOS 1415; assembly: GCF_019048365.1. NCBI lineage: Bacteria > Pseudomonadati > Pseudomonadota > Gammaproteobacteria > Aeromonadales > Aeromonadaceae > Aeromonas > Aeromonas sp. FDAARGOS 1415. The sequence goes on along the minus strand of NZ_CP077363.1, from coordinate 3,124,486 downwards.
TCGTCATTGCCATAGCGCAGCCCCTTGAGCAGGGCCAGCGCCTCGGCCTTGGCGCGCGCCTCGTCGAGCTCCCCCTTGCGCACCCTGGCCTCCAGCCCCGCCACCAGGCTGTAGGCGGTCTCGACCTGGGCCCGGGTCTGGCGGCTCTTCTCCCCCATCAGCCCCTGGTGGTAGATCTGCAGGCTGAAGAACAGCAACAGCCCCAGAAGGACCAGCACCATCAGGGTCACCAGCGACAGGCGCCGGCCGATACTCCATTGTCTCAACATACCCTCATCCCGCAGCGGCTACATATCCTTAACACTATGTTGTTGCGGCGCGGGCTGTCCACGATGTCAGCAAAAGGGATGCCAAAAACATGATCCAGCCCCAAAAACAAGAAAGGGTGCCCAGTGGCACCCTTTCTTGTTGTCGACCGAATGACGGCATCACCGCTCCCAGTACACCTCTTCCAGGCTGTCTTCCTTCTCCGGCAGACCGCGGGAGAGGCGCGGGCTGCTCTGGGCCAGCACCTCGTAGCTGACCCGGTTGGCGTATTTGCACACCTGAGCGAGGGAGGAGTAGGTCAGGAATTCGGAGAGGTGCTTGGCGGAGTTCGGCACGTTCATGCGGTGGTAGGCGTTGGCCACCATGTCGTGCAGCACGGCGGACAGCGCCCCGTCACCCGCGCCGTTGGTGTTCTTGATCTTCTCGGGCCCGCCCATGTAGGGGGAGATATGGGAGTAGATCCGCGCAGGCTTGCGGCACTTGTCCCGGGCCATGGGGCGGCTGAACTCATACATGTTGAATTCGGGGATGACACCGGGCAGCAGGGTATGGGTGGTCTCGCGCTTGTAATCCTCGTCGGTGTAGCTCGCCATGTAGAGGCCGATGGGGCCCGCGGTGCAGAGCACCATGTCGGCCCAGTCCAGCGCCTTGTCGGCGGCACCCAGCGGATCCTTGATCCCGGTCAGGGCCTCCGCCTCGTCCTCGTTCATGGCGAGCACGGTCACGTTCTCGCTGATAAAGTCGCGCCACCACTGGGGGTTCTCGTCGATGACGAAACGGGTGCCCAGGGTCAGCACCACGGGCACGCCAGCCTCGCGGGCATAGCGCACGGCGGCCATGGCCGCCTCCTTCATGGGGGTGCCGTCGGCACCGCGCACCAGGTAGGCGGTGATGACCAGGGCCGAGGCCTCCTTGATGATGGACTCGGGGATGTGATCCACGTCCAGGTGGTCCATCTTGCCGGCATTGATGCCAAAGCTGCGCTCGCCCCCTTCGGTGATGAAGGTGAAGCAGCGGCCCACGGGGCCATCCACCGGCTGCAGGTAGTCGAGGTTGACCCGGGAGGAGGTGTTGCACAGATAGCGGTAGGCGTAGCTGCCGATGCGGATGTCCTTGCTCATGACGCCGAGCAGGATGGAGTGGGAGTCCGCCAGCACGGAGTAGTTGTGCATGGTGTTGCCTATGGTGCCGCCGGCAAACTCGCTCACCACCATGTTGTTGCTCTTGAGCTCGTCGTAGACCAGCTCCGCCACCTCGTCGGAGATGAGCATGGAGTGGCCCTTGCTCAGGCCATACCGGTTCAGGAAGTCTTCGTCCACATGGGCTTCGATGTCCACCAGGGTCTGATCGATACCCACCACATAGGCCTTGCCCAGTTCGGTGAGCTGGGAATTTTGCGGGATCAGGGGATCACGTCTGTCGACCGGGAAGTAGTGTTTGGACTTGCGCTGACCGGGAAATTTCATGGCAATCTTCTGTGCTCTGGGGAAAAGAGGGGCGGGATTTTAACACAATCCTCCACGCCGAAAAGTCGCATGATTAAAATATGGGGTCAGTATAGACAAGGGTTTGCGGGGCAAACGTTTGATTTTTGACCTTGAAAAAAACCACCCCGTCGCGGGGTGGTCGTGGGATCCTGTGACGTCACTCTCACGCCAGCGAGAGACCCTGCACCAGCGCCAGCACCGAGAAAATCCCCAGCGACAGCCAGAAGAAGAGGGTACCAAAGAGGCGCGGCTTGTTCGGCGCCTTGGGGATCTGGATCCCGATAGCGTGCAGGATGCGCCCCACCAGCAGCAAGGTACCGCCCAGGTGCAGCCAGAACGCGCCGACCCCGGCCAGCTCGCACAGGGCCATCAGCAACAGGGTGAGGGGCACGTACTCGGCGAAGTTGCCGTGGGCACGGATGGCGGCGAGCATCTCGGGCGCCTCCCCTTCCCCAATCATCACCCTGAACTGGGCGCGGCGCTTGACCACCCAGAACGAAAGCAGCAGGAACAGAAGACCCAAGAGACCTGCGTAGATCAGCGTGATCTGCATCATCAAGACACTCCTTTATCGTTGAAGCCGGGCATCCCCGCGCCCAGGCACGGACGGATGCACATGGCCATCATGCCAGCTCGCGGCAGATGAGGGACACCATCATGCGGATGTGGGCCTGATCGCTGTTGAGGGCGGGCACATAATGGAACGCCTCCCCACCCGCGGCCAGGAAGTGCTCGCGGTTCTCGACCTGGATCTCCTCCAGGGTCTCGAGGCAGTCTGCCGAGAAGGCCGGGCAGATGACGTCGAGCCGCTTGATCCCCTGCTCCGCCAGCGCGGTGATGGTGGCATCGGTATAGGGCTTGAGCCACTCCTGCTTGCCGAAGCGGGACTGGAAGCTGGCGCTCCACTGCTCGGGGGCAAGACCGAGGGCTTCGGCCAGCAGGGCCGCGGTGCGGCGACACTGGTGACCATAGGGATCCCCCTCGTCCTCGCTGCGCTGGGGAATGCCGTGGAACGACATCAACAGGTGCTCCCCCTGCCCCTGCTGCTCCCACTGGCGACGCACGCTCATGGCCAGCGCCTGGATGTACTCCGGGTGGGCATGGTAATCACGGATGAGGCGCATCACCGGCAGGTGGCGCTCCTTCTTCATCGCCCTGGCCCAGCCATCGAACACGGCGGCCGTGGTGCTGGCGGCGTACTGGGGATAGAGGGGCAGCAGGATCACCCGGTTGACCCCCTGAGCCTTGAGGGCCTGCCAGCCCTCGGCCAGGGAGGGAGAGCCGTAGGTCATGGCCAGCTGCACCGGCACGTCCACCCCTTCCCGCTTGAGCTCCTGCTCAAGGGCCGCACGCTGGCGCCGGCTGATGGCCATCAGGGGCGAGCCCTCTTCGGTCCAGATCTGCTGGTAGAGCTTGGCGACCCTGGGGGCCCGCAGCGGCAGGATGACGAAGTTGAGCAGGGGTGACCAGAGCAGACGGGGGATCTCGACCACCCGCGGATCGCTGAGGAATTGGCCGAGGAAGGATCGGACGGCGGAGGCGGTCGGTGCGGCTGGGGTCCCCAGATTGACGAGCAAGATCCCGGTTTTCGTGGTCACGTTAGCGTCCTGTCGTTATGGTCATGAAGCAAGAAAGGGCCCTGGATGGACCCTTTATCTCGAACTCGTTGTCGATCGCAGGCGGGATCAGCCCAGGATGGCAGCCAGCTGCTGGCTGACCAGATCCACCGGCTGGGTGCCGTCGATCTTGACGTAACGGGTGTTGCCCGCTTCCGCTTCCTTGCCGTAGAAGCCGATGAGCGGTGCAGTCTGCTGATGGTACACATCCAGACGCTTGCGAACCGTGGTCTCTTCGTCGTCGGCACGGATCACCAGATCCTCGCCGGTCACGTCATCCTTGCCTTCCACCTTCGGCGGGTTGAACACCACGTGGTAGGTACGGCCGGAGCCGGAGTGCACGCGACGGCCGCTCATGCGCTTGACGATCTCTTCGTCCGGCACGTCGAATTCCAGCACGAAGTCCACCGCCACGCCGGCATCCTTCATGGCTTGCGCCTGGGGAATGGTGCGGGGGAAGCCGTCCAGCAGGAAGCCGTTGGCGCAATCCGGTTGCGCAATGCGTTCTTTGACCAGGCCGATGATGATGTCGTCGGAGACGAGCTGACCTGCGTCCATCACGGCCTTGGCCTTGAGGCCCAGCTCGGTGCCCGCCTTGATCGCCGCACGCAGCATGTCGCCGGTGGAGATCTGCGGAATACCGTGTTTTTCCATGATGAACTGAGCCTGGGTACCCTTGCCGGCGCCCGGAGCTCCCAACAGAACAATGCGCATACACGCTCCTAGTTGATTGGTTATTCAATTCTTGAGAAGGCAAAAAACTACACGTTTTCGCCCGTATTAACAAGCTCACCCCGTGTGAGTGGCCAGATTATCACCACACTCCCGCCCCGTCTCTGCGACCAAAGACGCAGACGACGACCACGAAAAATGATTGAAAATGCAGCAACTCACCACGAGGGAGCGGCCAGAAAAAAGCCCACTGCATGCAGTGGGCCTTGGGTCAGGGGATCACGCCTGCAACAGCAGACGGTTGATTCGGGAGACAAAGCTCGCCGGGTCGTTCAGACCGCCCTGCTCCGCCAGCTGGGCCTGTTCGTGCAAGAGGGCCACCCACTCGCCAAACAGGCTGTCGTCTTCGATGGTGCCGAGCTTCTTCACCAGGGCGTGGTCGGGGTTGAGCTCCAGGATGTACTTCTGCTCCGGCACCGGCTGACCGGCGGCGCGCATCAGCTTGATCATCTGGGTGCTCATGCCGTGGGCGTCGGTGACGATGCAGGACGGCGAGTCGGTCAGACGGTGGGTGACACGCACCTCTTTCACCGCTTCGCCCAGGCTCGTTTTCACCCGCTCAACCAGACCGGCGTTGGCCTTCTCGGCCTCTTCTTGCGCCTGCTTGGAGGCCTCGTCTTCCAGATCACCGAGGTCCAGCTCGCCACGGGTGACGGAGACCAGCTGCTTGCCGTCGAACTCGGTGAGGTGGCTCATCAGCCACTCGTCGACCCGCTCCCACATCAGCAGCACTTCGACGCCCTTCTTGCGGAAGATCTCGAGGTGCGGGCTGTTCTTGGCCGCGGCATAGGAGTCGGCGGTGATGTAGTAGATCTTCTGCTGGCCTTCCTTCATGCGGCCAACGTAATCCTCCAGCGACACGGTCTGGGCCTCGCCCTCGCCGGCGGTGCTGGCAAAGCGCAGCAGTTTGGCGATCTCCTCGCGGTTGGCGTAATCCTCGGCCGGGCCCTCTTTGAGCACATTGCCGAACTCGCTCCAGAACTTGGCGTACTTCTCGCCGTCATCCTTGGCCAGCTTGTTCAGCATGGTGAGCACGCGCTTGGAGCAGGCCTTGCGCAGGGAGGCGGTCACCTTGTTGTCTTGCAGAATTTCACGGCTGACGTTCAGCGGCAGATCGTTGGAGTCCAGCACCCCTTTCACGAAGCGCAGGTAGGTCGGCATGAACTGCTCGGCGTCATCCATGATGAAGACGCGCTGCACGTAGAGCTTCAGGCCGTGCTTCTGCTCGCGGTTGTAGAGATCGAACGGCGCGCGGGCGGGGATGTAGAGCAGGCTGGTGTATTCCTGGGCCCCTTCCACCCGGTTGTGACCCCACAGCAGCGGATCCTCGAAGTCGTGGGCGACGTGCTTGTAGAACTCCTGATACTCCTCGTCCTTGATGTCTTTCGGGTTGCGGGTCCAGAGCGCGGTGGCGCGGTTGACCTGCTCCCACTCGCCCGGGGTGCCGACGATGGTTTCACCGTCCTCTTCCCGATCCGGGGTCCCCTCTTTATACATCTCCACCGGCACGCTGATGTGGTCGGAATACTTGGCGACCACGGAGCGCAGGCGCCAGTCGTCCAGGAACTCCTCCTCATCGCTGCGCAGGTGCAGGATGACGTCGGTGCCGCGGCCCTCTTTGGTCACGTCGGCCACAGTGAAGGAGCCTTCCCCTTCCGATTCCCACTGCACGCCCTGACCCGGCTCGGTGCCGGCGGCGCGGGAGATGACAGTCACCTTGTCGGCGACGATGAAGGCGGAGTAGAAGCCCACCCCGAACTGGCCGATCAGCTGGGAATCCTTGCCCTGATCGCCGGAGAGGTGCTTGAAGAATTCGGCGGTGCCGGATTTCGCGATGGTGCCCAGGTGCTCGATCACCTGGTCACGGGTCATGCCGATGCCGTTGTCCGAAATGGTCAACGTCTTGTTCTCTTTGTCCACCACCAGGCGCACGCGCAGCTGGCCGTCGTTTTCGAACAAAGAGGCATCGGAAAGCGCCTTGAAGCGCAGCTTGTCCGCCGCATCGGAGGCGTTGGAGATCAGCTCGCGCAGGAATACTTCTTTGTTGGAGTAGAGGCTGTGAGCCATCAGGCTCAGCAATTGTTTGACTTCAGTCTGAAAGCCGTGGGTTTCGGCGTGAACACTTTGGGTCATCGACCAATCCTCAAAACGTCGGGTTGAACAGATTCCCAAGCTAGATGGGGGTGGCCTCTCAAATATCAAGGGGCTTGCGTGCAAACTTGAGAGCAAACTTGCACACAGGCCCCTGGTGGCAGGCTTGGCTGCCCATTTCTTGTACCATCCAGCCAAACCTGTTTATGAGCCGTCGCGAGAAGCCGTCAGCAAGGTGAAGAGCAGCGCAGGAACCGGAGTTTATAGGCATAAATGAGGATTCCGAGCAGCACATGAGCCTTGATCACGGCTTCGCAGCAGGCTCATAAGCAGGTTTAGATGCGCTGGCGCCCCATCAGGGAGTGGGACAGGGTAGTGCCATCCACCAGCTCCAGCTCCCCGCCCACCGGCACCCCGTGGGCGATGCGGCTCACGGCCACCCCGGCGGCACGGGCCATGTCGGCGATGTACCAAGCGGTGGCATCCCCCTCTATGGTAGGGTTGGTGGCGAGGATCAGCTCCTTGATGTGCTCATCCTTCAGCCGCCGCTCCAGGATCTCCAGACCCAGCTCCTCCGGGCCTATGCCGTCGAGCGGCGACAGGTGCCCCATCAGCACGAAGTAGCGGCCGGAGAACTGGCCGGTCTGCTCGATGGCGGCCACGTCCGCCGGGCTCTCCACCACGCAGAGCAGGCCGTTCTCCTCGCGCTTGGGATTGGCGCAGATCTCGCAGCGATCGTTCTCGGTAAAGGTGCGGCAGTGGCTGCAGTGACCGATTTCGGTCAGCGCCCGACTGAGCAACTGGGCCAACCGCAAGCCACCGCTGCGCTCGCGCTCCAGCAGGGTGAACGCCATGCGCTGGGCCGATTTCGGGCCCACGCCCGGCAAGACCTGCAGCGCCTTCATCATCTCATCGAGCAGGGGACTGAATTTCATGGGGATATCCTTTAAAGCCGCGCCGAAGGAGTGATTCGGCCCGCATGCCTGACGCGGCGCCGACTCCTCCATCCGAACCTATCTTGTTGGCGCAGGACTATACCCGAGCCGACCCCAAGCGCCAATGACTCAGGCGCCTGACGGGTAGAAGAAGAGGCTTCTCTGGTGCAGCGTGTTGGGACTCATGGCAGGGGGATACAAATCAAACAGATAGGTGGCTCTATTCGGTCGATTAATTGCGCTAGAGCTGACGTTTAATACTGCACGTGGTGAAAAAATTCGTCTGCTGCTAGCCATTGGGATGGCGGTCCGCCACTCAACAATTAAATACTACCCTGTTGTGCGCCCTTACTCTTGTTAATTACTGATGCAATTTACCTCGTCAATTGAACCCTGAATTTATATACCACTCTTATTATTCCGGCATATTTATAGAAACCACCCTTACCGCCCTGCCACCTCCTGAACAGCCATCAAAAATAGGACACTATCGCCACCTGACCCCTTCTACGCCGAGCGAGAGCCTGCGATTTATTGGTCAGCATTTTATCATTTATTTTATGAGCAGATTAACAGGAAACACCGGGTAAAATAGAGCCATAGCTAAAATAACCGATTACCTGTTGTTAGCTGAGTCACGTCAATCGACGAGTAATTAATAAACCCATCCGATATCCCTTTTTGATTATTTATACCTGAGCATAAACCCGCTCACTCTGTGTCATTATTCACCGAATGGCAGATAAACAGACTGTGCTTCATGATCAGCCCCCTATTTATATCCAGTTGACCCCCAACCCCACCATTACCCCGGAATTCCCCTGAACGGAGCGCCGAGACCCTCGCGTGTTCGGGCCCCTGTGGTGACAACCTTGTCATCCTCACACAGACAGACAACGTTATGAACTGTACTAACAAACCCGCCCTCTCCGGCGTCATGCTGGCGGCGATCGGCGTGGTCTATGGCGACATCGGTACCAGCCCGCTCTATACCCTGCGCGAGTGCCTCTCCGGCCAGTTCGGTTTCGGGGTGGAGCCCGCCTCCATCCTGGGCTTTCTTTCGCTTATCTTCTGGCTGCTGATCCTGGTGGTCTCGGTCAAGTACCTCTCCTTCGTGATGCGGGCGGACAACGCCGGCGAAGGGGGCATACTCACCCTGATGTCGCTCGCGACCCGCAATACCCCGCAGACGTGGACGCCGGTGCTGATCATCCTGGGGCTCATCGGCGGCAGCTTCTTCTATGGCGAGGTGGTGATCACCCCGGCCATGTCGGTGATGTCAGCCATCGAGGGCTTGAAGATAGCGGCCCCCTCCCTGGATCCCTACATAGTGCCGCTCTCGGTGCTGGTGCTGACCCTGTTGTTCGCCATCCAGAAACACGGCACCGCCACCGTGGGCAAGCTGTTTGCCCCCATCATGCTGATCTGGTTCCTGACCCTGGCGGTGCTTGGGCTTCGCAGCATCCTCCAGCACCCCGAGGTGCTGGGGGCGCTCAACCCTGTCTGGGCGCTGCGCTTCTTCATGACCTACCAGAGCGCCTCCTTCTTTGCCCTGGGCGCCGTGGTGCTGGCCATCACGGGGGTGGAGGCGCTCTATGCGGACATGGGGCATTTTGGCAAGAGCCCTATTCGCCGCGCCTGGTTCATGGTGGTGCTGCCGTCCCTGGTACTCAACTACTTCGGCCAGGGGGCCCTGCTGCTCGGCAATCCCGAAGCCATCGCCAACCCCTTCTTCCTGCTCGCACCGAAATGGGCCCTGCTGCCCCTGCTGCTGCTGGCGACGCTCGCGACGGTCATCGCCTCGCAGGCGGTGATCTCCGGGGTCTTCTCCCTCACACGTCAGGCGGTGCGGCTCGGCTATCTCTCCCCCATCCGCATCGTGCACACCTCGGAGCAGGAGTCCGGCCAGATCTATATTCCGGTCATCAACTGGCTGCTCTATCTCTCTGTGGTGATCGTCATCATGAGCTTCGAGCACTCCAGCAACCTGGCGGCGGCCTATGGCATCGCCGTGACCGGCACCATGGTGCTCACCTCCATCCTCTCCTACTCGGTGGCCCGCCACAGCTGGCACTGGCGCAAGCCGCTGGTGGTCACCCTCTTCGCCCTGCTGCTCGCCATCGACGTGCCGCTCTTTGCCGCGAACCTCGCCAAGGTCTTTTCCGGCGGCTGGTTGCCGCTGACCCTGGGGGCCGTCATGTTCACCCTGATGACCAGCTGGAAGAGCGAGCGCTGCCAGCTTATCCGCCGCCTGAACGAGCACGGCAACTCCCTGGAGCCCATGATCGCCTCCCTGGAAAAATCCCCGCCGACCCGGGTGGCGGGCACCGCCGTCTATCTGTCGCGGGTGGTCAACGTCATCCCCCATGCGCTCCTGCACAACCTCAAGCACAACAAGGTCCTGCACGAGCGCGTCATCCTGCTCACCCTGAAGGTGGAGGATGTGCCCTATGTCCACAACGTGCGCCGGGTCTGCATCGAGCAGCTCTCCCCCACCTTCTGGCGGGTGGTGGCGAGCTATGGCTGGCGCGAGACCCCGAACGTGGAGGAGATCTTCCACCGCTGCAACCTGGAGGGCTTAAGCTGCCGTATGATGGAGGCCTCCTTCTTCATGGCCCACGAGTCGCTGATCATGAAGGAGCGCCCCTGGTATCTCTACCTGCGCGGCAAGCTCTTTATGCTGCTGCAGCGCAACGCCCTGCGCGCGCCGGATCAGTTCGAGATCCCGCCCAACCGGGTCGTCGAGCTCGGCTCCCAGGTGGATATCTGACCGGGGCCGATACCCGAGCCCCGGGGAGACAGACCAGCCCTCGTGGTGGCCAGGCCCCCATGCCCTGTTGCATAGGGCGCCCTGGCGCCTCATGCAAGCACATCTTGTGTGTTTACCCCCTTCCATGACGCTGCGCCCCTCACCCCTATCCGGGTGATGCTTCAGGCAGGACGCCGCGACACCGAAACATTGCGCCATCCATTCCTTTAGCCTGCGGTGATACCCGTTCACATGTTGAATGTGGCAGGCACCCCGCCATGGTGCGCAGGAGCGATGGCGTCACATCCTGCAGACCCCATGGCGCAGGGCGGATCTGTCCGTGCATGACAATGGGGCAGGCAGGGCAATCTGTTTACAGAGGGCATTCATGGGAGGGGGAATGGCGAAGGAGATGAGAAAAGGCTCGGGTATCCATGATGGAGGCCCTCAGGGTGAGTTCCGGCTCCACGATAAGCCTTCCAACGCGTAAGGGGAACGATGCCAAAAAACCGGCCAGATATGGCTAAAAAGGGCCCAATTCCCCTTCAGTCTGGAGGGAGAAAAGCAGTGATAAATATTGCCCCTATAGGGAGCCAGAGAAAGCGTCGGCAGGCGAATTTATACAGAGGAATATCCCGTATTTTACCCATTTAAACATTCTCATTCGCCACATAATTTACCACCAGCAAAACAACTGATAACATCTTTTTACAATTCAAAGCACATAAAACAACATGATTCGGTCACCCCCTGCACACTCGCCGTGGCAGCCAGAATCACCGGATCAGGATTGAAACCAGCAGCCAACTTCTCATCGAGCAGACACCCGACACCATGATGAACACAGTTACGGCCAGCATCGATCTCGATGCACTCCAGCACAACTTCGCCGTGGTGCGCCGCCACGCCCCCCACAGCAAGATCATCGCGGTGCTCAAGGCCAATGCCTATGGCCACGGGCTGCTGCCGGTCGCCCATGCCCTCGCCCAGGCCGATGCCTATGCCGTGGCCAGGGTCGAGGAGGCGCTGGTATTGCGCGCCAACGCCATCACCAAGCCCATTCTGGTGCTGGGGGGCTTCTTCAGTGCCGAGGCGCTGCCGCTGCTGGCCAAACACGATCTGCAGACCACCCTGCATACCTGGGAGCAGTTGGCGCTGCTCGAACAGGCCCATCTGCCCGCCCCCATCAAGGTGTGGCTCAAGCTCGATACCGGGATGAACCGGCTCGGGCTGCGCGCCCAGGAGCTGCCCGCCTTCATCGAGCGGCTGAGCCATTGCCGCAACGTGGTGCAGCCGTTCCAGCTGATGACCCACTTCAGCCAGTCCGATGAACAGGATACCCAGGCCACCCTGCTGCAGATCGAAGAGTTCAACCGCCTCAGTGCCCATCTGCCGGGCGAGCGGGCCATGGCCAACTCCGCCGGCATCCTCGCCTGGCCGGCCTCCCGCAGCGACTGGATCCGGCCCGGCCTCATGCTCTATGGCGCCTCCCCCTTTACCGGCCAGCTCGCCGCCGACCATGATCTGCGTCCGGTCATGACCCTCAAGAGCAAACTCATCGCCACCCGCGCCTGCCAGCAGGGCGAGGCGGTCGGCTATGGCGGTCACTGGGTGGCGAGTCGGGACACCACCCTCGGGGTGGTGGCGGCGGGTTACGGGGATGGCTACCCCCGCATGGCCCCCGAAGGGACCCCCATGCTGATCAATGGTCGCCGGGTGCCCATCGTGGGCCGGGTCTCCATGGACATGATCACCGTCGATCTGGGCCCGGCGGCCAGCGACAAGGTGGGGGATGCGGTCACCCTGTGGGGAGAGGGGCTGCCGGTGGAGCAGGTGGCCGAGAAGATAGGCACCATCCCCTACGAGCTGCTCACCCGCCTGACCAGCCGGGTTCATCTCGCGCACTGCGACAGCCGCGAACAGATGCCGATGTTGAAGCTGGCCTGAGCAATCGGGCTAAAGCCGGCCGCATCGAGGTGGCAACCGGCCCCTGACAAACAAAAGGCCCCGTCTTGCGACGGGGCCTTTGCCAAGGGGTTAAGAGCACGAATGTTGCCGCTGTGCCCCAAGCAAAAAACCGACCTTGAGGTCGGTTTTTTATAATTTGACGATGAGTCTGGATTGACTCGCGCCGTCCCTGGCGCTCGCCCTGCGGGCGGTCTCTGGCCATCCAGGCGGGCTATCCTGCCCGCCTGTCGAACCAGGGCCCGAACCGAGCCGCCCATCATCGGATAACGCAAAAGGCCCCGTCTTGCGACGGGGCCTTTTGCTTTATTTGGCGGTGAGGGAGGGATTCGAACCCTCGATACGTTGCCGTATACACACTTTCCAGGCGTGCTCCTTCAGCCACTCGGACACCTCACCAAATTTTTACTTCTTGAAGTGGCTTTCGGAGCACGCTGCGCGTGCATCTTGCCGACTTCGTCGGTGGGCAGCCTCTCGGTCACCTCACCAAATTTGGGTCTGTGGTTTAACGTGTTCAGCCAACACGAGTTCGCTGCGCCGTTGCGCTGGAACGGGGCGTAATGTAAGGGATAGGAGCGGGCCGGTCAATCCTATTTTTTATCTTTTGCCACTGATTGCTCAATTAGCGAACCAAGTGACTAAAAAGGTGCCGTTTTCTATCCCTTTCCATCAATTTTCAACCGCTTCGTGCAAATGTTCCCCTCGCATGGCCTCTTCCAGCGAACCGTAGAATTCCAGTTCCCCCGCGACCGGGCGCACCTTGGCCCGCGCCAGGGTCTTGAGGGGCTGGAACTGCAGCTCGGCCACCTTGAGCCGGACCCCTGCCTTGGCCATCCGTCTGGCAAACTGCTGGAATGCAGACAGCCCCCCCGCATCCAGGATGGAGACCGCCTCCATCTGCAGGATCAACTCGTCGTGATCCCGCACCTGGGCCAGCAGCTCGTCGAAGACCCGCTCGGCGGCGGCAAAGAACAGCGGACCGTTGATCTTGTAGATCAGGGTCCCCGCCTGAACCTCACCGGCGTAACGCTTGTGATCCGCCAGATTGTGCAGCCGCGTCATCTTGGCGATCTCCCGCATGAACAGCAGGGAGGCCAGGATCACCCCGAAAGTAATGGCGATGACCATGTCGAAGATGACGGTGAGTGACAGGCAGACCAGCAGCACCAGCACATCCGATTTGGGGGCGCGGCGCACCAGATCCACCACCTTGTGCGCCTCACTCATGTTCCAGGCCACCAGCAGCAGCAGGGCAGCCATGGCGGAGAGCGGCAACCAGGAGAGCCAGGGCGCCAGCACCAGGATGGCGGCCAGCACCACCAGCGCATGGACGATACCGGAGATGGGAGAGGTGGCCCCGGCCCGCACGTTGGCGGCGGAGCGGGCGATGGCGGCCGTCGCCGTGATGCCACCGAAGAAGGGCGCCAGTATGTTGCCGAGCCCCTGCCCCAACAGCTCGCCGTTGGAGCTGTGCTTGCGACCCGTCATGCCGTCCAGCACCACGGCGCAGAGCAGGGATTCGATGGCCCCCAGCATGGCCATGGAGAAGGCGGCAGGCAGGAGTCGCTGGATGGCGGCCAGGTTCCACTCCACCGGCGCCCCGTCCGGCCCGGGCAGGGCCCAGGGCATCACCAGGGTCGGGGCGATGGGGGGGATCCCCATGCCCTGGGTACCGTCGGCCAGGGTATAGCTGAACTTGCTGCCGATGGTGGCCACGTCCACCCCGAACTGGTGCAGGCCAAAGCCCAGGCCCACCCCCACCAGCACGGCGGGCAGGTGGCCGGGGACCGGCAGACGCAGCCTCGGCCAGAGCAGCAGCACCGCCAAGGTCGCCACCCCCACCAGGGTGTCCCCCCACTGCCAGCTGGGCAGGGCATGGGCCAGCGCCTGCACCTTGCCGAGGTAGGTCTCCGGCATCTCGGGCACCTGCAGGCCGAAGAAGTCCTTGATCTGCAGGGTGGCGATCACGATGGCGATACCGCCAGTAAAGCCCAGGGTCACCGAGGGCGGAATGTATTCGATGAGGCGGCCGAGGCGCGCCATCCCCATGGCCACCAGGAAGCAGCCCGAGATCAGGGTGGCCATCAAGAGCCCCCCCACCCCGAACTGCTGGGCCACCGGGTAGAGGATCACCACGAAGGCGGCGGTGGGCCCCGAGATGGAAAAGCGGGAGCCCCCGGTCACGGCGATCACGATACCGGCGATGATGGCGGTGTAGAGGCCGTGCTGGGGTGGCACGCCGCTGGCGATGGCCAGCGCCATCGCGAGCGGGATGGCGATGATGCCGACCGTGATGCCGGCGATGAGGTCTCGCCCGAAGCGGGCAGCACTGTAGGGTTCGTCTATGCAGGATTGGCGCAATGCGATAGCCAGCTTCACGCCTTGTAAGGAAGCTTGATTGTGCATGTCTAGGGTAATACCAGAAGAAGGAGACAAAGGCCGGGGTGAACCGGCACCCGATCATCATCAAGGGCCGGCAGAGCTGTCGACGCGGCGATGGTATCCTGAGCAACCATACCCGAGCCGGCCCGATAATTCGATGGGCGGGATCAAGAAATGGCCATGAACCCGCAATAATGTCCCCTATCCCCGGCATTTACGCGCCATTTCCTGCATATTGCGCCCCAGGGCCGCCCCGCCCCTCACCTCCCGGTGAGAAAGCAAGCCGATGGCAGGCAAGGTGGCCCCGAGCCCCCTCCCCGCCCAAATGCCGCAAGAAGAGAGCTGCAAGAGAGGTGTGGCAGAGCGACGTCGTATTCCTGTCAGAAGGGGCATGCCAAGCCGCTGATTGTGCTGAAAACAGTCCGCAGAGACCAAGTTTTGGGCAAACAGTCCGAAAAGCCATTTATTACCCAGGCCATCGGGTTGACACCCGTCAGCGAGGCCATTAATATCCGCCCCGTCTCGACGAGACAGGCAATTCCTCCTTAGTTCAGTCGGTAGAACGGCGGACTGTTAATCCGTATGTCACTGGTTCAAGTCCAGTAGGAGGAGCCAATTCCCTCGTAGTTCAGTCGGTAGAACGGCGGACTGTTAATCCGTATGTCACAGGTTCAAGTCCTGTCGAGGGAGCCATATTCCATGCCTCAAAGGCCCGATCGCAAGATCGGGCCTTTTTGTTTTGCCTGTCTCTGGCGCCGGATGCCACCACATTGGCGCCTTTTGCATGTCAATGCGCTCGCCCTGTCCCCTATACTGACCCTCATTCCGATCGCACTGACTTCACCTCCCACGGCAAAGGCGCACGCATGGCACACAAATCTCACTTTTCCCTGGACGTCGGATGGCAGCTGTTGCTCAAAGACCTTGGCCTGCAATCCAGGCATGTCTTGCGCAGGGCCCTGCTGCCGGAAGACACGTTGTCGCGTGAAAATCACGGGTTGACCACGGATGAGTACTTCCGTTTCTGGCGGGCGCTGGAGCAGGAAGCCAATGACGTCCTGTTTCCCTTGCGACTCATCGAGACGGTTTCAAGCGAAGTCTTCAGCCCCCCCTTGTTTGCCGCCCTGTGCAGCCCGGATCTGATGCGGGCGGTTCAGCGGCTGGCCAAGTACAAGGCGCTCATCGCCCCCATGAGCCTCGAGATCACGGTGGGCTCCGGGGGGGAGATGACGCTCTCCCCCCGCTGGCAAGGAGGGCACACAGAGGTGCCGCTCTCCCTGCAGGTGGTGGAACTTGCCTTCTTTGTCCGGCTGGCCCAGATCGCCACACGTGAAGCGATCCATGCCGTGCGAGTGACACTGCCGGCGCTCCCTGGCGGAAAGTCACTGCAGCGCTACGAGCGCTTTTTCGGCACCGCCATCACGCCAGGAGCCCCTGCCAGTATTACGTTTTCTGCCATGGACGTGCTGCGCCCCTTTCTCACGAGCAACGAAGGAATGTGGCGAGCCTTCGAGCCCGAGCTGCGTCGTCAGCTGTGCGAAATGGACCCTGCCGCCACCACGGCGGAGCGGGTGCATGCCGTCCTGCTCGAACTCTTGCCAAGCAACTCGGCCACCATTGAGGTGGCAGCAAGCCGCCTGGGCATGAGCAAGAGAACCCTGCAACGCCGACTGGAAGAGGAGGGGGAAAACTTTCGAGCCCTGGTCAGCGAGACGCGAAGAAGGCTCGCCTGCCACTACCTTGAGCACACCACGCTGTCTGGAGGGGAGATAGCCTTTCTGCTGGGTTTCGAAGATCCCAACTCCTTCTACCGCGCATTCCAGGATTGGACCGGGCGGACGCTGGAAAGCACTCGCCAGTCATATCGATTCAACTGAGGTCAACCCCATGTCCACCCATCTCAATCCCCGTCGTGTGCTGCTCGCCGGGGCCACAGGGCTCGTCGGAGGCGAACTGCTTGACGCCCTGCTGCGTGACGAGACCGTCTGCGAGGTGCATGCCTTGAGTCGACGCGCCTTGACTGTCACCCACCCCAAACTCCAGACCCATCTCGTGGAGATGAACAACCTGCCCGATCTGCCCCGGATAGATGAAGCCTATCTGGCACTGGGGACCACCATCGCCGTCGCTGGCAGCCGGGAGGCATTTCGCGCCGTCGACTTCACGGCCAATCTGGCCGTCGCCAGGGCCGCGGTCAAGGCCGGTGCTCGCCGCATTGGGCTGGTCAGTGCCGCCGCCGCAGACCCGGGCTCTCGCCTCTTCTATCAGCGCGTGAAGGGGGAGCTCGAGGACGCCCTCAAGGCGCTGGATCTGACCACACTGGTCATCGCCCGCCCCTCCTTGCTGCTGGATAAACGCACGCACCTGATGCAACCGTTCCGGCTGGGAGAGTGGATGGCCATTCCCCTTGCCAGGCTGCTGGCACCCATACTGCCGGACACCTATCAACCCGTCTTCGCCCGGCAAGTCGCCCTTGCGCTGGTAAGCAAGGTGCCAACCGCGCAGGGTGTGGTGTCCCTGCCCTCCCACCTCATCGCCACGTTGACACCTTGAGGATGCAAGCCCTGTTGTTGGCCATGAAAGGCATGCTGCTGTGGGCAGGCCTGCTGTCTGGCGTCACGTTGTCAGCCGCCTGCGTGCAGATGCCCGAGCGCCCCCGGACCTTCACTGGCACCTGGCTGGTCGATGGCTCCCTGGGGAAGACGCCGGTCACGCCCAGTCACCTCACCGCCCAGCCACCCCGCGTGGCTGTGGTGCTGGGAGGCGGTGGTCTGCGTGGCTATGCCCACATTGGCGTGCTGCAAGCCCTTGATGATGCAGGTATTCACCCTGACCTGATCGTGGGAACCTCCGTCGGCGCCATCATCGGGGCCGCGTACGCCTCTGGTTCATCAGCAGACCGGCTTTGGGAGCAGGCCAGTGATTTTGCCGTCTTCTCCCTGGCCGATCCGACTCTGGACGGCCCCGGATTCATCGAGGGGAAGGCTCTCTCGGACTGGGTCAATACCCTGGTGAGACAGTTGCCGATCGAAGACTTCCCTGTGCCATTTGCCGCGGTGGCAACGGATATCAACCTCGCCCTGCCCTATGTCATCACGGGCGGCAACACGGGAGAAGCCGTACGCGCCTCTGCGGCCATCCCCGGCATCTTTCTTCCGGTGAGCGCTGCGGGGCAGCCGCTCATCGACGGGGGTGTCACCTCCCTGGTTCCGGTGTTCGCCGCTCGCGCCCTGGGAGCCGACGTCGTCATCGCCGTGGATGTCTATTGCCATGGGCCGCGAGCTTTTCCCCGCACCGCCACGGCCATGTGGCTCAACGTCGCCCGGTTGCAGAGTTGCCTGCTCGCCGCCCCGGAAACCGCCTCCGCCGACGTGCTGATTGCCCCCGCAGTCACCCCCGCCGGCATGAACAGTCGCCAGGACAGGGAGACCCTCAGACGCCTGGGGTATGACGCCGCCGTCGCACTCCTGCCGTCAATGCGAGACAGGCTGGCGCAAAAGCAGTCAGCCTCGCTCAATGGCACGCCCCCTGGCCGCACTGACGCCGCCACGCGCCTCACCGCAGCAGCCATGGGCCCCTCACCGCCGTGAGCGCCCGCCCCACAGACTGACGCGAATCAGAAGGGATGGCGCAGTTCGATGGCGTCATGGCGCCGTTTGCCAGAACCATGGCATCCCGAGTCGGATAAGGTATCGATACCGCAGGCAAGCCGCTTCTGGACACGCATGCGATTCATTTTGCTCGAGGATCTTCCATATGAACTCAAACGTTGTGCTCGTCACCGGCGCCTCCTCCGGTATCGGAGCGGCCACCGCCATGAAACTGAAGGCACTCGGGTTCACCGTGTATGCCGCGGCGCGGCGCATCGAACGCATGCAATCCCTGACCGACGCGGGGATCCGCGTCATCGCCATGGATGTGACCCAGGATGCGTCTATGCAGGCAGGAGTGGAGAGGATCATCGCCGAAGCCGGCCAGATCGACGTACTGGTCAACAATGCCGGGTATGGCTCCTACGGCTCGGTTGAAGACGTCTCCCTCGAGGAGGGCCGTGCCCAGTTCGACGTCAATGTGTTTGGCGCCGTCCGCCTCATCCAGCTGGTGCTGCCCCACATGCGTGCCCGACAGTCTGGCACCATAGTCAACATCACCTCCATGGGCGGCAAGATCCACACTCCGCTGGGCGCCTGGTACCACGGAACCAAGTTCGCGCTGGAGGCCATCAGCGATTGCCTTCGCATGGAGGTGGAACCCTTCGGCATCAAGGTGGTGGTGGTAGAGCCGGGTGGCATCAAGACCGAGTGGGCCGACATTGCCGCGCAGAAACTGCGCGAGGTCTCCGGCGACGGGCCATATGGCCACCAGGCCCTCCCCATGGCGGAGTCCATGATCGGACGCGCCAGCCGCGAGCGCCAGTCCCCGCCGGAACTCATCGCGGATACCATCGCCAAGGCGGTTCAGGCCCGCCGCCCCAAGACTCGCTATGCCGTTGGTTTTGGGGCCAGACCGATGATCTTCCTGCGCCGTTTGTTGCCGGATCGCGCATTTGACCGCTTCATGCGCCTTGCCACAGGGATCCCGCGCCAGCGCGGCTGACGCCTGTCGACCACACATCCGCCCCCATGCCTGCCGGTTGCACGGGCGAGAGATGGGCAACAAAAGGCCCGGCCGTCAGGCCGGGCCTTTTCCTCCCCTTGCCCCCTGATGGGGCAAGGGAGGCCCCTCTGCCCGCGCGCCCTTCCCCTGAGCCCCCGGGTCCGTTGCCACAAAATGGCGCAGCGCTGCCCACCACGGGGTACCAGTCTGGTGCAAGGCGCCAACGCCCCTGATGACAGATATGTCATCCATATGATTTTTCTGCAAAAAATTACTGACACCCTCCTCGATAGCGACTCATTTGACTGGCACATCCCTTGCAAATCCAGATCCCAGGGACGTCACAAGGAGAGGTGCCTATGCTACCCATCAAGCCACCCGGACCCGGTTGCTACGACGAGATGCTGCTCGCCGACAGCCAGTTTCGCGATCACTACCACGCCTACCTGTCGTGGCTGCACCAGACCGACGAGAAGAGCATAGAACGCAAGCGCGAGGAGGCCGACCTGCTGTTTCGCCGGGTCGGCATCACCTTCAACGTCTACGGGGATGGGGACGGCGCCGAGCGCCTCATCCCGTTTGACAGCATTCCCCGCATCATTCCCGCCCGGGAGTGGCAACACCTGGATCTGGGGATCCGCCAGCGGGTCACCGCCCTCAACGCCTTCCTGCACGACATCTATCACGATCAGCGCATCCTGAAGGCGGGGGTGATCCCGGCCGCCCAGATCCTCGCCAACGCCCAGTACCAGCCCTGCATGCAGGGGGTCGACCTGCACCGGGACACCTATGTCCACATCACGGGGGTCGACATCATCCGCAACCACGACGGGGAGTACTATGTGCTGGAGGACAACCTGCGCACCCCCTCCGGGGTCTCCTACATGCTGGAGAACCGCAAGATGATGATGCGCCTCTTCCCGGAGCTGTTTCACAACCAGCCCATCGCCCCGGTGGAGCGCTACCCGGCCCTGTTGCTGCAGACCCTGCGCGAGAGCAGCCCGGTGGACAACCCCTGCGTGGTGGTGATGACCCCGGGCCGCTTCAACAGCGCCTACTTCGAGCACAGCTTCCTCGCCCAGCAGATGGGGGTGGAGCTGGTGGAGAGCGCGGATCTCGTGGTCAAGGATGGCCAGGTGCTGATGCGCACCACCACGGGGCTGAAAAGGGTGGATGTCATCTATCGCCGCATCGACGACGACTTCCTCGATCCCCTCGCCTTCAACCCGGACTCCCTCATCGGCGTGCCCGGGCTGCTCTCGGTCTACCGCGCCGGAGGCGTGGTGCTGGCCAACGCCATCGGCACCGGGGTGGCGGACGACAAGTCCATCTACCCCTATGTGCCCGAGATGATCCGCTTCTATCTGGGGGAGGAGCCCATCCTCAACAACGTGCCTACCTGGCAGTGCCGCGAGCCGGCGGCCCTCTCCCACGTGCTGGCCAATCTGGAGGAGCTGGTGGTCAAGGAGGTACACGGCGCCGGCGGCTACGGCATGCTCATCGGCCCCTGTGCCAGCCGCGAGGAGCTGGCCCGTTTTCGCGAGCTGCTCAAGGCGCGCCCGGACAACTACATCGCCCAGCCGACCCTCTCACTCTCCACCTGCCCGACCTTCGTCGACGCGGGCATCGCCCCCCGCCACATCGATCTGCGCCCCTTCGTCCTCACCGGGCAGGAGCTGCGTCTGGTGCCGGGCGGCCTGACCCGGGTCGCCCTGACCGAAGGCTCCCTGGTGGTCAACTCCTCCCAGGGCGGCGGCACCAAGGACACCTGGGTCATGGAGGGCAACCCATGCTGAGTCGCACCGCAAGCGAACTTTACTGGATGTCCCGCCACCTGGAGCGGGCGGAGAACACGGCGCGCATGCTGGACGTCACCCAGACCATGTCGCTCATGCCCTCCATCGACGCCGATCACAGCGAGCTGGTGGCCCCCCTCACCATCAGCGGCACCCACGAACCCTTCCTGGCCCGCTACGGCCAGGTGAACATGGAGAACCTGCTGCAGTTTTTCTGTTTCGACGAGGAGAACCCGGTCAGCATCTTCAGCTGCCTGCGCATGGCCAGGGACAACGCCCACGCGGTGCGGGGCAAGATCCCGGGGGAGGTGTGGGAGAGCATCAACGCCGCCTGGCTGGAGATCCGCCGGCGCCGCCAGGCGGGCCTCACCAGCGGCCAGGCCCAGGAGTTCTTCGACTGGATCAAGGAGCGCTCCCACCAGTTCCGCGGCGCCACCTACGGCACCATGATGCGCGGTGACGTGCTCTGGTTCCTGCGCCTTGGCACCTTTATCGAGCGGGCCGACAACACGGCGCGCATCCTCACCGTCAAGTACCAGGTGATCCGGGAGGACGAGGACAGCGTGCGCGAGTTCTACCGCTGGAACGCCCTGCTGCGTTCGGTCGGCGCCTATGAGGCACACCAGACCCTCTACAAGACCCTCTCCCACGCCTCCATCGCCGAGCTGCTGATCCTGCGCAACGAGGTGCCCCGTTCCCTGCGCGCCTGCCTCGACGAGATGGAGCTCATCCTGGCCCAGATTGAGGGCAACGCCGGCCAGACGCCGCGCCGCCTCACCACCATACTCAACGCCCAGCTGACCTATGGCGCCATCGACGATGTCTTTGCCCGCGGCATGCAGGCCTATCTGAGGGATTTTCTCAGCGACATCGGCGCCATCGGCCAGAGCATTCACGCCGCCTACCTGGAGGTATTATGAGACTCATCATCGATCACCAGACCCGTTACCACTATGCCGACGTGGTACGCCACAGCACCCAGTATCTGCGCCTGACCCCCCACAGCTCCCCCCGCCAGCAGATCCTCTCCTGGCAACTGGAGCTGCCGGGGGAGGCGACCTGCACCACGGACGGCTACGGCAACATACTGCACGTGCTGAGCCTGGAGTCCCCTCATGAGGGGATCCTGATCCGCGCCCGGGGCGAGGTGGAGATCCGCGACGACGCCCCGGACGGGGAAGAGCACTCCCTCATCTCCCCTCTGAGCTACCTGAGGCCCACCGCCCTCACCCACCCGACCCAGGCCCTGCGGGACCTCGCCCAATCCTGTCTGCCAGAGGAGCCCACCCTGGCCGATTTGCAAACCTTGATGGAGCGCATCCTGGCGCTGATGCCCTATCAGCCCGGCAGCACGGACGCCACCTTCAGCGCCGACGAGGCCCTCGCCTCCGGCAGCGGTGTCTGTCAGGATCACACCCATGTGTTCCTGACCTGCTGCCGTCACGCCGGCCTGCCGGCCCGGTACGTGAGCGGCTACCTCTACAGTCAGGACAACAGCCACGTGGCCATGCACGCCTGGGCCGAGGTGTGGATCGAGGCGCGCTGGCACACCTTTGACGTCACCAACCAGGCCTGCTCCCCCAGCGAGCATCTCAAGCTCGCGGTCGGCATGGACTATCTGGATGCATGCCCGGTGCGCGGCGTGCGTTACGGCGGCGGGTGCGAGCAGTTGCAAAGTCACGCCAGCGTGACCCGCCTGGATGGGCAACAGCAATGAGACGCACAGTTCAGGCGGGAGCACTGCCATGACCTACTGTGTCGCCATGTGCCTGCAAGACGGCATGGTGTTCGCGTCCGATTCGCGCACCAATGCGGGGGTGGATCACATCGCCACCTTCCGCAAACTGCACCTCTTCACCGGGGAAGACAGGGTGATCGTGCTGCAAAGCGCGGGCAACCTGGCCACCACCCAGAGTGTCATCAGCCTGCTGACACAGGGGCAGGAGCTGCTCACCCTCCCCAGCCTCTACGAAGCCGCCGCCCTTATCGGCCAGACCATACGCGCCGTCATCAGCCGGGATGGGGGCCAGCAGCAGGGCCATGTCAACTTCGGTTGCAACATCCTGTTGGGGGGGCAGATCCGGGGGGAGCGCCACCGCCTGTTCCACATCTACCCGGAGGGCAACTTCATCGAGGCGAGCGCCGACACCCCCTACTTCCAGATAGGGGAGAGCAAGTACGGCAAACCCATCATCGATCGCATCATCACCTTCGAGACGCCGCTCCAGACCGCCATGCAGTGCGCCCTCATCTCCATCGACTCGACCCTGCGCAGCAACCTCTCGGTGGGGCTGCCCCTGGATGCCATGGTCTATCCCGAAGGGAGTTTCTCGGCGGCCAGCCTGCACCGCATCACGGAGCACAACCCCCACTTCCTGGCCTTGCGCAAGGCCTGGGGCGAGGGGCTGCAGCACCTGTTCCGGGGCCTGCCCCCCTTCCCTCTCTGACCCGTCCGGGCAGGCGCCAAGGCGCTTTCCCGGCCCCCTCTTTCCGGATATTCTTGCCTCCTTCCCCCTCGATGGAGTTTCCCATGCGCCGCTTCAACGTCATGCTCAATGGCAGCCGGTTGATGATGTTCCCCTTCTATGTCTGCATCCTTGTCTGTGTCGCCCTCCTGATGGTGAAGTTCGCCATGCAGCTCTATGCCCTGTGCCGCGACATCATCGACATTCACTACCTGGATCTCATCACCGGGGTGCTGACCCTGGTGGACTTCGTGCTGGTGGCCCAGATGCTGATCCTGGTGGCCATCTGCGGCTATGTGCAGTTCATCAAGACGCCGGAGCAGCGGGCGGCCCTCGGCGACAACTGGCTCAGCAAGATCAACTTCGCGTCCCTCAAACTCATCGTCATCAACTCCCTGGTCACCATCGCCGGCATCGAGGTGCTCAAGGCCTTCCTGACCGACGGTACCGGCAACGAGATCGAGATGAAGTGGTCGGTCATCGTCTTCCTGGCGTTCTCGGTGGCAGCCCTCATCTATGCGGTCACCGAACGGCTGGCGGATCACAAATAGCCCCCTTTTCATTCAGGATCTATTCATCAAGCGCCGAATTGATAACTCTTTTCATTACCCTTTCCCCATTGTAAACTTGCTCGCCCCGGGCGGAACTGCCCGGGTGCTGGAGCACCCATGACAAGCCTCTCCCTCTCACCGCGACATGTCTGGCACTGGCTGGCCTATCACCATCAGGCCGCCGAGGGCGCACTCTACCTGATGTTTTTCTCCGGCCTGCTGCTGTGGGAGCCCCTGACCCCGACCTGGTCCCTGGCGCGCTGGAACCTGTTTCTCCACCTGGTGCTCTCGCTCTCCCTGTTTCCCCTGCTGTTCGGTGTCTTCTGGCTCTCCCATCGCAGCCTGCTGCGCAAGAGCCGCAAGCCTTTCCTGCGCACCACGGGGCGCATCATCGAAGGCCTGCTGCTGGTGTGCCTCGCCAGCGGCCTGCTGCTGGTGCTGCACGGCACCCCGGGCGACAGCCTCGGCAACCTCGCCAGCTGGGCCCACTGGCTGAGCGCCCTCGCCCTCACTCCCCTGGTGCTGCGCCACGCCTGGCGCTGGACCATTTTGAAATGGCGCACCTGATCTTATGTTGAAGCTGCTGTTCTCCCTGATGTTCGCCGTCCTCTTGGTGGGGACCGCCTCGGCCCGGGAGATGGGCTCGGCCATGATTGCCTATGACGAGGGGCAGGCCCCTCGCCTGCTGGTGGCCAACCTGGGCGCGGGCTCCGTCACTCTGCTGGAGCGAGACACCGGCAAGCGCCTCAAGGAGGCCAGCTTCGGGGGCGATCTACGCCAGCTCGCCCGCGCCGAAGGTGGCACCCTGCTGGTGACCGACTACAGCGGCGATCGCCTGCTGCTGCTGGACGAAGATCTTGACCTCAAGAAGGCGATCCCTACCGGGCACAGACCCTACGGCGTCATCTTCGATCCCAGGCGGCAGTGGTTCTGGGTCACGCTGTTCGAGGGGGGGCGCCTTCAGGCCTATGACACCGCGGGCAAGCTGCTGCTGGATGCAGAAACCGCCGAGACACCCCGCGGGCTGGCCTTGACCGACAACGATCGCCTGCTGCTCACCCACGCCATGACCGGCCAGCTCGCCATCTACGATCTCGCCAAGCTGGAGGGCGGCGCCAAGCAAGCCGTCCTGCCCACACCGCGCCTGATCACCCTGGCCGAGACCCACAGCGACACCCCGAGCGACTCTCAAGGTTTGCCGCGCCTGCTGGATGGCATCGCCCTCTCCCCCGATGGTCGTGAAGCCTGGCTGCCCCATGTGCTCTGGAGCTTCGACCACCCCTTCCAGTTTCAGAGCACCGTCTTCCCCGCGGTCTCCATCATCGATCTGGATGAGGAGAAAGAACGGGTCGATGAAAGAAAACAGCTCTTCTTGCAGATCAATTTGCCGAACGTCGGCAACCGCAGCCAGATCGTCTCCAATCCGTTCGCGGCGCGCTTCGCTGCCGACGGCAAGCGGGTCTACCTGACCCTGGCGGGCTCCGAAGATCTGCTGGTGTTCGACCTCTCCCGCAGCGGCAAATCCAACAGCAACCGCCACAGACGCAAGAAATTCCAGGGGGGCGCCAAGGCGACCCAGCTCCTGCGCCACCTGCCGGGACAGAATCCGCGCGACTTGCTTGTCGACGGCGAGCACATCCTGGTGCACAACGCCATGGGGCAGGATCTCACCCGCCTCAGCACAGGCGGCAGCAGCCCCTTCGCCCGGGTCACCGTGGATCTGCCCCACTTCGCCAGGCTGGTGGCAGCCGATCCCCGACCCGAGCCCCTCAGGCGCGGCGAACGGCTGTTCAATCTCGGCAACACCGCGGCCAATAGCCGCTTCCCCATGGCCGGGGACAACTGGATGAGCTGCAACTCCTGCCACCTGGACGGGTTCAACTTCACCAACCGCCATCTGATGGCGGCCCATCGCCAGAAGAGCGGCGACAACGCCATCAACGGCCACGCCAACCTCGCCAACATGGTGGCGGGGGACTTTATCGGCGAATACCTGCGCATGACCCAGCAGACCCAGGGGGGCATGGGCCACGACGGGCGCGATGGCGCCGAGCCGGTCGACCCCGCGAGGCCCCAGCCCGAGGTGAAGGCGATGATGGAGGAGCTGCACGCCTTCGTGACCAGTGATGGCAACCTCCCCTATCTCGCCAACTGGCTGCGCCTCGACGCCCCGCGCACGGATCCTGCCAAGGCGCCCACCACCCACCCGAAAGAGTGGCTCAA
This sequence comes from Aeromonas sp. FDAARGOS 1415, assembly GCF_019048365.1. Lineage (NCBI taxonomy): Bacteria > Pseudomonadati > Pseudomonadota > Gammaproteobacteria > Aeromonadales > Aeromonadaceae > Aeromonas > Aeromonas sp. FDAARGOS 1415. Next base: position 3,098,631 of record NZ_CP077363.1, on the reverse strand, counting down.
CTCCGCCTCCTGCCAGAACTGCCACCAACAGGCGTTTGCAGACTGGAGCGAGAGCAACCACCGGCTGATGGGCAACTCCCACCCCTACTACAAGGTGGTGCAGGCGCTTGCGCGCGAAACAGAGGGCGAAGCCTTCGGTCAATGGTGCCAGGGGTGTCACATGCCCCAGCAGGTGCTGACCGGCCAGATGGATCTGCCCAAGGGTTCCCACATGTTCGAGCAAGGCGGCGCCTCGCTCATTGCCGCACACAAAGCAGGCGAGCCCGTGGTGGAAGAAGGGACCGGCTGCGTGCTCTGCCATCGCATCACCAAAGTGGAAGATGCGGGCGGCAACAGCGCCTTTACCGTGAATCTGAAAGACAGGGAGAGCTATGTGTTCGAGGATGCCCCGGGGGGCAGTCTCAAGCACTGGCTGGCAGAGCGGCAGATCAACGCCCGCCCCGCCATGCACAAGGCCTCCTACCAGAAGGATTTCTACCGGGACGCGGCCCTGTGCAAGTCGTGCCACAACGAGTTTGCCCCGGGCACCGGCGCCAACATCGTCAACACCTGGGACGAGTGGGAGAGCTCCAGCTTCGCCAAGGCGGAGGATCCCGCCAAGCGGCGCACCTGCATCGACTGCCATATGAACCCAACTCCGGGTAATGGTGGAGATGCGGTGGCCGGCCAGTCCACCGAAAACGGCACCATGAAAGAGCGGCTCTATCGCCACAACTTCACCGGCGCCCAGCACCAGCTGGTGGGGCTGCGCAATCCCGCGCTCGAGCAGGAGAGCCTGGCGCTCTTGCGCTCAAGCGCCACCCTCTCCGCCCGCATTGAAAACCAGAGCGGCCAGCCCGCGCTGGTGGTGCGGGTCACCAATGTTGGCGCGGGCCACGCCCTGCCCACCGGGGTTGCGGATTTCCGTGAACTCTGGCTGGAACTGACCGTCACCGACGCCAGGGGCCGCGTGGTGCTTGCCAGCGGCCAGCCGGTGGATGGCGCCGTGCCCGATGATGCGCGACTGTTCAGGAAGGTGTTCGGCGATGCCGAGGGCAAGCCGGTGGGGCTCAAGTTCTGGCGCTACGCCAAACTGCTGGAAGACACCCGCATCCCGGCCGATGGCTGGCGCGATGAAGCCTGGCCGCTGCCAGCGGATGCCCAGGGGCCCTTCAAGACCGATATCAGACTCAATTTCCGCACCTACCCCAAGTGGGTCAGTGATGCGGTGCGTGCCGCCGAGCCGAGCTTGCCGGCGCCACCCATAGTGCAGCTCAACCGATTGCAGCTCACCCTGCAATCCCTTCCCGTTACGCCCGACACGGAGCCTCGAACCTGATGTTTGCAAGTTTTCTCATTACCCTGCGCGAGGGGCTGGAAGCCTTCCTGCTGGTGGGCATCTGCCTCTCCTACCTCGCCAAGCTGGGGGCGAGCCGCCACAACAAGTTCATCTATCTGGGGGTCGTGCTCGGCCTCATCGCCTCCCTGGCCGTGGCCTTCCTGTTCCAGGTGGTGGTGAGCCAGTTCGAGAGTGAGCGCTACAACCACCTCTTGATGGCGGGGATCCTTATCTTCGCCACCCTGGTGCTCAGCTACATGGCGGTCTGGATGCAGAAGCAGGCCAAGTCCCAGGTGGGGGCCATGACGGCGCGCATCGACGCCGCCATCGACACCGGCAACCTGTTCGGTCTCGCCCTGCTCGCCTTCCTCGCCGTGATGCGCGAGGGGTTCGAGACGGTGCTCTTCTTCTCCGCCCTGGTCTACTCCGGGCAGGGGGTAGATCTGCACGAGGGGCTGATGGGAGCGCTGGGGGGCCTGCTGCTCTCCATGGTGCTGGTGTGGGGGCTGCTACGCTCCACCCGCAAGGTGGCCCTGGCCCCCTTCTTCCGCTGGACCGGCCTGCTCATCATCATCATCGCCGCCGGCCTGCTCTCCTCCGCCGTCAACATGCTGCAGGCAGCCGGCGTCATCACCCTCTGGACCGAGCCTGTGTTCAACATCAGCCATGTTCTCGACGATCAGGGCGTCTTCGGCACCTTCCTGCGGGCCCTGTTCGGCTACAATGCCTCACCGGCCGGCCTGCAGCTGGCGACCTGGCTGATCTATCTGGCGGTCTTCGTCACCCTCTGGCATCGCAACTACAGCCCAAAGCCTGCGCCGGTCGCCCAAGCTTGAGCCACCTTTTCAACATGGGGCCGGCAGGCCCCTTTTCTCGTTTGTGGATAGATATCGATGGCCGATAACAACAAGAAAATTGCGGTGCTGGGGGCCGGTCCCGCCGGTCTGATGGCCGCCTGGCGCCTCTGCCAGGCCGGTTTTGCGGTCACCCTGTTCGAGCAGGAGGCGGTCGTGGGCGGCATGTGCGCCACCCAGACCTTCCAGGGGCGCGACGGTGAATATCGTTTCGACTACGGCGGTCACCGCTTCATCACCAAGAACCCCGAGCTGCTCGCCTTCATCGACGAGCTGATGGGGGATGATCTGCTCCACGCCGAGCGAAAGAGCGTGATCCGCTTTGGCGGGCGCACCTATGACTACCCCCTCAATCTGCCGAACCTGCTGAAGACGGCGCCGCTGGCCCTGATGGCCGGTGCGGTGAAGGATCTGCTGCTTCTGCCCTTTGCCAAAAAGCCAGAGGATTTCGCGAAAGCCAGCTTTGCCGAGTGGATCCAGAGCCATTTCGGGCGCACCCTCTACCGCCAGTTCTTCGAGGGCTACACCGCCAAGCTCTGGGGCATCAACCCGGACAAGCTCTCCGCCGACTGGGCCGGCCAGCGCATCAGCCTGATCGATCTCAAAGACGTGGCGCGTCGCCTGCTGCCAAGGCGCAACGGCAGCCTCTCGGTGCGCACCTATGCCCGCAAGTACCGCTACCCCAAGTACGGCTTTGGCCAGATCTTCACCACCCTGGGGGAGCGGCTGATGGCAGAGGGCGTGGCGCTCAAGACCGGCGCCACCATCACCCGCCTCGAGCAGGTCGATGGCCGCGTTGAACGGGTCTATTGGCAACAGGAGGGCCTTGAGCAGAGCGAGCGATTTGATCAGGTCATCTCCACTCTCCCGCTGCCGCTCACCTGCCGGCATCTGGGCTTGCCGTGCGATCTCCAATACCGGTCGCTGCGCTTCGTCAACATGCCGCTTAAAACAGAGAACCTGTCGGACAACACCTGGCAGTACCTCTCTGACCCCCATATCCTGGCCACCCGCTTGCAGGAGCCGCGCCGGCGCAGCCCCTTTATGGCGCCAATGGGGCAAACATCCGTGATGCTGGAGATCCCCTGCAATCCGGGGGATGCCACCTGGCAGGCACCGCTCTCTGATCTGCGCGGCCGGGTCACTCAGGATCTGGCGAGCCTGGGCGTCGATACCGCCAGGCTGGGTGACGAAACCTTCGAGGCGCGAAGCGAATACGCCTACCCCCTGATGGATCTCGGCTACCAGGCCCGCCGCAATGAAGCCATCCAGGCGCTGATGCCGATCACCAACCTCATCATGACCGGCCGCCAGGGGACATTTCGCTACATCTTCACCGACACCGCCATGGAGATGGGGCTGATGGCCGCGGACATGGTGATCGACGGGGTAGACAGACGCCACGCCATCTATAACCATCGCAACGAAAATACCGTGATCGAGACCCAGAGCGTGGCCTGAACGGCCGCGCCATTGGCATAACCTCTTGGCATAAGTAAGGAGAACAGGATGACCATACGCCCGGGTTTACTCGCCCTCACCCTGCTGTTGACCCTCAGCGGACTGACCCTCAGCGGACAAGCACAGGCTTACTCCTACGCCGCGGCCGGCAAGGAGCCGCTGATCGACGCCCGCGAGCAGTTGCTGACCGCCGCCAGTGACGGCCAGGATGCCAGCGAGACCCTCAAGGGGATCGCCGAGGAGCTGGCCTATCTGGAGGAGCATCACAAGGTCGATCTGCAACAGCCCCTGGCCGCCGCCATCCAGGCCAAGGATGCCGACGCCACCGCCGCCCTGCTCAACCGCGCCTACAAGGCGGAGATCGAGCGCCGCCTCGAGGGGGCGGCCCAGAACCTCGGCGACTACCAGACCGCCAAGGTACTGGTGGTCAAGAGCAAGCGCTTCCTGGACCTTATCCTCCCCTCCCTCAATGAAGGGGATCGCAAGGCCGCGGACCAGGCGCTGGCCAGGGTGCTCGATGCCATCGGCAACCCGGGAGTGTTCGGGGTGGGCGCCAAGCCCGCCGATGCAGCCGCCTTTAGCGATGCAGAAAACGCGCTGATGGCCGTGCTGGCGCCGCTCTGATGGCCACCAGCCAATCACTGCGCCACCTCGCTTTGACAAACGGCGGGTTTCGCTGCGCGCTACCCACCCTACGCACGGCCTGCCGATAGATGCACCCGGACGCCGGTTTGCCCCCTTCCCCCCTGGCGGGAGAAGGGGGGCGTCATCAGGGTCTATTACGCTTCGCTAATGGACCCTACCTGCTGATCCTGCTGCAACTGGCCTGGCTTGGCTGGCTGCTGGCCTTCCCGGTGGCCCTCGATTCCGACGATGCCCTGAACTTCGCCCACGGGGTGGTGCGCTTCAGCGTGCTGGAGTTCTCCCCCCACTTCCCGGGCTACCCCGCCTTTATCTGGCTGGCGCGCCTGATCAACCTGCTGGTAGACGATCCGGCCCGCGCGGTGCAGTGGGCCAGCCTAATGGGCACAACGCTGATAGCACCCCTCGCCGCCTGGCTTGCGGTGAGGCAGTGGCAACGGCCAAGCCTGCTGGCGCCGGTCTGGGTGCTGGTGCTGGCCCTGCCGCTCACCCCGACATTGGCGCTTTCCGGCCTCTCGGACGGGCCGGCACTCGCCGCCTGGCTCGGGACGCTGCTGGCCTTGCAGCATCGTAAAACGGCGCTGGCCGGTCTGCTGCTGGGCCTGATGCTGGCCCTGCGCCCCTCCTACTTCGTGCTGGCCCTGCTGCCGCTCTGGCTCGGGATGGCGCAGAAGGGGGAACGGTTCAAGTTTTTGCTCCCCGTTGTCCTAGTAGGTCTAGCCTGCCTGCTGTTTGTCTGGCAGGCCGATGGCTGGGCCTATTTTGCCGAGGGGCGGCGCTTTACCGGCGGCCACTTTACCCTCTGGGGCAACACGGCGGCGGCCCACGGGGATAGGCTGCTTAGCTGGGCGCGCACTTTCAACTCTCAGCTCACCCCCCTCTGGCCCCTGGCGTTTGGGTTGCTGCTGGTCCCGCTCTGGCACACAGAGAAAAAGCACCAGCCTGTCTGGACGTTGGGCTGGCTTGCCCTGCTGCTCTGGACCCTGCTTGGCCAGAATCCGGACAACCCCCGTCACCTGGCGCCCATCACCCTGCTCGGCCTGGTGCTGCTGGCGGGGAAATTGCCGCGCCGGGGCGAGCTGGCGGCCCTGCTCTGCGCCCTCTTGCTGCTGCTGACGACCCTGACCCCGCCGGCGCCCCCCGCCATGACCCGGGCTACCCGGCTGGCGGAGCAGGCATGCCCGGCGCTGGTGACCCAGTGGGGAGTGCGGCTGCTGCGAGAAACCACGGCCCTGCCCGTCACCGACGGCTGGTACGGGGGAGATGCCAGGCTCGCGCAGGCCAAGGGGGCATGCCGCCTCAGTCGGCGCCCCCTCGATGCCCATGAGTGGCCCGCCCCGAGCCGCCAGATCTGGTTCGCCCCCCGATTTCACGCCGAACCCGGCCTCTGGCTCGCCCTGCCCCGCTGACCCCCGCCATGGGGCGTTCCAGGGGGCCAGCCGCCTCGGCTACACTCACTGCGCGGACGCTGACAGGGAGAAGAGGCATGAAGGGCGACAAGGAGTGGGTGTGGGTACCCCTGGTGCTGACGCTGGCCAGCGCACTGCTGGTGCTGCCGCTCTGGTTGCAGGGGGGCAGCCGGGGACACGATCTCTTCCACCACCTGCTCTCCGGCCACTACTTTGCCCAGCAGCTGTGGCAGGGGGAGCTCTACCCCCGCTGGCTGATGGCCATGAACGGTGGCTTTGGCAGCCCCACCTTTTTCTTCTATCCCCCGCTTCCCTACTATGTCAGCGCCCTGCTTGCAGGACCCGGCGCCCCGGCCCAGCAGGCCATCTATCCCCTGCTCGGTAGCGCCACCCTGGCCCTGGTGCTCTCCGGCGGGTTTGCCTATCTGTGGCTGCGCAGCCTAGCCCCGCCCGGCCGGGCTCTCGCGGTCAGCCTGCTCTACCTGGCCCTGCCCTATCACCTCGCCATGGATCTCTACGCCCGCTTCGCCCTGGCGGAGTTCTGGGCCTTCGTCTGGGCCCCCCTCATCCTGCTCGGCCAGGATCTTGCCCACCGCGGTCGGCGCCCGGGGCTGCCACTGCTGATCTTCGCCCTGGCGCTGCTCGCCTTCTCCCACCTGCCCAGCCTGCTGCTGATGATGGGATTGGTGAGCCTGCGAGCCCTCTGGTTCGCCTGGCGCGGTCGCACCCTGCGCCCCTGCTGGCAGGCCCTCGGCGCCCAGGGGCTGGGGCTCTGCATGGCGGCCGCCCTGCTGCTGCCCGCCCTTGCGGATCAGGGGGCCATCTCCATGGAGATGATGCGCAGCGGCATGTTCGACTATCAGCGCAACTTCCTCGACCGCCTGCCCACCGCCTGGGACGACTGGCGCTTTCGCGGCCATCTGGCGTGGCTGAGCGTGCTCACCATGGCCCTGCTGCTGCTCGCCTGGGCCGCCGCCCGCGAGCCACGCCACCCCGAGCTCCTCTGCTGGGGAGCCATCGGGGTCGCCGCCTTCCTGATGATGCTGCCCCCGAGCCAACCGATCTGGAGCCTGCTGCCCCCCTTGCAGCGGGTGCAGTTTCCCTGGCGGCTCAACCTCCTCCTGGCCCTCGCCACGGTCGCCGTGGTGGCCCTGGGCACCCCGCCCCAACGCCTCTGGCAGGGGCTCTGGTGGGGTGTGCTCCTGCTGACGCTGCTCTCCAGCCTGGTCTATGTGCGCCACGCCCCCCTCACCCAGTCCCCCACCCGGGAGGCCATGGCGTTCGAGTTCGACAGCAAGCGCAGTGCCCGGGAATACCGGCCACGGCAGGTGCCCGGCGGCATCTTCGCCCCCAGCCTGCTGGCCTGGAAGGAGGAGTTCCAGCCCCCGGTGAGCGCCGATCCCCCCGGCGCACGCTGGACCCTGACCCACTGGCAACCCAGGGCGCTGGCCCTGGCGGTGAGCACCCGGGTCCCGACCCGGATCGTGCTGCACCAGTACCACTATCCCGGCTGGCAGGCCTGGCTCGACGAGAGCCTGAAGTTGACGGTGAGCGCCACCCCCCAGGGGCTGATGCAGGTCTGGGTACCGGCGGGCAGCCACACCCTCACCCTGAGGCTCGCCCCACGCTGGCCCGAGCGGGCGGGCAATGCCCTCTCGCTGCTCGGGTGGCTGGCCTGGCTCCTGCTGCTTCGTCGCCCCGCCACCGGAGCTTCACCCTGGCAGGATGAACCTGCCCAGACCCGCCAAAGCTGATAGACTGATCTCCTGCTCCCTTGGCCTCTTGCCCACGACACGGAAACCCTATGCCTCAAGCCAGTCCCCTCTCCCCCCGTTTCCTCTTCATTCTGCTCGGTGCCCTGGCGGGGCTGACCCCGCTCGCGGTGGACATGTACCTGCCCGCCATTCCCGCCATCGCCCGGGACCTGGCCACCAGCATCGACGGCGCCCAGCTCACCATCAGCGCCTTCCTGGGGGGCTTTGCCATCGGCCAGCTCTTCTACGGCCCGCTCGCCGACAGCTTCGGCCGCAAGCCGGTGATCCTGGCGGGGCTGGTGATGTTTGCCGTGGCCTCTGTGGGGTGCGCCATGGCGGACTCCCTGCCGGAGCTCCTGGCCTGGCGCATGCTGCAGGCCGCCGGCGGCGCGGCCGGCTCCGTGGTGGTCAACGCCCTGCTGCGGGACCTTTTCGAGAAAGATGCGTTCTCCCGCGCCATGTCCTTCGTCATCCTGGTGATGACGCTGGCGCCCCTGGTCGCCCCCGTGGTGGGCGGCTACATCAGCGCTCACGCCGACTGGCGGGTGATCTTCTGGCTGCTGGTGGGGATCAGCCTGCTCATCTGCGTGGTGATGCAGTGGAAGATCAAGGAGACCCTCAAGCCCGAGCACAAGCAGCCCCTGCGGCTCGGCCAGGTGCTTGGCAACTACTGGGGCGTGCTCTCCCACCGCGGCGCCATGGGCTATGTGCTGTGCGGGGCCCTGTCGAGCTCGGGCATGTTCGCCTTCCTGAGCGCCTCCCCTTACGTCTATATCGAGTATTTCAAGGTGCCGACCGAGCACTACGGCTGGTTGTTCGGCCTCAACATCCTGCTGATGATGGTGGTCACCTTCGTCAACAGCCGCCTGGTGAAGGGGGTAGGCGCCGAGCGCATGCTGCAATACGGTCTGACGGTGCTGCCGCTGGCCGGGGCCCTGCTCATCTACAACGCCTGGAGCCAGACCGGGGGCCTGTGGGGCATCGTCATCCCCGTGGTGCTGTTCGTCGGTCACATCAGCCTGGTGGGGGCCAACGCCATGACCGGCCTGATGGGCCACTTCCCCCAGTCTGCGGGCACCGCCTCGGCGCTGGCGGGCACCCTGCGCTTCGGCATCGGCGCCCTGGTGGGCGTGCTGGTCAACCTCAATCCCCCTGAATCCCCCCTGCCCATGGCCGTCGCCATCGCCGGCTGCGGTCTGGGCTCGGCGCTCTGCTACTGGCTGCTGACCGGCAAGCGCGCCGCCTGAGAGCCCCATGAATGACAAAGCCCTGTCCATGGACAGGGCTTTTTTGTGTTCGCTTTCGTGTGCGTGGCGACCCTCAGGGATCCGGTGAGAGTCCACTTCGCACCAGGATCTCGCTCTCCAGCCCATCCAGGCTCCACTGATTCTTCTTGCGCCAGTAGGCTTCAATCCCCTCCCGACCCTGACGCGCGGACCAGTTGGCGAGATCCGCTCTGTCCCCCTGGTACTCAAACAGGGGCACCGACATGCCGCAGGAAGCCTGGACGCGTTCGATATCCAGCAGGAAGATCTGGCGGGCCGCGACGCTTGGGGGGAACAGCGCCAGCGACGACGCCCACTCCGGGTCCCCCCGGTGCAGCACCCGCGCCCGGCCATAGGCCCGCAAAATCAGCGGCGCCCCCTCGAAGGCGCAGAACATCACCGTCATGCGCGGGTGTTGCAGCACCTGGGCCGCCGACTCGTTGCCGCTGCCGGTCAGGTTGAGCCAGGCCAGGGTGTGGGCATCGATGACGCGCAGCGAGTCCCCGCCCTTGGGGGAGACATTGACCGTCCCCTCCGCGGCCGCCGTGCCGACGAAAAAGATCTTCTGCGCCTCGATGAAGGCCACATGGCGCGGCGAGAGCGCCTCGAACAGTTGTCCCATCTTCCCTTTCTCTCCCTGGTCACGACATCAGAACAGGGCGCTGTTGAGCCACAGATGCGCCCCTATGCCGACCATATAGCCAAGCAGTATGGCGGGCAACCACTTGAGGTGGCCGACAAAGGTATACATGCCCCTGGCCTGCCCCATCAGGGCCACCCCGGCGGCGGAGCCGATGGAGAGCAGGCTGCCCCCCACCCCGGTGGTCAGGGTCACCAGCAGCCACTGCCCCGTGCTCATCTGCGGCTCCATGGACAGGACCGCATACATCACGGGGATATTGTCGATGAGGGAGGAGAGCAGGCCGATGGTGATGTTCGCCAGGGTTGGATCCCCTGCGTAGAGCAGCTGGGAGGCGAGCGCCAGATAGCCCATGAAGCCGAGCCCGCCGACACACATCACCACCCCGTAGAAGAAGAGCAGGGTGTCCCACTCCGCCTTGGCTATCTTGTTGAACACATCGAACGGCACGATGGAGCCCAGGCGCAGCAACCGGGCCTCGTCACCGGTGCGCGCATAGAGCGCCCGCTCCCGGGCCAGGGTGACGGGCTGTGTCTTGCGCAGGTAAAAGCCGAAGAACTGCAGGTAACCGAGCCCCATCATCATGCCGAGCACGGGGGGCAGCGCCAGAAAATGATGGCAGGCGACCGCGGTCATGATGGTGAGCACAAAGAGCAGCACTATGGTGAAGGCCCCGCGCCTTGGCACCACCACGTCGCCCGACATCTCGGGGACGTGACGCGGCACCATCAGACTCATCAGGGTGGCCGGTACCAGGAAGTTGAGCAGTGCCGGCACGAACAGCAACAGAAACTGCTCGAAGGGCACCTTGCCCGCCTGCCACACCATCAGGGTGGTGATGTCGCCAAAGGGGCTGAAGGCCCCGCCAGCATTGGCCGCCACCACGATGTTGATGCAGGCCAGGTTGATGAAGCGGCGATCGCCGTTGGCCACGTTGAGCACCACGGAGCACATCAAGAGCGCCGTGGTCAGGTTGTCCACCACGGGGGAGATGAAGAAGGCCAGGATCCCCGTGAGCCAGAACAGGGACCGCAGGCTGAGCCTGGCTCGCACCAGGCGGGCGCGCAGGGCGTCGAACAGCAGCCTGTCCTCCATGGCATTGACATAGGTCATGGCCACCAGCAGGAAGAGCATCAGCTCGGCGTACTCCAGCAGCGTCTGGCGAAACCCCGCCTGCGCCAGTGGACTCTCCCCCTGCCCGGCATAGACCATGCCGATGACGATCCAGATGATGCCGGCCGCCACCAGCACGGGTTTGGACTTGCGCAGCTTCAGGTACTCCTCCGCCATCACCAGGGCATAGGCCAGGGCGAAGATGGCGAGGGCGAAGAGGCCGGCGCCGGTGTGCGTCAGGGGCAGAGGGCCGCCGTCGGCAAGCGCGGGGCCACAGAACAGGGCAAACCCGGAGAGGGGGGAGAGGCGCAGGAGTCCAGACATGGGTGCTTCTCTTGAGAACCGTCTGGCATTGAGGCTAGCAGCGAAGAGGGAAGACGCCCTCCCCGCCATGGTGGTGGCCCGCGCGGGGTGGGCGCTCACACAAAGGAATGCCGGGCCCGGCGACGGGCCCCGTCATCAGGGCGACTTCTTGCCGAACCCGGATTGCTTGAGGGTGTAGCCGGCGCTGTTCTGCCAGGCATCCAGGCCGCTTCGGTTGTTGCCCGCTACCAGGCTGGCGGCCAGGCTCGGGCTGTTGAACAGCTGATCGGCAGTGAAGAGGAAGCCCGGGCCGTGGGGAGTGAGCACCCCCTTGCCCAGCAGCTCCTGGCGCAGCTCGATCACCGCCTCGCGCAGGGAGGCGGCATCCTCGCCGTTGGCGGTGGAGCCCGCCTGCACCATGAAGCCCGGGTTCTGGCGCTTGCCCACCGGATAACCGTGGGCCTCGGCCCCCTTGCCGTTGAAGTGGTAGAGCTCGCGCTCGCCGGGCTTGTTGTCGGAGAGCGCCTTTTGCAGGGTCATCAGCTCGTTGTAGATATCGATGGGGACCACGGCAGCCTGCTTGGCGCCCTTGCTGTCGACGATAAAACTGACTTGCTTGTGTAACATCCTTGCTCATCCTGTGACCCATGGAAGGCCCTATTCTAACCACCACAGGCGAGCGGGATCCAGCAAGGATCCGCTTCCCTTTTGCAGGCGCGATCACTAACTGGCATAGTGACTGACATTGTGAAAGCCATTGGCCATCAAACGGTTATCCCATGCTCAGCCTGCGTAATCTCAGTAAATGCTTCGACAACGGCGGCGAGACGCTCCCCCTGTTTGCGGGGCTGGATCTCCAGCTCGCCCCGGGGGAGACCTGCCTGCTTCTGGGGCAGAGCGGCTGTGGCAAGTCCACCCTGCTGAGCCTCATCGCAGGCCTGCTGCCCCCCGACGAGGGGGAGGTCTGGCTGGGGGAGACCCGCCTCGACACTCAACCGGCGGACGAGCGGGCCCGGCTGCGCGGCCGACACTTTGGCATCGTCTATCAGGACTTCAACCTGCTGCCGACCCTGACGGTGGAGGAAAATCTCTGTCTGCCGCTCGCCATCAACCAGCTCCCTCGCCATCAGCCAGAGATTGACGCCCTGCTGGCACGGCTCGATCTCGTCCACAAGCGCCACGCCTGGCCGGAGCAGCTCTCCGGCGGTCAGCGCCAGCGAGTCGCCCTGGCCCGCGCCCTCATTCACAAGCCCCGGTGGCTGCTCGCGGACGAGCCCACCGGGAGTCTCGACGAGCACAACGCCGAGCAGGTGATGGCCCTGATGATGGCGGTGGTGCGGGGCACCGGCGCCGGCCTCCTGCTGGTGAGCCACAACCCCGCCTATGGCGCCCTGGCGGACAGGGTGCTGCGCCTGGAAGGGGGCCGCCTGGTCGAGCTCAAGGGGCGCCGCCATGACTGACGCCCGCCACGGAGCGCTGTGATGTTGCCGCTGCCGCTAAAAGCGTTGCTGCGCCTCTATCGCGCCCACCCCTGGCTGCTCTTGATGAGCCTGACCGGGCTCACCCTGGGGGTCACCCTGGTGGTGGCCATCGAGCTCTTGAACCACAGCGCCCGCACCAACTTCGTCGCCGCCCGCAGCCAGCTCGCCGGGGAGGCCAACTATCGGCTGGCGCCGAGCGGCGGGCTGGATGAACAGCTCTATGTGACGCTGGTGCGAAGCCAGCACGACCTCAACGCCATGCCAGAGCTGCACGCCTGGCTCAAGGACGAGCAGGGGCGCAGCTTCCAGCTACTCGGGATGGATCTCTTCAACCCCGGCCCCCTGCGCCGCCTCTTTGACGCAGAGCCAGACAGCCAACCCGATTTCTCGTTGAGCCGCGCCGACAGCGTCTGGCTCGCGGCCCCCGAGGCCAAGCGCCTGGGCTGGCAGCCGGGCCAGCCCCGCACATTTCTCCTAAGCGAAACCTCGCCTCATGGCCAACGGGGCAAGCGAGCGCTGACCCTCACCCTGGCCGGCACCTTCGAGCCCGGCGCCGTGCCCATGGAGCGGCTGCTGGTGACCGACATCGGCCTCGCCCAGCCCCTGCTTGGCAAGGAAGGACGGCTCGATCGCATCGTCTTCAAACTCAGCGAGCAAGAGGCCAATACCTTGCAAAGAGCCTTGCAGGCGGCCCTGCAATCCTATGCCCCCCATCAGCCCCTCTGGCTTGAGCCCATCAGCCCGGCGCTCGATGCCAGCCAGCTCGGGGATGCGCTGGCGCTGAACCTCACCGCCCTCTCCCTGCTCGCCATGGCGGTGGGGCTCTTTCTGGTGTTCAACGCCCAGCGCTTCGTGCAGAGCGTGCGCCGTCCCCAGCTGGCCCAGCTCATCATCCTCGGGATGCCGCCGCGTCGGGTGCTTGGCTGGCTCATCCTGGAGCTTGTGATCCTCGCCAGCATCGGCACCCTGCTCGGGCTGCTGCTGGGAAGCCTCCTGGCCCTGGCTCTGATGGGGCAGCTCACCCAGGCGCTGGCCGACCTTTATGGCCCCAACCCCATCGATCTGCTGCGCCTCTCCCCTGCGAGCCTTGGCAAGGCGATGGTCATCGGCATTTTGGGGACGCTCGCCGCCAACCTGCCCGGCTGGTGGCAACTGCTGCGCCAATCCCCCCTTGAACTGCGAGAGGGCAACAGCCGCCCGCCGGCTCATCCCTGGCGCAGGCGAGCCTTGGCCATCGCCATCCTGCTGCTCTGCGTGCTCTGTCTGTGGCGGCCAGAAACCGGTCTCACCGGCGCCCTCTTCGTCGCCGGCGGCTGGCTGCTGGCCATGGCGCTCGCCCTGCCCGATGTGCTGCGCGCCGTGCTGGGGCGACTGAGATCGCGCCCCGGTGGCCCCCTCACCGCCCGGCTGGCAGTGGCCGAGACCCAATACCATCTGGATCGCACCGCCATCGCGGTAATGGCGCTGCAACTGGCCATCGCGGCGGCCATCGGCATCGGGGTCATGGTGTCGAGCTTTCGCTCGAGCGTGGAGATCTGGCTCGGCCAGCGTCTGGCCGCCGATCTCTATGTCAGCGCCCCCAGAGGGGTGGCGGGCAACCGCGGCGCCCTGAGCGAGCAGACTCTCAACACCATTCTTGCTGCGCCGGACGTGCGCGCCGCCTCCCGCCGCGCCGTGCATCCCGCCCGCTGGCAGGGGCAGCCCATCGAGTGGGCGCAGATGGACTTTATTCCCGAGCTCAAAGCCGCCTACCCGCTGCTGGCCGGGCGCTGGCCCGCCGCCCCCGACGAGGTGCTGGCGAGCGAACCGCTGACGGTGCGCCTAGGGGTCTGGGTGGGGCAGACACTCGAAGTCACCGGCGAACAGGGCCCAAGGGCACTCACCGTCACCGGTGTCTATCAGGATTACGGCAGCGACAAGGGGCAGATACTGCACGCCTTCGAGGGCGGGGCCGTGCAATCCCTGGCCCTCTTTAGCAACCAACCGGAGCGCCTCGCCGATCGCCTGCGCGCCCGCCTTGGCGAGGGGGTGAACCTCCTGCCCGCCCCCGCCATCCACGCCGCCGCCCTCAGGGTGTTCGACCAGACTTTCGTGGTGACCGAGCTATTGAAGTTGCTGATCCTGGGGATCGCCTTCGTCGGCATCGGGTCGGCCTTTATGGTGCTGGGGCTGGCCCGGCGCGGCGAGTTGCAGACCCTGCAGAGCTTGGGCGTAGGCCCGCGCCACTGCCGCCGGCTGCTGGTGTGGCAAGGGGCAGGCCTCGGGCTGCTCACCGCGCTGCTGGCCCTGCCGGTGGGCTATGGCCTTGCCTGGGTGCTGATCGAGGTGGTCAACCCCCGCGCCTTCGGCTGGCGGCTGGCCTTCGAGGCCGCCCCCCTGCACGCCGTCACGGCGCTTCTGCTGGCGCCGGTATGCGGCGCGATTGCCTCCTGGTACGCCGCAAGGAGAGTGGTATGAAAACATTCAATATCTGGTGGCTGGCGCTGCTCTGCACCCTGTATGGCACCGGGATCCGTGCCAGCGATCTGGGCGCAATCCTGGGTGGCGATAGCGATCACTTTAGAAAGGCTCTGCCGAGTCAGTCCATCCGCCTGCCCGTGGATCACGGTGCCCACCCCGACTACCGCTCCGAGTGGTGGTATCTCACCGGCAACCTGAAAGATGAGCAGGGACGCGATTACGGCATGCAGTGGACCCTGTTTCGCCAGGGTATCGAGCAAAACATCAAATCGGATAACCCTTGGCTTGTCCCCCAGCTCTGGCTGGCCCAGTTCGCCATCACGGACTTGAGCAAAGGCAGCCACCAGCAGGACGAGCGCACCAGCCGCCAGGGGCCAGGGCTCGCCGGTGCCAGCGGCGGTCAGTATTGGCTGAAAGAGTGGGTGCTGGCCTCTCAAGGGGAATCGCTTTTTCCCGCCACCCTCAAGGTGCAGAGCAAGGCGGGGGATCTTGATTTGCAGGTGAGCGCCGCCAAGCCGGCGGTACTGCAGGGCAAAGCGGGTTACAGCGAGAAGAGCCCGGGCAACGCCTCCTTCTACTACTCCTACCCGCGCCTGACCATCAGCGGCACCCTGACCCTGGATGGCGAGACCCGCAACGTCAGCGGTGAGGGCTGGTTTGATCACGAGTGGAGCAGCTCGGTATTGGCCCAGTGGCAATCGGGCTGGGACTGGTTTTCCCTCCAGTTTGACGATGGCCGCGAGCTGATGCTGTTTCGCCTGCGCACCAAGGCAGGACGCACTGAGCCGGAGAACCGCTACGGCATCCTGATTGAGCGGGACGGCAGCAGCCGGGTGCTAAGCCCTGAGCAGATCCACCTTACCCCCGGCAAGACCTGGCACGGCCCCAAGGGGCAACCCTATCCCATCGAGTGGCAGCTTAAGGCCGAGGATATCAACCTCCGTATTCAGGCTCGACAGCCCAATCAGGCCATGACGGGGCGTTTTGACTACTGGGAAGGGGCAGTTTCCGTCTCGGGAGATGCCAAGGGCGTCGGTTATCTGGAGATGACGGGGTATTGAGCCCAAGGCCTCCCCCATTTTCTCGCCGCGTCTCTTTATTGTGTTGCGGGGCGAAGTCTACGCCCCGTTACCATCTCTACGGTTTGGTTCTGAGACAGCCTCCCAATAACAGCCAGCACCAAATTTCCTGCCCCCTCCAATTTCTGATCCCCATCAAAAATACTCACCAAACCACACCCAAAGTAAAACGTTTTGCTCAACATAGACTGCTGCACTTGGTACCCTGTCCATGCGACCCTCATAGCCCTAAAGGCAGCCAGGGAGCGGCGATGGTTCGTACCTCCTCAATCGGTTAACCGCAGCACAACGGAGGCTATATTCCGTGCGGTAGCCGTGTGATTTAATGAGTAATGAAATAGGACTGGACACCAGTAAACATCTTTGTCTGATAGTTAGGCAGGGGGTCATATATCCACAACATCAAGATTGAATGTGGTATACGATATAAAAATCACAGTGAGACCTTTCTCTATATAGAAAGCATCTAGGGACACAAGAATAAAAAATCACTTTCTTTGTCAATCCCTCGAACATTAACACAGTCAATTCAACATTCGACACCCAGGGAAGAAAATGAAAGGAAAAATTACTCAATGGAATGATGACAAGGGCTTTGGATTTATTACGCCAGAAGATGGTTCAGAAAAAACATTCTTTCATATTTCTGCTGTAAGCCCCAAAGACAGAAGGCCACAGATTAATGACGAGGTATTGTTTGAGACTGAAACCGATAGTCAGCGACGAGTGAGAGCTACAGAAGTTTACTATGAAGGTTGGACTCTTCGTCCTATCACACAGCCTTCCAAACAAAGCCATCGTGCTAAGGGAGGGTCAAGTGATAAAAAAATCATCCTTGAATCAGTCAGAAAAACACCTCTGGATTATGTTTTTTTAATCCTGGCTATAGTTTTGATAACTTTAGCTGGCTTTAACTATTTTAAAGAAAAAGACCTTGCAACGTCACTTCCAATTGCATTTTTTGCAATAATATCACTGGCTCTATTTAGTCGCCCCAAAAAACCTTCAAACAAATTTTTTACCTGTTCTCGCTGTCGCTGCAATGCTCCGTTTGACAATCGCACCATTCGTGCTTGGAATACGGGCACAATAAAACTCTATTGTTCAAATTGCCATGCTGCATGGTTGAATAACCGAGAAAACACAAGCAATGATTTCCACTCATCATCAAGCCGGGGTAGCGGCTGCCTTGGTGTTCTAGCAATGATGATCGTTATTCCAGTAGGGTTAGTGTCTATTGCATCCTGGCTGAGTTGAACATTACATAATGAGAACTTGGTGTGAAGCAGCTAGCGGTCATAGGCGTTAAAAATAAACGTCAGACTCTTGCTCCTATTTTTCCAACAAAGAAAGCCCCGTCAGAACTTGTTCTGCCGGGGCTTTCTTTATCTCGCCGCCTGATCCACCAGATAAAGGATGCTGTGATAGGGAATGCCGGCGTGCTGGCTGAGCCCCATTTCGCAGGTGCGGCTATTGCTGAATCCCTGACGGCAATCCCTGGGGACCTGTGCAGGCAGGCTGGCGAGGGCGGCGGCGTTGAGCTCAGGGGTCATCAGCCCCTTGTCGCCGGCGAAGCCGCAGCACTGAATATGCTCTGGCACGATCACTTCGCGGGCACAGGCGCGGGCCACCGCCAGCATCGTATCCCCCAGCCCCATGCGCCGACTGCTGCAGGTGATATGAAGCATGACGGTCTCATCGATGGGGGTCAGCTCAAGGTGGGGCAGCAGGTGTTCCAGCACAAAGGCAGAGGGCTCGAACACCCGCAGCCCCTTGCCGAGCGCACCCGAGAGCAGCCGCTGCACGCAGGGGCTGGTGTCGAGCAGCACGGGCCAGCGCCCCTGCTCGCTTGCCTGCCACAGGGCCTCGGCCAGCTCACTGCGCTTGGCTTCCGCTACCTCACTCAACCCCTTGCTGTCATAGGGCATGCCGCAGCAGAGCCCCTCAACTCTCGCCGGCACTATGACCCGGCAACCCGCCTTCTTGAGCAGGGATAACACCACCTCCGGCAGTGACGGAGCCTCTTCCTGCTGGCCGAATACCCGGCTGGCACAGGACGGCAGATAGACCACGGCGCGCTCGCTGGATCCGCCATGGGTCCCCTCCCCTTGCGGCCAGTGATAGCGGCTCGGCCCCGGCAGGGTCGGCAACCAGGCGGGTGTGCGCTGGCCGCTCAGATGGCGAACCCCGTTCACCAATCCTGCCAGCGCTTTTTCTCCCAGCAGCTTGCCGGCAATCCCTTTGAGGCCGAGAGCCCCACGGGCCGTGCGGGTAACGCCGGCGAAGTGATCGGCGCTCCAGCGGGCGATGGGCACGAAGCGCCGGTATTTGTCAGTGCGCAGCTTCTTGATGAGCGATCCGGTGTTGATGCCGACCGGGCAGCGATCGGCACAAAGCCCGGTCGCGGCGCAGGTGTCGATGCCCTGATAGTCAAACAGCCGGGCCAGCTGGTTGGAGGGCTCATCGGCACGATTGCGGCGGGCCAGTTCGCGATAGAGCACGATGCGCTGGCGCGGCGAGAGCGACAGGGTGCGCGAGGGGCAGACCGCCTCGCAAAAGCCGCACTCGATGCAGGGATCGACGATGGCATCGCTCGCCGGCATGGGCTTGAGATGGGCCAGGTGGGCGTTGGGGTCATCGTTGATGATAACGCCGGGATTGAGCAGGCCATCCGGGTCGAGCAGCGCCTTGATGCGGCGCATCAGCGCCATCCCCTCCGGCCCCCATTCGAGCTCCACATAAGGGGCCATGTTGCGGCCGGTGCCGTGCTCGGCCTTCAGCGACCCGCCAAAGCGCACTGCGACCAGCTCCGCCACCGCATCCATAAAGGCACCGTAGCGGGCCACCTGCGCCGGATCGTCGAACCCCTGGGTAAAGACGAAGTGCAGGTTCCCCTCCAGCGCGTGGCCGAAGATGATGGCCTCGTGATACTCAAACTCGTCGAACAGTTGCTGCAGCCCCGCCACCCCTTGCGCCAGACGCTCGATGGGAAAGGCGACATCCTCGATGATGACGGTGGTGCCGGTGGTGCGCACCGCCCCCACCGCCGGGAAAAGCCCCTTGCGAATGGCCCAGAGCCCGGCGCTGTCGCTGGTAAAGGGCACAGAGGCGACCTGGGCGAACTCGGCAGCCATGGCCGTCACCTGCTCGCAGCGATCCACCAGCTCCTCTTTCGACTCCCCATGCACCTCGACAAGCAGGGCGCAGGCGGTTAAGTCCAGCGCCTTGATAAAGTCCGGCAGACCGGGCTTGCCCGCCACCGAGCGAAGGGAGCGCCCATCCATCAGCTCCACCGCCGCCACCGGGGCGCTTTTCAGGCGCGAGGTGGCCAGACAGGCCTGCTCGGCGTCCCGAAACACCAGCAGGGCCGAGGCCTTGTGGGGGTATTCGGGCACGGTGTCGAGCACCACCTCGGCGATAAAGCCGAGGGTCCCCTCCGAGCCGATCATCAGGTGGGTGAGGATATCGATAGGGTCATCATGGTCGAGCAGGGCATTGATGGCGTAGCCGGTGGTGTTCTTGAGCCGGTACTTGTGGCGAATTTTGGCGGCAAGCTCGGCATTCGCCAGCACCTCGGCGCGCAGGGCGGCGAGCCCGGCCAGCAGCTCCGGGCGCCTGGTCGCCAAGGCGGCGCGGCTGTGGGGATCGCTGCTGTCCAGCACGGTGCCATCGGCCAGCAACAGGGTCATGGCGTGCAATGTGTGATAGCTGTTGTGGGCGGTGCCGCAACACATGCCGCTCGCGTTGTTGGCGGCGATGCCGCCCAGCTTGCAGGCGTTGATGGAGGCGGGATCCGGCCCAATCTTGCGGCCCAAGGGCGCCAGATAGCGGTTGGCATCGGCACCGATCACCCCGGGTTGCAGGGCGATGCGGGCGCCCTCGTCCAGAATGTGGTGGCCACGCCAACTGTCGGTCAGGGTAATGAGTACCGAATCGCTCAGGGCCTGGCCCGAGAGGCTGGTGCCGGCGGCGCGAAAGGTGCACGGCAGGCCCAATTCGCGGCACACCCCCAGCACGAAGCGCACCTCATCCAAAGAGTCGAGGCGCACGATGCGCTCGGGCACCAGCCGGTAGAAGCTGGCATCCGTGCCATGGGCCAATCGCAAGTCCGGGTCGCTCACCAGCCGCTCCGGCGGAATGCGCGCGAGCACGGCGGCGTCAAACTGGTTCCAACGCATCAGCAATCCTCCACCAGCACTACCAGCAGGCGGCTCGGACCGTGGGCACCGTAGGCCAGGGTCTGCTGGATGTCGGCGGTCTTGGAGGGGCCGGAGACCAGCAACAGATTGGTGGGCATGGCCTGCTGCCAGCGCCCGGCGTCCACCAGTCCCGCCAAGTTGTCGGCGATGGTGGAGGCCGCCAGCAGGGCGATATGGCAGGGGGGCACAAGGGACAAGGTGCGCGGCTCGCCGCCATCGGGCAGCAACACCAGGGTGCCGGTATCGGCGATGGCGCCCGCGCAGTGGGTGATGCCCGCCTGACAAACGTCGAACAGCTCGTCTTTCCAGCCGGCGAACTCCCCCGTCGGGGTCAACACAGAGCGCCCGGCGCAGGCGGCCGCGACCGCTTTCTGCCAACGGCCGCCATGGCCACAAGCCAGATGCGTTATTGCTTCTCCATCCAGCCAGGCGGTCAGATCCCGGGCAAGATTTGCCTCCTTGACGGTGAGGATCTCGGCGTGGCTGGCGGTGATCATGCCAAGAAAGCGCTCGCGCCGCGCCTGCTCATCCTCCCCGCGCCAGGGCTGCCAGGAGTGCGGTGCCTGGGCAATGGGGGTGGCGGCGCCGCGCAGGCGGTTCAAGATAGCCTCTTTGCTCGACATCTCAGGACTCCTTCTTCTTCTGGCGCAGCAGGGCGTGCAGGCTCTGGGGGGCGGGTTTGGGGGCCTCGCGGCACTGGGTCCAGGGGCCAAGGTGTTTAGGCATCAAGCCCCGCAGGCGACCGGCCACACCGGTCGCGGCGTGATAGAGACGCGGGTGGGTGGCGGCGAAGGCAAAGCCCTGCATGGCGAGGGATTCGAGCCGGCTCTTGGCCGCCCCCTGCCCCGCCAGCGGTTCGTGGCCGGGCTGTGCGTCGTGTTTGGC
The DNA here is from genome assembly GCF_019048365.1 of Aeromonas sp. FDAARGOS 1415. Taxonomy (NCBI): domain Bacteria; kingdom Pseudomonadati; phylum Pseudomonadota; class Gammaproteobacteria; order Aeromonadales; family Aeromonadaceae; genus Aeromonas; species Aeromonas sp. FDAARGOS 1415. The sequence goes on along the minus strand of NZ_CP077363.1, from coordinate 3,077,768 downwards.
CTCCCGGCGCAGGCGCTGCAACAGGTCGGGAATGGGGATGCGCACCGGGCACACCTCGCCACAGGCGCCGCACAGGCTGGACGCCGTTACCAGATCCTGGGTGCTGTCCAGCCCCAGCAGGTGGGGGGAGATGATCTTGCCGATGGGGCCCGGGTAGATGGTGCCGTAGGCGTGGCCGCCGATGCGGGTGTAGACCGGGCAGTGATTCATGCAGGCGCCGCAGCGGATGCACTGCAATGTCTTGCGCAGCTCCTCGTCCCGGTAGGCCTGACTGCGGCCGTTGTCGAGCAGCACCAGGTGCACCTCGTCCGGGCCGTCCAGCTCCCCTGCCCGGCGCGGGCCGCTGATGACGTTGAAGTAGGTGGTGATGGCCTGGCCGGTGGCCGAGCGGGTCAGGGCACTGTAAAGGGGCGGCACGTCGGAGAGGAACTCCACCACCTTCTCGATGCCGGTGATGGCCACGTGCACTTTCGGCACAGTCGTGCACATGCGCCCGTTGCCCTCGTTCTCGACGAGACAGAGGCTGCCAGTCTCCGCCACCGCGAAGTTGACGCCGGAGAGCCCCATGCCGGCGCGGCGAAACTCTTCGCGAAGGGCCCGCCGTCCGGTCTGGATCAGGGCGTCCACGTCGGTGGTGGGGGTGAAGCCTTCCAGGTTGCTTGCGAAGGTGTCGCTCACCTCCTGCTTGTTCTTGTGGATGGCGGGCATGATGATGTGGGACGGGGTGTCGCCATCGAGCTGGACGATAAACTCCCCCATGTCGCTCTCAAGGCAGCGGATGCCGTGACGCGCCATCTCGTGGTTGAAGCCCACCTCCTCGCTCACCATGGACTTGCCCTTGACGATGGAACTTACCCCGTGCTGCTGGGCGATGCCGAGGATGATGGTGTTGGCCTCGGCCGGCGTCTGGGCCCAGTGCACCCGGATGCCGTTGCGCTCGCAGTTGGCTTCGAGCTGCTCCAGGAGTTCCGGCAGGCGCGAGAGACAGCGCTGACGGATCTGCTCCGCCGCATCGCGCACCGCCGCTTCTTCCTGCGGATCGGCGAAGGCGTCCCGCCGCTTGCCTCGCAGGTAATCCATGGCGCCGCGAAAGTTCTGGCGCAGCACGGGGTCGGCCAGGGCCGCCTCGGCCTGGGGGTGGAAGCGGCGCGGCGAATACTTGGCGTGATCACTCATGATTAGCCCCCTGTTTTTGCGCTTGTAAGCCCTGAGCCACCGGCTCGCTATGGGCGAGCAGGAAGCTGGCCAGATGGGTGGCGGGGAGTGTCTTGCCCTGATAGGCCAGGGATCCCTTGATGTTTAGGAGGCACCCCCAGTCGGCGCTCACCAGGGTGTCCGCGCCGGTGGCCAGCAGGTGGCGAGTCTTGTCCTCCACCATGGCCTGGCTGATGTGGGGATGGCGCACCGAGAAGGTGCCGCCAAAGCCGCAGCACTCGCTCTCGTAGGCCTGCTCGTGCAAGGTGACGCCCTCGAGCTGCCCCAGCAGGCTGCGGGCCGTGGTGTGCACCTGCATCTCGCGCCGGGCCGAGCAGGAGGTGTGCATGACGATGCTCGCCTCCCCCACGGCGCGCCAGCGCACCCGGCAGACCCGGGCCAGAAACTCGGTGAGCTCGAACACCCGCTCGCAAAACGCTGCCACCTCGGGGCTCTTCGGGAAGAGGCGGGCATAGTGATGGTGCATCATGCCGCCACAGGAGCCCGACAGCACCACTACGGGCCAGGGCTCGGGGAAGAGCGCCATCTGGCTTTTAGCCACCTTGCGCGCCTCCTCCACGTGACCCGAGGTGTAGGCCGGCTGGCCGCAGCAGGTCTGCTTCTCGACAAAGTGCACCCTTATCCCCTCCCGCTCGATCAGGGCGATGGCATCGAGCCCCGCCACCGGGTCGAACAGGTCCACCAGACAGGTGGCGTAGAGATAGACATCGGCCGGCTTGGCCGGATAGACCCGCATTACCTTCATCACTTGCTCTCCTTACTTCAACTGCAGCAGTGCGTCCGAGACGTGGAAGCTGTACATGAGCGCCAACCCGATAAGGCCGGTGGCCAGCAGGTAGTAGAGGGTCGGCAGCGCGGTCTTGCGCAGCGTCGCCCCCTCGCGGCCCAGGAGGCCCACGGTGGCCGAGGCCGCCACCACGTTGTGGATGGCAATCATGTTGCCAGCCGCCGCGCCAACGGCCTGCAGCGCCAGCATGGCGGCGGTGGAGACCCCCAGGGTCTGCGCCACCTCGAACTGGAACTGGCTGAACATCATGTTCGACACCGTGTTGGAGCCGGCGATAAAGGCCCCCAGCGCGCCTATAGTGGCGCTCAGGGCCGGGAAGAACTCCCCGACGAGCCCGGCGGCAAAGTTGGCCGTGGTCACCGGCATGCTGGCGAGATCCGCCCCGTTGACGCCGGAGTTGATGAAGATGCGCACCATGGGCACGGTGAAAATCAGCACGAAGCCGGCGCCGATCAGGGTGCGGCTCGACTCGCTCACGGCGCGGCCGAGGGGGGCCAGGGCGCGGGCCTGAATGAGGGTGGCGAGCAGGGCGCAGAGCACCAGCAGGCCCCCCGGCAGGTAGAGCGGCTCAATCGACGCGCTGACCCCCTTCTCACCCAGGAGATCCGTGAAGGCGAGGCTCACCGACAACAGGCTTGCCTTGAACTCCGGGCTCACCCGGCTCGCCACCAGCAAGAGCGCCAGCGCCACATAGGGGAGCCAGGCCAGCATGAGCGACATGGGGCGGCCGGCGGCCTCTTTGAGATCGAGCTTCAAGGAGCCTAACCACTCGGCAGGCCACTCTTTCTCGGGGGCGAAATCCCAGGTGTTCTTGGGCACCAGAAAACCATGGCGCGCCGCCGTCACCACCAGGGCCAGCCCCACCAGGCCGCCGATAAGGGACGGGAACTCGGGGCCGAGCAGCATGCCGGTGAGGGCGTAAGGCACGGTGAAGGCGAGCCCCGCGAAAATCGCGAACGGCAGGATGGAGAGCCCCTCGGTCCAGCTGCGGTTGCGGCCAAAGAAGCGGGTCAGCATCATCACCATCAGCACCGGCATCAGGGTGCCGACGGTGGCGTGAATGAGGGCCACGTTGGTGGTCACCTGTTGCAGGTAGATGTCCCAACTGCTGCCACCGGCGCTCAGGGTGTGGCCGATAGCCTGGTTATCCAGCCCCTTGTTGATCCCCACCAGGATGGGAGTGCCCACCGCACCGAAAGAGACCGGAGTGGACTGGATCATCATGCCGAGCAGCACGGCGGCGAGCGCCGGGAAGCCGATGGCCACCAGCAGGGGGGCGGCGATGGCGGCCGGTGTGCCAAACCCCGAGGCTCCTTCGATAAAGGCGCCGAAGCACCAGGCGATGATGATGGCCTGGATGCGCCGGTCCGGCGAGATGTTGGTGAAACCGCCGCGAATGGCGGTGATGGCGCCTGTGTGTTTCAGGGTATTGAGCATCAGGATGGCGCCGAACACGATCCAGAGCACGGTCACCGTGATGATGAGCCCCTGCAAGCTGGAGGCGAGCACCCGGGTCGGGCTCATCTGCCAGCCCCACAGGGCGATGAATACGGTCAGGATAAAGGCGATGGGCATGGCGCGCTTGGCGGGCCAGTTGAAGCCGACCAGCAGCACGGCGGCCACCACGATCGGCGAGAAGGCCACCAGGGCCAACAGGGTGTCTGTCATCATTGCATCCTTGTCCAGAGGTCGTGCGACGGGCGCACCTTGTTGTTGTTTTGTTAAGCGAACGTGACCTTACCCTGTTCCTTTTTCGCGATATATGGAAATAATGAACAACATTCATTCCTAAAATCGACAAATATGGCCAGTACCGACGACCTCATTCTCTTCGCCCAGGTGGTGGAGGCCGGCTCCTTCAGCAAGGTAGCCGAGCAAAATTCCCTGACAAATTCAGTGGTTAGCAAGCGGATTGGGCGTCTGGAAGAGGAGCTCGGGGTGCAGCTGCTCTATCGCACCACCCGCCGGCTCACCCTGAGCGAGGCGGGCAAGGAGCTCTATCAGGGTGCCAAAAATGTGAAGGCCGCCGCACTGGACGCCTTCGATGCGGTGGCGGGATTCGGTGAAAAGGTGAGCGGCCATGTGCGGATGTCGGTGCCCACCATCTCGGGGGAGCTGCTGCTCGCCGACGCCGTGGCCGATTTTTGCCAGCAGCACCCCGGGCTCACGGTGGAGATGTCGCTCGACAACCGCTTCGTCAATCTGGTGGAAGAGGGGTTCGATCTGGTCATTCGCACCGGCTATCTGGATGATTCGAGCCTGATTGCCCGCCACATTCTCGACTCCCAGTGGGTGATCTGCGCCGCCCCTGCCTACGTGCGCCGCTTCGGGGCGCCGCGCGAGCCGTCAGACTTGCTCACCCACAACTGCCTGCGCTACGCCTACCAGAGTACGGGGGCCTCGGAGTGGGCCTTCAAGGGGGAAGAGGGCAACTACCTGGTGTCGGTGTCGGGGAGCTTTTGCACCGACAACGCGGGGGCCCTGCGCAAGGCGGCGCTGGGGGGGCGCGGCATCGTCTATGTGCCGCGCTGCCTGGTCTATCACGACCTGATGAACGGAGATCTGGTGGATTTGTTTCCGGACCGGGTGGGCAAGAAGCTCGGGATCTACGCCGTCTACCCCTTCACCCGCCAACCGCCGCGCAAGATAAGGTTGCTTATCGAGCACATCCGCCAGCGCTACCTCGACATCGCCCACTACTTCGTGTGAGCAGGCTCGCGGCAACGCCTGGAGTCAGGTGGCAGGCTGTGTCCCCGCCTGGCGGGAGAGAAACGCCAGGGACTGGCGGTTGAAGAGCTCCGGCTGCTCCACGTTGCAGACGTGGCCGCACTTCTCGATGATCTCGAGCCGGCTGAAGGGGTCCCGGGCCACCTGCTCGCGCACCGGGGCGAGGAACATGTGATCCTCCTCCCCCATCACGTAGAGGGTGGGAATGGGCAGGGCCCGCTCGCGAAAATAACGCATAAGAGGATTCACCTCGGTGGCGAGGCGGAACCAGCGCTTGAACTCTTTCTGGCACAGCTTGCGGGCTTCGCGCACGAAGAGGTTGCGGGACTCCTGATGGTGCTGGCGCGGCATGATGATGAAGGCGAACAGGCGGTAGAGCCACATGTAGGGCAGGATGTGCTGGCCGAGGCGACCGAGCTGCACCAGCACCCGGGAGCGGATGTCGAGGCGCAGGATGGCGCCGCCCAGCACCATGCTCTTGACCCGCTCCGGGCAGAGCTCCGCCAGGTGGCGGATGAGGATGGTGCCGAGCGAAATGCCGACGAAGTGGGCATGGGGGATGCGCAGGTGATCCAGCAGACGCAGGATGTCCTCGGTCACCGCCCGGAAGCTGTAATGGCCCTTCACCACCTGCTGCAGCTGGTTCGACTGGCCGTGGCCGCGCAAGTCCAGCAACAGCACGTTGAAGTGCTCCCGGTAGGCGCGCAGCTGCTTGAACCAGATGGAGGAGCTGCCGCCCGCTCCGTGCACGAACACCACCCAATCCCGATCGGGACCCAGTTCAAAGGTCTTGTGGTACAACATCTCATGGGCTCCCGGGGTGATGGGGGGTATACTCGCCGCGCATATTAACAGATGGCTCACCCCGGTGAACATGCTTCCTCCATGATCGGACCAGAGCGGAGTCCTCCATGACACTCGTGCAATTGCGTGAATTTTTGCTCAGCCAGCCCGGCGCCACCGAGGACACCCCCTTCGGCCCGGAGATCCTGGTCTATCGCATCGCCGGCAAGATGTTCGCCCTGGTGGACTGGCAGGCCGAGCCGCTCTCCATCAACTTGAAGTGCGAACCCGAGTTCGCCCTGCTGCTGCGGGAGATCCACCCCGAGGTCAAACCGGGCTGGCACATGAACAAGCAGCACTGGAACACCGTGACCCTGAGTGAAGGCCTGTCTGACGATCTCTGGCAGGGCTGGATAGTCCACTCCTATGAGCGGGTGGTGGCGGGTCTGCCCAGGGCGAAGCGGCCCCAGGCCCCCCGCTCGACCATCAGGGAGGGTTGACCCATGCCGTCTCCTTCTTCTCCTCGCATCGTCCCCCTCAAGGAGGCGCACATACCAAGGCTGCTGGATCTGTTCGAGCAGTCGGTGCGCCGCCTGGGCCCCGAACACTACAGCCCGGAGCAGGTAGAGCAATGGGCCCTGGGAGCCCATCATCCGGGGCTGGTGAGCCAGCTGCGCGAGCATCACGGCTGGGTCATCGAAGAGCTCACCCAGACAGGCCCCCTCCCCCTCGGCTTTGCTACCCTGAGCGATGACGGCCATCTCAGCCTGCTCTACGTGAGCGCGGATCACCAGCGCCAGGGGCTCGGCACCCAACTGCTGGAAACGGTACTCCAGGGCGCCGTCCGGCTTGGGTTGTCTCTTCTGACCACGGAGGCGAGCGCCTTCAGCCTCGCCCTCTTCCTGCGCCACGGCTTCGAGCTGGCCGGATTGGAAACCGTGGAGCGAGGCGGCGTCCGTTTTATCCGCCATCGCCTCTACTGCCGCTTGCCAAGCGGGGGGCAGCCACTAAAATACGCACCATTTCCTCAAGGCAATGGATAGAAGGCAGCCATCATGGTGGTAGAGAGCGACGGCTACATAGCGCTGGTCGAGTATCTGGTAGAGAGTCTGGGTCTGTTCGAGAGCCAGCAGCAGGGCAGCGGCACCCAGACCATCGAGGATCTGGTGAGCGGCCGGGTGGCCGAGAACCTGATGACCATCTGCGAGCAGAATCCCCAGCTCGATCCCAAGGTACGCTTCATGATCATGCAGGAAGCCGACGCCGTGGTGGCCGATCTGGAGGAGGTGCTTTCCGCCGTCTGGCTGCGCGCCCCCACCCAGGAGCAGCACACCTTCCTGATGGAGTTCATCGATCTCATCAAGAACCTGTTCGACAGCACCATAGGCTAATCCCTTCCCGCTATCGCCCCGAGGCGGGCCCCCCAGATGACCCGATATGAAAAGGGCCGCCTCATCGGGCAGCCCTGCTTGCATTGTCAATTCATCGCGCTTGTGGGTGTAATGAATATCTGAGCAAAAAGTGTCTGGTCTTGGCTTCCATCCTTGGTAGCTACCTGTTGGTCAGCCAGGGTTCAGTTTAGTTCCCCGCAAAGGGACCTTTTTTTCCTTTTTCTTTCACACTTCTTTCAAAAATATGTCACGGGGTCCGGTTGGACCCCGTGCTGCACTATCACGCCTCAATACGACCACGCCTTAGCGATTGAGGCTGGGAGGCAGGCAGACGCCGATGCCCCCCAGGCCGCAATACCCTTCCGGGTTCTTCTCCAGATATTGCTGGTGATAATCCTCGGCGTAGTAGAAGGGTGCCAGTGGCAGGACCCGGGTAGTGATGGTGCGCCCGTCACCGCTCGAGGTCATGGCCTGCTGGTAGGCGGCCAGGCTCTGCTGGGCGATCGCCTCCTGGGCGTCGTCCCCGAAGAAGATGACGGAGCGGTACTGGGTGCCGATGTCGCCGCCCTGGCGCATGCCCTGGGCCGGATCATGGTGCTCCCAGAACAGCTTGACGAGATCCCCATAGCTGATGACCCTGGGATCGAACACCACCTGCACCGTCTCGGCGTGACCGGTCAGCCCGCTGCACACCTCCTTGTAGGTGGGGTTGGGGGTCAGCCCCCCCTGATAACCGGCGGCGGTGGAGTAGACGCCCGGTTGCTGCCAGAACAGGCGCTCCACGCCCCAGAAACAGCCCATGCCAAACCAGGCCAGCTCCATTCCCTCGGGCCAGGGCCCCTGGGTAGGATGACCGTTGACCGCGTGCTGCTGGCCAATTTCCATCGCCTCGCGACGTCCCGGCAGCGCGTCTGCCGGTGAAATAATCTGCTCCATATGCCCTGTCCTTGTATAAAACCCCGCGCAATGCGGCTGACGAAAAGGAACACCGAAGATAACAGGTTCTTAGCCCGGATCAACCGAGGGCGCCAGCTTGCCGGCGGGAGCACAGTCCCGAGCCTCTCATCCCGCTCTCCGGCGCCCTGGTCAAAATCGCATCAAAAAAACACGGCGGCAATATTTAGTCTTGATTTGTGAATTTATTTTCATATATTGAGCGAATTGCTGCTTTTTTATGGAATGACATACGTGCGTGAACGCGAACCCAGCCTGGTCCATGCCTTTCGGCAATCCACCCCCTATGTCAATGTGCATCGGGGTGCCACCTTCGTGCTGATGATCGGCGGGGAAGCCATCTGCCACCCCAATTTTGCCAACATCGTCAGCGACATCGCCCTGCTGCAGACCCTCGGCATTCGCTTGGTGCTGGTGTTTGGCTCCCGCCCGCAAAATGACGAGGCCCTGGCCCGCGCCGGCATCCAGGCCCAGTACCACAGACGGGTCCGGGTCACCGACGACGAGAGCTTCGCCATCATCAAGCAGGTGTGCGGCGGTCTGCAATACGACATTACCGCCCAGCTCTCCATGGGGCTGGCCAACACCCCCATGCAGGGGGCGCGCATCAGCGTGGTGAGCGGCAACTTCGTCACCGCCCAGCCCCTCGGGGTGGATGAAGGCATCGATTTTTGCCACAGCGGCCGGGTGCGGCGCATCGACGTGGAAGGGATCACCCGCCAGCTGGATCAGCACGGCCTGGTGCTCATCTCCCCCATCGGCTGCTCGGTCACCGGCGAGAGCTTCAACCTGAGCTCGGAAGAGGTGGCCCGCCGGGTCGCGGTGGATCTCAAAGCCGACAAGCTCATCTGCTTCAGCAGCACCCAGGGGGTCATGGACAGGCACGGCGAGGCCATCTCCGAGCTCTTCCCCGAGCAGGCCGAGGAGCTGCTGGTGGAGCTGGAGCAGGCGGGCGAGGAGATGTCCGGCACCGCCCGCTACCTGCGCGCGGCCATCGCCTCCTGCCGGGGCGGTGTGCCCCGCTCCCACCTGGTGAGCTATCAGGATGACGGCGCCATGCTGCAGGAGCTCTTCAGCCGGGAGGGGCTTGGCACCCAGATCGTGCGGGAAAGCGCCGAGCGGGCACGGGCCGCCACCATAGAGGACATCGGGGGCATCCTGGATCTCATCCGCCCCCTGGAGGAGGAAGGGATCCTGGTGCGCCGCTCCCGGGAACAGCTGGAGATGGAGATCGACAAGTTCACCATCATAGAGCGCGACGGCCTCATCATCGGCTGCGCGGCGCTCTACTGCTTCATGGAGGAGGCCATGGCCGAGATGGCCTGCGTCGCCATCCACCCGGAGTATCGCAACTCCAACCGGGGTGACACCCTGATCGCCAAGGTGGCCGAGCGGGCCAAGCGGCTCGGCATCCGCCGGCTGTTCGTGCTCACCACCCGCTCCATCCACTGGTTCCGGGAACGGGGCTTCGATCCCCTGGAGGTGGAGGATCTGCCGGTGGCGCGCCAACGGCTCTACAACTGGCAGCGTCGCTCCAAGGTTTTGTCCAAGACCATTTCGTAACTTGTTGATCTTGTGTCTAGTTGCCGTCAATTTTGTTCTTTTTTACAAACTCGATTGACAGTGCAATCCAGTGCAGGGTATTTCTACATGCACGCCACCTTCCCAGAAGGTGGCACCAGAAGAGGAGCGCTGCCCAGGCAGCCCAAGGGAGGACACCAGCGTCCGGTGAACTTGGGTCAGGGGGAGCAGCGCCGAGATGGGGCGGGTGACTGGACACCGCCACGTCGGCTGCGGGGGCTGAATCCCCCGGGTTGTCATCGGTAGTGGTCATCCCACAGGCATCCAGCCAGGATCCTTGCGGGATGGGCACCACGGGTGGAGTGCTTCTGGCCGGGATCCTTCGCCATTCCTGCCATTTTTTGCCTCCTCCTCTCTTTTGCCCGATGAAACCGGATTTTCACCTTGAGACAGGAGTATGCAATGAACCCGATCAACGTCGCCAAGTTTGGCGGAACCAGCGTCGCCGATGCCGCGGCCATGAACCACTGCGCCGACGTGGTGCTGGCCAATCCGGCGACCCGGGTGGTGGTGCTGAGCGCTAGCGCCGGCGTCACCAACCTGCTGGTGAGCCTGGCCCAGGGTGAACTGGACGAAGCCGAGCAGGATGCCCAGCTCGACAAGCTGGCCGGGATCCAGCACGCCATCCTGGCCGCCCTTGGCAATCCGGCCGAGGTGAGCGCCCTCATTCACGCCCAGCTCGGCGACATTCGCACCATGGCCCGTCAGGCCTGCCAGCACACCGACGCCGAACTGGCGGACAGGCTCATCGCCTGCGGCGAGCTGATGTCCACCCGCCTCTTCACCGAGCTCCTGCACCAGCGCGGCGTCAAGGCCCGGTGGCAGGATGCGCGCCAGCTGCTGCGCACCGACAGCCGCTTTGGCAAGGCGACCGTGGATCTGGCCGCCACCCGCGCCCTCTGCCAGCAGGCACTGGGCCCGGTTCTGGGGGAGAGCCTGGTCATCACCCAGGGCTTCATCGGTGCCGACGGCGATGGCCGCACCACCACCCTGGGCCGTGGCGGCTCCGACTACAGCGCAGCCCTGCTCGCCGAGGCGCTGGACGCAGGCAGCATCGAGATCTGGACCGACGTCCCCGGCATCTACACCACGGATCCCCGCCTCGTCACCCGGGCCCGCCCCATCCCCGAAATCAGCTTCGTGGAGGCGGCCGAGATGGCCACCTTCGGCGCCAAGGTACTGCACCCGGCCACCCTGCAACCGGCCCTGCGCCAGGACATCCCGGTGTTCGTCGGCTCCGCCAAGGATCCCGCCGCTGGCGGCACCTGGATCCGCGCCACCACCAGCAGCACCCCGCTGTTCCGGGCCGTGGCCCTGCGCCGCCAGCAGGTGCTGGTGACCCTGCACAGCCTCAACATGTTCCACGCTTACGGCTTCCTGGCCGAGGTGTTCAGCATCCTGGCCCGTCACCGCATCTCGGTGGACCTCATCACCACCTCCGAGGTGAGCGTGTCCCTGACCCTGGATCACACCGGCAGCCAGAGCAACGGCGAGCCCATCCTCAACGACAAGGTGCTGGCGGAGCTCGGCCAGCTGTGCAAGGTGGAGGTGGAGACCGGCTTCGCCCTGGTGGCGCTCATCGGCAACCGCATGAGCGAGGCGACCGGGGTCGGCAGCCAGGTGTTCGACGCCATCCGCGAACACAACATCCGGATGATCTGCTACGGCGCCAGCGCCCACAACCTCTGCTTCCTGGTGAAGGAGAGCGAAGCGGGCCACATCGTCAACTGCCTCCACCGGGAGCTGCTCGACTGACTCAGCCCTGCGGGGTGACGGGATAAATGAAAAGAGGGGCGCCGATGCGCCCCTCTTTCATATTGCCAGCCCTATGATCGCGAGGACGGCAGCAGGTTGGCCCGGATCTGCTCGCGCAGGTCCCCCAGCCGCAGTAGCAAGCCGGCCTGATCCAGCCCCGCCTCGTCGGGCCCCAGGTTCTCGGCAAGCGCCGGGAAGTAATCTTGCACCGCCTGCTCCAGCCAGTCGAGGCGGCGCAGGGTCAGCGGGCCGCAGCTCTTGCCGCCCAGATCGTCCAGGATGTCGAGCCGGTGGCTGCGGTACATGTCCCGCCACCAGTTTGCGGCAAGCGCCTCGTCGCTCGCGAGCGCCGCACTCCACTCCCCCACCAGCCCCTGGATGCGGGCCAGCACGGGGGCACTCGCCCCCTCCCGGTTCAGATACTGCAGCTCCCCCCTGGCCCAGGCGAGGCAGAGCTCGCGCCAGTGGCGAAACAGCGGCAGGGGATCGGCCTCGTCCAGCCAGAGCCCGGACAGGGTGCGGGTCTCCAGCCGTTCGGGCACATGAAACTCGGGGTCGGCCAGGCCGTTGGAGTTGAACTCGTGCAGGGGATCGAAGGGCCACATGTAGCCAAAGTCGAACACCGAGACCTGCTGGCCGTCGTCGAGCAGATTGCCCGGGCTCGGATCCCAGTCAAACCAGCCCCAGCGGGCCAGCTCTGCCTCCACCGCCAGCATCTGCGCCAGATTGCGCTTGCAGAGCTGGCGCACCGGCTCCCCCCTCAGCCAGGGAGAGACCAGCACCCCGGCCCGGGCGGAGCCGAAGCTGGTGCAGACCACGTTGGAGAGGATGGTAGGATGCAGCTCCCGCAGGCTCTCTATCTCGCGGCGGCGCTCCAGCTCGGTGAGAAAGGCGGTCTTGCCGTCCACATTGGCCACCAGGGAGTCCTTTCTACGCCGCTTCAGACACCAGTGATGGCCCTCCACCTTGAGGTGAAACACCTCGGCGGTCAGTCCGTGACCATAGCACTTGATCACATCCGGGTGATCCCCGGTCAGCCTGATGAGCTGGGCCAGGGGCAGGGGACAGTCCCGCTCACGCCCGATCCGGATCTCTTCCTTGCTCTCCAGCATCTGGAGCAACCTGGCCTGACGCGCCTCAACCTTGGGATTCATACATGTACCTCCAACCGTTGTTGAGAGACTAAACAGCACAACGGCGGCAAACCAGCGACAAAGCATCATGATGACGCTTTCATCACAGAATGAGTGCCCCTGCCGGATCGGGATCACAATTTGCAAGGTCTCACCTTCACGGAATATTCATCCCGTTGTCATTAAATTGACATCGCGGAACAAGCCCAGCACCATCGGGTCAAAATAGAGGCAGCCATTGCTGCCATGACAGCTCCAAGGATGAGCCCTTATGAATGCCCTCGTCTCCGGTCGCAGCCCCTCCCCTTCCCGGCCCCTGGCCGGGTGGCTGCTTGGTGTGCTGAGCACCCTGCTGCTGCTGACCCTCGCCCTCCCCGTGCTCAGCCCCGTCAGCTGGCTCGGGCGCGCGCAACCCCTGATCCTGGGTCCGGCGGATCAGCCGCTGGCCACCCTCAACCGCTACAGCCTGCTCTACAAGAGCGACAGCCGGGGTCTCTATCTGGTGGTGCGCAGCCAGTGGCAGCTGCTCAAGCCCCTGCAGGAGGGGGACAAGGTCCGGGTCGAGCTGCTCAACGACAGGGGCGTGCGCATCGATCAGCTGAGCCAGGCGGTGGCGAAACGCCAGAAGTGTCGCCAGAACCGCTGCACCCTGGAGCTCAACAGCGCCCTGCGCGCCCCCGACGATGCCCTGGACAGCCGCTACCAGCTGCGCATCGGCCTGCTGCTCACCGACCGGCCAGATAGCGCCGAGTACAGCCAGATCCTGCAGACTCTGCCGGAGCGCGGGTTCAACCTGACCTATCTGATGACCAGCCTGCTGCTGGTGTTGCTGATCAGCGCCGCCGTGCTCAGGGTGCTGATGCCACGACTGCGCCGCAGCTACCGCTCCCGGATCTTTGGCAGCCTGCTGCTCGGCAACCTCACCTTCGTGCTGCTGCACGGCTTCGTGGTGTTCAAGCTGGGGGAATTCCTGTTCTGGTCGGGCTTTCGTCCCGAGCACTACTACCTCGCCTGGGGCAGCATGGTGCTGGGCTGGAGCCTCTGCGCCCTGGCGGGCTTCAACCTCTACATGGGGCTGGTGTTCACGGCCCTGTCGGGCATAGGCCTGCTCGCCAACTTCATGAAGATCGCCATCTACGGGGTGCCGCTCGGTGGAGACGATCTCGGCAACCTGATGGCCCTGCTCCACATCCTGCTCGATCAGCACCCCGTGTTGCCGGTGCTCGCCGTGCTGGGGCTCCTGTTCTTGTGCTGGCGTTTCGCCCTGTCGCGCTGGCTTCTTCGCACGGCCGCCGCCACCGCGGCCTTCTTCGCCCTGTGCGTGTTCGCGACCCAGACCAGCAACAAGCTGCTGGGCGCCAACATCCGTTACGTGGACAGGGCGGTGAACTACCACAGAGACATCATCCGTGCCGGCCCCGGACTCTATCTCTTCAATCTGGTGGACGAGATGCTGCAAAGCGGCAACGTCTTTCGCTACCCCCTGCAGATCAACGAGCGCACTCCCGAGCTGAGCCAGCCGGCCCAGAGCGAGCCGCCCCGCTTCGATCTGGTGATCGTGCTGCAATACGAATCCCTCTGGCTCGACTGGCAGGGCAAGATCTGCGCCCCCGCCCCCACCCTGGCCCTGCCCGCCGGGGTCGCCCAGTGGCACAAGACCATCCACTCCCCCACCACGGGGGGCATGACGGTGCTGGCGGAGTTCGAGATGAACACCGGCCTGCCCGTGGGCCTGCTCAAGCAGGGGGTGGTGCCCTACTACTACCTCTCCGACAAGGTGCCGGGCCTGGCCCAGAGCGCGAAGCAGAGCGGCTACCAGACCCTGTTCGCCCACCCCTATGTGGAGAAGTTCTGGGGGCGCGCCAAGGCGATTCCGGCGCTCGGCTATGAGGAGCGCTGGTTCGACACCCGCTTCACCACCCTCGAACACAAGGGGCTCTACATCTCCGACGATGCCCTCATCGATCACCTGCTAAAACGCACGGCCCAGGACAACGGCCCCCTCTTTGCCTACGCCGTTACCATGCAGGGGCACGGCCCCTTCGACGGGGATCGCTACCGGGCCCAGCAGATCGACAGAGCCTGCCCGGATCAGAGCCCGGCCGACCGGCAACTGCTCAACACCTACTACACCGGGGTGGTGGATGCCATGGCCTCCCTCGAGCGCCTGCTCAAGACCCTGGACAGCTCCGGCAAGCGCTATCTGGTGGTGGCCTTCGGCGATCACCAGCCCTTCCTGATGTCGGCGGGCAAGGGCATTCACGGCGCCAAGCCGCCCCGCGACGCCGCCTACCAGATCCCCATGATGGCCTTCACCCGCGCCGATGGGGGGCTGGACCTGGCCCGCCAGTTCGCCCCGGTGCGCCAGCTCTACCAGATGGGACAGGCCACGAGGCAACTGCTGGCGGGCGACCTCGCCCCCATCCAGGATCAACCCCTGCTCCACCCCGTGCTCGGGGAGGAGAAGGGCTTCGACCCCTCCCCCCTGGTGCCCCAGATCCGCGCCAGCTTCCGGGCCGACGCCCTGCCCTGATCCGTTTTCACTGGAACAGAGACAAAAAGAGGTCGCCAAGGCGACCTCTTTGCATATTGAGCGCGGCTTGGCGGCTCAGTCACCAAGCCAGGACTCGCACAGGGTGAGGCACTGGGCATCGAGATCCAGCTCGGCCTCGATGCCAAGTGGCAGGGTCAGCATGGGGTGGGTATGGGCGCAGTCAAACTCCGCCAATATGGGGAAGGTCGGCGTCCCCACCACCTCCAGCAGGATATCCAGCGGCCGTCTGCCACTGCCCTGGCTATCGAACAGTTCGTGCTTGCCGAGAATAAGGCCCCCGATACGTTCGAATACGCCGCACAGCTTGAGGTGGGAAAAAGATCGCTCCACCGTCTCCGCCGACTTGAGGCTGTCTTCCAGCAGCAGAATGTCACCCCTCCCTATCGCCGGCATGTAAGGAGAGCCCCAGATCCCCGCCAGAGTGTTGAGGTTGCCGCCGATGAGCCGGCCCCGTACCCGACCCCTTCCCACAGAGATCAGCCGGTTGGGCCGGCACTGCTTGGCCCGGGTCTGGTTTTCCCAGTCGAGCCGCTCGTCAGTCCAGTGCGCCGGGGTCGGCAAGGTGTGGGGCAAGGACGCGACCCCCGCCAGACAGATCTGGTGAAACCCGGCCAGGGTTTCGTCCACCAGCGGCGATAGCTCGCCAAAGGAGGCCACCAGGGCTGGACCATAAAAGGTAACCAACCCGGTCCGGGCGTGGATGCCAAGCAGCAGTGCCGTCACGTCCGAGTAACCGACGATGATCTTGGGATCCCGTCGCAGCGCCTCGAAGTCGAGATAAGGAAGCAGCGAGTTCGAGTTGCTGCCGCCGATCACCGACATGATGGCGCGCACCTCGGGATCCCGGATGAGGGCGTTGAGTTCCTCGGCCCGCGCGGCGATGGCGCCGGAACGCCAGTGATCGCGCTGCCCGGTGAGGCTCCCCGCCTTGAGTCTGAAGCCCTGCCCTTCCAGAAACGCCCTGGCACGGGCAAAGCGATGGGGAGCCCAGGCAGTGGCCGCACTGGAAGGGGAGAAAAAGCCCAGGGTGTCACCGGGTTTGAGCCCGGCGGGTTTGAGAAGGTCCATGGCTGACAATCGGTCCTGATGATCTGGTCGCCGGCATCCTCATGACCCGGCATAGGGTTTCATCCTAATCCAGATACTTTCTTCCCAACAAGGGACAGCGCCCCATGTCAGGCGCTCTCGGGGCTGGACGAGGCCCCCTTGCTCCCAGCGCGAGACAGGGAGCCCCCGGAGGTTCGCCACCATCAAAAAAGCCGATCATCCGATCGGCTTTGCGGGTTGGCCGGCGGCGCCGTCATACCACCACGGCGGTGCCGCTGATGCTCACCATCAGCATGCTGCCGTTCTGCCCCACCACCTCGTAGTCGAGGTCGATGCCGACCACGGCGTTGGCCCCCAGGGCCCGTGCACGATCCTTGAGCTCCTCGAAGGCAATTTCCCGGGCCCGGGCCAGCTCCTTCTCATAGGCGCCGGAGCGCCCGCCGATGATGTCGCGAATGCCGGCGAACAGGTCCTTGAACACGTTGGCGCCGAGGATGGCCTCGCCCACGACGATGCCGCGATACTCGCGAATGGGCTTGCCCTCGAGGGCGGGGGTGGTGGAAAGAATCATGGGATCTCCTGTGGTTTCATCGGCACGCACGGGGCGCATTGAACTGCATGCTAGCAGGGGTGGCGCACCGGGATAAGTCCTCCCCCCCACCCGGCCTCCCCCATAATGGGCAAATTTGGAAACAAGTGCTTGATTCAGCGCTCAAAAGAGTACCTATAATCCCATGTCACGCATTTTTTCTATCCATGTCACCACGCCATGGTCACACAGGGAGTACGACACAGATGAACAAGAACGATGCAAAAAAATTCAGGATGAGACGACCCCTGTGGCTGTTGCCACTGGGCATGGTCGTGACGACCGCCAGCCAGGCTGGCGGCCTCTATCTGTACGAGACGGGAACGGACGATGTCGGCCTTGCCTCTGCGGGCATGGCCGCGAGGGCGCAGGATGCCACCGTGCAGTTCATGAACCCGGCGGGCCTGAGCCACCTGCAGGGGCGTCATCTTACCATGGGGGGGCAGCTCCTCTACGGGGACGTTCCCTACGATCTCGATGACCCTGCCTACGATGATGTCGACACCGTGGTGGGCTGGTTCCCCTCCGCCTCCCTCTACTACAGCCAGCAGCTCGACGACCGCTGGACGCTGGGCCTGGCCACCTATGGCAACTACGGCATGGGGCTCGACTTCGGAGGCTGGGAGGGGCAACAGCTGGTGAAGGAGGCCACCCTGATGGCCCTGACGATGCAGCCTGGCGTCGCCTACCGCATCGATGATCACTGGTCCCTGGGGGCGGCCATGGGCATCAACTACGGCCTGTTCGCCCTCAAGCGCGAGACGGGTTCCGGTGAGCAGAAGCTGGATGACACCGACTGGGCGCTCAATGGCAAGTTCGGGATCCTCTATGAACTCGACCAGCGCACCCGCTTCGGCCTCGCCTACAGCAGTCGGGTCAAGTATCACTTCGACGTCCAGACCCGAGTTACCCTGCAGCGACCCAACCTGCCCGACGTCTCGACCGAGCTGCCCCTCTCCGGCATGGTCAACACCCCGCAGCAGGTGATGCTGAGCGGCTACCACGAGTTCGCCCCCGACTGGGCCATCATGGGGAATCTGGGCTGGCAGGACTGGAGCGAGTACAACAAGAATCACGTCACCCTCTTTGGCCGCGACACCGCGGACAAGGCGCTCTTCCAGGATACCTATCACGTCGCCCTGGGGCTGCAGCACGTACTGACGCCCCAGTGGACGCTCAATGGCGGCGTCGCCTATGACACCAGCGTCTATGAGGATCAGGGTGACACCACCCTCACCATCCCGAGCGGCGCCGCCATCCGCCTCGGGGTCGGGGCCAGGTATGCCCTCAGTGCCCAGGAGAGCATAGGGGCCTCTATGGAGTACCTCACCCAGGAGGATTCCTATGTGCAGGGCAACGATCTCTCCGGCCGCTATGACGACGGGCGGTTCTACTTCTTCGCGGTCAACTACAGCAAGACATTCTGAACCCGCCTAGCCCGTTCCGGCAGGGCGCCAATAGCAAGAGGGAGGCATAACGCCTCCCTCTTTTTTCTTCTTGTCCCAGGCCGCTCGCGGCTCAGTGCAGCTTCATGCTCGGGCGCAGCACCCGGTTGATGCGGCCCACCAGCATGATGAGGCCGGTCTTGATGTAGCCGTGCAGGGCCACCTGGTGCATCCGGTACAGGCTGATGTAGACGATGCGGGCGATGTAGCCTTCCACCATCATGGAGCCACGCATCAGGTTGCCCATCAGGCTGCCCACGGTGGAGAAGCGGCTCAAGGAGACCAGGGAGCCGTGATCGTGATAGCGGTAGGGCTTCATCTCGCCGCCGTTCATCTTGGCCAGGATGTTCTTGAACGCCTGGGTCGCCATCTGGTGGGCGGACTGGGCGCGCGGCGGCACGAACTTGCCGTCCGGCTGCGGGCAGGCGGCGCAGTCACCGATGACGAAGATGTTCTCGTCACGGGTGGTCTGCAGGGTCTCGTGCACCACCAGCTGGTTGATGCGGTTGGTCTCGAGGCCCGCGATCTCCTTCATGAAGTCCGGCGCCTTGATGCCCGCGGCCCACACCATGAGATCTGCTTCGATGAGCTCCCCATCCTTGGTGTGCAGACCCTCGGCGGTCGCTTCGGTGATCATGGTGGCGGTACGCACGTCCACGCCCAGCTTGACCAGTTCCTGGTGGGCGGAGCCGCTGATGCGCTCCGGCAGGGCCGGCAGGATGCGGGGGCCCGCTTCCACCAGGGTCACCTTGAGGCTGTCGGTGGTGAGGTTCTTGAAGCCATAGGCGTAGAGCTGCTCCACCGCGTTGTAGAGCTCGGCGGAGAGCTCGACGCCGGTGGCGCCGCCACCCACGATGGCGATCTTCACCTTGTCACCGGGCTGGTATTCGGTGGCGAACTGCAGGAAGCGGTTCATCATGCTGTTGTAGAAGCGGTGCGCCTGGGAGGGGCTGTCCAGGAAGATGCAGTGATCCTTGATGCCCTTGGTATTGAAGTCGTTGGAGACGGAGCCGATGGCCATCACCAGGATGTCGTAAGGGACTTCCCGCTCGTTGACCACCAGGGCGCCACTGTCGTCGTGGATGGGGGCCAGCACGATGCGCTTCTCGTCGCGCTTGATGTCGGTCAGGCTGCCGAGCTGGAATTCGAAGCCGTGGTTCTTGGCGTGGGACTGGTAGCTCAGGGCGTCGATGCCCGCATCCATGGAGCCGGTGGCCACTTCGTGCAGCAGGGGTTTCCACAGGTGGGTGCGGTTGCGATCCACCAGGGTGATCCTGGCCTTGTTCTTCTTGCCCAGCTTGCGGCCCAGGCTGGTCGCAAGTTCGAGACCGCCGGCGCCACCGCCTACAACGACAATATTCATCATGATGATTTTCCTTGGTTCCTCAAAACGAAAGGGAGCCATTGGCTCCCTAAAACGAAATCGGTCGACGTGATGGCTCAGGCTTCCTTGAAGGCCTTCATCCGTTGCAGATGGTGCGAGATGTTCTTGAACTTATGGGTCTCGCGCTCATCCCATACGATGTCGTAATAGTTCTTCAATTCACGTTCAGTGTCCCGATTATCGCGGATTTCATCCTGAACGGAAAGGATGCACAGGCAGTTTCCTGAATTTTTATTACGAAATTCGGTTACACACTTGGTACCGATGTCTTCGTACTCTTCCGGCCTGTCTATCTTGCCCTGCATGTTCTCTTCCGGGTGCAGGTTGGGGTTGAAGATCACCTGCTTGATGCCGCACAGGAAGCCTATTCGCTCGCTCCAGTAGCCGCCGAGCCCCACGCCGCAGATGAGGGGCTTGGGGTCCGTGCTCATGTCCAGCTGCTTCTTCACCTCCTTGAGCAGGTGGCTCATGTCGTGGCGGGGGTGAACCGTGCTGTAGTGCACGAAGCGCACATCATCATCGATAAACTGCAACTGCAGCACTTTCTCATGATTGCCGGGGCTGGTGGCATCAAAGCCATGCAGATAGATGATCATGGACAAGACCTCAAAAACTGTGTCGGTTCCATCGAAACTACCCCAGCGACAGGACCTTGCGCCACCAAAACATATGACTTTCTTGCTTTGGATCACGCCCGATGCAGGCAGATCCCCGGCATGCATCACGGGTAGTGCGTGACAGGGGACGCCTGCCACGGACCGCCGTGCTTACCCCAGGCTGCGCTCGAAGCGCGCCACCGCCGCGCCCACCAGGGCCAGACTCCCCTGCCAGAAGGCGGGCTCGCGAATGTCCTGACCCAGGTGTTTCTCGACCAGATCCTCGGCGCTCATGCGGCCGGTGTCCCGCAGCAGGGCGCGGTAAGCCCCGGCTACGTTCGCCTCCCCCGCCTCCTGGCGGCTCATCAGCTGCTGGTAGACCCCGAGGCTGAACAGGTAGCCGAACAGATAGGGGTAGTTGTAAAAACCGAAGCCCGCGATGGAGAAGTGCGCCTTGGCCGCCCAGAACATGGGGTGGTAGCGGCAGAGGCTCCCCTCGTACCAGCGCCCCCAGGCCTCGTCGGTGAGCGCCTTGAGGCGGGATGGCGACACATAACCCTGCGCGCGCGCGGCCACCAGGGCCTGCTCGAAGTCGAAGCGGGCCGGGATATTGACCAGGAAGGTGGCGGCGCCGTCCGCGTCGGCCCAGGCGATGGCCATGCGCTCCTCGGAGCTCTGCGCCTGCTCGAACAGGGCGCTGCGCACCAGGGTCTCGGCGAAGATGGAGGCGGTCTCCGCGAGCGTCATGGGGTAGCTGCGCTGGCTCATGGGCAGATCCCGGATGAGCCAGTTGTGCCAGGCGTGGCCGAGCTCGTGGGCGAGCGTGATGACGTTGTCCATGGTGCCCGCGTAGGTGATGAAGACCCGCGGCTCCACCGGCTCGGCAAACTTGGTGCAGTAGGCTCCGGTGCGCCGGTTCGGGGTGGGCGCCGCATCGATCCATCCTCTTTCGGCCATCATGCGGGCAAACTCGCCCATCTCGGGATCGAAGCGGGCGAACGCCTCGGCGATGATGGCGATGGCCTCCTCGAACGGGATGGCCCGGCTGTCGGCCACCGGGGGCGGCGCGAACAGATCCTCGGGCCCGAGATCGTCGATACCGAGCTTGCCGGCCATCAGGGCCAGTGCTCGCTGGCCGAGCCCCCGGGCCTGCCAGGTCTCCTGCATCAGAGTATCCAGGGTGGCACGCTCGATGTGGCTCTGATGGCAGGAGAGATCCAGGGCATCCAGGGTCCGGATCTTGCCGCGCTGGCGCGATAGCTCCAGGCGCCAGCCGTTGAGGGCGTTCAGGATGGCAGCCACCGTCTCCTGCTCCCCCTCCCAGCCGGCGCTGATGGCATCGAACGCCTCCCGGCGCAGGGCCCGCAGCGGGCTGGAGAGCAGGTTGCTCGCCTCCGCCAGTCCCATGTCACGGCCATCGATCACCAGGCGGATCTTGCCCACCAGATCGTTGTAGAGGTTGCCCCAGGCGTGCAGGCCATCGGTGCCAAGGCCGATCACCAGCTGCTCCGCCGCCACCGGCAGGCGCTGATCCTGCAATCGGCGCTCGTGGCGCAGGCGATACGCCTCCTCCCCGAGCAGGGGATCGGCCATCAGCTGCTCGAACGCGGCCTCGGGCAGCCCCAGCATCAGGTCCTCCACCGGCGCCAGAGCCTTGAAGAGATCGGCGTTGAGGGCCCGGGCCCGGGAGGCCAGCTGCTTGGCCAGCACGTCACGGGCATCCTGGCTGCCACGGCAGGCCGCCAGCACGGCGATGTTCCAGCCGATCTCGCGGATGCGCCGGGCGCGCAGGCGCACCTCTCGCAGGAAATCCTGCAGGGCCTGCGGGCTCCCCTGCACCCCGGCCAGCCCCGCCATGAAACCGCTCAACTCCGTCAGGCTGGCGCGGGCCAGGCTCATGTCCGCCTCCAGGACGCTGCTGTCGAGGGAGGGGTAGATATGCTCATTTTGCCACTGCTGTGGATAGACTCGTTGTTGCATCGCACGCTCATTGTCAAAGACGGGCCCGGCCCGCCGTGAAACAGGGTGGCCCCGGGGCCACGAAACAGGGTCGGGCGGCCTGACCGCCACGCCCCGTCAACACAGAGAAAGGCCGGTGCTACACCAGCCGCTCGAGACGTTCCACCGCCTCTTCCACATAATTCAGGCTCTCCTGCCAGAACCCGGGTTCGCGGATATCGACTCCCAGGTGTTTCTCCACCAGATCCTCGGCGCTCATGCGACCGGTGTCGGTGAGCAGCGCGCGATAGGCGGGCACAAATTCGCGCCCGGCCCGCGCCTGCTGGGCATAGAGCCCCAGGCTGAAGAGGTAGCCAAACAGATAGGGGTAGTTGTAGAACCCGAGCTCGGCGATGGAGAAGTGGCCCTTGCTGGCCCAGAACAGCTCGTCATGCTGGCTGAGGGCGTCACCATACCACTGCTGCTGCGCCGACTTCATCATCTCCCGCAGCTGGCCCGCCCCCACGTAACCCTGCTCCCGGGCCGCCACCAGGGCCCGTTCGAAGGTGAAGCGGGCGGGGATGTCGAGCAGCATGCTCGCGGCGTGCTCCCCGTCCAGCCAGGCGATGGCCCGACGTTGCTCCACCTTGTCGTTGGCCGCCAGCAGGGCGTCGCGCACCAGGGTCTCGGCGAAGAGGGAGGCGGTCTCCGCCAGCGTCCTGGGGTAGTCCCGCTGCTCCAGGGGCAGGTCTCGCAACAACCAGCTGTGCCAGGCGTGGCCGAGTTCGTGGGCGAGCGTGATGACGTTGTCCAGGGTCCCCTCGAAGGTGAGAAAGATCCGTGGCTCCGGCGGGTCGGCATACTCGGTGCTGTAGGCGCCACTTCGCCTGTGCTCGCTCGGGGCGGCATCGATCCACCCCTTGTCGGCCATCATGCGGGCGAAGGCACCCATCTCGGGATCGAAGGCCGCGAAGGCCTCCACCACCAGAGTCAGCGCCTGATCGAAACCGAGCGTGCTGCACGTGGCCAGCGGCGCCGGGGCATAGAGATCCCAGGGGGCGAAGTCGCTGATCTGCCGGGCGCAGGCCATGGCCCGCAGGGCGCGGCGCCCCAGCTCCTTGTGCTCCCCGGCCGCCGCTATCAGGGTTTCCAGGGTGGTACGCGTGAGGTGGCCCTGATGGCAGGAGACATCGAGGGCATCCAGCCTGCGTCCCCTGCCGCGCTGACGGAAGAGCTCGTTACGCCAACCGTTGATGGCGTTGAGGATGGCGGCCACCGTCTCCTGCTCCCCCTCCCAGGCGGCCTGAATGGCGTGCCAGGCGCTGGCACGCCGCGCCCGGTCCGGGTGGGCGAGCAGGTTGTCCGCCTGGGCCAGCCCCATGGGCACGCCTTCCACCACCGGCAGCAGGCGCCCCACCAGGTTGTCATAGAGATCACCCCACCCCTGCAGGCCGTCCACCGCCAGTCCCTCGATGAGCTGCTCACTCTCCAGAGAGAGCCACTGCTCCTGCTGCCCCCTGTCGTGGTGGATGAGGTAGGCGAGCTCGAACAGCTCGGGGTCCTGCAGCAGGGTGCGCACCAGAGACTCGGGGGCACGCACCCAGAACAGGGCCACCGGCTTGCTGCGCTGGGCCAGGGTCGCCTGCAACTGCTGGCCGCGAGAGAGCAGCGCCCGGGCCGGCTCGTCGCGACCATCCCGGCTCAGGCGGTTGTAACCGTAGACCTGGCAGTTCCAGGCCAGCCTCTTCACCCCGTTGGCCTGGCGGCGAATGGCCCGCAACAGGTGGCGCAGGGCGTTGGGATCCTGGGTGTCAGGCAGGGTGGCCAGCAAGGCGTCGAGCTCGTTCAGGGCGTGGGCGGCTTGCTGGAAGGCAGCGTCGATGGCCGGATCGTCGGGGGCGGCATAGATGTGATCATCTCGCCAAACGGGTGGGTTCATGGTTGTCCTTGTCTGTTTGCATCCATATGGGCTGACCCTGCCTCTTTGGGCGGGTGTCAGCCCGGATAGTACGAAGGGGGCCAGGCACTTGCCTAGCCCCCATTCGAGGCAACCGGTGTCACAAGGAGGACGGGCGCGACGGCCCCTGTCGGCGGGGGGCGCCTACTTGGCGGGCTGGAGTTTGCCCACTAGTGTCATGACCAGCACCAGCACCAGACCCGCCACCACCCCGACCAGGGCGTTGAGCAGGGTGGGCGTCACCACGGCAAGGACGGCGCCCATGGCGGGCAGGGTGGCCACGGCCGCACCGGCCCCCTCGATGAGGTGGTGAGCAAAGGGCCAGCCGTGCACCAGGATGCCGCCCCCCACCATGAACATGGCGATGGTGCCGACCAGCGCCAGCAGGTGCATCAGCTTGGGCGCCGTCACCAGCAACCCCTGCCCCACTGCCCGGCGCAGTGCGCCGCCATCGGGCTTTTGCAGCAGGTGCAGGCCGATGTCGTCAAGCTTGACGATAAGCCCCACCAGGCCGTAGACCCCGACGGTCATCAGCAGGGCGATGCCCGCCACCACGGCGATCTGCAGGCCCAGGCTGGAGCCCTGTACCGTGCCGAGGGCAATGACGATGATCTCCGCCGACAGGATGAAGTCGGTACGAATGGCTCCCTTCACCTTTTGGCGCTCATAGGCCGCCAGATCGTCGGGGATCGCCTCCACCGTGGCGGTGCTCTCCTCCTCGTGAGGCAGAAACTTGTGGGCCAGCTTCTCGGCCCCCTCGAAACAGAGGTAGGCACCCCCCAACATCAGGAGCGGGGTGATGAGCCAGGGCACCAGAGCGCTGATGGCAATGGCGGCCGGCACCAGGATGAGCTTGTTGCGCAGCGACCCCTTGGCCACCGCCCACACCACGGGCAGCTCCCGCTCCGCGCGCACTCCGCTCACCTGCTCCGCGTTGAGGGCGAGATCGTCCCCCAGCACCCCGGCGGTCTTCTTCGCCGCCACCTTGGTCATCAGCGCCACGTCATCGAGTACGGTGGCAATATCGTCGAGCAGGGCCAACAGACTGGTTCCGGCCATATCAGAAATTCCTTCTTGCTGCGGTAGGCCCCCACCGGCCACCAGACACCGGGGGGCGGTGCCAGCCAGAGGGGGCTCCCTATTTCGGGAAAAGATGGCACAGTGTAACGAGAAGCCGCCATTTCGGCAGCCCCCATGACAGGGTCCCCGGACCCTGTTTCACCTCAAGGCCCCAGGCCCAAGGAGTCTCCATGCAACCCTGGCAACCTCTGCTCGACCTCTGGTTTGGTGACGACGCCGACGACGTCACCCGTGCCACGCGCCAAGCCCCCCTCTGGTGGGGCAAGAGCAGCGACACCGACGCCCTGCTGACGAGCCGCTTCGGCGAGCTGGCCAAGGCGGCAGCGGCGGGCGAGCTCGCCCACTGGGCGGACAACCCCGCCGGTCGCCTGGCACTCATCCTGCTGCTCGACCAGCTGCCGCGCAACCTCCACCGCGGCACCCCGGCCGCCTTTGCCCAGGATGCCAGGGCACGGGAGCTCTGCCTCAAGGGGTTGTCGCTCGGGGTGGACAAGGGGCTATCGCCGCTGGCCCGGGTCTTCTTCTACCTGCCCCTGGAGCATGCAGAGTCCCGGGAGCAGCAGGCCAGAAGCGTGGCCCTGTTCGAGGCGCTGGCCGACGAGGAGGCGGCAGGCCCTGCCCAGTCCACCTTCGCGGGCTTCGCCGATTTCGCCCGCCGCCATCAGGTGATCATCGAGCGCTTCGGTCGCTTCCCCCACCGCAACGCCATCCTGGGCCGCGCGAGCACAGAAGAAGAAGCCGCCTTCCTGCTGCAACCGGGTTCAGGTTTCTGACCCATAAAAAAATCCCCGCCAAGTGGCGGGGTGCTGGCACCCATGGTGATCACTGGATGCGATAACGAGAGATCTGCTGGTGAATATTCTCGGTGGTCACATTCAACTCTTCCGCCGCAGCCGATGTCTCTTCCGCCGTGCTGCTGGTCTGCTGGACCACCTGGGCGATCTGCTCCACCTGATGGGCAATGGACTCCGCCGCCGAGCTCTGCTCGCGAATCGCGATGGTGATCTCACCGACCTGATCCATGACGCGATGGGAGGCCTGGCGGATCTGGGTAATGATCTCCCCGCTTTCAGTGGCCATGGCCACCCCCTGCGCCACTTTCTCCTCCACCTGAACCATCTTGGTCACCGTGAGCTGGGAGCCCTGTTGAATCGCCTCCACCGTCTCCGAGATCTCTCTGGTCGATTGGGCCGTCCGCTCCGCCAGTTTGCGTACCTCGTCAGCCACCACGGCAAAACCTCGACCCTGTTCACCCGCTCGCGCGGCTTCAATGGCCGCATTCAACGCCAGCAAATTGGTCTGCCCCGCCACATCGCTTATCACGTTCACCACGCCACCAATGCGGGAAATGCCATCGCCCAATGCCGACACTTCGCTGGAAGCCTGACGAATGGCCTCTGCGATCTCGTTGATGGCTTTCACCGTTCTGTCTATCGTGGTCCCCCCATCGCTGGCGAGCTTGCCGGATTCATTGGTGATGCGACTGGCTTCCTGGGTTCGCTGGGAAATATCCGTGATGCTCACCGTCATCTCCTCCACCCCGGCGGCAATGAGACTGGTGGCATCGTTGGCCTGGCTCGCCGACGAGGCAAGGTGATGGGCCGCCTGGGAGAGCGACTCGGCAGTGCTCTTTATCTGCAGACTGCCCACTGAAAACTCGGTAAAAGTTTGCTGCAAGGTGTCCAGCAGACGGTTGACGGCCGAGAGTGTCAAACCGATTTCATCTTGCTGGGCCACCTTGGCCCGCAAGGTAAAGTTCAAATTGTGCTGAATATCGAATAGCGTCGCCATCGCCAGCCGCAGTGGATTGGCGACCTGTCTGAATAACCAGATAAACAGCACCAGGGTCAATATTCCGGTACCTACAGAAATAAACAGCATGGTCTGGAGGCTATTGTCGTAGTTCTTTTCACCCTGCTGTTTGACTGCCTCACCCAATTTGACATTGAAGTGAACATGTTTATCTATGGCCTTGGAAAACTGCTCGAACAGTGGCATGACATTATTGGCGATAATGTCTCTGGCCTCGGTGTTTTTATTATCACGAGACAATATCAGGACCTTTTCTATCTCCTGATAATATTGCTCAATGATGCGCTGATCATCCGTCGTCAGTTGCCGGTCCTCTTCGTTGGAGAGCATATCGGCTTCATATTTTTGCAAGAGAGCGCGGATTTCAGTACGCAGGTCAGCAATGCCCGCCTCAATCTGATTCATCTTGCTGCTGTCGGTATTGAGCACATGGGTCTGGATCAGGGCATGCAATTCGTAAAAATCGGCTTGTACCTGTTTGATGAGGGAGATGCTGGGCACCGTATTGTCGGTGACATAACCGAGGTCGTTATTGGCAGCAGAGAGTCGGTTGATGCTGAACCAACTGAGAAACGCCAGGGCCAGCATAACCAGCAGGGCAATGAGTTGAAGCCGGCGAGCAATGTTCATAAAGGCATACTCCGTTAATAAACTCCATTGCAGTGTAGACGATGGGCAACCCCCAGATGGCCCGTGAAATATGCTCTGGCTTGCACATCTGTCACTGCTGCCAGCACTCGCTATTCCCCACCGCCAATGGTCAGATCAAAGCCCGAAATTAGCCTAGCTGGCTGAATGTGAATGCGATAAAGAGTCGACTACGACTGCGCCGGCCAATAAAAAAGAAGGAAGACTGTCGTCTTCCTTCTCGCTATTCATCTCCGCTCGGGATGACCCGGCCGGCCCGCAGTGTGGCGGCAGTCGATGGCGGTCACGCCGCCTCTGCCAGCTCCTCTTCTTTCTTCTGGTAAGCCTGGGGCGAGAGCCCCAGCAGCTCCTGCACGGTGGAGGCCACCGTGATGGAGGAGAGGGTGCCCACCAGGATGCCGGCGAACAGGGTGAAGGAGAAACCGTAGAGGGCATCGCCGCCGAACAGGAGCAGGGCCCCCACGGTGAAGAGGGTGGTGCCCGAGGTGATCATGGTGCGGCTGAAGGTCGCCTTGATGGCCACATCGGAACACTCATGGATCCCCATGCGGGTGCGCGAGCCCAGCAAGTCCCGCAGCCGGTCGGAGATGACGATGCTGTCGTTGAGGGAGTAGCCGATCACCGCCATCAGGCCGGCGATGACGTTGAGGTCGAACTCGATGTCAAAGAGCGCGAGAAGCCCGATCGCCACCAGGCCGTCGTGCAGCACCGACACCAGGATGCCGATGGCCTGACGCCACTCGAAGCGCACTGCCAGGTAGGCGGAGATGGCGAGCGAGGCCACCAGCACCGCCAGCATCCCCTGCTGGAACAGCTCGGCGCCCACCTGGGGCCCGACTATGGTGGTGCGCAAGAGCTCCACCGGCAGGGCCAGCTGCTGCCCCAGCATGGTGGCCAGATCCTCCGCCGCCCAGGGCAGCGCGTGGGGGGGCAGCTTGATGAGCCACTCTCCGGGTACGCCGGCGCCGTGCAGCTCCACGGCCCCCGCGAGGGGGGCCGTCAGCAGGGCGTTGAGCTCGTGGGCCTCCTTCAGGGTCTGGATGCGAAACTCCAGCAAAATGCCGCCGGTGAAGTCGAGGCCGAGGGCCAGCCCCTTGGTGGCCAGCACGGCCACGCAGGCCAGGGTCAGCAGCACGGAGGTCCACAGACCGATATAGCGCCAGCGGGTCAGCCCCATGGCAAAGATCATTCTCAGCATTGTTCTTCCCTCGACGTCAGATGGTTCAGGCTTCCCGGCAGGAAGCGGTCGGCGCGCAGGCCAGATGGGCTCACAGGCGCGGCGTCATGGTGATGAGGTCGGGTCATGGTCATACCCTCAGCAGCCTGGCGCGGCTGTTGCCCCACAGGGGGTTGATGATGGCGCGGGTGCCCCAGATGCCGGTCACCATGCTGGAGATGAGCCCCAGGATCAGGGTGATGGAGAAGCCCTGCAGCGGTCCGGAGCCGATGGCATAGAGCACCACGGCGCAGATGAGCGTCGTGATGTTGGCGTCGAAGATGGTGCTGAAGGCGGAGCGGTAGCCAAAGTCGATGGCATTGGCGAGACTCCCCCCCTCCCGCAGGCGATCCTTGATCCGCTCAAAAATCAGCACATGGGTATCCACCGCCATGCCCACGGTGAGCACCAGACCGGCGATGCCGGGCAGAGTCAGCACGGCCCCCGGCAGCACCGCCAGCATCCCCACCTGCATCAAGAGGTTGGCGACCAGCGCCGTGATGGCGACCCAGCCGAACTTGCGATACCAGGCCATCATGAACAGCATCATGCCCGCCATGCCGAACGCCAGGGCGGTGAAGCCCGCCTCGATGTTCTGCAGACCCAGGGTCGGACCAATAGAGCGCTCCTCCAGGATCTTCAGCGGCGCGGTGAGAGCGCCGGCCCGCAGCAACATGGCGAGCTCCTGGGCCTCCGGCAGACTGCCGATGCCGGTGATGCGGAACTGGTTGCCCAGGGCGGTCTGGATGGTGGCGACGTTGATCACCTCGCTGCGGGCACGCAGCCGCCCCTCGGCATTGGTCTTGTACTCGGTGAAGACGGTGGCCATGGGCTTGCCCACGTGCTGGCGGCTGAACTGGTTCATCTTGCTGCCCCCCAGGGTGTCCAGCACGATGTTGACCTGGGGCTGGCCCATCTCCCCCATGTTGGCGCGGGCATCGACGATGTGCTCGCCGGTCAGCACCGGCTGGCGGGCGAGTCCCACCGCCTGGCCGCTGCGATCCGCCATGAAGAAGCGGCTGTCCGCCTTGGCCTCGTAGAAGGCGAGCGACGCGGTGGCGCCGATCACCTCCTTCGCCTGCCTGGGGTTGTGCACCCCTGGCAGCTCGATGCGGATGCCGTCCTGCCCCTGGCGCTGGACCGAGGCCTCGACGATGCCCAGCTCGTTGATCCGTTTTTTGAGGATCGACAGGTTCTGGGTCACGGCGTTGTTGACCAGCAGGGTGCGCTCAGATTCGCTCAGCACCAGGGTCAATGCATTGCCGGCACGGGTCAGCGTCCACTGATCCTGACGGGTGCCCGCGCTCTCCTTGATGATGGAGAGCCAGCGCTCCTGCTCCGCCACCTCGGGCAGGGTGACCGCCACGGCTCCCTGCGCCGTGCGGGTCACGCTGGCCCCGCGCAGGTTCGCCTCGCGAAAGCGGGTGCGCAGGGTGTCCACCAGGTTCTTGGTCTGGGTGTCGATGACAAAATCCACGTCCACCCCGATCAGCAGCTGGGAGCCGCCGCGCAGGTCCAGGCCGAGCTTGATGGGGTCGGCGCCGAGCCGGCTGATCCAGGTAGGGGCGTTGGAGTGAAACTCCAGGGTCAGGGCGGCGCTGTCCACCCCCTGTTGCTCCAGCAACTGCTTGGCCAGTTGCTGCTCCCCCTGGGTGGCGAACACCAGCTCCACCCGCTCTTTCTGGGCAACCAGCTTCTGGGGGGCGATCCGGTTCTCCTCCAGCAGGCGCTGCTGCGCCTGCGTCAGCCGGGTCTGGCCATGCAGGCCCAGGGAGGGCTGCTCACCGAAAAAGGTGGGCAGGGAATAAAACGCGAAGGTGACCAGCATCAGCAGCAGCAGGGCGTACTGCCACAGGCTCATGCGGTTCATGATGGTATGACTCTTTCTTCTCATGAAATCGGCCTCTGTCAGGCGATGGCAAGGGGCGACGCATTGCCGCTCCGTGCGAAAAAATGAAACAAGGCAGCCTGGCCGTTCACGGGACGTGAGCGGCCACAAAGAGAGGATGAGGCAACAGTTGGCTATCTGACCCCATCGGGATCAGGCGGGCTGCAGGCCCTGGGTGAAGCGGTACTGCAGGTGCCGGCGCTGCAGGCGGCGCCGGTGAATGGTGGCAAAGTGGTCGAGGAAGCTGCTCCTCGGGTAGCCGAGGGCGGCGTAAAGCAAGAGGCCGCACAGCAGCAGCAGGATGGCCTGCTGGGACCAGCTCATCACCAGCTCGTAGACCACACTGCCGGGCTGGTGATCGCGGTTCAGGGAGTGCTCGAGACGCAGCAGGTGATTCTGGTGGGCACCGATGAACTTGACGGCCCCATCGTCCCCCTGGCTGGCGCCATGGTCCGGGATGGCGTGCTGATCCACACTCTGGGCAGAGGTCGGCCGGGCATCGACGAGCTGGCCCTGGGAAACCTGGGAAACCTGGGAAACCTGGGAAACGGGCAGCCTGAGCCCCTCCACCTGGACGGCGCAGAGCAACAGAGTGAGTGCGATGAGCAGGGCCATCGCCGCAAGTTTCACTTTGTCCAGCAGGCTCAAATAGTTAATTCCCGAAAAATAGAAAGGGCAAGCTACCACAGCCGCCCCCACAAGAACAAGGGCGGCGACCCCGTCGGTCGCCGCCCTGGCGTTGCCCGGTGCCCTCCCCTCAGCGGCCTCGGGTCATCTCCTCGAAGTCATCGGCATAGTCCTTGAGCAGGGTATAGAGATGGGCCCGCTGGGAGAGATCCATGGACTGGCTCAAATCGCTGAGCCACTGGATGGTGCGCTGGCGGGACTTGTCCGTGTAGCCGGTGAAACGGCCATCCATCAGGCCATCCCCCTGCTGCAGCAGGCGGGTCAGCTCCTGGCCGAAATTCGGGCTCTGGCGCTGCTTCATCAGCCGGTCGAGCTCCCTGGTCCAGGCCTCCTGGAAATCGAGCCAGGGGGCCATCATCTCGTATTGCCACTCGGCCCACTGGTTGACGAGGGGCGCCTGGGCGGGCTTCACCTTGCCTATCCAGAACACCAGGCGCTCGTTCATCTTCTCCCGAAAGCCCTTCATCATCTCGGCCTTCGACTGGGTGGCAAAGTCATGCTGACGCTCCTGCTGGCGCTTCACCCTGTCGGTCATGAAGTGCGCCACCTGGGCGTCGGTCAGGGTACTGGCAAGGCGCACCGTACGGGGAATCGCGTTCTCCAGGGTGCGTGTCAGGCTCGCCTGGGTTCTGTCCAGGTGCTCAGTCACCTGGGCCGGCGTCATGGGGCTGGCCACCGCCTTGGCCAAAGCGTCAAGATCCCGGGCATAGAGGGGCAGCTCGTGCTGCCGGTGCCAGGCCATCAATCCCTTCACCTCCTTGTCCAGCAGCGTCTTCTGGCTGCGGTTCAGGGAGAAGTAGTCGTCCAGTTGCCAGACGATGGCCGAGTCGAGCCAGTAATAGATCACCCGGGTGGCGCAACCCGTCAGCAGCAGGCAGAGCAGCAACAGGCTCCAGCTACGAGGTTGACGCCATGAGAATGTGGTCACCATGCATGCCTCCCATTCATTGAATACAAGCGTCTCTCACACCCTTGCCAGGATTCACTCCAGGCGCTGGCGGTTCGTGTCGATCAGGGCCTGATACTCGGGCCCCGGTTGTTGCTCGGCCATCAGCAGCGCCCACAACAGGCCGATGTAATCGACCCATGGCAGGAAGGCGTCGGCCTGAAATCCTTTGTCATTGAGCAGCTTATGCGCTCCTACGCCTTCAAGATAGCAGCTCTCCAACTGACGCCGCTGCTCTTCGCTCCAGCCATGGGTACGCTGGATGCTGGCGACCTCGAAGCCCGGATGACCGGCGGCGCCATACTCCCAGTCGATGACCCAGGGACGCGGTCCCAACAAGTTAGCCGGATTGAGATCGTGATGGCAAGGGAGCCAGCAATCGGTGGGCTCCCGGCTCGCGAGCAGCCCCCGCTCCAGCGCAGGCAGCCAGCCGGGCACTCGCGCCAGGCGGTCACGATACCCGGCGCTGTGGGCCCGCACCGCCATCACCACCCCGGGGACCGGCAGGCGATGCAGCCGTGCCAGTACCTCCGCCAGCAGGCGGGGCTGCTCGGCGGGCGGCGGCGCCTGCTCGGCCCAGTTCGGCTCGTCGCACCACGCCAGCAGCATCAGGCCGCTGGCGGGGTCGCCGTGATGGCAGGGCAGTGCCAGCCCCTGCTCCACGGCCCCCTGATAGAGCTGCCATTCGGTGGCCCGGTCGATGCCGAGGCGCACCGGATCCGGGTGGCCGCACCGCAGGAAGGCGCACTGCCCCGAGGGGAGGCTGAGTCGATAGTTGCCGTTGGTCAGGCCACGGCCAAGCGGCGCCAGCCGTCCGTTGCACCAGGGCGCTGGCAGACTGGCGAGCAGCGCCAGATCCGTCAGCGCCCCCTGGCACGCTACGTGGTCACCAGCCAAAGGTGGACTTCTTGGCCTGCTTGCGGATCTCTTTCTGGTCGGCCCACAAGAGCTCGCCATTCTCCAGATCCATCAGGTTCATGGTCATCTGGTAGTAGACATCCTTCACCTTGCCGTTGTCCTTGACGATGCTGGCGAGGTTGCCATAGACCATGTAGCGGGCACCGGTCTGCTTGCCCAGGCGCACCATGGTGGCGGGATCCACCATGCCGCTGCTCTGCTGGTAGTCGAGTTGCTGCTTGACCGCCGCCACCTTGCTCATGTCGACGAAGCGGAACTTGCCGGCGCGCAGCAGCTTGGTGCGCAGGGTGTCGGTGATGGCCTCGGTGTCGATGTGCTCCGAGGTCTTGTTACGGATGGAATCCATGTACATCACGGGACGACCGCCCGCAGTGATCTCGCTGGTGGCCGGCGAGGCGAGCAGGGAGTCCGCCATCTTGTCGGCGATGGCCTGCAGGTCGCTGGAGCCGTAATCCACGGTGACCGTCTCGGTCTCGGTGGGATCGCCATAGCTGACGGTG
The DNA here is from genome assembly GCF_019048365.1 of Aeromonas sp. FDAARGOS 1415. Taxonomy (NCBI): domain Bacteria; kingdom Pseudomonadati; phylum Pseudomonadota; class Gammaproteobacteria; order Aeromonadales; family Aeromonadaceae; genus Aeromonas; species Aeromonas sp. FDAARGOS 1415. The sequence goes on along the minus strand of NZ_CP077363.1, from coordinate 3,044,237 downwards.
GTGCTGGAGCAGCCGCCCAGCAGCAGGGCGCCAGTCAGGATCAGCAGGGCATGATTCATTTTCATCAGTAGGATTCCTCAATCACTTCGCGAACGTAAATCCGGTAACCCCGGGCGGCCGGGCTCGGCGCCAGGGCAGACAGGGTGCGGGTCTGGTAGCCGTGCAGCTTGAGGGGCGTCCAGCCACGGCCATCGCTGGCCAGCTCCTGCCCCGCCTCGTCATACCAGTAGAAGAGATATTGCAGCTTGTTGTCGCCGCGCTGGGTGCTGGCGGCCGCCACATTGACCTGCAGCAGGCCGTTCTGCTGACGGCGGCTCAGCTCGGTCAGGGTGACGTTGACGTTCTGGTGCTGCTCCGCCACCGCCGCGGCGCCCGCCGCGCCATAGAGCGCCACGCCAGAGGTATTGGTGGCGCAGCCTGCCAGCAGCAGAACCAGGCCCAGAGCCAACCCTTGTGCTTTCATCTTGTTCTCCTCGCCGGCGGCCTGGGGCCGAACCGGTCGTTCATGTGGATTGCCATTGCCCGGACGCCCTCACAGGGGCATCACCCGGGTCGTGAGCCCACTCCCCAGGCGCTGCACCCACACCAGCGTGGTGCGCCCGCCGTGGACGGTGAGCGGCAGGGTGCGCATGGCGCTGCCCGCCCCCAGGGTCAGGCTGACCTCCCCCGCCGGCACCATCCCCTGCCAGCTCGACGCCTGGGCAGGCAGCGTCAACCAGCTGCGGGTATCCGCCCGCTCCGAGAGGGTGTTGAAGATCCCCACCAGGATGTTGCCCACATCGCCCCCCTCCTTGGCGGCGCTGCGTCTCAACTGCTCCTTGGCCACCAGCCTGAGGGCCTGGCGGGTCAGCATGCCCGGCAACCGCTCCTGCAGATCCTTGGCGGCCAGCGCCTCCAGCCTGACCAGTTCGCTGGTCTGCTCCACCCGCGTGCCCAGGGTGACCGCGAGCGGGCCGCTGGCGCTTGCCCGGTTGTCGTAATAGGGCACCGTCACGGTAAAGGTACGAAAATCGCCGCCCGAGGTGGAGAGGGGCAGCGGCAGGAAGAACTCCCGCCGCGCCGGGATGAGCCCATCTTCAAACAGCACCACCAGCTGGCCCTGATCCTTGACCGGCTGCGGTGCCTTGCGGCCGATCTTCTGCTCGGTCTCCTTGATCTCCTCGGGGGAGCCGCGAAGCCTGGCCAGGCGCAGCAGGGCATCCTGCAGGCTCCTGTTGTCCGGTGCTATCTGGTAGCCGCGCTGATAGTCGACCCAGGCGTCGTTGATATCCCCGGCCGCCTCGTAGAGCACGCCGGAGAAATAGAAGGTGTAGGCGTTCTGAAAACCGTTCTTCACCTTGCCGATCAGGCGATCCAGCTCGGGAGCCGACCGCGACATCCGTTGGCGCATCTCCCCGTCGGTGTCGTCCTGCGTCCCCTCCTGCGCGGCCTTGCGCACCTCGTCGGCCCGGCGGGCGAGTGCCCGCTCCTGCACCTGGTTGGCCCGGCGCACCTCCACCAGGGCGCCGCCGGCATCTCCCCGCTGCAGGTAACCCAGGGCCAGATAGTGGTGCAGCATGGTGCGCTCGTAGTCCGGCGCCCGGTAGGCCATGGTCTGATCGTTGGTCATCAGGCTCCCCGCCTGGGCCAGCCCCCGGCTCAGGCGGTATTCGGCCTGATTGTCCTCCCAGGTGAGCCGGCTGTCGGCGGCGGTCAGGGCCTGCTTGCTGGCGCCGTCCTGCCCCGCCAGCCAGGCGATGCGCCCTTTCTCCAGCTGGTCCAGCACATAGGTGTCGTCCCCCGGGGTCGACTCGCGCACCTCGGGCAGGGCCTCGGCGGCATGGCCCAGCAGCAACTGGTTGCGCAGGGGGACCATCTGATCGGAATAGGAGACGAACATGTCCTGCCAGAAGGAGGCACAGCCCCCCAGCAGAAGACTGGCCAGCAGCGGGCCGGCCAGTCGAAGAGGCGAAGGCATCACAGGCTGAGCAGGGGTCCCAGGGGCTGGCCACCGACCAGGTGCAGGTGGATGTGGTAGACCTCCTGCCCGCCGTGGCGGTTGCAGTTCATGATGAGGCGGTAGCCGTCCTCGGCGATCCCGGCATCGGCCGCCAGCTTGCGGGCCACGGTGAACATGCGGCCGAGCGCCAGCTCGTGATCGGGCTCCACGTCGTTGACGGTGGGGATCAGCACGTTGGGCACGATCAGGATATGGGTCTTGGCCTTGGGCTGGATGTCGCGAAAGGCGGTCACCAGCTCGTCTTGATAAAGGATGTCGGCGGGGATCTCTTTGCGGATGATTTTGCTGAAAATGGTTTCTTGCGCCATGGGTAACTCCTTTATAGGAAAAAGAAAATTCAACACAAAACTCAAGCGGCTCCCAAATATGCCGCCTTGGTCCGCCAAGTGTGACACAAGCCGACATTTGACACAGCCGTTGTCCCAATCCCTTCAGTTATTGTGAAGAATACCGATAGCGAGGATGACGTCCCGCGTACCTGGGCGACATCCCCTTCGGGGCATGCAGGGTATCAAAGGGACGGGGTACTCAGGCAAGGGACTTTTGCACAGACAGCGGGACAATAATGAAACAAACTATGTCAGACCTCTCGATTTTACAGAGAGTCTATCTGGGCTTTGCCATCCTGGTCGCCGTCATGGTCGCCAGCGCGGTACTGACCTTTCGCGGCCAGAACGAACTCGGCAGCGCCCTCCATCAGGTGACCCAGGAGTCCATGCCCCTGGTGCTTGCCAGCAGCCAGACCCAGATCAGCCTCCTCAGCGCCAACAAGTGGCTCACCGACGTGCTGACCGAACAGGATATCAAGCGTCTGCCGGAAGAGGTGGCGGAACTGCAGCAGGCCAAGGGACAGGTGGACAAGATGCTGGCCAGCCTCAAGCAGCAGCTGGCGCCCCATCCCCAGCTGCAGGGTGACATGCAGGCCCTCGGCAAACTGGTGGATGACTACCTGCAACTCACCCAGACCCTGCCCGGCGAACACGAGGCCCTGCTCACCCGACTGCACAAGGTCAATCTGGCCAAGGGCCAGTTCCAGGTCAGCCTGCCCCAGTTCAAGAAGAACCTCGGCGACATGATGGTCACCGTGGACGACAGCTTCATCAAGATGCTCTCCGAGACCCTGACCACCAAGCTTTCCGCCATCGAGCTCTCCACCATGGATGCCCTGAACCAGAGCATCCCCGCCCCCATTGAGGCGGCGCTCAAGCGCAACAAGATGCAGATCGAGGGGTTCAACAGCACCATCAAGGATCTCCAGGGGGAGCTCAAGGACTTCGACAACAACATGGGCCACTACGTCCATGGCTTTGTGCGTGATACCACGGGCAACGACGGTGTGCTGTTCCAGTACCTGGCCCTGATGAAACAGCAGCAGGCCATGCGGGAGCGGAGCAAGGAGGCGAGCCAGCTCATCCTCGGCATCCAGAACAAGCTCGAAGGGATCACGGCCCAGAGCCAGCAGCTCATGAACGCCAGCATCAAGGCCTCCGACCGGGTACAGACCCAGAGCACCCTCACCCAGGGGATCAGCATCGTCATCGCCATCGTCGTCGCCATCCTGGTGGCTTTCACCCTGGGCAAAGCCATCCGCCTCCCCCTTAAAGAGCTGCTGCGGGTGCTGACCGAAGTGACCCAGGGCGACATGACCCAGCGGGTCGGCTTCAAGAGCCAGAACGAGTTCGGCCAGATCGGCGGCCAGATCAACCTGCTGATCCAGCAGATGGGGGATGTGCTCAGGCAGCTCTCCCAGGCCTCCAACCAGCTCAACAGCGCCGCCCACGACAACCGCCACACCACGGAATCGGTGCGGGCGGATCTGGAGAAACAGCGCCAGGAGACCGCCTCGGTCGCCGCCGCCATGACCCAGATGGAGGCCTCGGTACGGGAGGTGGCCCAGGCCGCCAACCAGACCCTGGAGCGGGTGATGGACGTGGAGAAGGCCTCCGAGATGGGCCGCAAGGTGATGGCCGGCAACATCACCACCACCCACCAGCTGGCGGGCAAGCTGCAGCAGACCGGCAAGGTGATCGGCGATGTGAGCGCCATGAGCGGCCAGATTGGCAACATCCTCGACGTCATCCGCGGCATCGCCGAGCAGACCAATCTGCTGGCCCTCAACGCCGCCATCGAGGCAGCCCGGGCCGGCGAGCAGGGCCGAGGGTTTGCAGTAGTAGCGGACGAGGTGCGCAACCTCGCCGGTCGCACCGCCCAGTCCACCAGCGAAATCCAGACCATGATCGAGAACCTGCAGCAGGGGGTCGCCCGGGCGGTCAACGTGATGCAGGAGTGCTCCCGCGAGATGGACAGCTGCGTGGATCAGAGCTCCCAGGCCAACAATGCCATGGAGGAGGTGCAGGGCATCGTCGTGCTCATCAGCGACATGTCGAGCCAGATAGCCTCCGCTGCCGAGCAGCAGCAGGCCACCAGCGCGGATATCGCCACCAACCTCAACCGCATCTCCGACATCTCGGATCTCAACTATCAGGGGATAGAGCGGGTCGCCGAGACCAGCCAGCAGCTCGACACCCTGGCCGAGCAGCAGGAAGGGCTGGTCCAGCGCTTCCGCCTCAGCGCCTGATGGTCGTGAGCCCAAACGACAAGGCCCCGCATCGGCGGGGCCTTTTTATTGCCAGGAGGGGGCGGGATCAGGCGTAGGCGATGGCGCCCTTGCCGACCCCTTCATAGGCCACGATCTTGACGAACTTGTCCCCTACCTGCTTCTTCACCTCGCGGGCGATGTAGTGGGCCAGCAGCTCTATGGTCGTGTCGGTATCGATCATCTCCACCTCTGCCGCCGGCATGGCGAGCTGGAACAGCCCCTGGGGCGCCAGGTACTTGAAGCCCTGGTGGTGCTCACCCAGATGGGCCCTGGCCTGCTCGCTCAGCGCCAGTTCGGACAGGGCCACCCTGTCCTCTTCGGTGCCGAGGTAGATATCGGCCCAGCGCTCGGCCCAGTTCAGCTCCAGCTCCTCGTCACGCTCGCCATCCACCAGGATCTCGATGGGGGAGCGGTGGCCGTGGGCGATGCGCTGGCAGTTGCCGTCGTGCTTCTTCAGGCCGTGGCTGTAGTGGTAGAAGGCACCGTCGATGCGCTCCTGGCGCAACGTCAGGGTCAAATCCTTGATGTTGCCCGGCAGCCGCTTGGCCAGCACCGCCAGCAGATAACGGGTGACGGACTCCTTGTCCACCTGGGGCGCGGGAATGAAGGCGAAGCCCTGGCTCGGACAGCGCAGGTGGATGGAGCGGCCCGGACGCAGCAGATCCACGGTGCACTCGTCGTTGTCCAGTGGGTGGATATGCACCAGGGGGCTCTCGGTCGGCACCAGCAGCTTGTGATCCACCTCTTCATCGATGATGGACTTGATGAGCTTCTTCACCCGGCCGAAGTCCAGCAGCATGCTCATCTCGTTGAGCTCGCCGCTCATCTCGATGTCCACCAGCCAACTCTCGCCCACCATACCGCGGCGTTCACACAGATAGCTGGAATCGATCACAGTCAAATCTCTAACAAATAACTTCATTACTCAGGCCTTGCTACAGAGAAAGTGCAGTTTGCGATATTATGACCCCGGATTATCGGCAAAGGAACTGGAACCCCCCATGAACAAATTGCTTATCAAGAATGCCACCCTGGTCAACGAAGGCCGCATCTATGCCTCCGACGTGTTGATCGAGGGGGAGCGGATCGCCCGCATCGCCCCGGACATCAGCGCCCCCGATGCCGTGGTGATCGATGCGACCGGCCGTCACCTCATCCCCGGGATGATCGACGATCAGGTCCATTTCCGGGAGCCCGGCCTGACCCACAAGGGAACCATCGCCAGTGAATCCCGGGCCGCCGTGGCCGGTGGCACCACCAGCTTCATGGAAATGCCCAACGTCAATCCCCAGACCACCACCATCGACGCCCTCGAAGCCAAATACCAGATAGCCGCCAACTCCGCCGCCGCCAATTACAGCTTCTACCTCGGTGCCACCAACGACAACCTGGAAGAGATCAAGAAGCTCGATCCCAAGCAGTCCTGCGGCATCAAGATCTTCATGGGGGCCTCCACCGGCAACATGCTGGTGGACAACCAGGAGACCCTGGCGGCCATCTTCCGCGAGAGCCCGGTGATGATCGTCACCCACTGTGAGGACACCCCCAGCATCAAGGTGCTGGAAGACGAAGCCCGCGCCAAGTGGGGCGAGGATGTGCCCATGCGCGAGCACGGCCGCATCCGCAGCGCCGACGCCTGCTACAAGTCTTCCAGCATGGCGGTCTCTCTGGCCAAACAGTACGGCGCCAAGCTGCACGTGCTGCACCTGACCACGGCGAAAGAGCTGTCGCTCTTTACCGCCACCCCGGACCTGAAGGATCTCAAGGACAAGAACATCACCGCCGAGGTGTGCGTTCACCATCTGTTCTTCAACGAGGCGGACTACGACACCCTGGGCAGCCAGATCAAGTGCAACCCGGCGGTGAAAAGCGCCGCCGACCAGCACGCCCTGCTGGATGCGGTACGCAACGACGTGCTGGACATCATCGCCACGGACCACGCCCCCCACACCTGGGAGGAGAAGCAGAACAGCTACTTCAAGGCGCCGTCCGGCGTGCCCCTGGTGCAGCACTCCCTGCAGGCGCTGCTGGAGCTCTACCACAACGGGGTCTTCAGCCTGGAGACCATCGTCAAGAAGACCTCCCACGCGGTGGCCGAGCGCTTCCAGGTGCAGGATCGCGGCTACATCCGGGAAGGCTACTTCGCCGACCTGGTGCTGCTGGATCTGGGCAAGCCCTACGTGGTCACCGACAGCAACCTGCTCTACCTGTGCGGCTGGTCCCCGTTCAACGGCTACCGCTTCCAGAGCACCATCGACATGACCCTGGTCAATGGCCAGATCGCCTGGCAGAACGGTCAGGTCACCGACAAGGTGCTGGGCAAGCGCTTGACCTTCAACCGCTGATCCGTCACCACGGGTAAACATGGCCGCCTCCGGGCGGCCATTTTCATGGTCGCCAGAAACACCCGAAAACAGGCATCACCAGGTCAAATTTCCCACACGCGGCGGTACTTTGAGCGCCATTTGCTCGCAAAGCAGGCAAACGATCGCAACCCTGTATTTCCCCTGTTGACAGGGCGGGTCCATCTCCATAAACTCAGCCCCCGTCAGCCGAGCTGACTCCGTCGGTGTGTAGCGCAGCCAGGTAGCGCATCTGCATGGGGTGTAGAGGGTCGGAGGTTCGAATCCTCTCACACCGACCAAATTCCCCGAGAAAGGCCTTGTCGAACGACAAGGCCTTTTCTTTTATGGGCAGCCCTCGCCCCGCGATTGTCTGGCCTCCCCCTTTGTGCTGTAGTGAAATCCCGTTCGCCAACCGGTCCGCATCATGTCGCCTCCCCGCCACTCCCTTCCCGTCCTCGCCCTGTGCTGCCTGCTGATGGGGCAACTCGCGGGCTGCGCCACCGCCTATGACAGCGAGAAGTCCTTCTGGAACGGCCAGACCGGCTTCTCCCAGACACGGCTCGGGCCGGAGAAGTGGCAGCTGGAGTTTGTCGGCAACGAGCTGGTGGACAGGGAAACCGCCCGCAAATACGTGCTCAAGCGGGCCGGAGAGATGGCGCTGGCCCGGGGTTTCCCCTGGGTGCATGTACAGGAGCTGACCCTGTCGCGGGATGCGGTCAGGGTGAGGCCAGAACGCCCCCGTTTCGGCTTTGATGAGTACGAACCCGATACCTTCATGGAGGAGATGCACGTGGAGCATCGCACGTCGGCGCTGCTCATCTTTACCCTGGAGCCTCACCGGTTGAACGAACAGAGCCTGGAAGCGATTTATCTTGATAAAATCAAAATAAACAGCGATTAATATAATTAATTAACAGCATTTACATCTAATTTCACCAATAACCACATAAAGTTCTGCGATAAGCCACTGGATTTCCCCTCCACGATTAGGCATGCTCCAGCACACCGGCTGTCTGAATTCCACGGCCCGGCTCACAAAAAAGGACTGAGGTGGCACCCTGCCCACCCGCACAGGCACTGCACATATCGAGACTGGGACACCCCCCATGAAAATGAATAAATTAACCGTTGCCATCCTCATCGCGATGTTGCTTGGCATTGTTATCGGGCAGGGTTATCGCCTGCTGGCCCCCGCTCAGGCCGCCGGCTTTGCCAGCGACATCACCCTGCTGACCGACATCTTCCTGCGGCTCATCAAGATGATCATCGCCCCCCTGGTGTTCACCACCCTGGTGGTCGGTATCGCCAAGATGGGGGACACCCGCACCGTGGGCCGCATCGGCGTCAAGACCCTGGGCTGGTTCATGCTCGCCTCCCTGCTGTCACTGACCCTGGGGCTGGTGATGGTCCATCTGATGCAACCGGGGGTGGGGCTCTCCCTCTCCCTGCCCGATAACTCCGCCAGCTCGGGCGTGACGGCAACCGCCATCTCTCTCAAGGACTTCATCACCCACGCCATCCCCAAGAGCGTGGTCGAGGCCATGGCCACCAACGAGATCCTGCAGATCGTGGTGTTCTCCCTCTTCTTCGGACTGGCCGCCGCCGCCCTGGGGGATGCCGCCAAACCGGTGGTCATGCTGATGGCCAGCGGTGCCGAGATCATGCTGAAGGTGACCGGCTACGTGATGAACTTCGCCCCCTTCGCGGTATTTGGCGCCATCGCCGCCATGGTCGCCAAGGAGGGGCTCGGCATCCTCGCCACCTACGGCACCTTCATGGCCCAGTTCTACCTGGCGCTGGCTTGCCTCTGGCTGCTGCTCATCGCCATGGGCAGCCTCTTCATCCGCCGCCGCATCCTGAGCCTGCTGGCCCTGATCCGCGAGCCCATCCTGCTGGCTTTCTCCACCGCCAGCTCCGAGGCCGCCTATCCCAAGACCCTGGACAGGCTGGAGAAGTTCGGTTGTGACAAGCGCATCGCCAGCTTCGTGCTGCCCATGGGCTACTCCTTCAACCTGGATGGCTCCATGATGTACTGCACCTTCGCGGTCATGTTCATCGCCCAGGCCTACGGCATCGAGCTCTCCATGGCCCAGCAGATCACCATGCTGCTGCTGCTGATGGTCACCTCCAAGGGGATGGCCGGCGTGCCGCGCGCCTCCCTGGTGGTGATTGCCGCCACCCTCAACCAGTTCCAGATCCCGGAAGCGGGCATCCTGCTGCTGCTCGGCATCGATCACTTCCTCGACATGGGTCGCTCCGCCACCAACGTGCTGGGCAACGCCATCGCCGCGAGCGTGGTCGCCAAGAGCGAGGACAGCCTGGGTGAAACCGCACCGCTTGGCGAGGTGGATACCGCCAAGGCGTGATCCCTTAATCGCCACCTCATCAAAACGGCCCGCATCTGCGGGCCGTTTTTTTATCTCCATCGCCTGGCTCTGCACGCGGGAGAGCGGTTCAGCACCAGCGCCGTACCCGGCGGCAGTAGTTCGCATATGCCTCGCCAAAGCGCCTTTGCAGCGCCTGCTCTTCCGGCACTATCTGAAAGCGGCTGAGCCAGCCCCACAACAGCAGCGGGACGAGCCAGACGGCCAGCCCGCCCAGATAACAGGCCAGCGCCATCGTCCAGCAGAGCAGACCCAGGTACATGGGATTGCGGCTGACACGATAGACGCCCTCCGTCACCAGCACCCGGCTCTCATCCAGGCGCAGGGGATGCACAGTGGTGCCCTGGCGCCTGAAGCGCAGGAGCGCCCCGCCCCCCAGCAGACCTCCCGCCACCCACAGCACTGCGGCAGGCACGAGCAGGAGCGGCGCCCCCCTCGCCTCCCCCCGTCCCAGCCACATGACGAGCACGATGACCACAAACAACAGCAAAGGTGGGATCCGCACCGCTAAACGCATATTTTCTTCCCGTTCCCCGTGCCACGAATGGCGCCGTTAAGTTACACTCCCAACGCTGACACCTTGGAAAAAATGGATAAATATCATCCACATACGAATAAATCCCCAAGATGCAGACACACGCGCCCACACAGGGCGCACCTCAACTGAGACAATAAGAAGGTAACATCCCATGCACAAGAAAACGCTGCTCGCGACCCTGATCTTCGGTCTGCTGGCCGGCCAGGCGGTTGCCGCCCCCTATCTGCCGCTCGCGAGCGACCACCGCAACGGTCAGGAGCAGACCGCCACCAACGCCTGGCTGGAAGTGGATCTCGGCGCCTTCGAGCAAAACATCCAGACCCTGAAAAATCGCCTGGGTGACAAGGGCCCGCAGATCTGCGCCATCATGAAGGCCGACGCCTACGGTCACGGCATCGATCTGCTGGTGCCCTCCGTGGTCAAGGCAGGCATCCCCTGCATCGGCATCGCCAGCAACGAAGAGGCCCGCGTGGCCCGCGAGAAGGGCTTCGAGGGTCGTCTGATGCGGGTGCGCGCCGCCACCCCGGATGAAGTTGAGCAGGCCCTGCCCTACAAGATGGAAGAGCTGGTCGGCAGCCTGGCCAGTGCCCAGGGGATCGCCGACATCGCCCAGCGCCACAACACCAATATTCCGGTGCACATCGGTCTGAACTCCGCCGGCATGAGCCGCAACGGCATCGACCTGCGCCAGGCAGATGCCAAGGAAGACGCCCTGGCCATGATCAAGCTCAAGGGGATCACCCCGGTCGGCATCATGACCCACTTCCCGGTGGAGGAGAAAGAAGACGTCAAGATGGGGCTGGCCCAGTTCAAGCTGGACTACCAGTGGCTGATCGACGCCGGCAAGCTGGATCGCAGCAAGCTCACCATCCACGCCGCCAACTCCTTCGCCACCCTGGAAGTGCCGGAAGCCTACTTTGACATGGTGCGCCCAGGCGGCATCATCTATGGCGACACCATCCCCTCCTACACCGAGTACAAGAAGGTGATGGCGTTCAAGACCCAGGTCGCCTCCGTCAACCACTACCCGGCGGGCAACACCGTCGGTTATGACCGTACCTTCACCCTCAAGCGCGACTCCCTGCTCGCCAACCTGCCGATGGGTTACTCCGACGGCTACCGCCGCGCCATGAGCAACAAGGCCTATGTGCTGATCCATGGCCAGAAGGCTCCTGTCGTGGGCAAGACCTCCATGAACACCACCATGGTGGACGTGACCGACATCAAGGGGATCAAGCCCGGTGACGAGGTGGTCCTGTTCGGCCGCCAGGGGGATGCCGAGGTGAAGCAGTCTGATCTGGAGGAGTACAACGGCGCCCTGCTGGCGGACATGTACACCGTCTGGGGTTACACCAACCCCAAGAAGATCAAGCGCTAAGCAAATCGCTGATATGAAAAAGGGCTCCCTGGGGAGCCCTTTTCAGTAGGTTGGCAATCACGCCGCTTTCACGCCCTCTTTCTTGCGGGTCACCCAGAGGCTCAGCCCCATGGAGGCCAGCAGGATCAATGCTACTACTCCGAGTGCGATGCCGGTCGGGATCTTGAACACATCCAGCAGCAACATCTTGACCCCGATGAACATCAGGATCAGCGCCAGGCCGTATTTGAGCAGGGCGAAGCGCTCGGCCACACCGGCCAGCAGGAAGTACATGGCGCGCAGCCCCATGATGGCGAAGATGTTGGAGGTCAGCACGATGAAGGGATCCGTGGTCACCGCGAAGATGGCCGGGATGCTGTCCACCGCGAAGATGAGATCGCTCACCTCCACCAGCACCAGAATGAGCAGCAGCGGGGTCGCGTAGCGCACACCGTCACGCCAGACGAAGAAGTTCTCCCCCTCCAGGGTCTCGGTCACCTTGAAGCGGCGACGCATCCAGCCGAGCAGGGCGTTGTTCTCGAGATCCGGCTCCTTGTCGGCCGCCCACAGCATCTTGGCACCGGTCAGCAGCAGGAAGGCGCCGAACAGGTAGAGGATCCAGTGGAACTGCTCGATGAGCCAGCTGCCCGCGAACACCATGCCGGCACGCATGACGATGGCACCCAGTACCCCGTAGAGCAGCACCCGACGCTGCAGCTCGGCGGGAATGGCAAAGTAACCGAACAGCATCAGCCAGACGAAGACGTTGTCCACCGCCAGCGCCTTCTCGATGAGGTAGCCGGTGAGGAACTCCAGTCCCTTCTCGTTGGCTATTTCGCGCCCGGCGCTGTGATCCAGCCAGAGCCAGATGGCCAGGTTGAACAGGAGCGCCACACTGACCCAGATGAGGGACCAGATCCCCGCCTCTTTCAGCGACACCTTGTGCGCCTTGCCGCCGCCGACAAAGCGGATATCAATCCACAACAGGACCAGCACTATGCTGAAGAAGCCGGCCCACATCCACCATTCACCCATTTTCCTTGCTCCCAAAACGACAAAACCCACGGCCGGGAGGCGGTGGGTTTGCGTTTGGAGCAGATACACCTTGCCTCTCGGCAAGGTCTCACTTACAGCCGATTTGCATCGACTGCCCGGCTGCCGGGTGCACTGCAGGAAAAGGTGTGCACCGTAATGACGACAAACCGGCGAGAAGTTACTCCCCTTGTTGCGGCGGATAGTAACAGCCCCGAAAGGTAACGCCAAGAGGCATCTTCTCCCTGAGTAAAAATAAAAAAGGGCGCCACACGGGCGCCCTCGTTCTCAGGCTCTCGTCAGAGCGGATCCACCTTGAGGCAGGAGACCGCGTGATCGAAGTTCCCCTCCAGCATGGGCCGGGTCTTGGCACATTCGGGGCCGGCCACCGGGCAACGGGTACGGAACACGCAACCGGACGGCGGGTTCATGGGGGACGGCAGATCCCCTTCCAGGATCTGGATGGTCTTGCTGCGCTCCACGTCCGGATCCGGGATGGGCACTGCCGACATCAGCGCCTTGGTATAGGGGTGCAAGGGGTTCGCGAAGATCTCCTTGCCGGTGCCGAGTTCCACCGCGTTGCCCAGGTACATCACCAGCACCCGATCCGAGATGTGCTTCACCACGGAGAGGTCGTGGGCGATGAAGATGAGGGAGAGCCCCATCTCCTTTTGCAGGGATTTCAGCAGGTTCACCACCTGGGCCTGGATGGACACATCCAGCGCCGAGACCGGCTCGTCGCAGATGATCATCTTGGGTTCCAGGATGAGCGCCCGGGCGATGCCGATGCGCTGACACTGGCCGCCGGAGAACTCGTGGGGGTAGCGGTTCACCAGGTTCGGCAACAGGCCCACCTTGGTCATCATGGTGCGCACCTTCTCCTTCACCTCCTCCTTGCCCAGAGCCGGGTAGAAGGTGATGAGGGGCTCGGCAATGATGTCGCCTATGGTCATGCGCGGGTTGAGCGACGCCAGCGGGTCCTGGAAGATCATCTGGATCTCCTTGCGCTTCTCCCGCAGCGCCCCCTGCTCGAGCTTGGTCAGATCCTGCCCGAGCCACACCACCTTGCCGTCGGTGGCCGGCACCAGGCCGATGAGGGCGCGGGCGAAGGTGGACTTGCCACAGCCGGACTCCCCCACCACGCCCAGGGTTTCCCCTTCGTAGAGGCGCAGGGTCACCCCGTCCACCGCCTTCAGGGCGGAGGGCTTGGCCCAGGGCCAGGCCTTGTCACTCTTGATTTGGAAGTGAACCTTGAGGTCGGACACTTCCAGCAGCAGTTTCTTGTCAGTACCCATTTAGTTCACTCCCTTGATGATGGCATCCGACACCCAGTGGCAGGCCCGCTCCCGCCCGTCATTGAACGGGGTGAGGATGGGGGACTGCTGGCCGCAAATCTCGTGTACCCGGTGGCAGCGCTCCTGGAAGGGGCAACCGGTAGGCAGACGCAGCAGGTTGGGCGGATTGCCCGGGATGGTGGGCAGCACTTCCCCTTCGGTGTCGAGACGGGGAATGGCGCGCAGCAGACCCTCGGTGTAGGGGTGGCTCGGCCGATAGAAGATGTCGTTCACCTTGCCGTACTCCATGGTACGGCCGGCGTACATCACCAGCACCTTGTCGCAGATGCCGGCCACCACGCCCAAGTCGTGGGTGATCATGATGATGGCGGTGTTGAACTCGCGCTTGAGCTCGTTCATCAGGGTCATGATCTGGGCCTGCACCGTCACGTCCAGCGCCGTGGTCGGCTCGTCGGCGATGAGCAGCTGCGGGCGGCACAGGAGCGCCATGGCGATCATCACCCGCTGGCGCATGCCGCCGGAGAACTCGTGGGGATACATGTTCATCCGCTTGCGCGACTCGGGGATCTTCACCGCGTCCAGCATGCGCACCGACTCCTCGAAGGCGGCGGCCTTGGTCATCCCCTTGTGCAGCATCAGCACTTCCATCAGCTGATCCTTCACCTTCATGTAGGGGTTCAGGGAGGTCATGGGATCCTGGAAGATCATGGCGATCTTCTCGGAGCGGATACGGTTGAGCTTGGACTCCGGCAGGTTCAGGATCTCCTCCCCCTGGAACTTGGCCGAGCCCGTGATGACGCCGTTCTTGGCGAGCAGCCCCATGATGGCAAAGGCGGTCTGGGACTTGCCGGAGCCGGACTCCCCGACGATCCCGAGGGTCTCGCCGGCGGAGAGGGAGAAGTTGAGGTCGTTCACGGCCACCACGTTGCCGTCCGGGGTCTTGAACTCGACCCGCAGATCTTTCACATCCAGTAATTTCATATAAACACTCCTTATCGATCTGTCGTGAGGCAGGCCTGCCCATCCCGCTGGCGCTATGTGTCCAGCGGACGGGTCCTACGGCATTGCTTGCGTCTTACCGATCCTTGGGATCGAGGGCATCACGCAGACCATCCCCGAGGAAGTTGAAGCAGAACAGGGTCACCACCATGAAACCGGCGGGGAACAGGAGTTGCCAGATGGCCACTTCCATCGACTTGGAGCCTTCATCCAGCAGGGCGCCCCAGCTGGTCATGGGCTCTTGTACCCCGAGCCCCAAGAAGCTCAGGAAGGATTCGAACATGATCATGCCCGGCACCAGCAGGGTGGCGTAGACAGCGACGATGCCGAGCACGTTCGGCACTATGTGGCGGGTGATGATCTTCCACTTGGAGACGCCGCAGACGTGGGCCGCCTCGATGAACTCCTTGCTCTTGAGACTCAGGGTCTGGCCGCGGACGATCCGCGCCATGTCGAGCCAGCTCACCGCGCCGATGGCGAGGAAGATGAGGGCCAGATTGCGACCGAAGAAGGTCACCAGCATGATCACGAAGAACATGAAGGGGAAGGCGTTGAGGATCTCCAGCACCCGCATCATCAGGCTGTCGACCCGACCGCCGATGAAGCCGGAGGCCGCACCGTACAAGGTGCCGATGATGACGGCCACCAGGGCACCCATGATGCCGACCATGAGGGAGATGCGGCCACCGAGCAGGGTGCGCACGAACAGATCGCGCCCCAGGCTGTCGGTCCCGAACCAGTGGCCGGTCTCCATGTCAGGGGCGCTCTGCATGGCGCCCCAGTCCGGATCGTCGAAGGTGTACTGGGACAGGTGCGGCCCCACGATCACCGCCAGACCGATGATGGTCAGGATGATGAGGCTGGTGAGCGCCGCCTTGTTGCGCAGGAAACGGCGGCGGGCATCCTTCCACAGGGAGCGTCCTTCCACCACTTCCACTTTCTGGGCGAACGCCTCGACGGCTTCGCGCTTTTCAGTTGTGACTACCATGATGTACTCCCGGCTTAATAACGGATCTTGGGGTCGATGACGGCATAGAGGATATCGACCACGGCGTTAAAGGTGATGGTCAGCGCCCCGACCAGAATGGTCAGGCCGAGCACCATGGAGTAATCACGGTTCAGCGCACCGTTCACGAACAGCTGACCGATCCCCGGCAGACCGAAGATGGTCTCGATGACCACGGAGCCGGTGATGATGCCGACGAAGGCCGGCCCCAGGTAGGAGACCACCGGCAGCATGGCCGGGCGCAGCGCGTGTTTCTGGATGATGTGGCGCAGCGGCAGCCCCTTGGCACGGGCGGTACGGATGAAGTTGGAGTTCATGGTCTCGATCATGCTGCCCCGCATGATGCGGGAGATGGCCGAGATGTAATACATCATCATGCCGAACACCGGCAGCACCATGAACTGGGCCCCGCCCCCCTGCCAGCCCCCCGCCGGGAACCAGCCGAGATAGATACTGAAGAAGAGCACCAGCAAGGGCGCCAATACGAAGCCGGGTATCACCACCCCGGCCATGGCCGACGACATCAGCAGATAGTCGATGAGGGTGTTCTGTTTCAAGGCCGCAATGGTGCCGAAGGTGACCCCCAGGGTCACCGCCAGCAGGAAGGCGACCGAGCCTATCTTGGCGGAAACCGGCAGGGCCTGGCTCACCAGATCATTGACGGTGAAGTCCTTGTACTTGAAGGAGGGCCCCAGATCCCCCTGGACCAGGTTGCCCAGATAGGTGAGGTATTGCATGCCGATGGGCTTGTCCAGGCCATATTTGGCCTCGATGTTGGCCAGGACTTCCGGCGGCAGGGCGCGTTCGCTGGTGAAGGGGTTCCCCGGGGCGAAACGCATCATGAAGAAGGAGACGGTGATCAAGACCAGCAGAGTCGGGATCGCTTCCAGTAGACGTTTAAGGATGAATTTCAACATAGACATTTCCTGTCCTGTACTGCTTCCAAAGGGTCGCGGTTGTAATAAAGGCCCGCCGTCCGGCCGGCCCTGCTTGTTATGCGACTTGTTTCTTTACTCAGTGAGCAATGATGTACATGTCTTTGCTGTAGATGTTGTCCAGCGGGTTGGCCGGGTAGCCGCCCACGTAGGGCTTGACCATGCGGGAGGTCACGTACTGATAGATGGGGGCGATCGGCATGTCCTTGGCCAGGATCTCTTCGGCCTGGACATAGAGGTTGTTGCGCGCCTGCGCATCCACCTGGTTGCGGGACTCGCTCATCAGCTTGTCGAACGCCGTGTTGGAGTACTTGCCATCGTTGTTGCCGTGAGTGGTCTGCATCAGATCCAGCATGGAGGAGGCTTCGTTGTAGTCGGCGATCCAGCCGGCACGACCCACGTCGAAGTTACCCTGCTTCTTGGTCTCCAGATAGGTCTTCCACTCCTGGTTCACCAGGCTCACTTCCACGCCCAGCTTCTTCCACATGGAGGCGACGGCCACGGCCACCTTCTTGTGGTTGTCGTCGGTGTTGTAGAGCAGCTCGAACTTGAGCGGCTTGCCCGGGCCATAACCGGCTTCGGTCAGCAGCTCTTTCGCCTTGGCATCACGCTCTGCCTGGCTAAGCTTGGACCAGGCCGGGGCTACCGGCTTGAAGCCGTCCACGAAGTCGGGCACCAGGGTATAACCCGGGGTCTCGCCCTTGCCCATCACCTTGTCGGCGATCACGTTGCGGTCGATGGCATAGGAGAGCGCGGTACGCACGCGCACGTCATCAAACGGCTTGTGCTTGAAGTTGTACTGGTAGTAGTAGGTACCCACATAGCCGCTCACCTGCACTTCCTTGGGCAGCTCTTTCTTCATCTGCTTGAAGCGCTCGATGGGCATGTTGTAGGTCAGATCCACTTCACCGGCCAGGTAGCGGTTCAGCTCGGCGTTGGTGGACTGGATCGGCAGGTAGGTCACCTTCTCGATGACGGTCTTGGCGTTGTTCCAGTAGTTGGGGTTGCGCTCCACGTCGACGCGCTCGTTGACCACCCAGTCCTTCAGCACATAGGCGCCGTTGGAAACCATGTTGCCGGGTTGGGTCCACTTGTCACCGAACTTCTCGATCACCTTCTTCGGTACCGGGTAAGTGGTGGTGTGGGAGAGCATGCTGACGAAGTAAGGCACCGCCTTCTCCAGCTGCACCTCGAAGGTGTGATCGTCCACCGCCTTCACACCCAGGGTGTCGGACGGCTTCTTGCCCGCGATGATGTCGGTGGCGTTGACGATGGTCGGGATCTCCATGTACCAGGAGTACGGAGAAGCCGTTTTGGGATCCACCGCGCGCTTGAAGGCAAATTCGAAATCGTGAGCGGTGACGGGATCCCCGTTGGACCACTTGGCATCCTTGCGCAGGTGGAACACGTAGTGTTTGTTGTCCTTGGTTTCCCAGGACTCGGCGACGCCGGGCAGGGTCTCACCTTTGGGGCCGGAGGTGACGAGACCTTCGAACAGGTCGCGCAGGATGTTGGATTCTACCGTACCTTCGGTCTTGTGCGGATCCAGGGTAGCGGGTTCGGAGCCATTGCCTTTCACCAGGGTTTGCTCGGAGGCGAGCTTGGTGCCGGCGGGGACATCGGCGGCGTGAGCCAGAGTGGCGCCACCAAAGAGTGCGGTCAATAAAAGGGTATTAATAATTGTTTTTCTATGAGTCATTTCCATACTCCAACAAGAACATTCCATGCATTTGTTATCCACGAGATAAAAACCTCGCTGCCCGCATAATTCCCTGACAAATCTGATAATGCAATAGATATCATCAGCACCAGGGTACTTTCATGGTCAAAAAAACAACTTCAAACCATTTATTCAGCAATTAAATATGGCGAGCCGGTCAGTTTCTATACAGGGACGGTCGATTCTAGGAAATGACCAACAAAAAAGAAACAATAAAAAGCCGGTCACAAGGACCGGCTACGACAAAACATAGAGCTGGCTCACACCAGACCGGGGAAGACCCCTTTGATGCCCGCGACGATGATCTCGATGCCGAGGGACATCATGATGAGGCCCATGATACGGGTGACCACGTTGATGCCGGTGTTGCCCATCAGCTTGAACAGCAAGGGGGCGGCGCGGAAGATGAGCCAGGAGCAGCAGGCAAAGGCCACCACCACCAGGAACATGCCGGCCATCTGGGGCAGGGTCTTCTGGCTGGCATAGACGATGGAGGAAGAGATGGCGCCGGGTCCGGCCATCAGGGGCAGTGCCAGGGGCACCACGGCGATGGATTCGCGCGCAGCCAGTTCACCCTTCTCCTGCTTGTTGTGCTTCACCTCCCCCAGCTTGCCCTGCAGCATGGACCAGGCGATCAGGGTGATCAGCGAGCCCCCGGCGATACGAAACGACGCCAGTGAGATGCCGAAGCTATCGAGGATCAGCTGCCCCATGCACATGGAAACAATCAGGATGATCATCACGGCAATATGGGCGGTGGTATTGGTCTTCCTGCGCTCATCCGGCTGCATGTGACCGGTCAGGCTCACGAAGACCGGCAACAACCCCAGCGGGTTGATGATTGCAAACAGGCCGACGAAAAATTTCAGGTATAAAGAGAAGTCTATTGCTGCCATAGGCGCCATCCAGAACCAAACCGGGCCACAGGGGTCATCCCCATCCAATTGCGCGTAAATTTACACCATGATTTTTCCCTTCACCAATCAAATAATCTCACCCTTTTCGGGGCTTTTCAGTTAGTTCCTCTAATGTATCGACAAAATTCAACATTTCGAGTTGTTAATCCGCGTCAGTGATGGTTAACAATATGATCAAACGCATCGACATTTAATTCTGCAAGACCATCTCAGTTCAATATTCACCATCAACAAACCACCCTGTTGGTGGCGTAATGACGCTTTTCCCTGAACCCACAGCGACGAGCAACACCTGTCGTGTCCACTCATTCGACTGCACGTATCCCCATCTTCTCTGCCATCGTCGGCAACGAGCCATCGCTCCCGCCCCGAATTCTGCCGCGCCAGCGCCGTGACTGGATAAAAGCAACAAGCCACTGGCTCAACAAAAATGAAACCCTCGCCAACTGGCTGGAGAAAGCCACCGCCAAGCCCCTCCCCTGCCTGATCGCCTCCCCTCGGTGCCCCTGGGGGAAACAACGCTGAATTCAGGTGCCATGCCCCTTGCACCGCCGGCAACCCGTACCGAGTTTCAGGCAACAGGTTAGCAACATTCGGCCTGCCGGGTGGCTGAAACAAAATTTCTTTTGTTCTTTTGTTACATATGATCCAGATCAATTTTTTCTGACACATCCCGGCCCTATAATCGAGCCAGAAAACAGTTTACTAAGACATGTAAATACCCCGTTGTGGTGATTCTCTCCTTGACAGGGCGGCTATAATTGCCGGGCATTGCCAAGGTCTTACTAAACAGTTTTCAAATCATCAGGAGATAAACATGGCAGTAACCAATTTGGCTGAACTGGATGCACTGGTTGCCCGCGTCAAAGAAGCGCAGCGTCAATTCGCCAGCTTCTCGCAAGAGCAGGTAGACAAGGTTTTCCGTGCCGCCGCCCTCGCCGCCAGCAACGCCCGTATCCCCCTGGCCCAGATGGCCGTGGCCGAATCCGGTATGGGTATCATCGAAGACAAGGTTATCAAGAACCACTTCGCCTCCGAATACATCTATAACGCCTACAAAGACGAAAAGACCTGCGGCATTCTGAGCCAGGACGACGAGATGGGCACCATCACCATCGCCGAACCGGTAGGCATCATCTGCGGTATCGTACCGACCACCAACCCGACTTCCACCGCGATCTTCAAGGCTCTTATCTCCCTGAAGACCCGTAACGCCATCATCTTCTCCCCGCACCCCCGTGCCAAGAACTCCACCAATACCGCTGCCAAGCTGGTACTGGATGCCGCCATTGCCGCCGGTGCCCCGAAAGACATCATCGGCTGGATTGACCAACCCTCCGTCGAACTCTCCAACGCCCTGATGCGTCACGACGACATCAACCTGATCCTGGCCACCGGTGGCCCGGGCATGGTGAAGGCCGCCTACTCCTCCGGCAAACCCGCCATCGGCGTGGGTGCGGGCAACGTGCCCATCGTCATCGACGAGACTGCCGACGTGAAGCGTGCCGTCGCCTCCATCCTGATGTCCAAGACCTTCGACAACGGCGTGGTTTGTGCCTCCGAGCAGGCGGTCATCGTGGTTGACTCCATCTATAACCAGGTCAAGGAGCGTTTCGCGACCCACGCCGGCTATATCCTCTCCAAGGAAGAGGCCGACAAGGTGCGTAAAGTGCTGCTGATCAACGGCGCCCTGAACGCCGACATCGTGGGCCAGCCTGCCACCAAGATCGCCGCCATGGCCGGTGTCACCGTTCCCGCGACCACCAAGATCCTCATCGGTGAAGGCCTGGAGCTCTGCGCAGAAGACGAATTCGCTCACGAGAAACTCTCCCCGACGCTGGGTATGTTCCGTGCCAAGAACTTCGAAGAAGCTGTCGAGATGGCCTGTGACATGGTCAACATCGGTGGTATCGGCCACACCTCCGGTCTGTATACCGACCAGGATCGCAATGCCGACCGCATCAAGTACTTCGGCGACAAGATGAAGACTGCCCGTATCCTCATCAACACCCCCTCCACCCAGGGTGGTATCGGTGACCTGTACAACTTCGCGCTGGCCCCGTCCCTGACCCTGGGTTGCGGCTCCTGGAGTGGTAACTCCATCTCCGAGAACGTCGGTCCCAAGCACTTGATCAACAAGAAGACAGTCGCAAAACGGGCAGAAAATATGCTGTGGCACAAACTTCCGAAATCCATCTACTTCCGTCGTGGTTCCCTGCCTATCGCCCTGAGCGACCTGGAAGGCAAGAAGCGTGCACTGGTAGTGACCGACCGCTTCCTGTTCAACAACGGCTACGCCGATGAAGTGGTCCGTCTGCTCAAGAAGCTGAACATGGAAGTGGAGATCTTCTACGAAGTGGAAGCCGACCCCACCCTGTCCGTGGTACGCAAGGGCGCCGAAATGGCCAACTCCTTCAAGCCGGACGTGATCGTCGCACTGGGCGGTGGTTCTCCGATGGATGCCGCCAAGATCATGTGGGTGATGTACGAGCATCCGGACACCGCGTTCGAAGATCTGGCCATGCGCTTCATGGACATCCGCAAGCGTATCTACAAGTTCCCGAAAATGGGCGTGAAGGCCGAACTGGTCTGTATCACCACCACGTCCGGTACCGGTTCTGAAGTGACCCCGTTTGCGGTCGTGACCGACGACGCCACCGGCATGAAGTACCCGCTGGCCGACTACGAGCTGACCCCGAACATGGCCATCGTGGACGCCAACCTGGTCATGGGCATGCCGAAATCCCTGTGCGCCTTCGGTGGTATCGACGCCGTGACCCACGCCATGGAAGCCTATGTCTCCGTGCTGGCGAACGAGTACTCCGATGGCCAGGCGCTGCAAGCCCTGAAGCTGCTGAAGGACTACCTGCCCTCCAGCTACATCAACGGCGCCAACGACCCGGTTGCCCGCGAGAAGGTGCACAACGCCGCCACCATCGCCGGTATCGCGTTTGCCAACGCCTTCCTGGGCGTGTGCCACTCCATGGCCCACAAACTGGGTGCGGAGTTCCACATCCCCCACGGTCTGGCCAACGCCCTGCTGATCAGCAACGTCATCCGCTACAACGCGAACGACAACCCGACCAAGCAGACCGCGTTCTCCCAGTACGACCGTCCGCAGGCTCGTCGTCGCTACGCCGAAGTGGCTGACCATCTGGGTCTGACCGCTGCCGGTGACCGCACCGCGGCCAAGATCGAGAAGCTGCTGGCCTGGCTGGACGAGCTGAAGGCAACCCTGGGCATTCCGGCCTCCATCCGTGAAGCTGGCGTGAACGAGGCGGACTTCCTGGCCAAGGTTGACCAGCTGGCCCTGGAAGCCTTCGATGACCAGTGCACCGGCGCCAACCCGCGCTACCCGCTGATCACCGAGCTGAAAGCCATCCTGATGGACACCTACTACGGCCGTCCCTTCATCGAGGAAGCCCAGGTGGCGACCAAGGTAGAAGCCAAAGTCGAAGCCAAGGTAGACACCAAGAAAAAATCCAAGGCCTGATAAGTCCCCTGGATGATGAAAGCCCGCGCAGATGCGCGGGCTTTTTTATTTGTCTATCTGTTTAATTTTGCTAGCTTATTGATAGGCAAATTCGACAGAAGAGCTAATCCATGGCGCTGATCCAGGCCTCCATCGAGCAGTTGAGAGTCGGCCACTACATCCATCTCCCCACGGGATGGACGAGTCACCCTTTTATGTTCAATGCCTTCAAGATCCGCGACCAGCAACAGCTTGATATCATCCGACACCTCGAACTCACCCTGCTGATGGTGGATCCCGACAAGAGCGATCTGCCCGTCGAACCCCTGTTGCGCGCCGACCCGGCCCCCTCTCCCGAGCGGGAGAGAGCGCAGGACACACCGCCCCCCACTGAGCCCGGCTTTGACGAGAAGGCGTTCAGACGCTCCCTGCGCACCGCCGACAAGGCCTTCGGCCAGTCCCTCTCGGATTTGCGCGATGCGCTCGGCGCCCTTAACCTCAAGCCTGACGAGGGGCTCGCCAATACCGCCCAGCTAGTGCGCAGCACCGCCAGCCGTCTTGCCAGCCATCAGGGGCCACTCGGGTTGCACCTCATCCGCAGCCAGCACACGGATAGCCTGCTGCAACACAGCCTGAGCGTGGCCTTCATCGCCATGCTGATGGCGCGGGAACTCGGCATGACCCCGATCGACATCGAGGAGGCGGGGCTGGCCGGCCTGCTGCACGACATCGGCGAACTCAGGATCCCGAGCCAGATCACCCAGAAACGGGGGGATCTCAACAAGGCGGAGCAGAATTTTCTCAACATGCACCCCCAGTACGGGCTTGAGATGCTCAATCAGCTGCAGGCCTTCGAACCCAGGATCCGCGAGGTGGCCCACCTGCACCATGAGCGCCTCGACGGCAGCGGCTTCCCTCTTGGCATCGGTGGCGACAAGATCCCTCCCCTCGTCCGCCTCATCGGACTGGTGGATCACTACGACGAATCGCTCCACCCCCGCAACGGCATCAACCCGGTGGGGCCGAGCCAGGTCATCGGCCAGCTCTTCAAGCTGTCCCAGAAGAAATTCGATCAGGATCTGGTCAGGTTGCTGATAAAGGTGCTGGGGGTCTATCCCCCCGGCTCCCTGGTGCGCCTCGACGACGACTCCGTGGCCCTGGTGCTGTCAACAGAACCCACCATGCCCCTCAAACCCAAGGTGCAGCCCTATATCAAGGGGCAGCGCCCGGAAGGGGTGGCCATGATCGACTTGCGGGAGGATGCGAGAAGCATAGTGGCCACCCTCAGGCCGGAAGAGCTGGATGAAGGACAACGGCCATTTTTCAGCCTGGGCCGGCGGGTCTGTTACTATTTCGCCTTCTGAGTTATCCCCAGAAGCTGGGGATAACTCATTGGACAAACCTGAATAATTGCTCCATCCCCCTCAAAATCGTCTGCCATTGAAGCTGAATAAAAAACGCCCAACCAAGGGGTCGGGCGGAGCATGCCACCTCCGTGTGGGGTATCCTGCGGATACCTTCATGCTCTCTTCAGCAATATCAAGCGCAGGCAGGTTATACAAATATCAATTTAACATGCTGATTTTATATGGTTTTATTTTTCAATTCTGGCAAACTGCCCCCGCCACCCGGCACCGGCCCGTGTCAAGACGAGATCTGGCTCACAGTGTGCCAGGGCGGCGCACAGACCAGGCATGATTGTTGAGGAAGGTTTTTTATGCAGTTAGTCCTCTCCCTGCTCCAGCAGATGAGCGTCAGCCTGGTCATCGCCTACCTCTTTTCCAAGAGCCCCCTGCTGCGCCCCCTGGCCAACTACTCCGTCAGAGTGCCCCACAAGGTGCTGATATACGTCATCTTCTCCAGCTTCTGCATCCTCGGCACCTACGTGGGCCTCGACATCGACGAGGCCATCGCCAACACCCGTGCCGTCGGCGCCGTGCTTGGCGGTTTGCTGGGCGGCCCCCTGGTCGGCTTTCTGGTCGGCCTGACCGGTGGCCTGCACCGCTACACACTGGGAGGCTTTACGGATCTGGCCTGCGCTATCTCCACCACCTGCGAGGGGCTCCTGGGGGGTCTGGTGCACTGGCGGCTGATGCGGGCGGGCAGGGTGAATGACCTCTTCGAGCCCAGAGTCGCCTTCTTCACGACCTTCGTGGCCGAGATCATGCAGATGGTGATCATCCTGCTGGTCGCCACCCCGTTCGACAAGTCCCTGCTCCTGGTGCGCACCATCGCCACCCCCATGATCCTGGCCAACTCCTGCGGGGCGGCCCTCTTCATCAGCATGATCCGCGACCAGCAGCGGATGTACGAGAAGTTCTCCCGGGTCTTCTCCGCCAAGGCCCTCACCATCGCCAACCGTACCGTCGGCATCATGAGCCAGGGGTTCACCCCCGAGGCCAGCACCCGCATCGCCCAGATAGTGCAGGAGGAGACCGGGGTCGGTGCGGTCGCCATCACGGATACCGACAAGATCCTCGCCTTCATCGGCACCGGGGAGGATCACCACAAGCCGGGTACCCCCATCACCTCCGCCATCACCCTGCAGGCCATCGCCCAGAACAAGGTGCTCTTTGCCGACGGCAACAGCCAGCCCTATCGCTGCAGCCTCTCCCCCCAGTGCGAGCTGGGCTCGGTGCTGGTGATCCCCCTGCAGGGGGATCAGGGGGTGATCGGCACCATCAAGCTGTATGAACCCAAGAAGCGATTGTTTCTCAAGATCAACCACACCCTGGGGGAAGGGATCGCCAACCTGCTCTCCCAGCAACTGCTGAGCGGACGGCTTGAGCAGCAGCAGCGCCTGCTGGTGCAGTCCGAGCTCAAGCTGGTACAGGCGCAGATCAACCCCCACTTCCTGTTCAACACCCTCAATACCATCAGCGCCATCACCCGCCGCGACCCGGGCAGGGCGCGGGAGCTGTTGCTGCATCTCTCCCGCTTCTTTCGCAACAATCTCAAGCGTCAGCACGGCATGGCCACCTTGCGGGAGGAGCAGGAGCACTGCCTCTCCTACCTGGAGATTGAGCAGGCCCGCTTTGGCGAGCGGCTGACCGTCATCAACGAGATCCCGCCCCACCTGGCCGATCTGCAGCTGCCGAGCTTCACCCTGCAGCCCCTCATCGAGAATGCCATCAAGCACGGCATCTGCTCCCTGCTGGGCCAGGGACGGATCCGCCTCTTCGCAGAGGAGGGGCCGGAGCGGGTCACCCTCTGCGTCGAGGACAACGCCGGCTCCTGGCAACCCCAGCCGGCCGGCGATGGCCTTGGCATGAGCCTGGTGGACAAGCGCCTCAAGAGCGCCTTCGGCGAGCGCTTTGGCCTCGATGTGCAGTGGGAGCCAGAGCAGTGGACCCGGGTCTGCCTCACCCTCCCCAGACAGCCCCCCTTCCCTTCCAAGGAGACGAGATGATCCGCATCCTGATCGTCGATGATGAACCCTATGCCCGCGAGGAGCTGACCGAGCTGCTCGGCGGCGAACCCGACATCGAGATCCTGGACATGGCCACCAACGCCATCGAGGCACTGCCCATGATCCAGCGACTCAAACCCGACGTGGTGTTTCTCGACATCCAGATGCCCAAGCTCAGCGGCATGGAGCTGGTAGCCATGCTGGACCCCCTGCCCCGCATCGTCTTTGTCACCGCGTTCGACGATTACGCCATCCAGGCCTTCGAGGAAAACGCCTTCGACTACCTGCTAAAACCGGTGGAGCCGGCGCGCCTCGCCAAGACGCTTGGGCGACTCAGGCAGGACCTCACGCCGCAACCGGTCGGGAACCTGGCCCCGACCATCCGCCATATTCCCGGATACCTGCACAACCGGGTGCGGCTGCTGCCCACCTCGCAGGTGGAGTACGCCTTCTCGGATCTTGGCGGCGTCCATGTGGCCTGCCAGGGCGAGCTGTTTCACACCCAGCTCACCCTCAAGTCCCTGGAGGAGAAGACGCCGCTGCTGCGCTGCCACCGCCAGTATCTGGTGGCGCCAGCCGCCATCTTCGAGATCCAGCTGCTGGAGAACCAGCTGGCGGAGATAGTGACCCCGAGCGGGGCCCGGGTGCCGGTCAGCCGCCGCTACCTCAAGGAGCTCAAGGAGGAGCTGGGGCTGGAATAAGCCCCGGGATGTGCGCGAGATCACAACGGGCGACCGCTCGGGTCGCCATGTCGCCGCTCAGCCCGTTTACCTGCCGTTAACAGAAAGACCCACCTACACTGGCCGCGCACACCAAAAAATAACAAGGCAGGAGCGTAACAATGATCTGGTTCTTCCTCTGTGTCGGCTTGCTGATAGCCGGCTACTTCCTATACGGCAAATTCATCGAACGGATATTTGGCCCGAAACCCGAGCTGAAGACCCCCGCCATCACCATGGCGGACGGGGTGGACTATGTCCCCATGTCGGACAAGAAGGTCTATCTGGTTCAACTGCTCAACATCGCCGGCGTCGGCCCCATCTTCGGCCCCATCCTGGGCGCCCTCTATGGCCCGGTCGCCATGCTCTGGATCGTGTTCGGCTGCATCTTCGCCGGTGCGGTGCATGACTACTTCTCCGGTATGCTGTCGGTGCGCGCCAAGGGCGCCTCGGTGCCGACCGTGGTCGGTGAGCACCTGGGTACCGCCGCCAAGCACTTCATGAACCTGTTCGCCGTGGTGCTCTTGATGCTGGTGGGCGTGGTCTTCGTGCTGAGCCCGGCGGGCCTCTTGGCCAACCTCACCTCCACCGATCTGGTCTACTGGATTGCGGCCATCTTCGCCTACTACATCCTCGCGACCATAGTCCCCATCGACAAGATCATCGGCCGCTTCTACCCCATCTTCGGCGCCCTGCTGGTCTTCATGTCGGTCGGCCTCATCATCGGCCTCATCGTCTCCGGCAAGGGCTTCTACAACACCGGGATGGACTTCTCCAACCTGCACCCGACCGACCTGCCGCTCTGGCCGCTCCTGTTCATCACCATCGCCTGTGGCGCGGTCTCCGGCTTCCACGCCACCCAGTCCCCGCTGATGGCGCGCTGCATGCAGAACGAAAGTTCCGGCCGCTTCATCTTCTACGGCGCCATGATCGGTGAAGGCATCATCGCCCTCATCTGGTGCACCCTGGGTCTCTCCTTCTACGACAGTACTGAAGCGCTCAACGCCACCCTGGCAAGCGGCGGTCCCTCTGCCGTGGTACACGAAGTCTCCACCAGCCTGCTCGGCACCGTTGGCGGCATCCTGGCCATCCTGGGCGTGGTGATCCTGCCCATCACCTCTGGTGACACGGCGTTTCGCAGTGCCCGTCTCATCGTGGCGGACTTCCTGAACCTGACCCAGAAGCCCATGGCCAAGCGCCTGCTGATCGCCATCCCCATGTTCATCCTCGGTTTCATCATCTCCAAGGCCGAGTTCGGGGTGATCTGGCGCTACTTCGGCTGGGCCAACCAGACCACCGCCGTCATCATGCTGTGGGCCGCCGCCGCCTACCTCATCAAGGAAGGCAAGCTGCACTGGGTGTGCACCATTCCCGCCATCTTCATGACGGCCGTGGTGATCACCTACCTGGCCAACGCCCCCATCGGCTTTGGTCTGGAGATGGGTGTCTCCACCATCATCGGCCTGGTGGGCACCGCCCTCATCACCCTGGCCTTCCTGGTGAAATTCAGGCCCTCGCAACTGAGGGAAGCCAAGGAGAGTTGAGGATTGACCCTCTCTCCATGACAAGAGGCCCGGCATTGCTGCCGGGCCTCTTTCTTTTGGGGTCACTTCCTGGCAGGTGTCTCCGGGGCGTCGGGGGCCTCGGCGGGTGCCTGATACCAGTGCTCCCTTGCCACCAGCACCGCCTGCTCCGGCTGGGCAATGAAGTTGGGGGACATGATCTGCACCCCGAACTCGTTGAAGACATCCTGGATGTGGCCGTGCAGTTCCGTCCGGACCACGGCGGGCAGCTGGTCCGCCTTCATGCGCACCTGCAGCTCGTACTCCACATACCAGTCCTGCAGGTTCAGCTGCCTCACCAGGGGCGCCTCCGCCTGATTGAGCATGGTGCAGCGCCGCGCCGCCAGCTCCAGCATGGCGTGTACCTGGCGCCAGGGGGCATCGTAACCTATGGTCACCTTGGTCAGGAGTGCGACCCCCTTCTCGCCGGCCAGCCGCGTCAGGTTGACCACCTTGCCCCCCACCACCACTGCATTGGGCAGCGTGACCTCGTGATCCTGGCGCGTCACCAGCTTGGTGGAGAGGGCGTTGAGCTCGCTCACCATCCCCTCGACCTCGCCGATCTGCACCAGATCGCCGGGCCGCAGCGCACGGGAATAGATGAGCACCAGGCCGCTCATGGCGTGGTTCATGATGCCCGCCGACCCCAGGGTCACCATCAGACCGAAGAAGACGCTGATCCCCTTGAAGGCGTCGGAGTCGGCGCCGGGCAGGTAGGGGTAGGCCACGGTCAGGGCAAACAGCCAGATCCCCACGGAGAGCAGGCGCCGGGTCGCTCCTATGGTCTCCGCGTGCAGCCCCTGCACCCGCAGCTGGCCGTGTTCGATGCGATCGAACAGGATGGCCAGCATCCGGATGAAGAAACGGGTGATGAGCACGATGAGCAGCACGGTCACCAGCCCCGGCATGGCCGCTATCATCCCCTCCAGCATGTCGCCGCACAGCTCGAACAGGGAGTCCCCCAGGCGCTCGCTCCAGGCCCGGGTCTGGGGGAAGAGGGCGAGCACATAGGTCAACCAGCCATAGGTGAGCATGAAGATCACCAGCAGGGTGACGAGGCCTATCAATCGGGCCTCCACGTTTCCCGCCACCTGGCGCCACTGGTGTGGAATAAGCCCCTTCTGCTGCAGGAGACGGTTGGCGAGCCAGCGTCTGACCCGTCTGTGGCCCCGCTGCAGCAGCCAGGTCAGACCGAAGAAGAGCAGGCTGGCCAGCAGCGCCATGCCACCGGCCTTGAGCAGATAGGGGGTCGAATGCAGTTCAAGGTACTTGAGGCGCACCTTGTCCAGCCGCGCCCGCACCAG
The DNA here is from genome assembly GCF_019048365.1 of Aeromonas sp. FDAARGOS 1415. Taxonomy (NCBI): domain Bacteria; kingdom Pseudomonadati; phylum Pseudomonadota; class Gammaproteobacteria; order Aeromonadales; family Aeromonadaceae; genus Aeromonas; species Aeromonas sp. FDAARGOS 1415. Next base: position 3,014,645 of record NZ_CP077363.1, on the reverse strand, counting down.
CTCGCTCGCCTGATCCAGACTCAGTTCGTCGAGGGTTTCCAGATCCCCTTCCACCAGCACCAGGATCCGCTTGCCGTTGACCAGAAACTCGCGCGTCTCCTGGCCAAAGCGCCTGGCGCTCACCAGGGTCACCGGCTCCTCCAGATCGGAGGCCTTCATCTGCATGAGCCGCTCCTTGACCAGACGAACCCGGGCCGCCCCGTCCAGACGGCCAAATTTTGCCTGCAACATGACGATGGGCTCGTGGAGCAATACCAGGGTTCTGGCCTTCTCCTGTTCGGTCGGCTCCATCCTGGGCTCGGCAGCCCATGACTGACTCACCGACAACACATTGAACAATAGCAACAGCGCCAACCAGCGGCTCATTTTGCATCCCCTCTCCATCCTGCCCCCAATTTTCCCTGCGAGACCATATAGTCCCGTTCCTGTTTGATTTTATAGAAGTAAATGTCTGGTGTGTGATAAATAGTCAAGCGATTAACCAGGCCTGTACCACAAGTTCAACACCAAGCTTGGGTCCTTGCGCTACGGCAATATACTGTCATCATGAGCTGGATACTGTGAAGGCGAGTGTCCGGATATGGCCTCGCGATTTGAGATGGGAGAAACCGATGGTACTTGACTACATTGCCCTGGGAATATTGGTGTTTGTCGTCTTGGTCATCTTCTATGGCGTTATCGTCATTCACGATATTCCGTATGAAATAGCCAAGCACCGCAATCACCCCCACCAGGACGCCATTCACGTGGCAGGCTGGGTCAGCCTGTTTACCCTACATGTGCTCTGGCCCTTCCTCTGGATCTGGGCCACGGTCTACCGCCCCGATCGCGGCTGGGGGTTCAGCCAGCGGCTGCAAAACGACGAAGACGAGATCACCGCACTCAAAAAAGAACTGGCCGTACTGCAGGCCCGCATGAACACGCTCGAACAGACCGATAAATAGGTAACTCCCCATGGACCTGCTACTGATCCTCACCTATGCAGCCCTCTGCATAGGCGTTTTCAAGATCTTCAAGATCCCGCTCAACAAGTGGAGCGTCCCGACGGCCGTGCTGGGGGGGATCGTCCTCATCGGCACCCTCATCATGCTGATGAACTACAACCACCCCTACTCGGAGCTGGCCCGCAACTACTACGTCTCCACCCCTGTCGTGCCTCTGGTAAAGGGACGCGTCACCGAGGTGCCGGTCACCCCCAACCAGCTGGTCAAGCAGGGGGACGTACTGTTTCGTATCGATGCCGAGCCCTTCCAGGAGAAGGTCGCCAGCCTGACGGCGAGGCTTTCCTCCAACCAGGACTACCTCAAGTCCCTCGATGCCCGGCTGCGCTCTGCCAGCCTGGACCGGGATCGCGCCCAGGAACTGATGCGACGTGGCATCGGCAAGCAGCGTGATCTGGACGTGACCCAGGCCAACGTGGACGACATCGTCGCCCAGATCGACCAGCAGAAGGCCACGCTGGATGACCTGAAAGCCCAGCTCAACATCGCCAAGTACGATCTGGAGCAGACCGTGGTCTACGCTCCGAGCGATGGCCATGTGGTGCAGCTGGCGCTGCGCCCGGGCATGATTGCAGCCCCCTTCATGTTCCGCCCCGTAATGACCTTCATCCACGAAGACGCCAACTCCTACGTCGGCTGGTTCTGGCAGAACAGCATGCAGCGGCTCAAGGATGGGGATGAGGCCGAGGTGGTACTGGACGGCATCCCCGGCCGGATCTTCAAGGCCAGAGTGAAGAAAGTGATCCCCGCCATGGCAGCGGGCAACGTCCAGGCTCAGGCGGGCCTGATCGATCAGACTACGGCCCAGGTGCCCGGCCGTTTGCCGATCATCCTGGAGATCACCGACCCCGAGTGGGCCAAGTATCAGGTGATCGCGGGCTCCAGCGGCCAGGCCGCCATCTACACCGAGCATTTCCATCACGTGGCCATCATGCGAAAGATCCTGATGCGCATGGGCAGCTGGCTCAACTACCTGTTCCCCTTCCACTAAGCTTCGTTACCACCTCCTGTTTCGAGGGCCGCGCTTGCCGGCCCTCTGTTTTTAAGCCAGACATTTAAAAACCGAATCCCTATAATGGCGCCATCTTGCAGCAGCCAGTCTCCCCATGTTCGTTCTAAGACCCTATCAAACCGACGCCGTCAACGCCGTCATCAGCCACTTTCGCAAACATCCTGATCCCGCCGTCATCGTGCTGCCCACCGGGGCCGGCAAGAGTCTGGTGATCGCCGAGCTGGCGCGAAAAGCCCGCGGCCGGGTGCTGGTGCTGGCCCACGTCAAGGAGCTGGTGGAGCAGAACCACGCCAAGTACGAGGCCTGGGGGCTCAAGGCCGACATCTTCGCCGCCGGACTGTCCCGCAAGGAGGCCAGCGCCCAGGTGGTGTTTGGCTCGGTGCAGTCGGTAGCCCGCAATCTGGATGCCTTCGACGGGGCCTTTTCCCTGCTTATCATCGACGAGTGCCATCGGGTGTCGCTCGACGATGACAGCCAGTACCATCAGGTGATCGACCATCTCAAGGCCGCCAATCTGGCCCTCAAGATATTGGGCCTCACCGCCACTCCCTACCGGCTGGGGCTGGGCTGGATTTACCGGCGTCACTACCACGGCATGGTGAAGAGCCACGGCGAGCGGCTGTTCGGCGACTGCGTGTTCGAGTTGCCCCTGCGCTTCATGGTGAAAAACGGCTACCTGACCCCGCCCCGTCTCGTCGATGCCCCCGTCGTCCACTACGACTTCAGCCGGCTGGTGCCGCGCGAGAACGGCCTGTTCAGCGAGGCGGACCTCAACGGCGAACTCAGGCGCCAGGAGCGGGTCACCCCCCACATCATCAATCAGGTACTGGAGTACGCCGCCGAACGCCTGGGGGTGATGATCTTCGCCGCCACCGTCGAGCACGCCCGGGAAATTCACGGTCTGCTCGGCGCGCAAGGAGAAAAAGCGGCGCTGATCACCGGTGAAACCCCGGGTCCGGAGCGCGACGCCCTCATCAGCGCCTTCAAGGCCCGCGAGCTCAAATTCCTGGTCAACGTGGCGGTGCTCACCACCGGCTTTGATGCCCCCCACGTCGATCTTATCGTGATGCTCAGACCCACAGAGTCGGTGTCGCTCTACCAGCAGATCGTCGGGCGCGGCCTGCGCCTGTCGCCTGGCAAGACCGATTGCCTGGTACTGGACTATGCCGGCAACAACTTCAACCTGTTTGCCCCCGAGGTGGGGGAACCCAGACCCCACGCCGACACCGAGCCGGTCCAGGTGCCCTGCCCCGCCTGCGGCTTTGCCAACACCTTCTGGGGAAAGACGGACGAGGACGGCAAGGTGATTGAACACTACGGCCGCCGCTGCCAGGGACTGTTCGAGGATGACGAGGGCCATCGCGAGGAGTGCGACTATCGCTTTCGCGCCAAAATATGTCCCGCCTGCGGTGCCGAAAACGACATCGCAGCCCGCCGCTGCCAGTCCTGCGATCACCTCCTGGTGGATCCTGACGACAAGCTCAAGGAGGCGCTCAATCTCAAGGACTGCATGGTCATCCGCTGCGCCGGTCTCACCCTGGCGGCTGGGCGCGGCAAGCAGGGGGAGCGGCTGGAGGTGACCTACCACGACGAGGACGGACTCACCCTGACGGAGTACTTCGGTTTCCACTCGCCGGGCGCACGGCGCTTGTTTCAACAGGTCTTTGTGCGTCATCATTGGCCCGCCCCGGGGCTGGAGCCCGAATTTGCCACCCTGGCGAGCGTGCTGGCCGCCAGCGGCCAGTTCCGTCACCCGGATTTCGTCATCGCCCGCAAGTCGGGCCGTTTCTGGCAGGTGAAGGAAAAAATATTCGATTACGAGGGGCGTTACCGGACTGCCAACGCCCCGGCCTGACCACACGTCCGGCCACATCAGGCAGTCACCCGGTTTGATTAGCAGGGCGGTATTGCATTGCCGCCCTTTCGTTCAGTTAGAGGATCCTATGCAGCGGCTGTTGATTGGTTTTTGTGCTCTCTTTTCCCTGGTGGCCCAGGCCACCCCGCTGACCCCGCCCAAGGGGGGCCAGTATGCCGTCATCGTGCAGGGCAACAACGGCATCGAGTTTTCCCGCAATGCGGATGACATGATAGCGCCCGCCTCCACCATGAAGGTGCTGACCGCGCTCGCCGCCCGCCTGGAGCTTGGCGCCGACTTCCGCTTCGCCACCGACCTCCAGGCCCAGCCCGGCGCCAAGCAGGGGGATGCCATCAACGGTGACATCTGGATCAACTTCGTCGGCGACCCCACCCTGTCGCGGATGGATCTGGTCGCCCTGTTCAAGCAGCTCGGCGTCAGCCAGATCAAGGGCAACGTCTACGTCAACACCGGTGCCTACAACGGCTATGAGCGCGGTAACGGCTGGTCCTGGGGGGATCAGACCCTCTGCTTCGCCGCCCCGGTCTCCTCCGTCATCATCGACAAGAACTGCGCCTACGGCACCGTTACCGCCACCCAGATCGGCAAGCCCGCAGTGGGCAATGTCGCCACCGGCGTCCCCATCGGCATCGGTGCCGACAATGTCGAGGTGATGAGCTATGGCGACATGGCGCGCCAGTTCTGCGCCCTGGAAGTAGACATGGCCAAGGGCAACTTCTACGAGCTCAAGGGCTGCATCACCCCGAACAAGGAGCCACAAGGGCTGCGCTTCGCCATCCACGACGTGGAAGCCTGGGGTTGGGACAACATCCGCTGGGCCATGAACCGTGCCGGGATCCGCCACGACGGCCTGCTGCGCGTCACCCACAAGGCTCCGGTGGGAGCCCAGACCCTGGCCACCCACTACTCCGTCTCCCTGCCGGTGATGCTCGCCAAGATGTTGAAGAAGTCCGACAACCTCTACGCCGACACCTTCCTCAAAACCGTGGGCCGCCACTACTACAACAAGCCGGGGAGCTATCGCAGTGGCACCATGGCGGTGCGCGCCATCCTGACCAAGCACGGCATTGACCTTGGCAACGCCACCCTGGCCGACGGCTCCGGCCTCTCCGCCCACAACCTCATCAGCGCCCGCCAGATGCTTTCGGTGCTGACCTTCATCCAGAAGAACGACGCCGAGCTCGATTTCATCAAGCTGCTGCCGAGCTCCCAGGTGGACGGCACCCTGGCCTGGCGCCGCAGCGTCACCGCCCCCATGATGAAGAACAAGGTGCACGCCAAGACGGGGACCATCACGGGCACCTCGAACCTCGCCGGCTTCATCGACACCGCCGGCGGCCAGCGCAAGGCGTTCGTGATGTTCCAGCGCGGTCTGTCCCAGGATCCGGCGACCCACGATCGCTACCGCGCCAGCAAGGCGCCCTGGCCCTGGACCGTGTTCGAGAAGGGCGTGCTGGAGAGCATCTACCAGCAGCAGCCCATCCAGATCACCGCGCAGTAAAGAGTCTGGGCAGCCTTGCCTGCAAGGCTGCCTCCCTGCCCTGGACCGTCTTCGAGAAGGGCGTGCTGGAAAGCATCTACCAGCAGCAGCCCATCCAGATCGCCGCGCAGTAAAGAGTCTGGGCAGCCTTGCCTGCAAGGCTGCCTCCCTGCCCTGGATCGTGTTCGAGAAGGGCATGCTGGAGAGCATTTACCAGCAGCAACCCATCCAGATCGCCGCGCAGTAAAGAGTCTGGGTAGCCTTGCCAGCAAGGCTGCCTCCCTGCCCTGGACCGTCTTCGAGAAGGGCATGCTGGAGAGCATTTACCAGCAGCAGCCCATCCAGATCGCCGCGCAGTAAAGAGTCTGGGTAGCCTTGCCACGAGCCCGGTGATCCGGGTGCCATCGAACAGGGTGAACAGGGGCATCGCAATTTTCAGCTTTGACTGGCCCGGCGCCGAGGCTATGCTGTGCCCAGCCTCGCCTTAATGGCCTGCGTGAACGGCTTGTGTAACGGCTTGTATAACGGAGAGAAAAGATGTTTGTAGAGATTTTTGGTCGTCCGGGTTGCCCCTATTGCGTGCGTGCCCAGCAGATTGCCGAGCAGCTGACCGAGGAGCGCGATGACTTCGAGTTCCGCTACGTGGATATCAACGTCGCCGGGCTGACCAAGGACGATCTGGCTGCCAAAGCCGGCAAGCCCGTAACCACGGTGCCGCAGATCTTCCTGGAGGAGCAGCACATCGGCGGCTGCACCGACTTCGAGGCCTATGCCCGAGCCAATCTGGGTCTGTAAGCCCAACCCCATTGCAAAAGGCGCCCAGGGCGCCTTTTTTCATGCCGCACGCCTGCCTTACCCCACCGGCGTGAAACGACTCACCACCTCCCCCTGATGCTCAATCCACTCCATGAACATGGCCACGGGGCGGGCATAGACCTGGCCGTCCTGCTCCGATTGGTAGACGACCAGCTGCTCCCCGGTCTCGGTGTGCAGGGCCAGGGCGAGCACCTGGTAGTAACCCCCCTTGAAATGACGATAACGACCGGTGGCGGGTGCATGCATGACAGAGCCTCGATGGTGAAAGAGAAAGGAGCCCGGCCTGCCGGACAGGCGGGGTGAAAGCGGATTTTCACCCCAGCCAATCGTGCCAGATGGGCGGGATATTTCAATACACTCCCGTGGCTTTGTGCGCCCTCCCCTCATCTTTCACTGGTCTCTTGGACACGGGCAAACGATCATGCTGAATTTAACAAGTTGGCAACCCTGTTTTAGGGGTAAATATCAGGGATTTATTCCATAAATTAGATTGTTCTAGCATTCAATTCTGTGAAGAATAGGGGCAGAGAAATTTGATACTAAAAACAGCTTTTCTGCCAACGCGCCCCACGGGGAAGGAATTACGCTCACATGTTCACCATCGACAAGTCGCACAAGCTCGACGATGTCTGCTATGACATCCGCGGCCCGGTGCATAAAGAAGCCCGCCGTCTCGAGGACGAAGGGCACCGCATCATCAAGCTCAACATCGGCAATCCGGCCCCGTTTGGCTTCGAAGCACCGGAGGAGATCATCAAGGATGTGATCCTCAATATGCCCCAGAGCCAGGGCTACTGCGACTCCAAGGGGCTCTTCTCGGCCCGCAAGGCGGTGATGCAGTACTACCAGCAGAAAGGGATGCGCAAGGTCGACATCGACGACATCTACATCGGCAACGGCGCGAGCGAGCTCATCGTGATGGCGATGCAGGCGCTGCTCAACAACGGCGACGAGATGCTGGTCCCCTCCCCCGACTACCCGCTCTGGACCGCGGCCGTCACCCTCTCCGGTGGCCATGCGGTGCACTACCGCTGCGACGAAGGGGCCGACTGGTACCCGGATCTCGACGACATCCGGGCCCGCATCACCCCGCGCACCCGCGGCCTGGTGCTGATCAACCCCAACAACCCGACTGGCGCCGTCTACGGCAGCGAGTTTTTGCTGGAGGTGATCGAGATCGCCCGCCAGCACAACCTCATCATCTTCGCCGACGAGATTTACGACAAGATCCTTTACGACGACATCTCCCACACCAGCGTCTGCACCCTGTGTGACGATGTGATTGTAGTGACCTTCAACGGCCTCTCCAAGGCCTACCGCGCCTGCGGCTTCCGCCAGGGCTGGATGGTCATCACCGGACCAAAGGGCCGTGCCAAGGGCTACATCGAGGGGCTGGAGATGCTGGCCTCCATGCGCCTGTGTGCCAACGTGCCCATGCAGCACGCCATCCAGACGGCGCTGGGCGGCTACCAGAGCATCAACGAGCTGATCCTGCCGGGCGGCCGCCTGCGTCGCCAGCGGGACAAGGCGTGGGAGCTGCTCAACGACATTCCGGGGGTCTCCTGCGTCAAGCCCAAGGGGGCGCTCTACATGTTCCCGCGCCTGGACCCCAAGGTGTACGACATTCGCGACGACCAGAAGATGGTGTTCGACCTGCTGCAGCAGGAGAAACTGCTGCTGGTGCAGGGCACCGGCTTCAACTGGCCGGCGCCGGATCACTTCCGCCTGGTCTTCCTGCCCCGGGAAGAGGAGCTCGAAGAGGCCATCGGCCGTCTCGCCCGTTTCCTCAAGGGCTACAAGCAGTAAGCCCTGAACATGAAAAAGGCTCCTTCGGGAGCCTTTTTTCTATCTGTCGTGTGACGTCCCATCAGCCGTGCAGCAGGGCCCCGGCCACCAGCACCCCCATGGTGATGAGCCCTACCCCGATGATGAAGGGCAAGACCCAGCGCACGAAGCGGTCGTAGGGGATCCTGGCGAGCGCCAGCCCCGCCACCAGGTGGGCAGCGGTGGGGGCAAACAGGTTGATCCAGCCGGAGGCGGACTGGTAGGCGGTGATCACCAGATCCCGGGAGATGCCAGAGAAGTCCGCCAGCGGCCCCATCAGCGGCATGGAGACGGTCGCGAGCCCCGAGGTGGAGGGGATGAAGAAGCTCAGGATGATGTGCACCAGATAGGTCATCAGGATAAAGACCGACGACGACAGACCGCTCACCAGCCCCTCGGCCCAGTGCAAGATGGTGTCGATGATGACGCCCTGCTCCATCACCACATAGATGCCACGCGCCACCGCCACCACCAGGGCCACCCCGATGAGATCCCGAGCCCCGTTCAGGAAGGTCGCCACATAGTTGGACTCGGGCATCCGGTTGATGAGCGCGATCAGGATGGAGGCGCTGAAGAAGAGGGTGGAGAGCTCGTCAAACCACCAGCCCAGGGTGGGCAACAGGTCGATGCCCAGATCCGACCAGGGCACCACCGCATAGATCATCAGCAGGAAGGTACCGAAGAAGACCAGCATGGTGAGCTTCTGCCTGCCGCTGAAGGCGTGGTTGTCGCTCTTCATCTGGGAGAACTCGTCGTCGTAGACGATGTCCGCCAGCACGGAGCGGGCGCTGTCCTGCTGCACCTGCCTGGCGTAACGCATCACGAACCAGGAGGCGAAGATCACCAGCAGCAGCCACTGCACGACCCTAAGACCAATCCCCTCGCCGATGGGGATGCCGGCAAAGCCGGAGGCGATGCCGGTGGCGAACGGGTTGACGGTGGAGGCGAGCACCCCGACCCCGGAGCCAAGCAAAATGATGCCCGCCGCCACCATGCGATCGAAGCCTGCCGCCATCATGACGGGCACGATGAGCGCCCAGAAGGCCACCGTCTCCTCCGCCATGCCGAAGGTGGAGCCGCCGAGGGCAAACAGGGCGATGAGCACGGGGATGAGCAGCCGCTCGCGCCCGGCGAAGGTGCGCACGATTGCCCCCACCCCGGCATCGAGCGCCCCGCTCTGCATGGTCACCGCCAGAAAACCGCCGATGATGAGCACGAAGAGCGCCACATCCGCCGCCTTGTGGAACCCCTGAATGGGGGCCTTGAGCACCTCGAACACCCCCTGCGGCCGGGAGGGAAGCTCGGTGTAGCTGCCGGGCACCGGCAGCAGGCGCTCGCCGCCGCTGTAATCCGCCACGGCCGCCGCCGCCACCGGCTGCTGGGTCTTGGCCGTCACATAGTTGTATTTGCCCGCAGGCAGCACCCAGGTGAGGGCCGCCACCAGGGCGATGATGAGAAAGAGCAGGGTGTAAACCGTGGGGAGTTGGCGCTTCTTGGGCGCATCGTGTGGAGTGGTCATAGCTTCCGTACCTCGGCAGTGCCGTCATGTTATCCAGACTGCGCAAGCCTAGCGGGTTTGATATGGAAATAAGGTGATCGCGGATAATAAAATTCTGTCATCAGAGAAATGCTTGCCAAAAAAACAGGGCCCCGCGGGGCCCTGTCTGCACTGACAACCGGCTTACAGCTCGACCACGTCGAACTGCACGTCCGGGTTCACGTCCGCATCATAGTCCACCTCGTCCAGACCGAAGCCGAACAGGCTCAGGAACTCCTGCTTGTAGCCGGTGTAGTCGGTCAGTTCACAGAGGTTCTCGGTGGTGATGGAGGGCCACAGATCGCGGCAGGTCTGCTGCACGTCGTCACGCAGTTCCCAGTCATCCATGCGGATACGGGCCTGCTCGTCCAGCGCCAGGGAGGCGCCGTACAGACGGGTGCGCATCATGCGGTCCACCTGCTCCATGCAGCCCTCGTGAATGCCCTTCTCCTTCATGATCTTGAACGCCATGGAGATGTAGAGCGGCATCACCGGAATGGCGCTGGAGGCCTGGGTCACCACGGATTTGAGCACGGCCACGTGGGCGGTGCCGCCCTTGGCAGCCAGATCGCCACGGATGGCGGTGGCGGCGCGGTCCAGATCTTCCTTGGCGCGGCCCAGGGTACCATGCCAGTAGATGGGCCAGGTCAGATCGGTACCGATGTAGGAGTAGGCCACGGACTTGGCGCCGTCAGCCAGCACGCCCGCATCGCGCAGGGCCGCCATCCACAGCTCCCAGTCCTGACCGCCCATGACGGTGATGGTGCTCTGGATCTCTTCCTCGTTCGCCGGCTCGACGGTGGCGGTAATGATCTGATCCTTGTTGGTGTCGATGGCGGTGGAGGTGTAGACCTCGCCGATGGGTTTCAGGGCGGAGCGCACCACTTCGCCGGTGTCCGGCAGCTTGCGCACCGGGGAGGCCAGGGAGTAGACCACCAGGTCGATCTGCCCCAGATCCTGCTTGATAAGCTCGATCACCTTGGCGCGGCACTCGTGGGAGAAGGCATCGCCGTTGACGCTCTTGGCGTAGAGACCCGCCTCTTTGGCGGCCTTGTCAAAGGCGGCGGAGTTGTACCAGCCGGCGGTGGCCGTCTTGGTCTCGCTGCCCGCTTTTTCGAAGAAGACACCGATGGTGGCGGCACCGCTACCGAAGGCGGCGGCAATGCGGGAGGCCAGGCCATAACCGGTGGAAGCGCCGATCACCAGCACCTTCTTGGGGCCATTCTCGATGGCGCCCTTGGCTTTTGTATAAGCGATCTGGCGACGAACATTGGCTTCACAACCGACCGGATGAGTGGTGGTGCAGATAAAACCGCGAACCTTGGGTTTGATGATCATATGGGGTCTCGGATCCGTTAAATGGATGAAATCGGGGCATAAGATACCTCATTGTGGCCCGCTATGGTGCTCTGATGTGTTGAACGGCGGGGAAAATAGGCCGAGATCCGCCGTTTTGCACGACAACTGGCTACCCCCTGCACAGGGGATGACCCCGTGCGGATTAGCCGGAACGCCGCTGCCCTGACCGCTCGCCTTGCGAGGGACGGCGCCATTGTCTGACCCGACGCCATGTACTAGTGTGCAAAGGGAGGATTCAAGGAGGAGTCTATGTCACGCACCCTGGTCATCTCTCTCGTCTGCCTGGTGATCACCGCCCCCCCCGTTGCCCGGGCCGACGTCTATCAATGTTCCCGCAATGGCCGCATCACCTTCAGCGACATCCCCTGCAGCAGCGACGCCAAGCCCCTGCCGCTCCACATCTATACTCCCCCGCCCGAAGAGGTGGAAAAGGCCATCAAGCAGACCCGGGACATTGAGGAGAGCCTGGCCAACAGCCTGAAGCAGCGCGAGCAGGAGGCCGCCAGGAAAGAGGAAGAGCGGCGGGCGGGCCAGCTTCAGAAGTAGGTGAGGAAAACAACCTGGGCCCCGAGCCCCGCCACAGACACCGCTCTCCCGCCCACCGCAGGGCCCATCCGAGGAAATCCGGCTGAACACACAGAACACAGACGAGCGGCAGCCCCTCTCCTCGCTGCCACTCTGTCTGTCAGGCGCCCCTCGCCTACAAAGACCCATAAGACACCGCATTATCGGCAGCGCCACGGTAGACTGGCCCGTATGGCGCCTTCTCAGCGGAAATTCCTCTCCTGATGCGGCCTGGCCAAGTGTCAGTCAGCATGAGATGGACTGCGCCACAAAAAGATCCGTTTGATAACCACTCGAATGAGGTTTTGATGAAAATCGGGGGCATTGGTTAATTAATCTGGAATTCAGCAGCAAAAACAACGAAGTTTCGTGGCCGGGCCGTTCAGCTTTGTCAAAAATTGCCGCTATTGTTAATGAGCTCAAATGACCGTCGTCACATACCCAAGGATCTCATGGAGGAGCTCCGTTATGTTCTGGAATCAAAAAGCAAGCAAGGAAGTCAGCGAGCAAGCGGCGAGGATGGTGGAACTGGGAGCGTTCGAGCAGGCCATCCAGTCCCGGGTGCCCTTCATCCAGTTCACCCCGGCGGGCATGGTCACCTTCGTCAACGACCTCTTCCTGGACATCGTGGGATTCACCCGTGAAGAGGTGATCGGCAGGCACCACAGCACGCTCTGTTTCCCGGAAGACGTCAAGACCCGCGAATACGAAGGGCTGTGGCAGGATCTGCGGGGTGGCGTCTCCCGCAATGGCCGCTTCATTCGCCAGTCAAAATCGGGCAAGGCCATCTGGCTGGAGGCCACCTATTTCCCCATCGTCATCGACGGCAAGGTGGAGCGGATCGCCAAGGTCGCCTCGGACGTTACCCAGCAGCAATCCACCCTGGAGCGCACCCAGGCTCTGCTCGCGGCCCTCGACAAGTCACTGGCGGTCATCGACTTCCACCCCGATGGCACCGTCATCACCGCCAACCAGAACTTCCTCAACTGCTTCGGCTACCGGCTGGACGAAGTGGTCGGCAAGCATCATCGCCTCTTCTGCGATCCCGAGTTCTACCAGAAAAATCCCAACTTCTGGCACGATCTCGGCTCGGGGGACATCAAGTCCGGGCTCTTCATGCGCCTGGGTCACCGCGGAGAGAAAATCTGGCTGGAGGCCACCTACAACCCCATCTTCAACCACGAGGGCAAGGTGGTAAAAATCATCAAGCTGGCCAGCGACATCACGGAGCGGGTGGAAAAATCCATCTCCACCCGGGAGGCGGCCCACAAGGCCTGCGCCATTGCCAGCGAGACAGTCGCGAGCGCCGCCAAGGGGCGGGAGGTGATCGACCGGGTGCTGGAAACCTCCTCCCACATCAACCTCTCGGTCAACACGGTCAGCAAGCAGATAGAGCAGCTCAACCAGCAATCCCGGAGCATCGAGTCCATCATCTCCACCATCAGCGGCATCGCGGATCAGACCAACCTGCTGGCCCTCAACGCCGCCATCGAGGCGGCCCGGGCCGGCGAGCAGGGCCGCGGCTTTGCGGTGGTGGCGGACGAGGTGAGGCAGCTGGCGGCGCGGACCTCCAGCTCCACCAACGAGATCGTCTCCGTCATCAAGCACAACTCGGAGATCACCTCCAAGATCACCCAGACCGTCTCCGTCGTCTCCGACAAGGCGGTGGCCGGGCAGGATCAGGCCAACATCATCGCCAACGTCATCAAGGAGATCATCGAGGACGCCAACTCGGTCTCGGACACCGTCAAGAGCCTCTCCATCTGAGCGAAAGCCGCCAATGACAACGGGGGGCCAGCCCCCCCGTTGTCATTGCTATCCGTAGAACCGCAAACCGGCTCAGCCATCCCCGAGGAGATAGTGTCTGGCCTCCTCGTCGGCCTGGCCGAGGGCCGCCTCCCACAGCTCGGCGATGCAGAGCCCCTCCTCCCCCACGGCCTCCTCTTCCAGCGCCTCCAGCGCCTGGGCATCGGCCAGGGTAAAGGGGTGGTGGCTCAGCAGCCTCTGCGCTTCGTCCAGCAAATGCATGTCGCTCATCATTGGCTCCTTTCTCGTCAGGGGTTCCTGTCCAGACTGTAGCCCAGTGGCGGCGACTCATCCCCCGGTGGCGACCGCCTCCGCCCGCTTCCTGCCGGACGGCAGCTGACCCACGGCGATGCCGGCCAGCACGGCGGCGCAGGCGAGCCATTGCAGCGGCGTCAGGGTTTCACCCAGCAGCAGATAGGCGAGCAACAGGGTAAAGACGGGAATGAGGTTCACATAGGCCGCCGCCAGGGTCACCTTCACCTGGGTCACCGACCAGTTGTAGAGCAGGTAGGCCCCGAGCGTCACGAAGGCGCCGAGGAAGACGATGACTGCCATGTCCTGCCAGGCCCAGCTCGCGGGCCAGGGCGCACTGAAGGCGAAGGGGGCGAAGAAGAGGGTGCCGACGAAGGCCTGCAGCGCCGTCAGCGTCATCACGCCGTAGCGGCTGGAGAGCTTCTTGAACACCACGGAGTAGGTGGCGGCGCAGAGCATGGCCCCCATCTCCAGGCTGTTGCCGAGCAGGGCGTTGGGGGCAAACTCGTCAGCCCCCTCCCCCAGCCCCAGCAGGGCGATGCCGAAGATGGCGATGGCAAATCCCAGGAGCTGGCGGCGGCTCACCCGCTCTTTGAGCAGCACGAAGGCCACCAGGGCCACCATCAGGGGCAGGAGCGCGCAGACCATGCCGGCCTGACCGGCGCTGGTGTAGCGCAGGGCATTGACCTCCAGCAGGAAGTAGAGGCAGGGCTCCAGCGCGCCCATCAGCGCCAGCCAGCGCCAGTCCCCCTTCTGGTACTGAACCCGGCCGAGCTGGCGGTAGCAGAGCAGCCAGCAGCCCGAGGCCACCAGCATCCGCATGAAGAGCACCTGGCCGAAGGACCAGACTTCCAGCACATGTTTTAAAGCGATAAAGGAGCTGGACCAGAGCAGCATGGCCAGGGTCAGCGTCAGGATGGGTAAAGGGCGCACAATGCCTCCATGAATTGGGCATTCGAATAATAACCATACGGCCTTGCGGTTGTCTAAAGGCACCTAACATCAGATAATGTGGCCGCCTTCACACCGGATAACCCATCGTCAATGACTGAGTACCTGCTTTTACTGGTCGGCACAGTGCTGATCAACAACTTCGTGCTGGTGAAGTTTCTCGGCCTTTGCCCCTTCATGGGCGTCTCTGGCAAGCTGGAAACCGCCATCGGCATGGGACTGGCCACCACCTTCGTGATGACCCTTGCCAGTGCCTGCTCCTACCTGATGGAGCACTACATCCTGATCCCGCTGGAGATCGCCTACCTGCGCACCCTGGGCTTCATCCTGGTGATCGCCGTGGTGGTGCAGTTTACCGAGATGGTCATCCGCAAGAGCAGCCCGACCCTCTATCGCCTGCTCGGCATCTTCCTGCCGCTCATCACCACCAACTGCGCCGTGCTCGGCGTGGCGCTGCTCAGCATCAACGAGCGCCACAACTTCATCCAGAGCATCATCTACGGTTTCGGGGCGGCCTGCGGCTTCTCCCTGGTGCTGATCCTGTTTGCCGCCATGCGTGAGCGCCTGGTGGCTGCCGACGTGCCGGCCCCCTTCCGCGGCGTCTCCATCGCCATGGTCACCGCCGGCCTGATGTCGCTGGCCTTCATGGGCTTTACCGGCCTCATCAAGATATAGCGCTATGACTCACATACTCTTTGCCATTCTGGTGCTGGCCCTGCTGGCCCTGGCCTTCGGCATCATTCTTGGCTTTGCCGCCGTCAAGTTTCATGTGCAGGCCGATCCCGTCGTCGATCAGCTCGATGCCCTGCTGCCCCAGACCCAGTGCGGCCAGTGCGGCTACCCGGGCTGCAAGCCCTATGCGGAGGCGGTGGCCAACGGTGACAAGATCAACAAGTGCGTGCCCGGTGGCGATGCCACCATGCGCAAGATAGCGGATCTGATGGGGGTCGAGCCCCAGCCCCTGGACGGCGGTGAGCAAGCGGCTACCCCCGTCAAGAAGGTGGCCTTCATCCACGAGGACATGTGCATCGGTTGCACCAAGTGCATCCAGGCCTGCCCGGTCGATGCCATCCTCGGCGCCACCAAGGCGATGCACACCGTCATCGCGGCCGAGTGCACGGGGTGCGATCTCTGCGTCGATCCCTGCCCGACCGACTGTATTGAAATGATCCCGGTGCCGACCACGGTCGACAACTGGAAATGGGATCTGGCCAAGGTCGCCATTCCGGTCAAGATAGTGGAATAAACAGCGGAGTAACCATGCAGCATCTGCTCGAACGCATCAAAGCCGGCACCCTCTGGGATTTCCACGGCGGCATTCATCCCCCCGAGAACAAGCACCAGTCCAGCCTGACCCCTGTAGTGGACGCAGGCCTGCCTCCCCAGCTCATCATCCCGGTGCGCCAGCACGCGGGTCCCGCCGGCGAACTGCTGGTACAGGTGGGAGACAAGGTACAAAAAGGCCAGCCGCTCACCCGTTTTGACAAGGGGCGCATCGTGCCGGTGCACGCCTCCACCTCCGGCACCATCACTGCCATCGAGCAGCACACGGTGGCGCACCCCTCCGGTCTCGATGATCTCTGCATCATCCTCACCCCGGACGGCGAAGATGCCTGGGGCGAGCGCAAACCCCAACCGGACTACTGGAACCTGGAGCGGGGCGAGCTGCTGGAGCGCATCCAGCAGGCGGGGATCGCCGGCCTCGGCGGCGCCGTCTTTCCGACCCACAGCAAGCTCGACGGCCGCGGCCAGCTCACCGAGATCCTGATCGTCAACGGCCTGGAGTGCGAGCCCTACATCACCACCGACGACAGGCTGATGCAGGAGTATGCCGACGAGATCATGGACGGCATCCGGGTGCTCAAGCACCTGCTCAAGCCGAAGCTCACCCTGATCGGGGTGGAAGACAACAAGCCCGCGGCCATCTCGGCCCTGACCCGGCACGCGACCGACGCCGATGTGCTGGTCAAGTCGGTGCCGACCAAGTACCCCTCGGGCGGTGCCAAGCAGACCATAGAGCTGCTCACCGGACGCCAGGTCGCCAAGGGCGGCCGCGCGGTGGACATGGGTATCATGGTGCTCAACGTCGCCACCGTGTTCGCCATCAAGCGTGCCATCATCGACGGCGAGCCGCTCATCGAGCGCATCGTCACCCTCACCGGCGACGCCTTCAAGAAGCCCGGCAATGCCTGGGTGCGCCTCGGCACACCGGTACGCTGGCTGTTGCAGCGCTTCGAACTGCAACCGGAAGCGGATCAGCGGGTCATCATGGGGGGGCCCATGATGGGCTTCACCCTGCCCCACGCCATGGTGCCCGTGGTCAAGGCCACCAACTGCCTGCTCTCCCCCACCCGCGCCGAGCTGCCCCCCCCCGGCCCCGAGCAGGCCTGCATCCGCTGCAGCGCCTGCGCCGACGCCTGCCCGGCCACCCTGCTGCCCCAGGAGCTCTACTGGTACAGCCGGGTCAAGGAATACGACAAGGCCGAGAAGCTCAACCTGTTCGACTGCATCGAGTGCGGGGCCTGCGCCTGGGTCTGCCCGAGCGAGATCCCCCTGGTGCAGTACTACAAGATCGCCAAGGACGACATCCGCGAGGCCCGCGCCGAGGCCGAGAAGGCCGAGCGCGCCAAGCAGCGCTTCGAGGCCAAGCAGGCCCGCTTCGAGCGGGACAAGGCGGCGCGCGAGGCGCGCCATGCCGAGGCCGCGGCCCAGCGCCGTCAGGCCATGACGGCAGCCGGGGGAGAAGATCCCGTCGCCGCCGCCCTCGCCCGCCTCAAGGCCAAGCAGGAGGCCGCCGCCACCGAGACGCCGGTGGACAACGCCGCCATGGCGGCGGCGCGCGAGGCACGCAAGCAGGAGGCGCTGGCACGCCGTGCCGCCAAGGCGGCCGATGAGGCTGCCGCCCCCTGTGCAGAACCCGCTGCCGAGGTCGATCCCAAGAAGGCGGCCATCGCCGCTGCCATCGCCCGCGCCAAGGCCAAGAAAGCTGCCCAGGCCACCGGTGACGGTGCGGTGAGCGAGGCCGAAAGCAGCGCAGAGACAGCCCCGAGCGTGGCCGAGCCCGCCGCCGAGGTCGATCCCAAGAAGGCGGCCATCGCCGCCGCCATCGCCCGCGCCAAGGCCAAAAAGGCTGCCCAGGCTGTCGGTGACGGCGCGGTGAGCGAGGCAGAAAGCAACGCAGAGACCGCCCCGAGCGTGGCCGAGCCCGCCGCCGAGGTCGATCCCAAGAAGGCGGCCATCGCCGCCGCCATCGCCCGCGCCAAGGCCAAGAAAGCCGCCCAGGCCACCGGTGACGGCGTGGTGAGCGAGACAGAAAACAGCGCAGAGACCGCCCCGAGCGTGGCCGAACCCGCCGCCGAGGTCGATCCCAAGAAGGCGGCCATCGCCGCTGCCATCGCCCGCGCCAAGGCCAAAAAAGCCGCCCAGGCCGCCGGTGACGGCGCGGTGAACGAGGCAGAAAGCAACACAGAGACCGCCCCGCGCGTGGCCGAACCCGTCGCCGAGGTCGACCCCAAGAAGGCGGCCATCGCCGCCGCCATCGCCCGCGCCAAGGCCAAGAAGCTGGCCGCCGAGGCCGCGGCGTCCTCCCCTTCCTCTTCGACCGACAAGAGCCACTGACCCATGTTCAATATCGCGAGTGCGCCCTTTGCCCACAACCGCAAACAGACCCAGACCCTGATGGTGCTGGTGATCCTGGCCTGCCTGCCCGGTTTCCTGGCGCAGACCTGGTTCTTTGGCTGGGGCACCCTGATCCAGATCCTGCTGGCGCTGGTCACCGCGCTGGGCTGCGAGGCGCTGGTGCTCAGACTGCGTGGCCGGGCCATCAAGCCCGCCCTGCTGGACGGCAGCGCGGCGCTCACCGCCGTGCTGATCGGCCTCTCCCTGCCCCCCTTGCTGCCCTGGTGGATGCTGGTGATCGGCACTGCCTTTGCCGTCATCATCGCCAAGCACCTCTACGGCGGGCTCGGCCAGAACCTGTTCAACCCCGCCATGGTGGCCTATGTGCTGCTGCTGGTCTCCTTCCCGGTCCAGATGACGAGCTGGTTACCCGCCTCCGGCATCGCCGCCTATGACATCGGCTTCGGCGATGCGGCCTCCGTCATCTTCACCGGCTTCAGCCTGGACGGCTACAGCATGGCCCAGCTCAAGCAGGGGGTGGACGGCCTGACCATGGCCACGCCGCTCGATACCCTGAAGACCGGGCTGACCCAGGGGCTAACCGCCAGCGAGGTGATGACCAACAAGGTGTTCGAGGGCTGGGGCGGCATCGGCTGGAGCTGGGTCAACCTCGGCTACTTGCTGGGGGGCCTCTTCCTGCTGCAGCAGAAGGTGATCAACTGGCGCATCCCGGCCGCCGTGCTGGGCTCCCTGCTGCTCTGTGCCACCCTGGGCTATCTGGCCACGCCGGACAGCACCGCCACCCCCATGCTGCATCTGTTCAGCGGGGCCACCATGCTGGGCGCCTTCTTCATCGCCACCGATCCGGTGAGTGCGAGCACCACGGCGAAAGGCCGTCTGTTCTATGGTGCCCTCATCGGCCTGCTGGTCTATCTCATCCGCCGCTTTGGTGGCTACCCGGATGCCTTCGCCTTCGCCGTGCTGCTGGCCAACCTCTGCGTACCCCTCATCGACAGCCTGACACGGCCCAAAGTCTACGGGGCCCGCCGCAAATGATCCGGATGCCACTCCCACTCTCAGGAACCATGCAATGTTAAAGAGCATGCGCAAGAACGGCCTGACCCTGGCCCTGTTCGCCCTCGGTTGTACCGCCATGGTGGTGCTGACCTACGAGCTGACCCGGGATCGCATCGCCCACCAGCAGGAGCTGGAGAAGCTGCGTACCCTGGAGGCCCTGTTGCCGCCGGGCAGCTATGACAACGATCTGGTAGCCAGCTGCAAGCTGGTCAGAAGCCCGGCCTATCTGGGTAGCGACCAACCCATGCCGCTCTATACCGCCACCCTCAAGGGGGAGCACACCGGCTATGCACTGGAAACCGTGGCCCCCGACGGCTACAGTGGGGCCATTCGTCTGGTGGTCGGCACCGATGCCAAGGGCGCCGTCAGCGCGGTCCGGGTGCTGACCCACAAGGAGACTCCCGGCCTTGGGGACAAGATCGAGCTGAAGAAGTCCAACTGGATAGACAGCTTCGCCGGCAAGTTCCTCACCGCCGATAACGACGCCACCTGGGCGGTCAAGAAGGATGGCGGCGAGTTCGACGCCTTCACCGGGGCCACCATCACCCCGCGGGCTGTGGTCAAGGCGGTGAAAAATCTGCTGAGGCTGCAACAGGAGCACCCCGAGCTGCTGCGGGATGCCCCCTCCTGTGACCCCACCCCCTAACGCCGGAGCACAAGCAATGGAACAAGTCGACGTGATTGACGGGCAGAGCCCGGTCAGCGAGAGCCAGGGCCGCCGCGAAGAGCTCAAGGAGCTGATGCTGCAGGGGCTGTGGAAGAACAACCCGTCCCTGGTGCAGGTGCTGGGGCTCTGCCCCACCCTGGCGGTCTCCTCCACCTTCACCAACGCGCTGGGACTCGGCCTTGCCACCATGGCAGTGCTGGTCTGCTCCAACCTGGCCGTCTCTCTGGTGCGCAACTGGGTGCCGAAAGACATCCGCATCCCGGTCTACGTGATGATCATCGCGGCCCTGGTGACCAGCGTGCAGCTCTTGATGAACGCCTATACCTACGGCCTCTATCAGGCGCTCGGCATCTTCATCGCCCTCATCGTCACCAACTGCGTCATCATCGGCCGGGCCGAGGCCTATGCCTCCAAGAACCCGCCCCTGCTGGCCGCCATCGACGGCTTCATGATGGGGCTGGGTTTCACCCTGGTGCTGCTGGTACTGGGGGGCCTTCGCGAGATCATCGGCATGGGCACCCTGTTTGACGGTGCCGAGCTGCTGCTGGGGGACTGGGCCAGGTCCCTGCGCGTCGAGCTGTTCCACGCCGACGCCAGCCTGTTGCTGGCGATCCTGCCCCCCGGCGGTTTCATCGGCCTTGGCCTGATGATCGCCGGCAAGAATGCCATCAACGACTGGATGGGCCGCAAGCAGCGCACCGAGAAGGCGCACTGCAGCGTGCCGGCCGCGGGTGCCCGCGCCACCCAGCTCTGAGACAAGAGAGAGTCATGAACAACCAGAAGCGCAGGCAGATCCTGGAGCGACTGCGGGACGACAATCCGCACCCCACCACAGAGCTCAACTTCACCACGCCGTTCGAGCTGCTCATCGCCGTGCTGCTCTCGGCCCAGGCCACCGACGTGAGCGTCAACAAGGCCACCGACAAGCTCTACGCCGTGGCCAACACCCCGCAGGCCATGCTGGCGCTCGGGGTGGACGGGGTGAAGGAGTACATCAAGACCATCGGCCTGTTCAACACCAAGGCCGAGAACGTCATCAAGACCTGCACCATCCTGCTGGAGCGCCATGGCGGCGAGGTACCGGAGAACCGCGAGGCCCTCGAGGCCCTGCCCGGGGTTGGCCGCAAGACCGCCAACGTGGTGCTCAACACCGCCTTCGGCTGGCCCACTATCGCCGTCGACACCCATATCTTCCGGGTGTCGAACCGCACCGGTTTCGCGGTGGGCAAGAACGTGGATCTGGTGGAGGAGAAGCTGCTCAAGGTGGTGCCGGCGGAGTTCAAGCTGGACGTGCACCACTGGCTGATCCTGCACGGGCGCTACACCTGCCTGGCCCGCAAGCCACGCTGTGGCTCCTGCATCATTGAAGACTTGTGCGAATACAAAGAGAAGGTCTATCCCGAGAGCTGATCCGCAAGGCGCGCCTGACGTGCAGACATTTGCGGACCCGGGCCTCGGGCCATGGATTCAAGGCAGTACCAATCACCAACCCGGAGAATTGAGCAATGAGAATTCTGCATACCATGTTGCGCGTCGGCGATCTGCAACGTTCCATCGACTTCTACACCCGTGTGCTGGGCATGAAACTGCTGCGCAAGAGCGAGAACAGCGAGTACAAGTACACCCTGGCCTTCGTCGGCTACGGCGACGAGAAGGATGAGACCGTCATCGAGCTCACCTACAACTGGGGCGTGAGCGAGTACGACCTGGGATCGGCCTACGGCCACATCGCCCTGGAAGCGGACGACATCTACGGCACCTGCGAGGCCCTGCGCGCTGCCGGCGCCAAGATCACCCGCGAGCCGGGCCCGGTCAAGGGCGGCACTACCGTCATCGCCTTCGTCGAAGATCCGGACGGTTACAAGATTGAGCTGATCGCCAAGAAAGATGCCGGCGCCGGCCTTGGCACCAGCGTCTGAAGACGCTCTGCCGCCCAGGCGGTGAGACAAGAAAACGGGGCCATTGGCCCCGTTTTCGTTGCTGAATCTGGCCTCAGGCCAGACGGAAACGCCCCATGGTCCGGTGCAGCCCCGCCGCCAGCTGGCTCAGCTCCAGGCAGGCGCGGGCGGTGTGATCCGCCCCGGTCGCCACCTCGTTGGAGGAGTCATTGATCCGCGCCACGTTGCGGCCCAGCTCATCGGAGACTGCATCCTGCTCGCCACAGGCGCTCGCGATCTGGATCGCCATGTCGGCAATCTGGGCGACCGCCTCCTCGATCTGCTGGATCCCCGTGCCGGTCCGCTCGCTCTGGCTCACGCACTGGCGGATCATCTCGCAGCTCTGGCCGGTCACCGTCTTCGCCTGGTTGGCACGGGACTGCAGGGTCTCGATGATGGCGACGATCTCGCCGGTGGAGGCCTGGGTGCGGCCCGCCAGGGTGCGCACCTCGTCGGCCACCACCGCAAAGCCGCGGCCCTGCTCCCCGGCCCGAGCCGCCTCGATGGCGGCGTTGAGCGCCAGTAGGTTGGTCTGATCGGCAATGCCGCGGATCACGTCCACCACCAGGTTGATCTGGGCCGACTCGCGCGCCAGCTCGGCCACCAGGGTGCCCGCCTGCTCCATCTCCTCGGCGCACCTGGTCGAGGCGGCTCGGCGCGGGGTGCCCGTCAGCAGAGCGACCACATTGCCAACGAACTTGAGCCGATTGCCGCAATCGCCCCCACGCCATGGACAAACGGGGGGCCAGGTTATGTAATGACCCTCTCGTCTTCCTCCATCACCGTATTCCGAGGCACCATGGACAACGCATCGACCCTCAGTCCCTCCTGGTCCGTTCAACTGCGCGAGCAGATCCAGGCCCGTCCCCTCATCGCCCTGGGGCTGCTGCTCGCCCTGGCTGCCGTCCTGCTGCTCCTGCTGCAGAGCCTCAGACTGCTAGCGACCGGCGAGATCACGGCGGGCATGCGCTATGGCCTCCTCGGCGGTGCCGCCGGTTTTGCCGCCACGGCGCTGGGCGCACTGCCAGCCCTGTTTCTGCGCGCCGTCCCCCAGCGGGTGGAAGACGCCATGCTGGGCTTTGCGGCCGGCATGATGCTGGCCGCCAGCGCCTTCTCCCTGCTGCTGCCTGGCCTGGAGGCGGCCGAGGGGATCACCGGCAACGGCTTTCTCGCCGCCGCCGTGGTGGTGACCGGCATGACCCTCGGGGTGCTGCTGATGCTGGGGCTGGATCAGTTCACCCCCCACGAGCACGACAAGACGGGCCCCTGCGGCCCCGGCCACGAGAGCTGCGCCCGGGTCTGGCTGTTCGTGTTCGCCATCGCCCTGCACAACCTGCCGGAGGGCATGGCCATCGGCGTCAGCTTCTCCCAGGGGGACATGACGGTGGGGTTGCCGCTCACCACCGCCATCGCCCTGCAGGACATTCCCGAAGGGCTGGCGGTGGCGCTCGCCATGTGCGCCGCCGGTTTCCGCCCTTCGGTCGCCGTGCTGGTGGCCATCGCCAGCGGCCTGCTGGAGCCCCTCGGAGCCCTGCTCGGGGTGGGACTCGCCAGCGGCATGGCCATCGCCTACCCCGTGGGGCTCGGGCTCGCCGCCGGCGCCATGCTGTTCGTGGTCTCCCACGAGGTGATCCCCGAAACCCACCGCAATGGCCATCAGACCCACGCCACTCTGGGCCTCATGGTCGGCTTCGCCCTGATGATGACGCTGGATACCGCGCTGGGATAACGGGTCGGCCCCCGTGCACGCGTTGTTCTCACACGGATCGTTCCCCGAGCCGCTGGCCCTGTTCACCCGCCCCCTGCAACGGCTGGCGGAAAAGGGCGAGTTGGCGGCTCTGGTCGAGTACCATCCCTGCCCCCCTATCCCCCCCCTCGCAATGCTCGGCGCCACCGCCAAGTTTTGTTATCATCCCCGCCAACTTTTCCGGCCCAGCGGCCATCGAGACGAGGTAGATGATGAAAGTAGGTATTATCGGCGCCATGGAGCAGGAAGTAGCCCTGCTGCGCAGCCAGCTGAGCGAGCCCACCACCCTGCAACTGGGCGGCTGCGAGTTCTACCAGGGCCGCCTGGCCGGTAAAGAGGTGATCCTGACCCGCTCCGGCATCGGCAAGGTCGCCGCCAGTGTCGCCACCAGCCTGCTGCTGGAGAAATTCGCCCCCGACTGCGTCATCAACACCGGCTCCGCCGGCGGCTTCGCCCAGGATCTGCACATCGGTGACGTGGTCATCGCGAGCGAGATGCGCTTCCACGACGTGGACGTGACCGCCTTCGGTTACGAGATGGGCCAGATGGCCCAGCAGCCCGCCGCCTTCCCCTGCGATGAAAAACTGATCGCCCTGGCCCAGACCTGCATCGCCGAGCAGGGCAAGCACCAGACCAAGGTCGGCCTCATCTGCACCGGTGACCAGTTCATGTGCAAGCCGGACGCCATCGCGAAAGCGCGCGCCGACTTCCCGCAGATGCTGGCGGTGGAGATGGAAGGGGCCGCCATCGGCCAGGTCTGCCACATGTTCAAGGTGCCCTACCTGGTGGTGCGCGCCATGTCCGACATCGCCGGCAAGGAGCAGGTAGAGTCCTTCGATGCCTTCATCGAGGTGGCGGGCCAGCACTCCGCCGAAGTGATCATCGCGCTGCTCGGCAAGCTGTGATCGACGCCCCCGCCTGGGATGCCCAGTTGACCGCCCTCGCCTCGACGACGGCGGCCATCATGGTGGGTGCCGCCCTGCTGGAAGCCGTGCTGCCCTGGCCTGCCCGCTTTCGGCCTGGCGCCACCGTGCCCCTGCTGGCCCGTCTCGGCCAGAAGGTGTATCGCCCCGACGGCTCGCCCCGCCAGCAGGCCCAGGCGGGGCTGCTGGCCCTGCTGGTGGTCTGGGTACCCTGCGCCGCCGGGCTCTGGGCGGTGCGCAACCTCTCCCTGTCGGAGCCCCTGTTCGATCTCCTGTTCCTGCTGTTGATGCTCGAATCAAGGCCCCTGCGTCAACTCGCCCAGGCGAACCAGTCCCTGGCGACCCAGGAGAGCCTGGTCGTGGCGCGGCTGCAGGCGACCCCCTGGCTCCAGCGGGAGACGGGCAAGCTGTCGGTGATGGGGCTGAACAAGGCGATCGGCGAGACCTGCGTGGTGCGCCTCGTGGGCCAGTGGGCCGGTCCCTTGCTGGGCTTTGCCCTGGCTGGCGTGCAGGGGGCCCTGCTCTGGCGCCTCGCCCAGCTGATGAACCAGGCCTGGAGCCCCAAGCAAGCGGCGTTCGTCCACTTCGGCCGCGCCGCTTCGGCGCTCTATCAGGGGCTCTGCGCCCCCGCGACCCTGTTGCTGGCGCTCCCCCTGTGCCTGCCCCGGCTGCGCCAGCTTGGCAGCACGCTGCGCCCGGCCCTGCAGTGGCCCTATCCGGCCATGGGTTGCCTGCTCAGCCTACTGGCCCGGGTCACGGGCAGCCGGCTCGGCGGGCCGCGCTACTATCGGGGCCAGCTGGTGCGCTTCCCGGTGCTGGGGGAAGGCTGCGAACCCGACGCCGCGCTGCCCCGGCGCCTGCTTCGCTGTCTGCTGCTGGCGGGCTGGGGCTGGCTGGCCCTGGCGCTGCTCCTGACCCTGCTGGTACTGCACCATGGCTAATCCCTTGCACTGGCGGGCACTCTGCCTGCTGCTCTGCCTGCTGAGCGGCCCCCTGCTGGCCGCGACGCCCCCTGCGCCACAGCGCGTCATCAGCCTCACCCCCCATCTGACCGAGCTGCTGTATGACATCGGCGCCGGGGATCGCATCGTCGCCACCGACGATGCCTCCGATTATCCCGCCGAGGTGGCGGCCCTGCCGCGCGTGGCAAACTATCGCAGCATCAACCTCGAGGCCCTGCTGGCCCTGAAACCGGATCTGGTGGTGGCCTGGCGCTCGGCCCAGGCTCGCATGCTGGCGCCGGTCGAGCGGCTCGGCATCCCGGTCTTCTATTCGGAGCCCACCGACTTTGCCTCCCTGGCCACCGAGATGCGCAGCCTCGGGCGCCTCCTCGGCGTCTCTCAGAAGGCCGACGAGCAGGCCGACGCCTATCTCGCCAGGCTGAACACCCTGGCGTCGCGCTATGGCGAGCCCAAGTCCGTCTCCGTCTTCTACCAGCTCTGGTACCCGCCGCTCACCAGCGTCAACGATTCGACCTGGCCGGGCCAGGCCATCGCCCTCTGCGGGGCCCGCAACATCATGGCGCAGGCGGCCACGCCCTATCCCCAGGTCGGACTGGAGCAGGTGATCAAGGCCAACCCCGGGCTCATCCTGGCTGGCGGACGGGATCCCAAGGTGCTGGACCACTGGCGGCAGTGGCCCATGCTGGATGCGGTCAAGCACCGCCGTCTCGCCCTCATCAACGCCGACGAGCTGCACCGCTTCACCCCCCGCGCCCTCAACGCGGTGGAGCAGATATGCGAGGCGATCGGCGCTAGCGCGATCAAGAGCCGCAGCGGAGGGTAACATCACCCTTGCACACAATCGCAACCGAATTACTCAAAAAAAAACGTATCAGGCTATATATGGGCGGCATCAACCTCGCTCATTGCCCGTTTTCAATAGGGCATACAGGGTGATATCACTTGCCAGACCTGACTGCTGCAACCCTTGCTCCAATACAGTCGCAAATTTTGCGTTATGCTGGCGGAGTGTATGGTAGCTATAAAACAGATCCGTGATATCCCGCTCGGTGAGTGGCGCCTCATCCATCGCAATCAAGGATAGATAACTGCGTAGCAGGAAATAATCTGCAATAAGAAGCTGGTACGCTATTTGGGGAGTACCTGATCCTGATGGAAACTGATTATGGTAGACATGATAAAGCAGATAGTTCTGTTGAATATGGGGGCGTTCCGTTAAAAAGGGCACTACTTTCTGGTGCCAGCTTTGGTGTATCAGCAGCAGCTTGTCCTCATTAAACTCCCCCTCTAACACCTGATTGATCTTATTCAGACAGCGGACTATCGTTGCTCTCCCTCGACGCTGCTGATTTTGTATTAACAGATGCGTCAGAGTACGCAAGGCCCACCACTGAACTTTACCAATGAACGGAATTTGAGAGAAAGCCGCGCTCAACTGACCATCATTGATCATGGGAGCCAATTGTTCGATAAATGCCTGATGCGACCCCTTGCTTTCGTCCCTGTGTACCAGCATACCGATCAGCCAAAGCTTGTCTTCAATCGTCATACCATCGGCAAGCAGCACATCGATGCTCAATGAATGCAGCGTGTCGAGAGAACTGGAAACAGGGGAGGTCTTGGCCTGCCCCTTGAAGGGGGTAACGTCAACCATCATGGCATCTGGATTCAAGAGCACCTGTCGGCTCACCTCCGGGCAGGAGAGCACCAGGCTTCGCCTGTGCTGGGTACCAAATTGCCGCAACTGCCTGGGGTAGGTCTTACAGGTGTGACTCAGTGCCTCGGCCCCCATCTTCTTATGTACATTGCATAATCCGACACCATCCAGAAAGGGGCAGGCGCCAGACTCATCCATGCGGATAGTCCCCCAGTGAGCGTCTGAGTTTTTCACCTTCTCAATATGCTGCCTGGCAGTGCTTTGAATCAGCTGATCCGGGTGACTGACATAATGACGATAGGTCTTCTTGTCGATGGATATCGTCCATCCATGGCAGCAATTATCCTCACATTGATCGCCGATACAGTGAAAGTCCGTGTAGTATCTGGGGGTTACCAGGGTATGGGCCATGACGGTGTCCTCAAGAAAATAATTCGGATTCACCTACCCCTTTCAAGAACGTAGGTTTCATTAAGACGCAAAGTGCATGCCTACATAACAGGCAATCATCACCTAATGGGTATTAGGGCAGAGCTAACATCCTTATTGACTCCCCCCTTAGTTACTGGCTATCGTTGGAACTTTCCATTTGTTTCATTTCTACGAGATCACGTGTCTTCGGTGCAGGTATCAAGCTAATAAATCTGGCCAGACTTAGCAGTGTCATGAAGAGACCAACGGTCGCGTGAAAAAGCAGTACAGAGGCAGCCATAGTGCTTTTTGGCAATAAGTCGAAATCACCAAATGATGTCATCGTGATAAAACTGCTATAAATACCACCAAAGACAGTTCCCGTTCCCGGCTGCCATTTGTGATCAAAGTCAGCGGCCATCACCGTATAGGTGCACGCCAACCAAAGTATGATTTCGAAGTAATTGTGCAGTAGCAACAATACGATACGACGGTAACCCTCTAATCTGTATTCCCCCCCTGCTTTTACGACCCGATACTCATCGAATAACAAGACATTCGTCTGGTATACGACGATCTCAAAGGTTCGAAGAAAACCATACCCCATAAAAAAATATCCCATCACAGGATAGGGTGAGTAAACAGCGACCACGACTGCCACCATGGAAAGGACAAGGTGACTCAGCACCCAGCAATCGACAAATCGAGCAGTGATGGCTGAGGGGAACAGTTTCCTTACCAGGGTAAATACTGAAACTTTTGCCAGTACGCCAAAAATACTCGACCAGAACTCAACAATAAATGAAGGCATATAACGACCTAAGCGCTTGCATACGGCTCATGTTCACTTTATGTCAGAAAAGCAAAGTGAACGCTCGACAATGTAAAAAGAGAGATAATCCATCACTGCCGCTCGTGACACCTATCACACCAAGCGAAAAACAACCTTGGCTATCTAGATCTTACCTATTCCCATGATAGGTAGACTTTGCCTTGTTGGCCCTGCCGAGGGCCACTATCTGCATGGCGATCTCATTCTTGAACATATCAACCTGGCTTCTCAGCTCCTGCTCTTTTGCTAATTGATCTCTGATCAAGGTAGCTATGTCCGCTGGCGCCAGCTTCTTCTGCTGGGACAATGCTGTCAGTGCCGCGATGATCGTCAGGCGCTCATCCATACAAGTCAAGGCCTCTTCATATTGATGGCCCGCCAACAATCGCTGCAGTGTCGCGATATTATTGGTCAGGGCATCCCCATAAGCGTTCAGCTCATCCACTACACACTCCCTGAGGCTTGTCTTAGCTGAAAGCCCTGCTGCTTATCTGCGTCGGTGATTTGATCCCAAGCCGATTTGATCGTCACCATCAGTGTCATGACCTCGTCGAGAGGCTGAACGTCACGTCGCACGCTGGCCTCCCAGATACGCTCATCCATGTAGGCATAGAGCGCAAACAGATCCTCTGCGATCTGCCCCTGCGTCATGTCCAGCCCATCCTGAAGGCCATGCACCAACCCCTGTGCCTTGGAGATGGTCCTGGCCTTTTCCTCCATGTCCTTGCGCTCTATGGCTCCCTTCGCCTGTGCAAGACTCTCCAGCAGCCCTTGCATCATCAGTTGAATGACGCGATGAGGATCCGCAACCACCAGATCCGCTTCAATACTGGTTGCCTTATAGGCTTTCAGATTTCTGTGGTACATATCATCAATTCCCGAAAAAACGTCACACTCAATCACTGCTTATTTGCAATGCAGACAGCGCTGCCGCTGAATTATTCATTTTCACAAGCAGAGCATCCAGACTGCCGTATTGGGCGCGCAGGGCCGCCTCATATTTAACCAGCTGTTCATTGGTGGTGGCCTGCTTCTGGCTCAGGCTGCGCAGATCCGCATTAAGGGTATCTGTACGCTGCGCCAGCAGGCCACCGGTCTTGGTATATTCCTTCAAGCCAGTCGTCAGTTTGGCCGCCAGACCATTCTCACCGCCAAACAGGCCCGCCACCTGGTCGAAGTTCTTGTCGACCACCTCGCCAAACTTCTCTTTGTCCAGGGAGAGCTGACCCTTGTTATCCATTTTGATGCCCATCTCGAAGATGGTGGAATAGATGGTACTGGTATCAGAGGGGGTGGTAATTAAATTGGACATGAAGTTGCTGATGGCCCGCGTGGTGGAGTCCCCCGCCAGCGCACCGCCATCGTCCTGACTCACCCCGCCGACGATGCTGTTGCGTTTGCCAAGGCTTGTTAACTTGCTCTGCAGGGCGTTATAGCCATCGATAAACTTCTGTACCGTCTCCTGCACAGAGGTCTTGTCGGTAGTGATATCCACCTTGTTGGACTTGAGATCGCCATTGCTGTCGGTATCGGAGAGCCGCAGCACGGTGATCTTCAGATCCTGGATGACGTCATCGAAGACATTGGTATCGCTCTTGAGTTCATTGCCATCCACCAGGATCTTGGCGCTGGAGGCCTGTTGCGTCTGTGCCATCTTATTTGTGAACTCATTCTGCAACTCGGTCGTGCTGCCCGAGATGACCAGATCCTTGCCATCTCCCGAGACCCCAGAATCGATGACAAGCTTCGCCTTGCCATCGGCGGTATTGACGATGTTGGCACTGAGCCCGAAGTTGTCGCCATCATTGTTGATGCGCTTGCGGATAGTTTGCAGGGTATCCCCCGCCTTGACATCGACCGTGAACTCCTTGTCCCCCGCCTTGAAGGTCAGCTGGCCGTCCTGGGTAACAAGCACCGCCGTCGAACTGTCAAAGATGCCCTCCTGGCGGCTAGAAGTTGCCAACTTGTTGACGGTGATATTGTACTGACCGTTGGAGGTGCCACTCTTGCTCTCCACTGCCAGCACAGGGTCATCTTTACTCTGGGTGATATTGATGGCTCGCTTGTTGAAAGCGCCGGGCTTGCTCAAGGTATCCAGGATATCGGTGAAGGCAGAGAGGGAGGACTTGAGCTGGCCTATGCCAGACAAGGTGATATTGGTGCTGTTCTGCTTGATGGTGATGGGCTGCTGCAACTGCGCCTTCCTGGCGGCCACGCTCGCCGAGATCACGCTCTCGAGATCGATGCCAGACCCCGCCCCGGCGGAGGTAATCGCCATAATATGCTCCTCTTATCTCGTTAAAAACCTATACCTGACCGTCGAACAGCAACCCGGATAGGCCGGAACCATCGCCCTGATTCTGCCCCATCTCCTGTAGCCGCTTGTTCATCTGGAGGATCTCCTCGCTCGGGATCTGGCGGATCACCTGCTTGGTCTCGGCATCGATTACCTTGATCACCGGTCGATCAAACTCGGGCACCAGGCTGAAATGGATAGCCCACCCCTTCAGTTTGCCCAAGCTGGCCAATTTTTCCTGCAATTCTTGGGCCTGCTTTTCAGTTTCATCATTATTCTTGGATGATGACGCTGTGGCCTTCGAAGGCTCTTCCTTCGCAGTCTTGTTTGCCAGGTCGGCGCTTCCCTGCTCGACGGTTTGCTCCTCAGGCGCAGAAACAGGCATGGCGGCCCGAGGGCCGCCATGGGAAGTGAGCGTCGAGGTAGAAGCCATGACGATGGGTTCATTGGCCATCTGCCGCTCCTTATTCAGAGGTTAACCTGGACCGTCTTAGCGACCCAGCAGCGACAGGGCCGACTGCGGGCGCTGGTTGGCCTGGGCCAGGATGCTGGAGGCCGCCTGCTGCAGGATATTCTGCTTGGTCATATTGGCGGTTTCGGTGGCGAAGTCCGCGTCGCGGATGCGGGAACGGGCGGCGCTGACGTTTTCCGAGATATTGGACTGGTTGCGGATGGTGGAATCCAGCCGGTTTTGCACCGCACCCAGTTCGGCGCGCTTATCGTCCACCACACCTATCATGGCATCGGCCGCTGCCAGTACTTTTTGTGCCTCTGCCGCTGTTGAAATATTGATTTCCCCCGCAGCACCGCCCACAAAAATAGCGCTTACGTTGGTATCTGTTAGCACGTCTGGAGTCAAGGGATCACTATCATCATCAGTAAATACTTTCACTTGACCCGCAGCCGACGCAATCCCGGCAATACTGAACCCCGTCGACGAAATATCCGTCTGAGCAGCACCAGCCTTGGTCATATCAAAGCCGATGGTCTGATTGGCATCAGCACCCACTTGGAAAGTGCCTGTATATTTTCCATCGAGCAGCTTGGTGCCCGCAAAGGTGGTGTCCTTGGAGATACGATCGATCTCTGCGCCCAGTTGATTGACCTCTTTTTGCAAGGCTTTGCGATCATCATCGGAGTTGGACCCGTTGGCGGACTGCTGGGCCAGGGTACGGATACGCTGCAGCATGCCGGTCACCTCGTCCATGGCCCCTTCCGCGGTCTGGGCCAGGGAGATGCCGTCGTTGGCGTTGCGGTTGCCCTGGTCCAGGCCGTTGATCTGGGAGGTCAGACGGTTGGAGATCTGCAGACCGGCCGCATCGTCCTTGGCGCTGTTGATACGCAGGCCGGAAGCGAGGCGGGTGTAGGAGGTATCCAGCGACTTGCTGGAGTTCATCAAGTTGCGCTGGGCGTTGAGGGACGAGACGTTGGTGTTGATGTACATGGACATATTGAATTCTCCTGATAAGTCTAAAACTGCGGATCCCAGGGCGCGTTGCGATTGAGATCCATCGTCAGTCCGCAGGGCCAAACCGCTCCCGGTGACTGAGGCAGACCTGATTCAACGTGGTGATGACCAGATCCGCAGCACTGCAAAAAGTTGGACTTCCTGACACCCTTCCATTTGCTTCCCTTTTAGTAACGGCACCACCGCCCGATGCTTTAGAACATTTTTCGCCTCCAAGAGGATAAATCTGTACTGAATCCCACCATGACCGTATTGCGGCCTGATGCTGCCCGCTTGCCTACCTCAACCCCTTATCCAGAAACCGGCGCTGGCTCCCACTTTTGCACTCCCGCATTGCTCATCCCCACGGCTTGCCCCTAAAATCGCCGCCCCATCATCTATTGGACGTGAGTTGTTCTCCATGCAGACTCTGGTTGAGCAGATCGTTTACATCAGCGACATGTTTGGTACTGCGGTATTCGCGTTTTCGGGAGTATTGGTGGCAGGACGCCTTCGAATGGACGGCTTTGGCGTCATGGTGCTGGCGGCGGTGACCGCCATCGGCGGTGGCACCATCCGTGACATGATCCTGGGGGCTACCCCCGTCTTCTGGGTTCGCGACCCCCTCTACATCTGGGTAGTGATCGCCACGGCCCTCGTCGGCATGTGGATGGTCAAGTTGCCTCGCCGCATGCCCTGGTATGTGCTGCCGGTGGCGGACGCCTTCGGTCTCGCACTCTTTACCGTGATCGGCGCCCAGAAGGCGCTCAATTTCGGCACACCCGGGCTGATTGCCGTCCTCATGGGGACCATGACAGGGGTGGCGGGTGGCATGATCCGGGACGTCCTGGCCCGGGAGGTACCCATGGTGCTGCAAAAGGAGATCTACGCCACCGCCTGCATACTTGGAGGCATCCTCTATACCCTGTCACTGGAGGTCGGGGTGGAGAGGGTGAGCGCCATGCTCATCAGCATGCTGGGGGTATTCGGCCTGCGCGTGGCGGCCATCTACTGGCATCTCTCCCTGCCCACCTTCTCGCTGCAGCGCAACTGAGAAGCCTCAGAGTGGGCGAGATCCCATCCCGACAGGGACAAGATTGAACCAAGTCGGCTTTTCTGTTGTCATACAGGGGTCGTTTCAAGCCGGAAAACCTCATGCAAAAACTTGGGCTCATTACCACACTTGTTCTGATGATGGTGGCAGCGGCTCATGCGGGGGCACAGGCCCTGTTCGGGCGTCTGGCATCCACCCCGGTGCAGCAGTTCAACCAGCAAATCCGTCAGGCGAGCAGCAGCCAGCAAAGCTGGGTCAACGACTATCGTGAGGTGGCTCGCCGGTTCGTCGGCCATGAAGACGTGCCTACCCGTATCCATGCCCAGCAGCTGGACAACGATCTGGTGCTCTCGGTGGCCCTCGACGGCCAAAGGAGCGACATCCTCTATATCCTGACCCTGTTTCGCAGCAACAATCTGTGGCAGATGCGTCAGGCCGAAATGGGCTGGCGCTGCCAGGGGCAACCCACCTTTACGCCCGTCCCCTGCCCCTGACGTCATTCCGAGTGAAATAAAAAAATCCGGCACATGGCCGGATTTTTATGGGCGGAGGTTCACCGGATCAGGGGCGATAGACCTTGACGTTGGCAAAGCCCTTCTCCTTGAGGTAAAGCGCCTGCAGCTTGCTCATCACGCCGCGATCGCAATAGAGCAGATAGGTCTTCTCCTGGGGCAGATCGCCAAAGGCGGTGGCCAGCTTGAAGAAGGGGATATGCATAACCTCACGCCCTTCCACCACCAGCGGTTTCTCGTCGTGCTCGTCCATGGAGCGGATATCCAGGATCACCTCGCTGTCGGTGGTATCGCTAGTGGTCTCGACTTCCTGCACTTCGGCGGCAGTCTCTTCACCGATACGACGGATGTCGAGGTAACGGGCCTCGGCCACTACCTTGTCCAGAATGGCGAAATCGAAGTTCTCCTCTTCCGCCTCGATGCGGGCCAGATCCGCCTTTACAGTCGGCTTCTTGGAGATGACGCCGCAATACTCCGGCATGGTCTCGGCAAACTCCAGGGTGCCGATGCGGCGGGCTTCGCTGATGATGTCCGGCTTGTCCCAGGTGATGAGGGGGCGCAGGATCACCTTGTCGGTCACCCGGTCGATGACGTTCAGGTTGGTCAGGGTCTGGCTGGAGACCTGGCCCACACACTCGCCGGTCACCAGGGCCGGGATCTGGAACTCGTCAGCCACCTTGGCGGCGGCACGCATCATCATCCGCTTGAGCACCACCCCCATCTGGCCGTTGTCGATCTTCTCGAGGATCTCGGCCACCACGGGCTCGAAGTCCACCGCGGTGAAACGCACCCGGTGGGAAGAGCCGAAGCGGTTCCACAGGTGATAGGCCACCTGCTTGACACCGATCTCGTGGGCGGCACCGCCCAGATTGAAGAAGCAGTAGTGCACCCGGCAGCCGCGCTTGATGAACTGGAAGGAGGCCACACCAGAGTCAAACCCGCCGGAGAGCAGGCTCAGCACATCTTCCTGGGTAGCGATGGGCATGCCGCTCAGGCCCTGGTGGATGGCGCTGACGATGAACAGCTCCTCGCCGTCGATCTCGAGGTTGATCTTCACGTCCGGGTTCTTGAGGCGCACGCCGTTGCTCACGCAGTGCTGGTTCAGGCCACCACCCACATAGCGTTCGATCTCGAGCGACGAGAACTCGTGCTTGCCGTGGCGCTTGGCGCGCACGCAGAAGGTTTTCCCCTCGAGCTGGTCACCCCAGACGGCTTTCACCTGCTCGAAGATGTCGTGCAGGTCGGTAAACTTGCTCGCCTGCACCTCGAGGAAGGCCTGAATGCCGGGAATACAGGCCAGGGCTTCGATGGCCTGTTCACGGAACTGGTCATTGCGGGAGCTCACGATCAGCTTGTCCCAGTCCATCCGCACCCGGGCGTCGTCGTCGAAGCGTCGCAGGACGTTGCGGATGTTGCCCTGCAGTATCTTGATGAAACGCTGGCGAACCGACTTGCTCTTGATGGTGATTTCCGGGAACAGCTTGATAATGAACTTCATGGTATTGACTCGGGTGACCTTGATTTAAGGGCGCGAATTATATCAGAACTTTGTGCCCAGCGCCTACTGGATGAGCGGTTGCTCACATTCCCCCACGCAATGTTTGCCGCACCCTGGCCATCTTGCGTATATTCCCCAACCTGCGCCCCGGCAACACGACACCCATGAAAACCCATATCTACTACCCCGGCATGGAAGTGCGGGATGAACTCTGGCTCAAGTTTGCCCTGCTCTACCTGGAACGGCTCGCCTTCGTCTTCACCGTGAGCGAAAAAAGCGGTCTCACCGCGCTGCTGGAGACCCTGCGCCGGCAGACCGACCTGCTGGCCGAACCGCCCGAGCCTGCCTTCTTTGCCGCCATCACCCCCCAGATAGAGAGTCAGATTGCCGGCCTGGTCACCCCCGACTTCGTCCGCCATAAGGTGTTTGGCAACAAAGAACTCATCGCCCGCTGGCGCATGCCAGCCAACCACGACTGCTTCTGCCCCGCCCAGGCCGGCCTTGAGCAGTTGCACGGGTTTTGCCTCGCCCACGGCTTTGCCAGCCGGGACGAGGGGGGGATCAGGATGGCGCGGCGCTTCGCGAATCTGCTCTCCATGCGGCTCGCCCGCGAGTGGGCACTCGCCAATGAGGGGGCGCTCATCACAGATCACGACTATCTGGACCGGCTGCTCCATCTGCTCGAGTCCCGCTACCACAATCGCGGCGGCCAGGATTGCTTCCATCTCGAGATCCCGCTGCGAGTGCCCGCCAACTTAAGCGAGATCCCCTTTGCAGAGCTTATTGCCCTGCGCAGCCGCAGTGGCTTTCGCCAGCGCCTGGCCGAGTTCCATCAGGCCCTCGACGCCCTGCTCGCCATGCTGGGCAGCGGCTACGCCGAGCCCGCCGTGCTGACCCGCTTCGAGCAGGCCCAGCAGGGGCTCAACCCGCTGCTGGGGCCCGAGACGGTCAGCCTGCCGCTCACCACGCTCGTCAGTACAGGCTTACCAGCCATGGCAATGATCCACCGCCTCAAGGAGAGCCATCCTGGCTGCAACCTGGTGTTTCACCCCATCAAGAAGAGCCACTTCCACCAGCGCAAGAGTCAGCACTTCTTCACCCGGCTGGGTCAGGTCAAACCCTGACTCCCCGCCCCCTGCCGGGGAATCGGCAATCAGCTGGCGGCATCGGAGCCATTCCCGATGCCGTCAATATTCTGGCGCTCACCACCACGCCCCTCAGGAGGGGGTTTCCAGCCGAAATTCGATGCGATCGCTGTTGCCCGCCTCGTCCACCACCACCAGCTGGTAGCGACCCGCCTCGCTCAGCACCTGATCCCCGTCCCAGCGCAGCCGCTGGCCGTTGAGAAACCAGGCCGGCTTGCCGACGCCCCCCAGCACCCTGGGCTGCAATCGGTAGCGCTCGCTGCGAACAAGGTTGCCCTCCCCCAGCGCCAGGATGCGGATGGGGGCCTGCTGCTCGGCGCTCTGCCCCTCCCCCGCACAGCCCCTGGCAAGCAGCGCCTGACGCCGCTCGCTGGGGTTGCGCCAAGGTTCCAGCGACAGCGGCCAGAGGGCCCGAAAACCGGATTGTGCTGCATCGTGGCAGCGGGTCAGCGTCGGCTTGCCCCCGGCAGTGAGCGCAACCTGGCGCAGCGGCGATGGCCAGTCCATGGGATCCGGCAAGGTGGGGGGATCGCGCCCTTCCAGCAACCAGGCGCTCTGGCGCTGCAAACAGGTCTCAGGCAGGGTCGCGCTCACCCTGCGCCCCAGCGGCCAGCAAACTTCGGCCTCGCTCACCGTGTTGGGCTGCATCGGCAGAGGGCTGTTGTCAGCCAGTCGCGAGTAGACGGAGAGCAGCAGCGGCACCGCCGCGCTCTGGCCGTAAAAACCGGGCATGGGGGTGCCGTCGGGGCGCCCCAGCCAGACGCCGATGGTCCAGCGACCGGAGACCCCCATGGCCCAGCTGTCGCGATAGCCGTAGCTGGTGCCGGTCTTCCAGGCCAGCCGGTTGACCCGGCCGGTCGCCTCGCTGGCAAAGGGCTGATCCGCCCGCCCCTGCGCGCTCAATATTTGCCAGATGATCCAGGCCGCCCCAGGGCTCAGCAAGGGGCGCGATACCGCCTGCTGCCCCGCCAGCCAGACCGGCATTGCCACCTGTCCCTGCCGGGTCAGTGCGCTGTAGAGCGCCACCAGTTGCTCGAGTCGGATCCCCGCCGCACCCAGCGCGATGGCCGGGTTGGGCTTGTCGGAGAGCGCCAGCCGCACTCCGGCATTGTCGAGGCGGCTGACCAGCTTGTCGGGCCCGAGCGCCTCCAGCACCTGCACCGCCGGCACGTTGAGGGATTGCTGCAGCGCCTGGGCAAGCGTCACCGGCCCCTGAAAGGCGCCGGAAAAGTTGGCGGGGCGATAATCAGACCCCAGTCTCGGCGCATCGGAGAGCAGGGAGGCCGAATGCACCAACCCCTCGTCCATGGCCAGACCGTAGATGAAGGGCTTGAGGGTGGAGCCGGGAGAGCGGATCGCCTGCACCATGTCGAGGTAACCGTGGCGGCGCAAATTGCCATACTCGGCGCTGCCCACATAGGCGCGCACCGCCATGGTTTTGTTGTCTACCAGGAGCAACGCTGCTGAGGTCTGCTCGGGGAAGCGGCGGATATAGCTCGCCACCCGCCCCTCCAGCCAGCGCTGCAGATCGCCGTCTATGGTGGTATGCACCAGCGCCCCGGCCTGATTGTCGGCGGCGAGGCGGGCAAAGAGCGGCGCCTCCATCGGCGTGAAGTGACCACGGGCCAGCACCGGTTCGATGCGCCCCTCCAACCACACCTGCTCGGGCCAGACACCCTGCGCCACCAGCCGCTGCATCACCTTGTCGCGGGCGGTGCGGGCCCGCTCGGGATGCCGGTCCGGCCGGTTGCGGCTGGGGGCCTGCGGCAGCACCGCCAAGAGCGCAGCCTCGGCATGGGTCAGCCTGGCGGCACTCTTGCCGAGATAGGCAAAACTTGCCGCCTGCACCCCCTCCAGGTTGCCGCCAAACGGCGCCCGGTTGAGGTAGACGGTGAGCAGGGTGCGCTTGTCATGGTGCCACTCCAGCTGCAGCGCGCGCGCCATCTGGCGCAGCTTGCCGGGCACGCTCCTGTGATAGGGCTCGATAAGGCGGGCCACCTGCATGGTGAGGGTCGAGCCGCCCGACACGGCCCGCCCGTAGCGCAGCCACTGCCAGACCCCGCGCACCATGGCCACCGGATTGACCCCGGGATGACGCCAGAAGTAGCGATCCTCGTAGCCCAGCAGCGCCTCGATATAGCGGGGGGAGACCTGCTCCAGGGTCACGGGGTAACGCCACACGCCGCTGGTATCGGCAAAGGCGCGCAGCGGTCGCCCCTTCATGTCGAGCACCACCCGCGCATAGGCCGGGTCGAGTGGCGGCGGCGGGAACATACGATCCAGCGCCAGCAATGACAGGAGCAGTGCTACAACGCCCAGCACCGAAAAGCGCAGCCAGCGTGGCAGGCCACCAAGCCAGCGCCAGCTACTCAGAAATCGTTACCTCGTGGATATCCTCACCCACAGCCCTCAGCTCTGGCCGGTACATATCCTCCACCTGGGTCGGCGGCACATGATAGCGACCCGGCGTCACCGCTCGCATCAGGTAGACCAGCTGCTGGTTGCTCCCCTCGCTCAGATCCAGCGCCGCCGTGTAGCGGTCATCGCGAAACTCCTGATGCTTGAGATAGTCGTTCCACTCGCTCTGCCACGCAGCTTTCCCCTCAATGGAGAGCTCTTCCAGCTTGATGCTGTTGCCAAGGGCCGGGTTCTCCAGCTCGAAGCCGGCAGGCACCATCTCCACCAGCAGGGCATCGGGCACCGCCTGCTCGCTGCTGACATTGAGCCGCACCACCACCAGATCGCCGACCTTTACCTTGGTCGGATCAAACGGTTGACCGTCGCTGTTGAACCAGCTGCGGGTCACGCTTATCCCCTGACTCAACCGAGCAGGAGCCTGTTCGGGGTAACCGACCAGAGTGCGCTGCACATAGAGGGATCCCTTGCCCTCGTTGGTGACGGCGCTCACCGCCAGCGCCTCGGGAGCGCCCAGCTGCAACGGAGCCGAACCGCTCAGGGATCCACTGCCAAGAGAGGAAGTCACCCTGGCCTGCCAGTCGACGGCCGGATCGAAGCGGGCGAGTCGCAGCAGGGCGAGCCGCTCCTGAGTGCTGAGCCACTGACGATGGGCCAGGGTATCGGCCACCTTGGCACTGAGAGCTGGCCAACGATCCATCGCCAGCTTGTGCTGGCGCAGCAAGGCGAGCTCAAGGGCCTGATCGCGTAGCGGCGAGCCGTAATCCCCGAGATAGTCATCACCGCGCTCGATCGTCTGCGCCCGGCTGAGGGCCTTGGCTGCGTTCTGCTCATCCCCCATGGCCGAGAGGGCCAGGGAGAGGTGCAAGAGCGGCAAACCGGAGCGAGCGTGATCGGCCTGCTGCTCCCAGACAAGGCGCAGGGTAGCGAGCGGCGCCTTGCCCACCCGGGCCAGCACATAGGCACTGTAGGCCTGATAGGCAAGACGGCTGTGCTCGGGGGCACTGCTCCAGCGCTCGCCGTACTGACTGTCGGTGAGATAGCTTTGCAGCCGGTTCAGCGCCTGGTTGAGCATGGCCTCCGGCACGGCATCGCCCGCCTCCTTGCGCGCCAGCAGATAGTCGGCGGCATAGGCGGTGAGCCACTGCTCCTCGTCGGAGCGGCCATCCCAGAGGCCAAAACCGCCGCTTGGCAGTTGCAACCGCTGCAGCCGTTGCAGCAGGGCACGCTGCACATCCGCCTCGCTCGCCGCCTTCTTGCCCTCTGCGGGTTTGCGCCAGGCGGCCCGCTCATCGGCCGTGGTCAGCAAGTAAGGCCAGGCACGGGACAAGGTCTGCTCCAGACAGGCGTAGGGGTAGTCGGCCAGCGCCTGCCACTGGGCTGCCGGATCCCAGGGCGGGGTGCCGGAGAGGCTGAGCAGCCCCTGCAGATTGGCGCGATCCAGCCCGGTCAGCTCAGCTGGCGCAAAAGCCATCTCTTGGCCGGGGGACAGCATCTGATGGCGCTGGCGAGTCTCGGCCGGCCAGGGGGAGCGCAGCGGCAAAGTCCAGTCGCGGCTGATGGCAAAATCCTTGCCGCTGGCCGCCAGCTGCAGGCTTGCCACGCCGCTCGCCCCGGTCACGGTGAGCGGCAGGGTCAGCCACTGCTCCTCGCCATTTTTAAGGGACAGGGTGCCGGGCAACTCGCCGTTTGCTTTCAGCCCGCCATTGAGGGTCCAGGCAAGGGAGAGGGTCTGATCCTCACCGCTCATGTTGCGCAGCTGCACCAGCGCCCGGGTCTCATCCCCTCTGGCGCCAAAGCGCGGCCAGCCAATCTCGGCCACCAGGGGAGCCACCACCTTGACGGCACGCTCGGCCTCACCCACTTGCTGTTCGTTCCAGGCCAGCGCCATCAGCGCCAGCTCGCCGTTGAAGTTGGGCAGATCGAGCGGGATCACCGCCTTGCCCTGCTCGTCGAAACTCACCTCGCCACTCCAGAGCGCGGCGATCTCGACCCGGCTCTCCAGCGCGCCGCCCTTTTTCAGCGGCGCCCGGTCCCCCCCGTAGTTGAGGCGGGCCAGCTTGCCATCTTGCGGCGGGATCACCTGGCCATAGTTGTCGAACAAATCCTGGGCGAAGCGCTTGCGGCCAAAGAAGATCTCGAACGGGTCGAGGGGCTGGTAATCGCTGATGTTGAGCACGCCCCGATCCACCGCCGCCAGCACCACCCGCCCCTGACTGTTGGGGGTGGAGGTCGCTGTCACTTCCAGTCGGGTGAGCGGCACCGCTTTGTCCGGCGCGCTCAGGGTGAGCGGCAGACGGCGCGCTTCCCGATCCAGGGTGAGCGGCACCAGGCCGACCGAACGCAGGCTCTGCCCCTGCTGCTTGCCAGCCGGTTTGGAGGCGCTGTCTGGCGCTGCGATCTGGGCCGAGATATGCAGGTCATGACGCTGCCACTCGGGGCTGACCGGGATCTCGAACTCGCCGCGGGCATCCTTGGCATCACCGCCGGCGACTTCAAGCTCGATGCGCTGCCACCAGCGCAGACCGTCACCATCCTCCACCAGCAGCAACCCCTTGCCGGGTCGCGGCGCCACCAGGGTCACCTTGGCCTTGTCACCCGCCTGATAGGCGCGTTTGTCGAGGGTGATGGCAATCTTGTCGGGCCGAGCCTGCTCGCCACCACCGCCCCAGGCGTAACTGCCGATCTCCACCCGCAGGCTGGATTGATGGCCCTGACTGTTCTCCACCTCCAACCGATACCAGCCCACCGCCAGTTGCAGCGTGAGCGGGGTCGGCCCCTTGCCGTCCAGCTGCAGGGTTTGCTCCTGCTCCAGATAGGGCTGGCTGTTGAACTCGTACTTCCACCCCTCGCCATCGGCGTAGTGCCAGTAGTAGTCGCGGTACTCGTTGATAAGGCGCACCTTCACCGCCCCCGCCACTGGCTGCCCCTTGTCATCGAGGTTGAGGATCTGGAAGGGGAGCGGCTTGCCCCCCTCTACCCGATCCGCCACAAAATCGGCCTTGAGCGCCGGCCACTGGCTGCCTGCAGGCCAGCCATACTGGGTGCGGCTGCGATTGACGGCGCGGCCACCGGGCTCGGCGAGCGACACCCGATAGGCCACCTCCAGCGGCCCGAGGGCACGCACCCCGTCGAGCTCATCAGCCAGCGAAAAAGCCCCCTGCCCCTGCGCATCTAGGGTGAGATTGAGGGGTTCAAGATCCTTGGCCTGCTCGGCGAGCAGTACATCCCCCAGGGTGAACTCCTGCCACTGGGTAAAGGGCATGGTGGCGCGGCTGATTTTCACCTCCGCCTTCGCCTTGGTGGCGCTCGCTGGCGCGCCGTAGAGATAGTCCCCCTGCAGCGGCAGGGTGAGGGCAGCGTCCAGACTCGTCACTTCCCCATCCGGCCCCTTGCCGAGCTGCAGCTTGAGCCGCTCCGGCAAGAACTCCTCCACCAGGAAGGGCCACTCGAAGCGGCTGCCAGCGGCGGTCTTGAGGTTGATGGTCCAGCGCCCGAGCGGTGCATCGTCCGGCAGACGCAGGCCGTAGTGGGCGGCGCCTAGGCTGTCCGGCAGCAGCCGTTTTTGCTCCAGCAGCTGACCATCCGGCTGCTTCACCTCCAGCTCCACCGCCATGCCCGGCAGAAGCTGGCCATCCTGGCCCTTGAGCAGGATCTCGCTGTCGAGACGCTCGCCGGGGCGATAGAGGTCACGCCCGCTGAACAGATAGAGCTGCTGGGCCTGCCAGGGCTGGGTGCCGAGATCGAAGGTGGAGAGATCGAGCGCCGCCCCGTCGAGGCGCAGCACCGCCAGATGGCTTCCCTGCTCGGCCAGCAGCAGGCGGGCCCCTTGCACCTGATCGAAGCGGCGGTGACCGCGGTTGTCAGTCTGCTGCACCTGCAGCCGGTTGCCCTTCTCGTCGAGCAGGGAGAGCTGCACATCCTTGAGGGGATCGGCGCTCGCCAGGGAGCTCACGAACACCTCCAGCTGATCCCGGTAGCGGCGGGCACTGAGGCCCATGTCGCTCACCGCGAAATAGGTGGTCTCCTTGCGCCAGTCGTAGTTGCCAAGGGGGGACATCACCGCAAAGTAGACGCCGGCCTCCGCCAGCTGCGGCTCCTTCACGTTGATGAGGCGGGTCTCCCGCCGGTTGGGATCCAGCGACAAGGCATAGCGACCGCTGAACACCCGCTTGGCCCGCTTGGTGATCTGCTCGAGATCCCAGTTGCCCATGCCGGCGCCGGGGCGATACTCGGCCAGAAAGCGGGGCAGATATTCCGCATCCACCCGGAAGAAGTCGATATTGACCTCGTCCACGTTGACCGCGCTGATGGGCAGACGCAGATCGTCGCGCAGCGGCAACACCATGCCGCTCGCGGTAAACGAGGCCCCCGCCTCCAGCGGCCGGGTTTGGAGAGTCCAGCGCTGGGGAGATGGGCCCAGCCCCGCCTTGAGGCTCACCTCATAGCGCTTGTCGGGCTGAACGTTCGGGAAATAGAGGGTGCGGCCATCGTCGGCGAGGATCCACTCCCCCTGCACCTGCTTGCCCCCTTCACTGACCCCGAGCCAGCTCTGCCAGCTTGCCTTGGGGGTCAGGGGACCGGAGAAGACCAGCGCCAGCGCCGGGGCATCCCGATACTGGCGGGCATTGGCCTGTACCACGGCGTTCGGCGCCCCGTCGAC
The DNA here is from genome assembly GCF_019048365.1 of Aeromonas sp. FDAARGOS 1415. Taxonomy (NCBI): domain Bacteria; kingdom Pseudomonadati; phylum Pseudomonadota; class Gammaproteobacteria; order Aeromonadales; family Aeromonadaceae; genus Aeromonas; species Aeromonas sp. FDAARGOS 1415. The sequence goes on along the minus strand of NZ_CP077363.1, from coordinate 2,971,306 downwards.
CGGCTGCGCGGTCGTGTCCGTGGTCGATGCCTTGTCTGCGGGCTTGTCCTGGCCGCAGCCGGTCAGCAGCAGGGCGATCAATCCGACCAGCCACCAGGAGAGACGAGGAACACGAGAGTGAAGGCAGGGTATGAGGGGGCGCATAGATTCCATCCCAGATTGAGTCGCCACCAGCGCAGCGCAGGAGCCAATAGGATAAACCCCCATCCCGTGAACACCAAATGCCCGGACAGATCATGGATACAAGCCGGATGAACACACATTTTTCACACCCTGCACTCATCGTGTCCACTCTGACCGGTTCGGCCTCTGGCATTTCATTTTATATATGCAAACTTGTTCCTCTTTTCTGAACGCAGGCTAGACTGGCAACAATTGTTCACTTGTACTACGCAAGGGCATTACATATTATTTGTCCTAGCAGGATCTTTGAACAATCTAACCAATATCAATTAGTTAAATATTTTTTAAACATTAAACATCTGTACCGGAAATAACGTGCAGATGACGTCAATGCCTCTTCTTGAGGTAGACAGGCGTTTCATTTATTACAGTAAAAACCATGTTTTCTGACCCGGCGTCCCGTGGCCGAGCCCCTATCCCTTGTTCTTGTTGGAGTCATACCAGAATGGAAAATAACGATCTGTCTGTCGTTGAAAAGAGAGTGGTTGCCAGATTCCTGGATATGTTCATCAAGTTTGGCCTGATCCTGGCGCTGGGCTCCTTCTGCTTCACCGTCTTCTCCCCCTTCATGAACATGATGCTGTGGGCCCTGATCCTGGCCGTGACCCTCTACCCCCTCCACCAGCGTCTCGCCGCACGTCTGGGCGGAAAGCAGGGCCGGACCTCCACCCTGCTGACGCTGCTGGGCATCCTGTTGCTCGTGGTGCCCACGATCGCCATGTTCAGCTCCCTGGGTGACAGCGTCAGCGTCCTGGTCGACAAGGTGAACAACGATACCCTGGTGATCCCGGCCCCCTCCGCCGAGATTGCCAACATCCCGCTGATCGGCACCAAGCTGCATGCCCTCTGGACCAAGGCGTCGATGGACCTGTCCAGCTTCATCGTCAGCTACAAACCGCAGATTGGGGAGCTAACCAAACGGGCCCTCGGCCTGCTGGCCAGCATGGGGGGCGACCTGCTGGGCTTCGTGTTCTCCTTCATCGTGGCCGGCATCATCATGGCCTTTGGTGCCTCGGGCGCCAACAGCGCCGATCGCATCTTCATGCGCATCACCAATGAGAAGAAAGGGCTGGAGCTGACCAAGCTGTGCACCAGCACCATCCGGGCCGTCGCCATGGGGGTCATCGGGGTTGCCTTCATCCAGGCCTTGCTGGCCGGCATCATCATGTCCATCGCCGGGATCCCGGCGGTCGGTGTCCTGTTCGTGCTGGCCTTGATCCTGGGGATCGCCCAGGTCCCCGTCCTTCTGGTCACAGGGCCGGTCATCGCCTACATGTGGATGTCGGGGGATCACGGCACCCTGCTCAACATCGTCTACACCGTGCTGCTGCTCGTGGCCGGCATGGCCGACAACGTGCTCAAGCCGCTGCTGCTGGGACGCGGTGTCGATGCCCCCATGCCGGTGGTCCTGCTGGGCGCCCTGGGCGGCATGGCGACCAATGGCATCCTCGGCATGTTCATCGGCGCCACCATGCTCTCCATCGGGTATCTCATCTTCATGGCCTGGGTCGACGACGGTCTGGCCAACCCGGAAAAATAACCCCATGGCCGAACGACCCGTCATTCGCCCCCTGCTTGTCGGGGGGTCTTGCCTGTTGCTGAGCGCCTGTACCCTGCTTGGTCCCGACTATCAGCCCCCCCGGGTCGAGGAGATAAGCAGCTGGCAGGGCGCCCGCGAAAGCCAGCAGGCGGCGACCACGGCCGACTACCGCCAGTGGTGGGACAAGCTGCACGATCCCGTGCTCAGCGCCCTGGTGCAGGAGGCGCTGCAAAAGAACCCGGATGTCCGGATTGCAGGGCTTCGCATCCTCGAGGCCCAGGCCCAGCTCGGCATCGCCGAGAGCCTGCTGGGCCCCCAGGCGACGGTGGGCACGGCAGAGTTCCTGCAGGCCGGCCAGAGCCGCAACGGCCACAGCAGCGCGGGCAGCAGCTACGGCGCCGGGTTCAATCTCGGCTGGGAGCTCGACTTCTGGGGCAAGTTCCAGCGCGGGGTCGAGGCGGCGGACGCCAGCTACTTTGCGACCCTGGCCCAGTATGATGACGTCCAGGTGCTGATGGCAGCCCAGGTGGCCCAGCTCTACGTGAGCATCCGCACCCTGGAGGCCAGGCTCATCATCGCCCGCGAAAACGCCCGCATCCAGGAGCGCAGCCTGCAGATCACCGAGCGGCAGTTCAAGAGCGGCAACACTGCCGAGCTGGACGTGCAGCAGGCCAAGACTCAGTACCTGGGCACCCTCTCCAGCATTCCCCAGCTCGCGACCACGCTGCGCCAAAGCCAGAATGCCCTCTCCGCTCTGCTCGCACGATCCCCCGGGCCCCTGCCCGAGATGCAGGAAGGCACAGGCGTCATTCCCAAGGGCGAGCTGGCGCTGGTTGCCGAGATGCCCGCCGATCTGCTGCGCCGTCGTCCCGACGTGCGGGCGGCAGAGCGACAGCTGGCCGCCCAGTCGGCCCTGATCGGCGTGGCCGAGAGCGATCTCTATCCCTCCATCACCCTGCTCGGCACCCTCGGGATCAACGCCGCCGGCGGTGAGAGCGGCACCTACTCCTGGGGGATTGGCCCCTCGCTGAGCTGGAACCTGTTCGATCAGGGGCGTCTTGGCAACCAGATCCTGGTGCAGGATGCCCGCTTCCAGCAGCTTCACGAACGTTATCGCGACAGCGTGCTCCAGGCGGCCCGCGAGGTGGACGACGCCGCCGTGGCCTATGCCAACGGCCAGGAGGAGATCACCCTGCTGACCCAGACCGGCGAGGCGGCCCGCCGCTCACTCGAGATCGCCAACACCCAGTATCGCGAGGGCATGGCGGACTTCCAGCGCGTGCTCGACTCCCAGCGCGCCCTGTTCAGCCAGCAGGAGCGGCTGGTCAACAGCCGGGGCGCCCGGATGCGCGACCTCATCACGCTCTACAAGGCACTGGGCGGCGGCTGGGAGCAGGGGCGCGAACGCCCCCTGGTCACCTCCGAAGTGGATGCCCAGCTGCGCAAGCGCGCCGACTGGGTTCCCCTGCTCGACGCCGCCCGCCCCATGACTCAGAAGGCAAGCGCCCATGACTGACAACACCACCTCTCCCGGCCAGTCCAGCCGTCGGGCCACCCTAGGGCTGCTGGGGATCATCCTGCTGCTGCTCGGCTGGTATCTGCTGGCCGACAGGCTCACCCCCTACAGCTCCCAGGCCCGCGTGCAGGCCTTTGTGGTGCCCATCGCCGCCGAGGTCTCCGGCCAGATCCAGAAGGTCCATGTACGCGACAACCAGGACGTGGATGCCGGCACCCCCCTGTTCGAGATCGATCCCGAGCCCTATGACATCGCTCTCGCCAAGGCGAGATCCGACTATCAGACGGTCCTGAGCGGCGTCAAGGCGAGCACCGAAGGGGTCAAGGCGGCGGAAGCCTCCCTGATGGCCATGCGCGCCGCCTATGACAACGCCGCCAAGGATGCCCAGCGCCAGGAGCGGCTCTATCGCGAAGATCCGGGGGCCATCTCGGTGCGCCGCCTCGAGGTGGCCCAGGCCAACCGCGAGACCGCGAAGAGCCAGGTGGCGGCGGCCGAGGCCGACGTCCGGCGCGCCATCGAGGCGGCTGGCGCCACCGGGGAGGACAACTCCCAGCTGCTCAGTGCCCGCTCGGCGGTCAACAAGGCCGAGCTGGATCGCCAGAACACTCACGTGGTGGCGCCGGGGCGCGGCCTCATCACCGATCTACGCACGGACACCGGCCAGTTTATCGGTGCCGGCTCCCCGGCCATGACCCTGATCGCCATCCACGACGTCTGGGTCTCGGTGGACATGACGGAGAACAACCTGGGCAACATTCGGCCCGGTGACAAGGCCGCCATTTTGCTCGACAGCCTGCCCGGCCAGCTGTTCGAGGGAGAGGTGCTCAGCATCGGCTACGGGGTCAGCACCGGCAAGAGCCAGCCCGCCGGCACCCTGCCCACCGTGGACAACAGCCGCGACTGGCTGCGCCAGGCCCAGCGTTTCCCGGTCAAGATCGCCTTTCGGGCCGACGATCAGCCCCCGGTCGACGCGCTGCGGGTCGGCGGGCAGGCCGACGTGCTGGTCTACACCGGCGGCAACTGGGTGATGCACTGGCTGGGGGGGCTCTACATCCGGTTGATGAGCCTCTTCTCCTTCCTCTATTGAGGTCCATGACGTGGAGCCGTCCCATGCATAACCTCGACCGGGCAGTGCTGCGCATCGGCACCGGCATCGGGCTCTCGGCAGGCCTCTGTTACGGCATGGGCCTGCCCATGCCCCACCTCGGCGTCATCATCGCCTGGGTCGTGCTGTGCCAGCCCGGCGAGCCGATCGGCCTCAAGAAGGGGGCCCTGGGCGGACTCCTGCTGCTGGGGATCATGGTTTCCGGGGTGCTGCTGGTGCCCCTGCTGACCCACTACGCCCTGGCCAGCATTCTGCTCGTCGCCCTGATGCTTTATCTGCTGATGCAACAGGGGATGGCTGGCAAAGGCACCGCCGCCATGCTGCTCACCATGGCCATCACGGTGATCCCGATAGCCGGTCTCATCGAACAGCGACTGGCCATCGCCATCGCCCAGATGATGGGGGTGGGGATCCTGGTGGGCGTCCTGGTCAACCGCATGGCGCATGCACTCTTTCCCCCCATGGCGGTGGCGGCCTCCCAGAAAAACCCCACACACCAGCCCCCCGAGCATCCCGAGCGGCTCGCCCTGCGCGCCGTGGCCATCGTGCTGCCGGTCTGGCTGCTGGCACTCGGCAATCCGGCGTTCTACATCCCCGCCGTCATGAAGACGGTGGCCCTGGCCCAGCAGAGCACCTCCCTCAATGCCAGACTGGCGGGTCAGGAGCTGGTGCTCTCCACCCTGATGGGGGCCCTGCTGGCGCTCGCACTCTGGATGGGGCTCAGCCTCTGGCCGTCCCTGTTGATGCTGGTGCTGATGCTGGTGCTGATGACGCTCTGGGTGGCGCGACGCCTGGTGCCGCTGGCGGCAAGCCGCTTCCCGCCCTCGTTCTGGAGCAACGCCTGGATCACGGCACTCATCCTGTTTGGCCCGGCCATCGAGGACAGCGCCAACGGCAAGGATGTCTGGATGGCGGCCGCCATGCGGTGCGGCCTCTATCTGCTGGTGGCCGGCTACGGCTGGTTGTGTATCTTGCTGCTGGAGCAGTGGTGGCCGGTCGGTCGCCCCCTGGCAAAAGCCAAATTAGGAGAGTGACATGTTCCTCATTTTTATGGTCGGCATCCCGGTGATCCTGGTCAACATGCTGCTGCAATCCCTGGTCTCCGTCTGGTGTGTTCGCTTCTATATCAAACACTTCAAGGAGCAGGAAGGGGCCCTGGCCGGCATACTGGCCCTGTTTGGCATCATCACTCTGGTGATGCTGGGCAACCTGACGCAGATCGGGGTCTGGGGGGCGCTTTTCCTCTGGCTTGGGGAGTTCAGCACCCTGCACGAGGCCATCTACCACTCCGGTGTCAACTTCGCCACCCTGGGGTATGGGGACATCGTCATGAGTGACAAGTGGAAGCTGCTTGGCCCGCTGGAAGCCGTCAACGGTGCCCTGATGGTAGGTCTCTCCGGTGCCTGCATGCTGACCGTGCTGCAGCAGCATATCGGCAAGCAGCTGAAGAACAGAGGCCACTGACCCTCCCCCGCCTGGAAGAAGAAAAGCAAGGGGGCCACTCTGTCGAGTGGCCCCCTTGTCATTGCGAGCGGACTGATCGGCCAGCGATGGCCCTCCCCTATTCGGCGATCGCCATCTGCCAGGTCTTGAAGCCGCCGGAGAGGTTCTTCACCTTGAAGCCGTGCTGGCTCAGCAGCCGGCAGGCCACATGGCCGCGCAGCCCCACCTGGCAGCTGATGAGCAGCTCCTTGTCCCTGGGCAGCTCATCGAGGCGGCTGCGCAGCTCATCCAGCGGAATATGCATCGCCCCCGGGATGCGGCCCAGCTTGTCGAGCTCCGGGGTGTTGCGCACATCCAGCACCACCTGATGGGGATGGCGGGCCTGCACCTCGGCCGCGTGGCAGAGGATGGTATCTCCTTTCAGATGGTTGCTCGCCACGAACCCCGCCATGTTGATCACGTCCTTGGCCGAGCCAAAGGGGGGGGCATAGGTGAGCTCCAGATCCTGCAGATCGAACACGGTGAGGCCGGCACGCTGGGCCACCGCCAGCACGTCGATGCGCTTGTCGACGCCATCCTTGCCGATGGCCTGGGCGCCGTAAATCTTGCCATCCGGGGCAAACAGCAGCTTGAGGCTGACCGGGTGGGCGCCGGGGTAGTAGCCGGCGTGGCTGCCCGGGTGGACATAGGCCTTCTCGAACGGCAAGCCCAGCTGGACCAGCCGCTTCTCGTTCAGGCCGGTGCTCGCCACCGCCAGATCGAACAGCTTGCAGATGGCGGTCCCCTGGGTCTTCTTGTAGGTTTCGCTTCGCCCCAGCATGTTGTCGGCGGCGATGCGGCCCTGACGGTTGGCCGGGCCCGCCAGGGGAATGAGCACCGCCTCGCCGGTCACGAAGTCGGTCTCCTCCACCGCATCCCCCACCGCATAGATGAAGGGATCCGAGGTGCGCATGCCCGCATCCACCTTGATGCCGCCCCGCGGGCCCAGCTCCAGTCCGGCCTGGGCGGCGAGCAGGGTCTCGGGTTTGACCCCGATGGCGAGGATCAGCAGACCGGTGTCGAGATGGGTGCCATCGCTCAGGGTCAGACGCAGACCACCCCGTCGTTCGGCAGTCACGGTGGCGGTGTCCGCCAGCACATCCAGGCTCTCGATGGCCGAGAGGCCGGTACGCAGGCGCAGATCCACCCCCTCCTCGCGGATGCGGGCGTGAAGCATGTTGGCCATCTCTTTATCGACCGGCGCCATCACCTGCTCGGAGAGCTCCAGCAGGGTCACTTCCAGCTTGCGCTGGTGCAGGGCCTCCATCATCTCCAGGCCGATGAAACCGCCCCCCACCACGGTGACGTGGCGAGGCTTGTCCTGCTCAAGGGCCGCCAGGATGCGGTCCATGTCCGGGATGTTGCGCAGGGTATGCACGCCCGGGCTGTCGATGCCGGGGAAGGGCGGGCGAATGGGGGCCGCCCCGGGGCTTAGCAACAGGGCATCATAGGATTCGTGCAGCACCTCCCCGCTTTGCAGGTTGCGCACCAGCAGATTCTTGCCTGCCTTGTCTATCTCGATGACCTCGTGGAAGACCCGCACATCGACGTTGAAGCGGCGCTTGAAGCTCTGCGGTGTCTGCAGCAAGAGAGCATCACGGCCAGGAATGTCCCCCCCGATGTGATAGGGCAAGCCGCAGTTGGCAAAACTGACGAACTCCCCCCGCTCGAACACCACTATCTCGGCCTCTTCATTCAAGCGCCGCGCTCTGGCCGCCGCCGATGCTCCCCCGGCCACGCCGCCCACGATCAGGATCCGTTTCATCTGCAAGACTCCACTCAACTGGAAATGAACAATAAATTAGATCTTTCTAATTTAGACTTCAATGAAATTTTGTTTGCCACGGTTTTGCAGTATTCTTGGCCTCCGGCAATTGCTCAACAGGATAGTGTCCGTTCATGTCGTCTACCGCGCTCAGTCATCTTCCGACCGCCAGCCAGGCCCCGCTGTTCTTTCGCCTGGATACCCGTAGTCAACGGCTGGTTGCCCTGACCGATGTGATGCAGACGCCGCTTCACTGGCTCGATGAGCCCCGCAGTGCCTGGCCTGCCCAGTTGCCTGACGCCCTGCGCCAACCCATCGAGCAACGGCTCGCCAGCGGCAAGGGGGGCAAGCTCCTGCTGCGTTTCGCCTCCCAGCAGTGGCACATCTCCCTCTCCCGCGAGCAGGACGCCTTCTGGCTCATCTGTCTCCAGACCCAGTCCCAGGAGAGCGCGGCCAACCTGTCGCTGCAACTGCCTCGCCTGAGCCAGATGGCCAGCCAGCAGCAGTACGCCGCCATGCTGGAGAGCCTCAAGGAGGCGCTGGGGGCAGATCGCCTGATCCTCTGGCACTACCAGGCCAACGGGCCTCTTGGCAGCGAACAGCTGACCCCCGTCTTCACCCTGAATGTCGAGTCCCTCGGCGCCATTCGTGGCGACAGTCGCTATATCCGGGCCCTGCGTACCCGGGGCGCCCTGAGCTTCTCGGAGGCGGCCCACCAGCCCATGCTGAGCCAGCACTATTACCTGTCCGATGCCAACGTCTGCTCCCGCCTGGACGGTGCCCTGCTGGAACAGGAGAAGCTTATCGGCGTGCTCAGCCTCGAATATGCCGAGAGCACCCTGATTGGCGACGAGGCCCTGCAGCTGGTGCGCCAGTGCGCCCAGTTGCTGGGTCACTGGCAACCGGAACCCGTGGAGGCGGAGTCCCCCTCCATGGCCCCTCCCGCCGACTTGGCTGGCAAGACCGGCAATGACTACTGCCGCACCCTGCTTCGCTGGGCCATGCAAGCCTGTGGGGCCCCCCTCGGCTGGATCGGCGAGTTCCAGCCCCGCGGCCAGGATCTCTGGTTCATTCCTCGCTGCGTGCTGGATGGAGACAGCTTCTCCACTTTCAAGGCCATGCGCATGGAATTTGGCCCGGGCCAGGAGATCTTCCAGCACGGCCAGAGCCTCTATGTGGAAGATCTCGCCCTGCGCTACCCCCAGGCCGGCCAGTTGCTGGCCCTCAATGCCAAAGCCTACCTCGGCATTCCGCTGCCTGGCCCGAACGGTGTTCCTCTGGGCCAGCTTACCCTGTTGCTCGGCGGGCCTCTGGCCGACCCCATGCCCCTGCTCGACGCCCTCTACGAACAGCGTGAACGGGCCGCCGTCGAGCTAGGACGCCTTGCCAACGACGATGCCCTGCGCCTGGCCGAGGTGGCCTTCAACACCCACGATGGCCTGCTGGTGATGGATCACGGAGGCATCATCCTCAAGGTCAACGCCTCCTTCAGCCGCATCACCGGCTTCGTGGGCGAGGAGATGATCGGCCAGCACATCGAGGCCCTGAGACCCACCTACTATGGCGACAGCCTGAAAGAGGACGTGATCACCGCCGTCAACCGCCAGGGATACTGGCTGGGAGAGGAGCAGTGCCTGCACAAGGAGGGTCGTCTCTTCCCGGTACGGCTCATGGTGAGCGGTGTCAGGGATGAGGCAGAGGAGTTCAGCCACTTCGTCTGCAGCTTCCACGACATCACCCAGGAGAAGGAGGCGGCCCGCCACATCGAGCGCCTCGCCTATTACGACGACCTGTGCGATCTCTACAACAGGCGCAGCCTGAACGACATCATGCAGCGCACCCTGCAGGCCCCAAACGGTCAGTGGGGGGCCCTGCTGCTGCTGGATCTGGACAACTTCAAGTCGATCAACGACTCCCTCGGCCATGCCAGCGGCGACCTGCTGCTCCAGGCCGTGGTGGTGCGCCTCAAGTCCCTGCCCCAGGAGAACCTGGTGCTGGCCCGCACCTCGGGGGACGAGTTTGCCCTGCTGTTCACGGCGCTCGGCCAGGGCTATGTTACCGCCAAGATCCTGGCGGAGCATTTCGCCCGGGAGCTGATGGGGCTCTTCCGTGCCCCCTTTGACATCGGCGAGCACAAACTGCACTGCAGCGCCTCCGTGGGGATCAGCCTGTTCAGCGATGACGACAAGGATCATCTGGCCCTGATGCAGCAGGCCGATACGGCGGTACACATGGCCAAGCGCGCCGGCCAGGGTAACCACATCTTCTTCAGCGAGGCCATGGCGGAGAGGGAGAAGAGCAAGCTGGCCCTCAACAACCAGTTGCGCGATGCCCTGCGCAACAACGAGCTGGTGCTGCACTACCAGCCCCAGTACAGGGTCGACAATGGCAGCCTCTCCGGGGTGGAGGCCCTGCTGCGCTGGCAGAAGGCCGACGGCACCATGGTCCCCCCCGGCGAGTTCATCCCCATCGCCGAAGAGACCACCCTGATCCAGGAAATTGGCTACTGGGTGATAAAGACCGCCTGTGCCCAGTACAGCTACTGGCTCAACAACGGCCTCATCATTCCTCACCTGTCGGTCAACGTCAGCGCTCGCCAGTTCCACACCGCCGGCTTCGTGCAACAGGTGGAGTACATACTGCGGGACACCGGCGTGCCCCCGTCGCGTCTGCTGCTGGAGATCACCGAGTCCGTGGTGCTGGAAAACCGGCTGGAGAGCATCGCCAGGATCCGCCAGCTCAAGGCCATCGGCCTGCTCATCTCCATCGACGACTTCGGCACAGGCTATTCTTCCCTCGCCTATCTGCGCGATCTGCCCGCCGACGAGGTCAAACTTGATAGAAGCTTCATCCAGACGCTGGTGCACAGCGAGCAGGACAAGGCCATCGTCAAGGCCATCCTGGATCTCGCCCGGGTATTTCGCTTCACCGTCACCGCGGAGGGGGTGGAGGAAGAGGAACAGCTGGCCGTGCTTAAAACTCTGGGGTGCCAGCATTATCAAGGCTTCCTCACCAGCCGGCCACTCCCCGTCAAGGCGCTGGAGAGCCTGCTGTGTACTGCCGCCTCGGGCTAAACATGTAGGATTTATAGGGCTTTTTGTCATAAAATAACGACCGCTCGAACCTTGTCCGAACCATTGGAGTCGTCTATGTCAGTCATTAACCGGATCCCTGCCGTTGAACCCAAGGGGCCTGCCGACCAGGGCTCGCGGCAGATCGCCGCCGTTGAAGCCAGCGACACCAGCAGCACCGACGTCATTGGCCGGATCCACTCCGTCGAGACCTGCGGCACCGTCGACGGCCCCGGCATCCGCTTCATCGTCTTCATGCAGGGCTGCCTGATGCGCTGCAAGTACTGCCACAACCGGGACACCTGGGACACCCAGGGTGGCCGCGAGGTCACCGTGCCCGAGCTGATGAAGGACCTCACCAGCTATCGCCACTTCATGAATGCTTCGGGCGGCGGCGTCACCGCCTCCGGGGGAGAAGCCATGCTGCAGCAAGGCTTCATCGCCGAGCTGTTCGCCGCCTGCAAGGCACAAGGGATCCACACCTGCCTGGACACCAACGGCTTCGTGCGTCACTACGACGAGCTGCTCGATCGGGTGCTCGACAACACCGATCTGGTGCTGCTCGACATCAAGCAGATCAACGACGAGAAGCACATTCCGCTTACCCACGTCAGCAACAAGTACACCCTGGAATTCGCCCGATATCTGGCGTCCCGCGGCCAGACCATGTGGATCCGCTACGTAGTGGTGCCCACCTGGTCCGACGATGACGAGAGTGCCGAAGGGCTCGGCCAGTTCATCGCCGAGCTGGGGGAGTGCGTCGAGAAGGTGGAACTGCTGCCCTACCACGAGCTCGGCAAACACAAGTGGGACGTGCTGGGAGACACTTACGATCTGGTCGGCATCAAGCCCCCCAGCAAGGAGACCATGGACAGGATCCAGGGCATCCTCGGCAAGTATCACCCCAACGTGAAGTATTGAGACAGGAGGCCGCCCGGCAAAGGGCGGCCTCTTTGCATTGCGCCGCAGGCGCCCGCCACGGCGTCATCACTAGCAGCGACACCCGAGGGAACAGGTCATGAGTGAAGGACAAGTCGCCGCCCTCCTGCTCTGGCTGGTGCTGCTCGCCTTCAGCCTGAACGCTTCCCTGCTGCGCACCCTCCACGCCAACCCGCTCTACCAGCACCTCTGCCTGGGAAGCGCCATCGTCCTAGTACCGCTCTGGACCCTGCGGGCCGGGCTGCACGAGGGGCTGGAGATCCACTTTCTCGGCCTCACCAGCCTGACCCTGCTGCTGGGCTGGCGCCTCGCCCTGCTCGCCCCCTGCCTCACCCTGCTGATCCTCTCAGCCTTCGATGTCACCGAACTAGCGGACATCGGCTGGCAGGCCCTGATCGGCGTTGCCCTGCCGGTGGCCACCAGCTGGCTGCTGTTTCTGGCGAGCTGGGCCTGGCTGCCCCGCCACCTCTTCGTCTACCTGTTCGTGGCCGCCTTCCTCGGAGGGGCCCTCAGCATCTCGGTCAAGATCCTCGCCAGCGCCCTGCTGATGGGGATGAGCGGCACCTACCCATGGCACATCATCAGTGCCGACTACCTCTCCATCTGGCCGCTGCTGCTCTTTCCCGAGGCCCTGCTCAACGGCATGACCATGACCCTGCTAGCCGTCTACCGCCCTCACTGGGTCAATACCTTCTTCGATCGGGAGTATCTGGGGCGCTGATCCTGCCCCGTTGTTCATAAAAAAGCCCGCTATCGCGGGCTTTGTTGTCTTAGTACATCACACGCTGCGGGGGCGCAGGTGGGCGTGCCAGCGTGCCTCCCACTTCTTGAACAGCCAGACGATGGCGAAGGTGAGCAGCATGTAGAGCAGGCCGGCGGTCAGGAAGGCCTCGAACGGGCTGTAGTAGCGGGAGTTGATGATCCGCGCGGCCCCCGTCAGGTCGACGATGGTGATGATGCCCGCCACCGCCGAGCCCTGCAGCATGAAGATCACCTCGTTGCTGTAGGCAGGCAGCGCACGGCGGAACGAGTTCGGCAGGATGATCCGGGTGAGCGTCTGCCAGCGGGTCATGCCGAAGGCGCTCGCCGCTTCAATCTGCCCTTTGGGCATGTTCAGCACGGCGCCCCGCACTATCTCGGCGGTGTAGGCGCCGGTATTGAGGGTGAACGCCAGCAGGGCACAGAACCAGGCCTCGGAGAAGAGGGACCAGGCCGCGCTGTTCTTCAGCCACTCCCACTGGGCGGCGCCGTAGTAGATGATGAAGAGCTGCACCAGCAGCGGGGTGCCGCGGAAGAAGTAGATATAGGCCCAGATTGGCCCCTTGATCAGCCAGTTGCGGCTGTTGCGCAGGATACCCATGGGCACCGCCAGCATGAGCCCCAGCATGAGGGAGGCCGCCACCAGCCAGATGGTGGTGTAGAAGCCCTCCCAATAGGTGGGCCACTCCGTGAGAATGATCGAGAAGTCCATGGCTTACCTCGTCTTGATGGCGTAGTGACGCTCGGCCCACTTGAGCGCCGAGGTAGAGACTGCGGTGAAGATCAGGAAGATCAGCGCCACCGCCATGTAGAAGGTGAAGGGCTGCTGGGTCGAACCCGCCGCCAGCGACGCCTTGCGCACCATGTCATCGAGCCCGATGATGGAGACCAGGGCCGTGGTCTTGAGCAGCACCAGCCAGTTATTGCCAAAGCCCGGCAGGGCGTGGCGCATCATCTGGGGGAAGAGGATCCGCACAAACACCTGACTCGCCCGCATGCCAAAGGCGCGCGCGGCCTCGAGCTCTCCCTTGTCCACCGCCAGGATGGCGCCGCGGAAGGTCTCGGTCATGTAGGCGCCGAAGATGAAGCCGATGGTGGCCACCCCGGCCGCAAACGGGCTAATGTCGATGTAATCCGGCAACAGCGAGACCCACTCCTGGTTCGGATTGCTCTCGAGCAGGTAGTTGTTGTAGGCCTCGTTGACCCAGGTGCAGACCCCGTTGATGAGCACCTGGCCGCCGAAGAACAGCAGCATCATCAGCACCAGGTCGGGAATGCCGCGAATGACGGTGGTATAGCCCGCCGCCACGCCGCGCGCCCACTTGTAGGGTGAGAGCTTGGCCAGGGCCCCCAGCATGCCGAGCACCAGAGCCAGCAGCAGGGAGGCGAGCGCCACCTCCAGGGTGATCCATGCCCCTTCCAGCAGGGAAGTTTCGTATCCTTTCAAATCAAACATATGCAATGCAGCTCCATCGCAATCGGGCCCGTCACTCCCAGCGGAAGGCAACGGGCCCGATGACTACTGACGGGATCAACCTGTCGTTGTTCGCCTGACGTTTTGCGGCTTATTCGCCGTACACGTCGAAGTCGAAGTACTTGTCGTTGATTTCCTTGTACTTGCCGTTGGCACGCAGGGCCAGGATGGCGGCATTGAATTTCTCTTTCAGATCCTTGTCAGCCTTGCGCACCGCGATACCGGCACCCTCGCCAAACCACTTGGGATCGGTCAGTTTCGGGCCGATGAACTCGTAGGCATCGCCCCCTTCCTTCTTCAGCAGGCCGTCGCTGATGGCGGCGGAGTCGGCCATCACATAGTCGACACGGCCGGATTTCAGGTCGAGGTAGGCCTCGTCAGCGGTGCCATAACGCTTGATGGTGGCGTTGGGGAAGTTGTCCGTGATGTAGGTGTCCATGGAGGTGGCGCGCTGCACGGCGATGGTCTTACCATCCATGAAGGCCTTGTCCAGCTGGATTTCGGTGCCCTTCTTGGCGGCGAAGCGGGCCGGAATGTGCTGGTACTTCTGGGTGAAGTCCACCTTCTTCTTGCGCTCTTCGGTGATGTCCATGGTGGCGATGATGGCGTCATACTTGCGCGACAGCAGCGCCGGGATGATGCCGTCCCAATCCTGCTTGATCAGGGTGCACTTCACCTTCATCTCTTCGCACAGGGCGTTGGCGATGTCGATGTCAAAACCCTTCACCTCGCCGCTCGGCTCGGTCCAGGAGAAGGGGGGGTAGGCCCCTTCCACCCCGATACGCACCTCTTTCCACTCCTTGGCCATCAGGCTACCGGAACACAGGGCCGTCATCACGGCGGTCGCCAGCATCAGCTTGTTCATGTATCTCTCCTTGATAAACACGTCGATCGTTGAAAGTACGGATTGTGAAATTGACTCCCGTCCATCAATAGATGGAGGAGATGAATTGTTTGAATCGCTCCGACTTGGGATGGGCAAAGATCTCCTTGGGATTGCCCTCCTCCTCCACCCGCCCCTGGTGCAGGAACATCACCTTGTTCGACACGTCGCGGGCAAACGACATCTCGTGGGTCACCACCATCATGGTGCGCCCCTCTTCCGCCAGCTCGCGCATCAGGCCGAGGACCTCCCCCACCAGCTCGGGGTCGAGGGCCGAGGTGGGCTCGTCGAACAGCATCACCTCGGGATCCACCGCAAGCGCACGGGCGATGGCCGCCCGCTGCTGCTGACCGCCGGAAAGGTGACCGGGGTAGTAGTCGCGACGCTCCCACAGGCCAACCCGGTTGAGCAGGTGTTCCGCCTTGGCGATGGCCTCGGCACGGGGCACCTTGAGCACCTGGATGGGCACTTCGATGATGTTCTGCATGATGGTCATGTGCGACCAGAGATTGAAGCTTTGAAACACCATGGCCAGCCGGCTGCGGATACGCTCCACCTGGCGCATGTCCTCCGGCAACCGCTCGCCGGAACGGCTGGTCTTCATCCGGATCAGTTCTCCGTGCAGGGAGACGCTACCCGATGAAGGGGTTTCCAGCAGATTGATACAGCGTAGAAAGGTCGACTTCCCCGAACCCGAGGAGCCGATCAGGGAGATAACATCCCCCTTGTGGGCCGTCATATCGATGCCCTTGAGCACTTCGTGGGTGCCAAAGTACTTGTGCAGATCACGAACTTCCAGTGCGGCAACGTCGCTCATCCATTACAACCTTGTCTGTCCCTAGACGCCGCTTCGGCGTGACACCGCCATCGTTCATTTAACAAAACGTTAACCGATGGCAACCTTCAGCGAAAATATCATTCAGATAGTTAAAAAACAATACAGAACCGAGGTATTTGGTGTTTTATCTGTATTTTTATTGGTCAGCTTGGTATTTTTCAGCACTTTGTCTGCATAAAATTCGTTTTCAACCTGACCTGTCACACCGACCTTTTATACCCGTAACGCACTGGTAGCAAGAATATTCCACCATTCCCCCAAGATGTCACTCAAAACGACTTTATTCACCCAAGGCGGCCTGGGCTAGCGCGTGATTTTATGGGGATGGAATTGATTTCACTGGCGATGTCCCCTGCTTTCCTGTCTCCTGTCCCTCTCCTCGTTCGTCAAGAAAACATAACAATGTGATAAAAAAGCCCCGCACGGGGCATGCAAACTCACTGATATGTGACACAGATGCAACAAGTCGTGATAATGTGCCGTTTCTCCCAGTTTTGTGACCGAGGCCCCAATGTTGCTCAATGTGTTGCTGATCCTGCTGCCGCTCGTGATCGGCTATCTGGTTCCCCTCTCCTCCCCCCGACTGATCAAGCTGGTCAACCAGTCTCTGGGCAAGATGGTCTATCTCATCCTGTTTCTCATGGGGCTGGGGCTCGCCTACGTGGAGAACCTGGGCAGCAACCTGGCGGTGATCTTCAAGGTGGCCGGCGTGATGCTGGCCGCCATTACCCTGTGCAACCTGCTGGCCCTCTGGTGGCTGGACAGGCGCTCCCCCCCCACCCACGAGACCATCGACGGCAAGATGCCGAGCAAGCTGCACCTGCTGTGGGAATCCCTCCAGCTCTGCTTCGTGGTGCTGGGGGGCGTTCTGCTGGGGCTGCTGGTCGACCTGCGCGCCCTGCCCATCGACAAGTTGAGCGAGTGGGCCCTGATGCTGCTCCTGCTGCTCATCGGCATCCAGATGCGCAACTCCGGCATGCACCTGCGCCAGATCCTGCTCAACCCCTGGGGCATGAAGATCGCCGCCACCGTCATCCTCAGCAGCTGGCTTGGCAGCCTGCTGGCCGCCCAACTGCTGGGCATGCCCTTTGCCCACGGGCTGGCCATGAGCTCCAGCTTCGGCTGGTATTCGCTCTCCGGCATCCTGGTGGCGGACAAGCTGGGCCCAGTGCTGGGCTCGGCCGCCTTCATCAACGATCTGGGGCGCGAGCTCATCGCCATCCTCATCATCCCGGTGCTGATGCGTCGCCACCCCAGCGCGGCCATCGGCTACGGCGGGGCCACGGCGCTGGACTTCACCCTGCCGGTGATCCAGAAATCCGGCGGCATCCAGGTGGTGCCGGTGGCCATCGTCTCCGGCTTCATCCTGAGCCTGCTCGGTCCCATTCTGATCCTGGGGTTCCTGGCCATCTGACCGGGGCATGCACAGCAAAAAACAAAGCCCGGCAGCAGTGCCGGGCTTTTTGTATGTGAGCGGGAATGGAGAGACCCGGTTGGTGCGGCCACTCAGGCTCGCCACTGGCCGCCGCTCATCACCCGCGCTATGACGAGCGTCTCGGGGTCGATGAGCAGCAGATCCGCATCCTGCCCCACACCCAGGGTCCCCTTGCCGGTCAACCCCAGCGCCCTGGCCGGGTTGGCCGTGACCACCGCCAGCGCGCTGGCAAGGGGCACGCCGAGGGCACAGGCCCGGCTGAATTGCTGCCACAGGCTCCCTATCTGGCCGCAACGCAGCTCGATAAGGCGCCCCTCGCCGTCGAAACGTGGCAGGCTGGCATTGGCGTCCGAGCTGAAGCTGATGCGCTCTCTGGGCACACCGGCGGCCAGCAGCGCCACCAGGGCATCCGCCGCCAGCTGCTCGCCATCGTCCAGCAGATCGGGGAAGCTGGAGGCGGTGAGATCGACCCAGCCGCCGGCCCGCCCCCACTCGATGGCCTCGGCAAAGAGCCAGGGGTTGCGGTTGCAGTGGGTGGGGTAGAGCTGGCGCAGCGGGATGTCGGTGCCGTCTCGCAGAGCCCGCAGCGGCGCCAGCGCCCCCCGGCCATCCCCCAGATGGAAGAAGCTCACCCCGCTCTTGCCCGCGAGCAGCCCGGCCACCCGCGCCTCGCTCGCCAGCCGCGCCAGCTCGTCATGGGTCGGCGCGCTGGATCTGTGGTCGCTGATGGCCACCTCCCCCACCCCCAGCACCTCGGGAATGAGCATGATGTCCGACTCCACCGAGCCGGTGAGGGTCTTGACCGGCAGGTGGTAGGAACCGGTGTACATGAAGGCGCTCACCCCGGCGGCGCGAAACTCCCGCACCTTGCCGAGCACCTGGGCCGGCGTGCGGGTCAGGCTGTCGGTGCCGAGCGCCGCCACCAGGGTCGTGACCCCGGCTTGCAGGGCCTCGCTCGCCGCGAGCTCCGGGGTACGAAAGGCAAAGCCCCCTTCGCCTCCGCCCCCCGTGATGTGAGCGAGCGGGTCCACCAGCCCCGGCACCAGGTAGCGGCCACGGCCGTCGATGCGGGCCAGCGGCCAGTCAGCTGGCACCGTCAACCCCTTGCCCATCCAGGCGATGCGACCATCGGCCATCAGCAGATCCTGCTGGCCGAGGGGGGCCGGACTGAATACCTCGGCCCCCTCGATCAGTGTCAACATGGGGTATCTCCTTGCTGCATGAAAAAAGAGGGAGCAAGCTCGCTCTGCCTGTTACCCATCAACCGCCATAGATATCGTACTTGAAGTACTTCTGGTTGATCTCCTGATACTTGCCGTTGGCGCGCAGGGCCTTGATCGCCTCGTTCAGCTTGGCCCTGAGATCCTGATCCCCCTTGCGCACCGCGATCCCCATGCCGTCGCCAAACCACTGGCGATCGGTCAGGGCCGGCCCCACGTACTCGAACTTGTCGCCTCCCTCCTTGCTGAGCAGCCCCTGATCGATGGCCGAGGCATCCGCCAGCAGGGCCAGCACCCGACCCGCCTTCAGATCGAGGTAGGCCTCATCGGCACTGCCATAGCGCACTATGGTGACGTTGGAGCCAAAGTTGTCGGTCAGATACTTGTCGTGGGTGGTGGCACGCTGCACCCCGATGCGCTTGCCCGCCATGCCCTCCGGCGTCAGCGTCAGCTCGGTGCCCTTGGCCGCCACGAAGCGGTTCGGAATGCGGGCGTATTTCTCGGTGAAGTCGACCTTCTTGCGCCGCTCGTCGGTGATCGACATGGCGGCGATGATCCCGTCGTATTTGCGCGACAGCAGCGCCGGGATCATGCCGTCCCAATCCTGGGCCACCAGCTCGCACTTGACGGCCATCTGCAGGCACAGGGCGTTGGCCAGATCGATGTCGAAGCCTTTAATCTCCCCCGACGCGTCGGTCCAGGAGAAGGGAGGGTAGGCCCCCTCCACGCCGAAACGAACGGTCTTCCACTCCTTGGCGGTGACGGGGGTGGTCAGCAGGCAGGCAGCAAACAGGGCTGACAGAGTCAGTGTGGTCTTCATCATGAGTACTCCATTACATAGAAAGCGCACAGGCGCGGTCAAGGCATCGCAAGCGCGGGCAAGCGATGGCCAAAAAACGGCAAATTGCAGATGAGCAGGATTACGCCGCCAGGGGCATCATTCGATTGGCAGGCGTCAATGAACTGCTCCGGGGCCTCGACTTATTCGTCGAACCACTCGGAGAGATAGAAAGGCTTGAAGTAGAAGGCCAGAAAAAAGCCTCTGGCATTGCGCATCATGGTGATTTGTCGCGTCCTGTGACAAAGATGACATGCACCTTAACACGCCCCAAATTTTCCCCGCAAGGGGGCGCTGGGGGCGCGATGAAAAATCCTGCCCATGGTCAATCCCGCCGGCATCCGTTAGGCTCGGATCATCCCGTCAACACCCTGCTCGTGAGCCCCATCCATGAATTTTCTGGCCCATCTCCATCTGGCGGCCCATACCCGGAGCTCCCTCACCGGCAACCTGCTGGGGGACTTCATCAAGGGCCCGCTGCCCACGGGCCTGCCTGCCCCCTTCGACGAGGGGATCTGGCTGCACCGCAAGATAGATGCCTTCACCGACGCCCACCCCAGCCACCGGGCGGCAGTCGCCGGGTTCGAGGCCCCCTGGCGCCGCTTTGGCGGCATCCTGGTGGACATGCTCTACGATCACTGGCTCTCCCTGCATTGGCAGCAATTCAGTGGCGCCCCCCTGCCCCGCTTCCTGCAGCAGAGCTATGCCCAGCTGCTCGAAGATCATCACCGCCTGCCCCAGGGGCTGCCGATGGCCCTGCGGCGCATGGCCGAGCAGGACTGGCTAGCCTCCTACCAATATCGGGAAGGGGTGGGTGCGGCCCTCGACGGCATCGGGCGCCGCCTGCGTCGCCCCCTGCCCCTCGGGGAGGCGCTCCTGACCCTGGATGAACCGCGCTGGCGCGAGGCGGAGCACGGCTTCCTGCACTTCTATCCTGAGTTGATGCGCTTTTGCGAAGAGCAGATCGCCGCACGCCGCGATCTGCCATGAAAAACGCCCCTGGCGGGGCGTTGTCGTGAGGGCGGGGCTTCAGGCCTTCGGGCTGGCCGGCAGGAACGTAAACGCCTTGGCCGGGACGAATTTGTCCGCCGTCTCGCCGGCATAGAGCTGCTGCTCGGTCAGCGGCAGCTTCCTGACCGGTGCCCCCGGGCGAAGATCCAGTTTGTCCATGCTCACCCAGAAGGTGTTGGGGAGGTGGGTCAGCTCGAAGAAGTAGCGCCGATGCTGCTGATCCGCCACGCTGCGCCACAGGGTGGTGGAGATGTTTGGCTGATCCGGGGTGCTGATCCCCATGGGCACGGAGACGTTGCGCATCACGCTCATCACCCCGGCCACCGCCTCGTTGGCCTGCTCCGTCCTCGGCAGGGTCTTGATGTAGAAGGAGGCGCGGGCGAAGCGATCCGCCGAGCGATTGGTGCCGGGCAGCATGGTGAGACCGCCTATCTCCTCCCAGTACTCGTTGAGGGCGAGCTGCTTGTCGAAGGTCGGCGAGTTGGTCATCACCTGGTAGCTGCGGTCGTGGTAGATCTGCAGCTTGCCCCCCACGTACTGAAAGATGGCGGAGTCCCCGCTCGCGTCCGAGAGGGAGAGGTGCAGCTGGCCCGGTTTGCCATCCGGGGTCAGGGTGGTCACCACATAGAACTCGTCCCGGGAGAGCGCCGCCACCGCCTCCGCCACGGTGGCGAAGTTGTCCAGGGCATACTGGGCCCACAGGGAGATGGAGAGGGTCTTGCGGGGATCCCTGTCACTCGGGGTCACGTACTGGGATTCGGTCAGATAGAGCAGATTGGCCACCAGCCCCTTCTCGTTCATGCCGTCGGCGGTGCCCGCATCGAAGCCCGCCGCCACCACGGAGCCGTAGCGAGCCGTCCACGTCATGGAGTGTGCACCGGCCGCCCCCTCCCGTTCGATGCCGCCGGGCAGAGCCCAGAGGTTGGTGGGCATGGCGCTGCGCCAGTCCATGGTCCGGCCGGTCACCACCAAAGCGCCCTCCCCCTGATAGACGGCGCGGGTACAGGCATCGGCCAGGGAGCTGACGGAGAGGGAGACGGTCAGGGCCAACAGGGTCTTCTGGAACAGGGGGGAAAACGGCATTTTCATATGAATCACTCGAGTCTGGTGAAAACCCAAGCATACCCCTTTAGGATTAAAGGTGTTCGATGGAGGCCGATTTATCTGCCGGGCCGCGCCGCCAAGAAAAACGGACATCTCCCAGGCAAAGAGGGTTATTTACACATTAATCAGATAGATAGGGGGAGTGAACCGGGCGACACCTGGCCGGCACCGCACTTCTCCCCCCGAAGGGGCTGCGACGGTTTCAGACATGTCCCGCCCGCGACCAGAGTGCGGGCGGGCCGGGCTCAGCCCTTCTTCTTGCGAATGCTCAGCCCCAGCTCCCGGCCGCGCAGCCGGGCGTAATAGATAGTGCCCACGAAGGCGAGCGTGGTGAAAACCAGCTCCACCACTGCGAGCCAGCGTTCCCCCTCATCCGTGGTGATGAGCGTCAGGGCATGGAGGAAGTAGGGCATCAGCACGAAGTTGCCCCAGGCATGGGTGTAGGGGTTGCCCTGCACTATCCCCTTCAAGGGGAAGAGCAGCGGCACCGTCCAGATCACCGGCAACAGCCATGGGGCAAGACCCGAGTGGGGCGAGAGCCACAGATGCCACAGCAGGACCCAGCCCAGCAGGCCGAAGAAGCCGACCAGGGTCAGCAGGCGGGCGAAGCGGGTGCTCACTTGAGGATCTCCAGCACCTGCTCCGGCGGGCGACCGATGCGGGCCTGACCGTTCTTGATGACGATGGGGCGCTCGATGAGCTTGGGATGCTGGTGCATGGCGGTGATCAGGGCATCCCCCTCTTGCTCGGCCAGTCCCAGCTCCTTGTAGAGATCTTCCTTGGTGCGCATCAGCTGGCGCGGGTCGCTGAAACCCAGCTGGCTCAGCAGGGTGCGGATGGCCTCCTCGCTCGGCGCCTGTTCCAGATAGAGCACCACCTCAGGGACGACCCCCTGCTGTTCCAGCAGGGCCAGGGTTTCGCGGCTCTTGGAGCAGCGCGGATTGTGGTAGATTTGGGTCTCGCTCATGGTAACTCCCTGATATTGCAAGATGGGACAACAAATGGCGCTATTGTAGGGGAAACGGATGGGCAGGGTAAGCGGGAAGGCTATGGAAATGAAACGGATCTGTTGGCTGATTGTGGCAACCCTGCTGACGGCCTGCTCGCCAGCGCCGCACTTCACCGACAGTGCGGGCCAGCGGGTCAGCCTGACGGCGTTCGAGGGCAAGCCGCTGCTGGTCAACTACTTCGCCCCCTGGTGCGCCCCCTGCCTGCGGGAGATGCCCCTGCTCGCGGCGCTGCACCGGGAGGGGCGGATCGGGGTGATCGCCATTCACTATGATCCCGCCACCCCCGCCGAGCTGACCGAGCTGGGCCGGCGCCATGGGATAACCGTGCCCCTGATGATCCCCGAGGACGACGCCCGCCTCCCCTTCCCCAAACCAGGGGCCCTGCCCACCAGCTACCTGCTCGACCGTGAGGGGCGACTGCAGGAGACCCTGGTGGGAGAGCTCGATGACGCCAAACTGGCCGCCCTCAAGGCGCGGGCCCTGGCCCCCTCCACGGCGCCGTGAGCGAACGCCCACAACGAAACGGGGCGCCCCTCGCCGGTGCGCCCCGTCTTGCCAGACCCTGTGCGGGGCCGATTAGCCCTTCAGGCTGTCCAGATCCTTCTTGGCCCGCTCCAGCTGGGTGATGCGCGCCTCGATGCGGGCCAGGGTCAGCTTGTCGGTGGTGGTGCCGCGGGCCACGATCAGCTCGTCGATGGCCGCCTGGTAGTCCCCGCGCAGGGAGAGGGTCTCCGCCCGCGCCATGTGCAGATCCGTCATCCTGCCCGCCTTGCGATAGGCATCCGACAGCAGGCTCCAGGCCAGGCTGTTCTCATCGTGCTCCCGGGCATAGGGGTCCAGAATGGCGATGGACTTCTTGTAGTTGCCTCCTTCCAGATAGGCGTTGCCGAGGTTCACCACCACCACCTCGTTGTCCGGCATCCGGGTGCGGAAGCGTTCCAGCCTGGCGATGGCCTGGGCGCTGCGCCCCTTGGCGAGATCGATGTCGGTCAGGGCGTCCACCACGAAGAGATCCTCCGGGTGGCGGCCGGCCAGCTCCTGCATCAGGGCGTCGGCCTCGTCGGTGCGCTTGAGCTGCAGCAGAGCCAGCGCCTTGCCATAGATGGCGGCGTCCTTGAGAGGGTAATCCCCCTTCTGCAGGCGGCTGTCGAAGTAGGTGAGCAGCCCCTGGGGAGTCTCGGTGCCGTAACGCACCTGGATGCGCACCTTGGCCAGCCAGAAGTCAAGGCTCGGCGCCAGGGCGCGGCGGCCATAGCTGCCGGCACGGGCGCGGGCCTCGCTGATCCGGGTCTCCGGCAGGGGGTGGGTCAGCAACATCTCCGGCGGCTTGCTGGCGTAGCGGTACTCCGCCGCCAGCTTCTGGAAGAAGTTGGCCATGCCCATGGGATCGAACCCGGCGTCATACAGCGTCTTCATACCGATGCGATCCGCTTCGTATTCGTTGTCCCGGGTGTAGTTGATGGCCGACTGCATCGACAAGCCCAGCGTGGTCTGCAGGGCGGCGATGCCGGCGGTGGGGTTGATCACCGCCAGCGCGATGGAGCCCACCAGGCCGGCCAGGGTCATGGCGGAGCTGCTCGCCTGCGCCTCCATGTAGCGGGCGATGTGGCGCTGGGTCACGTGGGTGATTTCGTGGGCCAGCACCGAGGCCAGCTCGCTCTCGCTCTCCGCGTAGAGGAAGAGACCGGTGTGCACCTTGACCCGGCCACCGAGGAAGGCGGCCGCGTTGATGCTGGGATCGTTGATGAGGAAGAAGGTGAACGGGAAACGTACCCCGTCGGCATTGGTCAGCAACCGCTGGCCCAGATCGTCGATGTATTCGTTCAACACGGGATCATCGATGATGGGCAGCCCGGCCCTGGCAAAGCGCATGAAGGCGTTGCCATAGCGCACCTCCTGCTCGATGGGGAGGGCGGCGACGCCGGCGGTACCGATGTCGGGCAACTGGTTGCTCCCCTGGGCATGGAAGGTCGCACCCATCAGGGTGACCAGCAGGGGAAGCGATGCTATCAGGGGGGAAAAACGTGCCACGTTATCTCTATCTCCAATCAGACCCCAGCGGGCATCGGCAGAATACCCTTGCCATTCAAGGCCCACAAGCGTTGTTTCATCCTGCCATCACGGCCATAATGACGACCACCCACGCGATGGAAATCTCATGGAACAGCTCGACCTGACCCCCTGGCGTTGTCCCGAGCCGCTCATTCGGCTCAAGCTCTGGTTGCGCCAGGCTCGGCCCGGTCAGTCTCTGCTCATTCTTCTGGCGGATCCCGGCTCAAGGCAAGACATTCCTGCCTATCTGCGCCGCCAGGGCCACAGCGTCCAGTCGCTGGAGGAGTCCCCCACCCGTCTCTCCCTGCGGCTCGAGGTTGCCATGAGGCCGCCCTCGTCCTGACCGTCATTCAAGGAAGCCTCGATGTTAGATGTATTGAAGCGCTGGTATCAGACCCGTTTTTCCGACCCTGACGCCGTCACCCTCTTCCTGCTGCTGGTGTTCTGCTTTGCCGTCATCTGGCTGTTTGGCGATCTGCTGGCACCGCTTCTGGTGGCGCTGGTGATGGCCTATCTGCTGGAGTGGCCGGTCAGCCGCCTGCAACGCACCGGCCTCTCCCGCACCCTGGCCACCAGCCTGGTACTGCTGCTGTTCATCGCGGTGACGGCCACGCTGCTGCTGGGGCTCATCCCGACGCTGGTGAGCCAGGGGGTCAACCTGGCCAAGGAGGCGCCCGCCATGCTGGCCCATGCCCAGGACTATGTGCGCACCCTGCCGGAAAAATACCCCGAGATCATCGACGTCAGCCTGGTCGAGACCATCATCGACAACATCCGCCAGCGCATCCTGACCGGTGGCGAACAGCTGGTGAGCGCCTCTTTGAGCTCCCTCATCAACGTGGTGGCCATCCTTATCTACGCCATCCTGGTGCCCCTGATGGTCTTCTTCATGCTCAAGGACAAGCAGGTGCTGATGGCCGGTCTGCGCCGCTTCCTGCCCCGCAACCGCACCCTGGTCAACCGGGTCTGGGTGGAGATGAACGACCAGATCATCAACTATATCCGCGGCAAGGTGATCGAGATCCTCATCGTCGGTGTGGCCACCTACATCCCCTTCGCCCTGATGGGGCTGCGCTACTCCGTGCTGCTGGCGGTGGCGGTCGGCTTCTCCGTGCTCATCCCCTACATAGGGGCGGTGGCGGTGACCGTGCCCGTCGCCATGGTGGCCCTGTTCCAGTGGGGCCTGACCCCCGACTTCGCCTGGCTGATGGTGGCCTATCTGGTCATCCAGGCCCTGGACGGCAACCTGCTGGTCCCCCTGCTCTTCTCCGAGGCGGTCAACCTGCACCCGGTGGCCATCATCATCGCCGTCCTGGTGTTTGGCGGCCTGTGGGGTTTCTGGGGGGTCTTCTTCGCCATTCCCCTGGCGACCCTGGTCAAGGCGGTGCTCAACGCCTGGCCCAAGCGGGAAGAGCTCCCCCGCCCCGCCCCCTGACGACGCCACGGCAAGGGGCGAGGCCGGACTTCGCCCCTTGCCGGTGGTGGCCCATCCCCGTGCGGGGAGGCCGTCCACGCCCGCCCAAAAGCTCCGAACGAAAACCACTCCGGGCACAATGTACTCTTTTTGCTCTATCGGTTTGAATCCAAAACAAAAATCGGCTTAACTGGCTACGCCACCATATTCAGTCATCACTGTTCAGGTCAGCGACCAATAAGGATGTTGCCATGCTCCCAGCCCCGGCCCTGCGTCATGCCTCTCTTGGTGCCCTTCTGGCACTGCTGCTCTCATCCCCCGTCCGGGCCGAGATCGATCTCGGTTCCCTCGACATCTTCGTGCAGGACAGCCCGACCAGCCCGGTGCCCAAGGGGCTGGTACTGGGGGGCGCCGTCATCGGTGGGGATGCCCGCTACCAGGGGCAGGATGACACCGCCCTGGTCCTGCCCGGTGCCGTCTACTTCGGCGATCAGTTCATGTTCCTCGGGGACAGGGCTCGCTACTACTTCCACAAGGATGACAGCTTCGCCGCCTACGGCTTTGGCCGGGTCCGCTTCGGCAACCTGGATCCCGACGATGCTCCCGAGCTGGCCGGCATGGAGAAGCGCGAATGGGAGCTGGAGGGGGGCGTCGGTGCCAGCCTCATCACCCCCTACGCCCTGCTCAGCACCCGCCTCAGCACGGACGTGACCGGCACCAGCAAGGGCCAGGAGTGGCTGCTGTGGGCCGACTTCCCCATCATTCGTGACAAGCTGCTCATCATGCCCGGCATGGGGGTGATGATCCGCAGTGACAAGATGGCGAACTACTACTTCGGCGGCGTCTCCGGGAACGAAGCCAGGGCACAGCGTCCCGAGTGGGACACCGGCACCACCTTCTCCCCCATGGCTGCCATCATTACCAGCTACCGCTTCACCCCCCACTGGATCGGCATGTTTGCCGCCAACTACGAGCTGTACGACAACGACACCGCGAACAGCCCCATCGTCCAGCACGATGGCGAACTCTATGCAGGCGTCGGAGTCGGTTATATCTGGTAAGCCGGCACTGTCGTCAGCAGGCATCAACAACAGGAAGGGAGCCCATGGCTCCCTTCTTTGCTATCCGGCAAGACGTCTCCCTCACAGCCCGGCCAGAAACGCCCCCAGCGCGGTGTTGACGAAGGCGGGATTCTCCAGGGTCGAGATGTGGCCTGCGGCCGGGATCTCCCTGAACGGGCAACCCAGCACCTCGGCCATCAGATAGCCCTCCAGCACCGGCCTGGCCTTGTCCTCGCACCCCGTCATCACAAGCGCGGGCAGCGTCATCTCTTCGAGCCAGTCGATGCGATCCTCCCGGGTCACGAAGCTGCGCCCTACCGCCACCAGGCTCGCCACCTTGTCGGCAGGCCATTGCGCCAAGCGGGCCTTGAAATCGGCCATCAGAGCTGCGTCCGGCGCATTGGCGAAGAAGAGCGGCGCCACCTGTTCGGCGATGGGCGCAGGCACGGCGCCGAGCTGCTCGATCATGGCCAGCATGCCGAGGTAGCGCTCGCAGGTGATCTGGGGCTCGAGGCCGACGAAGCTGTCCATCAGCACCAGGCCCTTGAGGCGCTCAGGCGCCATGCGCGCGAGCTCCACGCCCCACATGCCGCCGATGGAGAGCCCCACCAGCACGCACTCCTGGATGCCGAGGCCGTCGAGCAGCGCCAGATGATCCCGGGCCAGGGTCGCCAGGGTGCAGGGGCCGGGCGGCAGCGCATCGGAATCCCCGTGCCCCCAGAGCTCGGGCACGATGCAGCGGTACTGCCCCTTGAGAGCCTCGATCTGGGGCGCCCACATGGCGCTGTCCCACAGGTAGCTGTGACCAAACAGCAGCGCCGGGCCCTGCCCCTCGTCCAGATAGGCCATGCGGCGGCCCGCTATCTCCATAAACTGCTTCATGTTTTCTCCTGTTGCCAACTGTGATGAGACGGCAGCGCGACTCACCATCAATGGCTTCATCTGTTTTCTGTTGCCAGCGGCTGACGGAGCGGCAGTGTATCACGCCCCTCTTGGCAGTGGTGCCTGCCTGGTGCAAGCTGGGGTGACTCACAAGAGGACTCATCAAGGAGAGGCAGATGGCCAAGGAAAAGAGCAAGAAACGCCCCCGTCTGGACAAGAAGACCTATGAGCATCACCTCGGCCACCTGCAGGAGGAGCTGGTCAAGTTGCAGGAGTGGGTCAAGCAGGAGGGGCTCAAAGTCGTGGTGTTGTTCGAGGGGCGGGACGCCGCTGGCAAGGGGGGCGTCATCAAGGCGATCACCGAGCCCCTCAACCCCCGGGTCTGCCGGGTCACCGCCCTGCCCGCACCGTCGGACAGGGAGCGTACCCAGTGGTATTTCCAGCGCTACGTGGCCCACCTGCCCGCCGCCGGGGAGATGGTGCTGTTCGACCGCTCCTGGTACAACCGGGCCGGAGTCGAGCGGGTGATGGGCTTTTGCACCGACGGGGAGTACCGCGAGTTCCTGCGTGCCTGCCCCGAGTTCGAGCGGATGCTGACCCGCTCCGGCATCACCCTCATCAAGTACTGGTTCTCGGTCAGTGACGAGGAGCAGGAGAAGCGCTTCAAGGAGCGCATCAACACCCCCATCAAGCGCTGGAAGTTCAGCCCCATGGACCTGCAGTCCCGCTCGCGCTGGGTAGAGTACTCCCGCGCCAAGGACGACATGTTCACCTACACGGACACCGAGGACTGCCCCTGGTTCGTGGTGGAAGCCGACGACAAGCGCCGTGCCCGCCTCAACTGCATCTCCCACCTGCTGGGCAAGGTGCCCTACGAGGCGATCCACTACGAACCCATCAAGCTGCCCCCCATCAAGACCGAGGGCTACGAGCGCCCGCCGCTCTCCAGCCAGCATTTCGTGCCGGACGTCACCGCCGAGTTCGACACCAAGGACGCTCACTGAGACACACCGGCCTGGCCCGCCGCTCTGGCTGGCCAGCCAATCTGACCCAACGTCTCTGCCGGCGACTCACAGACTCAGCAAGTCTCCTTCCCGGTGGGGCACCTCACCGGCCAGGAAGATCACCTCATCCCCGGCGCAGGCCAGCCGGTTGAGCACCCTGGCGTAACAGAGGCCACCGTGATGTGCGCTGAGCGCAATGCGCTCCCCGGTCTGTGCATCCGTCAGCCAGCCTACCCGCTGCCCCGCCAGTACCCGATCCCCGGGGGCGACCTCGTAGCTCAGGATCCCCGCCGCCGGGGCCGGGATCACCTCCACGGCCGAGAGTGGCGTCACCACGCCTTCGATCGCCGCGAAGTGATCGACAGGCGCGCTGAAATCAGGGTCAATCCAGCCCCGCTCCTGCAGGCAGGCCAGCAGCCGCCGGGCATCCTGTTCGGCCAGATGTTCGGCCACATCCTGTTGTCCCCTCAGCTCCACCGTCACCGCGACCGGCACCTGTGGTCCCTCCATCAGGGCATACCAGTTCTGCAGCAGGGCATCATCGAAGGACATGCCCCCCGCCTGCTCGCTGAGCAGCATTACCTCGGCCCCGAGACAGGCCCCGAGGCGCGCTATCTGGCTGCGCTGGCGAGCGTGGCCATAGAGGTACAGCAGGGCGTCGCTGTCGCAATGGATGTCCAGTACCAGCTCGGCCTCCAGCGCCCAGCCAAACAGGGTGTGCTGCAGCCACGCCAGTTCGCCGCGGGGACGCCGTTCGGCCAGCCTGGCCAGCAGCAGTTCCCGCGCCGTCAGGTGGGGTGGGATCGCCTCCCCCTTCGCCACCAGCAGAGGATATCCCCGGTTGAAGTTCTGCCCGGTGGCGGCCAGGAAGCGCCCCTGATGCAACCCCAGGTGCCACTGGGACAGACCGATGGGATTGGCCTGGGGCACCAGACGGATGCGTCCCAGCAGGGCTCCCTGCTGCTCCAGGGCCATCAGATGCCGGCGCAGGTGATGCAGGGCCAGCACCCCGGGCAACTCGTCGGCATGCAGACCCGCCTGCAGATAGGCAAGGGGCCCGCAGCTGCCAAATTCCCAGGCCTGCAACACTCGTTGACTGCCCGGCGTGCCACCGGGCAGGGGGAGCTTGAGTTCGTGCATCTCGCCCCCTTACTCGTACTGGTCGTAATCGAAGTACTTGTCGTTGATCTGCTTGTAGGTGCCGTTGGCCAGCAGGGTACCGAGCGCCTTGTTGACCTCCCCCAGCAACCGGGCGTCCTGCTTGCGCACCGCGATACCTGAGCCGGTGCCGAAGTAGGCGGGGTCATTCATCCTGGGGCCGAAAAAGTCGAACCCGGCCGCCCCTTCCCGCTTCCTGAACTCCATGCCGACGCCGATTTCCACCACGATGGCATCCAGCCGACCCGCCATCAGATCCAGCCAGGCCTGCTCTGCCGAACCATAGGTGCGCACCTCGGCCCCCGCCTTGCCATAGACATCCTTGGCATAGTTCTCCTGGATGGAGCCAAGCTGCACGCCGATCCGCTTGCCGACCATGGCGGCGGGCTCACCGCTCAGGGTCGTCTCCCGAGGCCCCATGAAACGGGAGTAACCCCCCTGGTACTTGTCGCTGAAGGCTATCTGGCGCAGGCGCTCCTCGGTGATCGCCATGGAGGCGACGATCATGTCGAATTTTCTGGCCTTGAGCCCGGCTATCATGCCGTCGAAGTCGTATTGCCTCAGCTCGCAGGTCACCTTCATCTCGGCACACAACGCATTGGCGATATCGACATCGAACCCGGCCAGCGAACCGTCCGGATTGACCGTGCTGTAGGGCGGGAAGGTCCCGTCGGTCGCGATGCGAAGGACGGGAGCGGCCAGAACGGACTGGGCAAACAGCAGGCCGGTGAGTAATAACAGGGCTCGTTTCATGGTGTCACTCCTCTGGGTAGATGGCTCGACACTATTGCATTTGCCCTATACGTTACATATACAATCCATTAACAACCGCCCCAACCGTATAGGTCAAAGAGCCACTACAGTATGCCCTTCCTCTCTCTCGACCCGACCCAGGGCTCCCTGATCCAGCAGGTGATGCACGCCATCCGGCAGGCCATCGCCGGGCACCAGCTTGCGCCTGGCCAGCGCCTGCCCTCGGTACGCCAGCTCGCCACTACCCTTGGCATCAGCACCTTCACCGTTGCCGACAGTTACAGCCGGCTGGTACAGCAGGGGGTGATCCTCGCCAGACGGGGGGATGGCTACTATGTGGCCCGCACGCCGCTGGCCCCGCCCATGGCACCGCCCCCCGTCCCCGATGCCCGCTGGCTGACCGACCACAGGATCACCCCGGGCCCCGAGGTGGTGCAGCCGGGCTGTGGCTGGCTTCCCAGCCAGTGGTACCCGACCCAGATCCTGCAACGCGCCCTGCGCCAGCAGGGGCGAGAGGCCGACGGCGGCATCGCCTACGGCCACTCGGCAGGCTGGCAGCCGCTGCGCCAGCACCTCTGGCAACACCACGAGGCGCTCGGCATCCCGGTGGATCCGCAGGGGGTGTTGCTGACCCAGGGGGCCAGCCAGGCCCTGGCGCTGGTGGTGCAATCGGAACTTCGCGCTGGCGACACCGTGCTG
This sequence comes from Aeromonas sp. FDAARGOS 1415, assembly GCF_019048365.1. Classification (NCBI taxonomy): domain Bacteria; kingdom Pseudomonadati; phylum Pseudomonadota; class Gammaproteobacteria; order Aeromonadales; family Aeromonadaceae; genus Aeromonas; species Aeromonas sp. FDAARGOS 1415. The sequence goes on along the minus strand of NZ_CP077363.1, from coordinate 2,940,110 downwards.
GTGGACGATCCGGGCTACTGCAACCTCATCGCCCTGCTGCAACACGCCGGCATGAGGGTGATGGGCGTCCCCTGGACGGCCCAGGGCCCTGATTGCACCGCGCTGGCCGAGCAGCTGCACCTGGCACGGCCCAAGGCCTTCTTCACCAACCCGCGCCAGCACAATCCCACCGGCGCCAGCTACTCGGCCGCCACCGCGTTCCGGGTCTTGCAGCTCACGGCGCAGCACCACTGCCTGATCGTCGAGGACGACGTGAGCGCGGCCCTGACCCAGAGCGCCACCCCGACCCTGGCGGCGCTGGCGGGTCTGGAGCACATCATCTACATCGGCAGCTTTGCCAAGGCACTGGCACCGGGCCTGAGAGTGGGTTATCTGCTGGCAAGTGCAGAGCGTACCGACCGCCTGCTGCGCTACAAGGTGATGAACGCCATCGCCTCCTCCGAGCTGGCGGAGCGCCTGGTGCTGCGGATGCTCAAGGATCCCGACACCCCGAAAGAGCAGCAGCGACTGCGGGATAGGCTGATGCGGGCCGGAGAACGCTGGCAACAGGGGCTGGAGCGGATCCGCTGGCAGAGTTTCTGTCCTCCCCAAGGCGGGCTCTTCTCCTGGGTCAGGCTGCCGGCACCCCATCAGGATGCCCTGTCCCTGAGCGAGGCCGCATTGGCCGAGGGGCTGTTGCTGGCCCCGGGCAGCCAGTTTCGGGTCGATGCCCCGCCCACGCCCTGGCTGAGGTGCAACCTGGCATACAGCCACCAGCCCCTGCTCGACTTTCTGCAAGGCTGGGCCCGCCGACAGGAGGGGGCATGATGGCGCACCGCGCGATGGGCATCCTGGATGACAGGCAATAAAAAGCCGGTCTTGCGACCGGCAAAAGGCATTGAACGTGAAGAAGGGAAAACCCCGGCATCCTGATCCCGATCAGGTGCGGATATATTTGGCCGTGCGCGGGAACGCCTGCTCCTTGGCATCGAACAGGTAGCACGCCTCGGCCGGGATGCCGACGCTGTACTCCTGACCGGTGGCCACGTCCACGTCGGAGCTCGCCTTGACGGTGAAGTCGTGGCCGCCCACGTCCATGTAGACGAAGGATTCCGCCCCCAGGTGCTCGGCAACCTGTACCACGCCGCTCACCCGGCTGTCGGCATGGGCGTGGCCCAGCGGCACCAGGTGTTCCGGGCGAATACCCAGCTCCACCTTGTCACCGACCGCGCCGCGGCGCGCATCGACCCGCACCCGCACGTTGTCGCCCGTGGTCAGCTTGACCAGACACTCCCGCTCGCCGATCTCCACCAGCTCGCCCGCCAGGAAGTTCATCTTGGGGGAGCCGATGAAGCCCGCCACGAACTTGTTGTCCGGGTTGTGGTAGAGCTCGAGCGGGGTGCCGAACTGTTCCAGGTTGGTGGCCGCCTCGCCCTTGAGGGGGCTCAGCACCACGATGCGGTTGGCCAGGGTCATGGCCTCCACCTGGTCGTGGGTCACGTAGATGATGGTGGAGTTGAGCTCCTTGTGCAGCTTGGCGATCTCGATGCGCATCTTGACCCGCAGGGCGGCGTCGAGGTTCGACAGCGGTTCGTCAAACAGGAACACCTGGGGCTGCTGCACAATGGAGCGGCCGATGGCGACCCGCTGGCGTTGACCGCCGGAGAGCGCCTTGGGTTTGCGGTCCAGCAGAGGCTCCAGGCCCAGAATTTCAGCTGCGCGCATCACCCGCTTGTGGATGCTCTCCTTGTCCATCTTCTTGAGCTTGAGGCCGAAGGCCATGTTCTCGTAGATGTTCATGTGCGGGTAGAGGGCGTAGGACTGGAACACCATGCCGACGTTGCGCTCCACCGGCGGCACGTCGTTCATGTAGCGCCCGCCGATGGTCAGCTCGCCGCTGGTGATGTCTTCCAGACCGGCGATCATCCGAAGCAAAGTGGACTTGCCGCAACCGGACGGGCCGACGAAGACGATGAACTCCCCTTCCTTGATGGCCAGGTTGATATTGCGCAGGGTGTCCTTGTGGACAGCCGGATCGTAATTTTTGCGAACGTTGTTGAGTACTACTTCAGCCATGTCGAGCTCCGCTCTTGAATCTTTGCAAATCGTGACGGCGGGGGGAGTCGGCTCCCCCGGCCATGAACCTTAACCTTTCACGCCACCGGCGGTGAGACCGCCCACCAGCCAGCGCTGGGCGAGCAGGAAGACGACCGTGATGGGGAAGCCGGACAGCACGGCGGCCGCGGCGAAGTCACCCCACAGGTAGTTCTGCGGATAGAGGTACTGCTGGGCACCGACCGCCAGAGTCAGGTTGTTCACATCCTGCAGCAGGATGGAGGCCATGGGCACCTCGGTGATGGAACCGATGAAGGCCAGGATGAACACCACCGCCAGGATGGGCACCGACAGGGGCAGCAGGATCAACCGGAACGCCTGCCATGGAGTGGCACCGTCGATGGCCGCCGCCTCTTCGAGGGATGAGTCGATGGTCTCGAAGTAGCCCTTGATGGTCCAGACGTGCAGGGCGATACCCCCCATGTAGGCCAGGATCAGGCCGCCGTGGGTGTTGAGACCCAGCCAGGGGATGTAGTCACCGATCTTGTTGAACAGCGCATAGATGGCCACCAGGGCCAGCACCGCCGGGAACATCTGGAAGATCAGCATGCCCTGCAGGATGGTGGACTTGCCACGGAACCGCAGACGGGCGAAGGCGTAGGCACAGGTGGTGGAGAGCACCACTATCATCAGGGCGGTGATGCCCGCGACCTTGATGGAGTTCCACAGCCAGGTCAGCACCGGGAACGGCGGCGGCGTGATGCTGCCGTCGGCGTTGGTGATGGACATGCCGAGCGCCAGCTTCCAGTGATCCAGGGTCGGATTGGTGGGGATGATCTCCCCCACCGAGAAGTTGCCGTTACGGAACGAGATGGCGATGACCATGATCAGCGGGAAGATGATCAGTGCCAGGAAGCCCCACATCACCAGGTGGGTTGCCCACACCCGGTATTTGACAGACTTGGGTTGTACGATTGCCATGTTGAAGCCTCCTTACAGTTGCTTGTCGGCTTTGGACAATTTCAGGTTGAGCAAGGCCAGCGCACCCACGATGAGGAAGATGGCAGTGGCGATGGCACTGGCCAGACCGTAGTCCTGACCACCCGAGCCCTGGAACGCAATCCGGTAGGTGTAGCTCACCAGCAGGTCGGTGGTCCCGGCCGGCGTGGTGGCCCCTATGATGTCCGGTGCCCCGTTCGTCAACAGCTGGATAAGTACGAAGTTGTTGAAGTTGAAGGCAAAGGATGCGATCAGCAGCGGTGTCAGCGGCTTCATCAGGAGCGGTACGGTGATCTTGAAGAAGTTCTGTACCGGACCGGCCCCATCCATGGCGGACGCCTCGTAGAGATCTTCCGGGATAGCCTTGAGCAGGCCCATGCAGAGGATCATCATGTAGGGGTAGCCGAGCCAGGTGTTGACGATGAGGATCATCACCTTGGCCAGGAAGGGGTTGGTGTACCAGTCAGGCTTGATGCCGAACGCCGCTTCCAGGAACAGGTTGATCTCGCCGAAGTTCTGGTTGAACAGGCCCTTGAACACCAGGATGGAGATGAACGCCGGAATGGCATAGGGCAGGATCAGCATGACCCGGTAGAAACCGCGCCCCTTGAGCTGTTCCCACTGCACCAGACAGGCCAGCACCATGCCGATCGCCAGGGTGAACGCCACCGAGCAGGCGGAGAAGATCACGGTCCAGACGAAGATCTGCATGAAGGGACCCTGGATGCCCGGGTCGGTCATGATGCGCATGAAGTTTTTCCAACCCACGCTCACCACGAAACCGGGGGCAACGCCCTTGCCGACGAAGTGGCCTTCTGCATCGATGTACTGGTAGAAGCCGGTGTCACCGTTGGGCAGCATCAGCTCGCCGCTCTGGTTGTCACGCAGCAGGTTGCTGTCCTTGATCATCACGCCCGACTTGAGCACGACGCCGTCGACCAGCTGGGTATAGAGCGGCTTCTGGGCGGCGAACTTGCGCAGGCTGCTCAGGGTCAGGTGGATGTTGCCCTCGGGCAGCACCACATCCAGCGCGCTCAGGTGAGTGCGGTGATCGACGATGGCACGGATGGGTGCCGCCTTGTCGGTCGCCTCCCCAGCCAGAGGTTGCAGCTGAACCACCTGGGGCTCGTCATGGACTCGCCCTTCACGGACAGCCAGTTCACGGGCCTTGTTGTTCAGCAGAGTAAGAGGTTGACTGATAAAGGATTGCTCGTCCTGTTGCAGCAGAAGCTGAAACTGATTGTTCTCACCACCCAGGAGGGTGAAATCGAATTCACCGCCCGCCACCTTGTAGGTTTTTTTAAGATGGTAATCCCGTGCCTGCTCGATGGAGAGCAGGTTGGACCCCGAATAGTTGGTGAAGGCGATGCCGATGGTGTAGGCAAGAGGGAAGATGATAAAAACAACCATGCCTGCCACACCGGGGAAAATATAGCGGTGGGCATAGGTCTTCTTGTTCATGAAGACATAGAGACCGACGGAGACGACCACCAGATCGAGCAGGGCAAACACCCACTCACCGCTGGCATACATCATCACGGCCGCATAACCATTAAGCACTGCGATCAGTGCCGCCATGGTCCACTTTAGCCAGACGTACTTGTCTTTCTTCGGACCGGCATAGGATTCGAGAGCAGGTACTACTTCCATGCCAATTAACCTTTATTGCGCCAAGAGAGATTTGAGAGAGTGGGAGGCCGTGGCGGCCTCCCGGATAGTGCGTGCTTACTGAACGATACGCTTGGCAGCGGTATCCAGCGCTTCGTCAACGCTCTGACGGCCAGAGGTGACGTTCTTGAGGGCAGTTTCGAAGGAAGACCAGAAACGGCTCATCTCGGGCACGGACGGCATCGGTTCGCCATTCTGGGCGTTCTGCATGGTGGCCTTGATGTTAGGGTCAGCTTCCAGGGTCTTCTGGAAGGACTTCAGGGCCACGGCGCCCAGCGGCTTGTCGGCGTTCACCGGCGCCAGACCGGCGTCGGTCAGCAGGTAGTTCTCGAGGAACTCGATGGCCAAATCCTTGTTCGGGCTGGCGGCGTTGATGGTGGCACCGAGCACGCCGACGAAGGCCTTGGCCGGCTGACCCTTCAGGGTCGGCAGCGGCGCGACGCCGTACTTGATGCCGCTCTTGTCCAGGTTGCTCCAGGCCCAGGGACCATTGATCATCATGGCCACTTCGCCCTTGTTGAACTTGGCATCCATCACACCGTAGTCGATGCCCTTCTCCAGGTGACCGGACTTGATCATCTCGGAGATGTAGCCCACGCCAGCCTTGGCACCAGCGTTGGCCACGCCGGTATCTTTCACGTCATAGCCGGTGGCGGTCTTCTTGAAGGCGTAGCCACCGTTGGCAGCCACCAGGGGGTAGCTGAAGTAGGGGGTGTCATAGGCCCACATGATGGCGCGCTTGCCATTCTTCTTCAGCTCTTCGTCGATCTTGGCGATCTCTTCGAAGGTCTTCGGCGGGTTGGGCAACAGATCCTTGTTGTAAATCAGGCTGACGGCTTCAACCGCGACCGGGTAACCGTAGGTCTTGCCATCGACGGTCATGGCATCCCAGGCGAACTGCTCGAACTTGGCCTTGGTGGCGGCGTTCGGGGTCACGGGCACCAGCAGACCGGACTTGACCCACTCACCGTAACGGTCGTGAGCCCAGAAGAAGATGTCCGGGCCGTTGCCGGTAGCGGCGGCTTGCTGGAATTTCACTTCAACCTGATCCGGGTGAGCGACGGTCACCTTGATGCCGGTCTCGGCTTCGAATTTCTTGCCGACTTCGGCCAGGCCGTTGTAGCCCTTGTCACCGTTGATCCAGATGGTCAGCTGACCTTCGTCAATCGCAGCAGTGGCAGAGCAAGCCACGCCCAGGGTAGCCAGACCGATCAGGGATGACAGCAATTTCTTTTTCATGAGCCTTTCCTTGTATTAGTTCCGCGCTGTAAGAGCATTGTGTGCAAGGTGAATATTATCCCAAGCGGTCAACGCCTCACATGACACGCCTCGCATTTTTGAAATGCAATTACGTATTTTCTTCCAGAAAGTTATGAAAACATTTTCTTATTTCAGCGACTTAGCGAGAGTCACCCCCATATTTTTGCCAAGATTCGGAAATTAAATTACCGAAAAGAAATATATTTACACCAATGAAAGGGATTTCATCACATTGAAAACCCTTTCATCCGCATTATTTTGATTTATGTGTTAGCAAAAGTACCGCACCGGTTTCCAACTTCATCACCCCTTAAATAAAAAGGCACCGGAGGGCGCTCCGGTGCCTTTTTGCAAAATTTGATGCCTGGATCACATTACGACTGGCGCAGCAATTGATCCTTGAGATTGGGCGGCACCCCCTTGATGGTCAGGGTGTCGGTCTGGGGATCGTAGAAAATCCGGCTGTTGAGCAGCTTCTGCTCGAAACTCAGGGTCAGACCGCCCCCCGAGCCCACAAACTTGGTCAGACCCCGCAGGGTGGAGCGGTCGGCCGGGAAGCGCTCCTCCAGCTCGTATTCCTGACCGATGAAGCTGTAGAAATCGAGATCCCCTTCCCCCGCCTCTTTCGACGCGAGTTCGGCAGAGAGCTCCCTGATTTCGATCTCTTCGCCGGCGCTCGCCTGCTCGGTGCAATATTTGAAGACCTGCTTCTTGTAATCATTGCGCTCGGCGGGCTCGAGCTGGCGGCTGTCGCAATAATCGTCCACCGCCTGCAGCAGCCCCTTGTTCTGGATCTTGGCATCCATCCCCTCGCGGGCCCCCAGCAGATCCATGAAGAAGTCCCCCAGCTTGCGGCCGACCCGTCCCTTGCTGAAGGTGATGTAGCGGCGCGAATCGCCCTGGGTCTTCCACTCGGTGAGATCGATGCGGGCCACCAGATTGAGCTTGCCGATATCCAGATACTGGATGTGACGCAGCTCCAGCGCCTCGCTGACGGTGACGCTCTCCTTGCCCTCCAGCAGGGCAATCATCAGGTAGTCGACCCCGACGTAGTTGTACTTGGCGATGAGCAGCACCCCCTGTTCGTCGAGGGCATGCTCCACCAGCTGTTTGACCAGCATCTGGGTCAGATTGACAGAGAAGGGGACGAACTCGCTCTGCTCGGCCAGCAGCTGCTCCAGGGCGATGCGAAAAGCGGGGGAAGGCTGCTTGGGGGCGTCTTCCCCCTCCGCCAGCTCGGCGACGGCGGCCTCGGGATCGGCGAAGAAGCCGAAACCCTTGCCCCCCTTGCCGTTGTAGATGCGATGCAGCTCGGCCATCAGCCCCTGTACCGCCTCGTCGGCAGGCAGGGTCTGACTGCGGGTATCGGCGTGGGGCTGGCCATCGGGGCCGGGCCGCAGGGAGTGAAGAATGATCTTGTCGATATCGAGACTCATGTCACAAAGCCATAGTGTTAGCCGAAAGGGTGAAGTATTATAAGGCGCTTTGAACCGAGATGAACCCAAGATTATGCCCATCGTATCAAAGTACAATAACGAGCAGTTTGACGCCCTGATGAACGACCTGATCACCGCCCTGGAGAAACACAAGGCCCCGGTGGATCTCAGTCTGATGGTGCTCGGCAACCTGACCACCAACATCATCAACGGCATGGCTCCGGCCCAACGCCAGGCGATCACCGAGAAGTTCGTCCAGGCGCTCACCGCCTCGGTAGATCATCGCCACGATGCTCACTGAGTTTCTTCGCATTCTTTGATGTTTTTCAAGCAGATGGATCACTATGGTCGAAACCGGCAACCCCTATCGTGATAATGTCTCTCGCCTGATCACCTGGGGGCATTGGTTCTCCTTCTTCAACATCATCCTGGCCATGCTGATCGCGACCCGCTACCTGGGCTCCATCAGCTGGCCGTCGACCACGCTCGGCGTGACCTATCTCATCATCAGCTGGATAGGTCATTTCTCGTTTCTGAGCTTCGTCACCTATCTGCTGACCATCTTCCCCCTGAGCTTCATCCTGCCAAGGGAGAAACCCCTGCGCTTCGTGTCGTCCATCATCGCTACCCTGGCGCTGGTGTTGCTGCTCATCGACACCCAGGTGTTCCAGCTGTTCAAGTTCCACCTCAATGGTCAGGTATGGCAACTCTTGCTGGATCAGGCGCAGACCGAGGAGGGCTCAATCTGGAGCATCATCTTCGTCGCCGTGCCCGCCATCTTCCTGCTGCAGCTGCTGCTGTCGGCCTATGTGTGGCGCAAGATCAACAAGCGCAAGCGGCGCCAGTACGGCAACCAGGTGGGCCTGGCCCTGCTGGTCTGCTTCATTCTGACCCACCTGGTCAACAGCTGGGCGGATGCCACCCTGTATCAGCCCATCACCATGCAGCGCGCCAACTTCCCCCTCTCCTACCCCATGACCGCCAGAAGCTTCCTGGCCAAGCATGGCTGGCTCGATCTCGAACAGTATGAGAAGAAGGCCGAGGATCAGGGCAGCGCGGAGCATCGTCTCCTCTATCCGCTGCGCCCCCTCAGCGTGAGCGCCCCGAGCGATCACAAGAACCTGCTGGTGGTGGTGGTCGACTCCCTGCGGGCCGACATGCTCAACAACATCAACATGCCCAATCTGCAGCGCTATGCGGATCAGCACTTCAACTTCCGCAACCACATGAGTGGCGGCAACGACGAAGCCATGGGGATGTTCAGCCTCTTCTACGGGCTGCCCGGCCACTATTACGGTGACATCCGTGCCGACAAGCGCCCGCCGGTGCTGTTCGACGAGATGCTGCGCCAGGATTACCAGTTCGGCCTGTTCGGCGCCCTCGAGGATGCCAAGCAGTACAAACAGAGCCTGCTCGCCGGCCTGCGCAAGCAGGTCTTCGTCTCCCGCCAGACCGACGACAGCCTGCTGATCGACGACTGGCAGCAGTGGCTCGACACCCGCACGACGGACAGGCCCTGGTTCTCCCTGGTCTATCTGTCGAGCCCGGGGGACTATCAGGTGCCGGCCAGCATCAAGGGGCCCTTCCAGCCCGAGCTGACCCGGTTCAACCCGGCCACCGCCTACCGCCCCGAGAACCTGGCGAAGCTGGAGAACCGCTACAAGAATGCGGTCTTCTACACCGACCAGCTGCTGGAGCAGATGGTGACCCGGTTGCAGCAGCAGGGGCTCGACGATCAGACCATAGTCGTCATCACCTCCAACCACGGTCAGGAGTTCAACGAGACCCAGAGCAACAGCTGGGGCTATGGCAGCAACTACTCGACCTATCAGGTGCAGGTGCCTATGGTGCTGGCCTGGCCGGGCGCCGAGACACCGCCCCCGGCCCAGGCGAGCAGCCACCTGGATCTGGTGCCGACCCTGATGAAGGGCATGCTGGGGGTGCGCAACCCGTCCCGCGACTACAGCACGGGACGCAGCCTGTTCGACGCCAGTCCGCGTACCTGGCTGCTGGCCGGGGATCAGAACGACTTCGCCATCTATCAGGGCAACACCATCACCCAGTTCAACAAGCAGGGTGACTTCGAGCTGCTGGACAGCGAGACCTATCGCCCCATCAAGCACGGCACCCCGGACATGGGGACCCTGATCCAGGTGATGAACGAGCTGAACCGTTTCTATCGCGCCCCCTGAGCGCCGTCAGCCTGACCCGAGAGCCCGCCCTTTGGCGGGCTTTTTCTTGCTCCCTTCCCCGCCCTGGCACCCGCTCTCGCCCCTATTAGGGTGCCATTCGCAAACGCATTACGTTTCCCTACTGAGATACCCATCAAAAAACTTCAATTTGATCAATGCCATAAAAACAAAATGATAATGATTATCAATAATTGATCTATTTGGGTCTCTCTGCAATAATCCGCGCCCTTCAGGCTCAAATAATAATTATTCTCAACATGAAAAATTTGCTTCACTACTGGCCCATGCTGCTGTCCGGTACGGCACTGGCCGCCAGCGATCCCGCCAGCACAGATCTCGCCGGCCATCCGCCCGCTCTCCGGGAACACGAGACCATAGTGGTCAAGGGACAGCGCATCGAACAGAAGCTGTCCGATGTCGCCGGCTCCATCACCGTCATCACGGAGGAGGATCTGGAACGCCAGGTCGCCACCGAACTCACCGACGTGTTCAAGAACGAGCCCGGCGTCTCGGTGACCGGCTCCGCCGGACGGCCGCAGAACATCATAGTGCGCGGCATGGGCGGCAACCGGGTGCTGATCATCAAGGACGGGGTCCGGGTCAGCGACGGCTTCGGCGCCGACGACCTCAACGACAAGGTGGGCCGCTTCAGCTTCGATCTCGACGACGTCAAGCAGATCGAGGTGGCCAAGGGCGCCGGCTCCTCCCTCCATGGTTCGGATGCCATCGGCGGCACCATCGTCATCAGCACCAAGCAACCGGAAGACTACCTGCAGGGCCAGGATGCCTACCTCAGCAGCAAGGTGCTGCAGGATGGCGGCAGCGACAAGCAGAAGCTGAGCGCCACCGGTGCCGCCAGGGTATGGGAGAGCGAACACCTGCTGCGCCTCTCCGGCTGGCAGGGGCACGAAACCGCCAACTACGACGAGAGCCGCATCCCGGCGGATCTGGACGGCCTCAGCGCCTCCACCAGCTCCCGCTTCCCGCTGAACGACCATCACCAGCTGCGCCTGGAATTCGACTACTTCGAGGACAACGCCGAGCGGGATCAGGGGCCGCGCGAGGTGCCCCAGCCCGACGGCAAGTGGCAGGTGCGCCAGTACCACGAACAGGGCAGCCAGCGCACCCAGGGGGGCAAGCTCGCCTGGGAGGCAAGCCACCTGGACAGCACCCTCGCGGATCAATTCACCTGGAGCCTCTATGGCAACCACTCGAAGAACACCGCCAACAAGCGCAGCCTGCTGCAAAACGACCTGCTGAGCGGCTACCCCCGCTATCGCAGCGAGCGTGAGCTCGCCACCTTCACCGAGGAGCGGATCGGTACCGAGCTGGACGTGCGCCGAGATCTCGCCACCGGCAACCTGCTCCACAAGCTGAGCTACGGCGTCGAGCTGGAGCGCACCACCCACGAACGGCCGGTGGAGAAGCTGAGCCTGGAGGCCGGCATCCCCCAGCCCACCCAGTCCGCCCCCTTCAGCCGCGCCCGCACCGACCGTGCCGGGGTCTGGCTCGGCGACGTGGCGACCCTGGGGCAGTGGCAGTTCACCCCGACCCTGCGCATGGATCACCAGTGGCTGCAGCCGCTCGATGGCAGCAATGGCGAGAACCATAGCTGGCACCTCTCCCCGAGCCTGGCCACCAGCTACCGCTTCAACGAGCAGTGGCGCAGCTGGCTGAGCTACGCCAACGGCTTTCGCGCTCCCTCCTATGACAAGGTGTACGGCAACATCCCCCACTACTTCGCCCTGCCGCCGTTCGAGATCATCGCCAACACCGGCCTCAAGGAGGAGACCAGCCACAGTTTCGAGTGGGGGGTGAGCGGTGAAGGGGATGAGTGGAGCATCAAGCCCGCCCTCTTCTACAACCGCTACTACAACTTCATCGACTGGCGCGAGGTGGGGCTGCGCCTGAGCGATGGCGTCATCCTGCGCCAGTACCGCAACGTGGCCAGGGCCGAGACCTGGGGGGCGGAGATCGCCGCCAGCTACTGGCTCACCCCGACCTGGGAGCTGGCCACCAAGCTCGGCTGGGTCGACGGGGAAGACAGCCAAGGCGAGGCGCTGCGCACCCTCACCCCGCTGGAGGGCAACACCCGCCTGAGCTACCAGGCCAGCGACTGGAGCGTCGGGGTACAGGCAGACTACGCCGCCGCCATGAGCCGGGTGCCCAGCTGCGGCAACAGCCTGAGCGGCCGCCAGGGGGACTGCCTCAAGAGCGCCGGCTGGTTCAGCCTGGGTCTGACGGGAGACTGGCTCGTCACCGACGCCCTCAAGGTCAACCTCAAGCTCGACAACCTGTTCGACTCCCGCTACACCCGCTACCAGGATGTGGCCGGGCTGGAAGCCGGCACCGATGCCTCCCTCTTCACCCAGAGCGGCCGCACCCTGAGTGCCAGCCTGCGCTACACCTTCGTGGGGTTATGATGCAGGCACTCTTGATCCTGGCCAGCCTGCTGGCCACCCCGGCACCGACGGCCGCGCCGGCCCCCCGGATCCCCGAACGCCCCCTGATGATGAAGGGGGAGATAGCCCGTCTCGACCCCTACGGCGGCTGGCGCGACGACAGTCGCCAGGATCCCGCCCTGCTGGCGCTGCTGGGGGAGCAGAACCGCTGGACCGAGCAACAGCTCGCCAGCCAGGCCCCCCTGGCGCAGGCCCTGCAGGCGGAGTGGCAGGCCCGTCCCCGCGGCGAGCCCATGCCACAAGAGTGGCTGAGCGAGGCAGACAGCCAGTGGCGGATGGAAGCCGACGGCAGCCTGTGGCAGCGCAACAGCGAACAGGCTGAGCCCCGCCAACGGCTGGCGGCCCGCCAGCCTGCCGAGGGCTACTACGAGCTCGCCGCCTGGGCCCTGCACCCGGACGGGCACCTGCTTGCCCTGGCCGAGGATCGCAGGGGAGATCGGGACTACCGCATCACCCTGCTGGATCTGGCGAGCGGCGAGACGGTCGCAACCCTGAAGCACCGCGCCGCCGATCTGCTCTGGAGCCGGGACGGCAAGACCCTCTACACCATTGCCAACGAACCCCGCACCCTGCGCCCCTGGCAGCTCTGGGCCTGGCGTGATGGCAAGGAGGATCAGGTACACGAGGAGGCCGACCCCGCCTGGCTGCTCAGCCTCTATCGCACCACGGATCGGCGCCACCTGATCCTGCAGAGCAACAACCACGACAGCGCGGAGCAGTACCTGCTGGAGGATGGCAAGGCGAGCCTCGTCAAGGGGCGCCAGCGCGGGCTCGAGTACTACCTGGATACGCAGGGGGAGCGGGTGCTGCTCAAGAGCAACCGGGATGGCGCCATGGGTCTCTACCAGGCCGCCAGCCTGGGAGAGGTGGCCAGCGGGCCCTGGCGTCCGCTCTGGTCAGGCGAGGGCAAGGATCTCGAGAAGTGGCGCCTGTTTGCCGACTACACGGTCCTGCAGTATCGCCACAATGGGGACGACTGGCTCGATGTGCTGGATGGGGCTGGCCACCTCACCTACCGCCTTCCCCTGACCGAGGGGGCCGGCACGGCCTGGATCCAGGGCAGCCAGGATCCGGCCGGTGCGCGGGTACTCATCCGCCGTCAGGGCATGGCCGAGGCACCGCACCAGCGCTGGCTGGATCTGGCCTCGGGCCAGTGGCAGGCCGATGACCGGCCCGCCGAAGAGTCCCCCTATCAGAGCGAGCGGCGCTGGGTAGCGGGCAAGGACGGCGTCAAGGTGCCCGTCTCCCTGGTGTGGCGCAAGGAGATCCACACGCCCAGGGCACTGCTGCTCTATGGCTATGGCGCCTACGGCACCCCCATGCGCCCCTACTACCAGCCCCAGGTGCTGAGCCTGCTGGATCGCGGCTTCGTCTACGCCATCGCCCACGTGCGCGGTGGCGGTCTGCTCGGGGACGAGTGGTATCGGGCGGGGCGCGGCCGGCACAAGCAGCAGAGCGTGGACGACTTCCTGGCGGTGGCCGATGCCCTGGCCCGGGATCCCGCCATCGATCCCGCCCGGCTGTTCGCCATGGGGGGCAGTGCCGGCGGCCTGCTGGTGGCGGCCGCCCTCAACCAGGCACCGACCCGCTTCGCCGGGGCCGTGTTGCAGGTGCCCTTCGTCGATCTGCTCGGCACCATGAGCGATCCCGAGCTCCCCCTCACCCGCCAGGAGTATGCCGAGTGGGGCAACCCGGCCGTGGCCGCCGACTATCAAGCCATGCGCCGCCTGAGCCCCTATGACAACCTGCACGCGGCGCCCTATCCCCCCGTCCTTGTGACGGCCGGGCTGCACGACAGTCAGGTGCCCTATTGGGAGCCCCTCAAGTGGGTGGCCCGTCTGCGGGAACGCAGCACGGCGGCCGGCCCCTATCTGCTGCGCACCGAGCTTGACGGCGGCCACCTCGCCACGCCCCGAACGGCCCAGCAGCGCGCGGCGCAGGAGTATGCCTTCCTGCTCACCCTGGCCGGCGTCGACCACTGATGCCAGCCCTATTTTCTTCTGTCTTGGAGTCACTCATGAAATCGTCCTCCCCGGCCCTCTGGCTGGCGGCTACCCTGCTCTCCCAGCCGCTGCTGGCGGCCGAGCTGCAGTTTGTCGATGAACCGCCCCTCTCCACCACGCCCCGGGCCTGGCTCGAGGCACGCCTCGGCGTGAGCCTGGTCCCCGATTACGACAGGGCCAGCCTGCTCGGCCACCACCACAGCTTCCTCCAGCAGGTCAACGGACTGCCGGTGGCCGCCACCCAGGCCGCCGTCAGCGTCAACGCGGCTGGCAGCCCCTGGCGCCTCTATCACAACCTGCGCCCCTTGCAGAGCAGTGAGCCCGGCTGCGACGCCTCCGGCAATCTGGATCCCCTGCTAACCCAACTGCGCGATGGCGGCAGCGAGATAGACACCCTGGGCCCGGTCGAGGCCTGGTACTGGCGTGACGGCGACACCCTGGTGCCCGCCCTGCGCCAGCGGGTGCGCGAACACCAGGCGGGCAACGCCAAGGCCAGCCAGGTGCAGCTGTTTGCCAGTTGCGACGGCGAGCGCGAGCTCGGCCGCCTCGGGGATCAGGCGACCACCCAGGCCCTGCGGGCCCCTGATGCGGGGGATCACCTCGTCCAGGCCCGGGTGTTCGACCCCGACCCCCGCACCCAGTTGCAGGACGCCAGCCTGGTCTGGCACGAATCCCTGCAACTGGCGGATGCCGCCTATCAGGACCGGGTGCCCCTGCCGGTCAGCCTGATAGACGGGCACTATGTGCTGAGCAGCCCCAATGCCCGGGTGGTGGACGCCATGGCCCCCGAGTCGGTTCCCTACAGTGCCGACAATGCACAGGCGTTTCGCCTGATCCGGGACGATCGCGGCTTTGCCGACATCAACGCCTACTACCACCTGGATCTCGCCCAGCGCCACCTCAAGGGACTGGGTTTTGGCGAGCTCATTCCCGGTGCCCTCGACATCGACACCGATGCCGGCTATCAGGACAACTCCCTCTACGACCCGTTCGAGCGCAGGCTGGAGCTCGGTCGCAGCGGCGTGCCCGATGCCGAGGATCCCATGGTCATCTGGCACGAGTTCGGTCACGGGGTGCAGCACCACATACTGCCGGATCTCGGGGAAGAGGGGGACTGGGGCGCCATCGGCGAGGGCTTTGCCGACTATCTGGCCGCCAGCCACCGCCAGCGCAGCGAGGCGGGCCGCCAGTTCGAGCCGGCCATGGTGTTCAACTGGGATGCCCGCTTCACCGACCGCACCCCGCGCCAGCTCGACGATCTGCGCGCCCGCTACCACCCGGACTATACCTACCCGGCCCATCGCACCATCAACGGCAGCAACGGGGATCAGCTCTGGGGCACCCCGCTGTTCCAGGCCCTGCTGGCGGCGGTGGCCGCGCACGGCGACGAGGCCAGAGACGAGTTTGACCGCCTCGTCATCGAGTCCCACTTCGGCCTGGGCCCGGCCATCCGCATGCCGCAGCTGGCCCGCGTCACCGTGGATACCGCGGCCCGCCTCTACCCGACCCGCCAGTATGCCCGGCTGCTGGAGCAGGCTTTCCGCCAGCACAGCCTGCTCCAGGCCCCCATCCAGGTCGCCCTGGCAGAGGGCAGCGCCATCGAGCTCGGCCAGCGCCAGTCGGTGCAACTGAGCCTCAGCAACCCGGGCAAGGCCCCGGTGACCCTGAACGCCCTGGCCCTCCAGCTGCCAACCGGGCTGCAGGCCGATCCCTATGCCTGGCAACCGGCAACCCTGGCCGCTGGCGCCACCATGACCACCACCTTGCGTCTGCTGGCCGAGAGCCCGCTCGCCTGTGGCGACGAGGTGGCACTGCCGGTGAGCCTCGCCATGAGCGGCACCAGCCCGACCGAGCGCCAGTGGCAGCAGTCCCTGACCCTGCCCATCGGCACCCCCGTCATCCGCCGGGCCAGCGGTCAGTCGCTCACCTTGAGCGACGCCACAAGCGACGAAGTGCGGGGGCTGAGCGAAACCAGCCTGCTGCTGGAGAGCCGTGACGCCCGTGTGAGCGACAGGCTGCAACTGACCCTGGATCTGCAGCACGAGGCGCTGGACGAGCTGGAGATCTGGCTCAACTCCCCCGCCGGGACCCGCGTCCAGATCTGGGACAAGGGCTACAGCCCGCTGCCGCGGCTCAAGGGGGTATTCCCCACCGAGCTGCTGCCCCTGCAACCCTTCAGCGCCTTTGAAGGAGAACCCCTGGCCGGTCGCTGGACCCTGGAGATAGTGGACAGCAAGCCGGGCCACCGGGGCCGCCTCAACGGCTGGAGCATCAGCCAGCGCATCGGCGCCCAATGTGGTGAGCCCGTCCCCGTGCCCGACGACGGCATCATCCACTTCGACACCTCGGACAGCAGCGGCGGCGGCACTTTCAGCCTGCTCTGGCTGCTGCCGCTGGCCCTCTGGCGCCGCCTTCGCCGCCACGGCGCCACCCATATATAAGGAAGAGAGGGGCCAAGGCCCCTCCAAGGACACCCCATGACCATGAGAATGACCCCGATCGCCTGCCTGCTGGCCCCCCTGCTCAGCGCCTGTGGCGGCGGCTCGGACGAAGCCCCCCTGGCCGCGCCGGACTACCGCCTGACGGTCAACCTGCCCGCCGCGGGCACCCTGTGCGTGAACCTGAATCAGAACGATCGCTGCGAGGCCGAAGAGCCCGGCGCCAGTGGCGACGCAGGCCCCCGCCCCCTGAGCGGAGGCAGCCCCGCCCTGCTGACCAGCCCCTTGCTGTTCCTCCCGGCGGATCCGGCCGCCCTGACCTTAAGCCACCCGGCGGCGCGTCAGGGCAACCAGACGCTCACCCCCAGCCCCCTGAGCACCCTGCTGCAGACCCGCATCGCGGACGGGCTGCCGCCAGCGCAGGCCCTGGCCGAACTGCTGCTCGCCCTGGCGCCCCTTCACCCCGGCACGGATCTGGCCGCCCTGACACAACTGCAGGACTTCAATGCGGCCCTCGGCGAGCTCGCCCTATCCGTCCTCGATGACGACACCGTATTGCCCGGGCTCGCGGCCAACGAACGTCAACGCCAGGTGTGGCAGGGGTTGCTCACCCTGCTGCCCGCGCTCGGCCAGCATTTTGCCACCAGCCCCGAGTTGCTGAGCCTTCAGGCCGAGCTCGGCGCCGTGTTGCAGCAACAGCAACCCGGGGCGTTGGTCACCGCAGGCGGCGTCACTACCTACAGCGACGGTGTCGACTACCTGCTCGAACACGAACCCGCCGATCACCCGGGCCAGGAGGCCGGCCTTGGCCAGGCGCCGCTGCGCTATCGCAAACTGGACGACCGGGGTCGGCCCCTGCCGGACAGCGCGGCTCAGTGGGCCTGCGTGGAGGATCTCAATACCGGCCTCGTCTGGGAGAAGAAGCTGGCGGATCCGGACAGTCCGCGGGATCTGCACCGCACCTTCGCCTGGGAGTTCGATCATTACCACCCGACCCAGGAGGAGCGGGATTACGCCTGTCCCGAGGGGGAGGCCATCTGCACCACGGAGCAGTACCGTCAGTGGCTCAACGCCCAACAGCTGTGCGGCATCACTCACTGGCGTCTGCCCCACGCCCGCGAGCTGATGAGCCTGCAGCACTACGGCTCCCTCGCCCGCCAGGATGGCCAGCGCGTCACCCTGGATGTGCGCTACTTCCCCGATGTCGGCACCACCACCAAGGACTTCAGCGGCTACTACTGGAGCCAGACCCTGACACCGTCCCGCCGGCTGGAGAGCGCCCCTCTGAGCGCCATCGCCCACATCTTCCTTGGGGACGACGCCGGCACCGACTATCCCACCACAGTTCAAAACAGCGACGATGCCAACGGTCTGCAACTGCGACTGGTGGCCGAGGTAACCCGATGAACAAGTATCTTCTGACCCTGCTGCTCACCCTCGGCAGCCCCCTGGCCCAGGCCATCGCCATCTGCGACGACACCCTGCCCCGCACCAGCCCCACCTCCCGCTTCCTCGACCACGGCAACGGCACCGTCACCGACAGGAGCACAGGTCTCACCTGGATGCGTTGCCAGCTCGGCCAGACCTGGCGCAACCAGAGCTGCAGCGGTGAGCCGACCCGGCTTTACTGGCAACAGGCCCTGCTGACGGCCGAGCGGATCCGCACCGAACCGAGTCACGCGCTCCATGGTTTCGGCGGCCACAACGACTGGCGCCTGCCCACCATCAAGGAGCTCGCCAGCCTGCTGGAGTCCGCCTGCTACAAGCCCGCATTGAACGAGACCATCTTCCCCCGCGCCATGGCCGGAGACGGCAAGGAGGTGAACGACGGTTACGTCTATCTCTGGTCTTCCACCCCCTTCCCCGCAGACAAGACGGTAGCCTACCTCGACATCACCAGCGGTTCCGTTGCCCTGCGCGCCCCCGGTGCCTGGGCGAAACAGGTCTTGCTGGTGAGATGAAGGCGTCAGACGGGGATCTCTTGGGCCCCCGTCAGCATTGCGGCACCGGGCCCGTTGTGACCCGAGCCGTCAAAAAAGCATCAAATTGCGTCACTGCATGCCGGTTAGGGCCGGTTTTGCGCCCCTGAGCGCTGGCGCGAAACCGGCAGAGCGGTTAGTCTAGCGGCGTTGAACCAATCCCAAGAGGTACAGATGAAAACCGTGTTGCGTTTTAGCCTGCTGGGCGCCTTGCTTTTGGGCGGCCATGCCTTCGCCGCCGAACCGAAAAAATTTGATATCAGCATGTTCCCTGCCGCCGAGGTGAACCAGGAACGTGTCGTGATCCGCCTGCCGGAAGTCGAGAACGAAGCCGACATGATGGTCGAGCTGCAAGTGGGCAAGAAGATGCTGGTCGACTGCAACCTGCCCCGCTTCGCCGGCAACCTGGAACAGCACAGCGTCAAGGGCTGGGGCTACAACTACCTGACCCTGGGTCAGGTCTCCGGCCCCGTCAGCACCCTGATGGCCTGCCCGGACGGCCAGAAGAAAGAGAGCTTCGTTCAGATCTATGGCCAGGGCTTCTTCGTGAACTACAACTCCAAGCTGCCCTTCGTCATCTATGTGCCCCAGGAGTATGAAGTGCGTTATCGCCTGTGGCGCGCCGACAACCTGGCCCAGCCAGCCATGATTGAATGAGTCCACGACTCTCAGGTTCAGCTCCGTCATGAAGTCAAAATAAGGCGCCATTTGGCGCCTTATTTTTATCCTGCAGACCCTGTCATGGCCGTTTTCCGCTGTACAAAAAGTGTCATAACTCCACTATTTTTCAGGCTTTTTTGTGCTGCTCCCCGCAAATTTCCGGTACGGGATGGGACAAACCCAGTTCGATAAAAGATATTTATTAACATAGTAAGAAAATTGATTTTGCACTCTGCGACGGCCTGATGATACTTGCCCGCAAAGGTCAAACTAACCAGAACAAGAGCACTATGAGCTTCGAATCAGACAAGCGTTTCAACGACTTCAAACATTTTCCCCGTGGCCTGCGTCGCAGTGGCGAATTCACCGTGGCCGAAGCGGACAGTCTGGAAAAATACGGCACCGTGATGCTGGCGCTCTATCAGGGCAACCAGGCCCCCCGCGATGACGTAGAAAGTGCCTTTATCGAACAGGTCAAATCCGGCGCAGCCGGCAGCAACCCCCACGCCAAGGTGTGGTTCAAGTACCTGAAGGTGATTGGTCCCAAGCGCGTGCACCGTCTGTGCACCGTCGCCGGCGGCGCCAATGAAGATGCGGGTGGCAGCTATGAGGGCGGCGGCGGTGGCGGCAGCGACGAGTCCCTCGATTAATGGATACCGAGCTGCTTCGGACTTTCATCGAGGTCAGCAAGACCCGGCACTTTGGCCGGGCTGCTGAGAATCTCTACCTGACCCAGTCGGCGGTAAGCTTTCGGATCCGCCAGCTCGAGCAGCAACTCGGGGTCAGCCTGTTTGCCCGCCATCGCAACAACATCCGCCTGACGGCCTCCGGTGAGCGTCTGCTACCCTACGCAGACGCCATCCTGCACACCCTGGGCCGTGCCAAGCAGGACGTGGCCCTCTCCCCCGGTTTCAGCCAGCAGCTCGCCATCGGTGCCCCCGCCGTGTTCTGGGAGCTCGATTTCAACGACTGGCTCAATCATGTCTATGCCCTGGCACCCGGCCTTGCGGTGCGGCTCGAAACTGCCTCCCGCGAGCACTTGTGCCGCCAGTTGCTGGAGCGCTCCCTCGATCTCGCCCTGCTCTCCGAGCCCACCAAGATCGACGAGATCGCCCTGCACCCCATCGGCGAGCTGGTGTTCGAGCTGGTGAGCCGGGAGCCGGCCGCGAGTGCCGACAGCCTGATGCAGATGCCCCACATCCACCTCGACTGGGGCACCAGCTTCGAGCCGCCATCGAGCCGGCTGCAGAGCCTGCAGAAGACCCCGGTGCTGCATTCGAGCTCCGCCAGCATGGCGCTGCAGTTCGTGCTGGCCAACGGCGGCGCCGCCTATCTGCCGCGGCGCATGGTGAGCCCCTTCCTGGAGCAGGGACGGCTTCACCTGGTGGAGGGAGGCCAGGCGCTGAGCCGTCCGCTCTACCTCGCCTATCTGGAGAAATCCGATCGCCGGGAGCTGATCGATCAGCTGCTCACCCAGCCCCTTGGCTGGGATGACGCCGATCTGCGCCTGCCCGTCGCCGAGCCGAGCCCGTCGCTCTGACAGGACCAGCGTCTCCCTACCGGGTACGACGCAAAACACATGAAAAAAGGGGCCGACAGGCCCCTTTTGCATGAATCCGGCACGGCCTCAGCCGTGATGACGACGATCGTTGGCCTGAGCCAGCAGGGTGCGGCTCTCCCGCAGGAACTCGTCCGCCCGCGCCCCGAAGAAGCCGGAGACCTGGGAGAACGCCTCGATGAAGCCCTCCCTGTCCCCCCGCTCCAGCAGCCCCAGCGCCTCGCCGAAGTTCTGGTAGTAGCGGCGGATCATCGCGAGGTTCTGCGGCGACGACAGAATGATGTCGGCGTAGAGGTGCGGATCCTGGGCGAACAGCCGTCCCACCATGGCCAGCTCCAGCCGGTAGATGGGGGAACTCAAGGCCAGCAGGCGGTCGAGGTTGGCCTGCTCCCGGGAGAGGTGCCAGCCGTAGGCGAAGGTGGCGAAGTGGCGCAGCGCCTGGATGAAGGTCATCGCCTCGTCGTGGGCCCTGGCTTCCACCTGCTGCAGGCGGGCGCCCCAGATGGTCATCTGATCCAGCAGCCACTGGCTGGCTTCCCCGTCGCGCCCCTGACAGCAGACGATCACCTGCTTAGCAAGGCTCGCCACGTCCGGCCCGAACATGGGGTGCAGCCCCAGCACGGGGCCCTTGTGGACCGCCAGCATGTGCTCGAGCGGCGCCGCCTTCACGCTGGTCACGTCCACCAGCAGGCAGTCCGCCGGCAGGTTGCCGAGCCGGTCGATCACCTCGCAGGTGACGTCGATGGGCACGGCCACCATCACCAGCCCGGCACCGCGCAGGATCTCGTCGGCGCGCGGCCAGTCGGCCTGACCCAGGGTCTCGACCCGGTAGCCCGAAAGGCTGAACAGGTTGCCGAACAGGCGGCCGAGCTGGCCCTGACCGCCGATGATCACCACCTTGCCAAGGTCCGGCTTCATGCACTTGAAGTGGTGCTCCTTGTCGCTGGCGGACTCCAGGATATAGGACTCGCGCATCACACGGCGCAGCACGTCTTCGATGAGATCGCCGGGTACCCCCAGGACTTCTGCCTCCGCACGGCGGCGGGCCAGCATGCTCGCCTCCCGATCCGGCGCGTAGATGGGCAGGCCGTGCCGGCTCTTCACTTCCCCCACTTCTCCCACCAGGGCGAGACGGGCGGCCAGCAGATCGATCAGCTGCTTGTCCACCGCATCTATCTTGTCCCTGAGGGCATTCAACTCTTCAGCCATGTCCAGTCCCTGCCGGCGCCGCCCGTGGCGGCGCCCTGTGAATCAATACGTTGCCACAAGATACCACGGCTTATGCCGATGTTCTGGCCAAAAGTGGTGCCGCCAGCTGGCTGTGGCAGCGGGCCAGCAGCGCGTCCGTGGTCTCCCAGTCGATGCAGGCATCGGTGATGGAGACACCGTAGCGCATGTCGCACTTGGGCTGCTCGCTGGACTGGTTGCCTTCGAACAGGTTGGATTCGAGCATCACCCCTATGATGGAGCGGTTGCCCTCCTGGATCTGGTGGATGACGTTGTCGGCCACCTTGGGCTGCAGGCGGTGATCCTTGCTGGAGTTGCCGTGGCTGCAATCCACCACCAGGCCGGGCAGCAGGCCCGCTTTCTCCAGCGCCTCTTCCGCCAGCGACACGTTGACCGAATCGTAGTTCGGGTGCTTGCCGCCGCGCAGGATCACGTGACCATCCGGGTTGCCCTGGGTCTGCAGCAGCGCAACCTGGCCCTGCTGGTTGATCCCCATGAAGGCGTGGGGGCTGGAGGCCGCCTGCAACGCATTGATGGCGGTACCCAGGTTGCCGTCGGTGCCGTTCTTGAAGCCGACCGGCATGGAGAGGCCGGACGCCATCTCCCTGTGGGTCTGGGATTCGGTGGTGCGGGCACCGATGGCCGACCAGGAGAAGAGCTCCGCCAGGTATTGGGGGCTGATGGGGTCGAGCGCCTCGGTGGCCAGGGGCAGCTCCAGCTCGGCGAGCCAGCAGAGCAGCTCGCGGGCCCGGTGCAGCCCCAGCTCCACGTCGAAGGTGCCGTCCAGGTTCGGGTCGTTGATAAAGCCCTTCCAGCCGACCGTGGTGCGCGGCTTCTCAAAGTAGACCCGCATGACAATGTAGAGAGAATCCTGATAGGCATCATGCAGCGCTTTGAGTCTGGTTGCGTACTCTTTGGCGGCGTCCATGTCGTGGATGGAGCAGGGACCACAGATCACCAGCAGACGGTGATCGCGACGGTGGATGATGTCGGCGATGGTGTTGCGGGCCCCTTGCACGAATGCCAGCGCACGATCGGAGATGGGCAGTTTCTCCTTGAGCTGGGCAGGCGTGATCATCACTTGTTCGGACTGGATATGGATGTTGTTCAGGGGATCTCTTTGCATTTTCTCATTCTCTCTACTGTATTAAGCCAAGGGCACTGACCGTACACTTTAATTTACACAAGTCAGCACTTTGTTACGCAACCGCCCCCACCTTACCAAGGAAAAACAAACAATCAAGTGAAACCAGCGGCAGTATGTGCCAACAGATGGATAAATGACCACTGCGGCGCGCGCAAATGCCAGAAAATAGCGCCTAGAAGTCCACTGCCAACCACAATTCGTAAACATTTATTTCCACCCATCTGCAACAAGGCTTTATCCAACGGCCACGCGTCCTGCCGATGAGCCCCCCATGACAACGGCAGGGCATAAAAAAGCGGGGCACCTGGCCCCGCTTGCATTCCCGTGTCGCTCTTCTTTTATTATTTGCCGTGCGCCTTGATCACCTCGACCGCCTTGTCGGGGAAGTCGCTGAACACCCCGTCCACATCCGCCTGATAGAGGAAGATGTTGAGCAGGTCGGTGAAGTCTTTCGCATAGGCCGGGATCTGTCCCTCGTCCTGACGGAAGGTGTAGGGGTGTACCTTGAGACCCGCCGCGTGGGCCTCTTTCACCATGGCGGTGAAGACAGGCTTGCCAGGAGTACCCGGCTCGGTCACCACCATGGGCTTCCAGGGGCCGATCCCCTCGGCGTAGGTGGCGATGGTCTTCATGGCGCCCGGTTTGAACATCCAGTCGTAGTCATAGGGGGTCGCCCTGCCCTTGGCGTCGTAGACCATGGTCTCGTTCCAGTCGGTCTCGGCCATCAGCTGCACCAGCTTGAGATCCATCCCCATGGCAGGCATCAGCTCGCTGTTGATGCGCTTGAGCTCGTCGGCATCGAAGCACTGCAGGTAGACCTTGTCGTCCTTGCCGGTGTAGCCGTACTCCTTCAATACCTTGAGCACCGCCCTGGAGATGTCCTTGCCTTCGTGGCGGAACAGCCAGGGGGCCTTGATCTCCGGGTAGATGCCGATGTTCTTGCCGGTACTCTTGTTGAGCCCCTGGATCATCTCGATCTCTTCCTGGAAGGTGTGGATCTTGAAGCTGGACTTCCAGAGCGGGAAGCGGGCGGGATAGACGGGCACCTGCTTGCCGTCCACCAGCTGGAACGGCTCGGTCATGCGCAGGGAGCGCACCTCGTCCAGGGTGAAGTCCACCACATAGTAGCGGCCGTCCGGGCGAGCCCGGCCGGGGAAGCGCTCGGCCACGTCGGTGATGCCGTCGAGGAAGTGATCGTGCATCACCACCAGCTGGTCATCCTTGGTCATCACCAGATCCTGCTCCAGGTAGTCCACCCCCATGGCGTAGGCCATGGCCTTGGACTCCAGGGTGTGCTCGGGCAGGTAACCGGAGGCGCCGCGGTGGGCAATGACAATCTTGCCTTCATCGGCGGCAAGTGCGGGCAATGCGAGGGCGATCCCGAGGCCAAGGGCCACCAGGGTACGGTGAGTTTGTTTCATCAAGGGTTCTCTTTGTTATTGTTTATTTGGTGTAGGTGATTGTTATAGCAGAGGTTTATTGCAGTTTTACGGCGAGCGACAAAGGCCGCCCGCCGTCATTCATCAGCTGGCCTTGGGCAGGGCGTTGTGGTGCTCGGCCAGCCAGGCGGCGAGCTGCTGTTGCTCGGCCTCGGAGAGGCGCAGCCCCAGTTTGCTGCGCCGCCACAGGATGTCTTCCAGGGAGTGGGCCCACTCCCGCGCGATGAGGTAGCGCACTTCAGATTCGTACAGACCGGCACCGAAGTGCTGGCCACGCTCCTCCTTCAGCCAGAGCCGGGCATGGCTGCCGTAGGCTTCGGCGATGCGGCGGGCGCTGCGCTCATCCAGCCACTCGAATTCGAGCATGTAGGCCCGGGCCAGCTCGGTGGTGGAGCAGTCAAACTCGCCCCCAGGCAGCCGGCAGCTAGCGGTCCAGTCCTCCCCCATCTGGCTGAACCAGGGTTTGAGCTTGTGGCAGGCGGCCTGGGCCAGCTTGCGGTAGGTGGTGAGCTTGCCGCCAAAGACCGACAGCAGCGGCGCGCCGTCGGACTCGCCACTGAGCTCCAGCGTGTAGTCCCGGGTCACCGCCTGCGGTGAATCGGACTCGTCATCGCACAGGGGACGCACGCCGGCATAGGTCCAGATCACGTCCTTGGGGGCGATCTGGCGGGTGAAGTGGGCGTTGACCACCTTGCACAGGTAGTCGATCTCGGCGTCGCTGATCTTGGCCTCCCGCGGGCTGCCCTTGTGCTCCACGTCCGTGGTGCCGATGAGGGAGTAGTCCTGCTGATAGGGGATAACGAAGACGATGCGGTTGTCCTCGTTTTGCAGGATGTAGGCCTCTTCGCGCTCGTGGATGCGCGGCACTATCATGTGGCTCCCCTTGATGAGGCGAATACCGCGCGGGGATGTCTCGTGCAGGCTCTCGTCATAGAAGGTCTTGACCCAGGGGCCGGCCGCATTGACCAGACCGCGGCAGCTGACGGTGAACTGCTCCCCCCCTTCCCGCTCGAGCGTCAGGGTCCAGTGTTTGGAGCCGCGCACCGCCTTCACACAGCGGGTGCGGGTCTGTACCTCGGCGCCCTTGTCCCGGGCCAGCATGGCGTTGAGCACCACCAGGCGGGCGTCGTCGACCCAGGCGTCCGAGTATTCGAACCCCTTGCTGATGCCGTTCTTGAGGCCGTCTTGCGGCAGGAAGCGCACGCCGCAGCTCCCCTTGAGCTTGTCGCGCTTGGCCAGGTTGTCATAGAGGAAGAGGCCGGCGCGGATCATCCAGGCCGGGCGCAGGTGCGGGCGATGAGGCAGGCGAAATCGCATGGGACGGGCGATGTGAGGCGCCATGCCGAGCAGCACCTCCCGCTCCGCCAGCGCCTCTTTCACCAGCCGGAATTCGTAATGTTCGAGATAGCGCAGGCCGCCGTGGATCAGCTTGCTGGAGTTGGACGAGGTGGCAGAGGCGAGATCGCTCGCCTCGAACAGCGCCACCTTCAGCCCCCGCCCCGCCGCATCTGCCGCAATGCCGACCCCGTTGATGCCGCCGCCGACGACGACCAGATCATAATGTTCGCTCATGTTCACCTACTTTCTTATTTTGTGTTTGCCATGACAGCAATGTTTGATTTCGCTCATATTAGAGCATGAAAAAACATTAAACGAACATTTCATGAGAGAAATGTGATCGCGATTGTTTTGGCAATGCTAAAAATGCTGCCAGTCGGTGACGAGATCCCGTGTCGCACCGCGCCCACGGGAAGCCGGGGTATGGCGTGCGACTCGGTGCGTAGGGAAAGTCGTGGGGAAAGTGGAGCGTTCAACGCTGCGGGTGGCAGCCGCAACTCGATGAGCGGCAGTCCGTCAGTCGGGCTTGGTAGCGGGAGCCGGTGCGCGGGGGGGATCGGGCGTTCAGCGCCGCGAGCGGCCATCAGTCAGCCGTGAAACGGCGGCGAGACGTGCAATGGGGAGGAAAAAGCGGCCGCCACAGGGCGGCCTGATGCTAGAGCAGTGGAAATATCAGCAGATATGGCAGGCGATCTGGTGCTGGGACATCAGCCGCATCAGCTTCTCCGGCGGCTCCTGATCGGTGAACAGGGCGTGGATCTGACTGAGGTTGCCGAGGTTGACCATGGCGTTGCGGCCGAACTTGGTGTGGTCGGCGGCCAGGAATACCTGGCGGGAGTGGGCGATGATGGCCTGGGCGATCTTCACCTCGTGGTAGTCGAAATCGAGCAGGGAGCCGTCGCTGTCGATGCCCGAGATGCCGATGACGCCATAGTCCATACGAAACTGGCCGATGAAGTCGCGGGTCGCCTCCCCGACGATGCCGCCATCCCGGTTGCGGATCTCGCCGCCGGCGATGATGACGGTGAAATCATCCTTGGCGGTCAGGATGCTGGCGACGTTGAGGTTGTTGGTCACGATGCGCAGCTCGCGGTGATCCAGCAGGGCACGGGCGATGGCCTCCGTGGTGGTGCCGATGTCGATGAAGAGGGACGAGCCGTCCGGGATGTTGGCGGCCACTTCCCGGGCGATGCGCTCCTTCTCCTTGAGCTGCATCACCTTGCGGGCGCTGTAGGCGGTGTTGACGGTACTCGAATGGAGGGAGGCCCCGCCGTGATGACGCCGGATCTTGTTCTGCTCGGCGAGATCGTTCAGATCACGACGAATGGTCTGGGGGCTGACGTCAAAATGGGTCACCAGATCGTCGGTCGAGACAAAACCCTGTCGGGTCAGCACGTCCAGGATCTCCAGGTGTCGTTGGGTTTGCTTCACGCTTGCACTCCGCAGATGAGACGAAAAAAGGCCCCGGCAGGTGCGGGGCCCTTGGCAGTTTACCTGATCCCTTTTCCAATCGATAAGGGCAGGATCACGTTTTATGCCTTATCGGCAGCGGCCTTGTGCGCGATCGAGAGGTTCTCGTGCTTGAGGGTCATGGCCAGCAGCACGATGGAGAGCACGCAGGAGACGGTCAAGACCATGAAGCCGCCGTCCCAGCCGAAGTGGTCGACGGTGTAGCCCAGCATGGCGTTGGCGGCAACGGCGCCCCCCAGGTAACCGAACAGCCCGGTGAAGCCTGCCGCAGTACCGGCCGCCTTCTTCGGCGCCAGCTCCAGGGCATAGAGGCCGATCAGCATGACGGGACCATAGATGAGGAAGCCGATGGCGACCAGGGCCATCATGTCGATGGTCGGGTTGCCCGCCGGGTTGAACCAGTAGACCAGCACGGCCAGGGTCACCAGCACCATGAACAGGATGCCGGCCGGGGCGCGGCGGCCCTTGAACATCTTGTCCGAGATCCAGCCGCACAGCAGGGTGCCCGGGATGCCCGCCCACTCATAGAGGAAGTAGGCCCAGGAGGAGTGATCCACGCTGAAGTCCTTGGCCTCTTTCAGGTAGGTCGGTGCCCAGTCCAGCACGCCGTAACGGATGAGGTAGACGAAGGCGTTGGCGATGGCGATATACCAGAGCAGCTTGTTGTGCAGCACGTACTTCATGAAGATCTCCTTGGCGGAGAACTCCTGCTCGTGGCTGGCGTCATAGTCCTTCGGGTAGTCGTTCTTGTACTCCTCGATGGGGGGCAGACCGACGGATTGCGGAGTGTCGCGCATCACGAAGAAGGCGATCACCGCGATGGCGGCAGCGGCGGCGGCCGGCACATAGAAGGCGCTGCGCCAGTCGTTGAACCAGCCCATGCCGAGGATGAACAGCGGGCCTATCATGCCGCCACCCACGTTGTGGGCCACGTTCCAGACCGAGACGATTTCGCCCCGCTCCTTCTGTGACCACCAGTGCACCATGGTGCGACCACAGGGGGGCCAGCCCATGCCCTGTACCCAGCCGTTCAGGAACAGAAGCACGAACATGATGGCGATGCTGGAGGTGGCCCAGTGCATGGTGCCCATCATGAACATGATGCCGGCCGAGAGCAGCAGGCCGGCGGAGAGGAAGTAGCGCGCGTTGGATCTGTCCGACACGTTCCCCATCAGGAACTTGGAGAGACCGTAGGCGATGGAGACCCCGGAGAGGGCCAGACCCAGATCTCCACGGGAGAAGCCCTGCTCGATGAGATAGGGCATGGCCAGACTGAAGTTTTTCCGTACCAGATAGTAACCGGCATAGCCGAAGAAGATCCCGAAGAACACCTGCCAGCGCAGGCGCTTGTAGAAGGGATCTATCTTGTCTGCCGGTAGCCTGTCTATGTGGGGTGCAGGCTTGAAGAGACTAAGCATGTTCTGCTTCCTTGTTGTTGTTATGGGCGTAGAGGGTGCCCCGGTCACGCTGCGATCAGATGAGTCCCCATTCGCAAGCGAGCCAATTGTGCTCATATGTGAGCATTTAATCTGTGATGGGAACGGAATTATTGCAGTTTTATTACAAAATAAATCACTAAATGAGTGATCGCTCATTGCGTGCCAGCCCGCGTCGAACAAGGGATTTGACTACTCCCTAAGTAGTATTTGGTGCGATGTCAGTTGCTTTTCGTCACATTTTCTTAGCAATGAATGGGATCTTGCCCACATTTCCGGTGGCGGGGATCTGGTGAATTGGCACAGAAGGTTTATTTTCTCTCTCGTCCAAGAACGAGCGCAAACGAGCATAACGTTTGCGCAGGCTCAAACAACAAGAAGAAACGTTTTCGGACGCAATAAATGGGACTGCAAGATAACGAAACGGAACATCAAACCTACTGTGGGTGGATATAAGGAATAACAACTATGAGCATACAAAGACCCAATACCCTGCTTGGCGAGTGCCTCGCCGAGTTCATCGGCACCGGCCTGCTGATCTTCTTCGGCGTCGGCTGCGTGGCCGCCCTGGTGCTGGCTGGCGCCAACTTCGGGCAATGGGAAATTTCCATTACCTGGGGCCTGGGCGTCGCCATCGCCATCTATGTGACCGGTGGCATCTCCGGTGCCCACCTCAACCCTGCCGTGACCTTGGCCCTGATGACCTTCTGCGGCTTCGACAAGCGCAAGGTGGTGCCCTTCATCATCGCCCAGATCGCCGGTGCCTTCGCCTCCGCCGCCCTGGTCTACGCCCTCTACAGCAACCTGTTCACCCAGTGGGAACTGACCCACAACGTGGTACGCGGCAGCATCGAGAGCCTCGGCACCGCCGGCATCTTCTCCACCTACCCCAATGCCCTGCTCTCCAACATGCAGGCCTTCGCGGTCGAGATGGTGATCACCGCCGTGCTGATGCTTGGCATCATGGCCCTGGGTGACAACAACAACGGCGCCCCCAAAGGCTTCGCCGCTGCCCTGCTGATCGGTATCCTGATCGCGGTGATCGGTGCCTCCCTCGGCCCCTTGACCGGCTTTGCCATGAACCCGGCCCGGGATTTCGGTCCCAAACTGTTTGCCTTCGTCGCAGGCTGGGGTGATGTTGCCCTGACCGGTGGTCGCGACAACCCCTACTTCTGGGTCCCCATCCTCGGCCCCATCGTCGGCGCCCAGATCGGTACCGCCCTGTACGTGAAAGTGCTGGCTCCCTGCGTCCCGGGCAACCGCGTCGCCGCCATCGACGCCACCAAGCTGTCTAACAAAGAAGAGGCCGCCGCCTGAAAGCGGTCCCCCCAACGTGGAAAACAAGAACGTGGAGAACATCATGTCTGCTGATAAAAAATATGTCGTCGCGCTGGATCAAGGCACCACCTCCTCCCGTGCCATCGTCTTCGATCAGGATGCCAACATAGTCGCGACCTCCCAGCGCGAATTCACCCAGCACTACCCGAAAGCGGGTTGGGTGGAGCACGACCCCATGGAGATCTGGGCGACCCAGTCCTCCGTCTTCACCGAAGTGCTGGCCAAAAGCGGCCTGCACAGCGAGCAGATCGCCGCCATCGGCATCACCAACCAGCGTGAAACCACAGTGGTGTGGGAAAAAGCCACCGGCAAGCCCATCTACAACGCCATCGTCTGGCAGTGCCGCCGCACCGCGGCCATCTGCGAGGAGCTCAAGGCCCGCGGCCTGGAAGAGTACGTGCGTGAAAACACCGGTCTGGTGCTGGATGCCTACTTCTCCGGCACCAAGGTGAAGTGGATCCTGGACAACGTGGAAGGGGCCCGCGAGAAGGCGATGAACGGCGAGCTGCTGTTTGGCACCATCGACACCTGGCTGGTGTGGAAGATGACCAACGGCGAGGTGCACGTCACCGACCCGACCAACGCGTCGCGCACCATGCTCTACAACATCCGCGATCTGAAGTGGGACGAGCGCATGCTGGACGAGCTGGGCATCCCCATGTCCATGCTGCCACAAGTCAAACCCTCCTCCGAGGTCTATGGCTACACTACCCGTGGCGGCGGCTCCCGCATCCCCATCGCCGGCATCGCCGGTGACCAGCAGTCCGCCCTGTTCGGCCAGCTCTGCTTCGAGAAAGGCATGGCCAAGAACACCTACGGCACCGGCTGCTTCATGCTGATGAACACCGGCACCGAGCCGGTCCGCTCCAGCAACGGCCTGCTGACCACGGTCGCCATCGGCCCGAAAGGGGAAGTGAACTACGCGCTGGAAGGGGCCGTGTTTATGGGCGGCGCCACCATCCAGTGGCTGCGTGACGAGCTCAAGATCATCCACGATGCTCGCGACACCGACTACTTCGCCTCCAAGGTGGGCGACACCAACGGCGTCTATCTGGTGCCGGCCTTCGTGGGCCTGGGCGCCCCCTACTGGGATCCGTACGCTCGCGGCACCATGGTCGGCCTGACCCGGGGCGCCAACCGCAACCACATCATCCGTGCGGCGCTCGAATCCATCGCCTACCAGAGCCGCGACGTGCTGGATGCGATGCAGCAGGACTCCGGCATCAAGCTGGCGGCCCTGAAGGTGGATGGCGGCGCGGTCGCCAACGACTTCCTGATGCAGTTCCAGGCCGACATGATGCACACCCCTGTGGTGCGTCCGACCCGGATCGAGACCACCGCCATGGGCGCCGCCTTCCTGGCCGGCCTCGCCGTCGGCTTCTGGAAGAGCTCGGAAGAGCTGGAAGACAAGTTCAGCGTGGACCGCGAATTCATCCCGCAGATGGACCGCGACGATCGCGCCAAGCGCTACAACGGCTGGAAGAAGGCGGTCGAGCGTTCACGCCGCTGGGCAGAAGAGGAGTGATCGGGTCACCGATATCCTTGAAATGAAAACAGAAGAGGCCGACAGCGATGTCGGCCTCTTTTTATTGGCGCTCGCAAGCCCCCTCGGTTCCCTCCCCTTGCCAAGGGGTGGGAGAAATTGACCCCTCCCCCTCGTGGAGGGGGAGGCCGGAAGGGGGTTGGAACTGTCGGCATGCCCTCTATAACGCCTCAGCGCCGAGCTGCTCTTTGAGAAAATCCAGCCAGACCCGCAACCGGATGTCCCGCTGGGCATCGGAATAGAAGACCGCATTGATGGGGCGCGAGGCACCGCTGTTGCTGCGGGCCAGCACCTCCACCAGCGCCCCGCTCGCCTTGTCCTCCCCCGTCATGAAGTCCGACAGGCAGACGATCCCCTGCCCCGCCAGCGCCAGCTGACGCAATGTCTCGCCGCTGCTGGCCCGCAGGGTCGGGGTGATGGCGAACCTGTCCCCCTGCTCCGTACTCAGCAGCGGCCAGTGGTTCAGGTGATCGGGGTGCAAAAAACCGAGCAGCTCGTGGCCCGTCAGCAGATCCGCCGGCTGGCGCGGGGTGCCGCGCGCCTCCAGATAGGCCGGGGATGCCAGCAGCCGCAGCTTGGATCGCCCGAGCGGCAGGGCGCGCAGGGAGGAGTCGGTCAGCTCGCCGATGCGAATGGCCATGTCCACCCGCCGCTCCATCAGGTTGATAAAGCCCTCGGAGCTGTGCAGTTGCAGCTCGATCCCCGGATAACGGCGGCGAAACTCCCCGATGATGGGCACCAGCCGGTGCAGGATGAAGGGGGTGGCGGCATCGACCCGCAGCACGCCCTCCGGCTGCTCCCGACGCATCAGCAGCAGCCCCTCCGCCTCGCTCATCTCGGTCAGGATCTTCACCGCCCGCTGATAGAACCAGCTCCCCTCCTCCGTCAGGCTGACCCGGCGGGTGGTGCGATTGAGCAGCACGGTGGCGAGCTTCTCTTCGAGGCGCTTGATGCCCCGGCTCACCACCGAGTTGTCCATGCCGAGGTTCTCCGCCGCCTGGCGAAAGCTGCCCGCCTCCACCACGGCCACGAACAGGGTCAGTTCATCGGAATGGGTCTTCATTGCTGTCATCCTGGCAAGAGTGATGGGCCTTTATAGGTGCAATGGCCGGGAGTTGGCAAGGCAGGCGTCACTTCGTATCGTGACACTCCGCCTGTTTTATCTTCTCCCATGTCTGTACAATGCTGCCTGATGGCACCGTATGGCGCCGCACCATGACAGGGACGATCATATGACATTCGAATACAGGCTGGCCGCCGCCCATCGTGAGCTGGCAGAGAAGGGCGTGCAGGAACTCAACTACAACCCGCCGATCATCTGGCTGCTGCGCAAGGCGGGACTCACCGTCAGGCCGCCCCACTACGAGCGCTTTCTGGTCAACATCCCTGCTCTGGGTCTGCCCATCGGCGCTATCTGGGGGGTGTTGATGTGGTTCTTCGGTTGGCAGCATGAGGTGAGCCTGGGGTATGCCCTGCGCCAGAGCCTGCTGTTTGGCATCGGGGTGGGCCTGCTGATGGCGACCTGGCTCTGGTTTCGGCGCAAGCAGCTCAAGCTGACCCCCTGGGACGCCTTGCCCCACTCCACGATCCGCACGCAAAAACGCTGGCAGCCCAGATAGATGACACCCGGCCTCACTCATCAGCAGGGAGCTGTACCTTATGAAAGCCCATGAAAAACTGAACTATGTGGAGTTTGCGGCCAGGGATCTCGCCGCCACCCAGGCCTTCTTCACCGCCGCCTTTGGCTGGCAATTCGCCGACTACGGCCCCGATTATTGCGCCTTCGAGGGAGAAGGGCTGGATGGCGGCTTCTATCGCGCCGATCTGTGCAACCAGAGCGCGCAAGGCGGCGCTCTCCTGGTGTTTTACAGCGCCGATATCGAGGCGACCCTGGCCAAGGTGAGCCAGCATGGCGGCACCATAGTGCGCCCCCTGTTCGACTTCCCCGGTGGCCGCCGTTTCCACTTTATCGAGCCCAGCGGCAACGAGTTTGCCGTCTGGTCGGAGCCGGCCCAGGCCTGATGACGAAGGCAGCCCGGCTGCCCCCGGCTTAAAGTCACCTTCACTTAGCGTGCCACCTTCCTGCATTGGCTGGCGTCGCCCCCCTGATTGCTGCGCTTATCCCAATAGTGTTTTGCTACTGCTGCCCTGTATCCCCCAGTCTAGGGCGGGCATACTGGCCTTCGACATTGCAAGGAGGTCCAGATGCCATCCCCCATCACAGTGATTGCCCGGCTTGACGCCAAACCCGAATTTGCCGACCGGTTTCGCGCCGCCTTGAACCCCTTGATTGCCGCTACCCTGCAAGAGCCGGGGTGCCTTCGCTACCAGCTGCACCAAAGCCTGGAGAGCCCCCATGGCTGGATGCTGCACGAGGAGTGGGAGAGCGAGGCCGCCCTCGACGCCCACCAGCAGCAGCCCCACTTTATCGCCTTCGCCAGCCTCGCCTCCCCCTGGTTTGCCAACCGGGTCGTGAGCCGCTACCGGCGCGTCTGATATCCCTGCGGCCCACCCCCTGTCCGCCTAGGGGCGGGTCGGCACAAGATTGAGCGTAAAAACAATAACCTGAGGAATTGAATGATGAAGATGCCCAACCTGGGTCTTGGAACCTTCCGCCTGAAAGATCAGCCCCTGCGCGACTCCCTGCTCCAGGGCCTTGAACTTGGCTATCGCCATATCGACACCGCCCAGATCTATGACAACGAGGCTGAAGTGGGCCAGCTCATGAGCGAAAGCGGCGTGCCCCGCCAGGATATCTACCTGACCACCAAGGTGTGGACCAGCGAGTTCGGCCCGGGCAAGGTGATCCCGAGCCTGGAGGTGAGCCTCGAAAAACTCGGCACCGACTATCTGGACCTGGCGCTCATTCACTGGCCCTCCCCCCAGAATGAGGTGCCGATGGCGGTCTATCTGGCGCAGCTGGCCGAGGCCAAGGCCCGGGGCCTGACCCGGGAGATCGGAGTTTCCAACTTCACCGTGGCCCAGCTTGAACAGGCCATCGAGATCCTGGGGCCGGGCGCCATCGCCCACCAGCAGGTGGAGATCCACCCCCTGCTGCAAAACCGCAAGGTGGTGGAGTTCTGCAAAGATCACGGCATCGCCATCACCGCCTATATGCCGCTCGCCTATGGCAAGGTGCTGAGCGAACCGCTGCTGATGGAGATCGGCAAGCGTCACGGCGTCTCTGCGGCCCAGGTGTCGCTCGCCTGGCTGCTGGCCCAGGGCATGACGGTGATCCCGAGCTCCACCAAGCGGGAAAACCTGGCCGCCAACCTGGCGGCGCTGAAGGTGCAACTCAGCCCCGAGGAGATGACGGCCATCGCCACCCTGGACAGAGGCGAGCGCTGCGCCAACCCGGACTTCGCACCGGCTTGGGACTGATCCTGGGCGATCACGCAACACCACACACAACGACAAGCGGGAGGCACTGGGCCTCCCGCTTTTTTATTTGGCGCCATGCATCATTCGCCCTATCCCCCCGTCGCGATTGCTGCAAATTTACCAAAAGTCATTTGATATCGCCGTCATTTTTGCCAACAAACTGTCTCGGCATACTGGCGCCATTCTCCCGTCGGGAGTCACCATCCAAGGAGTTGTTATGCCACTGGCGTTATTTGCCCTCACCTTAAGTGCCTTTGCGATCGGCACCACCGAATTCGTGATCGTGGGGCTCATTCCCACCATCGCGGAGCAGCTCAATGT
The DNA here is from genome assembly GCF_019048365.1 of Aeromonas sp. FDAARGOS 1415. Taxonomy (NCBI): domain Bacteria; kingdom Pseudomonadati; phylum Pseudomonadota; class Gammaproteobacteria; order Aeromonadales; family Aeromonadaceae; genus Aeromonas; species Aeromonas sp. FDAARGOS 1415. The sequence continues at coordinate 2,904,781 of NZ_CP077363.1, read as the reverse complement.
CTCGCTCCCCTCGGCAGGCCTCCTGGTCAGCCTCTATGCCCTGGGGGTGGCCATCGGCGCCCCCGTGCTCACGGCACTCACCGGCAAGGTGCCGCGCAAGTGGCTGCTGGTGGGGCTGATGGCCCTCTTCACCGCCGGCAACCTGCTCGCCTGGCAGGCCCCCGGTTACGAGAGCCTGATCGTCGCCCGCATCCTCACCGGGCTGGCCCACGGGGTCTTCTTCTCGGTGGGCAGCACCATCGCCACCGGCCTCGTGGCCAAAGAGAAGGCGGCCAGCGCCATCGCCATCATGTTCAGCGGCCTCACCGTGGCCCTGGTGACCGGCGTGCCGCTCGGTACCTGGATTGGCCAGGAGTTCGGCTGGCGCGACACCTTCCTGGTGGTGAGCCTGCTCGGGGTCGTCGCCATGGTGGGCAGCCTGCTGCTGATCCCGAGCAACCTCCCCCAGGGCGCGGCCTCTACCCTCCGCGAGCAGCTCTCGGTGCTCACCAAGAAGCCGCTGCTGCTGGTCTACGCCAAGACGGCGCTCGGTTACGGCGGCGCCTTCACGGCCTTTACCTTCCTCGCCCCCATACTGCAGCAGGTGAGCGGTTTCGGGGCCAACGCGGTGAGCCTCATTCTGCTGGTGTACGGAGTGTCGGTCGCCGTCGGTAATATCTGGGGCGGCAAGCTCGCCGACAAGATGGGCCCATTGCCCGCGCTGAAGCTGCTGTTTGCCGGCCTCGCCATGGTGCTGCTGGTGCTCACCTTCACCGCGCCCCATCCGGTGCTGGCGGTACTCACCGTGCTGGTGTGGGGCGCCTTCGCCTTTGGCAACGTGCCCGGTCTGCAGGTGCTGGTGGTGAAACAGGCAGAGCACCATGCTCCAAACGCGGTAGACGTGGCCTCCGGCCTCAACATCGCCGCCTTCAACGTCGGCATTGCCCTGGGCTCCGTGGTCGGCGGCCTGGTGGTGGAACACCTCGGCCTGATGCACACCCCCTGGATTGGCGCCCTTATCGTGCTCTTGGCTTATGGTCTGACCCATCTGAGCGAACGCCAGGCCACCCGCCTAGCCCCTGCGATCTAGGAAAGAACGCAACAAAAAGGCCGACACTGGGTGTCGGCCTTTGTCATATCCAGCGGCGGGGGGCTCAAGACTCCTTGAGATCCTCATCGGCGGCCCAGCGCGCCTCCAGCCAGAGCAGGTTGACCAGGCCGCAGAGCAGGGCGAAGCCCAGCCCCAGCATCCAGGTGAAATACCACATATCAAATACTCCCAAGTTCGTGTCAGTAGAGGCTATGGCCGTGCTGGCGCACCTGCTCGGTGCTCATCTTGCCGCGCACCACCCGGTAGACCCAGAGGGTGTAGCCGATGTTGACCGGCATCAGCACCCCGACGATCCCCAGCATGATGAAGAGGGTGCGCTCGCTCGAGGTGCCGTCCCACAGGGTCAGGCTGCTCGACGGATCCAGGGACGAGGGCAGCACGAAGGGGAAGAGCGCGATGGCCACGGTCAGCATCATGGCGGCGCAGGCTCCGCCGCTCGCGAGGATGGCCAGGCGCGGCCTGCCAGAGGCACTTGCCAGGGCGCTCAAGAGCGGCAGCAAGAGGCCCGAAGATGGCACGGCCCAGAGCCCGGGGTGCGCTGCGAAGTTGCCAAGCCAGCCATCCGGCGCCGTCGTCACCTGCTTCATCAGGGGCGTGAGGGCACTGTTGAGAGCCCCAATTTCGGCTATCTGGTAACCGCGCATCTGGCTAAGCCAGAAGCCGCCCAGGGCAAACAGGGCGCTGGCCAGGGGGCCGAGCCAGCGGCTCTGGCGGGCGCAGCGTTCGGCGATCACCCCTTGAGTCTTGCACTGCAGGAAGCTGCAGCCGTGCAGCATCAGCAGGGCCAGCGCCGTCCCCATGCAGGTGAAGAGCAGCGGCCAGTTGAAATCGAAGGCGCCATAGTGGATGCGAAGGGCCGAGTCGAAGCGAAACGGCAGCCCCTGCAGCAAGAAGCCCAGAGTGGCGCCAAACACCAGGGTCGGCAGCAGACCGCCCACCACCAGGGCGCGGTCCCACCAGCGGCGCCAGACCGGGTCCGCCAGCTTGCTGCGATAGTCAAAGCCCACCGGGCGCAGGAAGAGACCGAATAACAGGAACATGAAGGGGACGTAGAGCGCCGAGAAGGCGGCGGCATAGACCAGCGGCCAGGCAGCGAACAGGGCGCCGGCCCCGGCGATGAGCCACACCTGGTTGCCCTCCCACACCGGCCCCACGCTGTTGAGCAACACCCGCCGCTCCTCGTCGTTCTTGGCCACCACCGGCAGCAGCATGGCCACGCCGAGATCGAAGCCGTCCATCACCACGAAGCCGACGAGCATGAAGAGCACCAGCCCCCACCAGATCAATTTCAGGGTTTCGTAATCCATCAGGCAGGACTCCCGTTTTGCAACACTTCACCTTGATAGCGACCCGTCTGCAGGCTGGCAGGCCCTTTGCGGATCACATGACGCAACAAGAACAGCTCCACCACCAGCAGGCTGGTGTAGATAAGGAAGATGGAGAGGAGGCTGAACCAGAGCTGGCCCGGCTGCAGCAACGACACCGAGGCCGACACCGGCAGCACGTCGCTGATGGTCCAGGGCTGGCGACCGAACTCGGCCACAAACCAGCCCGCCTCGATGGCTATCCAGGGCAGCGGAATAGACCAGAACAGGGCCTTGAGCAGGCGCGGGGATTGCACCAGCCGGCCCCGGCACAGTTGCAGGAAGGCGGCGGTAAAGAGCAGCAGCAACACCACCCCTATGCCCACCATCAACCTGAAGCTCCAGAACAGCGGCGCCACCTGAGGGATGGAGTCATCCACCGCCCGGGCGATGGCCGCCTCGTCGGCCTTGCCAATCTCCTTGGCATAGGGGGTGAGCAGCAGGCCATAGCCGAGATCCTGGCGATGACGCTCGAAGGTCGCCCGCGCGTCCTGGTTGCCGCCATCTGCCCGCATCGCTTCGAGTGCCTCGTGGGCCAGCATGCCGCTGCGGATGCGTTTCTCGTGCTGCGCTTTCAGATCTTTTAAGCCCGTCACCTGCTCATCCAGGGAGCGGGTGGCGATGAGGCCCATCAGATAGGGGATCTTGACCGCCGCATGGGTGGTCTCGGCGGCCTGATCCGGGAAGCCGAACAGGGTGAAGGAGGCGGGCGCCGGCTCGGTGTGCCACTCCGACTCGATGGCGGCCAGCTTCACCTGCTGCACCTCGCCGGTGCGGTAGCCCGACTCGTCCCCGAGCACGATGACAGAGAGGATGGCCGCCAGACCAAAGCCCGAGGCGATGGCGAAGGAGCGCAGGGCGAAGCGCACCTCCATGCGCCGCATCAGATACCAGCTGCTCACCCCCATCACGAACAGGGAGGCGGCCACATAGCCCGCCGCCACCGTGTGCACGAACTTGACCTGGGCCACCGGGTTGAAGATGACCGCGGCCACGTCCACCAGCTCCATGCGCATCGTCATGGGGTTGAACTCGGCACCGACCGGGTTCTGCATCCAGCCGTTGGCGATGAGGATCCAGAGGGCGGAGAGGTTGGAGCCGAGCGCCACCAGCATGGTCACCAGCAGGTGTTGACCGCGGGAGAGCCTGTCCCAGCCGAAGAAGAACAGACCCACCAGGGTGGACTCGAGGAAGAAGGCCATCAGCCCCTCCACCGCCAGCGGCGTGCCGAAGATGTCGCCGACGTAGTGGGAGTAATAGGCCCAGTTGGTCCCGAACTGGAACTCCAGGGTGATGCCGGTGGTCACCCCCATCACGAAGTTGATGCCAAACAGCTTGCCCCAGAAACGGGTGATGTCCTTGTAGATCACCTTGCCGGTCATCACGTAGGCCGACTCGGCGATCACCAGGATCCAGGACAGCCCCAGGGTGAGGGGCACAAACAGAAAGTGGAACATCGCCGTCGCCCCGAACTGCATTCGGGAGAGGCTGACCACATCATCCAGGCTTATCATGCATGACTCTCTATGTTGCATTTAACGGGCAGGTTTTCGCCCGCCAAGTACAACACGTGCCATGACACCTATAACAGATGCAGTTATAGTGAAAAGCACCTATAACAGTTTGGGTGCACCATGTCCCGCTACGGCCAACTGGCAGACCAGCTGCAACAACAGATAGCGCGCGGGCTCTGGCAACCCGGGGAACGCATCCCCTCCATCCGCCAGAGCTGCAAGACCCACAACCTCAGCCCCATGACGGTGCTGCAGGCCTATCAGCTGCTGGAGAGCCGCGGCCTCATCCTGGCGCGGCCCCAGTCCGGCTATTACGTCAAGGCCGCCGCCTCCCCTCAGCGCATCAGCGCTCCCCAGCAGGCCAGCTACAGCGGCTCGGTGGACATCAATGACCTGGTGTTCGAGGTGTTGCAGGCGAGCAAGTCCCGCGCCCTGGTGCCCCTTGGCATGGCGGTGGCGGACCCCGCCCTCTTCCCCCACCCCCAGCTTGGCCGGGCGCTGGCCAGCTGCATGCGCCGGCTCGACCCCTTCAGCACGGTGGCAGACCTGCCCCCCGGCAACGAGGCGCTGCGCCGAGCCATCGCCCAGCGTTACGCCGGCGAGGGGCTGGCGGTCAGTCCCGGGGAGATCATCATCACCACGGGGGCCATGGAGGCGCTCACCCTCAGCCTGCAGGTGCTGACCGAGCCCGGTGACTGGGTGGTGGTGGAGTCCCCCACCTTCTACGGCGCCCTGCAGGCCATCGAGCGGCTCAAGCTCAAGGTGGTGGAGGTGCCGGTCATCCCCGGCGTCGGCATCGATCTCGCGCTGCTGGAAGAGGTCCTCGACCAGCGCCCCGTCAAGGCATGCTGGCTGATGGGCAATGTCCAGCACCCGCTGGGCCACACCATGCCGGACGACCACAAGCAGGCACTGATGGCGCTGCTCAACCGCCACCGGGTCCCCCTGGTGGAGGACGACGTCTATGCCGAGCTCTACTTCGGCCGCGAGCGGCCCAGGCCCATCAAGTATTGGGATGCCCGGGGAGAGAGCCTGCTGTGCGGCTCCTGGACCAAGTGCCTGGCGCCGGGATTTCGGGTCGGCTGGGTGGTGGCCGGCCCCCACGCCGAGCGGGTGCAGCGGCTGCAGCTGATGTCGACCCTCTCCACCAATGTGCCGAGCCAGCTCGCGCTCGCCGACATGCTGCGCCAGGGCGGGGTGGATGCCCACTTTCGCCGCCTGCGCCACACCCTGGCCCAGCGCCAGCAGCAGATGCGGGCGGCCCTGCTGCGCCTGCTGCCCGAGGTGCGTATCTCCTCCCCCGACGGTGGCTACTTCCTCTGGCTCGAGGGCGATCCCCGCCTCGACGGCCGGGCGCTCTACGCCCAGGCGATCGCCAGCGGCTTTTCGCTGGCCCCCGGGGCCCTCTTCTCCAGCCAGGGCCGGCACAACCACTGCCTGCGCCTCAACAGCTCCCATCCCTGGAGCCCGGAGTTGGAGGCCGCCCTCACCCGGCTGGCCGAGCTTATCCACCAGCAGCTGGACACCGCACCCGCCAAAGACGACTAGGCCCCATAGCGGGGCCTAGTCGACACTCCATGGATTAACCCGGGATCAACCCGGCCCCAGCTGGGCCACCTGGCGTTCTATGCTGCCTTTGAGGTTGTCATCGAGCTTGAGGGCCCGAGCCAGCTCGTCCAGATAACCGCGCTCCATGAAGTGGTCCACCTCGATGGCGAGCAGGGAGGCGAGGTAGACCTCGGTCGCCAGCTCCATATCGGTCACTTCCCGCGCCAGGGCCTGGGGATCCAGCGGGCGGGACAGCTCGCCGTCAATCCAGCGGGCCGCGTCCCCCTGACCCTGTTCGGTCAGGTAGTCCTGGATCTTCTGGCGCTCGGCGGCATCGATGTGACCGTCGGCCCGGGCCGCCGCCACCATGGCCCGCACCAGCAGGTTGGCGCGGGCATCCAGGGCGTTGCCCTCCAGGGTGCCGAGGGGCTGGGTCGGCTGCGCCGGGGTGGACTGCTGGGCCTGCCAGTCCTGATAGAGTTTGTAGGCGAGCCCGCCGAGGGCGGCCGCCCCGCCCACCGCCGCTACCTTGGTGCCATACTTGCGCATCTTCTTGTTGCCAAGCAGCAGCGCCATGGCCCCGGCCGCCAGCCCGCCCTGGGCCATGCCCTTCATCTGGGCCTTGCGCGTGTCGCCACCGTCGTTGAGCCAGCCCTTGCCGCTACTCAGCAGTTGATCAAGTATTTGTTTCATAGGCCCTCCTCATTGCATGTTGCCTCATGCTGGTGCGCGGCCACTGAACTCAAGGTGAATAAATGCCACTGCCACGCCTGCTCTTCCTGACCCTGCTGACGCTGGTGGCCTTCGCCGCCAACTCGGTGCTCTGCCGCCTGGCGCTGTTTGAAGAGCAGATGGATCCGGCGCTGTTCACCCTGCTGCGCCTGACCAGCGGCGCCCTGGGGCTGATCCTGCTCTGCTCGGCCCGCCGCCCCCAGCCGCCCCGCCAGGGGGACTGGGGCGGCGCCCTGGCCCTCGTCACCTATGGCGCCGCATTCTCCTTTGCCTACCTGACCCTGACCGCAGGCACCGGGGCCCTCCTGCTGTTCGCCGCCGTCCAGCTCAGCATGCTGGCCCCGCCCCTGCTGCGCGGGGAGCGACTGCCTCCCCTCCAGTGGACAGGCCTGCTCATCGCCGCCGCCGGGCTGATCCTGCTGCTGCTGCCCGGCATCACGGCCCCCGACCCCCTGGGGGCCGTCCTGATGATCGCCGCCGGCATCGCCTGGGCCTGCTATACCCTGCGCGCGCCGCGCTTTGCCGACGCCCTCGCCGCCAACGCAGGTCACTTCCTGCGGGCCAGCCTGCCCGCAGCCCTGATCTACCTGCTGCTGGGCCGGCTCGAGGCCAGCCCGACCGCCATCGGCTACGCCCTGGCCTCGGGGGCGCTGGCTTCAGGCCTTGGCTATGCGCTCTGGTATCGGGTATTGCCCCAGCTGGGGCGTACCCTGGCCGCCAGCGTACAACTGCTGGTGCCACTGCTCGCCGCCATGGCCGGCCTCCTCTTGCTGGATGAGTCCTGGTCCTGGCGGCTGTCACTGTCATCGCTGGGCATCCTGGGGGGAATAGCCCTGGTCATCGCAGGACGCCCCCCAACGGGAGACAAACCATCATGAAGATTGTCATACTGCTGTTCGCCTGCGGCCTGTCGGGCGGCCTGCTCGCCGCCGAACAGGACAGGGAAACCCACCAGGCCGGACTGGATCGCGCCTGCCTCAACGCCCAGCAGCAGCTGATCGTGCAGGGCAGGCAGCAGCGCATCGACGCCTGCATCAAGGAGGGGGGCAAGGCGACCCGCTGCCAGCAGGAATTCGCCAGCTTTGGCCAGCGGGAGGGCAACAAGCGCCCCGACTTTTCGAACCTGCCCCCCTGCCAGCAGGCCGAGGCCTACCGCAAGAGTTACCGGCAGTGATGCCTGGACAACCCCCAGAGGAGAACACATGACCCCACCCCGCGAGCTGACCCTGCAGTTTCTGGCCGAGCCCGCCGACGTGAATTTCGGCGGCAAGGTGCACGGCGGCATGGTGATGAAGTGGATCGATCAGGCCGGCTATGCTTGCGCCGCTGGCTGGTGCAGCGGCTATGCCGTCACCGTCTACGTGGGGGGCATCCGCTTCCTGCGGCCCATCCAGATAGGCCAGCTGGTGGAGGTACACGCCCAGGTGATCCACACCGGCACCACCAGCATGCACCTGGCGGTGGACGTCTACAGCCGCCACCCCACCGACCCCGAGCGCCGCAAGACCACCCACTGCATCATCATCTTCGTGGCCATGGACGAGCACGGCAAGCCCACCCCAGTGCCCCAGTGGCAGCCGGTGAGCGAGAGCGATCGGCAGTTGCAGCTCTACGCCAAAAAGCTGATGGCCCTGCGCGAGGAGCTCGACAAGGAGATGCGCCAGCACCTGTGACGGGCGGGGCGTGTGTCCCGGGTCATCGAGGGTATAATGGCGCCTTTGCCATCCCATGGGAGAACACGATGTCACTGGAAACCGCCCCCGCCGAGGTGCAGCTCGCCGTCGATCTGATCGAGCTGCTGGAGACCAACAAAATCGCCCCCGAGCTCGCCCTCGCGGCGCTCGCCATCGTCCGCCAGGACTATGAGCGCAAGCTGAGGGAAGGCCGGGAGCACTGATCCTTTCACCTGCCAGGAGGCGCCATGTCAGACCCCATTCGTTTCGAGACCGGCAGCGCCATGCTGCTTGGCGGTCTGCGCCGTCACCACGCATTCCAGCGCGCCGACTTCGGCGGCCAGTGGCGTGAGTTCGATGCCTTCGGCCCCCTGCCCGGCCAGCTCGGGGAGCACGCCTACGGCGTCATCTGCGGCGCCAGTGCAACGGCCTGCGAATACATGTGCGCGGTGGAGGTGAGCGCCCTGGAGGTGCTGCCCACCGGGCTCGGCCGGATGCGCATCACGCCCCAGCACTACGCCGTCTTCCTCCATCAGGGTCATGTCTCCACCCTGCCCCGGACCTGGCAGGCCGCCCTCGACTGGCTGGCCCGGTCCAGCTGGGAGTCCGCCCACAAGCCGGACTTCGAGCGCTACGGCGCCGGGTTCGACCCCGCCACGGGCAGCGGCGAGGTGGAGATCTGGCTCGCCATCGTCCCCAGGCAGGGCCTGGCCTGAGGATCCAGCCCGAGCATCAGCCCGGCATCAACGGGGCCTGAGGGCGCCCCCCTCTCCCATGACCTCGTCACACAGGGCGATCAGGGCCTCCCCCAGCCTAGCGAGCGGCTCGCTCGCCCCCGGCCCCTGATGCAGGGCCAGCTCCACCGCCGTCACCGTCGGCCAGTCCTTCAGCACCACCTGATCCGGTTGTACCAGGCGGGCGGGCAGCAGGCTGACGCCGATGCCCGCACTCACAGCCCCCTGCAAACTGGCGAGGCTGGCACTCACATAGGCGATGCGCCAGGGGATCCCCTCCCCGTCCAGGGCGTCGGTGATCTGGCGCCGATATAGCCCCTCGTTCGGAAACACAGCCAGGGGCAGCGGCCTGCGCCCGGCGGCGGGCCAGTCGCGGCTGTCGACCCAGGCGAGCGGCTCGCGCCAGCGGGCGAGGGGCTCCCCCTGGCCGCGCCCCTGCTTGATCAGGGCCAGATCCAGCCCCCCGGCCTCGAAGGCCTGCCACAGGCTGTGGCTCAGACCGCTTTGCACCTCCAGCCTGACCTCGGGATGCTGGCGGGCGAAGGCGGCCAGCACCTGGGTCATGGCGCCGGCGGCAAAGTCCTCCGGCACCCCGAGGCGCAGGGGCAGGCTCGCCTCCCTCACCCGCTCACTCGCCCGAGCCAGCAGGCCCAGGATCTGGCGCGCCAGCCCGAGCAGGGTCTCCCCCTGGGCCGTGGTCACCACCCGGCGGCCGGAGCGATCGAGCAGGGTGCAGCCGAGCTGCTCCTCCAGGCGGCGCATCTGCTGGCTGAGGGTGGACTGGGTCAGATGGACGCGCTCGCCGGCACGGGTGAAGCTGCCGGTCTCGACGATGGCGACAAAGCTTTGCAGCAGTTGGGGATCCAGCATGGGCCTCTCCACGGGTCACTCCATTTATAAAATCACTGAAAGTCATTTTATCATTTAATTTCCAAATGGAATGGCGACCCTCTAGGCTGCGGCCATCCCCCATTTTGCCAGGATGACCCCATGCCACTCTCGACCCAATCCGGAGCCCGCCTCGTCAACTCCCTCAGCGCCCTCTCGGCCCCCAGCCATCAAGAGTGGCTGGAACAGGCCCTGCATCTGGCCCTGACTCATCGCCAGCAGGGGGGCCGCCCCTTCGCCGCCCTGCTGGTGCGGGACAACCAGCTGGTGGCGAGCGCCGTCAACCGCATGCTGGAAGCCGGCGACCCCACCCGCCACGCCGAGCTGGAAGCGCTACGGGAAGGGAGCCGCCAGGGCCCGCTTGCGGGGGCCATCGTCTATGCCAGCGGCCACCCCTGCCCCATGTGCCTGAGCGCTCTGGTGATGAACGGCATCCAGGCGGTCTATTACGCCTTCGATAACGAGGATGCAGCCCCGTTTGGCTTTGACAGCACAGCCGCCTACGCCGCCCTGCGCCTGCCCCTGGCCCCACCGCCCCTGCCCCTCATCAAGCTGGCGAGCCCCATCCCGGCCGAGGCCCTCTACGGCCCCCAGCCCCATGAATAAGCGCCTCATCGCTCCTGGCAGCGGCGCCCTGCTGGTGCTGGTGGTGCTGATCGCCCTCAACCTGCGCCCCTTTCTCACCGCCATCGGCCCCCTGGCGCCCCAGATAGACGCCCGTCTGGCCCTCGGCATGGATGCGCTGGCCTGGGTCACCCTGCTGCCGCTCTGGCTTATCGGGGTCGGCGTGCTGCTCACCCCGGCACTCCTTGGCCGCACTGGCCCGCGCCCCCTGCTCGCGGCGGCCCTGCTGCTGCTGACTCTCGGCAGCGCCCTGCGCGCCGATCTGACGAGCGGCGCCCTGCTCATCGCCAGCGCCGCCCTGTGCGGCCTGGGCTCGGCCCTGGTGCAGGGGGTGCTGCCCGGCCTGATCAAGCAGTGTTTCGCCCAGAGGGTGCCCCTGGTGATGGGGATCTTCTCCGCCTGCATGATGGGGGGCGGGGCGCTCGGGGCCGTGCTCACCCCACGACTCGCCGTGCACCTCGACTGGTCCCGGGCCCTGGCGCTCTGGAGCCTGCCGGTGCTGCTGGCCCTCGCCTGGCTCGCCTGGCGGGTGCGCCTGCCCGCCACGGCCAGACCTGCCGCCAGCGGGGGGGAGCAGCGCCTCATCACCCTGCCCCGCAGCTGGCTGCTCATCGCCTGCTTTGGCATCATCAACAGCGGCTATGGCATCGTCGTGGCCTGGCTGGCACCGGCCTACATGGCCGCGGGCTGGAGTGCCCAGCAGGGGGGCGAGCTGGTGGCCTGGCTGGCCCTGGCCCAGACCGCGAGTGGCCTCGGCCTGCCGCTGCTGGCGGCCCGCAGGCTCGACCGCCGCCCCTGGATGGCGCTCGCCATCGCCATGCAGATGGGCGGCTTTGCCGGTCTCTGGATAGCACCGACCAGCGCCCCCATCCTCTGGTGCCTGCTGTGCGGTGCAGGGCTTGGGGGCAGCTTCTCCCTCATCATGGTGATGGCCCTGGATCACCTGCCCGACCCGCGCCGGGCAGGCGCCCTCTGCGCCCTGATGCAGGGGGTGGGCTTCATGGTGGCGGCCACCGGCCCCTGGGTCGCGGCGCGCCTGCACCACGTAAGCGGTGACTTCGCCGCCGCCTGGCAGTGGCAGCTGGGGGGCCTGCTGGTGATGGGCCTGCTGGTGATGCGCCTCGACCCTCGCCGCTACCCCGGGGCGATGGGCCTGCCCCAGAGCGAGGCAGAGAGTACGGCACCACTGGCCCGCAGCCAGGGGGTTGCCTGACCCCCAGCGAGGCCGCAAGCCCTCGCGGGAGACAAAGCCCAAAAGCAACACACCGGCCAGAGGCCGGTGTGTTCAATGCTGATGCGGGGAAGGGCGGGGCGCTTAGCGCCCCTTCTTCTGCCGCCCACCCTGGCCGGCGCGCGGCTTGCCCGGGGCGGGTTTGCCCCCCTTGCTCGGGGCGCCTTTGCCAGCACCGCCTTTGCCGGCTGCCCCCTTGCCTGCGGGGATCTTCTTCTCGAACGCTTCCGGGCCCGGCACATTGGGGCGGCCGCCGATCTCGTGATCGTCGCTCCGGCGCGGCTTCTTGCCCGGTGCAGCCTTGCCGGCTGAGGCCGCCTGCGCCTTGGGTTTGCCCCCCTGGGTGTTGGCGGATTGCGCTCCCTTGACCGGCTTCACCTCGGAGGAGGAGTCCTCAATGAGCTTGAACAGCTCGATCAGCTCGTCGTCGGTGAGATCCCGCCACTCCCCCACCGGCAGCCCCTTGAGGCTGACGTTCATGATACGAATGCGCTCGAGCTTGGTTACCTCGAAGCCGAAGTGTTCGCACATGCGGCGGATCTGGCGATTCAGCCCCTGCACCAGGGTGATGCGGAACACAAACGGGGCTTCCTTCTTCACCTTGCACTTCTTGGTGACGGCGCCGAGGATGGGCACCCCGGCCGCCATCCCCCTGACGAACTCGTCCGTCACCGGCTTGTCGACGGTCACCAGGTACTCTTTCTCGTGATCGTTGCCCGCCCGCAGGATCTTGTTCACCAGATCCCCGTGGTTGGTGAGGAAGATGAGCCCCTGGGAATCCTTGTCGAGGCGGCCGATGGGAAAGATGCGGGTGCTGTGGTTGACGAAGTCGACGATGTTGTCCTTCTCCCCCGCCTCCGTGGTGCTGACGATACCCACCGGCTTGTTGAGGGCGATGAAGACCAGGCTGTCCGCCTCCCTCGGCTCGATCACCTGACCGTTCACCTTGACCAGATCCCCGGCAAACACCTGATCCCCCACCCCGGCCCGCTTGCCGTTGATGAAGACGTTGCCCTGCTCGATGAAACGATCGGCCTCCCGGCGCGAGCAGATGCCGCTCTCGCTGATGTACTTGTTCAGGCGCATGGATTCATCGGCCAGCATGGGGCACCTCCCGGGTCGCAAGGGCTGTCAGGATGGCTGGCTGGCGTGTGGTCGGGTTCGTCTGCATACAACTCCATGGAAAAAAGGGCCTGTGCCCTGCATGTTCGGCAAAAAACGCCGCTACAGTAGCACATTGCCCTCCTCCTTGCCCGGTCACCATTGCCGGACTGTGCCTCCTGCCCCCTGTCCGCCACTTCGCCGTGGCCTCGCGGCCCTCCCGCGAGGTGGTATCGGCGCTGTGCCAAACCGCGTACCGAATGGCGCTATACCACAACGGCGCCGACGCCTCCCCCTGCCGCCGGCGACAATGCTGCCAACAAGATCCAAAAGAGACAAACCAATCCTTGATATTTATCTAGCAAAAATGCATAAAAAGATTTTAGTCATCGCGAATTATCTTTTCCCCGCCGATGACGGGAGACGACACGAGCCGCCGGGCAGGACGAGATCCCCTCTTTCCTGCTCGCCACGGCCAGACTCCCCTCGCAGGCAGGACGCCAATTTCATCGTTCACGACAGGAGTCAAAGATGCATCACCCTCTCTCCCAGGAAGCTTTCCTGGCCCAGGTGGCCAGTCGCAACCCACACCAGCCCGAGTTCATCCAGGCCGTGAGCGAGGTGATCGCCTCCATCTGGCCCTATGTGGAGCGTCATCCCCGCTACCTGCAGCACGGTCTGCTGGAGCGCCTGGTGGAGCCCGAGCGCCTCGTGCAGTTCCGGGTGAGCTGGGTGGATGACCGGGGACAGGTGCAGGTGAACCGCGGCTACCGGGTGCAGCACAACAGCGCCATCGGCCCCTTCAAGGGCGGGATGCGCTTCCACCCCTCGGTGGATCTCTCGGTGCTGAAGTTCCTCGCCTTCGAGCAGACCTTCAAGAACGCCCTCACCACCCTGCCCATGGGGGGCGGCAAGGGGGGGAGCGACTTCGATCCCAAGGGCAAGAGCGAGGGCGAGGTGATGCGCTTCTGTCAGGCGCTGATGCTGGAGCTGCACCGCCACCTGGGGGCCAACACCGACGTACCGGCTGGCGACATCGGCGTCGGTGGGCGCGAGGTGAGCTACATGGCGGGCATGATGAAGAAGCTCACCAACAGCGCCGAGTGCGTCTTCACCGGCAAGGGGCTCTCCTTTGGCGGCAGCCTTATCCGCCCGGAAGCCACCGGCTACGGCCTGCTCTACTTCGTAGAGGCCATGCTGGCCCAGCGCGGCGAGTCCCTCGACGGCATGCGGGTCTCGGTATCGGGTTCGGGCAACGTGGCCCAGTACGCCATCGAGAAGGCGATGGCCCTCGGCGCCCGGGTCATCACCGCCTCCGACTCCGGCGGCACCGTCTATGACCCCGAGGGCTTCACCCCCCAGAAGCTGGCCCGGTTGATGGCACTCAAGAACGAAGAGCGCAAGCGGGTGGCGGATTACGCCCATGAGCTCGGGCTGGAATTTTTCAATGGCCGCACTCCCTGGCATCTGGCGACCGACGTCGCCCTGCCCTGCGCCACCCAGAACGAGCTGGGGGAAGAGGACGCCAGGCTGCTGGTCGAGCACGGCGTACGGCTCGTGGCCGAGGGGGCCAACATGCCAAGCAGTGCCGCCGCCATCCGGGTCTTCCACGAGGCCCAAGTGCTGTTTGCCCCGGGCAAGGCCGCCAATGCCGGGGGCGTCGCCACCTCGGGCCTCGAGATGAGCCAGAACGCCCAGCGCCTCTCCTGGACCCGGGAGGAGGTGGACGCCCGCCTCAAGGGGATCATGACGAGCATCCACGCCACCTGCGTGCGCTATGGCGAGGACGAGGCGGGTCATGTGAACTACGAGAGTGGCGCCAACATCGCCGGCTTCGTGAAGGTGGCCGACGCCATGCTGGCGCAAGGGGTCTGCTAGGCTCTCCGTCACGCCGCCTGCAACAGCGGCAACAAGCACAACGGCAGCCTTGGCTGCCGTTGTGTTGGGGACCCTCCATCCCGCCCCCTTGCCCAGCGCCTCGCCTGTCGCGATTGCGGCTAAGCCCCCTTCAACGGGAAAACGCGTCTGAGCGGCGGGACTCAGCGATAGCGGCTGATCTCGATAAGGTTCTGATCCGGGTCCAGGCAATAGACCGACTCGATGGGACCGCAGGCGCCGCTCTTCATCACAGGCCCCTCCACGATCTCGACCCCCTGACTCGCGAGCTGGGCCATCACCTGATCCAGGGGCCAGCGGGTGATGAGGCAGAGATCCCCCGACCCCACCTGCGCCCGATTGCGCGCCTCCTCCCCCAGCAACTGCAGATTGATCTTCTGGTTGCCAAAGCGCAGTGCCCGGCGTCCCTCGCCAAAGGTGATGGGCTCCATCTTGAAGGCGCCGCTGTAAAACGCCACCGCCCGCTCTATGTCGCTGACCGTCAATACCAGATGGTCGATATGGCTTATCATGCTTGCTCCCTGTCATGTTGATTGCCGCACCATCATACCCACCCGCCTCAATAGAAACTGTGGCATGGTGCACAGGGGGCTAACCACTTATTTTGACTAGGGAAATACCTTAACGCACGGCGGCACACGCCTTGTCACGCTGGGCCAGCAGGGTTTCGTCATCACTGCCCATGGCCGCCAGAATGGCCTGATTACAGGCCCGCTCCGCGAGTTTGGCCGGGCTCTGCTTGGCATCGGCGATCTCCGCAATCATGGGGCGATAACCGACAGCCGCCGAGCAGTACATGGTGCGGTACTTGGGAAGCTGCCAACTGCTGTCGTCTTGCCGTGTCAGGTCATCGCACAGTTTGCCAAACAGTGCCTGCGCCTTGACTGTGCACTGACTGAAGCGCCGCACATCTTGCTCGTAGGGACGGCAGACACTTTGCTGTTTTATCTGCCAGAGCTGGAAAGAGAAGGGAACCTGCTCTCCCTCATAGGGCACCACCAGCGTTTTTAGCTCGGTGCCATAGATATCCGTCACCTGCTGCTGCACCAGATTGAGATAAGCCGAAAAAAGATAAGATATTGGATCCATCACCACCTCCCTGTGGTTGCCTTCTCTATCTTCGCCGCCCACGGCTAGATAGATCTTCAAATGGGCAAAATTAGATAACAGCTTACTGATTTAGCTAAAAAAAATGATACCCTGCCTACTCCCCCTATGCACAAGATTCAAGGTCAGTCACCATGCAGCAATGTGGTATTTATGAACAACTTATTACTCAACTGCTGACATCTCGACTTGGCCATGAGCTCTTTTACGTAGGGGGGCACACACTAGCACGCTCATCGACCAATAGCATAAAGCTCCCCTCAACATGAGTGTGCGAATGCCTTTTGAATAATCATTCAAAAACAAATGATGACAATAAAACTATCGCACTAAGCAAACATCTCTTTATCAGTTATCCCTGATCAAACTTACCGATAAATCACACTTCTCTAATTCCCCTAAGAGAAATGTAAAGGGGGAGTGAATCAATCAACATAAAAATCTCATTGGTAACAACCCCATCTGATGTTAACATTGCGTTCTTTAGATAAAATCATTCTGTGGTGTTTTAAATGAGCAATATTCAAAGTTTATTTAAAAAAATACTGTCAAATTGGGTGCGCGCAACCACTGAACAATTTACCAATCACCCAACAGCAGTTATTTTTAGGGCAGACCTAAAAAAGTCCATCGAAAATATAGCTCATCGTTCTAACAAAAAATTAAAAGTCAAGGCTAGCGTTGGAGCTGGAAATTGGGCTAATGTGCCCTGGATTTCCATCCTTGATACAAGGATTACTACCACAACACAGTCTGGAATATATCCTGTTTATTTATTCTGCGCCGATGGTTCTGGATTTTACCTTTCTTTAAATCAAGGAACGACAGCGCCCACCCGGGAATTAGGCACGGGAAATGCCCAAAGACAAGCAATTGAGTTAAAATTACAACTTCTGAACAATATCCCTGAGCTCTCCACATGGGATAACGAATCTCTAAACCTACATGCAACAACAAACTTGGGGAAATCATATGAACCAACAAATATTTCAGCAAAATATTACCCGGCTGATGACATACCTTCAGATGAAGAGCTAATAAAAGATCTTGAGTGGCTGCTTAGTTTATATGATAAGTGTGTTAGTTTTTTATCTAACAAAGAACATCCTATATTAGACATCAAGAATATACCTAAATTCAACCCCTCAAGCCTTTACAAACCGTTTCTCCTCCTCGCTGGCATTTCTGGTACTGGTAAAACCCGTTTTATTCGTGAGCAGGTCTATCACTATCCAGACCAGAAAAATTACTGTCTGATACCTGTTCGGCCAGACTGGCACGAGCCTTCTGATCTACTGGGCTATATCTCCAGGATCAGTGGTAAAAAGGAGTATGTATCAACTCCGGTGCTGCATTTTATTACTCAAGCCTGGATTCATATTTTCGAGTGTGTTGGCGAAGTCAGAGCCGATGGCAAGATTGGTCTGAGCCAGGAACAACTGGACCATATCCCCCCCTTCTGGCTCTGTCTCGACGAAATGAACCTGGCTCCGGTTGAACAATATTTCGCCGACTATCTCTCGGTACTGGAGACACGCCACTGGTATACCTCATCCGAGCTGACCGCATTTAACGGCATAGAAGGGGTCGAATACGACTATCTATACCAGTGCGATCCCCTGCTCAAAGCAGATACGCTTCGCCAGCAACTGGATGAGAATGCGCGTACCGAACTGACGGAAAAACTGGGACTGGACCTAAATATTGCCCTACATCAGGAGATCTGGGCCAGCTTCTGCCAGCACGGTATCGCAATCCCCTTCAATCTGATGGTGGCCGGTACCGTCAATATGGACGAGACCACCCACGGCTTTTCCCGCAAAGTGATCGACAGGGCCCTCACCTTCGACTTTAACGAGTTCTTCCCCAACGATTTCGATGCCTACTTTGCACCGGCATTGCAGCCAAAACGGCTTGGTTATCCGACCTGGTCAGACGGACGTGCCATTACTGACATCCCCGAGCTGGAGCAACTCAGTAAAGAGAGCGTCACCTTCCTGAAGGCAGTCAACGGGATACTTCAACAGAGCCCGTTCGAACTGGCCTATCGCGCCCTGAACGAGCTGATGCTGGCCCTGCTGGCCCATCGCCCCGCCAATACCGCAGAGTTGGTCGCCATCTGGGATGACTTTATGATGTGCAAGGTATTACCGCGCATTGAGGGGGATAGCGACAAGTTGCGCAGCCATCAGGCTGCTGATAGCGACCTGCTGACTGACCTGGAAAAGGTGTTGGCAGAACAATTTGGTAGTCACTGGGATAACACACGCCCTGACCTGTTTAACTGCAAGGTGACTGCCGCCGGTGAAGATTCCGCCCCCGCAGAACCGCCGCACGTCCCCTGCCGCAGCAAGAAGAAACTGGCCTGGATGAAAGAGCGGCTGGCACGGCAGTGCTTTACCAGCTTCTGGCCGTAAGGGGGTTGTGATGGAGTGCCTGTTTACCCTGCAGAGCCGTGACTGGATTTTGCGGATCTACGCCAATGAAAAGACGGTTGGGGATCGTTATCGGCAGTTACAAGCTACCCGCGCCCATCATCAACAGGAGAGCGACAAATCGGGCCTGCCAGCGAGCGCGGGCAGATACGAACCGCCAGTTGTGCGCTTCTCGCAGCCCCTTTCCATCACTCTGGCTGAGGCTGATGGCTGCCCGCTGGAGCTGCCTGATGATCAGGCTCTCACCTCTCTGGTACTGCCAACCCCTCTGTTGTATGAGAACTGCTTTTACGAATTCGAATGGGAGTTTCTTAACGGCGTTAGCGAGGGGAGTGATGCGCCGCGGCTGGAGCATCATCTGCAGCGGATCTGCGAGTCGTTTCGCTTCAAAAGCAGGCATGGATCGCAGGAGCTGCTGGGGGGATTCAATACCGGCAACGAAGTAGGCACACTTGCACTCCCCTTCTCTTATCAACCGAAATCGGCTGCAGGAAAAGCTGCTCGCATTCAGCTGACGCTCTGGTTCGAGGTCTATCCGGTCAAGCTGGATATCCGCCGGGATGTCCCCCTGATCCATCAGGTGCTGGATGAGCAGTACCCCTACTGGCGTTTTACCCTGAACAGCGCGACCAGTCAGCAAGGGGGCCACAGCCAGCGCAAGGCCGAACCGTTCCCTCTGCTCTGGCTTGCCCATTTCGAAGCCCTGCACAAGGAACTTGAGCGGGGGACCCGCCAGATCATCAATGCGCCCCACAGCAGGCTGCAAAGCAAGACCGAGTATCTGCTGGCCGCCAGAATGAAGCGCCCGCCACGCCCGAAGCAAGCCGAACAGATCCGCCAGGATCTGGATAACGGTATCGAACGCAGGTACCGGGTGGAGCGTAAACAACTGACCACGGATACCCCGGAAAACCGCTTTATCAAATTTGTGCTGGAGCGCACCGGAAGGATGCTGCAACAGCTGACACAACAGGGCGATCGCACCCTGCTGTCCAGGGCCTTTTTTGACCGCCTCAAGGCGTGGAGCAAACCGCTGGATCAGGCGCTGGCTCACCCCCTGATGCAGGAGATCGGTCCGGCGGCGGTGTTGCACCGCGAGTCTCTGGTACTGCAGCAAAAGAGCGGATACAGTGCGGTTTACCGCATCTGGCAGCAACTGCGCCTCTATCTCGATGCGTTGGGTAATGATGCCGTGGCCGGCGTGCGCAGCATGGATCAGCTCTACGAGCTCTGGTGCGTGATCGAGGTGCGCCGGATTATCCTGACGCTGGGATTTACCGAGGTGAAAACACCTGCATTTAACTTCACCCGCGATGGCTGGGATACCCGGCTGGCCGAGGGAATGAAGTACTGCTGGGAGTACCTTCGTGCAGCAGACGGTGTAAAGATCAAGCTGGCCCATGAACCGAGATTTCACAAGACCAACAAGCCGGTTCACTCCCTGCTGGTTCCCCAGAAGCCAGACATTCTGATCGAAGCCACCACTGGCAGTGGCGACACCTTTATCTGGCTGTTTGATGCCAAGTACCGAGTCGATAATGGCACTCAAGATGATCCGAGAGACAGGGTACCCGATGATGCCGTCAACCAGATGCATCGTTATCGGGACGCCCTGCTCTATCAGCAACAGGATGACCCAATACCCAGCCGCCCCACCTTCGGCGCTTTTGCGCTCTATCCTGGCTTTATGAGCCAGCAACCCGGAACGGAAAATCCCTATCAGGAGGAGATCGAGCGGATTGGTATCGGTGCCTTTGCCCTGTTGCCAGCAGAAGATCACAGCGGCTCTTGCTGGCTGCAAACCTTCCTTGAGCAAAAGCTGGGTAAATCGGTGGAAGAGTTCCGCTATCCAGCCATCCACTCGGGCCACTTCTATCTGGAAGAGCCCAGCCGGATTGCCACCCTGGGGATGCAGCAGGTCCGCCACCATGATCTCACTCTGATTATTCCGACTGCACCGGAAAACAGTCGCCCAGCGAGTTACTTCAATGCATTTCGTGATGGTTCTGCCCGCTGGTATCACACCCCTGCCGAAACCATTGCCACCCGTTACGATGATCAGCTGATGAACGAAATCAGCTATCTGGCCGTAGCTACCCTTGCAGCAGATGGCCAGACACGGGAGGTCACCCATGTCTGGCCCGTGCTGACATGTCGGAAGCGGCGAAGGGAACAACTGACCGAAGAACAGACAGGTACACCGCTGGCCGAGGGGAATGTGGAACCTTACTGGTTGCTGGAGCTGGGACCATGTATTGAACTGGCTAACCCTCTCACAGAGCTGGATGCAAACAGTTTCAGAGCCGCCATGAAACTGACCAGACTGACTGAGCTGCAAGGTAATGTGACCAAAATTTCTGCACTTTCAGATTATTATGGGTCCTTACTTCAGACGATATAGTGCTGCCCACGGCGGGCCGCCTTCGTGTGGTCAGCAGGCAATCCGCTCGATGCGGCCGCCGCTCAGTTTGAAGAAGGCATCTTGCGGCAGCTCCTGCAGCCAGGTGGTGGTGTAGTCCAGATCCGCATAGGCGCCGCGCAACATGGCGCCAAACAGACCGTGGGAGACCACAATGGCCTGCTCGGCAATGCGCGCATCCTGGAGCCAGCTTAGCGCCCGGCGCTGTATGCTCTGGAAGCTCTCGCCACCGGGGGCCTGCAGATACCAGTCCGGCTCCTCCAGATCGAGTTCGGGGTGGGCCGCCAGCAGCTCGGGTACCCGGCAGCTCTCCCACTCCCCCATCCCTAATTCCACCAGCCGCTCGTCCCAGACGATGCGATCCTTCTCCAGCCCAAGCTGCTGACACACTCGCTCTGCCGTCTGCCGGGCCCGGCCGAGGGGGCTGGCGTAGAGGGTCCAGCTTGCGGGATCAGCCAGCAATTCACTCAACCGGTTCCCCATGGCGAGGGCCTGGGCTTCCCCCCTGGGGGTCAGCTCGGAGTTGCAGCGCCCCTGCAGACGCAATTCGGCGTTATAGCGGGTCTGGCCGTGGCGCAGCAGATAGAGGATACGGGGCATGATTTCTCCAGCAGGCTCAATGAGATAACAAGAATGAGGTGGCATGATAACAGATGTGCCGGGGTAGCAAAGCCTCATACGGGGCAGACGACCATCCGCCGCCAGGCGGTGGCCCGCCTTGGTGGTTCCCCGGCGCGTCATGGCGGCGTCCAGCAAGAGGGCACGATAGGGAGGGATCATCGCGCTGAGAACAGATCTGCCTGGCCCCATGAGCAACAACGTCCCCGGCCCATGGGTATCGAACCCCATCTCACGTCCTCTGGTACCTGGCGTCAGGAGTCCTGTGCCGGGAATCAAGGCGTCGCGGGACCGCCCATCAGCCCCCCTCGCCTAACCCCTGCCTTTAGAGCGGGAATGTTTGGAACCCAAACCGCCCTGAACACAGAGGAAGGCCGCCAATACGGCAGAAAAACGGCCTTTTCGCCGCCATATCGCGGCCATTTCACCAGGTATCGCTGGCTCCTCCCGGGGGGCCCTGGTGTACAATCGCCAACCCGATGCGATCCTCTATCCGGCCATGGTACAGGCCGTTTTTCACCCCAGAGTAGATGAATGTGACCGCGACCCACCCCATGCTCGACAGTTATTACAGCCACGACCTGGTGTTCTTCTCCATCCTGGTGGCGGTGCTCGCCTCCTACACGGCGCTGAACATGACGAGCCGGGTGAGCCAGAGCCAGGGAAGGGCCGCCGTTCTGTGGCTCACGGGGGGCGCCTTTGCCATGGGGTTCGGTATCTGGTCCATGCACTTCATCGGCATGCTCGCCTTCAACTTGCCCATCGCGCTCGGCTACGATCTCCCCCTCACCGGTCTCTCCCTGGTGGCGGCCATCGGCTCGTCGGCCTTCGCCCTCTGGCTGGTGAGCCGCCCCCAGCTCCCCTGGGGCCGGATCCTGTTCGGAGCCGTGCTGATGGGGGCCGGGATCGCCACCATGCACTACATCGGCATGGCGGCGATGAAGATAATGCCCGGCATCCACTACCAGAGGGGGCTCTTCGTCCTCTCCATCCTCATCGCCGTGCTCGCCTCGGGGGCCGCCCTCTGGATTGCGTTCAGGCTGCGCAACAGCAGCCCACGCGCCTTCTTCAGCAAGGCTTGCGCCTCCCTCGTCATGGGGGCCGCCATCATCGGCATGCATTACACCGGCATGGCAGCGGCCCAGTTTCCGGAAGGGAGCCTGTGCGGCGCCCTCTACACCGGGCTCGATACCCAGTGGCTGGCGACCGTGGTCATCATCGTGACCCTGGCGGTGTTCGCCATCGCCCTGGTCCTCTCCATGCTGGATGCCCACGCAGCGCGCCTCTCGACCTCCCTCCACCAGGCCCACAACGAGCTGCTCAAGCTGGCGCTGCACGACAGCCTGACCCGGCTGCCCAACCGGTTGCTGTTCGCCGACCGCCTGGAGCAGCGCATTCAGGAGTGCCAGCACAGCCAGCGCAGCTTCTCCCTGCTGTTTCTCGATCTCGACGGCTTCAAGATCATCAACGATGCCCACGGCCACCACACCGGAGATCTGCTGCTGGTCGAAGTGGCGGAGCGGATCTCCGCGCTCCTTGGCCCCAATGACACCGCCTCGCGCTTCGGGGGGGATGAGTTCGTGCTGGCCCTGGCGCCGGGGGATGTCGGCCAGACCACGGCCTTCGCCGAGCGCCTGCTGGCCGCCCTGGCACAGCCCTATCAGTGGGAGCACCACAGCCTGCACATCACCGCCAGCATCGGCATTGCGGTCTATCCCCAGGACGGCACCAGCCTGCACGAGCTGACCCTCAACGCCGACGCCGCCATGTACTACGCCAAGGAGCGGGGGCACAACGACTACTACTACTTCGACAGCGCCATGAACGCCAACGCCCACCAGCAGTTCCTGCTGCAACAGGAGCTCCAACACGCCCTGGAGCGGGGGGAGCTCGCCCTGCACTACCAGCCCAAATACGCCGCCCGCAGCGGCGAGGTGGTCGGTGCCGAGGCCCTGCTGCGCTGGCAACACCCGCAGCAGGGGGCCATCTCGCCGGCCCGCTTCCTGCCCCTGGCGGAGAAGAGCCGACTCATCATTCCCATCGGCAACTGGGTCATCGACGAGGCCTGCCGCCAGATGAGCCGGTGGCGGGATGCAGGGCACCCGGACTGGAGCGTGGCCGTCAACCTCTCCACCATACAGCTGGCCAGCCCTGGCCTTTTGGAAGAGGTAGAATCCGCCCTCGCCCGCCATCGGCTGGAGGCCCGTCACCTGACCCTGGAGATCACCGAAACCACCGCCATGGAGAACGCCGAGGAGAGCCTGGCCATCCTCAGCCGCCTGGCCGAGCTCGGGCTTGGCATCTCCATCGACGACTTCGGCACCGGCTACTCCAGCCTGCTCTACCTCAAGCGCTTCCCCGCCAACGAGCTCAAGATAGACAGGGGCTTCGTCACCACGCTGGCGCCACAGGGGGACGATGCCACCATCATCGGCGCCATCATCGCCCTGGGCCAGGCCCTGGAGATGCGCATAGTGGCCGAAGGGGTGGAAACCGAGGAGCAGCGCGCCCTGCTGACCCTGCTCGGTTGTGACACCCTGCAGGGGTATCTACTCGGGCGTCCCATGACGGGCGACCAGCTGCTGGCGCACTGCCGCGCCGAGGCGGCAATCCCAGACAGCGTGCCCGCCTGAACCTCCCCCCTATCTGCGCCCATCCCGTGTTCACCGATTGCGCCTTGCCTTGACTCTGGGTAGGCTGCGACAGGACGACTCAAATGCTGCCCAAAATCCCGTCAAACGGGGCAGCCTGCGCGTTCTCCCTATCGCAACAAGGCAGTTCACATCAGGAGCAACAGATGGCCAGATACCAGTTCTTCAGCGTGCCGGCCTCCAATCGGCAGCAATACACCTATATCGACATGGCATCCCCCAGCTTTCTGACCGAGAAGTCGGCGCTGCTCGCGCAAGGGTTCGAGGTGCAGGAGGACTTTATCGATGCCGCCAACCCGACGGAGGCGGTAGAGAAGTACAAGTCAGACTTTCTCTATGTCGCCGATGAGGTGGGCAAGTCCGATGCCAGCTACGGCGCCATGGTCGCCCTGCAGGAGCTGGGCAAGACGCTTCTGGGCAACAAGCGGGGCAACTGAATACACCGAGAAACCCTGGCCGTCGGCAGCGCGTCTATGGCTACGAGAGACGCCCCCTGGCGGCGGGCGAGCTGGCGGAACATGGCAATCAGCTCCTCTTTGCTGGCGGGTTCCAAGGGCAGAGACGCCTGGTGCGAGGGCACATCCCGTGCGCAAGCCCTTCGCCCCCTTAACGCCGCACAACAAAAACGGCGCCCTAAGGCGCCGTTTTTATTCCCGTCTTTGTGTGTTCACCGACGGGGCGAACAAGCCAGGGCTTATTCGTCTTCCAGGTAGGCGTAGCCTTGCAGACCCAGCTCCAGCTCTTCGAGCAGGGCCTTGCGGGTCGCGTCGTCCAGCGCCGGGTGGGAGACGATCCGCTGGTAGTTCTCGCGGATGACGGACGGGTCGATGTTGACGTAACGCAGCAGCTGGTCGACGGTGTCGCCGCGCACCACGTTGCGGATGTCCATCCTGCCTTCCTCGTCCAGCCACACTTCCGCACAGTGAGTGTCACCGAACAGGTTGTGCAGATCGCCGAGGATCTCCTGATAGGCACCCACCAGGAAGAAGC
Organism: Aeromonas sp. FDAARGOS 1415; assembly: GCF_019048365.1. Lineage (NCBI taxonomy): Bacteria > Pseudomonadati > Pseudomonadota > Gammaproteobacteria > Aeromonadales > Aeromonadaceae > Aeromonas > Aeromonas sp. FDAARGOS 1415. The sequence continues at coordinate 2,880,166 of NZ_CP077363.1, read as the reverse complement.
CGACGTGGCACTCTTCGTTCTCACCGTACTCCGGCATCGGCAGGGTGCTTTCCACCCCCAGACCGTCGACGTAGTGCTCCACCTGACCGTCGGAGTCACAGGTGATGTCCATCAGGATGCCGCGGCGGGTGAGCGGGCGCTCGAGGCCGGAGAGCGGCATCACCGGGAACACCTGACCGATGCCCCAGGCATCCGGCAGGGACTGGAACAGAGAAAAGTTCGCAAAGCACTTGTCCGCCAGCTTCTCGGAGAGCTCGTCAGCCAGGGCGCGGTGGTTGCGGTTGACCGGGTTGAGCAGCTCTTTCAGCGCCAGACAGGTGTTCTGGTGCAGCATCTCGGCCCAGGCGCGCTGCTCCAGGTTCAGCAGGCCCATGGTGTACTGGGTGTTGACGTCAGCCAGATCCGCCACGGAGTCGTGGAAGATCTCCAGCAGGGAGGGATCTTCCCCGCGCAGGTCCAGCCAGCCCTTCCACATGTTCTGCAGAATGGTGGGCGCGTCTTCATCCGGCGCGCTGATGTCGTTCACCTCGACCCCTTCGGCACCGATGATGTTGGTGACAAGGACGGCGTGGTGCGCGGTCAGGGCACGGCCGGACTCGCTGATGATGGTCGGGTGCGGCAGGTCGAACTCGCGGCACACGTCACCGATGCCCCAGACCACGTTGTTGGCGTACTCGGACAGGCTGTAGTTGGCGGAGCAGTGGCTCTGGGAGCGGGTGCCCTCATAGTCCACGCCCAGGCCACCGCCCACGTCCACCACCTCGACCTTGGCGCCCAGACGGCACAGCTCGGCGTAGAAGCGGCCGCACTCGCGGATGCCGCCCTGGATGTCGCGAATGTTGGCGATCTGGGAGCCCAGGTGGAAGTGCAGCAGTTGCAGGCAGTCCAGCTTGCCCAGGCTGCGCAGGCGCTCGACCAGCGCCAGGATCTGGGAGGCGGAGAGGCCGAACTTGGACATGGAGCCGCCGCTCGACTCCCACATGCCGGAGCCGGTGGAGGCGAGTCGGGCGCGGACCCCGATATTGGGCTTGATGTTCAGGCGAGCTGACTCGTCCAGCACCATTTCCAGCTCGGAGGGCTTCTCCACCACGATGTAGACCTTGTGGCCCATCAGGTTGCCGAGCAGGGCGTGGCGGATGTATTCCCGGTCCTTGTAACCGTTGCAGACGATCACCGAGCCCTGGCTATGGTGATGGGACAGCACGGCCAGCAGCTCCGGTTTGGAGCCTGCTTCCAGCCCAAGCCGGGGCTTGTCGCTGTAGGACTGACTGATGGTCTCGATGACGCGACGCTGCTGGTTCACCTTGATGGGGTAAACACACAGGTAGTCCCCTTCATAGCCGGACTTCTCGATGGCCTGACCGAAGGCGTTGAACAGCGCGTCGACCCGGCTCTTGAGGATGTCGGGGAAGCGCAGCAACACAGGGGTGGTCAGCCCGGACTGGCGCAGCTGCTCGATGGCTTCGGACAGCACGATCTGCGCCTCGGGACGAGACTTGTCGGGGGAAACGGTCACATGACCGGCGTCATTGATATTGAAAAAACCCGCACCCCAGTAGGGAACGTTGTAGACCTTCAAGGAGTCCTTGCTGGACCAGTTAGTCATGGGCTATGCCTCGCAAATGAGCGGCCGTGGGCCGCCTTCGTTACCCTCAATCACATCCAGACCATCGATGGCAACATGGGGCGGGCCAGCGTGGCCTGCCTGCCCGGTGCGTGACGGCACACTCGGCGGCGGCCTGTCTGCCTCGCCGTGGCCCGGTCACCCCGGTTAATCTGTTGCACATCGCGGCAAGCCAAGGCTGCCTGGTGGATCTTGGGAAGTAACGAGTCTTGATGTGGGGCTGGTGGCTTTACATCAAGCTCAACGGTATGCGGTGCCACCTTAACGGGGCGCCGCGGTACTTTGATGACAATCGGCATCAGCCACGCCGTTTGTTCATCATTCGGCAGCGTTCCCGACGGACAGGAGAGGGTTCCAAGGAAGAGAAGGGAAGACGTCAGCACGCAAGGTGTTGATAGACGACGACCACCACAGCCAGCTCAACGTCAGTGACCGCCCATGACAAGGGAAGATGATGAGCCGTTGGCTCACTCGGTCAGCCGAAAGATGAGAGTCCGTTGTTCTCCCTGATACCGGAGCCTAACCGGTATTAAAGAAACCATTCCCCAGCAGTGTCTGTCGTTTCTGCGTGCCTCGCCCTATAGGCGTGTGACCCTCCGGGTGTCTGGCGGCCTCTGCCTGCTCAGGGTTACCCTCGGATCGGCGCGGAGTGTACACACTTACCGCCGCCAGTGACAATAAAAAATCGTGTTAAAAAACGGGTTTTCGTCGGGGGGGCAGATCTCGCTGCCAGCGAGGCGGGCTCTGGGATGGCGGGGTATGAGTCCGGTCTGGATAAGCCCTGAAAATAACGGGTGATCCGCCCTTTTTCCCCTACCCCTCGCCAATGCTGGGCCAGGGGCAAATTCAGGGCTTTCGCATATGCTTAACCAGTTTTTATTTTGGAATTTTTATTCATCCAGATACCCAAAAGCCCTCGCCGGTTCCGCCCTCCCCCCTCTCCTGCTTCCGATAAAGTCATCAAAAGCTGCGCTGACGCAATAAGCGTCGTGAGCATCTTGGCCACAATGGCTCCTCTTCCGTGACCCGAGGCCTGCCCATGACCACCCTGCTTGAGCGTTTTCTCCATTACCTGACCTTCCACACCCGCTCCGACGCTACCAACCCCGCCTGCCCCAGCAGCGAGGGGCAGCTCGTCTTCGCCCGCGCCCTCTTCGACGAGATGACCGCCATGGGGCTGGCCCAGGTCACCCTGGACGAGCACGGCTACCTCACCGCCTGCCTGCCGGGCAACCAGCCGGATGCACCGGCCATCGGGCTCATCGCCCACATGGATACCGCCGACTACGAGGCCCGGCAGGTGGTGCCCCAGATTGTCGAGAACTACCAGGGGGGTGACATCTGCCTCGGCAAGGGGGACGAGGTGCTGGCCATCCGCCAGTACCGTTTCCTGAAAAACTACCTGGGGCAGGATCTCATCACCACGGACGGCACCACCCTGCTGGGCGCCGACGACAAGGCGGGGATCGCCGAGATCCTCACCGCCGTCCAGCACCTCCAGGCCCACCCCGAGATCCCCCGCGGCGATCTCTGGATTGGCTTCACCCCGGACGAGGAAATAGGCCGCGGCGCCGACCGCTTCCCCCTGGAGCGCTTCCCGGCCAAGTGGGCCTACACGGTGGACGGCGGCGAGCTCGGGGAGCTCGAATACGAGAACTTCAACGCCGCCAGCGCCACCGTGCGCATCGTCGGCAACAACGTCCACCCCGGCACCGCCAAGGGCAGCATGATCAACAGCCAGACCCTGGCCGCCCGCTTCCACGCTGCCATGCCGCCCCAGCAGACCCCGGAGTGTACCGAGGGCTACGAGGGCTTCTTCCACCTGGCCCGGATGGAGGGCACCGTGGAGGAGAGCACCCTGCACTACCTCATCCGCGACTTCGACGACGAGGGCTTCGCCGCCCGCCAGGCCCAGCTCAAGGAGCGGGTCGCCTCCCTGCAGCTCGACGCCCCCAAGGCGCGCATCACCCTGGAGATAGCGGAAAGCTACCGCAACATGGGCAGCCAGATAGCGCCCCATCCCCACATCGTCGAACTGGCGAGGGCCGCCATGGAGGCTGCCGACGTGACCCCGAAGATCAAGCCCATTCGCGGCGGCACCGACGGCGCCCGCCTCTCCTTTATGGGGCTGCCCTGCCCGAATATTTTCACGGGGGGCCATAACTTCCACGGCAAGCACGAGTTCATCCCCCTGCAATCCATGGAGAAGGCAGTCGCCACCCTGGTGGCGCTGGTGCGCCTCACCTCGGCCTGGCGGGCAGAGTAAGGGATTGAGGACGGGGTTCGCCCCGTCATCAAACCGTCACGGCGCTGCCACACGGCGGGAACGCAGGGAAGGGAAGCTTGAGCAAAGTTCAGCGGAGCCTTGCCCATGTTCGACGTCGATACCCTGCTGGGGCAACACCTGCCCCGGCTCGCCACCCAACCCCTCCTCCGTCCCCTGCTCCGGCAAGGGCTGCGCTGGCTGCTCCACGAGGAGGCCTTCGCCCGCTTTGCCCAGCGCCATCCCCACCTTCGCGGCCTCGACTTCGTCGAGCAGGCGCTCACCGAGCTCGACTTCGATTATCGGGTGAGCGAGGCGCAGCTCGAGAACGTCCCCGCCAGCGGCAGGGTCATCCTGGTCGCGAACCACCCCATCGGCTCCCTGGACGGCCTCGCCCTGCTGCGCCTGCTCGGGCGCATTCGCCCGGACGTCAAGATAGTGGCCAACCGGCTGCTGGCAGAGCTCGCCCCCCTGCGCCCCCTGCTATTGCCGGTGGACAACCTGGGGGGCAAGACGGACAGGCGCGCCATCCTGGCCATGGGGGAGCACCTGGCCCGGGAGGGGGCCCTCATCATCTTCCCCGCCGGCGAGGTGTCACGGCTCGGCCCCAAGGGGGTGAAGGACGGCCCCTGGCAGGGAGGTTTCATCAAGCTGGCCAGGCGCACCCGCACCCCCCTGGTGCCGGTGCACCTGGACGGGCGCAACGGCCTCTCCTTCTATCTCGCCGCCTGGCTCAACAACGACTGGGCCGGCCTGCTGCTGGTCAAGCAGCTGTTTCGCCAGCAGGGGCGGCGCCTCTCCCTCACCCTGGGGGAGCGCATTCCGCCCCAGAGCCTCGGGGATCTCGCCCCCAAGAGCGCCGCCGCCCTGGTGCGCAGCCACCTCTATCGCCTCGGGAAGGGGAAGAAGGGGCGACTGCAGACCGAAGCCCCCATCGCCCTGCCGGAGGATCGCCGCCAGCTGAAGCAGGCCATCGACGGGTGCGAGCTGCTCGGACAGACCCCGGACGGCCAGCGCATCCTGCTCTATCGCCGCCACGAGCAGAGCCACTCGACCATATTGCGCGAGCTCGGCCGGCTGCGGGAGATCGCCTTTCGCGCCGTGGGGGAAGGCTCGGGGCGGCGGCGGGATCTCGACGCCTTCGACGATGACTACCACCACCTCCTTCTCTGGGATCCGGCCCGGCTCGACATCGTGGGAGCCTATCGCTTCGCCCCGGTGGCCGAGCGGCTCGCGAGCAAGGGGCTGGACGGCCTCTACAGCCACACCCTGTTCGGTTTCGAGGAGAAGCTGCTGCCCCGCCTGGAGCAGGCCATCGAGCTCGGCCGCAGCTTCATCCAGCCCGCCTACTGGGGCAAGCGGGGGCTCGATTATCTCTGGTTCGGCATCGGTGCCTATCTGGCCCGTTATCCCCAGTACCGCTACCTGTTCGGGCCCGTGACCCTCTCCGGCAGCCTGCCCCCGGCGGCCAAGGATCTGCTGGTGGGCTTTTACCGCCAGCACTTCGCCCCCGAGCTGGCGCTCGCCCCCTCCCGCCGCCCCTACCCCCAGACCCCGCCCCTGTTCGAGGGGCGCGACTACGGGGACGACCTCAAGGTGCTCAAGGCGGGGCTCGACAACCTGGGCTGCGCCATTCCCACCCTCTACAAGCAGTACGCCGAGCTGTGCGAGCCGGGGGGCGTGCAGTTCATGGACTTTGGCATCGACCCCGACTTCAACCACTGCATCGACGGCCTGGTCTGGGTGGACGTGCACTGCATCAAGCCCCACAAGCGGGCGCGCTATATCGGCGCCCCCGTCCAGGCTGACGTCGCCAGCCAGCCGTCACGGCAACAAAAAGAAGAGGGAGGCTGATGCCTCCCTCTTCTTTTTCATCTTCACGCCTCATTCGGTTGCGGGCTTGCGATCCGCGTGGCCGAGGTCGCGCTCGGGGGCGATGACATCGCGCACCCGCTGCTTGATCTCCTTGGCCTCCGGGAAGCCCTCGTCCGCCACCCGATCCCACACCAGCACCCCGTCCACCAGGATGCGGAACTCCCCCTTGCTGGCGGGCACCAGCGCCACCTCGCCGAGTTCGCTGTCGAAGGTGGAGAGCAGCTCCTGGGCCAGCCAGGCCGCCCGCAGCATCCAGCGGCAGAGGGTGCAGTAACGGATTTCAATGCGCGGTTTGTTCATCGGAATTTGTGTCTCTGTCATGGGGTGACTCCGTGAAAATCGGTTAACCAGTGGCGGGCGATGCGCTGCATGGTGGCTTCGGGCAGTTCGTGCAGGCCTGCGTCAGATGCCTGCCGGGCCAGCAGGTGCACCCCTTCGATGATCTCCGCCAGCACCAGATAGACATATTCGCCGATGACGGCGCCGTGCACGAAGTTGACCGCCTCACCCCGGTTGAGCAGGAAGATGGTGCTGCCGTCCGGGCGGCTCAGCGCCAGCACGTGGGGGCACACCTCCTCGCTCGGCCAGGGCAGCTGGGAGAGGCAGAACGCGAACTCGTCGTCGGCGGAGGTGACGGACGCCAGCATGGCGCCGGGGCGCAGGGCCTGCAGATCCGCCAGGTCCAGGGAGCCGTTGCCGGTGGAGCAGATCACCAGCTCGGCCCGCGCCAGGGCCTCGGCCTTGTTCACCAGCTTGAAGCCGTGGGAGAGCGCCTCCACCTGGCGCAGGGCATCCGTCTCCACCAGCTCCAGGTGCAGGTTGCGGCAGCGCAGCTCGCGGGCGATGCTGCGCCCCACCTTGCCATAGCCAAACAGGGCGGCCTGACAGACGTTGAAGGTGCGTCGCAGTGTGCGCGCCAGGGACTCGGCGGAGTAGACCACGCTCAGGCCGATCTGGATATCTTCCGCCTGCTTGAGAGGGCTGCGGGCCACCGAGATGACGGGGGCCGCCAGGTGCTCCTGCTCGTAACGCTGATGGCCGTTCTCGGTCATCTCCACCACCCCGATGAAGCGTTCGCCAAAGTGCTCGGCCAGCACCGCCTGGCTCTTGGCAAAGTAGCCACCGATGTCGAGGATGATGAGCCGCTCATGCTCCCGCACCAGGGGGGCAATCTGGTCGATGACCCCCTCGGGATCCGAGGTCCAGTGACGATTGAGGGGCAATACGGGGTAGTGCTGCTGTGCCCAGGCCAGGGTGGGTCCGTGCACGGACTTGGGTTTGGGCAGGATGGCGCCGACCCGCCCCACCTGGTCGAGCACCTGGATGAAGTGGGGTCTGTCGGGCAGCAAATGGGTCACCAGCAGGATGCAGAGATCCCCGAGGCGTCCCTGTTCGGTGAAATGGCTAAAAAACAGATGCTCAGATCCCTGACTGTGCAACTGTGGCCTCCTTAGCGTGCCGCGGGAAAGCAGGCAAACAGAACCCGGCAAAGCCGGGTTCTGTGTGTGTCCAGATAATGAAAATCCTTTTTATCTGAAAGCACCATGGGTCTCAATCTTTATCTACACAGACTATGACAAGCCCGTCAATTTATACGGTAATAGCCTGTTTTTTATACTTAAATCAATAAAGAGAGGCCTCTGGCCACACCCACCACAGGCTCACGCCTGCCCCTATCCCCGCCACCAGGATGAGAAGGCCCCAACGGGTCAGTCCCGGGCGACTGTGCAGCGCCCGCTCAAGCAGGGGCAGCAACCAGACAGGCAGCAGCACCAAGAGCGGCACTTCCACGTATTGCCAGGCGAGCATCTGCACGAAGGCGAGCGCCAGTCCCAGGCTACTTGGCGACACCTTGACGCCGGCAAAGGCGCCGAGCAGGGCGCGGAACCCGGCGAAGGCGGCCAGGGCCCCCGCGAGCTGGGCGATGAGCAGGCTGCCGTCGATACCGATGACCAGCGCCAGCCAGATGAAGCCGAGAGCGAAACCGAGCCCCTCCTCGCTGTCAGCGTACCTGCACGTCCAGCCAGACCAGGCGATGGCGGGCAGCAGGGCCAGCCAGATCCCGGGTTCGCTGCCGAGCACGGAGGAGAGTCCCAGCCACCACACCAGGGCGCCCAGCAGGGCGAAGATCGCGAGGGCAACGCGCTTGTCGGCCTGCTGCGCCAGGGCGGGCACCAGCAGGGTGAGCGGCAGCCACTGCCATGCCTTGGCCGGCACACCATAGGCGCCCCCCAGCAGGCAGCCCAGCAGCCAGAGGGCCAGCGCCCCCCACAGATACCCCAGCCGCGGCCAGCGCCATGACAGCAAAGCGGCCCCCAAAGGGGCCGCCAGGGTTTGAAGCAGAAGTGCTGCGCCCATTACTTGCGCACGCCTTCGACAAACAGGTTGATGCTCATCTCGTCCGGGATGTTCGGCACCATGTAGTTCACGCCAAAGTCGCTGCGCTTGATGGTGGTGGTGGCGTTGAAGCCGCTGCGGTAGCCACCCCAGGGATCCTTGCCTTCACCGATGTGGACCATGTCGAAGGCCACTTCCTTGGAGACGCCGTGCAGGGTCAAAGTCCCCTTGAGCACGCCCTTCTCCTTGGTGCCTTCATAACCGGAGCTGACGAAGGTCATCTTGGGGAATTGCTTCACGTCCAGGAAATCCGGGCTGCGCAGGTGCTTGTCACGGGCTTCGTGGTTGGAGTCCACGCTGGCGGCATCGATCTCGAAGCTCGCCTTGGCCGCCGCCGGGTTGGCGTCGTCCATGCTGAAGGTACCGCTGAAGGTGTTGAACCGGCCGATGAGCTCGGAGAAGCCGAGGTGGCCCACCTTGAACTGGACAGTGGTGTGTGCCGCGTCGACGTCGTAATCGGCCGCCATCAGGGGAGCCGCCATAAACAGGCAGGAGGCCAGCAGGGCCTTGGTCATTTTCATTCCGATCGTTCCTTCATTAGGGGTTCACATCTGTGAACGAGATGCTAACCTCCAAGTAGTAATAGATAATCATCGATTTATTAAAATAATTATCAACCGAGAGTGGAATATGGATCAGATAGCCGCCATGCGTACCTTCATCAAGGTGGTGGAGTGCCAGAGCTTTACCCGGGCTGCCCACCAGCTTGGCATCTCGGTCGCCATGACCTCCAAGCTGATGCAGCAGCTGGAGGAGTCCCTGTCGACCCGGCTGCTGTCGCGCACCACCCGCCAAGTCAACCCCACCGAGGCGGGCCTCTTCTATTACCAGCGCTCCCAGGCCCTGCTGGCGGAGCTCGAGGAGACCCACAGCCAGCTCACCCGCAACAACCAGCAGCCCCAGGGCACCCTCAAGCTGTCGGTGCCCATGGACTTTGGCTACCTGCACCTCTCCCCCGCCCTGCCGCTGTTTCGCGAGCGCTTTCCCGAGCTCAAGCTGGAGATAGAGTACAGCGACCGGCGGGTCGCCCTGGTGGAGGAGGGCTTCGATCTGGCGCTGCGCATCGGCAACCTGCCGGACTCCTCCCTGGTGGCCAAGCCGCTCGCCATGATGAGGCTGGTGGTGTGTGCCAGCCCCGACTACCTCGCCCGCCGGGGCACCCCCAGGACCCCGGAGGATCTCAAGCAGCACGACTGCCTCATCTACACCCTGACCCAGCCGGACTGGGTCTTCAAGCGGGATGGGGAGCAGCTGAGCGTGCGCCCCCAGGGGCCCCTGCGAGCCAACAACGGCGTGGCCCTGACCCGGGCGGCCTGCGACCACCAGGGCATCATACTGCAGCCCACCTTCATCGTCGGCGATGCGCTGCGCTCGGGGGAGCTGGTGCCCTTGCTGCCGGAGTGGGAGAAGGGACAGGTGGGGCTCTATGCCCTCTACCCACATCGCCGCTTCATTTCCGCCAAGGTACGCTGCTTCATCGAGTTCGTGCAGGAGCGCTACCTCGCGCCCCACTACTGGGACAGGGAGACCTGAGGCGCCGGAGCGGGAGAGAAGATCAGGCCTTGGGAGGGAGCGGCAGATCGGCCAGCAGCAGGGTCTCCTGCTGCACTATCTGCCAGCGTGGCAGGCGCTGCTGCAAGGCGACGAGCTGCGCCTCGCCCAGGGTGTAAGGCAGGGTAATGCGCAGGCAGTGGCAGTCCAGCATGGCCGCGAGCTGCAGGATGAGGGCAAGGTTGGCCTCGTCACTCTTGTGCCTGTTGATGCGCTTGCCGAGCTCATGGCGAAAGTGGGTCTCGGGATCCTGGGTCATCGCCTGCCAGCCGTAGCCGAACAGCGGGATGAAGGCGCTGATGATGCCAAGGGCGGTCAGCGGCTGCTTGGGCGGGTGATAGAGGGCGTTGAGATCCAGCAGGATGGGGCTTTGATGGGGCTCACGACTGCCGGATAAAATAGCATTGCTCATTGGATAACCTTGTTGATTCCTCTAGACTTCGCCGCATATTTGACCCGACATGCCAACGAGGTGCTGATGCTAAGCGATATCGAGATCTCCCGCCAGTCCCCCCGTCTCCCCGTCCACGCGCTGGCCGAGCGCCTCGCCATCCCGCCGCACCTGCTCCACCCCCATGGCCACTACAAGGGCAAGCTGGACCTGGATCTGCTCAAGCAGGCCCCCCCACACGCCGGCAAGCTGGTGCTGGTGAGCGCCATCACCCCGACTCCCCTCGGCGAGGGCAAGACGGTCACCACGATCGGGCTCGCCATGGGGCTCAATCACATCGGCCACCCCAGCATCGCCACCATACGCCAGCCGAGTCTCGGCCCCGTGTTCGGGGTCAAGGGGGGCGCCGCCGGGGGCGGCATGGCCCAGGTGGTGCCGATGGAGGAGATGAATCTCCACCTCACCGGGGATTTTCACGCCCTCAGTGCCGCCCATAACCTGGCGGCCGCCGCCCTGGATGCCCGCCTGTTCCACGAACAGAAGCTGGGCGACCAGTTCACCACCAGAACCGGCCTGACCCGGCTCGATATCGACCCGGCCAACATCCTCTGGCCGCGCACCCTCGACATGAACGACCGCGCCCTGCGCCACCTCACCATAGGCCAGGGTGGCACCGCCGACGGTGTCGAGCGCCCCGATCGCTTCGTCATCACCGCCGCCTCCGAGCTGATGGCCATCCTGGCGCTGGCGAGCGACCTGAAAGACTTGCGCGCGCGCATCGGTCGCATCCAGCTGGCACTCGATCTGCACGGCAACCCCGTCACCGCCGAGCAGCTCGAGGTCGCGGGCGCCATGACGGTCCTGCTGAAGGATGCCCTGCAGCCCACCCTGATGCAAACCACGGAGCAGACCCCGGTGCTGGTGCACGCGGGCCCCTTTGCCAACATCGCCCACGGTAATTCCTCGGTCATCGCGGATCGCATGGCCCTGGGCCTCGCCGACTATGTGGTGACCGAAGCGGGCTTCGGCTCCGACATGGGGCTGGAGAAGTTCTTCAACATCAAGGGCCGCCAGTCCGGTCTCACCCCTGCCTGCGTGGTGCTGGTGGCCACAGTGCGTGGCCTCAAGGCCAACAGCGGCCTGCTCGACATCCGCCCGGGCCAGCCCCTGCCCGAGAGCCTGTTGGGAGAAGATCTCGCCACCCTGCGCCAGGGCTGCGCCAATCTCGCCTGGCACATCGCCAACGCCCGCCGCTACGGGGTGCCCGTGGTGGTCGCCATCAACCGCTTCCCCACCGACAGCGAGGCCGAGCTGGCCCTGCTGGAGCAGGAGGCGCGCCAGGCGGGGGCCCAGGGAGTCGCCCTCTCCCAGGCCTTCACCCAGGGGGGGGCCGGCGCCGCCGAGCTCGCCCGGGCCGTAGTCAGCGCCTGCGCACAGCCGAGCGAGCCCCGCCTGCTCTACCCCGACGAAATGAGCCTGGCGGCCAAGCTCGCCACCCTGGTGGAGTGCGGCTATGGCGGCCGTGGCGTCACCCTCTCGGACAAGGCCCGCCAGCAGCTTGCCCGACTCTCGGCGGCGGGCTGGGATCACCTGCCCATCTGCATGGCCAAGACGCCCCTCTCCATCAGCCATGACCCCGCCAGGAAGGGGGTGCCGACGGACTTCGAGGTGCCCGTCGAGGAGGTGAGGCTCTGCGCCGGTGCCGGCTTCGTCTACGCCCTGGCGGGCCCCATCATGACCATGCCGGGCCTTGGCAGCCTGCCGGCCTATCGTCATATCGATATCGATGATAACGGAGAGATCATTGGGTTGAGCTAAATGGCCGGGTAAGGGGTCTGGCGTCGGCCGATTACGCTTCGCTAATCGACCCTACGGTCAAAAAAACTGCCAGAAACGACAAGGCCCCGCCAATTGGCGGGGCCTTTCGTTATCACGCCAGCAAGGCTTTAGAGGGTGAAGCGCTGGGTCATATGGTGCAGGGTATTAGCCAGCTTGCTCAGCTCGACACAGGCCTGGGCCGTCTGCTGCGCCCCCAGGGCATTCTCGTCGGCGGCGGCGTGGATGTTGACGATGCTGCGGTTGAGCTCCTCGGTCACCGCATTCTGTTGCTCGGTGGCGGTGGCGATCAGGGTGTTCATGTCGGTGATCTGGGTGACGGCACCGTTGATGCTGTCGATGCTGCCCCCCGCCTCCCGCGCCAGCTCGACGCTGCTCTGCATCTGCTGACGGCTCAGCTGCATGGCGTTGCCCGCCTCGGCGGTGCGCTCCTGCAGCACCTCGATCATCTTGCTGATCTCGGCGGTGGAGGCCTGGGTGCGCTGGGCCAGGGAGCGGACTTCGTCCGCGACGACCGCAAAGCCACGGCCCTGCTCGCCGGCCCGGGCCGCCTCGATGGCCGCATTCAGCGCCAGCAGGTTGGTCTGCTCCGCGATGCCGCGAATGACGTCCAGCACCATGCTGATGCTGGCGCTGTCGGTCTCCAGCTGCTGCACCACGGCGCCCGCCTGCTCTATCTGCTGGGATACCTGTTCGATGCTGCCGATGGCGCTGCGCACCACCTCATTGCCCATGGTCGAGGTGCGGGAGGCCTGCTTGGCCGCACTCATGGCGTCCGTGGTGTTGCGGGCGACCTCGTTGACGGTGGACTGCATCTCGTTCATGGCGGTAGCCACCTGGGAGACCTCGCTCTGCTGGCTGGCCATGCCCTTGGCGGACTGCTCGGAGATGGCGCTCACCTCCTCCACCGCGCTGCTGAGCTGGCTCACCGAGCCGGCGATCTCGCTCACGAGATCCGCCAGCGCCCCCTGCATCCGGTCGATGGCCGAGCCCAGCTGACCCAGCTCGTCACGGTTGAAGCGGTTGCCGCGGATCCACTCCTGCAGCTCCCCCTTGCCGAGATCGCCGCTCGCGATGCGCTGGGCCTGGCGCGCCAGCATGATGAGCGGGTCGCGGATCTGGCGGGTCAGCACCACGGAGAGCACGGTGACCAACCCCAGCCCCAGTACCAAGGCGATGATGATGCTCAGCTTGGCGCTGTCGAAGGCGCCGACGACCTCGGCACGGGAGCCCACGGAGTAGCCGTGGTTGATGCGGATGAGATCACCCACCGACTTGGTCAGGTTGGTGTAGAGGGTGATCCCCTCCCCCATGAAGAGGTGCTGGGCCTCAATCAGCTGGCCTGCGTCCTGCATTTGCCGGATGCGCTGGTGCAGGGCGATGTACCTCTCCCAGTCCGCCTTGACGGTGTCGAAGGTGCGACGCTCCTCCAGATCCTCTGCCCAGATGGTGGCATCGTGGGCCACTATCTGGCGTGCGACCTCCTGCAGGCTCTTCTCGCTCTCGTTGCGATAATGGGCTCTTTGCTGGGGATCGTCCGCCACCAGGAAGACATCCAGCTCATAGCGGCGCAGGGCATTGATGGTCTCGCCCAGGGTGCTGGTGCGCACGACCGCGGGCAGGATGCTGTCGGTAAACCCGATGGCGGCCCGGTTCATCTTGCTGAATTCAAACAGTGAGAAGCCGCCGATAAAGGCCATCATCAGGCCGAGAACGGCAAAGCCGGCGGTAAGTTTCTTGCCTATCGTCATGGTGTTCATGGCATGTCCTGCATGGGGAAAACAAGTGGCATTGGTCGGCGCCGGGCCTGGGAGCTCGACCACCGTCACCGCCATCCATAGCAGTACATAAAGCCTCGCCCGCGTCGGTACCCGCGAAAGAGGCGCCGCGCCCTGGCGTCCCCCGGGGCGATATCACTCGCCGCAAGGGAGCCGGCTGACCAGTGGTCAGCCGACGGCACGAAGAGCCATATCGGCCGACGCGGACATGGCTTTAGGGATTTTCAGAAAATAATGGGATCAGGGGGCAAGCCCCCTGCGACTTAGTCCTTCAGGCCACCGAGAAACTCGGCACGGGTGTCGGGCTGGGTCTTGAACACGCCACCCAGGGAGGTGGTGGTAGTGTAGGAGGTGGAGTCCATCACGCCGCGAGCCTTCACGCAGAAGTGGGTCGCCTTGATGCTGATGGCCACGTCCTGGGTGCCGAGCAGGGTCTGCAACGCCAGCAGGATCTGCTGGGTGAGCCGCTCCTGCACCTGGGGCCGGCGGGCGAAGAACTGCACGATGCGGTTGATCTTCGAGAGGCCAATCACCTTGCCGCGGGGAATGTAGGCCACGTGGGCAAAGCCGTCTATGGTGACGAAATGGTGTTCGCAGGTGCTGGTCAGGCTGATGTCCCGCACCATGATCATCTCGTCCACCTTCATCTTGTTCTCGATCACCGTCACCTTGGGGAAGGTGGCATAGTCGAGGCCGGAGAAGATCTCGTTCACGTACATCTTGGCGATGCGGTGCGGCGTCTCTGCCAGACTGTCGTCGGCCAGATCCAGCCCCAGCGTCTCCATGATGGCGCGCATATGGCCTTCGATTTTTTCCTTCTTCTGCTGGCCGTTCAGTGCATTGGCCACCAGAGGTGTCTCGAGGCCCTGGGCCTCCAGCGCTGCCCTGACCAACAGGGCTTCCTGGCTTAAGCTCGTCATCGTGTTTCTCTCCCACGCTCAGGGACTGTGTTGGCCTTCGGCATGGTGCCATGGCGCAATCTTACAGGGCGATTATTGTCATAATTCTGACTAACTCAAGCCCGTTCCCTGACTTTATGCCAAACCGTGCCCTTTTCCCTGCCCCGGCCTGCCCATCCGGGGGGCGCAGTGGTGACCCGGTCGGCACTGCCGTCGCGGCATGGAACGCCGCCCCAGCCTGCGATGCCCTCTCTCTATCGGGTGGCCATGCAAGGGGATAGTCGGACCACCCTTCCCCCGCCCGGGAGTGCCTTTCCCGCATTCCTTGGCGATCAGCCTGCCCATCCGGGCGGATTTTTGGGATAATCCGCCCCCTACACACCAGAGAGGTCATGATGATGGGATTCGATACCGGTGCACTCCTCCCCTTGGACAAGGCGCTGCAAGGGATGCTGGAACAACTCACCTGCTGCTGCGAGACGGAGCAACTGCCGCTGCCCCAGGCGCTGGATCGGATACTGGCCGAGGAGATCAGCTCCCCCCTCTCGGTCCCCCCCTTCGACAATGCCGCCATGGACGGCTATGCCGTGCGCCTGGCAGATCTCGCCGCCGGCACCCCGCTTCCCGTGGCGGGCAAGGCCTTCGCCGGCCAGCCCTATGACGGCGAATGGCCAGCCGGCCATTGCATCCGCATCATGACCGGGGCCCCCGTGCCCGCGGGCACTGAGGCGGTGGTGATGCAGGAAGAAACGCAGGCCGGCAACGACGGGATCACTTTTCTGACCAATCCCGCCCCCGGCCAGAATATCCGCCGCCGTGGCGAGGACATGGCACAAGGCTCCCGGGTGCTCGCGAGCGGTCTGCGCCTGAGCCCCCGGGAGCTGCCGCTGCTGGCCTCCCTTGGCATCGCCAGCGTCTCGGTGCGCCGGCCGCTGAAGGTGGCCATCTTCAGCACTGGCGATGAGCTCAAGCCCCTGGGCACCCCGCTCCGGCATGGGGACATCTACGATTCCAACCGCTACGGGGTCAAGGCGATGCTGACCCGCATGGGCATAGACTGCCTGGACCTTGGCATCATCCCCGACGATCCGGCCGCCCTGCGCGCCGCCTTCCTGCAGGCCGACCGCGAGGCCGATGCCCTGATCACCACCGGCGGCGTCTCGGTCGGCGAGGCGGACTTCACCAAGCAGCTGCTCGAAGAGCTCGGGGAGATCGGCTTCTGGAAGCTCGCCATCAAGCCGGGCAAGCCCTTTGCCTTCGGCCGGCTGCCTCACGCCTGGTTCTTCGGCCTGCCGGGCAACCCGGTCTCCGCCATGGTTACCTTCGATCAGCTGGTGCAGCCGGCGCTGGCCCGCCTCGCCGGCCAGCAGTTCGAGCGCCCCATCCTCCTCAAGGCGACAGTCACCGAGTCGCTTAAAAAGAGCCCGGGACGACTCGACTTCCAGCGCGGCATATTGAGCGCGGGCCCAGACGGCCTGGAGGTGCGCAGCACCGGCTCCCAGGATTCCGGGGTATTCAGCTCCCTGTCCCGGGCCAACTGCTACATCGTGCTCGAGCAGGAGCGCGGCAAGGTGGCCGCCGGCGAGACGGTGACCGTCGAGCCCTTCTCGGGGCTGCTGCTGTGAGCGAGATCCTGAGCGACGCGGAGCTCCTGCGCTACAACCGCCAGATAGTGCTCAAGTCCTTCGACTTCGAGGGGCAGGAGGCACTCAAACAGGCTAGCGTACTGGTGATCGGCGCCGGGGGCCTCGGCTGCGCCGCCAGCCAGTATCTGGCGGTGGCCGGGGTCGGCCGGCTGACCCTGGTGGATTTCGATCGGGTGGAACTCTCCAACCTGCAGCGCCAGGTGCTGCACACCGATGAGCGCATCGGCCAGTACAAGGTGGACTCCGCCGCCCTGGCGCTAAGGGCACTCAATCCCTGGCTCAGGGTCGAGACCCACGCGGTTATCGCCGACGAGGCCCTGCTCGATGCCCTGCTGCCGAGCCATCAGCTGGTGCTCGACTGCACCGACAACGTCGCCATCCGCAACCTGCTCAACCTATGCGCGCGCCGGCACAAGGTGCCCCTGGTCAGCGGCGCCGCCATCCGGCTCGAAGGGCAGCTCTGCAGCTTCACCTGGCAGGAGGACGAGCCCTGCTACACCTGCCTCAGCGCCCTGTTTGGCGAGCAGTCCCTCAGCTGCGTCGAGGCCGGAGTGCTGGCCCCCGTGGTCGGCCTGGTGGGCAGCCTGCAGGCCCTCGAAGCCATCAAGCTACTGGCCGGCACGGGCAAGAGCTACAGCGGCCGCCTGCTGATGATTGACGGCCTCCAGGGCAGTTTTCGCGAGATGAAGCTGCCCAAACGGCCAGACTGTCCGGTCTGCTCCAAGCCCTGAGCGGCCCCCACAAAAAAGCCGAACCCCGGGGTTCGGCTTTTTGCATGGCGGTGTCGACAGGGCCCTAGAAGATCCCCTTCGCCTTGACCTTCTTCATGCTCGCCACCTGGTCCGAGAGATCCTCGATCAGCGGCTCCGCCGCCTGTGCGGCCCCTGGCCCGTGAACAGGTTGGCTGGCCAGGCGCTGGATCAGGCGGTGCTGCTCACGGATGAGGCTGGACTGCTCCTCCAGCTGGCGGGAGAGCAGCTCGATGCTGCTGGCCAGGGGGGACAGGTCCGGCTCCCCCACTGCCGCCGCAGGCAGCCTGCCCGCGATGGCCTCGGCGAGCTGATCATGATCGAGCGGGGCCGGCAGCCCCTGCTTCAGTTCGTCCCACAGCTCGACGGGTTGCTGCTCGCCGATGCGGCTTACTATCTCGTCCACCAGACTGTCCGGAAGCGGCGCCGCGGCCTGCTGGCCCAGACGCTGAACTATCTCGTCCGCCAGCCCCCGGTTATCCCCCTGCCCCAGCCGGGGAGCCAGCCTGGCCACTATCTCGTCGATCAGGGTGTCGGGCAGCGCGGGCGCCCTGCCCTCCCCCAGATCGAACCCGCAGCTGGCGAAGACGTGGCGCAGGGTCGCGAGGTTCACCTGCTCGGGGCCGAAGGCATTGGCCACCGCCTTGCACAGGCTCGGGGCCAGCACGTACAGGAACATCCCGGAGAGGTAGATGTCCTTGTGAAAACGGCTCCTGGAGAAGTCGAACTCCTCCACATCGTCCTGGATCTTGCGCGCCCGCTGATACCAGCTTTGCAAGATCCCGGCCGCGTAGCGATCAGACTCCAGCGCACCCGGATCCATGAAGATGGAGAAGGTCATGCGCTTGAGTTGATTACTCATCGCCAACCTCGGCCATCACGGGCGATTCCCGGTACACCTCTTCCTCTTCCGTGGTGTAGAGGCAGATCTCCCGCGCCAGAGCGGACTGGGCGTCGTCCAGCAGCTCCACCCGCTCACCCAGGGTCGGGTAGGCGGCCTTGATGGCATCGAAGATAAGGGACGCCCCGCCACCGACCAGGTAGACCCGGTTCGGGTTCTTCGCGAACTTCTTCGCCTCGTGGGCCACCTGGGAACCGAGCTCGTCGATCTTGTTCTGCATCTTCTCGAGGATCTTCGGGATTTGGCTCTCGTCGTTGACCACGTCCCGCACAAAGCTCATGTCGTGGCGACGCTTGATGAACTCGTTGGCCACCAGATAGCTCGAATCGCTGTCTGCCGCCGCCAGCGCCTTGCGGGTCGCGTCGGTTACCATGGAGACGCCGATCTCGTTGTTGCCATACACATCGGAAACGTCGTCAAACTCGCCGACGATGATCCCCATGTCCAGGGTGGTGCCACCGCAGTCGATCACTAGCGTCTTGGTGAACTCGTTGCAGCCCGAGCCAATCAGGCGGGAGAGCGCCGCCGGCAGGCTTTCCGGCATCACCTCCACGCTGACGATGTTGAACAGCTCACCCTTGTTGAGGCTGATGGCCCGCATCAGGTTGCGGCGCTTCTTCTCGATCTTCTCCTCATTGCGCTGGCAGTCATCCGGGTTGTAGAACTCGGTGATGGGCAGGGTCACGGTGATGGCCACATCGCAGGGGGTCACGCCGGTCTGCAACAGGGCATGGTGCACGGAGAGCAGGTTGAGATCGTCGTACTGGTACTCCACGTGGGTGGTGGCCAGGGACTTGTCGGAGGTGGCGTCGTAGGTGTACTTGGTGTTGCCTATCTCGTAGTTGTAGATCTTCTTGTCCTTGCGCAAGGCGGCACTCTTCCAATCCTTGCGAAAGGAGTTGGGGGAGATGATGGTCTTGAGCACCTTGTTCTCAATCCAGCTCACCTTGACGTTGGTTGAACCATCGTCGATGGCCATTTTCATTACTTCAGACATGAGGAAATACCTGTTCAATAGGGCAAGATGGGTCCGATTGCCTTGCCATCTGCCACTGGCAAGGCGATCGGACCAATACATACACGGGGGATCAAGGTCAAAAGGCGACAAGTCTAATGGGTTTCTAAAATCCGGTGAAGCAAATGATTGAACCCGGCGGGATCTTCCGCCGGCCAGGCGTGGTGACCATCCGGGGTGTGGATGGTGGCATTGGGCAGGGAGGCGAACTGCTCCACCCGCCGCGCCAGGGGCAGATAGTCGTGACTGGTGGAGATGATGGCCACCGGCTGCCAGAGGGTGCCGAGACGAGCCCGCACCGACCAGCCGGGCAGCGCCTCCAGCAGCGCCTTGTAGGTCTTCTTTTTGTTGCGCACGAAGCGCCCCCGGAAGGTGTGGCGCACCTGGGCGAGATCGGGGCCGGGAAAGAGCTCGCGACCGAGCCACCACGCCAGCGGCCGCATGCCGAACCAGCGCAGCCACTTGAGACGCATGGCATAGCGCTCCTGCTCCTTTGGCGTCTCCAGCAGAAATTCGCTGAAGCCGTTGACCAGCACCAGCCCCTGCACCTTGTGGGGCAGTTGCAGCGCCAGCTCCAGCGCCACCATGGCACCGAGCGACAACCCCACTACCCAGGCAGGCTCGGGCTGCTCGTCGAGCCAGCGGGCCACGTCCGCCGCCAGGGTGGGCACGTCAAAGGGCCCCTCCTGCATGCTCTGGCCGTGGCCGCGCAAGTCGATGGCCACCACCCGGTAACGCTCGGAAAAACGCTCGATCTGCGCCTGCCAATCGAGGCTGGAAGAGCCCAGCCCGTGCAGCAAGAGCAGCAAGGGCCCCTCCCCCGCACTGCGCAGGGCCAAGCCATGGGATTTCATTACCTGATTGCGACGCACCCGTCCCCCCTTTCTCGACGCCATGCCGGCCACTCAGGGCCAGCCAATCCGTACTCCGGTCCCCTGTCTACCCCTCTCCCACCAGGCTCACCGCCTTGATGTAGGCGTAGAGGCGCATGGCCGGCGTCAGGGCGAGCCGCTGCGCAGAGCGGCTGGTGATCCGGGCCAGCAGTATCTGCTGCCCGAGAGCCAACTGCAACAGGGTCTGCCCGGGTCGCACCTCCCGCACCTCCAGCAGCCGGGTCTCGAGGCAGTTGGAGAGGCTGGAGTGCACGATGGGCTCGGTGGCGATCACCAGATCCCGCGCCGCCACCTTGATCTGCAAGGGGCCTGCTTCATCGGGGGCATGCTCCATGGTCACCATCAGGGTCTGCTCCCCGAGTCGCAGGGTCGCCATCTGCTCGTGCTCGTCGTAGTGGGACAGGGTCGCCGAGAGCATGACCCCGACGTCGTCGCGACTGGCCAGCGACAGGTCGGTGCGGGCGAAGATCTCCTCGGGGGTGCCCTGGGCCTCCACCCGTCCCTCTGCCAGCAGCACCAGTCCATCGCAGAGCAGGCTCACCTCCTCCATGGCGTGGCTGACGAAGATCATGGGGATGCCGCTCTCCTGCTGCAAGCCCTTGAGCACGTGGGCCTGATGGATGCGGCTGCGCCTGTCCAGCGCCGAGAAGGGTTCATCCAGCAGCAGCAAGTCGGGCTCGGCCAGCAAGGCCCTGGCCAGTGCCACCCGCTGACGCTGACCGCCGGAGAGGCCGTGGGCCGGTTGCCCCAGCAGCTCGGCAAAGCCGAGGCGCGCAGCCAGATCCTCTGGCTGCCAGCGCCCCCTCCCCTTGCGAGCCGCCAGTTGCAGGTTGCCGAGCACGCTCAGGTGGGGGAAGAGACGAGCATCCTGAAACACCAGCCCGATGCGCCGCGCCTCGGGGGGCAGGGCTGCAAGCTCGCGCCCCTGCCAGCGCAGGGCATCGCCCGGGGCCTTGTCGAGCCCGGCGATGATGCGCAGCAGGGTGCTCTTGCCACAGCCCGAAGGACCGAACAGGCCGAGGATGCGGCTGGGGGGCAGTGCCAGATCGCACGCCAGGGTGAAGGGGCCGAAATCACGTCTGGCCTTGAGGTAGAGGTTCATCCGAACAGCCTCCGTTGCCGACGTTGCAGCACGCCGTAGACCAGCACCAGCATCACCAGGGAGAAGCCCATCAGGCCGCCTGCCAGAATATGGGCATTCTGGTAATCCATCGCCTCCACGTGATCAAACAGGGCGATGGAGAGCACCTGGGTCTCCCCGGGAATGTTGCCGCCAATCATCAGCACCACCCCGAACTCCCCCAGGGTGTGGGCAAAGCCCAGCGCCGCCGCCATCACGAAGCTGGGCAGCGTCATGGGCAGGATGATGCGAAAGAAACGCTCAAACGGGCCCATCCCCAGGGTGGCGGCAGCCTCCAGCTCCTTGTTGCCCATGTTGACGAAGGCGGAGGTGAGGGGCTGTACCACGAAGGGGAGCGAATAGATGACGGAGGCGATGAGCAGGCCGAGAAAGCTGAAGGCGAGCGGGGCCCCGAAGGTCTCCCGCCACCAGCCACCCAGGCCGTACTCCGGGGAGAAGGCCAGCAGCAGATAGAAACCGAGCACGGTAGGCGGCAGCACCAGCGGCAGGGCCACCATGGCCTCCACCAGGGGCCGCAGCCGGTGCTGGCTGCGAGACAGCCACCAGGCGAGCGGCGGCGACAGCAGCAGCAGGATGGCAGTGGTGCTGGCCGCCAGTTTCAGGGTCAGCCAGACCGCCAGCAGATCCCCTTCACTCATAGGGTCCCCTCTCGGGTGTCGATAAAAAAACAGGGCGCCATCATGACGGGCGCCGCCTTGGGACACGTCAGGCACCGGATCTGGCCAGCACGGGGCTGGCCGGCCCCCGGCAGACGCCGGGCGCTTACTGTGGCAGGGCGTAACCCGCCGCCTTGATCTGCGCCTGTCCCGGCCCCTTGAGCCAGGCCACCAGGGCATCCACCGCCGCCCCTTTCTTCAGCACCAGGGCCTGCTGCTCGATGGGGGGATAGAAGCTGGCCGGCACCGCCCAGGCTTCGCCGGTCTTGCCCGCCTCCACCAGGTTGGCCCAGGCGACGAAGCCCAGCTTCGCATTGCCGGTGTCGACGAACTGCCAGGTCTGGCTGATGTTGGTGCCGGTCAGCACCCGATACTGCTTGGGATCGATCTTGAGATGGGCCAGGGTCGCCATGGCGGCAGCGCCATAGGGCGCTGTCTTGGGGTTGGCGATGGCCAGCTCCCCCTGCCAGTGGCGCAAGGTGGCCTCGTCGGGAGCTGGCCCCCCCTTCTGCCAGAGGCCGAGCTGACCGATGGCATAGGTGAAGCGTTCGCTCCCCTTGCCTTCCGACTCCAGCTTTTGAGGGGTCGCCACGTCGGCGGAGAGGAAGAGATCGAAGGGGGCGCCGTGGGTGATCTGGGTATAGAGCACGCCGGTGGCCGCCGAGCTGATGACAACGCTGTGCCCCGTCTTGGCGGTGAACTCCTTGCCGATGCGCTCCATGGTGCCCTTGAAGTTGGCCGCCACGGCCACCTTGACCTCATCGGCCCGGGCCGCACCACTGAATATCGCGCCGGCACAGGCCCCCAGCAACACCACGGTTACGAACGCTTTCATTCCCTTACTCCCTTGACGGTCGGCACAGGGCCGACACCCGGATTGAGACGAGCCCTGGGCTCACTCCCCTTGTCGCCAGCGGGCCGCGGCGGCGTCATCGCTCGCCCTGGCCTCGACCCAGCGTTGCTCCCCGTCGGCGGTCAGCTCTTTTTTCCAGAACGGTGCCCGGGTCTTCAAAAAATCCATGATGAAATGGCAGGCCTCGAAAGCGGCCTCGCGGTGGGCACTGCTCACCGCCACCAGCACGATCTGATCCCCGAGCAGCAGCTCGCCGATGCGGTGAATAAGGGTGCACTCCTGCAGCGGCCAACGGCGGCGTGCCTCGGCGACGATGTCCGCCAGCGCCTTCTCGGTCATGCCGGGGTAGTGCTCAAGGGCCAGCCCCTTGACCGCGTCCCCCTGGTTGAAATCCCGCACCTTGCCCACGAAGGTGACGATGGCGCCGCTGTCATGGCGGACGGCGAGCCGTTCGTACTCCTCGGCCAGCGAGAAGTCCGCCCGCTGCACCAGGATGCGATCGGTCATGGTTGCCTCGCTCATCGTCAGCCTCCAGTGACCGG
Organism: Aeromonas sp. FDAARGOS 1415; assembly: GCF_019048365.1. NCBI lineage: Bacteria > Pseudomonadati > Pseudomonadota > Gammaproteobacteria > Aeromonadales > Aeromonadaceae > Aeromonas > Aeromonas sp. FDAARGOS 1415. Next base: position 2,857,156 of record NZ_CP077363.1, on the reverse strand, counting down.
GGGGAAGAAAGCGACCTCATCCCCGTCGTTGAGGGCCGTCTCCAGCGGCACCAGGGTCTGGTTCACCGCCACCAGCAGTTTGCCGGCTTCGAGTGCCAGGGCCCACTTGTCACCCCGCTCGCTCAGGGCACTGCGAAGCGCCTCGGCGGTGGCATGCTCGCAGGGCAGGCTCAGCTCGTCGCAGCCCACCAGCTCCCTGACCTGCGCAAAAAACAGTACCTTGATCATGCGTTCTCTCCTGCACCGGCATTCAACTGGAAGTGACCGGACTTGCCGCCCTTTTTCTCCACCAGCCGCAGCTGTTCGATCACCATGTCCTTTTGCACCGCCTTGCACATGTCGTAGATGGTGAGCGCCGCCACGGAGGCTGCGGTGAGGGCTTCCATCTCCACCCCCGTCTTGCCCGAGAGCTTGCACAGGGTGCGGATGTGGACCCTATTCTGCGCCGCCAGCGGCTCTATCTCTACCTCCACCTTGGTGAGGGCCAGGGGGTGGCAGAGGGGAATGAGGTCGGCGGTCTTCTTGGCCGCCATGATGCCGGCGATGCGGGCGGTGGCAAAGACGTCCCCCTTGTGGTGCTGGCCGCCGAGGATCAGGGCCAGGGTTTCCGGCGCCATGGTGACGAATGCCTCGGCACGGGCCTCGCGCTCGGTCACCTGCTTGTCGGTCACGTCCACCATGTGGGCCTCACCGCTCTGGTTGAGATGGGTCAGGTTCATGTATGCCCTTATCGAAGAATAAGACGGATGATCCGGGGAACCCCCGGGATCACAGATGGGACACGAAGTTGCACGGCCGGGTGCGGGCGTCGAGCTGATCCCGGATCAGCTGCTCCCACCCGAGCTGGCAGGCGCCGGTCGAGCCAGGCAGGCAGCAGACGAGGGTACGATTGGCGAGCCCTGCCAGCGCCCGGCTCTGCATGGCCGAGCCCTTGATCTCCGCAAAGGAGAGCTGGCGGAACATCTCGCCGAAACCCTGGACTGTGCGCTCGAACAGCACGCCGACCGCCTCGGGTACCCGGTTCTGTTCGTTGAACCCCGTCCCGCCGTTGACCAGCACCACCTGGACGCCCTCGTCGGCAATCCAGTCGCTCACCCGGGCCCGGATGCGAAACAGGTTGTCCGGGCAGAGCGCCCGGTCCGCGAGCTGGTGCCCGGCCTCGGTCAGTGCCGACACCAGGTAGTCGCCGGAGCTGTCGTCGGCGGCGGTGCGGCTGTCGGAGACCGTCAGGACGGCGATCTTGAGGGGGATGAATTCGCTGTGTTTGGGGGCCATGGGGCATTTCCTGTCAATGATTGACCACGAGAGGATGGGATGAACGCGCCGCCCGGTCGGGTCGACCGAAGCAGGGCAACCCGGGCGTCGCGCTACCGGGGCGGGATTCTATCAAAAGTTGTCGGGCAGAGGGGGTCATGGCCCCATAAAAATCGCGGGCCACCGGATCCGCGAGATCCGGTGGCCCGGCTATCAGAAGCCTGCGACGCCTTTCATGTCAGGCAGTTGATGCGCAATCCCCTTGTGGCAGTCGATGCAGGTATTGGCCCCGCTTGCCAGGTTGGTGGAGTGCATCTGGGACGCTCGCCGCCCCTGCAGGGAGAAGTCCATGTACTCGAAGTTGTGGCAGTTTCGACACTCGCGCGAGTCCGTATCCTTCATCCGCTTCCATTCCCGCTCTGCCATCTCGCGCCGGTGCGACTCGAACTTCTCGCGGGTATCCACCTTGCCGGTGATCATGCCCCACAGCTCCTTGGAGGCCTGCACCTTGCGAATGATCTTGTAGGTCCACTCGTGGGGTACGTGGCAATCCGGGCAGCTGGCGCGCACGCCGGAACGGTTGGCGTAGTGGATGGTATCGCGGTACTCCACGAACACGTTGTCCTTCATCTCGTGACAGCCGGTACAGAACTTCTCGGTGTTGGAGGCTTCCATGGCGGTGTTGAAGCCACCCCAGAAGATGACGCCGCCGAAGAAGCCCATCAGCAGGATGACCCAGAGGGCTGCCTTGGATGGCGACTTGAAGGTGGTCCACAGACGCTGGATAAAACCGGGTAATTTCATCTATGGGTTCCTCAGTTCAAGGCTTCAACTGGTTTAAACGTATTTTCCACCAGGGGCTTGGCATCCGCTTGCGGCACGTGGCACTGCAGGCAGAAATAGCGGCGGGGAGAGACTTCCCCCAGGGTCTGGCCATCGCGGGTCTCGAAGTGGGTCGGGCTTATCTTGGGCGCCTTCATCTTGCTGGCGTTCTTGAAGCTGTGACAGGCCAGGCACTTGTTGACCTTGTTGTCCACCTCGTAGTTGCGAGTGTCGTGGGGGATCAGCGGGGGCTGATGCATGTACTGGCGATCATAGGTGTCGCCGTCCTTGCGGTAGTTCTTGAGCGGGGCCGCGTCCGCCTCGGTCACGAGATCCGTGCTTCCCCGTTCCGACTTGATCCCCCCCGTGCTGTTGGTGATCTCGGGGACGGCCGCCATCAAGGAACCCGCCATCAGACAGGCCAGCATTGCTCCAATCAGCTTTTTCATTATTTGTTCTCCGACGTTTTCTCTGCCTTGACGGCAAAACCTGTAGTGATTTCGAAAACTTGCTCCGCGCAGACATCGATGCAACGGCCGCAGTTGGTACACTCCTGGGCCACAATCAAGGGCCCGTGACCGCGTTTGGCCCCGTGAACCGGGCCGCGCAGTATGGGTCGCTCCGAGCAGACTGCATAACAATCCATGCAGTTGCTGCACCGCTCGCGCCCATTGGCTGCAATCTTGATAAAACCGACCCGGTTGACCAGGGCATAGAAGGCCCCCACCGGACAGAGATGACCACACCAGCCCCGCTCCACCACGAAGAGGTCGAACAGGAACAGGGCCGCCAGCAGGCCCCAGCCCGCTCCCATGCCAAACAGCAGGCCCCGAAGGGTGAGCGACACCGGGTTGACCAGCTCCCACACCAGCACGCCAGTGATGGCGGGTGCCACCAGCACCATGGCCAGCAGCCAGTAGCGGGTGTGGCGATTGAACTGGCCGTTGCCCTTGAGGCCGAGCCTGGCCCGAACCCAGGCGGCGGCGTCCGTCACCAGGTTGACCGGGCAGACCCAGGAGCAGAACACCCGTCCCCCGACCAGCCAGTACCCGGCGAGCACCAGACCCGCACCGAGCCAGAGGGTGGTGAGGGGCCAATGGCCCGCCGCCACCGACTGCAGCAGGGTCAGGGGATCCGTGAGGGGCACCGTCTCCAGCAACAGGGAGCTGGAGAGGTTACCCTTGAGGATCCAGATGCCCGCCAGCGGCCCCAGCAGGAACAGCGCAAGCACGCCGACCTGGCTGAGCCGGCGCAGCACCAGAAAGCGGTGGGCGCGCCACCAGCCCAGCCTGGCACTGGCCTCGGCCCCCGGATAACGACTCATAGCCCCTCCGGTTTGCGGGTGGGCAGGGTGAGCCTGTCGCCGATGAGGGACTTGCCCGCCTTCGCCTTCTCTTCCCAGCCGAGCCGGTAGTGATGGCCCAGCTCCCCCTTGGCGAGCCGATGGGGCACCACCTTGATGGCCGCCTCCTCCAGCACGCAGGCGTGCTCGCACTTGCCGCAGCCGGTGCAGGACTCGCTATGCACGGTCGGCAGGAACATGGCGTGCTTGCCGGTGCGCGGGTTGCGTACCAGTTCGAGCGAGATCGCCTTGTCGATGAGCGGGCAGACCCGGTAGCAGACATCGCAGCGCAGCCCCAGGTAGTTGAGGCAGGTCTCGTGGTCGATGAGCACCGCCACCCCCATGCGCGCCTGATCGATGTCTGTCATCCCCTGATCCAGGGCACCGCTCGGGCAGGCCGCCACGCAGGGAATGTCGTCACACATCTCGCAGGGGACGCTGCGCGCCTCGAAGTAGGGGGTGCCCGTGGTCACGGGGTCCAGCAGCCGGGCGAGCTTGAGGGTGTCGTAGGGACAGGCCTCGACACAGAGCCCGCAGCGAACGCAGGCACCGAGGAACATGTCCTCCCCCAGAGCCGCCGGCGGGCGCAATGCCTGGGCCGGCACCGCCTGGGCCTGCTGACGCGCCACGCCGCCGAGCCCCATGCCAAGCAGGCCCACTGAGCAAGCCCCCTTGGCGAGGTCGGTCAGGAACTGGCGACGACTACGGCTCATCCCGGATCCCGCCTCAGGCCTTCATGACCTTGACGGCGCACTTCTTGTAATCCGTCTCCTTGGAGAGCGGATCCGTCGCGTCCAGGGTCAGCTTGTTGACCAGCTGGCTCGCATCGAAGAAGGGCATGAACACCAGACCTTTGGGCGGACGGTTGCGGCCGCGGGTCTCGACCCGGGTCTTCACCTCACCACGGCGGGAGGAGACGATCACCTCCTCGCCACGGCGCACGCCACGGGCCTTGGCGTCTTCCGGGTGCATGAAGAGCACCGCATCCGGGAAGGCGCGATAGAGTTCGGGCACGCGGCGGGTCATGGTGCCGGTGTGCCAGTGTTCCAGTACGCGGCCGGTGGAGAGCCAGAGATCATACTCCTTGTCCGGCGACTCGGCGGCCGGCTCGTAGGGCAGTGCGAAGATCACCGCCTTGCCGTCGGGCTTGCCGTAGAAACGCACCCCTTCACCCGCCTTCACGTACGGGTCGAACCCTTCGCGATAGCGCCACAGGGTCTCCTTGCCGTCCACCACGGGCCAGCGCAGGCCGCGGGCCTCGTGATACTGATCGAACGGTGCCAGATCGTGACCGTGGCCGCGACCGAAGATGGCGTACTCCTCGAACAAGCCCTTCTGCACGTAGAAGCCGAAGTGATCCGCTTCGTCATTGAGCGCGCCCTTGCTCTGCTCTTTCGGGAACTGGTTGACCTGGCCGTTGGCATAGAGCACGTCGAACAGGGTCTTGCCCTTGAGCTCCGGCATCTTGGCGATGAGTTCGGCCGGCCACACCTCTTCCACGGTGAAACGCTTGGAGAACTCCATCAGCTGCCACAGGTCGGACTTGGCCCCTTCCGGTGCCTTTACCTGCTGGTGCCAGAACTGGGTGCGGCGCTCGGCGTTGCCGTAGGCCCCCTCCTTCTCCACCCACATGGCGGTGGGCAGGATGAGGTCGGCTGCCTGGGCGGTCACGGTCGGGTAAGGATCGGAAACCACGATGAAGTTGGCCGGGTTGCGATAGCCGGGCAGCCCCTCCTCGTTCATGTTGGGACCGGCCTGCATGTTGTTGTTGCACATCACCCAGTAGGCGTTGAGCTTGCCGTCTTTGAGCATGCGGTTTTGCAGCACGGCGTGGTAACCCACCTTGTCGGGGATGGTGCCTTCCGGCAGCTTCCAGACTTTTTCAGCGATGGCGCGGTGCTTGGGCTCGGTCACCACCATGTCGGCCGGCAGGCGGTGGGCGAAGGTGCCCACTTCCCGGGCGGTGCCGCAGGCGGAGGGCTGGCCGGTCAGGGAGAAGGGGCCCGAACCCGGCTGGGAGATCTTGCCGGTCAGCAGGTGGATGTTGTAGCAGAGGTTGTTGGCCCAGACGCCACGGGTGTGCTGGTTGAAGCCCATGGTCCAGTAGGAAACCACCTTCTTGCTCGGGTCGGCATAGAGCTGGGCCAGCTTCTCGAGCTTGTCCTTGGGCACGCCGGAGAGCTTGGAGACGGACTCCAGATCGTAATCCGCCACGAATTTCGCGAAGTCGTCGAAGCTCATGGGGGTGGAGTCGCCGTTGTCCGGGTTCTTGGCCTTCTGCTGCAGCGGGTTGGTGGGGCGCAGGCCGTAGCCGATATCGGTGGTGCCCTTGCGGAACTGGGTGTGCTTGTTGACGAACTCCCAGTTCACCTTGTCGTTCTGGATGATGTAGTTGGCGATGTAGTTGAGGATCGCCAAGTCGGTCTGCGGGGTGAACACCATGCCGTTGTCCGCCAGCTCGAAGCTGCGGTGCTCGAAGGTGGAGAGCACGTGCACCTGCACGTCCTGATGGGACAGGCGGCGATCGGAGATGCGTGACCAGAGGATGGGGTGCATCTCGGCCATGTTGGAGCCCCACAGCACGAAGGCGTCGGCCTGCTCGATGTCGTCATAGCAGCCCATGGGCTCGTCCATGCCGAAGGTACGCATGAAGCCCACCACCGCGGACGCCATGCAGTGGCGCGCGTTGGGGTCCAGGTTGTTGGAGCGGAAGCCCGCCTTCATCAGCTTGGCGGCGGCATAGCCTTCCCACACGGTCCACTGGCCGGAGCCGAACATGCCGACGGCGGTCGGGCCCTTCTCTTTGAGGGTCGTCTTGAACTTCTCGGCCATGATGTCGAAGGCCTGATCCCAGCTGATGGGGGTGAAGTCGCCGTTCTTGTCAAACTTGCCGTTGGTCATGCGCAGCATGGGCTGGGTCAGGCGATCCTCGCCATACATGATCTTGGACAGGAAGTAGCCCTTGATGCAGTTGAGGCCGCGGTTCACCGGTGCGTCGGGATCGCCCTGGGTCGCGACGACGCGGCCTGCCTGGGAGCCCACCAGCACGGAGCAGCCGGTCCCGCAGAAGCGGCACGGCGCCTTGTCCCAGGTGATGGCGGTCTTGTCGGTACTGGTGATCAGGTTCGCCGCCAGGGTGGGGGCGCTGACACCGGCCACGGCAGCGGCTGCCGCCACCGCATTGGCCTTCATAAAGTCGCGTCGACTCAGCTTCATGACATATCCTCGCATTGCTTAATCACATCAATGACAGCCATTGTGACGAGCCGCGCTGGCTCAGCTCCATGGCGCTTATTCCTTGCACTGGGCATCAAGTTCATCGAACTAGTGGTAACAATAGACCCGGCATCGTTTTTTTCATCCGTGGCGACCATCGGGGGCCTCTCGCCGGCCCGACCTCATGGCTCGCTACTCCTCGACTTCGCCTTCATCGAACTGGTGATAGATGAGGGAGGCGGAGAGCACCCCCGGCATCGCCGAGATGGCGTCGATGGCCGCCATGATGGGCCGCTGGCTTGCTCCCTCCAGGGTCACCACCAGCTTGCCCTCCTCGCTGACGGCGTGGATCTCGGCCCCTTCCAGGGTGGCGATCCGCTCTGCAAGCTGGTGACGCTGGGCCGGCTGGGCCAGCACCACCAGGCTCGATACATGGAACTCTTCTCGCTTCATCTCGCTGCTTTCCAAGGTGCTCATCTCATGGGTCATGTCGCCTCCCCGCCGTGGGCGAGGCCAATCCTGATACTGCCGACCGGACAATCCGCCACACAGGCACCACAGCCATTGCACGACTCGGTCTGGATGCTGGGGGTCGGTACTCGCCCCAGCTGGGGGGAAAAACGGATGGCCTGCTGCTCGCAGCTGTCCTGGCAGCGCTGGCAGAAGACCTGGGCGCTGGCCAGACAACCGGCCTCGATATGGGCCACATACTCCCAGGGCGTCTGGGTTGTCGGTCGAAAGACAGGCGCCTGGCAGGCGTCGACACACTCGGCGCAGAAGGTGCATTCGCCACGCAAAAAATCCACGGTGGGGAAGCCACCGTCGCCCTTGACCAGGATCTGTTCCGGGCAGGCCGTCAGGCAGTCACCGCAACGGGTGCAATCGGTAATGAACTCGTCCCAGGAGACGGACCAGGGCAGCTGGACTCCGGGTTTGGGCGTCGTCAGGCGTCCTCGCAGCAGGCCGCGGCGTGACAGATTGATCCCATCGGCCATATCGACTCCTCTTCACAGGGACAGAACCCTGCGTGGATCCCGTGAGTAGCATTTTCAATACCAATTATAAGCGTGGGTGTATATTGCGACTCTGACAAGTCCAGCGATATACCACCAGGGAGATAAACAGGGGGGATTCTTGCGCTGGATCAAACCCTTGGCGCAATTAGGCGAAAGAGGGGCAAGGCAAATTACCCCTATGGGAGGATTGCTAATTAATCGATGACGATTCGGGGGGAGCGACCCGGCGTCAGCCGCCGATGGACGCCAGGTGAGGGGTCATGCCGGCATTGCCTTCGTGCAGACGGTGGGTGGCGGCCTTGCCGGTCAACGCCTGGCGGATCCGCGCTTGCAGCGCATCCTGCTGGTCGTCGTCAGTGAGCAGGTCACGCAGTTCCACCCCGTTGTCACCAAAGAGGCAGAGGTGCAGCTTGCCCATGGAGGAGACCCGCAGCCGGTTGCAACCGGCGCAGAAGTCCTTGCTGTAGGGCATGATAAGCCCGACCCCGCCACGCGATTCCGGGTGCATAAACACCTGGGCAGGGCCGTCGTCCAGCCCGCGCAGCTGCTGCACCCAGCCCGTCTCCAGCAGTCGCTGCTTGATGAGATCGCCGCTGGTGTGGCGGTCACGAAACAGGGTGTCCATCTCGCCGGTCTGCATCAGCTCGATGAAGCGCAGCTCGATGGGCTTGTCCTGGATCCAGGCCAGAAAGGTGCCCAGCTCATGGTCATTGAGTCCCTTGAGCAACACGGCATTGATCTTCACCGATTTGAAACCGGCAGCCAGCGCGGCGTCTATCCCCGCCATCACGTCGGCCAGCTTGTTCTCGCCGGTGATCTGGTGAAACTGCCGGGGATCCAGGCTGTCGACGCTGACGTTGAGGGCCGTCAGCCCCGCATCGAACCATTCGCGGGCACGCTCTTTCAGGCGATAGCCGTTGGTGGTCATGGCCACCTTCTCGATGCCAGGGGTATTGGCAACCGTCTCTATGATGGCGGTAAAGTCACGGCGCAGGGAGGGCTCACCGCCGGTCAGGCGCACCTTGCGCGTCCCCATGGCGGCAAAACCGGAGACGACGCGGCGTATCTCCTCCAGGGAGAGGAAGGACTTGCGCCCCTCTGTGCCCCCTTTCGGAGGGTGATACCCATCCGGCAGACAGTAGGTACAGCGAAAATTGCACACGTCGGTAACCGACAGGCGCAAATAGTAAAAGCGACGGGAAAAACCATCTTCAAGTGGCAACATAAACACCTTTCCAAATACGGGAGGCCAGGGCATTTCTTTCCTGACCCTTTCAGCTCGAACAACGGCTGACGGCGATCTCCCCCTATCTCAATGACTTAGGCAAAATCGCTCGGAGTTCATCTAGTTTTTCGATGCTAGCACAACTTGGAGTACACTCCCATGCTACTTTGTGGGGTCTTTATGGCTGTGAGGGGAGCCTGTCGGCATGGGAAAATGGTTCAGAGTGCACTCGGTCAGCAGCGCCATCGGTCGTTCCATGGTGCTGATCCTGTTCATGGCCAGCCTGATCGCCGTGGTGGCCATGGTCACCCTCTTCTATTCGGTGCCGGACGCCAAGGCCATCAACCTGTCTGGCTCCTTGCGCATGCAGGCCTACCGGATGGCCTACGAAATCGAGAAAGACCAGCCCGTCCTGGGTCGGCTCGCCCAGTTCGAGCAGACCCTCAACGCCCCCGAACTGCAGGAGACCCAGCGCTGGATCACCCCCGCCTCCCTGCGCCGCACCTATGGCGAGGTGTTGCTGCAGTGGCAGATGATGCGCGAGCACATCGAGAACGCCACTCCCAGCCGTTATACCGACAATACCGAGCAGTTCGTCGCTGCCATCGATGATTTCGTCAACCAGATGCAGTACCACGTCGAGTTCAAGGTGCGCATGCTGGCCCTGGCCGAGGGGCTCGGCCTGCTCGCCATCATCACCATCGCCTGGTGCACAGTCCGCTTTACCCGCCAGCAGGTGGTAGCACCGCTCAATCAGCTGGTCTTGTGCGCCCGCCAGATCCAGCGCCAGGAGTTCGATCTCACCCTGCCCCCCCACTGTGAGAACGAACTGGGAGAGCTGTCGGGGGCGTTTGCCACCATGGCCGCAGAACTCGGCAAGCTCTATCGGGAGCTGGAGAGCAAGGTAGAGGAGAAGACCGCCAAGTTGCAGCAGGCCAACGACACCCTCTCCTTCCTTTATTCCACCGCCCAGAAACTGCACGCGGCACCGCTGAGCCGGCGCACCCTGCAAAAACTGCTGGAACGAGCGGCCGCCCACCAGCACATCGATTACATCCGCCTCACCCGCTTCGAGCACAATGCCATGCCCGTCTATATCACGGGACGCAAAGGGTGGCCCGGCGATCTCGAGGCCGTGGTGAGTTTCTACCTGCAGATGGATGACGAGGAGTACGGCCGGCTAGACATGATAAGCACACATCCCGTCGACGAGCGCCTGATGAAGAACTTCTCCATGCTGCTGGCCCAGGTGCTGCACAAGGATCAGACCCTGCTGCAGCATCAGCGCCTGCTGTTGATGGAGGAGCGGGCCGTCATCGCCCGCGAGCTACACGACTCGCTGGCGCAGGCACTCTCCTATCTCAAGATCCAGGCCACCCTGCTCAAGCGATCTTTTGCCAAGGGGGATACCGCCAAGACCGAGGCCGCCATGCAGCAGATCGACGAGGGGCTTGGCAACGCCTATACCCAGCTACGCGAGCTGCTCGGCACCTTCCGCCTCAGCATCGGCGACGCCAATCTGGGCGAGGCCATCGGTGTCATGCTGGAGCAGCTCAAGCCCCAGACCCGGGCCGAGATAGGGCTTCAATACGGTCTGACCGATACCGATCTCGAGGCGGGACAACATATCCACATCCTGCAGCTGATCCGTGAGGCAGTCCTCAATGCCATCAAGCATGCCAACGCCGAGCGCATTGACGTTAGCTGTGAGACCCTGGCTGATGGTAACATTCTGGTTCAGATTGCAGATGATGGTGTCGGAATAAGGGGTGCAAGCTCGGCAGTGAATCACTACGGTCTCAGCATCATGAATGAACGAGCCAGCAAATTGCACGGCCAGTTGACCATCAGTGAGCCGCCTTGTGGAGGCACCCGCGTACACCTGACCTTTCCCACCAGCCTAACAAGAGATGCCTGATGGACGAGATGAAATACAGTGTTCTGGTCGTAGATGATCACCCCCTGATGCGCAAAGGAATTGTGCAGTTGCTGGAATTGGAAGAGAACATCGAGGTCGTCGGCGAGGCGTCCAACGGCACTGACGCCGTGGCCATGGCCAAGGAGTCCGAGCCGGACCTCATCCTGCTCGACCTCAATATGAAGGGCCTGTCGGGCCTCGATACCCTCAAGGCACTGCGGGCCGAAGAGGTCACCTCCCGCGTGGTGATCCTGACCGTCTCCGATGCCCGCCAGGACGTGGTGGCCCTGCTCAAGGCAGGTGCCGATGGCTACCTGCTCAAGGACACCGAGCCCGACATGCTGCTCGCCCAGCTGGCCGATGTCATGACCGGCAAGCAGATCCTGAGCGAGCCGCTGCGCCCCTACCTCGAGAACATCTACGAGCTGGATCACCTGCAGCAGAAGCTGGAGAGCCTGACCCGACGCGAGATGCAGATCATGCGCGAGATAGCCAAGGGCCTCTCCAACAAGCAGGTGGCTTCCGTTCTTCACATCTCGGAAGGCACGGTCAAGGTGCACGTCAAGAGCCTGCTCAAGAAGCTCGAGGCCCAGAGCCGCGTGGAGGCGGCTGTGATGTATCTGGAACAACGCAACTAGGCAACCGGCCCCCGCGCCAGCAAGCTCGCCCCCCGGCGCCTTGCTGGCGTGCCCCCTTTGGGCCCTCTCTGGTTCATGGGTGTAACAACCCTCTGCGTGAAGCGGCTGCCGTCTCTTTGGAACAACAGTGCCAGGCAACCCGCCCGCAGCAGCAAACATGGCCTCCCCGGCACTTATCTGACCGGCCTCTCCCCTTCGTCCTTGTGGTTCATAGGTGTAACAGCACTTTACTGAGTAAATGCATTATTATCTTCAGGATGTCGTTCACTGGCCTGAGGAGAAAACGCATGACTGCCGAACAGATAGAACTGGTGCAAAGGGCATGGGGCAAGGTCACCGCCCTGAGCACCACCTATGTCGAAGAGGTATATGAAGAGCTGTTTCGCCTGTCACCGGAGCTGCGCACTCTCTTTCCCAGTAATCCGGAAATGCCCGTCACCAAGGTTGCCGACACCCTGAATACCGTCATTACCAGTCTGGATCAGCTGGATGCACTGAGCTTCATCATTCGGGATCTCGGCAAACGGCACCAGAAATTCAATGTGCAGCCAGACCAGTTCGTACCCCTCAAGCAGGCGTTAACCCTGGTCTTGGCACGGCGCCTGGGGGAGTACTTCACACCCGCGCTGGCTGACGCCTGGTCGCAGATGTACGACGAAATCGCCGTCCTGATGAAGGAGGGACTGACTCGGAACACCGAATCCATTCACTGATCCGGCCCTATCCATCGACTGCCAGCAGGCGGCTAGCAGTGCCTCCTCCCAGGCAATTTGCGTGTTCCATTTTTGCAATATGCGAAAATAGCCCCATTCTGCAGATGGGGCATATTCGAGCCCCTTAAACCTCACCTGAATCCTGCCTGTTTCGTGCTTCACCACATCAACCAGGAAAAATTCAATATATTGATTTTAAAGCCATTAAAGGATTTCACGCGCCATTTCCCGGTCATATTCTCCCCACTTCCCACTCTCTGGCACGGTCACTGCATTGTCACATTCAGATACGACTCATCGGAGGATGGAACATGAAACTTCAACATCTGGCACTGTTCCCCTTGCCTTCACACATACTGCCTGGCGGAAAACTTCCCCTGCGCCTGTTCGAGCCGCGCCACCTCCAGATGCTCAAGGAGTCCTTCATCGAAGATCGGGGCTTTGGCATCGTCATGGAGGAGACGACCAGCACGGGCACTTGCGGGCGGATCCTGCCGGTCGGCACCCGCGTCAAGGTGACGGACTTCTATACGCTCAACGATGGTTTGCTCGGGGTAACCGTGCTAGGTCTGGAACGGTTCTGCATCCACGAGATGGAGACTGACGCCTCGGGTCTGCGACATGCGCAGGTCGAGACGCTGCCCAACTGGCCCAGCGCCCACTCCGACTTCAGCGACGAGCAGTTGGTCAGCAGATTGAGGGAGGTGTTTGAGCAGTATCCGGAACTCGATGAGCTCTATCCGGACAAGCAGTTCGACGATGCGTCCTGGCTCTGCCAGCGCTGGCTCGAGATCCTGCCCATGCCGATCTATGAAAAGCAGATGTTGATTGCCAAACAGAACAGTGAAGCGGCGCGCCAGTTTTTACGCCGACTGATCGCACAGTGAGTCAAGAAGCGGTTTGCAAAACGCGAATTTACTGACCGAAAATTCTTATAATGAAAGTAGTAATTTGCATTTTGCAACCAAGCGTAGCGATAAATAACACCTAACTCGGCTACAAACCGCAAAAAAACAGGTCATAAAAAGTTGGCACGACTTTTTCATATAAGACCGTACAACCCGATTTATCCCGTGCTCTCTTCAGTATTTGCTGAAGAATTGGTCAACTACCCAGTTGACCATTTTTTTTACCCAAAAATCGGCTCACCGGGTCCGGCAGTGCCGCAATAGACAATTGCGCAGCCGCGCCAGGCTGATGGGCTTGGCCAGAAAGTCGTCCATGCCCTGCGCAAGGCAGCGGGCCCTGTCCTCCATCATCGCATTGGCCGTCAGCGCCACTATGGGCACCTGGCACCCCATTTCACGCAGACGACGGGTGGCTTCCAGCCCGTCCATCTGGGGCATCCGCATATCCATCAGGATAAGATCCGGTCGCCGTTCACCAACCAGTGTCAGCGCCTCCAGGCCGTTGTTTGCCACCCTCACCCTGCACGCCAGTTTTTGCAGCATGAGCGACACCACCAGCTGATTGACCGGGCTGTCCTCCACCACCAGCACGTCCAGATCGAGCGCCCCCACCCCCTCGCTGGCTGGATCCGCTACCGGGGAACAGGGGGTGGCCATCCCGGGCAACTCGAACCAGAAGCAGCTCCCCTGCCCCGGCGAGCTCTGCACGCGAATGTCCCCGCCCATCAGTTGTACCAGTCGCCGGCAGATGGCGAGCCCGAGTCCGGAACCGGAGAAGCGCCGGGTCGCCGAACTGTCGACCTGATAGAAGGGTTCGAACAGCTGCGCCTGATCCTCGGGGGAGATACCGATCCCCGTGTCGCTGACCGATACCCTGAGCCTGTCGTCCTGCCAGGTGAGTGCGAGTCGCACGCAGCCCTCTGCCGTGAATTTCACCGCATTGCCGAGCAGGTTGCCGATCACCTGGGAGAGGCGCACCGCATCCCCTTGCAGACGGGACGGCACCGTCTCATCGAGGTGCCAGTACAACCCGATGCCCTTGGCGCTGGCTTGTGCCTGCAGGGGGCCAACCAGAGCCCGGCACAATTCGGCGGGCTGGAAGGACTCACAGTGCAGCGTCAGGGTATGGGACTCGATTTTCGAGAAGTCGAGCACATCGTCGATGATGGTCTGCAACAGGTGTGCGGAGTGGGTGGCATGACCGATAAGGGTCTGCTGCGGGGCGTCGAGCTGCCCGTGCTGCAGCAGATCCAGCATCCCCAGCACGGCATTCATGGGGGAGCGGATCTCGTGGGTCATCATGGCCAGGAACTGGGACTTGGCGCGGTTCGCCGTCTCGGCCTCGTCCCGCGCACGCGCCAGCTCCTGTTCGCGGCGGATCTGGTTGCCTATCTCCCGCGCCGTCCCCCGATAGCCGATGAAGGCCCCCTGGGGGTCGTGACAAGGCTCGGCGTTGATCTCCATCCAGCAGGGGCCGTTGGCCAGCAACACCTGGACGCGGATCCCCCGCACCGACAGATGGCGGTCGATAAGACGCCGGTAACTGCTCCAGGCGGGATCCTGCTTGTCATGGGCAAAATCGTAGAGGCTGCGTCCGGCATGGCGGGCCAGCAGCTCCCTCTGGTAGCCAGGCGCAGAGACATAGCTGAGCCTGTGCTCGGGATCCGTCTCCCAGAACCAGTCCGACGCCATGGCGGCGAAGCTGCGAAAGCGCTGCTCGCTGGCCTTCAGGGCCAGGGTCTTGAGCTCAACCTGCTCCTGCAGACGGGCCCGGTAGGCAATGTTGACCAGCGCCTGGGAGATGAGCGGCTGGCAGCGCTGCATCGCCGCCTTGCTCTTGAGATCGAAGGTGCCTGCGGCACTGTGCCGACAGACCAGCACACCGGAGAAACCTGGCCCTTTCAGCCCGGTCAGCATGATGCTGGCCCAGCCAGCCTGCCCCACCAGAGGGGCCAGCTCCGGCAACTGGGCAGGATCATAGATGATCAGGGTGTCCCCATCGATGGCCCGGGAGAAGAGCGGAGAGAGCAACCAGGTGTGACCGACCTCTTCCGGCTGGGTGCTGAGATGGGTAGTGCCACTCGCCCCCTCCCAGGCGATTACGTCTGCCTCTTCAAACCCGATGAAGGTTTTGAGCGCGAGAATGAGGCTCTCCAGCACCTGCTCCAGGCTCTGGGCCTGTGCCAGCGTCGCCACACCACACAGCAGAGCCTGCGACTCCTCGCGGTATCTGGCCTCCCGTTCCCGGCAACGCATCAGCTCCACCAGCGTGGTCTGCAGCTTGTCGCCCAGGGTTTCGAGTTCGCTATTGCCTGTCATCTTGGATCCAGCTGAGTGTCAATTCTCGAGGAAGATTACGCTCGATACCATGAGGTTGCCATGCGCCAGCTCACCATGGGGCAATCTCCCCTGCTCGCCGAACGTAAATGGCGTGATGAAGGGGATCTCCCCCAGTCGCAGGCAAAATTGCGTCACCACGTCGTCAAACCGCTCCTCCAGGGCCAGGCGGCAGCCAGCGCAGAATATCACCAAGGCCCCCAGGGGTCGCATGCTCCCCGCCATGCCGTATTCGGGTTCGATGCGCACCGCATTCAGGCTGCGCTGCAACAACCCGTCCTGACTGCAGTACATGAGTTGCAGGCGCTCCCCCAGCCGGGCTTCGGTAAAGAGGCGAAGCCCTTCCCGCACGGTCACCGCTTCGGGGTGCGAGAGCTTGTAGTAGGGGATGTCATCGAGCATGCCGACCTGGCGTGCCAGCGGGGAGAGCGTTGTCTCCCTGAGGATGGGGCCCACCGGCCAGGGTTTATCCCGTTCAGTCCAGCGGGCGTAGACCCGGGCCGCCGGCTCATGGTCTATGGTCAGCACCTCGCGACCGTCGAGGGCAGTGATGATGCCCTGGCGCTCGGTTGGCACATAACCGGAATGAAACTGGAACGCCAGCTGGCAGTCGGGGTAGAGCACCGCCAGCACACAGCCCTCCCCCCCTGCTCCCTCATCCCAGCAGAGTTGCCATTCGCCGCGCACGCCGTCATCCGCTGCGGATCCGCCGACGACGGGAACGGTCGCGCCAAATTCGCTCTCGATGCCCGCCAGCATGGCCTCTTCCAGACCCGGACTGGCGTGCAGCAAGACCAGCTGGGGCAGCTCGCCAGGGCGGCCGCCATCGGCGATGGCACGGCGCAGCAGAGTCCGCACATCCGGTGTCTGGCCAACCTGGCCGGCCACGCCGTACGCGCCCTTGTCATCGTAAAGGGCTGCGACCGCCAGACCCCGGCCCGCCAGGGCATGGTGCCCGGCCTGGGTCAGGATACCGCCGCAGGAGCTGCAGCCGATAAGCCGGCTGTCGGGAAAGTGCTCCTTGAGTGCATGGCGCAGTACCGCAGCGTCGTGCGCTTGGGTAAAATAGACCAGCAACAATGATGGGGCGTGGGGAGATTGGGCAAGCAACCGCTCTGCTATTTGTTGGGCAGCCAGTGGGGTCGTCTCGGCAAGCGAGTGAGCCGTCAGGAAGTTCAACACCGTCTCCTACAGGTATGGGATGCTGCTCTTAAGCAAAAATCATACCTTTATCAAACAATTACCTGGCCACAGAGACTAGAATGAAGCTCACTGGCCTCCCACGGGATCACTGCATGTGGCAGAAAAATATCAATGACTTCGAGCGGGTCGTCGCCATCGGCGGTGGACACGGCATGGGCCGCGTGCTCTCTTCCCTCTCGTTTTTAGGCTCCCGGCTAACGGGGATAGTGACCACCACGGATGACGGCGGCTCCACCGGACGCCTGCGCAAAAGCCAGGAGTGCATCGCCTGGGGTGATCTGCGCAACTGCCTCAACCAGCTGGTGACCACCCCCAGCATCGGCAGCCAGCTGTTCGAGTACCGCTTCACCGGCCGCGGCGAGCTGGCGGGTCACAACCTCGGCAACCTGATGCTGCTGGCCCTCGACAACCTCTGTGTCCGCCCTCTTGATGCCATCCGGCTCATCAGCGACATGCTGGAGATCGAGCCGACGCTGCTGCCCATGTCCGAACACCCCACCGACTTGTGCGCACATACCGTCTGCGGCGACCAGATCCTGGGAGAGGTCTCCATCGACCAGCTCACTACACCGCCGCAGGCCCTGAGCCTGAAACCGGCCGTACCGGCCACCCGAGAGGCCGCCCAGGCCTTGAGTCAGGCCGACATGATCATCCTGGGTCCCGGCAGCTTTCTCACCTCCGTCATGCCTCCCCTGCTGCTGTGCGACATTGCCGAGGCGATCCGCAGCAGCGGCGCCATCGTTGTCTTCATCAGCAATCTGGTCGCCGAAGAGGGGCCTGCGGGTCAGTTGACTCTACTCGATCAGCATCGCTGGCTGGAAGAGAGGATAGGCATGGGCCGGATCGATGCCATCCTGGCCCCCGAGGGTCATGAGGACCCCGAGCTGCAGCATTGCCTCGTTCGAGCCAACCTGGGTGAGGCTGCCCTGCCCCATCGCCACGACCGCCTCAAGCTCAGGCAGGCGCTAGATAACGTCATCCTGAACTGGCATAGGACGCATGACAAGGCGGGCTGAGCCGCCCGGGGATCAGTGAAATTGGGCCAGGTGGGTGAAGACCTGAGGCAGGGAATATTCCAGCTCGCTCAGCAGACGCCCGGCTTCTTGCGCGTCTTCCCGCCGACAGGCTGCTTCCAGGGCCATGACTTGTTGATAGCTGGGTTGGGCGCCATAACTGCCACAAGAAGATTTCATGCTGTGGGCAAGACGGGCCAGGGCGGACCAGTCCCGCTGATCATAGAGTGGCCTTAACTGGGCCAGCTGTTCCCCTACCTCTTCGACAAACACCGAGATGACGACCGGCATCATCTCGTGACCGATGTCATCTGCCAGTTGCCGCAGCACTTTCTGATCCAGCCATTCCATCTTCTCTTCCCTATGATGGTATCCAAACAGACCACAATATAGCCGATTGGTACAGCGGCTGTCATCCACCCTCCGGCGGCGTGCGGGTCGCCAAGGCGGCGTCGGAGTGTGAGCGGGTTCAAGTTATCGACATGTCCCCCATGGAGGGGAGAGATAAAGGTTGTCACAAAATTAACATTAAAGTAACAATGCAGCCCATGAGAATGATGCGGCTCAGCAACACCTCTCTCATCCCTTTTTGCCTGTATGGCTGCTGCGAAGAACCAGGGTAGGATTCTACCCTGGTATTTTTTTATTGCCGGGCAGGCAATATGGCTGCGTTGCCGTACTCCAGCTCGCCCAGACGGAACAGGCAGAACTCCCCGGGTACCATCTTCACCCAGCTTTCATTGCCTGTGAGCGGCCGGGTAGCGATCAGGGTCACCACGTCGTTCGGGGTGGTTTCGCTCTGAAAGTCGATGACCACATCCTCATCCAGCAGGCTCGCCTCGCCAAACGGCGCCCTGCGTGTCAGCCAGTAGAGGTTGTTGCTGCAATAGGTCATCACGAACTCCCCATCCGACAGCAGCATGTTGAATACCCCGAGCCCGCGCAACTCGTCACACAGGGTCGCCAGATAGCGGAACATGGCGGGAAAATTTGCCGGACGCTTGGGGTATTTCTGCTCCAGCCTGTCGAGCAGCCAGCAGAAGGCGTGCTCGCTGTCTGTGTCCCCCACCGGACGATGCCGCCCGGTCGGCAGCTTCTTGTAACCGGTCAGCTGGCCGTTGTGGGCGAAGGTCCAGTAGCGCCCCCACAGCTCACGGGTGAAGGGGTGGGTGTTCTCGAGCGACACGCAGCCCCGGTTCGCCTGCCGGATGTGGCTGACCACGGCGCGGCTCTTGATGGGCAACGCCTGCACCAGCTTGGCGATGGGGGACTGGGCACTCGGCTCGGGATCCTTGAAGGTGCGAAACCCCTTCCCCTCGTAGAAGGTGATCCCCCAGCCATCCTTGTGAGGGCCCGTCTTGCCGCCCCGCAGCATCAGCCCGGTGAAGCTGAAGCAGATGTCGGTCGGCACATTGGCGCTCATGCCGAGCAGTTCGCACATATCCCGTCAACCCCCTGAATTACATGATTCTCTCTGCTTTCATCAGACCTGTCGGCAGGCTACGAGGCGTCCGGATCTGTCGTCCAGCCGGGCGCCTCTCCACCTTCGATGCCCGCCCGATTACTTGGCCATCTCTTTTTCGACCAGCTGGATCAGGATGTGGATCACCTTGATGTGCACTTCCTGGATGCGATCGGCATAGCCGAAGTGCGGCACCCGGATTTCGACATCGGCCAGACCGGCCATCTTGCCACCATCCTTGCCGGTCAGGGCGATCACCTTCATGCCTTTGGCATGGGCCGCTTCGATGGCCTTGAGGATGTTGCCGGAGTTGCCACTGGTGGAGATGCCGAGCAGCACGTCGCCACTACGGCCGACGGCCTCCACGTAGCGGGAGAAGACATAGTCGTAGCCAAAGTCGTTGGAAACGCAGGAGAGGTGGCTGGGATCGGAGATGGCGATGCCGGCATAGCCGGGACGATTCTCGCGATAACGGCCGGTCAGCTCCTCGGCGAAGTGCATGGCATCACAGTGGGAACCGCCGTTGCCACAGGAGAGTACCTTGCCTTCCTCTTTGAAGGAGGCGGCCAGCAGTTTGGCGGCGGCCTCGATGTTCTTCAGATTCTGCTCGTCGGCCAGAAACGCCTGGAGCACGCCGGCAGCTTCAGTCAATTCGTTGCGGATCAGTTCTTGGTACATGGTCTTTGAGATCTCGTGGTCCAACATAGGGTGGCCGCATTGTCGCACAAGCCGGCCCAGTCGTCGCCCCCCGCCCGCCAAGATGCGGCGGACCGTGCGTTATGCCGATCACAGAGCCAAGGTAACAAGCTTGTAAACAGCTTGATAAGTTTGTGCGTATGAATTACAACAGGGACCACGACCAACAGGTCAGACCTCTGGATCAGTTAGTCCACGATTCTCCAACTTCGGCTACTCATTGCAAGGAGCGAAAAATGACGACGACCCTCACTCTGCTCGGGGTGATCCTGGTGATCGGCGCCATGGCATACCGCCGGGCGTCCCTGTTCACCGCCACGCTTGCCACGGCCGCCGCCCTGGTCGCCGGCACCCTCTATGGCCACGTGCCCCTGCTGGTGTGGGTACTGTTCGCGGTGCTTGCCATCCCCCTCAACCTGGTGGAGTTTCGCCGCAACCAGCTGACCAGGCCGCTGTTCAAGATCTACAAGTCCATCATGCCGGAGATGTCCCGTACTGAGAAGGAAGCCATCGAAGCGGGCACCACCTGGTGGGAGGCCGACCTCTTTGCCGGCAACCCGGACTGGAAGAAGCTGCACGCCATTCCGGTCAGCACCCTCAGCGCCGAGGAGCAGGCCTTCATGGACGGGCCGGTAGAAGAGGTGTGCCGCATGGTCAACGACTGGGAAGTGACCCACGAGCGCGCCGATCTCTCCCCCGAGGTGTGGCAATACCTGAAGGACAACAAGTTCTTCGCCATGATCATCAAGAAGAAGTACGGCGGCCTGGAGTTCTCCGCCTACGCCCAGTCCTGCGTACTGCAAAAGCTGTGTGGCGCCAGCGCCGTGCTCGCCTCCACCGTCGGCGTGCCCAACTCCCTCGGCCCGGGTGAGCTGCTGCAACACTACGGCACCGAGGAGCAGAAAGACCACTATCTGCCCCGCCTGGCTGTCGGCAAGGAGATCCCCTGTTTCGCCCTGACCAGCCCGGAAGCGGGATCGGATGCGGGCTCCATCCCCGACTTCGGCATCGTTTGCAAAGGGGAGTGGGAAGGGGAAGAGGTGCTCGGCATGCGCCTGACCTGGAACAAGCGCTATATCACGCTTGCCCCCATCGCCACCGTCCTGGGGCTGGCCTTCAAGCTGCGTGACCCGGATCACCTGCTGGGTGACGAAGAGGAGCTCGGCATCACCTGCGCCCTCATCCCCACCGACATCGACGGGGTCGAGATCGGTCGTCGTCACTTCCCCCTCAACGTGCCGTTCCAGAACGGTCCGACCCGTGGCAACGAGGTGTTCGTGCCGCTCGACTTCATCATCGGCGGCCCTGCCATGGCCGGCCAGGGCTGGCGCATGCTGGTGGAGTGTCTCTCCGTCGGTCGCGGCATCACCCTGCCCTCCAACAGCACCGGCGGCGTCAAGATGCTGGCCCTGGCCACCGGCGCCTACAGCCGCATCCGTCGCCAGTTCAAGCTGCCCATCGGCAAGATGGAAGGGATTGAAGAGCCGCTGGCCCGCCTCGGCGGCAACGCCTACATCATGGGCGCCGCCGCCAAGCTGACGGTGACCGGCATCGATCTCGGCGAGAAACCCTCTGTCATCTCCGCCATCGTCAAGTACCACCTCACCGACCGTGCCCAGAAGTGCATCATCGACGCCATGGACATCCACGGCGGCAAGGCCATCTGCATGGGCCCGAACAACTACCTGGCCCGCGGCTATCAGGGCGCCCCCATCGCGGTCACCGTCGAGGGAGCCAACATCCTGACCCGCAGCATGATCATCTACGGTCAGGGGGCCATCCGCTGCCACCCCTACGTGCTGCCCGAGATGCTGGCCGCCAGCCACCCGGACAAGGAGCAGGCCCTCAAGGACTTCGACAAGGCGGTGTTCAGCCACGTGGGCTTTGCCATCAGCAACCTGGTGCGCAGCTTCTGGCTGGGCCTCACCGGCGCCCGTTTCGCTGCCGCGCCGTACAAGGATCAGACCAAGGGCTACTATCAGCAGCTCTCCCGCCTCTCCGCCAACCTGGCGTTCCTGTCGGACATGGCGATGGGTACCCTGGGCGGCGAGCTCAAGCGCAAGGAGCGGGTTTCCGCTCGCCTCGGTGACGTGCTGAGCCAGCTCTATCTGGCCTCCAGCGCCCTCAAGCGCTATCAGGACGAGGGACGCCAGCAGGCAGACCTGCCGCTCTTGCACTGGGCACTGCAAGACGCCCTGTTCAAGGCACAGGAAGCCATCGACGAGCTGCTGCGCAACTTCCCGAACCGCTGGATTGGGCTGGCGCTGCGCGCCATCGTGCTGCCGCTGGGTCGCGACCTGAAACGTCCCTCCGACAAGCTCGACAGCCAGGTGGCCCGCCTGCTGCAGACGCCGAGTGCGACCCGCAGCCGTCTGGCCGAAGGCCAGTACCTCACCCGCGAGGAGGGCAACCCCTTCGGGCTGCTGGAACAGGCCCTCGACGACGTGCTGACCGCCGAGCCGCTATTTGACAAGGTGTGCAAGGCCGAAGGCACCAGACGTCCCTTCACCCAGCTCGACAAGGTGGCGGAGGCCGGTCTGACTCTCGGCGTCATCAACCAGACCGAAGCTGAGCTGTTGCGCCGCGCCGAGGCGAGTCGCCTGCGCACCATCAACGTCGATGACTTCGACCCTGTCGATCTGGTGGCAAACAAGGCGCTCTTTGAAGCCTCAGCCTACCACCGCGCAGCCTGATCCAGAGCCTGTCAAAACGCCTCCCTCGTGGAGGCGTTTTTCATGAAGAGATCGACCTTTGACCTTTCGGGGTGCAGGAGAAAACGACTGGATCATATTTTGAATACCAATCCATTTCCTATATTGAATGAAGCGGTTAAGGTAAACACAGTATCACTCACAGGATTGCGTAATGGATGATCAAATCCTGATTATCGACGATGAAGATCTTCCCCCGTCAGCGCAGCAGACCGCAGGCTGGAAGGTGATGATAGTGGACGATGAGCCCGAAGTGCACCGCATCACCAAGATCACCCTGAGCAAGTTCGAGTTCGACGGCAAACCCATAGATTTCCTGCACGCCTATTCCGCCGCCGAAGCCAAGGCGCTGCTCGCCATCACCCCGGATGTCGCACTGCTGCTTCTCGACGTCGTCATGGAGGCCGATCACGCCGGCCTCGAGGTTGTTAAATTCGTGCGCGACGAGCTGCAAAACAAGATGGTGCGCATCGTGTTGCGTACCGGTCAGCCCGGCCAGGCCCCGGAAGATGACGTCGTCACCAACTACGACATCAACGACTACAAGGACAAGACCGAACTCACCTCCCAGAAGCTGCGCACCCTGCTGCGCGCCAGCCTGCGCTCCTATCGCGACATCCGCACCCTGGAGAGCAATCGCCAGGGGCTGGAGAAAGTCATCGAAGCCTCCAGAGGGATCTTCGAGCAGCGCGCCCTGCGCCAGTTTGTCGAGGGGGCCCAGACCCAGCTCAGCGCCCTGCTGAACCTGGAGGGGTCCCAGATCTACGATGTGAAGCATCTGGCCTACGAGGTCCGGGACCAGGTGCTGGAGCCCCTGCTCAGCGACGGCCCTGCACTGCGGCTCACCGAGGCCCCGGCCATCCTGCGCAGCGCCATGGCCAGGGGAGGCAACGTCTACGATGGCAACCAGATGGTGCTCTACTGCAAGAATGCCCGCCATCACCTGCTGTTCCACATCGAGACCACTCGCCCCCTCAGCCAGATGGATACCGGCCTGCTGAGCCTGTTTACCGAAAACATCATAGTGGCGCTGGAGAACATCCGGCTCAACGAGGTGATCGGCGACAACCAGCGGGAGATCATCTACCGCATCGGCGAGCTGGTAGAAAGCCGCTCCAAGGAGTCCGGCCTGCACGTCAAGCGGGTGGCACTCTACACCGAGCTGTTCTGCCAGTTGCTCGGCATGAACGAAGACAGGTGCGAGCTCATCAAGCGCGCCTCCCCCCTGCATGACATCGGCAAGGTGGGGATCCCGGACGCCATCTTGCACAAGCCGGGCAAGCTCACCCCCGAGGAGTGGGAGATCATGAAGACCCACGCCCAACTCGGACACGACATGCTCTCCGGCAGCGATCTGGCGCTATTCCAGATAGGCGCCACCATCGCCGGCAATCATCACGAGAAGTGGAACGGCACCGGCTACCCTCGCGGACTCAAGGGGGATGCCATCCCTCTGGAGGGGCGCATCGTCGCCCTGGCGGACGTGTTCGATGCCCTGGGCTCGGATCGCTGCTACAAGCGGGCCTGGCCCCTTGAAGAGGTACTGTCGCTGATCAGGGAAGAGAGGGCGCAACACTTCGATCCCCAGCTGGTGGATCTGATGCTGGCCAATCTGGAGAAGTTTCTCGACATCCGCGAACAGTACAAGGACATCTACATCGGCGCCCACTGATTCATCGTGCGAGCCACAGCAAGAAGCCGCCTCATGGGCGGCTTCTTCATATGCGGATGAAGGCGGGCTATTGCTCCGGCAGATTGAGATCCAGCTTGGGGGCCGGGGCGGGCTCGCTCTGCTGCGCCTTCTGTGCCGCCATCGCCTTGTGCAAGGTGCGGCGCTTCTGCAGCAGGATGAAACCCACGGCGCCCAGCAGGAGCAGCACCACGCCTCCCCCGCCCAGTGCCCAGGGCAGCCAGACCGGGCTCTCACGCTCCTCAAACTTGGCCTTGGCCGGCTTGGCCGCCGAGGTGGCTGGCGCTGCGGAGGGAACCGGCGCCGGTGGCGGCGCTATGGTGAACGACTTGGCAGGCAGTTGCAGCCGCACTTCCCGGCCGAGCCGGGTCGTGCCGAACAGGGTGGCCTCCACCTGGTACTGGCCCGCCGCCTCGAGGGCGGAGAGATCGACGCCGAAGCGAAGCTCCTTCGCCACCTCGCTGAAGTCCAGGCTGTGACCGGTGCCGTCGCTGGCCTTGCCCTGGATCACCACGGAAGCCGGATCCAGCTCCTCCCCATCGATGACCAGGGAGAGCTTGGCCCCCGCCTCTCCCGAGGGAGCGACAAGGGTGTAGCTCACCGGCCAGGGGTAGAGCAGTACCTGCTGCGACTCGGCGCGAGAGAACACCTCGTTGCCGGTACTGTAGAGGGCGCGATACTTGCCTGCCGGCACGTCCAGCACCGCCTCGGCGGTCAGCACCCCATCCCCTGGCACCTCGTCCAGCCCCTTGCCATCGTCCAGATAATGGCCGAGCGTCTCCTCGAAGATGGGCTCTCCGCTCTGGGCCTCATCGTTGAACTGCTGCAGCCTCACCGTCATGCCCAGATCGGTAAGGTAGTACCCCGCTCCCGGCGCCGCCCCGTCGATCAGCAGGCGGGATTGCAACTTGACCCGCTCCCCCTGGTAGAGACGGGCCGGCAGCGGTTCGCTCACGACCCGGATATCGGAGAGCAGGCGCACCCGGTTGTCGGGATCGACCTCGCCGATGGCCTGCCAGGGACCCGGCATGGGATCGCGCACCGTGATGAGATCCTGATCCTGCAGCGCCTGCCAGCCCACCTCCGGCGGCCTGACCTTGCCGACATAGAGCTTGCTGCCGTCGGGTCGCACCAGGATCACCGAGGGGGTCCCCGGCTTGCGCTTGATGATGAAGGTGACCTCCTTCACGCCGTAATCGATGCGAAAGCGGTTGTCGAGCAGGGGAATATCGGAAGGACCGAACACCTCGTTGGCCGAGGCAGAGAGCGAGGCCAGCAGCAACAGGCCGCCCCAGAGCGAACTCATTGCCGCCACAGGCAGGCACCTCCTTTCTTCTGCACCAGATCCAGCCTGGCCTCATGGGCGGCCACCACCTCCTCGCTGGCGCGCACCACCCTGAGGGGGGCCCGGTTGCTCTCCAGGCGGCGAATGCCGGTGTCCTGGTTGCTGTCGCTCTCGTTGCTCTCGCTGGCCAGGTTGAGCTTGGTCTGGCCACCCGTCATCAGCAGGTAGACGTCTGCCAGGATCTCCGCATCGAGCAAAGCCCCGTGCAGGGTACGGTGGGAGTTGTCGATACCGTAGCGATCGCACAGCACATCCAGGTTGTTGCGCTTGCCCGGGAAAAGATCCCGCGCCATCGCCAGGGTATCCGTGATGCCGCAGATATCCGCCGTCTTGAAGTCGAGGCCGAGCTTGCTGAACTCGTAGTCCATGAAGCTCACGTCAAAGGGCGCGTTGTGGGCGATGAGCTCGGCGCCACGGATAAACTCGATGAAGTCGTCCGCTATCTGGTTGAAGGAGGGCTTGTCCGCCAGGAAGGCATCCGTGATGCCATGCACCGCGATGGCTTGAGGGTCCACCAGCCGGTCCGGCTTGATATAGACGTGGAAATGGTTGCCGGTCAGTTTGCGGTTGATCACCTCCACACAGCCGATCTCGATGATGCGGTGCCCAAGGTAGACGGGACCGCCCGCAGTATTCATGCCGGTGGTTTCGGTATCCAGAATGATCTGGCGGTTCAGTTGGGGTGTGCTCATGATCAAATCCATGTCAAACTTCGGTTTTACTCGCTAGTTTACCCCAAGCCTTCGGCTAAAACAGATTGATTGCTCATGTTAAAACAGATTGATTTATTTACGGATGGCTCCTGCCTCGGCAACCCGGGCCCCGGCGGTTATGGCGCCGTCATGGTCTATGGCAAGCATCGCAAGGAGATCTCGGCCGGTTTCAGACTGACCACCAACAACCGGATGGAGCTGATGGCGGCCATCATGGGACTGCGCACCCTGAACGAATCCTGCCAGGTACGGCTCACCACCGACAGCCAGTATGTGCGCCAGGGCATCACCCAGTGGATCATCGGCTGGAAGAAAAAGGGATGGATGACCGCCAACCGCCAGCCGGTCAAGAACGTCGATCTCTGGCAGGCCCTGGATGCGGAGGTGGCACGCCATCAGATCGAGTGGCTCTGGGTCAAGGGTCACTCCGGTCACCCGGAGAACGAACGCTGCGACGAGCTGGCCCGGGACGCCGCCAGCGGCAAGCAGCTTGCCGAAGACGAAGGCTACCAGCCCTGAGGGCCGCTAGCCGCCCTGGCGCGCCATCCCAGGCGCGGCCATCGACTCCGGCAACCGCCAGCGGCGGCGCACCGGGGTGACAGGAAAACGCCGCTTGCGGGCGGCAATCACATAGACGGATGCCAGGGATCGGCAATAGTCCCGTCCCAGACTCTCCCGCCACCAGCCGATCCGGCTCTGCCTGCCCATGAAGGAGAAGCCGAATCGCTCGTCGAACATCACCTCGCACCCGAGCAGCTGCAGCCAGTCCGTCACCCGGGCGGGCGTGAACATGCGGGCTGACCAGGGCAGATGTCGTCGCATGAAAGGCAGATAGTGGCCCAGACCGACCAGGCTGACAGGATTGTAGCCGCTGACGATGAGCCAGCCATCGTCGGTCAGCACCCGCTCCGCCTCGCGCAGCACCTGATGGGGATCCGGCGAGAAATCGAGACAATGGGCGAGCAGGCAGGCATCCACACTGCCGGAGCGGACCGGCAAGGCCAGGGGATCCCCCACCAGGTCCAGCAGTCGCCCACCGGGAGCGACCCCGATTTGATGGCGGATGGTGGAGCAGCCGCAGGAGAGTTCGGCGCTCAGGGCGCCGATTTTCAGCAAATGATAACCAAACAGATGGGGGCACCAGCTGTCGAGCCGCTCCTGCAGCTCGGCGGCCACCCAGTCCCCCATGGGCAGTGCCGACCAGCTGGTCGGGATCGCGATCTGTTGTTCGGTACGTGCCAGCTGCATAATGGAACCAACTCGGGGGTGCGAATGCCATCCAGTTATATAAGATCCCATCCCTAAAGAACACTAAAGAGAAGCCGACCCATGTATACCGTCATCACAGTTCCCGCCTTTAACGACAACTACATCTGGTTGATCCGACACGAGAATCACTGCCTTGTCGTCGATCCGGGCGAAGCCGCTCCAGTGCTGGAACGGCTCGAGATCCTGGGGCTGGAGCTCGACGCCATCCTGCTGACCCATCACCATCGCGACCACGTCGGGGGGGTATCCGAGCTGCTGCACCATTTCCCCCACGCCCGCCTCTATGGCCCCAAGCATGACCCCATGCCCGATCATCACGGCCAGTGGCTCGATGACGGGGACAGGATCGACTGGCACGGCCTGAGCCTGGACGTCTTCCATCTTCCCGGCCATACCCTGGGTCACATCGCCTATTACGGCCAGGGCATGCTGTTTTGCGGCGACACCCTATTCAGTGCCGGCTGCGGGCGCCTGTTCGAAGGCACCCCGGCCCAGATGTACGGCTCCCTGCAACGGCTCGCGGCCCTGCCCGACGACACCCTCCTTTATTGTGCCCATGAGTACACCCTCTCCAACCTGCGTTTCGCCCATGCGGTCGAGCCGGACAACCCGGCGATCCAGCAGCAGATCGGGGTGATCAGCAAGCTGCGCCAGCAGGGCCTGCCGAGTCTCCCCTCCCGGCTGGGGGATGAGCGGCATTTCAATGTTTTTCTGCGCTGCGAGCAGGACTCAGTGAAATTTTCTGCTGAGAAATACGCCCTTAAATGCTTGGAAAATCCAGAGGATACCTTCACTGTCTTGCGGGCCTGGAAGGACGTTTTTTGAACAAACCTTGATCAGGGGGGGATTGCCCCTTATGATGCGAGCTGTTTTTCCATAGATGACCTGAGCGAGATGAAGCTACGAACGGCCTTATTGGCAGCGCTGTTTCTCAGCGGCTGCCAAAACCTGAGCCATCAGGATGACCGGGCGATAACGGCAATCGAGCCGATCAAATCCCCCCAAGTCAGCAAGAAAACGTACAAGAAACACTCTTCCCGATTGCTGTTCGGTGACGAACAGATAGAAGAGATGGATGACACTGATAACCTGTGGGTGCGTATCAGCGATGATATGCAGCTGGACTCGCATGATAATGCCCGTGTCCGGCAGCAGCGTGATTGGTTGTTGCGTAATGATAAGCATATGGCGACCATTGCCAGCCGGGCTGAGCCCTACCTGTATCTGATGGTAGAGGAAATCGAACGGCGTGAGCTGCCAATGGAGCTTATTACCATCCCCATGATCGAGAGCATGTTCGATCCCAACGCCCGCTCCCGCAGCAATGCGGTCGGCCTTTGGCAATTCGTTCCTGCGACCGGCAAGAATTTCGGCTTGCGCCACGACAACTGGTATGACGGCCGACGCGACGTCCTGGCATCCACCAATGCCGCACTGGACTACCTGGAATACCTGAACCGTTTCTTCGACGGTGACTGGCTCCAGACTCTGGCCGCCTACAACGCGGGTGAGGGCCGGGTGCGGAACGCCATCGTCCGCAACGAGCGGGCCGGCCGGCCGACCGACTACTGGTCGCTGGATCTGCCCCGTGAAACCCGGATGTATGTGCCCAAGATCCTGGCCATGGCCGACATGATCCGCAATGCGGACCAGTACAATGTCACCCTGCCGGTGCTGGCCAACAAGCCGCAGCTGCGGACCATCAACACCGGTGGCCAGATCGATCTGAACGTGGCGGCGCAGCTGGCGGGGATTTCCGCCTCCCAGCTCAAGGCGCTCAATCCGGCGCTCAAGCGTGGCGTGACCTCACCGCGGGGTCCCTACAACCTGCTGGTGCCCGTCGAGTATGCCGATACCCTGGAGCTGGCCCTGGCCGATCTGCCCCAGCGTGAGCGGACCCGTGGCGTGCGCTCCTATCAGGTCACCCGGGGCGACACCCTGTCCCGTATCGCCCAGAATCACGGGGTGAGCGTGCAGCAGCTCAAGCTGGCGAACAATCTGCGCGGCAACAACCTGCGTCGTGGCCAGAGCCTGATCATCCCCAATGGTGGCAACGCCATGGTGAGCCAGGCCGCCAAGAGCAAGCCGCAACAACTCGCCAGCAACAGCGGCAACAAGATCCAGTATCAGGTGCGTTCCGGCGACAACCTGTGGAGCATCAGCCAGGCACACGGCGTCAGCCACGCCGACCTGGCCAAGTGGAACGGACTGAGCGCCAAGTCGGCCCTGAAACCTGGTATGAAGCTGGTGGTCTGGCCCAAGCAGGGCAAGGGCAGCAACAAGTCCATGGTCTATCAGGTGCGCCGAGGGGACTCCCTCTCCTCCATCGCCGCCCGATTCCAGGTCGGCGTCAACGACGTGATGCGCTGGAACCAGCTCGGCAAGAGCGACTACCTCAAGCCCGGTCAGGAACTGACCCTGTTCGTGAAGAACAACAGCTGATCGCTCATCACAATCCAAAAAAATACCCCGCCTGGTGCGGGGTATTTTTTTACCTGCCATCCGGCCCCGTCAGGGGGTGATGGCCTGGGCCGCGAATCGCGCCAGTATGGGGTTGTGATCCGAGGCGTCGGTGGCCGGCGAGCTCACCTCCACCAGATCCAGATTGCGGTAATAGAGGTGATCCAGCGGACGGCCGAAGGCGGTACGGCGCAAGTCAGGCACCGGGATGGCCTCCTGCAGGCCGAGCTCCCCCACCAGCTTGTTCAGCCAGAATTCGCGTTTGTCGCTCCAGGTGTTGAAATCCCCGGCCAGGATGACGGGCCCCTGATGGCGATGGACCAGGGCGGTCAGATCGTTGAGCTGCTCCCGGAAGGTGGCCATCCCCAACTCGAAGTTGACCGCGTGGAGGTTCACCACCAGCACGCCATCGGGGTCACCCTGCAGGGGGTAGAGGCTGACCAGACCAGATTTGGGGATGCGCAGCAGCGGCTCGGGGGAGCGCACGCCACAGACAAAGGCCTGAGGCGTTTTGGCGACCGTCATGACGCCGAAGGAGACGCCCCCCTGGGTGAAGGCCTGCAGCTGCTGCCACTGGAAGTCGCCTCGCCTCAGCCAGTCCAGCATCTCGGGTCGGGTCGCCGACTCCTGCAACAGCACCAGATCCCGGGATTTGGCGTACTCGTCCAGCCCCTCCTGCCAGTTCTTGCGCTGTCCCTTGTAAAGATTCCAGACGGTGATGCCGAACTCCCGGGGCAAGGCGGTGGTGGCGAGCGCCACCAGCGGAGGACGGTCGCAGTGAGCGCCGGGCACTATGCCCGCGGCCGTGACCAGATGGTCCTGATCCGGCACCTCGAAACAACCGACCAGTCCCAATGTCAGCAGGGAGGTCCCCAGAATCCGATAACTATTTTTCATTGGCTAACAACCACCTGCCTCTGCAAGACGCCATGATCCGCACAGAGATCATGATCGCCAACTAGTCTCATTATTCGTGTCCGGCCCGACTCATCCACGAGGGATCCCGCCATGGCGAGACAGCATCAGTACCGCGTGACATTTTACGATCAACAAGGAACTTGTCATCAAGTGGAGCTCTCCACCGTCTATCAGATCAGGCGGGATCCCCAGTGCGATCTCTGCCTGTTTGACACCAAGCAGTGTGTCGGCTCGGAAGAGATGCTGGAGCGCATGATACGGCAAAAAACCGGGCTTGAGCAGGAAATATCCATCATCAATGCCCGGCTGATCTAAGCCGCCTCAGACCGGGACAGGACGGGATTTACCCTGATCGTCGATGGCCACGTAGGTAAATACCCCCTCGGTCACGCAGTATCGCTGGGCTTCGTTCTCCCGCAGTACCGGCTTGACCCAGACCTCCAGCTTGAGGCGCATGGAGCTGCGACCAATCTTGAGGCAGCGTCCGTAGCAGCACACCACGTCCCCCACCTTGACCGGACTGTGGAAGGTCATCCCCTCCACCGAGACGGTACAGATGCGTCCTTTTGCCAGCTCCTTGGCCATGATGCCCCCCCCTATATCCATCTGGGACATGATCCACCCGCCGAAGATATCGCCATTGGGGTTGGTATCGGCTGGCATCGCCAGGGTTCTCAGCAACAGTTCCCCATCGGGGTGACGCTTGGTCTCTTCCATCATTACCGCTCTCTTTATCATGGATGGCGGCATGATAGGGGGCGATCCCGCCCTTGGCAAACCTCAATTCCCCCCGAAGCCCGCACCCCGCCTGGCTCGCGTCCTCCTGCACCGGAAAAATGGGATCACATTGGAGCCCACTCTATTCAACCCTGCCGGGTCCCCTGTTCGGCAAACCAGTGGGCCGGATCCGGCCAGCGGTAGACGAAACCGCGCCGCTGGCAGATGTGCTGCCCCTCGATGGGGAGAAAGTCCCCCGCCGGCTCGATGAACTGCGGTGGTACAAGCCCAAGCAGACGGCTTGCGAAGGGATAAAGCTGCTCCCGGCGCGGGTGGACAGGGGCGCTCAGGTTATAGGCCTCCCCATCCTGCCCCTTTGCCAGCATCAGCTGGCAGGCGGCCACCACATCGTCCAGGTGCACCAGATTGACCGCCTGACCGCCTCCCGTCAGCGTCTTGCCGGCGAGAAACCGCCCCGGATGGCGCTCCGGGCCATAGAGACCGGCCGGGCGCAGTATCATGGCGCAGGCAAAGCCCCCGCCCAGCACCGCGAGCTCGGCCGCACGCATCCGCGCGCCCCGCTCATGCGAAGGCTCGGGGGTCTCCTCTTCGGTCTGGCCGGGCGACCACACCGAGGTGGCGCTGATGAACAGCACCCGCCGAATGCCCGCCTCCCTCGCCTGCTGACACAGACGGGCCACCGAGGCCGGATAATCCGGAGTCTTGCTCGGCGGTACGCAGATCACCAGATCATGGCAGCGAAAAGGCAGCGCCCCCATCTCGGGGGCAAGCAGCAGCGGCCAGGCCGCGATACCCTCCCCTCGCAGCTGCTCGGCCTTTTCGGCGGAGCTGACCGTCACCACGACCCGCTGGCCCGACGCCTGAAGCGCCCTTGCCAGCGGCAGCCCCAGCCAGCCGGCCCCCAGGATCCCCGTCTGGTACTCATGTTCGTTCGTCATTGCAAAATCCTGACAAAAAAAAACGGCCATCCTATGATGACCGTCGAAAGTAACGAAGGAAATAGCCGGATAAACCGGTTACCTCCCACAGCGGGAAAATCGGGAGCGCACGCTCCTAATTCGTGGGCCTATCCTAGTGGCAGCGCTGGTAAAAAGCTTTGAAGCGGATCACAGTTGAAAAGGATTTCTGAAAGCGCTTTCACTCTTTAGCAAAAAAGCCGACCCGCCCGGGGCCAACTTGATGGCTCAGGCCACCGATTCCCGCCGAACCAGTTCTGCCTCGAACTTGAGTGCCAACCCCTCGACCGGCTTGTGATCCAGCAGGCGCAGGGCCAGCTCGGCCGCCCGCTCCCCCATCTCTTCGATGGGGTAGCGCACCGTGGTGAGCTTGGGATAGATGTAACGGGCATAGGGGATGTCATCGAACCCCACCACCGACACCTGCTGGGGGATCTTGTAACCGCGTTCCAGCAGACAGGAGATGGCACCCGCCACCATGGCGTCGTTGAAGCCCAGAACGGCGGTGAACTCGACGCCGCGCGACAGCAGTTCGCTCATGGCCACATAACCGCCCTTCTCGTCGGCGTAGGCGCGACCGATGAGAGCTTGATCCAGTTCGATACCTGCCCGTTTCAGGGCGAAGCGATAACCGGCCATCCGCTGCTGACCATCGACGAACTCCTCGTCATCGGACGTGACAAAGGCGATCTTGCGATGGCCCGCATCCAGCAGATGCTGGCAAGCCGTGGTGATGCCCGCCTGGTTGTCCAGCCAGACACAGCGATCTTCGCAGCCCGGTACCTGGCGGTTGATGAAGACGATGGGGGTCGTGCCCGATGCCAGCTCGCTGAGCTCTTCGTCAGGCAGCGCCTTGCTGTGCAGGATCAGGGCGTCGCACTGGCGTTGCAGCAGCGCATGGATGGCGTGACGTTCCCTCGCGGCATCGTGGTTGCCGGAGACGACGATGGTGAACTTGTTCGCCTTGTCGACCATGCTCTCGATGCCACGCATCATCTGGGCGAAGAAGGGGCCACCACACAGATCCCCGACCAGCACGCCGATGCAGTTGGAACGTTTGCTCACCAGGGCCTGGGCGAAGCTGTTCGGACGAAAGCTGAGCTCCTTCATGGCCGCGAGTACGGCCTCGCGCTTCTCTGGCGCTACCTGTGCCGTGTTGTTGATCACTCGAGACACTGTCGAAATGGAGACATTCGCCAGCTGAGACACATCTTTGATCGTTGCCACTCTCGATTCCTTTGTTGGACAAGCCTGTCTGTGTTAATCGGGCATTGTATCGAACCTGCCAGCCCAAGACGCGGTGCCCGATCACCCGGCAGGTTTCTTTTTGTAACAAAATCTTAGGGGATAATAACCATTCTGAAGCCAGAATGGGAGGCAGCCGCGACAACGGCTGCCTCCGAACTCAATAGGCGTGATTCAGCTCGCGTTCCGACATGAAGCGCAGGGGCTGCTGCAGCTTGTGCTGATAGATAAGGTCGAAGGAGAGCACGTTCTGGACATAGTTGCGCGTCTCCCGATAGGGAATGCTCTCCACCCAGACATCCATCGGCTTGTTGTCGCTCTGCTCGCGCCAGCGCTTCACCCGACCGGGGCCGGCGTTGTAGGCCGCCGCCGCCAGGATCCGGTTGCCGTCATACACGTCCAGCAGGCGCTTGAGGTAGGCGCTGCCGAGGCGAATGTTCATGGCCGGATCGAACAGTTGCTGCTCGTTGCGATAGGGGACCCCCAGCTTGCTCGCGGTCTCCCTGGCGGTGGCCGGCATCAGCTGCATCAGGCCACGCGCCCCGACCGGCGACTGCGCCAGCGGGTAGAGCGCGCTCTCCTGGCGGGAGATGGCGTAGAGCAGGCTGGTGTTCATGGTCCGCTCCTGAGCCATCTGGGAGAAGGTACGCTTGAGCGGCAGCGGGAAACGCAGGTCCAGCGCATCCCAGGCTTCCGCCCGGATGCTGGAGAGGATCGCCAGCTCGTGCCACCCCTGGTTGAGGGCGATGTGGCCGAATTCGAGGCGCTGGGGCACGCTGTTGCGATCCATGTTGTGAATCCACTCCGAGCGGGCCGCCGTGATCTCGTTCATCGCCAGCAGCTCGCGCACCCGCAGCAGGAAGGGCCAGCGGTGGCTGGCGGTGCGCCAGTCCGGCACCTTGTGCGCCACGCTCTGGTTCTTGATGCGATAGGGCACGCCGGTGCGCTGGGCCGCCATGAAGCCATAGAAACCACGCAGATTGGCGGTCTCGAGATAGAGATCCCGTGCCGGTTTCTGCCGCCCCTGTTTCTCCAGCGAGCGCGCCATCCAGTAGCGCCAGCGATCTTCCTTCTGCAGCCCCATGGGCAGCCGTTTGACCCAGCCCTCGAGCCCGCGCCAGTCCTGCTCCCAGACAGCCAGGCGCGCACGCAGCTCCATCAGCTCGGCATCGTTGAAGCGCACCAGGGCACCATCCAGCCAGTTGCGCTGGACAATGGCCCGGTCGAGCAGCAGGCGGCGAGCGGCTGCCTTCTCCACCCGGGTCACCTCTGCGTGGTTCAGGCCGAAGCGGCGGGTCATCTCCCCCAGCTGGCGCAGGACCGCCTCGGGCTCCTGGTTCGCATAGCGCGCCAGCCCCAGGGAGAGCAGTTGCCGCGATGGCGCCGTTGCACTGAAGTTGGCCGGGTTCATCGCCCTCGCGGGTTGGTCAAACAGGGCGATCATCTGATCACCGTACGCCTTCATGCCGCTGCCGAGCTGGGCCCCCAGGTGGCGGATCAAATTCGCATTCTGTGCCTCAAAAGCCAGGTTCATGCGCTGCCAGATCTTCTCCTGGGTCTTCAACCCCGACTGCTGCCAGAGCTGGAACAGGGGATCGCAGGCATCGGGCCTGGACTGGCCGCTCAGCCAGAGCTTGCCGGCCTCCTGCAGCGCTTCACTCTTGTGTCCCGTGTAGTAGCGGGCCTGATAATGCTGGCAGAGCAGATCGGTGGAGCTCGGCTTGGCCGGGTAGAAGCGCAGGAACTGGGACCACTGCTGGCTCTGGGCCAGGTAGGTGAGATAGCTGCGCTCCAGCCGGTTGGACTGGGGCGTGTCTCCGTGCTGGCGGATGAAACGGGTCACGTCGTTGTAGTCTGCCGCCCCCGGCCGGAAGGCGAGCTGGTAGTAATCCAGATAGGGCAGCAGCGGATAGTGAGTCAGACGGGCGCGGATCTGGTTGAAGGCGGCCTGATCGTTGGCACGCACCGCGTCATAGGCCTGGCGATAGAGGGACTGCTCCATGGTCTGCGCAAAGACGGGTGCCACGAGCCCTGGCACGCACAGTGCCGATAAGATGATTCCCTGCACGGCTTTCACGAATGGCATTCTCCCTTACAAAGGCACGACCACCGCCCGCTGGCGGTGGTGACATACCTTCATTCTACCCGCTAAGCCCCGGGGCTACGCCACACTATTTTTGTCGACAACCGCGAGGCGTTCGCTGCGGGTCAGCCGGCTGACATAGCGCTCCAGATAGGGGACGGGTAGCGGCTTGGAGGCAAGGTATCCCTGGTAGAAATGGCAGCCCTGCGCCTGCAGGAACTCCAGCTGCTGGCGCGACTCCACCCCCTCCGCCGTCACGTTGAAGCCCATGTGACGGGCCATGGCGATCACCGCCTCCACGATGGCCATGTTGTCGCCATCCTTGGGGATGTCCTGGATGAAGGATCGGTCGATCTTGAGCTCATCGGCCGGCAGTCGCTTGAGATAGCTCAGGGAAGAGTAGCCCGCGCCGAAGTCGTCGATGGCGAAGCTGATGCCCAGGGTCTTGAGCTCGGCCATCTTGCTGATGGTGTCCTCCGCGTGGCCGAGCACCACGGATTCGGTGATCTCCAGGTTCAGGCTCGCCGGATCCATGCCGGTGGAGGCTAGTACATCATGGATGCGATCGACGAAATCCGGGGCATGGAACTGCTTGGCGCTGACGTTGACCGACAGCTGGGGGACGTGGATCCCGTTCTCCTCCCAGGAGACATACTGGGTGCAGGCCTCGTGCAGCACCCAGTTGCCGATATCGACGATGAGATCCGTCTCTTCGGCGATGGGGATGAACTCCGCGGGGGAGACCAGGGCCCGGCCCGGCGGCTGCCAGCGGATCAGGGCCTCGACACCGATGATGTCCCCTCCCTCCACCATGTGCTGGGGCTGGTAGTGAAGGGTCAGTTCATGGTTGTCCAGTGCGCTGCGCAGCTCGTTGTGAATGAGCAGGCGCCGGTCCGCCTGCAGCTGCATGGAGGCATCGAAGAAGCGCCGGGTCTTGCGCCCCGCCGACTTGGCCTGGTACATGGCGGTATCGGCCTGCTTGAGCAGATCCCCCGCCTCCTGCTCCCGGCCTGGGAAGAGCGTGATGCCCACGCTGGCCCCGATGTGCAGCACCTGCCCCCCATAGCTGTAGGGAGCGGCAATCTCCCCGATGAGCCGCTCCGCGATGAGGTCGGCCTGCATCTCTGCCTGGGGCGGGCTGATGGAGAGCGCCGGCAACAGCAGCACGAACTCGTCCCCCCCCAGCCTGGCGAGGCAATCCCCCTGGCGCACCAGCCGCTTGAGCCGGCTGGCCACCTCCTTGAGCAGCCAGTCGCCAGTGGCGTGGCCGAGGGAGTCGTTGATGGTCTTGAAGTGGTCGAGATCGATGAACAGCAGGGCGCCGATGAGGTGATCCCGGCTCGCCTCCGCAAACGCCTGCGCCAGGGTTTCGTGCAGCTGGCGCCGGTTGGGCAGGCCGGTCAGTTCGTCGTAGTAGGCGAGATCCTGGATGCGACGCTCCGCCGCCTTACGCTCGGAGATGTCTTCGAAGAAGATGACGTAGTGGCTGATGCCCCCCTTGTCGTCCTGAACCGGGGTGACTATCTCCCACTGGGGATAGCTGCGGCCATCGGCGTGCAGACGCAGGGTCTCCCCCTGCCAGCGGTCGAGGGCATTGAGCTCGTAGCCCAACCCGGACCAGAGGTCATTGCCCAGGTGCAGGCCGATCACCCCTTGGCTGTCGAAGCCGGTGATCTGGCTGAAGGCGTAATTGACCCGCAGGATCTTGAAGTCGGGGTCCGTGATGATGATGCCTTCATGGGTCTCGAACGCCACAGCCGACAACCGCATCAGGGCATCGCTCTGCAGCCGCTCCAGCTCCGCCACCATGCGCACCGAGAAGATGGTCAGCACGGAGCCCAGATCGGCGGTCCGGGTCTGGCTCGGAAACAGCAGGGCAAGGTGCCCCAGGATCTGGCCACCGCGATCCAGCAGAGGCTGGGCGTAATAGTGCTGGCCGGGCGGCAGGCAATAGCCCTCGCCCATGGGCTCGCTAAGGGGGGAAGTACTCGCGGCCCCCTGACGATAGAGCTGCTGGCAGGGCATGTCGGCCAGGGCGTACTCCTTGACATCCATGCCGTGGCTCGCCAGCACACGCAGCCGGTCGAGGCCGACCCGCTCCGTCAGCCAGACCGCATCGGCCCCCAGGATATGAGCGAGTTCATTGACCAGGGTCTGGCAGAAGTCGAGCCCGGTCTTGGCGGAGAGCGCCTGTGCCAGCTTGGCCAGCAGGGGGGCCTGCAGCTGGGGCATCGGCGGGGCCATCCCGGCGGCAGGCTCGGCACGGTTCATCTCGCGATGAAGCATCTCGAGCGGGGCCAGCCAGCCACAGCAAAGCCGCTGGGTCGGCACATACTGACCATACCAGAGCACATGGTGCACATTGCCAGCGTCGTCACAGAGGTGGCCGATAAACTGGCCGGGTTGACCGGAGTCGTGGAGTCTGGCGAGAAAATCGGTAAAACCCGCGTCATCTTCCCGCAGTAGCTGTCCGGCCCAGGGATGAGACCCCTCACCAGTCCAGGGCTCACAAGAGAGATGATCCGACAGGCTCCACTGCTCATGCTGCCGATCATAAAACCACATCATCTGGGTGGCTTGTTGCTTCATTGACGACTCCGACACTACAACCACGTCATCCCCCCGACACGTGCAGGAAAGCATATCCGTTCACGGGCATATCTCCACGGGCGCATGGCAATCTTCTGCGATGGGATAATGCGATGTGGGTCGAGAAAATGCGAGACGGTGCGGCTAAAACCAGATATCGGGTCGACACAAGGCGCTGCCAGGGGGGACAGAAACGATCCTATTCACTGATACTGCCTGCCTGTTTCACTGAGCTCAAGCGGTTTTTGGCATGAAACGGGAAAAGCTCACAATTTGGGTGGTGCGGGATCCTCTGGGGAATATTTCGTGACACAGATCACACTTTGATTTGGCCACATAGGTAATCTGAGGGTGAAGACACAAGCAAGACGACCCGAAGGGGGCCAATATGAAAATTGAAATGACCAGCAAAATCATTGACATCACCCCAGCCATCCGCGAGCGCATTGAATCCCGTTTTGAAAAGCTCGAGCGTCTTCAGGTGCCTCTTATCACACCCCATGTGATCATCTCCAAAGAGCGTTTGATGTATATCGTCGAAGCCACCGCCGGCATTCCCAACGGCAAACTGTTTGCCCAGGCAGAGCATGAGGATCTCTATGCCGCCATCACGGATCTGGGCCAGAAGCTGGAACGCCAGCTCAACCGTCACACGGAGAAACCCCTCGCCCGCCGTGCCACCGGCAAGGAAGTCCCTCAGACCGAACCGGATGAAGCGGACGCCTGATCCCTCTCCATCACAGCATTCATCGAGCAAAAGGCGGGTTATCCCGCCTTTTTGCATCCTGCCATCCTGGCCTCCCTCATCCCAACCAGCGCAGCCGGGCATCTACCCCGCGCGAGAGCTCATCGAGCAGTGGCAACATGAGCAGGGGCGCCTCCCCCCTGGGCTCGGCATTCATCGGGCTTGCCGCCTGCCTTCCCTGCCAGCGTGCACGCCCCAGCGCCGAGAGGTTGTCATAGACGGCGGGGGCCAGCGCCGGCGTCTTGCTCACCAGCGGAGGCGTTCGCAGCGCCAGCCACAGCCTGACATCCACCATGCTCCCCCCCTGCTGCAATCGCTCGTTGATGGCGCCGGCTCCGCTCTCGTCCCCTGCCCCTTCCAGGGCCGCTTGCGGCATCAGGCCGAAGCGGGCGCGCCACGACTTCTCTGCGGCCTGCGCCCTGGGCGTGTCGTCAAACCAGGGTTGCTCCTCCACCGCATCGGTCAGCAGCGCCAGGTGCAGCCTGAAGTCGGCCCTGTCCCCCAGGCGGAGATCCTGGTTGAGCCGTTGCCCCAACTGGGTTTCATCGACGAGCCATCGGTCACGGATTGCACTGGGCAGCATAAGATAAATCTTGGAAATAAGGGTTTCATTGCTTATCGGCCATCAACCCGATCCTTTAAGCATTAAAAATCCTTGCCCGGGGGTTCACAAGCGCGACAGATCTGTTAGTATGCGCCTCGCACTTGGGGAGGGGTTCCCGAGCGGCCAAAGGGATCAGACTGTAAATCTGACGGCTCTGCCTTCGAAGGTTCGAATCCTTCTCCCTCCACCATTCAAGTGCGCACAATCAGGCAATACCCCGTGGAGGGGTTCCCGAGCGGCCAAAGGGATCAGACTGTAAATCTGACGGCTCTGCCTTCGAAGGTTCGAATCCTTCTCCCTCCACCATCATTCAAGAAAACCCGGCCTCGTGCCGGGTTTTCGCTTTTTCGCTTCCCTGGCTTGTTCCCCATGTACCGGCCTTCGCGCCCGGGACATAAAAAAACGGGAGGCCAGGCCTCCCGTCTCGTCATGACTCGCTCACAGGGTGAAGCGATAGAAGATGTCCACCGCCTGGGCCACCCCGCTCATGGCCTGCAGGTAGAGCCTGGGCATCAGCTCGTAGCGCAGCTTGAACTCGGCGATGGGGCTGAACACCCCGACCCCGTACTGGAACTGCAGGCCGGGCAGCAGGTAGGCCGACAATGTCACCTGGGTGTCATCCCCGCTCCCGGCGGTGTCGAGCGACACATCGCTCATGCCGAGGGACTCCCCGATACTGGAGACGACCCCGCTCGCCTGGCTCACGGCCCCCGCCACCAGCAGACCGTTGAAGCCGCCATCCTCACCGCTGGTCTGCAACCCCTTGCCCCGCAACAGGTAGGAGAGCTGCTCGGACTGCGCCATCTGCGGCTCGGAATAGACGGTGATCTTCGGCTTGGCGGCCGGTCCGGTCACCCGCACCCCCACGGTCACGTTGTCCTCTATGGTGTCAGGATCCCGGTAGGTCTCGATGTTGAGATAGGG
The DNA here is from genome assembly GCF_019048365.1 of Aeromonas sp. FDAARGOS 1415. Taxonomy (NCBI): domain Bacteria; kingdom Pseudomonadati; phylum Pseudomonadota; class Gammaproteobacteria; order Aeromonadales; family Aeromonadaceae; genus Aeromonas; species Aeromonas sp. FDAARGOS 1415. The sequence continues at coordinate 2,816,403 of NZ_CP077363.1, read as the reverse complement.
CTGATCGATGGGGCCGGAGAAGGTGATCCTGCCTTCCTTGATGATGAGGTTCTGGCCGTAGGCCTTGAAGCGCCCGTCCTTTAGCTCCAGCTGACCGTTGCCGGAGAGTGGTTTGGACGGATCCTGGCGAATATTGAGCGCCCCCGTCACCTTGGTCTTGAGCCCCATGGCCTCCAGCCGGACATCGTCGCCGAGGCGAATGGCCAGCTTGATCTCCATGGGCAGCGGCTCCGCCTTGGGCAGCGGCGGCATGTCCTCGTAGATGACGGTCACGTCATCGGAGACCGCCACCGCGCTCTCGGGCAGAGTCTTGACCAGGATGCGCGACCAGGGAATGTCCACCTGACCGCTGATCCGGGTCTCCTCACCCAGGGTGATGGCGATGTCGGGGGTCACCCTGACGCGACCCATGCCCGGATACTGGGCCTCCAGATCCTTGCCCTGGATGGTGAGACTGCCGGTGACGGGCTGCTTGGCCCAGCTCAGCCAGCCCCCCAGCGCCAGCGGCCCCTTGCCGACCATCATGGAGCCGTCGAGCTCAGCCCGGTTGCCGTTTATCTTGAGACGGGTCACCAGCTTTGAGAGGGTCACCATGTCGGAGTGGGTTTGCACCTCCCCCTCCCGCAGGTTCAGCTCCCCGAACAGCAGCGGGGTGGCCAGGGTGCCGTCGAAGCGGGCATCCGCCGAGATGATCCCCTGCAGGGAGCGCACCTCGGGGATGAGAGGGGCGAAGGTAGTCAGCTTGAGGTCATCGAACCTGAGTTGTCCCGAGAGGTTGCCGCGCCCGGCGGGATCCCGGATGAGCAGATCGGTGTCGATGTTGCCGATCTGCTGGGACGCGAAATCGACCCGGATGGCGGCCTGCTGGCGCTCGAAGTCCACCCCCAGCTCCAGGCGCTGGTAATCGGTCTTGAGATCGTCAGCCACGAAGGTGCCCGGCGTGGTGCGCACGGTGGCGTGCAGGGTTGGCTGGCTGCCGCGCCAGCTGGCACGCCCATCGGCGGAGAGCACCGCCTGCCAGCGGAAGTTGTCAGGCAACCAGGGACGCAGCCGCTTGAGATCGAACGCGCTCAGGGCAAACTCCAGGCTGCCCTGGGCCGGTGCTACCCGGCTGCCCTTGACGCACAGGCTGGCCCCCTGGGAGCCGAGGCAGAGATCCCCCATGGTCAGCTGCTGCTTCGGCAAATCCAGGTCCAGGGCCCAGGGCGCCGTCAGCGACCAGCGCTTGAGCGGGGTCTTCAGCTTGAGCTCGGAGAGGGAGCCACGCCAGCGATCCCCGCGCAGGCTGCCGCTCAGGCGCAGATCGGCGGCCACCGGATCCCCCTTCATGGTCAAGGTGAGCCCGTGACGGTCGAGATCGCCATTCAGGTTCAGGGCCATCTGGGAGAGGGCGGTGCTGCCCTGCACCAGGCTCGCCACCGTCACCGCCAGCTCGCCCGCAGGCTTGTCCCCCACCAGGGCATTGCCCTTGATGGCCGTCTCCTTGAGCACTGTCCCCGCATAGGAGAGGCGGCTCGACGCCAGATCCACATTCACCCGCGGCGCCTGCTGGCTGCCGGTGACCCGCACCTGGCCCTTGATGTCCCCGCCAAGACCGGGGTAGATGCCCCCGAGCTTGGGCGCATCCAGATCCGCATCCAGCTTCCAGGCCTGGGCCGTGAGCGACCCCCTGGCCTGCAGCCGGTTGGGGCCGCTTTGCAGCGCCAGGGCCGGGATGATCCACTCCATCTTGTCGTTGCCGCTGAGCTGCCCCTGCAGGGCCAGGGGATACTGATTGAGCTTGCCATCGACCTTGAGCTCGGGCAGTGCCAGCTGCCAGTGACCCGTCTCGTCAAGCTCGAAGCGGCTCGCTATCTTGCCCGCCAGCGCCCCTTCGGTCTCGGGCACCAGCTCGGCCGGGTTGATCCCCTTGAATTCGGCGTTGCCCTGCCACTGGACTCCCTTGCTCCAGGCCAGCTTGCCGTCCAGCTTGAGCTCCCCCTTGAGGGCATTGAGCCGCAAGGCGATCTTGCTGAGTCGCTCCAGATCCCCCTTCCCTTCCAGCGCGATCTTGAAGGGCGGCACATCGGTGCCCTTGCCCGCGGTCTCGAGGGCAAACCGGTAGCCGGAGAGCTTGCCCTTGGCGCTCAGGGTCCCCTTGTCCAGCCGGTAGCTGGGTTCATCCTTGGCCGGCTTGTGCAGCGGCCAGGATAGGCGCTTCCAGTCGAGGGCCAGATCGAAGGGCAGCTCGGGATCCAGCGCTGCCAGCGTGCCCTTGATATTCGCACTCACCGGCCCCTTGGCTTGCAGGGCCAGCGCCAGCTTGCCCACTGAGCCATCCAGCTGGAGGGTCGCCTGCTCGGTATCGAGCTCCCACGGCTTGAGTCCCTTGCGGCCCTTGGCATCCAGGGTCAGGGAAAGGGGATAGTCATCGACCAGGCGCACATGACCGCTCAGGGCCAGATCCGCCATGGCATGGCGCAGGGAGAGCTCCCGGATGTCGATGCGCTCCTCCAGGGCACTGGCCGACAGCAGCAGCTTGTCGAGCCCCTCCACCAGCTCTCCTTGCTGGTAGCGCACCCGGGTCAGCGCCACCCCTTCCAGCTGGACGGGGAAAGGCAGGCGGATGGCGGGCAGGGCTATGGCTTCGGGCGTGCTGGGCTCGGGCTTGGCAGGGAGAGCCTTCCCCTTGTAGTCAGCTTGGCTGGGCTTGCCCTCTGTGGGCGAGCTCCTGGCCACCCTGGTCTCGTCCTTGGAAGGCGCGGTGCTCGCGGCGCCCGAGACGGCCGGTGTGGCTTGCTGTGGCGCCTTGCTATCGGCTGGCTTGCTATCGGCTGGCTTGCTCTCTGCCGCCTTGTTTTCGGCAACCGCGCTCTCTGCCAGGGCCACGCTAAGGCCATCGAGCACGGGCCCGCGCACGATCAGTCCCTTGCGATCCAGGGTGGCGCCTATCTCCAGATCCTTGAGGGCCACCGCCACGCCGGGCACGGCCAGATCGAGGTCGGCCACCTGGAGGCTGTCTATCTGGATCTTGAGCGGCAACGGGCGCCAGACGAAGGGTTCTGACGGCTCTTCCGGCGCAGGTTCCGAGTCGGCGACCTTGACCACGGGGTGGGTGACCGCCAGGGACTTGATCCAGAGCTTGCCCTGCAAGAGCTTGCCCAGATCCCAGTCGAGCACGGCACGCTCGACCGTGACGTCCACCAGTTCGTCCTGCCAGCCGACCCCTTCCAGGGTCCAGCCATAGCCGAGCTGGCCCGCCACCAGCTCCCCCTTGAGGGAAGGGAGTGCGGATCTGGCCTGCTGCCATAGCCACTTGTTGCCCTGGTGGGTGAAGCCCAGCAGGCTGACGCCGATGAGCAGCAGGAAGATGAGGCCCATGAGCCACAAGACGATGCGTTTTACCCAGATCACGATGCAGACCCCAGCAAGAAGCTCAGCCGCAGCGGCCAGAAAAGAGAATGAAGAGAAGAAGCGCGTTCACACCGGATCATAATTCAGGCCCCAGTGCGAAGTGCAGCCGCAGCGGCTTGTCTTCTTCGGAGATGCCCACCGCCAAGTCCAGCCTGACCTGGCCGATGGGGGTCACCCAGCGCACCCCGACCCCGGTGCCTATCTTCCAGGCCTCGCTGTAGTCGACGGTGGCGGTCCCCCCATCCACGAACAGGGCGCCGAGCCACTTGTCGCTGAAGCGGTAGTTGTATTCCAGGCTGCCCACGCTGGTGTAGCGGCCCCCGGTGAGCTTGCCCTCCTCGTCCCGCGGCGAGACGGTCTCGTAGCCGTAGCCGCGGATGGTCTGGTCGCCACCGGTGAAGAAACGCAATGAAGGGGGCACCAGGGAGAAGTCATCCCCGACGATGGCCCCCTGCTCGACCCGCATCAGGAAGCGGTGATCCTCCCCCAGGGTGCGCAGCCACTTGCTGCGCCCCCACACCCGCATGAAGTTGATGTCGGACCCCCAATAGGGGCTGGAGAACTCCACCGTCAGCTGCTGGCGATCCCCCCAGTCCGGCACCAGGCCGCCGCGCACCCGCAGCCGCGACCAGGAGACACCGGGGATCAGCAGCAGACTGTTCCCCTCGTCGGTGCCCTGCACATAGCGCTCGTTCTCCAGCCGCACGAACACGTCCCTGTCCCAGCTGTCAGGCCGCCGCTTCCAGCGGTGCACGCCGAAGGTGGCCAGATCGGAGCGGGTATCGTTGTTGTCGGTGTATTGGTAGCCAGCCTGCAGGGAGTAGTAGTCCCGCAGCGGGTTGCCCACCGGGATCTGGTAGTCGAAGCTCAGCTCCGCCTCCGGGGCCGAGATCTTGGCGGTGCTGGAGAGGCTGTGGCCGTAACGGTTGACCCAGGGTTTCTCCCAGGTGGCGCTCAGGCGCGGCCCCACGTCGGTGGCGTAGCCGATACCCGTCTCAATCTCGTGGTCGACCCGGTTGCTGAGGGTCACCTGCACCGGCACCAGGTTGTTCTCGGCCTGGCTGATGAGGGGCTTGATGTCCACCTGCTTGAACAACTTGGTGGAGGAGACATCCTGGGACATCTCCGCCAGCCGGATCGCCAGGTAGGGGTCACCACTCTTGATGTTGACGAGCGGCCGGATCAGGCGCAGGGCCTCCGGCGTCGCGTCGTAGTGGATCTCGCCAAAGTGGTAGCGCGGGCCGGAGCGGAACAGGATATAGATCTCCGCCTTGCCCTGCTCCGGGAAGACCTTGACCTGGCTCTTGCTGATCTTGGCGTCAAAGTAGCCCCGTGCCAGCCCCAGGCTGCCCAGATCCGCCTTGATGGATTCGTACTTGCCGTGGTTGAGGGGATCCCCCTCTTTTAATGGCAGCTTGTCCAGCAGCTCGCTGTAGACCTCGTCGCTGCCCGCCTGCCCCTCCAGCAGAATGTCGAGGCGCGAGACAATCACCGGCTCTCCCCGCTCGATCTCGATCACGACCCTGGCCGGGGATTTCTTGTCGCGGTTGAGGGTGATCTTGGGCTGGTAGTAGCCATAGACCTGGAGGGCTTTCTGCACGCTCTCGGTAATCTTGACCCGGGCGGGTCTGAACTGGCGCTCCTGATAGACGGGCAGGGCGTTGAGGTAGGCCTCGACGTTGTCCTTCTGCTCCCCCTTTACCCCCTTGACCTGATAGGTCAGTTTGGCCGCCAGGGCGGGGGTTGCCAGCAGCCAGAGGCAGAGGGCGAGCAGCAAGGCGCCGGCCCCGTAACGGCGGGATGGCCGGAATGCGGTGCTCCCGGCAGGAGAAGTAGGATAGCATCCTGTCAAACGTCTATTTCCCCGAATAACATGATTAAAAGAGTGTTAACTTCAGAACTATAGCGGGACTCACCCCGACCAAACTCGCCCATCCTAGCACAACCGGGGTCGCGAAATCCCCCGGGAGGGCCCCAACAAGGCCTCGGCCCTCTCCCCGGGATCGCGGCCTAAACGGCGGCGCGCTAGGCGCTTCCCCGGCCGGGCCGAGCCGATTGCACACGCTTGCGGCAAGGAGCGTATAAAAAACACGCTTATCCTGTGCACACCGCCCGCGTTCATGCACGGCTATCCCACCTTCGCCGTCCTCAGTAGCGCGACAATTCCTGTCGAAGCGCCCCGGACTTTGCGAGGGGACGTCGCCTCCCCGACTTGACATCATCGTCTGACGCCAGTGCCATCATGCCTGCTATTGAACCGGAAAATAAGTGTAAATCAATAACTTGATGGGTGGCACTAAAGCTTCGTTCAATCCAATCGATTTATCCCGCTGCCACTGCTCTGCCGCCTGCCTCACACTGATCCCATTCATCGCAGGAGAGACACCATGACCTTACGCAGCGAACAACTGGCTGACTACATCGCCGACCGACTCGAATTCATCACCTTCCTGGCCTGTTGCAGCGCCCTGCTGGCCCTGCTGACCGGCATGAACGGTCAACAGGCGCTGGCCTTCACCGCCCTCAACCTGCCCTTCGGCCTCGCCCTGCTGCTGGGCATGGCCCTGCTGGCGCCACTGCCCGCCCACTGGCGCCTGCCCGGGGTGTCGCTGCTGCTGGTCGGCGGCGCCCTGCTCACCCTGCAGATGGGTGGCGAGTGGCTCAATCCCCTGGCCATCTGGAGCCTCTATGCCCTGCTGGGGCTGGAGATTATCTGGCAGTCCCGACCCAGGGCACGCCTGACGGCCGGGGCCCGGGGCTGAGCCCGAACACCGAGGGCTGACGCGGGCGCACATTTGGAGTAATCTTGCGCCCCTTTACCGCCACCGAGGAGCCTCCCGATGAAAAAAGCCTGTGCCCAGCACATCCTGGTCAAGACAGAGAAACAGTGTCTGGAGATCAAGGAGAAGATCGAGAAGGGTGCCGACTTCGGCCAGATGGCCAAGCGTTTCTCCACCTGCCCGTCCGGCAAGCGCTTCGGGGATCTGGGGGAGTTCTCCAAGGGGGACATGGTCAAATCCTTCGACGACGCCGTCTTCAAGGGGGAGCTGCTCAAGGTCCTGGGGCCGGTGCGCACCAAGTTCGGCTTTCACCTGATCAAGGTGCTCTACCGCAGCTGAGACCGTGCCCGAGCATCGCTCCAGCCCACGCCGGCTTGCTGGCGCCCCGCCCCCAGACGTGCCCCGTCCCGGGGCGGCAACATGCCGCAGCAATATGATAATTTACTAACGTTATCAGTCAATTAAGTTTATCCTCTGGGCATAGTTCCATCCTGACCAGTGGATCCTTCTTATGCACAGCTCTTTGTGGTGGCCCCTGCTGGCCTGGTTGCTGCCCCTTGGGGGCGCCCTTGGCAGTCGTGCCCACCTCTGGCCCTGGTGGCTCGGTTTCACCCTCTGCCTCGCGAGCGCCCTGATCAGCCTGTGGCTGCTGCTGCGCCTGCCCTGGCGCTATCGCCGTACCGCCAACCTGTGGCCCGATGCCTGGGGCATCGCCCCCCTGCTGTTGCCCCTGCTGTTCATTGTTCAGGCCTTGCGCTCGCCGCTCACCAACGACGTCAGCACGGATCCCTACCACCCTCCCCGCCTCCAGTGGGCCGCGCAGCTGAGAACGGCGCAGGATCTCCCCGTCAGCGTCCCTCCCCTGCAAGTTTTTCCCGGCAACCCCGGTCCTCTCTATACCCGCGCCTCTCCCGCCGAGGTGATCGCCGAGGCGGATGAGCTGATGACGGAGCTCGGCTGGCAGGTGCACCCGAGTCCGGACGGCCTGGATGCCGTCGTCACCACGAGCTGGTTCGGTTTTCAGGATGACGTGGCGCTGCGGGTCTTCGCCGGACCGAAAGAGACCCGCATCGACATGCGCTCCGCCTCCCGTCAGGGGCGCAGCGATCTAGGGGCCAACCGGGCACGGATCCTGGACTTCCTGAACCGGCTCAACGAACGGCTGGGGGGCGCCTACAAGCCCAAGATGCAAAAACTTCAAGAGGAACAAAATGCGCATTGAGGTCAAGCCGGACAGTGCCTATGCCTGGTTCATCCGCCCCTTCTTCTGGCTGCAGAAGCGCAACTACGGCCAGGTGCTGATCCCCGGCAAGTGCTGGGGCCGCTCCCCCCGCCTGTTCGCCGCCGTGGCGACCCTCTATGGCGTCATCAACCGCAAACGCTCTCCCATCGATCCCGTGCTGCGCTCCCTGGTGACGGTGCGGGTCTCCCAGCTCAACTGGTGCCGTTTCTGCGTCGACATCAACGCCATGACCCTCATCAAGCGAGCCGGCTCCAGCGACAAGGTGGAAGCCCTGGCCGAGTGGCGAGAAAGCCCCTTGTTCGACGAGCGAGAAAGAGCCGTGCTCGACTACGCCGAGGCCATGACCGGGCTGGACGGGGTAAGCGATGCGCAGGTTGCCCGCCTCAAGCCCTGGTTCGATGACGACGCCATGGTGGAGCTCACCGGCCTCATCGCCTTCCAGAACATGTCGGCCAAGTTCAACGCCGCCCTCGACATCGCTCCCCAGGGCTTCTGCCAGCTGCCGGTGCAGCCCGTGCGCCCGACCGATGCCAACGCCGACAAGGACGCCAAATGACGCGAGCCCGTCTGCTGCTTCTGCTGGTGATGGGCTGCCTCATCGGCGCCTTTTTCGCGTTCGATCTCGGCCACTATCTGAGTCTCTCCCAGTTGCAGGCTCGCCAGGAGAGCCTGGCGCTCTGGGTCGACCGCCATTTTGTCGCGGCCAGCCTGCTGTTTCTGGTGATCTATGTGCTCAGCACCGCCCTCTCCCTGCCGGGGGCCAGCCTGCTCACCCTGGCGGGCAGCGCGGTCTTTGGCGTGGCGTGGGGGCTCTTGCTGGTCTCCTTTGCCAGCTCGCTCGGCGCCACCCTGGCGTTTCTCAGTGCCCGGTTCCTGCTGCGGGACTGGGTCAGCGCGCGCTTTGGTGACAAGCTGGCCACCTTTCAGACCGGCATGGCAAAGGATGGCCCCTTCTATCTGCTGAGCCTGCGCCTCATCCCCCTCTTCCCCTTCTTCCTGGTCAACCTGGTGATGGGGCTGACCCCCATCAGAGTCAGTACCTACTACTGGGTGAGCCAGCTCGGCATGCTGCCGGGCACCTTCGTCTATGTGCTGGCGGGCAGCGAGCTGGCCACCCTCACCAGCACGGGCAACATCCTCTCCCCCGGCCTGGTGGCGGCCCTGACCCTGCTCGGCCTCATGCCCTGGCTGATGCGGGGGCTGCAACGCAGGCTCGCCCTGCGCCGCCTGCACGCCCCTTATCAAAAGCCGATCCGCTACGACTACAACCTGGTGGTGATCGGTGCCGGCGCCGGCGGCCTGGTCACCAGCTATATCGCCGCGGCGGTGAAGGCCAAAGTGGCCCTGATTGAAAAACACAAAATGGGGGGAGATTGCCTCAACACCGGCTGTGTCCCCTCCAAGGCGCTGATCCGTGCCGCCCGCTTTGCTGCCGAGCAGCGCAAGGCGGGCGAGCTCGGCTTTAGCCCGAGCCGGAGCGAGGCCGATTTTGCCGCCGTGATGGCGCGGGTCGCCCGGGTGATCAGAGAGGTCGAGCCTCACGACTCCGTCGAGCGTTACCAGGGGCTGGGGGTGGAGTGCATCGAGGGGGCGGCGCGGCTGGTCTCCCCCTGGGAGGTCGACGTCAACGGCCGGCGCCTCACCACCCGCCACGTGGTCATCGCCACCGGCGCCAGACCGCTGGTACCCGATGTGCCTGGCCTTGGCGACGTCCCCTATCTCACCTCGGACACTCTCTGGCAGCTGCGCACCCCGCCGCGCCGCCTGCTGGTGCTCGGCGGCGGCCCCATCGGCTGCGAGCTGGCCCAGAGCTTCGCCCTGCTCGGCATCCCCGTCACTTTGGTGGAGCTGGCCGATCAGCTGTTGCCGCGAGAGGAGCGGGAAGTGGCCGAGGCGCTGCGCCACCAGATGGAACGGGACGGCGTCACCCTTCTCACCGGCTGGCGCGCCGAGCGGGCGCAATACCAAGCCATGGAGGATGGGCTGCCCATCCGGCTGCACCTGCGCCGGGGGGACGAGACCCAAGTAATCGAAGGGGATCAGCTGCTGCTGGCCCTCGGCCGGGTTGCCAACGTGAGCGGCTTCGGGCTGGAGGAGCTGGGGGTCACGCTGGCGCCGCGCGGCACAGTCGCGGTCGATGGCTTTCTGGCCACCAACTACCCCAGCATTCTGGCGGTGGGGGACGTGGCCGGCCCCTACCAGTTCACCCACTTTGCCGCCCATCAGGCCTGGTATGCCGCCGTCAACGCCCTGTTCGGCCAGTTCAAGCGCTTTCGCGCCGACTACCGGGTGATCCCGGCGGCTACCTACACCACGCCAGAAATTGCCCGTGTTGGCCTCAATCGCAAGGAGGCCGAGGCGCAGGGCATTGCATTCGAGGCGACCCGCTTCGACCTGGCCGAGCTCGATCGCGCCATCGCCGACGGTGAGCGCGAAGGCTTTGTCGAGGTGCTGACCGTGCCGGGCAACGACAAGATCCTGGGTGCCACCATAGTGGGCACTCACGCCGGCGAGCGGATCGCCGAGTTCGTCCTCGCCATGCGCCACAAGCTGGGGCTTGGCAAGATCCTCGCAACCATCCACGCCTATCCCACCCTGATGGAGGGGAACAAATACGTGGCCGGCGAGTGGAAACGGGCCCACCAGCCCACCCGCATCCTGGCCCTGCTGGCCCGTTATCACAGCTGGCGCCGCGGCGCCTGATCCCTTAGGTGACATTCATGTTCAAGACCCTGCCCCTGCTCAAAACCCTGGTCTGCGCCCTGCCCCTGCTGGCAAGCGGCTCCCTGCTTGCCGGCGAGAACCCGGCCCCCGATGCCCGCTGGCAGCAGACGCTGGACGAGGCCAAGGGCCAGACTGTTTACTTCAACGCCTGGGGCGGCAGCCCGGAGATCAACGGCTATCTGGTCTGGGCCGGGCAGGAGCTCGAGCGTCAGTACGGGGTCAGGCTGGTGCAGGTCAAGGTGGATGATATCGCCCAGAGCGTCAGCCAGCTGCTTGCCAATAAACAGGCGGGCAAGCTCGCAGGCGGCCCCATCGATCTGCTCTGGGTCAATGGCGAGAATTTCAAGGCGCTCAAGGAACAGGGGCTGCTGGGGGTGCCGTTCACCGGGGAGCTGCCCAACATGGCGTTAGTGGATATGAATCTGCCGGTGAGTGAGGACTTCACCGTGCCGGTAGCGGGGCTCGAGGCCCCCTGGGGCATAGGCCAGCTCAACCTGATGGTCAACGGAGAGGAGGTCGCCACGCCCCCCACCTCGGCCGCCGCCCTGCTCGCCTGGGCCAGGGCCAACCCCGGCCGCTTCACCTATCCCAAGCCACCCCAGTTCCACGGCTCGAGCTTTCTCAAGCAAATCCTGCTGGAGCTCACCCCGGATTCCGCCCCCCTCTATCGGGAGGCGACTGATGCCGCGTTTGAGCGTCTGACGGCGCCCCTCTGGACCTGGCTCGATGCCCTGCACCCGGCTCTCTGGCGCAAGGGCAAGCTGTTTCCTGCCAGCGCCGCCGAGACCCGCCAGCTGCTGGATGACGGCGAGCTGGCCATGGCCATCAGCTTCAACCCGGGAGAGGCCCAGAGCGCGGTGCAAAACGGTGCCCTGCCACCTGGCGTGGTCGCGGTGGCCATGGCAAAGGGGGCGCTCACCAACAGCCACTTTCTCGCCATTCCGTTCAACGCTAGCGCCCGTGCCGGGGCCAAGGTGGCGGTCAATTTTCTGCTAAGCCCGGCAGCCCAGGCACGCAAGGCCGATCCCGCCTTCTGGGGCGATCCCAGCGTGCTGCGGACCGACGCCCTGCCCGCCTCGGCCAGCCAGACGCCGGCCCTGCGCTTCAAGGCGGTGGCAGAGCCCCACCCCAGCTGGCAACTCAGGCTTGAAGCAGCCTGGGCCGAACGTTACGGCCACTGATGCCATCAACCACCGACAACCGGCTGCCAGGCTGGCGTCCCCTCTTCACCTGCGCTTGCGCCCTCCTGCTGGCGGCGCCCGTGCTGGCGGGGCTGTGGCAACTGCTGGGCAGCGGGCTAAGCCAGCTAAACCTTCATCGCCTGCTGGCCCAGCCCGGACTCTGGCACTCGGCGGCCCTGAGCCTGTGGATTGGCACGGCCTCGACCCTCGGCAGCCTGCTGCTGACCGCCCTGCTGCTGGCGCAAAGCGGTCAGCAGGGTGACGAGCGCCCCTGTTTTCGCTGGCTGCGCCGCCTGCTCTCCCCCCTGCTGGCCCTGCCCCACGTCGCCTTCGCCATCGGCTTTGCCTTTCTGCTCGCCCCCTCCGGCTGGCTGCTACGCCTCGTCTCTCCCTCCCTGACCGGGTTCGAGTTTCCCCCCGATTGGCAGACCATCCGGGATCCCTGGGGGCTTGGCCTGATCCTGGCCCTCATCATGAAGGAGACGCCGTTTCTGCTGTTGATGGCGCTGGCGGCCCTGGAGCCCGCCAAACTGGCGCGCCAGCAGTGGCTCGGGGCGAGCCTGGGCTTCAGCGCCCCCCAGATCTGGTGGCGTCTGCTGCTGCCCGCCCTCTGGCCCGCCCTGCGCCTGCCCCTCTATGCGGTCGCCGCCTACGGGGTGGCGGTGGTGGATCTCGCCCAGCTGCTGGGCCCGGATGCCCCCGCTCCGCTGGCAGTCAGGCTGTGGCTCTGGTATCAGGATCCGGATCTTGGCTGGCGCGGCGTCACCGCCAGCGGCGCCCTGCTGCTGCTGGCCATCAGCCTGTTGCTGCTGGCGGCGTTGCGCCTGCTGGAGTGGGCTCATCAGCGGTATGGCAAGCAGCTCTGGCTCGACGGACAGCGCCGCGGATCGCGCCCCCTGGCGGCCAGGCTGGCCGGCCTCTGTGTGGCCGCCCTGTTTGCCATCAACCTGGCGGTGCTGGCGGCCCTGCTGCTCTGGTCGCTGGCGCGGCGCTGGTCCTTCCCTGATCTGTGGCCAAGCCAGTGGAGCGGCCAGCACTGGCTGGAGCTGCTGCCGGACCTGATGCCCCTGCTCGTCGACAGCGCCCTGCTGGCCCTGGCGGGCGCGGCGCTGGCCCTGCTGCTGGTGGTATTGAGTCTGGAGGCGCAGCAGGGGCGTCGCCCCTGGCCGCTCTGGCTCATCTGCCTGCCGTTGCTGCTGCCCCAGGCCAGCCTGCTGTTTGGCATCCGGCTCGGGCTCGACTGGCTGGGTGGCGGGATTGGCTGGGGCTGGGTGCTCTGGAGCCAGCTGCTGTTCGTGTTTCCCTACGTCTATCTCTGTTTGCACGGTCCCTATCGCCAGTTCGATCCCCGTCTCACCCAGACGGCGCTCTTGCTCGGCGCCAGCCCCTGGCGCACCTGGTGGCGGGTGAAGGGGCCCCTGCTGGCCCGTCCGCTGCTTTTCTCGTTCGCGGTGGGAGCGGCAGTGAGCCTCGCCCAATATCTGCCGACCCTGTTGTTTGGCGCAGGCCGGGTGGTCACCATCACCACGGAGGCGGTGGCCATCGGCAGCGGCCTCAACCGGCGGCTGGCCGGGCTCTACGGCCTGTTGCAACTGCTCCTGCCACTGGCAATCTATCTGCTGGCGCTCTGGCTGCCAGGTCGCCTCAACCCGGCGCTCAAGGGCGCCCGATAAACACGGGAACGTCTCGATGCTAAGCACCACACCCCTTCACCTCTACCTTGGGCAAGCGCCCTTGCTGTCGTTACCCGCGCTCGCCATCGCCCCCGGCGAGGTGCTGACCCTGATGGGACCCAGTGGCTGCGGCAAGAGCTCGTTGCTGGCGGCGCTGGCGGGCATCCTGCCCCCCGGGGGGCCCCTTCGGCTGGAGGGGGAGATCCGGCTCGGCGAGCGACGGCTCACCCCGCTGCCCCCGCAGGCGAGGCGCATCGGCATGCTGTTTCAGGATGACCTGCTGTTTGCCCACCTGACGGTGGCCGAGAACCTGATGTTCGGCATGCCCGCCTCCCTCAAGGGAAGCGGCGCCCGGCGGGCGAAAGCGCTGGAGGCCCTGGCACAGGTGGCGCTGGCGGATCAGGCAGACAAGCTGCCGGGGTCGCTCTCCGGCGGCCAGAAGGCACGCGTCAGCCTGCTGCGGGCCCTGCTGGCCGAACCGCAAGCCCTGCTGCTGGACGAGCCTTTCTCCCGCCTCGACAAGCCGCTGCGGGCGGCATTTCGCGCCCTGGTGTTCGAGCAGATAAGGATGCTGGCGATCCCCGCCATCCTGGTCACTCACGACGAAGAGGATGCGCCCGGCACCATCCTCGACCTCACCCTTTCCATCCCTGTTTCCCGAGGATCCTGACCTTGTTCGATCGCTACCTCATCCCCGTCATTCGCAGCCCCCTCACCCGGCTGGCCAGACCCTTGCGGCGCATGGGGATCAGCGCCAACCAGGTGAGTCTCACCGGCTTTGCCATCGGCATGCTGGCGCTGCCGCTGCTGGCCTTCAACCTTTATCTCTGGGCACTGCTCGCCATCCTGCTCAATCGCATGCTGGACGGGCTGGATGGCGCCGTGGCACGGGAGACGGGGATCACCGACTGCGGCGGCTTTCTCGACATCACCCTCGACTTCATCTTTTACGCCGCCGTGGTGCTGGGGTTCGCCCTCGCCGACCCCGCCAACGCCCTGCCCGCTGCCACCCTGCTGTTTGCCTTCATGGGCACGGGCTCGAGTTTTCTCGCCTTCGCCATCATGGCGGGCAAGCGGGGGATCGATAACCCCGTCTATCACCACAAGTCGCTCTATTACCTCGGAGGGTTGACCGAGGGGAGCGAGACCATCGCCCTGTTCGTCTTGATGTGTCTGTGGCCCACCGGTTTTGCGTCCCTCGCTTACGGCTTTGCCCTGCTCTGCCTCATCACCACCCTGACCCGGCTCTGGAGCGGCTATCACACCCTGCGTTGAGGAGGCGGGAGACAGTGGGAAAGAGGGTGTGCCACTGCACGGAGCACTTGCGCATGGACGCCAATGTTTTACCATGACGGCACTCTTTTTCAGGCTCACGAGAACCTTATGCGTCGCCTTGTCTGTCTCCTCTCCCTGTTTCCCCTGCTCTATGGCTGCAGCAGCACCCCGGCCCCCAAGCCCGTGGTCAAACCCCAGCCCAACAGCGCTTTCATCAACCAGACACCGCCGAGCAAACCCTTCTACGGGCAGGTGAGCCAGCCGGGCGTCAGCAGGGGGGACTTCGCCAACCGCAGCAATGTGGACAACTTCGTGCAGCGCATGGTCTCCAAGCACGGCTTCAACGGCGCCGAGCTGCACCAGTTGCTGGCGCAGGCGCAGCGCTATGACTGGATCATCAAGCTGATGGACGCCCAGGCGCCTACCACCACGCCGCCTACCGGCCCGACCGGCGCCTGGAATCGCTACCGCGCCAAGTTCATCACCCCGGACAACGTGCAAAACGGCGTCAGCTTCTGGCGCGAATACGAGAGCGAGCTCAACCGCGCCCAGCAGATCTACGGCGTGCCGCCGGAGATCATCGTCGGCATCATCGGGGTGGAGACCCGCTGGGGTCGAGTAATGGGCAAGACCCGCATCCTGGATGCCCTGGCGACCCTGGCGTTCGACTATCCGCGCCGCGCCGACTTCTTCACGAGCGAGCTGGAGGCCTTCCTGGTGATGGCCCGGGACGAGGGGATAGACCCCACCGAGCCCCAGGGCTCCTACGCCGGAGCCATGGGCTACGGCCAGTTCATGCCCTCCAGCTTCCAGCGCTATGCGGTGGACTTTGACGGCAACGGCCACACCAACCTCTGGGATCCGGTGGATGCCATCGGCAGCGTGGCCAACTACTTCAAGGCCCATGGCTGGGAGAAGGGGCAGCCGGTGGCGGTGCGCGGTCAGGGCCAGCTGCCCGGCTATGAACACGGCTTCCAGACCCGCTACCCCGTGGCCACCCTGCGTGGCGCCGGCCTGGCGCCGACCGGCAATCTGGGCAACCACAAGGAGGCGAGCCTGCTGCGTCTGGACGTGGGCACCGGCTACCAGTACTGGTACGGTCTGCCGAACTTCTACGCCATCACCCGCTACAACCACAGCACCCACTACGCCATGGCGGTCTGGCAGCTGGGGCTGGCGGCCAAGGAGGCCAGGGGCGGCTATTGAGGCCCCCCCTTGCCGATGTGAAAACGGGCCCCATGGGCCCGTTTTGCTATTCGTTCTCCAGCAGCCAGCGTTTGAGCAGGGCTGCCAGTTGCACCTGTTCGCCCTCGCTCAGGGGAGCCAGCAGGCGGCGCTCGTTGGCGACGTGCCGCGCCACCGCCACATCGATGAGCTCCCGCCCCTCTGCCGTCAGGCAGACCAAGAGGCTTCGCCTGTCGCTCGGAGCGGCCTGACGCTCGATGAGGCCCCGCTCGGCCAGCTTGTCGAGCCGGGCCGTCATGGCCCCCGAGGTGAGCATGGCGGACTGGTAGAGCGCCGTGGGAGTGAGTGCCTCATCGGCCCGGCGCAGGGTCGCCAGAATGTCGAAGTCCGACCCCAGCAGGCCGCACTCCTTCAGCTCGTCATTGATCTCGCGCCCGGCGATGGCCGCCATGCGCGCCACCCGCCCAAACACCCCCATGGGGCTGCAGTCGAGATCCGGCCGCTGCCGGGCCCACTGCCCCAACAGCTGGTCTACGTGATCTGTCTCCATCTTGGCTCCATTATCTTTTCATGAAGATACTTGATAATAAACCAACTCGCGGCTAGTTTATCTTTCCTTAAAGATACTTTTTTGTGAGGCAACCATGCCGCTGCTGATCGCCCTGCTCGCCCCCCTGCTGTGGGGCAGCACCTATGCCGTCGTCAGTCTCTACCTGACCGACTACTCGCCCTACTGGGTGGCCGTGTGGCGAGCCCTGCCCGCCGGTGTGTTGCTGCTGATGCTGCATCCGCGCTGGCCGCCCCTCAGCTGGAACCGCCAGTTCCTGCTGGCGTTTTGCAACATCACCGCCTTCTTCGCCCTGCTGTTCGTGGCTGCCTTCCGCCTACCCGGCGCCGTGGCGGGCACCCTGGGCGCCACCCTGCCCCTCATCCTGATGGCGCTGGCCTGGCTGCAGGATGGCAAGCGGCCGACCCTCAAGTGGCTGCTGCTGGGCCTGATGGGGCTGGTCGGTGTACTCCTGCTGCTCAACCCCTCCGCCAATCTGGATCCCGTCGGCGTGGCCTGCGCCCTGCTCGCCACCGTTCTCATCGGTCAGTCCAGCCGCTGGATGCAACGCTGGCCGGTGAGCGATCTGCTGGCACTGACCGCCTGGCAGCTGCTGCTGGGCGGCCTGATGCTGATCCCGCTCGCCTGGTGGCTGGCGGGCCCCATGCCCCTGCCCCATGCCGCCAGCACCCCGGGACTGCTCTGGCTGGTGCTGCTCAATACGGCGCTCGCCTACTGGGCCTGGCTCTGGGGGCTCAAGCGCCACGGCCCCGAGGTGATGGGCATGCTGGCCCTCACCAACCCCATGGTGGCGGTCTCAGGCGGCGTGCTGCTGGTGGGCGAGACACTGGACGGCCGGCAGTGGCTCGGCATCGCGGTGATCCTGCTCTCTCTCTTCCTGATGAAGCTGCCTGCCCGTCCCTTCCTCAAGCGCTGGCAGAACCGCAAGGCCGCCACCGGCGGCGTCGACAACGGCTGATCTGCGATCAACCCGACATAAAAAAAGAGGAGCCACCGGGGCTCCTCTTTCACTTGGGTTGATGCCAGAAGGGTCAGACGCCGGCCTTGGCCAGGGCAGCGGAGACAATCTGCTGGGCCTCCTGCTGGATGAGATCCAGGTGTGCCTCCCCCTTGAAGCTTTCCATGTAGATCTTGTAGATGG
This sequence comes from Aeromonas sp. FDAARGOS 1415, assembly GCF_019048365.1. Taxonomy (NCBI): domain Bacteria; kingdom Pseudomonadati; phylum Pseudomonadota; class Gammaproteobacteria; order Aeromonadales; family Aeromonadaceae; genus Aeromonas; species Aeromonas sp. FDAARGOS 1415. The sequence goes on along the minus strand of NZ_CP077363.1, from coordinate 2,799,240 downwards.
ACTCGGTGCCGGAGGGGCGCGCCGCGAACCAACCATGCTCGGTCACGACCTTGAGACCGCCGATGGCGGCGTCGTTGCCGGGGGCCTTGGTCAGCTTGGCGGTGATGGGGTCACCCGCCAGCATGGAAGCCTCCACCAGCGCCGGATCCAGCTTGGAGAGCACCGCCTTCTGGGCACTGTTGGCCGGGGCGTCGATGCGGCGGTAGCTGGAACGGCCAAACTTGGCTTCCAGGGCGTCGTAATGGGCCTGGGGATCCTTGCCGGTGACGGCCAGGATCTCGGCGGCCAGCAGCGCCAGGATGAAACCATCCTTGTCGGTGGTCCAGACGGTGCCGTCCTTGCGCAGGAAGGAAGCGCCCGCGCTCTCCTCGCCGCCAAAGCCGAACTCGCCGCTGTAGAGACCGTCCACGAACCACTTGAAGCCGACCGGCACCTCTTTCAGGGTGCGGCCAATCTCGCCGGCGACCCGGTCGATCATGGAAGAGGAGACCAGCGTCTTGCCGACGGCCGCCTCCTTCGCCCAACCGGTTCTGTGGGTGAACAGATACTGGATGGCCACCGCCAGGTAGTGGTTCGGGTTCATCAGCCCAGCCTGGGTGACGATGCCGTGACGGTCGTAGTCCGGATCGTTGCCAAGGGCAATGTCGAACTTGTCCTTGAGGGCGATCAGACCCGCCATGGCGAACGGACTGGAGCAGTCCATCCGGATCTTGCCATCCTTGTCCAGGGTCATGAAGGAGAAGGTCGGATCCACCTTGTAGTTCACCACCTCGATGTCGAGATCGTAACGCTTGGCAATGACGTCCCAGTAGGCGACGCCGGAGCCACCGAGCGGGTCCACCCCGATCTTGATGCCGGCCTGCTTGATGGCGGCCAGGTCCAGCACGTTCTCCAGATCATCCACATAGGGGGTGACATAGTCGTGTTCCACCACGAACTCGCTCGCCAAGGCCTCGGCGAACGGCATGCGCTTCACGCCGGCCAGGTTCGCTTCCAGAATCGCGTTGGCGCGATCCTCCACCCACTTGGTGATCTCCCCTTCCGCGGGGCCGCCGTGGGGCGGGTTGTACTTGAAGCCACCGTCTTCCGGCGGGTTGTGGGACGGGGTGATCACCACGCCGTCCGCCAGGGCCGCCGGTTTGCCTGCATTGTGGCGCAGGATGGCGTGAGAGATGACCGGGGTCGGCGTGAAGCCGAGGCCGGCCTGGATGCGGGTCTCGACACCGTTGGCCGCCAGCACTTCCACCGCGCTGGCAAAGGCGGACTCGGACAGAGCGTGGGTATCCATGCCCACAAACAGCGGCCCAGTGATACCGGCCTGCTGGCGGTACTCCACCAGGGCCTGGGTCACCGCCAGGATATGGGATTCGGTAAAGGCACTGTGCAGGGCACTGCCACGGTGGCCTGAGGTACCGAAGGCGACCCGCTGCTCGGGGCGGCTCATGTCCGGCTTGTTGAGGTAGTAGGCGCTGACCAGACGGGGGATGTTGGTCAGATCGCAAAGACGAGCCGGCTGACCGGCGTGAGGATGCTGTGCCATGGGGTTTTCCTTGTGCTGAGCCTTGCCCGGCAAGGCCTTGAGTCGTTGATGCGTTAAACGGCGCCGCACACCCGAGCCGTCAGATCCTCGTCATACCCCATGCTGCTCATCAGCTGGGCCACCATGTTCTGCTTGCGACTGGTATTGGTGTTGGTGATCACCCAGAACGGGGTTTGTGGCACCTGCTTGGGCTTGGTGGTGCTGCCACTGGCTCGCAGCGCCTCGGGGTCACGGGAGAAATAGACGCGCTTGCGCCCCTTTATCTCGGTCGCCTGGGTGAAGCCCTCCGGGTTGTCCCGGTAGAGGGTGCTCAATACCAGCATGAAGCGGTTGATGGACTTCTCTTCTTTCTGCAACGCTCCGGAATCCAGCAGGGCCTCCAGTCCCATGGCATCGGCCACGGGCTGCGGCTGGACTGCGGGGGCCGCCGTCACGGTCGCCGTCCGGGTCTGGGCCGGTTGCTCCAGCAGGCGACGCAGGATATCGGACGCACTCTCGCCGATGTGCCGGGTCTGGCTCGCGATAAAGAAGTAGAGATCGTCATCAAGCTCGATGGTTTTCATAAGGATGCGCTGGACTCGTCGAAATTCGGATGCGGCGATTATACATAGGCAGACCCGGCAGCCCAAGGGAGGGGCTGGCAGATGTGCATGAATCTCCCCGAGAATACGGCATAATGACGGGCCAAGTGTGTGATCCCCCGCACTGATAACCGATCTTGGAGGATTTTTTTGAAAAAAAACCACAAAAAATATCCCCATGTCGGAGTGAAATCCTTTTCTTTCAGTATGTTAAAAAATATGGCGACATCGCCCACGACCGACAAGGTGTCATTTTGCAACAACATTCACGATTGAACTTCAAGGATCAGGGAGAGGGTCCTGCCGTCGTTCTGATCCACGGCCTGTTCGGCAGCCTGGACAATCTGGGCCTGCTGGCGCGCCCGCTCGGCGAGCAATACAGGGTCATCAGCGTCGATCTGCGCAACCATGGCGCCTCCTTCCACAACGACGAGATGAGCTACCCGGCCCAGGCGGCAGACGTCCTCGCCCTGCTGGACTTCCTGGGGCTCGATAAGGTCGCCCTGGTGGGCCACTCCATGGGCGGCAAGGTCGCCATGCAGCTCGCCAAGCAGGCGACGACGCGCGTCGCCAAGCTGGTGGTGGCCGACATCGCCCCCGTGGCCTATCCCCACGCCCGCCACAAGGATGTCTTCGCCGGTCTCAACGCCACGCTCGAGCATGCTCCTCAAAGCCGCAGGGAGGCGGAAGCCATCCTGGCCGAGCACATCGGGATCCCCGGGGTACGCCAGTTCCTGCTCAAGTCCTTCGCCAAAGGGGAGTCAGGCTGGGGTTGGCGCTTCAATGTGCCGGCCCTTGAGCGCAACTACGCCAACATCATGGGCTGGCCCGACGATGAACGCCGCTTCGAAGGCCCGACGCTCTTCATCAAGGGGGGAGAGTCCGACTATATGCAGCCCGAATACACCGGGACCGCGATGGCCCAGTTCCCCGCCGCCAAGGCCCGCATCATCGCCGGCACCGGTCACTGGCTGCACGCGGAAAAGCCGGTTTTGTTTAACAAACTGGTTGTGGATTTCCTGTCGACAGGCGGTTAACAGTTTCAAATCCTTTGTGATATAGTGCGCCCGTCATTAGGAGTGCGCGCAATCCATGCTGAGTGAACACATCGATCTCATCGAGAGTCTGGGCCTGAAACTGTTCTTCGTGGCCATCTTCCTGCTGATTGGTCTGGCCATTCACGATGTGCTCAAACGCGGCAACGTGCCCCGGTTTGGCCGCTTCGTCGTCTGGCTGGTGCTGTTTCTGGGTTGCGCGGGTTTTGTCGCCAAGGGGCTGATCGAAATGGGCTGGGAAGGCTCAGGGATCGGCTAACTACTTTTCATCTGTGATGTATGGCCAAACAGCAAACTGATCGAACAACACTGGATCTGTTCGCAACTGAGAAGCGCCCCGGCAGGCCAAAGACCAACCCACTCCCCCGTGAGACCCAGCTCAAGATCAACAAGCGCAACCAGCTCAAGCGCGATCGGGAGAACGGGCTGAAGCGGGTCGAGTTGAAGGTGGAAGCCGAGTTGCTGGAGCGCCTGAACCAACTTGCGCTGCAACAGAACGTCAGCCGAGCCGAGCTGATCCAATCTATCCTGAAGCAACAGATTGAGTCTGCTCACGCAGCAGGCATCGCAATCTGAACCGTTAAGAATCAACACCAGATACGGGTAACTAAACACTATGGCTAGTGTAGGTCTGTTTTTCGGCAGCGATACCGGTAATACCGAAGCTGTCGCCAAGATGATCCAGAAAGAACTGGGCAAGCAACTGATTGAAGTCCGTGACATTGCCAAGAGCAGCAAGGCCGACATCGACAGCTTCGATCTGCTGATGTTCGGTATCCCGACTTGGTACTACGGCGAGGCCCAGGCCGATTGGGACGACTTCTTCCCCGAGCTCGAAGAGATCGACTTCACCAACAAGCTGGTCGCCATCTTCGGGTGCGGCGATCAGGAAGACTATGCCGAGTACTTCCTCGACGCCATGGGCACCCTGCGTGACATCGTCGAAGCCAAGGGCGCCATCATCATCGGTAACTGGCCGACCGCCGGTTACGAGTTCGAAGCCTCCAAGGCCCTGGTGGATGACAAGCACTTCGTCGGCCTCGGCATCGACGAGGATCGCCAGCCGGAGCTGACCGCCGAGCGCGTCAAGGGCTGGTGCAAGCAGCTGCACGAAGAGATGTGCCTGAGCGAGCTGGAGTGATCTCCCTCCCCTTCCATGCAACAAGGGCCCCGTCGGGGCCCTTGTTGTTTCTGTCTCTGCATCGGCGTCACTCTGCGCCTTGCCTGTGCTCCGGCCTGGCCCGCACGTAGAGCGTCCGCTTGACCTGGGCAACCAGCTCGCCTTGGCTGTCCTGCACCGTCACCTCGAACTCGGGGAAGTGCTTGTCGCCCCCCTCAGTCGCGGCCACGATGGCGGCCAGCTTGCCGTCGGTCAGGGTGAACTCCGCCACCAGCTTGCCCTTGCCGGGCTTGATGAAGTTGATGCTGCCCGCCTTGTCCCAGACGTAGTAGCGGTTCTTGAAATGGCCCATCAGCATCAGCGGATAGATGGGATCCGTCATGGCAAACATGCTGCCGCCGAACTGGGTCCGGTTGGCATTCTTGTTCCACCAGCGGGACTTGAGCGTCACCCGGCAGAAGCGAAAATCGGGGCTCAGGGTCTCTATCTTGATGCCGGCGCCCCAGAAGGGGGGCCAGGCGTTGAGGGCGCAGCGCACCCAGGCTGCGTTGCCAAAAAGCCAATCCATGGATCTCATCCGACCAGATTATAAAGAGATCACATAGTATCAACATTCTCTGGCGGAGCAAGCGGGCCGGATTAATCTCCCGGCGGGGGAAATGTGCTAAACCCATTGAATTGCTGGGTTTATTTTTAACTTGGCTACGACCTATAATGACAGGCCATACGAGTTCGTGGTTGCCATTCCCTCGGCAGTCAATCAGAATAACCACACCTTCGAGAATGCGAATACATAGAATATGGCAGACAACAACCAAGCGTTAAAAAAGGCCGGGCTCAAGATCACCCTGCCCCGCGTCAAGATCCTGGAAATCCTGCAACAGCCGGACTGCCAGCACACCAGTGCGGAAGATCTGTACAAACGGCTGATCGATCAGGGTGAGGAGATTGGTCTCGCTACCGTCTATCGCGTTCTCAACCAGTTTGATGATGCCGGTATCGTCACCCGCCACCACTTCGAAGGGGGCAAGTCGGTGTTCGAGCTGGCCACCCAGGAGCACCACGACCACCTGGTCTGCCTCGACTGCGGCAAGGTGATCGAGTTCTCCGACGAGGTGATCGAGCAACGTCAACGCGACATCGCCAAGGCGCACAACATCCGCCTGACCAACCACAGCCTCTACCTGTACGGCCACTGCGCCAACGGAGACTGCAAGCACGACGAGTGATCGCCCCGGTTAGCGCAATATAAAAAAGCCAGCATCACGCTGGCTTTTTTGTGTCCGCAATCCGGATCAGAAGTGGCAGGGTCTCCCCTGCCCTTTCGTCTATCAGGCTTCGGCCTTGCCCCAGACGTCGCGCAGGGCGACGGTACGGTTGAACACCAGGTGTTCCGGGCTGGAGAGCTTGTTGTCGGCGCAGAAGTAGCCTTCACGCTCGAACTGGTAGGCAGACTCCGGCTTGGCGTCCTTGAGGGAGGCTTCCACGCGTGCACCGGCGATGATCACCAGGGACTCGGGGTTGAGAGCCGCCTCGAAGTCCTCTTCGGCACCCGGGTTCGGCACCTTGAACAGGCGATCGTAGAGGCGCACTTCGGCCGGCAGGGAGTGAGTGGCGCTGACCCAGTGGATCACCCCTTTCACCTTGCGACCGTCCGCCGGATCCTTGCCCAGGGTGTCGGCATCGTAAGAGCAGTAGATGCAGGTGACCTTGCCGTCGGCGTCCTTCTCGATGCGCTCGGCCTTGATGACATAGGCGTTGCGCAGGCGCACTTCCTTGCCCAGCACCAGACGCTTGAACTGCTTGTTGGCTTCCTCTTTGAAGTCCGCCTCGTCGATGAAGATCTCGCGGGAGAAGTGCAGCTCACGGGTCCCCATCTCCGGCTTGTTCGGGTGCGCCGGCGCGGTCAGCACCTCGTCGGCCGCCAGGTTCTCGATCACCACCTTCACCGGGTGCAGCACGGCCATGGCGCGCGGCGCGTTCTCGTTGAGATCGTCGCGGATGCAGGCTTCCAGCATGCTCATCTCGACGATGTTGTCCTGCTTGGTCACGCCGATGCGCTTGCAGAACTCGCGGATGGAGGCCGGGGTATAGCCGCGGCGACGCAGCCCGGAAACGGTCAGCATGCGCGGATCGTCCCAACCGCTCACGTGCCCCTCGGTCACCAGCAGATTCAGCTTGCGCTTGGACATGACGGTGTATTCGAGGTTCAGACGGGAGAACTCGTACTGACGGGGGTGGCACTCGATGGAGATATTGTCCAGCACCCAGTCATAGAGACGGCGGTTGTCCTGGAATTCCAGGGTGCACAGGGAGTGGGTGATCCCCTCCAGGGCGTCCGAGATGCAGTGGGTAAAGTCGTACATCGGGTAGATGCACCACTCGTCACCGGTCTGGTGGTGGTGGGCAAACTTGATGCGATAGATGACGGGGTCGCGCATCACCATGAAGGGGGATGCCATGTCGATCTTGGCGCGCAGGCAGGCGCTGCCCTCGGCCATCTCGCCGCTCTTCATCTTGGCGAACAGGGCCAGGTTCTCTTCCACGCTGCGATCGCGGAACGGGCTGTTCTTGCCCGGGGCGGTCAGGGTGCCACGGTATTCGCGCATCTGCTCCGGGGTCAGTTCGTCCACATAGGCCAGCCCCTTCTCGATGAGCTCGATGGCGTAACCGTGCAGCTTGTGGAAATAGTCGGAGGAGTAGCAGATCTCGCCGCTCCACTGGAAGCCGAGCCACTGGACGTCCTGCTTGATGGACTCCACGAACTCGATGTCCTCCTTCGCCGGGTTGGTGTCGTCGAAGCGCAGGTTGCACTGGCCCTGATAGTCACGGGCGATGCCGAAGTTCAGGCAGATGGATTTGGCGTGGCCGATATGGAGATAACCGTTCGGCTCCGGCGGAAAACGGGTATGCACATGGGTGTGCTTACCGCTGGCCAGATCTTCATCAATGATCTGACGAATAAAGTTAGTTGGGCTGTTCGCCTGACTCATGGCTCACCTCAAAAAAGCGTCACTGGCGGAAGTTGTGCCGGCTGGCACCCTCAACCCCCCGCCGTCAAGCCGGGTATGATCCCTCATTACGCGCCCTGCCTCAACCTGAATTTGGTCGATCCGGGGCATTGGCGCACCAAAAACGGCGAAGCGGGCAAACGGGCAGGGATCCGGGTCAAAAAAAGCCCGCACGAGGCGGGGCAACAAGTGATGAAAAACAGACAAAACACACACACAACAAAGGCTCACATGCACAGTCAACCTTTCCCAAGCCCGATGCTTATCGCCCTTGGGAAAGGCGGGTCTTGCGACCCGCCCTGTGTCAATGACCCGAGGTAATCAGTTCAGCTCGGTGACGCGGCTGGTGCGCTTGCCATCGAAGCTGACTGTGCGCAGGTAGACCTTGCCGATGACGCTCGGCTTGGCCGCGGCGTCGTAGGCGCTCCAGCTCTTGCCATCCAGGCTGTACTGGATGGGCAGGCCCGGCAGATCCACGTTCGCTTCAAGCACACCGTTCACCACCTTGGCACCCGGTACGGAGAGGCGGTACTCGACACCGGCCTGGTCAAGCTTGGGCAGCACGCGCTGGCCCAGCACGTTGGCAAACTGGTTCCACTCCTTGTTGAGGGTGGCCTTGTTCACGTGCTTGGTCTCACCGGAGAACTCGCGTCCCTTCACGTAGTCCAGCTCGAAGCCGCCCTTGTGCCAGGCGCGCTCGGCCACGGAGAAGATACGCGGGTAGACCATGTACTCGTACTGGGCGTCGGTGCGCACGGTTTCGCTCCACTGCTGACCGGAGATCCCCTTGAACTTGACCGGGTCCTGGTCACCCTTGGCCACGAAGGCGTTGCCGTCGCGGTCAACCGAGGTCTCGGCGTTCTGCGGCAGGTTTTCCGGGGCGAAGGCGAACACCTTGCGGGTGTCGTTGAAGCGGGTGGCCCAGTAGTAGCCGCGCTCGGCCGGGTGTACCTCGTTCGGGAAGTCGAAGTAGAGGTAATCCGGGTTGGAGAGCACCACGTCATAGCCCTTGTGCGCCCACTTCATCGCCTCGTTGAAACCACCCCAGTAGAGGGTTTCCCAGAAGTTGACCCGGGTCTTGTCGGTGGCGAACACGCTGGCATCCGTGGCGTACTTCAGACCATCTTCCCACGCCTGCAGGGTGGAGAAGCCATGGCCCTTGACCATCTCGCTCACTTCCTTGGCAAAATGGACCGGCAGCTCGGCCACGTCCTTGATCTTGCCCTCATCGATCATCTTCTGACACATGGGGGACTTGCCAAACGGCTTGTCCTGCTTGCTGGAGTCGACGTTGCCCTTCCAGGCCACCAGTTCTTCTTTCTTGGTGACGGCCGGATCCTGGTAACCACCACCCTGCATGATGTTCTTCGCCTCGTCACCACCGTAGTGCCAGGCGGTCAGCGGCTGGCCGGCGGCCTGGTGCATCTGGGCCACTTCGTCCATCACCTTGGCCACGAAGGTGGCGGCGCCCGGCTGGCAGGGGTTGATGAAGGACATCTTGTCGTAGAACTGGACCGAGGTGACGTTGGAGGTATCGGCCGGGTCGGTCAGGCGGAACTGGTTGGCTTCAGCCTCTTTGCCCTCTGCCATCAGACGCTTGTAGCGCGCCTCCATGGAGACCACGGCGGCACGGGCGTGGGCCGGCATGTTGATCTCGGGGATCACGGTCACGCCGCGGGCCTTGGCATAGCGCACCAGGTCGATGTAGTCCGCCTTGCTGTAGAAGCCGGTGCCCATGTTGTCGCTGGTGGGGCCTGAGCCGAGCTGCGGCAGCAGGCACTGGGTTTCGGACAGATCATGACAGCGTTTGCTGCCGACGTCGGTCAGCTCCGGCAGGCCCGGGATCTCGATGCGCCAGCCTTCATCGTTGGTCAATCCCAGGTGCAGCACGTTGAGCTTCATGGCGGACATCTGGTCCACCAGCTTCTTCATGGTTTCCTGGCTTCTGAAGTGACGGGCCACGTCGGTCTGCATGCCGCGGTATTCAAAGCGCGGGGCATCCTCGACACTCATCTGGCTCACCAACTTGTCGTCAACTCCCAGGAGGGAGATCAGGGACTGGGCCCCCCAGAAGGCGCCGTAAACGTCGTGACCCTGAATGACGGTCCCCTTCTGGCCTATGGTCATGTCGTAGCCTTCGGCCTGCTTGAGCTTGCTGCCGAGCTTGATGGTGACCGGGTAGCCGGTGTCGGAGAGGGTAACACCCAGCTTGGTCAGTTGCGCCTTCAGGGCCTCGGCGCGATCGCTCGGCAGATCCAGGGCATTGAGCTTGATGGTGGAGAAGTCGACCTGGGGACCGGCTTTCACCACCTGCTTCATCGGGCTCGGCAGGATCTGGTCGTCAATCTTGCCAGCCGGCAGCAGGGTGCTGGTCTGGTTGGCGGCGAAGCGGGTCTCGCTGTTCATCAGGATGTTGTTGTCATCCTTGGTGCGCTTCCAGCCGTCGGCCGGCATCGGCTTCTCGTAGGTGGTGGCGTCGTCGATGTTGCTCATGCTGGCCAGCACTTTCGGCTCGGCCCCTTCGCTGGCGACATACCAGTTCGGCATGATGTCAGATTCGAAGAGTACCCAGTATTCCACCACCAGGGGCACCTCGACCGTGGCGTCCTTGGCAAAGCCCTGGAACTTCTCGGTCGGCGTCAAACGATAGAGGTCGCCGGTCAGGTGCGTGATGGTGAACTGGTCGTTGTCCACCCGCTGGATGCGGCGGATGGAGGAGACATAGATGCTCCAGTCCTTGGAGGTGACGTCGGCACCGGTATTGGTCAGGTGCAGCTTGGCCACACCGCAGCTCGCCCACTCGGAGCCCAGCGCCTGGCAGTCGAGACCGGCGCCGGCACCGTCATTGGTGACGACTTCGTACTTGACGACGAGGTTGCTGGCGAGGGAATCGACCACGGCTTGCTTGGCGGCATCGGCTGCCTGTACCTGGGCGGCACAAACGGTAGACATGGCAATGGCTAACAGAGAATGTTTGAAGTTCATAACTGCTGCTCTCGTTTGAAGTAAAGGTTGGATTTTCTTGGCTTTTTTTATATGGGCCCCGAGGCGGGGCCCTTAGTTATGTCAACAATGGACTTAGACTTGAGGTGAGCTCACGCTCGATTAACGCAGGGCTTTCATCTCACCGGCAATGATCTCGGCCAAGGGGCCCAGAATCACCTGCAGGTTCTGCTCACCGAGTTTGACCACACCGGCCGCGCCCAGGGCTTTGAGCTTGCGCTCGTCAACGATGCTGCGATCTTTCAGGGTCAGACGCAGACGGGTGATGCAGGCATCGATGGTCACCAGGTTTTCCTGGCCGCCCAGCACTTCCAGATACTGCTTGGCCAGCTCGGTGCGGTCGGTGGTCTGAGCCTGTACCGGCACGGCTTCGTCGTCTTCACGACCCGGGGTTTTCAGGTTGAACTTGGCGATCACGGCACGGAAGACCACGTAGTAGAGGCCGAAGAACACCAGGCCCTGTACCAGCAGCATGTACCACTGGGTGGCCAGCGGGTTGCGGCTGGAGAGCACCATATCCACCAGACCTGCGCTGAAACCGAAGCCGGCGATCCAGTGCATGCTGGAGGCGATGAACACGGACAGGCCGGTCAGCAGGGCGTGGATGACATACAGCACCGGCGCCACGAACATGAAGGAGAACTCGAGCGGCTCGGTCACCCCGGTGAAGAAGGCGGCAAAGGCGGCGGCGATCATGATGGACGCAACCTTCTCTTTGTTCTCTTTCTTCGCGGCGTGGTAGATGGCCAGCGCGGCACCCGGCAGACCGAACATCATGATGGGGAAGAAGCCGGCCTGGTACATGCCGGTCACGCCCACGACCGCTTTACCGGCGTCGATGGAGGTTTGGCCACCCAGGAAGTTCGGGATGTCGTTGATGCCAGCCACGTCGAACCAGAACACGGAGTTCAGGGCGTGGTGCAGACCGACCGGGATCAGCAGACGGTTGAAGAAGGCATAGATGCCGGCACCGGTGGAGCCCATGCTGACGATGGATTCCCCGAAGCTCACCAGGCCACCGTAGATGACCGGCCAGACGGCCATCAGGATGAAGGAGACCACGATCATCACCACGGAGGTCACGATCGGCACCAGACGACGGCCGGAGAAGAAGGCCAGTGCCTTGTGCAGCTCCACGCTGCTGAAGCGGTTGTACAGCTCGGCGGCGATGACACCGCACAGGATGCCGACGAACTGGTTGCTGATCTTGGCAAAGGCTGCCGGTACCTGGTCGGCCGGGATCCCCTTGATCTGGGCAACGGCGCCCGGGCTCAGCAGGGTGGTGACGACCAGGAAGCCGACCAGACCGGCCAGCGCGGCGGAGCCGTCTTTATCCTTGGACATGCCATACGCCACGCCCACGGCGAACAGAATGGGCATGCTGTCGATGATGGCGGCGCCCGCCTTGATCAGAAACGCAGCCAGAGGGCTTCCGCCACCCCAACCGTTCGGGTCAATCCAGTAGCCAATCCCCATCAGGATCGCGGCGGCAGGCAATACCGCTACCGGCACCATCAGGGCGCGGCCGATCTTTTGCAAATAACCGAGAATGTTCACGGTTCCTCTCCTTAGTTGATGATTTTCTAGAAATTAAGTGCTTATCACGTTCGACGCATAAGCCATCAAGGCTTGATTGGCAGTCTAGGGCTTTTATTTCGCTGCGCAAATTAATAAACCCGCATTCGTGATCATTATCACTCATCAGACATAAAGGTAGTGGATTGATGTGGCTTAGTTCGCAATCTTTATTTACGCTATAAAACAACTTAGATGTGTCTTTTAGCCTTGCCGTCAATAGACAGCTGCAACCCGTGTAGAGGTATAGATAATGCGCCTGATCCCGTTGAAGTCTGCCAGCCAGGTGGGTCTCTGGTCCGCCCGTTACATCGTTGACCGCATCAATGCGTTCAAGCCGACAGCCGAGCGCCCCTTCGTACTGGGCCTGCCCACCGGCGGCACGCCGCTCAATACCTACAAGCGCCTGATTGAACTGCATAAAGCCGGCGAGGTGAGCTTCCAGAACGTGGTCACCTTCAACATGGACGAGTACGTGGGGCTGCCGAAGGAGCACCCGGAGAGCTACCACAGCTTCATGTACAACAACTTCTTCAACCACGTGGACATCCGCCCGGAAAACATCAACATCCTCAACGGCAACGCGCCGGATCTGGTGGCCGAGTGCCAGCGCTACGAGGACAAGATCAAGTCCTACGGCAAGATCAACCTGTTCATGGGCGGGGTCGGCAACGACGGCCACATCGCCTTCAACGAGCCGGCCTCTTCCCTGGCTTCCCGCACCCGGGTCAAGACCCTGACCGAGGACACCCGCATCGCGAACTCCCGCTTCTTCGGTGGCGACATGGAGCAGGTGCCCAAGCTGGCGCTGACCGTGGGCGTGGGTACCCTGATGGACGCCGAAGAGATCCTGATCCTGGTGATCGGTCATGCCAAGGCCCAGGCCCTGCAGGCCACGGTGGAAGGCAGCGTCAACCACATGTGGACCATCTCCACCCTGCAGCTGCACCCGAAAGGCATCGTCGTGTGCGACGAGCCCTCCACCATGGAGCTGAAGGTCAAGACGGTGCGTTACTTCCAGCAGCTGGAAGCCGACAACATCAAGCACCTCTGAGGAGCCCCCATGTACGCACTGACCCATTGCACTCTCTACACCGGCAGCTGCGTGCTGACTGGTTATGGTGTGGTCATCGATGGCGACAAGATTGTCGCCATCTCCCGCGAGGCGGAGCTGCCTGCGAACCTCGAGCGGATTGACCTCCAGGGCGCCAACCTCAGCGCCGGCTTCATCGACGTCCAGCTCAACGGCTGCGGCGGCGTCATGTTCAACGGCCACATCACCACCCAGACCCTGGCCACCATGCAGGCGGCCAACCTGAAATCCGGCACCACCAGCTTCCTGCCGACCCTGATCACCAGCCCGGATGCGGACATGAAGCAGGCGGTGTCGGTTACCCGCGACTACATGGCGGCGCATCCCAACGAAGTCTTGGGCGTGCATCTGGAAGGCCCCTACACCAACCTCAAGCGCAAGGGGATCCACCCGGCCGAGCAGATCCGTCAGCCCGCCGACGAGATGATCGACTTCTTCTGCGCCAATGCGGATGCCATCGCCAAGATCACCCTGGCGCCGGAGCGCAACAAGCCCGAGCACATCCGCCGCCTGGTGGAGGCCGGTATTCTGGTGAGTGCCGGCCACACCGCCGCCAACTACGACCAGGCCATGGCGGGCTTTGACAACGGCATGCGCTTTGCGACCCACCTCTACAACGCCATGACTCCGACCCTGAACGGGCGCGAGCCCGGCGTGGTCGGCGCCATCTACGATCGCAAGGATGTCTATGCGGGCATCATCGTCGACGGCCACCACGTGCACTGGGCCAACGTGCGCCTGGCGCACCGGATGCTGGGGGAGAAACTGGTGCTGGTCACCGACGCCACCGCGGCGGCCGGGGCACCGGAAGGCTTTGAGAAATTTGATTTTTGCGGCGCAACCGTCTATTTCCGCGATGGTCAGTGCGTCGACGAGAATGGTACACTCGGCGGCTCCGCCCTCACCATGATCGAAGGGGTGGAGAATCTGGTCAAACAGGTCGGTTTGCCGCTCGACGAAGCACTGAGAATGGCCACTCTTTACCCCGCGCGCGCCATTGGATGGGACTCACGTCTCGGTAGTATCCAGGTCGGAAAAATTGCCAACCTCACCGTCTTTGATCAGGCCTTCACGGTCTGCGGGACCGTGGTTAACGGACACTACACAACACAGTGACACTATGACTGGCGGACAAATAGCAAACGTAGATCTCATCAAGCAGGTGAACAGTGCAGTCGTCTATCGGCTCATCGACCTGCAGGGCCCCATCTCGCGGGTCAAAATTGCCGAGTTGAGTCAGCTGGCCCCGGCCAGCGTGACCAAGATAACCCGGCAACTGATCGAGCATGGGCTGATCAGGGAAACATCACCGCAAGCCTCCACCGGCGGGCGCCGCGCCATCTCCCTGACCACCATCAAGCATCGCTTCCAGTTTGTCTCCGCCAAGCTTGGCCGCGGCTATCTGCAGCTCTCCCTGTACGATCTCGACGGCAAGGAGCTCGATCAGCACGTCACCCAGGTGACCGAGATCGAACAGCAACCCGTGGTCGACATGCTGCTGCGGGAGATTGGCGCCTTCATCGACGCCAATCAGGATCGCAGCCGCAACCTCATCAGCATCGCACTCACCATGCCGGGCCTGGTCAACCCGGAATCCGGCATGGTCATCTACACCCCCACCTACCAGATCCGAAACCTGGGGCTCGCCAAGCTCCTGGAGCACCACTTCAACCTCCCCTGCTACGTGGGCAACGACACCCGCTCGCTGGCGCTGGCCGAACACTTCTTCGGCGAGTCCCGCGACTGCATGGACTCCATCCTGGTGAGCGTCCACCAGGGGACGGGCTCCGGGATCATCACCAAGGGCAAGGTGTTCCTCGGCCAGAACCGCAACGTCGGCGAGATCGGGCACATCCAGGTCGAGCCCCTCGGCAAGCGTTGCCACTGCGGCAACTTCGGCTGCCTCGAGACCATCGCCTCCAACGAGGCCATCGTCGACAAGGTGAAGGAGCTCATCAGCCGCGGCCACCTGAGCTCGCTGCAGGAGAAGCACATCACCATCCAGGAGGTGTGCAAGGCGGCCCTGGCCGGCGACGAACTGGCCCGCAGCGTGATCGAAAACGTGGGGGAACATCTTGGCCGCGCCATCGCCATCACGGTCAACCTGTTCAACCCCCAGAAGGTGCTGATCGCCGGTGAAATCACCGCCGCCGAGGAGATCCTGATCCCGGCCATCCGCCGCTGCGTCGAGCACCAGTCCCTGCCAAGCTTCCACCGTGGCCTGCCCATCGTGAAGGCACGCTTCCAGAACCAGCCCACCATAGGCGGCTTCGCCCTGGTCAAGCGCTCCCTGCTGGAGGGAGACCTGCTGCAGATCATCATGGAGCAGAAGTAAGGCCAAAGCCTTGAGAAACAAAAACGGCAGCCTCTTGGCTGCCGTTTTTTATTGTGTGGGTTTTTGCCGCACTACCCTGCACGGCAGGGTTTGAACACATCCAGCTTGCCGTCATACACCCGGGTCTGCACATCCATGATCCCCAGAATTGAATGGAACAGGTTGTCGTGGGAGAAGCGCTTGGCGGTCGCCTCCTGTTGCAGGCAGCCCAGACTCAACTGGCGATCCTCCTGCAGCTGGGGGGAGAACCAGGTCAGGAGCGGTACCCGGGTCTGATCGTCCGGCGCGAACTTGTAGGGGGTACCGTGCAGGTAGAGCCCCATGGCCCCGAGGGATTCCCCGTGGTCGGAGAGGTAGATCAACCCCACGTTGTACTCCTTCTCCAGGGTCTTGAGCTTGCCGATGAGCTCGGACAGCACCTTGTCCGTGTAGCGGATGGTGTTGTCATAGGTGTTGACCAGCTCTTCATTGGTGCAGTTTTCGATGTCGCTGCGAGGGCAGTCCGGCAGGAAGGCGCGATCGGCTGCCGGGTAGCGGCGATAATAGGTCGGACCGTGGCTGCCCATCAGGTGGAAAGCCACCAGCTTGCCGCCCTGCCCGCCCCGCATTCCGGCGATCTGCTCATCCAGTCCCTGCAACAGGACCTCGTCATGGCAGGCTTCCCCCTCGCAATATTGCGGGAACGCCTTGGGCTCGATCTCGATGGTGGGCACGTGCTTGCACACCCCCTTGCAGCCGCCGTCATTCTCTTTCCAGAGCACGGAGACACCGGCGTGTTGCAGCACGTCCAGCAGGCCGTCCCTGGACTTGGCCAGGGTCTCGTCATAGCCGCGACGGGTCAGGTTGGAGAACATGCAGGGCACCGAGACTGCGGTGGCGGTGCCGCAGGAGCGCACGTCCCTGAAGGAGACCAGCCCCGGCTCCCTGGCGGTGAACCCGTTGGTCTCCTTGCCATAGCCGTTGAGGGAGTAGTTCTGGCTGCGGGCCGTCTCCCCCACCACCAGGAACATCAGGGTCGGCTTGTCGCTCTTGGCCACTATCCTGGCGTCGGTGCCAATCTGCTCATAGGGGATGGGAGTGGCGAAGACGATGTCCCGGAAGTAGCGATAGACGCCGCGCACATAGTTGGAGGGCACTATCTCTTTGACGATGTTGTGGTTGTTGCGCCCGACCGAGGCGTAATCCTGGTAGTAGAGGGCGGCAACCCCGAGCAGGAACAGCAGGGAGAAGGCGATGCCGCCGAGGCGCAGACCCAGCCCCTTGTACCAGGGGCTCGGGTAGTCAATGCGGATCCAGAGCAGGCAGAGCACGGGCAGCACGCCGGTCAGCAGGAACCAGAGCATGACAGACCCGTTGAGGTAGGAGCCCGCTTCCCCGCTGTTGGTCTCGATGATGTTCTGCACCATGCCCACGTCGAAGATGACCCCGTATTTGAGCATGGCGTAGCTGGCCAGCGAGCCGGTCAGGATCAACAGGGTGAAGAAGGGCTTGAGCAGGTATCGGAAGGTAAACGGCAGAAAGACCGCGTTGAGGGCGGCGATCAACACGAAGGGGATGGAGAGCACGAACCCCGCCTTCACATGCTCGAGAGCGGTGAGGATGCGGTAAAAGTGCAGAAAAATGGGCCAGTTGAACACCAGTGCAAAGAGCAGCACCAGCAACAGATTGACCTTCATCACTCCCAGAGTGAGACGCATAGAGAGACTCCGACAAACCAGTGATTTCTGAAGCCTTGCAAGGAGGCTCCGTTGTGCGCATTCCCTCCCTCTTCCCGAGCGGAGCGATGACCGTAGCGGCCAGGATGCAAGCTGATCCTAGAGGGGCAAACTTAAGCGGACATTAAGGGAGGTGGCGCGCAGAAAAGCGGGAGCAGGCAGAGTCTGGCGAATAAAAAAAACGGCAGCCTGTGGCTGCCGTTGTTGGTGCGGGTTGCGAGGTGGACGCTCAGGGATGTTGCCGCCTCGCCGAAGGGGGATGCCGCCATTGCGGCCCCTCCAGGGCGGGATTACAGAGTCGCCGCCACTTCGTCGGAGATGGAGCCGTTGTGGTACACCTCCTGCACGTCGTCCAGATCTTCCAGCATGTCGATGAGGCGCATCAGCTTGGGGGCGGTCTCGGCATCCAGCTCCGCCTCGGTGGAGGCGATCATGGTCACTTCGGCGCTCTCGGGCTTGAAGCCGGCGGCTTCCAGACCGTCCAGCACGGTGCCGAAGTCGTTCGGGGTGGTGTACACCTCGATGGTGCCGTCTTCTTCGGTCACCACGTCGTCGGCACCCGCTTCCAGGGCGGCGTCCATCAGGGCATCTTCATCGGCACCCACGAAGGTCAGTACACCCTTCTTGGTGAACAGGTAGGCCACGGAGCCATCGGTCCCCAGGTTGCCGCCGCACTTGCTGAAGGCGTGACGCACTTCGGCCACGGTGCGGTTGCGGTTGTCGGTCAGGCACTCCACCATGACGGCGGAACCGGCCGGGCCGTAACCTTCGTACACGATGGTCTCGAGCTGTTCGCCGTCACCACCGCCGGCGCCACGCTGGATGGCACGGTTGATGGTGTCACGGGTCATGTTGCTGGTCAGGGCGGCGGCCACCGCGGCACGCAGGCGCGGGTTGTTGGCCGGGTCGGCATCACCCAGACGCGCGGAGGTGGTGATTTCGCGGATCAGCTTGGTGAAGATCTTGCCGCGCTTGGCGTCTTGCGCCGCCTTGCGGTGTTTGATGTTGGCCCATTTACTGTGACCTGCCATAGGGACTCTCCGTTATAGTTTGAAATTTCAGTAACACAGGTTGCGGCTGCGCGAGGGGAAACGGGAAAGGCCGCATTGCTGCGGCCTTCGGTGCCTGTGAAGGCTTATTCGTCACCCTTGACGGTGGTCGCAATCGCCAGCTCGCCCAGTTGGGCCGGGTTGGCAAAACTCGGGGCATCTGTCATCAGACAGGCGGCCGCAGTGGTTTTCGGGAAGGCGATGACATCCCGGATGTTGTCGGTACCGGTCAGCAGCATGCTGAGGCGGTCCAGACCGAACGCCAGGCCGGCGTGGGGCGGGGTGCCGTATTTGAGGGCATCCAGCAGGAAGCCGAACTTCAGGCGCTGCTCGTCCGGGGTGATCCCCAGGATATCGAACACGGTGGACTGCATCTCGCTGTTGTGGATACGGACAGAACCGCCGCCCACTTCGTAGCCGTTGATCACCATGTCGTAGGCGTTGGCGTAGGCACCCAGAGGGTTGGCCTTGAGCTCGCCCGGGCCGAGGTTGCTCGGCGCGGTGAAGGGGTGGTGCATGGCTGCCAGACCGCCTTCGCCATCTTCCTCGAACATGGGGAAGTCGATGACCCACAGGGGCTTCCAGACGTTCTCCAGCAGGCCCAGATCACGGCCCACCTTCAGACGCAGGGCGCCCATGGCGTCGCACACGACCTTCTTGGAGTCGGCGCCGAAGAAGATGATGTCACCGTCGGCCGCACCGGTGCGGGCCAGGATCTCGCGCACGATGGCGTCGGAGAGGAACTTGGCCACCGGGGACTGCACGCCCTCGATGCCGTTGGCCGCTTCGTTGACCTTCATCCAGGCCAGGCCCTTGGCACCGTAGATGCCGACAAACTTGGTGTACTCGTCGATCTGCTTGCGAGAGAGCTCGGCGCCGCCCGGCACTTTCAGAGCCGCCACGCGGCCTTTCGGATCGTTGGCGGGGCCCGCGAACACGGCGAACTCGACGGAGGTCAGCAGATCAGCCACATCCACCAGTTCCATCGGCAGGCGCAGGTCCGGCTTGTCGGAGCCGAAACGACGCATGGCTTCGTCGAAGGTCATGATGGGGAAGTCGCCCAGATCCACGTTCAGGATGTGCAGCCACAGCTTGCGGATCATCTCTTCCATGATTTCACGCACCTGGGGCGCGGTCATGAAGGAGGTCTCCACGTCGATCTGGGTGAATTCCGGCTGGCGGTCGGCACGCAGGTCTTCGTCGCGGAAGCACTTGACGATCTGGTAGTAGCGGTCGAAGCCGGACATCATCAGCAGCTGCTTGAACAGCTGGGGGGACTGCGGCAGGGCGTAGAACTTGCCCTTGTGCACACGGCTCGGCACCAGGTAGTCACGGGCCCCTTCCGGGGTCGCCTTGGTCAGCATCGGGGTCTCGATATCGAGGAAACCGTGCTCGTCCATGAAGCGACGCACGAAGGCACTGGCCTTGGCGCGGGTCTTCAGGTACTTGGCCATCTCGGGACGGCGCAGATCCAGGTAGCGGTACTTGAGGCTCACCTCTTCGCTGTTGACCTGGTTGAAGTCCAGCGGCAGCGGCTCGGCACGGTTGATGATGGTGAGCTCGTGGGCGAACACCTCGATGGCGCCGGTGGCCATGTCGCTGTTGCGCTGTGATTCCGGACGGGTGCGCACCACACCGGTCACCTGGATGCAGAACTCGCCGCGCAGCTCGGAGGCCAGGGCAAAGGCGTCCGGCTTGTCCGGATCGAAGAACACCTGCACGATGCCTTCACGATCGCGCATGTCGATAAAGATGAGGCCGCCGAGATCACGACGACGATGGACCCAACCGCACAATGTAATGGTCTGCCCGGCATGGGCCTCATTGACCTGTCCGCAATAGATAGAGCGCATGGACTTCTTCCTTCGAAATGGTAGAGAGACGGTTCATCCTGGGTCGCCGGGCACGACTGGCAAGCACCGTCTGTCTCACAGCTGGCCAGATCCTGCTTCTTGCCCGGTTTGAAATCTGTCTCGGGTCGTCCGGCTCCCCGAGCCGGACTCTTGCCGCCAATGCCGGCGCGTCCCCGCGATCCCGGCGGGATGACGAATGGGGGCGAAGGCGTTGGCAAGCGTCGTTGTCTGGCAACTGCCGGGCCGCGATCATCGCCACTCGGGGTGGACGGCCGCGCGCGTCACAACAATTTGGCAAACAAAAGGGTTGGCATTATAGAGGAAAACCTCCATTTGGGTAAAATGGCCCGCAGCCTCCTTTGCCCTGTTTTTTGTTGTTCTCGCGCAAAAATGAGGAGAAAAACCCTCACCACGCAGACAGGAACCGTCATGAGCCTCTATTTGGGCCTGCCCCAGTGGTCACATCCGGCCTGGCCCGGTCAACTTCTGGGCATGAATGCCAAACCCGCCGAACATCTCGCCCACTACGCCCGGGTGTTCAACACCGTGGAGGGCAACACCACCTTCTACGCCTCGCCGACCCCGGAGACGGTGCAGCGCTGGGCCGATGCGGTCCCCGACCACTTTCGCTTCAGCTTCAAGTTTCCGCAAACCATCAGCCACCAGAGCGATCTGGTGAGCGCGGACAAACAGGTCAGCGACTTTATCCGCCTGCTGGCCCCCCTGCACGACAAGCTGGGGCTGCTCAAGCTGCAACTGCCCGCCCGCTTCGGCCCCGACGGGCTGCCACGCCTGCAGGCCTTCTTCGAGCGCCTGCCGGGGGAGTTTCGCTACGCTCTCGAGGTGCGCCACCCCGACTTCTTCGCCAAGGGGGAGGCCGAGCGCGCCCTCAACCGGATGCTGATGGAGAAGGGGGTGAACCGCATCATGCTCGACAGCCGGCCGCTCTTCTCGGTGCCCGCCACCTCGGCCGCCCTGGTGGATGCCCAGGGCAAGAAGCCGAGGCTGCCGGTGCACCTGCTGGCCACCGCCAGCGCCCCCGTGGTGCGCCTGATCGGCCTGCCGGATCCCGCCGCCAACCACCCCTTCCTGCCGGGCTGGCTCCCCCGCTGGCAGCAGTGGCTGGCAGAGGGGAAGGATCTCTACCTCTTCATCCACACCGCCGACAACGTCCAGGCCCCCGAACTGGCCCGCCAGGTGACCCGTCTGCTGGGGCAAGAGATGGCCCCCTGGCCGGGGGAAAACGATCGCGCGCGCCAGGGCGTGCTGCCCTTTTGAGCACCAGCTTCCCCACCCCTGCTTTCATGCTAAAAAAAGCCGTTTTTTTGTGGCCCCACGGGGCTTGGCGTCAAGACAAACGCCCGCCTTTCCTCTACACTAGCGCCCCAAGAAAGGTCCCGGGCCTGCGGGCATGGCAATCCGTTGCTCACGAGCGCCCGGCACCGACAGAGGGCCCGGACCATGGCCCGTTGCGAGCAGGGCAAGCCCGAAGGATCCCGGAGCAAGCCACCCCGTTCGTCAACCGGTGACGACGCCATTTCGATGCCCGTCTACCCAAGATTCAATTGAACAAAGCAGCCGTGCACCACCCCGGCTGCCAGGTTGCGCCAGCATGCACGATCAGATTTTTGCCGCCCCCATCGCGCGTTTGGGAGACTTCTGCTTTGACGAGCAGGTCGTCGACGTCTTCCCCGACATGATCCAGCGGTCGGTACCCGGTTACAGCAACATCATCTCCGCCATCGGCATGATGGCAGCCCGCTACGCCCAACCCGAGAGCCGTCTCTATGACCTCGGCTGTTCGCTCGGCGCCGCGACCCAGGCGATGCGTCGCCACGTCACCCAGCCCGGCTGCCGCATCACCGCAGTGGATCTCTCCCACCCCATGATCGAGCGAGCCCGCGCCCACCTCTCCGGCTTCAAGTCCGAGGTGCCGGTGGAGCTGATGGAGGCGGACATCTGCGACATCACCATCGAGAACGCCTCCGTGGTGGTGCTCAACTTCACCCTGCAGTTCGTCGCCCCCGAGAAGCGGGCCGCCCTCATCCAGCGCATCTTCGATGGCCTGCGCCCGGGCGGCATCCTCATCCTGAGCGAGAAGTTCCGCTTCGAGGACGAGCAGGTCAACGAGCTGCTCATCGACCTGCACCTCGACTTCAAACGGGCCAACGGCTACAGCGAGCTGGAGATCAGCCAGAAGCGCACGGCGCTGGAGAACGTGATGCGCACCGACACCCTGCCGGTACACCAGGCCCGGCTACGGGACGCCGGCTTCGCCCATCAGGATCTCTGGTTCCAGTGCTTCAACTTCGGCTCCATGATCGCCATCAAAGCCAGCGAGCCTGCCAAGCCATGATCGACTTTGCCAACTTCTATCAACTGATCGCCAAGAACCGGTTGAGCCACTGGCTGCACACCCTGCCGGCCCAGCTGCACGCCTGGCAGCACGACAACCAGCACGGGGATCTGCCGCGCTGGAGCCGGGCCCTCAACAAGCTGCCGAGCGTCGTCCCCAGCCAGGTCGAGCTGAAGAGCCGGGTCGAGATAGGCGGCCCAGAGAGCCTTGGCGAGGGGGAGCGCAAGAAGACCGAGAGCCTGCTGCGCCAGCTCATGCCCTGGCGCAAGGGCCCCTTCCACGTCCACGGCATCCACATCGACACCGAGTGGCGTTCCGACTGGAAGTGGGATCGGGTGCTGCCCCATATCAGCCCCCTCGAGGGGCGCTATGTGCTGGACGTGGGCTGCGGCAGCGGCTATCACCTCTGGCGCATGGTGGGAGAAGGGGCCAGGCTGGCGGTCGGCATCGATCCCAGCCCGCTGTTTCTCTGCCAGTTCGAGGCCATCCGCCACTTCATGGGTGGCGACCAGCGTGCACACCTGCTGCCCCTCGGCATTCAGGAGTTGCCGGAGCTGCGCGCGTTTGACACCGTCTTCTCCATGGGTGTGCTCTATCACCGCAAGTCCCCCATCGAGCACATCGAGCAGCTGCGCAACCAGCTCAAAGACGATGGCGAACTGGTGCTGGAGACGCTGGTGGTCGACGGCGGCCCGAACGAGGTGCTGGTCCCCACCGATCGCTATGGCAAGATGCGCAACGTCTGGTTTATTCCCTCAAGCCAGGCGCTCAAGCTGTGGGTAGAACGCTGCGGGTTCACCGAGGTGCGCATCGTCGACGAGAATATGACCAGCACGGACGAACAGCGTCGTACCGACTGGATGATCAACGAATCCCTGAGTGACTATCTGGACCCAAACAATCCCGCACTCACGGTCGAAGGACACCCGGCACCCAAGCGTGCCGTACTGATCGCCAGAAAGGCCAAAGACTAGCCGATGGCGGCTGTGGAAGTTACACTGACCCAATTCCAGGAAGCACAGTTAAATGAATGACATGAAAAGCAAATTAAAAGGAATGACCCTGCTCTCCCTGCTCAGTCTCGGCGGGTGTGTCAGTATGGAAAAAGCCCCCCAGGTCCCGACCCTGACGCTGGCCGAGCTGCGCAACGAGATTGCCCTGAGCGAGCAACGCCTGCAAACATCCATGGAACAGCAACAGAAGCAGTACGTGCAGCAACAGCACCTGCTGGTTCAGCTCAACACCGATGTCACCAACATGAAAGAGTCCGTGAACAAAGTCGACAGCAAGCTGGCTCATATGCCGCCAGAACCGCCCAAGGCCATGCCCATTCCGACCGAGAAGTGCCCGGCTCCGAACCAGGGCCACACGGTCGACGGCAAGCTGCTGGTGGGCGAAGCGGAGTGGATCTGGGTTGATGCCGCCAACGACGCCTTCCAGGCCCGGGTCGATACCGGTGCCACCACCTCCTCCATCAGCGCCCAGGAGATCACCATCTTCGAACGCAACGGCAAGAACTGGGTGCGCTTCTTCCTGAGCCACCAGGAGATGGACGACAAGATCCAGATCGAGGCGCCCCTGGTACGCCACGTGCGCGTGCGTCAGGCCTCTGCCGACGATCTCGACCGTCGTCCCGTGGTGCGCCTCACCGTGCGCATCGGTGACATGACCGAGAAGGCCGAATTTACCCTGAAGGACCGCAGCGACATGACCTTCCCCGTGCTGCTGGGCCGTGAGTTCCTCAAAGACATCGCCGTGGTCGACGTGGCCCGCGAATATATCCAACCAAAACCCAAGCTCAAGGATGTGAAATAATCCATGGTTTCCCGTAAGCCGTTCTATCTGCTGGTCGCCCTGCTCTACATCGTCGGCCTGGGAATGACGTTTTATCACCATATCGCCCTGGACGTGCCCCTCACGCCCGGTGAGAAACGCCAAATCTGGTCCATCGAGGCCAAGCTCGAGTTCGAGGCGACCGGCGAACCCGTCATCGCCTCCCTGGCCATTCCGGGCACCCAGCCCGGCTTTACCCTGATGAACGAGAATGCCGCAAGCCCGGGCTATGGCCTCTCCTTCGTGGAGAAAGACGGGGACGCCCGTGCCGAGTGGTCGATCCGCGCCGCCTCCGGCCGTCAGGAGCTCTACTACCGCGTCGACATGATGGCGGATGCCCACGCCAAGCCGGCGGCCAACCCGCAGCCGCCCGCCATCGAGAAGCAGATCGAGAGCGAGCCTTACGCCACCGCCATGAAGCAGATCCTGGAGCGCGCCCAGGAGCGTTCCGCCGACGGCTACACCCTGACCCGCGAGATCATCAAGGAGATCGAGAAGCAGGAGCAGAACGCCGAGCTGCTGAAATCCCACAAGAGCCGCGCCAACCTGATCGCCGAGCTGCTGAACAACGCCGACGTCCCGGCGCGGGTGGTGCACGCCCTGAGCCTGGAGGACGGTCGTCGTCGCCAGGAGCTGGTGGACTACCTGCAGGTGTTCAACAGCCCGACCGACTACAAGCTGTTCAACCCGCAGAGCGGTGAACAGGGCCAGCCGGCCAACCTGCTGCTGTGGGAGTACAACTCCGGCGCCCTGCTGGACGTCACCGGCGGTCACAACTCTCGCGTCACCTTCTCCATGATCGAGCAGGAGCAACCGGTGAACGTGGCCCTGGCCCAGAAGTTCGAGAAGTCCGAGATGATGAACTTCTCCATCCACAGCCTGCCCCTGGAAGAGCAAGCCCTGTTCAAGGGGCTGCTGCTGATCCCCATCGGCGTGCTGATGGTGGTCTTCCTGCGGGTGCTGGTGGGGATCAAGACTTCCGGTACCTTCATGCCGGTGCTGATCGCGGTCGCCTTCATCCAGACCTCCCTGGTCACCGGTCTCATCGGCTTCCTGCTCATCGTGGGCACCGGCCTCATCATCCGGTCTTACCTGTCGCGGCTCAACCTGCTGCTGGTCGCGCGAATATCGGCGATCATCATCATGGTGATCTCGATGATCGGCATCTTCTCCGCCTTTGCCTTCAAGCTGGGGCTGACCGACGGCATGAAGATCACCTTCTTCCCGATGATCATCCTCTCCTGGACCATCGAGCGGATGTCCATCCTGTGGGAAGAAGAGGGTCCCAAAGAGGTGTTCCGCCAGGGTGGCGGCTCCCTGCTGGTGGCGGTCATCGCCTACCTCGCCATGGACAACGAGCTCATTCGTCACCTCACCTTCAACTTCCTCGGCCTGCAGCTGGTGCTGATGGCGACCGTGCTGTTGATGGGTAACTACACCGGCTACAAGCTGAGCGAGCTCAAGCGCTTCAAGCCGCTGGTGGACGAGATGAAGTCTGGTGCCACCCCGGGTAAGGACAAGTAACAGATGTGGTTCTGGCAGAAATACACCAGCCCGTGGAGCCTGTCCCAGTCAGGCATCCTCGGCATGAACAAGCGCAACCACTCCTACATCAGCCGCTACAACCCGCGCCGTCTCTACCCGCTGGTGGATGACAAGCTCAAGACCAAGCGCATCGCGCTGGATGCGGGGGTGACGGTGCCGGAGCTCATCGGCACCATCCGCGAGCAGCACGACGTGACCCGCATCACCGAGCTGGTCAAGGAGTGGCCGGGCTTCTGCATCAAGCCGGCCCGCGGCTCCGGCGGCAAGGGGATCCTGGTGATCCTGCGCCAGGAAGACGGCCTCTTCTACAAGCCCAACGGCAGCGCCTGCAATGGCCAGGATCTGGAGCGCCATGTCTCCAACATCCTGGCGGGGCTCTATTCCCTCGGCGGCAAGCCGGACGTGGCGCTGGTGGAAGGGCTCATCAACTTCGACGACGTGTTCGACGGTTACTCCTTCGAAGGGGTGCCCGATGCCCGGGTCATCATCTTCAAGGGGTTCCCGGTGATGGCCATGATGCGCCTCTCCACCTCTGCCTCGGACGGCAAGGCGAACCTGCACCAGGGCGCCGTGGGGGTGGGTCTGTGCCTGCGTACCGGCCGCGCCCTGCGGGCGGTGCAGTTTGGCGCCCCCTTGCGCCATCACCCGGACACCGGCCTGGATCTCTACGATCTCAAGGTACCCCACTGGGACACCCTGCTGACCCTGGCGGCCTCCTGCTACGAGATGTCGGGCCTCGGCTACATCGGCACCGACATGGTGCTGGACAAGTTCCGCGGCCCCATGCTGCTGGAGCTCAACGCCCGCCCGGGCCTCGCCATCCAGATCGCCAACGGTCGCGGCCTGGTGCCCAACCTCAAGACCATCGAGAAGCTGGGCCAGGTCAAGATGAGCGTGGAGCAGCGGGTCAACTTCGCCAAGGATCACTTCGGCATCTTCGAGGAGTGAGCGGCCCCGCCCGTCACCAGAAACGCGCCAACCGGCGCGTTTTTTTATGGCCGGCCCGCACCGGGAGCATGGCCCCGCCAGGAAGGCCGATCCCCGTCACATCCCCTGGCGGCGCCCCTTCAACGGCGCGCTACAAGGGGATAAGCTCCAGACGAATGAGGGGTCGCCAGCCCATCGGCGCAGGCCACCCCATGTGCATGAGGCAGTGCGCCTGCCAGGGGGCACCGATTTGTCGGCGACAACGGGGTCTCTCGATGGTAGATTAATCAAATCAAATAGATAGCATCGATCGGGTTTCTCCTATGCAACGTTGGCCCAGCCTGAAACAGCTCCAGTATCTGGTCGCTCTGGACGAGCACAAGAATTTCAACCGCGCCGCCAAGGCCTGCCATGTCAGCCAGTCCACCCTGAGTACCGGGATCCAGACCCTGGAAGACATGATGAACCTGCAGCTGGTAGAGCGGGATCACAAGAGTTTCATCATGACGCCGGTCGGCATGGAAATCGTCGCGCGGGCGCGCAACCTGCTCTCCGATGCCCGGGATCTGATGGAGATGGGTCAGCAGCAAGGGGGGGTCATGCACGGCACCGTCCGCCTCGGCTGCATCCCCACCATAGCCCCCTTCCTGCTCAGCAAGCTGCTGCAGGTGTGCGGCAAGGCCTATCCCGAGCTGGAGTTGCTGCTGCGGGAAGACACCACCACCAATTTGCTCAAGCAGCTGGAGCAGGGGCAGCTCGATCTGCTGATCCTCGCCCTGCCGGTGGAGATCGGCGGCTTCCACAGCAAGACCGTCGGCCAGGATCCCTTCCACATGGTGATGCCCTCCCACATGGCGGCAGGGCTGCACATGCCGTTCGACTACAAGGAGCTGCCCAACCAGAGCATCTTCCTGCTGGAGCGGGAGCACTGCCTGACCGAGCACGCGGTGAGCGCCTGCCGGCTGAGGGACAAGAGCAAGATCAACCCCTTCGCCGCCACCAGCCTGCACACCCTGGTGCAGATGGTGGGCGCCGGCCTTGGCACCACCTTCCTGCCCCAGATGGCCATAGATGCCGGCATCCTCGACAACTCGGATCTGGTGGCCATTCCCCTGCCCGGGGAGAAGCCCTATCGGGAGATTGGCCTGGTGTGGCGCCCCAGCACCACCCGGGTGCAGACCTTCTACAAGATTGCCGAGCTGCTCGCGCCGCTCATCAACCCCAAGGGGGACGACTAAGACCCGCTTGCCGTGCGCAGTTGTGCGTGCGGCAAGCCGTTATGCTCTCATTCAGGTACCAGGCAGGATCATCGTCTATGATGAATCCCGAGCCCTATCAAGGAGTTGAGATGTTCCGCACCTTGCTGCTGCCCCTTCTGGCCCTGCTTGTCACCGCCTGCTCCAGCACACCGGAGCCGCCACCCCCCGTGCGCCAGAGCAGCGCCTTCGACAGCTTCTATCAACAGTGGCGCGGCGTCCCCTATCGCATCGGCGGCACCAGCCGTGCCGGCCTCGACTGCTCCGCCTTCACCCAGCTCGCCTACAGCCAGGTGCTGGGGTTCAGCCTCCCCCGCACCACGGAATCCCAGGCCAGCCTCGGCCGCCCGGTGGACAGATACCGGTTGCAACACGGGGATCTGGTCTTCTTCAAGACCGGCTGGCAGCAGTACCACGTCGGGGTCTACACCGGAGCCGGGGAATTCATCCACGCCTCCACCAGCAAGGGGGTGATCCGCTCGCGCCTCGACAACGTCTACTGGAACAGTCGCTACTGGCAGGCCCGCAGGCTCATCCAGTAGAAAAACCCTGAAAAACAAAAAGGCTCCAGGGGCCTTTTTGTCATCCGCACCTCAGTGCTTGCGGTGCCAGCGGGGGGAGGTGGCGCGCTCCCCCCAGGGGGTCGTGCAGGGCAGCAGGGCTCCCTCGATCACCCCGTCATGGCTCGCCAGCGCCAGGGCTATCTTCTCGTGGAGCAGGCGAAGCAGGTTCTTCTCCTGATCAGCCAGGGAGTGCCCCGCGGCGAAATACTCCCGCTGATGCTGCAACGCCAGTTTCTGGGCAAATTCATAGGTGGTGAAGCTGTCCGGCATCCGTGCGATGACGTCGTCCAGCCTGGCCAGCAGACTGTGCAATTCCCTGGTCATGTCCAGTTCTCCCTCTGAGTTGAAGCTCAAAATTACCCCTTATTGGATAGACAACCAATCTGCATGCCCCAGAAGTGAGAGCCCGAGCACAGTTCCAGGCAAAGCCTCCCCCCTGTTCCACCACCCTGTTTACACGGGGCTGACGAGCCGCTAGATTTGGACCGACTAATCAGTCGGTTGTTTTCTGTGCGGAGATCATCATGAATACCACCCTCACCCCATCGGACAAGTTCTCCCTGCCCGATCAGCTGATCCGCCTCAGGCAGGCTTGCCTGTCACACCCCATGCCGAGCCTGGCGGAGCGCCGTACCAGGCTCACCCAACTCAAGGGCGCCCTGCTGGCCCACAAGCAGGCCCTGTGCGACGCCCTGGCCCTGGACTACGGCCAGCGCAGCGGCTATGACAGCCTGATTGCCGACATCCTTCCCTGCGTCATGCAGATCAACTACAGCCTGAAGCGGCTCAAGGGCTGGATGAGACCGGAGCGCCGCCACCCAGGTCTGCTGCTGGCCCCCGCCAGAGTCGAAGTGCACTACCAGCCCCTCGGCGTGGTCGGCATCATGGTCCCCTGGAACTTCCCGGTGATGCTGAGCCTCGGCCCCCTCATTGGTGCCATCGGCGCCGGCAACCGCGCCATGATCAAGCTCTCCGAGTTCACGCCCCGCACCAATGCCGTGCTGCGTACCCTGCTGGGGGAGGTCTTTGCTGACGACGAAGTGATGGTCATCGAGGGGGATGCCGAGCTTGCGGCCGCCTTCAGCGCCCTCCCCTTCGATCACCTGGTGTTCACCGGTTCCACCGCCGTGGGCCGGCGGGTAATGGCTGCCGCCGCCCCCCACCTCACCCCCCTCACCCTGGAACTCGGTGGCAAGAGCCCCTGCCTCATCGCCCCCGACATGCCCATGGCGCTGGCGGTGGAGCGGATGATCTTCGGCAAGAGCCTCAACGCCGGCCAGATCTGCGTGGCCCCCGACTATGTGCTGCTGCCGCGCGGCCAGGAGCAGGCCTTTGTCGAGGCCTACCGCAGCCACTTCACGCGCCTCTATCCCAAGGGGCTGGCGAGCCCGGACTACGGCTCCGTCGTCAATGCGCAGCAGTATGCCCGGCTCACGGCCTGGCTGGATGAAGCCAGGCAGGCAGGGGCCCAGGTACACCCCTGCACTTCGCCTGCCCGGGATGACGGCGCCCACCGCCTGGCGCCCCACCTCCTGACCGAGGTGCCCGACCATTGCCAGGTGATGCAACAGGAGATCTTCGGCCCCCTGCTGCCGATCGTGCCTTATGACTCGCTGGACGAGGCGATCGCCTATGTGGCGGCGCGGCCCCGCCCGCTGGCACTCTATCTGATGAGCCTGGATGAGACCCTGCAGCGCCGTCTCATCCGGGAGACCCATGCCGGCGGCATGGCCATCAACGAGAGCCTGTTCCAGGCCGCGGCGGACGACGCGCCCTTCGGCGGCATCGGCCCCTCCGGCATGGGTCACTACCACGGCCGCGAAGGCTTTCTCACCTTCTCCAAGGCGAAAACCGTGCTGCGCCGCGGGCGTTTCAGCCCAGGGGGGCTTATCCACCCGCCTTATCGACGCTGGTATCAGCGGCTGATGATGGCCCTGTTCCTGCGCTAGGAGGCAAGATGCGAGAGACCATGACCGACAAACGCCGCCAGATCCTGGATGCCGCCCTGGCCCTGTGCGCCGAAGACGGCCTGCAGGGCGCCGCCACCGCCCGCATCGCCAAGGCGGCCGGGGTGGCCAACGGCACCCTGTTTCACCACTTTCCCAGCAAGGAGGTGCTGATCCAGCAGCTCTATCAGGAGATCAAGGGGCGCCTGGGCGCCGCCATCAGCGAGGCGGATCCGACCCTCTCTCTCGAGGAGCAGACCCGCCACTACTGGCAGCAGGCAATGGCCTGGATGCAGGCCCATCCCCACGAGCTCAAGTTCGTGCTGGGCTTCTTCCACTCCCCCCTGCTGGCCCGCTCCCTGCGCAGCCAGATCCTGGGGGAGACCCTGCCCTTTCTGCCGCACCTGCTGGCCCAAGGCCAGGCCAGTGGCGAGCTGATGCAGGGGCCGCCCCTGCTGATGCTGGAGGTGTGCCAGAGCCAGTTTCTGACCTGCGCCTCCCTGTTCGTCGACCAGCCGGAGCTTGGCGAGGATCCCCACTGGCGGGAGAGCGCCTTCTCACTCTTCTGGTCCGCCATCGCGGGAGGGCGCCATGCACGCTGACTCCCTGCTCGCCACCGGCAGACGCCTCTGGATCGGGAGCCTGCTCTGGGTCATCGGCCGCACCCTGTGCCGCGCCGCCCGGGTCGACGAGGCGGTGCGCCGCGAGCTCGCCCCCTTGCCAGACGGCCTCAGCATCCAGCTGGCGGTGAACGGTCTGGCGGGCGGGCTGACCATTCACAAGGCGGGGGGGCGCTGGCGCACGGGCGCGGCACCGCAGCCGGATGAGGCCGCCCCCCACCCGCTGCGGGTGCACTTCAAGCACCCCGCCATCGCGTTTCGCACCTTGAGCTTTCGCCTCGGCATCAACCAGGCGTTTTGCGAAAACCGCCTGCAGGTGGAGGGGGATCTCAGCGCGGCCATGCACCTGGTGCGGGCGCTGGAGCAGTTGCAGAGCCTGATCCTGCCCGCCGTCATCGCGCGGCCGTTGCTGCGCCACTATCCGAGTCCGCGCCACAAGCTGGCACGGGCCTGCCACATCTACCTGGGTCTGCTGACCGGTTGAACACCAAGAGGAACACCATGAGCCGCTATTACGATTTTTTCTGCCCGGTCAAGCTGATGGCGGGGGAGCAGGCGCTGGAACAACTCCCTGACGAGCTGATGGCGCTGGGGGCGCGCCGCCCGCTGCTGCTCACCGACAAGGGGGTCGCCGGCACCGGGCTCGCCACCCTGCTGGCCGGGGTGATGGCCGAGGGGGGGCTCGCAGTCGCCGCCATCTGGGACGAGATCCCGGCCGACTCCTCCACCGCCGTGGTGGAGCGGATCGCCCGCCACTACCGGGAGCTGGATTGCGACAGCCTGGTGGCGCTCGGGGGCGGTTCTGTCATCGACACCGCCAAGGCGGTCAATATCCTGGCCACCCTGGCGCCGCGCGACGGTGAGACCGGGGGCGGGAGGTTGCTGGACTATGCCGGGGCGGGCTGCCTGACCCGCCCCCTCAATCCCCTGGCGGTGGTGCCCACCACGGCGGGCACCGGCTCCGAGGTGACCCTGGTGGCGGTGATCAAGGACGAGGCGAGCGGGCGCAAGGTGCCCTTTACCTCCCCCTTCCTGCTGCCCCGGCTGGCGGTACTGGACCCGCGCCTCACCCGGGGGCTGCCGCTCAACATCACCGCCGCCACCGCCATGGATGCCATGACCCACGCCATCGAGGCCTTCATCGGCAACGCCAGGAACCCGGTCAGCGACGCCCTGGCCCTGATGGCGGTGGAGAAGATAGCCACCGCCCTGCCCAAGGTGCTGGAGCAGCCCCGGGATCCACACCTGCGCCTGCAGCTCGCGGAGGGTTCCACCCTGGCGGGCATGGCCTTCTCCAACTCCATGGTGGGGCTGGTGCACGCCCTCGGCCACAGCCTGGGGGCCCGCTGCCACCTGCCCCACGGCCTGTGCATGAACCTCTTCCTGCCTGCGGTGCTCGACTACAACAGGCCGGAGATCGATGACGCCCTCGCCCGCCTGCTGCTGCCGCTCGCGGGGGCCGAGCGCTTTGCGGCGACCCCGGCCCCTCAGCGGGCCCAGGCCACCCTGGATGCCCTCCATGCCCTGCGCGACACCCTGTGGCAGGCGGTCGGGCTGCCACGCACCCTGCGGGAGGCGGGCCTCACCGACAGGGGACTGCTGCCCGAGATCCGGGATCTCGCCATCAACGACGGCGCCCTGCTCTATAACCGCAAGGATGCAGACAGGGCGCAGCTGCTGGCGCTGCTGGAACGGGTGTGGGAATAGCGGGCCCCAGGGCCCGCCCGGAGGTCAGGACGCGGGGGTGAAGACCTCGGTGGAGAGGTAGCGATCCCCCCGATCGCAGATGATGGCCACCACCACCCCTTCGCCAATCCCGGCGGCGACCCGCAGGGCGCCGGCCACGGCGCCCCCCGAGCTGACGCCGCAGCAGATCCCCTCCTCCCGGGCCAGGCGGCGCATCGTGGTGAGGGACTCCTCCAGCGTCACATCCAGCACCCGGTCGACCCGGGCGGGCTCGAAGATGGCGGGCAGGTAGGCCTCGGGCCAGCGGCGAATGCCCGGGATCTGACTCCCCTCGGCCGGTTGCAGGCCGATCACCTCTACCGCCGGGTTCTGCTCCTTGAGATAGCGGGAGACCCCCATGATGGTGCCCGTGGTGCCCATGGCCGACACGAAGTGAGTGACCGCCCCGCCGCTCTGGCGCCAGATCTCGGGGCCGGTGGAGAGGTAGTGGGCATCCGGGTTGGCCGGGTTGTTGAACTGATCGAGCACCAGCCCCTCCCCGCGCCCCTGCATGGCCAGGGCGAGGTCGCGCGCCGCCTCCATGCCGCCCTCCACCAGCACCAGCTCGGCGCCATAGGCCTGCATGGCGTCGCGCCGCTCCTGGCTCATGGTGTCGGGCATGATGAGGCGCATCCGGTAGCCTCTGGCCGCCGCCACCATGGCCAGCGCGATGCCGGTGTTGCCGGAGGTGGCCTCGATGAGTCGTGCCCCTGGCGCTAAGTGACCGCTAGCCTCCGCGCACCGGATTAGGTTCAGGGCCGGCCTGTCCTTGACCGAGCCGGCGGGGTTGTTGCCCTCCAGCTTCACCAGCAGGGTCACACCGGGGTAGGGATTGATGCGGCGCAGCGCCAGCAGGGGGGTGTTGCCTATCAGATCTTCCAGAGTGGCGAAGGCCATGGGGATCCATCCTCTGTCTGTGTTCTATACCTTGCCATGCGACCATTCGCAGGCCGGCCAGTGTAAGCGAGCCCGCCACGGCGGCAAAGAATGACGTTGGCAAAGCGTGCCCGCCATGTTCTGATCACCCCATTCACCCAGAGAGGATCCCAGATGAGCGACATTCTTCACCAGCCGGAACAGCAGCAGTTCGTCTGCACCGTGGACGGCAAGCTCGCCCGTCTCGCCTATCGCAGGCTGGACGCCACCACCGTCGACGCCTACAGCACCCAGGTCCCTGCCGAGCTGCGCGGACAGGGCATCGCCGACCGGCTGGCCCGCAGCTTCTACAACTGGACTCTGGCAGAGGGGCTAACCATAGTGCCGACCTGCAGCTATATCGACGTCTGGCTTCGCCGCAATGCCGGCTGAGCAGGCTAATCAGGACGCCGCTTTGCAGGCGTGCACCGAGGCCCTGCTGCGGGCGGATGACCGGCGCATGGATTGCCTGCGGGCCGCGCGAACGCTGGCCCTGCCCGAGTGGGCGCTGGGGGCGGGGTTTGTGCGCAACCTAATCTGGGATCACCTGCACCGCAAGCCGGCGCCGACCCCCCTCAACGACATCGATCTTATCTATCTGGACAGTGCTGATCCGACTGGATTGAAGGAGGCCGATCACGAGGCCTGGCTGAATACCCGACTGCCTGACCAGCGCTGGGAGGTGCGCAACCAGACCCGCATGCATCTGCGCCAGCAAGTGCCCCCCTTTGGCAGCACTCTGGAGGCCCTCGGACACTGGGTGGAGGTGCCCACCTGCATCGGGGTCAGATTGCTGGCAGACGACGGGTTCGAGTGGCTGGCCCCCTACGGTTTTGCCCCCAACTGGTCCCTGCGGGTGGACCCCAACCCGCGCTGTCGCCAGGAGAGCCGGGTCTTTACCGAGCGCGTCAAGGCCAAGGGGTGGCTGCAGATCTGGCCTGACCTTGTCGTGAACTGGCCATGACCGGATTGCAATGTTTCGGCAACCTTGGGCACACTACGAAAAAGCTGTTTGTAACTCAATGGGTTAAATAATGCGCGACTTCTTCTCTCTCGAACGCTGGCTGCCGGGGCTCGCCGCCCTGCTGCAATATCAGCGGGCCTGGCTGATGCCGGATCTTCGCGCTGGCCTCTCGGTCGCGGCCGTGGCGCTCCCCGTGGCCATCGCCTACTCGGAGCTCACCGGGGTGGGGGCCATCGTCGGCCTCTACTCCTGCATCCTGCCCATGGTGGTCTACGCACTGTTCGGTACCTCCCGTCAGCTCATCGTCGGCCCGGACGCCGCCACCTGCGCCGTCATCGCCGCCGTGGTCACCCCCCTTGCCGCCGGGGACCCCACCCGCCACTGGCAGCTGGTGATGACCATGACCGCCATGACCGGCTTCTGGTGCCTCATCGCCAGCCGCTTCAAGCTGGGGGTGCTGGCGGACTTTCTCTCCCGCCCCATTCTGATGGGGCTGCTCAACGGGGTGGCCATCACCATCATGGTGGGCCAGCTCTCCAAGATCTTCGGCTTCACCTTCAGCGAACGCTATCTGATAGAGCGGATCCTGAACGGCACCAACTACCTTACCCAGACCCATCTGCCCACCCTGGCCATGAGTCTGGCCGCCCTGCTCACCCTGCTGCTGGCCAAGCGCTACAAGCCGGCCTGGCCCTCTTCCATGGTGGCCATGGTGGTGACGGCGGCGCTGGTGTGGCTGTTCAACCTCGGCAGTGTCGACATCGCCACCCTGGGGGCCATCGGCTCGGGCCTGCCCGCCTTCCAGATGCCGGAATTCCCCCCCGGCCTGATGCGGGAGCTGGTGCTGCCGGCCCTCAACCTCGCCATGGTGAGCTTCGTCTCCATGATGCTCACCGCCCGCAGCTTCGCCGCCAAGAACGGCTACGAGATAGACGCGGACAAGGAATTCCGGGCGCTGGGCATGGCCAACCTGGCGGCGGCGGCCTCCCAGGGCTTTGCCATCAGCGGAGCGGATTCGCGCACCGCGGTCAACGACGCCAACGGCGGCAAGAGCCAGCTGGTCTCCATCATCGCCGCCGCCGTCATCGCCCTGGTCACCTTCTACCTGACGGGGCCGCTGCAATACATCCCCACCGCCGCCCTCGGGGTGGTGCTGGTCATGGCCTCCCTCTCGCTGACCGACTTTCGCGGCCTCTGGGCCCTGCGCGACTCGGACCGCGCCGCCTTCTGGCTGGCCCTCATCACCTTCATCAGCGTGCTGACCATGGGGGTCATTCCGGGCATCACTCTCGCGGTCTTGCTGGGCCTGTTCCAGTTCCTGCGCAACGTGATGCGCCCCACCGACCAGCTGCTCGGCATGGATGACGAAGGGGTGGTGCGCACCCTGGGGGACAACGAGCAGGCCAAGGCGATTCCCGGCATCCTGGTCTATCGCTTCAACTCGCCGCTGACCTACTTCAACGCCCCCTATTTCAAGCGGCGGGTGCTGGCGCTGCTGGTGCAGGACCCCCACAGTCCCCAGTGCCTGGTGGTGGACGCTGTGGCCTGCTTCACCCACCAGGACATCAGCGTCATGAGCATGGTGGGAGAGCTGCACAAGGAGCTCAAGCGGCGCGGCATCCACATGGTGATGGCCGGTCGCCACGGCCAGTTGAGCCAGTGGTTCAGGCAGGCGGGGATCCGGGTCGGCGAGGATGGCATCATTCTCTGCCCCGACATGTATCAGGCCCTGCGCATGACCCGCTGCTACCGGGAGCCGGTGTTCAAGGATGACGAGGTGGTGGAGAGCACCACGGACGCCCTGATCACCCGCTGGCCCCAGGACGAGGCCCTGCCCGATTCGGCGCGTCTCACCCACCCCTGCGAGCAGGAGGCCGGCACGACCCCGGTGTGAGGCGCCACGGCCGGCGGCCCCAACCCGCCGGCCCTCTTCTCTGCCACCAGGATTGCGCCCCGCACCCGCTTGGTGTTAAATGCCCGTCCAGCTGGCCCTGACGAGGGCCACCACCAGCATCTGGATATTCCATGCAGACTCAATCCCACGCCGGGCCGGGCTCCCTCTTTTCCCTGACCTGGCCACTGTTCATCGATCTCGCCCTGCATTTTCTGACCGGGGCCCTCAATACCTTCATGGTGGGTCACGTCTCCTACCAGGGGGTGGCGGCGCTCGCGGTCGGCAACCAGGTGTTCGATCTGGCCATCACCCTGTTCAGCTTCGTCAGCATCGGCACCAGCGTGGTGATCACCCAGTATCTGGGGGCGGGGGACAAGGAGAAGGCCCGGGTCGTCATTCACACCGCCATCGGCTTCAACCTGCTGGTGGGGCTGGTGGCCGCCGTCGGGGTCATGGCCGGGGCCGGCACCATGCTGGCGCTGATGAACCTGCCCGCCCACCTGATGAGCGACGGCAGCCTCTATCTGCAGATCATCGGCCTGTGCCTGCTGCCGGAGGCGGCTGCCCTCTGTCTGGCCGCCACCCTGCGCGCTCACGGCCACACCCGCCAGGCCATGTACGTGACCCTCATCGTCAACCTCATCACCTTCGTCGGCAACCTGCTGCTGCTCTACGGCTGGTTCGGCCTGCCCCAGCTCGGGGTCGCCGGGGTCGCCATCAGCACGGTGGCGGGTCGCATCGTCGGGGTCGTGCTGCTGGTGTGGCTGGTGGCCCGCAAGACCGGCATCCGGCTGCGTCTGCCGGAAATCGTCCGCCCGAGCCGCGCCATGCTGGACAAGGTGCTGCACATCGGCCTGCCCGCGGCGGGGGAGAACCTCTCCTGGATGCTGCAGTTCATGGTGGTGACCGCCTTTGTCGGCCTGCTCGGCGACAAGGCGCTGGCGACCCAGTCCTACTTCTTCCAGATC
Organism: Aeromonas sp. FDAARGOS 1415; assembly: GCF_019048365.1. Classification (NCBI taxonomy): domain Bacteria; kingdom Pseudomonadati; phylum Pseudomonadota; class Gammaproteobacteria; order Aeromonadales; family Aeromonadaceae; genus Aeromonas; species Aeromonas sp. FDAARGOS 1415. Next base: position 2,761,798 of record NZ_CP077363.1, on the reverse strand, counting down.
TGCCTGTTCATCCTGCTGTTCGGCCTCTCCATCGGCCTTGGCAACGAGATCATCATCGGCCATCTGGCGGGAGCCAGACGCTTCGATCAGGCCTATCGCCAGCTGATGAAGAGCCTGAAACTCGGCCTCATCGTCACCGCCGTCATCGCCGTCGCCGCCGCCCTGAACGGCCGAGCCATCATCAGCCTGTTCACCGACGACGCGGACATCATCACCCAGGTGGCCCAGCTGTTCCTCATCAGCCTCATTCTGGAACCCGGCCGCACCTTCAACCTGGTGGTGATCAACGCCCTGCGCGCCACCGGGGATGCCCGTTTCCCGCTCTACATGGCGCTCGTCTCCATGTGGGGCATTGCCGTTCCCCTCTCCTATTTCCTTGGTATCATGCAGGGCTACGGCCTGGTAGGCATCTGGCTGGCCCTCGCCTGCGACGAGTGGGTGCGCGGTCTGGCCATGTTCTGGCGCTGGCGCAGTCGTCGCTGGCAAAACAAAATTCTTGTCGAAACATAAGCGGAATCATCATGAAGAAAATCGGACTCTTGTTGACGGCCATCCTGCTCAGCCCGCTCGCCATGGCGCAAACCGCCCCGGCAGCGCCCAAGGCGCAGGCTCCCCAGACCTGGTATGTGGCCCCCATCGTCATCGACGAGACCAGCGAAGCCCAGAAGGCCCTGACCAAGGAGTTCATGGCCCAGATGATCAAGACCATCAAGATCAACGAGTATCAGACCGGCAAGGCGGTGGGCAAGACCAAGGAGCCCAAGTGGCTGATCCGCACCAAGCTGATGCCCGCAAGCACAGAGCCGCTGGTCGGCAAGAAGCATGCCCAGGGCCTCACCTACGGCAAGGGCATTCCCACCCAGGAGATCGTCGGCGAGCTCATCATGAACGGCACCCTGGTGGCTCATGTGGGTCAGGGTTGGCGCGAGCCCATCGTCCCGGGCACGCCGGTGGCGGAGAAGATCACCATCGCCAACTACCAGTACGCCATCGGCAACGAGGCCAAGGCGCCGGATCTGGAAGAACTGGCGGCACAAATAGGTTTCGAGGTAGGCAAGGTGATCGCCCGGGACGGCAAGCCCCTGCCCGAGAAGAAAAAGAAAAAAGAGTAAACACCACGCTCGTTATCCGGAAGGGGCCTCGCGCCCCTTCTTGCTGTCCGCCGCCCGTCCTTTCCCCGTTTTCCCCAGTGCAATAATGTGAACAGGATCCCGGTTTTATCCTCTCCTGCCCACCATTTATCCGCCAATCTGCTTGTGATTCAAACAGTTAAAAATCGTCGCCCCCATGGTGCAAAATGATGTCCCCGAATTGGATCCGGATCACGTTTATCTCCCGGGGGAAGGCGTAGCTTGAAGGTCAAGGCACATCAAACGACAACAAGGAGGCTTCATTACATGTTTCCAGAGTACAGAGATCTCATCTCGAAACTGAAGGTCAGTGATGCCCATTTTCAGAAGAAGTTTGACTTGCACAACGACCTGGATGCGGAGATCCAGAAGCTGGAAAAGCACCACGCCAGCGACTACAGCGCCGAGGTGAAGGATCTGAAAAAACAGAAACTTAAACTGAAAGAGGAGATATACGACATCCTCAGACAACATCCAAACTAGACGCCTTGACGAATGCCCGGATAAGCAATTTATCCTCCAGCCCGGCCCGACGCCGGGCTTTTTGTTGTCCGCTCACGAGGATGTGGCACAGAGCTCATCCGGCCGCCTGCGCCGGAACTCGCTGGGCGTCTGGCCGGTGTGGCGCCGGAAAGCCGTGTTGAAGGTGGATTTGCTGTTGAAGCCGGCCCGATAGCAGACAGTGGCCACCGTCTCGTCACTCTCCTGCAGCAGCCGCTTGGCCTCTTCCACCCGATGGCGGTTGAGCCAGTCGTAGAAGTTGCCCCCCGAACAAGCATTGATGGCGCTGGAGGCCTGATGGGTACTCAGGCCGCACAGCTGTGCCAGCTTGCCAAGGGAGAGGGCCGGATCCCGGAAGGCTCCTCGCCCGAGCTCCCCCTCCAGCGCCTCGAACAGGGGTTGCAGCGACTCATCCTGCACCGGCGCCGGCATCCCCTCGGCACCGCGCTCGCGACCCTCCCCCATGGCGTCCTGCTGGGGCAGCCGGGCGTGGGCCAGCACCAGCAGCAACAGATAGGCGGTGACGGGGGCCTGCAAATACACCGTTGAGAGCGGCCAGCCAAGCCAGCTCAGGGCGATACGGCCGAGCAGCAGGAGGGCGACCAGCAGTTGCAGGCCCTGCAACTGGTTGACCCAGGCGCGCAGCGCCGGCTTGCGGCTGACGACCCCGAGGCGCTGCTGCTGCCACCAGTAGGCCAGCCCCAGCAGGGCAATGCAGGCCAGATAGCGGTTGCCATAGAGAGTCATGCCTGGCCACAGGGCCTCCTCCTGGCTGCCAAGCAGGATCCAGCGAACCTTCTCGTCGCCAGGCAACAGCCAGTAGGGCAATGCCAGGGCAGCCACCAGCAGCAGGGGCAACCCGTGCACCAGCCGATCGCGCCAGCGAGCGAGCACCCCCTCCCCCTGCACGGCCCTGATATAGCCATAGAGACAGAACGGCAGCATCACCACCAGGGGATCGATCAGCTTGAGCAGATGGGGCCGGGCCAGAAACCACTGCTGCTGGTGATAGAGATACTCCAGCGCCTGCAGGCCGCTCAGGGCCAGCAGGGCCAGCAGATAGCCGGCGGCGGAATCCCGACGCGTGCGCCGCAACCATCCCACGTTCGCCAGCACCAGCATGCCGGCCAGACCCAGACTGAGCACGGCGGCCATATTTTCCCACTGCATAACACTCCTCCTGCAGGTACGGCTCCATCGAGACACACCTGTTCATCCTTGTTTTTATTTGGTTTTTCATTCCATGACCGATTCCATCCAGTCGGGCGACCCGAGGGGAGGGCTGCGCTTGAATAGCTGCTGCATCGACCGAAAGGAAACAAAACATTAACAAATCAACACCACAGAAGGAATCAAGATGCGAACCCCTCTTCCTCTTTCCCTTTCCCTGCTCGGCACTCTGGTACTGGCCGGCTGTCAGGATAACGACAGCCAGCCGGATCCCGCCCGCCACTACGACGTCACGCTCACCTACACGGAGCAGGGAGTGCCCCACATCAAGGCGACCAACTATGCCAGCCTCGGTTTCGGATCCGGATACGCCCACGCCGAGGAGAACCTCTGCACCCTGAGCGAGCAGATCATGAAGCTGCGGGGAGAAAAATCCCGCTGGCTGGGCGCCGGTGAGCAGCAGCGCAACCTGCTCTCGGACCTGGGCTATCGCTCCCTGGATCTGCAGACTCAAGCCGCCACCCTGTATGAGAAGCTGGCCCCGGAGGCGAAGGACCTCATCGAGGGCTATGTGGCGGGCTTCAATCACTCGCTCACCGAGCGGGCCGGTCCGGCGGACTACCCCTCCCCCTGCCGCGGGGCCGAGTGGGTCGAACCCATCACCCCGGTCCAGCTGCTGGCCTATCACCTGGATCTCGCCCAGCTGGCCAGCGGCCGCAGCTTCATCAGCGCCATGGCCAGTGCCCAGCCCCCCGTCGGCGCACAGGCGCGTGCCACCCTGCCGGCCCCCTCACAGGATCCCGTCTCGCTGCTGACCTCGGAGGGGATCGGCAGCAACGGCTGGGCGCTGGGAGCGGATCGCACCAGCAACGCCACCAGCCTGCTGCTCGGCAATCCCCATTTCCCCTGGGATGGCGAACTCAGGTTCTATGAACAGCATCTGCAGATCCCGGGCGAGCTCAACGTGACCGGTGCCACCATGATGGGCTTTCCCGCCATCCTGATCGGCTTCAACGAGCGGCTCGGCTGGACTCATACCGTCTCTCAGTCCAAGCGGTTCACCCTCTATCAGCTCACCCTGGACCCCGCCAATCCGCTGCGCTACCGCTATGGCGACCAGTGGCGCGAGATGAGCCAGAAAGAGATCACCGTACAGGTACGGCAGGCCGACGGCAGCCTGCAGCCTTATGTCCAGACGCTCTATGCCAGCCATTTCGGCCCCATGGTCAACCTCGCCTCCCTCTCTCCCGCTCTGGGCTGGACCAGCAGCAGCGCCATCAGCTTGCGCGATGCCAACGTCGGCAACTACCGGATGCTGGAGCAGTGGCTGGCCATGGCCAAGGCACAAAGCACCCCGGCCTTCTTCGATGCGCTGGCCGAGCATCAGGGCGTGCCCTGGGTCAATACTCTGCTCATCGACAAGGCGGGCCAGGCCAGCTACGTGGACGCGACCCAGGTTCCCCGCCTCGGCGCCAAGGCCGAAGCCTGGTGGCGCGCGGCCTCCCAAAGCCCTCAACTGGCTCCCGTCTGGCTGGATGGCGAGGGCAGCGTGCTGCTGCCAGGCAACGACCCCGACTTCGAGTGGGTGGACAGCGGCCTGACCCGCACCCCCGGACTGATCCCGCTGAGCCAGGCCCCGCGCCAGACCCGAAGCGATTACGTCTACAACGCCAACAGCAGCCACTGGCTGACCAACCTGACTGAACCGCTGGAAGGCTATTCCATCCTCTACGGGCCGGAGCAGACGGTGCGCAGCCCGCGTACCCGCTACAACGCCCAGCTCATCAGCACCCCCGAGAGCATGGGGCTGACCGGTGCCGATCGCCGCTTCACCCTGCAGACCCTGCAGGGTGTGGTGACCCACAACGGCGCCCTGTTTGCCCGTGAGCTCAGGGAGCCTCTGCTGGCCCGCTGCCAGGCGCACCCGCTGATCCAGCTGGACGCTGGTCCCCTGGATCTGACCCCGAGTTGCAAGGCACTCGCCAACTGGGATGGCGAGTATCAGCTGGAGAGCCGGGGCGCCCACCTGATGCGCGAATGGCTGACAGCGTTTCGCACCAGCGGGCACAGAGACATCCAGGATGCCCTGTTTGCCATCCCCTTCGATCCGGCCAGGGCCGCCACCACCCCAAGCGGACTGGCCCCCTGGAACGGCGCCCCTGATCAGGATCCCGCTCTGCTGGCGCTGGCTCGGGCCCAGCAGCGCTTGCAGGCAGCCGGTATCGCGCCGGATGCCGAACTCGGTGCGCTGCAGTTTGTGCAAAAGGCCGCCGGCTTGACCCCGATCCCGCTGCCTGGGGGCAATTCGTTCGAGGGGCTGTTCAACATGGTGCAAACCAACATGCCTTCGCGCAGCACCTCGGATTTTGCCAACATTGTGACCGGCAAGAGTGTGGCAGGCACCACGCTACGCAGCCTGGATGACGACGGTGACGGCCAGCCCGAGCTGCGCTATCGCGCCAACTACGGCTCCAGCTTCGTGCTGGCCCTGCAGTTCGATGCCACGGGACCCAGAGCGGAACGCTTCCTGAGCTATGGCCAGTCTCACGATCCCGAAAGCCCCCACTTCACCGATCAGACCGAGCTGTTCGCCCGCCAGCAGTGGCAGCCCATGCGCTTTACCGATGAAGAGATAGCGGCCCATCAGGAACGTACCCTGCACCTCAAGGTGCCGCGTGCGGCCCAGCCCTGATCCCGACGTCCTTGTTCATGCCATCCAAAGCGGGCCATTGGGCCCGCTTTTCTATCCGGTCATCCCCCTGATCTGATGATCTGACCGCGAGCAGCCTCTGTTCTGCGTTCACCACGCCAGCGGCATCGACCACCCCCATCATGGGAGACAAGAGAGGATTGCCGCACGGGGCAGGAATCGTTATCTTGCCCTCTTCACAGGAATCGCCACAGCACAAGGACCCGGACATGCCGACTCTCGCCAGCATACATCTCTACCCCATCAAGTCGACGGCAGGCATGCCACTGGCCCGCGCCCTGGTGACCCAGGAGGGGCTCGCCGGGGATCGCCGCTACATGGTGGTCAAACCGGATGGCAGCTTCATCACCGCACGTACCCACCCCCAGCTGCAACTGGTCGTCGCCACCCCGGTGGAGGGCGGCCTCCTGCTGCGCTATCCGGGGTGCGAGCCGCTGACACTGCTGGAGCACGAATTCAGTCTCACCCCGCAGGCCACCGGCGTCTGGAGCGACAGCTTCAACGCCCTGCACACCCACACCCACGCCGATGAGTGGTTGAGCCGGGTGGCGGGGGAGCCAGTTCAGCTGCTCTGGCTCGGCGAGGAGTCGGACCGCTATCGGGAGAAGACCGGTACCCGGGTGAGCTTTGCCGACGGCTATCCCCTGCTGCTGATCAGTCAGGGTTCCCTTGAGGATCTCAATCTGAGATCCGATGCCCTGCACCAGATGAGCCAGTTTCGTACCAATCTGGTGGCGAGTGGCACCAGGCCGTTCGAGGAGGACGGCTGGAGGCGGATCCGCATCGGCGAGGTGGAGTTTCTGGTGGCCAAGCCGTGCAGCCGCTGCATCATGACCACGGTGGAGGCGGGCACGGATCGCTTCAATGCCCTGAAAGAGCCGCTCGCCACCCTCACCCGCTATCGCCGTGGCGAGGATGGGGAGGTCTATTTCGGCCAGAACCTGGTAGCCCTGAACGAGGGGTGGATCGAGGCGGGCAGCGAGATCGAAGTGCTGGAGCGGGTACGCCCGCCGATCTACCCCAACGCGGCGCCCAAGAAACGGGCGCTGGTGTGTGTAGCCCGGGAACCCCTGGCACGGGACCTGGAGACCTTCTGGTTCGAGGCGGCCGACGGCGAGCCCCTGCCCGACTACCTGCCGGGCCAGCACCTGCCCATCAGCCTGGACGCCAAGGGAGAGCGGGTGCAGCGCCGCTACACCCTGAGTTCCACCCCGGAAAAGCCCGAGCGTTACGCCATCAGCGTCAAGAAGCTGGCCGATGGCCGCCTCTCCCCCTGGCTGCACCATGAGCTGAGCGTGGGTGATCGTCTGCTGGCCGCCTCCCCGGCCGGCGAATTTCATCTGGGGTCCGAGCGCAAGCTGCTGCTGCTCTCGGCGGGCTCCGGCGTCACCCCCATGCTCTCCATTGCCCGCACCCTGCACCTTCGCGGTGAACTCGACGAGGTCCATTTCATGCACCTGTGTCGCAGCGAGGCGGACATTCCCGCCGCCCGCGAGCTGCACGCCATGGCGCAGCTGGGGATGACCCTCACCCTGATCCTGAGCCAGCCCGAGGCTCACTGGCAGGGGCTCAGGGGGCGACTGGATGACAGCCACCTCGGCCAGGTCAAGGGGCTGGCCGAGCGAGAGGTGTTTATCTGCGGCCCCCTGGGCTTTATGGCCGATGCTGCCAACCGGCTGACCGCCCTCGGCGTACCGGCTGGGCGCATCCGCCAGGAGAGCTTTGGCGGCGCCATCCTCTCGGTGGCCCGTCCCCACAAAGCGGTAAAACTGCGCATCGGGGAGCAGGAGTTTGCCGGCAACAACCAGGGTACAGTACTGGATCAGGCCAACAAGCAGGGGGTGGAGATGCCCTGGAGCTGCCGCGCCGGCATCTGCGGCAGCTGCAAGCGCACCCTGATCACAGGTGAGGTGGATCACCCGGATGCCCCCGCCATCACCGCCGCCGAGCGGGCCGAGGGCAAGTTCCTCGCCTGCTGCGCCGTGCCTCTTACGGATCTCGTGGTCGAATAGGGTGATCGGGGGCAAGAATGCCCCGTTCCATAATGCAAAACGGCTGCCCAGGGGCAGCCGTTTTTGCTATCGCGTCTTGCTATCAGCCACGCAGGGCGGCGATACGCTGCTCGATGGGCGGGTGGCTCATGAACAGCTCGCTCATGGAACGCTTGCCGTTGATGCCAAACGCCATCATGGAGCCCTCCATCTGCGGTTCGGCACCGCGGGAGAGACGTTCCAGCGCGGCAATCATCTTGTCGCGGCCGGCCAGTTTGGCGGCACCGGCGTCGGCGCGGAATTCACGCTGACGGCTGAACCACATGACGATGATGGAGGCCAGCACACCGAACACCATCTCCAGCACGAACACGGTGATCATGTAGGCAAAGCCGCCGGTGCTGCTGCTCTCTTCCTCGTTGTTGGAGCTGAAGAAGTTGCTGATGACGCCGGCCACGATGCGGGCGAAGAACATCACGAAGGTGTTCACCACCCCCTGGATCAGGGTCAGGGTCACCATGTCGCCGTTGGCCACGTGGCTCACCTCGTGGGCCAGCACGGCTTCCGCCTCGTCGCGGCTCATGCTGTAGAGCAGACCGGACGACACGGCGACGAGGGAGTCGTCGCGACGGGCGCCGGTGGCGAAGGCGTTCATCTCGGGGGAGTCGTAGATCCCCACTTCCGGCATCTTGATGCCCGCTTCACGGGCCTGGCGGGCAACGGTGCTCACCAGCCAGTGTTCGGTCTCGTTGCGGGGCTGCTCGATGACCTGGACGCCATAGCTGCGCTTGGCCATCCACTTGGACATCAGCAAGGAGATGAAGGAACCCCCAAAACCGAACACGGCGCAGAACACCAACAGACCGGAAATGCTGGACTTGTTGATCCCCAGAACCGAGAACAGGATGTTGAGCACCACCCCCAGCACCAGCATGACGGCCAGGTTGGTCACCAGGAATAGCATAATTCGCTTCATATTGACTCCTTGTGAGATATGGATGCATGGTTCGGGCCACCCCGGAGGGAAACCCAGCCCATACTTGCCCCCGATAATAGACAGACTCGATGAATGTTTGCTGAATGTCTGGCGTCAGAGCAGGGGTTCAACGTCTAGATACCCGCACAAGTCCGCCTCGTGCACGGCCTCGACAAAGGGTATCTCACCCAAAAATGGGGCCGGCAGCAAGGCTTTCAAGGTCCCCAGGTTCTCTTCATAACGGCTCATGTGCGGATCCACCCGGTTGACCACCCAGCCGGCGATCCTCAACCCCTGTTGGCGGATGGCGGCGACGGTGAGCAGGGCATGGTTGAGGCACCCCAGCCTGGCCCCCACCACCAGGATCACCGGCAGCTCTTCCCGGGCCACCCAGTCCGAGAGCAGATGCTGGTGATCCAGCGGCAGGCACCAGCCCCCCGCCCCCTCGACGATCACGAGTTCGGCACCGCTTGCCTCTATCTCCCGCAGTCCCGCCGACAACCCGGCAAAGGAGATGCTCTCCCCCACCTCCTGGGCGGCGATATGGGGGGCGATGGGGGGCTCGAAGGCATAGGGGTTGACCCGCTCATAGGGCAGCGGGAGGCTGGCGGCCTGCTGCAGCAGCAAGGCATCCAGGTTGCGCAGCCCTTCCGGAGTCGGGGTGCAGCCCGCCGACACGGGCTTGTATCCGGCGCAGCGAATGCCCCGGGCGGCGAACGCCTGCAGCAGGGTGCGGGCAACCTGCGTCTTGCCGACGTCGGTGTCCGTGCCCGTGACGAAATAGGATCTGGTCATGATGACTCCTTGATGCAATGCAGGGGCGCGCCATCACGCCCCGTTTCGAGATGGGATAAGGGCGACCCTGCGCCCGTCACCGATGGCGGCCAGCCCCGGCCAGTGACCGAGGCGCCGGGCCTTTCGGGTCAGCAGCGCACCAGGTGCCCGAGGCAGACCTCATAGGTGGCGGCCAGCAGGCCGTCCGGCTGGCGGTACCGCTCGTAGGCCTCTCCCAGGCGCACCAGGCGCTGGCGATGGCCGAGGCCGGTATTGCGCGCGTCGTTGACCTGGCTCGCGCCTATGCCCTTGAGGTCGCGCAGCAGGCCGCCGATCTCCGGGTAGGCGAGGGACCAGGTGACGGGACAGAGCTCGGACGCCGTGAAGCCCGCGGCGTCGACGGCATGCTGCAGCTGAGGCAGCGTCAGGAAACGGTTGACATGGGCACGGCCATCGACGGCGCGCCAGGCCTCCCGCAGTTGCCACAAAGACCCCGCCAGCAGGGTCGAGAAGAAGATCTGGCCGCCGGGCCGGAGCACCCTGTGCAGCTCGGCAAAGGCCTGGGCGGGGCGCTCGCACCACTGCAGGGCCAGGCTGGAGAAGACCCAGTCCAGGCTCTGGTCGGCAAAGGGCAGCGCCTCCGCATCGCCGCACACCAGGCGGGCGCCGCTGCCGCGCAATGCGGCCTGGGCCAGCATGCCGGGAGCGAGATCCAGCCCCGTCAGTCCATTGCAGCGAGAGGCCAGCTGGGGCAGAAAGAAGCCGGTGCCACAGCCCAGATCCAGTCCCTGACCCCGGTGCTCCTCCGCTATGCCCCCCTCGCTCATCCGCCCCAACAACGCCTGCCCCACCTCCTGCTGGAAGCGGGCATGGGCGTCGTAGTGGCGGGCCGCCGCCCCGAAGCGGCGGGCGAGCAGGGTCTTGTCCACCGACTGGAAACGCTCATGGAGCATGGGCGCCTCCTCTCTCGTCGGTGGCCGGACGCAGACCCAGCGCCTCGAGCAGGCGATCCACGTCGTCCTCGCCGTGGGCGGCGCACAGGGTGATGCGAAGGCGCGCCGTGCCGACCGGCACCGTCGGCGGGCGGATGGCGCCGGCCCAGACGCCGCGCCCACGCAGCCGCTCGGCCAGTTGCAGGGCGGCACTGCTCTCCCCCACCAGCAGCGGCTGGATGGGGGTGTCGCTTGCCCCAAGCTGCCAGCCCAATGCCTGCGCCCCCTGCCGAAAGCGGGCGACAAGGCGAGCCAGGTGGGCACGGGCCTCATCGGCCCCACGCACCAGCTCTATGCTCCTAGTGACCGCGCAGGCCTGGGCGGGGGGCATATGGGTGCTGTAGACGTAATGACGGGCGAAATTGACGAGATACTCCACCAGCTCGCGGCTGCCACCCACAAACGCGCCGGCCACCCCGAGCGCCTTGCCAAAGGTGCCCATCTGGATGTGTACGCTGCCCGGACTGACTCCTTGCGCCGCCAGGGTGCCACGCCCCTCCGGCCCCAGCACCCCGAGGCCGTGGGCATCGTCGATCATCAGCCAGTTGCCGCTCCGGGCGGCCAGGCGGCTCAGTTCACCCCAGGGGCCCTGATCCCCGTCCATGCTGAAAACCCCCTCCGAGACGATCAGGCCCCGGCTTGGCTCAAGCAGCCGTTCAAGAGCGGCCATGTCGTTGTGGCCAAAGCGCTTCATCTTGCAGGGCAATTGGCTCCCCATCTCCTGCAGGGAGGCGTGGTTGAGCCTGTCCTGCCACAGCAGATGCTCCTTGCCGAGCAGGGCCTTGAGCACCGCCTGATTGGCGGAAAAGCCGCAGTTGAACAGCAGCACCGCCTCCACCCCGAGCCACTCGGCCAGCGTCTCCTCCAGCTGCTGATGAGCACGGCTGTAGCCGGTCACCAGGGGGGAGGCGCCGGCGCCCGCACCATATTGCGCCACGCCTGCCGCGAAGGCGGCCTTGATGGCAGGATGACCGGCGAGCCCCAGGTAGTCGTTGCCGGAAACGTTGAGGCAGTCGCGCCCCCCGACCCGGATCCGCCCGCCGCTCGCGGCCTCCACCGGGGTGCGGCGGCGCAGCAGGGCGGCCTGCTCACGCTCGGCCAGGGCCTGCCCCAGTGCAAAGGGACCGGTGACAACAGGGGTCATCATGTGCGGACGGCTTCTGCGCGGGGGCGAGTGGCATCGTAGAAGAGCTCGCTCGGTTCGCGCTGGCGGTTCACCTCGGCCAGCAGCTCCTCTTCTTGAACCTGATCCGGCTTCTGGGCCCGCTGGGCGGGGCGAATGCCGAGCCGCTTGAAGAGCTGCATGTCGCTGTTCTCGTCCGGGTTGGGGGTGGTCAGCAGCTTGCAGCCGTAGAAGATGGAGTTGGCCCCCGCCATAAAGCACATGGCCTGCATCTGCTCGTTCATCTTCTCCCGCCCGGCGGAGAGGCGCACGTGGGAGGCCGGCATCATGATGCGCGCCACGGCGATGGTGCGGATAAATTCGAACGGGTCCAGATTTTCCTGATTTTCCAGGGGCGTCCCCTTCACCTTGACCAGCATGTTGATGGGCACGCTCTCCGGGTGGCGCGGCAGGTTGGCGAGCGCCATCAGCAGGCCCGCCCGATCCTTTGCCTGCTCCCCCATGCCGACGATGCCGCCGGAGCAGACCTTCATGCCGGCGCCGCGCACGTGCTCCAGGGTATCCAGGCGGTCCTGGTAGGTGCGGGTGGTGATGATGTCGCCGTAAAACTCCGGCGAGGTGTCGAGGTTGTGGTTGTAGTAATCGAGCCCCGCCGCCCCGAGGCGCGCCGCCTGATCGGCGGTGAGCATCCCTAGCGTCATGCAGGTCTCCATGCCGAGCCCGCGCACCTCTTCGATCATCCGCAGGATGTAGGGCATGTCCTTCTCTTTGGGGTTGCGCCAGGCGGCCCCCATGCAGAAGCGGGACGAGCCGTTGGCCTTGGCCTCACGGGCCCGCTCCAGCACTTTTTCCACCTCCATCAGCCGCTCGGCCTCAAGGCCGGTGTGATAACGAGCGCTCTGGGGGCAGTACTTGCAGTCCTCCGGGCAGGCGCCGGTCTTGATGGAGAGCAATGTGCTCACCTGCACCTCGTTCGGGTCGAAATGGGCGCGGTGCACCGTCTGGGCCTGGAACAGCAGATCGTTGAATGGCAGGGCAAAGAGGGCCTGAACCTCGGACAGGGTCCAGTCGTGACGAAGGGCGTGACCGCCCGCGGTGAGAGCATTCATACATGGCTTCCGGTTGTTATAAGTGGGATCCTGCGCCACCTGGTGGAATGCGCGGCCGCTGAACCCGCCGCCAGGCCGTGCGCAGAACGGGTGCACGATGCCAAGTGGCTGAAATTGTTGGCTAGTGTAGAGAGCACGCGTAGACTGTCAACACCGACCAGATCAAATCAATTGACAACAGAATACAAAATGACCAATCAAGAATTCGACCTGCACCACGTCTGGCATCCCTATACCTCCCTCACCCATCCCCTGCCCTGCTACGAAGTGGCCAGCGCCAAAGGGGTGACCCTCACCCTCAGCGACGGGCGCGAGCTGGTGGACGGCATGAGCTCCTGGTGGGCCTGCGTCCACGGCTATCAGGTGCCGGAGCTCGACGCCGCCGCCACTGCCCAGCTCGGCAGGATGTCCCACGTGATGTTTGGCGGCCTGACCCATGCCCCGGCAGTGGAGCTATGTCGCAAGCTGGTGGAGATCACCCCAAAGGGGCTGGACAGGGTGTTTCTGGCGGATTCCGGCTCGGTGGCGGTGGAGGTGGCCCTCAAGATGGCCCAGCAGTACTGGCACGCCAGGGGCACACCCCGCACCAAATTCGTTGCCCTGCGGGGGGGCTATCACGGTGACACCTTCGGCGCCATGAGCGTGTGCGATCCGGATAGCGGCATGCACGAGCTCTACAAGGGCTTCCTGCCCGAGCACCATTTCGTGGCCGCCCCGAGCTGCCGCTTCCACGCCGAGTGGGACGAGCGTTGCGTGGTGGAGCTCGCCACCCTGATGGCGGATCATCACGAGGACATCGCCGCCATCGTGCTCGAGCCCATCGTCCAGGGGGCGGGGGGCATGCGCTTCTATCACCCCCGCTACCTGCAGTGGGTGCGCGCCCTGTGCGACGAGTTCGGCGTGCTCTTGATTGCCGACGAGATTGCCACCGGCTTTGGCCGCACCGGTCAGCTGTTTGCCTGTGACTGGGCCGGCATCAGCCCCGACATCATGTGTCTGGGCAAGGCCCTCACCGGGGGCTACCTCACCCTGTCGGCTACCCTGACCACAGAGCAGGTTGCCCGCACCATCTGCGACGGCAAGGCGGGCGTCTTTATGCACGGACCCACCTTTATGGGTAATCCATTGGCATGTGCGGTGGCCAACGCCTCCATCGACCTGCTGCTCGCCTCCCCGTGGCAGGAACGGGTCCGCGCCATCGAACACCAGCTGCGCACCGAGCTGGTGGCGCTGACCCTGCACCCGGCGGTGGCCGACGTGCGGGTGCTCGGCGCCATTGGTGTGGTGGAGATGAAGGAGCGGGTGGACGTGGCACGCATCCAGCGCAAGTTCGTGGCGCTCGGGGCCTGGATCCGCCCGTTTGGCAAGCTTATCTACCTGATGCCCCCCTTCGTCATCACCCCAGAGGAGCTGCGGGTATTGACCTGCGCCATCCGCGAGGCCATCACCACCGGCGAGTTCTGAATCCGGCTGCGCTGATCTGGCATGGGCCCCGCCACTACGACGGGGCCCTTTGGCTCTTTTTCATCATAATGTGAGCAAACTATCAAAAGACCCTGACCCGGCAAGGTACACTGCGCGGGTTTTACCCAACAGATGTACCAGTCCCATGCGCCTCTCCATTGCTGCCAAGTTCAACTTCTTCCTGCTCTTCATCTTTTCCATGGTATTGGTGTTCTCCGCGGCCTATCAGGCGGTGCGCGAGCGGGATCTCATCCTGGGCCTCATCAAGGAGCAGAGCCACGAGCAGACCGAGGCCTACTTCGACGGCCTCAACATGCTGATGCTGACCGGCAAGATGGATGCCCGCGACACCCTGCGCGCCAAGTTTCTCGATCACGCCCACGTGGAGGATGCCCGCATCGTACGTGGGGCCGCGGTCAACAAGCAGTACGGGCCGGGACGCGACATTGAGGCCCCCAAAGACAGATACGATGCCCTGGCGCTGGCGGGCAAGGGCAGCCTGGAGGTAGAGCACGACGGCATGCACAGCCGCCTGGTGGTGACCCGCCCGCTGCTGGCCAGGAAGGATTTTCGCGGCACCGACTGCACCAGTTGCCACCAGGTGCCGGAGAATACCGTGCTGGGGGCGGTGCGTTTTGACTACTCCCTCGACACCCTGTTCACCCGGGTCGAACAGAACATCCTCACCTCGGCCCTGAGCCTCACCCTCATCTTCGGCCTGGGGCTGCTGCTCACCCTCTGGGTCATCCGCACCTGGATAGTCCGCCCCCTCAACCAGCTGACCCGCTCCATGGAAGAGGCCACCGATCGCAACGACTTCGGCCATCGGCTGGAAGTGGATGAGGGAGACGAAATCGGCCGGGTGGCGATCGCCTACAACCAGATGCTCGACAGCGTGGAGCGAAGGCTCGGCAAGCGCACCGCAACCCCGCCCCGGGACGAGGCGTCCGGCGATCACCCCCGGTAGTAGAACAGCAGGCAGGCGAGCAGGATCAGCAGCAGGATGAGCAGGTTGACGTGCAGGGCGTCATCCTGGCGGCGACTGCGCCTGCGCTCCAGCAGCAGGACCGCCAGAGTCAGCAGGGAGCAGGCCCAGAGCCCGTGCTCCAGCCAGGGAGTGAGCAGGGGATCCCAGCTCTGGCGCACCCTGACCCCGCCATAGACCAGAAAGCCATAGGCCACCTGTGGCCGTGCGAAATGGTAGAGGGAGAGCAGGGCGATGAACCCGCCCCAGCAGAGGATCACCAGCCCCTGCAGTACCCGTATCCAGCCATCCGGCCCGCGCCTGCGTTCCTTCACCCTCACCCCCGCCATACCGTCAGGATCCATGCAGGATGCATGGGGAAATCCCCGCAAGGGTCCGACATTTTTGCTTGTTTATCAAACCCGCGCGGGTAAGATGAACGGCTTAGTCTGCCATGGTGGGCCAACTGCGCCCGGGCCAGACCCCAAGTGTTGCAAATAGCGCTGCAAGAACAAGCTGGAGACAATATTTCGATGACGCACGCATCCGTAGTAGATGTGCTGGCCGGTAAGTATTCGGTCGGCACCACCCAGACAGTGAAAGGGTGGATCCGGACCCGCCGCGATTCCAAGGCGGGGATCTCATTTTTGGCCATTTCCGATGGCTCCTGCTTCCATCCGGTGCAGGCAGTCGTCCCCAATACCCTGGCCAATTACGAGGATGAAGTGCTGCGTCTGACCACCGCCTGCTCCGTCGAAGTGACCGGCCTGGTGGTGGAATCCCAGGGCAGTGGCCAGGCGTTTGAGCTGCAGGCCACCGACGTCAAGGTGGTGGGCTGGGTCGAAGATCCGGACACCTACCCCATGTCTGCCAAGCGCCACAGCATCGAGTACCTGCGCGAGCAGGGCCACCTGCGTGCCCGCACCAACATCGTCGGCGCCGTGACCCGGGTGCGCAACTGCCTCTCCCAGGCCATTCACCGCTTCTTCCACGAACAGGGCTACCTCTGGATCGCAGCCCCGCTCATCACCGCCTCCGACACCGAAGGGGCCGGCGAGATGTTCCGCGTCTCCACCCTGGACATGGAAAACCTGCCGCGCACCCCCGAAGGCAAGGTGGACTATGACAAGGACTTCTTCGGCAAGGAGACCTTCCTGACCGTGTCCGGCCAGCTGAACGTCGAGACCTACGCCTGTGCCCTGTCCAAGGTCTACACCTTCGGGCCGACCTTCCGCGCCGAAAACTCCAACACCAGCCGCCACCTGGCCGAGTTCTGGATGGTGGAGCCGGAAGTGGCCTTCGCCAACCTGGAAGACAACGCCGCCCTGGCCGAAGCCATGCTGAAGTACGTCTTCAACGCCGTGCTGGCGGAACGCCGCGACGATCTGGAGTTCTTCGCCCAGCACGTGGACAAGGACGCCATCGGCCGTCTGGAGCGCTTCGTTGCCTCCGACTTCGCCCAGATTGACTACACCGACGCCATCGAAGTGCTGAAGAACTGCGGCAAGAGCTTCGAGTTCCCGGTCTCCTGGGGCATCGACCTCTCCTCCGAGCACGAGCGCTATCTGGCCGAGGAGCACTTCAAGTCCCCGGTGGTGGTGAAGAACTACCCGAAAGACATCAAGGCCTTCTACATGCGCCTCAACGACGACGGCAAGACCGTTGCCGCCATGGACGTGCTGGCCCCGGGCATCGGCGAGATCATCGGCGGCTCCCAGCGTGAAGAGCGTCTCGAGGTGCTGGATGCCCGTCTGGCCGAGATGGGCCTGAACAAGGAAGACTACTGGTGGTACCGCGACCTGCGCCGCTACGGCACAGTGCCGCACTCCGGTTTCGGTCTGGGCTTCGAGCGTCTGGTGGTCTACGTGACCGGCATGGGCAACGTGCGCGACGTGATCCCCTTCCCGCGTACCCCCCGTACCGCCGAGTTCTGATCGCGGACAACACGCGAATCGCAAAAAGCCGACCCCTGGGTCGGCTTTTTTGTGCCCGTCGTTTCCCCTTCGTATCCCCATTGCCCCTGAAGCGGGACCAGATCTCGCCCCGGTAAAGCGAGTCTGCCGTAGTTTTTATGCACTTAAATCGGAAAAAGGCGAGTTGTTGAAGCAACGCAAATTTTTACCCCTTTAGGGAGGGCAGAATGACATCACTCCCTAAAGGGGTAAATAACGGCAGATGATCCCGGGGCCCTGGCCGATGGGGACATGGATTCAACCACACGAGGTAATGGAATGATCTTGATGGAATTTTTGGTGGTACTCGGCTGCTTGCTGCTGGGAACCCGCTTTGGTGGCATGGGGCTGGGTCTCATCAGCGGCATCGGTCTCTTCCTGCTGACCTTCGTCTTCGGCCTGGTGCCGGGCGAACCGCCGGTGCAGGTGATGCTGACCATACTCGCGGTGATCGGTTGCGCCGCCACCCTGCAGACCGCCGGTGGCCTCAACCTGATGATGCAGGTGGCCGAGCGCCTGCTGCGCCGCCACCCCCAGTACATCACCCTGCTGGCGCCGCTCACCACCTGGACCCTCACCTTCCTGTGCGGTACCGGCCACGTGGTCTACACCATGTTCCCCATCATCGCCGACATCGCGCTGCAAAAGAACATTCGCCCCGAGCGCCCCATGGCGGTGGCCTCCGTTGCCTCCCAGATGGCCATCTGCGCCTCGCCGGTCTCGGTGGCCGTGGTCTCCATGGTCTCCATCCTGGCGGCGGCCCACGGCGTGGGTCAGGCCTACGGTCTGCTCGACATCCTGATGGTGGCCATCCCCTCCTCCCTGACCGGCGTCATGGTCGCGGCCCTGTGGAGCCTGCGCCGCGGCAAGGATCTGGACAAGGACGAGGAGTTCCAGGCCAAGATCAAGGACCCCGCCCAGCGCGACTTCATCTACGGCGGTGGCGAGACCCTGCTCAATACCAAGTTCCCGAAAGAGGCCTACTGGTCGACCTGGATCTTCTTCGCCGCCATCGCCGCCGTGGTGCTGCTGGGGGCTGATGAGGCACTGCGCCCCGTCTTTACCATCAAGGACAAGACGGGCCCCCTCTCCATGAACCTGGTGATCCAGATGATGATGCTGATCGCCGGCGCCATCATACTGATGCGCTGCAAGGTCAAGCCGGGGGAGATCGCCAACGGCGCCGTCTTCAAGGCGGGCATGGTCGCCATCTTCTCCGTGTTCGGGGTCGCATGGATGAGCGAAACCTTCTTCCAGGCCCACATGCCGCTGCTCAAAGAGACCCTGGCCCACGTGGTGCAGGCCCAGCCCTGGACCTACGCCCTGGTGCTCTTCCTCATCTCCAAGCTGGTGAACAGCCAGGCCGCGGCGCTGACCGCCATCGCCCCCATGGGGCTGGCGCTGGGGGTCGAACCCAAGCTGCTGATCGCCTTCCTGCCGGCGAGCTACGGCTACTTCGTGCTGCCGACCTACCCGAGCGATCTCGCCTGCATCGGCTTCGACCGCTCCGGCACCACCCGCATCGGCAAGTTCATCATCAACCACAGCTTCATCATTCCCGGCCTCATCGGGGTGGTGACCTCCTGTACCCTGGGCTTTATCCTGACCAGCATCCTGCTCTGACGGTGTCACGCCGCTCAATCGGTTCCACAGGCCCCCGCTCGGGGGCCTGTGCTTTTCGCTCACCTTCCCGCTTTGCCAACCGCCCGCACACTGGGTAGCATGCTTCCTCCCTCATCAACGGAACCGTCCCCATGTCTCGCGTCATCGTGCTCTGGAGCGGCGGCAAGGATGCCATGCAGGCCCTCTGCCATGCCCGCGAAGCGGGTCATCAGGTGGTGGCCCTGGTCACCTTTGCCCCCCCTTCGCCCCGCTTTCTCGCCCATCCCCTGTCACAAGTGCGTCGACAGGCCGCGGCCCTCGGGCTGCCCCACCGGCTGGTCACCATCGAGGCGCCGTTCGATCAGGGCTATGAGCTAGCCCTGGCAGAGTTGAAGGATGAGTGGCGCCTCGATGGGGTCGTCACCGGCGATATCGACAGCGTGGGCGGTGCGCCGAACTGGATCCGCGAGCGCTGCCGGCCGCAGGGGATCGCCGTGCATACCCCGCTCTGGCAGCTCCCCCGCGAGGCGCTGCTGGCGGATCTGCTGGCCCGGGGCATCGTCGCCCACCTCTCCTGCGTCGATACCCGGGTGCTGGCCCCCGACTGGGTGGGGCGGGTGCTGGACAGGGCCACCCTCGCCGAGCTGCAGCAGCTGGCGTCAACCCGGGGCTTCGATGCCTGCGGCGAGCAGGGGGAGTACCACACCATGGTGACCGACGGCCCTGGCTTTGCGGCGCCCGTGATCCTAGGCCACTGGCAGGTCGCCCGTCAGGATCACCTCGCCTACCTGGCGGAGACGGAGGGCTGACACGCCGGCCAGTCCCTGCGAGCCGCCGTCCCACGGGACCCCATCCCCCATGACGCCGGCGGGTGCGCCACAGAGGACAGCCCCCTCTCGTGGCGTGCCTTTGCGTCGCTCCCCCTCCGACCGTCTCAGCCTCCATTCTCTTGCTCTCTCTGCTTCCCCTGCTACCACAGTTAAGACCAATAAAAGCAAACGATTTTAGTTTTAAAGGCCAGCAATGAGTTAAATAACGACATTTAACTCTGATGAAGGCGTACTAGAATGCCTCCCGAGGCATAGAGGCCGACAACCTCCACTTTGTTTGCGTTGGATCAACGTCCATCGGGCATGAAGTGGCCAAGATGCCCGTCGACACAGAGCGACCATTTCGCACCGGAGAGAGTTATGACAAACCAAGCCACCGCGGGCACCTCGACCTGCGACTACAAGCTGTGGGACATCCTCGTCGAGTCTGCAAAGGAACGCACCACCATTCGTTACTCCAAGCTGGCCAGGCAGGCCGGGCTGGAGCAGTGCCAGGACGAGCTGCGTACCTTGCTGCAACGCATCCGCATGTACTGCACCGAAAACCATCTGCCGATCCTCTCCGCCATCGTGGTGGATGACGTGGGCAAATACGCCGGCCTCTCCTCCAGCCTGCCGGACGCGCCCTGGGAGCGGGCCCGGGTCTTCGACCACGAGTGGACCACGCTGCACTGATCCTGCCGCCTCTTTTCTTGTCAAAACGCGCCCTCTGGCGCGTTTTGACCCTCTGCACTCCATCTCCCCCTCCCCTTTGTCACTGGTAAAACCAGCGAGTCTGGCCGCGAGCGTTGCCATGGGATCGCCACAATGCCAGAATCGGGCCCTTGCATGATTCCACCTTCGGATTTCAGGGCCCAAGGCCCCCAGACAAAGGATCCCTCATGGCCACCACCCTCTATGGCATCAAGAACTGCGACACCATCAAGAAGGCCCGCAAGTGGCTGGATGAGGCGGGTATCGACTACCGCTTTCACGACCACAGGGCCGACGGCCTGACCCCGGAGCAGCTCGATCTCTGGCTGGAGCGCCTCGGCTGGGAAGCCCTGCTCAACACCCGTGGCACCACCTTCCGCGCCCTGCCGGAGGAGGCCAAACAGGGGCTCGACACCGCCAGGGCCCGCGACCTGCTGCTGGCTCACCCGGCCATGATCAAGCGCCCGCTGCTGGACAAGGATGGCGAGCTGACCCTGGGCTTCAAGGCCGACCACTACCAATCCCTCTTCTCTCGTTAACTATTTCTGTTAAGGAACACCGATGTCGGACGTCATCACACTGGCCAAGGATCTGATCAGCCGCCCCTCCGTGACCCCCCTGGACGAAGGGTGCCAAACCCTGATGGCAGAGCGCCTCAAGCGCCTCGGCTTCGTCATCGAACCCATGGTGTTTGAAGACACCACCAACCTCTGGGCACGCCGTGGCAGTGAAGGACCGCTCTTCTGCTTCGCCGGCCACACCGACGTGGTGCCCGCCGGTCCGCTGGAGAAGTGGCACACCCCGCCGTTCGAGCCGACCATCCTGGATGGCATGCTCTATGGCCGGGGCGCCGCCGACATGAAGGGGTCGCTGGCCGCCATGGTGGTGGCCACCGAGCGCTTCGTGGCCGAGCATCCGGATCACGCTGGGTCGATTGCTTTCCTCATCACCTCCGATGAAGAGGGGCCCTTCATCAACGGCACCGTGCGCGTCATCGACACCCTGGAGGCGCGCAACGAGAAGATCACCTGGTGCATCGTCGGCGAGCCCTCCTCCACCGCCCTGGTGGGTGACGTGGTGAAAAACGGCCGGCGCGGCTCCATCACCGGCGATCTGGTGGTGCGCGGGGTCCAGGGCCACGTCGCCTATCCCCACCTGGCGGACAACCCCATCCACAAGGCGGCACCGGCGCTGGCGGAACTCGCCGCCACCGTCTGGGATGAAGGCAACGCCTACTTCCCCCCGACCAGCTTCCAGATCGCCAACATCCAGGGCGGGACAGGCGCCTCCAACGTCATCCCGGGGGAGCTGCACGTGCAGTTCAACTTCCGCTTCAGCACCGAGCTCACCGACACGGATATCCGCGAGCGGGTCGAGGCGCTGCTGACCCGCCACGGCCTGGACTTCGACCTGAAGTGGACCCTCTCCGGCCAGCCCTTCCTCACCGACACCGGCGCCCTGCTGGAGGCCGCCGTCGCCGCCATCGCGCAGGTCAACGGTCAGCAGCCGGCCCTGCTCACCACGGGGGGAACGTCCGATGGACGCTTTATTGCCCCGACCGGCGCGGAAGTCATCGAGCTCGGTCCGGTCAACGCCACCATCCACAAGGTGAACGAGTGCGTGAAGGCGGACGATCTGGATCTCCTGGCGGACATGTACCAAGGGGTGCTGGCGCGGTTGCTGGCATGAGGACCTTTCGCCTGCCAATGGCGCCACCGCTGACACGGGAGACCATGCAACCATGACCCAGGATCAACTGCTGGGGCTCGACGAGAGCCACCTCATCCTGGTGGGGCGCGGGCCCCATCGTCTGACCGCCGCCACCGCGGCGGCCTTCAACGACATGCAGGTGGCCGCCGCCCACGACGGCTTCAACCTGCAGGCGGCCTCCAGCTGGCGCAGCTTCGAGCGTCAGCTCGCCATCTGGAACGGCAAGTGGCGCGGGGAGCGGCCGCTGCTGGATGCCGCCAGCCAGCCCATCGACGCCCTGCAGCTGAGCGACGAGGCCCGGCTGCACGCCATCCTGCGCTGGAGTGCCCTGCCTGGCACCAGCCGTCACCACTGGGGCACGGATCTCGACATCTATGATCCGGACTGCCTGCCCTCTGGCACCCGGCTCGCACTGGAACCCTGGGAGTATGAGGCGGACGGCTGGTTTGCCGACTTGAGCGAATGGCTCGGCGATCGGATGAACGACTTCGGCTTCTTCCTGCCCTACGCCAGGCCGGCCGGGGCCGCTCAGGGGGTCGCCTACGAGCCCTGGCATCTGAGCTTCGCGCCCGAGTCGGACGAGCTCATGCTCGATCCGGCGGCGCTGGCACTTTGCCTGCAACAGGCGGATATTGAAGGCAAGGGGTGCATACTGGCCCATCTCGACGAGATACTGGCCCGTTACGTCACCCCGGGTCACAGCGAAAGGAGAATCTGATGAGTCTGTGGTTATGGATAGGCCTGCCGCTGCTGTTCCTGCTCGGGTTGTTTCTCAACGCCATCAAGGACATGAAGCAGCTCGAGAAGCAGTTGCCCAAGTACAAGGACAAGATACGGGAAGTGAAGGACGACGAGGACGACTGACAGCCCGAATACACCTGGCCCGATGGATACCCGCATCCCGAGCCACCACGACGCACACAGGCGGCCAGCAGAGACTGGCCGCGGCTTTTTCATCCGTCTCAGTCAGCGACCTCTACCCGGTTGCGCCCTGCCCCCTTGGCACGATAGAGCGCCATGTCGGCGCGCTGCAGCGTCTTGGACATCGGCTCGTCAGGCTGGCGGCTCGCCACCCCGAACGAGGCGGTGACCGCCACTCCGTTCGGCCAGTTGCGACTCCCGGCCACCGCGAGGCGCAGACGCTCGGCCAGTGCCTGGCCCCAAACCAATGAACGTCCGGGTAGCAACAGCACGAACTCCTCCCCGCCCCAGCGGCAGAGCATGTCTCCTTCCTCCAGTTGCAGCAACAGCTCGCTCACCAGACACTTGAGCACCTCGTCACCTACCGGATGGCCCTGGCTGTCGTTGATCTGCTTGAAGTGGTCGATGTCGATAAACACCAGGGTCATCTCGCCATCGTGGTGCACCAGTCGGGACTCCCCTTCATAACGGCTCAGGGCCCCTGTCAAAGGGTCATAACGCACCTGATTGCTGGCCATGCGGTACTCCAGCTCCAGATCCCGGTTGCGCGCCATGGTCTGCCTGGCCTGCCTGCTCATCTTCGCCAGGCGCCGCCGCATCCCGAGATAATCCATCAGCAGCAGGGAGATCACCGCCAGACTCCAGCCGATGAAGAGGGCACGATAGAAGAGGCTGGGCGGCATCCAGGGTCCCTCGAAGAGCAGCGTCTCCACCTTCAGCCGGTAGTGCCCAGGGGCCGCCCCCGACCCCGTCGCCAGTTCGATGGCGAAGACCCGGCTCAGGTCCTGGCCCTGCTGCATCAGGGGAATGTCGTAGTCGGTCAGCCACCAGGTGGCAGGAGTAAAGAGCTTGAGAGGCACTTCGACCCGCCCCGGGTACTGCCCGGGATCGAACAAGATGGCGTTGACCTTGTGGGAGACAGGATCCCCGTCCCGCGAGTAGTCCGGGTGGTAGTTGCGCAGATAGATCCGCCAGGCGGCGTTACTCGGCCCTTCCCCTGCCAACTGCAAGATCAGGTTATCGTAGTCAGACAGATCGATCCCCAGCTCGGGGGAGGCCAGGGTGATCGCCAGTTCGCAATAGGGCCAGCGATACTTGCTCCCCAGTTCGCATGTCATGCCGGTACCTTGCGACGCCAGGGTCGCCACCGAGTCGCCTCCTGCGGGGCGATCGTCGATGGTCGCGACCTCCCACTGGTCACTCGGGACTATCACCAGATGACGTCTGGGGCCCCACTCAAACAGTGCGACCAGGAGCAGCGAGGCCACCATCAAGAGGGAGAGAAGCCACCATAACCGTCTGAGTTGTAACATTATTATTCCAATTCAAGGGGCTATTTCATCATGGGTGGAATATACCCAAATTCCGGCTGGAAAACGGCTCTTTATTAACATTTCAAGCAATAGCGATCTTGAAAACCGGACGGGGGTCGCAGAACGGGCGGGCGATGCGAATCGAGCGGGGTAAGCAACAGGACAACAACCGCTGGCGGGATGGCAGTATATCGGCGGCGTCGGAGGAAGGGCTTCATAGGTGTACCGACAAACGGCGTCCGGCCAGAGGCGGAGAAGTGTAATAAATTGCAAATTCAAGACACAAAATCGCCACTTTGTCACATTTCCTGCATATAATGTGCCTACTTTACACCAGCCAGGAAGGAGTTCGCCCTTGGATGCCGTCACCATCAACAGTTTCTTCTTTATCGGTGCCCTGTTGGTGGGAGCCAGTGTTCTGTTGAGCACACTCTCGTCCCGGGTCGGCATCCCCATCCTGGTCATCTTCCTCGCCGTCGGCATGCTGGCCGGTGAGGATGGCCCGGGGGGCATCCACTTCGCCAACTACTCGGTCGCCTATCTGGTGGGCAACCTGGCGCTCGCCATCATTCTGCTCGATGGCGGCATGCGCACCCGGGTCTCCTCGTTTCGGGTGGCACTCTGGCCCGCCCTGTCGCTCGCCACCGTCGGGGTGGCCATCACCACCGGCCTCACGGGCCTCGCCGCCGCCTGGCTGTTCGACCTCAACCTGCTGCAGGGGATGCTCATCGGTGCCATCGTCGGCTCCACCGACGCGGCGGCGGTCTTCTCCCTGCTCGGCGGGCGCAGCCTCAACGAGCGGGTCAGCGCCACCCTGGAGATAGAGTCCGGCAGCAACGACCCCATGGCGGTCTTTCTCACCGTCACCCTGATCGAGGTGCTGGCCAGCGCCCAGCAGGGGCTGGACGCCGGCTTCCTGCTGCTGCAACTCATCAAGCAGTTCGGCCTCGGCGCCGGCATCGGCCTCTCGGGGGGCTGGCTGCTGTGGAAACTCATCAACACGGCCCGCCTGGCGCCCGGTCTCTACCCCCTGCTCACGGTGAGCGGCGGCCTGCTCATCTTCGCCATCACCACGGCGGTGGGGGGCAGCGGCATCCTCGCCATCTATCTCACGGGGCTGCTGCTTGGCAACCTCTCCCTGCGTAGCCGCAGCACCACGCTGTCGGTGCTGGACGGCCTGACCTGGCTCAGCCAGATCGGCATGTTCCTGGTGCTGGGGCTGCTCGCCACCCCGAGCAACCTGCTGCCCATCGCCCTGCCGGCGCTGGCGCTGGCGACCTGGATGATCCTGTTTGCCCGTCCGGTGTCGGTGTGGATCGGCTTGCTGCCGTTCAAGAACTTCGCCCCCCGGGAGCGCTGGTTCATCTCCTGGGTGGGGCTGCGTGGCGCCGTGCCCATCATCCTGGCGGTCTTCCCCATGATGGCGGGGCTGCCCAACGCCCAGCTCTATTTCAACGTCGCCTTCTTCGTGGTACTGGTCTCCCTCATCCTGCAGGGCAGCTCGCTGCCGCTCGCCTCCCGCCTGGCGCGGGTCGAGGTGCCGGCGCCCCCCTCCCCCATCAACCGCTCCGGCCTCGAGATCGATCTCGACAGCCAGTGGGAGACCTTCGTCTATCGCCTGAGCGCCGAGAAGTGGTGCATCGGCTCCCCCTTGCGGGAGCTGCGCATGCCCCAGGGTACCCGCATCTGCGCCCTGTTCCGCGGTCAGGAGCTGCTGCACCCCTCGGGCAGTACCCGGCTGCAATCGGACGACATCCTCTGCGTCATCGGCCACGAACGGGATCTCCCCGCCCTCGGCCAGCTGTTCAGCCAGGCGCCAGAACAGGATCTGGGCCCCCGCTTCTTCGGCGACTTCCTGCTGGAGGCGACCGCCAGACTGGTGGATCTCGCCCCCCTGTACGGCCTGGATGTGAGCGAGGTGGCGGATCAGACTCTCGGCGATTTTATTGCCCATCAGTTGGGCGATAATCTGGTTGTCGGTGACCATGTCGCCTGGCAGGGCCTGCTCTGGACCGTGGCGGAGATGGAGGATGGCGAACCCCGCAAGATAGGGGTGCGCTTCCTGGAAGAAGACCCCGTCTAGGCACCGGCCCTGCGCCGCCATTACTCAGTGAGAAGGGAGTGACCCATGCCTTATCAAACCCAGTTGTCTGGTCTGTATCCTCCCTCGCCCAAGCTGGGCCTCATCGAGGGATTCTTCGGCAAGGGCTGGAGCTGGGAGGCCCGCGCCCGCTATGCCCAGTGGCTGCCCCGCCACGGCTACGGCTTCTACCTCTATGCCCCCAAGGAAGATGGCTACCTGCGCAAGCACTGGGCCAAGCCCTGGCCCGCCGCCCAGCTCGAGGCCCTGCGCCAGCTCGCCCAGCAGTGCCGGGACAACGGCCTCGCCTTCGGGGTGGGCCTGAGCCCCATGGGAGCGCATCACGACTATGAGCGCCAGCGCCCCGCCTTGCTGGAGAAGGTGAGGGTCATCGAGGAGGTGCTCAAACCCGACATCCTGGCGGTGCTGTTTGACGATATGAAGGGAGACACCCCGGATCTCGCCCACTGGCAGCTCACCATAGCCCACGACATCGCGGCCCACACCAGCGCCGGGCGACTGCTGTTCTGCCCCAGCTACTACTCCACGGATCCCGTGCTGGAGAAGGTGTTCGGCCCCATGCCCCCCCACTACCTCACCGATCTCGGTCAGGGGCTGGACAGGCGCATCGACATCTTCTGGACCGGCCCCAGGGTCTGCTCCACCGAGTACCCGGCCGCCCATCTGCGCCAGGCCGCCGACTGGCTGCACCGCAAGCCCTTCCTCTGGGACAACTACCCGGTCAACGACGGCAGCAAGGCGAGCAGCTTCCTGCACCTGCGCGCCTTCGAGAACCGCCCGGCGGAGCTTGCGGATCTCGTGAGCGGCCACGCGGTCAACCCCATGAAGCAGGCCGCGCTATCGGCCCTGCCGCTCGCCACCCTGCCCATGAGCTACAGGCTCGGCCGCCAGTACGATCCGGACAAGGCGCTGCACGCCTCCCTCAACGCCACCTGCGGGCCGCAGATCTCCGCCATGATCCAGGCCGACCTGCCCCTGTTCCAGGACATCGGCCTGGCCCAGCTCACCCCGGAGCAGATAGGCCACCTCAGGAGCCGTTACCAGCCGTTCCATGACCAGTCCTGCGTAGACGAAATCCTGCGCTGGCTGGATGGCGAATACGTGTTCGATCCGGACTGTCTGACCGATTGAGGTCCCCCGAGAGGGGGGTGACGAGGAGAAGCGCCCGTGGATGCGTCGCTGATCTACCAGAACCTGGCGGTGCTCGCCGCCTTTTTGCTGCTCTACAGCCTGATTGCCGGGCGCTTCGAATCCAGGCTCATCAATGGCCCCCTGCTGTTTCTGCTGGTGGGGGGCGTGCTGGGTGACGGCGGCCTCGGCCTGCTCTCCCTCAACATCGACGGCGAGGGGCTCAAGCTGCTGGCCGAACTGGCCCTGGTCATCGTGCTGTTCAACGACGCCGCCAACACCAACTGGCAGGTGCTGCTGGCCAACCGCCAGCTCCCCGTCCGGCTGTTGCTCATCGGCCTGCCCCTGACCCTGCTGGCGGGCACCCTGTTCGGTCGCCTGCTGTTTCCCGAGCTGCCGCTGCTGGAGGTGGCCATCCTCGCCACCATACTGGCCCCCACCGATGCGGCGCTTGGCAAGGCGGTGGTGAGCAACCCGGCGGTACCGGCCCCGGTGCGGGAAGGGCTCAACCAGGAGAGTGGCCTCAACGACGGCATCTGCGTGCCCGTCCTGCTCCTGCTGCTCGCCCTTGTCGCCCCCACCGAGCAGCATGCGGGCACCGCCACCCTGGCCGTGACCCTGCTGCTGGAGGAGATCGGCATAGGGATGCTGGTGGCCTTCGTGCTCAGCACCCTGACCATCCGATTGCTCAGGCTCTCCTACCTCAACGGCTGGCAGCTGCCGCTCTGGCGCCAGCTCACCATGCCGGGGCTCGCCCTGCTCTGCTTTGCCCTGGCCCAGACCCTGGGGGGCAGCGGCTTTATCGCCGCCTTTGTGGGGGGACTGCTCATCGGCCACCGGCTGGGGGAGCACAAGCACGCCTACATGGACAGCTGCGAGGGGTACGGGGATCTGCTCTCCGTGGTGATCTGGATGGTGTTCGGCGCCATCATGGTACCCCTGCTGCCCACCCTGCTGCACTGGCAGTTCTGGCTCTATGGGGCCGCCAGCCTCACCGTGCTGCGCATGGTGCCGGTCTGGCTGAGCCTGCTGGGCACGGGTCAATCCCCGGAACTCAAGCTCTTCATCGGCTGGTTCGGCCCGAGGGGGCTCGCCAGCATCGTCTTCGCCGTCATGGTGCTGCAGCACCAGCCGGCCCTCACGGGCCAGCACCCTGTCATTGCCACCGTGCTCTGCACCATCATCTTGAGCGTCATACTGCACGGGGTGAGCGCCAATCCCTGGGTCAGGCGCCTCAGGCCCTGACGCCGCCCACAAAAAAGCCCCCCTCCCTGACCAGGAGGGGGGCTTTTTTCATCACCAGCCGATCAGCCCAGCGCCAGCCAGACGCCCACGAACAACATCAGGGAACCCGCGATGCGGTTCATCAGGGTGACGTTGCCGCTCTTGGCGAGGAAGTGGCGCAGGGTGCGGCCACCACTCGCGTAGAGCAGCAGGCAGGAGAACTCGATGATCAGGATGAGGGCCACCAGGGCACTTATCTGGGGTGTCATCGGCTTGGCCGCGTTGATGAAGGGAGGCAGCAGGGAGACCATGAAGGCCCATCCCTTGGGATTCGCGATGGCGGTGACGAAGCCTTGCAGCGCCAGCCCGAGCGGCCTGGTCTCCTGAGCGGCCGAGAGATCCGCCGGAATGGCCATCTTGCCCTTGGCCTGCCACATCTGGATGCCGAGCCAGACCAGGTAGGCCCCTCCCACGTACTTGAATGCCGAGAACAGGGCCGGGTAGTTGAGCATGACTGCCGCCACCCCGACTACGGACAACACGGAAACCAGGCCGACGCCGATGAGTTCACCCCACATCATGTGCAGGGTGCGACGCACCCCCAGGCTCATCCCCAGAGTCATCGCCAGGGTCATGCACATGCCGGGAGTCACAGAGACAAAAAAGAACGTAGGAACAAAGAGCGCCAAGATGGCGGGATCAATCCAGTCGGACACACTACACCTCCATGGTAACAAGCAGACGATCTTGCCCAGCACACCCTTTTAACACAAGAAAAACCTTTTCATTCAGCACGGATTCAGACTTAAAAACTCTGTGACAAGAGCTGTCGCGCCTGTGTAAGATGCCGCATTCCTCCTCTTTAGGGTTAGTAGGCAGCCTCATGTCGTTGAATAATCTCTCCATCCGCCTTCAAGTGCTCATTCCCCTGCTCCTCGCCAGCCTGTTGATGCTGCTGATGGCCGTGATCAGCAAGCAAGAGATCGACGGGGCAATCCAGGACATGAACGAAACCACCGCCAGCGTCACCCGCCACAAGGACGATATCGCCGCCCTGATCCACGCCACCTACCGGCTGCGCACCAACGCCATCTACGGCCTCTACGATCAGGCCCGCTTCCCCCAGCTGCCGGCGCAGCTCTCCGCCGCCGAGCAGGAGATTGGCACCATCCTGACCAGGCTGGCCATCACCGGCGCCGAGCAGGACAACCGCCAGGTGGCGGCCGCCCTGCAGGCCTATCTCGGCCACACGCGCAGCAACATGCTGCCCTTGCTGGCCCAGAAGTACAGTGACGGGGTCGAGCCCGCCGCCTACGAGCAGGCCCGGCTACAGTTTCGCGATCTGGGTGAAGCGCTCATCAAACAGATCGATGCCATGTCCGGCCACATCAACCAGCTGATCCAGGCCGAGATAGCCCTGGAGCAGTCCCACTACCACGCCACCCTGCTGCGTACCCTGCTGATGATGGCGGTCACCCTGATCGCGGCCCTGGCGGGGGGCTGGTGGATCTCCGGGCGCATCGTCCAGCCCATCGGCCAGTTGCAGGAGGTGATGCACGCCGTCGCCCTGGGCCGCTTCAACGTGCGGGCCAGCGCCGAAGGCAGCAACGAGCTGGGCCAGCTCGCCAGGGACATCAACCAGACCCTGGGCCAGCTTGGCAGCACCATCCAGACCCTGACCGGCATCAGCGGCAACGTGGCCTCCGCCGCCACCGAGCTCGCCGCCGTCATGACCCAGGCCGAGGTCAATGCCCAGCAGCAGCGCAGCGAGACAGAGCAGGTGGCCTCGGCGGTTACCGAGCTGGCCAGCACTGCCGACAACGTCAACCACAACGCCGCCCTGGCCGACGAGCTGGCACGGGATGCCAACAGCCGGGTCGAACAGGGGCTGGCGCTCTTCACCGAGAGTATCCAGGCCAACAGCCGCATGGCGGGCAGCCTCGAACATGCCGCCACCGTGGTGGCCAGGCTCAAGTCCCAGTCCGAGCAGATCGGCAAGGTGATTGAGGTGATCCAGGGCATCTCGGAGCAGACCAACCTGCTGGCCCTGAACGCCGCCATCGAAGCGGCCCGCGCCGGGGAGAGCGGACGCGGCTTCGCCGTGGTGGCCGACGAGGTGCGCCAGCTGGCCGCCCGTACCCAGGATTCCACCAAGGAGATCCAGGCCATCATCGAACAGCTGCAGAGTCAGTCCCTCTCCGCCAACAGCGGCGTGCAGGAGACCCTGGAGATCCTCGGTCACAACCAGCGCCTCTCCGCCGAGGTGCAGGATCTGCTGGGGGGCATCACGGAGGCGGTCAACCAGATCAACGGGGCCAACGCCCAGGTGGCGACCGCGGCGGAGGAGCAGTCCTGCGTCACCGCCGACATCAGCCGCAACCTCGGCAACATCCACGAGATAGTGAACCAGAATGCGGCCGGCATCAGCCAGAGTGCCGCCGCCAGTCACGAACTGTCACAGCTCGCCGAGCAGCAGCGCAAGCAGCTCGCCCAGTTCCAGCTCTGATCCCGCCACTCGGCACACCGGGGCCCGCCACGGGCCCCGTGAGCGTCACCCTCCCATAGTTCGCTGTTTAAAACGGGTTTTTGCCATCAAGGTGTCATTGGGGGCTGGGCTGTGTCCGCAAATATGGGTATGGTAGAGGCACGTCATTCCCCCTCACCTAGAGACCATCATGAGCCTGAAGTTCAAGAAACCTGCTTTTGTCACGCTCGGCCTCATCGCCCTGCTCTCCGCGATCTGGCTCGATTTCTATCTGCCGGAACACACCATCGCTACCATCACAGGGGTGGAGGTAAAACGCACCGACAAGGATGGCCCCATCAGCCAGAAGAACCCGGCTGACGGCCCCACCGTGGATGTCTATTACATCTATACCGAGCGCCCCGGCGAGAAGATCCGGGTGTTCCGCAACGAGGACACGCTCTGGGGCTGGCCCTTCTACTTCAAGTTCAACGCCGCCGACGTCCAGGCCAAGGCCAAGTCCATGGAGTTCGAGAAGCGCCTGGCCATGATCACCTCCTACGGCTGGCGCGTGAACATGTTCTCCCTCTTCCCCAACGTCACCAAGATAGAGAGCGCCGAACCCGATGCCTCCACCTGGAGCTTCTTCCGCTGGTTCTGGTTTGGCGTCTGGGCCCTGGTGATGGGCAAGGCCGCCATCGCCACCTGGCGCTACTTCGATCGTCTCGAGGACGAGATATGAGCGAGCCGAGCAAGACGCGCACCAGCTTCTATCGCCGGCTCTATGTGGCTCACCTCATCAGCCAGGGCACGGACACCGTGCCCGCCATCATGGCGGCCACCGGCATGCCTCGCCGCACCGCCCAGGACACCCTGAGCGCCCTGGCAGAACTCGACATTTGCTGTGGCTTCGAGCAGACCGAGGGTGCCCGCCACCTGCAGGGACACTATCGCATCAGCGACTGGGGGCCCATCAACCCGGCCTGGATCAACGCGCAGTTGCCCGTCATCAAGGAGACCCTGGGTTATCCCTGACTCCCCCGTCCGCATCCCATGACGAAGGGGCCAGCCTTGCGGCTGGCCCCTCTCTTGTCTGGCCGGTTATCCCTTCTGCAAATGCCGGACGCTCATTCCCCTTCGTCAAAGGACTCTTCCGACGGCGGTTCCGCCGACTCCGCCCGGGTGCAGTCGATGATGGAACGCTTGGGGTTGTTGGGGTCGCGCAGCAGCAGGGGAGCCTCCCCCTCGTCGTGCAGCGCCTCGTCGGCAAACTCGCTGCCATAGGCGTTGTGGGTCAGCCGGCGCGCGTTGGCGATGGGGGTATCCACGAAGAGGGCGTGCACCTCGAAGGTGGAGGCAGGCACCAGGAAGCCGACGATGGGCAGGCCGTGCAGCTCTTCATGGACCTTGTACCAGGCAAAACCGTCGCTCACCTTGTCCGGGGTGTACTTCGCGAGCTGCGGATGCACCGGGGCCCCGCTCTCGCTGTCGAGATGGAGGTCGTCCAGCTCGCAGGTCGCCAGCCCCTGCCACATGGTCTCGAACGGGCTGGCGCAGCCCGCCAGTTGCATACATGTCAGCAGTGCCAACGTCCCTTTCCACATTCCCAGCCCCTTATTCGATGTCCAAGATGTCAGCCAAATGATCGCAGCCGCTGCACCAGCAGGTCGATGAACCCGGTCCTGTCCAGCCCCAGCAACACCAGCGCATTGGCGGGCTTGCCGGTGAGACCGTAGCGGTCCACCACCGTCATGCCGCTAGTATGTGCCCCCTGCGTCTCGATATCGACCCGGCACTCCACCCCGTGGAACAGCGCGGGGGCCAGCAGCCAGGCGATGGTGCAGGGATCGTGCAGCGGGGCACCGGCAAATCCCCACTTGGAATCCCGGTGGTAGATCATGAAGAAGTCCAGCAGTTCCGCCACGCACCGGGCCACCGGATTGGCGATGGCGCGCACCCGTTCGATGTCTTCGTCCATTACCTGGGCCTCGTGGGTCACGTCCAGCCCGCACATGGTGATGGGGACTCCCGACTTGAACACCATATCGGCCGCCTCGGGATCCACATAAATATTGAATTCCGCCGCCGGGGTCCAGTTCCCCGCCCCCGCCGCGCCCCCCATCAACACGATGCGAGCGATCCTGGGCTTGAGCTCGGGGTGGGCCGCCAGCAACAGGGCGATGTTGGTGAGCGGACCGGTCGGCACCAGGGTGACCGGCTCCGGGCTCTCGCGCAGGCACTTGGCCATCAACTCGAGGCCCGTCATGACCTGGGGCGCAAAGGCGGGATCCGGTAGTGCGGGGCCGTCTAGTCCCGACTCCCCGTGTACGTTGTCGGCGATGATGAGCTCCCGGGCCAGGGGCTTGGGGGCTCCCGCCGCCACCGGGATATCGCGGCGCCCCAGCAGGGTCAGGATGCGCAGGGCGTTGTTGAGGGTCTTGTCCGGCGTCTGGTTGCCGGCGCTGGTGGTGACCGCCAGCACCTGCAATTCGGGGCTCGCCAGCGCCAGGATGAGGGCGATGGCATCATCGTGGCCGGGATCGCAATCGAGAATAACGGGCAGCGCCATGGACGGACTCCTTGCAACATGACAGGGAGCCATACCTTAGCAAGCGGCGGCCCCATTAACTCGGGAGGGAGTCACAAAACGGACTCACCCTGTCAGATCAATCACTTGACCTCTTCCACTGACCTCATACATCCCGATTCGCCGCGCCTCCACCGTTCGGGTATGATCCCTTCCCCCTTTTCCAGCCTGCGTGCCCTATGTCCGTCATCGTCGACACCTTTGTTGCCCCGCCCTGCGACGCCACCATCGAGATCCTCTTTGCAGACGAACACCTGCTGCTCATCAACAAGCCGAGCGGCCTGCTGAGCCTCTCGGGCAAGAACCCGCAGAACCTCGATTCGGTGCACCATCGGCTGGTGCAGGCGTACCCCGGTTGCACCCTGGTGCACCGCCTCGACTTTGGCACCTCGGGGATCATGGTGGTGGCCAGGAACAAGGGCATCAATGCCCTTCTCTGCCACCAGTTCAGCCAGCGCACCGTGAGCAAGGCTTACGAGGCCCTGCTGTGCGGCCATCTGGCGGCGGACGAGGGGGTGATCGACGCCCCCATCGCCAAGGATCCGGCCCTCTTCCCCCTGATGAGCATCTGCGCCGTCCGCGGCAAGCCGGCCCGCTCCCGCTTTCAGGTGCTGGAGCGCCTGGTGAGCCGGGAGGCGCAGGGTGACATCCCATTGACCCGGGTCAGGCTGGTCCCCGAGACGGGCCGCACCCACCAGCTGCGCATCCACAGCCAGTGGCTGGGGCACCCCATCCTCGGCTGCGATCTCTATGGCGGCCTGCGGTTGCCCGGCACCGAGCTGACGCCGCGGTTGATGCTGCACGCGAGCGCCCTGGACCTTGTCCATCCGGTGAGCGGGGAGCCCATGAGGGTGCGGTGCGATGCGCCCTTCTAGGGGCGGTGGGGATTCGACGGGGGGAGAACGCAGAGAAGGAGAGGCGGTGGAGAATGGCGAATACGGCGGATAAAGATAGGGGCCGCGCTTTCGCAACGGCCCCCACCCCCCACGCGGTGTGGTGCTATCAGATCAGCTTGCGGGCAGCGCCCAGCACGATCTTGATGGCATCAGATTCGGTTTTCGCCATGGTTTCGGCGTTCGGGATTTCCTGCTGGGTACGGTTCACGATGACACCGGCCACCATGCCGGCGCGCAGGCCCTGGCTGGTGCACATGGTCAGCAGGGTGGCGGACTCCATCTCGTAGTTCAGCACGCCCATGGCTTGCCACTCTTTCATGGAACCCTGGAAGCGTTGTACCACGCGACCGGATACGGTGTCGTAACGCTCCTGACCCGGGTAGAAGGTGTCGGAGGAAGCGGTCACGCCCACGTGCAGCCTGGAGCCCAGCTCCTTGGCAGTCTCGACCAGTGCGGTGGTGCACTCGAAGTCGGCCACGGCCGGGAATTCCATCGGGGCAAAGTGCAG
Organism: Aeromonas sp. FDAARGOS 1415; assembly: GCF_019048365.1. Classification (NCBI taxonomy): domain Bacteria; kingdom Pseudomonadati; phylum Pseudomonadota; class Gammaproteobacteria; order Aeromonadales; family Aeromonadaceae; genus Aeromonas; species Aeromonas sp. FDAARGOS 1415. The sequence goes on along the minus strand of NZ_CP077363.1, from coordinate 2,726,965 downwards.
GCTGGCACCGTCGAGGCGCACAGAGCCGGTGGTGACGATGACGTCGCCCACGTTCAGGTGCGGCTGGATGGCGCCAGTGGTGCCGATGCGCAGGAAGGTGCGGATCCCCAGCTGGGCCAGCTCTTCCACGGCGATGGAGGTAGAGGGGCCACCGATGCCGGTGGAGCAGACGATGACGGCCTTGCCGTCCATCTCGCCGCGCCAGGTGGTGAACTCGCGGTGGCTGGCCAGCAACACAGGATTGTCCATCAGCTCGGCGATGCGCTTCACACGCTCGGGATCACCGGGAACGATCGCCAGGGTGGCGCCTTGCAGATCCGCTTTCTTCAAACCCAAGTGAAATACGTCAGACATAGTGGACTCCTGATTGCGCCCCGCCGCCTCGCGACCGAGTGCAGTGAAGGTGATTCTTTATGGTACTTTCAAGCCTGTTTCCCCTCGTTCGGGGAGGGGCCAACTATGGTCGAAACCCTTTTCCAATTCCTTGATGCGCTTCACACTTCTGCGCATCAAAGATGACAAAAACGGCGCGAAACGTTTTCTAACGTGATGAATTTATTGAAAAACGTTTTTATGCTCTCCCGTAATCAACCTCCCTTGTCAAGCCCCTCTCCACCCCGCATAACCAGAGCGCGATCGAGTCCACAAACTTGCAAACAAGATACTATTGAACCCTGTTCATCCCCTTTGACGCTGCTATGTTGGCGCCCGTATACCACTTAATGGCTAAGCAAACGGAGTCCATCATGGCAACATTCAAGTTCTACATTCCCGCTATCAACCTGATGGGGGCGGGCTGCCTGCAAGAAGCGGCGGCCGATATCCAGGGCCATGGGCATCGCAAGGCGCTGATCGTCACCGATCGCGTGCTCAACCAGATTGGGGTGGTCGCCAGGCTCGGCGCCCTGCTGGCGGAACACGGCATCGACAGCGTGGTGTTTGACGAGACCAAGCCGAACCCCACCGTGGCCAACGTGGAAGCGGGTCTTGCGATGATCCAGGCCCATGGCTGCGACTGCGTCATCTCCTTGGGTGGCGGCTCTCCCCACGACTGCGCCAAGGGGATCGCCCTGGTGGCCGCCAATGGCGGCGGCATCAAGGACTACGAAGGGGTGGACCGCTCCGCCAGGCCGCAGCTGCCGCTCATCGCCATCAACACCACCGCTGGCACCGCCTCCGAGATGACCCGCTTCTGCATCATCACCGACGAGGCTCGTCACGTGAAGATGGCCATCATCGACAAGCACGTCACCCCCCTGATGTCGGTCAACGACCCCGAGCTGATGCTGGCCAAGCCCGCCGGCCTCACCGCCGCCACCGGCATGGATGCCCTGACCCACGCCATCGAGGCCTATGTCTCCACCGCCGCCACCCCGGTGACCGATGCCAGCGCCGTCATGGCGATCCAGCTGATTGCCAGGCACCTGCGCACCGCCGTCGATCAGGGGGATGATCTGCACGCTCGCGAGCAGATGGCCTACGCCCAGTTCCTGGCCGGCATGGCGTTCAACAACGCAAGCCTGGGCTACGTGCACGCCATGGCCCACCAGCTCGGCGGCTTCTACGACCTGCCCCACGGGGTCTGCAACGCCGTGCTGCTGCCCCACGTCCAGGCCTACAACGCCCAGGTGAGCGCGGGCCGCCTCAAGGACGTGGCCGGTTTCATGGGCGTGGACGTGAGCGCCATGAGCGACGAGCAGGGCGCCGCCGCCGCCATCGAGGCCATCAAGGCACTGGCCCGCGACGTCAAGATCCCCGCCGGCCTGGAGCAGCTCGGGGTCAGGGCCGACGACTTCGACGTGCTGGCGGACAACGCCCTCAAGGACGCCTGCGGGTTCACCAACCCCAAGCAGGCGAGCCACGCCGAGATTGTCGCCATCTTCCGCGCCGCCATGTGACGGACACCAGATTGCCAGGGCCGCCTTGCGGCCCTTTTTATTGGCTGATGGATCAATGGCTTTTTACTTCCGCACGGGGAGTGGGTATGATTTGGCGAGCTAAAAAGACTGTATGGATGATCTGAACCCGATATGCGGATGAAACACCTGATTGCCGCGGCCCTGACCGCCCTCACCCTGTCCGGTTGCAGCCTGGTCTATCGCATCGATATTCCCCAGGGCAACTACGTGGAACAAAAGCAGGTCGACAAGCTGCGCCAGGGCATGACCCGCGAGCAGGTCGAGTTCGTCCTGGGCTCCCCCATGCTGCGCGACGGCTTCGACCCCAACACCTGGTACTATCTCTACGAGTTCCAGCCCGGTCGTGGCGACAAGGAGCGCAAGGAGCTGACCCTGAACTTCGTGGGTGACAGGCTGGCCACCGCCACGGGAGACTTCCCCCTCCCCGCCGCCTTCACGACCCCGCTCTGATTTCCATGACAAAACCGGCCCAGGCCGGTTTTGTTTTATCCGGGGACAAGCTAGCCAGGGCGCCGCTGCCGGGCCATGCTCGAGACACATCGCCCGTATCGTTCCAAGGAGGTCGTCATGAGCCAGATCCTGATCGCGGGGGCGACCGGCCTCATTGGCCGGGCCCTGCTCCGCGAGCTGGGCCCCGAACACCGGCTCACCCTGCTCTGCCGCACGCCCGGTGACCCCGCCCCCCATCGCACCTGGTTACCGGTCCCGTTCGACGCGCTGGACGCCGTGCAGCTGCCCAATCCCGTCGATCTCGCCTTCTGCTGCCTCGGCACCACCCGCAGGGAGGCAGGCTCCGCCGAGGCCTTTCGCCGGGTCGACCTCGACTATGTGCTGGCCTTCGCCGCCCTCGCCCGCCGCCACGGCTGCCGACGCCTGCTGGTCATCTCCAGCCTGGGGGCCAATCCCCGCTCCTTCGCCCTCTATCCCCGCACCAAGGGGGAGATGGAGCAGGCCCTGCTGGCACAGGAGTGGCAGCGGCTCGTCATCCTGCGCCCCGCCATGCTGCTGGGCGATCGCCAGCCACCGCGCCTGTCGGAGCAAATCACCCAGGCCATCTACCCGCTGATAAGGCCGTTGCTGCGCGGACGTCTGCGGCGCTGGCGAGCCATAGAGGCCAGCCAGGTGGCCCACTCCATGGCGCTGCTGGCGCAGCAGGAGCGCGGCATCGAGACCGTGGAGAACGAGCGCCTGCTCGCGCTGTAAATGCCCAGCCTCGGCGGTGTCATGACCAGGAGAGATCAACAAGGGGCGCCGCAGCGCCCCTTGTCATTGCATCCTTCGTCAGGCTGACTCGCCGTCGTCCCGCTTGCGGTGGACGTCGGGTCGCCCGCCGGTGACCACATCGGCCCGCCCCTCTTCCTTGGCCTTCTCCGCCCGCTTCTTGCGCATCTCCTTGGGATCGGCGATGAGGGGGCGGTAGATCTCGATGCGATCCCCGTCCTGCACCGGCTCGCTTCCCTTGACCGGGCGGCTGTAGACGCCGAACTTGTTGAGCGCCAGATCGATCTCCGGGTGCTTCTGCACTATGCCGGACGCCTCGATGGCAGCCAGCACGCTGGTGCCCGGGGCGACGCGCAGGCTGAGCACAGTTTGCCGCTCGGGCAAGGCATAGGCCACTTCGATATTGAGCAGCTCAGACACCGTACACCACCTTGGCGCGATTGGAGAAGGCGAGCACCATGGAGCCCACCAGTTCACGGAAGATCTGGCCAAATGCCAGCTCGATGAGCTTGGAGGTGAACTCGAAGTCCAGATCGAACTCCACCTTGCAGGCGTCCTCGTCCAGGGGCGTGAAGGTCCACCACCCCGCCAGCTTGCTGAAGGGGCCCTCGACCAGCTCCATCTTGATGGTGCGGTTGACGTCCAGCTGATTGCGCGTGGTGAAGGTCTTGGCGATGCCCGCCTTGGCCACGTCGACCGAGGCCATCATGTAGTCCTCCCCCGACTCGTGCACGCGGCTGCCGACACAGCCGGGCAGAAACTCGGGATAGGCGTGAACATCATTGACCAGCCGGAACATCTGTTCCGCGCTGAACATCACCAGGGCACTGCGAGTAATACGGGGCATGGGTTTTCCTCATCAATCGGGCCGATTTTATCACCATGAACGCACTTTTGGAGGTAAAACCTCGGTCAAACTGTTCAGAAAGCGGCCACTCGAGCCGCTGCGCGTTTTACAGCCGTCCCCGCCTACGTATAATACGAGCCTCCCAGTCATTGCCGGAAATCGCCCGTCATGAGCAAAAAGAACAGTAAAAACAAAGCCGGGTCCAACACCATTGCACTCAACAGAACCGCGCGCCACGAGTACTTCATCGAAGAGAAGATCGAGGCCGGCCTGTCCCTGCAAGGGTGGGAGGTCAAATCCCTGCGGGCGGGCAAGGCCAACATCAGCGAGGCCTACGTCATTTTCCGTGATGGCGAAGCCTACCTGTTCGGTTCCAGCTTCCTGCCGCTGCAGGCAGCCTCCAGCCACGTGGTGTGTGACCCGACCCGCACCCGCAAACTGCTGCTGAGCCGTCGCGAACTCGACAAGCTCGAGAGCCTGATCGCCCGCCAGGGCTACACCATAGTGCCGCTCGCCCTCTACTGGAAACAGTGCTGGGTCAAGGTCGAGATTGGCCTGGTGAAAGGCAAGAAAGAACACGACAAGCGCGAGGACACCAAGGCCCGCGAATGGGATCGGGAAAAAGCCCGCATCATGAAGAACAAGAACCGCGGCTAATCCGATAGCGCAGCAAGGTCCGGGTCACAGCCCGGACTTTTTCTTTTCCGGCCCGCAGCTTGCGTTCTCCATCCCTCTTGCGCCCAATAAATCAGCAGTCGAATGGCCATGACCGATCGATTGCCATCAACGCCTTGCCATGGCAGCATTTTTGCGTACAATCCCTCTTAACAACTTGGGGCTGATTCTGGATTCGACAAGATTCACGAAACCCAAGGTGCATGCCGAGGTGCGGTAGGCCTCGTTAATAAACCGCAAAAAAATAGTCGCAAACGACGAAAACTACGCACTCGCAGCTTAATAACCTGCGCTGAGCCCTTCTCCCCTAGCTTGCCTGTGTCCTAGGGAATTGGAAGGTCATCCTTCACAGGATCGTGTGGAAGTCCTGCTCGGGGCGGAAGCATTAAAACCAATCGAGCTAGTCAATGCGTGGCGTGTCTCTCCGCAGCGGGTTGGCGAATGTAAAGAGTGACTAAGCATGTAGTGCCAAGGATGTAGTAATTTTGGACGGGGGTTCAAATCCCCCCAGCTCCACCAAATCATGTTCCGGCCGGGAACGAAGAAGTACAGAAACCCGCATTGCCAAAGGCTTTGCGGGTTTTTTGTTGTCCTCAGTAGTCCGAGGAAGTCGCCAGAAACCAGCTCATTTAGTACCATTACTAGTACCACAAGGGCGATGGTACTAAATTCAGTGGTACTAAGAGGCGGCATGGACAAGAAGACGCGTAAGACAGGAACAAACCGGCTTTCTGACACTAAAGTGAAAACAGCCAAAGCAGACATCAAAGAGTTAACCTTGCCTGATGGGGAAGGGTTAGAGCTGAGAGTTAAGCCTAACGGAGGGAAAAGATGGGTTTTCAAGTACCAAAAACCAGCCGATAAAAAGCGCACCAACATGGGATTTGGTACTTATCCAGAAGTCTCCCTTGCCGCTGCTAGAGAGCGGCGGCGAGAAGTCCGCACCCTACTGGCCCAAGGCATTGATCCCAAGCTCCATAAAGAAGAACAGATCGCCACAGCTCAAGCCAAGCAAGAAGCTAGTGCTAACACGTTCGAACGCATGGCGTGCAAATGGCTGGAATTGAAACGCCACAATGTGACAGACGCCTATGCCACCGATTCGTGGCGCTCCCTTGAACTCTATGTGTTGCCCTTCATTGGCTCAATGCCCATAGACCAGATACGTGCGCCTAAAGTTATTGAAATTCTTCGCCCAATTGAAGCAGATGGCAAACATGAGACTGTACGTCGCCTCTGCCAGAGGATTAACGAAATTCTCGACTATAGCGTCAATCATGGCCTTCTCCAGGCTAATCCTTGCTCTGCCATTCGTAAGGTATTCAAGAAACCCACCAAAAAGCACATGCCGACCCTCAAGCCAGCAGAGTTGCCACATCTGATGGCAGACATTGCAAATGGGAGGTTAGACCTCACAACACGCTGCCAAATTGAATGGAGCTTGCATACCTTGGTTCGCCCAGGCGAATCCGCAGGTACTCGCTGGGATGAGATCGATATCGATGCCAAAGTCTGGAACATCCCTGAAGATCGGATGAAGAAGGAACGCCCGCACCGAGTCCCTCTGACACCACAAGCAATATCCCTGCTGGAACGGATGAAACCGATTAGTGGCCACCGCCCCTTCGTGTTCCCCGGCTACCGTGATCCACTCGGCCACATCAACGACCAGAGCGCGAATGCCGCCCTCAAGCGACTGGGCTATGGCGGACGACTGGTGGCCCACGGTTTGCGCTCGCTGGGTAGCACCACTCTAAACGAACAGGGATTCAACCCTGATGCCATCGAGGCAGCACTGTCTCACGCAGACGAGAACGAGATCCGCCGTGCCTATAATCGTGCAGATTACTTTGAGCAACGAGTGATAATGATGATGTGGTGGAGCAACCACATTGAACAGGCTAGCCAAGGGAACCTCTCTCTGGCTAGCGGTTTTAGAGCATTGACAGTTGTGGGCGAGTAGCCCACATCTGACTAATTGCCCGGACTATATGGAATTTGGACGTAAAGAAATATTGAAGGCCCTATCCACCTACCGATATTCAGCTCACAAAAGTCAAAGATATGGAGATTTGCAGACCGACACATTGTATTGACTGTGACTGCCACTCTAAATAACTGATCCCAATAGTGCTACACCTTCGCTGTACCATAGCCATTCCCCGGGAAAGGAGACACGGTATCCATGAAGTGTTTCACTCGGGCCAGCAGGCTGGCCATTCCTCTGCATTGATGATTGCGCGTGATGGTTTCATGTAACTTGTGCCACAGCCGTTCGATGTGATTAACCCAAGGGCTGTAAACTGGCTGGAACACCAGGCAGAACTTGGGGTTCTTCTTCAACCATCGCTCGGTCTGTTTGCTTTTGTGAATGATGTAGTTATCGAGGATCAGTGTGATGGTTTTGGCTCGTCGGTAGTGGCGACGCAGCTTTTCCAGCATGGCGATAAACAGCGATGAGTTTTTCTTTATCCCGCTGACGTAAAGTACTCTTCCATTGCCTGCATGGAGAACGCCTGCCAGGTAATGTTTGGCGTTCTTTCCAGGTGTGACAACCCGCTTTTGCTGCGCTCTGAACATCCAGTCGGCCCCTAATTTGGGATTAAGGTCTATATCGACTTCATCCTCATAAAACACCGGATTATCTGCATCACAGCGGGCCAGTGCCGCGTCGATATTAGCCATTTTCTCCTGATAGGCAGGGTCTTTTATCCGCAAGGTCGGCACGGGCCTTCGCCAGACAATGCCCATACGCGGTAACCATCGGCGGAGCGTGGAGGCTGCCATATTGAGCCCCATTAACGATTGATTTTGATAGCCAATAGTTCGGTACACCAACGGCTGCGCTGATAACCAAAATCTTGCGGAGAAAACTGCATGAGCAGCACCAGTAAGGTGACAATCTTGGCGACAGGTAAGATCGGGGCACGGCCAGCCGGTAAGGCTTCTAACGCCCCCACACCTTCATCCCGATACCACCGAAGCCAACGGCCGATGGTCGAGCGAGCAGCGCCGGTAAGGTGATGAACATCAGTGATCGTGCGTCCTTCATGTAACAGCAAGATGGCCATCAAGCGACGAGCATGCCCTTTATCACGCGTGGCATGGATGATTTTGTGAATGCGGCGCCGTTGTGGTCGTGGCAGGGGTGGTAGGATAGGCATCAACTCAGTCCTTTTGGTGTGGCTTGTTTTGTTTCGCGCCTAATGAGATCGCACAAACTGGACTGAGTTCCCTTCCTCCTGTGATCTACTATTCGGAACAGCTATTTAGAGTACTCGTACCGCTTCTACAGGTGACATGGAGCACACGTCGTCGATAAACCTTGTCTATTCAGGTGTTGGATGTTAATCAGAATATACCAAGGGTGTGACTGTGGATCGTTTGCCGTTGAATAACGGCAATTAAAAATAATTGGTTAATCATTGTTTAAACCACCTAATCAACCTAAAGCACCACATTCGTAGGTTTATTTTCGCTAATGGTTAGATGGTTAATTAGGTTCGCTATAAAGGATAAGTATATTGACAGTTTTGAATTATACTCACCCATACTTCACAATTTTATTTTCATTAAAATTACTTAACTACCTAACCATAACTATCACTCAATCAGTAATAATGTGGTTTATGGATGGTTAGCAACATTGTAATGTTCACTTAACCAGAATCTAATTCATTAACCATTAGCAGCATCTTTTGATAAAAAACACCCGCCTCAGTGGCGGGTGTTTTTTACTTTGTCACTTTATCTATCCTATTTGTTCCAATCATTGGCAAACAGTACAGTGTTTGATTAGCTCGGCCTTTTTTGCTCTGTATTTTCCCCTCGCTTGCGAGCATCTTGAGTGCTTTACCACAAGAAGCTGCCATATTGGCCTTCTCTCCATGCAGCTTGCACAACTCACTCGCAATAATCCATTTGGTATTATTATTTTCCCCTGAAAGATAATGATGGCAAATAAGGTCGTACCAAGTTCCCTTATCAGTGTGGGCATCGTTTATAGACGCAGCTTGAATGACTGTCGTTTCATCCAGATACCAAGAGGCCCCATCATCATATTTTGCCTTCACCTCCAACCAAAACTGCCGTAACCTCTCGGGTTCGGTGTGACGCACTCGCCCCTCATCCCAACTCCAGCCAAGAATTTCATTTAGAGCATCCATATTTGCTGGTGACGCCAACTCGATCACCGCAAACCGCGAACTCCCTGTAGCATCTCTCAGGAAACCAGTGCCGTTAACCGTGCCAATAAAACTAGTTTGACGTCGCTTAACAGTGAAATTGCGCCCATATGGCACTCGAAAACGGTCATGATCTCTCGTTAAAAACGCTTTCAAACTGCCAGCCTCATGCCTAGTGGTACTCTCAAGTTCGGCCAATTCTACCACCCACGCGGAAACTGCGCGTCTCACATCATCAGGCACATCGGGATTGATGGAGCAATCCAGTGTTGACCCAGGCACCACAGTGGCAATATGGCGTATCCATGCAGATTTTTTGAATGATTGGCCACCCGCGAGGACCGGAACCAATTTTGATATCCAATTGGGTTCATATAATGCAGCAATACATCCAATCAACCATGGATAAATTACCTGAGCTGCATACCTTGGGTTGACCGCACCTAGGGTGGCTATAACCTTATCCACTCGTAATTTACCGTCCCACGGCATCCCGTTCTCCAGCCAACTACGTACAGGATGATAACTATGCTGTTCACAAATCGCGGTCAAATGATCATCAATTGCCCTGTCTGACAGATGTGCATGCTGGCAGGCATCAACCAGCGCAGATCGCTGACCTGCATCAGAGAGACCTAGGCGCTGATTATCAGAATTAGCGACCTCTGGTTCAGCCGTCATCTGGTTGAAACGCGGGATCCAGTTATTGTGTAAAATAATAGCATGCAGATTACGGCTGGTCCTCATCGGTCGACTATTTGGCAAAAGGTCCGGCAACGTCAATTGCTCGCTTTTGTCCATGACTTTCGCGAAAACTACATTTTTGTCCTGCTGCTCATTATTTCTCTGATCTTGCTGGTCGTACGTCAGGAGTTCACACTCAAATATTGTTTCATTTCTTTGTCTCATTGTTATTATCCTCGGCCTTATAGACCTGCTTTTTATATATAATATGCATTACCACTTGGATTTAATTTTAATTATAACCAAAATCAGCCTGTTATAAATCGCGCGTGAAATATCAAAAGATGCTTTACCTTTAGTTTATTCCTATGAGACCAGACATGCTTAAACTGTGCTTCGTGTACAATGTCACTTGTAACGACCATACGAGTATAGTGCACAGGAATTCAGAGATAACATTTCAACAAAACCAGTAGAATACGTTATATCTACATAGGCCAACCTGTCTATGTGCCGATGAAGATATGACTATTCCCATCAAAGATCAATAGGACGAAAAAAATAAATTGACATTTTGTGGGATTTATTTATCAAGCCTAATAATTGCACCTAGAATTACAACGAATATATATAAACACTAATTCCTAGTGACGAAACATGGCTATTTAAACTGCTAGGTTATCGATAAATTTCCGGACGTCGCAGTAGTTATGGCCGCACAGCTAGAGCAGTTCTCGGCATGTCGCATACTGTCCAAAATTGCAGCGGCTAAAACAACTACAGAGGAGAGACCAATCGCCAGCATTGTAGATACAGAACTGGATCACATGCACCACGACCAGTGGTGCAACCTAGAAAAAGAAAAAAATGGCTACTGAGCCTATCTTGCCTGGGGGCGAGAACCGACAGATCTATGAGCAATCCTCGCTACGCGAGAATGATGTAGCCACATCGTTATCTTCTAAATAACTGATCCCAATAGTGCTACACCTTCGCTGTGCCATAGCCATTCCCCGGGAAAGGAGACACGGTATCCATGAAGTGTTTCACTCGGGCCAGCAGGTTTGCCATCCCTCTGCATTGATGATTGCGCGTGATGGTTTCATGTAACTTGTGCCATAGCCGTTCTATGTGATTAACCCAAGGGCTGTAAACTGGCTGGAACACCAGGCAGAACTTGGGATTCTTCTTCAACCATCGCTCGGTCTGTTTGCTTTTGTGAATGATGTAGTTATCGAGGATCAACGTGATGGTTTTGGCTCGTCGGTAGTGGTGGCGCAGCTTTTCCAGCATGGCAATAAACAGCGATGAGTTTTTCTTGATCCCGCTGACGTAAAGTACCCTTCCGTTGCCTGCGTGGAGAACGCCTGCCAGATAATGCTTGGCATTCTGCCCCGGTGTGACAACCCGCTTTTGCTGCGCTCTGAACATCCAGTCGGCTCCTAATTTGGGATTGAGGTCTAAATCGACTTCATCCTCATAAAACACCGGATTATCGGCATCACAGCGGGCCAGCGCGGCGTCGATATTCGCCATTTTTTCCTGATAGGCTGGGTCTTTTATCCGCAAGGTCGGCACGGGCCTGCGCCAGACAATGCCCATACGAGGTAACCATCGGCGGAGCGTGGAGGCTGCCACATTGAGCCCTGTTAATCGATTGATTTTTATAGCCAATAGTTCAGTACACCAACGGCTGCGCTGATAACCAAAATCTTGCGGAGAAAACTGCATGAGCAGCACCAGTAAGGTGACAATCTTGGCGATAGGTAAGACTGGGGCACGGCCAGCCGGTAAGGCTTCTAGCGCATCTATGCCTTCATCTCGATACCACCGAAGCCAATGACCGATGGTCGAGCGCGCAGCGCCGGTAAGGTGATGAACATCGGTGATCGTGCGTCCTTCATGTAACAGCAAGATGGCCATCAAGCGACATTGGGTCAACTGGCAAGGATAGAGCTGCTGATCCTGGATGACTGGGGACTGGAGGCGGTGAATGCCGAACAGCGCAACGCACTGCTGGAGATCATGGATGATCGGTATGGGAAATACTCGACGATAGTGGTCAGTCACCTGCCAACTGAAGAGTGGTACGCGAGCTTGGGTGACAACACCCTGGCAGATGCGATCCTGGACCGGCTGATGCACAACGCTCACCGGCTGCCACTGAAGGGAGAATCGATGAGGAAGAGGAGAAGTGAGTTGACCCAATCTGAACAGTCGAGTTAGAAACGAGATGACGTGAGCGCGTTAAGGATCAGGGTGTTCACGTTGGCCGGAGTGGCTGTTCAACTTCGCCGGAATACGCACTGACGGCGCTTACTGCTGAATTCACTGTCGGCGAAGGTGAGCTGATGACTCATGATGAACCCTTTTTCATGGCTCCAGATGACAAACATGATCTCATATCAGGGACTTGTTCGCACCTTCCCTAACGTTAGTTGGTTTCGACCATTACGTTTTGACTTATACAAGGCTTCATCGCAACGGCTGATCAGCTGCTCTAAACTTTCTTTCTGAAATAATGATGCAACTCCCAGTGACACGGTGACCTTGCCTACATTCTGAAACTGCTCTGAAGCAATTCGCAATCGCAAACGTTCAGCTAATTCTGCCGCGACCATATCAGTGCAATTCTCAAGCAGGATCAAAAACTCCTCGCCGCCCCAACGAATTATCCGATCATTACCCCGAACCGACTTTCGAAGCAGACCCGATACTTGAGCTAAAATCTGATCACCAACAGGATGCCCAAAGCTATCATTAATCTGCTTAAAGTGGTCAATATCGCAAAGAATGAGACTCATGGACTCTTCCCGGCTAAGAGTAAAGCTATAAGCCTCACTTAACAACGCCTTACCATGATTGCGGTTAAACAAACCAGTTAGTTGATCCACTGTTGCCGATTCACGAAGCGCCTGCTCTTCAAGAAGTCGCTCAGTGACATCTTTTCCAACACTAACATAGTTAGTAATGTTACCAGCTTGGTCTTTGATAGCGGAGATACTCTGCTCAGAATGATACAAGGTACCGTCTTTACGTTTATTAATGAAAATTGCCTGGAACGTCTTTGCTGTCATTAAAGACGCTTTTAAGTTCTTATAAAAGTCATCGTCGTGTAAGCCTGACTTGAAAAGTGTTGGTGTATTGCCGATTAATTCTGATTCTTCGTAACCGCTAACCTGGATAAACGATTGATTAGCATAGATTATCTTTGCATGCGCATCGGTAACGAGTATCGGCTCTGCTGCGGCATCCAGTGCCTGACCAAGAATTTTACTGGTATCTTCTACCTTGGCATAAGCAGTCATATCTTGCTGCACTGAAACAAAGTGCGTGATGTCACCCACCTCATCTCGTACCGGTGAGATATTCCAGCGCACCAAATATGGCGAACCGTCTTTGCGGTAATTAGTAGTCATACCCTCGAAGTATTCACCACTGGTAAGACAACTTCTAAGCCGGTTAATCACCTCCTGATCTGTAGCAGGGCCTTGTAACATCTTCAATGACTGACCATACAACTCATCAATTGCGTAACCTGTCATCTGACAAAAAGCAGGGTTCGCAATTTTTACAGGATATCCTGCTGCCCTGTCAGCACTGGTAATCACAACCGCGTTCCAAGACTGCATAATCGCCATTTTCAGCAAGCTAAGTTCAGAACTTCCCATCGAATTTTTCTCTTCCGCTGAAAACAAAAGACTGACATGAACAGCTTATATAATCAAGGCCTTACCTGATTACCCATGACCCTCAGCCAGCTTCAAGAGCCGATATGGCATCGGAGGGCTTGCCACGACTGCATGCCCCAATTCAACCAACATGCTCTTGAGGTCAAAACGATGATTAAACCGGAAGCAGTATTCCGCAAGATGCCTTGGTAAATGCTTCGCTCCGAGCGTATGGCAACTGCCCCGCAGCGAGTTTTTCACATTTCCTATCATCGTGTTTACCCAGTTGAATGCCGGATGATCCAGCCAGTCCAGGTTGCCCCCGGTGACAACACCCAGGTGCTCACAATTGGCCTCCTTGACCGCTTTGAAACAGGCCAATCCATCGGATATCACCGCGCTACCACTGGCAATATGCCGTTTTGCCCAATCAGCAACGGACTTGGTTTTGAAACCATCGACCACCGTCATCCGCATCTTGATTGGATGTCCTTCCTTGTTCAGGGCCACTGCTGCCACAAACGGCGTCTTGCCTGCCGCGCCCCGACCCCGTTTGCCACCACGGCGCTCGCCACCCCAGTAGACATCATCGAGCTGAATGATGCCGCTGATGGGCTGCTTGTCATCGGATTCTTTCGTGGCTTGCAGCAGCAGCTTGTGCTTGAGCATCCAGGCGGTGTCATATTTGACGCCCAACTGGCGCTTTAGCTCCATCGCTGACAAGCCTGTTTTGGTTTGTGACAACAGGTGCATTGCCAGAAACCACTTGGTCAGTGGGAGCTTGGTGTTTGCGAAAATCGTGTTTCCAGTCAATGACATCTGGTGACGGCAGTGATCCGTCATTCCGCACCTGATTTTGCTATTTTCAGTGCTTGACGGCGATCGGCCGTTCTGATCTATTACTCTCTTTTGCAGGTAGATCATCATGGCCGCACCCGCTATCTCGATCCGTAACCTCGATCACCTTGGTTTGGTCGCCGCACTCTGCCAGGAACTGGGCATTGCCCGCATGATCGATGCCTTGCTCCCCAAAACCCCGCCTTTCAAGGTCTCACATGGTGAAGCCTTGGTCGCCATGATAGTGAACGGCCTCGGCTTTCACAGCAGCACCCTGCACATGTTCCCGCAATTCTTCGCTAACAAGCCGGTTGAGCGCCTGATTGGCCCCGGGATCTGTGCTGATGACCTCAATGATGATGTGCTCGGTCGCTGTCTCGATGCCCTCTTTGAGGCCGATGTCAGCGCCTTGTATCAGGTGATGGCGGCGCAAGTTGTCGAGCGGCTGGGGCTCAAAAGCACCGCAGTGCACCTCGATATTACCAGCTTCCACGTCGATGGCGCCTATGACTGTGCCGATGGGGATCTGGTCGGTAAGCTGCAACTGGTGCGTGGTTATAGTCGTGATCACCGGCCAGAGCTGAATCAAGTGATCCTTGAGCTCATCTGTGAAAATCAGGCCGGCCTACCTGTCTATATGCAGGCCCTGAGCGGCAATAGTAATGACACCAAAGCCTTTGCCCAGACCGTTCGTCGCCATTTGAGCAGTCTCAAGGCCGCGCAGGAGTGCCGTTATCTGGTCGGCGATGCCGCACTGTACTGCGCCGATACCTTGCAATTACTGGCGCAACAGCAGCAACTATTTGTGACCCGGGTGCCCGTCACTCTCAATGAGGCAAAGCAGGCCGTGGCAACCATAGGTGCACAACCGCTGACCGCTCTGGGCAATGGCTATCATGGCCGTTGGCAACACGCGAATTATGCCGGGGTCGCGCAACGTTGGTTGCTGGTGCGCAGCGAACAAGCCAGCCACCGCGAGCAGCAGACATTGGCCAAAAACCTGCTCAAAGACAGTACCCGCGAGCTCAAAGCCTTCGCCAAATTGTGTGCCCGACGCTTTGCTTGTGAGGCGGATGCCCAAGCTGAGTTGAGCTGTTTTACCGCCAGCTTGATGCTGCTGCAACTGGATGCCGAAGTGGTAGGTGAACCCGTTTATACAGGACGTGGCAGACCCAAGCGTGGCGAAGAGCCAATTGGCCATCAGTTTCAAATCACTGGGTTGGCGGCAACTAGCCTGGCTTGCGTTGAAGAGGCCCGCAACCAGACCGGGGTGTTCATCCTGGCGACCAATGACCACAGCGATACGCTGAACCATGGCCGAACTTTTGGCCACCTATAAAGCGCAGCAGAATGTCGAACGGGGCTTTCGTTTTCTCAAGAGCCCGGAGTTTTTAACCTCCTCACTGTACCTGAAAAAGCCGGAGCGGATTGAAGCGTTGCTCATGGTGATGACCTGTAGCCTGAATCGCCCCTACTTTCCTAGACACCCCAAGAGCCTCAAACTGAGGTCATTCAGGAGGTGTTATGAGCAAACAGCAACGTTACACGGAAGAATTCAAATTGGCCGCCGTCAAGCAAGTGACTGAGCGGAATTACCCAGTGGCAGAGGTTGCTGAGCGGCTTGGTGTTTCCAGCCATAGTCTTTACGCCTGGATCAGGCGCTACAGCCAACCCGACGTGCAGCAACAGCATGACTCCAGCCAGCAAGCCGAAATTAGGCGCCTCAAGGCTGAACTGCGCCGCGTCACCGATGAGCGAGATATCTTAAAAAAGGCCGCCGCGTACTTTGCCAAGCTGTCAGGGTAAGGTACGCCTTCATCCGGGAGCACGCGTCCACATATCCCATCCGCAGACTGTGTCGAATGATGAATGTCCACCCGAGCGGTTATTACGCCTGGCAGCTCCAGCCTTTATCTGCCCGAGCCCTGGAAGACCAACGCCTCCTGGGCCAGATCAAGCAATGTTGGCTAGAAAGCGGGGGCGTCTATGGTTATCGTAAGATCCGGGATGACCTGCGAGAGATGGGAGAGACCTGCGGGAAACACCGGGTGGCGCGATTAATGCGTCATGAGGGTTTACGTTCACAAACCGGTTATCGTCGCCGTCCCGGTCATTATGGTGGCCAGCCGGCAGTGGTTGCACCGAATCATCTTGAGCGCCAGTTCGATGTGACTGAGCCAAATAAGGTCTGGGTAACGGACATCACTTATATCCGAACCCATGAAGGCTGGCTCTATCTGGCCGCAGTATTGGATTTGTTTTCACGACAAGTCATTGGTTGGTCAATGAGGCCAAGGATCGACCGAGAGCTAGCCATCAGCGCGTTACTGATGGCGGTGTGGCGACGGCGACCTGAGCAGGAAGTGTTGGTTCATTCCGACCAAGGTAGCCAGTTTAGCAGCTATGACTGGCAGGATTTTTTGCGGGAGCACCGGCTCAAGGCCAGCATGAGCAGACGTGGTAACTGTCATGATAACGCGGTGGCGGAGAGTTTCTTCCAGCTCCTAAAACGCGAGCGGATCCGACGTAAAACCTATGCGGATCGCGAGGAGGCCCGGCGGGATGTGTTCGATTACATTGAAATGTTTTACAACCCCAAGCGTCGGCACAGTTTCAACAACGGGCTATCGCCAGTAGAGTGTGAAAAGCAATATTTCGAACGGCTCAAAAGTGTCTAGAGAAGCCGGGGCGATTCAGCCTGATGATTTACGCAGCGTTGGAGCACCGGATCCGGCAGGGATTAGTGGAGCAGAATCGCAGTGTGGCGGATATGAAAAAGAAACCGACCCAGCAGCCGACGGCCCGTTGGATCTTTTTGCGCTTTGGTGGCATCCATGAATATCGACTGGGAGAAGCTCCGCCACAAGTAACGGAGCTAACAGGAGACCAGCAGATCATTTTGGAGGTATTGGGTGAGCGCTATCGGCAAATTTATTCCTAAATCAGGTGCGGAATGTCGGGTGATTGCATTGCCACACACGTGGCCGCCTTCTCAGGCGACAACAGGTCTTGTTGGCACATTCAGGGCAGACAAAGCCGTTAGGAAAACGCCAAGTGAACAGCGCGTTTTCGCACTGAGCCTCAGTGCCATAGTCCTTGAGAAACTCAAACAGGCTGTAGCCTTTCTGGAATTGGATTTTGCTTTTGGCCATGATCTCGCACCTCGATAACTGTACGTAAGATCAGTATAGTTCGTGGTAACTGACTGCTAATCATGGGTAATCAGGTATTTTATTGATACTATGTTTTCTATTTTCTATTTTCTATTTTCTATTTTCTATTTTCTATTTTCTATTTTCTATTTTCTGTCAGATCATAGAAAAACCATTACCAAGTGATGGTGCATTGATTTTCAAGCTAACTTAATGAATTTTAATTCATCAACACCAACTCACTGATTGAATAAAAATAAGGTGTGGGTTTGTAAAACTGGTCTCTCTTCGCTGCGCAGCAGCGGAATGTTGAAATGGAAAAAATTTATTTATAGCTCTCATAATTAGTAAATGGACAGTTTTCCAATTTTTTCAAGTGGGGGGATGTGAAAAAATCTTCAAAATCAATCTGGTTGATCAAATTTCAATCTATTATGCTAGTTTTAGCATATAAGCCAGCCGACTTATTACTTATTGACAAACCCCATGCTCAATCCGCCCTACAAGCTCGACAACAGCCTGGACTCCCATCTGTGTAGTCAACAACGTGGCTGGAGCCACGCCACCGAGCCCCCAGGCTGTGCGGTTTAACCATGACACAGCCTTGATGGCATCGTTCCTGTGGAAGAGGAGTACCACATCGAGGGCCTGTGCAACTCCGTATACCCTGGCACCCTGCGATATTGATAGGGGAACCTCAATCCGAAGCTTTCGGGCCAGTGCACTCCGGCTAATACCAGCCCATTGGCAAACCGTCCCCACATCCGTCTTCATCAATTCAGCGAGCCGATAGAGTATGTCCGGTGATACGCCAGCCACGATCCATAGATGTGCTCCTAGTGGGTCACGAGGAATACCAAGAGCTTCTAGGAGAAAGTTCGCAGTAGCTGCTTGATAGGTTGCATAGGGCATCATGTAGCATTCCTCATTATACAAACACGACCTCTCATGAGCTATCCTACCCCAAACTGTCGTTTTCAGTAGAAGATTAGCAACAAAACGCCCCTGCATTGAGGAGGGCTGATGACCGAGTTGGTCTGTACTGAATCAGGTTTAGGCATTGAACTTGGATAGGGAGATAATAAGAATAATATGGCGTTGTTTCCCAAATCGATGCAGCTTGAATGGAACTAACTGAGGACTTGGTGATCTGATCACCACCATCCTTTTCAAGTCTGCATCATGGGCACGTCGCTTCACTCCATCATCAACTGGCCTAAATACAACAAATCTTTGATTAATCGTGGTTCACTCACCTTCTGGGTTGATGCCGATCTGGCCATCTGTTGCTCCTGGTGTGAACTGCCTTGTTGCGATAGGGAGAACGTGCAGGCTGCACCGTTTGACGGGACGGGTGGCAGCATTTGAGTCATGTTGTCGCAGCGTACCCAGAGCCAAGGCAAGGCGCAATCGGTGAATGCGTGATGGGCGCAGATAGGGGGCAGGTTAAGGCGGACACGCTGTCTGGGATTGCCACCTCGGCGCAGCAGTGCGCCAGCAGTTGGTCACCCGTCATGGGACGCCCGAGCAGATACCCCTGTAGGGTGTCGCAACCGAGCAGGGTCAGCAGGGCGCGCTGTTCCTCGGTTTCTACCCCTTCGGCCACGATGCGCATCTCTAGGGCTTGGCCCAGGGCGATGATGGCACCGATGATGGTGGCATCGTCCCCCTGTGGCGCCAGCGTGGTGACGAAGCCCCTGTCTATCTTGAGCTCGTTGGCGGGAAAGCGCTTGAGGTAGAGCAGGCTGGAGTAGCCGGTGCCGAAGTCGTCGATGGAGATGCCAAGGCCGAGCTCGGCCAGACGGTTGAGGATGGCGAGGCTCTCCTCGGCCTTCTGCATGGCGGTGGATTCGGTGATCTCCAGGGTCAGGTGACGGGCCTCTAGCCGATGGCGGGCGAGGGCGCCCTGCACCTCCTCCAGCAGCCCGGGGCTGGCGAGCTGGATGGTGGAGAGATTGACTGCCACGCTCCAGTCGTGATGACCCGCCGCCCGCCAGGCGCTCATCTGGCGGCACGCCTCGTCGATGACCCAGTTGCCGATGGGGATGATGAGCCGGCTCTTCTCCGCCAGCGGCAGGAAGCTGGCCGGCGAGACGGCACCATGCTCCGGGTGCTGCCAGCGCAGCAGGGCCTCGGCGCCGACCACCTGGCCGCTGCGGGCACAGTATTTGGGCTGGTAGTGCAGGGCCAGCTCCCCCCGCTCCAGGGCGTGTTGCAGCTCCTTGTGCAGCAGGAACTGCTGGTGGGCGTTGGCGTTCATGGCGCTGTCGAAGTAGTAGTAGTCGTTGCGCCCCTGCTCCTTGGCGTAATACATGGCGGCATCGGCGTTGAGGGTCAGCTCGTGCAGGCTGGTGCCATCCTGGGGATAGACGGCAATGCCGATGCTGGCGGTGATGTGCAGGCTGTGGTGCTCCCACTCATAGGGCTGTGCCAGCGTGGCCAGCAGACGCTCGGCGAAGGCTGTGGTCTGGCCGATGTCCCCCGGCGCCAGGGCCAGTACGAACTCATCCCCCCCGAAGCGCGAGGCGGTATCATTGGGGCCAAGCAGAGCAGTGATCCGCTCCGCCACTTCGACCAGCAGCAGATCCCCGGTGTGGTGGCCGTGGGCATCGTTGATGATCTTGAAGCCGTCGAGATCGAGAAACAGCAGGGAGAAGCTGCGCTGGCTGTGCTGACACTCCTGAATGCGCTGCTCCAGGCGGTCGGCGAACAGCAATCGGTTGGGCAGCCGGGTCAGGCTGTCGTGCAGCGCCAGCTTGAGCAGCTCGTTGTGAGCCTGGTGGAGGGAGGTCGAGAGGCGCGCGGCGTGGGCATCCAGCATGGAGAGGACCAGGGCGATGGCGAACACCGCCAGGGTCACTATGATGACCACGGTCGCCAGCCACTGGGTGTCGAGCCCGGTGTAGAGGGCGCCGCACAGGCTCCCTTCCGGAAACTGGGCCGCCGCCATGCCGGTGTAGTGCATGCCGATGATGGCGCAGCCCATGACGAGGGAGGCGCAAGCCTTGCTGAAGAAGGCGCGCGGGCTGCTGTTGCGCAGCCTGAACGCAATCCAGAGGGCGGCCCCGGAGGCGAGCACTGCGATGAGGATGGAGAGGACGAAGAGCCCCCTCTGGTAGTGGATGCCGGGTATTATCTTCATCGCCGCCATGCCGATGTAGTGCATGGTGGCGATCCCGGCCCCCATCAGCACGGCTCCGAACAGGATCCGGCCCCAGGGGAGCTGGGGGCGGCTCACCAGCCAGAGGGCGAAAGCCGAGGAGCCGATGGCCGCGACCAGGGAGAGGCCGGTGAGGGGGAGATCGTAGCCGAGCGCGATGGGCAGGTTGAAGGCGAGCATGCCGATGAAGTGCATGGACCAGATACCGAACCCCATGGCAAAGGCACCCCCCGTGAGCCAGAGGGCGGCGCCCCATCCCTGGCTTTGGCTCACCCGGCTCGTCATGTTCAGCGCCGTGTAGGAGGCGAGCACCGCCAGCAGGATGGAGAAGAACACCAGGTCGTTGCTGTAATAACTGTCGAGCATGGGGTGGGTCGCGGTCACTTGATTCACTCTGGGATGGATAACGGTCCGAGCCATGGCCTGGCTGGAGATAAAAATCGGGCTGAGGATTGTACACAAGAGGTGTCACAAACCGTACAGAGATACGCACCAAAATGAGCCCAGGATCAGAGTAAAAACACTGAATTTACCCCTTGATGGCAATTTCCTCCGCCCCTTGTCCGAAGGCGGGTTCCAAATTTTCCCGCGTGAAAAGCAGGGGTAAAGATGAATGTGAAGTTCCCGCTCAGTGACACTCGCTAGCCCACTGCCAGCTTGGCGACCTCTTTCCACATGAAGGAAGGCATTGGTGTCATCAGGCGTCATTTAATGTTCAAAAATGATACGCGAAGGGCGTTGTTCCCAAATCGATGCAGCGTGAATGGAACTAACTGAGGACGCAGTGATCTGATCACTACCATTCCCTTCAAGTCTGCATCATGGGCGCGTCGCTTCACTCCATCACTAACTGGCCTCAATACAACAAATCTTTGATTAAGCGTGGCTCGCTCACCTTCTGGGTTGATGCCGAGGTCATGAACAACTGGTTCCACCACGACCATCACGGACGACGGGGCCGCAGCCAGCTCTACACCGACCAGACCATCTCAACCTTCCTGATGCTCAAGGGGATTTTTAACCTCACGCTTCGCGCAACTCAGGGGCTACTCGACTCCTTGTTCGAGTTGATGAATGTGCCGCTGTGCGCACCGGACTATAGCTGCGTAAGCAAGCGGGCCCGCACGGTAACGGTGGCCTATCGGCAGCCGGCCAAGGGGCGTATCACCGACCTGGTCATCGACTCGACCGGTCTGAAGGTATTTGGTGAAGGCGAGTGGAAGGTCAGAAAACACGGCGCCGAGAAACGGCGAGTGTGGCGCAAGCTGCATCTGGCGGTGGACCCGGCAACCCACGATATCGTGGCAGCAGAAGTGTCACTGGAGAATGTCCATGATGCCGAGGTGCTGCCAACCTTACTCAATCCACTGCGGCGTAAGCTGGGCCGGGTTTATGCGGATGGCGCCTACGACAGCAAAGCCAGCCATCAGCTTATCTCGTACAAAGGGGCGACAGCCTGTATCCCACCTCGCAAGAACGCTGGCCTATGGGAAAAGGGACATCCAAGAAATGAGGCTGTGCAGGTAATGCGCAAGGAAGGGCTGGCGCACTGGAAGAAGATATCGGGGTATCACCGTCGCTCGCTGGCGGAAACAGCGATGTATCGGTTCAATCAGTTGCTGGCGGGGAAAATCAGTCTGCGAACATACAACGGTCAGGTAGGGGAAGTGATGGCGTATGTTGGAGCAATAAACAAACTGAACAGCCTTGGTCTGCCCGTCAGACAGCCCTGAGTGTAGCGGTCACTTGGGGCTGGGGAAGCTGTGCTCTTACAACTGATTTGGGCAACAACGCCGAATAATATGCTTCCATACTCTAGTTTGTGTGGAGAGAAATATTTCTTATCATCGACTCATTCTGTGAGCCAATGATATTGTCCTATCGGCTCATTTCGTGAGCCGAACAAGATCCTTCATCGGCTCATCTGGTGAGGTGGTCTCAACGCTCACTACTACCTAGATTTAATTTTTGGTTACATAGTTTCATTGCAGGTTGGAGCTAAATAGCTGTTCCGAATAGTAGATCACAGGAGGAAGGGAACTCAGTCCAGTTTGTGCGATCTCATTAGGCGCGAAACAAAACAAGCCACACCAAAAGGACTGAGTTGATGCCTATCCTACCACCCCTGCCACGACCACAACGGCGCCGCATTCACAAAATCATCCATGCCACGCGTGATAAAGGGCATGCTCGTCGCTTGATGGCCATCTTGCTGTTACATGAAGGACGCACGATCACCGATGTTCATCACCTTACCGGCGCTGCTCGCTCGACCATCGGCCGTTGGCTTCGGTGGTATCGGGATGAAGGTGTGGGGGCGTTAGAAGCCTTACCGGCTGGCCGTGCCCCGATCTTACCTGTCGCCAAGATTGTCACCTTACTGGTGCTGCTCATGCAGTTTTCTCCGCAAGATTTTGGTTATCAGCGCAGCCGTTGGTGTACCGAACTATTGGCTATCAAAATCAATCGGTTAATGGGGCTCAATATGGCAGCCTCCACGCTCCGCCGATGGTTACCGCGTATGGGCATTGTCTGGCGAAGGCCCGTGCCGACCTTGCGGATAAAAGACCCTGCCTATCAGGAGAAAATGGCTAATATCGACGCGGCACTGGCCCGCTGTGATGCAGATAATCCGGTGTTTTATGAGGATGAAGTCGATATAGACCTAAATCCCAAATTAGGGGCCGACTGGATGTTCAGAGCGCAGCAAAAGCGGGTTGTCACACCTGGAAAGAACGCCAAACGCCCCGTTCCCGGGGCGTCGGGAACGGGGCACCTGCCAGCGTCATCAGGCGAGATCGAAGCGATCCAGGTTCATCACCTTGGTCCAGGCCGCCACGAAGTCCTTCACGAACTTCTCCTTGGCATCGGCACTGGCGTAGACCTCTGCCAGGGCGCGCAGCTGGGAGTTGGAACCGAACACCAGATCGACCCGGGTTCCGGTCCACTTCACCTTGCCGTTCTTGCGATCACGGCCTTCATAGACTCCCTGGCTGCCCGCCGCCAGCTTCCACTCCGTGCCCATGTCGAGCAGGTTGACGAAGAAGTCGTTGGAGAGGGTACCCGGGGCGGCGGTAAAGACCCCGTGGCAGTTGCCCGCGTTGGTGCCGAGCACCCGCATGCCGCCCACCAGTACCGTCATCTCGGGGGCACTCAGGGTGAGCAGTTGCGCCTTGTCGATCAGCATGGTCTCCGCGAAGCCCGCGCACTCACCCGCGTAGTTGCGAAATCCATCGGCGAGGGGCTCGAGCACCGCGAAGGAGTCCACATCGGTCTGGGCCTGGGAGGCATCCATTCGGCCCGGAGTGAAGGGCACGGTCACGGCGACACCGGCTCTCTTCGCGGCCTGCTCGACCCCCACGCCGCCCGCCAGCACGATGAGGTCGGCGAGGGATACCCGCTTGCCGCCGGTGGCGGAAGCGCTGAAGGTCTGCTGTATCCCGTCGAGGGCCTGAAGCACTTTCGCAAGCTGGGCAGGCTGGTTCACGGCCCACTCCTTTTGCGGAGCCAGGCGGATGCGGGCACCGTTGGCGCCACCGCGTTTGTCAGAGCCACGGAAGGTGGACGCGGAAGCCCAGGCGGTCGACACCAGCTCAGCCACGGACAGGGAGGTCGCCAGGATCTGCTCCTTGAGCAGGGCCACGTCCTTGTCATCGATCAGGGGATGATTGACGGCGGGGATGGGGTCTTGCCAGATCAGCTCCTCTTTGGGTACTTCCGGCCCCAGGTAGCGGGCAATGGGGCCCATGTCGCGGTGGGTCAGCTTGAACCAGGCGCGGGCGAAGGCATCGGCAAAGGCCTGCGGATCCTCGTAGAAGTGGCGGGAGATCTTGCCAAACTCGGGGTCAAAGCGCAGGGTCAGGTCGGTAGTGAGCATGGTCGGCTTGTGGAACTTGCCCGGGATGTGCGCATCGGGAATGATCTCCGGGGCATCCTTGGCCACCCACTGCTTGGCGCCGGCTGGCGATTTGGTCAGCTCCCACTCGTAGTTGAACAGATTTTCAAAGAAGTTGTTGCTCCACAGGGCCGGTGTCTTGGTCCAGGTCACTTCGAGCCCGCTCGAGACGGTATCCTTGCCATAGCCGCTGCCGTAGTCGCTCATCCAGCCGAGGCCCTGGGCCTCCAGAGGCGCGGCTTCCGGCTCTGGCCCCTTGTGGGATTCGGGCGCGGCGCCGTGGGCCTTGCCGAAGGTGTGGCCGCCGGCGATAAGGGCGACCGTCTCTTCATCGTTCATGGCCATGCGACCGAAGGTGGAACGGATGTCCTTGGCCGCCTCCATGTAGTCACCGCTGGCGTTGGGCCCTTCCGGGTTGACGTAGATGAGGCCCATGTGGGTGGCCCCGAAGGGAGCCGTAAGCTCGCGATCGCCCTTGACCCGATCGGGATCGACCCCGAGCCAGGCAATTTCATCCCCCCAGTTGACGTCCTGATCCGGCTCCCACACGTCGGGCCGCCCACCGCCAAAGCCGAAGGTGCGAAAGCCCATGGTCTCCAGGGCGACGTTGCCGGCGAGGATCAGCAGATCGGCCCAGGAGATCTTGTTGCCGTATTTCTGCTTGATGGGCCAGAGCAGGCGACGGGACTTGTCGATGTTGACGTTGTCAGGCCAGCTGTTGAGGGGGGCGAAGCGCTGTTGGCCACGGCCGCCGCCACCGCGACCGTCGGTGGTGCGATAGGTGCCCGCAGCATGCCAGGTCATGCGGATGAACTGGGGGCCGTAGTGACCGAAGTCCGCCGGCCACCACTCCTGGGAATCCGTCATCAGCTTGACCAGATCTTTCTTGAGTGCCTTGTAATCCAGGCTCGCGAAGGCCTTGGCGTAGTCAAAGTCCTTGTCCATGGGATCGGCGCCGGGGGAATGCTGATGCAGCAGATCCAGCCGCAACTGGTTCGGCCACCAATCACGATTGGTTCTGCCGACGCCGGCGGTGTGGTTGAAGGGGCATTTGCTTTCTTCACTCATCTCTGTCTCTCCTTGGCAGTCATGTGCAATGCAGACAACTCAGTATGGGAACTTTTCCTGCAACCGGCGGGGCATGTGACAGGTTAGGCCTTGGACCGGCATCGGGGGGTTATCAATAACTCCTTATATTTCAGCTCATGTACAGGATCTTTAGCGCCAACCAATTGAAATAGATATAAAAAAGGCTTCGTTTGTGATCTAATTTTATCGCCAAACAAAATCAACACGCGCGAAGCCTATGACCATTATTAATGCTAATCACTATCTGGAGCAACTCCTGGCTCCCGCCGCACTCGAGCGCATTGCTCGGCTCTGCAAGTTTTGTCTGCGTCAGCGCGCCATTACCCCTGCCATGCTCGTACCTGCACTGTTGCGGGCCATGGGGGGCGACCAGGTCAATGACATTGCCAGCTTACACCGTCATTTCAATGCCTTGCAGCTGACGAAAGAGCATCAGGTTTCTTACAAACCGTTTCACAATCAGCTGCGTAAAGAGAGCTTTGCCCTGTTTATGAAAGCGCTGGTCGAACGGGCCATCGCCTTGCGTATCGACCATCAACTCAAATCGGCCTCCCTCGGCGCGTTCAAGCAGGTGTTATTGCACGATGGCACCTCCTTCGCGGTGCACCGGCGTCTGGCGGCTGACTTTCCCGGCCGGTTCAAGACCATCAGTCCGGCGGCTATCGAGTGCCATATGACCATGTCTCTGTCGGAGCAGAGCCCACTGTGCATGAGTGTGTCTGCCGATACCGCAGGGGAGGGGCAATTTCTCCCTGAGGCTCACAAGCTGGCCAACTGCCTGCTGCTGGCTGACGCGGGTTACATTGACAGGGCCTGGTTTGAGCAGGTGAACGACGCTGGCGGATTTTATCTGGTGCGAGGAACGCAAAGCCTGAACCCCAAGATAATCCAGGCCTGGCGCGGTGATGGACGGGAAGTGCCAAAACTGGCGGGACTGTCACTGAAAGAGGCAGGACGGCGGCGCTGTCGGGCCGAGGTGCTGGATATGGTGGTGAAGTCCGGCAAGGTCGAGTACCGCTTGATCCGACGCTGGTTTGCCGAGGAAAAGCGGTTCTGCTTGTGGATGACCAACCTGCCGCGAGCGGCATGGTCAGCAGAGCAGGTGATGAGCCTGTATCGCTGCCGTTGGCAGGGGCGTTGTTGATCAAATCCGTCGCTGGATGGCCGTTCCCCAACCCGTTGATACCACTCAATTCACTGGCTGGCGAACAGGCATACCAAGCCCTATCAGCTTGTTCATCACCTTCACGCCAGCCAGGATTTCGCCCACCTGGGCGTTGTAGTTCCGCAGGCTCAGCGTTGGCCCGATGAGTTGCTTGAACCGGTACATGGCGGTCTCGGCTATCGAGCGCTGGTGATAGCCGGAGTCTTTCTTCCATTGCTTCAGTTCACCGGCCTTGAGCGCCGTCACCGCCTCGTTGCGGGGATGGTCTTCCTCCCACGGTGCCGCATTTTTTCTCGGCGGTATGGTGGCTTTCGCCCCCTTCTTCTTCAGTAGCGCATGACAGGCCTTGGTGTCATACGCACCATCGGCGCTGACCTGTTTTATCTTGCGTCGTAAGGGGTTGAGCAACGTCGGTAACACCTCGTTATCCGCCACCGTCTCCAGGCTGACTTCGGCAGCGATGACCGCATGGGTTGTGGCATCCACCGCCAAGTGGAGCTTGCGCCACACTCGTCGCTTCTCCTTGCCGTGTTTGCGAATTTTCCATTCGCCTTCGCCATAGACCTTGAGGCCGGTGGCATCAATGACCAAGTGAGCCACCGGGCCTTGGCTGGGGAGGCGGTACTTGATGTCGACGGTCTTGGCGCGCTTGCTGATACAGCTATAGTCCGGCGACTGCAAAGGCACCGCCATCAGTTGGAACAACGAGTTAATGAAGCCTTCTAGCGCCCGCAGCGGCAACTTGAACAAGCCTTTTAGCATCAGGGCCGTCTCAATGGCGGTGTCACTGTAGTGGAAACCTCTCCCTCGGCGGCCATGGTGGACCAGGCAATGCCACTGCTTAATGGCTTGTTCGTCCATCCAGATGGTCAACGAACCGCGTTGCACCAAGGCTTGGTTGTACTGCTGCCAGTTGCTGATCTTGTGCTTGGACTTGCCCATCTGATGCTCTCGGAGACTGCGCTACAGGATCAGATCACCGAGATGACAGATAGTTCCCCGATTTGAGCAACAAGGCCGTTGGCAGGTGGAGTTGTTATTTAAAGAGTGGAAATCGCACAACCGGCTCAAGGGGTTTGTGACGGGGGAGAAAGCCATCGCCGAGGGATTGGTGTGGACGAGTTTGCTGTCGCTGGTGATGAAAAGGCGGGTCGCGCAGAGTGTGATGACAGGGAAGCTATCGATGTTGAAAGCGTCAAAGAACAGTACGACATGGTGGTTGCCGCTATTGGAAGCAGTGGCCCATAGAGCGCTGACAGAAATAAGGGAAAGACTGGAATGGGCAGCTGATTATTTGGCCAAGAACGCTTGCCGAACCAAGCAGAGAAAATCGATACAGAACAGGACCTTGGAAGGAGTTTTAAAGGGACTCAACGCTTAAGGTCCTGTACATGTATCACTATTAATAGCAGAACTATTTTCTGGTTATTTTATCGAGATAACCCATGGCGAATGCAGACAAAACAAAAGTGATATGAATCAAAAGATACCATTTTATTTTATCATTAGGAATATTCTCTGTATTCATAAACACTTTTAATAGGTGAATAGATGATATTGCCACAATAGATGCAGCTACTTTATTCTTGAGAGAACCTGCATCTAGCTTACCCAACCAGCCTAACTTATCGTCGTTATCCCCTACGTCTAACCTTGATACGAAGTTCTCATAGCCAGAAAACATCACCATAACTATTAGCCCACCAACAAGAGCAATATCTATAAGTGATAGCGTGACTAGCACTAACTCAACCTCTTTTATCTTCCATATGTTTGGGATTATATGGAATATTTCTTGGAAAAACTTCACTCCAAGTGCTACTAGTACCAGGCTGAGACCTAGATATATAGGAGCCATAATCCAGCGAGATGAATACATTAATTTCTCGAATGCTTTTTCCATACAGTTCGCCAAGCCTATTTTCTTTTTAACAAGTTAGATAACTATAAGCATTAATTCTACAGCCACCCCAAGTATTTTTATAAAGCCATTATTACATCTATGAAAACTTAATTCACATCAAAAGCCCCATCACAATATAAAACAATCTCGTTTCTATGTAGGATATACCATGAATAATCCTAGATAGATTATTGCCATAAAGATACTAACTTAGTATGAACCGCGAATTCAACTTCGAAGTGCGACACTCGCCTATGCCGCCTGACGGTACTCTTCGAATACCTTGACAGGCTGCCTGAATCCGAAACATTTCCGAGGTCGTAGGTTGAGCCACTGCTCCGCTCTCCTGACATCCTCGTCCGTGACCTCTCTAAGGTCTGTTCCCTTTGGGATAAACTGCCTCAACAGCCCATTGCTGTTCTCGTTCAGACCGCGCTCCCACGAAGAGTAAGGGTGCGCAAAGTAAGTCTCGGCACCCAGCGCTTCCTCTATCGCCTTGTGTTCGGCAAACTCGCCGCCGTTGTCAAAGGTGATGGTATGCACCTGTTCGATGTAGGGCGTTAACATCTCGATTATCGCATCCCGCACCACCCCAGCCTGTTTGCTCGCGACCCGCTTAACCAGATAGAGCCGGCTCTTGCGCTCCACCAGGGTGACCAGTGCACCTGTGCCTTGCTTGCCCAGCACCGTGTCCGCCTCCCAATCACCGAGCCGCTCCCGGCTATCGACGATAGCCGGCCGTTCATCAATAGAGCGGGCTTCCTTGATGGGAGAACGCAGGCTGCTCGCCCCCTTGCGGTAGCGCTTGTGGCCCTGGCGCAGATGGCGGTACAACTGGCCACCCCGGGCTTTGTCGGCGGCCACATGGCGGTATATCCACTCGTGACTCACCATGAGGCCTATCTGCTTGCCCACCGCGCTTATCTGCTCCGGGCTCCACCACCAGGCGAGTGTCAGCTCGACAAACTGGATGACATCGGCAGATAGCCGAGATTTGGCCGCACTGGCCCGTCGGTGGGTGGCGTGCTGATGCGCATTGTCTGGCTGGTAGCCCTGCGGCCCGGCGTTACGACGCAGCTCCCGGTAGAGGGTGGAGCGATGAACGCCAATGGCGCGTGCGGTGGCAAGGATGGACATCCCCTGTGCGCGAAGCACCGATAACTGGTATCGTTGCCCCTCGGTCAACTGCTGATAGCTCATGGTGATACTGCTTTTACTTTGGCGAGCAGAAGGGTACCACCAATCAGCAGTTGGCCACCTCTCGCCATTCATCCATGAGTGTCGCACTTATTATCTGAATTCCCGAAATAACTGTTAGGGAAGGTGCGAATAAGTACCCTATGAGCCAAAACTAAAAAGTTTAGCCATTTAATATCAATAATTTAGAATGGTGTGTTTTTGTGCCAAGTGACTTGTTAGCACCTTCCCTAACAAATAGACTGGATAAGCGTACAAAACACCGGTTCAAGACCGGTGTTTTTGATAGTAACAGCAATACCAATAGCGATCTATTTTAGTAACGGCTCATAATTTTAGCAACCCACTCTCTAATATCATTTGACAGACGCGCTTTTTTTACAGTTCTTTTTGAACGACCCGCCCCTGGTCCATCACGATAGTAATTTTGTTCCTGACTCATATAAGTTTCATAGCCAAAATTATTTTTAAGAAATGACTCTAAAAACTTAATTGGAATTTTCCTGTTAGATGGAATGATAAAATAGTCATTATTAAAGAATTTTTTTACTGCAATGAGTTCATGACCAAACTTAAATTTTCCATTCTCAATCCACTCTAGGAATTTATCGGCTTCATAACCACTGAAGGAATAATTGCCACTGAGATTTAATTCATTGGCGAGCGATCTTATCATTGCAAATGTTACGGATTCTTGACTATTAGAATCGTCAGCCAATCTATGTAATGGGATGTTATTCGTAATTATTCTGCGAGTATTTCCTCTATCATCAAATTTTATCAACTCCTCACTTAATTCCTCACCGTAAAAACGCTCAATATCAAAAGCTTCCTGAGCATAAAATTCACTTCTATTTAATAACCCGAAAATTCGCTCCTCCTCAGTTTTCAGCTCAGCCAACTCAAGCATTTTTTTATCTGAATTTTTCAGCTCAGGTAAAAGATAGCTAATTTTATACCCCTGTTGTTCCAGCATTGTTAGTAGGGTGAAATTATAATCCAAACACAATTTATGTTGAATAAACAATCGGTTAACCATATGCATTAATGTGGGGTTGTGGCAATACTCATGCAAACGTTCAATAGAATAATCACACCCCAACGCTGACATCACCAACTCTGTAATGATATGATCGCTATTTTTATATACCCTATTTTTGCCACCAAGAAGCGCTAAAAATGCATTATTAGCATTCCTCGCTCGGTGGACAAACTGCATAATATCATTAGGCTGAACGAGCCCATTTGAAAAAATTGCAGTAAATGTTAGATCCTTATCTGTGAAACTAAATCCATTTTTCACAACCGGTGTAAAAATTGACACCAGTTTACTGCTAACATTTTTGTTTATAGCACCATTAGGGAATTTACGAGCAGTGTCAGCATCGATTAATATTTTTTTTGGTGTATTTATTGCATTTACCAATACGTTAACATTTGATTTTTTTGCATTGTGTGCCTCGTCGCTAAATACAATACATTTTTTGCCACTTGATGCACGCTCATTGATCTTGTTTATAATATCTGGTTTAGTTGTTAAAAAGATTTCTGGCATATTCCTAGGTTTGGATGATCTATATACGAACACTTTTTTATTACTGAGCGTAGCTAAATCTGAAATAAAATCAAATGAGTCCTGACTTAAAAATGCATCGGCAATAACAACAGTGCTGGCATCAGCAATAATTTTTTTGAAATTATCCATCCTTTCAATATATTCATCAACTGAGACTCTCATGCCCAATTCTGAGTGCATTAAATTAAAAACATCCTCAAATTCATCTATAATTAAAGCTTGGCACTTATCCCGTACATGCTTATATTTTTTATTATATAAAATGCTCAGAGCAACACCATAGACACCGGTTTTATTTTTGGGAGTATCTGTCTGATAGTTTCGATTATCCAGATTGTGATACAGAGAATTATTGAAAGCTCGAGATGGATTTAAAAAAATAGGATGCATACCATTATTCCCAGCCTCGTCGAATGTGGGTATTAGGCAATTAGTTGTTTTACCAGTCCCTGGCGGAGTGACAACTATGTGAATCCCAGGGAAACGATCTAGACACAATCTTTCGTGACAAAGATCGATATTAGTTTCAGTAATATTATCATTCTTAGTATAGAAATTGTGCGCCAAAGATACCGCGCTCTTTTTAGCAAACAAGTGTTTGTTTATAGCCTCGGCGATTCTAGTATGGAATCGATTACTAGTTTGAGACCAAACATGATCAATTAGAGACGTCTGAGACATTATTTCTGGGCAAAAATGATGAGAGTTTAGCGCCACAAAATCAATTGCTTCTTGCTCCTCCACCTCATTTTTAGCATACCCGAGAAGCAGCAACCCTAGATTGACCTTGTTCGAACAAGTCTTAAACTCATGCCCATCAAGCACGACTGTGATCTTATAATCGAATGCAATTTTCACTGCATCAAATCCCGATTTATTGTCACTGATTAATCTTACTGAATTCCTAGACTCACCATCGCCAATAATTTCTACGATTTTATCCCTCAGCGCGTTAGATTCATCAACCCCAAATTTCAACTGGCAGTTATCGCCACAACTCAACACAATCATATCCACCTCATTTAGTTTTTATAATAATATGGTGGCGTTTTTCAACGCTACACTTTTATTATAGTTATTAAATATTTAAATACTTCTCTAGCATTCACACCCAAAATTTTGCGTAGGTATGCCCCTTAGAGATTTTTTAATCTCTTGGAAAAATTCATAAATATAAATTATGTATCTACATACACTGACTGGTATGTACGAAAAGAACGATATGCTTATTCCAAAGCGTTTGCAATAGGGTAAAGAAAAATATCTTGACTTTCTTCTTGAATTATTAGTTAAACATTATAATTGAGCCCTAAAATGGCAAAAATATCTATAAACTCTAATAATTTTGAGGGGATGAGTGTTCTATCTCAACAGTCAACTCGATTCAGAATCAGTCGTTCAATACAAAGTGGACAAGAACGATGTATGAGGTGCTTGTGACAAGGGCGGTCTTTGAGGTGATTTATTGTAACTGGTGTAAATGCACCACAGTGGTGCAAAACTCAAAATTGTAGCCCGAACTACGATTGATTTATAGATAGGTAATAAGTAGGCGAATTCCTCGCTCCGCGAGAAGCAGGCCATACTTATCATCTGAGGCTCATAAGATATTTCATAATTGTCACTATTCAAATGTACGGTTTCTTTGTCTTATTATTCATGATACCTCTCCGTGTGCAATAGAAAGCATTTTTAACAACCATAGTCACATAGATTTATGCAACAAATATTTTCGTCCCATCACGGGACCTTGCTCAGAGAGAGTTATAGGGAAGGTGCTAACAAGTCACTTGGCACAAAAACACACCATTCTAACTTATTGATATTAAATGGCTAAACTTTTTAGTTTTGGCACATAGGGTACTTATTCGCACCTTCCCTTGTACCTTTGCACTTTGCACTTTGCACTTTGCAATTAGTACCAACTGATAACAAAAAAAGCGCCCTTCAGCGCTTTTTTGCTTAATATACCGACTAGACAATAATCAACTTGCGCTTTGCCTCACTCAGCCATCCGGCGAACTCCGTAAGCAGATTGTCATACAAGACATCATCTGACATGCTCTTGAAGTCGTCTATCGGGAAAAAGTCCGTATTGTCGATCACCCGGTCGGTAAAATCATCGAGATTTTCCAGAATACCGTAATTCCGCCCGCCTAACCCGACAAACTTCCAGAATATTGGATAGTTGGCAGATTCACGAATTGCCTCTTTTATTGCCCGAGTTTTACTGATGCCACCATCGGTGATGAAGACGATGTAGACAGGCTCCTTACTACCCTTGAAGGTGTCCACGATTTCATTCATTACTGGTGGCTCATTGTTCGTTCCACCCAATGCTGGGAGTAGTTCAAACATGCCTCTCTTGCCAGAGGTCTGAATGCCTGAAATATACCCCTTCAGATTACTGAGAGAGACATCGGGGTATTTTTTGTGTCGTTCAGCAAATCCCCAAACATCCATTTGCCCGTCATCGTCAAACTGGGCTGCCAGCACGGCGATCCTTTCCAAAACCGCTTGAACATTGCCGTCTCGGAACTGGCCCGACATAGAGCCAGAAGCGTCGAGCACAAAGGCGACTTTGGCTTTCACTTGCTCAAGCTTGTGCTTCGCCAGACTCACACCAACAGGCTTTGCCAGACTGACAAGGTAAGGGGCTTGCTCAGCCAGCTTCTTCTCAAGGCTCACGCCTACAGGGGGTTTGCTGGGTGCAGGGATAGGGGCTGGTGCCGGGGTTGTCGGCTCATCATCAACCACCACGCCATAGTTGGTTGCCAGAGCGGCCAGACCGCCGTTAAATCCCATCCCAAGGGCCTTGAACTTCCATGCACCGTTGTGACGGTAAATCTGGCCTACGATCAGAGCCTTCTCGCTGCGATCCACCAGCGGCACTTGATAAGTAACCTGACCGGCAATGCTCAGCCCCAGAGAGGAAAGATCGGAGACGGTACTACTGCCGTCAATTACCATCGTCAGAGCGATCTTCTGAATTGCCTCATCTACCTTTGAGGTGTTCACCGTATAGCGGCCCCCGGTGGCAGTCTTCGCGTAGCTGACTGCGCTATCCGGTGACTCGGGCTGATTGTAGAAGATAAAGTCGCTGTCGCTACGCACCTTATCAGCATTTGTTAATAAAAATGCCGATGTATCAATGTCGCCACTGAACTGACCACCTTGCTGATGAGTTACCTCGATAACAAGCTCATGACCCGACAACTGCACGTTCTGACCAGAAATCAATTCCATATCACACCCCGCATAGCTATTAATAAATCAATACCCGAGATCTCGCCCAAACCTTACAGAAGTTCTGGCCTGCAAGGCAGATAGACATTCATCGCGCTTCTGTTTATTGCTGAAGTTGATTTTTCTCGAACCAAAGTGCCCATGAATATAAAAGTTCACGCCTTTCTCTCTCGTGACGCTAGAAATATCTTTAATATAAATCTCCTCATAATCCCCCATCTTCCTGATGAAGTTCAAACGAAGATTTTCGCCAAAACTTGAATTTTCAAGATCAGCCGGGATTACCATCTTCTTGTCATTGTCGTCGAAGATAACCCCGAAATATCGTACTGCCACTCGCTCTGCCATCTTTTTAATTGGATACAAAGAGGCAATCACAACCAATATGTCAACGCCAAAAAGCACCTTCGCATATTCAGGAGGGATAGCCGAAAGCAAATAGCTATTGGTGTAAAACATGGCAATAAGGCCAGTGGTGATAATGCCTGAGCTGAATATGATACTTCTCCACAGCAAACCAACATCATACACCCGCTGGGTGCAGGAGCCCTTTATGTGGCGTTTTTTAATGCTGCTATAGTGAAGATATGAAAACAACATGAACGGGAGAAATAAAATCACTCCAAGAGCTATGAATGCATATTTCATCATCTCTTCATTAGCTCGATTATTCCTTGCCATAAGTTTCCCCTGAAATTAAATATAAAAAAGGGCAACATATGGTTGCCCCTGAATAATTCTTTTTTGGCCTATTAAGCCAGATTTACGCCATGGGCAGTCGCCAGAGCAGGCAGGCCACCAGCAAAACCTTGACCAACGGCCTTGAACTTCCATTCGCCGTTGTTCAGGTACAGCTCGCCGAAGATCATGGCGGTTTCCACGGACGCATCTTCGGACAGATCGAAGCGGGCCAGTTCTACTTGGCTTTCGTTGTTGGACATGCGGATGTAGGCATTGGAGACCATGCCGAAGTTTTGCTTGCGCTGTTCAGCTTCGTGGATGGTGACGGCGAAGACCAGCTTCTTGACGTCGGCAGGCACCTTGGAGAGGTCGATCTTGACTTGCTCATCGTCGCCAGCGCCTTCGCCAGTACGGTTGTCACCTTGGTGTTCGACAGAGCCACAGGGGCTGGTTTTTTGGCCGTAGAAGATGAAGTTTGCATCTGACAGAACTTTGCCGTTTTCGCCAACCATGAAGACGGAGGCGTCCAAGTCGAACGCAGAGCCGTCAGTTACACGTTGATCCCAACCCAGACCAGTCATTACCACTTTCAGACCGGCATCAGCTTTGGTCAGAGAAACGTTACCGCCTTTTTGCAGAGATACACCCATTTTAAAACTCCCGATTTGATTTGGGGAAAGTCCCCTGATTTAGGGGGGAGCCCCCCCCTTCTATTTATTGCATTTTTAAACGATTTTTAGCGCACTGATATTGCTACTTGAATTCATGCCCAAACAACAACACGCGCCACACCAAAAGCAATACGTGAAAGAAGATAGGTGGAAAAAACATTTACATCATTTTCTGATTCACATATTTATCAGGCTGCGCTGACGCCATACTCGGCACAGACCGAAGACAGACCGCCTTTGTAGCCTTGACCGATTGCCTTGAACTTCCATTCACCGTTGTGACGATACAGCTCTGCGAACAGCATGGCGGTTTCGGTGGAAGCATCCTCAGAGAGGTCATAGCGAGTGACCTCTTTTTGGGTGTCTTCGTTGACCAGACGGATGAAGGCACCACTGACCTGACCGAAGTTCTGACCACGAGCAGCAGCATCATGGATGGTGACGACAAACACGATCTTGGCGACATCGGCGGGCACCAGATCCAAGTTGATCTTCAGGCTTTCATCGTCGCCATCCCCCTCACCAGTACGGTTGTCACCAGTGTGTTTCACCGAACCTTCAACACTCGCAAGGTTGTTGTAGAAGATGAAGTCAGCCGGAGAGCGAACCTTACCCGATGCACTCAGCAGGAACGCCGAAGCATCAAGGTCGAAATCCTGACCGTCGGTGGAACGAGCGTCCCAGCCCAGCCCGACCAGCACTCGTTTGATGGACGGGTCAGTTTTGGTCAGAGATACGTTGGCGCCTTTTGAAAGAGAAACAACAGTAGTCATCGAAATTACCCTCTTTTGATGTTTTAAAAAAATCAGTTTTGCTGTTTTACTTCTTCCGCCTCATCTTTCTTTTCGGGGAAGATGAAACTCGCAAACACACCACAGAAAAGCACTACCAGAACAACACCCAAGCTTGCCATAGCAGAGATCGTGTAGTCGTGGTGGAAGATATGTGCTGTCGCATTCAGGCCAAGTTTGATGGCAATGAAGAACAGAAGCACGATTACCGCTTTCTCCAAATGCACCAAGTATTGCTTGAGCGCTTCCAGCACAAAGTACAGGGTTCTCAGGCCGAGGATGGCGAACATCATGGCGCTGTAGACGATCAGAGGCTCACGGCTTACTGCAATGACGGCAGGTACGGAGTCGAAGGCAAACATGACGTCCGACAGTTCCACCACAGCCAAGCAGAGCATCAGGGGGGTTGCGTAAAATGCTGCCTTACCGACACGACCGACCTGAATTCCCGCATTTTCCGGCTTAGCCAGCTCAGCATCAACTTCAGACTGCTTCAGCAGGAAAGCGTGACCACTGAGTTTCGGCCAGATGGGGAAGAAGCGCTTCACCATCCGATATGCCAGATGCTGGGAATAGTCCTCGATCTCGTCCTCGTCATCGCCACTGCGCAGCATCATGACAGCCGTCCAGCCTACGATGGCAGCAAAGACCAGTTCCACCCAAGGGCCGAGCGCCAGCAGGCCAGTACCGATGGCAACAAAGATGCCACGGAACACGATTGCACCAATCACCCCCCAGTACAGTACCCGGTGACGATAACCGTCCGGCACAGAGAACCAAGAGAAGATCGCCATCATGACAAACAGGTTATCAACGGAAAGCACTTTTTCGAGGGCATAACCGGTGACGAACAAACTTGCCACTTCCGCGCCGTGATGCACGTACAGGAAGCCTGCGAACGCAAACGCGATGGCTACCCAGAAAAGTGACCACAGTACAGCACTCTTCAACGGGATGGGTTTGTCATCACGGTGCATGAACAGATCGATGAGGATTGCCCCAACAGATAGCAGCACGAACACTGCAACTGTTTCAAGCGGGAAGCCAATATGCGTAGAACCCATGTTTTCTTTTCCTTAATTACTGTTGATAGTCGTTCGGGTCAAACCCGAGGGCCATGCAAATTTCTTTGACAGCCTGCTTTTCTGCGCTGTCGAAGTCACCATCACTTTTGGCAACAGCAACACCTACCCGGAGCGCCAATTGCGCAGCGCCTTCATCACCCTTCAGCGCGAGGATATATTTCATCATCTCGCCCTTGCCGATATCGGCGTCGAATTGATGACCGTCTTCCAGTTTTTTGAAAAACGCGATCACTTCGCTGGTATCAAAGACTTTCAGCTCATCAGAATTCTTGATGAACCCCATCATCTTCTGCTTTTCACCGCTATCAGCGCCTTTGGATGCCGTGGCGATGTAAGCACAGACGGCGACAGTGCCCTCCATAAACTTCTTATTTTTAAAACGCCCTACTTGTGCGACCAATTCGGCGCGACCTTCGGAAAAGGTCTTGCGAACCTTATCAAAAAACGACATACGACCCCCATTAAGGATTGGTGGATTATTTGCTTCCGGCAGTCCAGCGAAATCGCCAGCCAAAGGCATCATCCATATTCTTGTGACCATTGAAGTAACGGTTTATCCGTTCAACCTTAATAGTCCCGCGATCATTTACCAGCCTTGCAATGGCACACATTCCGCGCCCTGAATCCCCCTCTGTCAGGTGTGTTTCGATAGGCGGCTGACCTTGAATATGCAGCGTGACCACACCATCGGTATTTTCCCAGCTCGGTACACCTTCATAAATAAAGGCGTAGATCAGGACTTCCTTGATGTTGTCCCATTGTGCCCCATTGACGAACATCCATTCGCCATCAGCGCTGTCACCCGTCCGATCATCTGCTTGCAGTTCAACAAAGGGTGAGCGATTCAGACTTCCGAAGGCATTACCAAGGGCTTGCACCACATGACGATTGCCATCTTGGGTTTCAACAAACGCCCCCAAATCAAGATCGATCTGATTGCTTCTGCCGAACATCCCCAAGCCGAACCCACTCTTTTTGGTGCCGCGATGCCAGTTCAAGTTGATGCGGATATTGCCGAACTTGTCCCCCTGCTTGGTCAGGCTCACGGTTGGCTTCTCTTTGCTCAACGTGACCTTTTGCAGGCTGATGGTTGGGGCCGGGGCCGGGGCCGGGGCCGGTTTTGGAGCAGGAGGCGGCGCTTGATCATCCGATACCACTACGCCAAAGTGCTCAGCCAGCGGCTTGAGGCCACCATTGAACCCTTGCGAAACGAAGCGGAACTTCCACTCGTTGTTTCGGCGGTACAGCTCACCCAAGATCAGGGCCGCTTCATTACGACCGACCATCGGCACTTCGCCAGAGAGCAGCACTGTGCCCCCTTGCTCAACCTGAATTTTCAGGGTGCGCAGACTGGCAATCACCATCCCGGCATCTACCGTGGCGGAAAAAGCGATCTTCTGCACTGACGGTTGAATAGCGCCGAGGTTGATGTTGAATGAGGTATTTTGCGCCCCACCAGCCAACACAATGGCCCCATCATCACTCCGAGGTTGACCGTAGAAGATCATGTCCACGCCATCCTGCACCTTGCCATTGGCATAGAGGCGGAAAGCCGAGACATCCACGTCAGCGCCCGAGAGCACCCGCACGATCAGCGGTTGGGTTGGAACGGGGGCGTTGCCCCCTTGGATGAGTTCCATTACTGCACCAGTTGCGCGAGGATCTGGGTGTACATGTCATCGATGGTGCGGCCAGTACAGGCCATACCTTGAGCGGTAAAGGCCCACTCGCCGCCCTTGCGTTCGAGCGAGGCGATCAGAACCCCAGTGTGGCTACCTTGTTCGGTCAACTTGAACTTCGCCAGCTCTTTGCCATTCTGGTCAACGACGCGGCAGTAGGCATTTTCAACCTCATTAAAGGTTTGACCACGGAAGCTGTTCACGGTGAATGCGAGGTGTTCCACATTGCTCGGCAGCTTGGTCAGGTCAACGTAGATGGTTTCATCGTCGCCATCCCCCTCACCTGTCAGGTTGTCACCGCTGTGCTTGATAGAGCCGCACTTGGACTTGGTTTGACGGAACCAGACGGTATCGATTTTGTTGCCACGCGCATCCAGCAGCACGACGCTGGCATCCAGATCGATTGAGTCGCTGCTACCGCCACCGAACATCTTTCCGAAGAAGCCGCTCTTTGCCTTGGCCGGATCCCAGCCCAAACCGAATTCGAGCTTGGTGAGCGCCGCGCCAGACTGCTTTGCCAGCGAGATGGTTTGGTGTTTTGCAAGAGATACTGAATTCATCTGTTACTCTTCCTTATCTGATTTAAAAATATCGTCATTGTTCACAAGACGACATACCGAGCTTCGAGCAATACCTTTTAACACTTGCAGCAACTCTTGTCTCGGATGGGTATGAACCGAATGCGTCTATTGTTAGCCATCCCACAGATTGAGGTC
This sequence comes from Aeromonas sp. FDAARGOS 1415, assembly GCF_019048365.1. Lineage (NCBI taxonomy): Bacteria > Pseudomonadati > Pseudomonadota > Gammaproteobacteria > Aeromonadales > Aeromonadaceae > Aeromonas > Aeromonas sp. FDAARGOS 1415. The sequence continues at coordinate 2,686,921 of NZ_CP077363.1, read as the reverse complement.
AATCATAATCTGACCGAGTTTTTTGCAATTTTTCACGTTTTGAATTCATTTTTTTTAATTTTACAACTTGATGAATTTTTAAAAAAAATGCGTTACTCAAGCTGATATATCAAGCGAACGGCAAGTTTACTTAAGCTTTCACTAATAAATGGCTGGACATCATCTTTAGGAAGTAAGGCATGTTGCACCATCGTCAACATTAAAACCTAACGCCCTACCATCTGCCCTTCCTCTGCTTTATATAGTCGTCATGTCTCCAAGATGAAGTCAATCAAAATATGATTGACCTTAATCATCAGCGAGCATACAGTAACCCCACGAAAAGAACTTTCTTACTTTCTGCTTTTTAAAGGTCAACGCAATGCTCAAGTCTATTTGGTTCATGGAGGGATTGTCCTCCCAGCGAGATATTGTCCTTGCTGTAACGGATATGCGTGAAAAACTAGGTCATGCATTTAAGGTGATCGCTTCACATCGAGGCAATCGTCCCGAAATCACCTCGGTAGCCGATGTTTCTTTGACTGAGCCAAAACAGGATTCAGAGCGTCTGGAGTTTATTAAAAATGTAGTGGCGAAGTTTAACGTCGCTGCAATTCATACTGGCCGTAATTGCCATTGGTTTGAAGAGCGCCGTCAGGAGATCGAATCTCTGGGGGTTTCTCTCACCACTGGCTCGATGGATCTCGATATGATTTCACTGGCCGACGACAAAGTACGTTACGCCCATTTCATGGAGCAATATAAGCTGCCTGTCGTGCCATCCGTGCAGATCAATGACGTCTCCGAGCTGGAAAGCCAAATCAGCTCGAAGCTCGTTGAGGGGGAGCTGTCCTGTATCAAGCCGGTCGTCGGCATTTACGGGATTGGTTTCTGGATCCTTGACCCTTCGGTTGGCCCGATGGCCGCTTTCAGCAACCCTGACAATCGTCGTGTTCATCCTCACACCTATGTCTCGGCGATGCGCAGTGAAACCCCGAACAAGCTGCCCGAGTCCATGGTGATGATGCCCTATCTGGTCGGCCCGGAGCGCTCGGTCGATATGTTGGTCGAGCAGGGCAAAGTCATTGCGGCGGTAAGTCGTCGTAAAGAAGGCCCCCTGCAATACATTGAGCAATCCGGCGAAGCTTTCGAGTTAGCTAAAGCCTGTGCCGAACTGATGCGAGCTGATGGGCTGGTCAACGTCCAAACTCGCAACAACAGCGAGGGCAAGCCCTTGCTGCTTGAAATCAACATGCGCCCATCTGGCGGGATCTGCTATTCCCGCTCCTGCGGAATCAACCTGCCCGGCATCTTTGCCCTGCGCAAACTGGGGCTGATTGACCAAGAGACTGCGATTGCCATGGGCAAAGACGGCTTTACTCCTACGGTCGTGCGCTCTGTGAGCAGCGTTATTGCGCTCCCTGTGCAACAGGGTTCCGAAATTAAAGAAATCGAAGGCACTCAGGCATGAGTAATCACGAGCAAGTTTTCCAGCGCAAACTGTCAACTGGCACAGTGACCGTTGTCAGTCAGCAATCTGCGCCGCTGGACGATTTATTTGAAATTGCCGAGCGTCGTAATCCGAAGCGGGCGTTTCTGTTTGTCAGCAAATTGCTGGGTCGCCATATCCCCATCAAGCCAAACGTGATGCGAGACAGCTACAAGACGCTCGCGTCTCAAATGCCTGATGATCTGCCTGAGCCTGTCCTGTTTATCGGGATGGCCGAAACCGCTGTCGGCCTTGCTGCCGGGGTATATCAGGAAGCCAGCGCTTCCCTGTCTGAATCTGTGTTTCTGACATCAACCCGCCATCCGGTTGACGGTGATCTGCTGTGCGAGTTTAAAGAAAATCACTCTCATGCGACCGATCACCTTATCTACTGGCCGGAAGACCCGACACTGGCTGAACGTGTAGAAGAAGCGAAAACGCTGGTACTGATCGACGACGAGGCTACGACGGGCAACACCTTTGCCAACCTCTATGCCGCACTGGTGGATGCGGGACTGGATGGCATTGAACATCTGGTAGCCGTCACCCTGACCGACTGGAGTCAGGATGCCCTGATGGATAAAGTCGATGTACCTGCACTCACTTCCATCTCTCTCACTCAAGGCAAATGGTCGTGGGAAGCAGATCCGCAAGCCAGCAGTCCTGTCATGCCGAGCGTGAATGTAACAGCCAAGGGAGCTGTTGATATCGTCGGCCCTCAGTGTTGGGGCCGTTTGGGAATGGATGAGACCTTCTGCCGGATTGGTTTGCATATCGAAGCCTCCCCGACTGACAAGGTGTTGGTACTTGGCACCAGCGAATTTGTCTGGCAGCCCTTCTTGCTGGCTGAAAAGCTGGAAAAACAGGGTGCTGACGTCTATTTCAGCTCAACCTCGCGTTCCCCTATTGCGATTGGTCACGCCATCAAATCTGCAATCACTTTCACCGATAACTACGGTCTGGGGATCCCGAATTTTGCCTACAACATCGCCCACCAGCGATTTGACCGAATTTATCTGTGTTGCGAGACACCTGCCTACAGCCTCGATCCGCTGCTGCTGACAGAACTGAAGGCTATCGCAAACCACGTTGAGATCATTACCTATGAGTAACCCAGCCATGACCAATACCATCGTTCGACCTGTTGTTCTTCCCGATCTGGACGACACACTGTTTCAGACCAAACGCAAAATGGTCAATGAGCTGGCACAAGAGCCCTTCCGTGTCGGGGCACTGGATCGCAGCTTGAGCCCGCGCAGCTACATGAACGAAGAGCAAGCCATGCTGGTCGATTGGCTGCTGGCAAATGCCGAAGTTATCCCCGTCACTGCCCGTGGTACTGAAGAATTTTCGCGTGTGCAGATCCCCTTTACCTCTTGGGCGATCACCACCCACGGCGCGGTCATCCTGACCCCGGATGGCAAGTGCGATCCAGAGTGGCAAGAGCACATCACAACCGCTCTACAACCCTATCGTCAGCGCCTGCTGGACATGCAGGAGGCCATTACGGAATTGATGGCTGAGCGCGGCATCGCAGCATGGGCACGTATCAATTATGAATACGACGATATGCCCATCTATCTGGTAATGAAGCATACCGACAGTACAAAGCTGCATGAACTCAACGCCATTGGCGATGAGGTTGAAGAAATTCTCGGGACAGATGGTTTCTATGTCCACCGCAATAGCAACAACATCGCGTGGCTACCGACTTGCATTGAAAAAGGACTCGCAGCTCAACACCTGTTGACCAAGTTGCGGGCAGAGCGCGGCACCTTCCCCACCATCGGCCTTGGCGACAGCCTGACCGATTTCAGCTTCCTTCGCCTCTGTTCTTGGTTTGGTATGCCGAAGCAAAGCCAGTTTGTTGATGCCATCAAGACCAACGTTTTTGGAGAGTAACCTGTGACCACTAAACCCGTTTTTACCGGCTCTTACCGTGAAGGTGATGTCGAATTCCTGTTGACTCCTGTCACCATCGAACTGACCTCCGTTGAGGAAAAAGAGGCCCTGATCCAGTCGGGCAAGAAGCACTACTCAGACATGCTGAGTCAAGAGCCTGCCCCGACCGCCTACCACCTCGATCTGTTCAGCAAGGCGACCACCATCGGAGCCAAGCGTCTGGCGACCGAAGTGATGATGCTGGCTGTTTCGCTAATCAAAGAGTACGGTAACACCCCGATTGTACTGGCAAGTCTGGTGCGAGCAGGTGTGCCGCTCGGGGTCATGCTGCAACGCGCTCTGACCATGCTGGGTAAGGAGTCTTATCACTACGGCATCAGCATCATCCGTGATCGCGGGATTGACGAAGCGGCCCTCTCTGTTATCGAGCAGCGCCATGGCACTGAAGGCATCGTCTGGGTCGATGGCTGGACAGGCAAAGGCGCCATCACCAAAGAGCTGACCAAGGCCCTGTCTGGCCGCGCTGGCTATCCAGCTCAACCCCGGCTTGTGGTACTGGCCGATCCGTGCGGCTGCGCGTGGATGTCTGCCACTGAAGACGATTGGCTGATCCCGTTCGGTATCATGGGGGCGCCCGTATCTGGCATGATCTCCCGCTCTCTCTTCAGCGAAGAAGGGTTCCATCAGTGCATGGTGTGCAACCATCTGACCGAGTATGAATGCGGTCTGGCGCTGGCTGATGCGGTTGAGGAATGCTGCCGCTCTGACAAGATGCTCGTCTCCCCTATCGATGTCGCTGCACTGGCCCCGGTGAAGGCTCAACTTTGGGAGCAGAGCAAGGCCGTCATTGCAATGCTGGCCGACCGATTCGAAATTTCCAGCATAAACCGCATCAAGCCGGGGATCGCCGAAGCGACCCGTGCTGTCCTGCGCCGAGTACCAGACCATGTGCTCGTGCGTTCCATCAATGACCCCGATGTCTCTCTGTTGGTCTATCTCGCCAAAGAGAAAGGCATTGAAATCACAGAAGTCGGTGATCTGATTGGTCAGTATCGCGCCGTGACCATTATTAAAAAGGTGATCTGAATGAAAAAAGGAATCTCTGCTTATGGTCTTGGGGCGACGCTGTACATGCCCGCGACCCGCCATGACATCGTTGATACCATCGTGACCGGTAAAATTGTCGGACTGCGTTCACTGGTTATCTGTCTTGAGGATGCTGTGACCGAGCAGGACTTAGCTGCTGCCATGGAAAACCTCAAGGGGATGCTGGTGGCCCTGTCGAAGGAAAAGCAGTGCCACAGCCTGATCGGTTGGCCGCTGATCTTCATCCGGCCTCGTAACGAGAAAATCGGTCAGCAGTTGGTCGATGAATACGATCTGAGCGCTGTAGATGGCTTTGTGCTGCCCAAGTTCACCCTTGCTAGCTTGGCAGACTGGTCAGCCATGCTGGCGAATACTCACCTTCACTGGATGCCGACACTGGAAACTGAAGATGTTTTTGATGTCAATGCCATGCAAGAGCTGGTGGCTGCACTGGAAACCCATGAATGCCGTGACAAGATCATCGCATTGCGTATCGGCGGCAACGACCTGATGAACTGTGTATCGCTGCGTCGGTCTCGCGAGTTCACCCTCTATGACGGCCCCATGGGGTATGTCATCAAAATGCTCGTCGCGGTATTTGGCCCCAAAGGGTTTGCCCTGACTGCACCTGTTTGCGAGCACATTGATGACCACCGTCTCTTGGAGAAAGAGCTGGCCCTTGATGTCGCCCATGGCTTGGTCGGGAAGACTGCTATTCATCCGAATCAGATCGGGATTATTCAAAAAGCCCTGATGGTCAGCTCCCTTGACCACGAGGACGCTTTGCGTATTAATAATTCCTCCAAGGCCGTCTTCAAAGCTGGTGGTGCCATGTGTGAACCGGCGACACATCGCCGTTGGGCACAAAGCATTTTGGATCGCGTCCACTACTTCGGTGTGGCTCAAGCACCTTCACCTGCCGCAGCTTCACCCTCGATGCAGGCTCAACACGGGTAACATCAATGGGCTTTCGATTTCGTCGCAGCATTACCATTATTCCGGGCGTTCGACTGAACCTCAGTAATGGTAGCCCTAGCTTAAGTGTCGGCCCGAGGGGAGCGTCCATCTCCTTTGGTAGTCGCGGCACCTACGCAAACATAGGGCTAGCTGGCACGGGTCTGAGTTATCGAACCAGACTTGATAAAGCTGCTGCCTCATCAAACAACGCGGCAAGAGCTAGTGCCGAAACGAAAGAACAGTTACGTAGTTCGCTGCTGGCCTCTGCCGAGCAGATGAATACCGTGATTGAGCAGGTGATCAATGTCCATACCATGACCCCGGATCCGACACTTGGGCATAGCATGGACGAGCTGCGCGAACATTATTTAAAAGCAGCCAGTCAGCCATACTCCGTCGAGGCTCCTATCCGGCCAGCAAAGCCGGAGATCCCCCCTCCCCCTGTTCAACCGACAGGCGAAGAGGGAGCTGGTTTTTTTAAAAAGCTTTTCGAGTCCGATGCGGATAGACAAGAGAGGCAGACGCTTGCTCTCGCAAACTGGGAGCGAGCTGTACAGGACTGGGAAAGAGAGAAAAAGCTGACAGAGCAGCGCTATCAAAGCCAACGCGCTGCATGGGCCGAGCAGTATGCACTTTGGCAGAGTGAATCAACCCGTCACCAAGAAACGATGAGTGCATCCGTAGCGCAGGCAGGTATTCGCTTCGCCAGTGACACAGCCTTTTTTGAGGCGATTTTGGATGAAGTATTGAAGCAGATGGATTGGCCTCGGGAGACCGTCATCTCTTTCGAAGTAAATCCAGAAGAGTCCCTGACCCGGATCGATGTTGACCTGCCAGAGATTGAAGATCTGCCGCAAGCGACCTTTGCTCTGAATCGCCAAGGTACTCAGATTGTCGAGAAGGAAATGACTCAGAAGGCAATCAGGGAGGCTTATGCCCGTCATGTGCATGGCATTTTACTTCGGCTGATTGGAGCGACCCTGTACGCACTACCTTTCGAGAACGTCAGCATCTGTGGATTTACTCAGCGGATCAGCAAAGCCACCGGTTACTTGGTCGATGACTACATTATCGAATGCATGGCAGACCGGGCTCGTTTTTTAAATATTAATTTTTCTGCACTGGACTCGATAGATCCGATAGAGGCAATAAATGCATTCAGCCCAAACCGGAAAATGACAGCAACATTTATTTTTCAGTCAATCATCACAACACAGTGATCCTCAAGCTATTTTAAAACGGTAATTTACGAATGATGTTAAGCGCAAAACAGAAACGGGCATTCACTTTAGCGATATCGCTTTTTTCAGAAAAACATGTTTCTGCAACAAAAATCATTGAAGATCTTGGATGTTCTGAGGCGACGCTAACCCGCAGCCTTCGAGATCTGCGCGAAACCTACAATGTTACTATCAAGTACAGCAAAAGCACCCACTCATATCAGCTTACAGACACGGGGAACTTAACAAAGAAAGATATCTCCCATATGAAAACGGCTATCGAAAAACACGATGCATCTGATATAAACGATGAAACAGTCAGCCTCACGAAAATCAGGAAACGAGCAGTTACCCTCTCCCTGACCAACGCTGCAATTTCCGAGCTGGATAAGCGAGCTGCTGCCGAGGGGAAAACACGCAGCGATATTGTTGAATCGTTGATAAAAAATTCTGCAATCATCTAAGGAAGGTGCGAATAAGTCACCAAACGCAAAAAAACGCCTATGTAAGTGATTGAATTTAATTGACTAAAAGTTTCATTTTCGTTGCAGAGGGTACTTATTCGCACCCTCCCTTGGTCTGATGCATCTGCGGATCGCGTTGCTGCTCTTTGTTCTTGGTCGAGCTGGGAGCCTCAATGATGGTGGCATCGACCAAGGTGCCTTGAGTCATCATGACGCCTGCTTCGGCCAGCCAGCGATTGATGGTCTTGAACAATTGGCGGGCCAGTTGATGCTGCTCCAGCAGGTGGCGGAAATTCATGATGGTGGTGCGGTCCGGCAAGGCGCTATCCAGGGATAACCGGGCAAACAGACGCATGGAGGCGATTTCGTACAGAGCATCTTCCATCGCGCCATCGCTCAGGTTGTACCAATGCTGCATGCAGTGAATGCGTAGCATGGTTTCCAGCGGATAAGGTCGCCGGCCATTACCAGCCTTGGGGTAAAACGGCTCGATGACTTCCACCATGTTTTGCCATGGCAGAATCTGCTCCATGCGGGACAAGAAAATCTCTTTTCTGGTCTGACGGCGCTTACTGCTGAATTCACTGTCGGCGAAGGGAAGGTGCTAACAAGTCACTTGGCACAAAAACACACCATTCTAAATTATTGATATTAAATGGCTAAACTTTTTAGTTTTGGCACATAGGGTACTTATTCGCACCTTCCCCAGGTAGTCCGAGGATTGCAGCAAGTGGAATACCCCATTTGACAAGTTCCTGGTGGAATACTTGGCCAGATAACTAACTGGATGAGATGCACCACGCCAGTGGTGCAACATAGAAAATTGCTATCGAGCTATCCTGTCTACCAGGGAGAGCAAGCGCCGACAGCTCTATGGACAATCCTCGCTATGCGAGAATGATGTAGCCACATCGTTACCTGTTAGGTGAGAGGGGTGCGCTTTATCTATATATATAAAAACAATCCCTCTCAGCTGTGCACCTCAGCTCTAGTGCCACCAAAACACCTTCAACGAATGGTCCAATGGAAACCACAGGTAGATAACTGGATCACATGCACCACGACCAGTGGTGCAACCTAGAAAAAATGGCTACTGAGCTATCCTGCCTGGGGAGCGAGTACCGACAGATCTATGAACAATCCTCGCTACGCGAGAATGATAGCCATAGCTATTCACCTTTTCAGGTGAGAGGGATACGCTTTATCTATATATATAAAAACAATCCCTCTCAGCTACGCAACTCAGTTACCGTGCTGGACCTCAGAGTTTCTCTCGCTCCTGGGCGGTTGGCTGCTCACATTCGGCCATGAAGTCGGCGCTCATACAAGGCTCATCAAACCACCTATCCCAGGACTCACCTACAGGTGTGATTATGCGAGTACGACCAACCACGACGATCTCAACATGCGTGACCTCATCTGGCAGGGCCACGGCCTCGGGCAGGTATACCCCCTGGCCACGACCACACCTAAAAACTGTTGATTCCATCACGCGTCCTATGAACACAGTACCATGTGAACCGAACATAGCTAATGGGCCCGGTATGTCAACTGACACCGGATGCACACGTTATGCAATACGGCTATACTGTATATAAAAACAGTAACCAGTGAGCCACCATGTTCGCCATCCCACATCCAACCCCGGACGCTCTAGAGCTGCCGCTTTTTCTGTCCCCTGTGGTTTGCGGCTTTCCTAGCCCAGCACAGGACTATATTGAGCAAACCATAGATCTGAACCAGATCTGTATTGAGCATCCCGCTGCCACCTTCTATGTCAGGGCCAGTGGCCACAGCATGGTGGAAAAGGGCATCAATGACGGGGATCTTTTGATCGTAGATAGGGCGCTCAAGGCCCGCCACGGCGCTATCGTTCTAGCCTGCCTTGATGGAGAATTCACTGTCAAACAGCTGCAAGAACGCCCGTTCCCTGCCCTGCTACCCGCCAATCCGGATTTCCAGCCCATCCATCTATTGGACGGGCAAGAACTAGAGATTTTTGGCGTCGTAACCTATGTACTCCACAAGACCAAACTAGGCTAAACCATGCCCAACGCCATTGCCCTCGTCGATGTGAACAACTTCTATGCGTCCTGCGAGCGCCTGTTTAGGCCAGACCTCAAGGGGCGCCCGATCGTGGTGCTATCGAACAACGACGGCTGCGTTGTGGCTCGCTCGGCAGAAGCCAAGGCGCTTGGCATCAAGATGGGTGTTCCCTACTTCCAGATCCGTCAGTTCTTCGAGGCCGTAGGCGGTGTTTGGTTCTCGAGCAACTACGCCCTCTATGGTGATATGTCACAGCGCGTAATGACCACGCTGGAAGGCATGGTGCCAACTGTCGAGGTGTACAGTGTTGATGAGGCGTTTATTGAACTGAACGAATCATGGGCGGGAGACCTGACAGCATATGGTCGTCAGATCCGTGAACGAATACAGCAATGGACTGGACTCACAGTCGGCGTCGGGATCGGGCCAACCAAAACACTCGCCAAGCTGGCAAACTACGCCGCGAAGAAGTGGCCTGCTACTGGTGGAGTGGTTGATTTGCGTGATGAGGCACGTCGAGCGCGTTTGATGGCTATCACTCCGGTCGGGGAAATATGGGGAATAGGTAGAAAACTGACCACCAGGCTCGAAGCGCACGGGATCAATAGTGTGGCGGACCTAGTCGCTGTCGATGGTAAAAACCTACGGCATCGTTATGGGGTCGTTGTTGAGCGAACCGTGCTAGAGCTACGCGGCTATCCATGCGCCAGCCTGGAGCAGGACACACAAGCCAAACAGCAGATCATCTGCTCCCGATCATTCGGTGAACGGATCACACACATGAATTCCATGCATCAAGCACTCGCAGGATATATGGAACGTGCAGCTGAAAAACTCCGGGCAGAGGGAATGTGCTGTCGCCATGTCACCTTATTCATTCGTACCAGCCCCTTCAATGACAAAGAACCCTACTACGGCAACCAAGTGAGCACCACGCTGGCTGTGCCTACAAACGATACCAGGGAGCTGCTGGGAGTGATCCACTCACTGCTCTCTCGTATCTGGCGGGATGGGCGCCGCTACCAAAAAGGGGGCGTGATGCTAGCCGACTTCACTCCTATCGGCAGCCAGCAGGGAGATTTGTTCGACCATCATCAACATAAGCCCCGCAGCCAGGACCTAATGCAGATGATCGACCGAATCAACCAGGGACGATTAGGAAAAATTCATTTTGGATCTTGTGGGAGAGACAACAGTGATTGGATGATGAAGCGTGAAAAACTCAGTCCCCGCTATACAACCGCATTGGATGAATTACCCATTGCAAAGTGACAACCCGGATTTGCACTCAGCAAGGCGCTCTTGCGCCAACATCAATTCGCAACCGGTGATTCGGTCAACGCCTTTCACATCACGCATTGGTGGTTTAATCTCATGTCCGTTGAGCATTCCAGTTAGCATCCACTGCCGCAGTTGGCCCAATGAGAGCCCCAATTGCCTGGCAGCATCCAGCATTCGCCATGACAACTTGAATTGCAGATCGTCGGACACAGGGTCAAAGTTTCCAGCCTGCAATCTTAACAAAGCCCGGTGGGCAAGGGTCTCTGCCATTGCTCCAAACCGTGCTTCGCTATAGGTGACTTTCTGCCCTAAGTAGCTGGCCTGCCACAGGCCACGAGATGGTTGAACTGTAACGCTGCCGGAACCAAATGGTTTACTCATTACACACTCTATCCTATATAAAGGCCCAGTATGAGGCGGGGATTACCCCTCGATCAATAAGTTAGCTGGATATTTATCTTTAATAGCCTTCTTTATCAGCGACAATCTTACTGCTCTATGGTTATCTGGAAGCATTTTTTCAAAATCATTCTGTTTATAACCAGAAGCTGCTGTAATCAATAAATAACAATCTTTATTTCCCAAGAAAAGAGAAAACCATTCCTTCATTGTGAAAGGGTTTTTTTTATGAATTTCAATTAGCGTGTTTAAAATGTTATTAAACACTTCAGACAAACGACCTTTCTTTCTCAACCCAATAATACTTTCATATAACGAGTGGTTAGACTCAACAGATTGTATGGGTGACGAAAGTGGGATTTGATTGATGATTACACCAATAAATTCACCAATCCTGCAATCTGGAATATACCCATAATGATCTCGATACTTATCATCGTCGCTCTTATTGCGTTTGATAACAGGACACCCGCCAATTAGTCCTTTTTTCTGATTTTCCATGTAAGCATACTGGACCAGTCGTTGCTGCTCCTGGACCCATAGCTTTGCATTTTTTGCGTCAGCTTCGGTTAACTCTTTTATAAGAGAAAAATCAGAGTTTACATCAACAGTGCCCAGGTGAACGTTTACAGCCTTATACCTACGCACAGATATACCAGAACTGAGCTCCAGTTCTTCCAGTACACTCACGGTTTTGCTAAATGATACGGTTCTCAGATTTGCATTCAACCTCATATTAGCCATGCCACACCTCTCATTATTATTGTTATTTTATGTTTTTTTCTTTGGTTTGTTCGTGTGATATGGGATCCCCACACCAATCAGCAATCCATTCATTGTTCTTCAAAATTTCATTTTTAAGTTTTTCTCTGTCTAAGAAAAACATGTTTGGCTTATCAATAGTATCTTTCCCTGAGTTAATATCTGGGACATATCCATCAGGAATCAATGCGTTTGATCCTACATGAACGCCCTCCAGCCCTTTCCTAAAAATTGTAGCCAAAACGTCTTTCAACAGTGCTAATGCATTTGATATAAAACTGTCTGTCGGTTCCTCGACTGATAGCAAAACAAAATCCAGTCTTAGAAGCCGGAAAAAGAATGACGATGTACCATATGTTTTTTTATCCACAAATGACTGCACTGATCTTTTCATCTTGGCATATTGTTTTTTAGTACAACGAATCAATGCAGTAAACGGTATCACTCTAAGATCGCTTAATTCATTTAATTCATTTAATTCATTTGAAACACCCAAGTTCAGACTGTAATCATCTCGTCTAGGTGAATATTCAATACCTTGCTCGATCAGCTTAAACCAAGTAGCCCGTGATTTTTTAACTTTCGTCCCTGATATCCATCGCTGACCATCTATACTGTAACAGATCCCCTGTGGCTCACGATTATCAGCTCTCCACGGCTTGACCATTACATTATGCTCGCGCAACCCAGTGACAAATTTAGTCATGTTGTTCGGCTGGTTTTTAAAAACCACGTCCATTGCATCCCTAATTATACAGGCGGGATCATGCATAGCATGAAAGCTCCCTCTACCACGGCCATTTTTAATATTGACTATGCTATACTCATGACCGAAATTTGCTTCAGGACTTTTACAGTTCGCCAATCCCAATTCAATTTCTATTTTTCGAGCAGCGTCAACACCCAGAGCGTAGTCATTACTATCATCAACTAAGGTTCTGTCAAGTTTTACTCTACATGCCACTACATGTACATGTAGAGACCTTGTATCGCGGTGTATAACAGATGTCCATCGAGTATCGCTACCATATCCCAGTTCAATCATTAGCAACCTAGCTGCAACTAAACATTGAAATGGCGTTAATGATTCATTGGGGCTTAATGATAGTGAATAATGTGCACATAGTTGGTTTCCTGTGCCTGCATACAATGATGCCTGCATATTCAACTCCGTGAGTAGTGGCCCGATGTCATAATCAGAGATTTCACCTATTTGATTACGTTCAACGTTTGGTATATTAATTACACCACCACCGAGATGAATAACTTGTGATGGCCTTGACTTTCGCTTCTTACCAATTTGTATCGAACGATAAATATAAGACAGTCTGTACTGGAAATTCTGGCTATTCCGATGCTTTTCAAAGTTCATTTCAAAATCCCTCCAATGAGGGCTTTTTCAAAGCTAGCTAGCCTAGAATTGATAGATGATAAATAAAACATCAAACGCGAGTCTTCACTACTGTCAGTAATATAGCTAGAAATATCATTGCCAGCTTCAATCTGTTGAATGAATAAAATTACTTCATTTAAAGTCAAGGATACTTTGTATAGATCCTCTAGCAATCTCACACGATCATCATATGAAAAATCTGGTGAGATATTACTGTCTGGTTCCCGGAGAGCCAAAAACCGAATCAGGCTAGACTTTTTGGGAATACCATAGGTTTTACTATGCTTAGTTAAAACACGTTGCTCAGCTGCATTAAATGAGATTCGGAGCATTAAACTGCGTTTTTCGTCAGCTGGTTTTTGGGGTCTACCTGAGCGTGGTTTTATGTTCATTACGTGCACCTTTATAATAATTATTAGTAGTGTTATGCGTTTTATTTTTCCAACCAACCTATTTAATAGACATTAAAACATAGCTGGTTTAGAGTTTTTTCAAAAAATATACAATAAATTTATACGAAGTCACATTCAGAAATGAGCTAAATTATTCGGTGATATTTAATGCTCACTCTAATTATAGTATTGCAAACACTAAATATAATATCAACAATTTTTTGAGTTAAATTATTAATTTAACGACTAACGTTATCAATGGCATTGGCGAAAGTTAATATTTAAAATATGAAATTAACTAGACTTATATGGTGATTTTAATTTTCTTCCGTGAAATTAAAACTATGACATAGGCTGATTAAAGTTATATAAAAAGGCATGCTCTCATCCTATGACAGACATACCTTTTCTAGATCTAGCCGAACCAATGATGTCATATAAGCTCAAGACTGTGAGATAAAATCCTCCCAAATGATTGATCATCAACATAACCCGCATGATCATTTTTACGCATATTTTTTATCTGACTCAGCACAGTAAAAAAGCACTCCTCACATAGATGCACCTCATATGCCGCACCATCATTTTTCGAACCATAACCCCATTTTGCAGTCAGGGCTCCAAACTGAGGATTATACAAATTTGGGTTCATATGTGGGGTTGTGCTTTTATGGCATACGTCACACTGAATATCAGCTATAACCTCAACCTCTTTTGTGGTCATTATTTTCATCGAACACTCGCGATACATGTAGAGTAATGGACGAATAGCATTAACAAAAATGTCTCATGCCACCCTAAACAAAATTTATTATAGTAGAATGAATAAAAAAAGCAGCCTTACGGCTGCTTTCAATACCACTATAATTGTGGATTAGATCAGATAATCCTCTAAGGACTTTCCGCTAGCAACGCCCTCAGCGATGGCTTTCGGCATACGGCCCTGACCAGTCCAGGTTTTTTCCTGGCCATCTTCGTGATACTTGTACTTTGCGGGGCGCGGCGCTCGCTTGGACTTTTCCATTCCGTCAGCTTTCGACGGAGCAGCACTACCAACCAGTTCGCTGGGGTCAATCCCTGCGTTTTTCAGCATCTCGCTGAACTCCGCCAGCTTACGCAGACGTTCAGCGTTTTCTTCCTGATATCGGAGCTCAGCAGCCTCACGCTCTGCAAACACCTCATCAAATTTGCTCTTAATCTCGACCAGTTGTTCGAATGGCAGTTCACGCAGAGCAGCCCGGAGACTACGAATGTTCAGCAGTGTTTTGATAAAATCATTCATGGATATCACGCCTAAAAAGTTATTTGTTTATCGCCTAGCATTATCTCCTAGCTGTTGTTTGGTGCCAATATTTTTCGATAAATTATTTGAGTTGCACAGGGAGGGTATGTTTGTTCGTTCAATGTGTACTGTATGCAATCCTCTCACCGGAGATCGACCTTCAACGGGTTCCATTAGTTACTGCTAGACTAGTTTATTCATGCTGGCAGGGACCTGGTGATGACGACAATCATTCTGCTAAGGAAGGTGCGAATAAGTACCCTATGTGCCAAAACTAAAAAGTTTAGCCATTTAATATCAATAATTTAGAATGGTGTGTTTTTGTGCCAAGTGACTTGTTAGCACCTTCCTTAGCGTTATCGGTAGCGTGAAATGAAATCCTGGCTGCTGGCTGGCAACGATTGTCAGCTGACAACGGGGTGATCAGCTCATCAGAACCATCAGGCATTAGCGTTATCGGTAGCGTGAAATGGAAATCTGGCTCCAGCGAACTCGATTGTCAGCTGACAACGGGGTGAGCAGCTCATCAGAACCATCAGGCATTGGCGTTATCGGTAATGTGAAATGAAGTCCTGGCCGCTGCCCGATAATCTGCTCGGCACTCTCTGTCAGCCGCATTATAGGTATCGTGAAATGGAAATCTGGCTCCAGCGAGCTCGATTGTCAGCTGACAGCGGGGTGATCAGCTCATCAGAACCATCAGGCATTGGCGTTATCGGTAGTGTGAAATGATGTCCTGGCCGCTGCCCGATAATCTCTCTGTCAGCCGCATTATAGGTATCGTGAAATGGAAATCTGGCTCCAGCGAGCTCGATTGTCAGCTGACAACGGGGCGATCAGCTCATCAGAACCATCAGGCATTAGCGTTATCGGTAGCGTGAAATGGAAATCTGGCTCCAGCGAACTCGATTGTCAGCTGACAACGGGGTGAGCAGCTCATCAGAACCATCAGGCATTGGCGTTATCGGTAATGTGAAATGAAGTCCTGGCCGCTGCCCGATAATCTGCTCGGCACTCTCTGTCAGCCGCATTATAGGTATCGTGAAATGGAAATCTGGCTCCAGCGAGCTCGATTGTCAGCTGACAACGGGGTGATCAGCTCATCAGAACCATCAGGCATTAGCGTTATCGGTAGCGTGAAATGAAATCCTGGCTGCTGGCTGGCAACGATTGTCAGCTGACAACGGGGTGAGCAGCTCATCAGAACCATCAGGCATTGGCGTTATCGGTAATGTGAAATGAAGTCCTGGCCGCTGCCCGATAATCTGCTCGGCACTCTCTGTCAGCCGCATTATAGGTATCGTGAAATGGAAATCTGGCTCCAGCGAGCTCGATTGTCAGCTGACAGCGGGGTGATCAGCTCATCAGAACCATCAGGCATTAGCGTTATCGGTAGCGTGAAATGGAAATCTGGCTCCAGCGAACTCGATTGTCAGCTGACAACGGGGTGATCAGCTCATCAGAACCATCAGGCATTGGCGTTATCGGTAGTGTGAAATGATGTCCTGGCCGCTGCCCGATAATCTCTCTGTCAGCCGCATTATAGGTATCGTGAAATGGAAATCTGGCTCCAGCGAGCTCGATTGTCAGCTGACAACGGGGCGATCAGCTCATCAGAACCATCAGGCATTAGCGTTATCGGTAGCGTGAAATGGAAATCTGGCTCCAGCGAACTCGATTGTCAGCTGACAACGGGGTGAGCAGCTCATCAGAACCATCAGGCATTGGCGTTATCGGTAATGTGAAATGAAGTCCTGGCCGCTGCCCGATAATCTGCTCGGCACTCTCTGTCAGCCGCATTATAGGTATCGTGAAATGGAAATCTGGCTCCAGCGAGCTCGATTGTCAGCTGACAGCGGGGTGATCAGCTCATCAGAACCATCAGGCATTAGCGTTATCGGTAGCGTGAAATGGAAATCTGGCTCCAGCGAACTCGATTGTCAGCTGACAACGGGGTGATCAGCTCATCAGAACCATCAGGCATTGGCGTTATCGGTAGTGTGAAATGATGTCCTGGCCGCTGCCCGATAATCTCTCTGTCAGCCGCATTATAGGTATCGTGAAATGGAAATCTGGCTCCAGCGAGCTCGATTGTCAGCTGACAACGGGGCGATCAGCTCATCAGAACCATCAGGCATTAGCGTTATCGGTAGCGTGAAATGGAAATCTGGCTCCAGCGAACTCGATTGTCAGCTGACAACGGGGTGATCAGCTCATCAGAACCATCAGGCATTGGCGTTATCGGTAATGTGAAATGAAGTCCTGGCCGCTGCCCGATAATCTGCTCGGCACTCTCTGTCAGCCGCATTATAGGTATCGTGAAATGGAAATCTGGCTCCAGCGAGCTCGATTGTCAGCTGACAACGGGGTGAGCAGCTCATCAGAACCATCAGGCATTGGCGTTATCGGTAATGTGAAATGAAGTCCTGGCCGCTGCCCGATAATCTGCTCGGCACTCTCTGTCAGCCGCATTATAGGTATCGTGAAATGGAAATCTGGCTCCAGCGAGCTCGATTGTCAGCTGACAGCGGGGTGATCAGCTCATCAGAACCATCAGGCATTAGCGTTATCGGTAGCGTGAAATGGAAATCTGGCTCCAGCGAACTCGATTGTCAGCTGACAACGGGGTGATCAGCTCATCAGAACCATCAGGCATTGGCGTTATCGGTAGTGTGAAATGATGTCCTGGCCGCTGCCCGATAATCTCTCTGTCAGCCGCATTATAGGTATCGTGAAATGGAAATCTGGCTCCAGCGAGCTCTATTGTCAGCTGACAACGGGGCGATCAGCTCATCAGAACCATCAGGCATTAGCGTTATCGGTAGCGTGAAATGGAAATCTGGCTCCAGCGAACTCGATTGTCAGCTGACAACGGGGCGATCAGCTCATCAGAACCATCAGGCATTAGCGTTATCGGTAGCGTGAAATGGAAATCTGGCTCCAGCGAACTCGATTGTCAGCTGACAACGGGGTGAGCAGCTCATCAGAACCATCAGGCATTGGCGTTATCGGTAGTGTGAAATGGAACCAAGCCCCTCTGCGAGTGTGATTGTCAGCTGACAACAGGGTGTTCTGCGCATCAGTGGCCGCTGGCAATCGCATTATCGGTATCATGAAATGGAAACCTCGATGCTGACTGGCAGCGATTGTCGGCTGACAACGCATCTAAACAGTCATCGACATAAGTACACACTAACAACAGTTCAAAATGAACCATCAACATGCTCTGAAATGTAGAGCTTAGACTGTACAGTGACGGTTGTATCGAATTCTCAGTCGAGTTAGTTTAACAAATGGAATTTTGTTAGAGATAACAAACCACCTTCAAATATTTTGTGGACAGAATTGTCCCATGATGTAACTTGAGTAGCTCAACGCCCCTTTAAAATTACGAAAATTTTATAATAAAACCCCAAGCGTTATTATATATAAATTAAAGTATATGGTCATAAAAATAAATAACCACTGTTACTCATCATAGGAACCACAAGTCATTCAAATTGTGGCTCAACATTCCATTCTATAAATACATAGATAACCCTTATAGTTAGGTTTTATCTGTATATCTATAAGTGTTTCAACGATTTCTATTGGCGATTTTATTTCTAATCCAAGCATCAACTTCCGCCTCTACAAATGCAACTGAGCGAATACCCAAGCTTACCTGTTGTGGAAACATTCCGTGGCTTATTAAGCTGTAAACTGTGGACTTAGACATTCCTGTTTTTTTTAACACCTCAGTCATCTTAATCAAACGAATATCTTGCTCGTATACCATATATACCTCACCTTCCAACTTGAGAAGGATTAAATCACATATAATAAAATACACAAGAGAAAAATCATAAAAATAATAAAAAAACATTGACATTATTAGACTTCATAAATAACCCCCGTTAAAATGACAGAAAAATATTACTTCTTATAAATAACCGCTAGTATTTTATATGATTTTATAAATAACTCCGCTCCTGTCAGTTTACGATTAACATCGTATCCGAAATCAATACAAATCGTTCGATTCCAAATTGGCGCCGTGTTTTATGACTTTCCACTCGCCTTCGTCAAGCACCTTCAGGCCAATTAAATCGATAACCAGGTCGGTAATCGTCCAATGCTGTTCACTTAAGAGAATTTGAGTTCCAGTCTACGTAGTATCAGGACAAAAAATCGAGGGAGGCATGATGCCTCCCTCTTTCTATTGCAAGCCCCGCTGGATAAAGGCTGGAGGAAGATCGACTGGACACAGCCTTGCCCCCTCAACTCAAATCCAATTTATGAATAATCAGTCAAAAAAGTGCTTATCTGAACAGCATTGCGGTAATCGTCCCTTTAGATGGCTGCCTATAGGCACCTTCACCGTACGGGTTCGCTTGCTGGCACAGCTGTAATCGGGGGCGCACAGAGGAAACATTCATCAACTAAATCAGAGAGTCGAGTAGCCCTTGGGTCACTCGCAGGGAGAGGCTGAAAATCCCCTTGAGAATCCAGAAGGTAGAGATGGTCTGGCCAGTGAAAGCTGGCTACGTCCCCGTCGCCCGTGATGGTCGGGGTGGAACCATTTTCCATTGCATCTGCATCAACCCAGAAGGCGAGGGAGCCACAGTGGATCAGGAACTTGATGTATTGAGACCAGTTGGTGATGGGGTGAAGCGACTTGATGCAAACATGAAGGGAATGGTGATGATCACCACTCCCTCAGTTAGTTCAATTCAAACGCTCGATTTGGGAAACAATCACACGGCAACCAAATATTCTTGATTTTCCTTGAGACAAGATGGTTTTACAGCATGTACCACTGCATGTACCACCAAAGCTTAGCCTTAAATAATTAATCACATAAAATCAATCAGTTAAAAGCTAAATTCAGACTCCCCCAGCTCCACCACCTTCTAAAGCCCTGATTCGTCAGGGCTTTTTCTTTATGGCTGGTCAGGGAGTGACACACTGAGGTGTCACATATGCTCTATCCCGGTCTCATCAAAAACCGCTGTGGTGTCTACTGCTACCGCCTGATCTTCCCCCCTTCCCTCCGCCAGTACGGCGCTCCTCGTGAGACCCGTTTCTCACTTGGCACAAAAAGTCGCGCTAAAACGGGAGAATTGTGGATCCATGCTTTCCAACTTGGCAGGCTCCTGCTCGACGAATTATTGGCATTAGTTCAGGAAGTCGATCAGGAAGTAGACATGGCTGAAATCTCAGAAATCATGAAGGCGAAGGAACTGGCCCGTACTGCGGTTGGCATTGCCCAACGGACACAAGGCCAGCTCATTGAAGCCCGGCGGACGGCGGACGCTCTCGCCACATTGCCAACAACGATCAACGCCAAGCCTTTACCCGTCGGTAGTGCCTTGGTTGCCCCTTATGCGCCCGGTCAATCGTTGGAATGGCTGGTGGCCCGATTCAACGAGCACAGCGAACATGTGGAGAAGCTCAAACCCAAGACCCTGAGCCAGCGCAAAAGCAATCTTGCGCGTTTTCTCGATGTTCTCGGCCCGCTGAACAGCGCGGCGCTTGTTGCTGCCGATATTACCCACTATCGAGAGGTTATCCGCACGATCCCTAAGAATCTCCCGAAATTGTCAATCTGGAAAGAGCGCCCTGAGGATCCCTTGCTGCGGCGTAACTGGTATCTGGGCTTAGGCAAGCAGGGCCTGCCATCCCTGTCCGAGCAGGGACAGATGTGTAGTGGTCTAATCATCCCGGACACCATTTTAGGTGGTAGAGTCGCCACCATAATCTGAGGTGTTCAATGACAAGATTGCGTCGCTCATTTACTGCCGAGTTCAAACTGGAAGCCGCATCCCTGGTGGTCGACCAGGGGTATTCAGTCCCCGAAGCCAGCCGTTCGCTGGATGTCGGTGAAACCGTACTTCGCCGCTGGGTTCAGCAGCTTCAATCCGAACGCAGTGGCACTACCCCAATCAGCAAAGCGCTGACTCCGGAGCAGCAGAAAATCCAGGAGCTGGAAGCCCGTATCAACCGGCTCGAGCGCGAAAAGGACATACTAAAAAAGGCTACTGCTCTCTTGATGGCGGACGAGTTCACACGTACGCGCTGATAGACCGATTAAGGGAGCAAGCCCCCATCACCTTGGTCTGCTGCGCTTTTGATGTTCCCACCTCCTGTTTTTACGACTATTTAACCCGCAAGCGGACGATTAACCGTGAGCGGATGAAACAACGCAGCGAGTTGCGCCGTTTGTTCAAAGAGAGCCGGGATTCCGCAGGCAGCCGCGCCTTGATGTGGATGATGCGAGAGCTGGGGTATCAGATTGGCCGATTCAAAGTCCGTAACCTGATGAAGGAAGCTGGGCTGGCATCCAAACAGCCGGGCGCACACCGTTATAAGGTTGCATGCTCTGAACGACCGGATATTCCGAATCTGCTGGCCCGCGAATTTGATGTTCCGCAACCCAATCAGGTGTGGTGTGGCGATATCACCTACGTCTGGGCGGGTGGTCGTTGGCATTACTTAGCAGTGGTGCTTGACCTTCATACCCGGCGAGTCGTGGGCTGGGCGATGTCTGACAAGCCTGATGCAGAGCTGGCAATCAGAGCACTGGAGATGGCCTATCAGCAGCGGGGTTGCCCATCCGGTGTGCTGTTTCACTCCGACCAGGGCAGCCAATATAGCAGCCGGGCATTTCGGCAACGGCTGTGGCGCTATCGCATGACCCAGAGTATGAGCCGGCGTGGCAACTGCTGGGACAATGCGCCGATGGAGCGACTGTTCAGGAGCCTCAAGACGGAATGGCTTCCGACCACGGGGTACATGAGCCTGCGGGAAGCAAAGCGGGATATCAGTTACTACCTGATGGATTACTACAACTGGCGGCGCCCACATCAACACAATGATGGGATAGCGCCAGCAGAAGCCGAAAAGCGGCTTAACTATGTGTCCGGATTTAGTTGACCACTACATTGAACCTCAAGGATTACATCGCGAGCCGCCACAACATCCCCCTTATCCATCAGTTCCAAAGCGTATGAGAGCTTGCCCGCTGTCACACCATGCGCCTGTTCGAAACGCGTTTCCGGGATCATGCTTTACCTCCATTGCGGGCCAATGCCGCCGCTATACGATACGAGCCGCCAAGGCTTCCACGCTCAATAGTGCGCTGACGCTGCTTCTCGATTTCCTCCTTAACTTCCATGCGCATCCTGTCCGCCAAATCTAGATGGGTCTCACGCTCTTCAATCCAGCCGGTTTCCCCTTCACCAGTGATGATCTTGTCGTCTTCAATCTGCTCAACCGGTATACCGGCAAGCTCTGCTAAGAACGCTTTGTCCCTACCTTCCAGATAGTGCGCATCCTCACCCATCCGCTCTGCGAGCTGACGCTTCAATATTGAAACCTTCATGTATAAGCCTATAAATCTCAATAAGTTACAATAACTTCATGTTACACAAACAGATGACCGATCACCATATTTAAGACAAAAAAATACCGGCGCTTGGCCGGTATGTTGTTGCTTTATTCGCGTGCTATTTGGGTCGTCATTACGCTGCTTTGCAGGCTCGCTTCACACTGGCGGGTGAAATCCCAAAATGTTCGGCGGTCGCCTGGATGCTTGCGCTGTTTTCCTTCCGCCAGATAGCAACGGCGGTATCGTCGATGGTCTTCTCACGCCCTAATGCTTTGCCCTCTGCCTTGGCCTTAGCGATCCCGGCCATCTGACGGGCCTTGATATTTGAGCGTTCCAGCTCTGCGACAGCGGCCAGCATAGTCAGCATTGCCTTACCGATTGGCGTGGATAGGTCGAACCCCTCCCGCAAGCTGATAATCGACACGCCCTTGGCTTGCAGCGCTTCAACCGTGTGCTGAACGTCGATGGTGTCACGCCCAAGACGGTCAACGGCGGGAACAATTAGCGTATCCCCCTTCCGCACAAACTTGAACAGCTCGGAGAATTCCGGGCGCTCTAATGCCCTCACTGCGCCAGATATGCCCTCGTCTGCGAACCACGTTTCTACCTTGTGGATCTGCTCAATGCTGTGTCGCTGAGCCTCTACGCTCTGCTCGCCAGTGCTCACCCTCAGATACCCGATAACCGCCATGACAATCCCCCACAAGTGGCTCACAAACTATAGCTCACAATATAGGGATGGCTCATAACTAAATCAACACTTTTGAGCCACTCTTTTCGATGGGGTGTTTGGGTGGCTCAAAAGGTACACATTTTGCGCCAAAGCAAGAAAGGGATTAGTCTCGGATTAACAACAGCCACACAATGTTCAACGTTCGTTGTGATTGTAAATTATGGTAATAACCAACGATTGTAACCTCTAAGGTTAAGCGTCAGGTCCGCCAAAGGAAGAGCTACCCGTTTGAGCACCTTTTGTAGTATCAATCAACTCGCTCAACATTGCTGCCGGGACCAAGTATTTCTTAAGTGCCATTGAGGCTGGCGAAGTGGCTGCTGCGAGTCGGGTAGTGATTTGAGCTTGGCTGCCTATAGCCTTCCCACGAGTGATGATCTCTGATATTTGAGCTTTGGGGATGAGAAAGAATACGTAAGGCGATTGATCTAAATATTGCTCTGGGTATCGCCAATCTTTTTCACCAACCAGAACGAGAAAGTCATAGTCCTTGCCCTTATCTTTCCAGCCAAGAAGCTTGCTCCAATTCCACCGCCGTGTATCTCTCCCTTTATTCGGTGTATTGAGTTTACTGAACTTGACCTCGACTTTTACTGTGCTGCCGATCTTAAGGTCATGGCTGGCTGCAAACTCAGTGAATGCGCCTCCTGTCAGTTTTGAGACTATTGATTCGCCTTTCAGACCCTGTAGAAATACAGGGTGCGTGCGCAAAAAAGCAATCTCATTTTCAAGCTGCTTCACACGCTCTCGCAGCATTCTATTTTCGTTTTCCAGGCTCATCGCCATATGTGCTACTCAGCTTGATGGCTCAACAATTATTTACGTGCACACCCATTAAACTCAGCCGTCCTGAGTAGGCGGCACTTGGTAGTTCTCAACAGTTAATTCTGTTCAACCAACATGCCTCGTTCGAGGCTTCATTGCACGAAGTATGCATGAATATTACCGGCCAGTAAGAGGTACACATCTCAATTCACTGCTGAAGGAGTTGAAGTGGCGTCCAAGTTTTGGTGTCATGGAAAAGGGTCACAACGTGAACCGCTGGTACAAATCAATTTAACGTGTTGATTTATAATGACAAGCTGAACAATGGTTGTCACTTCCCCCCAGCTCCACCAAACGTTTGGAAAGGGCCACCTCGCAAGAGGTGGCCCTTTTTGTATCCGGCTTCTGGCCGGCGGAAGATATTCCCGCCTCACAAAGAGTGCAGGGGAATGCTCAGGCCGGAGGCGGCCACGTCCACAAACTCATCGATACCACGCCACAACCGTGCGTGTTCACGGACGGCCTGCTGATAGGCCCAGGCGGCAATGGCGGTGGAGCGTTCGGCATCCACGTTCACCAGAGGGGCCAGCTCGCGGGTAAGCAGGGCGCCGTGGGTCAGAATGTTCTGCTCATACCAGGCATCCCTGTGCTCGGGGGCGGCCAGAAAGTCCCGCTTGTTGTTATTGCACTTGGCGTGGGCCAGCACGAAGTTGTGGCCCAGATCCAGGGGGTAGCGACGCCAGGGGATGAAGTGATCCACTTCGCCTGCCCCCTGAATCGCCTTGCGGCAATAAAAACAGGTACCTTCCTGCAGCTCCCTTAACACCTTCCCCACTCCCCCCAGCCCCTGACGGTGTGAGCCAAACAAGAATGCCTCTAGCCCCGCGCTCTGCCCTATCAGGGGCTGGTTTCCCTTCATATCGACGACAAGCTGCAGCCAGTGCTGACGGGCAAGGGAGACCACCAGATCGTGGAAACGGTGCAGGCAGAAGAGGATGCCCGGTTGCAGGCGGATATGATCGCTCCCCCTCTGGTGGGGATAGAGATGGCACTCCTCCCTCCCCCCCAGGACCTGCAGCCGCCACAGAGGGCCGTCGATGAGGATACGTTTCACCTGAGCCAGTAGCGGCTGCCAGGCGCTGTGGCGACGCAGGGCCGTCACAGAGCGAACACCTTCCTCCCGCAGCCTGGCAAGCTCGGTCAGCATGCTGGCCTGGCGCCCGCTGCTCTGCTTGAGCAGGGTCGCCGTCTCGGCGGTCGCCGAATAGGGCAGAGAGTGCTGCCAGTAGAGCTCCACAAACTTGGCAGCCAGCTCATCGAGGGTGATGGTGCGCGCCGCGTCCAGCTCGTGGGTACCGGCGCTGCGTTCGATGGCGATATCGGCGATCCCGTGGAGCAGGGCGCACTTATAGGTGGCCACGAAGTTCCCCTCGGTGAAGATGCGCTGCAGGTAGGCGATAAAGGCGAGCTGCTGCTCAGGGGAGGCGTGCATGCTTGCCTCCCAGGATCAGGCTCTGCCAGCTGAGCTCGACACGTGCCATGGCATCCCTCTGGGGCGCCGAGGCATGCAGCACCACCATCCCCTCCTCCGCCGCCAGCCGCACCACCTCCTCGACACTGACCGGGAACATGGCCCGTTCCCGCGCCTCCTGCTCCGATATCACCAGGCGCAGGCTCAGCACCAGGTAGCCCTCTGGCGAAAGCAGCGCACCAAGGCGAGCCAGGGCCCGTGGGCGATCCGCCGGAGGCAGGTGCATCCAGACGGCGCTGAGCAGGATCAGATCGAATTGCCCGGTCACATGCGAGAGGGCAGGCAAGGCGTCGTTGACCCACGTCACACTATGCCCTCGGGTATGGGCTTCACCCAGTTGGGCGAGAGCCTGACAGGGTTCGGCCGCCACCAGGGTATGGCCGGGGTGAAGACCCGCCAGAAACGCGGCATCCCGACCACTGCCCGCCCCCACATCCAGCAACTGGCGCGGCGCCGCCACCAGCCAGGGTTCCAGCACTGTCAGCCAGTCGCCGTGAACGGCACGCGGCGACACCAGCTGATAGCGGGCCGCCAGCTCGGGGGCATGACGTTGGTAGTAGTCGAGGGACACGATGCGTTCCAATCGGGAAAGATAGGAAAATAGTCTCACAGGATCAGTGAGTTGGCTATCACCATCCTGCCAGACCTGACGCCGTCTGGTGCCGCGATTGGATACTCAGGCTTATGCACAGGAGGGGACCGGTCCGGCACAACCGCCATCAGAACATGAACAGCACCTAGTTGAACGACTCAGGCACTGCGCCATTCGCTACTGATGGACCAAACACGCTCCCGCCTCATAAGCACCCTTGGTGAATCGCACCATAATCAGTGGTCAGGTGTACACAAAAAGGGCAGTGCCATGAAACCGTTACAAGATGCAGATATCCAGGCGCTCAAAGCGCACTTCCGGGGTGACGTACTGCGTTCTGACGACACAGGTTACGACGAGGTGCGCCAGATCTGGAACGCCATGATAGACCGTCGACCCGCGCTCATCGCCCGCTGCACGTCCACCGGCGATGTCGTGCAAGCCGTCACGTTCGCCCACAAGCACAGCCTCCTCGTCTCCATCCGGGGGGGCGGACACAACATCGCGGGCAATGCCGTGTGCGACGACGGCCTGATGATAGATCTCTCGCCGATGAACGGCGTGCAGGTGGACCCGGCAACCCGCCGGGCCAGCGTCGGGCCAGGCTGCACCCTGGCCGATGTGGATGCGGCCGCCCAGCGTCATGGCCTCGCCACGCCGCTGGGCATCAACTCCACCACAGGGGTAGCCGGCCTGACCCTCGGCGGAGGCTTTGGCTGGCTGAGCCGCAAGTTCGGCATGACCATCGACAATCTGATCGCCGCCGAGGTCGTCACCGCCGATGGCAGCCTGTTGCACGCCAGCGACGCGGAACACGCGGATCTCTTCTGGGGGCTGCGCGGTGGCGGCGGCAACTTCGGTATCGTCACCCGCTTCGAGTTCCAGCTCCATACCATCGGGCCGGATGTGCTGAGCGGGCTCATCGTCTTTCCATTCGACCAGGCGAAGTCCGTGATCACGCAGTTCGCCCGCTTCACCGAGACCATGCCGGATGAACTCAGCGTCTGGATGGTCACGCGCAAGGCGCCGCCCCTCCCCTTCCTGCCCGCCGAGGCACACGGCAAGGAGATGGTCGCCCTCGCCCTGTGTTACGCGGGGGATCCCAAGGAGGGCGAAAAGCTGATCGCACCGCTGCGCGGGTTCGGCACCGTGCTAGGCGAACACGTCGGGGTGCAGCCATACGTCGCCTGGCAACAGGCGTTCGATCCCCTCCTGACGAAGGGGGCACGCAACTACTGGAAGTCGCACAACTTTGCGCGGCTGAGCGACGGCGCCATTGACGCCATCATCGAGTACGCCGGCAAGTTGCCCTCACCCCAGTGCGAGATCTTCATCGGCACGATCGGTGGCCAGACGGCCCGCGTCTCCCCTGAGGCGATGGCCTACTCGAGCCGGGATGCCCACTATGTGATGAACGTGCACGGCCGCTGGGAGTCGGCCGGCGAGGATGCCCATTGCATCGCCTGGGCGCGCGAATTTTTCGCCGCGTCACAACCCTTTGCCAGCAGCGGCGCCTACATCAACTTCCTGACCCAGGACGAGACGGATCGCATCTCCTTCGCCTACGGTGCGACCTACGATCGCCTGGTGGCGCTCAAGAAGAAGTACGATCCCGCCAACTTCTTTCGCATGAACCAGAACATCAAGCCGGTGTGAGAAAGGGGAGGTACTGACGCCGAGTAGGCGACGGCGCGAGGACACCCTGGGTCAAGGCTAGGCAGGCTCCCGCCAGCGGGGGTCAGGCGCGGCAATGCGCCATCAGAGCCTGACCCTACCCCGGATGTCCTGTAGAGTCACTTCCCGCGAAGTGGCTTTTTTATGTCCCGCCCGGGCAGGAGGTTAATGCGCGGTGTGCCGGTTGCCGCAGCAGGTCAGCGGCTCATTCCCCTTCGGCATCGGGCGTCAGGACCAGTCTGCGCCAGGGCCCGGTGATCTCGCAGTGGCCGGTCTCCTCCGTGTTTTCCCAGCCCAGGCGGTGATAGAAGGCCATCGCCGTCGTGTTGCGCGTGGCCACCTTGAGTGACGCGGGGGACGGGTATCCGGCCAAACCAGTCGCCAGCAAGGCACGCCCCATGCCCTGTCCGTGCCAGTCCGCCACCACATAGAGGTGATGCACGAAGCTCTCGGCCCCCCAGATGGAGACAAAGCCACAGGGATTACCCCCCTTCTCCGCCACCCAGATCTGCTCGCCCCGGGTCTGCTCGGCAAAATCTTCCAGCCGGAACAGGGAGGGATCGACCCAGTGAAAAGCCTGGCGCCGTCCTTTCAGAAACAGTTGCGCCAGCAGGGGTTCGTCTGCATCTCTCATCATTCGGATCATGAAGCCATCCTTGAAGTGGGTCGTCACGCTTTCCCACTCTCGATGGATCCCGCCGTGGTGTCAACTCGGCAGCATGGACCCTATTGAAGACAAAACCCTGTGACACAGGGCTGCCTATTTTCTCATCCGAGGGGCTATACTGCCCAAGTCCCGTCCTTGGCTGGTTTGAGGTTCATTGATTTATGGATAACAAGCAGATAGAAGGCAGTATTCTGATACCCGCCCACATTGACGATGTCTGGCATGCCTGGACCACGGAGAGCGGCCTGCGCAGCTTCCTGGCACCGGAGTGCCTCATGGTGCCGGAACCCAATGGACCGTTCGAAATCTATTTCAGACCCGACGCCCCCCTGGGGGAGCGTGGCAGCGAAGGGTGCCGCGTGATGGCGGTCATGCCCCATGATCTGTTGAGTTTCAGCTGGAATTTCCCCCCGAGTTTCCCCCATATCCGCCAGCAGAAGACCCAGGTCAGCTTGCGCTTCGTGCCGGAAGGCCAGGGCACCCGACTTCACTTCCTGCAGACCGGCTGGGCCAACGATCCTGACTGGGATCTGGGCTATGCCTACTTCCGGGAGGAGTGGCTGGAGCTCAGCCTGCCAAGGCTGCAGTACCGCTTCACCCACGGCCCCATCGACTGGGACAACCCGCCCACCAAGCAGCAGCTCAAGTCGCTGGCGCAGTGATCCGTGGTGAGGCCCGGCGCACCCGGGCCCCCTATCCTGTCACCTTGAGGCTGACAAGCGGGACGGAGGCAGACCCTTCTTGTCATGGCGTGTTGCCGGGCAAGAGGCTCGATTGACAGCAGCAGAAGGGGGCACGCCGCTTCTGCGAGGCGAGGAGAATTGACAAGCACATGACTTGTGCGCCCCCGGGGACACATTCCTCATACGGCATATTGTTTTTTAATAAAAACAGCTAGATAGTATTAGTGTGCTGCTTCATTCGACACATTTTGCAGGACCATGGGCATCGGTGGACGCCGGCTTCCACCAGGCAATGACCAGAAGAAGACGATAATCGCCATCCCCCGGCACCCGGCCCGGAGACATGAGGTAACCATGTTGATTGAGAAAACATTGCTTGAGCAATTCAACATCAATGAGGTCGAGATCCAGCACAGGATGGATCTCTTCAAGCTGACCCAGGCCGAGCTGGATCTTCTCGCGCAGCAGCAGCCCATCATCGAGCAGCATCTCGACAGCATCGTCGAGAAGTTTTACGAGAAACAGACGGAGTTTGATGAGATTGCCCTGCTGATCGGCGACTCCGACACCTTGCGGCGACTGCGCAGTGCCCAGCGACGCTACATTCAGGATCTCTTCTCCGGCCACTACGATCACACCTATGTCAACAGCCGACTTCGCATCGGCCTGGTGCACAAGCGGATCGGTGTGGAACCCAAGCTCTACCTCTCCGCCAGCTGCACTCTCAAATATCTGGTGGAAGACGTGCTGATCGCCCACATGCCCGATCAGACAGAGTTGCCGCAGGTGTTGCGCGCCCTCGACAAGCTCATCAGCTTCGACACGGCGCTGGTGTTTGATACCTATATCGGCACCCTGCTCAGCGCCGTCGAGAATGCCAAGAAACGGATGGAAGCCTATGCCCGCGAGCTGGAGGAGAAGTCCAAGATCCTGAGTGCCCATGCGGAGCGCGATCCCCTCACCGAGCTTTACAACAAGCGGGCCATGCTGCGCGCCATCGTTCGCGAGCTCAATACAGCCGTCCGTCGCAAGACCTACCTGTCGGTGATCTATATCGACGTCAACAAGTTCAAGTTCATCAATGACACCTTTGGCCATGCCAAGGGGGATGAAGTCCTGCAGACCCTGGGGCGGGCCATCTCGGATAGCTGCCGCAACACGGACTTCCCCTGCCGGATCGGAGGGGACGAGTTCTGTGTCATCCTGCCCGAGGCCAGCAAGGCCACCGCCCTGCACATCAGCGATCGCATCGAGGCGGCCTTCAGCACCTCCTACCCCGAGTACTCCATCAGCATCGGCATCTGCGTGACCGGCAACGAGAGTTTCCTCACGGCCGAACAACTCATCGGGGCGGCCGACAAGGCGATGTACGAGGCCAAGCAGCAGTCCATTTAAGCCCCGTGGCGTGTATCCACCGGCCATAAAAACAGATGCCGCCCCTGGGGGCGGCATCGTTTCATCACCTTCTTGTTCACTCGTCCGATGCCGGCTCTTCTTCCAGCTCGTCAAACAAGGGGTGATAGAGCACCTCGCCGCGCACGCCATCGAGGCCGCCAGGTTGCAGCTCCATCGCCATGAAGCAGTCGGCGGGCACCTCGTAGATGCAGTGCAGCCCGAAGTCGCTCGCGGGCCTGAATCCGAAACGGCGGTAGTAAGCGGGATCGCCGAGCACGACCACCGCCTTCCAGTCCATCTCCAGCGCCGTGTCCAGCCCCTCTCGTACCAGATCCGAGCCGATGCCCTGCCCCTGCCAGTCGGGATGGACGGCCACCGGGGCCAGCCCGAGCCAGGGCCCTTCCTGCCCGGCAATGGTGATCGGGCTCAGCATCAGGTGCCCCATGAACTCGTACTCTTCCTCTTCGACCATGGTGACCACGGCGGCCCCACACTCGCGCAGGCGGTTGACCAGCTCGGCCTCGTCGGGACGACCAAAGGCGGCACTCACCAGCTCATAGACTGGCAACATGTCGCCGGGACGCTCGGTTCTCAACATACAGCGTTACTCCTCGTACAGCAGGGCGGCCATTATTTCACAGAAATTGCCCGCCACTTGAGTGCCATTGTCTGAAAATGGGAGGACGGACTCAGGAAAATCACGGGCACCCGCGCCCTGACAACTCTCTCCCCCACTAGCCCCTCACAGGCCTCCCGGTTGGCCGGCACAGCGCAGCAGATAGGCAAGGCCGAGCCTTCCCTGCTCCTTGAGCAGTACGCCGCCCCCATGTTCCGGCATTGCGGGGGCGTCCGGCTCCAGCCTGGCGAGGGGATAGCGACGCACCCTGAGCCCGCAGAGTGTCAGCTCGCCTTCCGTGACCTTCCCTGCCATGAAGAGCGCCAGGGCCGCGCCCCCGCCGCTCTCGTCGTGCAGTATGGCCACCACCACCTGCTCGTCCGCAAGCAAGGGGGCCAGCCTTGCCATCAGATCCGCCGGCAGGGAGGGGGCCCTGTCCAGCCGCCAGTGATCGAGCTCGATGGCTTCTCGCACCGAGTCGGGCCAGCGCCCGCAATGGTGCATGCCAAGCCTGGCCATCACCCGGCCGGAGGCGAGGTTGCCCGGCATGTGGCGGGCGGTCAGGGCAGGCAGGTGCAACTGCTCGAAGGCAAACTGCCTGACCAGGTGCCCGGCCCGGGTGGCCAGCCCCCTGCGCTGCCAGGGCACGCCCAGCCACCAGGCCAGCTCCCCGTGCCAGTGCAGGGAGATGGCCCCGATCAGCGGGGCCGACGCCTCCCCCTCCGGCAGGGTCAAAGCCCAGGTTCGCCCCAGCCCCAGGGCCGTCTTGCGCCCGCTCATGGCGAGCCAGTCCCGGGCACTCTCCGGCGGATAGGGATGGGGGATATTGAGGGTATAGCGGGCGATCGCCTCGTCCGAGCAATAGCACAGGATGGCGCTCTCATCGCCGGGCTGCAGGGGTCGCAGCACCAGCGCCGGAGAATCCTGGGTGCCGGCGTCACGCAGCACAGGCGTGGTCAGGCGCCGGGCGAGCAGGCGTTGCAGGGCGTGCCCAAGGTCATCATCGGATCTCAGTGGGTGGTCGGCTCCTGCGGGCCCCAGAGTGCGCAGGCCATGCTCCCTGGCCAGGGTCAGCAGGGTGCCGGAGGCGGCGATCAGGATCTGTTGACTGGGATCCGCCGCCATCACGGGGGATGCCGCGTCCCCGAGCCAGGCGCTGAGCAGGGCGCTGGCCGAGAGGATCTTGTCCGGCGGGCAGGCCCCCCACGGCGCTGGCACCTCCCCCTTGCCGAGCAGCAAGCACCAGCGATGCCCCTGGCGCTGCCAGTCCAGCAGCGCCCCCTGCCAGTGAGGTCGCCAGAGCGCCCCCTCGATCAACAGATCCATACATCCCCCTGTGGTGACGGGAGGTTGGCACGGGTTAAAACCGTGCAGATCACCGGGTACGGATCACGCGCCATGGCACGGCTCCGCCGCTCAACCGCGCTCGCCGATGCACAGCTGCGCTTTCAGGAGGAGCCTGGCGACCTGCATCAGGGAGCCAGCCGCTCGATGTGCCAGCCTTCCCCTTCGCGGGTGTAGTAGAAGCGATCGTGCAGGCGATGCTCCCCCCCCTGCCAGAACTCGACGGTGTCGATCTTCACCCTGAAACCGCCCCAGAAGCTCGGCAGCGGCACCTCGCCACTGGCAAACTTCTGCTTGAGTTCGAGGAACTTGGCTTCCAGCACACCGCGTGCCGAGATGCGGCTGGACTGCTTGGAGACCCAGGCGGCAATCTGGCTGTCCTTGGGGCGGCTGTGGAAATACTTCATCACCTCGAGGGGGCCGAGCTTCTCCACCCGGCCGGTGACATGGACCTGGCGATCGAGGGTATGCCAGGGGAAGAGCAGGCTGATGCGGGGATTGCCCTCTAGCTGGTGCGCCTTGCGGCTGCCCATGTTGGTGTAGAAGACCATGCCCTGGGCATCGTAGTGCTTGAGCAGCACGGTACGCTGCCAGGGCTGTCCGTCAGCGTCCACGGTGGCCACCACCATGGCAGTGGGATCGGTCAGCCTGGCTTCGCACGCCTGGGCCAGCCACTTCTCGAACAGTGCGAGGGGCTCGGCCGGCAGATCGGCCCGGTGTAATCCGCCCCGGGTGTATTCACGACGCAGATCAGCCACATCCATCATCTTGATTTTCCTTCTCTCTTTGCCGCCCATGCGGCGATGCGTGGAGGCATTGTGCGACGAGCACGCCATGGGTACAAGCCTCGTCTCGGCCAAATGGCGGCAAAGACAAAGGGAGGCATCAGCCTCCCTTTTCCTACCACAGGACAACAATGCCTAGGGTTTGCCGCCCTCGGGCGGACAATGGGCCAGCATGCGCTGGTTGTATTGCGCCGCATAGGCGCTCAGCCTGGCATGCGCCTCCTTCTGGTCCGGCTTGATCACATCGCCGAACCCCTCGAGATAGCGCACGCCGCAGCGCGCCTTGGCCGAAGCTTGCTCGTCTGCCCCGATACCGGGAGCCACTTCACCGCGCCCGGCCCGCACGATGAGCCGGTAATCCTGCTTGTCCAGGCTGGCGTTGACCGCCTGATCCAGGGTATCGGCGTCGGCCTGACAGCCGCCTAGCAGGGTGAGCAGCAATACGCTGGCCAGCCTCATGCCCGCCTCCGCTGCCAGCCCAGCAGGCCCAGAGCCAGGGCCCAGAAACCGAGGGAGCCGCCGCCACCACCGCCGCTCTCTTCCACCCGCTGGGTCACCGACAGCTTGACCGGGCTGATGGCGAAGAAGAGGTTGTCGCTGCAGGCC
Source organism: Aeromonas sp. FDAARGOS 1415 (assembly GCF_019048365.1). NCBI lineage: Bacteria > Pseudomonadati > Pseudomonadota > Gammaproteobacteria > Aeromonadales > Aeromonadaceae > Aeromonas > Aeromonas sp. FDAARGOS 1415. Next base: position 2,653,509 of record NZ_CP077363.1, on the reverse strand, counting down.
ACCTTCAACCTGGCGGTACCGTCGCTGCCGGCAGGGATGGTGACGCTCGCAGAGCCCGAGTTGGGCTGGCCGCTGGCCAGCAGGGTCCAGTTCGTCCCCTCGTCCCGGGTCATGAAGAGATCCACCTTGCTGCAGTTGATGGGGGCGGCACTGGTGCCCGCCACCTCCCAGCCGATGGTCTGCTTCTGGCCCGCCGCAATCGGCGTGATCAGGGGGCTGGTCAGGGCGAAGGCCTTGCCGGTGTCGACCACCTGCACCTTGATGTCATCACTGCTGACGCCCCCCTGGCCATCCCGCGCCGTGAGGCGGAAATGGAGATCCCGGTTGGTGGCAGGCCAGGCCTCCCCCTTCGCCAGGGTGTTGGTGAGCAGGGAGGTGAGGCTCGGCAGGGTGCGCTCCGGCACGCTGGTCGGCGCCACGAAGCGGAACAGCGGGCGAGAGCCGTCGTCCACCATGCTGGCGGCACTGAAGGACTCGGTGCCGAGATCGATCTGCTCCCAGGTGTAGCTCAGGGCGTCGTTATCCAGATCGGTGCCGCTCCCCTTGAGCACGAAGGGGGTGTTGGCCGGGATCACATGATCGTTGCCTGCCGCCACCTGGGGTGCATTGTTGGTGCGCGCCTGCGTGGTGCCACAGCTCGACACCGTGGCCATGTGGGCCCGCATCTGCTCGATGGACTTGCTGTGGAAATAGGGCACGCTGTTGGCCTGCAGATCCTCTTCCCCGCAGATCCCCGCGTAGGCCATGATGGAGCTGCCGCTGCCGGGCTCCCAGGCCTGGCTCGCCTCCCGGTTGCCACCGCCGCAGCTGCCGGTGGTGCCGTTGAAGGTGTGCTCGGCACCGAACTGGTGGCCGATCTCGTGGGCCACGTAGTCGATGAAGAAGGCGTCTCCCACCGGGTTGGGGGAGCCGGTCATCCCCGCCGACTTCCCGTCGGTACAGAGCACGCCGAGCCCCGCCAAACCGCCGCCTCCGGTGTTGACCACATGACCGATATCGAACGCCCCCAAGCCCTTGGTCAGGGCATCGGCCTGCACCTGCACGTTGACGTCGACATCGTTCAGGCCAGACCCGGACGGGTCATCGCCGTTGAAGAAGGGATCCGTGGCCGCGTCGGTGAAGATGATGGTGTCATTGCCGCTGGCCAGCTGGAACTCGGCGGCGACATCGCGCCGATACACCTCGTTGACCCGGTTGAGCAGGGTGGCGATGGCGCCAAGGGCCCCCTCGACGGTGCCCCCGTGAAACTGGGTGTACTCCCCCGCCGCCGAGATGGCGATGACATAGCGCTTGAGCTCGTTGCCATCCACCAGCACCTGACGGGCCAGCTTTTTGGCCTCACCACCGATGACCTTGTCCGCCTCCTCTTCCAGCCTGCTATGGGCATCCTGCTGGTAGTAGACCGCATAGCCCTCACCATTGCGCAGGGGATCGATGAACACCATCTTGCCCTGGTGGCTGAACATGGCGTGGAAACCCTGGGGACCGAGATCGAAGCGGCCAGTCTCGACGGGATTGGCTTCGTCATGCCCCTTGAAGGCCTGGATAGCGGGGTACTTGGCGGCCAGATCCGCCGGCAGCAGATCATAGGGCTGCAGGCTGAAGGTGACCTCCTGACCATCCGGCAGCGGCAGGGTCAGCCGACGCTCCCCCTCCTTCAGGGCGGCCAGGTCATCGGCGGGAGCGGTAACGACGCGATACTGATGCGCCCGCACCTCGTAACCATCGGCGGCGGTGGCCCGTGCCGCCACCGTCTGCCACTGCGCCGCCAGCAAACTGCCAGAGCTCATCAACCCGGCCACCAGCAAGGCCAGCGGAGAAAATTTCATCAAATGCATCTTATTATTCCTTTTTAAATGCGTTCGCCTGAACTGCCACGGCATCATTTGTCTGCTGGTCCGATTAGTCCAGCAAGATCCACTGTACATTCCCCGGATGGGGAAGGTTGCACCAAGACACACTAGCCCCTATCATTGCGCGGATTTGTCCGTTCCAGAACCCCTCTTCGACGGGGCCGGTTCACCCTTTCTTTGGCCAAGGTTAATCTCATGCTCAAGTCCCCACTGTTGCCCCGTTTCGGGGATCTGATCGTTGCCATCGTTGACGATGTGCTGGGTCAGGGTCTTACCCTCGACCGCGCCTATGCCCGTCACTTCTCCGGCATCGAACTCAAACCGCAAGAACAGGCAAGGATTGCCCTGGTCACCGGCGATCTGCTGCGCCGCCTCAGCCTCTACTGCTTCCTGACCGGCATTCAGGTTCGTCAGGCCGAGAAGAACGTCTGGCCGCTGCTGCACAGCTGGCACGCCTTCCACAAGATAGACCAGCCGAACCACCCGACCCTGGATCGCTTCAACGAGGAGGCGTTCCGTCGCCGCCTGACCGAGGCGAAGAAGAACCCGGTGCTGATGGATGGCTGCCCTGCCTGGCTGGAAAAACTCGGCAGCGAGCAGCTGGGTGAGGCCTGGCCTGCCGAGCGCGCCGCCCTGGCCTGGATGCCCAAGCGCTACCTGCGGACCAACACCCTCAAGTGCACCCGGGACGAGCTGCAGGCCATCCTGGCCAAGGAGCATGTCACCACGGTGCCCGTCGACGGCGTGGAAACCGCCCTGCAGGTCACCACGGATGCCGCCCTGTTCCGCACCCAGGCCTTCGCCGATGGCTGCTTCGAGCAGCAGGATGCGGGTTCCCAGCTGGTGGCGGCCGCTCTCGACGTCAAACCCGGCATGCGGGTGATCGATGCCTGCGCCGGCGCTGGCGGCAAGACCCTGCACCTGGCCGCCATGATGCAGGGCAAGGGCCGCCTGCTGGCCATGGACGTGGAAGAGTGGAAGCTCGAAAACCTCAAGCAGCGCGCCCGCCGCGCCGGGGCCCACAACGTGGAGACCCGGGTCATCACCAGCAGCAAGACCGTCAAGCGCCTGAAAGAGAGCGCGGATCGGGTGCTGCTTGACGTGCCCTGCTCCGGCCTTGGCGTGCTCAAGCGCAACCCGGATGCCAAGTGGCGCGACACCGCCGAGCGTCTGCCGGTGCTGGTCGCCCTGCAGGAAGAGATCCTGCAGCGCTACAGCCAGATGGTGAAGGTGGGCGGCATGCTGGTCTACGCGACCTGCTCCATCCTGCCCGAGGAGAACCGCCAGCAGGTGGACAAGTTCCTCGCCGCCAACGAGCACTTCCGCCTGCTGGACGATCACACCGTGAGCCCGGCGGAGACCGGCTTCGACGGCTTCTACATGGCGCGCCTCGAACGCATCGCCTGATGCCTGTCGTGGGAGCAAAGAAAAGGGGAGCCAATGGCTCCCCTTTTTGCATGATGTGGATGCGGCCTTATTCGGCAGCAGCGTCATCCTGCTTGTGCTTGGCGGCAGTTTCCTTGATCAGGGTCTGCAGCTCGCCGGCCTGGAACATCTCGATCATGATGTCGCAGCCACCGACCAGCTCCCCCTCGACCCACAGCTGCGGGAAGGTGGGCCAGTTGGCGAATTTCGGCAGCTCGGCGCGGATGTCCGGGTTTTGCAGGATGTCGACGTAGGCGAAGGGCTCGCCGCAGGACATCAGGGCCTGGGAGGCCTGGGCAGAGAAACCGCAGCTGGGAAGCTTGGGGGATCCCTTCATGTACAGGATGATGGGATTCTCAGCCAGCTGCTGTTTGATCTTTTCGATAGTTTCCATAAATGCCTCACTGGAGCGATTTCGGCGGCCATTCTACTGCAATCCGGGCAGACCACAAACTGGCAAACCGTTCAGAACGAAAGAAGTCATGCATCAATACGACGCAGCTTGATCCGGATCATGGCGAGAATCAAGAGTTGTTCGCCCATCTTTGATGCTGCTACAATCGACGGGCTTTGGGCCGCCAGGCCCCCTCATTTCAAGAACAATTCTTTTCGAGACAGAAAAGAGTACGCAATGTCTTGCAACCGTCGCCTTCGCACGGACCAGCCAATGGAGAGTAGAAAATGGCTTTCGAACTTCCCGCTCTGCCCTATGCAATCAATGCTCTGGAACCGCACATCTCCCAGGAAACCCTGGAATACCACCACGGCAAGCACCACAACACCTACGTGGTCAACCTGAACAACCTGGTGCCGGGTACCGAGTTTGAAGGCAAGTCTCTGGAAGAGATCATCAAGACCTCCACTGGCGGTGTGTTCAACAACGCCGCCCAGATCTGGAACCACACCTTCTACTGGCACTGCCTCTCCCCGAACGGTGGTGGCGAGCCTACCGGCGCCCTGGCCGATGCCATCACCAAGGCGTTCGGCTCCTTCGCCGAGTTCAAGGATGCGTTCACCAAGTCTGCCATCGGCAACTTCGGCTCCAGCTGGACCTGGCTGGTGAAGAAGGCTGACGGCTCCCTGGCCATCGTCAACACCTCCAACGCGGGCTGCCCGCTGACCGAAGCCGGTACCACTCCGCTGCTGACCGTCGACCTGTGGGAACACGCCTACTACATCGATTTCCGCAACCTGCGTCCGAAGTACATGGAAACCTTCTGGGCCCTGGTCAACTGGGAATTCGTGGCCAAGAACCTGGCTGCCTGATAGCACAGCGCTCTTGCCAAATCGCCCCGCCCTTGCGGGGCGTTTTTTATGGTTGGCGTTTCCCGCCCATGAAAAAGGCGCCCGCAGGCGCCTCGTCGAACCGGGGAGGCCTTACTGGTCGATCTCGTCCATGTAGTCGTCCAGGTTGCCTTCATCCTCTTGCGGCTTCTGCTCCTGAAGCTCGGGCTTGCGACCCGTCACCTTGCCGTCGTTGTACTGGAGGTAGAAGTCCTTGGTCAGGGCATACGGATCCAGGGCGTTATCGATGATCCGCTCCTGATCGATGAGCTTGGAGCGCGTGCCGAGGCCGTCCAGCGCCCAGTGCACCACCCGCAGCGGGAAGGTCAGCAAGGCATAGGGGAAATAGATGGTATCGATGGTATCCCCCACCAGCTCCCGGGTCGTGGTCGGGCCGTAGACCGGCATCATCAGATAGGCGCCATCCCCGATGTCGGCCTTGCCGAGCACGGTGTCCATCTCCAGCATGTTGCGCTCGAGGCCCGCATGCCTGGCCACGTCGAACAGACCCAGCAGACCCACTGTGGTGTTGAGGGTGAAACGGCCCAGGTTGGTGCCGGCCCCTTTCAGGTCACCCACCAGCAGGTGGTTCACCATGCTGCTCGGCTCGTCGAAGTTGTCCACGAAATTCTCGATGCTGTCCCTCATCCCTTGCGGGACATAGCGGGCATAGCCGTGCACCACAGGACGGGCTACATAGGGCTCCAGTACGTCGTAGTTGACGGCCCACATGGCCCGGTTCGCCCCCTGGAAGGGGTCACGGGGGTCGCTGGCCGTGCTGGTTGCTCCGGGATGGCTGGGGGTTTCGCCGATATTCAGGCTCTCTGGGCCCGCCTTGGGAGGGCCGCCCGCACAGCCTCCAAGCAGCAATGCCACCGCCAATGCTCCTGAACGCAGATACATATGAAAGTCCTAAGATTTTTATTGGGTATTGGTATGAATTATATGATGGCCCGCCCCTTCCGGGCGGACCAAAGACGTATTAGAGGGCGTGATCGATGCGGATGTCAATCGGCGCTGCAGGAAGAGTGCCTGTCGGCACGGTGACGGAGACTCCCTCGAAGGCGCCCTCCTTGTTCATGACGTTGCCGCCGCGGGAGAGACGCGCCTTGAACTGCAGTTCGGCATGGGCTGCCAGCTTGCTGCCCTCCATCATGGCGTCCCCGTCACCCAGGGACAGAGTGAGCGGGAAGTGCGGACCCGGGATACGCTTGACCGCGATGGGCATCGGCGGCCCGTTGGGGATCACCGCAAACACGAACAGGTGGGCATCCTCAGGCAGCTGAATACCCGGCGCCAGGGTGATGTGAAGCGGGAATTCCCCCTCCTTCATCGCCAGCACCTGGGCCTCCTCTGCTTGGGCCTCCTGCGCCTGGGCAGGCGCCTCCCCTTCCTGTGCGGCAGGGGCGGCGTTCACCGCCAGTCCGCGCTGACGCAGTTGCTGCTTCGCATAGTCGATGGAGCGCTCCACCATGGTGTGACGGGTCGAGCCCTTCTCCAGCAGCGGCAGCATGGCCTGCCAGCGAGCGAGGGCGGTCTGGAAATCCTCTTTTTGCAGCGCCATGAAGGCGTGGACGGAACGGGCCTCGATGTTGGCGGGATCCTCGGCGATGACGGTCTGCAACAGCTGATCCGCCCTGGCCTCCTCTCCCGTCATCATCAGGGCCTGGGCATAGGGCACCGCCACCATGGCCTTCTGGGGCGCGAGGGCGTAGGCACGCTCCAGCGCCTCGCGGGCCATCTCCGGGTCATTGCCATCCAGGGTCAGGCGACCCAGCAGCAGCCAGCCACGATAGTCGTTCGGTTCCTCTTTCAGTCGGGTGCGCAGCCCCAGGGTGAAGTCCAGCAGATCCTGCTCGGTCACCTGGGCGTCCCGCTCCACCAGGATGCGGTTGCTGAGCTCTCCCAGCCGGCTGCTGGCATCCTGCCAGCGGCTCACTTCCTGCCAGGCGCCGAGCTTGGCGTAGAGGCCGACGCTCACCGCAGCAAGCACCAGCACCCCGGGGATCCAGATCAGGCTCTTGCCGCCACGGGCGCTCTGCTCCACGTCGGGGATGTCGTCCAGCAGGCTGCGCTGCAGCTCCACCAAAGACTCAGGATCCTCCGCCAGGACGCCCTGTTCACGCTCCTCGCCAATCTCCAGCAGGCGCTGGCGATAGAGCTGCTTGTTGAGGGCCGAGCGGCTGATGCTCTGCCGGCCCTCGCCGCGCCAGAGCGGCACGATCAGCGCCAGGCTTGCCAGCACCAGCAGGGCGGCACCCAGTATCCAGAATGGGGTCATGGTTTCTCTTCCTCTTTGAGCAGGGCGGAAAGCCGTGCCTGCTCCTCTGCGCTCAGGGCGCCTTCAGGCTGTTGTGCGGTGACGGGGGCATGGCGGCGACTGCGTACCACCACGGTGACGGCGCCGATGACGATGACCAGCAGGGGGCCGAGCCAGAGGATCAGGGTCGAGGCCATCAGGGGGGGATCATAGAGGATGAAGTTGCCGTAGCGGGCCACCATGTAGTCCACCACTTCCTGCTTGTCCTTGCCTTCCCGCACCATCTGGTAGGTCTTGTCCCGCAGATCCTTGGCGAGTCCGGCGTTGGAGTCCGCGATGTCCTGGTTCTGGCACTTGGGGCAGCGCAGCTCCTTGGTCAGCTCGCGAAAGGTCTGCTCCTGGGCGTCGCTGTCGAAGGTGTAGACATCGATGGCGGCGCTGGCCTGGCCGGCGCCGAACAGGCCCGCCAGCAGCAACAGGGATGCGATCAGTGTTTTCATCGGGGAGGCCTCACTTCATGGCATCGAAGATGGGTTTGAGGGTGCTGGCCCAGACTTCCGGGTTCACGTCCCCCACGTGGCGATAGCGGATGATGCCCTGGCTGTCGATGAAGAAGGTCTCGGGCGCGCCATAGACCCCCAGATCCAGCCCCAGCATGCCGTCGGGGTCATAGAGGTTGATCTGGTAGGGGTTGCCGAGCTCCGCCAGCCACTTGATGGCCTTGTCCCGCTCATCCTTGTAGTTCATGCCGACGATGTAGATCCCCTGCCCCGCCAGCTCCTTGAGGTAGGTGTGTTCCCCGTAGCAGGTCGGGCACCAGGTGGCCCAGACGTTGAGCAGCATGGGGCGCCCCTTGAGGATGCTCCTGTCGTGCTGCTTGTCGAGATCGTAGATATCCTGCAGGGTGAACACGGGCACCTCCTTGTCCACCATCACGGATTCGAGCTTGGTGGGATCGGAGTAGAGCCCCTTGAACAGGAACAGGGCCCCCAGCAGGAAGATGATGAAGGGCAGCAGATAGAGCCAGGTCTTCTTGTTCATGCCTTGGCCTCCTCGTCACGACGGCCGAACCGGTAGCGCTTGTCCAGCATGGCCAGCACACCGCCGATGGCCATGAAGACGCCGCCGAACCAGATCCAGCGCACGAAGGGTTTGTAGTAGATCCGCACCGCCCAGGCGCCGTTGTCGAGCTGCTCGCCGAGCGCGGCGTAGAGATCCCGGGTGAGACCGGCGTCGATGGCGGCCTCGGTCATCGGCATCCGGCTGACGGTATACATCCGCTTCTCGGGCTTGAGCAGGGCCACCTGCTTGCCATCCCGGTGCACTTCCAGCACGCCCTTGAAGCCCTCATAGTTGGGGCCGTCCTTCTCGGCAATGCCGGTGAACACGAACTCGTAATCGGCAAACTGGACGCGATCGCCGGCCTGCATGCGCAAGTCCTTCTCGATACTGTAGTTCTGGGTGCAGGCGATGCCGATGATGCTGACCGCGAGCCCCACGTGGCCCAGGATCATGGCCCAGTGGCTGTTGCCGAGCTTGCGTACCCCGGTGGCGAAGCCGTGCTTGTGGGTGGCACGCACCCAGGTTTCCTGCACGCTGGTGACGATGATCCAGGTCCCGAGGCCGATGCCGAGCGCGGCCCAGGGCTTGAACGCCTCGGCGAAGGCGAGCGGCAGCAGGAAGGCGGCGGCCAGGCTCAGCACCAGGGCGAGGATCACCTTGCCCTTGAGCTCACCCAGCTCCTGCCGACGCCAGCGGAACAGGGGGCCCACCCCCAGCAACACGGCGAAGGGGATGATGAGCCAGCTGTAGATGTGGTTGAAGAAGGGGGTGCCGATGGAGATGCTGCCGAGCCCCAGCTCCTTGTGTACCAGGGGCAACAGGGTGCCGAGCAGCACGGTGAGCAGGCCCGCCACCAAGAGGATATTGTTGCCAAGCAGCAGGGTCTCCCGGCTCCACAGCTCGTGCTTGCCGTGGCTCTTGACCTGGGAGCCCTTGAAGGCAAACAGCAGGAGCGAGCTGCCGATCACCGCCAGCAGGAAGCCCAGGATGAAGAGGCCCCGGGTCGGGTCGGAGGCAAATGCATGGACCGACACCAGCACGCCGGAGCGCACCAGGAAGGTGCCAAGCAGGCTCAGGGAGAACGCCGAGAGCGCCAGCAGCACTGTCCAGGCCTTGAAGGTGGCGCGCTTCTCGCTCACCGCCAGGGAGTGCAGCAGGGCCGTGCCCGCCAGCCAGGGCATGAAGGAGGCGTTTTCCACCGGATCCCAGAACCACCAACCCCCCCAGCCGAGCTCGTAATAGGCCCACCAGGAGCCCAGCACTATGCCCAGGGTCAGGAAGACCCAGGCGGCCATGGTCCAGGGACGGGACCAGCGCGCCCAGGTGGCGTCGAGCCGCCCCGTCATCAGGGAGGCGATGGCAAACGCGAAGGCCACCGAGAAGCCCACATAGCCCATGTAGAGCATGGGCGGGTGGAAGATGAGGCCGGGATCCTGCAGCAGGGGGTTGAGGTCGCGCCCGTCCACCGGGAAGTACGGCAGGGTGCGGGTGAAGGGATCCGAGGTGAACAGCACGAAGGCGGTGAACCCCACGGAGATGAGGCCGAGCACCCCCAGCACCCGCGCCACCGCATCCAGCGGCAGGCGGCGGCTGAACAGGGCGACGGCCGCGGTCCAGCCCCCCAGGGTCAGTACCCAGAGCAGCAGGGACCCCTCGTGGGCCCCCCACACCGCAGAGATGCGGTACTGCAGCGGCAGCAGGCTGTTGGAGTTGGTGGCCACGTACTGCACGGTGAAGTCGTTGTCGATAAAGGCCCAGGTGAGGCAGAGGAACGACAGCAGCAGCAGCAGGAACTGGCTATAGGCGAGCGGCCGGGCCGCCGACATCATGCCGAGGCGGCCGAGATGGGCTCCGATCAGCGGGTAACTCCCCAGCAGCAGGGCGGTGGCGAAGGCCAGGATCAGTGAAAACTGCCCTAATTCCGGGATCATTGGCTATTTCCTTTCGATGACACGCAGACGCCGGCCGGGCCGGCGGTGAAACGGGGGAGATGGACGGGACTCATTGCTTGGCCCCCTTCAGCTGCGCCTCTGTGTACTCGGGCTTGAAGTGCATGCCGTTGGTGGCATCCGCCACTTCCGGCGGCATGTAGTTCTCGTCGTGCTTGGCCAGCACTTCGAACGCGCTGACGGTGCTGGCATCCTTGAGGCTGCCCTGGGCAACGATGCCCTGCCCCTCGCGGAACAGATCCGGCAGGATGCCGTCAAATTCCACCGTCACCATGTGGCCACCGTTGTCCACCAGCTTGAAGGAGACCTTGAGGCTCTTGGGATCCCGCACCACAGACCCCGGCACCACCAGGCCGCCGATGCGCAGGCGCTGCCCCTCTTCCGGCTTGATCTTGTCCGGCCCCTTGCCCTCCACCAGCTCGCTCGGGGTGTAGAAGAGGTCGATATTCTGGCTGAGGGCGTAGAGCACCAGGCCGATCACGCTGGCGAGGCCCAGGCTGATGGCCAGTATGATGGTGAGGCGTTTCTTGCGGCGCGGGTTCATAGGGTGTTCTCCATCTGCTGGGCCGCCTTGCGGCGGGCCTCCCGCGCCTGCTTGTTGCGCAGTTCGCCCATGAGGCTGCGGGTCTTCAACCGGGTAGAAATGACGATGCCGACCAGGCAGAGCACGGTCAGACCGAAGGAGAGCCAGACGTAGAAGGCGTAGCCCCCCATGGCCATGAAATCACTGAACGAGGCAAAGTGCATGCTTACTTCTCCTGCCTGGCGATGTCGGCGACCCAGGGACGGTGCCACTCCCGCATCAGGAGCTCATTGCGAAAACGCATCAGGGTCAGGGCTCCCAGGAAGGCGGCAAACGCCAGGATCATGATCAGCAGCGGCCACAGCATCTCGGGGGAGATGGAAGGCTTGTCAAACTTGGTGATGGTGGCGCCCTGGTGCAGGGTGTTCCACCACTCCACCGAGTAGTGGATGATGGGCAGGTTGATCACCCCCACCAGCGCCAGGATACCGGCGGCGCGTCCCGCCACCACCTTGTCGCTGAAGGCGTTGTAGAGGGCGATGACACCGAGATAGAGGAACAGCAGGATGAGCTCCGAGGTGAGACGCGCGTCCCACACCCACCAGGTGCCCCACATGGGCTTGCCCCAGGCGGCGCCGGTAAAGAGCGCGATGAAGGTGAACACGGCGCCCACCGGGGCGATGGCCGCCACCGTCATGTCCGCCATGCGCAGCTGCCACACCAGGCCGATGAAGGCCGCCACCGCCATGGTGGAGTAGGCCCCCATGGAGAGAATGGCGGAGGGCACATGGATGTAGATGATCCTGAAAGAGTCTCCCTGCTGGTAGTCAGCGGGAGCAAAAGCCAGCCCCCAGACGGTGCCTACGATGAAGGCGAGCAGACTTGTCGCGGCAAACCAGGGCAGCAGGGTACCAGCCAGCGCATAGGCGCGCTCGGGTTTGGCATAAGGGTGCAACCATTTCCACATAGCTCACAGAACCTTTCAGTTATTAATTCTTAAGTGGCGGTGCCTACCATACCCATGGGGGGAAAACATCATATCCCCCGAAAGCAATAAGCAGCCATCCCCTTGATCTATCTCAACAATATCACCCAAAAACCGGCCTCAAAAAAGGACCTTTCAACAAATTAATCAGTTGACGCTGACCCGCAGCGCCGCCGATATGGCCAGGGGAGTCAGGGTCAGGGCCCCCACCAGCATGGCTCCCAGGATGGCGAGCTGCCCGGCGTAGGGCAACCCCATGCTCGCCGCCTCGATGGCGGAGGTGGCGAAAATCAGCACCGGGATATAGAGCGGCAGCAACAGCAGGCTGAGCAGCACCCCGCCCTTGCGCAGCCCCGCCGTCAGCGCCACCCCGACCGCCCCGAGCAGGCTCAGCACCGGGGTTCCCAGCGCCAGGGTGGCCACCACGGCCAGATAGGTCTTCAGGTCCAGAGAGAGCAGGATGGCGAGCAAGGGGGAGATCAGCAGCAGCGGCAGCCCCGTCAGCAACCAGTGAGCGATCACTTTGGCCAGGGCCAGCAGCCCGAGGGGATGGGGCATCAACATCATCTGCTCCAGGGCGCCGTCGCTGAAGTCATCGCGAAACAGCCGCTCCAGGGAGAGCATGGCCGCCAGCAGGGCCGCCACCCAGATGATGCCGGGGGCGATGCGGGCCAGCAGCTGGGGCTCGGGCCCGACGCCGAGGGGAAAGAGGGTGATGACGATCAGGAAGAACCAGAGCGGATTGAAGATCTCGGCCCGCTGGCGCAGGGCCATCAGCAATTCACGGTGAATAAGGTGTATGACGGCACGCAGCATGGGCTACTCCTGCAACGGCGAGGACAGGGAGAGGGTCTTGAGGCGCCCCTGCATCAGGGTGAGATCCTGGTGGGTGGTGAGAAGCACCATGCCCCCCCGATCCGCGTGGGTCAGGAACAACCGCTCCAGCACCCGGACCCCTTGCTTGTCGATGGCAGTGAAGGGCTCGTCCAGGATCCAGAGCGCCGGCTTGTCGCTCAGCCAGAGCCTGGCCAGCGCCACCCGCCGCTGCTGCCCGGCGGAGAGCTGGCCCGCGGGATAGTCCTCGAAACCAGCGAGGCCGACCTGGGCCAGCACCTGCCAGAGATCCACGTCGCCCCCGGCCGTGCCGTGCAGCTTCTGGTAGAAGGAGAGGTTCTCGAGGGGAGTCAGGGTCGCCTTGACGCCAGGCTGATGGCCCAGATAGAGCAGGCTGGCATGGTACTCGTCCCGGCAGCGGCGGATATCCTCGCCGTTCCAGCACACCTCCCCGGCGAAGGGCTGGGAGAGGCCGGTCAGCAGGCGCAACAGGCTGGTCTTGCCCACCCCGTTGGGCCCCTCAATCTGCATCAGATCCCCGGAGCGCACCGCGAAGGAGAGATGTTCAAACAGGGTGCGATCTTCACGTACGCAGCTCAGATTGTTCGCTTGAAGCAGCATGAGGATTGAATCGTTGAAAATGAGGCGGCCTGCATCTTAACACAGGATCCGGAGGCGTCTTTTCAAAGATGCCGATAATCAACAAGATTTGTGGGGAAGATCGCGCCCGTGCCAGGCGCGATATGCAGGGGGAAAGGGCGACACCCCCTCCCGGATCGAGTCATCAACTCGGGGGATGCGGGAGCGCCCTTGCCCCGCGTTCACGGCACCGGGATCAGCTTCGCCCCTTGCGCAGGGAGATGAGCAGCTCCGCCTCGGCCTGAGGCAGCTCGCACTCGCTCATCACCTCGTCGAGATCGGCGCCGAGCTCCACCATCTTGGCAGCGCGGCTGTAGAGGCGGCGCTCCGGATCCTGCAGGGTGAGCTCCTGCTGGCTGTCCTGGATCTTCTGCATGGCGCCCTCTGCGCTCTGCAGACGCTGGCCCATGCCGATGGCGCCGGTGTGCAGCTCCATCATCTGCTTGCGCAGGCTCTCCAGCTGCCCCTGCAGCGCCTCCATCCTGGCCTCGGACTCTCGCTGGCGACGACGGTGCCCCAAGACCCCGTAGAGGGCCAGCACCAGTGCGAGCAAGGACAACCCCAAGGCTGCGAATTCAATCATCAAACCATCACCTTCCTATCAAAAGGGCGCCGGGCATGGGCCATTCGCCCCGCCCGGCGCCTTCTCGTTCCGTTACAGGGAACCGATGTCTTCCCACTCTTCGTCGGAGAGCAGCTTGTTGAGATCCACCAGGATCAGCAGCTGGCCGTCGCGGTTGCTGACGCCCTGGATGAACTTGGCGCTCTCCTCGGTGCCCACCGCCGGGGCGGCATCGATCTCGGAGGAACGCAGATAGACCACCTCGGCCACGCTGTCCACCATGATGCCGATCACCTGCTTCTCCGCCTCGATGATCACGATGCGGGAGTTCTCGCTCACGTCCCCGGCCGGCAGGCCGAAGCGGGAGCGGGTGTCGATGACGGTCACCACGTTGCCGCGCAGGTTGATGATGCCCAGCACATAGTCCGGCGCGCCCGGGACCGGGGCGATCTCGGTGTAGCGCAACACCTCCTGGACCTGCATCACGTTGATGCCATAGGTCTCGTTTTCCAACTGGAAGGTCACCCACTGCAGCACTTCGTCTTCGGCCAGATTTTGTGCGATGTTGCGCTTCTCTGTCATCTTCTTGATCCTTGTATGAACCCGTCAACGGGTAAAATTAGCAATAAAACCATGGCTGTGCCGATCTTGTCAGCGGCCTTCAATGTTCACGCCGCGGCCAAGCAGCACCAGCAGCTCCCTGACGTGGAGCAGGGCACACATCTTCTCCTTGACCATGCCCGCCAGCCAGGGGCGCTTGCCCTCCTGATGGCGCCACTTCACCTGATCCCGATGCAGCAGTTCGGTGCCCTTCAACTGATGACAGGCCAGTCCCCAGGGTGATTCCCCCAGCATAATCAGATATTTGTAATCTTCCATCTCCAGATGCTGCCCCGGCATGACCCACTGGGCCGTGTCCACCACGTTCATCTTCTGCTCGCGGGAGGTCATGATCCCCTTGTACCAGCCCGGCTGGCCGAACAGGGAGGTCACCTCCCCCAGCTGGTGAATGCCGCCGAGCTCGGTCAGGGGCACCGCGAAGGTCACGCCGGCCACGTCGAAGAAGAGCGCCTGAAACTCGTTGCCGGTGTCCAGGTTCTCCCAGGTCGAGGGGGCGGGAGCGGGCTGGGCCGCAGGCTCGGGCGCCGTCAGTGTCAGGGCGACGGGTTCGGCCTCCTCCACCACGACCTCGGGCGGTGCCAGGACCACCTCGGGCTCGACCACCTCCGGCTCCGGCTCAACGACCTCGGCCTCCAGCTGGAATGGCTCGACATGGGTCTCTTCGTGGCTCAGGGCATCCATCTCGAACTGCACCTGCCCCACCTGGGCCAGCAGCTCGCTCAGCTGGGCCAGCCGGTTGTCCGCCTCCAGATAGGGGACGGCGGGCACCTCCGGTGAGGCGGCAGGCTGACGCTGCAGCGCCGGAGCCGGAACCTCGTCGTCCGGATCCTCCCGCAGCAGGGCATCGTCCAGCAGCAGGGAGTGGAAATAGTCGTCCATGGCCCGAACCTGGGTGTTTTCTCTCATGACGTCACCTCCTGGGTTCGTTGACGCTCCAGGGCGTCGAGATGGTTGAGCAGGGTCTCATAGGCATAGGTGCCGCGGCTGCCCGGCGCATAGATGGACGGGGGGATGTGCACCAGGCTGGCATCCCGGAACTTGGTGTCGATGGGAATGACCGCATTCCACACCGCCTCGCCATACTGCTCCTTGATGGACTGCAGCGTCATCAGGGAGGCGCGGGTACGCTTGTCAAACATGGTCGGAATGACGGTGTAGCGGAACTTGTCCCGCTTGGATCGCTGCATGATCTCGAAGGTCTTCATCATCCGCTCCAGCCCTTTCAGGGCGAGGAATTCGGTCTGCACCGGCACCAGGATGCGATCGCAGGCCGCCAGCGCGTTCACCATCATCACCCCCAGCACCGGCGGGCAGTCGATCAGCACATAGTCGAACTGATCCTGCACCCGCAACAGGGCGCGCTTGAGCACCAGCCCCATCCCCTCCCGGTTGCCCATCACCCGATCCAGGGTGGCCAGGGTGATGGAGGCGGGCAGCAGGCTGATGTTCTCGAACCGGGTCTTGAGGGTCATCCGGTTGACCAGCTCGGCGCTGGGTTTGGCCGCCTGGAACAGCTCGTACAGGGTGCCCTCCAGCCTGTCCGAGTCGAAGTCGAGATAGGAGGTCAGGGAGGCGTGGGGGTCGGTGTCGATCAGCAGCACCCGCTGGCCACGCTGGGCCAGAATGCCCGCCAGGGAGACGACCGTGGTGGTTTTACCGACTCCACCCTTCTGATTGGCAACCGTCCAAACAATCACTGTATCAATCCTGCCTTGTTGTTATGCGTATCCCGCCACCGGGCAAGGAGATCACCCTGATGTTGTCACTGTCGACGCTCTGTGGCGTTGTCTGTGCCGGCACCACCGTCAGCGGTTTGACGGGGGGCGGCGGCACCCAGGCGAACCTGGATATGGCGACCACCACCTTGCGATTCTGTAACCGCCCCTGCTCGGTGCCATTGTCGGCGAAGGGGGAGAACTCCCCGTACGCCTCGTAAGCGAGCCGCCCGGGGGCGATGCCCTTGCCTACCAGAGCGCTCAGCACCGCCTCGGCGCGGGCGGCGGACAGCGTCCAGTTGGAGCTGAAAATTTCGTTGTTTATCGGCTGGTTATCCGTGTAACCCCGCACCCTGACATAGTTATCGACCGGTTTCAGAATACCTGAAAGCGTATCGAGCACAGGGCCGGCATTGACCCCCAGAAAGGCGCTGCCGCTGCTGAACAAGAGGCCTGAACTCAGCTCCACCGTCAGCCAGTTGTCGTCCTGCGCCAGCTTGACCACGCCGGCATCGACCAGGGTACCCATGGCCTGCTGGAGCTGCACGTCTATCGTGGCAAGGGCCGTGCCATCTTGCTGAACTGGCGTGCCCGTGATGGGGGCCTGCGAAGGAGATGGCGAGGCATCGCTCTCCAGCAGGGAGGGGGCAGCCGACACGGGGTTGTTCAACAGGGAGCTGCCCTGCCCTTCCAGCAGCCCGTCACTGCGCGGTGCCTGGCTGAATGCCTGGGTCATGCCCTCGATGACGGCGCGATACTCCTCCTTGTTGACGATGGCCACGGAGTAGAGCACCACGAAGAGGGCGAAGATGAGCGTCATGTAGTCGGCGTAGGAGACCAGCCAGCGATCGAGATGCTCTCGCCCTTGCAGGTGCAAACGATAGCGCTTGCGCATGGCTATTCCCCTTTCAGATAGGCCCGCAGCCGTCGTTCAACCTGCTGACCGTTCTCCCCGTGGGCGATGGCCAGCAGCCCCTCCAGGGTCATCTCCTGATAGAGACCGTAATGGTAATGGAAGGCCCGCAGGCGGTTCGCGATGGGCAGATAGAGCAGGTTGGCAAACCCGACCCCGTAGATGGTGGCGACGAAGGCCACGGCGATGCCGGCCCCCAGGACGCCCGGCTCCTCCAGATGGAACATGGCCTGGATGAGCCCGATCACCGCCCCTATGATACCGATGGTCGGACTGTACCCCCCCATGGCCTCGAACACCCTGGCAGAGTGCTCGTTGCGCTCCTGCTCGATGTCGATGTCCGCCTCCAGCAGGCGGCGAATATCCTCGATGGAGACCCCGTCCACTATCATGGTGAGTCCCTGGCGGGTGAAGGGGTCGGGCTCGGCGTCCGCCTGATCCTCCAGCGCGAGCAGCCCCTGCTGGCGGGCAAACTGGGCCCAGGCTTGCAGACGTTCTGCCTGCTGCGCCAGATCCCGCTGCGGCGGGAACAGCATCCAGGCCGCCTGCCTGAGGGCGGAGAGCATGTATTTGCGGGGGGTCTGCAGGATCACCGCCCCCCAGGTTCCCCCGACCACGATGACAAATGCCGGACCGTCCAGCAGGGTCAGCAGGCTGCCACCGTGCCACCACTGGGCGACGGCGACGGCCGCCAGTGCCAGCACCAGGCCGAGGATGCCCATGATCAGCGACCCAGCTCGACCAGGATGCGCTGGGCCACCCGATCCAGCGGCAGGGATTCGCTCGCGATGCCCGCCTTGGCCACTGCCTGGGGCATGCCGTAGACGACGCAGGAGGCTTCATCCTGCGCCCAGATGGTGGCGCCCTGCTCCTTGAGCAGGCGGGCGCCGTCCCGGCCATCGGCCCCCATGCCGGTCAGCACGATGGCCAGCACCTTGTCGCCATAGGTCTTGGCGGCGGAGGCGAAGGTGATGTCGACGCAGGGTTTGTAGTTGACCTTGTCGTTGCCCTCGATGATGCGCAGGCGCGCACCGGGCCCGCGCCCTTCCAGCAGCATCTGCTTGCCGCCGGGGGCAAGGTAGGCATGACCCGGCCGCAGCACGTCGCCGTCCTCTGCCTCCTTGACCCCGATCTGGCACAGGCCGTTGAGGCGGGCGGCGAAGGCGGCGGTAAAGGTGCCGGGCATGTGCTGGATCAGCAGGATGGGATGAGGGAAATCCCCGGGCAGCTTGGTCAGCACGTTCTGCAGGGCCACCGGTCCGCCAGTGGAGGTGCCGATCGCCACCAGCTGGTAGCTCTTGCCGCTGCGCTTGAAGCTGGCGGGTGCCACCGGCGTGCGCACCGCCTCGGGCTGGCGCTCGGTAGCGCGGCTCAGGGCCGTCTCGACGGCAGGGCGCGCCAGGGGCTCCGGCGCACGGGGTCTGGCCGCCATCAGGAAACGCTTGCGGGCGATCTCCTTGACCCGCTGCTGCAGCAGGCGGACTGCCTCGTCCTTGTCGCGGGCGATGTCTTCGAACTTCTTGGGCAGAAAATCGAGGGCACCGGCATCCAGCGCATCCAGGGTCGCCTTGGCCCCTTCGTGAGTCAGGGAGGAGAACATCAGGATGGGGGTCGGACACTTGGCCATGATCTCGCGCACGGCGCTGATGCCGTCGAGCACCGGCATTTCGATGTCCATGGTGATGACGTCTGGCCGCAGCTGCTGCGCCTTGTCTACCGCCTCCCGCCCGTTCTGGGCCGTGTCGATCACCGTCATCAGGGGATCCTGATTGATGATCTCGCTGACCCGACGGCGGAAGAAACTCGAATCGTCGACCACTAATACCTTGACTGCCATTGTTATTCTTTTAACTCCTTGAGCCAGACGCTCAGTGGCGGCGGGCATAGGCCTTGAGCAGGCTGGGTACATCCAGAATGAGGGCGATGCCGCCGTCGCTGGTGATGGTAGCGCCGGCCATGCCCGGGGTTCCCTGCAGCAGGTTGTCGAGGGGCTTGATCACCACCTCTTCCTGGCCGATGAGGTTGTCCACGACGAACCCCACCTGCTGGGTGCCGATCTGGACGATGACCACGTGGCCCTGATCCTGACGGGCCGTTCTGCCGGCACCGCGCACCAGCCACTTGTGCAGGTAGAAGAGCGGGATCGCCTTGTCACGGACGATGATGGTGAGCTGACCGTCCACCATATTGGCCTTTTTCAGGTCCAGGTGGAAAATCTCGTTCACGCAGCCGAGCGGCAGGGCGAAGGTCTGCTGGCCCACCTCCACCATCAGGGTCGGCAGTATGGCCAGGGTCAGGGGCACCTTGATCTCGAGGCGGGTGCCCTTGCCCCAGGTCGAATCGATGTGCACCGAGCCATTGAGGCTGACGATGCTGGTCTTCACCACGTCCATGCCGACACCGCGGCCGGAGATGTCGGAGATCTCGGACTTGGTCGAGAAGCCGGGGGCGAAGATCAGGTTATAGGCATCGTTATCGCTCATCCGTGCCGCACTGTCGGCATCCAGCACGCCGCGGCTGATGGCGATGGACTTGAGCTTCTCCGGATCCATGCCGGCGCCGTCATCCTCGATGCAGAGCAGGATGTGATCCCCCTGCTGGGAGGCGCTCAGGGTGATGGTGCCCTGACGGGGCTTGCCCGCCTTTTCCCGCACGTCCGGCATCTCGACGCCGTGGTCACAGGAGTTGCGCACCAGGTGCACCAGGGGATCGGCCAGGGCCTCGACCAGGTTCTTGTCGAGATCCGTCTCCTCCCCCACCATCACCAGCTCGATCTCTTTCTTGAGAGTGCGGGCCAGATCGCGCACGACCCGCGGGAAGCGGCCGAACACCTTCTTGATAGGTTGCATGCGGGTCTTCATGACCGCACCTTGCAGGTCGGCGGTCACCACGTCCAGGTTGGCCACCGCCTTGGACATCTCTTCGTCGTTGCTGGCGATGCCGAGGCTCACCAGGCGGTTTCGGACGAGCACCAGCTCGCCCACCATGTTCATGATGACGTCCAGGGTCTTGGTATCCACCCGCACCGTGGTGTCGCTCTGCACCGCGCTGCTCTCGGCGGGGGCGGCCTGCTTGGCAGGGGCTGCCTTGGCCGGTGTAGCGGCAGGTTCGGGGGCGGGTTTGGCAGCCACCGGCGCCTTGGGGGGCGTCACGGGGGCAGCGGCCGCAGGCGCCCTGGTCTCGGCGACCGGGGCCTTGGGCTCGGCAGCGGGGGCGGCCATGGTGTGCTGGGGGCCCTGGCCACGACCGTGCAGCTCGTCCAGCAGACGCTCGAACTCGTCGTCGTCGATGAGCTCGTCCACCTCTTTCTGGACCGACTGCAGCGGCGCGAGATCCGGCTTGCCGCCGTGCTGACCCTGACCGTGAAGCTGGTCGAGCAGGGCTTCGAATTCGTCGTCGGTGATGTCGCCCGAGTCACTCAACACGGGGGCGGCCGAGATGGTCGGCGCCTTGCCGACACCGTGCAGCTCATCGAGCAGGCGCTCGAACTCGTCGGCGGAGATCTCGTCGATGGAGCCACCGCCATTGACGGCAGCAGGCGCCACCTCGGCGATGGTCTCGGGTTCGGGGATGGGTTCTGGCTCAGGCTCGGGCTGGGCGGCCACGCTGGCGGTGCGCAGCTGCTCCTGCCCTTCCGGCTTGCACAGCTCGTGCAGATCGTGGAGCAGATCGGGAGAGGCGGGGCTGATCTCTTCGCGGTTCTGAACCTGGGCGAACATGACGTTGATGGCATCCAGCGCCTGCAGGATGACGTCCATCAGTTCGGCGCTGAGGGTTCGCTTGCCGTTGCGCAGCATGTCGAACAGGTTCTCGGCACCGTGACAGACGTCCACCAGCTCGGTCAGGGAGAGGAAGCCCGCTCCCCCCTTGACGGTATGGAAGCCGCGGAAGATGGCATTCAACAGATTCTTGTCATCGGGTCGCTTTTCCAGGTCGACCAGTTGTTCAGACAACTGTTCCAATATTTCTGATGCTTCGACCAAAAAGTCTTGCAGTATGTCTTCATCAACTTCGAAGGCCATGCGTCACTCCATTAGAATCCCAGGCTAGACAGCAGATCGTCCACATCATCTTGACCATTGACCACATCTGATCGGGTCTGCGGGTTCATGATGGGCCCTTCCGCCTCGATGCCGCTCGCCGGCAGGCTGCGCGCCGAATGATCGCTCACGCCCTCACCGAACATGGTCAGCATCTCTATCAACTTCGTTTCAACTTCCTGCACCAGCTTGATCACCTTGCGGATCATCTGACCGGTCAGGTCCTGGAAATCCTGAGCCATCAGGATCTCCGTCAGCAGTTGTCGTAACTTATCGGCATCCGTCTCAGAAGCCTTAATGAAATCATTCAGTTGATGACAGAGCGCCTTGAATTGACCCAGCTCCAGATCCCGGCTCATCAGGGCATTCCAGTTGGGCATGACCAGCTGGATGCTGTCGTTGAGTCGATCGGCGATGGGGAGACTGGCCTCCACCGCATCCATGGTGCGGTTGGCCGCCTTGTCCGTCATGTCGATGACATAACTCAGGCGCTCCCTGGCATCCGGGATCTCGTGGGTCGCGAGGTCAGGGATCCGCGGATCCAGGCGAAAGTCCTGCAAGGAGTTGTGTAGCTGGCGGGTCAGTTGCCCCACCTTGTCGAACAGGGCCGCCGCATTGGGGGCGCACACATCGGCGAGGATGGTATCGGCCTGTTCAAACTCTTCTCGCTCCAGATGGGCAACCAGCATCCTTGCCTGTTCAAGGGAGATCATGGCATTCGTTTTGGCCTTCATCCCAGCCGCTCCTTAGCCGATGCGTTCAAAGATCTTGTCGAGCTTCTCTTTGAGGGTGGCGGCGGTGAACGGCTTGACGATATAGCCATTGACCCCGGCCTGGGCGGCTTCGATGATCTGCTCGCGCTTGGCCTCTGCAGTCACCATCAGTACCGGCAGGTGCTTGAGTTTGTCGTCCAGACGGATCGCCTTGAGCAGGTCGATGCCCTGCATGCCGGGCATGTTCCAGTCGGTCACCACGAACTGGAAGTCACCGTTCTTGAGCATCGGCAATGCCGTGTTGCCATCGTCTGCTTCATGGGTGTTGTTGTATCCCAGGTCACGCAGCAAGTTCTTGATAATCCGGCGCATCGTTGAAAAGTCATCGACGATGAGGATTTTCATGTTCTTGTCCAAAGTTCCTCCTAAAGAGCCGCCACGACGGCTCGCTTACATGATGCAGATCGCAGGTTTAACGGTGCGGATTATGCCTTAGAGTGGCGTTCCAGTGTAGCCAGTACAACGACTTATACATTCCAATCTCGCAAACGGGCGCGCAATCTGTGCATGGCCTGGCTGTGGATCTGGCTCACCCGAGACTCGCTCACACTCAAGACTTCACCGATCTCGCGCAGGTTCAGCTCTTCATCGTAATAAAGGGATAGCACCAATGCCTCCCGTTCGGGCAGGCGGGCGATGTGTTCGGCCAGGGCCCCCTGGAAACGCTCGGCCGCGAGATCGTCGTAGCCACCGTGGCTCGCGTCATCGGGATGCCCGATCACGTCCTCGCTGACCCCCAGATCCTCGATGCCGATGATCTTGCCGCAGGAGACATCCTGCAGCATGGCGTGGTACTCCCCGAGGGAGACCCCCATGTTGGCGGCCACCTCGGTGTCCCTGGCGTCCCGGCCATGAGCCTGCTCCACGTTCTCGATGGCCTCGGCGATGGCGCGGCTGTTGCGGTGCACCGAGCGGGGCACCCAGTCCCCGCGGCGAATTTCGTCCAGCATGGCGCCGCGAATGCGGATGCCGGCATAGGTTTCAAAGCTGGCCCCCTTGCTCCCGTCAAAGTTGCGGGAGGCTTCGAGCAGCCCAATCATACCTGCCTGGATCAGGTCATCCAGCAAGACACTGCTTGGCAGGCGAGCCAATAGATGCTGGGCAATCCGCTTGACCAGCGGAGCGTGACGCTCGACCAGCACGTAGGAATCCTGATGACGCAAGTATGCTTGGGCTTTATTCACGGGAGTCTTCCTGTGTGATGACCGGCTTTTGCAACAAGTTTTCCAGGAAAAATTCGAGGTGACCGCCCGGCTGGTTCGGGATGGCCCAGCTCGCCGCCTTGTTGGCCAGGGCACGGAATGCCAGGGCGGCGGGCGACTTGGGAAACGCCTCGACGATCAGCTTCTGCTTGCGCACCGCAGCACGCAGGTTGGTGTCGTAAGGGACGCAGGCCACCAGCTCCAGGGAGGTGTCCAGGAAGCGGTCGGTGACCCGGGTCAACTTGGCGAACAGCTCCTGCCCCTCGCGCAGGGAGCGGACCATGTTGGCCACCACCTTGAAGCGGAACACACCGTGATCCTTGGAGAGGATCTTGATGAGAGCATAGGCATCCGTGATGGAGGTGGGTTCGTCACACACCACCACCATGATGTCCTGGGCCGCACGGGTGAAGCTCAGCACCATGTCGGAGATCCCCGCCGCCGTGTCCACCAGCAGCACGTCCACCGGGGTTTTCATCTCGCCAAACGCCCGGATGAGCTCGGCATGCTGCACGGGGGAGAGCTCGACCATGGACTGGGTACCCGAGGTGGCCGGCACTATCATCATGCCGTAGGGCCCCTCGACGATGATGTCGTCTATGGTGCACTCCCCAGCCAGTACGTGGGAGAGGTTGCGATGCACCCGCAGCCCCAGCATGACGTCGACGTTGGCCAGACCCAGGTCGGCATCCAGCACCATCACCCGCTTGCCCTGGGCAGCCATGGCTCCCGCCACGTTCAGGGTCACGTTGGTCTTGCCAACCCCCCCCTTGCCTCCGGACACGGCGATCACTTTTACTCGATTGTTTTGACGCATTTTGCGCAGACCACTCGCCTGATCCATATACATGTTACTCATAAAACTCCGAATCTTCGGTCTCGCCGAAACCCGATCCCCAGAAATAGGGATCCTCTGCTTCCCGCTCCAGCGACCCCATGGCGGCGCCGACCAGCAGCGCTGCGTTGGCAACTTGAATATCTTCCGGCACCCGTTGCCCGTCGGTGATGTAGCTGATGGGCAGGGCGTTCTGAATGCAGACGTTGATCACTTCCCCCAGATTCAGGCTCTCGTCGAGCTTGGTCAGGATGCAGCCGGAGAGCGGAATACGCCGGAAGTGATCCACCGCCTCCTGCATCACCCGCCGCTGGGAGGTGGCCGACATGACCAGGTAGCTGCGGATGCGCACCTTGGCGTTCTTGACCAGGGTGTCGAGCTGCTCGGTCAGGCGGATGTCCCGCTGACCCACACCGGCGGTATCGATGAGCACCAGCCGGCGGTGGCGGAACTGATAGAGCGCATTGGCCAGCTCCTCGGCATCGCGCACCTGGCGCACCGGGCAGCCCATGATGCGGCCATAGGTCTGCAGCTGTTCGTGGGCGCCGATACGGTAGTTGTCCGTGGTGATGAGCGCCACCTGCTCGGCCCCGTACTTCATGGCAAAGCGGGCCGCCAGCTTGGCGATGGTGGTGGTCTTGCCCACCCCGGTCGGTCCGAGCAGGGCCACCGCCCCCCCCTGACGCAGGATCTCGTCCTCGCTGATCTTGAGCTGGGCGGTCAGGACCTCGGCCAGCTGGGCCATGGCCTGGTGAATGGGCATGTCTTCCGGGATGAGCCCCGCCAGCTGATCGGCAAAGGCGTCGTCGAAGCCCATCTTCTTGAGCTCCTTGATGAGCAGGGCGCGCATGGGCTCGCGGCGCTCCACCTCCTGCCACATCAGGCCGGAGATCTGGTGCTCCAGCAGCTTGCGGATGCTGGCCATCTCCTTGCGCATCCCTTCCATCTCCTGATCCCGCGGGGCGGACTGGGCGGGGCGTGCGGCAGCCGGGCGAGCCTTGGGTTTGGCGGGCTCGGGCGCGGCGCCCCACTGGCCCTGTTCAGCCAGGGTTCTGGGCGCTCCACCGGCGGCGGCCGGCCCGGCGGACTGGGTGCCGGCACCATTGGCGGACCACGACGGCGAAGCGCCATTGCCATTGCCATTGCCTGGCGCACCGGCGGACCAGGAGGGCGAGGCACCATTGCCGTTGCCCGCCGGATTGCCCGGATTGAGCTTCTGCTGGCGTGCCAGCAGGGCCGCCAGGGTATCGGCGTAGTATTCGTTCTGTTCCTTGGCCGGCGCCGTGCGCGTCATCTGCTTGCCCGCAGACGAGATATTGACGCTCTCTTCATTCAACTGACGGCGAACCGGCGCGTCCTTGGGTCCCGGTACCTGGGACTGATAATCGACGGCCGCGACTATCTCCACCCCACCGGTGACCTTTTTGTTGGACATGATGACGGCATCGGGCCCGAGAGTCTCCTTGACCTCGGCCAGCGCCGTGCGCATGTCTTTGGCAAAAAACCGCTTAATCTTCACCCGTCGTCTCCGCTAACTAGCCCTGTCCTACCGCACTGACGATGCGGATCTGCTTGTCGTCAGGCACTTCCTGATAAGACAGCACGCGTAATCCAGGAATGGCATTCTTGACAAACTTCGCCAGGGTATTGCGCAATATCCCCGATGTCAGAAGCACGGCCGGCTGGCCTTCCAGTTCTTGTCGTTGAGTGGCTTCCACCAGAGAGCGCTGCATCCGCTCCGCCAGTCCCGGCTCGATGCCGGCGCCATCTCCCCCACCTGCTTGCAGGGATTGATGCAATATGCGTTCCAACTCCGGTGACAAGGTGATCACCGGCAGCTCGGGTTCGGGGCCCGCAATCTCCTGCACGATGAGTCTGCGCAGGGCGATACGGCAGGCCGCGGTCAGCACTTCCGGATCCGGGCTGCGGGGCGCATATTCCACGAGGGTCTGCAGGATAGTGCGCATGTCGCGAATTGGCACGCCCTCATTGAGGAGATTTTGCAATACCTTCACCAGGTTGCCCATGCTGATCACCTCGGGAACCAACCCTTCCACCAGCTTGCTCTGGTGCTTCCCTATCATGTCGAGCAATTGCTGCACCTCGTCGTGACCCAGCAGCAGGGCCGCGTGGTTGGAGAGGATCTGGCTGAGGTGGGTGGCCACCACGGTGGCCGCATCGACCACTGTGTAGCCCAGGGTCTGCGCCTGGGAAACCTGCTCCTTGGCCACCCAGACCGCCTCCAGCCCGAAGGCGGGATCCTGGGTCGCAATACCCTGGATCTGGCCAAACACCTGGCCCGGGTTGATGGCCATCTCCTTGTCGTGATAGACGGTGGCCTCCCCCGTGCTCACCCCCATCAGGGTGATGCGGTACTGATTGGGGGCGAGATCCAGGTTGTCACGAATGTGTACGGCAGGTACCAGGAAGCCGAACTCCTGGGAGAGCTTCTTGCGCACCCCCTTGATGCGGTTGAGCAGTTCACCCCCCTGGTTCTTGTCCACCAGCGGAATGAGCTGATAGCCCACCTCCAGCCCGATGATGTCCACGGGCATGACGTCGTCCCAGCTCAGATCCTTCTGCTCCACCGGGGCATCCCCCTGGGCCGGCAGCAGTTCGCCGCTCGCCGCCCGCGC
The DNA here is from genome assembly GCF_019048365.1 of Aeromonas sp. FDAARGOS 1415. Lineage (NCBI taxonomy): Bacteria > Pseudomonadati > Pseudomonadota > Gammaproteobacteria > Aeromonadales > Aeromonadaceae > Aeromonas > Aeromonas sp. FDAARGOS 1415. The sequence goes on along the minus strand of NZ_CP077363.1, from coordinate 2,627,398 downwards.
CTTGTTCTGCTTCTCGCGGCGCAGCAGCCACCAGGCACCGGCGGCCGCCACGGCCCCCAGGCTCAGGAAGGCCAGGTGCGGCATGCCGGGCACACTGCCCATCATCAGCAGGATGCCGGCGGAGATCACCAGGGCCTTGGGGTTCTCGAACAGCTGGCCGAGCACCGCCGTGCCCATGTCCTGGTCGGTATTCTGACGGGTGACGATGATGGCCGCGGCGATGGAGAGCAGGAGCGACGGGATCTGGGCGACCAGGCCGTCACCGATGGCCAGCAGGGTGTAGACCTGGGCCGCTTCGCCGAAGGTGAGCTGGTGCTGCATCATGCCGATGATGAAGCCGCCGATGATGTTGATGAAGAGGATCATGATGCCTGCGATGGCATCCCCCTTCACGAATTTGGACGCACCGTCCATGGAGCCGTAGAAGTCCGCTTCCTGGGTGACCTCCTGACGGCGCTTCTTGGCTTCTTCCTGGTTGATGAGGCCGGCATTCAGGTCCGCGTCGATGGCCATCTGTTTGCCGGGCATGGCGTCCAGGGTGAAGCGGGCGCTCACCTCGGAGATCCGGCCCGCCCCCTTGGTGACGACCACGAAGTTGATGATCACCAGGATCATGAAGACGATGATGCCCACCGCATAGTTGCCGCCGATCACCACGTTGCCGAAGGCCTCGATCACGTGACCGGCCGCCGCACTGCCGTTGTGGCCTTCCAGCAGCACCACCCGGGTAGAGGCGACGTTGAGCGCAAGGCGCAGCAGGGTGGCGATCAGCAGGACGGTGGGGAAGGCGGCAAACTCCAGGGGGCGGCGGGTATAGACGGCCACCAGCAGCACCACGATGGAGAGGGCGATGTTGAAGGAGAAGAGGATATCCAGCATCAGGGGCGGAATGGGGAGCACCACCATGCCCAGGGACGCCAGCACCAGCAGCGGGGTCCCTACCCCTCTGCTCAGCAACCACTTGTACTCTTTGAAACGGCCCAGTCCCGCCTTGAATCCCATCGTGCTTCTCGATTATCAACCGCCAGTGCCGGATTAAAGCAAATATCAAGCCAACGATTCAATTCATTGATCTAAATGACTTTTATTTTACAGCTGTCAGAAGTCCGTCGGGCTTGGCGGCGGGTCGCTGGGCAACAAGCAGAAAAGGGAATCAATGAGGTCCTATGGCAGTGCTTGGCGCAGAGCGGCACCTGACAAGATGATACCATCCAATTCAGGCGCCGCTATCCAGGGCCTTGCTTTCGGAACTCCGGCGGAATGGGCAGATCCTTGGCGCTCGGCGTCGGGCGTCGGCCGCGGCGGAACGTCTTGAGCTGGTATACACAGGCCAACCCTTAGACCACGGCGGCAAATTGCAGGATGACGAAACCCCGTTCAGGCGCCGCTATCCAGGGCCTTACTTGCGAAATTCCGGCGGGATGGGCAGATCCTTGGCGATCGGGGTCGGGCGCCGGCCGCGGCCACGGCGGAACTTCTTGAGCTGGTAGACGTAGGCCAGCACCTGGGCCACGGCGGCAAAGAGCCCCTCCGGGATCTCCTGACCAATCTCGGTGGCGTGGTAGATGGCCCGGGTCAGCGGCGGGGAGGACATGACGGGAATGTCGTACTCGCGGCCAATCTCCCGGATCTTCATCGCCACCTCGTCGACCCCCTTGGCCAGCACCTTGGGTGCAGCCCCCGGCTTGCCCGCGTCGTACTTCAGGGCCACCGAGTAGTGGGTAGGGTTGGTGATGATGACGTCCGCCTTGGGCACGTCCCCCATCATGCGGCGCATGGCCATCTGCATCTGCAGCTGGCGGATCCGCCCCTTGACCTCGGGCTTGCCCTCGCTGTCCTTGAACTCGTCCTTGACCTCCTGCTTGGTCATCTTGAGCTGGCGGTTGTGGTTCCAGGTCTGGAACGGCACGTCGATGGCGACGATGGGGATCAGGGCGCAGCAGAGGATGATTAGCATCCACAGCAGCAGGTCCAGCGCGTCTATGATGCCGCCGGGGAAGCCCTCCAGGGAGAGATTGAGCAGGTGGTCGAACTGGCTGGAGAGCATCCACCAGGCGAACAGGGAGATGAAGACCACCTTGGCGATGGACTTGACCAGCTCCACCAGGGATTGCACCCCGAACATCCTCTTCAAACCACTCAAGGGGCTCAGCTTGCTCCATTTGGGCAGCATGGCCTCGGAGGAGAAGTTCATCCCGCCGAGCAGGGTGTTGCCGACGAAGGCGGCGATGATCACCAGCAGAAACAGCAGCCCCAGGGGCTGGATCAGCGTCCCCAGCAGGGCCGGCACCATGACCCCCATGGCATTGGGGTCGAAGGCCTGCTCCCGCTCCAGGGTAAAACCCATGGTCAGCACCCTGACCATGGCGTCCGCCAGGCTCTCCTTGATCATCAGGAGGCCGAACACGGTCGCCAGCAAGACGCTGGCGGTGCCCAGCTCCTTGGATCGTGCAATCTGCCCTTTTTCCCGGGCTTGTTGCAGTCGTTTGCCCGTGGGTTGTTCTGTGCGTTCCTGATCGGTATCAGCCATGCTGACCCCCGAGGCACTGAACGTTGATCAGTTCACAACTGGTCTCCTGCACCCGCTCCCAGAGGGCGTCGAAGTGCCCCATGAAGCCGCCGATGGTGAGCCAGAGGATGAAGAGGCCCGACATCATGCTCACCGCGAAGCCGATGCTGAAGATGTTGAGCTGGGGGGCCGCCCGGGTCATGACCCCGAACGCGAAGTTGATGAGCAGCAGGGCGATGATGGCGGACAGCGCCATCACCAGGGAGGCCTGGTACATGACCCCGAGGAAGCTCACCAGGCTGCGGATGGCCGGCAGGGTGAGGCCGCTGTCCGACACCGGCAGGGTCTCGAAGCTCAGCACCACCATGCGCAGCATCAGCAGGTGACCGTCCACCGCCAGGAACACCAGGGTCGCCAGCATCAGGTAGAACTGGCCGACCACGGGGGCGGACTGGCCGTTCATGGGATCCACCAGGGTGGCAAAGCCCAGACTGGTCTGCATGGCGATGACCTGGCCCGCCATGACGAAGGTTTCCAGCAGAAACTGGGTCATGAGGCCGAGCGCGATGCCGATGAGCAACTGCTGTGCCAATACCAGGAAGCTGCCCACGGAGAAGAGCTCAATCTTTGGCATGGGGGGCAGCAGGGGCGCGATGATGAGGGTGATGGCGAGGGAGAGGCCGATGCGGATGTGGGCCGGTGCCAGCCGGCTGCCAAACACCGCCATCACCATCAGCAGGCTGCTCACCCGGGCGAGCGGCCAGAGGATGGACGACAGCCACTCCATGATGAGCGCTGTGGTATAGGTCATGGTGCCACTGGCCCCGCCAGGCCATGCAGCCCATTCCCCCACAGGTCCCCGCCCACGGTAGCGCGGGGGAGCAGGTTCCCCTTGGCAAGCATCAGCCGACGACCTCGGGGATCTGGCTGACCATCAGCTGGAAGAAGTCCATCAGGCTCTGCAGCCCCCAGTGGGCACCGGCCCCCAGGGCCAGCAGGGTGACCACGAGGCGGGGCAGGAAGCTCAGGGTCTGCTCGTTGATGGAGGTGGCGGCCTGGAAGATGGCGACGATGAGGCCCACCATCAGGCTCGGCAGGATCACGGCGCACACCATGATGGTCACCAGCCAGAGTGCCTCGCGAAAGACGTCGACAAAGGTTTCAGGGCTCATCTATCGGCTCCTCTCTATTGGCTGGCTAGCCTGTGCCCAGCCCGAAGCTGTTGGCGAGCGACCCCAGGATCAGGTTCCAGCCGTCCACCATGACGAACAGCATCAGCTTGAACGGCAGGGAGACCAGCATCGGGGAGAGCATCATCATCCCCATGGCCATCAGGATACTCGCCACCACCAGGTCGATGACCAGGAAAGGCAGGAACAGCATGAAGCCTATCTGGAAGGCGGTCTTGAGCTCGCTCGTCACGAAAGCCGGGATAAGCACCCGCAGGGGCACCTCCTCCGGGGTTGCCACCTGGACGTTGGCAATCTCCATGAAGGTGTTGAGATCCTTGACCCGGGTCTGGGCCAGCATGAACTGGTGGATGGGCAGCTCGGCCTTCTCCAGCGCCTCCTTGGCCCCTATGGTCTCGGCCAGATAGGGTTGCAGCGCCTCGTTGTTGATGCGATCCAGCACCGGGGACATGATGAAAAACGACATGAAGAGGGCGATACCGATCAGCACCTGGTTCGAGGGGCTCTGCTGCAGGCCGATGGCCTGGCGCAGGATGCCGAGCACCACGATGATCCGGGTGAAGGAGGTCATCATGATGACCATGGCCGGCAGGAAGGAGAGCGCGGTCATGAGCGCCAACACCTGCAGGGTCAGGCTGTACTCCTGACTGCCGTCCGCCATGGTCTTGACGGTGACCGCCGACATGCCGTCCTGGGCCATCGCCAGGGGCGAGAGCACCATGGCGAGCAGGCCCAGGCCCCCTATCCAGTTAACTTTTTTCATGCTTGCCCATCAATTTGCCGAGCTGCTGGGAGAACGCCTGGGGCTGGCTCTCGTCCAGCGGCTCCTCCAGGCGGTAGAGGAAGTTGACCTGCTGCGGCGTCACCCCGACGAGCAGCTGCTGACCGCCCACCTTGACCACCATCAGCTTCTCCTTGTAGCCGAGCGGCAGGGTGGCGATGACCTTCATCTGGCCGCCCCCCATCACCTGGGTGAGCTTGCTCTTCTTGAGCAGGAAGCCCAGCACCAGAATGAGGCCGATGACCATCAGGCTGGAGAGCAGCCAGGAGGTGATGCTGGGGGGATTGGCCGCCCCCGGGTTGGCCAGCACGGGCAGGGTGAACAGCCACAACGAGAGCGCGCGGATCATTTGAGCTTCTTGATCCTTTCGATTTGACTGATGACGTCGGTCAGACGGATGCCGAACTTGTCGTTCACCACCACTACCTCGCCGTGGGCGATCAGGGTGCCGTTGACCAGCACGTCCAGGGGCTCGCCCGCCACCCGATCCAGCTCCACGACGGAACCCTGGTTCAGCTGCAGCAGGTTGCGGATGCTGATCTGGCTGCGCCCCACTTCCATGGCGATGGTCACCGGGATGTCCAGAATGGTGTCCAGCTTGCGCCGCTCTTCGGCGCTGATGGGGGATTCGTCCTTGAGCTCCTCCAGGGGGGCGGGTCTGGCTTCGGCCGTGACCTGTTCCTCCAGCGCGGCCGCCCAGGCGTCAGCCATCAGATCCTGCTCGTCATCGGTGTCGCTCATCTTCAATTCCTCAGTGTTGCAAGCTCCCCGCAGGGAGGGTCAATCAGGGGTGTCTGTCTGCGATGCTGCGCTCGAGCTCTTCCAGCTCGGCTTCGCCATCAATGCGCACGCCCCCCCGGGTCACCAGATGCATCTCTGTCTTGACCCCGTCAGGGCGTTTGATTTTGTCGGTGATCTTGAGCGCCACGTTCTCCTTGGTCCGCCCCATCTTGGCGTGGAAGGTGGGCAGATCCTCCACAAAGACCAGCAGGTTCTCCGGCATCTCCACCGGGATGATGTCGCCGGGTCTGAGCTCCATCAGCTCCCGCAAGGAGAGCTCGGTCTCCAGCAGCTTGGCCTTGAGCTCCACCTTGACGTCCATGATCTCGTCGCGCAGGGCCTTGCTCCAGCGCACGTCGGTGTCCCCCTTGTCGCTCTGGACACCGGCATCCAGCAGCTCGCGGATGGGCTCCAGCATGGAGTAGGGCATGGCCACGTGGAAGTCGCCGCCGCCGCCGTCCAGCTCGATGTGGAAGGAGCTTACCACGATGACCTCGGTGGGGCTGACGATGTTCGCCATGGCCGGGTTCACCTCGGAGTCGAGGTACTCGAAGCCCACGTCCATCACGGGGGCCCAGGCATCCTTGTAGTCCTCGAACACCAGCTTGAGCAGCATCTGGATGATGCGCCGCTCGGTGGGGGTGAACTCGCGCCCCTCGATCTTGGCGTGGTAACGGCCGTCACCACCGAAGAAGTTCTCCACCAGGATGAAGACCAGACGGGCCTCCATGGTGATGAGCGCCGTGCCCTTGAGGGGACGGAAGCGCACCATGTTCAGGCTGGTCGGCACGAACAGGGTGTGGACGTATTCGCCGAATTTCAGCATCTGCACGCCGTTGATCGACACCTCGGCGGTGCGCCGCATCATGTTGAACAGGCTGATGCGCATGTGGCGGGCAAACCGTTCGTTCACCAGCTCCAGGGTCGGCATGCGGCCGCGGACGATGCGGTCCTGGGAGGAGAAGTCAAACTGGGTGATACCGGGATCCCCGGCCGCCCCCAACTCCTCCTCTTCGACATCATCGACACCGTGCAGCAGGGCATCAATCTCGTCCTGACTTAACAGATCGCTCACGCTTCACCTTTCATTGCATGACAAAGCCGGTAAACAGCACTTGTTCGATTACGGGGGAAGAGACCAGATCATTGAGGACCCGACGGCACTCTTCCAGCGAATCCTGACGCAGCTTCTCCTTGCCCTCGAAGGTCATCAGCTGCTCGGCGGTCGCCGCGCTGAAGACCCGCAGCAGGGTGCCTTCGATCAGGGGAATATTCTGTTTGGCCAGGGTCTCGTCGGCGCTGCCCCGCACCAGCAACTGGATCTTGATCTGCACCAGCCGATCCCGCTGCCCCCCCGCCACATTGAACACGAAGGGACGCGGCATGCCCACATAGAGCGAGGGCTTGGGCGTGTTGGCTTCAGGCTTGGCCTCGGCCTCCTCGGCCGCTGGCGCATCCGAGCCGGCAAACATGAACCAGGCCCCCGCCCCGCCGCCACCCAGCAGCAGGACGACCAGGGCGACTATCATGATCAACTTCTTTTTCTTGGCCGCCGCGGGGTCTTTCAGCGTCAGCTCGTTATCGTCTGCCATCCCTTGTCCACCCTAGTCTTAAACTTGTTCGGTATCATAAACTTACTTATGAATGCATCAAGCATAGAAATCGATCCCGGCATCGTTTGCCGATTCCACCAGCAGGCTGAGGCTGCGGGCCGTCCCTTCCCCTTCCTGTGACTGGCCGCCATTGAAACCGCCCCCCTGCTGTCCCTGACCGCCGAAGGCTGACTGCCCCTGCTGCTGTGCCTGTTGCTGCGACTGCTGTTGCGGTTGTTGTTGCACCAGGGTCTGACCGAGCTGGATCCCCTGCCCCGCCAGCATGTCACGCAGTCTCGGCATGGCCTGCTCCAGCATCTCCCGGGTCTGGCCATGCTGCACCACGAAGTGGACGCTGGCCTGGCTGGAGGCGTCGAGCTGGATCTGGATCTTCATCTTGCCAAGCCCCAGGGGATCGAGCTGGATCTCCGCCTGTTGCAGCTGGTCCGTCAGCATCAGATTCACCTTCTGGTGCAGCTGGACCGGTGCCTCCGGCGTGGCCAGCTTGAGGTGCGGCAGGCTCTGGGGCTCTCGCCGTGCGGCGAGCTCGGCCGCGGGCTTGCTCTCGCCAGCCGCCGTCTGGGCAGGCTGCAGGGAGGCCGTGGCGTCGGTCTGTCCCGCCCCCTTGGTCTCAACCCCGCCAGGCTTGCCCACGTCGTCCAGAGACCCCTTCATATCGCTCTTCTTGAACTCGGCGGCAACCTTGACCATCGCGGGGGCCGACTCCATCTGCTGGATGCCGGCCGACAAGGCCGTCAGGGAGGCCTGGGGCCCCTGGGACTCCTGGCGGGCCAGAATCTGTTGCGGCGCCGCCAGCGTCGGCTCCGGGGTGCTCACGGGGGCGGCTGCCGGGCTGGAGCTGCCGGTCTGAGCCGTATTCTGTTCCGGCTTGGTCGTATTCTGTTCGAGCCTGGCTGTCTGCACCGGCTTGCTCTCCGGTGCGTCCTGAGCCGAGCCGGGCTTGCCGTCCCCGGTCGTGCCCGTCAGCCCGTCCCGGGTGCTGGCCTCACGGGGCTGATTCCCTGCGGCATTGGGCGCGTCACCCTGGGCTGCCACCTGGCTGTCCAGGCCAACCTTGACCAGCCCCTCGCCGAAGGACCTGGCCGCACCGGCCTGCGCCGTTGGGGCTTCGAGCTGTACCGTGGTGCCGGTACCCTTGTCAGCAGCGGCCTCCGGGCTCGGGATCACTTTTGATAGCAAAGCCGCCCGCTCCGCGCCGGACAGGGGGGATGGCCCCTCGGTCTTGGCCCGTGTGGCGCCAGTGTCGGCGGCCTTCTCTGTTCCCTTGTCTGTGCCTTTCTCTGCAACCTGGTCGGGAGCAGCGGATCCAAGCTCTGCGTCACTCGCCACAAGGGCGTCTGCCAGGGCCGCGTTTCCTCCCTTGCTTGCGCCGGCCTCGGCCGTAGCAGATTTATCCACGCCCTGGACATCGCCGCGCATCGCGGTTTGCGTCGTCTCGCCGTCCGCTGCTGGTGCTGGCTCAGCCTTTGCCAATCCGGTCTGAGCCAGGGCGTCTCTGGCAAGGTTGCTTTGTGTCACGTCGCCCAGGGCCAGACCGCTCTGCAGCGGGCCATGGGCTGTCGCCCCGGTTTGTACCGGATCGGTCTGTGCCTGCTCTGTTTGTGTCAGGCCGGCTTGTGCCGACTCAGTCAGTCCTGCGCTGCCCGGCACGGGGCCGCCCGGCGGCATCGGTGCAGGCTTTGCGGTAACGCCCTTGCCTTCGGCACCGGGCCCGGACAGGGCACGGGACTCGACCAGCGGCTGCGACTCGGGCGGCAAGTCATTGCCGTCGACGGGCGCACTCTCTCCCTGAGGTGAAGGAGGCACGGCGGGGTGCACCAGGCTCACGTCCTGACGCAGGGAGGCCTGCAACTGCTGAAGGAAATCGTCGGGGGGCAGACCCGGCTCGTCACCTGAGGCCTTGGCGGCTTGGGTCTCCTCCCCAGCCAGCTCGCCAGACGCCAAAGATTTGGCATCGGCGCCGTTCGTCTGCGGGTTATCGTCACTCACCCGAGGAGCCAGAGCGGCCTGACTGGCGGGGGCCTTGCCCATCAGCTGGGCCCTGACCATGGCGTCCGAGAAGGCAACCTTGCCATCGACCGGCAGCTGACCCCCCTCAACTCCCCCGATGGGAAGCGCCGAGGACGCACTGCTGTCGCTGGAAAGCACCTGAGCGGGCGTTTTAATCAACTGGGTCTGTATCATGCTGGGGTCCCTGGCGACGATTCGGTGATGACCGCGCGAGGGGTCGGCCCCGCTCGTTCAGGCTATAGAAAGCAAATTACAGGCCAGATTGGTGGTAACGACGCTGGATGGTGTAATCGTCCAGCATCTTCTGCTCCTGACGCTGGGCCTTCTGGCGCACCTTGTCCGCCTTCTTCTCCAGCAGCAGCTCCACCGCCTTGCGCCGCTGCTGGGCCTCAAGCCACTGGGTACGGCACTGGGCCAGCGCCTCGCGCACCTGAAGCACCCCCTGGTACTGCTGGGTGGCCGCATTCTCGAGCTTGTTGATGAAGGCGTGATACTGGCTGTTCTGCTGGGGGCTGATCCCTTGCAGACCGCGATCCGTCCACTGCTGGTGGTAGATCTGGCGGTACTGGTTGAGGGCATTCTGCTGATCCATGAACAGCTTCAAGTCCTGCTGCGCCTTGGCCAGCGCCATGGCGGCCTGATTCTCGGCCTCCACCAGTCGGGTCGCCAGCAACTCCAATCCTTTACTCATCTCGGCACTCCAGCGGCATTATCGGCTCAACGCATCAATGGCATGGCGACCATGTGCAGGGATTGCAGGCCTTCGTCGTAGGGAATGACCTCGCGCATTTTCTGCTGCAAGAACTGATCCAGATAGGGTTTCTGGATGATGGCCCGGTCGATCCTGGGATCCGATCCCTGGCTGTAGGCGCCTATGGTGATGAGATCCCGGTTCTGCTGGTAGAGGGAATAGAACTGCTTGAAGGTGCGCGCCAGCTCCATGTGCTCGGGGGAGGTCACCATGGGCATGACCCGGCTGATGGATTTCTCGATGTCGATGGCCGGGTAGTGGCCCGCATCCGCCAGCTCCCGCGCCAGCACGATGTGGCCGTCGAGGATGGCCCGCGCCGCATCGGCGATGGGATCCTGCAAATCGTCCCCCTCCGTCAGCACGGTGAAAAACGCCGTGATGGAGCCCTGACCGTCGCTGCCGTTGCCGGCCCGCTCCACCAGTGCCGGCAATTTGGCAAACACCGAGGGCGGGTAGCCCTTGGTAGCCGGCGGCTCCCCCACCGCCAGGGCGATTTCGCGCTGGGCCTGGGCGTAGCGGGTGAGGGAGTCCATCAGCAGCAGCACGTTGAGCCCCTGATCCCGGAAGTATTCTGCGATGGCGAGCGCCGTCTCGCACCCCTTGAGCCGCATCAGCGGCGAGGCGTCGGCGGGGGCCGCCACCACCACGGCGCGCTCGCGCCCCTCGGCGCCGAGGATCTCCTCGATGAACTCCTTCACCTCCCGGCCCCGCTCGCCGATGAGGCCCACCACCACCACGTCCGCCACCGAGCCCCGGGTCATCATGCCGAGCAGCACGGACTTGCCGACGCCGGAGCCGGCGAACAGCCCCATCCGCTGACCCTGGCCCACGGTGAGCACGGCGTTGATGGCGCGCACCCCCACGTCCATGGGTTGATGGATGGGGCGGCGGGCCAGCGGATTGATGCGGTGCTGGGCGAACTGCACCGTCTGGGAGGAGATGATGGGGCCCATGCCGTCCAGGGGCTGGCCGATGCCGTCGATGACGCGCCCGAGCAGGTTCATGCCCACCGGGATGCCGTGATCCTCGGTGACGGGCACCACGCGGGCGCCGGGAATGACCCCCTTGAGCTGTTCGCTCGGCATCAGGAACAGGCGATCGCCGGAGAAGCCCACCACCTCGGCCTCCAGGGCCCCATCCTGGGTGTCGATGCGGCACAGGGAACCGATGGCGGCGCGGCAGCCGATGGCTTCCAGGGTCAGCCCCACCACCCGGGTGAGCTTGCCCGCCACCGGCGGTATGGGGGCCTGATCGCGCACCCGGTAGCCTTGCAGCCGGTTGAGCAGGGATGCGGTCATGTTGCCTCCGAAGGGCGAGATGGGGAGAGGCCGTGCGGGTTAAAAAACCAGGTCACGGCTCAGCTCGCGTTGTCGCGCAAGAAATTGCGCAGCAGTTGATCGATGCGCCCGGAGAGGGCGAGATCGATGCTGGAAAGTTCGGTGGCGAGTTGCAGATCCCCGGGGGAGAGGGTGGGATCGCTCTGCAGCCGCCAGTGCCTCTTGACGCACTCTTCGGCACCAAAGGCCTCCTCAATCCGGGCCAGATCCTCCGGGTGCAGCATCAGGGTGACCCCCTGCTCGGCGGCAGGCAGCAGGGCCAGCCCCTGCTTGAGCGCTTCGAGCAGCAACCGGGGCGAGGTCTCGGCCTCGTGGCGGATAAGGGCACGGGCGAGCTGCTGCACCAGGGTGATGAGCTGCTGCTCCACCGCGTCATCCAGCTCGCTGAGCGGTGTGGCGAGGCGGGAGGCGAGTGCCTGCCAGCGGGCCACCTCCTGCTCCACCTGGTCGCGGCCCATGGCGAGCCCCTCTTCCCGGCCCTGCTCCAGGCCCGCCTGATGGCCCTGTTGCAAGCCTTCCAGCTTGCCCTCCTCGAGCCCCTTGGCGAAGCCGGCCTCGCGCCCCTCGCGCATCCCCTCCTCCCAGGCGGCCTGGCGGATTGCCTCCAGCTCCTCGGCGGTGATGCTGGGGGCGGGCTCTTCCACCGGCTCCTCCGGCGGCGCCTCTTGCACCTGCTCCTGGCGATACCAGTCGGGGGAGAGCCCCAGGGCATTGCTCTCGATCTCGCTCTCGGTCTCCATCTCGGGCCAGCCCCAGGCCTCGACCCTGGCCTCGTCATCCTCGGGTCTGAGATAACCGCGCAGCTTGTTGTTCTTGTTATTCATGGGCTGAAGACACTCCTATCGAGAGCCGGATGCAGGGGCCGGTATCATCGCACATTTATGACCCTGGGCTTAGAGGAACTCTTCGCCACCGCCGGAACCCAGCATGATCTCGCCCGCATCCGCCAGACGGCGCGCGGTGGAGAGGATCTCCTTCTGGGCGGCTTCCACTTCGGAGACCCGGATAGGGCCCATGGCCTCCAGATCGTCCGCCAGCATCTCGGCGGCCCGTTTGGACATGTTCTTGAAGACTTTTTCCCGCATCTGGTCGTCCGAGCCCTTGAGGGCGCGCTGCAGCAGATCGCCGGGCACTTCCCGCAGCAGGGTCTGGATGCCACGGTCGTCCACGTCGATGAGGTTCTCGAACACGAACATCAGATCCTGGATCTGCTGGCTCATCTCCTCGTCCGACTCGCGGATGGAGTCCATCAGCTGGCCTTCGATGTTGGTGTCCAGGTAGTTCATGATGTTGGCGGCAGCCTTGAGGCCCCCCATCTTCGCGGCCTGGGCACCGGCCGCACCGGCGAACTGTTTCTCCATGATGTCGTTGAGCTCCTGCAGCGCCGCCGGTTGCACCTCTTCCAGGTTGGCGATACGCATCACCAGATCCAGGCGCACCTGCTCCGGGAACTGGCTCAGGATCTCGGCGGACTGCTCGGGTTCCAGGTAGGAGAGGACGATGGTCTGGATCTGCGGGTGCTCGTTCTGGATGATGCTGGCCACCTGGCGCGCATCCATCCACTTGAGGGAGTCGAGGCCGCGGGCACCTGATCCCAGGATGATCTGGTCCACCAGGTTGCTGGCCTTGTCCTCCCCGAGCGCCGCCACCAGGGCCTTGCGCACGAAGTCTTCGCTGCCGATGCCGATGTTGGTGTACTTCTGGATGTCGTCGATAAATTGACGATGCACCGCCGCCACCCGGTCGTGACTGAAATCCGACATCGAGGCCATGGACATGCCGAGCCGCTGCACCTGTTTGGGCTCGAGGTGGCGGAAGATCTGGGCCGCGTCCTCCTCGTTGAGGCTCAGCATCAGCACCGCCGCCATCTCCATGCCACCCATCTGGTCCAGGATCAGGCGCTGGCTTTCGGTGATGTCGTTGCCGGTGACCTGGCTTTTATTCTCTTCAGGCATCTTTGGTTACCCACTCTTTGATGACCTGGGCGGCCAGGTCAGGTTCATTCGCTACCAGGGCGCGCACGGCCTTCAGCAGATCCTCGTCACGGTGCAGATCCGGCAGCTTGAGCTGGCCATCCCGCAGACCGAACACCGGCTCGGCCTCGGCCTGGGCAGCCAGCAGGCTCAGCTCGTCGTCGCCACCCAGCACGGTGTGGTTGTCGAAGTCCAGCTCCCCTTCCGGCTTGGCATCCGGGTAGAGCAGGCGCTTGAGCATGGGGCGCACCACGGTGACGATGAGCACTATGATGACCAGCACGGAGGCGGCGATGCGCACCGCGCGCCAGAACCAGGGCTGCTCGTAGACGGGAATGTCGGCCACGGTCTCCAGCTCGGGGCGGTTGAACGGGATGGCGACCACCTCCAGGGTGTCCCCCCGGGTCACGTCAAACCCGAGACCACCGCTCAGCAGACGGCGCAGGGTGTCAAGCTCGGCCTGGCTGCGGGCCTCACGGGTCACGGCGCCGTCGGCGCCGGGCACCGCCTTGTAGTCCACCGCCACCGACACCGTCATGCGACGAATGCCGCCCTGTTGGCGCCGGATATGGCTGACGGTGGTGTCCAGTTCGAAGTTGCGGGTCGCCTCCTTGCGGGAGCGGCCGGAAGAGGTGGTTCCCCCCTCCCCGCCAGCGGCCTGCTCGGGAATGTTGGAGGCGGCGGGGGGCTGGTTGGAGAGCGCGCCAGGCACGCCGCCATTGCTGCCGTTGGCGCTGTTCTCTTCCACCGTCATCTCGGAGCGCACGGCCGGCAGGTCCGGGTTGTAGGTCTTGCGGGTCTGCTCCTGCTGGGAGAAGTCGAGGGAGAGATCCACCTCGGCGGTATAGTTGTCGGCCCCGAGCACCGGGATCAGGATGGCGTCAATTTTTTGTTTGTATTCCAGCTCCTGCTTCTGCTGCATCGCAAACTCCTTGCGAGTCTGGGCAGAGAGGGGATCCTGGGAGCCGGAGTTGAGCAGGCGACCGTTCTGATCGGTCACGGTGACACGGGTCGGCTCCAGACCGTGGACGGCGGAGGCCACCATGTCGACGATGGAGTCCACCTCCCCCTGGCCGAGGGCGGTGCCCTTGAGGCTCAGCACCACGGTGGCGCTCGGTTTGCGCTCGTTGCGGGCGAACACGTTGTCTTTGGGAATGGCCAGCAGCACCTGGGCCTTGGCCACATTCTGGAACTGCTCGATGGCGCTCGCCAGCTGGCGCTCGCGGCTCAGTTTGAGGCGCTCGCTCTCCATGCGCTGGCTCACGCCGAAGCTGGAGTCCTTGAGCAGGATGGCCTCGCCGTCGTTGCTGGCGTCACTGCTGCTGGCCAGACCGGCACGGGTCAGGCGCAGACGGATATCCGCATAGTTCTCGGCGCTGACCAGCACGCTCTTGCCATCCACCTGGTAGGGGATCTTCTGCTGATCGAGGTAATCCAGGGTGGAGACCAGCTCCTGGGTGTTGAAGGTGCCGAGGGGACGCATCTCCGGCTCCTTGCCCCACAAGAGGATGAAGACGGCGATGGCGAGGCAGATGGTCAACCCCAGGATCAGGGTGATCTGGCGCAGCACATCGGTGTTGGACAGGAAGCCCAGCGCCGAGCTCTTCTGCTCTTGCTCGTCGAGGGCGGCGCCCCCCTCGTTGTTCATCAGCAGATCGCCGTTTTGATCAGTTGCCACGGTTTATGTCCTTGTTGCTGACATCGTCATGATGCTCGGTCGCCATGAGCCTGGGTCAGACCGGCATGTTCATGATGGTCTTGTAGGCATCGACCATCTTGTTGCGCACCTGCACCGTCGCCTCGAAGGCGATGGAGGATTTCTGCCCGGCGATCATCACCTCGGAGAGGTCCACCGACTTGTCACCCAGATCGAAACGGGTGCGCAGATCGTTGGCGGCGCCCTGCAGTTCGTTGACGTTGTCGAGGGCCTGCTGCAACATCTGGCCAAAGTCGGAGCTGACCTGGCGACCGGGTTGGGTCAGCGGCGTGGCACCGGCTTCGACCCTGAGAGCCTGCATCTCTTGCATCAGGCTGCTTGCGCTTATTTCCATCTTCCCTTCCCAGACAAATCATTGACACTGACACTCCCCAAGCAATAAGAATGCCAATTAGGGAAGAGTGCCCTCACATCGGGGCACAGGGTGATCGCAGGGAAGAGGACGAACCGGTCACTCAGGGGCGCGGCACCGCCCCTTCTCCCAGCAGCAGTCTGAGATAGCTGAGGTGCAGATCGTAGTGCTCCCCGGCGGGCAGCTTGACCAGCACCTCGTCATGCAGATAGCCCGCACGGCTCACCGCCAGCTCGGGAGGAACCAGCCCCACCGCCACCAGCCGGGTGACGATGGCCTGTGCCAGCGCCATGGTCGCCTCGTCGGCACGCCCCCAGCCGAAGTGGCCCCGGTATGTCGACCCCTCGTCGGGCTCGAGCGGGGAGATCTGATCCCCCCAGACCCAGAAGGCCGTGGGGATCCCCTCCTGCAGACGCAGAAAAATGCTCTGCTTGTCCCACTCCCTGCTCTGGACTGCGTCCGCCCCGTCCTGTGCTGATGCTTGTGTCATACCCATTTCCTTGTCCTGCTGACGAACCTGGTTGCGCCCATGAAAAAGAGGGCCGAAGGCCCTCTTTTTACTGCAATTCACGCCATTTAAACAGACGGCAACGCACCCTGTTCGAAGAAAAACCGGCGGCTGCTCAAGGCCTGTACAATCACGGGTTCAGATCCCCGTCCAGCCAGTACTTGGAACCCGAAATATTGGCGTCCAGCAACAGCCCCTTCTCGCCAATCTGGTAGATGGCCATGCCGCCATTGTACTTGGCGGTGAGCTCGGCGCTCTCCTTGCCGGCCACGGCCCCCACTTCGGAGGTGGCTTCCCAGCCCTTGTTGACGAAGGCATCGAAGCGGGCCTGGTCCTCAAACAGGATCACCTGCTGATAGAACTTGCCGCCGAGCCCGGCCGCGAGGCCGGCACCGAACATCTTCATATAGGTGTGCTTGCCGGTCGTGCGGTTGACGGCCACCCCGGAGCCCTGATTGGTGTGGATCATCAGGGAGAACTTGCGAGAGTCGAAGACCGCATAGCCATAAGCCTGGTCAAACAGCAACTTGGCGGAAGGCTGCTCGTTGAACAGCCGTACCAGGGCGGTATCGGCCATGGTATCGAGCGCGGCTCTGGCCTCGTCCGGAGTCTTGGGTTCGAGCATGGTGTCGAGCTTCTTGTCCGCGGCGTCGAGCCACTCCTTGCCGGTGGCCGCACTCTCCGCCGTCCAGGCGCCGGCCTTGCTGTAGGTTTCGGCCCCCCAGTTGGACACCGACTCCCAGGTCTGCTTGGAAAAATCGGTGATGTCCTTCCACGCCTCCTTGCTGGTGTCGCTCACCGCGGTGCCAAGCTCCGAGGCTGCCTCCTTCACCTTCGCCCAGTCGGCGTGGCCCGGGGTCGATGCCAGCACCAGGGCCGCGGCAATCACAGTCAATCGAATCTTCATTCTCTCCTCCAGCGTCCACAATGGGTCGAGGGTCACAGTAGCAGATTGGCAGGGCTTCCGGTCAAGGTCACGGCAGGAAAAAGAGTCAATCGGTGACGTATGCCGGGGCGATGCCGCTCCTCTCCCCTCTGCTGGTCGGGGTCCGTCCCGCCATTCCCCTTGGCGTGGCACGGCCCCCGGACCATCCTGCCCCGCCGTAAATATTGTTCGGGCCACCAGCGCCGGTTGTATAGTTTTTGGTTAGCCATTCCGGTAAAATCCGCGCCCTTGAATAAGAGCCACCTAAGAGTGATTGAGCGATGTCCAACACAAAACAGGCCCCCAAAGTAGGATTCGTCTCCTTGGGTTGCCCCAAAAACCTGGTCGATTCCGAGCGCATCCTGACCCAGCTGCGTACCGAAGGGTACGACGTGGTGCCCAGCTATGACGATGCGGAGCTGGTGGTGGTCAACACCTGCGGCTTCATCGACAGTGCGGTGCAGGAGTCCCTGGAAGCCATCGGCGAGGCCCTGGCCGAAAACGGCAAGGTGATTGTCACCGGCTGCCTTGGCGCCAAAGAGAACCAGATCCGCGAGATCCACCCCAAGGTGCTCGAGATCACCGGTCCCCACGCCTATGAAGAGGTGCTGGGCCACGTTCACAAGTACGTGGAAAAGCCGACCCACAACCCCTTCACCAGCCTGGTGCCGGCCCAGGGCGTCAAGCTGACCCCCCGTCACTACGCCTATCTGAAGATTTCCGAAGGCTGCAACCACCGCTGCACCTTCTGCATCATCCCCTCCATGCGCGGGGATCTGGTGAGCCGCCCCATCGGCGAGGTACTGGCCGAAGCCAAGCGCCTGAAAGAGGCCGGCGTGAAGGAGATCCTGGTCATCTCCCAGGACACCTCCGCCTACGGCGTGGACGTCAAGCACCGCACCGGCTTCTACGACGGCATGCCGGTCAAGACCAGCATGGTGGCCCTGTGCGAGGAGCTGGCCAAGCTCGGCATGTGGGTGCGCCTGCACTACGTCTACCCGTACCCGCACGTGGATGACGTCATCCCGCTGATGCGCGACGGCAAGATCCTCCCCTACCTGGACATCCCGCTGCAGCACGCCAGCCCGCGCATCCTGAAGTTGATGAAGCGTCCCGGCTCCGTCGAGCGCACCCTGGAGCGCATCCAGAAGTGGCGCGAGATCTGCCCCGAGATCACCCTGCGCTCCACCTTCATTGTCGGCTTCCCCGGCGAGACCGAAGAAGAGTTCCAGATGCTGCTGGACTTCATCGACAAGGCGGAGCTGGATCGGGTCGGCTGCTTCAAGTACAGCCCGGTCGAGGGCGCCAAGGCCAACGAACTGCCGGATCCGGTGCCGGCCGAGGTGCAGGAGGAGCGCTTCCAGCGCTTCATGGAGCTGCAACAGCAGGTCTCCATCCGCAAGCTCGCCCGCAAGGTCGGCAAGGAGATGCTGGTGCTGATCGACGAAGTGGACGAAGAGGGAGCCACCGGCCGCTCCGCCGCCGATGCCCCCGAGATCGACGGCCTGGTCTACCTGAACGGTGAAACCGGCCTCAAGCCCGGCGACATGGTCAAGGTTCGCATCGACGAGGCGGACGAGTACGACCTCTGGGCCAGCCTGATCGCGTAATCACGCCAGCATGCCCCACAAAGCCAGTCGGTCGCACCGACTGGCTTTTTTATTGCCGGCAGGAAAACGCCTCCCTGTCAGTGATGCCTCTTCACGCACCGCCCCCGTACCTTTCCGTCGGCCCTGCTCGCCATCCCCCTTCCCACCCGTGAGCCAGCGCACAGTTCCGCCCGGTCGCAGATATCCCTTCTTTCCTGCTCAAAAAAAAGCGCCGAATGTGGATAAAAAACGTGCACGATCCACCTCACATTATCGCCCTTGCCTCGTCATTCAGGGTCACTTTGTGCTTCGTGAGAATTAATGTAACTGTATAATTCAAAAGGATTAATAATACATTTTGACGATAATGACGAGAACACTCGAGTTTTTACGATATCGACGAAATGAAGAGTTGTTGTTTTCCTGTTAACTCTGCTTTTCTAAGGGCGTTGGATGACACAACTACAAGGGTGAAAAACCTGACCAACATTGAGGGCCGGTATCCAAGCATGGGATCCGGTGCTCCATTCCAAAACCATGGAAGACCAATAAGAAAGGAAAAAATATGCTTGCCAAAGTATCCAAAATCGCTACCTCGGTCATGCTGGGGACTCTGCTTGCCGGTGCCACCGGCGCTGCCATGGCCGCCGACAACAAGACGGTGCTGACCCTGGTTGCCCAGCAGGAAACCGCATGGGTCAAAAACTTCAACCCCTTCCTGCAGGCGGGTCTGCTGCACACCACCCGTCACTTCATCTATGAGCCCCTGGTGATCTTCAACGATATGCAGGGTGGCAAACCCGTCTATCGCCTGGCCACCAACTACGCGTTCAGCGATGACCTGACATCCGTCACCTTCGATCTCCGTGAAGGGGTCAAGTGGTCTGACGGCGAAGGCTTCGACGCCGATGACGTGCTATTCTCCTTCAACCTGGTCAAGGCCAACAAGGCGCTGGATGAGCGCTCCATCTGGACCCAGGTGAAGAATGTCGAGAAGCTGGGCCAGTACAAGGTCAAGTTCGATCTGGCCGCCGTCAACACCAACGTGGTGAACGACATCGTACTGGTGCCCATCGTGCCCGAGCACCAGTGGAAGTCGGTAAAAGACCCGGTTGCCTTCACCAACGACAAGCCGGTCGGGACCGGTCCCTTCACCGAAGTGGACAACTTCTCCGCCCAGCTCTATACCCAGTGCCGCAACCCGCACTACTGGGACAACGCCAACCTCGCCATCGACTGCCTGCGCATGCCGCAGATGGCCACCAACGATCAGGTGCTGGCCGCCGTGATGAAGGGTGACGTGGACTGGTTCGGTTCCTTCGTGCCGGACATCGAGCGTCTCTATGTCGGCAACGATCCGAAGAACAACAAGTACTGGTTCCCCGCCTCCGGCACAGTGGCGTTCAACGTCAACTTCCAGAGCAAGAACCCGGGCAACAACGAGGCCTTCAACGACATCAACTTCCGCCGCGCCTTCTCCATGGCCATGGACCGTCAGTCCATGGTGGACATCGCGGGCTACGGCTACCCGACCGTCAACGAGTACCCATCGGGCCTGGGCAAGGCATTCGCCTCCTGGGACAACCCGGAAGTCGAGAAGAAATACGGCAAATACAACAAGTTCGACCTGGAAGGGGCCAAGGCCCTGCTGAAGGAAGCGGGCTACAAGGACTGTGACGGCGACAAGTTCCTCGACACCCCGAGCTGCAAGAAGATCGAGTTCAAGGTGCTGGTACCGAACGGCTGGACCGACTGGGTCAACACCGTCCAGATCGGCGTGGAAGGCCTGCAGGCCCTGGGCCTGAATGCCAAGACCGCCACCCCGGAAGCCACCGTCTGGACCGAGTCCCTGATCACCGGTGATTTCGACGTCGCCCTGCAGGGGTACTTTGCCGGTGCCAACCCGCACAAGTACTTCGAGACCGCCTTCCACTCCCGCAACATGGGTGAGCGCGGCAACCGCTTCGCGGCGCCCCGCTACAAGGATCCCGAGCTCGACAAGCTGATCGACGACTTCACCCAGACCGCCGATGCCGCCAAGCAGAAGGAGATCATGTTCGCCATCCAGGAGCGTGTCGGGGCCAACCAGACCATCATCCCGGTGTTCAACAACCCGACCTGGTACGAATACAGCACCAAGCGCTTCAATGGCTGGTTCAGTGCCGACAACCCGGTCGCCAAGCCGCAGGTACACCCGGACACCCCGGAACGTCTGCTGCACGTGCTGTCACTCAAGCCAAACAGCTAATCACCCCGGCCCCCTGCGGGGGGCCCTCTTCCCCGCCATGTCTTTCATCCCCCGCACTCGCCGGGGTTGGGGGAGCTTTGCCCGGCGCGGGGCAGGCTTGCAGTAAAAGGTATCACCATGGGATTTATACTTAGACGCTTCTCCTTCTATCTGGTCGCCTTCCTGGTGGCCGCCACCATCAACTTCCTGTTGCCCAGAGCCATGCCGGGGGATCCCGTCTCCGTCATGTTTGCCCGGGCCGGCGCCATGATGGAGCCCGCCGCGCTGGAGGCCCTCAAGGCCACCTTCGGCTTCGTGGACGGCCCCATCGGCACCCAGTTTCTCGCCTATGTGAAGAGTGTCTTCACCTGGGACCTCGGCACCTCGGTGCGCTACTACCCCCAACCGGTCGCCGACGTGCTCGGACGCGCCATCGGCTGGACCCTGTTCCTGGTGGGCACCTCCACCATACTGAGCTTCTCCATCGGCTCCATCGTCGGCATCTTCGCCGCCTGGTACCGGGGCGGACGCATGGACAGCATCCTCTCCCCGCTCACCCTGGTGATGCAGGCCATCCCTCCCGTGGTGGTCTCCCTGCTCGCCCTCTTCCTGTTCGGGGTGAGCCTCGGCTGGCTGCCCATCGGCTACGCCTACAGCCCTGAAATAAAGGCCGATTTCGGCTGGGAGCACATCAAGAGCATCCTGCTGCACGCCATCATGCCGGTGGGCACCCTGGCCATCGTCCAGGTGGGCGGCTTCCTCATCACCATGCGCAACAACATGATCAACCTGCTGGGCGAGGACTACATCACCATGGCCAAGGCCAAGGGACTCTCCAGCAACCGGGTGATATTCAACTACGGCGCCCGCAACGCCGTGTTGCCCAGCGTCACCGCCCTCTCCATGGCGCTCGGTTTCGTCATCGGCGGCTCCCTCATCACCGAGGTGATCTTCAACTATCCCGGCCTGGGCCTGACTCTCTATCAGGGCATCCTGGCCCGTGACTATCCCCTCAT
Organism: Aeromonas sp. FDAARGOS 1415; assembly: GCF_019048365.1. NCBI lineage: Bacteria > Pseudomonadati > Pseudomonadota > Gammaproteobacteria > Aeromonadales > Aeromonadaceae > Aeromonas > Aeromonas sp. FDAARGOS 1415. The sequence continues at coordinate 2,606,120 of NZ_CP077363.1, read as the reverse complement.
CCAGGGGCAACTGCTCATCATGACCATCACCATGCTCAGCTTCAACTTCCTGGCCGACGTGCTCTACGTCTTCCTGGATCCCCGTCTGCGTACAGGAGGCAAATAAGATGCGTATGCCGACCATTCTCAAGATATTGCTGGGCAACAAGAAGGCTGCCTTCGGCCTCGCCATCGTCGTCACCTTCGTGCTGATGGCGCTGTTTGCCCCCCTGCTCGCCAGCAACGAGCCCACCAAGCGGGTGGCCCGCCCCCACCAGCCCCCCGGCGTGGAGCTGGTGATGGGGTCGAACCGCATGGGCCACGATCTCTGGTCCCAGTTCACCCACGGCGCCCGCATCTCCCTGCTGGTGGGCTTCGGGGCGGGTCTGCTTGTGTGTGCGCTGGCCATCACGGTCGGCATCACCGCTGGTTACTTCGGCGGCGTGGTGGACGAGTGCCTCACCTTCCTGATGAACGTGGTGCTGGTGATCCCCAACCTCCCCTTGCTACTGGTGTTGGCGAGCTTTATCGGGGAGGCGTCACCCATGGTGATCGCCCTCATCATCGGATTTACCTCCTGGGCCTATGGCGCCCGCGTCATCCGCGCCCAGACCCTGGCCCTGCGGGAGAAGGAGTTCGTCATCGCCGCCGAGGTACTGGGTGAGCCGGCCTGGCGCATCATCCTGGTGGAGATACTGCCGAACCTCATCTCCATCATCGGCGTGAGCTTCATCGGCTCCATCATCTACGCCATCGTCACCGAGGCGACCCTGGAGTTCCTGGGTCTTGGCGACCCGACCGTGGTGAGCTGGGGCATCATGCTCTACAACGCCCAGACCTCGAGCGCCATCCTGGTGGGCGCCTGGTGGGAGATCCTGGCCCCCTGCTTCGCCATCGCCACCCTGGGCGCGGGTCTGGCCATGCTCAACTTCGCCATCGACGAGATAGCGAACCCGCAGCTGCGCTCCCACAAGGGGTTGAACCGCTGGAAGAAACTCAGTGCCCCTGCCCCGCTCAACGCTCAGGAGAAGACAGCATGATCCTGCAACAACCCCTGTTACAGCTTCGCACTCTCCATGAGAAGGGCCTGTGCCGCTGGAAGCAGCTCGCCGCCCCGGCACCAGTCAACGCTCAGGAGAAGACAGCATGACCCTGCAACAACCCCTGCTGTCGGTTCGCAATCTCTGCGTCGACTACATCACCGAAAACGGCGACGTGCGCGCCGTCAACTCGGTCAGTTTTGACATCATGCCGGGGGAGGTCTTCGGCCTCGCCGGCGAGTCGGGCTGCGGCAAGTCCACCGTCGCCTTCTCGGTGGCCAGGCTGCACAAGCCGCCCGCCTACATCAGCGGCGGCGAGATCCGCTTCAAGGGGGAGAACATCCTCTCCTTCGACGACGAGCGGCTGCGCAGCTACCGCTGGCGCCAGGCGAGCGTGGTGTTCCAGTCCGCCATGAACGCGCTCAACCCCGTGCTGCGCATGGAGGAGCAGTTCTGCGACGTCTTGCTGGTCCACAACCCGGGGCTGACCCGCTATGAGGCGATCAAGCGCGCCCAGGAGCTGCTCGCCATCGTCGACATCCACCCGAGCCGGCTCAAGGACTACCCGCACCAGTTCTCCGGCGGCATGCGCCAGCGGCTGGTGATCGCCATCGCCATGGCGCTCAACCCCGAGCTGCTCATCATGGACGAGCCCACCACGGCGCTGGACGTGGTGGTGCAGCGGGAGATCCTGCAGAAGGTCTATGCGCTCAAAGAGAAGTTCAACTTCTCCATCCTCTTCATCACCCACGACCTCTCGCTGATGGTCGAGTTCTGCGATCGCATCGGCATCATGTACGCGGGGGAGCTGGTGGAGGTGGCGCCGGCCAAGGCGATCCTGACCGCGCCCCTGCACCCCTACACCCGAGGGCTCGGCAACTCCTTCCCGCCCCTGCACGGCCCGAAGACGGTGCTGGAGGGGATCCCCGGCACCCCGCTCAACCTGCTGGAGGTGCCGGTCGGCTGCCGCTTCCAGGCCCGCTGCGCCAAGGTGCACGACCGCTGCCGCCAGGAGTACACCGCCCTGACCGAGATCCGGCCCGGGCAACAGGCTGCCTGCCATCTCTATGAGGCAGCAGAGGAACAACAGGATCTCCCGATCCATCTGGACAAGGCCGCTGGCTGTTAAGGATGTCTGTCATGCAAATCGCCCAAACCGATGCGCCCATCATCGAGGTCCAGCACCTCTACAAGGATTTTCCCGTCAACTCCAACTCCATCAAGAGCGGCAAGATGCGGGCGCTGTCCGACATCACCTTCAACCTGCACCGGGGCCGCGCCCTGGCGGTGGTAGGGGAGTCCGGCTCCGGCAAGAGCACCATCGCCAAGATCATCGCCAAGATGTACAAGCTCTCCAACGGCCGCATCCTCTATCGCGGCCGGGATCTGGAGGAGTTCAACAAGGGCACCGCCCTGCTGGACTACCGCCAGAGCGTGCAGATGGTGTGGCAGGACCCGTTCGGTTCATTGAACCCGACCCACACCATCTACCACCACATCGCCCGCCCCCTGCTGCTGCACAGCAAGGTGAACGACAAGCGGGATCTGCCCGACATGGTCTACGGCCTGCTGGAGAAGGTGGGGCTGACCCCCGCCAAGGCGACCGCGGCCAAGTACCCCCACCAGCTCTCCGGCGGCCAGCGCCAGCGGGTCAATATCGCCCGCAACCTGGCGGTAGAAGCCGAGGTGGTGCTGGCGGACGAGCCCACCTCCATGCTCGACGTCTCCATTCGCATCGGCATCCTCAACCTGATGGAGCAGATGAAGAACGAGCTCGGCGTCTCCATGCTCTACATCACCCACGACATCGCCACCGCCCGCTACGTAGCGGAGGATCTGGCGGTCATGTACGTGGGCCACATGGTGGAGTGGGGCGAGGTGGACGAGATCCTGCACCACCCTCAGCACCCCTACACCCAGCTGCTCATCTCAGCGGTGCCGGATCCCGAGAAGAGCATCCACGCCGAGCTGGAGGGGGGACGCAAGGGGGAGATCCCGCTCTGGACCCCGGAATCCCGCGGCTGCCCGTTTGCCGGACGCTGCCACCAGGCAATGCCCCGCTGCAAGGAGAGCCTGCCCCCCGTGACCCGACTCGCCGACAACCACTTCGTGCGCTGCTACCTGCACGAACAGGGATGAGTTGGCCCGCGGCCGGAGGCACCTCCGGCCACGCCTCGAGCCGGGGCCGGCCGCGCCCCGCTATCTGCCTCACTCGCCACGGGTGAGCCACCGGAGTAATGCCTTGATGGAACTCTTGATCAACCAGGTGGGCTATGAGTGCGACGGGGAGAAGATCGCCCTGCTGCAGACCCCCTCCGACCTCCCCCTCCACGGCCATGTCAGGCTGCTGCGCCAGGGGGACGACCAAGCCCTGCTGGAGGTGCCGCTGCAGCCCGCCGGCCGGGTCGACGGCTGGCAGGGCCGCGCCTACTGGCGCGCCGACCTGTCCGCCTGCCGGGAGCACGGCCACTACCGGCTGGAGGCCGTCATCCGCGTCGCCACAGAGGCCGGCCCACGCGAGCACCTCGTCCGCTCCGCTCCCTTTGCCATCGGCCGTGGGCTGCTGGCCGAGCGCTGCCTCTCCGACGTCATCCACTACTTCAAGGGCCAGCGTGCGAGCGGTGCCTTCGATCGGGCCGATCGCAACGCCCGCCTCGTGGGCACCGACCGGCGCCGGGACGTGCACGGCGGCTGGTTTGACGCCAGCGGCGATGTGAGCAAGTACCTGAGCCACCTCTCCTACGCCAACTACCTCAACCCCCAGCAGACCCCATTGGTGGTCTGGGCCCTGCTCAAGAGCCGCGAGCTGCTGGCGACCCGCGGCGACATCGACGGCATCAACCTGTGCAAGCGGCTCAACGACGAGGGGCTGCACGGCGCCGATTTCCTCTGCCGCATGCAGGACGAGAGCGGCTTCTTCTACATGACCCTGTTCGACAAGTGGAGCAAGGATCCCGAGCAGCGGGAGCTGTGCACCTACGCCACCCAGCAGGGGCTCAAGTCCGCCAGCTGGCAGGCGGGCTTCAGGCAGGGGGGCGGCATGGCCATCGCCGCCCTGGCCCGCGCCGCCCGCGAGCGCGTCGGCGGTGACTTCGACACCGGCCACTATGCCGAGGCGGCCAGGCGCGGCTACCTGCACCTGCGCGAGCGCAACCTCGCCTATCTGGACGACGGAGCCGAGAACATCATCGACGACTACTGCGCCCTGCTGGCGGCGGTCGAGCTGACCAAAACATTGGGCCCCGAGTGGCTCGGCGAGGCGCGGGATCGGGCCGGCAAGCTGTGCGCCCGCCAGCGTCCCCACCCCGAGCTCGGCCACCATTGGGCCGCCAACGACGATGGCTCGCGCCCCTACTACCACGCCGCCGAGGCGGGCCTGCCGGTGCTGGCCCTGCTGGAATACGTGGGAATCGAGCCGGATCCGGCCCGCAAGGCCGCCGTCCAGACCGTGGTGGAGCAGGCCCTGGCCGCCGAGCTGGCGCTCTGTGCCCGGGCAGGCAACCCCTTCGCCCTCGCTCGCCAGTATGTGAAAGGGGTCGATGAGGCTCCACGCATCAGCTTCTTTATGCCCCACCACAACGAGTCCGGTTACTGGTGGCAGGGGGAGAACGCCAGGCTGGCGTCCCTTGCGACCATGGCCTTTGCCGCCGCCGCGCAGCTGCCGCGCCAGCGCCGCTTGCTGCGCACCTTCGGCCAGCACCAGCTCGACTGGATCCTGGGGCAGAACCCCTTCAACGCCTGCATGCTGGCGGGCCACGGCAGCAACAACCCGGCCTACACCGCCGGCTATCCCAATGCCCTGGGGGGGATCTGCAACGGCATCACCGCCGGCTTCGACGACGAGGCCGACGTGGCCTTTATTCCAGAGGAGTACAAAGACCGGCTGGATCAGAACTGGCGCTGGGGGGAGCAGTGGATCCCACACGGCGCCTGGTTCGCCCTGGCCATCAGCTGGCAGAGCGTACAGGGAGGCTCCCATGATTGAGTTCTGGGTTGGCGTGGACGGCGGCGGCACCCACACCCGGGCCCGCATTCGGGATCGGACCGGCAATCTGCTCGGCGAGGGGCGCGCCGCCGGCTCCAATCTGGAGCTCGGCATTCCCTTTGCCCACGGCAACGTGCTGACGGCCATCGCCAGCGCCCGGCAGGCGGCCGGACTTGACCAGGAGTGCGAACAGCAGATGGGAGTGGGCCTCGCCCTCGCCTCCGCCGAGCTCGCCGACTGCTATCACGCCCTGCTGACCATGCCTTTCCCGTTTGCGAGGGTGAAGCTCACCTCCGATGCCTTCGGTGCCTGTCTGGGCGCCTTCGGCGGTGAGGAGGGGGCCATCCTCATCGCCGGCACCGGCTCGGCTGGGCTCATCTACCGGGATGGCCGGCTGCACACCTGTTCCGGGCGCGGCTTCCCCATCTCGGATCTCGGCAGCGGCGCCTGGCTGGGGCTTCGCGCCATCCAGCAATCCCTGCTCTGTCACGACGGCATTCTGCCCCCCAGCGCCCTGGCGGTGCGACTGATGGATCACTTCAGGCGGGATCAGGCCGAGGTGGTGCGCTGGGCCGCTCGCGCCCTGCCTGCCGACTACGGTCGCTTCGCCCCCTGGGTGTTCGATGCCGCCAGCGACGGGGACGAGCTTGCCAGCCAGCTGCTGGAGGAGACCTGCGCCCAGCTGCAGACGCTGCTGGCGGGGATGCAGCAGCAGGGCGCCCGGCAGATAGCCCTGCTGGGGGGAGTCGGCATGCGCCTCGCCCCCCGCCTTGCCCGTTTCAACCTGGTGACCCCCAAGGCCGATGCCCTTGACGGCGCCATCCTGTTTGCCCAATCAGAGGAATACCCATGTCTGCACCCCTGATCCATACCCAGGTCGATCACCGCGACGGTGAAGACGTCTGGTTCCGCTTCACCCTGAGCCAGCTTCCGGCCACCCCGTGGAAGCTTCACTTCTGCCTCGCCCGCCATATCGATCCCCAGTCCATCGAAGGGGGGACCCTGGAGCGCCAGAGCGGCAGCTACAAGGTGCTGGTGCCCGAGGAGGGGGTCAGCGAGCTGCGTTTCTGCTGTCGCCACACCCCCATCAAGCGCCACTCCGATCTGCCCCAGGGCTTCTTCCTGAGCCTGGACGCCAAGGGGCAGTTGCTGCCCGTGACGCTGGCCGGTGAGGAGCTGGGCCTGCCGGTCCCGCCGCCCGCCGGCCCCGATCTGCCCGAGGTGGAGGCCGCCAACGGCATAGTGCCCCACCCCACCCATCTGATTTACACCGATGGCAACTTCCGGCTGGCGGAGCGGGCCCATGTCAGCGGCCCCGTTCCCCTCGCCCCCCTGCTCGCCCATTTCAACGAGCTGACGGGCCTCGCCCTGACCCAGGATCACGACGCCGAGATCCACCTCGTGGAGGCAGCGCTCGCCCCCGAGGGGTACGAGCTCTCCATCACCACGGAGGGGATCACCATCCGGGCCGCCGGCGAGGCGGGCTGGCGCCACGGGCTGGTGAGCCTGGCCCAGTGGGCCCTGCAGCACGGCGAGAGCCTGCCCTGCCTCGAGCTGACGGACGAACCCCGCTTCGGTTTTCGCGGCATCTTCCTCGACTGTGCCCGCCACTTCCATCCCGTCGCCACCCTCAAGCGCCTGCTCAAGCAGATGAGCCTCTACAAGTTCAACCGCTTCCACTGGCACCTGACCGATGACGAGGGCTGGCGCCTCGAAATCAAGGCCTTCCCCCAGCTGACCGAGGTGGCGGCCTGGCGCGGCCACGGCCTGGCCGTCGGGCCCCAGCTGAGCGGGGGCCCCGACCCTTACGGCGGCTACTACACCCAGAGCGAGGTCCGTGAACTGGTGACCTATGCCGCCGGGCTCGGCATCACCATAGTGCCGGAGATCGACATCCCGGGGCACTGCCACGCCGCCATCAAGGCGCTGCCCGGGCTGCTGGTGGAGGAAGCCGATCACTCCCGCTACCTCTCGGTACAATATTTCGATGACAACGTGCTCAACCCGGCGCTGCCCGGCACCTACCAGTTCCTGGAGACGGTGATGGACGAGGTGTGCGAGCTCTTCCCGGGCTCCCAGATCCACATGGGGGGGGACGAGGTACCGACCGGTGTCTGGACCGACAGCCCCGCCTGTCGCCAGCTGATGGCAAAGGAGGGTTATCAGGATTGCCGCGAGCTGCAGGGCCACCTGCTGCGCCACTGCCAGCGGTACCTGGCTGCCAGAGGCAAGCAGATGCTGGGCTGGGAAGAGATACTGCACGGCGACAAGGTGAGCCGGGAGGCGGCCATCTGTGCCTGGACCAGCTTCCAGGCGGGGCTCGATGCCGCGGCGGCGGGCTATCCCGTGGTGATGGCCCCGGCCCAGTCCCTCTATCTGGACATGGCCTGGAATCAGGACATCCACGAACCCGGCCTCTACTGGGCGGGCACCCTCAATCTGGCACAGGTCTACGCCTGCGATCCCGCGCCAGCCGATTTCCATGCCAACGATAACATCCTGGGGGTGCTCAGCCCCTTGTGGTCGGAACTGATCACCTCTCGCGATCGTCTCGACTACATGTTGTTCCCGCGCCTGCTGGCCACCGCAGAGGTGGCGTGGAGCGATCCCGCCCGCAAGGAGTGGACGCACTTCGCCGCCCGCCTGCCCGGCCAGCTGCAGATCCTCGACACGTTGCAGGTGCGTTACCGGGTGCCACAAAGGTAGTGTTATCTTTCTCTTTTCGGCGACCTTTCGGTCGCCGTTTTTTTACCCTGCAACAACAAAAATCCAACCTAGCCCCTACTTTTTATCCGCCTTTGTTGGCAAAATAAGGCCCCCGATGAAGCCGGGCAAGGCGCCCCGCGCGAGGCTTCGGCTCATCCACAATAACAACCAGCCAGAAGATCGGAGCTTACCCCTATGGCCCGCAAACACGCACAGGTCGTGGACAGTGAAGTGGAGTTCCCCGCCGACGAACAACTCGTCTCCACCACGGACCTGCGCGGCGTCATCACCTACGCCAACCCCGCTTTCTGCCGCATCGCCGGCTACCATGTCGACGAGCTGGTCGGCCACAACCACAACCTGGTGCGCCACCCCGACATGCCCAAGGCCGCCTTCGCCGATCTCTGGGATCGCCTCAAGGAGGGCAACCCCTGGCGCGGCGTGGTCAAGAACCGTTGCAAGGATGGCCGTTACTACTGGGTCGACGCCTATGTCACCCCCATCTACGAGAACGGCAAGATAAGCGGCTACCAGTCGGTTCGCTGCAAGCCGGAGCCCGCCCTCAAGCAGGTGGCAAGCCAGACCTACCAGGCCCTGCTCAAGGCCGAACGGGGGGAGGCTCGCAAGCTCCCCTCCCTGCGCCCCTATCGCCCCCTGCTGCTGGGCTTGCCGCTGCTGGCGCTGTTTGGCTGGGCCGCCCTCACCCAGGGGGCCCTGACCGTGCTGTTGATGCTGCTGCCCCTGCTGGCCATCGCCAGCACCTACTGGCGCGAGCTCATCGCCCTGCCCCGCTATCTCAAACAGCTCGGCCAGCAATACGACAGCCTGACCCGGCTGGTCTATTCGGGGGATGAACCGGGGGCCATCGCCGACTTCCACCTGAAGATGCTGCAGGCCCGCATCCGCACCGTGCTGGGGCGGGTCAACGATGCCACCAACCCGCTGCAGGCCCTGGCGACCGACCTGCAGGACTCTTCCCACCGGGCCTTCCTCGACATCAATGAACAGGATGCCCAGACCCAGCAGATGGCCACCGCCATGACCCAGATGGCCAGCACGGCCCACGAAATAGCCCGCAACATCCAGGACACCAATGGCCAGGTGACCGAGGCCCGCAGCAGCTGCCAGAGCACGGTCGTGCAGCTGGATCAGACCCAGCTGCAGATGGCCCAGCTGGCGCAGCAGGCGGAGCAGGCCTTCCACTCCGCCGTCGAGCTGGCCAGCGAGTCGGAGCGCATCGGCAGCGTCATGGGGGAGATCCAGGGCATTGCCGAGCAGACCAACCTGCTGGCGCTGAACGCCGCCATCGAGGCGGCCCGGGCCGGCGAGCAGGGTCGCGGCTTCGCCGTGGTGGCGGACGAGGTGCGCACCCTCTCCACCCGCACCCACAAGGCGACCGAGCAGATCCAGGGCAGCATCCGCCAGATCCAGCACACCCTGGAACGCTGGCAGGGCATGATGCAGGACAACCTGGCCCAGACCCGGGAGTGCGTCGAGATGACGAGACAAGGTTCGGGCAACCTGCACCTGGTCCTGGAGGAGATCGATCAGGTGACCGAGTTCTCCACCCAGATCGCCGCCGCCGCGGAGCAGCAGCAGGTGGTGGTGGAGGAGATCAGCCGCAACATCCACCAGATCTCCGAATACTCCCGCGCCAACAGCCAGAAGATCCGGGCGGTGGACGACTCCAGCCAGGAGCTCCTCAAGCGGGCGAGCGAGCTCAGGGGACTGAGCCAGACCTTCGGCTGAGCATTGCCAGCCAGGTGACAGAAGCGCCACAATGGCGCTTCTGTTGTTTCTGACGAGTCAACTTCATGAGAACGGAATCGACCCCGCTGGACAAGGTGGCCCGCATCGAGGCGATCCTAGCCCTGATCCCCCCAGGCCGTGTGGTGAGCTATGGCCAGGTGGCGGATCTGGCGGGCCTGCCCGGACGAGCTCGCCTGGTGGGCAAGGTGCTGCGGGAAACGAGCAAGATGCTGCCCTGGCACCGGGTGCTGGGCGCGGCGGGCACCATCTCGTTGCCCAGGGGATCGTCGGGGTTCGACCGGCAGACGGGATTGTTGCAGGAAGAGGGGGTGCCCGTCATCAACGGGCGGGTCAGGATGCGGGAGTGGCAGTGGCAGCCCGACCTTGCCGAGCTGCTCTTTCTGCTCCCCTTCTAGGGGGCTCCCAGCCAGGGATCCCCCGAGGGGCTAGTCGTTGGCCAGAGGCCCCAGGATGTCGTCGCTGCGTACCTGCACCGGGATGGTTTCATCCTCCCGTTGCAGCAACACCAGCAGGCTCTGCCTGTCCACCTCCAGCACATAGGCGGTGCCTTCCCGCGTCAGGCAGGTCATGCCTGGCCGAATTTCATGTATCTCCATGACCACTCCCTGTCTTTCGCTGCCATCCATGCAGCCCTTCCAGTATACCGCCATCGCCAACAAAAAGGCCCCTCGCAAGGGGCCTCTTTCATCATGCTGTGAGCGACATCGCCGTCAGGCTTTCTTCGCCTTGGGCAGGCTCTCCTGCCACTTGCCGTTGTCGTAGTGGGCCGTCCAGCCGGTTGCCTTGCCGTTGACCTCGGTCATCACGTACTGCTCCTTGCTCTTGCGGCTGAAGCGCACCACGGAGGCGTTTCCGTCAGGATCTGACGCCGGGGCGTCGGCCAGGTACTGGTGCTTGGGCGACAGCCGGTCACGGAAGCGTTTGAGCTCCTCAACCAGAGGCGCACGAGTCTCACGGGACTTCGGGAAGTTGCTGGCGGCCAGGAACAGGCCGGCGGCACCGTCCCGCAGCACGAAGTGGGCGTCGGACTGGGTGCACTTCAGCTCGGGCAGGGGTACCGGATCTTCCTTCGGCGGTGCGATGTCACCGTTTTTCAGGATCTTGCGAGTATTCTTGCAAGTGTCGTTGGTGCAACCCATGTACTTGCCGAAGCGGCCGTTCTTGAGTTGCATCTCGGATCCGCAGCGATCGCACTCGATGCTCGGCCCTTCGTAGCCCTTGAGCTTGAACTGGCCCTGCTCGATCTCGTAGCCGTCGCAATCGGGGTTGCGGCCGCAGACGTGCAACTTGCGGCTGTCGTCGATGATGTAGGCATCCATGGCGGTGCCGCACACGCCACAGCGGTGCTTGGCGCGCAGGGCCTCGGTTTCCGCCTCGTCACCGTCGGTGGCGGAGACGAACTCGTCGGCGCTGACCAGGTTGATGGTCTTCTTGCAGCGCTCTTTGGGTGGCAGGGCGTAGCCGGAGCAGCCGAGGAAGACACCGGTGGTGGCGGTGCGAATGCCCATCTTGCGGCCGCAGTCGGGGCAGTCGATGTCGGTCAGCACCATCTGGTTGGCGCGCATGCCCCCCTCTTCATGGGGCTTGTCGGCCTGCTCCAGCTCCTGGGTAAACTCGGCGTAGAAGGCGTCCAGCACCTTCTTCCACTCCAGGCTCCCCTCGGCGATGCCATCGAGCTTGTCCTCCATCTTGGCGGTGAACTCGTAGTTCATCAGCTCGACGAAGTTCTCTACCAGGCGGTCGGTGACGATCTCCCCCATCTTCTCGGCGAAGAAACGGCGGCTCTCGACCCGCACATAACCGCGATCGACGATGGTGGAGATGATGGAGGCATAGGTGGAGGGACGGCCGATGCCGCGCTTCTCCAGCTCGCGCACCAGGGCCGCTTCGGTGAAGCGGGCGGGCGGCTTGGTGAAATGCTGGCGCGGATCCAGCTTGACCAGTTTGAGCACCTCGCCCACGGTCACCGCCGGCAGCTGGCTGTCGTCGCCCTTGCGACCCATGGGCGGCAGCGCCTTGGTCCAACCGGCGAAGCGCAGGGTGCGGCCACGGGCCTTGAGCTCGAACTCCCCTGCCTTGACGGTCAGGGTGGAGGAGTCGTACTGGGCCGGCGTCATCTGGCAGGCGACGAACTGGCGCCAGATGAGGTCATAGAGCCGCATGGCATCGGGCTCCATCCCTTCCAGCATCTCGGCAGTGACCTGCACGCTGGAGGGGCGGATCGCCTCGTGGGCCTCCTGGGCGTTGGCCTTGGCACCGTACAAGTTCGGCTCGGCCGGCAGGTAGGCAGCGCCATACTGCTCGCCGATGTATTCGCGCACCGCCTCGACCGCCTCTTTGCTGAGGTTGGTGGAGTCGGTACGCATATAGGTGATGTAACCCGCCTCGTAGAGACGCTGGGCCATCATCATGGTCTTCTTGACCCCGAAGCTCAGGCGGGTGGAGGCCGCCTGCTGCAGGGTGGAGGTGATGAAGGGAGCGGACGGCTTGGAGCCGGTCGGCTTGTCTTCCCGGTTCACCACCTTGTAGTCGACCCCTTCCAGAGCCGCCACGGCGGCGAAGGTCTCGGCCTGGGTCACCGGCTTGAAGTCCGCCCCGTTGCGGCTGACCACCTCCATGCGCAGCTCGCTCTTCTCGGCGGTCAGCAGATCGGCGTTCAGATCCCAGAACTCCACCGGCACGAACGCCTTGATCTCGCGCTCCTTGTCGACGATGAGGCGCACCGCGACGGATTGCACCCGACCGGCGGAGAGGCCGCGGGCCAGCTTCTTCCAGAGCAGCGGGGAGACCATGTAACCCACCACCCGGTCGAGGAAGCGACGGGCCTGCTGGGCGTTGACACGATGGATGTTCAGCTCGGACGGCTGGGCAAACGCCTCCTGGATGGCGGTCTTGGTGATCTCGTTGAACACCACGCGCTTGTAGCGGCTGTCGTCGCCGCCGATGATCTCGCGCAGGTGCCAGGCGATCGCTTCCCCCTCTCTATCCAAGTCGGTTGCGAGATAGATGGTGTCGGCCTTGGCGGCCAGACTCTGCAACTCGCTGACCACTTTTTCCTTGCCGGGCAAAACCTGGTAGTTGGCCTGCCAGCCTGCGGTCGGGTTGATCCCCATCCGTGAGAACAGGGCGTTGCGATCCTTGGCCGCCTTCTCGGATTCGCTGAGCTTGACGCCGCGAATGACAGGTTTTTTGGGCTCGGTGCTGGCACTGCCGCTGGTCGGCAGGTCGCGCACGTGACCGACGCTGGATTTCACCACGTAGTCCTTGCCCAAATATTTGTTGATGGTCTTGGCCTTGGCCGGAGACTCCACTATGACCAGTGATTTGCCCATGCTGTAACTATTATCCTCGTTGCACCCGACGGGGTTGGCGTGCGGTTTTGTGGGGCTGTATAAGAGATTTGACGGGAAAAAGCAATCTTGTGAACAAATTTGCCAGACAGCCCGAACCGCTCTGATTCTTTATTTATTAATGCGAAGCCAGCGTGCCGGACGCAACCGCTTTTTTGTTTTTATGCTATATCCCCCCCTTTTTTAGATTGGAAATGACATATCCAGCCACCCTTGTGACATAAAAACCCATTCTGGTTATCAGCTTGTTACAAAGGATGAAATCTCTTTATAATGGCCGCACGCCGCAGCTTTGTGCGCGGAAGGAACCGCTCCCCATATAAAAATCGAAAGGATGTGATCATGAAGCACTTCGAGGTGAACTTCGACGGCCTGGTCGGCCCCACCCACAACTACGCCGGCCTCTCCTATGGCAACGTCGCCTCCCAGAACAATGCCAAGGAGGCGTCAAATCCGAAGGAGGCCGCCAAGCAGGGGCTGCGCAAGATGAAGGCGCTGACCGAGCTCGGCATGGTGCAAGGGGTGCTGGCACCCCAGGAGCGACCGGATCTCGCGACCCTGCGTCGCCTCGGCTTCACCGGCAACGATGCAAGCGTGCTGGCCCAGGCCGCGAAACAGGCCCCCGCCGTGCTGGCCGCCTGCTACTCCGCCTCCAGCATGTGGACCGCCAACGCCGCCACCGTCTCCCCCAGTGCCGATACCCAGGATGGCCGCATCCACTTCACCCCCGCCAACCTGACCAACAAGTTCCACCGCTCCCTCGAGCCCGAGGTGACCGGTCGCATCCTGCGCGCCGTGTTCAACAACGATCGTCACTTCAGCCACCATCAGCACCTGCCGGAGAACGACCACTTCGGTGACGAGGGCGCCGCCAACCACACCCGTCTGTGCCGCGCCTATGGCGAGGCCGGGGTCGAGCTGTTCGTCTATGGCCGCAGCGCCTTCGACGTCTCCCGCCCTGCGCCCAAGCGCTACCCGGCCCGCCAGACCCTGGAAGCCAGCCAGGCCATCGCCCGTCTGCACGGCCTGGGGGACGAGAGCGCCGTCTTTATCCAGCAGAACCCGGACGTGATCGATCAGGGGGTATTCCACAACGACGTGATCGCGGTGGGCAACCAGAACGTGCTCTTCTTCCACCAGCAGGCCTTCCTCAACACCGCGTCGGCCCTGGCCGAGGTGCGTACCAAGTTTGGCGAGGGTGAGCTGCACTTCATCGAGGTGCCGACGGCGGAAGTCTCCGTGGTGGATGCGGTGAAGTCCTATCTGTTCAACACCCAGATCCTGACCCTGCCGTCCGGCGAGATGGCCATCATCGCCCCCACCGAGTGCCGCGACAACCCGGCGGTGGCCGCCTACCTGGCCAAGCTGGTGACCCAGGGCACCCCGATCAAGGGAGTGCACTACATGGATGTGAAGCAGAGCATGAAGAACGGCGGCGGCCCCGCCTGCCTGCGCCTGCGGGTGGCCATGAACGACACCGAACTCGCCGCGGTCAACCCGGCCTGCCTGATCAACGATGCCCAGTTCACCCGCCTGGACAACTGGGTGGATCGCCACTACCGTGACAGCCTGACCCTGGACGATCTGCGCGACCCCTCCCTGGTGCTGGAGACCCGCACCGCCCTGGACGAGCTGACCCAGATCCTGAAACTCGGCTCCGTCTACCCCTTCCAGCGCTAAGGCGCTCCGACGCTACAAAAAAAGAGCCGGGCAAGTGCCCGGCTCTCTTTATTCCACCCCTGAACAGCGCCTCAGCGCCAGGGGCTCTGCTGCCACAGCCGACCAAGGCCGGACTCCAGCCCCAGCGCCGCCTGTTTCCCCAGCTTCTGGGTCAGGCTCTTGGGCTTGCTGAAGCGAATGCCGACCACCTTGTGGTGGCTGGCCTGGGCCAGCAGGTAGTCATCGCTGGTGCAGAGCGCGTCCACCAGGCCAAGCTGCTTGGCCTCGCTCGCCAGCCAGTGCTCCCCCGTGGTGACCTTGTCGATGTCGAGCGCCGGCCTGTGTTCGGCCACAAACGCCTTGAAGCGCTCGTGGATGGCCCCCAGCTCCTCGCGAAACTTCTCCCGCCCCAGATCGTCGTTCTCGCCGAACATGGTGATGGTGCGCTTGTACTGGCCTGCGGTGTGCATCTCGAACTCGATGTCGTGCTTTTTCAGCAGCTTGTTGAAGTTCGGCATCTGGGCGATCACGCCGATGGAGCCGACAATGGCAAAGGGGGCCGCCAGGATCTTGTCCGCCACGCAGGCCATCATGTAGCCGCCGCTCGCCGCCACCTTGTCGATGGCCACGGTGAGGGTGATGTCCTTGTCCCGCAGGCGCTGCAGCTGGGAGGCGGCCAGGCCATAGCCATGCACCACGCCGCCGCCGGACTCGAGGCGCAGCAGCACCTCGTCCCCCGGCCGGGCAACGCCGATCACCGCGCTCACCTCTTCACGCAGGGAGGCTACCTCCCTGGCATCCATGCTGCCGTGAAAATCGAGCACGAAGAGCCGGCTGCGCTCATCCTCGCCCTTGGCGCGGGCCTTGTGGTCGGCCTTGCGCGCCTTCTCCATCTGCTTGCGCTCGGCCTTGCCGGCCAGCGCCGCCTGCAACTGATGACGCCCCTGCTCCAGCTCGCTGGAGAGATCGGTCACCACCAGCTCCCCCTTGCGCGCCTTCGGCTGGCGGCTGCTCGCGATCATCAGGATGACGGCGCCGATGGCCAGCAGGAAGGTGAGGGTCTTGGCCAGAAACAGGCCGTACTCGGTCAGAAATGCCACTTGATGCTCCACTGGT
Source organism: Aeromonas sp. FDAARGOS 1415 (assembly GCF_019048365.1). Classification (NCBI taxonomy): domain Bacteria; kingdom Pseudomonadati; phylum Pseudomonadota; class Gammaproteobacteria; order Aeromonadales; family Aeromonadaceae; genus Aeromonas; species Aeromonas sp. FDAARGOS 1415. The sequence goes on along the minus strand of NZ_CP077363.1, from coordinate 2,590,515 downwards.
GTCCCCCCGATGGGTCGGGTGGGGGTCGATTTTGTTACATAGTAAGGAGTTTGCCGGCATCAGGCAAAAACTCTGCCGCGACCCGGTTCCATCCTGCACCGATCCGCGCTAGCTCCCTGTTTTATTCACATTTTTGCCATCTCATACTGGTCAACTGCCGGGCCCGGTCAGTACACTTGCCTCCTCTATTTGCTGGCGTGTCCATCCGCCAGGCCAAGGATTGTTAACAGGAGTTCACATGCTCGATTATCAGGCCCCCCAGGACCTGCTCAAGGACAAGGTCATTCTGGTGACGGGCGCCGGTGACGGCATCGGCCGCGAGGCGGCACTCACTTACGCGGCCCACGGCGCCACCGTGATCCTGCTCGGGCGCACCAGTGCCAAGCTCGAGGCCGTGTATGACCAGATTGAAGCGGCCGGCCATCCCCTGCCCGCCATCGTGCCGGTGGATCTCAAGGGGGCGACCGCCGCCCACTACCGCGGCATGGCCGAGACCTTCGCCCAGCAGTTCGGGCGCCTCGACGGCGTGCTCTTCAACGCCGGGCTGCTCGGCACCCTGTCGCCGTTCGAGCACATCCAGGAGCAGGAGTGGGACGAAGTGATGCAGGTCAACGTCAAGTCCGAATTCCTGCTGACCCAGGCGCTGCTGCCCCTCGTTCGCCAGACCGCGAAAGAGCACGGCGAGGCCTCCATCGTCTACACCTCTTCCAGCGTGGGTCGCAAGGGGCGCGCCTACTGGGGCACCTATGCCATCTCCAAGTTTGCCGTCGAGGGGATGATGGAAGTGCTGGCTGACGAGCTGGAGAACACCAGGGTGCGGGTCAACACCCTCAACCCGGGCGGCACCCGTACCAGGATGCGGGCCAGCGCCTTCCCGGCGGAGGATCCCCAGACCCTGAAGACCCCGGCCGACCTGATGCCGCTCTATCTCTATCTGATGGGGCGGGACAGCCAGGGCCAGACCGGTCGGACCTTTGTGGCCCAGCCCAAATAAATCAACGATCCCAGCGGATGGGGTTACAGTGAAGAGGGGCGCCCAGGCGCGCCCCTTTGAATCTCATTTGCCCTGACAGGTTGCACTATGTTTCGTCCCAAGAGCACGTTTGAGCAATGGCGGATCTTTCAGGCCGTGGTGGACTGTGGCGGCTACGCCCAGGCCGCCGAGGCGCTGAACAAGAGCCAATCCTCCCTCAATCATGCGGTCGCCAAGCTGCAGCAGAGTCTGGGTGTAGCCCTGCTGGAGGTGCGGGGACGCAAGGCGGTGCTGACGCCGGCGGGGGAGATCTTTCTCAAGCGGGCCCGCCAGCTCAGTCAGCAGGTGGAAGAGCTGGAGAACCTGGCCAACAACCTGGAACGCCAGTGGGAGCCGCAGATCAACCTCTATGTCTCCGTGCTGCAGCCGCGTGAGCGGCTTTACCGGGCGCTGGCCCACTTCTATCCCCGCAGCCGGGGTTGCCGCATCAACCTGCACGAGCGGATCCACTGCCATTTCAATGCGCTGCAACCGGGGGATCTGATGCTCTCCGAGCACCTGCCCCAGGATCGCACCGGCCTGCCCCTGGACGAGGTGTGCCTGCTGCCCCTGTGCGCGTCGGGCCATCCCCTCGCAGAACAGGAGGAGCCCGTCACCACCGAGCAGCTCGCCACCTACAACCAGATCAGCCTGCATCCCCCCATCCACCGCTCGGTGGACTGGAACGATGCGGACGACACCGGCTGGAAGGCGACCCACTATCACGAGGTGCTCAGCATGGTACGCCTTGGCCTCGGTTACGCCTGGGTGCCCCGTCACCTGGTGCAGGAGGAGCTCGCCAGTGGCGCCCTGGTGCAGCTCGAACTGGCCGGCGGCAACGAACGCTACCTCTACACCTACCTGCTCACCCCGGCGGTCGACGCCCTGGGTCCGGCAGCCGAGCTGCTGCTGCGCTGCCTGCGCAACGAATACCAGAGCGACGACGACAAATAACCCCCAGCGCCCTCCCCCGGGAGCGGGTGCCTGAGCCCCCCTCCACTAGACGTTAGGCACCCGCCAGCAGGCGGCCAGCGCCATCAAGGCCAGCGCCATGGCCACCATGAAGACCCCGTGAAAACTCCAGATCTCGGCCACGGTGCCGGCGATGGCTCCCGCCATGATGGAGCCGGTGCGGATGCTGTTGGAAAACAGGGTGGTCGCCACCCCGGCGCGGCCCGGCATCAGATCCTGGAAGTAGGACATGCCGATGCCGGCGACGATGCCGATGAAGATGGCGTTCAGCAGTTGCAGCGCGATCAGCGCCGTCTGGCTGGAGAGGGTGGCCAGGCCGACGTAGAAGCCGACGCCGGCCAGCACCGCCAGCAGCATCATGGGCCGCTTGCCAAAGCGCCGGGTGTAGTAGCCCGCCAGCAGCATGAAGGGGATCTCCAGCGCCGCCGCCGTTCCCATCAGCACCCCGGCCAGCTTCTCGTCCAGCCCCAGCTCGCGGGTGATGTAGAGCGGCATGTTGATGAGGTACATGCTGTTGCAGGTCCACATCAGGGTGGAGGCGATGAAGAGCGCCCGCACCGAAGGGGTGCGCCAGCTGCTCACCCGCACCTCTCCCTCGGCAGGCCTGGCCAGCGGCAGGGAGGGGAGCCAGCGCCACACCACGAAGGCGCAGACAAGATAGGCCAGGGCCGAGGCGAGGTACATCACCTCGAAGCCGTAGCCGATGGCCAGTGCGAAGGCAGCCGGCGGCCCTATCACCCAGGCCAGGGAGAACTGGGCCCGCAACACGGAGCTGAACATGTCGGCCTGCTTGTTGCGGCTGTCGGCGTATTCCCGCGCCAGGGCGAACAGCTGGGGGCTGGCGGTGGCGGTCAGGCTCGCCAGCAGCACCCCCAGGCTCACCAGCAACCAGTATTGGCGGTTCCAGGCGAACAGCAGGGAGAGCACGATGCCGGCAAAACAGCAGCGCAGGATCAGTTGTTTGCGATCCCCCTTGTTGTCGGAGCGATGGCCGAGCCACTGGCTGATGAGGATGCCGATCACCGCGTTGACCGTATAGAAGAGCCCCACCAGGAAGGGACGGACCTGCACCTCCTCTGCCAGGAACAGGCTCAGGGTCGGCACCTGGAGCGCCACCGCCACCCCGGTCATGAAGGTCACGGCAAGAAAGGAGAGAGAGACGGGATCCGGCCTCTTGCGGGCTGCACTCAGCAAACTCATAGAGATACCATTGATATGGAAGAGAAAAGGGAGCCAGGAACGGGCAGGCGTACGATTTGACGGCGATTATCTTATGCCATTGTCAACAGCGACCTCAAGGCTTGCGGGGGCGCGGCCAAGTCCGTACATTGGTAGCCCATCTCTGGCCAGTACAAGGATTTAACATGTTTGATTTTGACCGGGAAATTGACCGCAGCGGCACCATGAGCCTGAAATGGGACAAGTACAAGGGCCAGGATGTGCTGCCCATGTGGGTGGCAGACACCGACTTCGTCTCCCCCCCCGCCATCCTGGAGGCGCTCACCCAGCGGGTCGCCCACGGCGTCTTCGGCTATTCCCGCCCCTCCCCCCGGCTGATCGAACTCATCAAGACCCGCATGCAGGCGCGCTATGGCTGGGAGATCCAGTCCGAGTGGCTGGTCTTCCTGCCCGGCGTGGTGCCCGGCCTCAACCTCGCCTGCAAGGCCTGGAGCCAGCACGGGCGCGGCATCATCACCCCCAAGCCCGTCTACTACCCCTTCCTGCAGGCGCCGGGCTTCAACGACCGCCCCCTGCTCACCGTCCCCATGGTGGAGGAGGCCGGCCGCTGGGTGCTGGATCTCGAGGAGCTGGAGCGCCAAGCGCCGTCGGCGGATCTGCTGCTGCTGTGCAACCCTCACAACCCGGGCGGCACCGTCTTCACCCGCGAGGAGCTCCTGGCCATCGACGCCATCGCCGAACGCCACAACCTGGTGATCTGCTCCGATGAAATCCACTGCGATCTGCTGCTGGACAAGGATGCCCGCCACATCCCCTACGGTGCCCTGAGCCCGGCGGCGGCCGAGCGTTCTGCCGTCATGATGGCGCCGAGCAAGACCTTCAACATCGCGGGCCTGTGCTGCTCCTTCGCCGTGATCCCCAACGCCAGGCTGCGCCTGAAATTGCAGCAGGCGATGCGCGGCATCAGTGCCGACGTCAACCTGCTGGGCTATGTGGCGGCCGAGGCGGCCTACGAAGGGGGCGATCCCTGGCTGACCGAGCAGCTCGACTACCTGGCGGGCAACCTGGCCCTGATCGAGCAGGCCGTTGCCCGCTGGCCCGGCATCAAACTGGCCAGGCACCAGGCTACCTACCTCGCCTGGATCGACGTGAGCGCCCTGGGGCTGGACGATCCCATCGCCTTCTTCGAGCAGGCCGGGGTCGGCCTCTCCCCCGGCGCCCAGTTTGGCGACGGCCAGTTCGTGCGGCTCAACTTCGGTTGCCCCCGGGCGCGGCTCGCCAAGGCGCTGGCCCGCATGGAGAAGGCCATCCTCCAGCGCTGACAGGGAGCGCCGCGGCTGCCGGTCAGCCGCGGCCAGATGGCAAAAATCATTCAGGTTCCCATCCGATGCAGATAAGATGAGACCTATGACGGGATGAGCCTGGCTCATCCTTTTTTTCAGCCACGGTTTTGGTTCACTATGCGCCCATTCGCCCTCTTTCCCCTGCTGCGCCTGTCACGCATCGCCCTCCCCTGGCTGGCGGCCATGCTGGCCCAGCCCCTTCTGGCCGCCCCCGCCTATGTCACCATAGGCACGGGGGCGCTCAATGGCGTCTACTACCCCACGGGTGGCGCCATCTGCCGCCTGCTCAACGAAGAGAGCGATCGTCACGGCCTGCACTGCACGGTGCAGAGCACCTCGGGCTCCCTCGCCAATCTGGCCGAACTCACCAAGGGGGATATTCAAATGGCCCTGGTGCAGTCGGATGTGCTCCATCACGCGGTACAGGGCAGCGGCCCCTTCACGGGTCAGGCTCCTGACGATCGGCTGCGCAGCCTGTTGCGACTCCATCAGGAGTCCCTGACCCTGCTCGCCAGCGCCACCAGCAACATCACCACCCTGGCAGACATCGAAGGCAAGCGGGTCGAACTCGGCGCCCCCAACTCGGGGGACAAGGTCACCAGCCTGGCACTCCTGGACGCCATGGGCTGGCAGCCGGCCAGCTTCATGCCGCCCCCCCCGAGCACGCCCGGCAACCGGCTAGAAGGGCTCTGCAACGGTACCCTGGACGCCGCCTTCGTGGTCGCCGGCCATCCCAACCAGGCCATCGGCGACCTGACCGGTCGCTGCAAGGCACGCCTCATCCCCATCGAGGGGGAGCAGATAGACAGGCTGCTCAAGCAGTATCCCTACTATGAGCGCAGCCGCATCGGCGCCAACCTCTATCCGGGGCAGACCAGCGCGGTCAGCACCTTCGCCGTCACCGCCGAGCTGGTGGCGCTGGCCAGCCTGCCCGAGACCGAGGTGCGCACCCTGCGCGACGTGCTGAACGATCGCCTCAAGCAGTTCACCCGTTTGCACCCGGCCCTCACGACCCTCACCTGGGAGGGAATGCAGGCCGGGAAACTCGCCCCGCTCCACCCGGGCATGCTGGACGCCGCGCCGGCGTCCATGTTGCAGCCGGATGCTCTCACGGCATCCGGAGCCCAGGCCACCTCGGGAGCCCTGCCCACCGAGTCCCTGGCCCCCACCAGTGCGGCCACCCCGCAGGAAGGGGCCGAGACCCGGCCGGAGCAACCCGCCGGCGCCACCCTGCCGGCGAGCTCGGCCGCGGTGGCCACAGAGACGGCACCGGCCCTGACCGGGAGCCCGGCCCGGGGCAGCGCCGTGCTGACGCCGGGTGCCTTGCCCGCCGCCGAAGGCCAGACCCCGTCGGCGGCAGGCGCGGCCGGCCAGACGGCGCCACTTCCCTCCACGCCCAGCGGCGCCGTCGAGGTGAAGGAAACGCCCGCCCAGTGACGGACACCCGAAACGAAAAGAGAAGAGGCCACCCCTGGGTGGCCTCTTCTCTTTTCGGCGACGAGCCGGGCTGCAGCGTCAATTGGCGGCTGGCAGCAGGGCCGGGCTCTGGATCTCCTCCTCCACCCAGTGCAGCAACTGCTTGATGGCCCGCGACAGCACCTGGTTCTGGCGCACCACATACCCCAGGCTGGTACCGGGAAAGTCGGTGAGGCGAGTCACGGGGGCGGTCAGCTTGAGCCTGGGGTGGAGGGAGAAGTCCGGCACGATGGCCACCCCGAAACCCGCCTCCGCCCAGTCGAGCTGGGCGTCCACGCTGCCCACCTCCATGATGCGGCAGCTCGGCAAGCCGAGCAGGGGCAATGAAGGGTCGATGAGTGCCCGGGTCCGGGTGTCGTGCCCCAGCAGGATCAGGGTCGGCTCGTCCAGGGGATCGCTCTCCCCCGAGCTCGCCCGCGCCTGCCAGCGGCCGAGACCGTGGCCCAGGGCGCACCAGGTCACCTGCTGCAGCTCGGTGTAGAAGAGCGGTTCGCTGCGCTTTTGCGCCATCACGAAACCGAGATCCGCCTTGCCCGCCCGCACCAGATCCGCCGCCTGATCCGAGGTGGTGTTGAACAGGGTGAGGTCGATGCCGGGAAAGGCCTGCTTGAAGCGCTGGAACGGCTGGATGAGCAGCAGGCGCGAGATGATGTCGCTGGCGGCGATGGCGAGCGTCCCCTGGCTCAGCTGGCTCAGGGCATTGAGATCGGACTGGCAGAGCTGCAACTCGTTGATGGCGCGCTCGGCGCTTTGCAGCAGCCGCTCCCCCGCCTGGGTCAGACGAAACGGGCTGCGTTCCACCAGCTTGACCCGGGTCGCCTGCTCCAGGTTCTTGAGGTGCAGGCTGACGTTGGGCTGGGTCATGTGCAGCTCGGTGGCGGTCTGGCCGAAGTGCTGCAACCGGGCCAGGGTGACGAAGGTGTGCAGCCAGTGAATGTCCAGCATGGGGATCCTCTTCTACCCCGGCTCCCGGAGCGCCGCCCTGTGGGGAGGGACGCCTCCCGAAGCGGGCCTGGTGTCGATAAATGCGCCATGATTATATGGCTCTCTTATCGGAATTATAAAGATAATTAATTTTTCTAATCCTCACGGGGCTCCTAGGATGAACGCCTAACGTCTTAGGAGAAAGAGTCATGTCGTCTATCGTAGTCGTAGGTGCTAACTGGGGTGATGAAGGCAAGGGCCGCATCGTCGATTATCTGGCAGGCCAGGCTGGCGCCAGCATTCGTTTCCAGGGCGGCAACAACGCCGGCCACACCGTGGTCAACGATCTGGGCACCTTCAAGCTGCACCAGGTGCCGAGCGGCGTCTTCAACCCGGACTGCCTGGTCGTGCTGGGCCCCGGCATGGTGATCAGCCCCGAGAAGCTGACCGTCGAGCTGGAAGAGGTCAAGGCCTCCGGCGTCACGCCCAAGCTCGCCATCTCTGACCGCGCCACCCTGTGCCTGCCGCTGCACGCACTGGAAGACACCCTGGAAGAGCAACGCCTGGGCGACGGCGCCTACGGCTCCACCCGTCAGGGCATTGCCCCGGCTTACGGTGATCGGGTCATGAAAAAGGCGATCCTGGTGGGCTGGCTCAAACAGCCGGACGTGCTGGTCGAGCGCATCCAGTTCATGCTGGACTGGAAACTGCCGCAGATGAAGGCTCTCTATCCCGACTTCGAATTCACCCAGACCGCCCAGGAGATGGCCGACTGGCTGCTGGAAGTGTCCGCTCCCTGGCTGGACGCCGTCTGCAACGTCAGCATGCCCCTCAAGGCCCTGCAGGCCGAAGGCAAGACCCTGCTGTTCGAAGCCCAGCTGGGCGCCGGCCGTGACCTCATCTACGGCGAATACCCCTGGGTCACCTCCTCCCACGTGTCTGGCGCCTACGCCGGCATCGGTGGCGGTCTGCCGGGCCTGCGCCCGGAGCGCGTCATCGCCGTGGCCAAGGCATTCAGCTCCTCCGTCGGTACCGGCACCCTGCTGACCGCCATGGAGAACCAGGACGAGTTCCGCAAGATCACCAACGAGTTCGGCGCCACCACCGGCCGTCCCCGTGACGTCGGCTACTTCGACGCCGTCGCCACCAAGAATGGCGTCGAGCTGCAGGCCGCCACCGAAGTGGCCCTGACCAAGCTGGACTGCCTGACCGGTCTGCCGGATCTGAAGATCTGCGTGGCCTACCAAGGCGCTCACACCGAGAACCCGATCTGGCCGCAGACCGCCGCCCTCACCCCCGTCTACGAGAAGATGGAGAGCTGGAGCGAAGACATCAGCGGCTGCCGCACCTTCGCCGAGCTGCCCAAGGCGGCCCAGGACTACGTACTGCGCATCGAAGCCCTGCTGGGCGTGCCGGTGCCCATGGTCTCCGTCGGCCCGGGCCGTGACGAGATGATCCTGCGCTAAGCCGCCCGATCCTCTCTCTGCTACACCAAGACCGGCATCCCTGATGCCGGTTTTTTTATGCCCGCCTTTTTGCCGCCGGCCCCCGCTCGCAGTGACGACCTCCCAAGCCCTTCACTGCACAGCTATCCGCGTCAAGCCAGGAGCGGCCAGCTCCCTTGTCCATGCCGGCACACCGGCCCCCCTGCCCCGCTCACCGCTCACCGCTCACTGCTCACTGCTCACTGCCAAAGTAAATAGTTACTAAAATAAAAATCCATGTAACCCCGTGTAACCGGGTGATCCGGCTCACACCACGGCTCTGAATACCGTGATGCAGCTCCCAAACACCCCGTGAAATTGCCCTAAAATGGCTCACGAAAATCGTTTTCACTAAAACAGAACTAAAAAAACACCTTCCTTAACCTACAAACGATCATTGGAGCGAGTAATGTTTCGTAAAAGTTTACTTTCGGTCGCCCTGGGCGTTGCCCTGTTTGGCCTCACCGCCTGCAACGGCAATGACTCCAGCAGCCCGGCCGCCCCCAGCGCCACCCTGGCGAACCAGTACAAGGACGTGATCGACCGCAGCGGCACCCCGCGCCAGTTCCGTGACTTTGACAGCTACTCCAACCTCAAATACAACCCGCTGCTGGACCTCGGTGCCTGGCACGGCTTCCTGCTGCCCGCCAGCGACAGCGAGTGGGGCGGCTTCACCGGCCCCATGGTCATCTCGGAGGAGTACAGCCTCTTCTTCGCCAGCGAGCTGGACAAGCTGACCCTGAGCGACGAGAGCGGCCGCGCCTTCCCGCTCACCAGCGCCAGCAGCCACGACATCCATGCCATCCCGGGGGCCCTGGTGCAACGCTTCGAGTTCGAGCCCTTCACCCTGGAGCTGGAGCTGCGCTACGGCGATGCCCGCACCGCCATCATCCGTACCCGCCTCATCAACCACCAGGATGCGCCGCTCACTCTGACCCTCAACTGGCAGGGGGCTCTGCTCAACCAGTGGGATGCCAAGAATACGGTCGCCAGCAAGTACCCCGACTGGACCCGCACCATCAGCCAGAGCGAACGCGGTGTGGCGTTCCAGTTTGGCGAGCTGCGCAGCACCTGGAACATCATGCAAGGCGGCAGCGCCAGCTACCGCATCGATCGCACCCTGCCGAGCCGCACCACCCTGGACGAGAAGGGGCTCGGCTACGTGAGCGAGGCCAGCCTCACCCTGGCCGCCAAGGGGCAGCAGGACATCTACACCCTGCAGAGCTATGTCCACAGCAGCGAGGAGGCCGACCGCTTCGAGCAGAGCCGCCAGGCACTGCTGGTCAGGCCAGCCGACTATTTCGATGACTCCATCCGCCGCTGGGAGGATTACCTCGAGCGCGGCCTCTCCAACCAGGGGATCCCGGAGTCCGAACGTCGCATCGCGGTCAAGGCGATGGAGACCCTCAACGGCAACTGGCGCTCGCCGGCAGGTGCCATCCTGCACGACGGGGTGACCCCCTCCAACACTGCCCGCTGGTTCGACGGGGTCTGGGCCTGGGACAGCTGGAAGCACGCCTACGCCATGGCCCACTTCAACCCCGAGGTAGCCAAGAACAACGTGCGCGCCATGTATGACTACCAGATCCAGGCCGATGACCCGGTGCGCCCCCAGGACGCCGGCATGGTGATCGACGCCGTCTTCTACAACAAGCTCGCCGATCGGGGTGGTGACGGCGGCAACTGGAACGAGCGGGACACCAAGCCGCCCCTCTCCGCCTGGGCCATCTGGGAGATCTACAGCGCCACCAAGGACAAGGCCTTCATCGCCGAGATGTATCCGAAGATCCGGGCCTATCACGACTGGTGGTACCGGGCCCGGGACAACAACCGCAACGGCATCATCGAATACGGCGCCACCCGCCACGTCGAGCACAACGACGAGTTCGGCAACATCACCTTCAAGGTGCAGTACCCGGCGGGGGTGCCGGCCGGGCTGGATCTGTCGAGCTGTACCAATGAAGGAGATGGCTGGTATGGCTGCGCCGGCATGGCGCTCTACCAGCAGGTTCTGAGTGTCGGTGGCTACGCCGACATGGATATCGGTGCCCAGCACGGCGCCGGCTGGGAGTCAGGCATGGACAACGCCGCCCGCTTCGGCTTTATCGAGCAGGATCAGTTGCAGCGTTACGCCGACAAGACCTATGGCGGCGACCTGGCCCGTGCGCGTCAGGACTGGAACGTCTTCTTCTTCGAAAACCACCAGGATGACGGCGAACTCATCGGCTTCTCCATCGATCAGGAGTCGGTGGAGCTCAACGCCTTCCTTGCGAAAGAGAAGCGCATCCTGGCGGACATGGCCGAGCTGCTCGGCAAGCCGGACGAGGCGAGCCGCTACCGCGAAGGAGCGACCCAGCTGGCGGGCTATATCAACAGCTGCCTGTTCGACGAGGCCTCCGGCTTCTATTACGACCGCCAGATAGCCCAGGGGGATCTGCCCGACGCCAACGGCTGCGTCGGCAAGCTGTTGACCGCCCGCGGCCGTGGCCCGGAAGGGTGGAGCCCGCTCTGGGCCGAGGTGGCGGACAAGGAGAAGGCGGCGCGGGTGCGCGAGGTGATGCTCAATGCCCGGGAGTTCAACACCAGGGTGCCGCTCGGCACGGCGGCGCTGACCAACCCGGCCTACGACCCCGACATCTACTGGCGCGGCCGGGTCTGGCTGGATCAGTTCTACTTCGGGGTGAAGGGGCTGGAGAACTACGGCTATCGCAGCGATGCCCAGCAGCTCGTCAACAAGCTGTTTGCCAACGCCGAGGGGCTGGCGGGCAGCGGCCCCATCCGCGAGAACTACAACCCGGAGACCGGCGCCATGCAGGGGGCCAGCAACTTCAGCTGGAGCTCGGCCCACCTCTACATGCTCTATCGCAACTTCCTGAAAACAGAGGGCTGATCCCTATCAGCAGCAATGAGCCAACAAAAAGGCCTCCGCAAGGGAGGCCTTTCTTATGGCGGCGCCAGAGGTGGCGACTTACTTGACGGTCACCCGGGCAAACTTGCGCTTGCCGACCTGGTAGACGGCGGTACCGGCACCGATGAGTGCCTTGCCATCGTCCAGCTTCTCGCCATCAACCTTCACCGCGCCCTGCTTGATCATGCGCAGCGCTTCGGAGGTGGTGTCCACGAGACCTGCGTCTTTGAGCAGGTTGGCGATGGCCAGCCCTTCCCCTTCCAGGGCCAGCTCGACCTCCGGCATCTCGTCCGGAATGGCGTTCTTGGAGAAGCGCTGGGTGAAGTCTTCGTGGGCCGCCTCGGCTGCCGCCTCGTCGTGGTAGCGGGCGATGATCTCTTTGGCCAGCCAGATCTTCACGTCGCGGGGGTTCAGGGTACCGGCGGCGATGCCGGCCTTGAACTCTTCGATTTCAGCCAGCGGACGGAAGGAGAGCAGCTCGTAGTAGTTCCACATCAGATCGTCGGTGATGGACATGATCTTGCCGAACATCTCCCCCGGGGCGTCGTGCACGCCGATGTAGTTGGCAGCGGACTTGGACATCTTCTTGACGCCGTCCAGACCCACCAGCAGCGGCATCATCAGCACACACTGGGTCGCCATGCCGGCATCTTTTTGCAGCTCGCGGCCCATCAGCAGGTTGAACTTCTGGTCGGTGCCGCCGAGCTCGACGTCCGCCTTGAGCGCGACCGAGTCATAGCCTTGCAGCAGCGGATAGAGGAATTCGTGAATGGCGATGGACTGGCCGTTGCTGTAGCGCTTCTTGAAATCGTCGCGCTCCATCATGCGGGCCACGGTCTGCTTGGCCGCCAGCTTGATCATGCCGGTCGCGCCCAGCTCGCTCAGCCAGGTGGAGTTGTACTCGATGCGGGTCTTGGCCGGGTCGAGGATCTTGAACGCCTGCTCCGCATAGGTGAGGGCGTTGTGCTTGATGGCCTCTTCGGACAGGGGCGGACGGGTGGCGTTCTTGCCGGAGGGATCCCCCACCATGGCGGTGAAGTCGCCGATCAGCAGGATGATCTCGTGGCCCAGATCCTGGAAGGTCTTCAGCTTGTTCAGGATCACGGTATGACCCAGGTGGATGTCGGGAGCGGTCGGGTCCATCCCCAGCTTGATGCGCAGCGGGCGCCCTTCCTTCAACTTGGCGACAAGTTCTTCTTCTACCAGAATTTCTTCCGCTCCGCGCTTGATCTCGGCTAGCGCCACCTCGAGCTGGGACATTTTTTGACTCTCCAATCACGATTCCACAGGGCCAGACATATTACTGGAATGGCAGGCCAATTGGAAAGGCGGTAAACTCCGACCTTCTTATGGATTCAACGTCGTCTGCTTCTCATGGTCCTTTGGCACGCCTTCAACTCTCTTCCCACCTGGCACCGCAAGATGGTGCTTATCCTGAGCATTCTGATCATGATGCTGGCGGCCTGGCCGAGCGAACAGGCGGTCGCCACCCGGGTCGATGACAACGGCAACGAGCTGGCCGTCGAACAGCAGGTCGACGAAGAGGCGCTGCTGGCCCGCGCCGAGCCCGTGGCCACCCCGCCCAAGCCGAGCTACCTCACCAGACAGGTGAAGGTGCGCAGCGGCGACAACATGGGGGTCATCTTCCAGCGCCTTGGCCTCAGCACCACGGATCTGCACCTCATTGATCAGCTCGAGGGCACCGATCCCCTGCGCATGCTCAAACCCGGCCAGGAGCTCACCTTCAAGCTCACCAAGGGCGGCGAGCTGCACAGCCTCTACTATCCCCACAGTCTGGAGCAGGCGCTCAAGGTGAGCCGCAAGGACGAGGGCTTCGTGGCCAGACCCGTGCGGCTCGAACTCGACACCCGCGAACAGGTGGCCAAGGGGGAGATCCGCTCCAGCTTCTGGGGGGCCGCAGTGGACGCTGGCATGACCGAGGATCAGATCATGGATCTCGCCGCCATCTTCGGCTGGGACATCGACTTCGCCCAGGACCTGCAGCCGGGGGACAGCTTCCGGGTGGTCTACGAAGAGAAATACCAGGATGACGAGCGGGTCGCCTCCGGCGATATCCTGGCCGCCGAGTTCGTCAACCAGGGTGCCACCTACCGCGCCGTGCTGAACGGGGATGGCAACTACTACACGCCGGAAGGCAAGGCGATGCGCAAGAGCTTCCTGCGCGCGCCGGTCAACTTCAAATACATCAGCTCCAACTTCAACCCTCGCCGGCTGCATCCGGTCACCGGCAAGGTGCGCCCCCACAACGGCATCGACTACGTGGCGCCGGTGGGCACCCCCATCATGGCGGCGGGTGGCGGCAGCGTGGTGGCCGCCGGCTACAACCAGTTCAACGGCAACTACGTCTTCATCAAGCACGCCGGCAACTACGTGACCAAGTACCTGCACCTCTCCAAACGCACCGTCAACAAGGGGCAGCGGGTGAAGCAGGGGCAGACCATAGGCCTGCTCGGCGGCACCGGACGGGTCACCGGGCCGCACCTGCACTATGAATTCGTGGTGGGCGGCGTGCACAAGAATCCCCGCACCCTCACCCTGCCCCAGGCAGAGTCCCTCGGCGGACGGGAACTGGCCAGCTTCAAGGCCCAGGCCATGCCCCAGCTCGCCAAGCTCGACGGCGCAGAGCTGCATCTGGCCCAGAACAAACGGGACAGCAACGGCAGTTGAGCCCAGGCTGGGTGGCCTGGAACCAGGATACCGGGGGCAAGGCCCCCGGATTGTTATCTCGCGTCTTGGGCAGCTGGCTGAAGACGACACAGGGGAGATGAGATGAGCGAGCGTTATATCGGATTGATGTCGGGGACCAGGACTGGGACAGAGCATGGTATCGCCTGTGCTCCCTGCACCACTGAAGGGGTTAAGCCATGAGTGAGCGCTATATCGGACTGATGTCAGGCACCAGCATGGATGGCATTGACGCCGTGCTGGTGGTCATCGACGGAGAGCACCTCAAGGTCGAAGCGGCCCTCAGCCACCCCTGGCTCACCGTTCACGAGCTGCACGCCCTCTGCACCCCGGGGGACAACGAGATCGACCGCATGGGGGTGGCCGACAACCTGGTCGCCCGCGAGTTTGCCGCCGCCACTCAGGCCCTGCTCGCCAAGGCCGGCCTCGTGCCTGCCGATATTCGTGCCATCGGCAGCCACGGCCAGACCATACGCCACCGCCCCCAGCTCGGCTTTACCCTGCAGATCGGCAACGCGGCTCTGCTGGCGGTCTTGACCGGCATCGACGTGGTGGCCGATTTTCGCACCATGGACATGGCCCTCGGCGGCCAGGGGGCGCCGCTGGTGCCCGCCTTCCATCAGGCCTTCTTCGCCCGCCCCGGTGCCCTGCGGGTGGTGCTGAACCTCGGCGGTATCGCCAATATCTCGGTATTGCCGGGCCAGGCGGACGGCGTCTATGGCTTTGATACCGGCCCGGCCAATACCCTGCTCGACGGCTGGTATCGCCGCCACCACCCCAAGGGTGCCGGCTATGATGCCGGTGGTCAGTGGGCCGCCAGCGGCAAGCTGATCCCTGCGCTGCTGGAGCAGCTGCTGGCCCACCCCTACTTCGCCGCCCCCCACCCCAAGAGTACGGGGCGCGAGATGTTTACCCTCGACTGGCTCGATGGCGAGCTGGCCGGTGACGCTCATGCCCCGGCGGATGTGCAGCGCACCCTGCAGGCGCTCACCTGCCACAGCATCGCCCGCCAGCTGCCCGCACTGGCGGATGCACAAAGCCGGCCCGAGCTCTATGTCTGTGGCGGCGGCGCCCATAACGCGCCGCTGCTGGCGGAGCTCGCCACCCTGCTGCCCCGCTGGCACATCGCCAACACGGCCGAGCTGGGGATTGCCCCCGACTGGATGGAAGGGGCGGCCTTTGCCTGGCTGGCACAGCGCTTTATCCACCGCCAACCCGGCAACCTGCCGGCTGTCACCGGTGCCAGCCGCCCCGCCGTACTGGGCGCCCTCTATCCCGCCTGAGCCAGGACTAGCCCAAGGCGCCGCCTGAACAAGAGGGGCAACCTGCCCTCCCATACGCCGGTGCCAGCCGCCCCGCCGTGCTGGGCGCCCTCTATCCCGCCTGACGGCCATATCCGCCTGAATACCAAACGGCGGGGCCGTCCATCGACGGCCCCGCTGTGTCTCTGTTTCCCCAGTTTTTCTGTTTCTCACTCTTTAGCCTGCGCGGCTGCCGCCTCGCTGTGAGCCAGCAACCTATCCCTTGCCCACCGCCTCCAGCAGGGTGGTGGCGGCCAGCTTGCCGAGGGGATTGCCCGCCAGCGGGCTGTCACCGGTCAGCAGATTGCGATCCCGACACACCTCCCCCGAGATGCCGCTGTTGACTATCTCGAACCCCATCCACTTGAGCCGCTCGCCAAAACGCCAGGTGAGGTGGCCCGGCATGTAGCCGATCGCCGGGGTCTGCGCATCCAGCTCGTCGGGGAAGGCGCAGATCTTGTAGCCGGCAAAGGTCTGCGGGTTGGCCACCGCCAGCAGGGCCGCCGGCCCATGGCACAGGGTGATGATGAAGCGCTCGTTGGCCATGGCCCACTCCAGCAGCGCCTTCATCTCGCGGCTCTCGGGCAGTCCCATCAGGGCGCCGTGCCCGCCGGGGATAAACACGCCGAGATAGTCTGAATCGGGGCCCAGCGCTCGCACCAGCAGGTCGGCCAGTCTGGCCGGCTGGCGAAACTGCTTCTGGTATTTGCCATAGAGCCCCACGACCGCCTCATCCTCCGTCGGCATGGCCCACCACTCGAACTTGACCGGGTTACCCGACAGGGTGGCGATGTCAAAGGCAAAACCGGCCTTGTCGAGGTGATACATGGGCAGCAGGGTTTCGACCGGATGGTTGCCGGTAGAGAACAGGGTGCCGTTGTCGGTGGGCAGGTAGCGCTCATCGGCCCCGATCAGCAGGATCTTCCAGCGGCCGCCACGGTAAGGCGCGGGATAGTCGGCCCCCTCGAGGTCCGACGTGGTCGAGGTGAACTGGCTCAATGAATAGGGTGAGGGGAAAAAGGCATTCTGTTCAGCCGGATCCGGGGTCGGCTGCTTGTCGTCGTTCGGCTTGTCGGTCATGGGACTGCTCTCCATCCTGGGTTGACTCGTTCACACAGTATTGACCCTCGGAGGCCTGGCAACCGAGAGGATCCCCTCACTCCTGCCATTCTCCGGCGCCCTCTGCCGGTGCCTTCAGGGTGCATTCGCGCCGCTGAAAATATATGGCATAACCCGGGCGGCAACCTGACTGGCTTGCCACGGCAACAGGCGATAAACGGCCCCTCTTCTTGCCATGTCGGTTTGCTGTCATGCAGAGGGGCTGAATGTTATTTCAATGCAGGCAAGGCAGCCCCCAAAAGGCATATTTTTGCCATCATGGAAAGCCCCCCGAAAGACCCGAAAATAAATAGCTATGCAAAACAGAGTGAATAACCTGCATTTACATCAGGGGGGTTAACCTGGTATTTACACGCTGTAACCGTAATCGGTAAAAATAAGAGGCCATCTGCCTCCTAACGGACATAAAAATGGGATAGCCGTCACCTTAAATTGTGTTCCCTGCCATGAATTGAATAGCAAAATGAATATATTTCACTCTATTGAGCCACCTCATAGAAACCGGATCCCGGTTTGCATCCCCGGATAATCGCCCCCTAGAATCCCCCTGTCTGAAATATCAAGCCAATGTTTCCCCATCGTCCGTTCGCCCGCGCTGGTGACGCCGAATTCAGACTCGACATTGTGATCTCCACGTTTCCTTTTCCCCGTCGTGTTACGCCGGGTACGGGCAACGGTTGCCGCAAGAAAACGAGTCGGATTCGCCGCCAGTCGGGTATCCGGCAATGCAGAAAAGCATGGCCTGACCCTACATCAAAAACGAAAAAGGAGTATCGCCATGAGTGGTACCATCATCAAATCCGCCAGAAATACCCCCAACGCCCCACAGGATCTTGGCCCCTATACCCAGAGCGTGGCCTTCTCCCACTACAACAATATTGCCGCCCAGCTCCCCGTCGATCCCAGGACGGGCAAGGTGATCGAGGGGGATATCCAGGCCCAGGCCAGACAGTGCCTCACCAATATCCAGGCCATCGTCCAGAGCATCGGCCACGGCATGGAGGACATGGTGAAGGTGACCCTGTTCCTGACGGATATCGCCGATCTGGAGGCAGTCAACGCCGTCTATCGCGAGTTCTTCCCCCACCATCTGCCGACCCGCACCGTGCTCGCCGTCGCCGCCCTGCCGCTGGGTGCCAGGGTGCAGATGGACGCCCTGCTCTCCAACGGCGAAGGCACCTTCCCGCAGGCTCCCTGCCCCCTGCTCAAGCTTGCCCGAAACAGCGATCGCGTGCCGCAGGACCCGCTCTCCAGCCAGAGCGTCGCCTTCTCCCATTACAACAATATCGGCGCCCAGCTGCCCCTCGACCCCGCCTCCGGCGCCCTGGTTGACGGCGGCATCCGCGAACAGGCCGCCCAGTGTCTTCGCAATATCAGGGCGGTGCTGGAGAGCATCGACGTCCCCTTCGACGACATCGTCAAGGTGACCGTCTATCTGACCAGCCTCTCGGATCTGGAGGCCGTCAACGAGGTCTACACCACCTTCTTCCCCGACTCCGCCATCGCCCGCGCCGCCGCCTACCTGCCGGCCCGCAGCGTGATCACGGCCTCCGCCCTGCCGCTGGGAGCCCGGGTGCAGATGGATGCGGTCATCTCCCACGGTGACGGCACCCCGCCGCAACTGGTGGAAGACAGACACAACCTGGTGATCCGTGCCCGCAATACCGACAAGGCGCCGAGAAGCCCGCTGCACACCCAGACCGTCGCCTTCTCCCACTACAACCATATCGCGGGCCAGCTGCCGCTCGACATGACCACCGGCAAGGTGCTGACCGGCTGCGTCCGTGAGCAGACCGCCCAGTGCCTCGGCCATATCAAGACCATCGTCGAGAGCATCGGCCATATGATGGACGATATCGTCAAGGTCAATATCCAGCTGGCCAACATCGCGGATCTGGACGCAGTAAACGCCATCTACACCAAATACTTCCCGGCCTATCTGCCCGCCCGCACCGTGATTGGCGTGAGCGAGCTGCCCGCCGGCGCCCTGGTGCAGATGGATGCGGTGATGTCCAATGCGGAAAGCACCCCGCCGCAGGTGTAAAGCATTTCTCTAGCAATAAAAAGACACCGGTTTATGGCCGGTGTCTTTTAAATAACTAAATGCAATGATTACTTTGAAATTACTCATCCAAAGCCAAAACACCATTAATCTTTATATACTCCTTAAGCATCGGATCGGTAAATGCATAAAGCCCAATTGCTGGCTTGAATATAATTTCCCTGTCAACCAACGTAGCCATATTAGTACTAAATTGGCTTTGTTCTTGACCAATTTGTTTAGCTATAAACTCTAATGGAACAATCTTTTTTTCATTGTTAGCCATGGCTTCAACTATTTTCTGATATTTTCCCCCACCCGCTTTCTTGAGGAGAGAAGCTAATTTATTTTTCCGAACATCCGTAACTATTTTTTTAATTGCATTTTCAAAATCCATCTCGGTAATTGTACCATCCAGATTCACTGATAGTATTTCACTGCCTAGCAAATGAATTGGTTCTGGAAGACCTACAGTTACCTCATGTGCCCGGCTAGACAAATCAGCCATAGTACACAGATGTTTTGCTATATTAAATCCATCCACAAGAATCTGGAATGCCTCATTTTCTTCAAATCTTGGCAGAGGGACATCCCGAAATGTTCTAAGAATTGAAGCATGCTCTTCTTCTAACTTCTGAACTGCACCAGTGATTCCTGCGCAAATAAACCCAACCTTTTTAACACCCTCACGAGCCAACCTTTCTGAGGTCAGCTTGAAAAAAGATGAAATCATAGAATCAGACTTAATCCTATCTAACTCATCTATGAAAATCAAAACTCCATCTTTTTTATTTCTTTCGGCCTCCATAGCGACCTTTGCTATCCGAGAAACAAAAGCCTCTATGAGTTGAGTCATATTTACTGGGTTGCGTTTATCAACACCCAGCTTACCAAAGCCAGCAAGATCTATTTCAAAGCTGACACTCCCCAATATCCGTTTGAATTAATTTTCAAATTTACCAAGAATTGCATGTGCAAGATCAAATGCATTTTGAGTTGCATCAACATCGTGCCAAACAGTAACAAATTGATAGTTATCTACTCCACGATCAATACCCAGCTTATCGGTAAGTGAGTTATTGCCACCAGCGGTAAGATGAACTTGCGTGAGTAAGGATGATTTACCTACCCCTCGATCACCTGTAACAATAGTATGTTTAGGATTTCCATTTTTGATCTGGTAGAGGGAATCAATCATCTCATTTACCGGTTCTGCCCTACCAAAAAAGCGGTTAGGATCATCAATAGGGCGATTGGGGGTAAATGGGTCAATAAAACGTGGTTTCATGGCTAATACATTCCTGATGATATAAATATTTGTAAAAATGGATAATGTATGTTTCACATAGCTTCACATCAAAATTACAGCTGAAAGAGCCTCGAGCATTTGCTTAATACGTTTTTATTCATTCTTCAATGCTAACCATATCATGGTACCGGATGGCACTAAAAATGGAAGATTAGCATCGCAGATCATCTACGGAGATCAATTTATTACTCATTTTCCACTTACTAAGAACAACCTATAAAAAAACGCCCCCCATCTTGCGATGGAGGGCGTTTTGTTGTTCCGGCTATTGGGCCAAGACGGCCCAATGGTCAGCGATTACAGGGACTCAGCGGTCGCAACCAGGTTTTCCACGGTAAAGCCGAATTCCTTGAACAGCAGCTCGGCCGGGGCGGACTCACCGAAGGTGCGCATGCCGATGATCTTGCCGCCGAAACCGACGTACTTGTACCAGTAGTCGGCGATGCCCGCTTCGATGGCCACACGCTTGGTGACGGCGGCTGGCAGGACGGACTCTTTGTACTCGGCAGATTGAGCGTCGAACACGTCGGTAGACGGGATGGAGACCACGCGCACGGCACGGTCCTTGGCAGTCAGCTGCTCATAGGCGGCCACGGCCAGCTCCACTTCGGAACCGGTGGCGATCAGGATCAGCTCCGGGGTACCGGCGCAATCCTTCAGCACATAACCACCCTTGGCGGCATCGGCCAGTTGCTGGGCGGTGCGGTCCATCTGGGCCAGGTTCTGACGGGAGAAGATCAGGGAGGTCGGGCCGTCGGTACGCTCGATGGCGTGTTTCCAGGCGATGGCGGACTCTACCTGGTCACAGGGACGCCAGGTGCTCATGTTCGGGGTCAGACGCAGGGAGGCGATCTGCTCCACCGGCTGGTGAGTCGGGCCATCTTCACCCAGACCGATGGAGTCGTGGGTGTAGACGAAGATGGCGCGCTGCTTCATCAGGGCGGCCATACGCAGGGCGTTGCGGGCGTACTCCATGAACATCAGGAAGGTGGCGCCGTAGGGGATGAAACCACCGTGCAGGGCGATGCCGTTCATGATGGCGGACATGCCGAACTCGCGCACGCCGTAGTGGATGTAGTTGCCTGCGGCGCTCTCGGGAGTCAGGGACTTGGAGCCGGACCACATGGTCAGGTTGGACGGAGCGAGGTCGGCGGAGCCGCCCATGAATTCCGGCAGCAGCTTGCCGAACGCTTCCAGGGAGTTCTGGGACGCTTTACGGGTCGCGATCTTGGCCGGGTTGGCCTGCAGGGTTTCGATGATCTTGGCGGATTCGGCAGCCCAGTTGGCCGGCAGCTCGCCAGTGGTGCGACGCTTGAACTCGGCAGCCAGGGCCGGGTGAGCGGCTTCATAGGCGGCGAACTTGGCAGCCCAGTCGGATTCGAGCTTGGCACCCTTCTCCTGACCGTTCCACTCGGCTGCGATGTCGGACGGGATGACGAACGGCGCGTGGTCCCACTTCAGGAAGGCACGGGCGGCGGCGATCTCGTCGTTGCCCAGCGGTGCGCCGTGGCAGTCGTGGGAGCCGGACTTGTTCGGGGAACCGTAACCGATGATGGTGCGGCAGCAGATCAGGGTCGGCTTGCCAGTCTCGGCCTTGGCAGCTTCGATGGCAGCGTTGATCGCTTCCGGGTTGTGACCGTCGACGGCCGGGATGACGTGCCAGCCGTAGGCTTCGAAGCGCTTGGGAGTGTCGTCGGTGAACCAGCCTTCCACGTGACCGTCGATGGAGATGCCGTTGTCATCCCAGAACGCGATCAGCTTGCCCAGGCCCAGGGTGCCGGCCAGGGAGCAGGCTTCGTGGGAGATACCTTCCATCAGGCAGCCGTCGCCCATGAAGGCGTAGGTGTAGTGGTCAACGATGTCGTGACCCGGCTGGTTGAACTGCTCGGCCATGGCCTTCTCGGCGATCGCCATGCCCACGGCGTTGGTGATGCCCTGACCCAGCGGACCCGTGGTGGTCTCGACGCCCGGCGCATAACCGTACTCCGGGTGACCCGGGGTGCGAGAGTGCAGTTGGCGGAAGTTTTTCAGATCGTCGATGGAGAGGTCATAACCGGAGAGGTGCAGCAGGGAGTACAGCAGCATGGAGCCGTGGCCGTTGGAGAGAATGAAACGGTCGCGGTCGGCCCACTTGGGGTTGTTCGGGTTATGTTTCAGGTGGCTGCGCCACAGCACTTCAGCGATATCCGCCATTCCCATGGGGGCGCCCGGGTGACCGGAGTTGGCTTTTTGAACGGCATCCATACTCAATGCACGAATGGCATTGGCAAGCTCTTTACGAGAAGGCATCTGTATCTCCTGCGATTGCTTCATTTGATGGCCAAGATTAAGGCGCGTTATTGTCCCAGCAGGGGGCGCGGCGTGCAAATATTATCTGGGTGAATAAAGTGGCTTTGAGAGCACAATCGCTTTTCTGCTGCGGGAAAACGATTCAATCCGCCCCCTCGTTTACCCCCATGGGGGTGGATCCACCCCGAACCTTGGCCCGGTCGGCTCCAATCCCAAATAGTGCTGGCAATCACTGGGTGACCTCACTAAAATAGACGTCCAGATGTAGATACCTCTACAGTCATCCTGTCATTATCCGGTTATGGCCAAGGCGATAACCCTTACGAATTGAGAACCAAACATGGCAAAGCTGTTTACTTCCGAGTCGGTCTCCGAAGGCCATCCCGATAAAATCGCCGACCAGATCTCCGATGCGGTGCTGGACGCCATCCTGGAGCAGGACACCAAGGCGCGCGTCGCCTGTGAAACCCTGGTCAAGACCGGCATGGTGATGGTCGCCGGTGAAGTGACCACCTCTGCCTGGGTCGACATCGAACAGATCGTGCGCGACACCGTGCGCGAGATCGGCTACACCCACTCCGACATGGGCTTCGACGCCGACTCCTGCGCCGTGCTGAACGCCATCGGTAAACAGTCCCCGGACATCAACCAGGGCGTCGACCGTACCGACCCGCTGGAGCAAGGTGCCGGTGACCAGGGCCTGATGTTCGGCTACGCCACCAACGAAACCGACGTGCTGATGCCCGCGCCCATCACCTACTCCCACCTGCTGGTGAAGCGTCAGGCCGAAGTGCGCAAGAACGGCACCCTGCCGTGGCTGCGTCCGGATGCCAAGAGCCAGCTGACCTTCGCCTACGACGACGCAGGCAAGATCCTGGGCGTGGACGCCGTGGTCCTCTCCACCCAGCACTGTGACTCCATCAGCCACAGCGACCTGGTGGAAGCAGTGCGCGAGGAGATCATCAAGCCGGTGCTGCCGGCAGAGTGGATCACCAAAGACACCAAGTACTTCATCAACCCGACCGGCCGTTTCGTCATCGGCGGCCCCATGGGTGACTGCGGTCTGACCGGTCGCAAGATCATCGTCGACACCTACGGCGGCATGGCCCGTCATGGTGGTGGCGCCTTCTCTGGCAAAGACCCCTCCAAAGTGGACCGCTCCGCTGCCTACGCCGCCCGCTACGTGGCCAAGAACATCGTCGCCGCCGGCCTGGCCGATCGCTGTGAAGTGCAGGCCTCCTACGCCATCGGCGTGGCCGAGCCGACCTCCATCAGCGTCGAAACCTTCGGCACCGGCAAGGTGGCCGAGGAGCTGCTGGTCAAGCTGGTGCGCGAGTTCTTCGAACTGCGCCCGTACGGCCTCATCGAGATGCTGGATCTGAAGCGTCCCATCTACCAGGCAACCGCCGCTTACGGCCACTTCGGCCGCGACGAGTTCCCCTGGGAGAAGACCGACAAGGCCGAGCTGCTGCGCGCTGCCGCTGGCCTGTAAGGCACGCTGTCGTGATGAAAGGGGAGCCTGGCTCCCCTTTTGCTTGTCCGCCATCTGCCGAGAACCCGATGCCCGCCATCCCTGTCCAGCTTGAATCCCTGTTGCATCAACGCGTCGATGCCTGCTTCGCCCAGGCCGAGGCGCGTCTCGGCCGCTCCTTCCCGCGCCCGCAGATCCACTGCAACATGCGGGGCCGAGCGGCGGGGTCGGCGCGGCTGCAGACCTGGGAGCTGCGCTTCAACCCCGCCCTCTATCAGGCCAACCAGCAGGCCTTTCTGGCCGAGGTGGTGCCCCACGAGGTGGCCCACCTGCTGGTCTATGCCCTGTGGGGAGAGGGTCGTGGCAAGAGCCGGGTGCTGCCCCACGGCAGACAGTGGCAGTCGGTGATGCGGGAAGTGTTCGGCCTTGAGCCCAGGACCACCCACAGCTTCGATCTCGGCGTGCTGGCCCAGCGCACCTTCGTTTACGCCTGCGCCTGCCAGCAACATCCCCTCTCGGTGCGCCGCCACAACAAGGTGATGCGCGGCGAGGCCCGCTATCACTGCCGTCGCTGCCGCCAGCCCCTGGTGTGGCAGAGCGACGCCCCGGCGGATTGAGTCACCCCGTGTCGCGCACCTGTGATAGTGTGCGCATCTTCTTCACTCAACTGTTTCATTGCCAAGGATATTCATGTTTCGCCCTCTGCTCTCCCTCTGCCTGGCCCTGCTGGTCAGCACCCCTGCCCTTGCCGACAACATCCAGACCTTCCGCGCCGCCAAGCAGGACTTGAACAAGCTCTACCAGAGCCATCCCACCACCTTCTATTGCGGCTGCAACATCAAGTTCAGCGGCAAGAAGATGGCCCCCGACTGGGAGAGCTGCGGCTACCTGCCACGCAAGCAGGCCGAGCGCGCCGCCCGCATCGAGTGGGAGCACGTGGTGCCCGCCTGGGAGTTCGGCCACCAGCTGCAGTGCTGGCAGGACGGGGGCCGCAAGAACTGCGGCAAGAGCGACGAGTTCAACAGGATGGAGGGGGACATGCACAACCTCTTCCCCGCCATCGGCGAGGTGAACGGCGATCGGGCGAACTTCCGCTTCTCCGACTGGAACGGCAAACCGAACCAGTACGGCAAGTGCCAGATGCTGGTGGACTTCAAGGATCGCCAGGTGCAGCCGCCCAAGGGGCCGGTGCGCGGCCAGATCGCCCGCGCCTATCTCTACATGAGCCAGCAGTACGGGCTGCGTCTCGCCGCCCAACAGCGTAAACTCTTCGAAGCCTGGGATCGCCTGTACCCGGCCGATCGCTGGGAGTGCGAGCGCAACCGCCGCATCGGCAAGCTGCAGGGCAATACCAATCCCTTCATTGAAAAGCAGTGCCAATAACCCCATCTGGGAGACAAGGGAGTGAATCTCCCTTTTCCCGAACAAGAGACTGATATTGAGCCATGCGCATCCCACGTATCTATGAACCGGCCCCCCTGCAGGCGGGCCAGACCCTCGCCCTGTCGGAAGACGGTGCCAACCACATCGGCCGGGTACTGCGCATGCAGCCGGGCCAGCAGCTCGAACTGTTCAACGGCGACGGCCACCAGTACCCCGCCACCATCGCCGCCGTCGGCAAGAAGTCGGTGGAGGTGCGCATCGACGGCTGCGAGCCGCGCTCGGTGGAGTCGCCGCTCGCCATCCACCTGGGCCAGGTGATCAGCCGTGGCGACAAGATGGACTTCACCATCCAGAAATCCGTGGAGCTCGGCGTCACCTGCATCACCCCGCTCTTCTCCGAGCGCTGCGGCGTCAAGCTGCCGGCAGACCGGCTGGAGAAGAAGCGCGAGCAGTGGCAGAAGGTGGTGATCAGCGCCTGCGAACAGTGCGGCCGCAACACCGTGCCCGAGGTGCGCATGCCCATGGAGCTGGACGCCTGGCTGGCGGAAGAGACCAAAGAGCTCAAGCTCAACCTGCACCCACGCGCCCCTTACAGCATCAACACCCTGCCGGTCCCCGAGCACGGCGTGCGCCTGCTGATCGGCCCGGAAGGGGGCTTGTCCAGCGACGAGATCGCCCGTACCGTGCAGGAAGATTTCAAGGAGATGCTGCTGGGGCCGCGGGTGCTGCGCACCGAAACCGCCGCCCTGACCGCCATCACGGCGCTGCAGTGCCGCTTCGGCGATCTGGCCTGACACAGGTCTTGATCATCTCAAACGCAATCGAGCCACCAGAAGGAATCTCGGATGACCATTAAACTCGGCATCGTGATGGACCCCATCTCGTCCATCAACATCAAGAAAGACTCCAGCTTCGCCATGCTCGAAGAGGCGCAGAAGCGCGGCTACGAGCTCTTCTATCTGGAGATGAAGGATCTCTACATGCAGGCTGGCCGGGCGTTTGGCACCATGCGCCCGCTGACGGTCAAGCATGACTACGCCCACTGGTTCACCCTGGGCGAGGTGGTCGATCAGCCCCTCTCCAATCTGGACGTGATCCTGATGCGCAAGGATCCGCCGTTCGACACCGAGTTCATCTACGCCACCTACATGCTGGAGCGCGCCGAGGACGAGGGCTGCCTCATCGTCAACAAGCCCCAGAGCCTGCGCGACGCCAACGAGAAGCTCTACACCGCCTGGTTCGCCGAGCACACCCCGACCACCCTGGTGACCCGCCGTGCCGACAAGTTGCGCGCCTTCCACGCCGAGCACAGGGACGTCATCCTCAAGCCGCTGGACGGCATGGGTGGCGCCTCCATCTTCCGCATGAAGGAGGATGACGCCAACGTCGGCGTCATCATCGAGACATTGACCGAGCACGGCCAGCGCTACTGCATGGCCCAGACCTATCTGCCCGCCATCAAGGATGGCGACAAGCGGGTGCTGGTGGTGGATGGCGAACCGGTGCCCTACTGCCTGGCGCGCATCCCGGCCCAGGGCGAGACCCGCGGCAACCTGGCCGCCGGCGGCCGTGGCGAGGCGCGTCCCCTGAGCGAGGCGGACTGGGCCATCGCCCGCGCGGTGGGGCCGACCCTGAAGGAGAAGGGGCTCATCTTCGTTGGGCTCGACATCATTGGGGATCGCCTGACCGAGATCAACGTCACCAGTCCGACCTGCATCCGCGAGATCGAGGCGGCCTTCCCGGTGCACATCACCGGCATGCTGATGGACGCCATCGAGCGCCGCCTGGGACGCTGAGCACGCCCAGCCGGGACGGCCGCAAAGCCTTCCCGGTCGGGAAGAGGAGTACGCAGGGGCCTTTTGGCCCCTTTCGTTCTCTTCACCGGGCCAGGGCCCGGCTCAGCGCCAGGGCCGTAAAAAGCGGTTTTGCCCGCCGCCATCAACTGCCATAATCACCCCAATACCTTTGTACGCTTTGAGATCCATGCGCTCCATGCACTCTATGCAAACACTGCAAAACCACTTCCTGCTCGCCATGCCGAGCCTCACGGACGCCTACTTCCAGCGCTCCCTCGTCTACCTGTGCGAGCACAACAGCGAAGGAGCCATGGGGTTGGTGGTCAACATCCCGGTCGACATGACCCTGGACAACATGCTGGCCAAGCTCAAGCTGAACCCGCCCGATACGACCGAGATGAAGCAGCCGGTGTTGCAGGGCGGCCCTGTGCATGCCGATCGCGGCTTCGTGCTGCACAGCTTCAGACCCGGCTTCAACTCCACCCTGCAGGTGAGCGACGAGATGATGGTCACCACCTCCAAGGACATCCTCGAGACCCTGGGCACCGACGACGCGCCGAGCCACTGGCTGGTCGCCCTGGGCTATGCAGGCTGGAGCGCCGGTCAGCTCGAGCAGGAGCTGGCGGACGGCTCCTGGCTGGTGATCCCCCCCAACCCCAAGCTGGTCTTTGACACCCCCATCCACCAGCGCTGGCAGCAGGCCGCCGCCAGCATAGGCGTCAATCCCCTGCACCTATCCAGCCAGGTGGGGCACAGCTGATGACTTTTAATACGCACATGCGTCACCCGCGCTGGCAGCAGGCCACGAGCGTCATCAGCATAGGCGTCAACCCCCTGCACCTCTCCAGCCAGGTGGGACACAGCTAGTCCCGGGGCGCTTGCGTCCAGGGGCGCGGTTGCAGCGCCCCTCCTTTACCCCATTTCGAGGAAATCCCCATGTCATCACGCAGCATCATGGGCTTTGATTACGGCACCAAGAGCATAGGTGTCGCCATCGGCCAGGAGCTCACGGGCAGCGCCCGCCCCCTTCGTTCCCTCAAGGCCAACGACGGCATTCCCAACTGGGACGAGATAGAGAAGCTGCTCAAGGAGTGGCAACCGGATCTGCTCATCGTCGGCCTGCCGCTCAACATGGACGGCACCGATCAGGAGATCACGGTGCGGGCCCGCAAGTTCGGCAATCGTCTGCACGGCCGTTTCGGCAAGCCGGTGGAGTTCAAGGACGAGCGGCTCACCACCACGGACGCCCGCGCCCGCCTGTTCGAGCGCGGCGGCTACAAGGCGCTGGACAAGGGGAGCGTGGATGGCGTCTCCGCCCAGCTCATCGTCGAAGCCTGGATGGAAGAGCAGTACGACTGACAGGGCATGCTAACAAGAACCCACGAGAGGGCGGCCATTTGCGCAATGGACCGCCCTCTTTCATATTACTCGGCCAGCCGGGTCAGGATGGCGTGGGCCGCCTTGATGCGAGCCTCGTTGGGATAGTTGCGATTGGCCAGCATGACGATGCCGATCCCCTTGGCCGGCACGAAGGCCACATAGGCGCCAAAGCCGTTGGTCGAGCCGGTCTTGTTGAAGAGCACAGGGAGTCCCGCCGCCGCGGGTGCAGGCGCCGCCGGGTTGGCCTCGAGGATCATCCGGGTCGAATTGCCTCCGAGCAGGGTCGCTTCGCTGATGGGATAGGCGTAGCGCTCCCAGCCGAGCCCCTGAGTCATCTCCCCCACCGCGTACTGGCCCTGGTGGGTCAGGTCGATGGCCTGCTGCATGGCCCCGTCTTCCACCCCGCTGATGTTAGCCTTCACATAGCGCAGCAGATCCGCCGAGCTGGTCTTGATACCGTAGGCCTCGTCCGCCAGCATGCCGGGAGTGACCCGGATGGGCTTGTCCTCTTTCGAGTAGCCGTAGGCGTAGTGCCCCATGGCCTGCTGGGGCACATCGAGATAGGTGTGGTGCAGACCCAGCCCCGGCAGGATCGTCTGCTCCATCAAGCGCTCAAACGGCTGCTTCATGCTGCTCGCCGCCAGATAACCGAACAGGCCGATGCTGGGGTTGGAGTACTGGCGATGGGATCCCGGCGAGTAGACAGGGGTCCACTGACGGTAGTACTCCTGCATCTTCTCGTGTGAATCCACCTCTTCGGGGAATTGCAGCGGCAGGCCTCCGGCACTGTAAGTGGCCAGCTCCCCCATGGTGATGTCGTCAAAAGCGGAGCCCTTGAGCCAGGGCGCATGCTGGCTCACCTTGTCATCCAGGGCCATCGCCCCCTGCACCACGGCATAGGCCCCCAGGGTCGCGGTCAGGGTCTTGCTGACCGACCCTATCTCGAACAGGGTCAGCTCGCTGACGGGAATCCCTCTCTCCCGATCGGCCATGCCGTAGTTGAAGTAGCGGGCCTGGCCATCCTTGACCACGGCCACTGCCATGCCCGGGATCCTGTGCTCCTTGAGCAGGGGACGGATGACCCCGCCCACCATCCCATCCAGCGGATCCACGGAGGAGGCCAGGGAAAGAGGAGACATCAGCAGGGTGCCGAGGGCGAGCAGAGGCAGGGTTGTCGTGTGTTTCATGGCAAGTTCTCAATGTATTCAGGAGGCGCCAGCCTAACCGCTTAGCGTGTGCCAGGCATGAACCCGGGTGAAGTCTGTGTGAAGTCGGCTCTCAAAACCAGCCTGTTTCAATGAGTTATCTTCTTGGTTCCCCCCTTGCCCTGCAGCTGGCGTATAAGCTGTAGGGGCGGCAACGAAGAGGGGATACGCCCGTGCAGACACAACCACTGATCACCCGGCTGCTGACGGCCCTGGAGCAGGTGATCCTCGGCAAGCCGCTGCAGCTCAGGGTAGCCCTGGTCACCCTGCTGGCCCGCGGCCACCTGCTGATCGAGGATCTGCCCGGCATGGGCAAGACCACCCTGGCCCACGCCTTGGCCCAGGTACTGGGTCTCGATTGCCGGCGTGTGCAGTTCACCGCCGATCTGCTCCCCGCCGACCTGCTGGGGCTGCAGATCTTCGACAAGGCCGAGCAGCAGTTTCGCTTTCACCCCGGCCCCGTCTTCACCCAGGTGTTGCTGGCCGACGAGATCAACCGCGCCAGCCCCAAGGTGCAGAGCGCCCTGCT
The DNA here is from genome assembly GCF_019048365.1 of Aeromonas sp. FDAARGOS 1415. Classification (NCBI taxonomy): domain Bacteria; kingdom Pseudomonadati; phylum Pseudomonadota; class Gammaproteobacteria; order Aeromonadales; family Aeromonadaceae; genus Aeromonas; species Aeromonas sp. FDAARGOS 1415. Next base: position 2,560,688 of record NZ_CP077363.1, on the reverse strand, counting down.
GGAGGCCATGGCCGAGCACAGGGTGAGCATGGAGGGGCAGAGTTATCCGCTACCCTCCCCCTTCTTCGTCATCGCCACCCAGAATCCGGCGGATCAGGCGGGCACCTACCCCCTGCCGGAGTCCCAGCTCGACCGCTTCGCCGTGCGCCTGTCGCTGGGTTTTCCCTCGCCGGAGGCCGAACGTCGGCTGCTGCGTGGTGCCAGCCAGCCCCTCACCCTGAGCCGCCAGCTGGACACCGCCGCCCTGGCCACCCTGCAGGCCGAGGCGGAGGAAATCCACCTCTCCGAGGCCACCCTCGACTACCTGCTGGCGCTGGTCCACCAGAGCCGCATCGATGAGGCGTTGCCCCAGCCCCTCTCCCCCCGGGCCGCCCGTACCCTGCTGGCGGTCAGCCGCGCCTGGGCTCTGGTCGCGGGGCGCCGCTTCGTGACGACAGAGGATGTGCAGGCCGTCTTCCCCTACGTGGCCGAGCACAGGCTCCGGGGGAGCTTCGGCGTGCAGCGCGGCGAGGCCTGCCCCCTGAGCCAGCGCCTGCTGGCCCGGGTCGATCCGGATCACCCCTGATGGGCTGGCGGCAACGCAGGGCGTTGTGGCAGCGGCGCTGGCTGACCCGCCGCATTCCCCCCGCCCGCCACATCACCCTGGGGCCGCGCAGCCTGTTCATCCTGCCCACCCGCCTGGGACTTGGCTACCTGCTGGTGATGATCGCCATCTACCTGCTCGGCACCAACTACCAGAACAACCTGGTGATGCTGGTTGCCTACTGCCTCGCCAGCCTGTTCATGGTCGCCATGTGGCTCACCCATCGCAACCTGCTTGGGCTCTCCCTGTTCGGCGGCCCCATGGCCCTCGGCGAGGCGGGCCAGTCCCTGCCCATCCGGGTGACGGTACACGCACGCCGCCCGGCCCGGGCACTGCTGCTGACCCTGAACGAGGGAACCCTCTGGCTGGCCCAGGCCGATTCGGCCCCTGCCAGTTTGCTGCTGGCGATCAAGGGAGGCAGGCGCGGCCGGGTGGCCCTGAGCCGGCTGCGGGTGGAGAGCCGCTATCCCCTGGGGCTGTTTCGCTGCTGGTCGCTGCTGGATCTGCAACTGGAGGCCTGGCTCGCGCCCGCCCCCCTTCATGGGAACCTGCTCGCGGGCTCGTCGCAGGGGGAACGAGAAGGCCGGGGACAGGCCATGCCGGCCACCCTGGGAGACTTTGACGCCCTGCGGCCCCATCGCCCGGGAGAACCGCCGAGCCGGATCGCCTGGAAACAGCTCGCCCAGGGACGCGGTCTCCTGATCAAGCAGTTCGAAGAGCCCCTGCTGGATGATTCCCACCTCTCCCTCTCCCGGGTCGGCGGTCAGGATCTCGAAGCTCGGCTGGCGGTGCTGGCCTGGTGGTGCGCCGACTATGCGAGGCGGGGCCTTCCCTTCACCCTGACCCTGGCGGGCCAGACGCTCGGCCCCGAGAGCGGACCGGCCTTCCTCCAGCGCTGCCGGCTGGCGCTGGCACGCCTTGGCGACAGGGGGGAAACGACGGCAGAGAGGGGAAGGGATGCTGCTCGATAACCGTCGCCTGCTGCCCCTCATCGCCTTGCAGCAGCTGCTGCTGGCCACGGCGCTCTGGCCCCAGTTGCAGCTCTGGGTGCTGGCAGTGGGTGCGCTCACCCTGAGTGCCCGCGCCATGATGCTGTGGCGGGGCTGGCGCCCGCCCCCGGCCCGACAACTGGCTGTTCTGGCCATCATCGGCATTCTGATCCTGGTGTGGCAATGGCGGGCGCTCGGCACCTTGCCCGCCCTCATCAACCTGCTCTGGCTTGGCTACGGCCTGAAGGTAATCGAGGTACGGCGAGAGCGGGACATAGAGCAGGTGCTGCTGCTCGCCTTCTTCCTCATCGCGCTGGCGCTGGTACATCGCCAGAGCATCGGCTGGGCAATGGCGATGGTGCTGGCCCTCTGGCTGTCGGTCACCGCCCTGGTGACTGCGGTGGCACCGACCCGGCAACAGCCCTGGCGCCAGGCGGGTTTTGCGCTGCTGCTGGCCCTGCCCCTGCTCGTGAGCCTCTTCTTGCTGCTGCCAAGGCTGCCGCCGCTCTGGCAGATGCCCTCCACCAGTCGCGCCCTGTCGGGACTCTCGGAGACGGTGTCGCCAGGAGACATCAGCGAGCTGGCAAACTCGTCCGAGCTCGCCTTTCGCGTCACCTTCGCAGGCGACCCACCCCCCGCGAGGGAGCGCTACTTTCCGGTGATGCGTCAGGAGTATTTCGACGGCCGCCGCTGGCAGCTGAGCGCCGAGGTCAAGGCCTGGCAGGGCAGGGTGCCACCCAGGGAGACCCCATCGCCCCCCCTCTTCGGCACGCCCCTGCCGGCTGGCACCTACGAGGTGATCGCCGAGCCCCAGCGCCATCGCTGGGCCTTTGCCCTGACCGCCCCAGGGGCGCTGGAGGGCCCGGTGCAGCTGACCCCCCTTGCCACCCTCTATCGCCAGGGACGCGGCGAGACCACCATCCGTTATCGGGTAAGCGGCCTTCAGGCGGAACAAGGTGTCGCCCCGTCATCGCGCCAGCGCAACCTGCAACTGCCCGCAACGGGCAACCCTAGGGCGCGCGCCTTCGCCCTCGACTTGCGCGAGCGATACCCCGAGCGGGATGCCATGGTGGCCGCCTTGCTGGCGACCTTTCGCCGCGAGCCCTACGCCTACACCCTGACCCCCCCGCCGCTCGCAGACCATGGGGTGGATGAGTTTCTGTTCGATACCCGGCGCGGCTTTTGCGGCCATTACGCCATGGCCACCGCCTTCGTGCTGCGCGCAGCCGGAGTGCCCGCCCGGCTGGTGACCGGCTATCTTGGCGGCGAGTGGAATCCCAGCGGCAACTATCTCGCCGTCCACCAGTTCGATGCCCACGCCTGGGTGGAGTACCTCGATGCGCGCGGACACTGGCGGCGTATCGACCCCACGGCGGTGGTCGCGCCAAATCGCATCGAGGAAGGCATCCCCGAGGCGTTGAACGCGGAGTTTACCGCCGCCGATCCCCTCTCCCTGCAGCGCTATCGCGACTGGGCACTGCTCAACCAGCTGCGCTGGTGGGGCAGCAACATCGACTATCAATGGAGCCGCTGGGTGCTGGGTCACGATGCCAGCCAAATATGGCAACGGCTCGGCCAACGCTGGCCCGTGCTGGCCGGCCAGACACCCTGGCTCATCCTCGCCAGCCTGATGCTGGTCACCCTGCTGGTGAGCCTGCCCCTGCTCTGGCCCGGCCGCCAGCCACCGCAGCGGCGGATCTGGTCGCCCCTGCTGAAGCGAGGCCAGCGCATCGGCTGCGTCCCCGCCCCGGGGGAGGCCATGACCGCCTGGTGCGAACGGCTGGCACAGCAGCGCCCCGAGCTGGCCCATCCCCTCAGGCGGAGTGCCTGGCTCTATCGCAGATGGCGCTATGCCCCGCTAGACCGGCGTCAACAACGGCGCTGCTGGCGCCAGTTGCAGCGGCGGCTGGCCCAGGTCTGCCACCGCTGGGACCGCCCGGAGCGATAAAAAAGGGGAGCCACTGGCTCCCCTTGTCGGTCTGACTCACTCGTTCTTATTTTTTGGGCGGGTTGTCCCAGATCCCTTCTTCCAGCTGGCTGCGCAGCTCGGGGTACTTGTTGGCATCGAAGGTGGGCACACGACCCACCTTGAGCTGGTCGTTGTAATCCTTGGCCAGCTTGATGGCGACGCCCGAGAGCAGCAGGATGGCGATCAGGTTGACGATGGCCATCAGCCCCATGGAGACATCCGCCAGGGCCCACACGGTCGGCAGCTCGCCCACGGAACCGAACATCACCATGCCCAGCACGAACATCCGGAACAGCATCAGGCCGCCCTTGTGGTTGTGCTCGAGGAACACCAGGTTGGTCTCGGCGTAGGAGTAGTTCGCCACGATGGAGGTGAAGGCGAAGAAGAAGATGGCCGCCGCGATGAAGATGTTGCCACCGCCACCAACCTGGGAGGAGAGCGCACGCTGGGTCAGCTCGACCCCGGTCACGCCGGAGCCCGGCTCGAACTGGCCGGACATCAGGATGATGGCCGCAGTACAGGTACAGATGACGATGGTGTCGAGGAAGACACCCAGCATCTGCACATAGCCCTGGGAAGCCGGGTGCGGCGGATAGGGGGTGGCGGTCGCGGCGGCGTTGGGGGCAGAGCCCATGCCCGCCTCGTTGGAGAAGAGACCGCGCTTGATGCCGTTGATCATCGCCTGGGAGATGGCATAGCCCATGGCACCGGAACCCGCCTGCTCGATACCGAAGGCAGACTTGACGATGAGAGCCAGAACCCCGGGCAGCTCACCGATGTTCATGATCACCACGAACAGCGCCATCAGGATGTAAGCCAGCGCCATGAAGGGCACCACCAGCTCGGCGAAACGGGCGATGCCGCGGATGCCGCCGAAGATGATGAGGCCGGAGAGCACCACCAGGGCCAGACCACTCACCCAGTCGGGGATGCCGAAGGCGACGTTCATGGCCAGGCTGATGGAGTTAGCCTGCACCGCGTTGAACACCAGGCCGAAGGCCAGCAGCAGGCAGAGGGAGAAGACCACCCCCATCCAGCGCATGCCAAGCCCCTTCTCCATGTAATAGGCGGGGCCACCACGGTAGTTGCCGTCCTCATCCTTGACCTTGTAGAGCTGGGCCAGGGTGCTTTCGACGAAGGCGGTGGCCATGCCGATGAAGGCGATCAGCCACATCCAGAACACGGCACCAGGACCACCCAGATAGATGGCGACGGCCACACCGGCCAGGTTGCCCGTGCCGACGCGGGCGGCCAGGCTGGTACACAGGGCCTGGAAGGAGGAGATGCCGGCGCTGTCGGATTTGCGGCTATTGCGCAGAACCGAGAACATGTGGCCGAAGTGGCGGACCTGGATAAAACCCAGGCGGAAGGTAAAGAAGAGTCCGACCCCGATGAGCAGGTAAATGAGCACGGCTCCCCACATCAGGTCGTTAATCATTGCAATCAAGGTGTCCATAAATCTCTCGTTGTTATCACATCCATGGTCAGTCTGCGCTGACCGCTCTCTGTCAATTTCCGAATTAGCATTGCGCCGAAGGGGCGGAATCTAGCATAGCGAGGGAATTCAGAATAGTGATGCAGCTCACTATGGAGGCAAAAAACGAGCGATTTGACGCAAAAAAGCTTCATTAAGCACGCAAAAAATCAACAAAAATTGATTCAGCATGGGGGCGACCCCAAGTGGGGGTCAATAGAGAACCATGTGTGCACGCGCCCCGGGGTGGCCAAACGGGCAGACCCGGGGGTCGGCAAGAAGACAAGCGTTTGCCTTTCGGTGCGTACTTTTCGGGGCTGAAAACGCAAAACGTTTTACACGTAATTAAATTTCAAGTAGCTGACAATAATATTTGTGTGACGTATCGCACAAAACTGACAGCCCATGAAAAAAACTGTGTTTGCCCAAGCCGCCATCCATTCCCAGCAAAATCAATAAAAGTCTTTTTTATCAAATACTTTTATCTTAGCCTCCCCTCCCTTTCCCACGCCTGGATGATTCCCATACAAGCGCCCCTATTGCAGGAAGCGCCACATCCGTATTAATTAGGCAGGCAATGACGATGGGTCGCCCCCATCGTGCCTTTCTGAGCCTGAGCCGCCGGGATTTTGTAATTTTATTTCAGAACTGTCGTCTCATGCCCGCAACCCCTGGGATTGCTCCCTCATAAAGAGATGATATTTGCTATGGCCGATAAATTGACCCAGCTGAAAGCCCTGACCACGGTAGTTGCCGATACCGGTGATATCGAAGCCATCAAGCGTTACCAGCCCATCGATGCCACCACCAACCCCTCCCTGGTGTTGAAGGCATCCGAGATCCCCGAGTATGCCCCCCTGATCGAAGACGCCATCAACTGGGCCAAATCCCAGAGCGAGGACAAGGCACAGCAAGTCATCGACGCGGGCGACAAGCTGGCGGTCAACATCGGTCTGGAAGTGCTGAAAATCGTCCCGGGCCGCATCTCCACCGAAGTTGACGCACGTCTCTCCTTCGACACCGACGCCAGCATCGCCAAGGCTCGCAAATTGATCCGCCTCTACAACGAAGCAGGTATCAGCAACGATCGCATCCTGATCAAGCTGGCCTCCACCTGGGAAGGGATCCGCGCCGCCGAGGTGCTGGAGAAAGAGGGCATCCAGTGCAACCTGACCCTGCTGTTCTCCTTCGCCCAGGCCCGCGCCTGTGCCGAAGCCGGTGCCTTCCTGATCTCCCCGTTCGTGGGCCGCATCCTCGACTGGTACAAAGCCAAGCACAACCGTGACTACACCGCGAGCGAAGATCCGGGCGTGGTCTCCGTCACCGCCATCTACAACTACTACAAGCAGCATGACTACCCGACCGTGGTCATGGGTGCGAGCTTCCGCAACACCGGCGAGATCCTGGAACTGGCCGGCTGCGACCGCCTGACCATTGGCCCTGCCCTGCTGGAAGAGCTGAGCAAGGCCGAAGGCGCCGTGGTGCGCAAGCTGGACTACACCGGCGAGCGTCAGGCCAAACCGACTCCGATGAGCGAAGCCGAATTCCGCTGGGAGCTGAACCAGGACGCCATGGCCGTCGAGAAACTGGCCGAAGGCATCCGCATGTTCGCCGTCGACCAGGGCAAGCTGGAAACCATGCTGGCCAGCCGTCTCTGACAGACGCCATAGCGGCCATCTGATCCGTCATCAGCCACCGCTGTCGGGTCGATAACAACCGGGCTCCCGCAAGGGCAGCCCGGTTTTTTTATCCCCGTTCCCGCTTGTCACAACTCCGTCATAAAAACGTTTTATTTTCAAAGGCGTCGTGTTATACGGATGGTGAAAACCATAAAACCAAGGAGGGAGCCATGGACATGTTCAACTTCGATTTTGACGAGGTCGTTGAGCTGGGTTCACGTAGCCGCGGGACAACGGGAAAAAAACGCAAATGGCGTGAGATTGAGGCGCTTAAAGACAAGCACCGCCTGCAAAAGGAGCTGCAGGCCATCGACATCGCCTACGAGGGGTCGGACGAACTGGAACTCTGATCGCAGCAAGCTCGCCCCTGTCATGCTCGGATGAGCGGACACCTGAAAACAACGCCCCGGCTTGGCCGGGGCGTTGTTTTCAGGTGTCGGGAACTCAGGAGGCAGGCAGCGAGAGCTGTTTGGCCAGCGCCTGGAAGTGCTGGCTCACCTCGGCCCCGAACAGGGGATCATTGATGGCCCGGTTCTGCCAGAGCTGTTCGAGGTGGCGCCAGTCATCTTCTGTCAGGGAGTCGCGCAGATGGGGGAAGATCACCCCTTCCTCATAGTTCATGTGCGCCTCCTGCTGCGCGATGAACTGCTCCAGCCTGTCGGTGAACTGATCCAGCGGGATGACCGCATCCATCAGGATCATCTCCACCATCTCCTTGAGCTCGGTGCCCGCATCCAGCAGGCGGGCGTGCTCCTCATGCAGGCGGTTCGCCACCTCCCCCTCCACGACCCTGTACTTCAGGTAGTAGTCGTAAATCATGTCCTCTTTCGGATGGTGGTACTTGTCGGATACCTCCCTGAGATAGTCCACCACATCCCTGAGCAGGAAATAACTCACCGGCTGCTCGTTGCGAATGGCGACCAGCTTCTGCCTGAGCAGCGTCAGCAACCGGGTGATGTTGATATGGTCCTTGTGCAGACTCGATAACATGGGCACTCCTTGCACTGAATTGAGAAGAATACTCTCTCGAGTATACGGTCATTTATTACGTGAACTTTGCACTCAATCAAGTCGACAGCAGACAATGGACGCCCGGATTCCTGCACGGATCCCCTGACACCGGCCATCACGGGGGCGCGATGACGCCTTGTCGGCGCCCCCTTACACAGGGTTATCAGGCAGTAGGTACGGCGGTGTCGCGGCAGACCGAGAGCCAGTCGATGGGGCTCATCCCCTGCTGGGTCAGCAGGCGGTTTGCCTCGGAGAAATGACCGCAGCCGATGAAGCCGCGATGGGCGGAGAGCGGGCTGGGATGAGGAGCACTCAGCACATGGTGGCGCGACCTGTCGATAAAGCGGCCCTTCTTCTGGGCGTGGGCCCCCCACAGCAGGAACACGACCCCCTCGCGGCTCGCGTTGATCTGCTCGATGACCCTGTCGGTGAAGGTCTCCCAACCCAGGTGGGCGTGGGAGTGGGCCATGCCCGCCTGCACCGTCAGCACCGTATTGAGCAGCAGCACCCCCTGCCTGGCCCAGGACTCCAGAAAACCGTGGCCGGGTGTGACAAAACCGGGCAGATCCCGCTGCATCTCCTTGTAGATGTTGACCAGGGAAGGAGGCGTGCGCACGCCGGGCAGCACGGAGAAGCAGAGGCCGTGAGCCTGATCCGGGCCGTGATAGGGATCCTGCCCCAGGATCACCACCTTGACCTCGTCCAGCTCGGTCAGCTTGAAGGCGTTGAAGACCTCGGTCGCCGGCGGATAGATCACCTTGCCAGCCTCCCGCTCGGCCCTGACCGTCGCCAGGGTCGCCTTGAAGTACTCCTGCTCTTTCTCCGAACCAATCACATCTTTCCAGGTCAGCACGCCCGTCTCCTCTCTTCGCAAATCACACCGACAACCCAGGCTGGCGCACCAGCCTCCCCTGCTCCGACGCCACCTTTCTGTCCAGGCCGGCGCCGCGTCACCCCGGTCAACGAAGCAAGGGGCTCAGGATAGGGGCCCGGGCGGCAAGACGCAACCGCAGCCCGGCCAGGGCTGCCCGCCATGGGTGCGGCTCGCGCAGCCTGCTTTCAGTGTATGAAGACGAGCATTCGACCAGGGGGGATAGCCCGGGAGACGGCTCCCTCCTGCCACGGGCAGGGGGGGAGTTCATGCCTTCCCCCTCAGCCATCCCGTGACATGAAAAAAGGACCAAAGGTGTAGTTAATTTACTAGATATGAATATTAAAAAATGCATAATTTATATATCTTACGAAATCGCAAAAATGATCTCTTTTTGATTAAACTCAATAAATTAATATCTTGCTGCGCCGAAAAAACGCGCATTTATTGATTTGGATCAATTTTCGTATTATTACCATCATGATATATATGACCCCAACGAAGTAAAGGTGTAAGGCAAGGCCCCGTTAAATCATCCCGTCATCCAGGTGGTTTAAAAACATCAGGGTAATGTGCTTACCGTTGAATCCGCTTTCCTATGAGGAGTCATACCATGATCAAGGGCATCCAAATCACCCAGTCCGCCAATACCGCACTGCTGAACTCTTTCTGGCTGCTGGACGAAGAGAAGCAGCAAGCTCGTTGCATCTGCGCCAAGGGCGACAGCTTCGCCGCCGATCAGGAAGTCAACCTGGCTGATCTCGGCCAGTTCGAATACCGTGAACTGCCGGTCCAGAGCGAGCCGGTGGTCGAAGGGGGTCAGCACCTGAACGTCAACGTGCTGCGCCGCGAGACCCTGGAAGACGCCATCGCCAACCCGGAGAAGTACCCGCAGCTGACCATCCGAGTCTCCGGCTACGCCGTGCGCTTCAATGCACTGACTCCGGAACAGCAGCGTGACGTGGTCACCCGTACCTTCACCCAGAGCCTGTAAATCACTCTGCGTAAGAAACGAATGAAAAAAACGGCCCGCGCGGGCCGTTTTTTTATGGGTAACCGTCATGATCAAAGGGCGATTCAGCCCCGCAGATCCACCGGCTTGGCCGTCACGGGTTTCGCCAGGGCCTCCTGCATCTTCTCCTCATCAAGCTGATCGCAGTAGCGGGCCACCACCAGGGTCGCGACGCCATTGCCGATGAGGTTGGTCAGGGCGCGGGCCTCCGACATGAAGCGATCGATCCCGAGGATCAGCGCCAGCCCCGCCAGCGGCAGGTGCCCCACCGCCGAGATGGTGGCCGCCAGCACGATGAAGCCGCTCCCGGTCACCCCGGCCGCCCCCTTGGAGGAGATGAGCAGCACCACCAGCAGGGTGAGTTGATGGAACAAGTCCAGCGGGGTATTGGTCGCCTGTGCGATGAAGACGGCGGCCATGGTCAGGTAGATGGAGGTGCCGTCCAAGTTGAAGGAGTAACCGGTCGGGATCACCAGACCCACCACCGACTTCTTGCAGCCGAGCGCCTCCATCTTCACCAGCATGCGCGGCAAGACAGATTCGGAGGAGGAGGTTCCCAGCACGATCAACAACTCTTCCCGGATATAGGCAATAAAGCGCACAATGCTGAAGCCATTGGCTTTGGCGATACTGCCGAGCACCAGGAAAATAAACAGCAGGCAGGTCAGATAGAAGCTAGCAATTAATTGCCCCAGCTGCACCAGGGAGCCGATGCCATATTTTCCTATGGTGAAGGCCATGGCACCAAATGCCCCGATCGGTGCCAATTTCATGATCATGTTGATGATGCCAAAAATAACATGGGAGAAGCCATCAATAATATTGAAGATGGTTTTTCCCTTCTCCCCGATATGATGCAGGGAGAAGCCGAACAGGACAGCAAATAACAGCACCTGGAGGATATTGCCACCGGCGAAGGCCCCGATCACGCTAGCCGGGATCACGTCCAGCAGGAAGGCGACGATGCCCTGTGACTGGGCCTGATCCGCATAGACCGAGATGGCGCTGGCGTCGAGCGAAGAGGGGTCAACATTCATGCCGGCCCCGGGCTGCAGCAGGTTGACCACGCACAGGCCGATGATGAGGGCCAGGGTGCTCACCACCTCGAAATAGATCAGCGCGATGGCCCCCGTCTTGCCCACCGCCTTCATGCTCTCCATGCCGGCGATCCCCGTCACCACGGTGCAGAAAATAACGGGGGCGATGATCATCTTGATTAATTTCACGAAGCCATCACCGAGGGGTTTCATATCGGCGCCCAGGCTTGGATAAAAATGCCCCAACAATATGCCGATGGTGATTGCCAATATCACCTGAAAGTAGAGGCTGCTGACTATTTTCTTGTGCATGCTCAACGTCCTGTTAATTAATTGACTCGGGTGATGGCAAAAAATGCATGCAGCGATCCGCGGCGAGATAGTTGGCTATCCCACCCGCTTCATACCTTTCACCATCCAGACGGTCGCTACTCTTGCACGTCAAAAAGGGCAATTAAGAGACATCAATCACACAACATATTTAACATCATTAACACCACGGAAACATGGGTGTTATATGACAACAACAAGTGCCATTCGAATATTTAAAATAAAAAAATGCCCCGCATGGCGGGGCATTGTTGTCCGGGAAGGCTGAGGGATCAGACGGAGGTGTCGAGGGGCTCGAAGCCCTTGACCAGATCGTCGATGGCTTTCATCTGCTTGAGGAAGCCTTCCAGCTTCTCCAGCGGCAGGGCGCTCGGGCCGTCGCAACGGGCCACCTTGGGGTCAGGGTGGGATTCGATAAACAGACCCGCCAGGCCCACCGCCATGCCGGCACGGGCCAGCTCTGCCACCTGCTCGCGGCGACCGCCGGAGGCGGCGCCCATGGGGTCACGGCACTGCAGGGAGTGGGTCACATCGAAGATGACGGGGTAGCCGCCCGTGCTCTTCTTCATGACGCCCAGGCCCAGCATGTCGACCACCAGGTTGTCATAACCGAAGTTGACGCCGCGCTCGCACAGGATCAATCGATCGTTGCCGCACTCCTCGAACTTGTCGGTGATGTTCTTCATCTGGCTCGGGCTCAGGAACTGCGGCTTCTTGATATTGATGACGTTGCCGGTGCGGGCCATGGCCTCCACCAGGTCGGTCTGGCGCGCCAGGAAGGCGGGCAGCTGGATGACGTCCACCACTTCCGCGACTGCCTTGGCCTGGTGCGGTTCATGCAGATCGGAGATGACCGGCATGCCGAAGGTCGCTTTCAGCTCCTGGAAGATCTTCATCCCCTCTTCCAGACCCGGGCCGCGGTAGGAGTGGATGGAGGAGCGGTTGGCCTTGTCCCAACTCGCCTTGAACACGAACGGGATGCCCAGCCGGCTGGTCACTTCCACGTACTTCTCGCACACCGCCATTGCCATGTCGCGGGATTCCAGCACGTTCATGCCACCAAACAGCACGAAGGGCTTGTCGTTGGCGACGTCGATGCCATTGACCTTGATATTCTTCTGTTCCATCTCAGGCTTCCTCAGTGAAGGGACTTGGAGTTCGAATCCAAGCTAAGCCGCTGTGCCTGGGCACGTCGACCTTGATACGTTTCATCTCGCCCCTTCCTCAATGGAGGGGCTTGGGGGTCAGATCCAGCGTGGCCAGCTGGGTTTTCAGCACATCGGCCACAGGGTCATCCGGGCATTGCTCGATAAAATATTCGAAATCGTCGGCGGCGAAGCGCGGGCAATCGAGCTGTTCATAGATAAAGCCCCGATCCCGCGTCTCCAGCGGATCGCCGGGCTTCATGCGCAGCAGCAGTTCGCTGCAACGCAGCGCCTCTGTCATCCGTTCCTCCCGCAGCAGGGCGCCCTTGCTGACGTTGAGCAGGCGCTCGATGATCTCCCACTGGCCCGCAGGCTGCAAATGATCGTCGCTCAGGATGGCCAGGTTGCCGAGGGCACCGCGCAGCAACAGCTCGATGCGGTGCCGGCTCAGCTCGTCACCGTTGAAGGGGTCCACATAGACCTCCCCGTCCAGGCCGGCGAAGCTCAGCAGGAAGTGGCCGGGGAAGCAGATCCCCTCCACATCCAGGCCAATCTTGCGGCCCAGCTGGATGATGAGAATGCCAAGGCTCACCGGTATGCCCTTGCGTCTGGTCAGCACCTGGTTCAGGTCGCAATTGGCCGCAGAGAAGTAATCCTGCCAGTCGCCACGAAACCCCAGGGTCTGGTAGAACCCCTGCAGCAACTGACGGCGCACCTCGTCGCAGTCCCCCTCGGCAATCGCCTCGTCCAGCCAGGCGTCGAGGCGGGCCAGTTCGGCCTCCCCGCTCCCACCCTGTCCCCGGATCTCGTCGCTCACCGACAGCGCCAGCTCGGCGATGTCATGGGCTTCGAAATCGGTCCATTCGTCCACGCGTATCATCGTCGTCATCCCTAACCGAACAGGCTGGCCTGTTTCAGGACAGCAAGCTTGGCGATAAAGAAGATCCACCCCAGGGCCCCCAGGAAGGCAAACCAGCGAATGCCGTTGCTGCGCGCCAGGCGCAGGGCCATCATGGCCAGGAACACCACCACCAGCACCGAGGTCAGCTTCTCCGCGAGCCAGGGGATGGCGTTGTTCAAGGGGTTGAGGCCCAGCAACATGCAGAGCAGCACGCCGGTGAGCACCACCAGGCCGTTGAGCCAGCCGCTCACCTTGAGAGTGCGGGCGCCCCCTGCCAGAGCGGAGCCGGTCTGCAACCAGTAAAAGCGCAGTATGAACATCAGCACGGCCCCGGCTATCAGGGCGAGGTGCAGATGCTTGAGAGCAACATACATAACAGTTCCTTGCACCAGGGCGGGAGCCTCCCGCCCGTCATCATCACCGAGCCAGCCGCCCCAGGGTCACTCGCTCGTTATCACCGTAATCGCGCACGGTTTCCACCTGGTCGTAGCCCTGCTGCAGCAGGAGTTGACGCACTGCGGCCCCCTGATCCCAGCCGTGCTCCAGCAGTAGCCAGCCACCGGACACCAGGTGGGCAGGTGCGCCTGCCACGATAAGGCGGATATCCGCCAGTCCCTGCTCGTCCGCCACCAGAGCGGAGCGGGGCTCGAAGCGCACGTCCCCCTGATCGAGGTGCGGGTCCGCTCCGTCGATGTAGGGGGGGTTGGAGACGATCATCGCAAAGCGCGGGGCGCCCGAGAGCGGCTCGAACCAGCTGCCGTCCCGCACGGTGACGGGCAAACCCAGCGCGGCGCTGTTGGCGCGGGCCAGGGCGGCGGCCTCCGGCATCCTGTCCACGGCCCATACATCGGCATCGGGTCGCTCGGACTTGAGCGCCAGCGCGATGGCGCCGGTACCTGTACCGAGATCCAGCAGGGCGCAGGGGCCTGCAGGCAGCCGCACCAGCGCTTGCTCCACCAGCACCTCGGTATCCGGGCGCGGGATCAGGGTCGCCGGACTCACTTTCAGCGGCAGCGACCAGAACTCCCGCTCCCCGATGAGGTGAGCGATGGGCTCGCCGTTCAGACGGCGAGCCAGCCAGCCCTGCAGGGTCGCCTGCTGGGCCGCATCGAGCTCGCGCTCCGGCCAGGTCATCAGGTAGCTGCGCCGGCAGTCCAGCAGATGGCACAGCAGGGCATCGGCATCGGCGCGGGGGGACTCCCCGGAGGCCAACGTCGCCATGATGTGGGCGCGGGCCTGCTGGATCTGCATCAGTTGCTCTCGGCCAGGGAGGCGAGCTGGTCGGCCTGATACTCCTGCACCAGGGGGGTGATCACGCAGTCCAGATCCCCCTCCAGGATCTCGCCGAGGCGATACAGGGTGAGGTTGATGCGGTGCTCGGAGAGGCGCCCCTGGGGGTAGTTGTAGGTGCGGATACGCTCGGAGCGATCGCCGGATCCCACCAGGTTGCGGCGGGTGCTCTGCTCGGCGGCGCGGTGGCGCTCATCCTCGGCCGCCTGCAGGCGGGCGGAGAGCACCGACATCGCCTTGGCGCGGTTCTTGTGCTGGGAGCGCTCGTCCTGGCACTCCACCACCAGGCCGGTGGGCAGGTGGGTGATGCGGATGGCGGAGTCGGTCTTGTTGACGTGCTGGCCGCCCGCCCCGGAGGCGCGGAAGGTGTCGATCTTCAGCTCGGAGGGGTTGATCTCGATCTGCTCGGCTTCCGGCACTTCCGGCAACACGGCGACGGTGCAAGCGGAGGTGTGGACCCGCCCCTGGGACTCGGTTTCCGGCACTCGCTGTACCCGGTGACCACCGGACTCAAACTTGAGGCGGCCGTAGACGTGCTCGCCGTCCACCTTGGCGATCACCTCCTTGTATCCACCGTGTTCGCCGTCATTGCAGCTGACGATGGAGACGCGCCAGCCCTGGCGTTCGGCGTAGCGCGAATACATGCGGAACAGATCCCCCGCGAAGATGGCCGCCTCGTCGCCACCGGCGCCAGCGCGGATTTCCAGATAGCAGTTGTTGTCATCCTTGGGGTCGCGGGGCAGCAACATCACCTGCAGCGCCTGCTCCTGCGCCTCGAACTCGGCCTTGGCCAGCGGCAGCTCCTCCTGCGCCATCTCGCGCAGGTCGGCATCCTCCTCTTCCAGCATCAGCCGGGTGGTCTCGAGGTTCTCCTCCGCCTGACGGAAGCGCTGGAAGCCGTGAACGATGTCTTCCAGCTGGGCATATTCCCGGGTCAGGGCGCGGTATCTGTCCTGATCCGAGGCGACCCCGGGCTCCCCGAGCAGGGCCTGTACTTCTTCGTGGCGCTCGATGAGGCCTTCCAGCTTTCTGATCAATGACGGGTTCATAACTCTTGGATTCTCGATGGAGGACGGGACGGCAAAAGGCCGCCCCAACACTATGACTCTTGTGACAACCCCAGCACCTGACGCAGCTGGGCCAGCTTGTGGGTATCCCCCTGGGCGGCGGCCTGGCGCAGGGCCTGGGTCGGTGCGTGGATCAATTTGTTGGTGAGACGGTGCGCCAGCGCCTTGAGGGCCTGCTCGGCATGCTCGCCCTGTTGCAGGGCCAGCAGGGCGCGTTGCAGCTCTTCGTCGGCCACCTGCTGGGACTGGTGGCGATAATCGCGGATGAGATCCACCGAGTGCTGGCTGCGATACCAGCCCATGAAGTCGTCGCGCTCTTCCTGGACGATGAGCTCCGCCTCGGCGGCCGCCCGTTTGCGGGTCTCGAGGTTCTGCTCGATGATGCCCTGCAGATCGTCCACCGTGTAGAGATAGGCGTCGGAGAGCTCGTCCACCTCGGCCTCGATGTCGCGGGGCACGGCGATGTCCACCAGGAACATAGGCCTGAAGCGGCGGGCCTTCAGCGCCCGCTCCACCATGCCCTTGCCGAGGATGGGCAAGGGGCTCGCGGTGGAGCTGATGACGATATCCGCCTCGTGCAGGTAGTCCGGGATCTCCTCCAGGGTCATCACCTGGGCGCCGAACTCCTCGGCCAGCAGCTGGGCCCGCTGCAGGGTGCGGTTCGCCACCATCATGCGGGTGACGTTCTGCTCGCGCAGGTGACGGGCCACCAGTTCGATGGTCTCGCCGGCACCGACCAGCAGCACCTTGGTCTGGGAGAGATCGGAGAAGATGCGCCGGGCCAGGCTCACGGCGGCGAAGGCCACCGAGACCGCGCTGGCGCCGATCTCGGTGTCGGTCCGCACCCGTTTGGCCACCGAGAAGGACTTCTGGAACAGCCGCTCCAGGGATCCCTTCACCGCTTCCGCCTGCTGGGCATGGGCGTAGGACTGCTTGATCTGCCCCAGGATCTGTGGCTCCCCCAGCACCAGGGAGTCGAGGCCGCAGGCGACCCGCATCAGGTGGCGCACCGCCTCCTCGTCCCTGTGCTGGTAGATGGCGGAGAGCACCTCGCTCGCCTCCAGTTCGTGGAAGCGCTGCAACCAGTTCAGGACCTGCTCCCCCTGCCCCTGCTCCAGGCTGCAGTAGAGCTCGGTGCGGTTGCAGGTGGAGACGATCACCGCCTCGCTGACGCCAGGCTGCTCCACCAGCTCACGCAGGGCGCGATCGATGCGGTCCGGGCCAAAGGCGACCCGCTCCCGCAAGGCGACACTGGCGGTGTTGTGGTTGATTCCGAGGGCAAGCAGACTCATGGATGGGTGATGATCGTTTCATGCACAGGGTGTAAAGGCCGACAATTGTACGAGAAAGGGTAAGTCTTTAAAAGCGATACGGCCGCCCCGTATACTGTGGCAAACCTTTTGTTCGGAGCACGACCTTGTTCTTGCGTATCTTCTCCCTCGCCTGCCTGCTGGTGCTGGCGGGCTGTACCACCACTCAACCCCAGCGGGATCAGGTCAACTGGCAGCAGGAGCGAGCCCGTCTCGAGCGCCTCACCCACTGGCAGCTGTCGGGCAAGATGGCCATCATCACCGCCCGGCAGAAGGGCAGCGCGCGCCTCAACTGGCAACAGGATGGCGACGACTACCGCCTCAACCTCACCAGCCTCATCGGCACCCACATCCTGGAGCTCTCCCGCAGCAAGGGGGAGGTGAGCCTGCTCGACAACGACGGCAAGCTGCACCAGAGCCAGGATGCCGAGGCGCTCGTCTACCAGCTCACTGGCTGGCACATCCCGGTGGCCGGGCTGCCGGAGTGGATCAAGGGGCTGCCGGGCAACGCCGAGTTCGAGCTCAACCCCGACGCCAGCCTCGCCAGCGTGCGCGATGGCCAGTGGCAGATCGTCTATGGCGACTATCGGGATCAGGACGGTTACCGCCTGCCCCACCTGCTGACCATGACGGGTCAGGAGAGCCGCCTCAAGCTGCAGATCAACCAGTGGACGCTGGCACAGTGATGACCCAGGAGCACAGCACCATGATGAGCCCGGGCCAGATCCGCTGGCCCGCACCGGCCAAGCTCAACCTCTTCCTGCACGTCAACAGTCGCCGCCCCGACGGCTACCACGAGCTGCAGACCCTGTTCATCTTCCTCAATCACGGCGACTGGCTCGCGTTCGAGCCGATCCCGGCCAGCGACCAGCTCACCCTGAGCCCCGCGATCCCCGGCGTGCCCGATGAGCAGAACCTCATCATCCGCGCCGCCCGCCTGCTGCAGGCCAGGTTGCCGAGCCCGCAGGGGGCCCACATCCGGCTGGAGAAGGTGCTGCCCATGGGTGGCGGCATCGGCGGCGGCTCGTCCGATGCGGCCACCACCCTCGTGGCCTTGAACCACCTCTGGCAGGCCGGCTTGAGTGAAGACGAGCTGGCCGAACTCGGCGTGCAACTCGGCGCCGACGTGCCGGTGTTCGTGCGCGGCAAGGCCGCCTTTGCCGAGGGGGTGGGTGAGCGATTGCAGCCGGTCGAGGTGCCTTCTGCCTGGTATCTGGTGCTCAAGCCAGACTGCCATGTCGCAACGGCGGCCGTGTTCCAGGATCCGGATCTGCCGAGAAATACCCCGAAAATGGCATTGCACAACCTGCTGGACGGAGAGTGGAAAAACGATTGCGAATTGCTGGTGAAAAAGCGCCACCCCGAGGTTGCCAATGCGCTCGGCTGGTTGCTAGAATACGCGCCGTCAAGAATGACGGGCACTGGCGCCTGCGTCTTTGCTCAATTTGAAGACGAAATGGCTGCTCGGAAGGTGTTGGCCAAAGTGCCGGAAGGCTGGGATGGGTTTGTCGCCAAGGGCGAGAACATATCACCACTCTTCGCCACTTTGCAACAAGTCAGTGATTGGGGTATCGCCAAGCGGTAAGGCAGCGGGTTTTGATCTCGCCATTCCTAGGTTCGAATCCTAGTACCCCAGCCAAACTGGCATGATGACGCATCAGAGGTGGACGCCCCCCTGTCCACCCACCCTGTAGGGGGTGATGCGGGGCCATTTTTCCTTTGCTGTGACCTTGTCCGTCATCTTGCTGAATCGTTTGCCCCCAAACGATCCGGGTCTGGAATCAGACTCCCCACATACTGGATGCAACCCCGAGGTTTCAAACCGTGCCTGACATGAAGCTGTTTGCTGGTAACGCAACGCCGGAACTAGCCCAGAAGATCGCAGATCGCCTGTTTATCAAACTCGGCAATGCTGCCGTAGGTCGCTTTAGCGACGGCGAGATCAGCGTACAGATCAACGAGAATGTACGCGGTGGCGATATCTTCATCATTCAATCCACCTGTGCCCCGACCAACGACAATTTGATGGAATTGATCGTCATGGTGGACGCACTGCGTCGTGCTTCAGCTGGCCGTATCACTGCCGTTATCCCCTACTTTGGTTATGCCCGTCAGGACCGCCGCGTCCGCTCCGCCCGTGTGCCCATCACCGCCAAGGTCGTCGCCGACTTCCTCTCCAGCGTGGGTGTGGACCGTGTGCTGACCGTTGACCTGCATGCCGAGCAGATCCAGGGCTTCTTCGACGTCCCCGTCGACAACGTGTTCGGCAGCCCGGTGCTGCTGGAAGACATGAAGGCCAAGAACCTCGAATCCCCCGTGGTCGTGTCGCCGGACATCGGCGGCGTGGTCCGTGCCCGTGCCATCGCCAAGCTGCTGGACGACACCGACATCGCCATCATCGACAAGCGTCGTCCCCGCCCGAACGTCTCCCAGGTCATGCACCTGATCGGCGACGTGGCCGGCCGTGACTGCGTCATCGTCGACGACATGATCGACACCGGTGGCACCCTGTGCAAGGCGGCCGAAGCGCTGAAAGAGCGCGGTGCCAAGCGCGTGTTCGCCTATGCGACCCACCCTGTCTTCTCCGGCACTGCCGTTGAAAACATCAAGAACTCCGTGATCGACGAGCTGATCATCACCGACTCCATCCCGCTCACCCCGGAGATGAAGGCAGTCGGCAAGGTCAAGCAGCTGACCCTCTCTTCCGTACTGGCAGAGGCCATCCGTCGTATCAGCAACGAAGAGTCCATCTCTGCCATGTTCGAGCATTGATAGACCCCGTTGTGACAAAAACCGCCGAACGGCGGTTTTTGTTTTTTGGTCTCCTGCACACCGCAACCTCCCGGGATCCCGCACCGACCTGAGCGGCCACACCTGCGCCCGCAAAGCTGACCCCGGCTTCCCGCTTCACGCTTGATGCCACGGCGCTTGCGCTTCGCCCCCAGGCCGCCGGGCAGACACCAACATGTCGACGTGAAAAACCATCAGGGGCCAGCCCCATGACCACAGGATCCCGGCTTTTCGCTGACCGTTGCCGCACTTTGGTTGAGTGATCGCCAGTCGGCGGCTAGAATATTGCGTCCCATTGCCCCGGGCCATCCGCTCATGGCAAGTAGCGAGTGAAGACATCAAGCGTGACAAGTCAAATCAAACTGATTGTCGGGCTGGGAAATCCCGGCCCCGAATATGCCAAGACCCGCCACAATGCGGGGGCCTGGTATGTGGAGCAGCTGGCCCGCTGGCACAATGTCAGCCTGCGCGAAGAGCCCAAGTTCTTCGGCCACACCGCCCGCATCCTGGTGGACGGGCAGGATGTACGCCTGCTCATCCCGAACACCTACATGAACCTCTCCGGCAAGGCCGTGGCAGCGCTCGCGCGTTTCTACCAGATAGTCCCGGAAGAGATCCTGGTGGCCCACGACGAGCTGGACCTGCCCCCCGGCATCGCCAAGTTCAAGCAGGGTGGTGGCCACGGTGGCCACAACGGCCTCAAGGACATCATCGCCAGGATGGGCAACAACAATAACTTTTTCCGGCTGCGTCTGGGGATAGGTCATCCCGGTGCCAAGGAGCTGGTCGCCGGCTTCGTGCTCACCAAGGCGCCCAGCAGTGAACAGAGCCTGATCGAAGCCGCACTGGACGAGTCCCTGCGCGCCACCGACATCCTGTTCAAGCAGGACATGACCAAGGCCATGAACCGCCTGCACAGTTTCAAGGCCGAGAAAGTCTGAACACGAAGCCTGGCAAGATGCCAGGCGCGAACAACACGACGGGTCGCCCGCGCGGCCCTCAAACAGCATCCATCAAGTAAGGTAACAATCCATGGGTTTTAAATGCGGTATCGTGGGCCTGCCCAATGTAGGCAAATCCACCCTGTTCAATGCGCTGACCAAGGCCGGCATCGAAGCCGCCAACTTCCCGTTCTGCACCATTGAGCCGAACACGGGTGTGGTCCCCATGCCGGATCCCCGTCTCGACCAGCTGGCGGCCATCATCAATCCGCAGCGTGTCGTGCCGACCACCATGGAATTCGTGGACATCGCCGGCCTGGTCGCCGGTGCCTCCAAGGGCGAGGGCCTGGGCAACCAGTTCCTGGCCAACATCCGCGAGACCGAGGCCATCGGTCACGTGGTGCGCTGCTTCGAAGACGAGAACATCGTTCACGTCGCAGGCAAGGTCTCCCCGGCCGACGACATCGAGGTGATCAACACCGAGCTGGCCCTCTCCGACCTGGACGCCTGCGAGCGCGCCATCAACCGCCAGTCCAAGCGTGCCAAGGGCGGCGACAAGGATGCCAAGCTGGAAGTGGAAGTGCTGGAGAAGATCAAGGTGGCACTGGAAAACGGCCAGATGATCCGTGGCATGAAGCTGGACAAGGAGGAGCTGGACGCCGTTGCCCACCTCAACTTCCTGACCCTCAAGCCCACCATGTACATCGCCAACGTGGCGGAAGACGGCTTCGAGAACAACCCCTTCCTGGACAAGGTGCGTGAGATCGCCGCCGCCGAGAACGCCGTGGTAGTCGTGGTCTGCTGCGCCATCGAGGCGGATATCGCCGAGCTGGACGACGAGGATCGCGCCGAGTTCATGGCGGATCTGGGCATCGAGGAGCCGGGCCTGAACCGGGTGATCCGCTCCGGTTACGAGCTGCTGAACCTGCAAACCTACTTCACCGCCGGGGTGAAGGAAGTACGCGCCTGGACCATTCCGGTCGGCGCCACTGCCCCGCAGGCGGCAGGCAAGATCCACACCGACTTCGAGAAAGGCTTCATCCGCGCCCAGACCATCGCCTTCGACGACTTCATCACCTACAAGGGTGAGCAAGGCGCCAAGGAAGCGGGCAAGATGCGCGCCGAAGGGAAGGACTACATCGTCAAAGATGGCGACATCATGAACTTCCTGTTCAACGTGTAATCGCCTGCGCCATCAAAGCGCATTGATGGCGGGGTTGCTCCCTGAGCTCGGCACCGTTCGAGCCAGGAAGCAACCCCGCTTGCTGTCAGGCTGCGATCATAGTCCCGCCCTCATCTGTCACCCCGGCCAGCCGGCCTTCCATCTCCCCCACCAATCACCATCCCCTGCAACGGCTCTCTTCTGTACGTCATCGGGATTGCTCACCCCCTTCTCTTAATTCCTTTTCTTGCTCCCTTTTTGCCGCTTCCAGTGTACAAGGAGAGATCGCCGCTTTGTGGCATGCGTGGAGCAGGTCTTGATAAACGAATGTCCACGAAACAGACGGATCCTGAAGAGAGCACTCTGGGTGATCTCTTCAGATATCGGGATGGGAGAGAGCGGGCTTTTCGCTGGGGAAGAGTATGCCGAGATGGGGAAGAACAACGGGTGTAGGCCCCGGGGAAGCGAGCCAGGGCTGTACACTTATCTTGTTACAACAACGACTTCTCTCTGATCAACCTGTGGCGTGATGGCCACAAAGTAATTTCGACCCCCTCCTTTGCCATAAGGACTTCTCATCTCTTCCCAGGAAGCCCCCCCCGATGAAGTGGGATCATCGGGAATGGGCGAGGAGGAACAGGCGGCGAGAAATAGCGGTGCTGCTATTAGCAAGGCAAGCTTTAACGTTTTCATATCAACGTCCTCTGTCCAGCCAATGGGCTGGACTTGCGAGTATCATTTTAGTTCAGTCGCTCGCACAGGACTCCTTATGGCCAAGGTCCACATTGACCCTCGCTGGCCTGCCAACCAAAATCTTTTTTGAATTCAATACGCAGGCGCTCTCAACTCATTATCAAAAGAGTTTCTACAAATAATTAACATTCAAACTACTGTACAAGACATTGCCTCCACTCATCCTCTCTTATCGAGGCCAGCATGCAGGAAGATGCCCACGCACTCACGATGACAAAGACAGCTGGCACGTTGCCGGCCCTCAGCGCGTAGAGAAGATCGCGGTTTCTGCCAAAAGCAGGACGCCATCGTTGAAAACCACTGTCATCGCCAGTCAGAGAGGAGGTGGCAGGCCGGGTTGGCCCCTGATTCAGGCGTTTTCTTCTCTTGTCGTCAAAGACCACCCCACCTAGCAGGTTTGGTGACCACCTCTGGCAGGCCGGAATGCAGCAGCTCGGGTGACGGCGCGAAAAACAGGCAACAAATGAAAGCAACGGCATGATTTCGCTGATATTAACTCCCCATATCCCGCCACGCCCTCATCCGGTTCCATGCTGCCGGGGTCCTTTATCGACCTGCCGCCCCCGGGTGACACTCACCCGAAAATGCCTCGGCAAGGGCTGAAAATGCGAGAATTGTTGGGCTTTTGTGCAGCACGGGCGAAGAAGTCGCCAAACTCACCGCTTTTGCGTTTTTCTGGGGAAAAAAGGGTTGACGCCCCAGAGCCAGATACGCATAATTCCGGCCGCACAGTGATGAGGCAACGAAGCACTGGAAGCAAGGTTGGCTATGTAGCTCAGTTGGTTAGAGCATCGCACTCATAATGCGGGGGTCACAGGTTCGAATCCCGTCATAGCCACCATCTCTAGTTGGGGTATCGCCAAGCGGTAAGGCAGCGGGTTTTGATCTCGCCATCCCTAGGTTCGAATCCTAGTACCCCAGCCATTTTTAAAAGATGTTTGATAGTATCTGTCAGGCATCCTTGTTGGGGCATCGCCAAGCGGTAAGGCAGCGGGTTTTGATCTCGCCATACCTAGGTTCGAATCCTAGTGCCCCAGCCATTTTTAAAAGATGTTTGATAGTCTCTGTCAGGCATCGCTGTTGGGGTATCGCCAAGCGGTAAGGCAGCGGGTTTTGATCTCGCCATCCCTAGGTTCGAATCCTAGTACCCCAGCCATTTTTCTGTTCTCTTCCACTCCGGTGGTTGATAACAATGGCTATGTAGCTCAGTTGGTTAGAGCATCGCACTCATAATGCGGGGGTCACAGGTTCGAATCCCGTCATAGCCACCATTTTTGAAAAACGTTCCTTCAATCAACTGATTGCAAAGAACACTGTTGGGGCATCGCCAAGCGGTAAGGCAGCGGGTTTTGATCTCGCCATACCTAGGTTCGAATCCTAGTGCCCCAGCCATTTTTGCTTGTATTCGACGAAAGTCCTGCACAAGACGGCTATGTAGCTCAGTTGGTTAGAGCATCGCACTCATAATGCGGGGGTCACAGGTTCGAATCCCGTCATAGCCACCATTATTCTTGCGGAAGTGGCGAAATTGGTAGACGCACCAGATTTAGGTTCTGGCGCCCTAGGCGTGAGAGTTCGAGTCTCTCCTTCCGCACCATCGAAAGCAGTACCAAACAGACCAGCCTAGGCTGGTTTTTTTGTATCCAGCGTTTGCCTCCCGATGTTTCTCTTCCCCCGTTCACACGCCAGCACATTCCCTGTAACCCCTCTGCCCCTGTGAGTCAGGCAACAAAAAGACGGCCCGCAGGCCGCCTTGCCGTTTGATGCCGTCAGAACGGGAAGAACCAGGGGATGGCGATGACGCTCACCACCATCACCAGCGCCGTGAAGGGCACGCCGATGCGCACGAAATCCACGAACCTGTAGTTGCCGGGCCCGAGCACCAGGGTGTTGACCGGCGAGGAGACCGGTGTCATGAAGGCCGCCGAGGCGGCGATGGCAATGGTCATGGCAAAGGGATAGGGCGAGATGCCCATCTGCTGCGCCGTGCCGAGCGCAATGGGCGCCATCAGCACCGCCGTCGCCGTGTTGGAGATGAAGAGGCCGATGACGGCGCACAGCACAAACAGACTGGCCAGCATCACCCGCGGCCCCATCTCCCCCACCGCCGAGATCAGCGCGCCGACGATGAGATCCACCCCGCCGGTCTGCTGCAGCGCCAGGGCGAAGGGGAGCATGCCCACGATGAGGATCAGGGTCGGCCAGTGGATGGACTTGTAGGCGCTCTCCAGATCGATGCAGCGGAACTTGCCCATCATCAGGCAGGCGATGAGCGCCGCGATGACGTTGGGCACGGGGTCCGTCACCATCAGCACTATCATGACCCCGAGTGCGATCAGGGCATGAATGGCCTGGCTGCGGGCCGGCGCCATCTCGTCTACCTCGGCGGGCAGGCCCAGCAGCAGGAAGTCGCGATGATGGGTCTGCAGCTGGCGAATGAGGCTCCAGTTCCCCACCACCAGCAAGGTGTCCCCCATCTGCAGGGCGTCGTCCACCAGCTTGCCGGTCAGCGCCTCGCCAGCGCGACGGATCCCCACCACGTTGAGGCCGTAGTGGGAGCGAAACGCCACCTCGCGGATGCTCTTGCCGAGCAGACGGGAGCCGGGGATGAGGGACACCTCGGCCATGCCCACCTCCCGCGCCTGATCGGAGAAGTACTCCCCGCGCAGTATCATGGGTTCGAGCCGCGCCTCGCTGCAGAACTCCCGCACATCCACCTCGGGATCGGACATGTCGATGAGCAGCACGTCCTTGGCCTGGAACTCGGTGACACCGGAGACGGTCACCATCACTCGCCGGAACTTGCGCCAGCGCTCCACCCCGATGACGTTGGCACCGTAGCGGGCCCGCAGCTGCAGCTCGTCCAGGGTCTGGCCGATCAGGGGGGAGTCGGGCCGCAGTGCCAGGCGACGCGCCCGCCCGGCCAGCCGGTAGTCGCGAATGAGATCGCGCATGGTGCTGCGCCCGCTCTGCTTGTGCTTCCCCTCCTCCTCGTCACGCACCAGGGAGGTGCGCATCAGCAGCATGTAGAGGATCCCCATCACCAGGATGATGACCCCCATGGGGGTGAAGCTGAAGAAGCCGAAGCCGTGAATGTCGTGGCGCATCAGCTCGCTGTTCACCACCATGTTGGGCGGCGTTGCCACCAGGGTCATCATGCCGCTGATGAGGCCGGCAAAACCCAGCGGCATCATCAGTCGCCCGGGCGGGATCCCCATCCGGTTCGCCACGCTCAGCACCACGGGGATGAAGATGGCCACCACGCCGGTTGAGCTCATGACGGCGCCCAGGGTGGCCACCGCCACCATCAGCAGCACCAGCATGCGGGTCTCGCTGCTGCCGGCCACCTTCACCAGCGCGTCCCCCACCTGGTAGGCGATGCCGGTGCGCACCAGTCCCTCCCCCACCACGAACAGGGCGGCGATCAGGATGACGTTGGGATCGCTGAAGCCTGCCAGGGCCTGCGGCAGGGTCAGGGTGCCGCTCACCACGAACAGTATGATGATCAGCAAGGCCACCACATCCATGCGTACCTTGTTGGTAATAAACAGGAAGATGGCGCCCACCAGCATGCTGAGCACCCAGATCAACTCGGAATTCACACTCGCTCCTTTCGTTCCTCGCCACCCCGAGCGCACCGGGGCGGATCCCATCAGACCACAGCCAGCTCATCCCCCTTTTGTGACATATCAATAAAGGGGCAGGGCATCATCGCATATCAGGGTGTCATCGGGGGCCTAAAGTTGCCCTTCTCTTTGCTCATTCTTTGAGGTGGCTCGGCCCGGGGCGGACAAAAGTCCTGCAAGCGCCCTCGCGTCGCCCCTAGAATACGCCCGGTTCACGCCCCCAATTTTCAAAGGAATCGAAAATGAGCATATTCGAGTGGTTCAGCATCAATCACACCCTGGTGACCATCCCCCTGGGCGGTGGCTACGCCATGTCGTGGATCGAGGCCATCGGCACCCTGTTCGGGCTGGCCTGCATCTGGTGCGCCAGCCAGGAGAAGACCATCAACTACCTGTTCGGTCTCATCAACATCAGCCTGTTCGCCATCATCTTCTTCCAGATCCAGCTCTACGGCCTGTTGCTGCTGCAGCTGTTCTTCTTCTGCGCCAACCTCTACGGCTGGTACGCCTGGACCCGTCCGGCCAACGCCCAGGGGGATACCCTGCAGATCCGCTGGCTCAGCAAGTCCAAACTCGTCGCCACCGCCGCCGTGAGCGTACTGGCCATCGCCCTGTTGACCCTCTATATCGACCCGGTCTTCGCCGCCCTGGCGCGCACCTCGGTCGCCCTGCTCAACTTGTTTGGCGCCCATCTCGCCACGCCCGAGCCCTCCCCCGATGCCTTCCCCTTCTGGGATGCCAGCATGACGGTGCTCTCCGTGGTGGCCCAGATCCTGATGACCCGCAAGTACGTGGAGAACTGGATCCTCTGGGTGGTCATCAACATCATCAGCATCGGTGTCTATGCCGCCCAGGGGGTCTATGCCATGTCCCTGGAGTACCTGATCCTGCTGTTTATCGCCGCCAACGGTACTCGCCTGTGGATGCTCAGTGCCAAACGTCCGCAACAGGAAGCGATCGCATGAGCCTGCTGCCCCACCTGCAATGCCGCCCGGACCAGATCGCCGAACGGGTGGTGCTGTGCGGCGACCCGGCCCGGGTCCAGCGCATCGCCAGCCAGCTAGAGGAGTGCGAGAGTCTCGGCCAGCACCGGGAGTTTCGCCTCATCAACGGCCGCCATCAGGGGCTGCCCGTCACGGTGTGCAGCACCGGCATCGGCGGCGCCTCTGCCGTCATCGCGCTGGAGGAGCTGGTGCAGGCGGGCGCCCGCACCCTCATCCGGGTCGGCTCCGCCGGCGCCCTGCAGCATGAGATCGCGCTGGGGGATCTTATCGTGGTGGAGGGAGCGGTGCGCAGCGAAGGCGCCTCGCTGGCCTATTTGCCGCCCGAGTACCCCGCCTGCGCCGACATCCGCCTGCAGGCCCTCCTGCTCGCCCATCTCGGCACCTGCGAGCATCCCCACTGGCACGGGCTGGTGCGCTCCCACGACAGCTTCTACCGGGATGACGAGAAGGAAGTCTGTCGCTACTGGCACGAGCGGGGGGTGCTCGGGGCAGACATGGAAACCGCCTCCCTGCTCGCCGTGGGGCGCCTGCGCAAGGTGCGGGTGGCCGCCGTGCTCTGCAACGTGGTGGCCTTCGAGCAGGACGTGCAGGAGGGGGTGAGCGACTACGCCGCCAGCGAGGCCGCCATGATGGTCGGCGAGCGGCTGGCCATCGCCGCCGCCCTCCACGCCCTGACGCAATAGCCGGTTCTGCCGGGGCCCGTTGCGGCTCCGGCAAAACGTTAAGCCCGGCACATTCAAGGGCGCCAGCGCTGGCATCCCGCCCCCGCCCTTGCTAGCCTCATGACCCTCGTCAAGCCGGGCCTTCTCCATGCAGCAACAACCCTATCCCCTCGGCCGCTTTCACGCCGAGCTTGCCGCACTCGAGCCGCGCTTCGCCGCAGCGCTGGCGGCCTGCACCCTCCATTCGCGCCGCTACCTGCCGGGCGAGCCCATCATGCGCCAGGGGGAGCAGTGCGAGCACCTCTATCTGGTGGCCCAAGGCCGGGTCTCCCTCAACAGTGCGGTGCACTCGGGGCGGCTGTTTCAACTCGGCGAGATCGAGTGCCACCAGCAGATCTTCGGCGAGATGGAGTTCTTCAGCGCCACCCCTGTGCAGTGGAGCGTGGTGGCCGAGACAGAGCTGGATGCCGCCGTCATCTGCGCAGGCAAGCTGGCCAAGCGGCTGCTGGTCGAGCCCGAGCTGACCCTCTTCTTCGCCGCGGCGCTCGCCAGCGACTACCTGGACACCCTGGACATCACCACCAGCCGGCTGCTGCCCCCCATCGCCTACAACATCGCCTTCGAGCTGTGGCGCGAGCGCCAGCGCACCCCCATGCTGGGTTCGCGCAAGCGGGCCCACGAGGCGGCGCGCTTCGGCACCACGGAGCGGGTCTACCGGCGCGCCCTCAAGGAGCTGATCGAACAGGGCATCGTCGCCGATGGCAGCGACGGCCCCGTCATCGCCGATCTGGCCAGGCTGCGCGCCTATCTCGACCTTTGATTTCCATTCATCCCATTTCGATTCATCCTGTCAGGAGAGTGCCATGTCGACCCACCCCGAGTTCACCTTCTTCAGCCGCTTCGTCGCCGACATCCAGGCTGGGCGCAAGACCATCACCATCCGCGACGAGAGCGAGGCCGACTGGCAGCCCGGCCAGCGGCTGGCCCTGTTCACCAACCCGGAGCATCAGCCCTTTGGCACCATAGAGGTGCTGTCGGTCAAGGCCGTCGCCTTCGAGGATCTGAACGACGAGCACGCCCGCCAGGAGAACATGGCCCTCCCTGAGCTCAAACAGGTCATCCGCGATATCTACCCCACCCTGCCGCCGCTCTATGTGATTGAATTCGCGCTGATTGAAGCCTGATTTTGTGAACCGCCGCATGCCAGCGCCAGCTCATCGGCCAGATCGCCACCCTGCTCAGGGGGATCTGAGTTGGCCCGGGCCCGACGCCGTGCTAAAAGTGTCTCTTTTGAATCAGGGAGGTGCCAAGCGTGTTTGAGATAGCGAACCTGAGAGAGGCCATGATGCACGGGGTCGAGCTGTTCCAGTTGCTGCTGGAACTCATCTCCATCGCCTGCGTGGTGATGGGGCTCGGCAAGACCCTCTGGCTGGCGGTGCGGGTGCGGGATCACGAGCCCGGCTTTCCCCGCATCCGGCTCTGTTTCGGCAGCTGGCTCATCCTGGCGCTGGAGTTCCAGCTCGCCGCCGACATCCTGGCCACCACGGTGGCGCCGAGCAAGGAGGAGCTGGTCCGCCTCGCCATCATCGCGGTGATCCGCACTTTCCTGAACTACTTCCTCGGCAAGGAGCTGGACGCCCAGACCGAACGCCAGCAGGGGCAAGGGGCCCTGGCGCGCCAGGATGCTCGGCGCCAAAAAGCGGCGCCCTGTACCGCGACAACCGAAACCAAGTGAACGCGAGCGCCCCTGATCGAATGGGCCTCTGGCCTGGGTCACAGCCTATTGTGACCCGGGATACGGCATCTGCGGCCCGGATCTGGTAGGGTGGGCCTTTGCCACAGAGGACGCCCCATGCCTGAACATGCCCCGCTTGAACACTCGCAGCCTGAACACGCGCCATTTGAACGCGCTCAATGTGCAGACTACGACGCCCTGATCTTCGACATGGATGGGACCCTGGTGGACTCCATGCCCCTGCACCTGGATGCCTGGGAGGCGACCAGCGCCGAGTTCGGCCTGCCGTTCGATCGCGTCCAGCTCAACGAGTACGGTGGCATCCCCACCCGCAAGATAGTGGCCATGCTGGCAGAGCAGCACGGGCTGGAGATCGACGTGGAGGCCTTCGCCCAACGCAAGGTTGCTCTCTATCTGGCACGGATCGACGACGTCCGGGTGTTTCCCGCCATGTGGGATCTGGTCAGGCAGTACCACGGCAAGGTACCCATGGGCATAGGCACGGGTTCATCCCGGGAGCATGCGGCGCACATCTTGCGCCAGACCGGGCTCGATGCCTTCATCCCCGTGCTGGTGAGCGCCGACGACGTCGACAACCACAAGCCCCATCCCGATACCTTCCTCAGGGTGGCCGAGCTGCTCGGCGCCAACCCGGCCAACTGCCTGGTGTTCGAAGACACCCGGATCGGCATTCAGGCGGGCAAGGCCGCGGGTATGACCACCTTGCTGGCCACTGAAGGGGCGCTGCAACGGGTATGACTGACGCGGGCCCGGCCTGACCGGCGGGTCCGCACCAGCTTACTCGGCCTCAGGTTCCCCTTCTTTTCCACCCGTCGGGGCCGGGCCATCCGGCCGCTCAAACCCCAGATCTGACATGCAGTTGTCAAATTCCGACTCCCCCGGTTTGCCATGCTCCTTGCAACTCTCGAACGCCGCCTTCATCTCGGCCGACATCTCGCGCGGGGGCTTGGGCGGGGTACGGCTGCCCTGATCGCCCGCGGCGGCAGTCAGGGTGGTGAGGGATAGCAGCAAGGGCAGAACAATCTTCATGACATGACTCCAAAACAGGTGGCATACGCCGCCACGGTGCGGCGATGGCCCACGGCAGCGGGCGGCATCATGCTAGCGGCTCGCCGCGGGCTGATGGGTCAAGGGGAGGTAAAGATCGTGTCAGGCCGGCGAAAATCCATAAAAAAACGCCCCGGGCGGGGCGTTTTGCTCACGGCAGCCATCACATGGCATTGGTGGATTCGAAGATCTTGTCGGCCGAGGCCTCGACGAAGCCCGGGTAGAGCACGCCGTCCGCCTGGGGGTAGCGCAGGGCGAATTCGTAGAAGCAGCTCGGGATGGCGCGCACGCCGTCGCTGAAGGCCACCTCGGCCTTGTCCGCCATGGTGGAGGATTGCTCCAGCATCACCTCGGGATCCCCCTTCACCTCGCCGCCGACGGTGTTGAGCACGAAGCCCGCCGCCTTGAGCGCGGCGTTGACCTGCTCGATGGTGT
Organism: Aeromonas sp. FDAARGOS 1415; assembly: GCF_019048365.1. Lineage (NCBI taxonomy): Bacteria > Pseudomonadati > Pseudomonadota > Gammaproteobacteria > Aeromonadales > Aeromonadaceae > Aeromonas > Aeromonas sp. FDAARGOS 1415. The sequence continues at coordinate 2,529,844 of NZ_CP077363.1, read as the reverse complement.
CGAAGTCAGCCAGGCGGTTGATGTTGACGGTGAAGTGGTTGGCACGGTAGCCCCAGGCCGCCATCCAGGCCGCGTACTCGCTCTCCGCCAGCAGGGTCTGGTAGTCGGAGTGGGAGACCTGCCAGGGCGCGCCGGCATAGAGGAAGGCGGCGGTATCGGTCAGGTGCTCCGGCACCTGATCCACCAGCTTGTGGATGATGGCCTGGGCCGTCTCGGAGAGCTCTTCCACCTTCAGCTCGCTGATGAACACCTTGGGAGCGTCCGGGTCAGCGTGCTCGAAGTGCTTGGCATAGAGCTTCTTGGCCTTGAACACGTACTCCCCCTTCTCCTCATACCCCAGGGCACGGAAGTGGGCCGCCAGCTTCTCGAGACCGAGCTTGGGCAGGTTGTAGGTCCGGAATGCCACGTGATCGTTGATGATGGGCGCGCCGCCCCCAAGCAGTTGATGTACCTTGTGGGCACTGGGGGTGACCCGAATGTAGTTGTCCCACAGATGGCCAAACAGGGTATCGATATCCTTTTGCATCTCTCTTTCCTTTGATTGCGGGTACAGACAGGGGCACCTCTGGGTGCCCCTCTTTTATTTTCTTGTTATCAGAAGGTCAGGCCGGGAGACAGCTGCTCCGGCATGGCGGCCTTGCTGTCTTCGACGGAGGCAACCGGGTAGGCACAGTAGTCGGCGGCGTAGTAGGCGCTCGCCCTGTGGTTGCCGGAGGCCCCGATGCCGCCGAACGGCGCGGCGCTGGAGGCGCCCGTGATGGGCTTGTTCCAGTTGACGATGCCGGCACGGATCCGCTTGAAGAAGTGGTTCCAGTCCGCCTCGTTGTCACCGAGCAGGCCGGCCGAGAGGCCGAAGCTGGTGGCATTCGCCTTCTCGATGGCGGCGTCGAAGTCGTCGTAGCGAATGAGCTGCAGCAGCGGGCCGAAGTACTCTTCGTCCGGCAGCGCCTTGACCGCGGTCACGTCGATGATGCCCGGGGAGACGAAGCCGGTGCCCGCTTCCAGGTGCTTGAGGGTGAGCAGACTCTGGCCACCGAGGCGCTGCAGGTTGGCCTGGGCCTCGACCATGCCCAGTGCTGCGCGCTCGCTTATCATGGCGCCCATGAAGGGTTGCTCGGCGGCATCATAGAGACCAACCTTGATCTGGCCTACCACGTCCACCAGCCGCTTGACTAGGGCATCGCCCCGCTCGCCGCGCTCGACGAACAGGCGACGGGAACAGGTGCAGCGCTGGCCCGAGGTGATGAAGGCGGATTGCACGATGGCGTGCACGGCACCGTCGATGTCGCTCACGTCCTTGACGATGAGGGGGTTGTTGCCGCCCATCTCCAGGGCCAGGATCTTGCCCGGCTGACCGGCAAACTGCTGGTGCAGGAAGTGGCCGGTGCGGGACGAGCCGGTGAAGAAGAGGCCGTCGATGTCCGGATTGCCGGCCAGCGCCTTGCCGGTGTCCACTTCCCCTTGCACCAGGTTGAGCACGCCCTTGGGCAGCCCCGCCTCCTGCCACACCTTGACCATGGCCTCGGCGACCATGGGGGTCAGCTCGGAGGGTTTGAACACCACGGTATTGCCGGCGATCAGCGCCGGAACGATGTGACCGTTGGGCAGGTGGCCCGGGAAGTTGTAGGGGCCGAACACGGCGACCACGCCGTGGGGCTTGTGGCGCACGAACGCCTTGGCGCCCGGCATGGGGTTCTCGACCGTGCCGGTGCGCTCGTCATGGGCGCGGATGGAAATGGCGATCTTGCCCTGCATGGCGGCGACCTCGGTGCGGGTCTCCCACAGGGGCTTGCCGGTTTCGCGAGCGATGGTCAGGGCCAGCGCCTCCTTGTGCTCGCCGAGCAGATCGGCGTAGCGGCGCACGATGGCCAGACGCTCCTCGAGGACCAGATCGGACCAATGGTAGAAGGCGCTGCGGGCGGCCTTGACGGCGGCATCGACCTGGGTCTGGCTGGCGGCTTCCCCGTGCCAGATCACTTCATTCCTGGCCGGATCTTTTGATTCGAACGGCTTGCCTTCACCGGCCAGCCACTGGCCATCGATAAACTGGACTAAAGACATCATCAATTCACTCCCTGTGGTGCACAGGCCGCCTCGGCAGCCTGTCTCAATGCGGATTTACCCGTTATTCCAGATCGACGACCCGTACCATGTCGCCATTTTCCACCTTGAGGGCGGCCGCCATCTTGGGCGGAATGATGGCTTCGTGCTTGTCCAGATCGACCCGGATGTTGCCGTAGCAGGCACGGTACTGTTCGAACCTGGCGTTGCAGATGAGGTAGGTGTGGCCGCCGATGGGCTCGCCCACCAGCACCGCCAGCTTCTGGCTGCGGCGCACGCTGCGAATGTTCTTCACCTCGCACTCGACGGTGGGGCCGGCATCGAAGATGTCGACATAGCCGCGGTTCACGAAGCCTTCGTCCTGCAGCATCTTGATGGCCGGACGGGTCTTTTCATGGGTCTGGCCGATGACGGCGCGCGCCTCGTTGCTCAGCAGGTTCACGTAAATGGGGTACTTGGGCATCAGTTCGGCGATGAAGCGCTTCTTGCCGATGCCGGTCAGATAGTCGACGGTGGGGAAATCCATCGAGAAGAAATGCTTTTGCAGCCACTCGTAGAAGGGGCTGTGACCGTTGCCATCGGAGACGCCACGCATCTCGGCAAAGACGGTACTGTCAAACAGCTCGGGGTGCTCGGCCATGAACAGGAAACGGTGCTTGGAAAGCAGGCGGCCATTGAGCCCCTCGCGGGCACATTCACGCAGGAACAGGGTGCAGAGCTCGGAATTGCCGGTGTAGTCGTTGGAGAGGGTGAGTGTCTCCACCACGTTGTAGATGCCGAGCTTGGGTGACGAGTGCACCACCTTGCCGATGTGATAGTTGTAAAACGGTTGGGACAGGCCGACGGCGGCGTCGATGGCGCAGGTGCCGACCATCTCGCCCGTTTCCAGATCCTCGGCCACGAAGAAGTAGAGACAATCTCCCTTGCCGGCCGGTTTGTCCAGGAAGGTCTGGGTCGAGGCATCGATCTTGCGTTGCAGCAACTCATCGTTGACCGGCAGTGAAGTCATGCCGGTGCCGGATTCGATGGCACAGGTTTTGAGGCCGGCGAAGTCGCGCTGCTCGATAGGACGGATAACCAACATAAATGACAACTCCCTTTCATTGACGACAGGTGGGGGCCCGGCTCCTGCCGGGCGGGTTCCCCACCTCAACTAGCCTCAGGCGTTGACCACCTGGGCGACTGCTTTCTCGAACCGGGCCAGACCTTCCTTGATGTCCGCTTCCGGGATCACCAGGGACGGTGTGAAGCGCACCACGTTGGTGCCCGCTACCAGCGCCAGCAGGCCCTGATCGACGGAGGCCAGCAGGAAGTCGCGGGAGCGGCCCTTGAAGTCATCGTTCAGCACGGCGCCCAGCAGCAGACCCTGGCCGCGCACTTCGCTGAAGCAGTGGTACTTGGCGTTGATGGCTTCCAGACCCTGACGGAACAGCTGCTCGCGCTGCTTGATGCCGCTCAGCACTTCCGGGGTGTTGACCACGTCCAGCACCGCTTCGGCTACGGCGCAGGCCAGCGGGTTGCCGCCGTAGGTAGAGCCGTGAGTACCCACTTTCAGGTGAGCCGCGATCTCGGTGGTGGTCAGCATGGCGCCGATGGGGAAGCCGCCGCCCAGCGCCTTGGCGCTGGTGAGGATGTCCGGCGTGACGCCCAGACCCATATAGGCATAGAGCTCGCCGGTACGGCCGACACCGGACTGCACTTCGTCATAGATCAGCAGGGCGTTGTGCTTGGTGCACAGCTCGCGCACGCCACGGGCAAACTCGTCGGTGGGACGAATGATGCCACCTTCCCCCTGCAGCGGCTCCATCACCACGGCACAGGTATTGTCGGAGATGACGGAGGCCAACTCTTCCAGGTTGTTGTAGGTCACGTGGGTGATATCGGCCGGCTTCGGACCGAAGCCATCGGAGTAGGCTGCCTGACCGCCGACGCTGACGGTGAAGAAGGTACGGCCGTGGAAGCCCTGGTGGAAGGCGATGATCTGGGTCTTGTGGGCCCCGAACTTCTCGATGGCGTAGCGGCGGGCCAGCTTGAGGGCGGCTTCGTTCGCTTCGGCACCGGAGTTGCAGAAATAGACCTTCTCGGCGAAGGTGGCGGCGACCAGCTTCTTGGCCAGGCGCAGGGCCGGCTCGTTGGTCATCACGTTGGAGAGGTGCCACAGCTTCTCACCCTGGGTTTTCAGGGCTTCGACCAGCTTGGGATGGCAATGGCCCAGGCCATTGACCGCGATCCCGCCCGCGAAGTCGACATACTCGCGGCCTTCCTGATCCCAGACACGTGATCCCTCGCCGCGGACCGGAATGATCTTGGCCGGCGCATAGTTGGGAACCATCACTTCATCAAACACTTCACGTGTCACTGCCAACAACTCTGACATATTGCTCTCCTGCTATCCCGCGGCAGAATAATCCACCGCCCAAAAGTTAAATCCGTGTAAACGTGGCGGAATTATCACAGAAAAAAAGTAAAAAGTCTGTAACTTGACCGCCTATGAGGAACATTGTTCGATTGCCCGTGAGATTTTAGGCAACCGCATTGCATAACGGCTCAGGGGGTGTTGGCAAGAGATAATTTGGACAGGGAGGAGGGTGAATAAAGTGTCAGGGAAAATTTTTTTCGCCTCATCTCTGTTTTGAGGCGCATGTCACAATTTTTTCAGGAAATGGCCAAAAAATTGGCCAATAACTGGTGGCCCTGCTCGCTCAAGATGCTCTCCGGATGGAACTGAACCCCTTCCAGCGCCAGTGTTTTATGTCGCAGCCCCATGATCTCGTCCCGACTGCCATCGGCGTGCTCGCTCCAGGCGGTGACCTCGAAACAATCCGGCAACGTCTGCGCCTCCACCACCAGGGAGTGGTAGCGGGTCACCCGCAGCGGATTGTTGAGCCCCCTGAACACCCCCTCCCCCCTGTGACGGATGAGAGAAGTCTTGCCGTGCATCACCTGACGGGCACGCACCACCCTGGCGCCGAACGCCTGGGCCAGGGACTGGTGGCCGAGGCAGACGCCGAGAATGGGGATCTCGCCGGCAAAACGGGAGATGGCCGCCAGCGAAATGCCCGCCTCGTTCGGCGTGCAGGGGCCGGGGGAGATCACCAGATGGCGGGGGGCAAGCCGGGCTATCTCCTCCAGGCTCAGCTCGTCGTTGCGCTTCACCAGCACCTCCTGCCCCAGGGCACCAAAATATTGCACCAGGTTCCAGGTAAAGGAGTCGTAGTTGTCGATGAGTAGCAGCATGCAAAAACCCTGGGAGTAAACAGAGACGGTGATCGGACAGCCCATTGCGAGCGTCGGCAGACAAACGCCGCGCATTCTGGCACGTCTGCCCCGGTTAATAAACGCCTTCGGCCCGATAACCGCCGACAGGGCCGCCCTGGGTGGCCGGCCCCCTGCGGCCGGGATCGCCCCTCCTCTTCCTTGTCATGATGGCCACACCTCGTCCCGGTCAGGGACCTCCCTGCGGCGACGACGGGGCGAGGCGCTGCGGCCTGACAAGGATCGGCGACGAGCCGGCCCGCATGCCATCGTGAACTGAGAGCCGCCCCCTTGAAATTCAAAACTGCAACCTTCATCGCAAAAACATAAAACGAAGTTTCATTTTAATTTGATCGCAGTTTTTCATTTTGCTATCGTGCCTTCAACGACAGGATTTCCCGACATATCGTCACCCATGCCGCTTGCGGCCAGGCACTGAGGTTCAACATGCAAACTCGTCAAAGCATCCACAGCGATCACGCCAAACAGCTCGACACCCAGGGCCTGCGCCGTGAGTTTCTGGTGGAGGAGATCTTCACCCCGAACCAGCTGACCATGACCTACAGCCACATCGATCGCATCGTGTTCGGCGGCATCATGCCCATCGATGCACCGCTCACCTTCTCCGACGAGCTCGGCAAGGCATTCGGGGTCACCTATTTCCTGGAGCGGCGCGAGCTCGGCCTCATCAACATCGGCGGACCCGGTCTGGTGGTGGTGGATGGCACAACCTATGAAGTGGGCAAGGCCGAGGCCCTCTACGTCGGCCAGGGCGCCCGCGAGCTGAGCTTCGCCAGCGTGGATGCCGCCCAGCCGGCCAAGTTCTACTACAACAGCGCCCCGGCCCACACCCGCTACCCGACCCGCAAGGTCACCCAGGATCAGGCCTCTCCGGCCACCCTGGGGGATGCGGCCACCAGCAACCGTCGCACCATCTACAAGTATCTGGTGCCGGATGTGCTGCCGACCTGCCAGCTCGTCATGGGCATGACCCAGCTCGAAGAGGGTAGCCTGTGGAACACCATGCCCTGCCACACCCACGAGCGCCGCATGGAGGTCTACTTCTACTTCAACATGAAGGAAGACGCCGCCGTCTTCCACATGATGGGCAAGCCGGACGAGACCCGTCACCTGCTGGTGCACAACGAACAGGCCGTCATCTCCCCGAGCTGGTCCATTCATTCCGGCGTCGGCACCCAGGCCTACACCTTCATCTGGGGCATGGTGGGCGAGAACCAGGTGTTCGGTGACATGGACCATGTCGCCGTCCAGGACCTGCGCTGACCGGCTTCCCCCTCGCGAGCCGCCCAGGCGGCTCCTGCGAGACACTTAATCCCACGCCCTCCCGTGGCTTAGAGGTAACAACATGATTCTCAATGCATTCGATCTGAAAGGTAAGGTCGCCATCGTCACCGGTTGCGACACCGGTCTGGGCCAGGGCATGGCTCTGGGACTCGCCGAGGCGGGTTGTGACATCGTCGGCATCAACATCGTCGAGCCCACCGACACCATCGCCAAGGTCGAGGCCATCGGTCGCCGCTTCCTGAGCCTGAAGGCGGATGTCAGCAAGGTAGACACCCTGCCGGCGCTGGTGGATCAGGCGGTCTCCCACTTCGGTCGCGTCGACGTGCTGGTGAACAACGCCGGCATCATCCGCCGGGAAGACGCCATCAACTTCAGCGAGAAGGACTGGGACGACGTGATGAACATCAACATCAAGAGCGTCTTCTTCATGTCCCAGGCGGTGGCCAGGCAGTTCATGGCCCAGGGCGAGGGTGGCAAGATCGTCAACATCGCCTCCATGCTCTCCTACCAGGGTGGCATCCGGGTGCCCTCCTACACCGCCTCCAAGAGCGGCGTCATGGGCATCACCCGCCTGCTGGCCAACGAGTGGGCGAGCAAGGGCATCAACGTCAATGCCATCGCCCCCGGCTACATGGCCACCAACAACACCGCCGCCCTGCGTGCCGACGATGACCGCAACGCCGCCATCCTGGAGCGGATCCCGGCGGGTCGCTGGGGTGTGCCGGACGACATGATGGGCCCCGTGGTGTTCCTGGCCTCCTCCGCCTCGGACTACATCAACGGCTACACCGTCGCCGTGGACGGTGGCTGGCTGGCCCGTTGATCCCCGCTTCATAGACAAGGCGCCACCCGGCGCCTTTTGTCGTTGCTCTGACAGGAAGACACCATGTTCCTCGACAGTCTCTGGTTTGCCCAGGGGGTCGGCCTGCTGGCCTGCCTGGTGGGTGCCACGGCGTTCATGCAGCGCCAGGACAGCAAGCTTCGGCTCCACCTCACCCTCAATGGCACCCTGATGGGGCTGCACTTTCTGCTGCTGGGATCCTCGGTGGCCGCCATCAACTGCCTGCTCTGTGCGGTGCGCAACTGGGTGTCCGGTTACTACCGCGGCCTCGGTGTCATGGTGCTGTTTCTGGCGCTGGCCTGGCTGCTGGTCATTCCCCAGATTGGCCACCCGGTCCAGATACTGACCCTGATCGGCACGACCCTCAGCACCTATGCCCTGTTTCGCCTGAACGGCGTCGCCATGAGGTTGTGCATGCTGTGCAGCACCGTCTGCTGGTTGACCCACAATATCTGGGCAGGCTCCATCGGCGGCATCCTGCAGGAGAGCATCTTCTTCGTCATCAACAGCCACACCATCTTCCGGCTCTACAAGACAGCCCCCCAGGACGCCCGGGGATAAGCCCCGCAGCCCGTGACCGGGGGCAGAAACAAAAAGAGCAGGCCGGAGCCTGCTCTTTTGCATTGCGATGAAGCCGCTTCAGCCGCGATGGCCGAAGGGGTAGTCGTGGAAGCCGAGACCGGCGGAGATCCTGGCCGCAGCCTCGTGCAGCTGGGCCACCAGAGAGGCCTTGTCCTCCTCGTGGAAGCGCACCAGGGGCAGGGACAGGGAGAGCCCCGCGATGATCCGTCCCATGCGGCTGTAAATGGGCACCGCAAAACAGCGCAGCCCGTGTTCCATCTCTTCCCTGTCTTCCGCATAGCCTTGCTCGCGCACCTGGGCCAGCTCCACCAGCAGGGCATCGACGTCCGCCAGGGTGTGCTCGGTGAAGCGCTCGAAGGTGACGCCCGCCAGCATGGCGCGCACCTCGGTCTCCGGCAGCCAGGCCATCATCACCTTGCCAAGGCCGGTGCTGTAGAGCGGGCGGCGGCGGCCGATGCGGGAGTACATCCGCAGGTTGTATTCGGAGTCGATCTTGTGCAGGTAGACGATGCTGTCTTCGTCCAGCATCCCCAGGTGCAGGGTCTCTTTGGTCTGCTTGCCGAGACGGTACATCTGCTCGTCGGCAATCTGCACCAGATCCTGGTGCTCCAGTGCCTTGGCGCCGAGCTCGAACAGCTTCAGGCTGAGGGCATACTTGTCCGTTTCCCCCTCCTGGGAGACGTACCCCAGGGTCTTCATGGTCTGCAAGAAGCGGTAGACGGTGCTCTTGGACATCATGATCCGCTGGGAGAGCTCGGTCACCCCGATCTCTTTCTGTTCCCCGAGCGCCTGCAGTATGCCGAACACCTTGAGTACCGATGACACCGATTCTGGTGAGTTGTCTATCATCGACATGATTCATTTCCAAAAAAAATGGTTGGCCGTTTCATTGTATTTAAAATGAATCTGGCATCATAGGGATGCTGACAATTATCCAGCCAAATCCATCATTTATAGGTAGAGAATGTGGTCTTGCTCACGCAGGGTCCCACCGCGTCCCGCTCCTCCCGCTGCCTCGCCTCCCCCTGGACAACCTCTCTCCCGCCAGACACAAGACCAATGTCACAAATTTAATGAAATTACGTTTCAATAGTTTTTTATTGAAGCGCCATTAAATAAAATGGCCAGGTCACCAACGCGGATTACGCGGGAGGAGTTATGTCAGTCAAGGTCGCCGTCATCGGCGAGTGCATGATCGAGCTGTCGGAAAACCAGTCAGGCATCGTGCGCCATTTCGGAGGGGATACCCTCAATACCGCCGTCTACCTGGTGCGGGCCAATCCACAGGTCTCGGTGCACTATGTCAGCGCCCTCGGCACCGATCCCATGAGCGAGGCCATGCTGGCGCAGTGGCAACAGGAGGGGGTGCACACCGCTCTGGTGCAGCGCCTCGACCACAAGCTGCCGGGCCTCTACCTCATCGAAACCGACGACAGGGGGGAGCGCACCTTCCACTACTGGCGCAGCGATGCGGCGGCACGCTACTGGCTGCAGACCCCGCAAGCCGTCGCCATCTGCCAGCAACTGCACGATGTGGACTACATCTACCTGAGCGGGATCAGTCTCGCCATCCTGTCACCGGATGACAGGCTGACCCTGCTGCGGCTGCTGGCCGACTGCCGCGCCACCGGCGTCAGGATCGCCTTTGACAACAACTATCGCCCGCGCCTGTGGGAGAGCCGGGAAGCCGCGCAACAGACCTATGGCGCCATGCTGGCCCTGACCGATCTCGCCTTCCTGACCCTGGATGACGACGTGGCGCTCTGGGGCGACAGCGATGAAGACCAGTGCCTGGCCCGGACCCGGGCTCTTGGCGTGGACGAGATCGTCATCAAGCGCGGCGCCGAGCCCTGCCTCATTGTCCGCCAGGCGGAGCGCTGCGAGGTGCCGGCCGTGGCCCTGCCCAAGGCGCGCGTGATCGACACGACCGCGGCCGGCGACTCCTTCAGCGCCGGTTACCTCGCCACCCGGCTGGCCGGGCAATCCGTGGCCGAATCGGCCCGCTACGCCCATCAACTCGCCAGCACCGTCATCCAGCATAGGGGGGCCATCATCCCCCTGGCAGCCATGCCGCAATCCGTCACGACAGACCAACACTCCAACGAGGTTTCCCATGCCCACACTGCTTGAACAACTCGCCCTGCTGAAAGTCATTCCCGTCATCGCCATCCAGGACGCCGACGATGCCGTCGCCCTCGGCCGCACCCTGATGGAGAACGGCATGCCCAGCGCCGAGATCACCTTCCGCACCCCGGCCGCCGCCGAGGCCATTCGCCGCATGCGCCAGGCCTTCCCCCAGATGCTGATCGGTGCCGGCACCGTGCTGACCACGGCCCAGGTCGACCAGGCCATCGAGGCGGGTGCCGACTTCATCGTGAGCCCGGGGCTCAATCCGCGCATCGTGCAATACTGCCAGGCTCGCGGGGCGACCATCATCCCCGGCGTCAACAACCCCAGCCAGGTCGAGCAGGCCATGGAACTCGGGTTGAACACCCTCAAGTTCTTCCCGGCCGAATCCTCCGGCGGGCTCGGCATGCTCAAGGCCATGAGCGCCGTCTACCCGGTCTCCTTCATGCCCACCGGCGGCATCAGCCCGAGCAACGTGAAGGACTACCTCGCCCTGCCCGCAGTCTTCGCCTGCGGCGGCACCTGGATGGTGCCCGCCAACCTCATCGACAACCGTGAATGGGACAAGATTGGTGCCCTCACCAAGCAGGCCATGATGGCCCTCTGATCCCTGCCGGGCCCGCCGCAACGGGCCCGCCTTCCCTGTTTCCCGACGCCATCCCCACCGCGGCGATGGCCCCATCCAAGGACATTGCCCATGATCGTTGGCAACCTGAAGCAGCTCGACATCGCCATGCTCCCCCCCGCCCTGCACCGGCTCCTCTCCCGTCCCGAGCTCTCCCTGCAGCGCCTGCTGCAGCAGGAAGAGGGCAGGCACGAGGTCATCGACGACGCCGTCTTCTATCTCGTCTCCACCCCCACCACAAACGAGGAGGCGAATCTGAGGAGCGAGTTTCACGACCGCTACCTGGATATCCAGATAGTGCTGTCCGGGCAGGAGGGGATCGCCCTCAGTCCCGCCGTTTCCTCCCCTCACACCTATCAGGAGACCGGTCCCGACCTTATTTTTTTGGACAACCCGGCGATCACCAGCCGGCTGCAGCTGGCGGCCGGCGACTTCGCCGTCTTCTACCCCGGCGAGGTACACAGGCCCACCTGCCAGATCGGCGCCCCGGCCAGGATCCGCAAGGTCGTGTTCAAGATCTGCAAGGAGTGGCTCGCCGCCCAGTGAGGCGCCCCTCTGCTCCCAAGTTCTAGGGGAGTTCGGTGTTCCCGACCGCCCCAGAGCCGAACGCCGGTCAGCCGGCCTCCCCTCTTTCCGTTGTCCCTTGGGAGCCCAGGCTCCCCTTTTTCTCCCCCGAGAAAAGCCATCTAAAGCCCAAATGAATCGCCCTTCAATATCGGCAGCAATCTGCAATCACAAATTTTGATTTTTGATTTCCACAAATCCGGAACGCCATTTCATTAACTTGAGTTTGATCACTGAAATGGCACCGGATTCGCGTAGCATGAGCATCATCAAAATAACCAAACCCAGAAGGGGTCACACATGCGTACAATGAATGCTCTGCCCAAGTTGTCTCTGATTGGCACAGTGGTCGCCGCGAGTCTGCTGCTGGCGGGATGTGGTGAAGACAGCAAGGCTGCTGGTCCCGTGATCTTGAAGACGGCGTTCAACCAGTCCGAACACAACCCCCAGTTCAAGGCGCTCGAAGACTTCAGCCAGAAACTGGAAGCCGCCACCGGCGGCAAGTACAAGCTGGAGATCCACCCGAACGAGCTGCTGGGTGATCAGCGTGCCGCGCTGGAGCTGGTGCAGTCCGGCGCCATCCAGCTGGCGGTGGTCGCCAACCCCCTGGTCGAGAACTTCAACAAGAACTTCTCCGTCCTCGCCATGCCCTACATCTATGACAACCCGGAGCACCAGCGCAGAGTGTTTACCGGCGATACCCTGAGCGCCCTGTTCAGCTCCACCAAGGGCAACGGCTTCGAGGTGCTGACCGCCTATACCGCAGGCGCCCGCAGCATGTACGTCAAGGGTGCCCCCATCCAGACGCCCGAAGACATGAAAGGGAAGAAGATCCGCGTCATGCAGTCCGACACCATGGTCAAGATGCTGGGCTGCATGGGTGGCACCGGCGTGCCCATGGGTCAGGGGGAGGTCTACTCCGCCATCCAGCAAGGGGTACTGGACGGGGCTGAAAACAACGAGATCACCTACGCCGATCTAAAGCAGTACGAAGTGGCACCCCACTTCTCCTACACCCGTCACGTGATGGTGGCCGATCTGCTGGTGGTCAACGAGAACTTCCTGGAACAGATGGATGCCGCCGATCAGGCCACCTTCCGCAAGCTGGCCAAGGAGAGTACGGCGACCGAGTTCGACCTCTTCGCCCAGGCGCTGGAGACGGCCAAGCAGACCGCCACCAGCCAGGGGGCCACCTTCACCGAAGTGGACATCGCCCCCTTCCAGGCGCGCTGCAAGCCGCTGCAAGAGACCCTGCTGACCACCCCGGAGCAGAAAGACATCTTCACCAAGATCCGCGCATTAGCCAACTGATGCCTGCTGCTGTCAGGGGCTGCCATGGTGGCCCCTCCTATAAGGATCCATCATGACATCCCCTCGCCCATCGGCTTCTCACCCTGCACCTCATGAGCACCCCCTTCAGGGCGGTTTCTGCGCCGCCCTGGCCAGGTTCAAGCAGAGGGTGGATCTCGCCGTCGCCTATTTCTGCATCACCCTCGTGGGGGTGATGACGATGCTGGTCACCTACCAGGTCGTGACCCGCTATCTGTTCAACAGCCCGAGCGCGGTGAGCGAAGTGCTCTCCCGCTACCTCTTCATCTGGCTGGTGCTGATCGGGAGCGCCTATGTCTTCGGCTTGCGCGAGCACATGGCCATCACCTTCATGCGCGATCGCATGCCCCACAATGTCCGCATCCTGATGGAGATGCTCGGCGAGCTGGCCACCGCGGCCTTTGCCCTGCTGGTCCTGACGGTGGGCGGCTACATCGGCATGAATCGCCAGATGGGGCAGCTCGACTCCGCGCTGCAGATCCCCGTCGGGGTCATCTACGCCGCCATCCCCCTGTGCGGCGCGCTGACCCTCTTCTATTGCCTGTACAACCAGTACGGGCTGGCCAAGCAATTCTCCTTCAAGCAAAAGGTGTAACCATGGATATTGCGGTTGTTGTTGCGCTGGTGATGTTCATCGGTGCCTTTTTCCTGCTGTTCATCGGCGCCCCCATCAGTATCAGCATCGGGCTCTCCTCCTTCCTGGCGATGGCGCTGATCCTGCCGTTTGACGGCGCCATCCTGACCTCGGCCCAGCGGGTCTTCGTCGGTCTGGACTCCTTCGCCCTGCTGGCCATTCCCTTCTTCATCCTGGCCGGCAACCTGATGAACAACGGCGGCATCGCCATCCGCCTGATCAACTGCGCCAAGATCCTCAGCAACTTCCTGCCCGGCCCCCTGGCCCAGACCAATGTGGTGGCCAACATGCTGTTCGGCTCCATCAGCGGCTCCGGCGTCGCCTCCGCGGCGGCCATCGGCGGCATCATGTCCCCGATCCAGAAGAAGGATAACTACGACCCCGCCTTCAGCGCCGCAGTGAACATCGCCTCGGCTCCGACCGGCATGCTGATCCCCCCCAGCAACTCCCTGATCGTCTATGCCACAGTGGCAGGCAGCGTCTCCATTACCGCCCTGTTCATGGGGGGCTACATTCCCGGCATCCTGTGGGGTCTGGGGGTCATGCTGGTGGCCGGCTTCATCGCCAAGCGCCGCGGCTACGTGGCAGACAAGGGCTCCCTCAAGGGGCAGCACCTCAAGTTGCTGCTGGATGCGGTGCCCAGCCTGATGATGATAGTGGTGGTCATCGGCGGCATTCTGGGCGGGATCTTCACCGCCACCGAAGCGTCCGCCATCGCCGTGGTCTACTCCCTGGCCCTGGGCATCTGCTACCGCAACATCAAGGCGGCCGACCTGCCCGCCATCTTCCTCGCGACCGCCAAGATGACGGCCATCGTGATCCTGATGCTGGCGGCTTCCTCCATCATGTCCTGGGTGATGGCCTTCACCAAGATCCCGGCGCTGATCGCCTCGGGCCTGCTCTCCTTCACCGACAGCTTCCTGCTCATCCTGCTCATCATGAACCTGGTGCTGCTGCTGGTGGGCACCTTCATGGACCCGACCCCGGCGGTGCTGATCTTCACCCCTATCTTCCTGCCGATCTGCACCCAGTTCGGCATGGATCCGGTGCAGTTCGGCATCATGATGATCTTCAACCTCTCCCTCGGCACCATCACGCCACCGGTCGGCCCCATCCTGTTCACCGGCTGCAAGATAGGGGAGATCAAGATTGAGGGGGTCATCAAGCCGCTGCTGCCCTTCTTTGCGGTCATCGCGCTGGTGCTGCTGCTGGTCACCTATGTGCCAGCCATCTCCATGGCACTGCCCCAGGCGATGGGACTGGTCAACTGACGCCAGAGCACGGCACGGCGGCGAGGTGTCGCCGACCCAGATCGGAAATCAACCGGGTGCACCATGCACCCGGTTTTTTCATGATGGTGCTGGCAGTAAGAGAGAACAGGCAGGGAATATGGACGGGCGCTGGCGCATGCACACGGCACACGGCACACGGCACACGGCACACGGCACACGGAAGAGGATAAGGCAGAAAACTGAGCGGCGGGGAGAGACGCCCGCCACGGAGGATGCTCGGTCAGGCAGACCTCAACGGTCCAGCAGGCGTCCCTGTTCCAGCTCGCGCTCGCGCTGGCACTCGGCCAGGTAGATGGCTGCCGCGATGGCCGGGGTCTTGTGGTGCTTGTCGATGGCGTTGGAGACCATCAGCTGCAGGGTGTTGAGGTTCTTGGCCTTGCGAAACTTGCGTAGCCAGTGGCCCTTGTCACCCAGCTCTTCAGTCAGGATATGTGATTCGACAGACATGCTTTCTCTTGGGGCGATCGCCCGTGTGTGACGCTGAAAAATGTACCGACAGACCGGGGGACGGGTAAAACAAAGAAAGCCAGGCAAATACCCGGCTCTCTACGACTACACCTTCCCAGTATGTCAGGCTCGAGGAACGAAGCCGACGACATCATATACACTGGCCAGGGTTTTTTCAGCCCTTTCCCGTGCCTTTTGTGCGCCAGCCGCCAAAATGGCCTGCAGGTGAGCCTCATCCTGACGCAGCTCGCGGAAGCGGGCCTGGATGGGCTCCAGCAAGGCGACTACGGCATCCGCCGTCTCGCTCTTGAGGTGGCCGTACATCTTGCCTTCGAAGTGCTGCTCGAGCTCGGGGATGGAGCGACCGGTCACCCCGGACATCAGGGTCAGCAGGTTGGAGACCCCTGGCTTGTTCTCGGGATCGAAGCGCACCACAGCCGGCTCGTCGGAGTCGGTCATCGCCCGCTTGATCTTCTTGACGATCTGCTTGGGATCTTCCAGCAGGCCGATGAAGTTCGCCTCGTTGTCGTCGGACTTGGACATCTTCTTGGTAGGATCCTGCAGGCTCATCACCCGGGCCCCTTCGGTCGGGATGAAGGGCTCCGGCAGGGTGAACACCTCGCCGTACAGGTTGTTGAAGCGGGTGCAGATGTCGCGGGTCAGCTCCAGATGCTGCTTCTGGTCGTTGCCGACCGGCACCTGATTGGCCTGGTAGAGCAGGATATCCGCTGCCATCAGCACCGGATAGCCGAACAGACCGACGTTGACGTTGTTCTCGAAGCGGGCGGACTTGTCCTTGAACTGGGTCATGCGGGACAGTTCACCCATCTGGGTGTAGCAGTTCAGGATCCAGCCGAGCTCCGCGTGCTGGGGCACGTGGGACTGGATGAAGACGGTGCTCTTGGCCGGGTCGATGCCGACCGCCAGATAGAGGGCGGCGGCGTCGAGGCAGGCCTTGCGCAGGGCGGCGGGCTCCTGGCGGGTGGTGATGGCGTGCAGATCGACGATGCAGTAGAGGCAGTCGTACTCGTCCTGCATGCTGACCCACTGGCGCAGGGCGCCCATGTAGTTGCCTATGGTCAGCTGGCCCGAGGGTTGGGCCCCGCTCAATACGATTGGTTTAGCCATGAATGTGTTGATCCTTGTTATTCGGCCAGCAGGGCATCGAGCTGTGCAAACTGCTCGCAAACCCAGTCCGGGCGGGAATCTGCAATGGGACGGCCATAGTTGTAGCCATAGGTGAGCCCCACCACCTTCATGCCGGCAGCCTGGGCGGCCAGCACGTCATTTTCGGAGTCCCCCACCATCAGGGTGCGGAAGGGGCTGACGCCGAGCTCGTGGCAGGCGTGCAGCAGCGGCTCCGGGCTCGGCTTCTTGACGGGCACGCAGTTGCCCCCCAGCCAGAGGGCGAAGCAGTCGCCGATGCCGAGGGCATCGAGGATGGGCTGCACGAAGTGGCTCGGCTTGTTGGTCACCACGGCCTGTTGGTAACCCAGGGTCTGCAGGCGACGCAGGCTCTGCTCGACCCCCTCATACATGGACAGCCCTTCCAGCAGGCAGGCCTGGTAGTGCTGGTCAAACAGGGCGCGGGCGCGGGCAAACAGCGTGGGCGCCTCGCGGTAATCCAGCGCACGCTGGATCAGCTTGTCGGCGCCATTGCCGACCCAGGTGCGCACCACGGCCTCGTCGGCCTCGGCCAGACCCAGATCCGCCAGGGTACGGTTGACCGCCAGCGCCAACTGGGGGGCGCTGTCGATCAGGGTGCCGTCGAGGTCGAACAGCACCAGGTCAAAGGGACGCTCAACGGACATGGGACAGCTCCGCTCGCATCTCGTCGATCACCGCCTTGTAGTCCGGCTTGCCGAAGATGGCGGAGCCCGCCACGAACATGTCCGCACCGGCGGCCGCGATCTCGCGGATGTTCTCGACCTTGACGCCACCGTCGATCTCCAGACGGATGTCGCGGCCACTCTCGTCGATCAGACGGCGCACCTGGCGCAGCTTGGCGAGGGTGCCGGGGATGAAGCTCTGGCCACCGAAGCCCGGGTTGACCGACATCAGCAGGATCACGTCCAGCTTGTCCATCACGTATTCGAGGCAGGTGAGCGGCGTGGCGGGGTTCAGCACCAGACCAGCCTGGCAGCCCTGCTCCTTGATGAGGCCCAGGGTGCGATCCACGTGATCGGAGGCTTCCGGATGGAAGGTGATCAGATTGGCTCCCGCCTTGGCGAAGTCGGGCACGATGCGATCCACCGGCTTGACCATGAGGTGCACGTCGATGGGGGCCTGGATGCCGTAGTCGCGCAGGGCCTGGCACACCATGGGGCCTATGGTCAGGTTGGGGACATAATGGTTGTCCATCACGTCGAAGTGCACCACGTCGGCTCCGGCGGCCAGCACCTTGGCCACCTCCTCGCCCAGGCGGGCAAAGTCGGCGGAGAGGATAGAGGGGGCAATCAGAAAGTCTTTCATCAGCGTCATCCATTGGCAGCGTGGCAGAAAAAACGGCGCAATTTTATCGCAAAAGGGCGATGAAAACGACCCGCATCTACAACGGAAACAGGCCGCCGTGCTTGCCGCCGGCAGACAGGGCCCACGAATGAGGCAGACAACGCCCCTGCCGCACACACGCCACCCCCGCCCGCGCCACCGATACGACAACGGTCCCCTCAGGGACCGTTGATGACTCAGCCGACGGCGACCAGTTCCGCCTCGCCGGGATAATAGCCCTGCTCGGGCTCGATGCCGGGAGGGTAGAGCGCCAGCAACTCGGCCACCTTGTTACGCCCGCCGCCGTTGCGGCTGATGGTGCGCTTGACCAGGATCTCGTCCAGCCGGGCCCCGCGATAGAGCTCCCGGGTCAGTTCGATGTCGTGGTTGCTGATGAGCACCGGCACCCCCTTCTGGGCGGCGGTATGGCGCGCCAGCCTGGCCAGCAGGGCCTGATCGTCCAGGGTAAAGCCGCCCGCCGAGTAGGTGGTGAAACTCGCCGTGGTGGAGAGGGGGGCATAGGGGGGATCGCAGTAGATCACCCAGTCTTCCTCGGCGCGCGCCATGGCATCGGCATAGCTTTCGCAGATGAAGGTCGCCTTCTGTGCCTTCTCGGCGAAGGCCCACAGCTCCTTCTCCGGGAAGTAGGGCTTCTTGTAAGAGCCGAAAGGAACGTTGAACCCGCCCTTCTTGTTGTAACGACACAAGCCGTTGAAACCGTGCCGGTTCAGGAACAGGAACAGCTGGGCACGCTCGAACCCGGCCTCGGCCTGGTTGAACTGGGTGCGCAGACGGTAGTAGGCGGTCTTGTGGTTGTGCTCGGCCACGAACAGCTTGCGTGCCTCGGCGATGAAGCGGTCAGGCTGCTGCTTGAGATGGTTGTAGAGACCGATGAGATCCGGATTGATGTCGTTGAGCACATAGGCATCGTAATCCGTGTTGAGGAACACGGACCCCGCCCCGACGAAGGGCTCCAGCAACACACGCCCGGCCGGCAAGCGCTCGGCGATCTCTTCGACCAGGGAGTATTTTCCCCCGGCCCATTTTAAAAACGCGCGTGTTTTTTTCATGGATATCCGGTGTTGACAAGGCAATGCCCAAAAAAGGGGGGTGATTCTACCCCCTTCTCCGGGCGGCTGGCTATTGCTTCAGTTCTTTTTGTATCTGGGCAAATGACTTGGGCCAGGGTTGCCCCTTCAGCAAGGCGGGGGTGAGTTTGCGAATAGCCGCCTTGGCCTGGGTGCTGCTGGCGTAGTCTCCCTGTACCACCACATACCAGGGACTGCCACGGAAACTCGTCTTGTAGACCCAGACCTTGCCCGCCAGCCCGTGTTCCGCCACGAAGCTGTCGACGGCCTTGGTGTTGCTCGCCCCCATCAGCTGAATGCTGTAGTGACTCTTCGACTTCTGGTTGAGGGCCGCGACCGGCGTCAAGGCCACTCTGGGGGCCGGCGCCGCAGCCGTCGTGCCGGAAGCTGGCTTGGCCACACTCCCCTGCTCGGCCGGTTTGGCTGGCGGCGTGCTGCCTTGCGCCTTGGTCTGCGCCTTGGTCTGCATATTGGGCTGCGTCGTCTGGGTCGGCACCGCCCGGGAGCCCCCCACCAGCTCGTCCACCACCGTCGTGGGCAGGGCGCCGCTGACGCTCGGCTGCTTCATCAGTTTCTCGACCACTTCGTCGGAGATGACGACACGACGCCCCTCGTAATTGGTCGATTCCGTGGTGACCGTCTCGCTCTCGACCTTCTTGGGCAAAGGCTTGGCATCGGACTGCCAATCCCGGGCGACCTGATTGCTTGTCGAGGTGCCGGTGCTGGCGCCGCTCTCCTGGGTGCCTTGGGCTGCACTCGCCGTGCCGACGTTCAGCGGATCCGTCGTGACGGGGTCAGGCAACGCCATCCCCTGGGACGATGCCTGGGTGTCATCCTTGCTCCCTTCATCGAACAGGGGCAGGTAACTCAGGGCCAGCAAGCCGGCCGCTACCAGGGCAAGCACGGTTGCCATCTTCTTGACGGGCAATGGGGCCGGACGTTTCTTGGGCCTTCTGTCGGTCATGATATCCTCCAGTAACTGCATGATGGCGGAAGGGTGTCCGCCCGCCCCACTCAGGATCTCTTCCACTTTCGGCTTGGGCAAGAGGGCCGTCGGTATCTTGAGCTCCTTGGCCTTTTCATACAAGAAGATGCGCTGCTCCGGCGCGCTCAGTGGCGCGACCTCCAGCTCTAGGGCGGGCATGGCTCGTCCCTTGAGGCCGCTCTTCTGGGTACGACACCAGTCGTCACCGCCGGAGAGCAGGATGGCCAGTTTATGGGGAGAAGCCAGGGTGTCATTGTGACGACAGAGCGCCCACAACTCCCCCACCAGCTCGGCAGGCAGCGTGTCGGCGCGCTCGATGATGAGCAGCAGGCTGGCGGGCTTGTCGCCCAGCATGCGAAAGAAGCTGTCGGCCAGTGCGTCCTGAGGGTTGAACAAGGGACGCACCACCACCTGCTGCAGCAGCAGCTGGCGCACATCCGCCATCTTCATGGCAGGGCTGCCGATGAGGCTCGCTACCCGCATCGACTCGGGCAGCTGGGCAAGCAGTGACTCGCAGAGCGTGCCACGACCGCTGCCCGGTTTGCCAGAGAGGAAGATGAAGGGGTGATTGAACTCAATCAGGTGCAGCAGCCGGTCGACCAGCTGCCGCTGGGAAGGCAGTTTGAGCAGTTTGTTAGTGGTCACGACCAGACTCGATCACCGCCATCAATTGCGCATCCGTCACATCGGCCACGACCTGTGCACGTCCGATCCCGACCGGCAGCACCAGTCGCAGCTTGCCTTCCAGCACCTTCTTGTCGCGGCGCATATGGCGAATGAAGGCGGCAAAGTCCATCTCGGGCGGCGCCGTCACTGGCAGATTGGCCGCCAGCAACAGGGCGCGGACCCGCGCCACTTCCTCTGCGGTCATGTCGCCACGGGCCAGGGCAGTGTCCGCCGCCAGC
Source organism: Aeromonas sp. FDAARGOS 1415 (assembly GCF_019048365.1). Taxonomy (NCBI): domain Bacteria; kingdom Pseudomonadati; phylum Pseudomonadota; class Gammaproteobacteria; order Aeromonadales; family Aeromonadaceae; genus Aeromonas; species Aeromonas sp. FDAARGOS 1415. The sequence goes on along the minus strand of NZ_CP077363.1, from coordinate 2,509,314 downwards.
ATGGTGCCCGCCGCCACGGCTTCGCCGTGCAGCCAGTTGCCATAACCCTGCTCTGCCTCGATGGCATGGCCAAAGGTATGGCCCAGATTCAGCAGGGCACGTACCCCCTGCTCGGTCTCGTCCTGCCCGACCACCTCGGCCTTGATCTCGCAGCAACGGCGAATGGCGTAGGAGAGTGCATCGGCATCGAGCTCTTGCAGGCGCGTCATGTTGGCTTCGAGCCAGGAGAAGAAGGGCTCATCCCAGATGATGCCGTACTTGATCACCTCGGCCATGCCGGCGGCAAACTCACGGGCCGGCAATGTCTTGAGGCAGTCGGTGTCGATGATCACATGCTTGGGCTGATAGAAGGCGCCCACCATGTTTTTGCCGAGGGGATGGTTGACGGCGGTCTTGCCGCCGACGGAAGAGTCGACCTGGGAGAGCAGCGTGGTCGGCACCTGGATAAACGGAATGCCTCGTTGATAGCTTGCCGCAGCAAAGCCCACAACGTCGCCTATCACGCCGCCCCCCAGAGCGATGAGGGTGGTGTCACGGCCATGGCTGGTTTCCAGCAAAGCGGACATGATCCGCTCGAAGGTCGCCAGAGTCTTGTAGGCCTCGCCGTCCGGCAGTATCAGGTGTTCCACCTGAAAGCCGGGCAACAACTGGATGATCTGCTCGAGATACAGGGGCGCGACCACGGTGTTGGTCACTATCATGACCCGCTTACCCCTGATCGTCTGCGCCAGTACCTCGGGACGTTGCAACAGACCAGCAGCTATCTCAATCGGGTAGCTGCGTTCACCCAGTTCGACCTTCAACCTTTCCATGGACGTCCTCTAATGGATTACATGCCGATCAACTTGACGATTTGATTGGCGACAACTTTTGCACTCTGATCATCTGTCTGGATGACAAAGTCGGCGACTTCTTCATACAGGGCGTTGCGCTCGAGAGCCAGACGCTCCAGCACTTCCCGGGGCGGCTCTTCGGTTTGCAGCAGGGGGCGACGCTTGTCTCTCTGGGTCCGCGCCAATTGCTTTTCAATGGTGGTTTCGAGGTAGACAACGATGCCACGGGCAGAGAGCTTGTTGCGGGTCTCGCGGCTCTTGATGGCACCGCCACCCGTTGCCAGCACGATACCCTGATGCTCGGCAAGTTCACCGATCACCTTCTCTTCGCGGATCCGGAAACCCTCTTCACCCTCAACATCGAACACCCAGCCGATATCGGCACCACTGCGGCGCTCAATTTCATGATCCGAGTCGAAAAACTCCATGTGCAGTTGTTCTGCCAGATGTCTACCTATGGTGCTCTTGCCCGCACCCATGGGACCTATCAGGAAAATATTGCGTTTCTCAGCCATGTCTTTTCGTTAGTAATTACAAACTGTATGGCCCCGGTAAACTCTCGACCGGGGTACCTATGAACCTTATCTTGCGATGGATCAGGAGGGGGATTATCTCAATAGAAACCAGGACTGGCAACCGCAGCCCTTACGCCCCAGCCTCATCGGGGCGTAAGGTTATATGTGTTTTGCTCTCACATGTAAAGTTTTCAGAGGGCGTCGGTGACTATCCTCGGCGTCACGAAAATCAGCAGTTCACGCTTCTTGTTTTCACTGGTGGTTTTCTTGAACAGATAGCCGAGGCCGGGGATGTCGCCCAGCAGCGGCACCTTGCTGACGTCGCTCTTGATGGTCTGTTGATAGATGCCCCCCAGCACCAGGGTCTCGCCATTGTTGACCAGCACCTGGGTGGTGATCGACTGGGCGTTGATGGAAACCGCATCTCCGGTACCGGTCGGCACGGTTTCCCCCTTGGTGTCCTGGGTCACGGTCAAGTCGAGGATGACCCTGTTGTCCGGGGTGATCTGCGGAGTGACCTTGAGACTCAAGACCGCCTTCTTGAAGGTAACCGAGGTCGCCCCGCTGGAAGAAGACTCCACATAGGGGATCTCGGTCCCCTGCTCGATCAGGGCCGGCTTCTGGTTGGCTGTGGTGACCCTGGGGCTTGCAATGATCTCGGCCTTGCTCTCCTTCTCGAGGGCGGAGAGTTCCAGGTCCAGCAGGGTACCATTGGCCAGACGGGCGACCTGGAACGCCAGGGTGCCGGCGGCATTGGTCACCGGCAGGTTGACGTTCAGCCTGTCTTCCACACCTGGACGGGTGATGGTGGAGCTGCCGTCATTGTTGCCGGCTCCATCATTCCCCTCTATGGTGCCCGAGGTGCCGTTGCCGTGGCCGTCCGTCTTGGTCACGCCCCAGCGCACCCCCAGCGCCTCATCGAAGCCGTCGTCTATGGTCACCATGCGCGCCTCGATCACCACCTGCTTGACCGGGATGTCGAGGATGTCCAGCATCCGTTTGACGTTGCCGATGACGTCCGCGGTGTCCTTGACCACCAGCACGTTGGTACGCTCATCCACACTCACCGCCCCTCTGGGAGAGAGCAGCTTGGTGCTCTCGGAGGAGAGCAAGGCAGCCACTTCGGATGCCTTGGCATAGTTGATCTGCAGGTATTCGGTGTAGAGCGGCGCGAGATCGGCCACCTGGTTGCGGCTCTCCAGCTGCTGCTTCTCGCGGGCAGCGATCTCGTCTGCCGGTGCCACCAGCAGGATGTTGTTGTCCAGCCGCTTGTCCAACCCCCTCACCTTGAGGATGATGTCGAGCGCCTGCTCCCAGGGCACGCCGTCGAGACGCAAGGTAATGTTGCCGGAGACGGAGTCAGTGGTCACCAGGTTGAGATTGTTGAAATCGGCGATGATCTGCAACACGGTTCTCACCGGAATATCCTGGAAGTTGAGCGAGATTGGCTTGCCCTGATACTGCCTGGCCGCCGTGGTGGCCACCCGCTTCTTCACCTCGATGATGAACATCTTGTCGGCCTGATCGTAACGGTAATCGAACTGGCCGTTGACCGAGAGTTCAAACAGGGTGTCGTTGCCCTGGCGGAACACCTCCACCTGGGAGACCGGGGTGGCAAAGTCCTGCACATTGATGAGATTGAGCTGATCGTCCGGAACCCGGGTGCCGTGGAACTTGGCAAACACCTTCTGACCGCGGCTGCTGACGTCCACGGCGGCCGAGCTGTTATCCAGGGTCACGAGGAACTCCCCCTGCCCCTCCTTGCCACGACGAAAATCAACGCCCTTGACCGAGTTGAAATAGGCGCCTCCCGCGCTGGCGGGCGAGACGGACAACACGGGCTTGCTGGCAGTGGCAGGAGCCGGCACCACGGCCGGGGTCTGTGCTACAACAGGTTGTGCCTGATACTGGGCCTGGTTCTGGGCGACCCGCTGGGTGTCGATCAACGCGGATTGGGTCACCGGCTGACTTCTGACGAGCGCAGACTGGCTGGTCGCTGCAGGGGGGGCCGCAGAAGCCACCGGCTGACCAGCCTTCTCCCCCAGCGACACCAGCAGTTTGTTACCCTGCTGATGAACCTGATAAGGGGTCAGCTGATCGAGCGCTATCCTGATGTCGAGCCCCTGCCCCTTTCCCTCGACCTTGAGGTTGTTCACCCCTTGTTGCTTGATGGGCAGCGGGTTGACCGTCAATGCCCCGACCGCTCCGGGCACATGCAACAGCAGCTGATTGGGTTCATACGATAGCCTGTCGGTAAAACCGCTCACGGGCTCGCTGAAACTGAGCTCCAGCAAGAGCTGATCGGCCAGCAGGGGGTTCACCTTGACCTCCTGCAACGCGGGTACCGCCCATACCTGAGTGCATCCGCCCAGACACAACAGCGCCACACCGGTCATCCTTCTTATTGTTGTTCTCATCTCTGCTCATCCCTGATCATAGTTTTGCGTCGAGATTGGCCATGGCCAGCTGGGTTTCTCGGGTGACCCAACATCCTTTGCCATCCGGTACTGTCTCCATCAAGTCAACATGCGTATTCGTTATCTTGATGACTCTCCCCTGATCCAGCCCCATGTGCTGATTGAGCCCGACACGCACGGCCTGCCCATCCGGGGTATTGATCAATGCCCATAGCTGCCCTTGCTTGCCGATGGATCCCTTCATGCTCAGGCTGGCCAGCGAATAACGTTCCAGCACTTCCTTCTCCCGATTGGCCACTATCTGGGCACAATCAGGCTTGGCCTTGGCATCCATCCTGGAGCTGGTCTCCGGCTGGGGGGCAATGAAGGGGCTGCGCTGATCGTTGCGCTGATAGGCCATGGGCGAAAACGGCTTTATCTCCGGCAAGGGTTCGATCGGAATGGGCTTCCTTGCCTTGGTCTGTCTGACGTATTCATCCATGTCCTCCTGCCCGCCGCAAGCCGTCAACAACAGCGCCGACAAGAGGAGTGCGCTCACTCTCATGCTCATGGCTTCTGCTCCACGCTTTTACCGTTGTATTTGTAGGTTTTGGCCTGCATGGACATGCCGATCACGTCGTCCTGTCCCTTGCCCTGACTGAGCTGAAACGAATCCAGGATCACGATGCGCGGCAACGCGGCCATGTCCGCCGTGAACTTGCCGAGCTCGTGATAGGTGCCCACCACTTCGATGCGCATGGGCAACTCGGTCGAAAATTCATGCTTGATCTCCGGCTCCCAGTTGATCCTGTTCAATGTGAGACCGTTGTCGGTGGCAATGAAACTGATGTCATCCAGCAATCCAGCCACTTCATGGGTGTTGGGCAACTGTTTGAGCTGGGCGTCCACCAGCTGCTCCAGCTGCACCATCTGCTTCCTGTATGCCTCCAGATTGGCGGCCAGCATCGCCTTGCTCTCGAATTGGGCTTTTAGCGACGTCTCTTTTTCCGCCTCCTGGTTCAAGGCAGTCAGGGAGCTGGCAATCACATAGTAGTAAATGGCCCCTCCCAGCAGCGCACAGCAGAAGAAAATGAACCCGCCCTGGGCGACCCTGGGCCAGCGCGCGATGTCATTGAGCTCCAGTTGGTTGAACTGCTGCAGATTCATTTTTGCCCCTTAGCCGCGCTCGGCATCGTCGTGGCAATCTGGAACATCATGGAAAACTGGCTCAGCGCGATGGGGGCCAACTCCGCCGTGAAGATGGTGCTGAGCTGCGATTGCATCAGCCAGCCCGAACCATCGATGCGCCTCATCATGTTGGCCACCCTGCCATAGGCTTCGGTCTTGCCCATGACATCTATCCTGTTGCTTTGCAGGGCGAGGGTATCAAGGTAGACGCCGTTGGGCACCAAGACGGGCAACTGGTTGAAGAGACGCACCGGGATGTTGCGACGTGTCTGCAACTGCTCGATGAGCTGCATGCGATCGAGCAGCTCCTTGCGCCGCTCCTTGAGCAGCCGGATTTCGCCGAGCTGGGTGTCCAGCATCGCCATCTCCTGCAACAACCGCTGGTTGCGCTGCTGCTGATTCCCAATCTGCTGCTGGACCAGCCAGTCGGCGGCAAAGGCGATCGCGGCGGTCCCGGCCAGGAAAAGGCCGAACACGATGCCAAACTGCTTCTTCTGGCGCTGGGCCCTGGCCACCCGCCAGGGCAGGAGGTTTATATTTGACATGGTGTGAAACTCCGCAGTGCCAGCCCGAGTGCCGTCATGTACTTGGCCCCGTGGGCCTGATCCGCTTCCCCCTTGGGTTTGCCAAAGAGCACAAAGGGATCGGGATGCAGCACTTCACAGTTGAGCTCGCTGCCTAGCTGTGCGGCGAGACCGGGCAGCAGACTCCCCCCTCCCGTCAGCACCAGCCTGGAGAGCTCCTTGTTGCCCGATGAGCTGCAAAACAGCTGCACATTGCGCTTGATTTGCAGCACCAGGGTAGCGATATGCGGCAAGAGCACATCCACCTCGTAATCCACGGGCAGGGAGCCCTGGATCTTGGCCTGTTCCGCCTCCTCCAGACTCATGCTGTAGAACGAGGCCAGGGCCTGGCTGTATTGATCGCCACCGAAATTCTGCAGGCGGGAATAGATCACCTGCCCCCTGAGCAGGGCGGCAAAGGTCATGGCAGTGGCACCGATGTCGACGATGCCGACCGGGGTCTCCCACGTCTGCAGCTCGGGCAGGCAGGCCAGCACGGCACGCCCGAGGGCGTGGGATCCCACATCCACCACCATGGTACTCATGTCCGCCTCGGCCAGGGCGCTGACCCGGCCGTTGACGCTCTCGGTACGCGCTGCGCTCAGCAAGACTTCCTGACGGCTGTTGTCGGCGGTCATGCCGAGGATCTCGAAATCCAGGCTGACTTCGTCGAGAGGAAACGGAATGATCTGCTCCGCCTCCAGATAAACCTGACTCTCCAGCTCGTTCTCGTTGATGCCGGTGTCGACCTGGATGATTTTGGTGATGACATTGGAGCCCGTCACGGCCGTGGCCACGTGCTGGCAATCCCCTTGCACCAGTCGCCTGAGCGACTTGAGGGACTGACCGACCCGTTCAATGTCCTGCAGTTGATAGTCGACCAGGGTGCCCCTGGGCATGGGGATCTCGGCAACCGAGCCCAGATGCACCTTGCCGGGACGTCCACTGATGGTGACGGCCTTGATGGTTTGACTGCCAAAATCGATACCCGCCAAGGAGAGGAGGGATCCTTTACTTAGTAGCCCAAACATATACACATCCATGCGTTATTGGGTTTTCGGACTTATTGTAGGACAGCATGTCGCTGTCTGATGTTTTAACTCAATATAATGCCCTATCTATCAATGTCATAAAGTTTATGCCAAAAGTTGACCGCCCTCTCCTTTCGCCCTCGATTGCGGCCCCCTTGGTAATTGCGTCATGGAGTGCTACCCTCCCGCCTCTTCTCGAGGTCCCCCGTCCGCGGACAGGAAAACCTCGAATCCGCGAGGGTAAAAAGGCTATACTCTGCGCCCGTTGGCTAATTTTAAGACGATTGGTAGTTCTTCCATGCTGAAATGGCTCGTTCGCCTGTTTATTGTCATGATGCTGGGTGCTGTGCTGGGTGTTGCCAGCCTCATCGGCATCTACTTCTACATCAAGCCCCAGTTGCCGGATGTGAGCGCCCTGCGCGATGTCAAACTGGCTACCCCCATGAAGGTCTATAGCCGGGACGGCGAACTGATCTCCCAGTTTGGCGAAATTCGTCGCATCCCCCTGCGGCTGGATGAAATCCCCCAGTCCATGATCGATGCCGTGCTCGCCACCGAGGATGCCCGTTTCTATGAACACCCGGGCATAGACCCCATCGGCATCATCCGTGCCGCCACCGTCTGGGCCGTGTCCGGTCAGGCGCGTCAGGGGGCCAGTACCATCACCCAGCAGGTGGCCCGCAACTTCTTCCTGAGCAACGAGAAGACCCTGGTGCGCAAGATCAAGGAGGTGTTCCTCGCCTGGCGCATCGAGCAGAACCTCTCCAAGGACGAGATCCTCACGCTCTACCTCAACAAGATCCCCCTCGGCTACCGGGCATTCGGGGTCGGCGCCGCCGCCCAGGTCTACTTCGGCAAGGAGGTCAAGGACCTGACCCTGGACGAGATCGCCATCATCGCGGGTCTCCCCAAGGCGCCCTCCATGCTGAACCCCATCCGATCCCCGGAGCGCGCCTTCGCACGCCGCAACGTGGTGCTCGGCCGCATGCTGGAGACCGGCAAGATCACCCAGGCCCAGTTTGACGAAGCCTCCAAGATGCCGGTCAAGGCCCGCTACCACGGGGCGGAAACCACCCTGAACGCCCCCTACCTGAGCGAGATGGTGCGCCAGAAGATGGTGGAGCAATTTGGTGAAGATGCCTACACCATGGGGCTGCACGTCTATACCACCGTCACCGCCAAGCGCCAGCGCGCCGCTCGTCAGGCTCTGCTCGACGGCGTCTTCGACTACGACACCCGCCACGGCTATCGCGGCCCGACCGCCCTGCTGTGGAAGGCCGGCGAAACGGCCTGGGATTACGACCAGATCATGGCCCACCTGGCCAAGCAGCCCGGCTACCAGCCGCTGATGGCCGCCGTGGTCACCAAGCTGGGTGACCGGAGCGCCACCCTGGTGCTGCGCAATGGCAAGCAGGCCGAGCTGGATTGGGACGGCATCAAGTGGGCACGCGCCTTCATCACCGACGATCGCCAGGGCTTCGCCCCGAAATCGGCGCGGGACGTGCTCAAGGTCGGTGCCCAGATCTGGGTGAGGGAGAAAGGGGAAGCACTGATGCTCTCCCAGATCCCCGACGTCAACGCCGCCCTGGTCGCCATGAACCCGCAGGATGGTGCCATCGAGGCCCTGGTCGGCGGTTTCAGCTTCGAGCTCTCCAAGTTCAACCGGGTCGATCAGGCGCGTCGCCAGGTCGGCTCCAACATCAAGCCCTTCCTCTATGCCACCGCGCTGGAGCAGGGGTACACCCTGGCGTCCCTCATCAACGACGCGCCGATCAACCAGTGGGATCCCGCCAAGGGCCCCATGTGGCAGCCCAAGAACTCGCCGGCCATCTATGAGGGGCCGACCACACTACGCCTTGGCCTCGCCAAGTCCAAGAACGTCATGTCGGTCCGCCTGATGCGCGCCATCGGGCTGGACACCTATATCGACGGTCTGACCCGCTTCGGCTTTGCCCGCGACAACATCTCCGCCAACGAATCCCTGGCGCTCGGCGCCGCCGAGTTCACCCCGATGGAAGTGGTGCGCGGCTATTCGGTGCTGGCCAATGGTGGTTTCCAGGTCACCCCCTACTTCATCAGTGCGGTGACAGACAGCTTCGGCACCCCCCTGTTCGAGGCCAATCCGGCCGCCGCCTGCCGCGACTGCGGCGTGCTGGCCGCCGCCGGGCTCGACAGCGCCGATGCCTACGTCAATACCGCTCCTGACTGGCAGGCCCAGTGCCCGATCGATCCCGTCGTGCCCAACAACATGGCGCCGCAGACCATCAGTGCCCAGAGCGCCTTCCTGATCACCGACACCCTGACCACCGCCATCTGGGGTGGCAATGGCTGGCGTGGCACCGGCTGGCGTGCGGCGCGGGATCTCAAGCGCCACGACATCTCGGGCAAGACAGGGACCACCAACGAATCCCGCGACGCCTGGTTCTCCGGCTACACCCCGAACCTGGTGGCCACCTCCTGGATCGGATTTGACAACCACCAGCGTGGCCTGGGTCGGGGCGAGTTCGGTGGCGGCGCCGCCCAGCCCATCTGGATCGACTTCATGAAGACGGCCCTGCACCAGGTGCCCGAGCGCAAGATGCCGGTGCCCGAGGGGATCATGCAGGTACGCATCGATCGCGAGACCGGTCTGCTGACCAATCGCACCGATGGCAGCACCACAGAGGAGTTCTTCAAGGAAGGCACAGAGCCGACCCGTTACGCGAGCCAGCTCTCCGATGGCAACCAGGTGTACGGCGGCGACGGCCTGGCCACCGATGGCCCCGTCTCGACCGACGACATCTTCTAACACAGAAACGAAAAAACCGGCGCCAAGGCGCCGGTTTTCTTTTGTGGTGCCTGGCGGCGTTCGCTCAGCCCAGCAGGCTCTTTATCAGGCTCGAGATCCGGCCCGCCAGCTCGTTGAAGCAGGGGCGGCGCACCGAGTAGTGGCGATAGAGCAGGGAGATGGTGCGCCCCGGCACGGGGTCAACCACGGGGCGGTAGCTCACGCCCCCCTCCTCCGGGTTGGCGGGCACGGCAAGTCTCGGTACCAGCGTCATGCCGCTGCCGGCCGCCACCATGTTGCGCAGCGTCTCCAGACTGGTGCCCTTGAAGCGCTGATCCTCGCCGATGCCGGCGGCAAAGCAGAACCCCATCGCCTGGTCCCGCAGACAGTGGCCATCGGCCAGCATCAGCAGTTTCTTGCCCTTGAGGTTGTGCAGGGGCACAGCCCTGGCGCTGGCCTCGGGATGATGCTGCGGGACCGCGAGCCACATGGGCTCCTGATAGAGGGGAATGGCGCCAAAACCCTCCATTCCCTCCAGCTCGGCGAGCACGAGACAGTCCAGCTCCCCCTCCTCCAGCCGTTTGAGCAGCACCTGGGTCTGCTCCTCGTAGAGGTAGAACTCCAGCTTGGGAAAATGTTCGCGCAGATCCTGAATGATGTGGGGCAGCAGATAGGGGCCCACGGTGGGAATGAAGCCGATGTGGATCTCGCCGGACATGGGCTCGGCGAAGTGCTGGCCTATGCTCTTGAGCTCGCGCACCTCTTTAAGTACCTTGCGGGCCTGGCTGGCCATGGCGTCGCCGGCCGGGGTGAACAACACCTTGCGGGAGGTACGTTCGATGAGGATCACCCCCAGTTCATCTTCCAGCTTGCGCAGCTGGCCGCTCAGGGTCGGCTGGCTGACGAAGCAGCGCTCCGCCGCCTTGCGAAAGTGTTTCTCCTCTTCCAGCGCTACCAGGTACTCGAGATCGCGAAGGTTCATAGGTACTGCATCCTGCCAATCAATGAGGCCGATAGCATGCACAAGAATGGTGAGGGGAACAAGGGAGGCTCGCTGGCTGGCGCGCATTGCGCAGATCATCAGCAATCGGGCCGCCACGGCGAGAGGACAGTGGCGGCCGGGGGATCAACCCGCCATCAGGGAAGCAAGATGATCCACAAAGGCGGTCGGCTCCCCCAGGAAGGTGGAGACGGAGACGGGCAGCAGGCTCCCCCCACGCATCAGCCCCAGGGTCGGGAATCCCTGACCGCCGAGTCGCTGCAACCACGCCTGGCTTGTTGCAAGGTGGCCGGAAAGATCGGCCCGGCCAAAGGCCAGGGCGAATGCCTCCGGTGTCACCCCCTGCTCCAGCGCGAGCGCCGCCAGCCGCGTCGGGGAACCGACCCACTCCCCATCCCGGTAGTGGGTCTCCTGGATGCGGTGCAACAAGGTAAGGCCGTCGCCACCAAGCTCGCTCACGGCCAGAACGGCGCGAATGGGCGGCTCGGAGTCGAGGAGCCGCGATTCATCGAGCAGAAGCTCGTCGAAGTAGGCCTTCCCGAAGGGCTGGCCAGTCAGTGCGTGGATGCGCTCGTCATGGGGACGGACATAGTCCCGCAGCGCCTGGCCCATCTGCTGACGCCGTGCCCCCAGCCAGAGACCGCCCGCATGCAGGACGACTCGCAGATCCGGTATTCCAGCCGCGGCCTGCAGCAGGGGGGCGGCGCCGTAGCACCAGCCACACAGGGGGTCATACACGTAATGCAGGGTGGTGTCGTTCATCGGTTTGCTCCGGGCAGATTGCATGAAAAAAACCGGGCAGCCTCTGCCCGGAAAAACACAGGGAAAGGGGCTTGGCCCATCACCATTTCATCTCGCCCGTGTTGACCTTGGCACCGATGTCCAGGCCGTCGTCCACCGGCAGGGAGGGGTAGGCTTGCTTCAGCGCATCGATCAGCGGCCCGGACCCCTTGGTGCTCGCCAGCGCCTGCTCAAAGCGCAGGACATAGTCACGGGTGAAGGTCACAGCCTGGGTCCCCTTGGGGGCCTCTCCCAGGAAATGGCCGGGAATGACCCGCTTTGGCTTGAGGGCCAGCATGCGATCCAGGGCGTTCACCCACTCGGTTCGCGCCGCCTTGCTCTGGCTGTCCGCCATCCAGACATGCACGCCGCTGTAAACCGGCACGCCGCCAAACGCCGTCTTGATGGCCGGCGCCCAGAGGTAGGCATTGGGCGTGTTCATCTCCTTGATCTCGATCCGCTCCCCCTCCAGGGTGAGGTGGCTGGCGGTCATCACCTGCGGCACTATCAGGGTCTTGGGTGCCTGTTTACCCAGGATGGGGCCCCAGTACGCCAGCTTGGCATCCTTGGTCTGCTTGATGTGATCCACCACGTGCTGGCTGGCCAGTACCTTCACGTCCGGGAAGGCAGCCTTGATGGGCTCCAGCCCGAAGTAGAAATCCGGATCCCCGCCGCTGATGTAGACGGTGGTCAGCTTCTTGCCGCTCTGCTTGATCAGCTCCACCAGCGCCTGGCCGTCGTTGACCCCGAACTGGGCGTCGATGAGGATGGCCTCCTTCTCGCCGCTCACCAGCTCGGAGGAGACCGGGAAGATGGCCTTGTCGCCGGGGTTGTAGAGGGTCACGGTCAGGGGCGCCGCTAGGGCGGTGCCCGCGATCAGGGTGGTGGCCAGGGTCAGGGTGCGCAGTGCTGTGTGCATGGTATCTGTCTCGTCAGGTCGTGTGTTCATGGAATGGACACAGTTTATTGCAAGATTTTTAGCGCAAATACCGCATAATAAGCGCATCACTGTTGCACAAATCGAGCATATAGAGGCATGCATGGATAGGTTGGCCGCATTGCGGGTCTTCGTCTGCGTGGTCGAGCAGGGCAGCCTGAGCGGGGCAGGCGAAAAGCTGGAGATGTCTCGCGCCATGGTCTCGCGCTACCTGGCCGAGCTGGAGCGCTGGATGGGAGCCCGCCTGCTGCACCGCACCACCCGCAGGCTGAGCCTGACCGGCCCGGGGGAAGAGGCGCTTAACCGTGCCAGGGCCATGCTGGCACTGGGGGATGAGATGGAACAGCTGGCCGTGCGCGGCGACGACGCCCCCAAGGGACAGCTGCGCGTCACCAGCAGCTACTCCCTCTCCGACGCCCTGCTGGTCAAGGCGGCGAACGACTATCTGGGCCACTACCCCGGCACGGCGATCGACATCCTTCTGCTGGACAGGACGGTCAACCTGGTGGAGGAGCGGATCGATCTCGCCCTGCGCATCACCAACGACCTGGATCCCAACCTGGTGGCACGCCGTCTCGGCACTTGCCACTCCGTGGTCTGTGCCAGCCCAGCCTACCTGGCCCGCCATGCACCGCCTCAGCGGGTGCAGGATCTGGCGCTGCACAACTGCCTGACCTACACCTACTTCGGCAAGAGCCTGTGGGAGTTTCAGGGGCCACATGGCCCCGAGTCCGTGCCGGTGAGCGGCAACCTCAGCGCCAACATCTCCAATCTGCTGCTCTCGGCCACCTTGGACGGGGCGGGGATCAGCCTGCAGCCCCGCTACTCGGTACAATCCCATCTGGAGAGCGGCGCCCTGGTGCCCCTGTTGAGTCAGTGGCAACCCAAGCGACTCGGCGTCTACGCCGTCTACGGTACCCGCAAGCAGATGTCCCCCCTGCTGCGCAGCTTCCTCGATTTTCTCGTCGCCCGGATGGCGAACGACCCTCTGTGGCAGGAGCAGTGAGTGCCCATGAAAAAGGGGCCTCACGGCCCCTTGCTCTTTGGATGATGAATCAGGCTTCGAAGCCAAACTCCCTGGGCGGCTCGCCCTCGGCACTCCCCTGCTCCTCCAGATAGATGTCGCGATAGGCGGCATAGATGGAGTAGTTGATGGCGGGCAGTACCACCAGCAGGCCCACCAGCATCAGGAGCGCCCCGAAGAAGATCAGCACGGCCCCGAGCAGCCCCCACCAGAGGAAGGGCCACATGTTGCACAGGCACCCCTTGAAGCTGAGCCTGGCCGCCTGCAAGACGCCGACCCCATGGAAGAAGATCAGGGCGGGGGCGAAGGTGATGGCCATCAGCACGGGCACCAGCAGGGCCAGCCCCAGCAGCATACAGAGCAGGAAGCCCTGTGCCTGGCCGGGGGTCAGACTCAGGGTTTCCGGATCCTGGGACAGCAGGCCGGTCAGCCCCCAGAGATGCAACAGGAAGGCGCAGATCATCAGGATCCCCATGAACAGGGCGAGCACCAGCAGGCCACCCAGCATCAGCGGGGTCAGCCGCTGACGGAAACCGGCGAAGAAATCGGCAAACTGCAGTGCGCCCCCCTGGTACCCCCGATGCGCCACCGCCACCCAACCCGCGCCCCACACCATATAGAGCAACTGGGAGATGAAGCCCCCTGCCGGCAGTTGGTCCAGCAGCATGCCCACCAGAAACCAGACCACTATCATGGCCACACTGGCCCCCATCCCCTTGTTGAAGATGTCGAATCCCGTGCGGACCCAGATCCAGCCCTGTCCGATGGAGTGGCGCTTGGGTTCGCGGCGCAGGACGCTGTCGCTTTGCATCATTGACCTCGTAGAAAAATAGGAGCGGGGAAACCTCGCATCAGGGCACGCTCACCGTGACCATGATGGTTCCCGTATAGGCACCGGTACGCACCACCTGTCCCGGCAACCGGGTCGGATAGAGCCTCACCCTGTAACTGGTGTCATGGGTAGCCGCCGAGTAGGGTACCGCGATGGCGGTATCGAATGGAATAGGGGTCAGGGTATCCTGCGCCACCATGCCCACCCCCACACCGGCCAGGCTGGTGGTGACGAAACGGTTCTGGCTGCTGAGCGCCCCCCCGAAGCTGTAGCTCAGCGGCACTACGTAGTCGCTCGGGATCTGGCTGCAGGTCACACTCACGTCGACGCTGCGTGGCGCATAGCCCCTGGGAATGTCCCCTTCGACGAAGGCGCTCTGGGCCACGGCGCCGAGATCGATGGGGATGCTGGTCCCGGCGGGAAACTGGCAGGTCGGCGTCGAGGTGACGCTGATGTTCATCGCCAGGGTGCTGAACGCATTGAACGGGCTGGTATCCGGGACACTCGCGCGGCGCACGAAGAGATAGGCGACGGTCCCGCTGAAGGTCTGGGTGCCCGTCACCCCCTTGAGCAGCTTCAGGGTGACCCGTCCCCCGTTCACGCTGATCCCCCCCAGCAGGGAGACGTTCAGCAGGCCGCCGACACAGGCGCTGAGCAGCCCTGTGGTGGTCGTGCTGAAGGGAACCGTCTGGTATCCCCCTCCCGCGTTGAACTCCACCTTGAGTCCGAAATAGGGGGTGAGCTTGATGAGGGTGCCGATGGGGTCGGTCACGGTCGGCAGGCTGGTGGAGCCCTGATAATAGGCGGTCACCAGCAGGCCGACCGAGATCCCGGTGCAGTCGCAGGTGGCCGTGTCCGTGGTCGAGAAGGTCGCACTGCGGGTGTCGCCGGGCTGGTAGAAACCGCTGTTGACGCTGATTGGCAGAGTCGCCACGAAGGGGCTGGTGCATTGGCCGTTGACGGCCCGCCCCTCCCTGGGCCAGATCCCCGCCAGTAGCAGAAGCCCCGCCAGCAGGCACCAGAGGCCACGACGGCCGGTCAGTTCACTCATGTCGCTCTCCTTCCCCTTGGCCCGGCACAAAGGCCTGCTCGTGGTAGATGCCGTCGTCGTCTATCCAGCGCAGCCTCCCAGTGGCGCCCGTTGGCACCGTCCCTGCCATGGGCACGGACAGGGCGCCATAGGGTGGCAACACACCTCCCTCCTGCCAGGCGAGTCGCCCTTTGCCCACCGTCAGCAGCACTTCGCTCAGGCTGATGTGGAAGGGGCCCGGGTTCGTCACTCGAAGCCCCCCGGGGCGGACCTGCCAACCCAGCCCGGAGACGGTCTGGGCCACCGAGCCCGTCAGCCCGGGCGGCCGGTAGAACAGCTTGATGCGGGTGCGGTACGCCAGCTGCACGCTCCCCTGGGAGGCCTGTTGCTGCGGGGGCAGGCCCAGCACGTTGAGCCAGAACAGGGACTCCCTGTCCCGGGGCAACCGGCCCAGATCCGCGCCGAGGATCCGCAGCGTCTGCCCCCGCCCGGGCCCCAGCCGCATCACTGGCGGCACCACCAGGAAGGGGGTCGCGACCTCCGTCGGCCCCTGGTGCTCGTTCCCCGCATCGACCCAGGCCTGCAGCAGGCTAGGTGCGGTGCCGTCGTTGCGTACCAGCAGGCTGGACTCACCCCCTTCATGGACGATCCGGGTGCGCATCAGGTTGAGGGCCCCCTCCCCGTCCGTCACCCACAACAGGGCCGCCAGCCCAATCCCCAGACACCCGAACCACCTCATGAGCCCCCCTCCACACCAATACAGCGGGCCGCCACCTGTTGATAGGGCAGCTCGGGATCCGGCCGGGGAGCTTGGTAATCCAGTCGACACCGCTCGCCTCGCTCCGCCCCCCACTGGACGTAGAGCGTCCCCTGCTCGCCACGCACGAAGATGAGCCCCCCCTGGCCGACCACGGCCACCGAGCCACCGCTGCCGTCGACCACCTCGGCCCCGAACGGAGGCGTGCTGCCATCCTGCCGTTCGGCCTTGATCAGCAGAGGCTGGCCGACGTGAGTCTCGTAGGCCAGCTTGACGATGGCTCCTCGTCGGGGGGCCACCATGCGGGCACTGCCGTCGATCTCCACATCCAGCGGCAAGCCGCTCGGATCCAGCCCGATGATGTTGGTGCGATAAGGATTGAGCCCGGCCAGCACCGCATACCCATCGCCATCCACCTCGCTGCCGATGCCGTGACTCACCCTGGCCCCCTGGGCTCCCTTTGCCTCCACCAGCGCCATGGTCTCCCCCTGCGTCTGCCCCAGCACCCAGCCCTCACCATGGACCAGCAGGGTGCCCTTGGCCGACGCCACATACTGGGCGTAGCCCTCCCCCTGACTGGTGCTGAGCCCCAGCTGGGTGGACGCCGTCTGGTACTGCAGGTTGGCACCATAGCCCCGGGGACTGCCCTCCCTGGTGCCGTGACTGCCATAAAGGCCGTAATAGAAGCGCCCATCCTGGGTACCGCCGTTGAGATCCAGCCTGGCGCTGGCACCCTGCCCCTCCTGGTAGGAGAGGGTGCTGCCGAGGCGCGGCGCCCCCAGTTTGTCGCCGATGGGGATGCTGAGGCTCAGCACATATTGATCGCCGACCCCCTCCTCCAGCGAGTGGCTGGCCGACAGGGTCACACTGCCCCAGTCAAATCCCCGGTTGTAGCCGAGCTGGAAGCTGCTGCTCTCCCCCTGGCCGCCCCAGTAGTCGCGGCGGATGCCGTTGAAATAGAGATCCCCCCACTCCCCCACCGGCTGATTAACATTGAGCTGGAAGCGATTGCGCTCACGCTGCAGACGGTCCAGCGCCTGGGCCTGCATCGCCGCCACGTCATCGAGATCCAGATAGCCTTCGCTGGAGAAGCGATAGGCGGCCAGGGTGAAGTAGGTCCGGGTCATCTCCATCTGCTTGCTGTAGGTGAGGCGGTAGCTCTGGCCGGAAAGGGAGGGCGGCAAGTCGGTGCTGGCCGGCAAGGCCCGCGCCCAGGAGCCGGTGACATCGAGGGCCAGGGCGCCATAGTCCGACCCGACGGCGGCGCCCCCCAGTAACGCGGTGTAATCCTCGGCGGCAATGGCCCCGCCATAGAGGGTCAGGGCATCCGACAGGCCGCGCCTGTAGGTGCCTTGCGCAAAGTCCGGGCCATCGGGACCCACTTCATTGCGATAACGCCCCAAAGTCAGGCTGAAACGGGAAGTGTCGTCGCGCAGCATCTGCACCACGGAGGAGAACGGCAGGGTGAAGCGCTGCTCGCTGCCATCCGCCTCCGTGATGGTCACATCCAGATCGCCGGCAAAGCTGGTGGCATAGAGATCGTCGATGGCAAAGGCGCCGGGCGCAACCTGGGTCTCGTAGATGAGGGCGCTGCCCTGGCGAATGGTGACCCTGGCATTGCTCTGGGCCACCCCGCGCACCACGGGGGCAAACCCCCGCTCGAAGTCGGGCAGCATGGCGTCGTCGCTGGCGATCTGCACGCCGGTAAAGGGCACGCTGTCGAAGCTGTCCCCCGGGGTGAAATACTCCCCCAGCGTCAGCTGGGCAGTCTGTGAGGTGATGTCCCGCTGCGCATAACTGTTGAGGGCCTGATAGCCGCTATGGCTGCCTCCCTGATAGGAGCCGTTGTGGCGCAGGCGCCAGGCACCGAGATTGAGGCCGGTGTTGAGGTTGACGCTGCCACTCAACGGATCGCTGCCCTTATCCTGCTCGCTGTAGTAGAGGTTGGCGTTATAGCTGACGAAGGCGGCATTGATCCCCTGCACCCACTGCTCTGGCCCCACATAGTCGCGCCTGATCTGGCCGAGGTAAGCCTGGGGCAGGCTGAGGGCGCCGCTCAGGCTGGCGAGATCGAACGTGAAGCTGGCTCCCGGCACCAGTTCTCCCACCTCGATGCAATCGAGGCTCAGCTGCCGCTTCACCTCGGCCTGATCGGGCAGCTTGTCCAGAAGCAGCCCCCACTGTTGCATCTGGCCCGGCTGGAAACAGAACCTGGGGGTTCCCGGGTCTTCCCCCGCTCTCACCTCCACCTGCTGGCTCAGTCTCTCCTTGCCATTGATGGTGATATCGAGCTGATAGTGCCCGGGGGGAATGAAATCGGCACGGGAGAAACGGGCCAGATCGATGTCGACCCCCAGGCTGTCGAGCAGCCGGCTGTCGAACTGTACCTCGGCAGACTCGTCGCCAGTCAGCTCCGCATTTTCGGCGATTGCCGACCCTCCCCAGAGCAGGAGAGCGAGGCTCCAACTACCTTGCCAAACAGCAGGGCCAGGGAAAGGGCAATGGAGGGAGGGGGGGATGGCCATGACCTGACGCCCTTCGGCAATGACGCCAGCACCGGGCGAGCCACCGGCCTGTTCGAGGATCAGCGGAAAACGAATTGCCCCACCTCACGAGCGCCGTAGTCGTTGAGCCAGTAGAAGGTCAGCTCCCTGGCCTGGGCATTTCCCGACAACTGAGCGACGGGAAAATCAAAGAAACCGCCTGGCGCCACCATGCCACCGCTCAGGTTGTGGTAGCGCTTCGACTGGGTCGTCTGCAGATCCAGGTTGCTGATGCTGACATGATAGAGGCTCGGGTTGCTGGCTCGCAGCGCATAACCGGCGCCCTGGCGGATCAGGCGCCAGCTGAGCTGGTGGGCGGAGCGTTCGACATTGCCGGGCAACCCGGTCGGCCGATAGAACATCTTGATGCGGGAGCGAAAGGCGAGCTGGACCATGTTCTGCCCCGGCTGGACAGCTTTGACACTCGGCGGCACCTCCAGCACGTTGAGCCAGAACACGGATTCCCGATCCTGAGGCAGCCCCTGCCCCACATAAGCCAGGCGCAGGGACTGGCCGCGCTGGGGTTCGATGCGGGTGATGGGAGGGGTGATCAGGAAAGGAAGGGCCTCCGCACCGGGACGGATACGGCGATCACCGGCATCCAGCCACACCTGCACCAGAGAGGGGGTGTTCCCCTTGTTGGTCAGCTCCAGCGTAACCTCTCGCGCATTGGCAGGGTAGATGACCCGGGTGCCCGAGATCTGGACATGACCCCAGGCCAGCCAGGGCAGGAACCAGAGCCCGCACCAGAGGAGGCCCCCTAAGCGTCGCTGAAGCACCAGAAGGTTCATCAGGCGAACTCAGTGGTAGTCCAGGGAATAGATGAGATCTGCAGAGACCAGGCCGGCTCCCACGGCACCGGTGGCGATGTACTGGGCGCTGTAGTAGAGGGTCGCCCCACCGGTGGCGCTGAAGTCGACCAGCACATCATTGCCGGTGTTGGTGCGCAGATCGATGGGGGTGCTGTTGGCCGAGAGGATCTGCACCTCCACGTTCTGCGCCGGGTTCTTGCCGCCCGAGGCGACGGCCTTGTTGCTGAGGTTGCCCGTTGTCTGCTCCACCCCGATGTTCTCGAAGTAGGCGCGCACCGACCCCGTGGTCGGGCAGCTGGTGAGGGCGAGATTGAAGCCGGTCGCCCCCGCCGTCTGGCCTATGCTGCCCAGGGCATTGGTGCTGACGGTGGGCAGGGTCACTGTGGCCGATGCTGTGCCCCCGTTGACCGCGATGGCACAAGTCCCCGCAGTCACTTCCCCATTGATGGTGATGACCCCGTTGAAAGCGGCAACGGGGGCCGCCATCCCCATGGTGAGTCCGAATAACAAGAGAGCCTTCGTCTTCATCACAACCTCCACTGTCTCTGGATGTCACTGACGACTGCCGCCCCTCCTGCCAGTGTCTATTTGCTTGCCGCTATGGGTGTCATCCAAACACCTCACTAGTGACACATTAGTAAATAGCACAGAGTATTCAATCCTGCTCTGCTCGGGGCAGTCCCTGACGTTGCCAGGCGCCGGGTGACGGACAGCCCCGGCAAAATGTGGCATCATTTTCCCCCTCACATCTCACCGTCCTACTCGATGGAGTTGCCATGCGCCCCCTGCTCTTCCTTCTCCTGCTGCTCGGCAGCAGTGCCCTTCATGCCGAATCGGGCTTTATCAGCCGCCTGCTCAACCACCCGGTGCCGGGGGGCGTAGCCGTGGTGCCGCTAGGAGACGGGCCCAAGGCACCCGCCGCTCGCTACCAGGACAAGCCCGTCCTGGTGGTGCAGGAAGAGGGCAAACGCTGGATCGCCATCGTCGGCATTCCCCTGAAGAGCAAGCCGGGCTCCCACCAGCTGACCACGAGCGATGGCCGCACCCTCGCCTTCACGGTCGGCAACAAGCACTACCGGGAGCAGCACATCAAGCTCAAGAACGGTCGCCAGGTCAATCCGCTGGCCGAGGACATGGCCCGCATCAACCGTGAACTGGCGGAGCAGACCCGGGCCTACCAGACCTTCAGCCCGGCCCAGCCCAGCAACCTGTTGTTCGACAAACCGGTCGAGGGCCCCCTTTCCAGCCCGTTCGGGCTGCGCCGCTTCTTCAACGGCGAGGAGCGCAACCCCCACTCCGGCCTCGACTTCGCGGTCGGTGCCGGCACGCCCATCAAGGCTCCGGCGGCGGGCAAGGTGATCCTGATCGGCAACTACTTCTTCAACGGCAATACGGTCTTCGTCGACCACGGCCAGGGGCTCATCAGCATGTTCTGCCACATGTCGAAAGTCGATGTGAAGCTGGGCCAGAGCCTGCCCCGGGGCGGCATCGTCGGCCGGGTCGGCGCCACCGGCCGAGCCACCGGCCCCCATATGCACTGGAACGTGAGCCTCAACGACGCCCGCGTCGATCCCGCCATCTTTATCGGCGCCTTCAAACCCTGAGTCAGTCAAGGGTGGCCCTGAGCCGGGCCAGATGAAATGAAAAAGGCAGCCAAGGCTGCCTTTTTCGTCGAAGAACGGGCCTGGATCCGGCGGCCGCATCATGGCGCCGCACTATCCGATGCATTATCCAACCGCACTATGTCGCCGCACTATGTCGCCGCACTATGTCACCACTCTATGCAGCCGCGCCTCCCGGCCCATGGCCCGCCACATCACCAGTACCAGCAGGGTGCTGCAGGCGGGCAGCGCCAGCCAGACGCCGGGCACGCCCCACAGGGAGGAGAAGCCCCACAGAAATCCCCCGATCAGCACCAGCTTGCCGCCGGTCAGCAGGGAGGCGATGCGGGCCCGGTTGATGGCCTGGAAGTAGGTGGCCCCCACCAGCAGCAGCCCCTCCATGGGCAGCCCCCAGAAGTAGAGCCAGATGCCCAGGGTCGCCACCGGCAGCAGGGCCGCGTTGTCGCCGGCAAACAGATAGACCACCCCCTCCGGCCAGAGATAGAGCGGCACCATGCCGCACAGCGCCACCGCCAGGGTGACCCCCAGCGCCAGGTTGCGCACACGCAGCACCCGCGCCCAGTTGCCCGCCCCGGCGTTGAAGCTGGCAATGGGCTGGATGCCCATGGCGATCCCCTCGAAGATGAGATAGAAGAAGGCCTCGCTGTAGCTGATGACGCCGTAGGCGGCCACGTGCAACGAAGTGCCGACCGAGAGCAGCGCCTTGTTGTGCAGCGCCAGCACCACAGACAGGTAGAGGTACATCAGGAAGCTCGACACCCCGAGTCGCAGGGTCTCCCCCATCAGGCGCCAGTCCGGCATCAGGGTGTCCAGGCGAATGCGCAGCTGGCTGCGCGGGGTGAAGAAGTGCCACAGGCACAGCCCTCCGGTCACCGCCTGGGAGAGCATGGTGGCGATGGCCGCCCCTGCCAACCCCCAGGGGATCACCGCCATCAGCAGGTAGTCGAGCAGCACGTTGAGCACGCCGCCCCCCACCAGGATCCAGGTGGTGAGGCCGGGTCGCCCGTCGTTGCGCAGCAATGCGGTAAACGCCATGGAGAGCACCGCGAAGACCCCGAGCCAGGCGTACCACTGCAGATAGGCGAGGCCGGCGTCGAAGATGACCCCCTCCGCCCCCATCCAGGCCAGCATCTCGTCGCCATAGCGAATACCGACAAAGGCGAGCAGTGCCGAGGCGATGATCACCATCACCAGCGCATTGCCGACGATGTGGCGCGCCTTTGCCTGCTCCCCCTTGCCGAGATAGAAAGAGGCCAGCGACGAGGAGCCCATGCCGATCAGCGCCCCCACCGCGTAGAGCACGGCGCAGATGGGGTAGGCCAGCATCATGCCGGCCAGGCCGTCCTGACCCAGGATATGACCGACGAAGATGCCGTCTATGGTGACATAGATGCCGGTGACCAGCATGGCGGCCACCGTCGGGGTCACGTAGCGCAGGAAGAGGCGGGAAAGGGGGGCAGTGCCCAGATCGACAGTGGACATAGGGTGCTCAACGAGGGAAAACGGCCAGAATAATAGCCAAACAAAGCCCGGATCACCCGTTATTTATGTTGTGAATCATTAGGATGGAAGACTTTACCCGCCCCAGCCCCTGCTTTAGGCTAGGGCGACTTCTCATGAACGGAAACGTGCGCCATGTTGCAACGCCTGCTCTGTCTGATGCTCTGTCTCAGCCTGCTCCCCTTCTCCACCGCCCAGGCCGATGATGCCATCACCCAGGTCGAGGAGCTGCTGCAGAGCGTGCCCAAGACGGAGAGCCCGGAAAACCAGCAGCTGCGAGAGAGCTATCAACAGGCGCTGCAATATGCCCGCGACGCCCAGCGCTACCGGGAGCAGGGCAAGGCCTACCAGCAGATCCTCATCGACTACCCCAAGGAGTCCGCCCGCCTCAAGGAGGCGCTGCACAACTACCAGCCCCAGCCCCGCCCATCCCTCTCCTCCCTGAAAGAGGAGGCACTGCGCCAGGCCATCAGCCTGAGCAGCAACCGCCAGATGAATCTGCGCAAGGAGCGCCAGGCGGTGACCGACAGCCTGAACCAGCTGGAGAGCACGGGGCAGGAGTATCACCAGAGGGTCGACGAGTTGCGCAAGCAGTTGCTGCAGACCCGCTCCCTGCTCGATCGGCTCAGCTTCAGCAACGAGTCGGACAGGCTGCAGGAGGCCCAGCAGCTGGCGACCCGCCTCAAGGAGCAGAGCCTGTCGGACCGGATCCAGATGCTGGAACTCGAACAGCTCTCCGCCCAGCAGCGCAACGATCTCGGCAAGCTGAAACTGCAGGAGCTCAACCTCGCCATCACCGACGAGGACGAGTGGCAGGCCAGTTTGCTCGCCCAGCAGAACCAGCTGCGCCGTGACAAGACCGAGCTGGCCCTGGCCGAGAGTGAACGCCTGCGCCGCCAGCTCACCTCGGATCTCCCCCTGCTGCAGGAGCAGCAACAGCAAAACCAGGCACTCTCCCTGCAGCTCGGCGCCCTGGAAGATCAGATTGAACGGGTTCAAGACGAGCAGCGCACCATAGACAGCGCCCTCTCCGGGCTCAACGACCTGGTCAACTCGGTGCGCGAGCAACTGGAATGGCTGCAGATCAGCAACGCCTACGGCGAGAACCTGCGCAGCAAGCTCGCCGACCTGCCTGCCTACTTCCCGCTGGAGAGACTGGAGTCCGCCATCGTCAAGGCGCGCATGGCGAAGTACCAGTACGAGACCGAGCAGGACGCCTTGAAGGATCCTGAACAGGTCCGCAACCACCTGCTGAGCGGAGATGGCATCACCCTGGACAGGGCCCAGCGCGCCGTGCTCGACAACCTGCTCAAGGCGAGACGACAACTGCTGACCCGGCTCAACGATGCCTCCGACACCCTGATCCAGGAACAGACCCGTCTCAAGCTGCTCTACAGCCGCCAGAACAGCAAGATCGACGAGATCCGCGAGCTCAGCGCCAGCCACCTCTTCTGGATGCCGGACGTGCGCCCCCTGAGCCCCGCCGTGCTGCTCGGCGTGCCCGCCGCCCTGGCGCTGGTCTTCAATCCGGTCAACTGGCTGCAGATCCCCAAAGCGATCGCCGAGAACAGCCCCCTGACCCTCACCCTGGCCGGGCTCGCCCTGCTGGGGCTGGCCTGGTGCTGGCTGAAACTGGCTCGCCACCTCGTCCACTACAGCCACTACATAGCTCCCAGCATCGGCAAGGTGACCCAGGACAAGTTCAGCCTCACCAGCCGATTGCTGCTGCGCTCCGTGCTTGCCGCACTGCCGCTGCCCGCCATGGTGATCATGGTGCATGGCCTGCTCGACGGCGCCTGGCAATATCCCTTCGCGGTGGCGGTGGCCCGGGGACTGGGGGAAATCTGGTTCCTGCTGCTGGCCCTGCTGGTGGCCCGTCACCTCTCTCTGGAGAAGGGGATCCTGATCCTGCATTTCCGCTGGCAGAAGGAGCGGGTCCAGAAGGTATGGGGCCAGTTCCGCACCCTGCTGCTGGTACTGATCCCGAGCTTCTTCGTCCAGGGCATGGCGAGCAGCTATCAGGAGCACGCCTTCTATGACTCCCTCGGCCGCCTCGCCTTCATCGTCGGCGCCCTCTGGCTGCTGCTCTTCTTCGCCCGCCTCAACCGGGAGAAGCTGCCCCTCACCTGGGGCCAGGCCGACATGAGCAAGCCCCACCTGCTGCACCACTTTATCTGGAACAGCCTGATGCTGGCCCCCCTGCTGGCGGTACTGGGCACCCTGTTTGGCTACTTCTATACCTCCCGCATCCTGCTTCGCCAGCTGGAACTGAGCCTGCTGATGGGGCTGGGCTGCCTGCTCGCCTATTACCTGGCCCACCGCTGGATGCTGATCCAGCGCCGCCGCCTCGCCTTCGATCGCGCCAAGCAGAAGCGGGCCGAGATCCTGGCCCAGCGGGAACGGGACGAGGACGATCTCAGCTCCGAGATCCCCGACGTGGTCGAGGAGCCCGAGCTGGATCTGGACACCATCAGCGCCCAGTCCCTCGGCCTGGTGCGCACTCTGCTGATGCTGGGCTTCACCATGCTGGTGGTGGTGCAATGGTCGGATCTCAACTCGGCGTTCAGCTTCCTCAGCAGCATCGAGGTATGGCAGGTGAGCAGCAAGGTGGCGGGGATCGAGCAGCTATCCGCCATCACCCTGCAGGATCTGATGCTGACCGCCTTTGCCTTCATCCTGACCGTGGTCACCGCCCGAAACCTGCCGGGGCTGATGGAGCTCACCCTGCTCCAGCACCTGAGCCTCTCCCCCGGTACCGGCTTCGCGCTCACCACCGTCAGCAAGTACCTGGTGCTGCTGATCGGCGCCCTCACCGGCTTCTCCATGCTCGGCATCGACTGGTCCAAGACCCAGTGGCTGGTGGCGGCCCTATCGGTGGGGCTGGGCTTCGGGTTGCAGGAGATCTTCGCGAACTTCGTCTCCGGCCTCATCATCCTGTTCGAGAAGCCGATCCGGCTCGGTGACACCGTCACCATCCGTGATCTGACCGGCACCGTCACCAAGATCAAGACCCGGGCCACCACCATAGTGGACTGGGACCGAAAGGAGATCATCGTCCCCAACAAGGCCTTCATCACGGAGCAGTTCATCAACTGGTCCCTGTCCGACGCCATTACCCGGGTCAAGCTGCGCATCCGCATCGGCCTGACCCAGAATCCCAAGCAGGTGCAGCAGTTGCTGGAACAGTGCGTGCAGGAGTCCACTCTGGTGCTGGATACCCCCACCCCGGAGGTGTTCCTGGTCGAGTTCACCGACTCGGCCCTCATCTACGAGATCCGCCTCTACGTGAACAACATGGATCACCGGATGCCCATCACCCACGAGGTGCACTCGTTGATCCTGGAGAAACTCCACCAGATAGGCATGCACCTGCCTCACCAGCAGATCGATATCCGGATGAGCCGGGGTTGAGCATGACACGCAGGGATCACCGGATGTCCCTGTGCACCCACGAAGTGCACTCGCTGATCCTGGAGAAACGCCACCAGATAGGCATGCACCTGCCTCACCAGCAGATCGATATCCGGATGAGCCGGGGTTGAGCATGACACGCAGGGATCACCGGATGTCCCCGTGCACCCACGAAGTGCACTCGCTGATCCTGGAGAAACGCCACCAGATAGGCATGCACCTGCCTCACCAGCAGATCGATATCCGGATGAGCCGGGGTTGAGCTAGCCTCGTAGGGTGCAACAAGCGCAGCGCCGTGCACCGACAACAACAGGAGCAAGCATGCAGATCATTGCCCATCGCGGTGCCAGCGGCCTGGCACCGGAGAACACCCTCAAGGCGATGGCCGTCGCGCTGGAGCTTGGCGTCGGCGCCATCGAGCTCGACGTACAGTGGGCAGACGGCGAGCTCTGGGTCTTCCACGACCGCCGGCTGGAGCGCTGCACCGACGGGCACGGGGTTCTGACCGGGCAGTCCCGGGACTACCTGGCGAGCCTGGATGCGGGCCAGGGGGAGCGGATCCCGACCCTGTGGCAGGTGATGGCGCTGGTGGCGGGGCGCTGCGAACTGCATATCGAGCTCAAGGGGGCTGGCACCGCCGAGCCGGTGGCCGCCCTGACCCGTCGGGCCGAGGCCGAACTTGGCTTCACCCCGGCGCACTGGGTCATCTCCTCTTTCCACCATCCCGAGCTGGCGCACTTTGCCAGCCTGAGGCCCGATCTGCGCCTCGGCGCCCTGACCGCCAGCCTGCCGCTGCACGGGGCCCGCTTCGCCGAAGAGCTGGGGGCCTGGTCCCTCAACTGCGACGTGGATTTTGTCGACCAGACCCTGGTGGCGGATGCCCATCGCCGGGGGCTCAAGATCCTGGTCTACACGGTCGACGAAGTGAGTGATGAGAGAGCCCTCGCCAGCATGGGTGTCGATGGCATCTTTACCAACCGGCCAGATCGATTCAGCTGAGTATCGGCGCGGCCTGGCGGGCCGTCGGGAGGTGAAAAAAGTCGAAAAATTGCTGTGCACCGGGATACATAAAGTCCACAGCCAGCCGATACAGAGTTGGCTCATAACAATAACAAACACCATGGATCTCAGACTGACGCTCACAAGGATGTAAACATGAACCTATCCATCAAGAACAAGCTGGTCCTCGCCATCGGGGCCATCATTCTGGTCATTACCGGCCTGCAGGTCTGGTACAACACCTCCCAGTTGCGCAGCGAGACACAGCGACTGATCTGGAGCTTCATCGACGACAGCTCGATCGCCAACGTCAAGGGGATCTCCCGCTGGCTCGACGCCCGCATCAATCTCGTCACCGCCACCAAGGAAGCCTTCGCCAAGGAAGACGAGCCCCTCAGCCACCTGGCCCAGTCCATGAATGCGGGAAACTTCGATCTCGTCTACGTGGGCACCAAGGATGGCCGGATGATCCAGAGCAAGCCCACCGATCTGCCGGCCGGCTATGACCCGCGCCAGCGCCCCTGGTACAAGGACGCCATGGCCGCCGGCAAGCTCGCCATCACGGCCCCTTACGCCGACATCACCACGGGCCAGCTCATCATCACCATCGCCGAGCCCTTCAGCCGCGGCAACACCGACGGCGTCATCGCCGGTGACGTCTCCATCGACGGTCTGGTGAAAGACGTGCTCGCCATGAACTCGGAAGGCACCTACGCCATCCTGGTGGACAGCAACGGCACCATCATCGCCCACCCGGACAAGGCGCTGACCCTCAAACCCGCCACCGCCATCTCCCCGGAGCTGACAGCGGCCAAGGTCAACGAACTGGCCCATGACAACACCATCTCCGAGATGGAGATCAGCGGCAAGGCGAGCATCTTCGATCTCACCGAGATCCCCAATACCAACTGGTACTTCGGCATCGTCGTTGACGAGGCGGTCGCCTATCAGTCCGTGTCGCGCATGGTGACCTCCGCCCTGCTGCAGGGGCTGCTGACCATCCTCATCGTCGCGGGCTTCTCCTACGTAGCCATCAACCGCTCCCTGGCTCCGCTCAAGACCCTCGGCGACGCCATCGCGGATCTCTCCCGCGGCAACGGCGACCTGACCCGCCGCATCAAGATCGAGCGGGAAGACGAGGTCGGCGCCGTCGCCAAACACGTCAACACCTTCATCGAGCGCATCCACGTGATGGTGCAGGACATCTCCAACTCCTCCAGCCAGCTCAATCAGCAGGCCAGGTCCTCCCACGACATGGCGGAGAAATCCAACCAGGGGCTGGCCCGCCAGCAGAACGAGATCTCCCAGATCGCGACCGCGGTGCACGAGATGTCCGCCACCGCCGTCGAGGTCGCCAGCAATGCCGAGCAGACCGCGGAAGCGGCCCGCAGCTCCTCCAGCAGCTGTGAGCACGGCAAGCAGGTGATCGCACGCAACCAGCGCTCCATCACGGATCTCGCCACCCAGGTCAAGCAGGCCTCCGGCATCATCCAGGAGCTGGAGAAGAACGCCCAGGAGATCAACACCATCCTCTCCACCATCCAGGGCATCGCCGAGCAGACCAACCTGCTGGCGCTCAACGCCGCCATCGAGGCGGCCCGGGCCGGCGAGCAGGGTCGCGGCTTTGCGGTGGTGGCCGACGAGGTACGGGTGCTGTCCCAGCGCACCCACAGCTCCACCGTCGAGATCCGCAGCATGATCGAGACCCTGCAGCGCAATACCCAGGGGGCCGTCAGCACCATGCACGAGGGTCAGCTGCTGGCCCAGAACAGCGTGGAGGATGCGAACGACGCCACTCAGGCCCTGGAACAGATCACCACCTCCATCAACCAGATCTCCGACATGGCGACCCAGATCTCCAGCGCCGCCGAGGAGCAGCGGGCGGTCACCGACGAGGTCAGCCGCAACATCCAGGCGGTCAAGGACGTCTCCGACGAGCTGGCGGTCGATGCGGACAGCTCCCGCAATCTGTCGGCCCAGCTTAAAAATATCTCAGGCGAACTGAACAATCAGGTGGGCATGTTCCGCATCTGAGACCACCCTATTCAGGGGGCCGTACAGGCCCCTTTTTTTTCGTAAAATCCCTTTTGTTTCAGTAGTTATTACCCGGGAGCCTCACGGGCCATTTTTGTGACGCGCCTCCCCATTCAGCTCGCATCCAGCCCGCCCTTGGCGCATGCAGTCTATATTCGCATTACTTTTTTGAAGTCTATTTTCGGTGGGAAACGCTGAGAATAATTCTTACTAAATAATTTTGATAAAAAACTTAAAAACTTTAAGGGTAATACCCAAAAAGAGAGGCATTTCTCATTTTCCTGAAAGAAAACTACATATAATCTGGGGGTTAAAACAACCGGACTCATGGTTGCGGCTGATCCTGATGACTGACGGATGGCGATAAATACGGCGTTTTCATCCATGGAATGGGGTGGTTGTACTAAAAACCACCATTGCCACGCACTAAAACAGAGCAGTTTGACTTGCATCAAGCCTGAATTTTTTTCATAGAGCAAAATCGTGCCCAGCAAATCTATCCCTAAGGAGGCAGATGTGGATATTATCAAGACCGATGTCGCCATCATCGGTGCCGGTGGCGGTGGCCTGCGTGCCGCAATCGCCATTGCAGAAGCCCACCCCGACCTGGACATCGCCCTGATTTCCAAGGTTTACCCCATGCGCAGCCACACCGTCGCTGCCGAAGGTGGTGCCGCCGGCGTCGTCCGCGATGACGACTCCCTCGAAAACCACTTCAACGACACCGTCTCCGGCGGCGACTGGTTGTGCGAGCAGGACGTGGTCGAGTACTTCGTCGAGAACGCCACCAACGAGATGATCCAGCTGGAGCACTGGGGCTGCCCCTGGAGCCGCAAGCCCGATGGCAAGGCCAACGTGCGCCGTTTCGGCGGGATGAAGATCCCCCGCACCTGGTTCGCCGCCGACAAGTCCGGCTTCCACATCCTGCACACCCTGTTCCAGACCTCCATCAAGTACCCGAGCATCAAGCGCTTCGACGAGCACTTCTGCCTGGATCTCATCGTGGAAGACGGTCGCGTCCAGGGTGTCGTCACCTTTGACATCCAGAACGGCATCACCCGCTTCATCCAGGCCAAGTCCGTGGTGCTGGCCACCGGCGGCGCCGGCCGCGTCTACCGCTACAACACCAACGGCGGCATCGTCACCGGTGACGGCATGGCCCTGGCCTACCGCCACGGCGTGCCCCTGCGGGACATGGAGTTCGTCCAGTACCACCCGACCGGTCTGCCGGGCACCGGCATCCTGATGACCGAGGGTTGTCGCGGTGAGGGCGGCATCCTGTTGAACAAGGATGGCTACCGCTACCTGCAAGACTACGGTCTGGGCCCGGAAACCCCGGTCGGCCAGCCGAAGAACAAGCACATGGAGCTGGGCCCTCGCGATCGCCTTTCCCAGGCCTTCTGGCAGGAGCAGCAGAAAGGCCGCGTGATCCAGGGCCCCATGGGCGACGTGGTTCACCTCGACCTGCGCCACCTCGGCGAGAAATACCTGAAGGAACGTCTGCCTTTCATCTGCGAACTGGCCAAGGCCTACGTGGGTGTGGATCCGGTGAAAGAACCGATCCCGGTGCGTCCGACTGCCCACTACACCATGGGCGGCATCGAGACCAACGGCCAGTGCGCCACCCGTCTGCCGGGCCTCTATGCCCTGGGCGAGTGTGCCTCCGTCGGTCTGCACGGCGCGAACCGTCTGGGTTCCAACTCCCTGTCCGAGATCGTGGTCTTCGGCAAAGTGGCCGGTGAACACGCCGGTGAATTCGCCAAGACCCAGGCTCACGGCGACACCGCCGCCCTGGCCGCCAAGGCCGAGGCGCTCATCAAGCAGCACCTCTCCCTGCTCGACATCGACGGCACCGAAAACCCGGCGGATATCCGCAATGAACTCGGCATGTCCATGGAATCCGGCGTCGGTATCTACCGTACCGAAGAGCTGATGCAGGGCACCATCGACAAGATCAACGAGCTGAAGGCCCGTTACAAGAAGATCAAGATCAACGACAAGTCCTCCGTCTTCAACACCGATCTGCTATACGCCATCGAGCTGGGCTACATGCTGGACGTGGCCGAAGCCATGGCGCACTCCGCCATCAACCGGAAAGAGTCCCGCGGTTCCCACCAGCGTCTGGACGGTTACGAAGAGCGTGATGACGTGAACTTCCTCAAGCACTCTCTCTCCTTCTACAACGGCGAAGGGGCCCCGACCATCGACTATTCCGATGTGAAGATCACTAAATCCCAACCGGCCAAGCGCGTGTACGGTTCCGAGGGTGAGAAACAAGACGAGGCTAAGAAGAATGGCTGAGATGATCGAAATTGAAATCCTGCGCTACCGTCCGGAGCAGGATAACGAGCCCTGGATGCAGACCTTCCAGGTGCCCTACCTCAAAGAGATGTCCCTGCTGGATGCCCTGCAGTACATCAAGGATCAACTGGACTCCACCCTGAGCTTCCGCTGGTCCTGCCGGATGGCGATCTGCGGCTCCTGCGGCATGATGGTCAACGGCATTCCGAAACTCGGCTGCAAGACCTTCCTGCGCGACTACCTGCCGGGCAAGATGACCATAGAGCCGCTCAACAACTTCCCGATCGAGCGCGATCTGGTGGTGGACATGTCCGACTTCATCGAGAAGCTGGAGAGCATCAAGCCCTACATCATCCCGTCTGAGCCGCGCAACCTGTGCGATGGCGAGTACACCCAGACCCCGGCTGACATGGCGAAGTATCACCAGTTCTCCATGTGCATCAACTGCGGTCTGTGCTACGCCGCCTGCCCGCAGTACGGCATCAACAAGAAGTTCACCGGTCCCGCGGCCCTGGCACTGGCCTACCGCTACAACGCCGACAACCGCGACAGCGCGTCCAAGGAGCGGATGAAGATCATCAGCCAGGACGAAGGCGTCTGGGGTTGCACCTTCGTGGGCTACTGCTCCGAAGTGTGCCCGAAAGGCGTGGATCCGGCCGCCGCCATCCAGCTTGGCAAGGTCGAGAGCGCCAAGGACTACATGATCGCCATGTTCAAGCCGGATTGAGACCAGGAGTGAGACCATGAACAACACTGAGAGCAAACGTAAGCCCTACGTGCGCGAGATGAAGAAAGACTGGTGGCTGAAGAATGCCTTCTACACCGGCTACATGATCCGCGAAGGCACCAGCATCTTCGTCTCCATCTATGCCGTGGTGCTGATGTGGGGTCTGATGCGCCTGGTCCAGGGTCAGGAGGCGTTCAACGGCTGGCTGGAATCCCTGCAGAGCCCCATCGCCATCCTGTTCCACGTCGTCGCCCTGGCAGCCTGCCTGTTCCACGCCAAGACCTGGTTCGCCCTGGCCCCGAAAGCCATGCGCATCTTCCGTGGTGAAGACCTGGTGCCGGAGAAGCCGATCGTCATCGCCCAGTATGTGGCGCTGGCGGTGGTATCCCTGCTTGTCCTGATCATCGTGGCCTGAGGAGAAAACAATGAGACGTTCTGACGAGCCAATTTACTGGGGTCTGTTTGGTGCGGGTGGCATGGTCGTTGCCATGCTGCTGCCGGTCATTGTCCTCATCACAGGTCTGCTGGTGCCCATGGGCATCATGGACGTGGAGACCATGAGCTACGAGCGCGTGCTGGAATTCGCCAGCTCCTGGTGGGGTGCCTGCATCCTGCTGGTGATCATCGCCCTGCCCGTCTGGCACGGCATGCACCGCATCTACCACGGCCTGCACGACCTCGGGATCCACACCACCAAGCTGCACCATTACGTGTTCTATGGCTTCGCCTTCCTGGTGTCCGCCATCACCGTCGGCCTGCTGATGGTGCTGGTGTTCCAGTAAGCGGTTCCGATCGCCATCAAAAAACCGGGCCTGGTGCCCGGTTTTTCTTTGTCTGGGAGTCGGCGAATCACGCCACCTCGTTTTGCCACAGTCCCAGCAAGGGGGCGGGCACGGCGCCGTATCTCAGTTGCGGGGTCTGGTGCCAGTCGGCCAGCCTTTGCAGCGCCTTGAGCAAGTCCTGCGCCAGGGTGCGCGTCACCCTGACCCCTGCCTCCAGATAGAGGCTCTTCACCTCAAACACCCCCTCCTTGCGGTGGGCTTTGGCGTCCATCCTGGCCACCAGCTTGCCGCGATGCAGCAGGGGCAGCACGAAGTAGCCGTACTGACGCTTGGGGGCCGGGGTATAGCACTCGATGCGGTAGTCAAAGCCAAACAACTCGCTGGCCCGCTTGCGATCCCACACCAGAGGATCAAACGGTGACAGGGCCGTGGTATGGGTCGCCTTTAGGGTGCCGGCCTGCGCCTGGGCCAGCTCGCCGGCCAGGGATGCGTGCACGAAGGCGCCGTGCTGCCACCCCTCCACCCGCACCGGCAACAGCTCCCCCTCGTCCGCCAGCTGATGGAGCAAGGCATCGTACTTGCCGCGGCGCAGCCGGTAGTAATCCGCCACCCAGCCGGTCTTGACCAGCCCCAGCGCCCGGCAGCTGGCCCGCACCATGTCCCGCTGTGCCAGCTCCCGGCTCGGCAGATCCCGCTCGTCGTTCCACTCGGGGAGGATCCGCTCGGCGAGATCGTAGACCCGCTGGAAGTTGCGCCGCTCGCGCACCATCAGGCGCCCCGCGGTGAACAGCACCTCCAGGTGGCGCTTCTCGGGCTTCCAGTCCCACCAGCCGTTACCCTTGCCCCCCTTGCGCTCGAAGTCCGCCGCCCGCACCGGTCCCTCCTCGCGGATGCGCGCCACGATCTGCTCTATCTCGCCGCCGTGGGTCTTGAGCCACTGTGCCGAGAACTTCCACCCCATGGCGGCGGGATCCAGCATGCGGTGGCGCAGCAGCCGGTAATCCTCCCGGGGGACGAAGCAGGCCTCGTGGGCCCAGTACTCAAAGATGTCGCCCCCGGCCAGCAGCTGCTCCAGCCAGCGGGGGTCATACTGGCCGAGGCGGCTGAACAGCACCAGATAGGGACTGCGGGCCACCACCGAGATGGTGTCTATCTGCAGCAGCGCCATGCGGCGGATGCAGGCCAGCACGTCGGCCTGACTCGCCTTGCGCCTGGGGGGCGTCAGCAGCCCCTGGGCCGCGAGCTGCAGGTGGCGGGCGTCTTGCAGTGAGAGGTGGGGAGTCGACATGACGATAGGGGCATCCGTTCCTGGGGTTCAAACCACCAGCATGCCCAACTCATGGCCAAATGAAAACGCCCCACTCAGGGTTTGGTGAAGACCGCCACATCGGCATGGGGAAATTCGACCTCTGCCTGCCAGCACGCGGCCAGGGCGCGAAACGACGCCTCGGCAAAGAAGACGATGTGTGTCGGGTCGTGGCGGTAGCGCCAGGTCTTGAAGCGCTCGTCCCCGAGCACCCGCTGGGTCTGCAGAACCAGCACACCGCCGGGGTTTAGGCGGGCCCAGAGCCCGTCCAGCACGGCGCGTGGCTCGGCCAGGTGCTCCACCACCTCGGTGCTGGTGATAAAGTCATACTGTCTCGTCAGCAGCTCGGGCTCATCGGCATAGAACTTGTCGTAGCCCGCCATCTCATAGCCCGCCTCCCGCCCCATGGCGACCAGCGCCGGGCCCGGGCCACAGCCAAAGTCGAGGCCGCGGGCCGGGGGCGACACCCGCGCCAGCACCTCCCCGAACGCGCGCATCAGAAAGCGCCGATAACCGGGATCGTCCACCCGGTTGTCGTGCCCGTCATAGACCGCCTTTTCGGCCGCCTCGTCCAGGTGGTCCGCCTCGTCCAGCCAGACCAGCTCACACGCCAGACAGCGGTGATAGCCCTTGCCTGCCACCGGCAGGGGGTAGTGTTGGCTGGATGAGCAGAGGGGACAGCGAACTGGGGATGACATGGGGACTCCTCGGGTGGCGACAGCGGGGCAGAGTGCCTGCCACGCCCGCCGCTGGCAACTGTTTTGTCTGTCTGCCCATGGTCGGCGCGGCCCCCTCTCCCGTTCGCCTCTTTTTTCATGCCTTAAGGGTTTCTTAAGTTTGCCCTTTTACTCTCAACCCATCGCAAAAGAAGGAGCCAACCATGACCACAGAGATCCAAGCCCCCTACAGGTTGATCCTGGCCGAGTCCCCGCAGCAGGTCATGGCGCTGCAGACCTATATCCAGGCCGCCTACACCCTGGAGTTCAACGCCCGCATTCCCCACTTTCTCCCCTGCCTGCTCGGGCTCTACCGGGCCGACGGCGTGCTGGTCGGGGCCTGTGGGCTCAAGCTGGCCAGCGGCGAGCGCCTCTATCTGGAGCAGTATCTGGAGCAGCCCGTGGAGGCCGCCATCGAGACCTGCCTCGGGGTGCGCCCGGCCCGCAACCGCATCATAGAGGTGGGCAACTTTGCCTGCAGCCAGCCGGGCAATGCCCGCCTGATGTTTGCCGCCCTCTGCCGGCTGCTGTGCGACAACGCCCTCGACTACGTGGTCTTCACCGGCACCGCCAAACTGCGCAACAGCTTTACCCGTCTGCGCCTCAACCCGGTGGAGCTGGCCCCCGCCCAGGCTCACCAGGTGGGGGACGACGCCAGCGCCTGGGGGGAATACTACCGCTGCCAGCCCAGGGTGATGGTGGGCGACATCAATCAGGGACGCGAGGTGCTGGCCCAGAACAGCCTGCTGCTCAACCTGCTGGAAACCATGCCCACCCTGTTCAGCCAGCACTGTCTCGACCATCACATGAGGTGCGCTCAATGAGCCTGTTCGACGCCATCGCCCGCCACGCCAGCCAGACACCGCACCAGCCGGCCCTGCAAGGCAGCCAGGGGGCGCTGGACTACCAGACCCTGTGGCAGCAGATCCAGCAGCTGGCCGACCGCCTGCAACAGGCCGGCATTGAACGCCTGGCCCTGCACCTCGACAACGGCCTGCCCTGGGCGCTGCTCGATCTGGCCTGCACCCGGGCGGGCATAGTCGTCATCCCGGTGCCCCACTTCTTCAGCCCGGCCCAACAATCCTGGCTGCTGGAGAGCAGCGGCGCCGATGCCCTGGTGGGCCCCAAGCACGAGGGCTGGCAGGCCGCCGCCCCCCTGCAACTGTTGACGGGCACTCCGGCTGCGCAGGCGCTCCCCCTGTGGCGGCGCACCCCGGCCAGACGCCCGGCACTGCCCGACGGCACCGCCAAGATCACCTATACCTCCGGCACAACGGGCCAGCCCAAGGGGGTCTGCCTCTCACTGGCACAGATGACTGCCGTCTGCACCTCCCTGGCAGAGCGGGTCGCCCCGGCCCGGGTTGAGCAGCACCTGACCCTGCTGCCGCTGGCCACCCTGCTGGAGAATCTGACCGGCCTCTATGTGCCGCTGCTGACCGGCGCCTGCAGTCGCATTCCTTCGCTGGCGGAGCTCGGCTTCTCCGGCTCCAGCGCCCTGGACCCGGCCACCCTGGCCCAGGCCCTGCTACGCTGGCCCAGCCACAGCCTGGTGCTGGTGCCCGAACTGCTGCGCCTGCTGCTGGCCCTGTGCCGCACCACCCCGGCCCTGACCGAGCCACTCAAGAGGCTGCGCTTCATCGCCGTCGGCGGGGGCAAGGTCGCCCCCGAGCTCATCGCCCACGCCCGCTCACTGGGGCTGCCGGTCTACGAGGGCTATGGCCTGTCGGAGTGCGGCTCCGTCGTGGCCCTCAACGGCCCGCTGGGGGATCGCCCCGGCAGCGTCGGCCTGCCCCTGCCCCACTGTCAGGTAGCGATCGCCGCCGACGGCGAGGTCATGGTGAGCGGCAGCGCCATGCTGGGCTATCTGGGGGAAGAGGCCCCCCTCGCCGGAACCATCGCCACCGGGGATCTGGGCCACCTGGATGCCGAGGGCTTCCTGCACATCACCGGGCGCAAGAAGAACGTGCAGATCACCGCCTTCGGCCGCAACTTCTCGCCGGAGTGGGTGGAGGCCCAGGCCCAGCTCTGTCCGGCCATCGCCCGCATCGTGGTCTTCGGCGACGGCCAGCCCGCCAACGTGGCCCTGATCCAGCCGCTGCCGGGCACCCAGCCCCAGTTGCCGGAGCAGATAGCCAGGCTCAACCAGCAGCTGCCCGACTACGCCCGCATTCATCACTGGCTGCCGGTGGCCCTGGATCAACACCCCGGCCTGCTGACCGCCAACGGTCGCCCCCGTCGCGACGAGATTTATCAGCACTTTTCCCGGCAGATACGCCAATGCCTCACAGGAGAAACCTCATGAGCTTCTACCAGACCCTGCAACAGGCCACCGCCACCGAGCGCGAGCGCCTGTTCAACGCCCCCATCATCGAGGCATGTCGCCGTGGCGACATTCATCGCGACACCTACCTTGCCTTCCTCGCGCAGGCCTATTATCACGTGCGCCACACGGTGCCCCTCCTGATGGCGACCGGCGGCAAGCTGGGCCAGGAGTACGAGTGGGTGCGCGGCGCCATCCGGGAGTACATCGACGAGGAGTACGGCCATCAGGAGTGGATCCTCAATGACATCCGCGCCTGTGGCGGCGATGCCGAGGCGGTGCGCCACGGCCAGCCCGGCCTGCCCATCGAGCTGATGGTGGCCTTCCTCTACGACCAGATCCAGCGCGGCAATCCCATGGGCTTCTTCGGCATGGTCCAGGTGCTGGAAGGCACCAGCGTCGCCATCGCCCTGACCGTCGCAGACCAGCTCAAGAGCGGCCTCGGCCTGCCCCCCCAGGCCATGAGCTACCTGAGCTCCCACGGCGCCCTGGATCAGGAGCATCTCAAGTTCTTCGAGTCCCTGATGGACCGGGTGGAGAACCCCGCCGACCAGACCGCCATCATTCACGCCGCCAAGGTGGTCTACCGCCTCTACGGCGACATGCTCTATCAGCTCACGGGATCCGCTCAATGAAGTTAGAAGGGAAACGCATACTGCTCACCGGTGCCAGCGGCGGCATCGGTGAAGCCCTGGCCATGGAGCTGGCGGCCCAGGGCGCTCACCTGCTGCTGCACGGGCGCCGGGCGGGCGCACTGGAGCGCCTGCGCAAGGAGCTGCCCCACCCGGAGCGCCACCAGACGGTGAGCGCCGATCTCGGCTCGCCCCAGGAGCGTGCCCGGTTGCTGCAACACCCGGCCCTGGACGAGGGGCTGGACGTGCTGATCAACAGCGCGGGCTGCAACCAGTTCGCCTGGCTGGAAGATCAGAGCGGCGAGCAGGTGACGCGCCAGGTGCTGCTCAACATAGAAGCGCCCATCCAGCTCACCCGCGCCCTGCTGCCAAGGCTGCGCAAGCCCGCCATCATCATGAACGTGGGTTCCAGCCTCGGGGCCATCGGCTTTGCCGGCTACAGCGTCTATTGCGCCAGCAAGTTCGCCCTGCGCGGCTTCAGCGAGGCGCTGGGACGGGAGCTGGAAGGGAGCGGCATCAAGGTGATCCACTTCGCCCCCCGTGCCACCCGCACCCTGCTTAACTCCGAGGCGGCCTACGCCATGAATGCCGAGCTCGGCACCCACACCGACAGCCCCCAGGACGTGGCCGAGGAAGCCGTCATCGCCCTGTGCAACGAGACGCGACGCTACTGGCTCGGCTGGCCAGAGAAGCTGTTCGTGCGCCTCAACGCCCTGCTGCCCGCCGTGGTGGATCTGGCGCTGGCCAGGCAGCTCCCCATCATAGAACGCCATGCCCGCCGCTCCCACGCCCTGGGTCACCCTCCCCACGGGTCCTCCGCTACGAACGAGAAGGAACATTGAGATGAAACACGCCACATTCCGTCCCCGCGTCGCCCACGGCCTCCTGCTGCTCACTCTGGCAGGTACGCTGGTCAGCCCCCTGGCCCGGGCCGCCGATGCCCTGCCCGCCATCCAGCAGCAATGGGCCCACTGCCAGTACCAGCAGACCGGCAAGGCCAAGGAGAGCTGCCTGGAGACCCTGAGTGCAAAGGCCGATGAGGCGAGTGCCAAGGAGGCGTTTCGCACCGATCTGCTGATCTGGTCCGCCATCGTCAAGAGCACCTGGGCTGGCGCCAAGGGCGGGCTGGGGGCCCTGAGTCTGGTGAAGGAGGCCAAAGCCAGGCTGGAGATCGCCATCAAGCAGGATCCCAAGGCGCTCGACGGCTCGGCCTACACCAGCCTGGGTTCGCTCTATTACCAGGTGCCGGGCTGGCCGGTAGGCTTTGGCGATGACGAGAAGGCGGAGCAACTGCTCAAGCAGGCGCTCGCCATCAACCCCACCGGCATCGACCCCAACTTCTTCTACGGCGACTTCCTGCTGGATCAGGGGGACAAGGCCCAGGCGAAGGTCTACCTGGACAAGGCCCTGGCCGCCCCTGCCCGCCCGGGACGCGAGCTGGCGGACGAGGGCCGCAGACAGGAGATCCGCGAGCGTCTCGCCAAGCTGTAAACACAAGCAGAACAGTGCGCTATTTAAACTCTGCCCACCAGCTTGCATACTGGTGGGCAGTGCCGTTTGAGGGGAGAAGAGAATGCGGATCCTGTTGGTGGAAGATGATGTGATGCTGGGGGACGGCATGGTGGATGCCCTGCGCAGCAGCGGCTACACGGTGGACTGGCTGCAGCAGGGACTGCCCGCCCTGTCGGCGCTCAAGAGCGAGGAGTTCGCCGCCCTCATTCTGGACCTCAACCTGCCCGACATCGACGGCATCAGCCTGCTGCGCAAGCTGCGCCGGGAAGGACAGAGTCTGCCGGTGCTCATCCTCACCGCCCGGGATGCCCTGGACGACCGGGTATTGGGGCTGGATGCAGGCTCCGACGACTACATGGTCAAACCCTTCGCCCTGCAGGAGCTCAACGCCCGCCTGCGCGCCCTGGTGCGGCGCAGCAAGGGGCAGGCCCAGGCGGTGCTGGAGTACGGGGAGTTGCAGCTCTTCCCCGCGTCACAGCAGGTCACCTATCGGGGCGAGCCGGTCAGGCTCACCCCCCACGAGTACAAGCTGTTGCAAGAGCTCATCACCCAGAGCGGCCGGGTATTGAGCCGGGATCAACTACAGCAGAGCCTCTACGGCTGGGACGAGGGGGCAGAGAGCAACGCGGTGGAGGTGCACATTCACCACCTGCGCAAGAAATTCTTCCCCGAGCTCATCCGCAACATACGCGGGGTCGGCTACATAGTGCCCCAGCTCGACAGCCAGGCTGGCAAGGGAGCCCTGGCACCATGAGTCGCGTCCGCTCCATCCGCCGCTTCCTGCTCTCCGGCATCCTGGCCCTGGTCAGCGTCAGCCTCGCCGTCAGCGGCCTCATCGGCTATCTGGAGGCCAACCACGAGATGGAGGAGCTGTTCGATGCCCGCCTGGCCCAGTCCGCCCGCATCACCAACCAGCTGCTCAACCGCTATCTGCAGCAGAGCGGCGATCTGCCGAGCAACGGCGCCATCTACCAGGAGTGGGAGCAGGCCGAGCCGAACGCCCCCCACCAGGAGCCGAGCGGCTTCGGCCAGATCGGGGAGGACAACGAGTTCACCCCCTATGGCCACGAGTTCGAGCGCAACCTCACCTTCCAGATGACGGATGAGGAGGGCAACATACTGCTGCGCTCCCCCAGCGCCCCGCGCCAGCTGTTCGGCAAGCCGGAACTGGGTTTTGGCGCCGTGCACCGCGACGGCCACGACTGGCGCACCTTCACCCTCTACAACAAGGACGAGCAGACCTGGCTCATCGTGGCGGAGCGGGACGACGAGCGGGGGGAGCTGGCAAGCAAGATGGCCACCCTCACCATGCTGCCGCTCTTCATCACCTTGCCCTTCCTGCTCGGCCTGCTGTGGTGGCTGATCACCCGTGGCCTGGCCCCGCTGCACCAGCTGGCCCAGGCCATCGGCGAGCGCCACCCCGCCAACCTGAGCCCCCTCAACCTGGCCATCAAGGCCGAGGAGCTGACGCCCCTGGTGGGGGAGATCAACCGGCTGATGCACGCCCTGGCGGACACCCTTGAGCGGGAGAAACAGTTCACCAACGAGGCGGCCCACGAGCTGCGCACCCCGCTGGCGGTGCTGCGCATCCACAGCGAGAATGCCATGGCGGCCGAAGACGAGGCGAGCCGCGAACAGGCGCTGCGCAAGATGCTCCTGGCCCTGGATCGCAGCGATCGCCTGATCCGCCAGCTGCTGACCCAGGCCCGCATCGACAACCAGCAGACGCCGGCGCTCACCGCCCTCCCCCTGATCCCCCTGCTGCAGGGCACCTTGGCCACCCTGGCCCCCATCGCCCTGAAGAAGGATCAGCAGCTCTCCCTGGAGGGGGGCGAGCATCTGCAGGTGATGGGGCAGGCCATGCTGCTGGACCTGATGTTCGGCAACCTCATCGACAATGCGCTGCGCTACACCCAGGCGGGTGGCGAGATCGCCGTGATCGTCAGCCAGGAGGGCAACCGGGTCCGGGTGGATGTGCGGGACAACGGCCCCGGCATCCCCACCGCCGCCCTGTCGCGGCTGTGCGAGCGCTTCTTCCGGGTCAACCCCCAGCAGGGGGACGGCGTGGGGCTCGGCATGGCCATCGTCTCGCGCATCGCCCAGCTGCACGGCGCGGATCTCGACATCCACAACCGGCCGCAGGGGGGGCTGGAGGTGAGCGTGCTGCTGCCCGCCCCGCCACGTTCGGCCTGAAGAGTGTTCAGCCATGAAAAACGGGGGCCAGGCCCCCGTTTTTTCTCCACGCCCCTCAGCGGCAGCTGGGCTGTACCGTGAAGGTACGCCTCGCATCCACCGGCCCCAGTTCGGCCAGCAAACGGCGGCCAATCAGCACGGGATAGATCATCTTGCTGCGATCCCGCAGGGTGAACCACTCCTCATAGATCTTGTCGCCGACGCAGATGCTCATGGTCACCGTGGGGCGTTGTTCCATGCCGCCCGCCCCCCGCACCGTGACGCTGCGCTCCACCGGCCGCTCCAGGGTCTGACGCACCACCTTGTCGGTATTGGCGTCGGTCAGCTCCAGGTTGAAGCGCACCCAGGGCTTGCCGTCGCGTTTGAAGTGCCGCAGATCCCGGGCATCCAGAGAGGATGTGAGGGCGCCGGTATCCAGCTTCATCTTGACCGCCACCCCGGAGGGCATGAGCAGCCCCTTCTCGATCCAGCCGTAGCTGGCCGGCGCCGCCATCGCGCCACCGCACAACGCCAGCAGCATGGCCGCGCCCACCATCGTCTTGCCCATCTCGCTTTCTCGCCTTGTGTAACCTGGGCCCAGATCTATCACAGCCGCCCGGCGGGTCAACCGGATTCTCGGCCTCCGGCGAACAGCCCATGGCGATCCCGCCAGCAGGCGACAATCCGTGCCGGCAGCGCAAGGGGAGAAGCGACAAAAGGGTGGAAAACGGGGGGGAGAAAAAGGTGCTGGATGACACTGTTTGCCATCCTCAGGTTGTGACGCCAAAGGCTACCACAGCGGGGCACGAATTATCAGTCTTGTTCTGGCGGGATTTTTGCCTACACTGCTGTAAACCGGAGGCCCTGAAAACCCCCGGTTTTTTTGTGCCTGCCGACAATCTGCCACTGCAAAAGTGACGTTCAACAAGGCTCAATAAGGAATTCGTAATGCGTATCGAAGAAGACTTGAAGCTGGGTTTCAAGGATGTCCTGTTTCGCCCCAAGCGCTCTACTCTCAAGAGCCGTTCCCAAGTCAGCCTGACCCGCCAGTTCACCTTCAAGCACACCCAGACCCAGTGGCAGGGGGTGCCCGTCATCGCCGCCAACATGGACACCGTCGGCAGCTTCGCCATGGCCCGTGCCCTGGCTGGCTTCGAGATGATGACGGCGGTACACAAGCACTACAGCCTCGCGCAGTGGCAAACCTTCGTCGATGAGACAGACCCGGCCGTGCTAGGCCATGTGATGGTATCGACCGGCACCTCGGACGAGGACTTCGTCAAGACCCGCCAGATCCTCGCCATGTCCGAGGCGCTGCGTTTCATCTGCGTGGACGTGGCCAACGGCTACTCCCAGCACTTCGTCGAATTCCTGCGCAAGATCCGCGAGGCCTGCCCTAACCACGTCATCCTGGCGGGCAACGTGGTGACCGGCGAGATGGTGGAGGAGCTGATCCTCTCCGGCGCCGACATCGTCAAGGTGGGCATAGGCCCGGGCTCGGTCTGCACCACCCGGGTCAAGACCGGCGTCGGCTATCCCCAGCTCTCCGCCATCATCGAATGCGCCGATGCGGCCCACGGTCTGGGCGGCCAGATCGTCGGGGACGGCGGCTGCACCTGCCCGGGGGACGTGGCCAAGGCCTTCGGCGGCGGCGCCGACTTCGTGATGCTGGGGGGCATGCTGGCGGCCCACGAGGAGTGCGGCGGCGAGATCGTCGACGTGGATGGCGCCCCCTTCATGAAGTTCTACGGCATGAGCTCGTCCAGCGCCATGGACAAGCACGCCGGCGGCGTCGCCGAGTACCGCGCCTCCGAGGGCAAGACGGTGCTGCTGCCCTATCGCGGCCCGGTGGAAAACGCCGTGCGCGACATCCTGGGGGGCGTGCGATCCACCTGCACCTACGTGGGGGCCAGCCAGCTCAAGGAACTCACCAAGCGCACCACCTTTATCCGGGTGCGCGAGCAGGAGAACAACGTCTACGGCAAGGAGTGATCCGCAAGCCTGACGGTTAGAAGCCAAGTCACCGGTGTGCTACCCTGCGCACCGGTTTTTTTTGCATCTGGACCCCGACATGACAAGCCCTCTCCCCCCGTTCGACTGGGACATCTTCTGCGCCGTGGTGGACAACTTCGGCGACATCGGCGTCACCTGGCGGCTCGCCCGCCAGTTGCAGCAGGAGGCCGGGGGCACCGGCGTGCGGCTCTGGGTGGACGATCTGGCGAGCTTCGCCCGCATCTGCCCGGGCCTGGACCCCGCCCTGGACGGCCAGTGGCAGCAGGGGGTCTATGTCCAGCGCTGGCACGACGCTCTGCCCCCGGAGGCCATCCCGGCCCGGGTGGTGATCGAGGCGTTCGCCTGCACGCTGCCCCCCACCTTCATCCAGCGCATGGCGGCGCAGTCCCCTGCCCCCTGCTGGATCAACCTGGAGTACCTCTCCGCCGAAGCCTGGGTCGAGGATTGCCACGGCCT
Organism: Aeromonas sp. FDAARGOS 1415; assembly: GCF_019048365.1. NCBI lineage: Bacteria > Pseudomonadati > Pseudomonadota > Gammaproteobacteria > Aeromonadales > Aeromonadaceae > Aeromonas > Aeromonas sp. FDAARGOS 1415. The sequence goes on along the minus strand of NZ_CP077363.1, from coordinate 2,465,803 downwards.
CGCCTCCCCCCAGCGGGCGGGCAACCGCAGCCTCGACAAGTACTTCTTCTTCCCGGGCTTCACGCAGAAAACGGGCGGCCTGTTGTGCGAGCGGGGGCTTATCGCCGAGCGGGAGCGCTGGCAGCAGGACGAGGCGGGGCTCGATGTTTACTGGGCGAGTCTGGGCCTGCCACCTAAACGAGAAGACGAGCTGCGGGTCAGCCTCTTTACCTACGAGAGCGCGGCGCTCAGAAGTCTGATGGCGAGCTGGTGCCAGGGCGCCACGCCGGTCACCCTGCTGCTGCCGCTCGGCCGCTCCCTCAACGACGTGCTCACCGGCGCCGGGCTGGCAGAGGCCATCCCCACTGCCCGGGCGGGAGATCTGTTGCGCTCGGGCAACCTCGCCATCAAGCTGCTGCCGATGACGGATCAGGCCGGTTACGATCGCCTGCTGTGGAGCTGCGACCTCAACCTGGTGCGCGGGGAGGACTCCTTCGTGCGGGCCCAGTGGGCGGCGCGCCCCTTCCTGTGGCACATCTACCCCCAGGACGATGAGGCCCACATCGCCAAGCTGGAGGACTTCCTCGACCACTATCTGGCGGACTTGCCCGCCGAGTGCGGCCAGTGGCTGCGCGACGTCAATCTTGCCCTCAACCATGGGCAGGATGTCGGCGAACTCTGGGCCCAATGGCCGCGATACGGCGCCATCTGGCAGCAACATGGGGGAGCCTGGTCACAGAAGTTGCTTGCCGGCGGGGATCTCGTCACGAGGTTGGTGAAATTTTTAGAAAGCCGTATATAATCTGGCAGTTTTTATCCGTCCGTTTCACGAACAGGAATTTTTTACATGAAAACCGCACAGGAAATCCGCGCTGGCAACGTAGTCATGATCGGCACCGAGCCGATGGTGGTCCAGAAGGCTGAATTCAACAAATCCGGCCGTAACTCCGCCGTGGTCAAGATGAAGCTGAAAGGCCTGCTGAACGGCAGCGCCACCGAAACCGTCTTCAAGGCCGACGACAAGCTGGAAGTCGTTCAGCTGGAGCGTAAAGAGTGCACCTACTCCTACTACTCCGACCCGCTGTATGTCTTCATGGACACCGAGTACAACCAGTACGACGTCGAGAAAGACAACCTGGGTGACGCGCTGAACTACCTGGTAGACGGCATGGAAGATCTGTGTGAAGTGACTTTCTACAACGAGAAAGCCATCTCCGTAGAGCTGCCGACCACCATCGTTCGCGAAGTCGAGTACACCGAGCCGGCCGCCCGTGGCGACACCTCCGGTAAAGTGACCAAGCCTGCCCGCCTGAAGGGTACCTCCTACGAGCTGGCCGTTGCCGCCTTCGTGGAGATCGGTGACAAGATCGAAATCGACACCCGTACCGGTGAATTCAAGCGTCGCGTCAACTAAGTTGACCCCTTGATGTCATTGCAAAAAAGCGAGCCTCGGGCTCGCTTTTTTATTGGCTGGCACCTTGCTGGCAGCCTGATGAAGGGAGATGCCCCTAGCGGCGATGGGCCAGTGCCCGCACCACCCGATCCCCCACTCCCTGCACCAGCTGCACCAACAGCAGCAAAATGACGACGGTCCCCGCCATCACCTGATCGTCGAAGCGCTGATACCCGTAGCGAATGGCCAGATCCCCAAGCCCCCCACCACCGATCACCCCCGCCATGGAGGAGAAGCCAATCAGCATCACCACCGTCAGGGTCAGCCCGGCCAGCAGGGCTGGCAGCGCCTCGGGCAACAACGCCTTGGCCACCACGTGCCAGCCGCTCCCCCCCATGGCGAGCACCGCTTCGACACGCCCCTTGTCCACTTCATCGAGGGCATTTTCCACCACCCTGGCAAAGAAGGGAAAGGCCCCCAGAGTGATGGGCACGATCGCCGCCGTGCTGCCAAGGGTGGTACCGACCAGCAGCCGGGTCAGGGGGATCAGCGCGATCAAGAGCACCACGAAGGGGAGCGAGCGCCCGATGTTGATAAGCAGCCCCAGCACCATGTTGACGCGGGGCAGCGGCAGCACGCCCTCCTTGCGGGTCACCACCAGCAGCACACCGATCGGCAACCCCAGCAACAGGGTGAAGAGGGCCGCGACCCCGACCATATAAAGGGTCTCGGCAGTCCCCTGATACATCAGGTCGAGCAGGGCATCCAGGTTCAGGCGACTCTGCATAGACGCGCCTCCTCCACCCCGTGACGCCGCAAGAAGCGGCGCTGGGCCTCGGGATCCGGCAGCAGGGCCTGCCGCACGCGAGAGCCGGGATCCGCCAGCAGGGTGCCCAGGTCCCCGCTCTCGACCAGCACGCCCCGCTCGAGCAGCGCCGCGTGATCGCAGATGGCCTTGACCACGTCCAGCTCGTGGGTGATGAGCACTATGGTGAGCCCGAGTCGGAGGTTGATGTCGGCAAGCAGCGCCAGCACCGACTCCGTGGTCTCCGGGTCCAGCGCGCTGGTCGCCTCGTCACACAGCAGATGGGACGGGTTGCCGGCCAGGGCGCGGGCGATGCCGACCCGCTGTTTCTGCCCGCCCGAGAGCCGGGAGGGGAAGGCCTGCGCGTGCTCCGAGAGCCCCACCCATTCGAGCAGCTCGGCGACCCTGGCTGAGCGCTCGCGGCGCGCCACCCCGGCGATCTCCAGCGGCACCGCCACATTGTCTGCCACGTTGCGGGCATGCAACAGGTTGAAATGCTGAAAGATCATGCCGCAAGCCTGGCGATGGCGGCGCAGGGCCGCCCCCTCCAATGCCGTGATGTCACGCCCGTCCACCAGAATGCGGCCGCTGGTCGGCCGCTCCAGCAGATTGAGGCAACGGATGAGGGTGCTCTTGCCCGCCCCGCTGCGCCCGAGGATGCCATAGATGGCCCCGTCCGGGATTGCCAGCGACACCCCGTCCAGGGCTGGCTGAGAATGCCCGGGGTAGCGCTTGCCCAGCCCCTCGAGCGCTATCATGACTGCTGCCCCGCCACCGGGATCACCGACCCCTTGTAGCTCTTGCGAATGAACTCGGCGATCGCCCTGGACTCCAGCTCCCGCGCCAGCTTGCGGATCCGCGGATCATCCTTGAGCGCCGGAGTGGTCACCAGGATGTTGGCGTAAGGGTTATGCTCGGCACTCTCCAGCCCCAGGGCATCCCGAGCCGGCTCCAGCCCCGCCTCTAGGGCATAGTTGCCATTGATCACCGCCAGATCCACATCATCCAGCGAACGGGGCAGCTGGGGTGACTCGATCTCCAGGATCTTGAGCTCCCTGGGATTCGTGGCAATGTCTTGCACCGTGGCCAGATCCCGGGCCGGATCCTGATAGCCCGCCTTGAGGGTGATGAGCCCCTTGCTCTGCAACAGGTAGAGCGCCCGGCTCAGATTGGTGACGTTGTTGGGCAAGGCGATCACCGATTTGGCCGGCACCTCCTCGAGCCGCTTGAACTTCTTCGAATAGATGCCGAGCGGCTCCACATGCACGGTGGCGGCCACCACCAGCTCGGTGCCGAGCGCCTTCTCCTGATCCTTGAGGTAGGGAACGTGCTGGAAGTAGTTGGCATCCACATCCCCCGCCACCAGGAGTTCATTGGCATTGATGCCACCGCTGAGCTCGATCACCTGCAGGTCCAGGGTGGGATCCTGGCGTTTCACCTCGCCAAGGATTTCGGCATGGGGCAGGGGATCGGCGGCCACCCGCAGCGCCTGGGCCGCCTGGGAGGAAAAGGAGAGCCCGAGGGCCAGTACCACGCCGGTCAGGGAAAACAGTCGTCTGTTCTGCTTCATCTTGAGATTCCTTTCGATGCAATCAGTAGGCTTCGCCGACCGCCAGCGCCCGGGGCGCCGGCAGCAGATCGGCATGATGGCGCTGGGCCACATCCGGGTGGGAACGCAGTCGCCCCTTGAGGTAATTCCACCCCACCTCCCGCAAAAGCGGGTTGTCCGGGTCTGTGGCCGGCCCCCTCGCCTCGCGGGCCAGGGCGTCGGGCAGCGGGTAGACGGGCACCACGGCATCTAGCTGGGCCCCCAGGAAGAAGGCGATGGAATGGCGCTCATGCCCAGGCGCCGACGGCACCACCCGGTGCACGGTCGCCCGCAGATAACCATTGCTGGCCAACTCCAGCAGCTCACCGATGTTGACGACAAAGGTGCCGGGACGGGGGAGTGCATCGAGCCAGCGCCCGGGCTCCACCTCCACCTGCAGGCCGGGTTGGTCATCCTGCAGCAGGAAGCTCAGGAACCCCGAGTCCTTGTGAGGTCCCACCCCCTGGGTCGCACCGCGCTCACCGGGATAGCGGATCAGCTTGATGTGCTCGTTGGGGCGCTCTCCGTGCAAGGCATCGAAGGCATCCGGCGGCAGCGCGAGCGCCTCGGCAAAGGCGCCGAGCAGGGTGCGGGACATCCGGGTCATCGCCTGCTGCCAGCCCAGCAGCACGGGCTTGAGCTCAGGCAGCCCATCGGGCCACTGATTCGGCCCCTGCAACCGCCACCAGGGCGGATCGCCCGCAGCCAGTGGCAAGGCGCTGCGCTCGGCGCCGATATCGAACTGCTCGCGCCAGTCGGGCTGGCCACGGGTCAGCTCGGCCCCCGGCCGGTTATAGCCTCGAAAGTGGGGGGAATGGATCATGGCGACCTGCTGCTTGGCGGCGGCAGGCAAAGCAAAGAAGGCGCGCGACAGCTGCTGCAACTGCCGCTGCAGCTCGGGATCGATGCCGTGGCCGGTCAGGTAGAAGAATCCCACCTCCCGGGCGGCATTGCGCAAGGCGGTCAGGAATTGCGCCCGTTGCCTGGGCGAGGCATCGAGCTGCCCGAGATCGAGTTCAGGCAAGTGGGTCAAGGTGCTCATGGCGATAGCGCTCCCGGTCGGTGAACAGATGGGTCAAGGTCAGAGCCAGGTCGCCGTAACAGTGGAACAGATACATGGTGTTTCTCCTGATGAGGGGGGTGGCCAGCTGCGGGGGAGCCCCGCCTCTGCATGCCCTTACTGAAACACGTGGGAATGGGATGAGGGAACGATCAAATCCGGCATTGCTTTGCCATATGAAGCCATAGCCCCCCGCCATCAGGCCGCGCTTCCACGAGCCCCGCTCTTGTTATCTCGCGGGAGGTGGCAAGCCCCTTTGCGAAGCTCTCAAGAAAACGCCGCCACAGCCGCTATCAGGGAGTAATGGAGGATTTCCCATGTCGTTTCGCCCCTGCCTACTGCTGGCCTTGCTAGCCTTCGCCGCCCACGGCGCCGGGCAGACGCCCCCTTCCTCCCCCCTCGATCTCGCCCCGCCGCCGCCCGCCGACTATTGGCAGAATACGGACTGGCAAGGGGTGCCTGACAGCACCCGAGTCGACAAGCAGCGGGTGCTGTTCGCGAAGCACGACGGCGACAACTACGTGGGGCTCGCGATCCTGCTGCCCGACTGGCAGCGCAGCGGCCAGCTGTGGCAACTGACCCGGGATCTGGGACGGCTCGGGTTCGATACCCTGCTGCTGCTCCCCTCCCCCCGCCAGGCCGAGCTGGACCCGGCTGCCGAGAAGAAACAGCAGGCCATCGACGACTTTCGCAAACAGTTTGCCACCCGCATCAGCGAGATCGGCGACGCCAAGCTGCAGGAGGGCGGCTTCAGGCTGTTGCTGGCACAGGGCACCAGCGCGGCCTGGGCCGCGAACCTCATCGCGAGCGAGCAGCTGCCCGCCCCCGACGCCCTGGTGCTGCTGGACGGTTTCTTCCCCAACCAGCAGAGCAACCAGACCCTTGCCAAGCAGGTAGCCCAGGCCAGCGTGCCCACCCTCGACCTCTACCAGGAGGAGGGCAACCGCTGGCCCCTGCTGGCCGCCGAGGCGCGCAGGCACGAGAGTCGTCGCAGCCACAAGCTCAACTACCGCCCCTATGCCCTGATGGATCTCGAGGAGACCCCCGGACGCATCCAGGGCTGGCTGACCCACCTGGGCTGGATCTGACCCCGTGACGAGGCAGGAGCGGTCCTCCTGCCGCCGCTCATGACCGGGCTGGTCAGCCGCCCTCCCTCTTTGGCATCATGTCTCTTCCATTGGCAGGAGGCTTCATGCAGCAAATCGTGTTTCTCGACAGCGACACCCTGGACGCCGGCATCAATCTGCGTCGCCCCGATTTTCCCCATCACTGGCAGAGCTATCCGGCCACGGCGCCGGATCAGGTGGTTGAGCGCCTCGCATGCGCCAGCATCGCCATCATCAACAAGGTCCGCATCGGTGCCGACGAACTGGCCAGGTTGCCCGAGCTCAAGCTGATTGCCCTGGCGGCCACCGGCAGCGACAACCTGGATCTGGAGGCGTGCCGCGCCGCCGGTGTCGCCGTGTGCAACATCCGCAACTACTCGGGCCCCTCCGTCCCCGAGCACGCCATGGCACTGATGCTGGCCCTGTCACGCAACCTGTTCGCCTGGCGCCAATCCTTGCTGGAGGGACGCTGGCAACAGAGCGGCCAGTTCTGCTTCTTCGATCACCCCATCGCGGATCTGCACGGCAAGCGCCTCGGCATCATCGGCAAGGGGACGCTGGGGCAGGCGCTGGGGCAGCGGGCCCAGGCCATCGGCATGGAGGTTCGCTATGCCCAGAGCCAGATAGGGACGAGTGGCGATGACGACCGACTGCCCCTGGACGCCCTGCTGGAGAGCTCGGACGTGATCAGCCTGCACTGCCCGCTGACCCCCTATACCCGCCACCTGATAGGCGAGCGGGAGCTGGCCATGATGAAACCGGGTGCCCTGCTCATCAACGTGGGACGCGGCGGCCTGGTGGACGAGCAGGCCCTGCTGGAGGCCCTCGGCAATGGGCGCCTCGGCGGCGCCGGCTTCGATGTGGCGAGCCAGGAGCCGCCGCCTCCGGATCATCCCCTGATGCAGGCCCTGCGCTACCCCAACTTCATCCTGACCCCCCATGTCGCCTGGGCCAGCGAGGAGTCGATGCAGCGACTCGCGGATCAGCTGATCGACAACATCAACGCCTTCGCCCTCGGCAGGCGCCAGCACCGGCTGGTCTAGCCCGGCGCACACCGTCCCCGGGCCTCGGCTGCGGGATCAAAAAAAGGGGCCAGTGGCCCCTTCTTGCATCCTGCAGTGGCATCAATCGTCGTGCCATTTGTGCTTGCGGTGTTTCTTGTGCTTCTTGTAGTAGTGGCGATGATCATGATAGTGCCGGTCACCGTAGTAACGGCCACCCCGGCTCTCGTGAGTGTCGCCGGTCTTGGCGCCGATGGCGGAACCGCCTGCACCGCCGATGCCGGCCCCGATCAGGCGACCGGTGTCGCCCCCGACGCTCTTGCCGATGGCGGCGCCACCCAGGGCACCGACGGCGCCTCCGAGGGCAGCTTCATTCTTGTTGCCCCGGTTGGCCGTGGCCGCACCACCTGCCGCACCGCCGATCGCCGCCCCGACCAGGGCGCCCGTGTCGCCGCCCAGCTCCTTGCCGATCATGGTCCCGGCCACCCCGCCGGCACCGCCGCCGAGTATGGTATTGAGGGTCTCGGACGCCTGCACCTGACCCGTTCCCAACAGCAGCGACCCCAGCAATGCCACCGTACTCATGCCAAACTGTTTCATTTTCATGGGATACTCCCGTCAAGCCTGATGACTGGTGATTTTTCCCAGCACTATACAAAGCGACATGCCCCGCGCTACTGCGGCAACAGGGAGAGCGGCGGCAACCCGGTTGTCTCCTGTTCGCGACAGGTTCCATTGGAGCAGGCTAAACACATGAAAATTAATTAAAAAAAAAGGTCACATAGGAAATTATCTCCGCTGTGACCCGATTCTTGCCCCAGAGCATTATTTTTCCCACTGCAATGCTCTGACAGATACTGTCACATACCCCCGCAGAAGGACGTTTCAGGGGAGGAGAGATGCCAGCAGTCGCGCCCCTGCCGCTTGCTCTCGTAGAGGCATTCATCGGCCCGCTCGAACGGGTCAGGGGAGTCCTCCGGATAGTGCGCGCCTCCGGCGCTCAGGGTGATGGACGCCTCGAACTCGCGCCATTGCAGCGTCCGTACCCTCCCCAGCAGGTGGGTCAGGCCATACTCCACCTCCTCCCGCTCCCAGGGCAGCAGGGCCGCAAATTCGTCCCCGCCGATCCGGTAGACCCCCCCTTCCCCCAGGGTTCTCGCCAGGATGGTCGCCACCCGAAACAGCACGGCATCCCCTACCCCGTGTCCCCAGCTGTCATTGACGCCCTTGAAGTTGTCCACATCGAACAGGACCAGCCAGTAGGGGGTGCCCTCCTGCTCCAGCCCGGCTCTGTCCTGCTCGAAGGCCCGCCGGTTCATGATGCCGGTGAGGGGATCGTGGAGCAGGGCATCCAGCCCCTGTTGCAAACTGGTTCTGACCTGGTTTATCTCCCCCAGGCTGCCATGCACGAACCAGGTGCGCTGGCGCCGCTGGATCTCCAGCAAGGCCTCATCCCGAATGAGGCCGTTGAGGGAGCCCTGCACCAGCGCCTGTTCCTGGCGGAAGATCCGCACCAGAAACAGCAGGCTGCACAGCCAGATGCAGAGCAGCGCCAGCGCGGGCAGCACCACCATCAGCAGGGTGCCCTGCAGGTTCTCGTAAAAATGGCCGGGGGGCAGGTAGAGGTTGAGATCCCAGTCCATGTCGGTGAGCCCGTGCCTGAGGTGGCGCCCCTCCCAGAGCACATCCAGCCCGCCGACCTGACGCTCCCGGTCGAGGGCGCTCGGCAGCAGCTGCAGATTGTGCCCCACCACCCGCTGTCCCCCCTGGCGCTCCGTGATGTAGAGGGCGGCCTGGTCCCCTCCCAGTGCCCGTCCCAACGCCGCCTGCAGCGTGTTGAACGACATGTCCACCATCAGCAGCCCCAGCAGTTGCCCCTCGTCATCCCTGACCCGCTTGATCAGAGTCAGTACCTGGTTGGCGGAAGCAAACTCATCGTAGGGGCCAAACCAGATGAGGTCGTCACCGCCGCTGGCGATCGCCTGGTACCAGGGGCGATCCCGCGCCTCATAGCCTGCCGGCGCACGCCAGTCGGGATAGCCGTCGAGGTGGTTGGTGCGCACATTGTAGAAAAAGAGGTAGTGGGCGTCGTGCTTGAACTGATGGGCGATGGGCCAGATCGGGTTGATGGCCGTCCCCCCCCTCGCGATGGCCCGCTTGTCCAGGGAAGACTCCAGCACGCCGAGCTGCCGCTGGTTGTCCTGCGCCAGCTCGTGGATCAGGGTGGCATCGATGGTGGTGAGCATGTGACCGTAACCCGCCATGGTCTTGTCGATGCTCTGCAGGTAGCTGGCCGCCGCCAGCAACAGGGTGGCGATCAGCACCAGGGCGCCAAGCACAAACGACAACGGGGTCAGGATGTAATAGCGTTCCTTGATGATCGCAGCAGCCACTCCACTACCCATAAAATGTCGTTAAAAACTCATTTTATGGTGAAATCAACCAAGCCATCATTGATTGAAATCATCAGTGGCTACTGTTGGGGGTCGAAAAGGGAACATTGGGTCCACTCTTATATATGCGTTCCCGAGCAGTGAATATCCATAAAAAGTAGAAACACTCCTCACCCCGTGTTGACGGTTTCTTGTGCAGAAGGTGTTATAGTCGATGACTCGAGAAATCGGAGCCAGATGAACTTTGTCGGCGATGATCCATCAACCAAGGAGATGTTATGAGCAGTCCGTTTATCGAACAGATCAAAGTACGTCGTACCATCTATGCCCTGGGCAACCGGGTGACCCATTCCGAGCCCCAGCTGACGGCCCTTATCAAGGATGCCATCAAGCACAGCCCCTCCTCCTTCAACTCCCAGAGCTCCCGCGCCGTCATTCTGTTTGGCGAGGAGCACCACAAGCTGTGGGACATCGTCAAGGCCGAGCTCAAGAAGATAGTTCCGCCGGAGGCCTATCCCCAGAGTGAGGCCAAGATCAACGGCAGCTTCCGGGCCGGTTTCGGAACCGTTCTCTTCTTTGAGGACACCGCCGTCATCCAGGATCTGCAGCAGAAGTTCGCCCTCTATGCCGACAACTTCCCCATCTGGTCCGAACACGGCACCGGGATCGCCCAGTTCGCGGTCTGGACCACCCTGGCCCAGGAAGGCATCGGCGCCTCCCTGCAACACTACAATCCGCTGATCGACGAGGCGGTGCGCCAGACGTGGAACCTGCCCGCTAGTTGGCTCCTGCGTGCCCAGATGCCCTTCGGCAGCATAGAACAGCCCGCCGGTGACAAGACCTTCATCGAGGACGATGTCCGCTTCCGGGTCTTCGGCTAATCCCCCGGCCCCCTCTCGCAGGGGGCCTCTTCCCGCCTCTCCTCTGTCCTTTTCCCGTCAACCCCCCTACTCTGTGACAACATTATCAGTCATGACGAGGACAACCTCATGAGGGAGGCCAGACGCCAGCAGATCCCGCCCAGACTCTATCCGCTGTTTGCCTTTCTCTGTGTCACCACCCTGATCCTCCTGTTCTCCCTGATGGGCATCTTCACCCGCCCCCCGAACCTGCTGGCCGCCTTCTGGCCGGCCAACGCCGTGCTGCTCGGCATCATGCTGCGCTACCCACGCCTCGCCTCCCTGCCGGGGTGGCTGGGAAGCATTGCAGGCTACCTGCTCGCCGCCCAGTTCACCCAGGACGACCTCCAGAAGACGCTGCTGCTGACCCTGGGCAACCTGGCGGGCGTCTGCGTCGGCTTTGTGCTGTTTCGCTGCCTGAGCTCGCAAGAGAGGCGTCTGAGGCGACCCACCTCCCTGGTGTTTTTGCTACTGATATCCATGGCGGCCTCCCTGGCTGCCGGCCTCGTCGGGGCCTTCATCAATCCCCTGCTGTTTCAGGGCACCATGCTCTACGGGCTCGGCTTCTGGTTTGCCAGCGAGCTCGTCAACTACATGGCCATACTGCCGGTGATCCTCACGCTGCCTCCCCCCGGGGAGATCTCGGCCTGGCTAGCCCGCCTGTTCCGGCCCCAGCTCTCCTGGCCCAGGCTGATGCCACTGCTGAGCCTGCTCTGCACCATGATGCTCTCCCTGCTGATCGCTGGTCCCGGCTCCATCGCCTTCCCGGTGCCCGCCCTGCTGTGGTGCGCCGTCAGCTATTCCCTCTTTACCACCTGCCTGCTCTCCCTGGGTTTCAGCACCCTGACCCTGCTGGCCCTCTCCAACGGCTATCTCGTCATCAGCCAAGATGCCCAGACCCAGTACTGGATGTTTTCGGTCAGGATCGGCGTCATGCTGATCGCCCTCACCCCCCTCACCGCCGCCAGCATCATGGCCGTGCGCAACAACCTGCTGAGCAGGATGGAGCATCTGGCCCATCATGATCACCTCACCGGCGTGCTCAATCGCACCGGCTTCTGGCCGATGGCCCAGTCCATGCTAGCCACCCAGGAGCTGCGCCAGCTCCCCGTCGCCGTCGGCATGCTGGATCTGGACCACTTCAAGCGCGTCAATGACAGTCATGGCCACGAGTCCGGCGATCACCTGCTCAGGGCCTTCACCGATACAGTGCGTCACCAGCTGCGCCAGGGGGATCTCTTCGTGCGTCTGGGAGGGGAGGAGTTCGCCATCGTGCTGCCGGCGACCACCCAGTCCCAGGCCCTGGAGGTGGTCGAGCGACTGCGGGAGAAGGTGGCCGGGATGAGCATGATGGATGCGTCCGGTCAACCCATCGTCGCCACCGTCAGCATAGGGCTCGCCTGCCAGCAACACGGTGCCTACAACCTGGACAGGCTGCTCTCCCGCGCCGATCAGGCGCTCTATCAGGCCAAGCGCCATGGTCGCAACCGGGTGGAGCTGCACCGGGAAGACGCGCCGGATGACCGGGATGGCAGCCCGTCGGCCAACCCATGAGCCCTCGCCATCCGGCGATCCCGTTCGAGCTCAGCGACCAGATACCCCGGTCGGCCGATGCGGCTCGCGCCCTTCAGCGCCCCGCCAGCGTGTCGATGAAGACCTGCCGCTGGGTCGCGGCCTCATAGCAGGCGAGCGCCTGCTCGGCATTGCTCGCCCACACCGGCTGGGGGCCCACCGCAAATCCCTGCTGCAGCAGGCTGGTCAGCAGTTCCCCCGTCTCCTGGGCCGCCAGTGGCTGTGCCAGTACTAGGCTTCCCTTGATCAAGAACAGATAGCGTTCGGTTGACATGACATGACTCCTTGTGGCTGGTCGGCAGGCAGAATGGCCCGTTTCGAGACCATTAGAACAAGGTAGTTAGATAATTTATAATCAATAAATCGCCACATTGGATAACCAAATGGAATGAAATTCGACCTCAGGCAACTGCAAGCCTTCGTCATGCTGGCGGAGACCGCCAACTACCGCGAGGCGGCGCAGCGGCTGTTCGTGACCCAGCCAGCCCTCACCAAGCAGATCCAGGGACTGGAGCTCGCCCTCGGCAGCACCCTGTTCAACCGGGGCCGCCACGGCGCCGAGCTGACCGCCATCGGCCAGCAGCTGCTCCCCCAGGCCCTTGCCCTGGTCGAACACGGCAAGGGGTTCGAACATCACGCCCTGGCGCTGGCGAGCGGCGCCGCGGGGCGCCTCAGGATAGGGTTCGGGCTCTCCAGCTTCGCACTCGCCCCCTCCCTGGTGGCCGCCTTCAAGCAGCAGGCCCCGGACGTGCTGGTGCATCTGCAGGACATGACCTCCGCCATTCAGCAGGAGCAGCTGTTGACCGGACGCCTGCAGGCAGGCTTCATGCGCCGGCCAGAGGCGCCGCAACTGCGCGAGCACAGGCTGCTGACGGACAGGCTGGTGCTGGCCGTCCCCACCCGGATAACGCTGCCGGATCCGGCGGCCTTCGACGTGGAGCAGGCCCTGACTCGCCAGCCGCTGCTGCAGATGGTGGGTCACCGCTGCCCCGGTCTCACCCGGCAGATAGCCCGCTTTCTCGGCGCCAACCGCCTGAGCGGCATGATCCAGGAGGCAGAAGATATCCAGACTCTGGTGGCCCTGGTGGCCGCCGGCATCGGCAACGCCATCCTGCCCCGCAGCGTCGGCTTTATCGCAGGCCAGGAGGTAACCCTCTACCCTCTCTCCGGCCCCTGGTCGGAATGGGACATAAGCCTGGTGTGGAACCCGGAGTTTGCGGACCCTATCCGGGATCGCTTCCTGCAACGGGTGCTGGCGGCCCACCCGGCAGCCAGCCCCGCGACCGAAGGATGAAATGGACTCATTTTTGCCTTTTTCATGAGAGGGGCAGTAAGATGGGTAGCAAGAATCCAGCCACCATCTGAAGGGAGATCCCCATGATCAAACCACTTATTGCGCTCTTGCCCGCCCTGTTGCTGACCGCCTGCGCCAGCGAAAAAGCGCCGACGCCAGTCGGCATGGCCAACCCGGCCTCGGTCTACTGTGGCGAACAGGGAGGCAAAGTGATCATCAAGCAGGAAGCCGATGGCGCCGTGGGTTACTGCCATCTGCCAGACGGCCAGGTGGTGGAGGAGTGGGCCTTCTATCGCTCGACTCATCCCTGATCTTGGCGCGACTGCAGGCCTGATGCACAAGGGGGCGATTCATCAGAACCGCCCCCTTGTTGTTACGCTCACGGGAGCTGCGCCCGCCTCTCTCATGGCGACCGGCGGCAACCTCAGACCAGCCCCAGGGCATAACGCAGCGCCATCTCCTTGAGGGGGCCCGCCTTGTCCGCCAGGTTCAGCGCCAGGTTGCGGGCAAGCTTGAGGGGGCCTATCTCGTTGCTGAACGCCCCGTAGAAGAGATCCATCCCCGACTGCATCAGCAGGTTGTCCGGGCGCCGACGGCGCTCGTAGCGCGCGGCCAGCCCCAGCCCATGCCAGTCAGCCCCCGCCTTGGCCAGAGCCTCGGCCCAGCAGGCCACGTCCTTGAAGCCGAGGTTGACCCCCTGCCCGGCGAGCGGGTTGATGGTGTGGGCGGCATCGCCGAGCAGCACCACCCGGCCGGCGTGGTAGTCGTTGGCGTGACGACGCACCAGGGGGAAGCTCCCCTTGCCGGTCACGCGAAAGCCGCCGAGCCGGCTCGGGAAGTGGCGGCGCACCTCGGCGGCCAGCCCCTCGTTGTCCATGGCGGTCAGGGCCCGGATGCGGGCCGGGCTGTCGTACCACACCAGGGAGCCGTGACGACCCGGCAGCGGCAGGAAGGCGCGGGGGCCCTGCGGAGTGAACTGCTGCCAGGTGATGTCCTCCTGCTCGAAGTCGGTGTCGATGTTGATCAGCATGCAGTGCTGGCGGTACTCGAAGCGCGAGACGCCGATCCCGGCGAGCCTGCGGGTGTGGGATTCGGCGCCGTCGCAGGCCAGCACCCAGCGTGCCTGCAGCTCGGTGCCGTCATCCAGCAGCAGGGTGGCGTGTTCCCTGTCCTGACGCAGACTCTGCACCGCCGCCGGGGTATGGGTCTGGATGTTGGGGAAATCCTCCATACGCCTCAAGAGAGCGAGCTGCACCAGCCGGTTCTCGATGATGTAGCCGAGCTGGGGCAGGCCCAGGTCGGCCGCATCGAAGCGGGTGGCAAAGCCGTCCAGCTCCCAGGTCTCCAGCCGGCGATAGGGGCACAGCCGCATCTGCCGCAGGTATTGCCAGGCGCCTGCCTGCTCCAGCAGGGCCACCGACGCCAGGCTGATGGCGGAGACCCGCAGATCCAGTGGCTGCTCCGGCGCATAGGGTCCCGGCAACCGGGTCTCGATGACCCGCACCGAGCGGCCCTGGCTCGCCAGCAGGCAGGCGGTGGCGGCGCCCACCATGCCGGCGCCGACGATGGCAATATCGCAATGTTCCATGACGTACTTCCTGAAATGGGCGCCCCGCACAGGCAGAGAGGGGCCAAACCGAATGAGGGCATGATAGCGCAAGGAAGGGGGATAAACAGTGAGAGAAGCGGCGAATTGCCTTGCCCAATCAAGGACAAAACCCCTGTTGACGCGGCCAGCCAGCCCATGGGGGCCGCCGGATATTAACTAGTCAGCCCCGCCATTGCGGAGTAAAATGCCCGGTCCTTTGACCCTGTCGATAGCAAAAACCGTCATTAGAGTAGCGATGAGCAAGAAACTTCATATCAAGACCTGGGGCTGCCAGATGAACGAGTACGACTCGTCCAAGATGGCGGACCTGTTGGACGCCAGCCATGGTTATCAGCTGACCGAAGAGCCCGAAGAGGCCGACGTCCTGTTGCTGAACACCTGTTCCATCCGCGAGAAGGCCCAGGAGAAGGTGTTCCACCTGCTCGGTCGCTGGAAGAAGCTCAAGGCCAAGAAGCCGGGTCTGGTGATCGGGGTGGGCGGCTGCGTCGCCTCCCAGGAAGGGGACAACCTGAGAAAGCGCGCCCCCTATGTGGACATCGTCTTCGGCCCCCAGACCCTCCATCGCCTGCCCGCCATGATCAAGCAGGTGCAGGAGGGCCACGGCGCCCAGGTGGACATCGCCTTCCCCGAAATCGAGAAGTTCGACAACCTGCCGGAGCCGCGCGCCGAGGGCGCCACCGCCTTCGTCTCCATCATGGAAGGCTGCTCCAAATACTGCTCCTTCTGCGTGGTGCCCTACACCCGCGGCGAAGAGGTGAGCCGCCCGCTCGACGACGTGCTTTACGAAATCGCCCAGCTCGCCCAGCAGGGGGTGCGCGAGGTCAACCTGCTCGGCCAGAACGTCAACGCCTATCGCGGCCCGACCTTCGAGGGGGATGACTGTACCTTCGCCGAGCTGCTGCGCCTGGTGGCCGCCATCGACGGCATCGACCGCATTCGCTACACCACCAGCCACCCCATCGAGTTCACCGACGACATCATCGAGGTCTATCGGGACACCCCCGAGGTGGTCAGCTTCCTGCACCTGCCGGTACAAAGCGGCTCGGATCGCATCCTGACCATGATGAAGCGGCCCCATACCGTGCTGGAGTACAAGTCCAAGATCCGCCGCCTGCGCGCCGTGCGCCCCGACATCACCATGAGCTCGGACTTCATCGTCGGCTTCCCGAACGAGACGGACGAGGACTTCGAGGCCACCATGAAGCTGATCGAGGAGATCAACTTCGACATGAGCTTCAGCTTCATCTACAGCCCCCGCCCCGGCACTCCGGCCGCGGACCTGCCTGACGATGTGGACATGGAGGTGAAGAAGGCCCGCCTCACCCGGCTGCAGAACCAGATCAATCACCAGTCCATGCTCATCGGCCGCGCCATGCTGGGCTCGGTACAGCGCATCCTGGTGGAAGGCCCCTCCAAGCTGGATCCCATGCAGCTCAGTGGCCGCACCGAGAACAACCGGGTGGTCAACTTCGAGGGCTCCCACCGCCTCATCGGTGGCTTCGCCGACGTGGAGATCATCGACGTGCGCCCCTTCTCCCTGCGCGGTCGTTTCATCCGCGGCGAGGACGAGATGAACCTGCGCATCGCCACGGCGCCGAGCGAGATCCTGGCCCGCCGCCCCGACAACGTGCCCGATCCCCTGGGCGTTGCGGCCTTCACCCCCCATTAATTGCGCTTCCCTCCCGGAGGGAAGTGCCTTGAAACGAGGTCAACTTGAGCCGACATATCGCGACCCTGAACCTGCACCTGGAGCCCGCCGACAACCTGCGCCTCGCCAGCCTGTGCGGCCCCTTTGACGACAACCTCAAGCAGCTGGAGCGCCGCCTCGGCATCGAGGTGAGCTACCGGAACAACCATTTCCAGGTGATCGGCAAGCAGGCCCAGGTGGATGCCGCGGCCGTCATCCTCAAGCACCTCTATGTGGAGACCCAGCCGCTCAAGGGCGGCAAGGTGACCGACATCACCCCCGACATGGTGCACCTGGCGGTGCAGGAGTCCCGGGTGCTGGAGCAGGACGAGGACGAGGCTCCCAGCCTGCCTTATGGCAAGGAGGTGACGGTCAAAACCAAACGCGGCCTCATCAAGCCCCGCAGCCCGAACCAGGCCCAGTACATCGCCAATATCGTGCGCCACGACATCAGCTTCGGCATAGGCCCGGCCGGTACCGGCAAGACCTATCTGGCGGTGGCCGCCGCCGTGGACGCCCTGGAGCGCCAGGAGATCCGCCGCATCCTGCTGACCCGTCCGGCGGTGGAAGCAGGGGAGAAGCTCGGCTTCCTGCCCGGGGATCTCTCCCAGAAGGTCGACCCCTACCTGCGCCCGCTCTACGACGCCCTGTTCGAGATGCTGGGCTTCGAGCGCGTGGAGAAGCTGATGGAGCGCAACATCATCGAGGTGGCGCCGCTCGCTTATATGCGAGGCAGAACCTTGAATGACGCCTTTATCATCCTGGACGAGGCCCAGAACACCACCACGGAGCAGATGAAGATGTTCCTGACCCGCATCGGCTTCAACTCCAAGGCGGTGGTCACCGGCGACATCACCCAGGTGGACCTGCCCCGCAGCACCAAGTCCGGCCTGCGCCACGCCCTGGAGGTACTGCAGGGGGTCGATGGCCTCTCCTTCAACTTCTTCGAGTCCAAGGACGTGGTGCGCCACCCCGTGGTCGCCCGCATCGTCCAGGCCTACGAGGCATTTGACGCCCAGCAGGCGGCCGAGAAGGCCGCCACCAACAAAGCAAACACCAGCAAAGAGAGTGCCCAATGAGCGTGACCCTGGATCTGCAACTGGCCTGCGCCAGCAACGACGGCCTGCCGAGCGAGGCCCAGCTGCAGGGCTGGCTCGACGGCACCATCCTGGGCTTCCAGGAGGAGGCCGAGGTGACGGTGCGCCTGGTGGACGAGGCGGAGAGCCGCGAGCTCAACCACACCTACCGTGGCAAGGACAAACCCACCAACGTGCTCTCCTTCCCGTTCGAGGCGCCCCCGGGTCTCGAGCTGCCCCTGCTCGGCGATCTGGTGATCTGCCGCCAGGTGGTGGAGGCCGAGGCCATCGAGCAGGGCAAACCGCTCATGGCCCACTGGGCCCACATGGTTGTGCACGGCAGTCTGCATCTGCTAGGTTATGACCATATCGAGGACGAGGAAGCCGAGGAGATGGAGCAGCTCGAGCGCGACATCATGCAAGAACTGGGCTTTGCAGACCCCTATTTGGACGACGACGAAGAGTAAAGGGCCGGGCTGTCATCGCCTTGAAACAGCCGATGACCACCCTTATATCTCCCAACGATTTCACGTGTGTTTTAGCGAGTAACCAAGAGAGAAAATGACCGACGATCACCCTAGTACCGGCTCGCCGAAGAAAACCTGGCTCGACAAGCTCAGCCAACTCTTCCAGGGCGAGCCCAAAGACCGCAACGATCTGGTGGAAGTCATCGCCGATGCCGAAGAGCGGGACCTCATCGATCAGGACACCAAGGACATGATCGAGGGCGTGCTCGAAATTGCCGAGCTGCGCGTGCGCGACATCATGATCCCTCGCTCCCAGATGGTGACCATCGAGAAGTCCCAACCGGTGGACGAGTTCCTGCCCGTCATCATCGAATCCGGCCACTCCCGTTTCCCTGTTATCAACGAAGACAAGGATCACGTGGAGGGCATACTGCTCGCCAAGGATCTGCTGCCATTCGGCTTTGGCGGCCATCACGCCAGCGAACCGCTGCAGCTCGAGAAGATCCTGCGCCCCACCGTCATCGTGCCGGAGAGCAAGCGGGTCGATCGCCTGCTCAAGGAGTTCCGGGAAGAGCGCTACCACATGGCCATAGTGGTGGACGAGTTTGGCGGTGTCTCTGGCCTCGTGACCATCGAGGACATCCTGGAGCTCATCGTCGGCGAAATCGACGACGAGTTCGACGACATCGAGGACGAGCCCGAAGAGATACGCCGCATCAGCAAACGGGTCTTCTCCATCAGCGCTCTCACCGAGATCGAGGACTTCAACGACTTCTTCGGCACCCAGTTCAGCGATGAAGAGGTGGATACCGTGGGCGGTCTGGTGATGCACGCCTTCAGCCACCTGCCCAAGAAGGGCGAGGAGATCGAGCTCGACGGCTACCTGTTCAAGGTGATGCACGCGGACCGTCGCCGCCTGCAGCAGCTGCAGGTGAAGATCCCGGAACATCACGCGGCGGCCCAGCCGGAGTCCTGATCCCGCGCTACCCGCTTCGTCAATCAACGCCCCTCTGACCAGGGGCGTTTGTTTTTTGTCTCCCTTGCCGATTCCCTGCACGCTCCTCACGGCGTCCGCCGCCGCGAGGCTCGCCGTTGGCGCGCTTTGCGGTTAAGATGTCGGCCATTCCACATTCATTCAGCCCAATTCGAGCCCCGATCTCCCGTGAAATCGAAACTCCTGACAAGCCTGTGCGCCCTGGCCTCTGGCGCCATCGCCGTGCTGGCCTTCTCCCCCTTCGGCTACTGGCCTCTGGTGATCCCCTCCCTGCTCGGTCTCTACGCCCTGCTGGACAAGGCCACCCCCAAACAGGCTGCCTGGCGCGGCTTCGGCTACGCCATGGGCCTGTTCCTGCCCGGGCAGTGGTGGATCCACGTCAGCATGACGGAGTTTGGCGGCATCCCGCTGCCGGCCGCCTTCGTGCTGCTGGCCGGGCTCTGCGCCTATCTGTCCCTCTATCCGACCCTGGCCTGCTGGCTCTTCGCCCGCTTCTTCACGGGTCGCCACTGGAGCCGCTGGCTGCTTGCCTTCCCGGCGCTCTGGCTGATGGCTGACTGGCTGCGGGGCTGGGTGATGACGGGCTATCCCTGGCTCTGGTTTGGCTATACCCAGATAGACGGCCCCCTCAAGGGGTTCGCCCCCATCCTCGGGGTGCAGGGCATCACCCTCGCCCTGCTGCTCACCGCCTCAGCCCTCTGGCTGACCTGGCAGAGCCGCAAGCCGGCCTGGCTGCTGCTGCCGGTCGCCCTGGTGGGCGGAGCCCAGGGGCTGATGCAGCTCAACTGGGTGACCCGGGGAGAACCGGTCAAGGTCGCCCTGGTGCAGGGCAACATCGCCCAGTCCCTCAAGTGGGATCCGGAGGCCCTGGTGCCGACGGTGCGCACCTATCAGGATCTCAGCCGCGAGAACCAGGACGCCGACATCATCGTCTGGCCCGAATCGGCGATCCCGGCCATCGAGAAGGAGATGGGTACCTATCTGGAGAGCCTGGACAAGGCGATGAAGGTGAACGACACCGGCCTGCTGGCGGGCATCATCCATTACGATCTGAAACAGCAGCGCTTCTACAATACCGTGCTCGGCATGGGGGTGCAGGATGCCGAGGGCAAGGAGTCCTACTACTACGAGCACAAGAACCGCTACTACAAGTACCACCTGCTGCCCATCGGCGAGTTCGTGCCCTTTGAAGATCTGCTGCGCCCCATCGCCCCCTTCTTCAACCTGCCCATGTCCTCCTTCAGCCGGGGTGACGAGGTGCAGCCGAACCTGATCGCCAAGGGGCTCAAGTTCGCCGCCGCCATCTGCTACGAGATCATCTTCCCGGACGAGGTGCGCCGCAACGTGCAGCCGGACACCGACTTCCTGCTGACCGTCTCCAACGATGCCTGGTTCGGCACCAGTATCGGCCCCTGGCAGCACATGGAGATCGCCCGCATGCGCGCCCTCGAACTCGCCCGCCCGCTGCTGCGCGACACCAACACCGGCATCACCATCGTCACCGAGATCGACGGCAGCATCATCGCCCAGCTGCCGCAGTTCGAGGCCGGGGTGCTGCGCGCCGAGGTGCGCCCGGCCCACGGCGCGACCCCCTATCTGCGCTTTGGCAGCTGGCCCATGTATGGCATCGCCACCCTGCTGCTGGGGCTGGGGCTGGTCCTGCGCCCCCGCGCCCATCCCTGGGCACGCAAGGGCTGAGGCAACACAAGGCAGATAAACAAGAGAGGCGCCCAGGGGCGCCTCTCTTCTGTTCAGTCTGATACCCGCTCAGAACCTGTTCAGGCTCTGCAACGAGAGGTCGTCAGCAAGCTAAAGAGCAGCGCAGGAACCGGAGCGTATAGATATACGTGAGCACTCTCGGTTACAGACAAGCGAGCAGCACATGAGCCTTGATCACGGCCTCGCAGTAAGAGTGTGGACAGGTTCTCAGGGCGAGAGCGGCTCACGGTGATACTCGTCGGCCCCGCACTCGGGGCAGGTGCCGAGCTGTTCCGGGTGCAGCACGGTATGGCGCCACTCGCAGTGATCGCACACCAGCACGCCGAGCCCCACCCAGTCGCCTGCCCGGTAGACGCCTTTGTGCTCCAGCTCGTCCGCGAGCTCCTGCCACTCCACCTGGGCCCGATCGGTCACGTCCGCCAGCCAGGACCAGACGGTGTCTTTGAGCGCCAGCATAAAGGCGGATTCCGGGGCCTCTTGCTTGCCCTCGTCGTAGTTGCCGAGATCCCGTTTCACATATTCGGCGATGAGCGCCAGTTCATCCTTGGTCAGATCCCCCGCCGCCTCCAGATAGGCCTGCACCCTGGCGATCATCCGGTTGAGACGCTCACCCTGGAACTCCTCCGTCTCCTCCCACTGCTTCCTGAGCTGGGCGATGAAGTCTTCATACCCTTGTCGACGTTTGTCCATGACCATCACTCCTCTGCTGAACCCCGTTCGTGCCCGGCCTGAACCGGAGACTGAGCGGATACGGGCGGTGGTTGTCGCCCTCGCTCCCCAAGCTCCCCGGCTAAACCGCCAAGGTGCCGGGACCGGGCCTGACACCGGGCGGATGCTGGCGGTTGTTGCCGCCGCAGGATATGGGTATTCTATTGCGATTTCCCAGCCGTTTTATCTATTCATTTCACAGATCCGGATGTCACCAATGCAAGAGCAATACGTTCCCCAATCCATAGAACCAGCAGTGCAGCAGCACTGGGATGCCAAGAAAACCTTCAAGGCCGTGGAAAAAGTAGACAAAGAGAAGTTCTACTGCCTCTCCATGTTCCCCTATCCGTCTGGTCGACTGCACATGGGGCACGTGCGTAACTACACCATAGGTGATGTGATCTCCCGTTATCAACGCCTCAATGGCAAGAACGTGCTGCAACCCATCGGCTGGGACGCCTTCGGCCTGCCGGCGGAAAACGCCGCCATCAAAAACAGCACTGCGCCGGCTCCGTGGACCTACGAAAACATCGAATACATGAAGAACCAGCTGAAGATGCTGGGTCTGGGCTATGACTGGGACAGAGAACTCGCCACCTGCAAGCCGGACTACTACCGCTGGGAGCAGTGGTTCTTCACCAAGCTCTACGAGAAGGGCCTGGTCTACAAGAAGACCTCCTCCGTCAACTGGTGCCCGAACGACATGACGGTGCTGGCCAACGAGCAGGTGATCGACAACTGCTGCTGGCGCTGTGACACCCCGGTCGAGCAGAAAGAGATCCCCCAGTGGTTCATCAAGATCACCGACTACGCCGAAGAGCTGTTGAACGACATCGACAACCTGGAAGGCTGGCCGGAGATGGTCAAGACCATGCAGCGCAACTGGATTGGCCGCTCCGAAGGGGTCAACATCAGCTTCGCCGTCGATGGCCAGGATGATCACCTGGAGGTCTACACCACCCGTCCGGACACCTTCATGGGCGTGACCTATGTGGGCATCGCCGCCGGCCACCCGCTGGCCGCCCTGGCAGCCGAAGGCAACCCCGAGCTCGCCGCCTTCATCGAGGAGTGCAAGCACACCAAGGTGGCCGAGGCAGACATGGCCACCATGGAGAAGAAGGGCATGGCCACCGGCCTCTACGCCATTCACCCCCTGGATGGCCGCAAGGTGCCGGTCTGGGTCGCCAACTTCGTGCTGATGAACTACGGCACCGGCGCCGTCATGGCAGTGCCCGGCCACGATCTGCGCGACCACGAATTCGCCACCAAGTACGGCCTCGAGATCAAGCCGGTCATCAAGCCGGCCGTCGGTGACGCCCCGGATGTGATCGCCGCCGCCTACACCGACAAGGGCGTGCTGTTCAACTCCGGCGAGTTCGACGGTCTCGAGTTCCAGGCCGCCTTCGATGCCATCGCCAACAAGCTGGAATCCCTCGGCCGCGGCAAGCGCACCGTCAACTACCGCCTGCGCGACTGGGGTGTCTCCCGTCAGCGCTACTGGGGCGCCCCCATCCCTATGCTGACCCTGGCGGACGGCACCGTCGTGCCGACCCCGGAAGAGCAGCTGCCGGTTCTGCTGCCGGAAGACGTGGTGATGGACGGCATCCAGAGCCCCATCAAGGCCGACCCCGAGTGGGCCAAGACCACCTACAACGGCCAGGAAGCGTTCCGCGAGACTGATACCTTCGACACCTTTATGGAGTCCTCCTGGTACTACGCCCGCTACTGCTCCCCGGACTACGACAAGGGCATGCTGGATCCGGCAGCTGCCAACCACTGGCTGCCGGTGGATCAGTACATCGGCGGCATCGAGCACGCCTGTATGCACCTGCTCTACGCCCGCTTCTTCCACAAGCTGCTGCGTGACGCTGGCCTCGTGAACAGCGACGAGCCGTTCAAGCGCCTGCTCTGCCAGGGCATGGTGCTGGCCGATGCCTTCTACTACAAGGACGAGAAGGGCGGCAATGTCTGGGTCAGCCCCCTCGACGTCAAGGTGGAGCGCGACGACAAGGGCCGCATCACCAAGTCCGTGGACAACGAGGGCCGCGAGGTGATCCACTCCGGCATGACCAAGATGTCCAAGTCCAAGAACAACGGCATCGACCCCCAGCTGATGGTGGAGCGTTACGGCGCCGACACCGTCCGTCTGTTCATGATGTTCGCCTCCCCGGCCGACATGACCCTGGAGTGGTCCGACTCCGGCGTCGAGGGGGCCCAGCGCTTCCTGCGCCGCCTGTGGCGCATCACCTTCGAGCACGTCTCCGGTGGTGCTGTACCGGCGCTGGACGTGGCCGCCCTCTCCAGCGAGCAGAAGGCCGTTCGCCGCGAGCTGCACAAGACCATCGCCAAGGTGAGCGACGACGTGGGTCGCCGCCAGACTTTCAACACCGCCATCGCTGCGGTCATGGAGCTGATGAACAACCTCTCCAAGCTGGGCAGCGACGCCCAGGATCGCGCCCTGATGCAGGAAGCGCTGGAAGCGGTCGTGGTCATGCTCTACCCCATCACCCCGCATATCGGCTTCGAGCTGTGGAAGATGCTGGGCAAGGGCGAGGACATCGACCACGCCACCTGGCCGGTGGCCGACGAGGCTGCCATGATCGAGACCGAGAAGCTGGTGGTGGTGCAGATCAACGGCAAGATGCGCGGCAAGCTGACCGTGCCGGCCGAGATCAGCCAGGCGGACGTCGAGAAGCTGGCCATGGCCGATGCCTCGGTGCAGAAGTTCACCGAGGGGCTGACCGTGCGCAAGGTCGTCTATGTGCCGGGCAAGCTGCTCAACATCGTGGCCAACTGATGCCATACCGCCTGGCCATGCAGGCTGACTGTCTGGTTGCCAAGCGGTAACAGCAAACGGATGATAACGGCGGGCCCTGCGCCCGCCGCTCTTCCCTTCATGCAAAGAGGATTTTTTATGGGCACCATCTTCACTCGCTGGATGGCCATCCTGATGGCAGGTCTGCTGCTGCAGGCCTGCGGTTTTCAGATGCGGGGCACCGCCATTCCCCCCGAGTTGATGACCATGAAAGTGGTCGGTGACAACAAGAGCGACTTCTACCGGCTGGTCACTACCCGCCTCAAGGCGGCCGGCGTGCAGCTCGCCGACAAGGAGGGCATTCCGGTGCTGACCCTGGGCAGTGTGAGCAGCAGCAGTCAGGTCGCCTCCGTCGACTCCATCGGCCAGGATCGCGAATACCTGCTGGGCTACAGCACCCAGTTCACCGTGGTCGTGCCGGGCCAGCCGACCCAGGTCTTCCCCATCACCTTCAACCGCAGCTTCCTGAACAAGCCGGATGCGGCGCTCGCCTCCTCCCGCGAGCAGGAGCAGCTCGGCAAGGAGATGCAGGAACAGGCTGCCAACCTGGTGATCCGCCAGCTCAGCCAGGTCAAGTTCTGATGGGGATCTATCCGACCATCGGACTGGTGATCCATCAACCTCAGCCAGGTCCAGTTCTGATGAAGGTATCTTGATGAGAGTCTATCCGGAGCAGTTCGCGGATCACCTCAAGGCAGGGCTCAAGCCCTGCTATCTCATTTTTGGAGACGAGCCCCTGCTCAAGCTCGAAGCCATCGACGCCGTGCGTCAGGCGGCCCGCAAACAGGGCTTCGATGAGCGCCACAGCTTCGTGGTGGAAGCCGGCCTGGACTGGAACCAGGTCCATGACGCCTGCCAGGCCATGAGCCTCTTCTCCGCCCGCCAGATCATCGAGCTGGAGCTGCCGGCCAAGGTCGACAAGGACTTGGCCGCCCGCATCAGCGAGATCGGCAAGCAGCTCCACCCCGATCTGCTGCTGGTGCTCAGCGGCGGTCGCCTCAACCAGACCCAGATGAAGGCAGCCTGGTTCGACAAGCTGAGCCAGAGCGGCACCTATGTCCCGGTCAACCACCCCGAGCCCCGCTTCTTCCCGCGCTGGATGAGCGCACGGTTTCAACGCTTCGGTCTCAAGGCGATGCCGGATGCGGTCAACTTCATGTGTCACGCTTACGAGGGCAACCTGCTGGCCGCGAGCCAGGAGATCGAGAAGCTGACCCTGCTCTCGCCCCCCCAGCCCATCACGGTCGCCTACCTGCAGGAAACCATCATCCGCCACGCCCACTTCACCCCGTTCCAGCTGGTCGATACCCTGCTGGAGGGCAAGGTGAACCGGGCCCAGCGCATCCTGCTGGCCCTGCGCGCCGAGGGCACCGAGCCCGGCATGCTGGCCTGGACCCTGTGCCGCGAGCTGGAACAGCTCACCGAGCTGGCGCTGGCCGCCCGCGCCGGGCAACCCCTGGTGGAACACTTCACCCGGTTACGCATCTGGCAGAGCCGCCAGCAGCTCATCCAGCAGGCCCTGACCCGGCTCCCCTTTGCCAAGCTGCAGCAGCTGTGGCAACTGATGGCGCAACTGGACGACGCCCAGCGCCGCTTCGATACCGAAGGGGCCTGGCTGATGCTGCAGACCATCGCCCTCGGTTTTCGCGATGGCGCCCCCCTGCCTTTGCTGGAGGCGGATCCATGCTGAAAGCGCCCATCGGCATCCTCGGCGGCACCTTCGATCCCATCCACATCGGCCACCTGAGGCCTGCCATCGAGGCCCGCGAGGCCCTGGGCCTGGCCGAGGTGAGGCTGCTCCCGAACCACATCCCGCCCCACCGCGCCAATCCGTTCTGCTCCAGCGAGCAGCGCCTGGCCATGGTCAGGCTGGCGGCGGCGGAGAACCCGGGCTTCGTGGTGGACGAACGGGAGCTCAAGCGGGACACCCCCTCCTGGACCATCGACACCCTCATCGAGCTGCGGCGCGATCTGCCGGACACCCCGATCTGCTTCCTGATGGGGATGGACTCCCTGCTCGGCTTGCCGGGCTGGCACCGCTGGCGGGAGCTGCTAGATTACGCCCACCTGGTGGTGAGTACCCGCCCCGGCTGGCAGCCGGACTACCCGGCCCCCATCGCCGAGTTGCTGGCCCGTCACCAGACCCGCGAGGTGGCAGATCTGCACCGGCTGCGCCACGGCCGCATCTGCCTGGCAGACAACCTGCCCATCGAGCTGTCGGCCACGGGGCTGCGGGCTCTGCTGGCGGCGGGGCGGGATCCCCGCTATCTGCTGCCCGCCCCGGTCGCCGACTACATCCGGCAGCACGGGCTCTATCAACCGTCGGCGGGGTCATCCGCAGGAGAAGGCGTCGAGCCGACACCTTGAGGCGTAGCCGGCACAGACCCGACTATTGTCAGGACAGGTTGCGCACTATAGTGATCCTTGAGGGGCTGCCCTTGCGACATGGCGGCCCGCACCTTCCCGTTGCCAGGCTGGGAAACGGGAGTGACCATGATATAATCCGCCGCCCTCTGGCGCCGGAAGACAGGAGAAGACATTGCAAGGCCAAGAATTACTCGCCTTTATCGTCGACAAGATCGATGACATGAAAGGCCGCGACATCATCACCCTCGATGTGCGCGGCAAATCCAGCATCACGGACACCATGATCATCTGCTCCGGCAACTCCAATCGTCATGTCAGTGCCATCGCCCACAACCTCGCCAGCGAGGCGCGCCACGCAGGCCTCGATCTGCTGAGCGTGGAAGGGGAACTCACCGGCGAATGGGTGCTGGTGGACATGGGGTCGGTCATCGTCCACGTGATGCAGGATGAGTACCGCGACTTCTACCAACTGGAAAAACTCTGGAGCGGCGCCGCTCAGATGAATTCGTAATAAAGGGCGACAGCGTAACCAAAGATGAAAATCCAGTTGATTGCCGTGGGCACCAAGATGCCTGCCTGGGTAGAGCATGGCTTCGAAGAGTACCGTCGCCGCTTCCCCAAAGACATGCCGTTCGAGCTCGTCGAGATAGGCGCAGGCAAGCGCGGCAAGAATGCCGACATTCCCCGCATCCTGCAGAAGGAGGGGGAAGCCATGCTGGCGGCCGCCGGGCG
The DNA here is from genome assembly GCF_019048365.1 of Aeromonas sp. FDAARGOS 1415. Taxonomy (NCBI): domain Bacteria; kingdom Pseudomonadati; phylum Pseudomonadota; class Gammaproteobacteria; order Aeromonadales; family Aeromonadaceae; genus Aeromonas; species Aeromonas sp. FDAARGOS 1415. Next base: position 2,438,539 of record NZ_CP077363.1, on the reverse strand, counting down.
CTCGCGCATCGTGACCCTGGACATTCCCGGCAAGCCCTGGACCACGGAGCAGCTCGCCGTGCAACTGGAAGCCTGGAAGCTCGATGGCCGGGACGTGGCGCTGCTGGTGGGCGGCCCGGAAGGGCTCTCCCCCGAGTGCAAGGCCGCCGCCGAACAGAGCTGGTCCCTGTCGCCCCTGACCCTGCCCCATCCGCTGGTGCGGGTACTGGTGGCCGAGAGCCTCTATCGCGCCTGGAGCATCACCACCAATCACCCGTATCACAGAGAGTGAGCCATGCAGAGCCTATGCATTCCGCTCACCCGCCCGGCCCCCGGAGCCTGAGCATGCCTATCCGCACCGTCACTCTCCATCACACGTCAGCCATAAGGTAACGGCATGCTGAAGAATCGCATCGAAATGCGCGATCACAGTGCCGAGGGACGTCTGTTCTTCCGGCGCACCCTGGTCGCCTACATCGGCATGGTCGTGCTCATGCTGGTGCTGCTGGGCAACCTCTACTACCTGCAGGTGGAGTCCTACGACACCTATCAGACCCGTTCCAACGACAACCGCATCCGCGTCGTGCCGGTGGCACCGCCCCGCGGCCTGATCTACGACGCCAACGGCGTGTTGCTGGCGGAAAACCGCCCCGTCTACAGCCTGGAAATCGTACCGGAAGAGACCGAGAACCTGGAGAAGACCGCCGACGCGCTCATCACCCTGCTGGCCCTGCCGGAAGGGACCAAGGAGAAGTTCCTGGCGGAGGTCAAGCGCCAGCGCCGCTTCAAGCCCGTGCCCCTGTACGAGAAGCTGAGCGAGTACCAGGTCGCCCTCTTCTCGGTCAACCAGCACAACTACCCGGGAGCCAGCATCGAGGCCTACCTCAAGCGCTACTACCCGTTTGGCGACACCCTGACCCATGCCCTGGGCTACGTGGCCAAGATCAACACCCGCGACGTGGAGCGCCTCGAGAAGGAGGAGAAGCTCGCCAACTACGCCGCCACCAAGGATATCGGCAAGCAGGGGGTGGAGAAGTTCTACGAGGATCAGCTGCACGGCGTGGCGGGCTACCAGGAGGTCGAGGTGAACAACCGCGGCCGGGTGGTGCGCACCCTCAAGTTCCAGCCCCCCGAGCCCGGCAAGGACATCTACCTCAACATCGACATCCGCCTGCAGTTGAAGGCGCAGGAGCTGCTGGCCGGTCGCCGGGGTGCCATCGTGATGATGGAGCCCAACACCGGCGCCATCCTCGCCATGGAGTCGAGCCCGAGCTACGACCCCAACCTGTTCGTGACCGGTATCTCCAGCACCAACTACTCGGCGCTGCTCAACGATCCCGCCCGGCCTCTGGTGAACCGCACCACCCAGGGCATCTATGCCCCCGCCTCCACCGTCAAGCCCATGATGGCGGTGATGGGGCTGAACGAGGGGGCCATCACCCCCAACTATCGCTACTTCGGCGGGCCCAGCTTCTCCATCCCGGGCACCACCAAGAAGTTCCGCGACTGGCGTCGCTGGGGTCATGGCTGGCTCGACGTCTACCGCGCCATCGAGGTATCGGCTGACACCTACTTCTACGATCTCGCCTACCGGGTCGGCATCGACAAGATCAACAGCTACATGACCCGCTTCGGTTTCGGTCAGTACAGCGGCGTCGATCTCTACGAGGAGACCAAGGGGGTCATGCCGTCCCGGGACTGGAAGATGGCGCGCTGGCGCCAGCCCTGGTACCAGGGTGACACCATCTCCATCGGCATCGGCCAGGGCTACTGGAGCGCCACCCCGATCCAGCTCGCCAAGGCCATCAGCATCCTGACCCAGAACGGTCACGATGTGACACCGCACCTGCTCAAGAGCACCGCCTCGTCGGACGGCGTGGTCAACGCCCCCATCAACCCGAACGTGGCCATCGCCGCCAAGAGCGACACCTACTGGCAGGTGGCCAAGGACGGCATGTGGCGCGTCATCAACGGCCACGAGGGAACGGGGCGCCGCGCCTTCGCCAACACCCCCTACAAGGCGGCGGGCAAGTCCGGCACCGCCCAGGTGGTGGGCCTCAAGGAGAACCAGGTCTACAACGCGGCCACCACCAAGGTGGAGCACCGCGACAACGCCCTGTTCGTCGCCTTCGCCCCCTTCGAGGCGCCCAAGGCCGTGGTCGCCCTGGTGCTGGAGAACGCAGGAGGTGGCAGCGCCATGGCGGCGCCGGTCGCCCGCCACATGCTGGACGCCTACCTGCTTCCGCCCGAGCCCCAGCTGCCACCGGCACCGGAAAAGCCGTCCCAACCGAGCGAGGTCGTTCCCAATGAGTAATTCTGCCCGCCAGCAGAGCATCTGGTACAAGCTGCACATCGATCTGCCGCTGCTGCTCGGCCTGCTGGCCCTCATGACCCTCTCCATGGTCGTGCTCTACTCGGCGTCGGGGCAGAGTGTTGACGCCATCGTGCGCCAGCTGGTGCGCGGCGGTCTGGCCTTCGCCCTGATGATCGGCATGGCCCAGCTACCCCCCTCCCTCTACGCCCGCTGGTCAGTGCCCCTGTTCGCCGTGGTGGTGCTGCTGCTCATCGCGGTGGACGTGTTCGGTCACATCGGCAAGGGGGCCCAGCGCTGGCTGGACCTCGGCTTCATGAAGTTCCAGCCCTCCGAGGTGATGAAGCTCTCCATGCCCATCATGGTGGCCGCCTGGCTCAGCCGCCATTCGCTGCCCCCCAAGTTCAGCCACGTGATGATCGCCCTGGTGATGGTGCTGCTGCCCACCCTGCTCATCGCGGCCCAGCCGGACCTTGGCACCTCCATCCTGGTGGCGGCCTCCGGCTTCTTCGTCATCTTCCTGGCGGGGATCAGCTGGTGGCTCATCGGGCTCGCGGTGCTGCTCATCTGCGCCTTCATGCCGGTGCTCTGGTTCTTCCTGATGCACGACTACCAGCGTCAGCGGGTGCTGATGCTGCTGGATCCCGAGAAGGACCCGCTCGGGCGCGGCTACCACATCATCCAGTCCAAGATTGCCATCGGCTCAGGGGGCGTGTTCGGCAAGGGCTGGCTGCAAGGCACCCAGTCCCAGCTGGAGTTTCTGCCCGAACGCCACACCGACTTTATCTTCGCGGTGTTCAGCGAGGAGTTCGGTCTGGTAGGGGTGGCCCTCCTGCTGGTGATCTACCTCTATATCATCAGCCGCTGCCTCTTCATCTCCATGCAGGCCCAGAACAGCTTCGAACGCCTGCTGGGGGGCGCCCTGACCCTCACCTTCTTCGTCTATGTGTTCGTCAACATGGGCATGGTGAGCGGCATTCTACCGGTGGTGGGGGTGCCCCTGCCGCTGGTGAGCTACGGCGGCACCTCCATGGTGACCCTGATGGCGGGCTTCGGCGTCCTGATGTCCATCCAGACCCACAGGCGCCTGCTCGCCTGATGAAGCGCGGCTGGCTGGCGCTCTGCGTCTGCTCCCTGACGGCGGGCGCCACCGTCTCGCCAGCAGGGCTCGCCCTGCTGGCCGAACAGCAGCAGGTGCCGCTGGCCGAGTTGCAGGCCGCCATCGGCGAGGCCAGTCTGCGTCAGGAGGTGCTCGACACCATCAGCCGCCCCTGGGAGGCCAAGCCCTGGCACCGCTACCGGCCGCTGTTCGTCACCCCGGAGCGGATCCGGGGCGGAGTCGACTTCTGGCAGCGCCATGCCGCCACCCTGGCCCGGGCCGAGCAGACCTACCAGGTGCCCGCCGCCCTCATCGTCGCCATCATCGGCATCGAAACCTTCTATGGCCGCCAGATGGGCCGCCATCCGGTGCTCGACAGCCTCTACACCCTGGGATTCCACTACCCCGAGCGGGCCGACTTCTTTGCCAAGGAGTTTGCCCAGCTGGTGCTGCTTGCCCGGGAGGAGAAGTGGCCGCTCACCACCCTCAAGGGATCCTATGCCGGCGCCATGGGCATGGGCCAGTTCATGCCCTCCAGCTACCGTCACTACGCGGTCGATTTTGACGGCGACGGCAAGCGGGATCTCTTCGCCAACCCGGCGGATGCCATCGGCAGCGTGGCCAACTACTTCGCCCTGCACCGCTGGCGCTGGGGGGAGTCGGTGGTCGAACCCGCCTTGATCGGATTGGCTCCAGTAGGTACCCTGCTTGCACCCGAGCCCGAGCTCAAGCAGCGCTGGGCCGAGCTGGCGGCCGCAGGCATCGAACTCGCCACCCCGCTGGCACCCGACACGCCGGTAAAACTGCTGGCATTGGAGCAGGCCGAAGGACCGGAATACTGGGTCGCGCGCCACAATTTTTACGTGATCACCCGCTACAACCGCAGCCCTCTCTATGCGATGGCGGTGCATCAACTCAGTCAAGCCATCCAGGACGCTTATGCATTACAGCCACAAACTTCTCCCCCTCAGCCTGACCTTGTTGCTGGCCGCCTGTAGCAGCCAGCCGGAGCCCCAGCCGCTGCCGCCAGAGCCCGTCCCCCAGGAGAAGCCTCAGGTCATCGAGATCCCCCAGGCGACCGGCGCCATTCCACGACCCGAACCCATGAGCCAGAGCGGCAACCGGGATTACTGGATTGGCAAGCAGAAATACGAGGTGTGGCGCGACATCAAGCACTACAGCGAGGAGGGGACAGCGAGCTGGCTCGCCAGGGATCTGGACGGCAACAAGACCGCCAATGGCGACGTGCTGGACAGCACCCTGTTCAGCGCCGCCCACCGCAACCTGCCGCTGCCAAGCTACGTGCGGGTCACCAACCTGGACAACGGGCTGGAGACGATCGTGCGGGTCAACGACCGCGGCCCCTTCGGCAGCGACCGCCTGATCGACCTCTCCCACGCCGCCGCCACACAGCTGGAGATGGTGGAAGGTGGCGAGGCCAGGGTACGCCTCGAGCTCATCACCGATCAGCCGGACCAGATGGTGGAGATGGTGCCCATGGCCCCCATGACACCGATGGCGCCTGCGGCGCCGGCCGCCGACACCTTCGTCAACGAGACGCCGGCCCCGACTGCACCGGCCAAGGCCGCTCCGGCACCAGCCGAGACGGCGACCAGCACCGTCTCCGCCCCCAAGACCGGCACGGCCGAGGGCAAGATGATCCAGGTGCTGGCGAGCGGCTCCGAGGCCCGGGCCCAGGCCATGGGCAAGGTGATGACCCAGCGCTACGGCGTGCCCTATCAGGTGGTGACCCATGGCGCCGTCTTCCGCGTCCTGATGGGGCCGGTGGCGGCCGATCAGCAGGCTGCCCTGCTGGATCAGATCCGCCAGGGCGGGCTGGAGCAGGCCTTCATCGTGCCCTGAGCGCAGCCCCGACCTCACGCCGGGATACGACGTGAGGTCGGGGGAAAACCCATAAAATCCCGTCCAGATCGCAACTCGGGCTATGACCGACGAGCACATCTGGTATAGTGAAGCCCGCTTTTTTTCAACTTGGGTACACCCCATCCAGGCACCAGGAATTTCAAGATGTCCAAATTTGCCCGTTCCGTTATTCTGGCCTCCCTGTTAAGCGCCACCGCTCAGGCCAACCAGCCTGTTCCGACGCCGGATTCGGCACTGCCGACCGCCCAGCCGGTCCCCACTTTGAACAGCGCCCCCATGGTGGTCCCCGCCGCACCGGAGATCTCCGCCAAGGCCCACATCCTGATCGACTACTACTCCGGTCAGGTGCTGGCCGAACAGAACGCCGAAGAGCGTCTGCCCCCCGCCAGTCTGACCAAGATGATGACTTCCTACATCATTGGCCAGGAGCTGGCCAAGGGGAACATCAAGCGCACCGACATGGTGACCATCAGCCAGAACGCCTGGTCCAAGAACTACTCCGACTCCTCCAAGATGTTCATCGAGGTGGGCAAGCAGGTCTCCGTCGATGATCTCAACAAGGGCATCATCATCCAGTCCGGCAACGACGCCTGCGTCGCCATGGCCGAACACCTGGCAGGCAGCACCGACTCCTTCGCCAGCCTGATGAACAGCTGGGCCGCCAAGCTCGGCATGAACGACAGCCACTTCATGAACCCGCACGGCCTGGATGCCGAGGGTCACTACAGTACCGCTCACGACATGGCGCGCCTGGGCCAGGCCCTGATCCGCGACCTGCCGGAGGAGTACAAGATCTACGCCCAGAAGTCCTTCATCTTCAACGGCATCACCCAGCACAACCGCAACCGTCTGCTGTGGGACCAGTCCCTGCAGGTTGACGGCATCAAGACCGGCCACGTCAGCCAGGTCGGCTACAACCTGGTCTCCTCCGCCACCAACAACGAAGGCATGCGCCTGATCGCCGTGGTGCTGGGCGCGAGCAGCGAAGCCACCCGCGCTGCAGAGAGCAAGAAGCTGCTCACCTACGGCTTCCGCTTCTTCCAGAGCCTGACCCCGTACAAGGCCGGTACCGAGCTGGTGACCCAGAAGATCTGGATGGGCGACAAGTCCGAGGTGAAACTGGGCGTCGACCAGGACGTCTCCGTGCTGGTCACCCGCGGCCAGGGCAACAACCTCAAGGCCGACTTCCAGCTCGAGAGCGAGCTGAAGGCCCCGCTGGCCAAGGGTCAGCGCGTCGGTACCGTGTTCCTGAAGCAAGGGGACAAGGAGATCAAGCAGGTGCCGCTGGTTGCCCTGGAAGAGGTGCAGGAAGGTGGCCTGATGAGCCGTCTGTGGGACTACCTGGTGATGCTGGTTTCCAGCTGGTTCAAGTAATACTCCCCTCCTCAAACAGCGGCGCCAACAGGCGCCGCTGCTGTCTTTTGCGGTCAGTCCAGTCAATAACCCTGTAATCTGCAGGTTCCGCCGACTGACGATTTGTGGTAAAAAGCAGCATTTCCACGTCTTGCCAAATCACCGGGTCTTGATCCCGGTGCGGACAATGCCCATATAGACCAGGGTGATGCCCCTACAGGCGCATGCCGACGGCCTCCGTCGGCCCTGCAAGATGAAAGATGAAGTCGCTTCCCGGCGACGCAGAAAGGTGAAGTAGATGAATACCAAGTTTGATGAACTGCTGGAGTTCCCCTGCAAGTTCCCGTTCAAGGTGCTCGGCGTGGCCGATCCCGCCCTGCCCGACATGGTGGTGGAAGTGCTGCAGCAACACGCCCCCGGCACCTACAGCCCGACCGTTCAGCCGAGCTCCAAGGGTAACTATCACTCGGTACGAGTGACGGTCACCGCCCAGAGCAAGGAACATATCGAGGCCATGTACACCGCCCTCGGCAAGATCGAGCTGGTTCGCTACGTCCTGTAAGTCACCTCTCTCGCCCCGTCACCGGGGCGACTGATTATCTGCCACCCGGTTGCACCGACTATCGTACCGGCCCTGCGCCTGTCAGTGAGGAAAGATGTCACCCGAAACGCCCGCCGAGCCACACTCGCCTCCCAGTCAGCTGATCGTCAGACAACTGGGCCGTCGCCCCTACCAGCCGGTATGGGACGCCATGAAGGCCTTCACGGACAGCCGTACCAGCGACACCCCGGACGAGTTCTGGGTGGTGGAGCACGACCCCGTCTACACCCAGGGGCAGGCCGGCAAGGCCGAACACCTGCTCGCCCCCGGCGACATTCCTGTGGTGCAGAGCGATCGCGGCGGCCAGGTGACCTATCACGGTCCCGGCCAGCTGGTGCTCTACGTATTGGTGGACGTGCGCCGCAGCAAGCTGTCGGTGCGCGAGCTGGTAACCTGCCTGGAAACCGCCATCATCAACACCCTGGCCAAGAGCGACATTGCGGCCTATGCCAAGGCCGATGCCCCCGGGGTCTACGTGAAGAACGAGCTTGGCATGGAGGCCAAGCTGGCCTCCCTTGGCCTGCGCATCCGCAAGGGCTGCTCGTTCCACGGGCTGGCACTCAATATCGACATGGACATGACCCCCTTCCTGCGCATCAATCCGTGCGGCTATGCGGGCATGGCCATGACCCAGACCAGCGCCCTGGGCGGCCCGCAAAGCGTGGCCGAGGCGCAATCCATCCTGGTGGCCGAACTGGCCAGCCTGATTGGTTATCACACAATAACAAACACCGAGAGTGAATCATGAGCAAACCCGTTCGTATGGAGCCGGGCGTCAAGCTGCGCGATGGCGACAAGATGGCCCTGATCCCGGTGAAATTCATGCCGGATCCCAACGAGGAAGTGCTGCGCAAGCCGGACTGGATGCGGATCAAGCTGCCGCCGTCAAGCCAGAAGATCGAGCACATCAAGAGCACCCTGCGCAAGAACAAGCTGCACTCTGTGTGTGAGGAAGCCTCCTGCCCCAACCTGGCGGAGTGCTTCAACCACGGTACCGCCACCTTCATGATCATGGGCGCCATCTGTACTCGTCGCTGCCCCTTCTGCGACGTGGCCCACGGCCGTCCGCTGCCGCTGGATCCGGAAGAGCCTAAGAAGCTGGCGCTCACCATCAAGGAAATGAACCTCAAGTACGTGGTGATCACCTCGGTGGACCGCGACGATCTGCGCGACGGCGGTGCCCAGCACTTCGCCGACTGCATCCGCGAGATCCGCGAGCACAGCCCGCAGACCCGCATCGAGATCCTGACCCCGGACTTCCGCGGCCGGATGGAGCAGGCGCTGGAGGTGTTCCGCGAGACCCCGCCGGACGTCTTCAACCACAACCTGGAAACCGCCCCGCGCATGTACCGGGTCGCCCGCCCGGGCGCCGACTACAAGTGGTCCCTGGAGCTCTTGCGCCGCATCAAGGAGATGCACCCCCACGTGCCGACCAAGTCCGGTCTGATGATGGGCCTTGGCGAGACCAACGAGGAGATCGTGGAGGTGCTCAAGGACCTGCGCGAGCACGGCGTCAACATGCTGACCCTGGGTCAGTACCTGCAGCCGAGCCGCCACCACCTGCCGGTGAAGCGCTATGTGCCGCCTGCAGAGTTCGACGAGCTCAAGGACGTGGCGATGGAGCTCGGCTTCAGCCACGCAGCCTGCGGCCCCTTCGTGCGTTCCTCCTACCACGCGGATCTGCAGGCCAAGGGGGAAGAGGTCAAATAAGCCTCTTTTTCTGCCAGCAGGAAAAAAGAGCGCCCCTGGGCGCTCTTTTTTTATCGCCGTCACCTAACAGGCAACGGTTGTCCCTTTGTGCTTGGCGCCATCCTGGCGTAACGTGGCCCCTCCCCCTTCTCTGGAGTGATGTGCCGGATGCCGACTCTCACCATTCGCCTGATCCCCCTGCGTGACGCAGACTTTCCCGCCTATCGCGACTACTTCATCGAGGATTACGCCCGGGATCTTGCCAGCAATCACGGGATGGCGCTGCCTGACGCCCGCCGTCAGGCCGACGCCTCGTTGCAACAGCTCCTGCCACAAGGCGTCGCCACCCCGGGTCACCATCTACTCGCCCTGGTGCCTGAGGACGGTAGCGGCGCCTCGAACACACCGGGTGAGCCCCTGGGCTATCTCTGGCATGCCCTCGACAGCGCCGCCGGCACCACCTTCATCTACGACTTCTATGTGACGCCACCCCATCGTGGCCAGGGCTTCGGCAAGGCGGCCATGGCCGCCCTGGAGGCGCAGCTCGCCTCCCTCGGCATCCACCAGATCAAGCTGCGGGTCGCCCACGACAACCCGAGGGCCCTGGCGCTCTATCAGGAGCTGGGTTTCACCATCACCGGCTACAACATGGCGAAGCACCTGGGGTGATAACAGCTCCGGTGCGCCCGCTTCCGGCCCGGATAGCGTGGCCCGCCAACGAAAACGGCCACCCCGGGGTGGCCATTGTCGATGTTCGCCGAGTCAGAGGCCGGCGGCCTCCAGATGCTCCACCAGCAGCTGCACGCTGCGGTTGCCGCGCCACTCGTTGACATCGAGCCGATAGACCAGCCGCACCCGTTTGACCGAGGCGTCGGGCCAGCGCTTGAGGTCGACCCCGAAGGCGATGGCATCCACCGCGTGGCCGGAATCCGTGGTCAGCATCATCTTGAGGTGCTTCTCCCCCACCAGCCGCTGCTGCACCAGCACGAACTCGCCGTCGAACAATGGCTCGGGGAAGGCCTGACCCCAGGGACCGGAGGCGCGGATCAGCTCCGCCAGCTCGAGGGTGAGCTCGTCCGGCAGCAGTTCGCCGTCGGTGAGCAGCACCCCGGTCAAGAGCTCAGGGGTCACCAGCTCGCCGATGACCGCCTCGAAGGCCCGGCCGAAAGCCTCGATATTGGCCTTGGGCAGGGTCAGCCCCGCCGCCATGGCGTGGCCGCCAAACTTGCCCATCAGGCCGGGGTGACGGGTATCGAGCAGTTCCAGCGCATCGCGCAGGTGCACCCCCGGAATGGAACGCCCGGAGCCCTTGAGCTCGGTGTCGCTGCTCTCGGCAAACGCGATGACGGGACGGTAGTACTTCTCCTTGATCTTGGAGGCCACCAGCCCCACCACCCCCTGGTGCCACTCGTCCCGGTGCAGCACGATACCGGAGGGCACCTCGCCGTCACGAAAACGGATCTGCTCCAGGGTGGCCAAGGCCTCCTGCTGCATCCCCTGCTCGATCTCCTTGCGCTCCTGGTTGAGGCTGTCCATCTCGGATGCCAGCTGGCGCGCCAGGTTGAGGTCGTCGCAGAGCAGGCAGGCGACCCCGAGGGACATGTCATCGAGGCGCCCCACCGCGTTGAGGCGCGGCCCCAGCGCAAAGCCCAGATCGGCGGCGCACAGGCGACGACCGTCGCGGCCCGACACATCCACCAGCGCCTGGATGCCGGGACGGCAGCGCCCTGCCCGGATCCGCTGCAGGCCCTGGTGCACCAGGATGCGGTTGTTGCCATCGAGCGCCACCACGTCGGCCACGGTGCCAAGCGCCACCAGGTCCAGATAATCCGCCACGTTGGGGGCGCGCAGCCCCTGGCGCTCATACCAGCCGCTCTGACGCAGGTGGGTGTTGAGGGCCGCCATCAGGTAGAAGGCGACCCCGACCCCGGCCAGCGATTTGGAGGGGAAGTCGCAGCCATGCTGGTTGGGGTTCACTATCGCATCGGCGTCAGGCACTTCCTGGCCTGGCAGATGGTGATCGGTAACCAGTACCTGCATACCGGCCGCCTTGGCCGCCGCCACCCCGGCGATGCTGGAGATGCCGTTGTCCACCGTGATGAGAAACTCGGCGCCGCGGGCCACCGCCAGTTCGACGATCTCCGGGGTGAGGCCGTAACCGAACTCGAAGCGGTTGGGCACCAGAAAATCGATGTAGCGGCCCCCCATGGCGCGCAGGGCCAGCACGCACAGGGCCGAGCTGGTGGCGCCGTCGCAGTCGAAGTCGCCGACAATGAGAATGCGCTTTTGCGCCGCCAGGGCGTCGGCCAGCAGGGGCACCGCCTGCGCCATGCCAAACAGACGCTGGGGTGGCAGCAGCTGATTGGCGCTGCGCTCCAGCAGGGCAGGGTCTTCGACCCCACGGCTGGCGAAGATCTGGCGAAGCAGCGGGTGCAGAGTGGCGGGCAGATGGGAATCATCCACGCGCGGGCGACGACGGATTTGCAGGGACATCGATTCTATCCTGTCTTCTGGGGCGATTAAGGCGATGAGCCAGGGCAGGCCGTATGATACACGCCTTGAGCGGATCGGCGATGGTTCAGTTTGCAGGACGGTCTAGGCGAGGCGATCTTCGGAGGAAGCGGAGCGTTCCAGCACCCGGTAGAGGGTCAGCCTGGAGATCCCGAGGTGACGGGCGGCTTCGGTCACGTTGTTGCCGCACAGGACCAGGGCCCGACGCACCGCTTCACACTCCGCCTCCGCCCTCACCAGGTTCAGGGGACGGATCCCCCCCTCCGCCTTTGGCAGCGCCAGCCCCAGGTCCTGATGATCGATGCGGCATCCCTCACACAGGACCAGCGCCCGCTCAAGCCGGTTCTTGAGCTCCCGCACATTGCCGGGCCAGTGGTAGCTCATCATCTGGTGAATGGCGCCAGCCGTGAAGCCGTGTACCTTGGGGTTCAGGCTCTCCCTCATCTTGCCCAGGAAATACTGGGCCAGCAGCATGACGTCCTCCCCCCGCTCTCGCAGCGGTGGCAGCTCCAGATCCAGCACGCAGAGGCGGTAAAAGAGATCCGACCGGAAGTTCCCCTGCGCCACCTCCTTGTCCAGCACCCGGTTGGTCGCCGCGATCACACGGATATCCACCTCGATGGGCTCGGTGCCCCCCACCCTCATGATGGTGCGCTCCTGCAAAAACCTCAGCAGGTTGACTTGCATCTGCACCGGCAGCTCCCCTATCTCGTCGAGGAAGAGCACCCCCTTGTGCGCCCGCTCCACACAGCCGATATGGCGGCGCCAGGCATCGGTAAAGGCCCCCTTTTCATGACCAAACAACTCTGACTGGATCAGGGTGGCGGGAATGGCGCCGCAATTGATCGCGATGAAGGGGCCAGTTGCTCGCGACGAATGGCGATGGATCAGGCGTGCCACCAGCTCCTTGCCCGTGCCGCTCTCCCCTTGCAACACGACCGACGAATCCGCCTTGGCGAGGCGCTCCACCCGGCCCATGAGCTGTCGCATGACGGGACTCTCCCCGATGAGCCCCCCTTCCTCCTTGTCCTGCCCGCAGGGGCGTGGCACACGGCCCCGCAAACAGGCAATGCCGAAGGCATGCCCCAGTATGGCCAGCAGACGATCGTCCTCGACCGGCAGGCTATGATAGTCAAAGCAATAATTCAGAAGCTGCTCCTGCATCCTGGGGAGCGCGAGCAGGTGAGGAGGGGCAAGTGCAACCCAGACCATGGTGCCGCAGGTCTGGCGAAAGAGCGCTTCCACGGCCTCGGCCGCACCTTCGCTCAACAGCACTACCCCCACTTTGGGAGCCTTCTTGACATAATGACTGAAAGCCTCCTGGGGCGATGACGCCAGGCAGGCACTCCAGCCCAGTGCGGCAACCTGTGATGGGGGCGACCACACTTCGTCCGTGTTGACACACAGCAGCGTACGCATTTCCATCAACAGCCCCCTCCACCACATGGCGGCCAAACACTGTGCAAAGTATTGGATAGAAGGCCGACTTGTGCCACTAATGGAACAGGGGAGGAAACGGTTCTCAAAGGAAGATTTAAAACATGATAAACCCTTTAAAAACAATGTATTGAATTCAATGTTCGCTCATGTCTCCGGCCGTGTCCGATACGCTTTATCTGTTCTCTGTTCCACCCTGGAGACAGCGCCAAAAGTTCCCACTCCTTGCCCTGCCTGCACGTAGACCGTCCCCTCTGCAAGACACCTCCTCACAGGGTTAACAACCGCCTAGCCAAAGGGGCAATAACGCTATTATTTTTATTTATTTTCAATTGGTTAAGTTGATGGAATAAAGCCTGCATTCCCACAGCGCCTCCGGCCGTCCACGCATAACCGGACGACATGGAAAACTAACAAGCAGAAGGAATGCAACATGGATACCCGAGCAACGCAACTCTGGCCACGCTGTTGGCAGCATGGTCTCCTCGCTCTGGGCTTGCTGCTGGCGCTTTGCGGGCCGGCACTGGCTGCCACGGCGGAGTCACCATTCGAGCTGGATGCCAACCCGCAAGATGACAACCCCGCCCTCAACAGCGATGACTGGGCTACCCCTCCCGACAGCGGGGCAGCCACCAAGTTCACCGGTATCATCCAGGATACCGCCCCCAAGACCATCTTCGGGGGAGGCGACAAAGACATACTGGATATCGATAAATGGAGCTGGAAGGATGGCTCGGTGCCCGACAAGGATGATCTGACCCACGCCTATGCCGCCGCCTATAACGAAAACAGCGACCTGTTGCTCTACTTTGGTGCCGACAGGCTCTCCAATGTTGGGGATGCCTTCATGGGCTTCTGGTTCTTCAAGCAGAAGGTCACCGCCCTGCCCAACGGCAAATTCAGCGGCATGCACACCGTGGGGGACACCCTGGTACTCATCAACTTCCCGCAGGCGAGCAATGCCGTCCCTTACCTGGCCGTGGTGACCTGGGATCCGACCTGCAGCAAGGCGACCAACAACGACCCGCAACCGGGCCAATGCGCCGCTACCAACCTGAGGCTGAAGCTGCAAGGCTCGGGAGCCAATGATGTCGTCTGTGCCAGCCAGGGCGGCACCACTCTCGCCTGCGCCCTGACCAACACGGGTAACGTGCCCGTCCCCCCGAACTCTCTGGCAAATGGCGTCAGCGGTCTGTGGAGCGATTACACCCCCAAGAGCGGAACTCAGGGCACCTTCCCCTTCGAGAGCTTCTTCGAGGGGGGGATCAATCTCAGCCAGATCGTCGGCAGCAGTGACGGCTGTTTCAGCAGCTTCATGGCCGAGACCCGCTCTTCCAGCTCTTTCACGGCAGCCTTGAAAGACTTCGTGCTGGATAACTTCGAGCTGTGCAAAGTCTCGATCACCAAGACATGTACAGACGGTGACCTCAATGCCGCCGAAACCGGCTTTACCTACAACTTCAACGGTACTGTCAGCAACGACGGCTTTGGCGCCATCTTCGACGTCGTCGTCACCGACGACAACGGTACCCCGGCCGACACCAACGATGACTTCGTCGTCGCGACATTTGATTCCATACCGAAAGGCGGTTCGGAGAACTACAGCGGTAGCTTTGATTCCGTCGGTAACGCTCCCACCAACGGTGTCAGTGTCAAGGCCGCCTCCAGCGATGGCGGGCAACAGACGATCACGGATTCCACGACGGCAGACTGCCCCACCGTCGTCAAAACCCCCGGGATAGATGTCACCAAGTCCTGTGAGACCAAGGTCATCACGGACTCGAACCAATTGGTGGTGAGAGTCGACTTCAGCGGTGAAGTCTGCAACACCACGAATGTGGGCCTGCATGACGTCGTGGTCACGGATGAGGTGCAGGATGGCTCGAATTCGTCGACGATGGTCAAGCAGATCTCGTCTCTCCCGGCGAACACCTGTGAATCCTATTCTGGATCCTACTTCCCGAGCGCAGCCGGATCGATAAACCCCGGCGAGATATCCTTCAGCGATGTCGTCACCGCCACAGGGAAGCCGCCAGCCGTCCTCGGTCTGGATCCGGTTTCAGACACGGCAACCGCTACCTGCCCGCTCTGCCCAAGCTGCCCGGATTGCCCGACTCCTTAGGCATGACAGGCACCTGTCGCGAGTGAACCACAGGGCCATGGTGCAGACCATGGCCCTTTTTCATGACATCGACGACGCTGGGTGCCTGCTGCCCCCATCCTGCCCCTCACAAGCGCCACCGGCCACAGAGGCCGCCCTGCAGTGAGCGAAGCATTAATAGCGGTAGAGGCAAAAATTTCCCCTTCAATTGGTTGCCAATCGGGCTTGAGCCCCGCAAGCTAAACATGAGGACGGGAGGCATCATAGTCATCCCTCTGTTTTACAGATGTTTTATTGTTCAAACCCAGCGGTGGTCACGCCACACGCCGTCCATTTCCAGGGGGAAAAATGAGTCTGATTCAAGAGTTCAAGGCCTTTGCATCCAGAGGCAACGTGATCGACATGGCGGTCGGTATCATCATCGGTGCCGCCTTCGGCAAGATCGTCTCCTCCTTCGTGGGAGATGTCATCATGCCTCCCATCGGCCTGATCCTGGGCGGGGTGGATTTCAGCGATCTGGCCATCACCCTGAAGGCGGCCGAAGGGGATGCCCCCGCAGTGGTCATCGCCTATGGCAAGTTCATCCAGACCTGTATCGACTTCCTCATCATCTCTTTCGCCATCTTCATGGGTCTCAAGGCCATCAACACCCTCAAGAAGAAACAGGAAGAGGAAGCCGCCGCCCCCGCCGGCCCCACCAAGGATCAGGAACTGCTGACCGAGATCCGCGATCTGCTCAAGTCCCGCCAGGACCAGTAAGCCCGCTCGCGGCACCGCGTCCATCCTGTGTGCAGCCTTGCCATGAAGGGGAGCCCAGAGCCCCCTTCATGGCTGCTTTTACAGGATGGGTGAACGCACTTCCCCCCTTGCCGGCACGGGGTCCCGCAGTTGTGCCCTTGACGGGCTAGCCCCCCACTGTCTCAACCTTGATACACAGGCCAGCCCCCAGGCCGCCAGCCCCAAATCATGGTGCCAGCCGGATTCTGACCCGCTTGCAGCCATGAATACCGCAGCCACTTCCTCTTTTACCGCTCGTCCTCCTTCAGGCACACCCGGGAACATGACGGCTGGCAGCCCCCATTCCGACGAACCCCTGTTTCATCCTCGTAACGCGCTAATCAATTAAAAGTTGTTACGTATCAATGCCATAAATGCCTATCGCGTTTATCCCCCCCATAACCGTTACACCTCTCACCTCTTCCCTGGCCTCGTCCGCCGGAAAGTAAATAAAAAACATTACTTTTCAATTAATTGCATGCCTGGTACGCGCCTTGCGATTACAGCAGGCTGCCTCTTGATACCCGTCCTGAGGGCAGAGCCTGTTCCCCTGTCATCGAGACAGGGAGACGCCTCTGCCGGATCAGCCCCGGGCCCGGGGCACCGTTCGGTTAACGCAGTCGCAGCCGAGCGAAATGGAGCAAGAAACCACAGGATAGGAAGAGGAAAGCGTCATGAAACCAAACAAGCGCAACCGCCTGTTTAGCCCACTGCGGACGGCCTGTGCCGCTGCACTGCTGCTATGTCAGCCAGCCATCGCAGATATATGGCAAAACTCGGATGGGCCGGTACAGGCGGCAGGAGTCGATCTCAATAAACAGTACTGTATGGCCGACGCCTATATAAAGGCCGGTGGCAAGGGGATGTCCAATACGCTGGGCGAGTCTCTCAACTGTACGGCCAACGATGTCGAGATCACCCAGGTAATCCCCAACAACCCCAATGAGGCGTGTGATCTGGGAGACACATTCACCTTCTATGCCGATGTCACCATCAGGACAAATGCAGCTGAGCGCTGGGATACCACCTTCTATCTGCCGCTCAATGATTTGAGCCCCCAGGTCATCCAGGGGGCAAATGCCCAGAACTGTAGCCTGTTGATACCCAAACCTGGTGAAGAACAGGCTGCCAATCTCGATGGCGACCAGTGTGGTGACATCAAGAAGAGCCTGCTGACCAATGACCAGTATGTGTTGCATGACGAACCCATCACCATGCTGTGCGCAGATGCGGATCGCGATGGTCGTGCCGATTTCAACTACTGTGCAGCCTGGGACAACATCAGCCGTAACAACTGCGATGTCGATGACAATCCCGTGGTAGGCCAGGTACCCAACAACAAATCCAAATGCAATTGCGGCAAGTTCAATATCAATGTCGTCGTCAATCCCAATCCACCCACTCTGAGCAAGGAGCTATTAAGCGCCGATCAGGCGAACGAACCGGAAGGCATCTTCAAGTACAGGCTGACCATTACCAAGGATGCAGTGCCGGCAGATGTCATCATCCAGTCGCTGCGTGACATTGTGCGTTCCAGCACGGATAACACTGTGCTTGCCAATTTCGATCTGAACAGCAACACCGATCAGACCATTGGCAACCTGACCCTGCTTGGCAGTGATACCGACAATACCTGCGACAGCGATGATCTCGCGCTGCCCCAGACCCTTACCACTGCATCTCCTACTCTCTCCTGCCAGCTGGTGATGAAGATAGAGGACGAAGATCTGCCGGACGATGGTAGCCCCGAGCTCTATCAGGACTTCATCCGGGCGACCGCCACAAGGGTCGATGGCACCACGGCAGTGGGCAATGATCAATGTGATCCCACCGATGACGATCCAAACAATAATGCAGGCAACTGCACGAATGTGGTCACCGTCAAGATGGCCAACGTGAATCCTGTCCTCGAGATAACCAAAGAGGCCGAATCTGGCCCGGGCCTGCACAAGATTGGTGATGTCTGGTTCATTGAGGCATCAGGGAATGTCACCTATGTGGTGACCATTACCAATAACAGTACTGTCGATGCCGTCTTGCTGACCTCTCTGACAGATACCGCCATCGCCGATTTGCTGAAAGATAACACGGGCTCACCGGCCTGTAGTCTGGCTGACGGCATGACGCTCGCCAAGGATGGAGGATCCTTCACCTGCCGATACGTAGCCAATGTCAGTCTCGGACAAGGGCAGACCTATACCAATACGGTGGAAGTCGGTGGCAAGGACAATGAGGATAGACCGGCAAGTGACGTTGCGAGTGAGTCCGTCACTCTGGGAACCCCCTCTATCGTGCTGTCCAAGGAGGTCGCCGCAGTAAACGGCTCAGACCCCAATACGGTGATGGACGCAGACTTTGGCGAAGAAGCCAATGTGAACGAACCCGGTGGCATGGTGGTGTATCGCTTTACCATTACCAATAACAATTCCGTTACCGAGGAGGATCTGACCCTTAGCGACTTTATCGACGATGTGCTGTTTGCCAGTCCCCGTGCTACCAAGTCGAGCACCCAACGAGCGGATGAGTGTATCTTCACCACAACGATCGCCTATGGCACCCCGTACGTCTGTACCCTGGTGGCGGATGTCACTGGCAATGCCCTTGACCCAGATCCGGAGACAGAGGTGAATGAAGGTCGCCTGGTGAATACCGCCCAGGTCAAGGCAACGACCCCCCAAAATACTGAGGTGACATCCAACGAAGATCTGGCAACGGTCAACTTCGATGATGTCCCGCCCAGCATTGAAGGTGGTTTCGCCCTCAAGGCAACCGTGTTCCTCAATGTGAAGAACAAGAGCCTCGAAAAAATCTACCTGAAATCCCTCAGGATACTGGGCATGACAGTCAGAAACGCGGCTAACCTCCCTGGCAACTTTGCCATCGCCAATGAGGGAGGTTCTTTCGGCAGCTTCAACCTGCCCTCCTGCGTGGAACCGGCTGATTTAGATGAGCCTCCAACCTACACTCTGTCGCTGGATCCGGATGCAGATTACAGTTGCGCCTTCAGTGTCGAGTTTGCCCCGAACTTCACAGCGGATCAGTTCAACCTGTTCACCAGCAGTATCACCAGCGGTGATGCGGTTGTGGTTGAATTTGTCGACGAGGAGGATAGCTCGGCCAGTGCCGATGCCTCTGTCACTATCAGTACCGCTCCTTAATCATTTTTCCCGTATTGTTTTACGCCCCGGCAACGCCGGGGCTTTTTTTGATTGATGGAGTCGATGAAACCCGCTCAGGCGCGGGGGTGGTGCTGGCCGTGCAGTGCCTTGAGGCGCTCGTTGGCCACGTGGGTGTAGATCTGGGTGGTGGAGAGATCCGCATGGCCCAGCAGCATCTGCACCACCCGCAGGTCGGCGCCGTGGTTGAGCAGATGGGTGGCGAAGGCGTGCCGCAGGGTGTGGGGAGATAGCTCCCCGCTGATCCCGGCCCGCAGGGCATAGAGCTTGATGCGGTGCCAGAAGGTCTGGCGCGTCATCATCTGGGCCCGCTTGGAAGGAAACACCACGTCCGAGCTGGTGCCCCCCAGCAGCAGGGTGCGCCCCTCCCGGTAGTAACGCTCCAGCCAGTGCACCGCCTCCTCCCCCATGGGGACCAGCCGCTCCTTGTTGCCCTTGCCCACTACCCGCACCAGCCCCTGACGCAGGCTGACATGCTCGGCAGTGAGCCCCACCAGCTCGGAGACCCGCAGCCCGGTGGCATAGAGCAGCTCGAGCATCGCCTTGTCCCGCAGCTCCAGAGGATCATCCACCAGAGGCGCCGTGAGCAGCGCCTCCACCTCGTCCTCGCTCAAGTCGGCGGGGAGCTTCTTGGGGAGCTTGGGCCCCTCCAGCAACACGGTGGGATCGTCGCTGCGCAGCTTCTCCCGGTTGAGGTACTGGTAGAAGCGGCGCAGGGCCGACAGGAAGCGGGCCGTGCTGCTGGCCGCAAACTGGTGGTCCACCCGCCAGGCGAGGTAGTGCTGGATGTCGTCTAGTCCGGCCAGCAACAGGGAGCCGCCCTGCTCATCGAGCCAGAGGGAGAACTTTTCCAGATCGGTGCGATAGGAGCTGACCGTGTTGTCGGAGAGCCCCCGCTCCAGCCAGAGGGCATCGAGGAATGGCTCGATCAGGGGATGGGATTCAGCTTTGCTCATGGTGCGCCGCGCTCGGGGAAACAGATCGCCATTGTAACGTGCCGACCCACCCGGGCCGCAAGGCAAGGCTGCACATCCCTCAGGCGGTGAAGAGCCCGGCGCAATCTGCTAGACTGGCGCCCTCCCCCCGGGCGCCGCTGTGCCGGTCACGCCCCTTGCCGACTGCGATCAAGAGAAGAGCGATGAAGATAGGTTTGTTTTACGGCTCCACCACCTGCTACACCGAGATGGCGGCCGAGAAGATCCGCGCCCTCATTGGCCCCGAGCTGGTCGATCTCCACAACATCAAGGATGTGCCCCTCGCCCGCATGCAGGAGTACGACATCCTGATCCTGGGCATCTCCACCTGGGACTTCGGCGAGCTCCAGGAAGATTGGGAGTCCCGCTGGGAAGACATTGCCGACCTGCAGCTGGAGGGACGCATCATCGCCCTGTTTGGCCTCGGCGATCAGCTGGGTTATGGGGAGTGGTATCAGGATGCCCTAGGCCTCTTGCACGACCAGCTGGTGCCCAAGGGGGTCAAGCTGGTGGGCTACTGGCCCAACGAGGGGTACGAGTTCGACGCCTCCAAGGCGCTCATCGACGATGGCCGTCACTTCGTCGGCCTGGCCCTCGACGACGCCAACCAGTACGACCAGACCGAATCCCGTATCGAACAGTGGGTCGACCAGATCCTGGGGGAAATCCACGAGCTGCTGTGACCCCCTGCCGGGCCGCCTCACGAGAGACGGCCCGGCGATGCTCCTCGCCGCTCGTTCCCCATGTCCCACGCCCTGAGGACATGATGCCTTGCGCCGAACCCGCTTTGAGCGACTCGATCCCCGACAGAACGCTCCCCCTGTCCGCGACTCAAATCCGGCTGACGGGCGCATAAACCGCACCGATTTTCTCGTTTGGTATCATCGCCTGACGCTATAGCGACTTTTTGCTGCTGGTCTGCAACAATGGGTTCGACACCCTATAACAACCTAAAGCCGGGTGTCGGAAGCAAACGGACAGACCAGAAAAGGAAATTCTATGACTTCACTCTCCCTGTTGGCCCCCGCCATCGCCCGCGACGTGCTCGATCACGCGCTGGCGCTGGGTGCCGACTTCGCCGAGCTGTTTGTGGAGCGCAAGCGCCGCAGCCAGCTCAGCCTGCTCTCCAGCCAGATGGAGAACATCAGCGGTGGCCTCGATTTCGGCATCGGCGTGCGCCTGTGCTACGGCCACAAGGTGCTCTACGGCTACACCAACCTGGCCGATCGCAACGAGCTCTTGCGCATCGTCACCCTGCTGGCGGCCAAGGACAGGCGTGACCCCGTAGTGACCGCCACCGCCTTCGATTTCACCCGGTTGACCGATCGCAACCCGATCGCCCTGCCCCTGTCAGCCGACAAGCTGCTGGAGCAGAAGATCGCCTACCTGCACGCCATGGACGCCGCGGCCCGCGCCGAGAGCGACAAGGTGAGCCAGTTCTCCGGCAACGTGCTGGGCTGGGAGCAGGAGGTGGAGATCTTCAACAGCGAAGGGGTGCAGGTGAGTGATCGCCGCCACTACAACCGCATCATGGCCCAGACCATCGCCGTGGACGGGTGCGAGCAGAGCGTGGGCTATGAAGCCCCCGGCGCCATGATGGGCTGGGAACACGCCGAACGCATCGATCCCCGCGAGCTGGCCCTCATCGCTACCCGCCAGGCACTGGTGAAGCTGGGGGCGGCCCCCTGTCCGAGCGGCAAGCTGCCGGTCATCATGGAGAGCGGTTTTGGCGGCGTCATCTTCCACGAGGCGTGCGGCCACCTGCTCGAGACCACCTCGGTAGCCAAGAAGGCATCCGTGTTCCACGACAAGATGGGCCAGCTCATCGCCAACCCCGCGGTCAGCGCGGTGGACGAAGGCCTGCAGGGCAACGCCTGGGGCTCCATCAACGTCGATGACGAGGGGATGGCGACCCAGCACACCCAGCTCATCAAGGACGGCGTGCTGACCGGCTTCCTGGTGGACAGAATGGGCGCCCTTCGCACCGGCTACGCCCGCACCGGCTCCGGGCGGCGCGAATCCTACAAGTTCGCCCCGGCCTCGCGCATGCGCAACACCTACATCGAGCCGGGCAACCACAGCCTGGACGACATGCTGGCAACCGTGGAGCACGGCATCTATGCCAAGCGGATGGGGGGCGGCTCGGTGCAGCCCGGCACCGGCGAGTTCAACTTCAACGTGCAGGAGGCCTACCTTATCGAGGGGGGTAAAATAACCAGACCGCTGAAGTCGGCCACCCTGATCGGCACCGGTCCGCAAGTGCTCAAGGAGATCTCCATGGTGGGGCGCGATCTGGCCCTCTCCGCCGGCATGTGCGGCTCGGTCTCCGGCTCCATTCCCGCCTCGGTCGGCCAGCCGCCGCTCAAGGTTGACAGCATTCTGGTGGGGGGGAACGCCTGATGAGCCAGCTCGACATGAACCAACTGCTCACCCGTCTGCTGGACAAGGTCGCCGATCTGGGTGCCGAGGCGGACGTCATTGCCAACCAGGACAAGGCCTTCTCCCTCAAGGCCGACAAGGGGGAGCTCAGCGAATACAAGGTCACCAGCAGCCAGCAGATCGGCATTCGCCTGATAAAGGAAGGCCGGGTCGGCATCGCCTACTCGGAGTCCCTGGATGCATCGGCGCTGGACGCCATGGTGCAGGATGCGCTCGATGCCAGCCGCTTCGCCAAGGTAGATGCGGATCAGGCCATCTCGGTCGCCAACAGCCGCCTCACCACAGACTGCGCCGAGATCAACCAGCCCGACACCACGCCAGTGGAGGAGAAGATTGCCCTGGCCCTGCGCCTCGAATCGGACATGCTGGCGCTGCCGGACGTGACCGGCGCCCCCTACAACGGCTTCTTCGAGGGGGAGAGCCGCCTCTGGCTCGCCAACAGCCAGGGCACCTTCTGCGAGCATCAGGAATTCAGCGTCGGTTGCCACAGCTCGGCCCTCATCGAGCGAGACGGCCGCCAGTCCATGCACTATCAGGGGCAATATGGCCGTCGTTTCGACGAGCTGGCGAGCCAGCCCCTCATCCGCCAGATCCATGCCGTGGCCGATGGCCTGCTGATGGGTGAGGCGGTGCCGAGCGGTCGCTACAGCGTCATCTTCAGCACCAACTGTCTGGCCAGCCTGTTCGGCTGCTTCCAGGCGGTGCTGTCGGGCAAGTGGGCCCAGCAGGGGATCAACCCCTGGCGCGACAAGCTCGGCCAGAGCGTGGCGTTCCGCTGGCTCACCCTGGAGAGCCGGGTCCATATGCCGGGGGGGATGAAGATCAAGGCCTTCGACGGTGAAGGGGCCCCGACGTCGGATCTGCTGCTCATCGGTGAGGGGGAGCTCAAGACCCTGCTGCACAACAGCGCCACCGCCCGCCACTTCGGCGTGACCGGCAACGGTGCGGCGGCCCGCAGTGCCCGCAGCGCCCTTGACGTGAGCCCGCGCCACCTGGTGTTCGGACTCGGCCCCCACAGCGAGCGTGAGGTACAGGGTGGCGAGTACCTGGAGCTGGTCAAGCTGGACGGCCTGCACTCCGGCGCCGACGCGGTGAGCGGCGACTTCTCGTTCGGCGCCTCCGGCTTCCTGTGCCGGGATGGCGAGCGCGTGGCACCGGTGCGCGGCATCACGGTGGCGGGCAACTTCTACCGCCTGCTCGGCGAGCTGGAAGCGGTCGGCGACCTGCTGCATCATGACGATGGCAAGGACTTCTATGCCCCGCTCATCCGCTTCGGTGGCCTCAGCATCGCGGGCAAGTAAGGCGATTCCGGGCTCGTCCCTGCACTCTCAAAACGGCGCCATCAGGCGCCGTTTTTTATCCTCCATGGCGCCTCCCGATGGCCACTTCTAACCTCAAAGAGCCACCGGCCGCATGTTGGCCGGAAACCTCTGGAGAACACGAAGATGGACAACACCCTGGTCTGGGCCGACATTCCGACACGGGATCTGGATCGTGCCATGGACTTCTACTCTGCCCTGCTCGATGTGCAGGTCACCCCCATCCAGGAGGAAGAGATGCGCTTCGCCATGTTGCGCCACGATGGCAACAACGCGGCGGCCTGCCTCGGCCCCATGGACAAGTACCACCAGCCCGGCGGCGCCGGCCCCCTCATCTACCTCGCCCTGGGCGATCGGCTGCAAGAGGCGGAGCAGCTGGTCCCCCACCTCGGCGGGCGCGTGCTGGAGCCTCTGCACAGTATCGGCAGCGGCCATGGCTCACGGGTCATCATCGAAGATACCGAAGGGAACTGGCTGGCCCTCTATGCCCCGCCAGCCCCCTAGGAAACACGCAGAAACGACAACGGCGACCAGAGGGTCGCCGTTGTTCATTAATAACCCTTCCGGGCCATCACGTCTGCGGATTGAGGCGGGTCGGCATGCCGGTACGCTGTTCCAGCACCTGCTTGACCACGTTGGAGTCAGAGTCGGCGTGAGCGATGAAGCGGGTCGTGGCCTGGGTCATGGGCAGGGGGACGGCGGCGGTGGAGTTGAACTCCTCTTCGGTGCGCGACAGCGGCTCGTGCACCTCCATGTAGCGGCTGCCATCCGGTTCTACCGTGGTCTTGATCGGCTGATTGACGAACTGGACGCGGGTACCGACCGGCACGTTGTCGAACAGGTACTTGATGTCGTCCGCGCGCAGACGCACGCAGCCGCTGCTCACCCGCAGACCAATGCCGAAGGTGGCGTTGGTGCCGTGGATGGCGTAGAGGTTGCCGATATAGAGGGCATGCAGACCCATGGGGTTGTCCGGGCCGGCCGGCCAGACCGCAGGCAGGGTCTTGCCCTGGGCGGCATAACGGCGACGGATGTTCTCGGTCGGGGTCCAGGTCGGGTTGGCACGCTTGCGCTCCACCTTGGTGATCCAGTTCTCCGGGGTGTTCACCCCCAGCTGGCCGATGCCGATGGGCAGCACCTGCACCACGTTCTTGCCCTTGGGGTAGTAGTAGAGACGCATCTCCGCCACGTTGATGACGATCCCTTCGCGGGGCGCATTCGGCAGGATCAGCTGATGGGGGATGATCAGCTTGCTGCCCGGGGTGGGCAGATAGGGGTCAACGCCCGGGTTGGCCTCCATGATGTTGGTCAGGCCCAGCTGGAAGTCAGAGGCGATCTGTTCCAGCGGACGGTTGTCTGCAGGCACCACGTACTCCTGGTTCTCGCCGATCAGGCGGCTGTTGGCGGCGGGCAGCACGTATTCAACGGCGGCAGCCTGCTGGCTGACCAGGGTCAGAGTGCAAATAAGGGCCGAAGCGGCAATGCGAAGGGGATTCATAAAATTCCTGTATGGTTTCCTGTACCTGTGGGCCTTTGGCCTGCTCATCCTCGGTCGCTCCTGTGACGTGTCACCCGAGCCCAATCACCGAGCGCGCATTCTTTCCCGAGTAGGGCAAAATTTCAACTTGGAGATGGACTTTTTCGCGGAAAAGATCCATTCCTTCGCCAACTCTCGGGCATCCCGGGTAGATGGCACCCTAGCATCCACAGTCTGAGCGTAAAATGAACATGTCGGCGGTCTGATAGCCCCACCCCAAATTGCATGATGCTGCGGTCGCGAGTACAATCTCGCACCCCGTATCTCCAGAGTATCGAGCCATCTCCTGCTCTGGGTGCACTCCATCGGGTGGCCCTGCGGCGAGTACGGTCGCACCCAGTCCGATGAACCCTTACGACGCCATCAGGTGGCG
Source organism: Aeromonas sp. FDAARGOS 1415 (assembly GCF_019048365.1). Taxonomy (NCBI): domain Bacteria; kingdom Pseudomonadati; phylum Pseudomonadota; class Gammaproteobacteria; order Aeromonadales; family Aeromonadaceae; genus Aeromonas; species Aeromonas sp. FDAARGOS 1415. The sequence continues at coordinate 2,412,979 of NZ_CP077363.1, read as the reverse complement.
CCGTCCTGATTTGCAATCAGGCTAAGACCACAAAAAAAATCTAAAAATCAAGCACTTACATACCAGAATCAATTTTTAACCACAAAACTATACATGATGATAGTATAGGTTCTTCGTGCTTTTAGCGACGGTGATTAGAGATCCTTCATGAGCGAACTTGCTGAAATTTTGTCCAAATTACCCCATGCGGACCTAGCCAGAATGCTGGCAGAACGAATGCAGGCAGATAACAGTAGTCCAGCTACCCAGAATCGCCATGACCTCGGAGGTGGAATATCCCTATACAAGCAAAAGTATAGCTCCAAATGGTACTGTAGGATTCATCAACCTGAAATCATGATTATTGATTATCGTCAAAGCACAAGAAAGGTGAACCTACAGGAAGCAAGGTCCGAAGCTTTTCAAATTGCCGCTATGTTAAAATTAAAAGCATCTAGCGGTATTCCGCTTAAAAAAGGAATAACCCTTAAAACAATAGCAAATGATGTCATAGCTTATTATACAAACAGAGCAAAAACTAATGACAAATACTGTATTAGTATAATAAACAATCACATCCTCCCATATTTTGGTGGCATGGAAATAGCAAAAGTAAATGACAGAACCATCAGGCTATTCTGGATTAAATACTGTCAGGAACAAGGAACCCCAAGTAAAACATTTGTAGTTACTATGAATGTAGTATTAAGGAAAATACTGCTTGAGGCGAAAGAACAGGGACTAATAACAGTTTTGCCAGATTTAAATAAAAAAGTTGACACTCGAAAACAAATTAAAGGCGAATTCTGGGAGGCGGATGAAATAAACATTATTTTTGAAAAATTAAAAAAATGGCATTCAAATACACCTCATCTACAAGATAGATATTTTTTGACTCTCTATTGCAAACTACTTCTTTTAACTGGCATTAGGACTGGAGAAGAGGCTCTTAATATAACATGGGGCGATATAATTAGACGTAATGATATGGGAAAAGTTGATTATTATTGCATAATCCGCAAGGGAAAAATGGAAAACACTAGAAAAGCAAAACGCGAGGTTCTAATTGCTAAGGGGGGAGAGTCGAGCAAAGTCATTACTGATGTATTATCACCGTTAGCATCATCCCTTGGTTTTGAAAGCTTGAAAGATGCGATGGAAAATGCTCAAGATATGCCATTATTTAAATTTGAAGACCCAGCTAAGCTCTGGAGAGACTTCACCAAGGACATGGGTTTAAAGGGCAACTTGTATTGGTTTAGACATACATATATCACAAATGAAATTATCAGTGGAAAACCTTTAGCACACATAGCCGCTCAGGTAGGGAATAGTGTAAAAGTTATTGAGGAACATTATGCCCATGCGACAATGCGACTAGTTCGGACAGCTGAACTAAAAGGACACGGCGCCTAGCTTCGCGCGCCTCTCCGTGCGTTGCACCTGAGACGGCATTTTTTTGATCGCTTCGCGGACATTTTATATTTTATTAGAATGGCTTCGCCTAGATCGAGGACAGGGAAAAACGATGTTGCATCATTCATCCCTCCTCTGGCCCTCTGTAGCTGCTTACGCAAGGCCCCCCAACCCTATTATATGCCTGACACTCAAAATTGCGTAGATAGCCTTCCAATACGCTAAAACCCTCCCCAATCAGTCAGTTAAACACGTGTGGGCCACCTGCACGCGTAAGCGTGCAATATCAGCAAAAATCAAATGTTAGATTGGGCCCCCTTCGGGGAGCCCACGTCTAACATTTGTTGTCCATGTTAGCGGCTTTCAAGTACAACCAGACTCACTACTAGCTACAGCTTAGTGCCCATTCTATGATTTTTAATACTTACTAGTATTACTTGTGTAATACTAGTCGGGTAGTGCATTAAAATCTGCCAACCGTAGTAATTACATGGCGTGCAGAGAGATTAGGTAAGCAACAAACGCTCACGAAAATACGGGCCAACGTTCATGAAAATACGAACCATGATGTTCATTAAATGAGCACCTTAGCATTCAGGCATGTGAAACGCTTTCCTGATTACCCATGACCCTAAGCCAGCTTCAAGAGCCGATATGGCATCGGAGGGCTTGCCACGACTGCATGCCCCAATTCAACCAACATGCTCTTGAGGTCAAAACGATGATTAAACCGGAAGCAGTATTCCGCAAGATGCCTTGGTAAATGCTTCGCTCCGAGCGTATGGCAACTGCCCCGCAGCGAGTTTTTCACATTTCCTATCATCGTGTTTACCCAGTTGAATGCCGGATGATCCAGCCAGTCCAGGTTGCCCCCGGTGACAACACCCAGGTGCTCACAATTGGCCTCCTTGACCGCTTTGAAACAGGCCAATCCATCGGATATCACCGCGCTACCACTGGCAATATGCCGTTTTGCCCAATCAGCAACGGACTTGGTTTTGAAACCATCGACCACCGTCATCCGCATCTTGATTGGATGTCCTTCCTTGTTCAGAGCCACTGCTGCCACAAACGGCGTCTTGCCTGCCGCGCCCCGACCCCGTTTGCCACCACGGCGCTCGCCACCTCAGTAGACATCATCGAGCTGAATGATGCCGCTGATGGGCTGCTTGTCATCGGACTCTTTCATGGCTTGCAGCAGCTTGTGCTTGAGCATCCAGGCGGTGTCATATTACTCGTTGCTGGAGACCGCCAAAGCCAATCAACTGGAGCCGTCAGCGTATATCAATTATGTGCTGGCGCGGATCGGCGAAGCGGACAGCCTGGAAAAGCTGGAAGCGCTGCTACCGTGGAATGTGGCGCTGGAGCCGATTTCAAAAAAAGTGGTGCAATACAACGAAGGCAAGTAGGTCGATTTAACGGCGCTTACGGTGTATGCTACGCCGCCCCCGGTGACGACACCATTACGGTGTCAGGCTCCATGGGTCGCTATATAGGTACAGATTCAGGTCATGAAGGGGCAAGTATGTCCATACAAGGTTCGTTGAGAGCACAGTTACTGGCGTTGTTGGGCGGAAGTATTCTTCTCCTCGTCATCATCTCGTTGTTATGTTTCCGTCTGCTGGAGCACGGGGTCGAAGATTATCAATCCCTGGTTAACAGCACGCTGCAAGAGTCGACGCTGGTTGAGCGGGCCAATCTGGAGTTCAAGAGCCAGGTTCAGGAGTGGAAAAATGTCCTGCTGCGCGGCAAGGATCCGGAGGCTCTGACCAAGTATTGGACCCGGTTTGAAGAGCAGGAGCGTGCGGTCAACCAGACGCTGGCGCAACTGAGCCAGTTGGCCGGGCAGTGGCAGGATCAGGAGTTGGTTGCCCAGGTGCGGAGCCTGAGTGATGAACATCAGAAACTCGGGCTGGCCTATCGTCAGGGCAAAGAGAAGTTTGTTGCCGCTCAGGGCGACCCGACTGTGGGGGATCAGGCGGTGAAGGGTATCGATCGGGCAACCAGCGAGCAGATGGAGGCTCTGGTCAAGCATCTGCATGAAGAAGGCAATCGTCAGGCCCAAGCCATTAGTGAGGAGACCCACAGCCAAGCCATTCTCGGCGTGGTATTCCTGATTGTGGCGTCATTACTGGTGGGGGTGCTCAGTCTCTGGTTGGTGAATCGCCAACTGCTGGTGCCGATCAAGGCGCTCACCGACTTCATTATCCAGTTGAGCCATGGCAAGTTTGATCGACCCTTTGCGCTGCAACGGCAGGATGAACTGGGTGCCCTGGCCAAGGCCGCCAATACCCTGCGCGATTTCTTGGGGACGACCTTTTCCCAGCTCAAGTTGAGTGGCGAGCAGCTGGATAGTGCCAGCCATGAACTCAAGGAAATCTCCGGGTTGATGGCCAAGGGCACCCAGGATCAATTCTCCCGCACCGATATGGTGGCTACCGCGATGCACGAGATGTCGGCGACGGCGCAGAATGTCGCGGAGAATGCCGCATCGGCCGCCCAGGCGACGGATCAGGCGGACCATACGGCTCACGAAGGCGAGCAAGTGATGCAGGACACCATAGGCGGCATTGCCCAGATGGGTAAAGAAATTGACAACACGGCTGGCGTTATAAAACAACTGGATGAAGATAGCCGCCGCATCAGTACCGTGCTGGAGGTGATCCGTTCCATTGCCGAGCAGACCAACCTGCTGGCCTTGAATGCGGCGATTGAAGCGGCGCGGGCCGGTGAGCAGGGTCGCGGCTTCGCCGTGGTCGCGGACGAGGTTCGTACCCTGGCCAAGCGCACGGCGGACTCTACGGCGGAGATCAACCAGATCATCGCCAAGGTACAGCGTGGCACCCAGGAAGCGGTACAGGCGATTGGTAGTAGCCAGCAACTCAGCCAGCAGAGTATCGAACAGGTGACGGTCGCGGGTCGCAAGTTGCAGAGCATCACGAGCTCCATCAGCCAGATCCACGGCATGAACCAGCAGATCGCCACCGCCGCCGAGGAGCAGACGCTGGTGGTGGAAGATATCGCCCGCAACCTGGTGGATATCAAAACCATCGCCACCGAGAACGAAGAGAACGCCCACCGCACCCAGGGTGCCAGCGACCAGTTGCATCAAACCGCGGTCGACCTCAACCGCGCCATGCAAAAGCTGATGGCCTAAATCAAAACCGGGCCCCGCGGATAGCGGGGCCCGGTTTTTCCTAAACAGATGCAAACGGCTTCCCCTAGCGCATCCCAGGGCGGGATCGCACTTTGTTAATGAAATTTCTGATTACCCATGACCCTCAGCCAGCTTCAAGAGCCGATATGGCATCGGCGGGCTTGCCACGACTGCATGCCTCAATTCAACAAACATAAAAATCAAACAGGCTGTAGCCTTTCTGGAATTGGACTTTGCTTTTGGCCATGATCTCGTACCTCAGTAACTGTACGTAAGATCAGTATAGCTCGTGGTGACTGCTAATCATGGGTAATCAGGAACGCTTTTATGATGGCTCTTTTTCATTGGCTTTTTAATCTGCACCATCTCCCGAATTCCGCGAGAACCATTATTTTTCACCATCCATCCCAGGGCTACAAGCTGTTCTAGGGCGTCCCGAACAAGCATTCGTCGTCGTCGGTGCGTTGACGTTGATGTATCGTATGAATTCTCCTGTTCACACCAAATTTTTATTATCAACGTATCAATTTTTGTCAAAGGCGACCATTGATTTTTATGAATCTGAGCTGAGAGACGAGCATGCAAAAGCTGTGTCACATCACCTGTTAACTTCCTACGCTCAGCAAGATTAATGATTACTTTTTGCCCACCCATTAGGGCTGATGCAAATCGAGAATTCATTGCAATATGAATGTTATCGCAACCAGGATTTTTAATAAGACGATATGAGAGCAAATTCATGCTCCAATCGACAGTCGCTTTTTTTACTCGGCAGCCGACTTGAGATAGACGATATAACGAATCAGCTAGCCTACCATAATTATCTCCCGCATCAGACAATCCTGCTGCTAGTAGAATTTCACGTCGCGTTGTTTCAAACACAATGCCCTGATCTTGGGATGCGTCATCACTTGGCTGTAAATCTCGCCATAGAGCCTTCCCTACCGCACCACTCATTCCGGCATGAATATCACTATTTTGTAGCGCCGCTATGCCAACTATTCCTAGTAGGATACTCTGATCTACAACATCCAATAATTCAAAACACGTGAATTGATATATATTTCCAAGATGGGGTACTTCAATATTTATAGACCCACGCCTATCACCATTCACTAGCGGTCGAAAAAGTTGCGCCATCGCAGTTACAGGGTCATGCTGCGCAAATATAATTTTAGATATCTTATCTGTTGAGCTCTTCATTGTTGGCACACTGTATTAGTTTGTATACTCATTGCGATGGCGCCCCTTGGTTTTTGGCTTTATTTTTTGAGGTTCTGAGGTGATCTTAACTCGTTGAAATCCATAACCCATATCAACATTTTCATTTGTGCAACTGATTCGATTGAGCCATCTTGGACTCAATTTTGAGCCTTGGTTTTGTTTACTAATTCCAAATTCAACGTAACGCCACACAATGTCCTGATCGATATTATAATTTTCAGCTTCTTCATTAGTCATGCTGCGCACATATGCCTGCCAACGAACGTTTGTCGTCAATACCGACGAACCACGAGATGCCCCCGCACTACGGCTGCCATCACGTTCACCTTGTTTGCTGGTATGATGTAGGAAAATAACTGCACAACCAGTGCGGGCAGCTAAGGTTTGCAATCGATTGAGTACACGAGCCATCCCCGTACTGTCATTCTCGTCCTCGGTGTGGATCTGGCGTAACGTATCAATGATTAACAGCTGCCTACCCTCAGCGCGAGCTGTTATAAAATCCATCCATTGCTCATCCATCACATCCACACGCTCGCTATCGAGATAATCGATCACTAAATTTTCGGCAATGGCTGCCCGCTCGGCGGGGGAACAATGCTCTCCGAGCGCAAAAAGCCTATGATGAATTGAAAGCGGAGAATCCTCGCAAACCAGATAAGCGACCCTACCACGGGCAGGTTCAATTTCTAACCTATCAGGGCCTCCAGCTACCGTTGCGGCGATCTGAAGTGCCAAAGCGCTTTTACCACACCCTCCAGCCGCGACAATGGAGCCCAGAGCCCCTAAAGGAAGCCCTTGCAGGATATACTCGGCCTTAGGCGGAACTGTCTCAAAAAGTGGCAATAAATTATTTTTCCTTTCCAAGAGCGCCTTTATAGTTTTATCTGTCATGAAGTCTCCATCCACGCTGTATTTTATACTCGTTACATAGCAAATTAATTTATGCTCAAAGTATCATCACTAACTTTATATTTAATCGTGCTACTATTTTCACGATTATACTTATCTAACGCAATGTGTCCCACCATAATTTTTGGTGACTCCCCCATAAATGTATGATTTTCACAATCATATTCGCGTATTTTTTCAACAACTAGAGTTCGAGTAAGAGTGCACTCAGTATTCTCATTCATATGGATAGATTTAACAGTAAAGTCGCCATTTTTAAAACCTGCTAATTTAATAGCGTAAATATCTTCATTACTTTTAACTACACCATACTTATGGTTAAGGTCTTTAGCCACCGCATTGATGAACTCCCTTCTTTCGAATTTTGTTTTTAATACAACCTGATAAATCCCTACACTTTTTTCCACTACAATACATGGTTTAAAACAGACCGTTCTTTTCTCAGTAGTATCTCCTAAAAAAACATTTAAATTTTCACGTCCGACATTATCAATTACGATATAGCTATACTGCTCCCGTAATACTGCGCACTCATCAGGGACCAGATTGACCTCATACCCTTTTTTATTTAAATTTACTATATCTGGGATCGAGCATATCATTTCTTTGAAATTCATTTTTTCGTGAATTGTCTTAATCCCATATGGAGAGATTGTTTCCCAATGACCAAATATCATATTCAATATTTTTAGAACAGCATTAATTAGTTTCAACAGTACTGGATCCACTCCTAGCGGCTTAACCAATGAAAGATGTGTACGGCACATACTATCGCTATAGAGACGGCTATGACGTTCAAGTAAAATCTCTGCTGAACCTCTGTTTTTACTGCTGTTACTCTGAGAGATTTTTGTGTCTTTTCCATCGTCGTCCTTGATCTTGTTAACGCTGCTGCGGCTGTATGTATCGCTTCGAGTGATGGACTTATCTGCATCATCAACTCCGGTCCCATTTGTGCTGCTAGGTCTGCACGGAGCGTTGCTATCTCTGATGCGACCATCCTGCGTTGTTCGATCATCTGATGGATTTGCTTCTCCTGCGCGGTTCGTGAGTCGCGGAGTTGATGTGTCGCATCCTGAGCGAATTCTTGCATCATCTTGTATGTCTCTGACGCCAGCTGACCCAATGCTGTCACTGTTGACAGCATATCCTGCATCTGCTGATGCATCTCTGCCTGCGCTTGTGTTGTCGATAAGATTTTTGTTTCCATCGTTGTAGTATGCTCGGCAGCTAAGCTCCTCAAACTCTCTAGTTTTCTCATATCTGAAACCTCGTTTTTCAATACCTGACAATGTATATTTTTTCCCCAAGTCGCTTCCTTTAAATGGGACTCCATTTACCTCAAATGAGAATCCATTTAATTTTCCTGTACTGGACAAACTAGCTCTTGCATTTACGCCCAAAATTTCTAATTGCTCACAAAATGCTAGTGAGGATATCTCAAGCCCAGTTGATAATACTTGGTCTATTGCATGTTGCAGAATAAGACGGTTTGGAACCTTTTTTAAACGATCAGCCATTTGAATCTCGGATGATTTTAGATTTGTTTTTTCTGCTCTTTTTATTCCTCGTGACAATCCCTTAGTAAGAGTTAGTTTAAACTCCACTTCTATTTCGCTAGTAGCCTGTATTAATCTTAGGGCTGAAAAAGAGTCCTTCCACAAATTACCATTATAATCATACTTTGATACAGCGATATGAATATGCTGATTAGGTTCCTCATGTTTATATGCAACCCATGGTCGTACATCTGGATTAAGACCCATTTTATTTAATAGACTATAGGCTATCTCCTCCCATTTTTTATCATCATTAATTTCACTAGGTGGCAGAGATAATGATATGTGCGCCATAAAATTTTTTGCACGACGACTACCACCTACCATCTGAAACTCGTCAGCCTGCTCTGCTGGGACTTGTGATGATATATTACCACCAATGAAGCTAGAATTTTTTCCACTAGCCAGGGAGCTACGGTCAGAACAGGATATATATCTAATTAGTGGCGCAGGTGTTGAACCCGTAGTGAGCTTTCCTTTCAATTTATTATTACCTCTACCTGACTATCATGCCGAGCCCCATAGTTTCATTACATCATGAACAATTATGTTTAATAAAAAACAAATCAGTATACTTGTAGTTATAAAAAATCAATTATCTTATCATCACCCCATAATCGTTTTTTTAATTGCAGCTATGTCTGCCGACATTGCAGCAAGGTCAGCCACATTTAGCACACCTCTTCCATGAGCTATAATTAGAGCCTGATTAAGATTTCGTGATATACCTGATAGTGCACGTGATGTTTCATCACTGATATTTACAGGGGGACGGATTGTTCGTCCCAAAGCTGCATCACGCAGAAAACATGCAACCCTGTTACGCCTTCCACCACATTTCCCTAGAATGCTTATTAACTCATCAGGAGTGAGGTATACATTAAACCGTTCTGTTCTAAATCTAGCCATTATAAAAAACCTAAATTCGCCAATTCTGAACGCCAATCAAAAGAATTAGAAATGTCTAATACAAACTTACCTTTGGATTGCAACTCAAGGTCCTTATGTACTAGTCTTTTCGTAAAACACCTATTGATTGAGTACATATCACTTACAGCATCAGTATAATTACGAGCAGCTTTATAGAGCTTTATCATGCTGGCTGATGCGTGTGTATCATCCTGCAAGAAGCCAGTTAAATTAATAGCGTGATTTTCTGCCATGCATGTAAGGTAAATTTCCATTTGGTAATAAAAACCCTCTTCAAGCGAAATAATTTTTTTGTTATTTTTTTGAAAGTCATCCTTCCTTTGATTAATTAATTCAATCGCTAACTCTAGATAACATGTCAATTTACGTTTCAAGAAGTTACGTTGTTTTTTTCGTTTTTCAATTTCAGAAGAAATGATAATAGGACGAATATATCTTGTAGAGTGAAAGTCAGATTTAGTGTGGTTCATAGCAAACCTCTTTGCTCTGAAGCATACTGATCTCACGGAACAGAGCACACACTGCATCACGGTACACAAAAAAATCTGGTTGAATATTAAAATCATAATGATGGTCAATTCTCATAAAATGAAAATTGTTTTTTTGCAAATGTACCAGTCTATCTACTAAGCAAGAAATCTTATAAGACAATAATCTATCGTTGAACTGCTCATCTACTTTCTTTAAAATCTCAATGTAATCGATCTGACAGTTAATAGTATAGATATAGTCAAGTAATGCATTGATACGCATGATCACACTGTCAACCTCTGACCACCTCTCTAAAAAAACCAGGTCATTACAGATTAATTGCATTTTACAAATATCATTTAGTGCGGCATAGACAGCACGAATTTTCTCTAGCATAAATTGAACTCCGAATTATTATTATTGTTATTATTTTCAAGCAACCACTCGTGAGTGGCATCAACCGAAGGGCGATGGGTATAGTCAAAGCGCAGCTTTGACACACCTTGCTGATTTATAATTAATATTGAATCATAAAAATAATTTTGTCTATAACTTATTTATCTTTTTTGTATTAAAGTTCAAATATAACAAACCATTTAAACTTGTAATAATGACATGTCTTTTTAATTTATATATATTCCACTCTAAAAACATGACATTGCGTGGCATTCAAAGGAAAGTTTTATATAGTTAAATGAGGAAGACGGAAAATAGTGATTAAAAGTTACTGAGTGTAATCAGAATTTTCATTAGAACTCTTTAATGTCTCTGTGTGAACTCAAGAGTTAAAAAAGCCGCCGATAGGTTATATATAGTGCATAAGAGAGTGTAATTTTGATAAAAAGCCACTTCCTAGTGGCTTTTTATTGCTCTTTTTTCATGTAGGTAAATAGTATAATCCATGTGATTTGTGTAGGGAGAAGAGGGGGATGGCTTCGGTTAGCGTCGTCGCAAAAATCGTGGAGGACAACACAGGGGTCGCAAGCGAGATCCCTTTGCTGCTAACAGAGGATGGGGTGCTTTCTCCTCTGACCGACTACCTCTTCATAACGGGCCTGCGCAAGCTTGTCGGGGAGGTTGACTCCGATGTGTAGTTATCGGGTTTGATTCAGATTCAAACTAATCCAACCAAATGTGGAAATTTCAAAATAGAATCGTCGGACGGCAGATAAGCCGAGTAAAACGACTTACAAAATGAGACATCATACCCTAGAGGCCATTTACCTCTTGGATGCAGACTCTGCATTCGTTGAATGCCCACGGTTCTCTAGGTGGCTGGGGCTGCTTCCGGCCAGAAGCAGTCACAAGTTGGCGACCTCGCTTGGCAAGGATGTTTGCTCATTTATGTCACAACGAGCCTCAGTGGTGTTTGTGCAACTAGGGGCGATTAATAAGGGGTCACATTATGTCATCAATGCGGGACAGATTTTACGAGCTGTCCGATCATCTCAATAGCTTGCTGGATAGAGATCCCGCTGAGGCTGTAAAACAGGCTCGGGCGATCGACCTTGATACACCAGAACGCTTCAATTTGATGAGCCTGCGTGGGGCAGTCCTAGTGGATGGCGGTGCGTTGACTCAGCAAAAAGACGCGATTGAAGAGGGCCTCGATTTTTTTCGAGAACTAGAAAGTCATTTTCCGACTGTGGCAGATATCGCCTACAACCTAGCAAATGGGCTTGTCGCAGCGGTAGGCAACCCGCCGGATGATCAGAGTTGGTTGGATCATCAAGAGCGTACCCGTGAGTATCGCGCTGAAGCACGCAGATGCTATTGGAGAGTGACTCAGAATTTGGAAGCTGATCCTGCACTGAAAACTCAATCTTGGACAAACCTCGCAAATCAGCTGGGCAACAGTTTTAGGCTTGGTGAAGCACATGATGCACGGCTTGCTGCACTTGAAATCGATCCGGGGAATGGTGTTGCTGCATATGCTGCTGCCCGGAATTTAATTTGGCTTTTTGATCAAGGTGGTTGCTCAGAACTAACGCTAATTGAAGCTGCTATGTTGGCCAAGATTGCACGTCACCAGCAGGGGCGAGTTGCCGAATACGCAGGGGCACAGGCCGCCGAACAGATAGCCGCGTTCGCTAATGAGTTCGAAGATCCACCACCGCGCCCGCGACATAAAGACCCATTCATTAGGTGGGTTGAGCGCGAACGTCTGACGCTTGCCCCTGTGGTCGAACTCATCGATCCCGCCCTGGGTAAGCTGGACTGGCTCATGCTTCCCGGGATTCTAGAGCGTGATTCAGGCGCACGCGGCATGCCTCCCCCTGTATTCGCCATGTTCAATGTATTGAAGAGCGACTTCATCCTCGCGCGTAACTTGGCATGGCGCGCGCTCGACGAAAACGAGTGGCCAGCGACAGGGAGATTTGCGGACACCCTTGACTACGCTAACTACGGCCCCAACGTATCTGCGCTTATTTTGGCGCATCGTACGGCACTCGATTTGCTCGATAAGGTCGCTGTAACGGCGAACCATTACTTTGAATTCGGACACGCGCCCGATAAAGTCTACTTTGGCAAGCTATGGCGAGGGAGCCCTGACAAGACGACGGGAGTACGTGCACTTGCCGAAAGGGTTGAGAAGGCGATTCGTGGCGGTGCCAGGGCCCTCTATGGCCTTGTGGAGCTTGCTGAAGATTATGACAGCAGCACGGGTATTCTGCGTTCTCAAAAGGATCTTCGTAACGCAGGTACACACCGATTCGTGGTGCTGCATGACCTTGGGGAACCAACGCACAGCAGACAGGCGCCTGAGGTCGAACATCACAGTTTGGATATGTTTACTCAGGAGGCGATGCGCGCTTTACGCATTGCGAGGTCAGCCATCCAGATGCTTGCGCTCGCCATATCTCAGCATGAGCGTGGCATGGCACAGCGGGAAAACGGCTTAGTTGGATCGTTGACCGTTCCAGACCATGATTGGATCAGGGGACGCGATGAAGAAATCTAAAAATTGCAGCTCTTGGCCGATAGCAGCCGAATCTGGATAGACTCAAAGCCCGGCATTGCTTGGCCTGGCTTCTTTCGCATATCGCCCATGGATATAAAACGGGCACAGGCCTCGGAAGTCGTCCGAGGTGTAGGAGAGGGATAAAGGGGGGAAGCGATCACCCAAAGGATAGATACTTTATTCCTCTCCTACACGAGGAACCCTACCCGACGGGAATCCCACGATCCAGCGCCCCTGGCGGCTCGGCTCTGCCGCCACTGTCAGATTACACACCGTGTAATTTCTACCAAAAAGGGGCGTTGTTGATCAAATCCGTCGCTGGATGGCCGTTCCCCAACCCGTTGATACCACTCAATTCACTGGCTGGCGAACAGGCATACCAAGCCCTATCAGCTTGTTCATCACCTTCACGCCAGCCAGGATTTCGCCCACCTGGGCGTTGTAGTTCCGCAGGCTCAGCGTTGGCCCGATGAGTTGCTTGAACCGGTACATGGCGGTCTCGGCTATCGAGCGCTGGTGATAGCCGGAGTCTTTCTTCCATTGCTTCAGTTCACCGGCCTTGAGCGCCGTCACCGCCTCGTTGCGGGGATGGTCTTCCTCCCACGGTGCCGCATTTTTTCTCGGCGGTATGGTGGCTTTCGCCCCCTTCTTCTTCAGTAGCGCATGACAGGCCTTGGTGTCATACGCACCATCGGCGCTGACCTGTTTTATCTTGCGTCGTAAGGGGTTGAGCAACGTCGGTAACACCTCGTTATCCGCCACCGTCTCCAGGCTGACTTCGGCAGCGATGACCGCATGGGTTGTGGCATCCACCGCCAAGTGGAGCTTGCGCCACACTCGTCGCTTCTCCTTGCCGTGTTTGCGAATTTTCCATTCGCCTTCGCCATAGACCTTGAGGCCGGTGGCATCAATGACCAAGTGAGCCACCGGGCCTTGGCTGGGGAGGCGGTACTTGATGTCGACGGTCTTGGCGCGCTTGCTGATACAGCTATAGTCCGGCGACTGCAAAGGCACCGCCATCAGTTGGAACAACGAGTTAATGAAGCCTTCTAGCGCCCGCAGCGGCAACTTGAACAAGCCTTTTAGCATCAGGGCCGTCTCAATGGCGGTGTCACTGTAGTGGAAACCTCTCCCTCGGCGGCCATGGTGGACCAGGCAATGCCACTGCTTAATGGCTTGTTCGTCCATCCAGATGGTCAACGAACCGCGTTGCACCAAGGCTTGGTTGTACTGCTGCCAGTTGCTGATCTTGTGCTTGGACTTGCCCATCTGATGCTCTCGGAGACTGCGCTACAGGATCAGATCACCGAGATGACAGATAGTTCCCCGATTTGAGCAACAAGGCCCCAAAAAGGCAAAAGTCCACACTGCTTGTAGGGCTTTGCTCACTCTTTTACTCAATTACACAGCATCTGCTATAAAGAATCGATGAGCGGCTAAGGACAGATTGAGAACTTAATCATCATCTGAGGCATGATCGATTGCCGCCGCAGCAGTCCCTGTCACGGTAGCAACAATAACACCAGCGGTACTAATAGTACCAACAGCACCAAGAACCGGCAGAGCAGTGATACCAGCAGCAACAACAAGTGTGCCCTCTACTGCATCCGATAAAAAATCCATAAAAGACATAAAAAATCCCTCTCTTTGATATGTCTATTCAACTATAGAATATAACCAAGAGAGGGGTGTTTATTTTTTAAACAACTGATTTGGAACGATTTTTCCACTAGCGAACTATTGAATTTACCAATCAGTTTTCTTTAACAATACATGATAAACATAGCCAACCTTTAATCATGCGGGCCAAGGAATCGATCCCCATTGAAATGGATCATATGAGTTGGAGCCTCAGCAACCCATACCTCTGTCTCCCAAGATATATCAGCTAAATATTTACCCATCGTTTTACGATCAGGGAATGCAGTAACATAAACTAATCCAGGAGTAGCGTCTTGGAATAGCTTTGCTAGTTCACTATGGCGCTTACCATCTACAGGCCCATGACTTGTCACAGACTCGATTAATATTAACCAGTCACGCTCAGGCCAATACAGTACAACATCAGGCAGCTTTCCCTTTCTATCAACTTTTACCCCAAGTTCAGCAAGACGTTCCTTCCTAAAAAAGTCCTCCTTTGCACCAGTATCACCAAGATAGATTACTTGTGAGCCAGGGACAAAACGAGGTCCAAATTCAGAAACAATGTCGTGAATCAGCTTACTGTGATCACCTGCGCTCAATTTAATTTCAGTACCATCATCGAGACGCAATGGGATCATGTGCATATCACGCACCATTGCATATTGAGCAGCCAATGTTTTACGGCATTTAAGCCAGTTTTCAATTTCTTTTTTCCAAATTGGCGTATTGTAAGTACACAGAACAGCATGAAGCTCTGGTGTAATTTGATAGCAGGCCTTGGGAGAGTTTACAGCCCTATCTGGTTTGTCAGGATTGTAAAGCACTAATCCACCATCAACGAACTGATGTAAAGTTTGTCTACGGAATGTTTCACGAGTGTTGGGTGCATATTCTTTACCATAAATATCACGCGCCCAATCCATGATCGGAGTGACACCGATCATCGGCCTGCCAAGCTCCTGCCAAGAACCAGTAGGAGACAAATCTAATAATGCGAGAAGAGTCAATGCAGATCTCTCATTCTGTTGCGCACGGGGCATTCCGAGTAATGCTAGAATTTCAATTGCTTGATCAATTTTCTCTTGTGCATTTAAAGGATTTGTTCCATTTTCACCTGTCATATCGAATAACTCCTTATCTAGAATTCCGTCTATATCCTTCTGAGTTAAATCTAAATTTTCTACCTGAGAGCCCATTCGGCGTAATGAGTTAATACTTGGGTAATGAATATTTCTCAGGTCTGTAGCGTTTACTTGTGTATGACCACCAAAAAGTCTGTAATATTTATCTAAGAGTGTAGAATTCAAATAAATCGTTAAACCAAAGGCCAAATCTCGGTCTATTCCACTCTTATTGGCATGAAATACATTAAGCTTATTTTCAAACCCAATAAGTTCACCAGGAAGACAACTATCGTAGTTTGTAGCAACGATTCTACGCTTTTCTTCTTTTGAGCTAAATCTGCGGACAATGACAAAATGTCCATGATGTTTCCAAAGCCAAGATTTAGACTGCTCAGATACCATTATCGCGTTAGGTTTTTTTGAATCTTTAGGCCAGTTCAAACCATTATTAAGATGAACGGGATAGATTAATGGCACCGCTCCAGGCTCAATATTTTGCCGCAAGTCTTCTTTTAACCTAAAATCAACAACAGGGCCAGTACTGACTTGGATATTAAGATCTTCAAGTGTTGCGCTGAATGAATTAAGGCGATCTATAATCTCTTGATCACGATTATTTGCTGCGATATGAATAAACTTTTGTTTATCACTCGCAGACACAATCTTAGAAAAAGGGACTGTGCGTATAGTCATATCAGAAGCAGTAACACTTCCAGTATCATCATCTATATGAAAATCTGCTATTGGACTAGATGTTATGGTTACATCACTTTGATTTTTATTTTTAATGAGATGAATTATAATGTTTTCTTGTAAAACATCATCGTCAGAAAATGCGTTATTTCTACTTTCAAATATATGAATATGCTTTATAGACGTTTCGCGAAGGATTAACTCTCTGAATGGCTGATAATATGGGCCATTACAGAATGATCTGGGAATGATAGCAACAAGCTCACCACCGCTCTCAAGATTTTGTACAGACAATGCAACAAATGCCGCATACAAATTCACCGTTTCTATACCAGCTAAATGAAGCCTTTTTCTATGCTCACTTGAACTGGCTATTTTTTTATAAGGCGGATTCATAATACAATGTGTATATTTTTCTACACTAACATTTTTTGAGTCAGATGTTTTATTTAGAATAAAATCATTCAAGTAAAATTTATGAGTAGCATCAATCCCTGCATTAGTACATGCTTGTAAGCACATACCAAGAGTCTTATCAATGAAAGGAGTGATCCTTTCCTCAATATCATGAGCATGGATACTAAGTGAGGTAGTTAATCCTCTTCTAATGGCCTCATCAACAAAAGCCGCAGTCAATGAGCCTGGCCCACACCCAGGATCTAACAGGTTAACATGCCCCTTGATATTCTCAAATAATGATGACATGAATAAGCAAATCTGAGCATTTGTAAAAAACTGCCCAAGCGCTCCTTTTTTGCTCTGGTCTAAGGCTTCATTTGCTTTAATTCTGATGGAATCAGCATCATATAATACTGTCAAAATTATTCCTTAATTATCATCTGGAACATTGATATATATTTTTTCTACTTAATTAAATTTAAGCTCACAAGTATTGTGTTTATTATATACTGCTGTTGTACATCAAGTAAAACTAACTAATAGCATTTACCACTATTACCCATAAGAGTTACAACGAAAAAAAAGCCCCAAACGACACCACTCATGGTAACACAAACTAATTTTGGGTTAGATACTCTATAAAGCAATGTTATTGATACGTGTGATTTTACCTCAAGACACTGAATTTACTCGACTTTATGTCTTCAACAAACGCTCAATAAACAACCAATCCATCATTAATCCACAAAGCGATTCTGCGCATCCCGAACCGCACACGAATCATCAATAGGATGAACACACCTCTTCTGTTAAAATATCTATGTTTTCTGATACCGTGATTATACACAACTATACACGGCGAAGAATGAGCATAACCTATTGATTTAACAGCAATACATTGTATTTGCTACTGATTTGCAATCAGATAGAAGAGTCCAACATGTTCAGACCAGAATTGCTCTCCCCCGCCGGGACCCTCAAGAACATGCGTTACGCCTATGCCTATGGCGCCGACGCCGTCTATGCGGGCCAACCCCGCTACAGTCTGCGGGTACGCAACAACGAATTCGATCACGAGAACCTGCAACTCGGCATCAACGAGGCCCATGCGCTGGGCAAGCAGTTCTATGTGGTGGCCAACATCCAGCCCCACAACTCCAAGCTCAAGACCTTCATCCGCGACATGCGCCCCGTGGTGGAGATGAAGCCGGACGCGCTGATCATGTCCGATCCCGGTCTCATCATGATGATGCGCGAAGCCTTCCCCGACATGCCCATCCACCTCTCGGTGCAGGCCAACGCGGTCAACTGGGCCACGGTGAAGTTCTGGCATCAGATGGGCCTGACCCGGGCCATCCTCTCCCGCGAGCTCTCCCTGGACGAGATCGAGGAGATCCGCATGCAGGTGCCGGAGATGGAGCTGGAAGTCTTCGTCCACGGCGCCCTGTGCATGGCCTACTCCGGCCGCTGCCTGCTCTCCGGCTACATCAACAAGCGCGACCCCAACCAGGGCACCTGCACCAACTCCTGCCGCTGGGAGTACAAGGTGCACGAGGGCAAGGAAGACGAGGTGGGCCAGATCGTCCACCGTCAGGAGCCCATCGCCGTACAGAAGGTCGACCCGACCCTGGGCGCCGGCAAGCCGAGCGATGCCCTGGTGCTGCTGGAAGAGTCCAACCGCCCTGGCGAGTTCATGACCGCGTTCGAGGACGAGCACGGCACCTACATCATGAACTCCAAGGATCTGCGCGCCGTCGAGCACGTGGAGCGCCTGACCAGGATGGGCGTGCATTCCCTGAAGATCGAAGGCCGTACCAAGTCCTTCTACTACTGCGCCCGCACCGCCCAGGTCTATCGCAAGGCCATCGACGATGCGGTGGCCGGCCGGCCGTTCGATCCGACCCTGATGGGCACCCTCGAGAACCTGGCCCACCGCGGCTACACCGAGGGCTTCCTGCGCCGTCACAACCACAGCGAGTACCAGAACTACGACTACGGTTACTCGGTCTCCGATACCCAGCAGTTCGTCGGCGAGATCACCGGTCGCAACGGCGACATGGTCGAGGTCGAGGTGAAGAACAAGTTCCTGCTGGGCAACAGCCTGGAGCTGATGACCCCGCAAGGCAACCTCAGCTTCAACCTGGAGCAGATGCAGAACCGCAAGGGCGAGCTCATCGACACCGCGCCGGGCAACGGCCACGTGGTCTATGTGCCGGTGCCCAAGGAGATCGACGTGAACTACGGCATCCTGCTGCGCAACCTGGGCGAGCGTCAGGATACCCGCCAGCCTCACTCGGCCGCCTGAGATGTCCCTGCTCATCACCGACAAGTGCATCAACTGTGACATGTGCGATCCCGAGTGTCCGAACCAGGCCATCAGCCTGGGGGACAAGATCTACGAGATAGATCCGGATCGCTGCACCGAATGTGTCGGTCACTACGAGAAGCCGACCTGCATCAGCGTCTGCCCCATCGACTGCATCATCTGGGATCCCGCCCATGTGGAGACGGAAGATCAGCTGATGGAGAAGTTCGTGCGGATGCACAGGCAGTAACTAGACAGACAGTAAATAAAAAAGCCGGGATTGCCCCGGCTTTTTTATGCGCGTCGATACGCGCTTCAGGATTTGACCAGCTTCTGCAACGCCTCGAGTTCGCGCTGGGCCTCCAGCAGTTCGGTCTGGGAGGCTTCGAGTTTCGCCTGCTTCCTGGCTATCTTGTCCGGCTTGCCCGCCACCCGCGCACTCTGCAGATCCGCGAGGCGCGCCTCCACCTCCTCCTGCAGTTTGGCGACCCGCTGCCGCTGCTCCTCGAGGAGCCCCGCGTCGGTACAGTGCGCTTCTATGTTGCGCAGGGCCTGCTCCAGGCCGGCCACCCGCTCTGCGTTGTCATGCGCCCTGGCAAACGCGAGCTGCTCCGTCACCGCCTGGTGCTTCGCCTTGCAGCCGACGCTCTCACTGCCATAGGCCTGTCCGGCCAACAGCAGCAAGCCGATCCCGGCAATCTTCCACATAACGACCTCTTTGTTCTGTGATACTGGATGGCCGCCCATGAGACCTGACTCCCCCTTGCAGGTCAAGGCGCGGGCGCCGGGGTTACGACAGGGTCTTGCATTGCATCAAAGCCTGCGCCACGTCGGTGACGCTACAATGCCCTTTTCAACCAGGAGCCCTTCCATGACCCCACAGATCCTCATTGTCGCCAACGGCGCCCCCTATGGCAGCGAGTCCCTGTTCAACGCCCTGCGCCTCGGGATAGCCCTCCACGAGCAGGAGAAGATAGCGCTCAACCTCTTCCTGATGTCGGATGCCGTCTGCGCCGCCCTCCCGGGGCAGGCCCCCGCCGAAGGCTACCACCTGCGCCAGATGCTGGAGATCCTGCTGGCCCAGGGCACCCGGATCCGGCTGTGCAAGAGCTGCACCGATGCCCGCGGCATCACCTCCCTGCCCCTCATCGAGGGCATCGAGATAGGTACCCTGCCCCTGCTGGCCCAGTGGACCCTGGCCGCAGACAAGGTGCTGACCTTCTAGCCATCAGGATCCAGCTCTGGCACTGGCCAGCGTGGGGCGCGGGATCCGGGTGCTCAGGCCATAGAGCATCAGGATCATCAGGCAGAGCAGCGCCATCATGGTGTAGAGGATGGCGCCCCCCCCATGGGCCAGGAGCCAGCCTCCCAACAGGGCCCCCATGGCGATCCCGAGCCCGGAAATGGAAGCCGCGCCGAAGTAGCTGCCCTTCAGGTGGCTCGGCGCCATCTGATCGACCAGCACGTTGAGCAGAGGAAAGAGGATGCACTCCCCGACGCTCAAGAGGACCACCGCCACTATCCAGTGCCACCAGATGGTGGTATCCCCGAGCGCAAACTGCAGCTGGGCGCTGAAAAAGAAGGCCACCCCGAGTTGCAGCCTGCGCCGGGTCGGCCAGGCCGCCGTCAGGTGCAGCAGGGGGAACTGCAGGATCACTATGGTCAACGCATTGGTCGTGACCAGCCAACCGATGAGTCGTTCCACTTCCGGCGTCCCCGAGCGGGTCAGATACTGGATGAGCGGCGACTCGAACTGGGCATAGACCAGCATCAGCAAGAGGTTTGCCATCGTCAGCAGCAGGAAGCCCCTGTCCTGCGAGAGCACCCGCAACACGGCGCGCATGCCGGGCCCGGCTGCCTGGCTTGCCTGGCAGCGGGCCAGTCGGAAGCCGATGGCGAAGACGATCGCGAGCAGCAGATAGCTGGCACTGAGCAGCAGGAAGGTTTCCTGCCGCGCGCTCAGGCCATAGGTGACCCCGAGCAGGGGGCCGATGGCCGCCCCCAGGTTCAGCAGGAAGTAACGCAGATGCAGCGCCAGCTCGCGGGCCTTGGGCGCGGCCAGGTTGTCGGCCATCAGCGCCTTGCCCGGCGAGTCGATGAGCCCGTAGGAGAGACCGCTGCCGATCACCCCGATGGCCAGCCAGGTCACCTGATGGGAGAGGCCGAGCAGCGCCACGCTTGCGGCGGAGATGACGCAGCCAAACAGCAGGATATTGCGCCTTCCCCACTTGTCCGACAGCCAGCCCCCGTAGAAGCTCACCAGGGTGGAGAGCGCCGCCGTGGCCCCCAGGATGGCGCCGATCAGGGTTGCCGACAGGCCATAGTCACGGTAGAGCAGGATGGAGAGAAAGGGCCAGACCATGAAGAAGGTGGTGCGCACCATGAAAGTGCCCAGGATGACGATCCAGACCAGGGGGGTAAACAGCCTGAGAGAGGCCCACGACATGTTGCACGTCCTTATGACAACCGGAGGAGAGTCGTCCCTTATAACAATTGGCGCCAAAAGGAACAAGCCATCCCATTCCAGGGGCATGGCGCAGACATAAAAAAAGCCGACCCTGAGGTCGGCTTTTTCAGCGAGCAGCGGCTTATTCAGCAGCAGGCGCTTCGGCAGCAACCGGAGCGGCATCGGCAGCCGGAGCAGCGGCTTCGGTCGGGGCGTTCGCTTCCTTGATGGAGAGGCGTACGCGGCCCTGACGGTCCACTTCCAGTACCTTCACCTTCACCACGTCACCGATCTTCAGGTAGTCGGCCACGTTCTGCACGCGTGCATCGGTGATCTGGGAGATGTGTACCAGACCGTCTTTGCCCGGCAGGATGTTGACGAAGGCGCCGAAGTCGGCCAGACGAACAACCTTGCCTTCGTAGATGCGGTTCACTTCGATCTCGGCGGTAATGGCCTCGATGCGGCGGATCGCTTCCTTGGCGGCGTCACCGTCAACGGCGGCGATGCGGACGGTACCGTCATCATCCAGCTCGATGTTGGTGCCGGTCTCTTCGGTCAGGGCGCGGATCACGGAACCACCCTTGCCGATGACATCCTTGATCTTCTCCGGGTTGATCTTGATGGTGTGGATGCGCGGGGCGAAATCGGAGATCTCGGCACGCGGAGCCTGGATGGCTTCGTCCATCACTTTCAGGATGTGCAGGCGAGCACCACGAGCTTGCTTCAGGGCAATCTCCATGATCTCTTTGGTGATGCCTTCGATCTTGATGTCCATCTGCAGGGCAGTTACACCCTCGGTGGTACCGGCTACCTTGAAGTCCATGTCGCCCAGGTGATCTTCGTCACCCAGGATGTCGGACAGCACGACGAAACCTTCTTCTTCCTTCACCAGACCCATGGCGATACCGGCGACGGAGGCCTTGATCGGCACACCGGCGTCCATCAGCGCCAGGGAGGAACCACAGACGGAGGCCATGGAGGAGGAGCCGTTGGATTCGGTGATTTCAGAGACCACGCGCACCACGTACGGGAACTCGTCGGCGCTCGGCATCACGGCGGCAACGCCGCGCTTGGCCAGACGGCCGTGACCGATTTCGCGGCGCTTCGGGCTGCCCATCATGCCGGTCTCACCGACGCAGTATGGCGGGAAGTTGTAGTGCAGCATGAAGCGATCGGCGCGGTTGCCGGTCAGTTCGTCGATGTTCTGGGCGTCACGCTCGGTACCCAGGGTCGCAACGACCATGGCCTGGGTTTCACCACGGGTGAACAGGGCAGAGCCGTGGGCACGCGGCAGTACGCCGGTGGCGACGGACAGGGCGCGGATCATTTCCGGATCGCGACCATCGATACGCGGCTCGCCACGAACGACGCGACCACGGACGATGCGGCTTTCCAGGCTGTGGAACTCTTCGCCGATCTTCTTGGCATCTTCTTCAACGCCGGAAGCGATGACTTGCTCAACCACGCGAGCCTTGATGGCACCGATGGTTTCGTAACGCACGGCCTTCTCGGTGATGCGGTAGGCTTCACCCAGCTCGGCGGTAGCCAGCTCGGCAACCTTGGCTTTCAGCGCTTCGTTGACAGCAGGCGCAGTCCAGTTCCACGGCTTGGTGCCGACGTCGGCAGCAAATTCGTTGATGGCGTTGATGACGGCTTGCATCTGCTCGTGACCGTAGACCACGGCACCCAGCATCACCTCTTCGGAGAGGATGGCCGCTTCGGATTCCACCATCAGCACGGCGTTGGCGGTACCGGCAACCACCAGGTCCAGATCGCTCTGGGGCAGTTCGGTGGTGGTCGGGTTCAGCACGTACTGGCCGTTCATGTAACCCACGCGGGCTGCACCGATCGGGCCGCCGAACGGGATGCCGGAGATGGCCAGCGCCGCGGAGGCACCGATCATGGCAACGATGTCGGGAGAGACGGCCGGGTTCACGGACATGACGGTGGCAACCACCTGAACCTCATTGAGGAAGCCTTCCGGGAACAGCGGACGAATGGGACGGTCGATCAGACGGGAGATCAGGGTCTCGCCTTCGCTCGGACGGCCTTCACGACGGAAGAAACCACCCGGGATGCGACCAGCAGCATAGGTACGCTCCTGGTAGTTGACGGTCAGCGGGAAGAAATCACGGCCGTGATCGGCCTCTTTCTTGCCAACGACGGTCACGAAGACACAGGTATCGTCCATGCTGACCATGACGGCCGCAGTGGCTTGACGGGCCATCACACCGGTTTCCAGTGTGACGGTGTGTTGACCGTACTGGAATGACTTTACAATAGGATTCACGTGAATTTCCTTTTTACAATTTGGCGCTTTAAATTCGCGTGCAAGTATACTTGATTCGCATCAAAAGGTAAGCGGAGACGTTAATTCTGTGAGGCAGGCAACGGCCCGCATCCCGTTTGAAAGGAGCAATAAAAAAGGGGAACCCGGAGGTTCCCCTTTTTCGCGAAATCTGATGGTCGATTAACGACGCAGACCCAGCTTGGCGATCAGAGCAGCATAACGCTCGGTATCTTTACGCTTCAGGTAGTCCAGCAGCTTACGACGCTGGGAAACCATGCGCAGCAGACCACGACGACCGTGGTGATCCTTGGCGTGCTCCTTGAAGTGACCTTGCAGATGGTTGATCTGGGCAGTCAGCAGGGCAACCTGCACTTCGGGGGAACCGGTGTCGTTGGCGCCACGAGCGTTGTCGGCAACGATTTGCGCTTTGATCTCAGCATTTAGAGACATGATGTTACTCCAGTAGAGTGTTTAAAGGTTCACAGCCAATCTCTAATTCAGCCGTGAAATGAGGGCGGTATCATAATCGCAGCCGCCCCTTTTCGCAACGAGAAAAAGGGCGGCTGTCCATGACCGCCGGAGGATCACTCCTCGTCGTGGTAGCGCACCAGACGCTTGGGCGCGACGCGCCCCTCGTCATCGATCTCGCCCACCCCGATGAACTCGCGCTCCGGGCCGACCGTCATGCGGACCTGGCCGCTCTGCGGGCTACCGGCCACCTGCACGGCCTGACCCTGGTTCACATAGGCGGCCACGGCCACCTGCATGTTCACCTCGGGCAGGGACGCCACGGCGGTGTCCATCGGCAGCAATAGGGGATCCAGCTGCTCCCGCGGCGGGATGCTCTCGGCCTTGGCCTGCTCGAAGATGCACTCGAGCTGCTCCAGGGTCAGCATCCGATCGTACGGATAGCTGGCCACCTGGGTACGGCGCAGCTGGGTGACATGGGCGCCACAGCCCAGCACTTCACCGAGGTCGTCCACCAGGGAGCGGATATAGGTGCCCTTGCTGCAGTGCACTTCCAGCTTCACCTCGTTCCCTTCAAACCCGAGCAGCTTGAGCTCGAAGATGGTGATGGGACGGGCTTCCCGCTCGATCTCGATGCCTTCACGGGCGTACTCGTAGAGCGGGCGGCCGTTGTGCTTGAGGGCGGAGTACATGGACGGCACCTGCATGATGGGGCCGCGGAACTGGTCCAGCGCCTCGATCAGGGTGCCCACGGCCACGTCCACCGGGCGGGTGGAAACCACTTCGCCATCGGAGTCGCTGGTGTTGGTACGCTCGCCGAGCTTGGCGGTCACCTCATAGCGCTTGTCCGCCTCCAGCAGGTACTGGGAGAACTTGGTGGCTTCGCCCAGGCAGATCGGCAGCATGCCGGTCGCCAGGGGATCCAGGGCACCGGTGTGGCCGGCCTTGGCGGCGTTGTAGATCCGCTTGACCCTCTGCAACACATCGTTGGAAGTCAGGCCGGTGGGTTTGTCCAGCAGCAGGATGCCGTGTACGTCACGGCCCTTGAAACGACGTCTTCGGGACATCTCAGGCTTTGTCCTCAGTAGTGTCATCCGGCGCGGCTTGCTCCTCGTCACGACCGGCTTCGGTCATGCGGCGCTGGTCCTCACGGATGGTATTGGTCACCAGGTTGGAGAGACGCATCCCCTCCACCAGGGTCTGATCGTAGAAGAAGCGCAGCTCCGGTACCACGCGCAGACGCATGGCACTGCCCAGCAGGCTGCGGATGTAACCGGCCGCTTCGGTCAGCGCCTTGAGCCCTTCCTTGATGCGCTCGGCATCGTTTTCCAGCTGCAAGAAGGTGACATACACCTTGGCATAATTGAGGTCACGGGACACTTCCACATCGGAAACGGTCACCATGCCGATACGCGGGTCTTTCACCTCGCGCTGCAGAATGAGCGCGATTTCGCGCTGGATCTGCTGTCCGACCCGACGGGTCCGGCTAAATTCTCTGGCCATATTCTATCCTGCGATAAAAGGGGGCCGCAGCCCCCTATTTAATCTGACTCTTGGCTTACAGAGTCCGTTGAATTTCAACGGTCTCGTAAACTTCGATCTGGTCGCCTTCACGCACGTCGTTGTAGTTCTTGACCGCGATACCACACTCGTAGCCGTTCTTGACTTCGTTGACGTCATCCTTGAAGCGACGCAGGGATTCCAGCTCGCCTTCATAGATAACCACGTTGTCGCGCAGAACGCGAATGCGGTTGGAACGCTTGACCACACCTTCGGTGACCATACAGCCGGCCACGGCGCCAAACTTCGGCGACTTGAAGACGCTGCGCACTTCCGCCAGACCGATGATCTCCTGACGGTACTCGGGGGCCAGCATGCCGCTCATGGCCTGCTTCACTTCGTCCAGCAGGTCATAGATGACGGAGTAGTAACGCAGATCCAGGCTCTCGGCCTCGATGACCTTGCGGGCAGAGGCGTCGGCACGGACGTTGAAGCCCACCAGGATGGCGCTGGAAGCGGCAGCCAGGGTCGCGTCGGTCTCGGTGATACCACCGACACCGGAGCCGACGATCTTCACCTTCACCTCTTCGGTGGAGAGCTTGACCAGGGCATCGCAGATCGCTTCCACGGAACCCTGTACGTCGGCCTTGATCACCACGTTCACTTCGGACACTTCGCCCTCGGTCATGTTGGCGAACATGTTCTCCAGCTTGGCCTTCTGCTGGCGAGCCAGCTTGACTTCGCGGAACTTGCCCTGACGATAGAGTGCCACTTCGCGGGCCTTCTTCTCGTCACGTACGACGGTGGCTTCGTCACCGGCAGAGGGAACACCGGACAGGCCGAGGATTTCCACCGGCAGGGACGGACCCGCTTCCTTGATCTCGCGACCCAGTTCGTCACGCATGGCGCGCACACGGCCGTACTCCAGACCGCACAGAACGATGTCGCCCTGACGCAGGGTACCTTCTTGTACCAGCACGGTAGCAACCGGGCCACGGCCCTTGTCCAGGAAGGACTCGATCACGACGCCGCTGGCCATGCCGTCAACCACGGCCTTCAGCTCCAGCACTTCAGCCTGGATCAGGATGGCTTCCAGCAGGTCGTCGATGCCTTCACCGGACTTGGCGGAGACGTGCACGAACTGGCAATCGCCACCCCAGTCTTCGGACATGACGTTGTAACGGGCCAGCTCGGTCTTGACGCGATCGGGATCCGCTTCCGGCTTGTCGATCTTGTTGACCGCCACGACCAGGGGCACTTCGGCAGCCTTGGCGTGCTGGATGGCTTCGATGGTCTGCGGCATGACGCCGTCATCGGCAGCCACGACCAGTACCACGATGTCGGTCGCCTTGGCACCACGGGCACGCATGGAGGTAAACGCCGCGTGACCCGGGGTATCCAGGAAGGTGATCATGCCACTGTCGGTTTCGACGTGGTAAGCACCGATGTGCTGGGTAATGCCACCGGCTTCGCCCGCGGCAACCTTGGCCTTGCGGATGTAGTCCAGCAGAGACGTCTTGCCGTGGTCGACGTGACCCATGATGGTCACGACCGGCGCGCGCGGCTTGGCTTCGGAGGTCTCGTCACGGTCGGACAGCACCGCCTCTTCCAGCTCGTTCTCGCGACGCAGCACCACCTTGTGGCCCATCTCCTCGGCGACCAGCTGAGCAGTTTCCTGATCGATCACCTGGTTGATGGTGGCCATGGCGCCCATCTTCATCATCACCTTGATGACTTCGACACCCTTGACGGCCATCTTGTTGGCAAGCTCAGCCACAGTGATGGTCTCGCCGATGACGACGTCACGGTTGACCACGGCCGCCGGCTTGTTGAAGCCGTGCTTCATGGCGTTCGGCATGGCCATCTTGCCACGCTTGCCCTTGCGAGCGCGCGGATCGCGGGAGTTGCGATCATTGCGGTCATCTTCACGACGGCCGACCTTCTTCGGAGCCTTGGCAGCGGCAGCCGTGCGGCGGCTGCTCTCTTCCTTGCGATCCAGCTCATCTTCCGCCGCTTGCGCGTGCTTGTTGGTGGTCAGATGGTAATCGCTGCTCTCTTTGGCACGAGCCGCCTCTTCCTCGGCCCAACGGGCCGCGTTCTGTTCCGCCATGAGACGAGCCTCTTCGGCTTTCTTCGCGGCGAGTTCTTCAGCTTTTTGCAAAGCTGTCTGTTCCTGCTGGCGCTTCAGTTCTTCTGCTTCGCGCTTGGCCATCTTTTCTGCCTCTTGCTGAGCTGTGCTACTGGCTGCTTTGGCGGGCTGTTGAGCCTGTCGAGCCTTTTGTTGTGCCTCGATCCGCGCCTTTTCCTCAGCTTCACGACGAGCCTGCTCAGCCTCACGGCGAGCCTTCTCTTCAGCGTCGAGACGGGCCTTCTCTTCGGCCTCGCGACGAGCTGTTTCTTCTGCTTCCAAACGCGCTTTTTCCTCGGCTTCCGCCTGACGCTGTTCATCTTCCAGCGCCGAGCGTCTTACATAGGTGCGAGACTTGCGCACTTCTACCTGCACTTCCTTGTTCTTGCCGCCAGTACCTTGAACACTCAGGGTGCTCTTGGTCTTGCGCTGCAAGGTCATGCGGGCAGGGGCGGCAACCTCGTCACCTCCATGCTGTTTCTTCAGATGGGCCAGCAGAGTCTGCTTTTCAGACTCGCTGACCATGTCGTCGGCCTTGCTCTTGCTGATACCGGCATCGACAAACTGCTGGAGAAGACGATCAACCGGTGTGTCGATGTCAGTGGCAAGTTGTTTGACTGATACTTCTGCCATTCATTTTCCTCCGTTTGATCTTAACTAGACTGCTCTTCTCCGAACCAACAGATATTGCGAGCAGCCATAATCAGCTCACCTGCCTTCTCGGCGGTCAGCCCTTCGATGTCGGCAAGGTCATCAATGCCTTGCTCTGCCAAATCTTCCAGGGTGCCGATGCCGCGAGCGGCCAGGGCGTACGCCATGTCACGGCCGAGGCCGTTCAGATTGAGCAGGTCTTCGGAAGGTTCAACACCTTCAAAGGATTCTTCTTTGGCCAGGGCCTTGGTGGTCAGGGCATCCTTGGCACGCTTGCGCAGCTCTTCGACCATGTCTTCATCCAGACCGTCGATGGCCAGCAGTTCGTTGACCGGCACGAAGGCGATCTCTTCCAGGGTGGAGAAGCCTTCTTCCATCAGCAGGCCGGCGAAATCGTCGTCGATGTCCAGGGTGCTGGTGAACAGGGTCATGATGCGGTCGTTTTCGGCCTGGTGCTTGGCACGCATGTCCTCGACGGTCATCACGTTCAGCTCCCAACCGGTCAGCTGGGAGGCCAGACGCACGTTCTGACCATTGCGACCGATGGCCTGGGCCAGGTTGGCGGCCTCCACGGCGATGTCCATGGTGTGGTTGTCTTCATCGACGATGATGGAGGCCACATCGGCCGGGGCCATGGCGTTGATCACGTACTGGGCCGGGTTGTCATCGTACAGCACGATGTCGGCGCGCTCGCCGCTCAGCTCGGCGGAAACCGCCTGAACGCGGGCACCGCGCATGCCGATACAGGCACCGATCGGGTCGATGCGGCGATCGTTGGTCTTCACCGCGATCTTGGCGCGGGAACCCGGATCACGGGCAGCGCCCATGATTTCGATCATCTCTTCGCCGATCTCCGGCACTTCGATGCGGAACAGCTCTTTGAGGAAGTCCGGGCTGGAGCGGCTGACGAACAGCTGGGAACCACGGGCTTCCGGGCGCACTGCGTACAGCAGACCGCGAATACGGTCACCCGGGCGGAAGGTTTCGCGCGGCAGCATGTCGTCGCGGAAGATCACGGCCTCGGCATTGCTGCCCAGATCCAGGATCACGTTGTCGCGGTTGCTCTTCTTGACCACGCCGCTGATGATGGTGCCTTCCTTGTCCTTGAACTGATCAACGACCTGGGAACGCTCGGCCTCGCGCACTTTCTGCACGATGACCTGCTTGGCAGTCTGGGTGGTGATGCGATCGAAGGTCACGGAATCGATCTGATCTTCCACATAGTCACCGATCTGGATGTCCGGCTGCTCGATCTGGGCCGCTTCCAGGGTGATTTCGGCGTAGGGGTTCTCCATGGCGGCCTGATCCGCGATGACGACCCAGCGGCGGAAGGTGTCGTAGTCGCCGGTCTTGCGATCGATTTCGACACGTACTTCAATCTCGCCTTCATATTTTTTCTTGGTCGCAGTCGCCAGCGCAGTCTCCAGAGCCTGGAAGATCTTCTCGCGGGGGACAGCCTTCTCGTTGGACACAGCGTCAACGACCAGCAAAATCTCTTTATTCATATCCGATAGCCTCGTTAACCAAAGTTCGGCACTATGTTCGCTTTTTGGATATTGGTGAAAGCCAACACCTCGTCCTTACCATCTACCGTCAGGGTGATCATGTCGCCCTGCACGGCTTTGATTACGCCTTTGAACTTGCGGCGGTTGTTTGTTGCCATCCGAAGCGAAACCGCCGCCTCTTGGCCAACGTATTTTTCGAACTGGGCGACCTTGAACAGCGGACGATCCAGACCCGGGGAAGACACCTCGAGGTAGTACTCCTCGGTGATGGGGTCTTCGACGTCCATGATGGCGCCAACCTGGCGGCTCACCTCGGCACAGTCTTCCACCGTCACGCCTTGTTCCGAGTCGATGAAAACGCGCAGGGTCGAATGCTTACCCGCACGGATAAACTCGACACCCCACAGTTCAAAACCCAAGGCAACGACAGGAGCCTCGAGCAGATCGGTCAAACGTTGTTCCAACGTAGCCAAAGTCACCCTCCGAAAAACAAAAAAAGGGCATAAAGCCCAGATAGAGATGGAAACAGAGTAAATTACACATAACAAAAAGCCCCGATGTCAAATCGGGGCTTGGCGCTTTACCCTGATTGTCGCCTCGCAGCGACCGCCTTCCTGAGCGTAGGAAATGCGTGAAATTTGGTTGCGGGGGCCGGATTTGAACCGACGACCTTCGGGTTATGAGCCCGACGAGCTACCATGCTGCTCCACCCCGCGTCCGAAATCGTGCGAGATTATAGCCATTTCATTCTCGTCACACAAGACTGACTGGCTATAACACACCCGGTCACCCGGGCTTACTGCTTAATTGGTGCCGTGGGCGGGACTCGAACCCGCACACCCTAGAGCACTACCCCCTCAAGATAGCGTGTCTACCAATTCCACCACCACGGCAAAACTCTTACTCGGGAACGTCAGTATCTTTCTTCACTGGCGCTTTGCTCTGCTCAACCTGTTGAGTCTGTTGCAGATTTTCCCATTCACTACCCTGTTTGACCTTGTTGCTGGACATGGAACCCAGAACCAGACTAATCAAGAAGAACAGAGTAGCCAAAATCGCTGTTGTGCGGGTCAGGAAGCTGCCTGAACCACCGGAGCCGAATACGGTATTCGATGCCCCTGCGCCGAAGGAGGCGCCCATATCAGCCCCTTTACCTTGCTGAATCATCACCAGACCAATCAGAGCCAGCGATACCAGCAGATAAACGACCAAAAGAATCTCGTACATTTAACTTGCACCCTTTGCCGCTTCAACGATTCCTAAAAACGCTTTGTCATCAAGACTCGCCCCGCCTATCAGACCGCCATCGATGTCGGGCTGGGCAAACAAATCTCGTGCATTGGCCGGCGTCACGCTCCCACCATAGATGATTCTAACTTTCTCACCTATTACCGGAGTATCCTCCGCCAAGCGACCACGTATAAAGGAATGAACCTCTTGTGCCTGCTCGGGTGTGGCGCATTTACCTGTACCTACAGCCCAAATCGGCTCGTAGGCGATGATAGCATTATCGAAAGCCATCGCGCCATTTTTCTCTATGACGATATCCAGTTCTTCGGCAATCACCTCGAAGGTTCTTCTTGCCTGTCTCGCCGCTCCTGACTCCCCCAAACAGAGGATGGGTATCAGGCCTGCTGCTCTGACTGCCGCGAACTTCTCCGCGACGATAAAACTGGTCTCACCAAAGAGACGCCTGCGCTCGGAGTGGCCAACCAATACATATTGGCACCCTGCCTCGACCAACATCTCACACGAGACTTCCCCCGTATAAGCGCCCTGTCTGTGCTGGCTCACATTCTGAGCCCCCAACTTCATCACCACCTGCTCACCGAGCAAAGCGGCCGTGAAGTCGAGATGCACATGGGATGGACACAAGACCACATCTACTCGTTCATCTGTGTGCGCTAGGCACTGACCGGCAAACTGCTCCAACCGTGACCTACTACCGTGTAACTTCCAGTTGGCTGCTACAAACGGCTTGCGATGTCCCATCGGCAACTCCCTTGCGAAAGCGGGGCTGATAATATCCAGAGGATGTTCAGCTGACAAGTGCTATTTTCAAATTTTCGAATCGTTTGAACAAGATACAACCAAGGCGACTAAAAAGCCGCCTTGGCTGCTCATTAAAACGCCGATTCGACCCGTTGGGCGATGCGCTCTGCCATGTCACGCACCTGCTGCTCGTGTTCACCTTCCACCATGACCCGGATCAGGGGCTCGGTGCCGGATTTGCGCAGCAAGACGCGACCTCGGCCCGCGAGCTCCTCCTCCACTTTGGCCACTTCCTGCTGAACGGCTTCTGCCGCCAGGGGATCCTTGCCTTCGGCAAAGCGGACGTTCACCAGTACCTGTGGGAACTTGCTCATGCCGGAGCGCAATTTGGCCAGCGGCATCTCCGCGGTGCAGATGGCGGTCAGCACCTGCAGGGCGGCGACGATGCCATCCCCCGTGGTGGTCTGATCCAGGCAGATGATGTGACCGGAGTTCTCGCCACCGATGCGCCACCCCTTCTCGTTCATCATCTCCAGCACGTAGCGGTCACCGACCTTGGCGCGGGCGAACGGAATGCCGAGGGTCTGCAGCGCCAGCTCCAGACCCATGTTGGCCATCAGGGTGCCGACAACCCCCCCCTTGAGGCGGCCGTTGCGCAGGGCATCGCGCGCGATGATATAGAGGATCTCGTCCCCGTCGATGATGTAGCCGGTGCTGTCCACCATTACCAGGCGATCGCCGTCACCATCGAAGGCGACACCGAGGTCGGCCTTGCACTCCAGCACCTTGGCCGCCAGCGCCTCCGGGGCGGTGGAGCCGACGCCATCGTTGATGTTGAGACCATCCGGGCTGCAACCGATGGCGATGACCTCGGCTCCCAGCTCGCGGAACACGGAAGGAGCGATGTGATAGGTGGCGCCATGACCGCAGTCCACCACCATCTTCAGACCTTTCAGGCTCAGGTTGCTCGGGAAGGTGCTCTTGCAGAACTCGATGTAGCGGCCGGCCGCATCGTCGATGCGCTGTGCCTTGCCAAGCTCCGCTGACTCCACGCACTTGAGCTCGCTGTCCAGCTCGGCTTCGATGGCCAGCTCGACATCATCGGGCAGCTTGGTGCCATCTGCGGAGAAAAACTTGATGCCGTTGTCGTAATAGGGATTGTGGGAGGCGCTGATGACGATGCCTGCCTCGGCACGGAAGGTACGGGTCAGATAGGCAACGGCGGGAGTGGGCATGGGGCCCATCAGTATGGCCTTGAGACCGGCGGCGGAGAGACCCGCTTCCAGTGCAGACTCCAGCATGTAACCGGAGATCCGAGTGTCCTTGCCGATCAGTACCTTTCGGGTCCCCTTCTGGGAGAGCACCTTGCCTGCGGCCCAGCCCAGCTTCATCACGAAATCCGGGGTGATCGGGTATTCCCCTACCTTGCCGCGTACACCGTCGGTGCCGAAATACTTTCTGGTCATCGTCTGTTTCTCGTTTTTCTATTTGGATATGAAATCTTGTCCCGTCATGGTCATCCAGCCGACACGCAGCGCATCCATGGTGGCGCGCACGTCGTGTACCCGGATGATCCTGGCCCCTTGCTGCAACCCGATCAAGGCGCAGGCCAGGCTGCCTGCCAGTCGCTCATCCACCGGGCGAGCGAGCAGGTTGCCTATCATAGACTTTCGCGACATGCCCACCAAGAGTGGCAAACCGTAATCAAGCAACTTGTGCTGCTCGGCCAGCAGCTGGTAGTTGTGCGCCAGTGTCTTGCCAAAGCCGTAGCCCGGGTCCAGCAGCAGCTGCTCGCGCGGGATCCCTGCCGCCAGACAGGCGGCGATCCGCTCGTCAAAAAAAGCCCTCACCTCCCCCAGCAGGTCGTCGTAATGGGGTTCGGCCTGCATGGTTCTGGGTTGGCCCTGCATGTGCATCAGGCACACGGGTACCCCTGCCTCTGCGGCGACGTGCAAGGCGCCCGGCTCCAGCAGGGCACGAACGTCGTTGATCAGGTGCCCGCCAGCGGCGCAGCCCTCCTTCATCACCACGGCCTTGGAGGTATCGAGGGAGATCATCACGTCGAGCTCACGCGCCATGCGCTCGACAACGGGGATGACCCTGTCCAGCTCCTCCTGCTCACTCACGTCGGGCGCTCCGGGGCGGGTCGACTCGCCACCGATATCGATGAGGGTGGCCCCCTCCAGGACCATACGGTGGGCGTGGGCCAATGCCTGATCGATCAGCTTGAATCGGCCGCCATCGGAGAAGGAGTCTGGCGTCACGTTGAGAATGCCCATGACATGAGGGCGTTCCAGTGAAAGGCTGCGCCCCTTGCTGCTTAGTTGCATCATTTCATCTACCTGTAACAAGAACGTCTGACCGTCCGTACAAAGAAAAACCCCGGGCAAGCCCGGGGTTTCAATCATGACAATTTATTTGGCCGGGACATCGTTCGCCTTGTCGATGTCGTTGAGCGGCGCATTGCTCTCATCGGCCGGAGCCTTGGCTTCGGGTCCGCTGCTCGCGCTGGCACCACCCTGCGGGGTGTCACCGTGCTCATCGTGCCAGTTGCTGGGGGCACGCACTTCGCGGCGAGCCATCAGATCGTCGATCTGCTTGGCATCGATGGTCTCGTACTTCATCAACGCATCTTTCATGGTGTGCAGCACGTCCATGTTGTCCAGCAGGATCTGCTTGGCACGGTCGTAGTTGCGGTCGATGACCTGCTTGACCTCGGCATCGATGATGCGGGCAGTATCGTCGGACATGTGTTTGGCCTTGGCCATGCTGCGGCCGAGGAAGACTTCACCGTCTTCTTCCGCGTAGAGCATGGGGCCGAGACGCTCGGACATGCCCCACTGGGTTACCATCTTGCGGGCGATGTCGGTGGCACGCTCGATGTCGTTGGACGCACCGGTCGATACCTTCTCGGCACCGTAAATCAGCTCTTCCGCCAGGCGACCACCGTACAGGCTGGAGATCATGGACTCCAGGTGCTGCTTGGAGTGGCTCCAGCGATCCTGCTCCGGCAGATACATGGTTACACCCAGCGCACGACCGCGCGGAATGATGGAGACCTTGTAGACAGGGTCATGATCCGGCACCACGCGACCGATGATGGCGTGACCCGCTTCATGATAAGCCGTCATCTCTTTCTCGGACTCTTTCATCACCATGGAGCGGCGTTCTGCGCCCATCATGATCTTGTCCTTGGCCTTCTCGAACTCCAGCATGGAGACCACGCGGCGGCTTTCACGGGCGGAGAAGAGGGCGGCTTCGTTGACCAGGTTAGCCAGGTCGGCGCCGGAGAAACCAGGGGTACCACGAGCAATCAGGGCCGGGTTGACGTCATCCGCCAGCGGCACCTTGCGCATGTGTACCTTCAGGATCTGCTCGCGACCACGGACATCCGGCAGACCGACCACGACCTGACGGTCGAAGCGACCCGGACGCAGCAGCGCGGGGTCCAGCACGTCTGGGCGGTTGGTGGCAGCGATGACGATGATGCCCTCGTTGCCTTCAAAGCCATCCATCTCGACCAGCATCTGGTTCAGAGTCTGCTCGCGCTCATCGTGACCACCACCCAGACCGGCGCCACGCTGGCGACCGACCGCATCGATCTCGTCGATGAAGATGATGCAGGGGGAGGACTTCTTGGCCTGCTCGAACATGTCGCGCACCCGGGAAGCACCGACACCCACGAACATCTCGACGAAATCGGAACCCGAGATGGTGAAGAAGGGCACCTTGGCTTCGCCAGCGATGGCCTTGGCCAGCAGGGTCTTACCGGTACCGGGAGGACCTACCAGCAGTACGCCGGTCGGGATCTTGCCGCCCAGTTTCTGGAATTTGGTCGGGTCGCGCAGATAGTCAACCAGCTCCTTGACCTCTTCCTTCGCCTCGTCACAACCGGCAACGTCGGCGAAAGTGGTCTTGATCTGATCTTCGCTCATCAGGCGAGCCTTGCTCTTGCCGAACGACATGGCACCCTTGCCACCGCCGCCCTGCATCTGACGCATGAAGAACACCCAGACGCCGATCAGCAACAGCATCGGGAACCAGGAGATGAAGATGGAGGTGATCAGAGACGGCTCTTCCGGCTTCTCACCCATCACCTTGACGTTGTGGTTGAGCATGTCGTTGAGCAGCTGGGGATCCGGCGCAGGGATGATGGTGGTGAAACGTTCACCGGTGCGCTTGACGCCATTGATGACCTTGCCGTCCATCCGCACTTCACGGATCTGCTCCTGGGTCACTTCTTTCACGAAGCTGGAATAGTCCAGCTGGCGACTGGTGGTATCGCTGGGGCTGAAGCTATTGAACACCGACATCAACACGACGGCGATGACCAGCCACAGGATTAGGTTTTTCGCCATGTCACTCAAATCAATGACCTCGCAGACTGACAGTTAACGATGAGGGTTAGGGTACTACAGTTTAAAACCGGTAGCCACAATGTAGACTTCTCGTGAACGGGCACGGGACGAGTCTGGTTTTCGAATCTTGACGACAGAGAAAAGTCTACGTATTTCATTGAGATAGGCATCAAACCCCTCCCCTTGGAATACCTTGACCACGAAACTGCCATTGCTGCTCAGGACCTGATTGCACATATCCAGTGCCAGCTCGACCAGATACATGGCGCGGGCCTGATCCACCTGCTGGGTGCCACTCATGTTGGGCGCCATATCAGACATGACCACGTCCACCTTGCCCGGACCGACTCGCTCCAGCAAGGCGCCGAGCACAGTTTCCTCCCGAAAGTCCCCTTGCAGGAAATCGACACCGGCGATGGAATCCATCGGCAAAATGTCGCAAGCGATCACTCGCCCCTTTTCGCCAACCTGATCGATGGCAAATTGGGACCAGCCGCCAGGGGCCGCCCCCAGATCAACCACCGTCATGCCGGGCTTGAGCAGTCTGTCCTTGCCCTGGATCTCGTCAATCTTGAACACGGCACGGGAGCGCAGCCCCAGCTTCTGGGCTTTCTTGACGTATTGGTCGTCGAAATGTTCTTTTAACCAGCGGGTTGAACTGGGGGAACGTTTTTTCTGGGTCATGATTGTCGACTTTAAAAAACCACAAGGGTTATTAGTATTAAGGGCTAAGTGGGGGTAGAATACGCCCCTTTCAACCCTGACTTATGAAGAAATTGCCATGATTCTCAACAATAAACAGAAACAGTACCTCAAGGGCCTTGCCCACAGTCTGAAGCCGGTCGTCCTCCTGGGACAACACGGTCTGACCGAAGGGGTGCTGGCCGAGATCGATCTGGCGCTGAACCACCACGAACTGATCAAGGTTAAGGTTGCGTCTGAAGATCGTGAGATGAAACAGCTGGTTATGGATGCCATTGTCCGTGAGACCGGCGCCATCAAGGTACAGAGCATGGGCCATGTCCTGACCATCTATCGTCAGGCCAAAGAACCCAAAATCCAGTTGCCGCGCAAGTAACAGGAAAGAGCATTCGCTCTTTCCTTCATTTCCCCTCTTCCCAAGTCGCTTGCCAACATAGCGGTCAGGCCCTTAACCTGCGATGAATAGTCGCGGACACCCACTATGGACAAGCATCAGCTCCTCACCGATGAAGAACTGGCCATGCTGCGGGACTTGGGCAACGCCGAGGACATGACTGCCAGCCAGTTTCTGCACGGCAATCTGTCCCTTCCTCTGCAAAGCCTGCTGCAACGCGCCATCCCGTTGACGCTCGAGGCCCGCATCGCCGGCCACCAGCTGCGTTTCCCGCTGCACTGTACCCTGGCTGCGGAGGGCCTCACCGAACTGCGCATCGCCGCGCCGACCATTACTGAACTGGGTTCGCCCCATCTACGCGCCTGGCGACTCGACGAGAAGGCCGTGCTCTGTACCGAAGACGCAGAGTACGAGGTATACAGCCTCTCCCTTGGCGGCCTCATCGTGGCCGGCTTGCCCGTGTCCATGATCAAGGGCGATACCCTGAACGGCACCCTCTGCATCGAGGGACTCCCCCACCTGACGATGGCGGGAACCCTGATCCGGCATGTGGAGGCCAACCAGAGCCTTCACGACTGGGCCGTCCAAATCCGGCTGAACAAGGAGGATCAGGAGCTACTGCGGGACTGGCTCTTCCAGCGCCATCAGGACGCCTTCATCCAGGCTTATCAGGGAGAGTAAAAGCAACAGGGGAGCCCGGCTCCCCTGTCTCTTCCCCGCCCCTGCGATCAGAGGTAGGCGACTTCCAGGATCTCGTACTCCACGTCGCCGCCAGGGGTCTTGACGATGGCGACGTCATCCACTTCCTTGCCGATCAGCGCACGGGCAATGGGGGAGTTCACGGAGATCATGTTCTGTTTGATGTCCGCCTCGTCGTCACCCACGATGCGATACACCACTTCTTCTTCCGTTTCGCTTTTGAGCAGGGTCACGGTCGCTCCGAAGATCACGCGACCATTATTGGCAATCTTGGTGACATCGATCACCTGGGCGTTGGAGAGCTTGCCTTCGATTTCCTGAATGCGGCCTTCACAAAAACCTTGCTGCTCACGGGCGGCATGGTATTCGGCATTTTCTTTCAGATCACCATGTTCACGGGCATCAGCAATCGCTTCGATAATCTGGGGACGCAGCTCGGTCTTGAGATAGTCGAGCTCCTGACGCAGCTTTTCGGCGCCACGAACAGTCATCGGAGTATGATTCATAGTCGAAACCTGGGTTGCTTTATAAAGAGAAGCTGCGGCAATCAAAAGATAGCCGCAGCTGTCGGTTCGGATGGGGCATCTTAATATGAAGCCGCCACAAAATCCATGTCAGCCCCTGCGAGGGGGATCCCGCTTCCCGGCAAAGACTACTTGGGTTCGGATACCCCGATGGGGGCCGACACCGTCGGTTTGCCCTGCATGATGGCGATCTCGACTCGCCGGTTCATGCGCCGGTTTTCCGGGCTGTTGTTGGGCACCAGCGGCTGGCTATCCGCCATGCCCTGCACCACCAGTCGATTGCCGTCAAAACCGGGCACCTTGATCATCTGATGGGCCACCGCCACCGCGCGCTGGGACGAGAGCTCCCAGTTGGACTGGAACAGCTCGTCTTCGGTCGCGACATTGTCGGTGTGGCCGGAGACGGTGATCTCCCCGGGCACGTCCTTGAGCAGGGTCGCCACCTTGCGGATCACCGGCCAGAACTGGGGCTGGAGGAAGGCAGATCCCGCCGGGAAGGCCGCCTTCTCACGAATACGGATGATGATCTGCTGGCCCAGCGCCTCTATCTCGATGGCCCCATCCTGGATCTGGGCCTGCATCTGCTCCGCCAGCGCTTTCGCCAGGGTGTTGGACTGCTCCTGCACCTTCTGCGCCTGGGCCTGTTGGGTGCTGTCGCCGCCACTCTGCTGGCCATCGGTCTTGTCATGCCCCCCCGCCTTGTCCGCATCCCCGGGCTGAAAATCCAGCTCGGTCTGGGTCATGTCGATGGTCTGCTGCATGATGGTGTCGATAGGAGTCGGCTCAGGGCGACCAGGCCGGAACTCCTGGGCGATGACCGAGGTTCCCTTTGGAATATCCTTGACCTCCAGGATGTTCTGCACCCCGAACGCCTTCTCCATGGAGCCGGCGATCTGCTTGAACTTCTGCACATCCATCTCGGCAAAGGAGAGCAAGAGTACGAAGAAGCACATCAACAGGGACATGAGATCCGCGAAGGTTCCCATGTAACCGGGCAATCCGGGAGGCGGGCACTTGCACTTTGCCATCTGTGCGCTCCTATTCGGTCCCGTTGTTGCGTTTGGACTGATTCAGGTAGTTTTGCAACATGGCCTGGATCACTCTCGGGTTCTGTCCATCCTGGATCCCCATGATGGCGTCGAGGATCAAGGTGCGACTCAGTTGTTCCTCGCCGCTGCGCAGTTCCAGCTTGTCCGCGATGGGGATGGCGATCATGTTTGCCTCGATGGCACCATACAAGGTCGTCAGCAAGGCAACCGCCATGGCCGGACCGATGGATTTGGGGTCACTCATGTTGGCCAGCATGGCCACCAGGCCCACAAGGGTACCTATCATGCCCATGGCAGGACCGAGGTCACCGAGGGAACGGAACACCTTGATGGCGATGGCATGGCGCTCTGCGGTCAGCTCGATGTCTTTCTCCATCACGGCGCGCACCACGTCAGCATCGTGGCCGTCCACCAGCATGTCGATCCCCTTCTTCATGAAAGTGTTGGGGATCTCCGCCGCCTCCAGGGCCAGGAAGCCCCCCTTGCGGGCCGCATCCGCCAGCTCCACCGCCTTCGCAATCAGGTCATCGAGCTTGTCCCCCTTGTACATGAAGGCCTTGCCCGCCACCTTGAAGGCCATCAGAAACTGGCCGAGGTTGAATTTCATCATGCAGATGAACACAGACCCCAGAATGGTGATATAGACCGACGGCATGTCCACGTACATGCTCATGGGGCCGCCCAGTAGCATGCCGTACACCACGACCCCGAACCCCAGCACTATGCCTATCAGACTCCCTAAATCCACACCCCTACTCCTGTCGCCGAACGTGCCGTCTAATTATATTGCGTTGAATTTTCTGCTATTGCGTCCCCGGCAGCAAGCCCGGTACGCCTCAATCGCCGATCGGCAATACATGGTTGCATGCCGGTTCTTATCGGCCAGGGTCAGGATAGTTTGAGGAGGCCGCGTTTTTCTGCCTCCCCCCTGTGGCCGGTCGATGTTAAGATGAGCCGTTTTTTTCAATCCCCGAGGATGGACATGGCCAGTAAAAAAATCGACCGTCTGAGTTTTGATGCCACCCTAGAAGAGCTGGAAAGCATAGTGCATCAACTGGAACAGGGTTCGCTCCCCCTCGAGGAGGCACTCAAACAATTCGAACAGGGCATCCATCTGGTGCGTGCCGGCCAGCAGAAGCTGGAGCAGGCCGAACAGAAGATCCAGATCCTGCTGACCCAGGCCGACGGCAGCGAGCAGGCGGTCCCCTTTCAGTCAGAGCAAGGAGAGGAGTGAGTGACCCTGGACGATTTCTCCCGCCAGCATCGACAGCGTATCGACGCCTGCCTCTCGGCACAGCTTGAAGCCCTGCCCGCCATGGCGCCGCGCCTGCGGGACGCGATGAAATATGGTCTGCTGCTCGGCGGCAAACGGGTTCGCCCCTTCCTGGTCTACGCCGTGGGCGAGATGCTGGGCGTCAAGAGCGAGCTGCTGGACGGTCCGGCCGCCGCGGTGGAGTGTATCCACGCCTACTCCCTGCTGCACGACGACCTGCCCGCCATGGACAACGACGACCTGCGTCGCGGTCAACCTACAGTGCACAAGGCCTTTGACGAAGGCACCGCCATCCTGGCCGGCGATGCCCTGCAGACTCTGGCGTTCTCCATCCTGGCCGATCACCCGCTGCCCGACGAATTGATGGCCAACAGGGTCAAGATGCTGAGCGCCCTGGCCCGCGCCTCCGGGTATCTGGGCATGTGCGGCGGACAGGCGCTGGATCTGGAGGCCGAGGGCCGCCAGATCAGCCTCGCCGAGCTGGAGCAGGTGCACCGCCACAAGACAGGAGCGCTCATCGAGTGCGCCGTCACCCTGGGCGCCCTGTGCAAGGCTGACGTGGAACACGCCACCCTGGCCGCCCTGCAGACCTATGCCGCCGCCATCGGGCTGGCCTTCCAGGTGCAGGATGACATCCTCGACATCACCGGCGATACCGCCACCCTGGGCAAGCCGCAAGGCTCGGATCTGGCGCAGGAGAAGAGCACCTATCCGGCCCTGCTCGGACTCGACAATGCCCGTGAGCTGGCTCGCGAACTGCATGACAAGGCCTTAACAGCCCTGCAATCCTTGCCCTACAATACCGACATTCTGGAAGCGTTTGCCGATTACATCATCGAGCGAACCCACTAAACGCTGGATAACAGTAACAAAATGAGCGTTGATATTAGCGATTTCCCCAACCTGGCCCTCGCGGACACGCCGGTCGAGTTGCGATCCCTCCCCTTTGAGCGGCTGCCTGTGCTGTGCAACGAGCTGCGTGAGTACTTGCTGCGCTCCGTGAGCCGCTCCAGCGGCCACTTCGCCTCGGGCCTTGGTACCGTCGAGCTGACGGTCGCCCTGCACTACGTCTACAACACCCCGTTCGATCGCCTGGTGTGGGACGTGGGCCATCAGGCCTATCCCCACAAGATCCTGACCGGACGGCGGGATCGCATTCACACCATTCGCCAGAAAGATGGCCTGCACCCCTTCCCCTGGCGGGAAGAGAGCGAGTATGACGTGCTCAGCGTGGGCCACTCCAGCACCTCCATCGGGGCGGCGCTCGGCATGGCGGTGGCCGCCGAGAGCGAAGGCCTTGGCCGCAAGGTGGTCGCGGTCATCGGTGACGGCGCCATCACCGCCGGCATGGCGTTCGAGGCCCTCAACCACGCTGGCGACGTCCACAAGGACATGCTGGTGATCCTCAACGACAACGAGATGTCCATCTCCGAGAACGTGGGGGCCCTGAACAACCACCTCGCCAGGCTGATGTCCGGCAAGCTCTACACCACCATCCGCGAGGGCGGCAAGAAGGTGCTGGCGGGTCTGCCGCCGGTCAAGGAGCTGGCCAAGCGGGCCGAGGAGCACCTCAAGGGCATGGTGGTGCCGGGTACCTTGTTCGAGGAGTTCGGCTTCAACTACATCGGCCCCATCGACGGTCACGACATCCATGCCCTGGTCGAAACCCTGCGCAACATGCGCAATCTCAAGGGTCCCCAGCTGCTGCACGTCAAGACCAAGAAGGGCAAGGGCTACGAGCCGGCTGAAAAAGACCCCATTGGCTATCATGCCGTGCCCAAATTCAACCCGGACGACTGCGCCCTGCCCAAGAGCGCCGGTGGCAAGCCGACCTTCTCCGCCATCTTCGGCCAGTGGCTGTGCGACATGGCAGCCAGGGACGAGCGCGTGGTCGGCATCACTCCCGCCATGCGTGAGGGCTCAGGTCTGGTGAAGTTCAGCCAGCAGTATCCGGATCGCTACTTCGACGTGGCCATCGCCGAGCAGCATGCGGTCACCTTCGCCGCCGGCCTCGCCATCGCCGACAAGAAGCCGGTAGTCGCCATCTATTCGAGCTTCCTGCAGCGGGCCTATGACCAGCTGATCCACGACGTGGCACTGCAGAACCTGCCGGTGCTGTTCGCCATCGACCGGGCCGGCCTGGTGGGGGCCGACGGCCCCACCCACCAGGGTGCATTTGACATCAGCTTCCTGCGCACCGTGCCGAACATGGTGGTGATGACCCCGTCCGACGAGAACGAGTGCCGCCAGATGCTCTACACCGGCTACCTGTGCAACGGGCCTGCGGCGGTGCGCTATCCCCGTGGCAGCGGCACCGGCATCCAGGCCGAGAGCGAGATGCAGGCGCTGGCGCTCGGCAAGGGCCGGATCGTGCGTCAGGGCAAGGGTACCGCCATCCTGGCGTTCGGCACCCTGTTGCAACAGGCCAGAGCGGCCGCCGAGGCCCTCGATGCCACCCTGGTGGACATGCGCTTCGTCAAGCCGATCGATGAAGAGCTGGTGCTCTCCCTGGCCGCCACCCACGATCACTTCGTCACCCTGGAAGACAACGCCATCATGGGCGGGGCCGGCTCCGCGGTGAACGAACTGCTGATGCGCAACAAGCAGTGCAAGCCGGTGCTGAACCTGGGCCTGCCCGACCGCTTCATCGAGCAGGGTACCCAGGAAGAGATCTACGCCCAGCTGGGGCTGGACGGCGCAGGCATCCTGGCCAGCATCGAAGGCTGGCTAAAAGCCTGACGCACGGCCGGCAACACGCCAGACCGAGAATTGCGAGCAATAAAGAAGGGCGCCATAGTGGCGCCCTTCTTGTCATTCATCCTCTGATGCCTGTTCCCCCATGGCCGCTGCGGCCCGGTGAACAGGAGACCATCAGCCCTTGTAGATCTTCGGGTTGAACACATCCCGCAGCCAGTCACCCAGGAGGTTGATGACCAGCACCAGCACCACCAGGCAGATGCCCGGGAAGGCGGTGATCCACCAGGAGCCGGAGAAGATGTAGTTGAAGCCGACACTGATCAGCGACCCCAGGGACGGCTGGTCTACCGGCATCCCCAGACCGAGGAATGAGAGCGCCGCCTCGCTCATGATG
The DNA here is from genome assembly GCF_019048365.1 of Aeromonas sp. FDAARGOS 1415. NCBI lineage: Bacteria > Pseudomonadati > Pseudomonadota > Gammaproteobacteria > Aeromonadales > Aeromonadaceae > Aeromonas > Aeromonas sp. FDAARGOS 1415. The sequence goes on along the minus strand of NZ_CP077363.1, from coordinate 2,369,134 downwards.
GCGTTCGCCACCTGCACCGTGGAGATGACCAGGATGGGCGACAGGCAGTTCGGCAGAATGTGGCGGAACATGATGCGCGGGGCACGAAAGCCCATCACCTTGGCCGCTTCTACATACTCCTTCTTCTTCTCGGCCAGCACGGAGGCGCGCACGGTCCGGGCATACTGCGGCCACTCGGCGATGCCGATGATCACCACCAGCATCACGATGGCAAATTTCGAGTAGAACTCGGAGCCAAAGGTCGCCTGGAAGATGGCGGAGATGATGATGGCCACCATCATGGTGGAGAACGACAGCTGCACATCGGCGAAACGCATCAGCAGGTTGTCGATGCGGCCGCCGAAGTAGCCGGCCATCAGGCCGATGACGATGCCGAGCACCAGCTGCAACCCCACCGCAAACAGGCCGATGGTGAGGGAGATGCGGGCGCCATAGAGGATGGTGCTCCAGATGTCGCGGCCCTGGTTGTCGGTGCCGAGCCAGAAGCGCTCCTCGCCCCCTTCCAGCCAGGAGGGGGGCAGCTCCGCATCCATCAGATCGAAGCTGGTCTGGTCATAGACGTTGTGCGGCGCGAGCCAGGGTGCCAGCATCGCCGCCAGCACGAAGACCACGAAGACCGCAAAGCTGAACATGGCTACCTTGTCCCGCAGGAAGTAGTAGACGATGTCGGAGTTCTTGAAGCGTGCCCAGCGGCTCGGGCTCGCAGTTACTGCATTACTCATGTGCTTACCCCTTGGCGGTCAAGTTGACGGTCGGGTTGATCAACCCGTAGAGCAGGTCGACCAGGGTATTGGTCACCACGAAGATCAGGCCCACGAAGATGACGTAGGCGGTGATGAGGGGGGTATCGACCCGGTGGATCGCCTCGAGGAACAGGAAACCGGTCCCCGGCCACTGGAACACGCTCTCGGTCAGTATGGTGTAGGCCACCATGGTGCCGATCTGCACGCCGCCGACGGTGATGACCGGCAGCATGGTGTTCTTAAGGGCGTGCTGGTAGTAGACCTTGTTGTTGTCCAGCCCCTTGGCACGGGCAAACTTGACGTACTCGGAGGAGAGCTGCTCCAGCATCTCGGAGCGCACCAGCCGGATGAACAGCGGCAGCATGATGGAGGAGAGCGACACTGCCGGCAGGATCAGGTGCAGTATGCCGTCCCAGGTGAAGAAGCCGGACTCCCAGCCCAGCACGTTGGCGGTCTCGCCGCGGCCATAGGCCGGCAGCCAGCCCAGCTGGATGGAGAAGAGGTACATCAGCATGATGGCGGTCAGGAAGACCGGGATCGAGATGCCGATGCTGCTCACCGCCATGATGACCTTGGTGAGGATGCTGCGAGGCCTGATCGCCGAATAAACCCCCAGCGGAATGGAGACCACGACGATGATGAGCGCAGCAGCAAACACCAGCTCAAGAGTAGCCACCAGCTTGTCGAGGATCACCTCGAGGGCCGGTCGCTTGAAGAAATAGGAGGTGCCCAGATCCCCTTGCACTGCGTTTTGCAGGAAGCGGCTGTATTTCACCAAAAAGGGGTCGTTAAGGCCCATCTTGTCGCGCAGCTCCTGGCGCACGGACTCGGAGACGGATTGTCCCACCAGCTCGCGCAGCGGATCCCCCAGATTGTCCTGGATGGAGAAGGCGACCAGGCTGATGACGAACATCACTATCACGGCCTGATAGAACCGTTTCAGCAGGAATGTAAACATGCTTGTCCTTCTACGTGGCCTGTGTCTTGGCACAGGCTTCTGTTAATGGCGGGGCACCTGAGGCGCCCCGCCGGGTCCTTCCTTCATAACCTGTTCACGGTCTGTGACGAGGGGCCGTCAGCAAGGTGAAGAGCAGTACAGGAACCGGAGTGTGTAATGACACATGAGGATTCCGAGCAGCACATGAGCCTTGATCACGGCGTCGCAGCAAGAACGTGAGCAGGTTCTTACTTGTTGACCACCAGGTCACCCAGGTAAGGGAAGTTCATCACGTTGACCACCGGCTTGATGTCGACGTTCTTCTTGGCACCGTAGGCCAGGTCTTCCCAGTGCAGCGGCACATAGGCGGCGTCGTCGATCAGCATGGCTTCCACCTTCTGCAGGATGGCGGCGCGCTTGGCCGGATCGGTCTCGGTGTTCGCTTCCATCACCATCTTGTCAGCTTCCGCGTTGGCATAGCCGCCACAGTTGTACTGACCCATGCCGGTCTTGGCATCCTTGGTGAAGGTCAGGAACTCGAAGAAGTTCGCACTGTCTTCGGTGTCGGAGTGCCAGCCGATCAGCTGCATGTCAGCGGCGCACTTGTCAAACTCCGGCCAGTACTGGGCCACCGGCATGGTCTTCAGATCCACCTTGATGTTGATCTTGGACAGCATGGCGGAGACGGCCTGGGCGATCTTCACGTCGTTGACGTAGCGGGCAGCCGGGGAGATGAAGCTCATCTTGAAGCCCTTCTCGTAACCGGCTTCCTTCATCAGCTCCTTGGCCTTGGCCAGATCATACTGGGGCTTGAGCGCCTCGTTGTAGCCTGCGTAGCCCTTCGGGCTCAGCTGACCGGCCGGGGTACCGAAGCCCTTGTTGATCTTGTCGACGATACCCACCTGGTTGATGGCGTAGTTGATCGCCTGACGCACGCGCTTGTCTTTCAGCGCCGGGTTGGTGTTCTGGTTCAGCTCGATGATGATGGCACGGGTACCGGACAGGGTGACCAGCTGGGAATCCTTGCCGTTCTTCACGCGCTCCAGATCGTTCGGGGCAACCGGGTAGATCATGTCCACGTCGCCACCCAGCAGGGCAGCCACACGGGTGGCGTCTTCCTTGATCGGCACCACGGTCAGATTCTCGACGTTGCCCTTGGAGGCCTTGTCCCAGTAGTTGGCGTTGCGCACGTATTCCAGCTTCACGCCCTGCTCGCGGAACTTGACGCTGAACGGACCGGTACCGGAGACATTGGTGGAGGCGAAGGAGTCACCGTTCTTGACGATCTCGGCCTTGTCCTTGCCCGCTTCGGTCTTGCCGGTATAGAACTTGGAGTCCATCGGGAAGATGTAGGTCACGGTCTGCAGCACCAGCGGGAACGGCTTGGCGGTGACGAGATCCACGGTGAAATCATCCACCTTCTTGGCTTCGGCGATGGGGTCGAAGATCGCCTTGAAGTCCGGGGAAGCCTTCAGACGGTTGACGGTCCAGACCACGTCGTCGGCGGTGAAGTCGTTGCCGGAGTGGAACTTGACACCCTTGCGCAGGTGGAAGCGGACGGTCTTGTCGTCGATACGCTCATACTTCTCGGCCAGACGCGGCTCGAACTGCAGGTCCTGGGTGTAGCGCATCAGGGGGTCGAATACCAGGTGAGACATCTCCAGAGTCTGACCGGACAGCTGCTCCTGCGGGTCCAGCGAGGTGGCGTCGGAGGCGACGGCGACCTTGATGTCGGCAGCGGAAACGTTGAACGCGAGACCAGCGGCGAACAGCGCCATGGCGATCTTGGATAATCCTTTCTTCATGTCTTTCTCCATGCTTTTGGCTTTTTATTGACAGACAAACCGGCGAACCGGTGCTTTCCTAGCTTGCGATTTCCAGCCCCTCGCGGGACATTCCCTTAAATTCCGGCATGAGGGAGATCAGCTTGCGGCTGTACTCATGCTCGGCATTGGTAAACAGTTTCTCGGTCTCGGCCACCTCCACCAGGTTGCCGTGCTGCATCACCCCGATGCGATCGCACATCTGGCGGATGACCGGCAGATCGTGGCTGATGAACAGCATGGTGAGGCCAAGTTCCTGCTGCAAATCCTTGAGCAGGTTCAGGATCTGGGCCTGCACCGACACATCCAGCGCCGAGGTGGGCTCGTCGCAGATGAGGAAGCGCGGCCGGGTCGCCAGGGCGCGGGCGATGGAAATGCGCTGGCGCTGACCACCGGAGAACTCGTGGGGATACTTGACCCCTGCTCCGCTGCCCAGACCGACGTGGTCGAGGAGGTCCGCCACGATCTGCTCAATCTGCCGCTCGCTCTCGGCGAGGCGGTGGAAGCGGATCGGCTCGGCGATGATGTCACGTACCTTCATGCGCGGGTTCATGGACGAATAGGGGTTCTGGAACACCATCTGCATCTGGCGGCGCAGCGGGCGACGCTCGTGCTCTCCCTTCAGGGCAGTGAGATCGATCCCCTCGAACACTATCTTGCCGGCATCGGGCGGATAGAGGCCGGTGATGGCCCGGGCGATGGTGGACTTGCCGGAGCCGGACTCCCCCACCAGACCGAAGGTTTCCCCTTCGAAGATCTCGAAGCTGATGTTGTTGCAGGCGCGCACGTACTGGCGGCGGCTCGGGAAGAAGGAATCCTTGGTGACGAACTTCAGATCCACGTTCTCCACTCGCAGCAGGGCCCCTTCATAGCTGCGCTCGTCCTGGCTCTGACCGAGCCAGTGGGTCTTCAGATCGATGCTGGTATCCGCCGCGCCGGCATCCTCGATATAGGAGACCAGGGGGAAGCGCACCAGCTTGACATCGGAGCGGGGCACCGCCGAGATGAGGCTGCGAGTATAGGGATGGTTGGGGCGGCCCAGCACCTGTTCCGTGGTGCCGAACTCCACCAGATCGCCGCGATACATGACCGCCACCTTGTCGGTGACGTTGGAGACCACGCCCATGTCGTGGGTCACCAGCATGCAGCCTACCTGACGCTCCTTGCACAGGGTGCGGATGAGCTGGAGGATCTGATCCTGGATGGAAACGTCCAGCGCCGTGGTCGGCTCGTCGGCGATGATGAGCTCGGGATCGCCGGAGAGGGCGATGGCGATGACCACCCGCTGACGCATGCCGCCGGAGAACTGGTGCGGATACTGCTTGATGCGCAGTTCCGGGTTCGGGATCCCCACCGCCCCCATCAGCTCGAGGGCCTTGGCAAAGGCCGCCTCGCGGTCGAGATCGGTGTTGGCGAGTATGGTCTCCACCAGCTGCCGCTCCACGGTGAACAGCGGGTTGAGGGAGGTCATGGGATCCTGGAAGATGAAACCGATGCGTGAGCCGCGAATGGCCCGCATCTCGTTCTGACTCTTGCCGGAGATGAGTTCACCGTTGAGGTAGATGTCGCCGCGGGCGATGCGACCGGGCGGGCTCAACAGATCGATGACGGCGTTGCCGATGGTGGACTTGCCGGCGCCGGATTCACCGACAACGCCGACGATCTCGCCCTTTTCCACGGAAAAAGAGAGATCCTTGACCGCGGCCAGCACCCCGTAGCGGGAGGGGTACTCGATCCGCAAGTTTTTGACTTCAAGCAAGGACATGGTTACCTCTGCGGGGGACATCCGTCCCAAATAATTCGTCCGTAAATCAGCCGCAGATGCTGGTTGTGCCTTGGGTACTGCTCGAGAGCCTTTGTTGTGTCATAAACGCTCAATCCATGAGGCAGCCAAACCAGCGATCCGGGCGGGTTTTTTGCATTTTTTTGGAATAACCCGCGAGTAAGTTAGTCGGTTTGCCCGCAGGTGTAAATGATCCAGTTATACAATTTCGCAATACTTTGCCGAGTTCATGCCGGCTTTGCGGGCTAAATATGTCGCCAAAAGTCACATTACCAGAGATTAAGATGGCAATGCGAGACTTCTTTCCATTTATGTTTCAACAAAATGATAACAAGCCGCTATTTCCACTACAGGGAACAAACTAGCAAGCCTCGAATGAGTAGTGAATATTTATGTGAAATGTTTTTTTGACGAGAGCATATCTGGTGGAAGGAAAACTAAGCAGAGATAAATAGTGATAATCCAGGATCTTCAACCAGCGCCCGGCACAGGGTCACGGCGCCAGCCGGGGGAGATTGCATACAAAACGGTTCGGGGTCTGATGAGGTATTCAGGAGCCACCCTCCCGCCCAAGGGCCGACAGGCCATCAGGCCCGGGCAGAGACACCAGAGAGGCAACATCTGAGCGCGCCTGCCGCCCACTTGGGGGCGACAGGCGCGGTGACAGCAGAACAGGGCAGAGAGCTGGCGCCCCCTCACCCGCAGCGTTACCAGCGTGCCAGCAGCTGCATGCACAGCAGGGCAAACAGGCCGGCGATGAGATCGTCCAGCATGATGCCAAGGCCGCCGTGGATGCGGCGATCGAACCAGGAGATGGGCCAGGGTTTGAGCACGTCGAACAGCCGGAACAGCACGAAGCCGGCCAGGACCCACTCCCAGCCGGCCGGCGCCGCTATCATGGTGACGCCGAAGCCGATCACCTCGTCCCAGACGATGGCCCCGTGATCCGGCATGCCGAGGGCGTCGGTGGCGCTCTGGCAGATGCGTATCCCCGCCACGAAGCCCACCACCAGCAGGGCGATGAACCAGGGCGTAGGAAGGCCGCTCACCAGCAGGTAGAGCGGGATGGCCGCCAGGGTCCCCATGGTGCCAGGCGCCTTGGGGGAGAGGCCGGAGCCGAAGCCCACCGCCAGGAAATGGAGCGGGTTGCGGAGGTTCAGCCGTTTGAGCTCGGGCTTTATCTTGAGAAACGTCATGCGAAGTGGTCCCAGCCCTTGAGGTGGAGTTCGACCGGCTGCTCGTCCTGCAGGTAGTCGATGCCGGGCTCCCCTGCCAGGATGCGACCGATGCGGGTGAACCTGACGCCGCAGTTGGCGAGCGCCGTGTCCAGGGCGCCGTGATGCTCCTGCGGGACGGTGAAGCAGAGCTCGTAGTCGTCGCCACCGGCCAGGGCCAGCTGCCAGGCATCCATGGCGGGCACCGCATCCTGCAGCACCGGCGAGAGGGGCAGCAGATTGAGATCGATCTGTGCCCGCACGCCGGAGGCCTTGAGGATGTGACCAAGATCCGAGGCCAGACCGTCGGAGAGATCCAGGGCGCTGCTGGCCAGCCCGCGCAGGGCCTGGCCGGCCAGGATGCGGGGATGGGGATGGTCGAGCCTCGGCAGCACCGCCGCCAGCTGGTTCTCGTTGAGGGTCCGCTTGCCCAGAAGGTGGGAGAGCGCCAGGGCGGCATCCCCCAGGGTACCGGTCACATAGACGCCGTCCCCGGCCTTGGCGCCGCTGCGCATCAGGGCGCGGCCGGCCGGCACCGACCCCTTCACCGAAACGGTGATGGAGAGCGGCCCCCGGGTCATGTCCCCCCCCACCAGGGCCACGTTGTAATACTCCGCCAGCTCGAGGAACCCCTCGGCGAAGCCGGCGACCCAGGCCTCGTTGACGGCGGGCAGGGTCAGGGCCAGGGAGACCCAGCGCGGCTCGGCCCCCATGGCGGCGAGATCGGACAGGTTGACCGCCAGCGCCTTGTAGCCGAGATCCACCGGATCCATGTCGGGGAAGAAGTGCACGCCGCTCACCAGGGTGTCCGTGCTCACCGCCAACTGGGTGTCGGGGGGCAGGGTCAGCAGGGCACAGTCATCTCCAGGGCCCATCACCACGTCCTTGCGGGCGTGGGGGACCTTGAAGTACTTCTCAATCAGCTCGAATTCACCCATACAGTAAAAAGCCAGCAATAAGCTGGCTCCTCTCTTAAATGCTGACGGACAGCGGGATCAACGCTTGGGCAGCGTCTTGATCACCTTGTCCAGTACGCCGTTGACAAACTTGTGGCTGTCATCGGCGGCGAAGGCTTTGGCCAGCTCGATCGCTTCGTTGATCACCACACGGGGCGGCACATCTTCACGACGGGTCAGCTCGTAGGTCGCCAGACGCAGGATCGCCTTGTCCACCATGTCCACTTCTTCCAGCGGACGGGAGAGGAAAGGCGCGAACACCTTGTCCAGCTCGTTGCAGTGGACCGCAACCCCGAACAGCAGATCGCGGAAATAGTTCAGGTCCACACCCTTGGTGTCCTGATCGATCTTGAACTGCTCTTCGATGTCGCCCACATTGGCCTGGGTCATCTGCCACTGGTAGATGGCCTGGGTGGCGCAATGGCGGGCCTTACGGCGCTCGGACGGTTTCAATGCATTTCTCCTCGTTACACGTCCAGTTGTTTCAGGACGTTGATCATTTCGAGCGCGCTCAGTGCAGCCTCTGCACCCTTGTTACCCGCCTTGGTACCGGCGCGCTCGATGGCTTGTTCGATGTTTTCTGTGGTCAGCACGCCGAAGGCAACGGGAATGTCGTATTCCATCATTACCTGGGCCAGACCCTTGCCGTTCTCGCTCGCCACCAGTTCGAAGTGGTAGGTACCGCCACGGATGACGGTGCCGAGCGCGACGATGGCGTCGTATTGACCGCTCTTGGCCAGCTTCTTGGCCGCCAGGGGGATTTCAACGGCACCCGGTACGCGTACCAGGGTCAGATTGCTCTCCTGGACCTGACCTTGACGCTTCAGCACGTCCAGTGCACCGTTCACCAGGCTGTCATTGATGAAGCTGTTGAAACGGGCAACGACAATAGCAACACGCGCCTCGGGAGCGGCGATATTTCCTTCGATAATCTTCATTGGAAATCCTGTCTCTGTGCAATCAGTAGGGCCGTCAATGGGGCCGCGGCCAAAAGTGCGCACATTCTAGCACAACAGACCCGCGACAAAAAACCATGGCCGCTACGGGCGGCCATGATCGGGATGTCAGCCTGACGGGGCGCTTATTCGCCGACGTATTCCACGACCTCAAGGCCGAAGCCACCGAGGGCATGGTACTTCTTGGGGGAGCTCAGCAGACGCATCTTGCCCACACCCAGCGCCTTGAGGATCTGGGAGCCCACGCCGACCCGGCGCGAGGTGCCCTGCCACTTGGCCCCTTCCGGTGCCAGCCCCTTGTCCGCAGCCTCGAAGCCCTTGACCCTGGCCAGCAGCTCGGCGCCATGGGCTTCCGCCCCCAGGATCACCAGCACACCGCCCTCGTCGGCGATGCGGGCCATGGACTTGGGCAGCGGCCAGCTGCGGGCGCTGTGACGGTCGGTCAGCAGCAGATCGCTCAGCACGTCGTGCAGGTGCACCCGTACCAGGGTCGGCTGATCGGCCTTCACCTCGCCCTTCTTCAGGGCAAAATGGATCTGGTTGTCGATGGTGTCACGGAAGGTGACGAGGTCGAACTCGCCGTATTCGGTGGGCAGCTTGCACTCGGCCACCTTCTCCACCGTGGTCTCGTGCTGGTTGCGGTACTCGATAAGATCCGCGATGGTGCCGAGCTTGATGCCGTGCTGCTCGGCGAAAAGCTCGAGATCCGGGCGGCGCGCCATGGTGCCATCTTCGTTGAGGATCTCGACGATGACGGACGCAGGCTCATACCCGGCCAGCCGTGCCAGATCGCAGCCGGCTTCGGTGTGGCCTGCGCGAGTCAGCACACCGCCATCCTGGGCCATCAGCGGGAAGATGTGACCAGGCTGCACCAGATCGGCGGCCTTGGCATTGGGGGCAACGGCGGCCTGCACCGTGACGGCGCGATCGGCGGCGGAGATGCCGGTGGTCACCCCCTCGGCCGCCTCGATGGAGACGGTGAAGGCGGTAGAGAACTGGGCATTGTTGCGGTCGACCATCAGCGGCAGCGCCAGCTGCTTGCAGCGATCCCGGGTCAGGGTCAGGCAGATGAGCCCCCGGCCGTAGCGGGCCATGAAGTTGATATCTTCCGGGCGGACACAGGAGGCGGCCATGATCAGGTCCCCTTCGTTCTCCCTGTCTTCGTCGTCCATCAGGATCACCATCTTGCCAGCCTTGATATCGGCAATGATTTCCTGGGTTGTACTCAGCGCCATGGGCTACTCCATCAATGTGCGTGGGGAGCGAGCCTGAGGCTCGACTCGACCTGGGTTTATGTGGCTCTAGATGGGGGCACTGGGCCCGCTTTCAATCCGAGCAGGATCACAGAACCGCGTTTTTCTGCCGCGTCCTCACAGGAAACCGGACTGGGCCAGCTTCTCCAGGGTCAGGGTGGAGGTCGTGCTCTCCTGGCCCTTGCCCATCATCAGCCGCTCCAGATAGCGGGCTATCTGATCCACCTCGAGGTTGACGCGATACCCCGGCTTCCAACGGGCAATGGTGGTCTCCTGGGCGGTGTGGGGCACTATGGTCAGCCGGAACAAATCCCCCTGCACGGCGTTGACCGTGAGGCTGATGCCATCCACCGCGATGGACCCCTTCTCGGCAATGTAGCGGGAGAGTTCCGCCGGCGCCTCTATCCAGTATTCGATGGCGCGCCCGCTGGATGACTTGCTCTTCACCTCGCCGATGCCATCCACATGGCCGGAGACCAGGTGGCCGCCGAGGCGGGAGGTGGGCATCAGCGCCTTCTCCAGGTTGACCGGATCCCCCACCCTGGCGGCGGAAAATCCGGTGCGGGAGAGGGTTTCCAGGGAGACGTCGGCGGTGTAGCGCTGGTCACCCAGGGCGACCACGGTGAGACAGACGCCGTTGGTGGCGATGGAATCCCCCAGTTTGACGTCGCTAAAGTCCAGGGTGGGCGCGTGCACGGTGAGGGCCATGTCCTCCCCCTGGCGGCGCAGCTCGGCCAGGGTTCCCACCGCTTCGATAATTCCGGTAAACATGCAGATCACCTTGCTGATGAGGGGGACTCGCCCCCTTGAACGTTGAAAGATCGGGCCAGCTGGCGACGACGAGGCTCCCCGCCGGCCGGGCCCGGGCGCCTCACGCCACCTTGGCGCTGATGCGAATATCCTGCCCCACCAGCCGCACATCTTTGATGGTGAGCTTGGGTGCCTGGAACAGCCGGGTCAGCCCGGGCAGATGGAACAGGCCCCGTCCCTCGTCCCCCATCAGCTTGGGCGCCTGATAGAGCACCAGATCGTCCACCAGCCCCTTCTCCAGCAGGGCGCCGCACAGGCGGGGCCCCGCCTCCACCAGCACCGAATTGATGTTCTGTTTGGCCAGCAGCATGAACAGGCTGACCAGATCCAGCTTGCCGTCCAGGAGCGGCACTTCCAGCTGTTGCACCCAGGCAGGCCAGTCGCCAGCGGCCTTGTGGCGGGCCAGCAGTACAGGGCTCTCGCTCTGGAACAGGGGCAGGTCGGGGGTGAGCCGGTTTTGGGAATCGACGATGACCCGCAGCGGCTGGCGCAGGGCCTCCTTGGGATAGGCGGCCTTGACCGAGGGGGGCAGCTCGTCCCAGCGCACGGTCAGGGAGGCGTTGTCCGCCAGCACGGTCTCGGCGCTGGAAAGCACCGCATCGTGGCGGGCCCGCAGCCGCTGTACGTCGCGGCGCGCCTCCGGGGAGGTGATCCACTGGCTCTCGCCGCTCGCCATGGCGGTGCGGCCATCCAGGCTGGCGCCGAGCTTGACCGTCACCTGCGGGAAGGCGGTGCGCATCCGCTTGAAAAAGCCCGGGTTGAGGGCCTCGGCCTCGGCGGCCAGCAGGCCGAAGTCGGTCTTGATCCCCGCCTCGGAGAGCATGCGCAGCCCGCGGCCCCCCACCTGGGGATTGGGATCCACCATGGCGGCGACCACCCGGGTCACCCCGGCCTTGATCAACGCCTCGGCACAGGGGGGCGTGCGCCCGTGGTGGGAGCAGGGCTCCAGGGTCACATAGGCGGTGGCGCCGCGGGCCTCTTCGCCGGCTGCGTGCAGGGCATAGACCTCGGCATGGGGTTCGCCGGCACGCTGGTGCCAGCCCTCCCCCACCACCACGCCCGCCTTCACCAGCACGGCACCGACGCAAGGGTTGGGGGCCGTGGTGTAGCGGCCACGGCGGGCCAGTTCGAGGGCCCGGCTCATCCATTGGTAATCGTCTTGACTAAACATCTGGGCTCCCGTTACAGGCGAGAAAAGAGGGTCATATACACAGAGCCTGACGCAGGCTTACTTCTCCAGCTTGGCGATCTCTTCGCCGAACTCACGTATGTCTTCAAAGCTGCGGTAGACGGAGGCAAAGCGGATATAGGCCACCTTGTCGAGTCCCTTGAGCTCGTCCATCACCAGGTTGCCCACCAGCTCGGAGGCGACTTCGCGCTCGCCGGTGGCCCGCAGGCGGGACTTGATGTGGTTGACCGCCTTCTCGATGGCCTCCATGCTCACCGGCCGCTTCTCCAGCGCCCGCAGAATGCCGGCGCGCAGCTTGTCTTCGTTGAAGGGTTCGCGGGAGCCATTGGACTTGATGACCCGTGGCATCACCAGCTCGGCCATCTCGAAGGTCGTGAAGCGCTCATGGCAGAGCAGGCACTCACGACGGCGGCGCACCTGATGGCCTTCGGCCACCAGACGGGAATCGATCACCTTGGTATCAACGGCACTACAGAAAGGGCAATGCATCGGACCTCCGGCGTTGACGGAAAAGGGCGCCGGCCCCACAGGGCCAGGATAATTGGCCCGCCAGTGTAGCACGGCCATGGAAAACCGGTAAAAGCCCAGAAAAAACAATGCCACCCGAAGGTGGCATTGGTCTCAAACCGGGCGTAAGCCGTTATCAGGCATAGACCGGGAAGCGGCGGCAGATGTCCAGCACCTTCTCGCGCACGGTGGCCAGCACTTCGTCGTTGTCGTGGTTGTCCAGCACGTCGCAGATCCAGTTGGTCAGCTGGATGGACTCGGCTTCCTTGAAGCCGCGGCGGGTGATGGCCGGGGTGCCGATACGCACGCCGGAGGTCACGAACGGAGAACGCGGGTCGTTCGGTACGGAGTTCTTGTTGACGGTGATGTTGGCCTTGCCCAGCGCAGCGTCGGCATCCTTACCGGTCAGCTCGCGGCCGATCAGGTCAACCAGCATCAGGTGGTTGTCGGTACCGCCGGAGACGATCTTGTAGCCGCGCTCGATGAAGGTGGCGGCCATGGCCTTGGCGTTCTTCACGACCTGGGCCTGATAGGTCTTGAACTCGGGCTCCAGCGCCTCTTTGAAGGCAACTGCTTTACCGGCGATGACGTGCATCAGCGGGCCGCCCTGGCCGCCCGGGAAGACGGCGGAGTTCAGCTTCTTGTACAGATCTTCGTCGTCAGCGGCGGAGAGGATCAGACCACCGCGCGGACCGGCCAGGGTCTTGTGGGTGGTGGAGGTGACCACGTGGGCGTGGGGCACCGGGTTCGGGTAGACGCCGGCGGCGATCAGACCCGCCACGTGGGCCATGTCCACGAACAGGTAGGCACCGATCTTGTCTGCGATTTCGCGCATGCGGGCCCAGTCGACGATGCCGGAGTAGGCGGAGAAGCCACCGATCATCATCTTCGGCTTGTGCTCAACGGCCAGGCGCTCCATCTCGTCGTAGTCGATCTTGCCAGACTCGTCGATGCCGTAGGGAATGATGTTGTACAGCTTGCCGGAGAAGTTGACGGGGGAGCCGTGGGTCAGGTGACCGCCGTGGGCCAGGTTCATGCCCAGCACGGTGTCGCCCGGCTGCAGCAGAGCCATGTAGACGGCGCTGTTGGCCTGGGAGCCGGAGTGCGGCTGCACGTTGGCGTAGGTGGCACCGAACAGCTCCTTGGCGCGCTCGATGGCCAGGGTTTCAACCACATCCACATACTCGCAACCACCGTAGTAGCGCTTGGCCGGGTAACCTTCGGCGTACTTGTTGGTCAGCTGGGAGCCCTGGGCCTCCATGACGCGGGGGCTGGTGTAGTTCTCAGACGCAATCAGCTCGATGTGCTCTTCCTGACGACGGGTCTCGTCTGTGATGGCCTGCCACAGCTCTGGATCATAGCCGGCGATGGTCATGTCACGTTTCAACATCCGTTTATCTCCTGAAAATCGTTTGCGCGATAGGTGAAGTGGGCCCGCGCATTGTAACGTGAGCTGGATCAAAGAGACAGTCCGACCACCCAAAAAAATGTTTATAAAATGTAAAATACGTCGCAAATCTCGAAATCCGCATGGCCTCCAGGTTCGAGCCATCCGGCACTCACCCAGCGGTTCCCGATTCGCCCCTCTCCCCCGCGCAGGCCGCAAAACCGGGGCCAGATCAAGGTTGCAGCGGTTATTAACAGATAACATTTTATTGAGCGTCGCATCCGCCCGGCCCGATGCGGCACACGCCATGCGTTTTCATCCCGGACCACAAGGGGAAACACCATGATGGATCACCTGATGCTGTTCTTGATTGTCGCGGTCTTCGCTCTTTTCTACTGGGTCTATTACACCGGCAGCCGCAAGGGGGCCTGCGTCACCCGCTGGGAGTCACTGCCCACCCGGGAGCAATACCTAGCGGCCCACCCCGGCGCCGCCGATGGCGACATCGTCTTTTGCATTCATTGCGGTCACCACCAGCAGCTGGAGGTCGGCCTGGTGCACCAGCTGGATTACCGGCGCCAGCACATCTGCCCCCGCTGCAAGCAGGAGCTCTATCGCGAGGCGGAATAGCCCGCGGGAGCGGGCGCCACGGGATTGCTTATGCCGGCGGCAGGTGCCGCGCCTGCCACGCCTCTAGACCGGCCATCGCCTCGTCAAAGTACATGGGCAGCCGTGCCGGGTCACCGCCCCCCTCCTCCACGGCGGCGCACTGCGCCGCGAAGGTGCCCAGCCCGAGCGCCAGGGCGCTCCCCTTGAGCTTGTGGGCCAGCGCCCGCCGCGCTTTCCCCTTGCTGCTTGCCAGCTCGGCCACCAGGGCCGCCCCCTGGGAGGCAAACAGTCCGATCAGCTGGCGGATGCGCGGGCCGCCCAGCAGGGCCAGATCCGCCTCCAGTATCGGGTTCGCCGTCTCCGGATCACTCCCGGAGTCGCCCGGCACGTCCGGCATCTCCCCCCCTTCTTCCCCCTGATACAGCCGGTCGATGGCCGCGGCCAGCGCCGCCAGCCGTACCGGCTTGCCGACGAAGTCGGCGAACCCGGCGGCGAGGCAGGCGCGCACATCCTCCGGGTACATCTGGGCGGAAATGGCGATGGCGGGCAGGTCGCGACCATGCTCCTCCTCGCTGATGGCCACCAGATCCTCGCGCAGGGTCATGCCATCCATGTCCGGCAGGTTGATGTCGAGCAGAGCCAGCTCGAAGGGGCGCTCGGTCACCCGTGCCAGCGCACTGCGCCCATCCTCGGCCAGGGTGACCCTGTGACCGAGGCGCGTCAGCATGCCCTGGGCCACCAGCCGGTTGATCTCGTTGTCCTCCACCAGCAGGATCTCCCGCGGCTGGCCAAGGCGCACCGGCTGGGCGCTGGCCGGCAGCTGGGCTGCCGAGCGCTGCAGCGGCAGGCTGAAGCTGAATTCACACCCCTGCCCCGACTCGCTGGAGAGCGTGAGCTCTCCCCCCATGGCGGCCACCAGCCGGCGGCTGATGGCAAGCCCGAGCCCCGTCCCCCCCTGATGCCCCATGTCCCGCTTGCGCTGGTGGAAGGCCTCGAACACCGCCTCCTGCTCCCCGGACGGGATGCCGGGGCCCGTGTCTTTCACCACGAAACGGATGCAGGGCTCGGCGCAGGGACCCGCACAGGCGAGCGGCGCCACCACCAGGGTGATGCGCCCCTTGACGGTGAACTTGACCGCATTGCCAAGAAGGTTTGCGAGCACCTGGCGCAGCTTGCCCAGATCCCCCTCCACCACGGGGGGGAGCGAGGGGGCGAACTCCAGCGCCAGCGTCACCCCTTTCGCGTCGGCCCTCGGCCCGAACAGGGCGATCAGCTCCTCGGCCAGCGGGCGCAGGGAAAAGGGCTCGCGGCGCGCCTCCACGTGGCCCGCCTCGATCTTGGAGTAGTCGAGAATGTCGTTGAGGATCTCCAGCAGGGATTCACCGCTCTGCTCGATGGCGGCCAGGTAGCGCTGCTGGGTCTCGCTGAGATGGGTATCCTCCAGCAGGGTGAGACCGCCCAGGATGCCGTTCATGGGAGTGCGGATTTCGTGGCTCATGGTGGCGAGGAACACCGACTTGGCCCGGTTGGCCTGCTCCGCCTCGGCGCGGGCCAGCCGCTGCTTCTCCACCTCTTCGTTGAGGCGCGCATTGGCATGGCTGAGCTGTTCCGTGCGCTCCTCGACCCGCGACTCCAGCTCCCGCTGGTAGCGGCCAAGCTCGAGTGCGTTGTCGCGAAACACCTGCAATGCCCGCGCCAGCTCCGCCAGCTCGTCGCGCCCCGCCTCCCCGACCGGCGTCAGGGGCGCCAGATCCCCCCTGGCCAACCGGCTCATCCCGGCAACCGCTCGCTGCAGCGGCCAGACGATGCGGCCATAAACCATGCGCCACATCAGCAGGATGAGCAGCACCAGGGTGAGCAGGCCGATCACCATCAGGGCCTGCTCCAGCAGCTTGAGGCGCTGGCTCAGAGCCTGCTGGCTCTCTCCCAGGGAGTCCCGGGCCTGGTTCACCAGGGTGCCGACCTCGCGGTTGAGGCTCTCCATCAGGGCCTCGTTGGCGGCGGCCAGCACCCGCAGCGCCTCCCCCTTGCCGAGCCAGTCGCTGCGCAGCTGTACCAGCCGATCGCTCTGCTCCAGCACGGTCAGCGCCTGCTCCACCGCCTGGCGGCGAGCCGGATCGGTCACCGCTCCGGCGCGCAGCCGCAGGATGGCCAGCTCACGACGCACCTCCTGCAGCAGGGTCAGCAGCCCGGCCTGCCGGTCGCTGCGCCAGATCTCCTCGATGCGCTGCTGCTGCATCAGGGTGCGGTGGCGCAGCTCCGTCATCTGCTCCAGCCAGTCGAGATCCTGCTCCAGCAGCCGGTCGATCGCCCCATCTGCTGGGCGCCCCTGCAGCGAATAGAGAGAGCCGAGCCCCGCCACCATCACGGTTTCGGCGTTCTCCATCTGGCTGCGGGCCAGCTCCGCCACCTGACCGGCGGCCGTCACCAGCCGGGAGCGCAACGCGCCTCCTTCGGCCATCAGCGTGAGCCGCTCTCCCACCAGCCAGCCCTGCTGGCCCAGGTTGCCGATGATGGTCTGGCTGAGGCGATGCAGCTCGTCGGACGCCGCCTTGCCGCCACCATGGCCCAGTTGCTCCAGCACATGCTGCATCTGCTGCCCCTGCAGGGTGAGCAGCCGCCCCTGATGCTCCCGCTCCTCCTCGCTGGTCGCGGAGGCCAACAGGTGGGAGGAGCTCTGGATCTCGCCGCCGAGCCGCGCCAGGGTGCGGGCCAGCTCCTGATCCGCCAGGGTCTGCTGCACCCCCTGCTCCAGCTGGCGCAGGTGGCTGAGGCCGAACCACCCCAGCAGGGAGGCCCCCAGGGTCAGCAGCGCCATCAGGGAGAAGGCCAGCAACAGCTTGCCGCCCAGGCCGGAAAAGATTCTCACGGGAAGTACCTTGGTTGTGGTCGACTTTGACCGGATAATATGGCCCCACACTTTAACAAAACCTCCGGCCATGCGAAGCGTCTGTCTCTCCCTGTTGCTCATCCTGCTCCCGGCCTGCGCCCTCGCCTTCGAGGTGGATCACTGGCCGGACGGTGCCTTCGGCGGCAAGCCGGCCCGTTTGAACTGGCAAGGGCCCGTCCCCATCACGCGCCCACTGACCCTGTGCGCCCTCTATCCCCACCTGCGCGACGCCTACTGGCTGTCGGTCAATCAGGGCATGGTGGAGGAGGCAAAACGGCTTCGCGTGACGCTGCGCATCCACGAGGCGGGGGGCTACGGCGCCCTTGCCGAACAGCGCCAGCAGTTGCAGCAGTGCGTGAGCGAGGGGAGCGATGCCATCCTGCTCGGCGCAGTGAGCTACGACGGGCTGGACGAGGCGATCAGCGCCAGCCCGCTGCCGGTGTTCGGCCTGGTCAACGATCTGCCCGCCGGACTGGTCAAGGCCAAGGTGGGGGTCTCCTGGTATCAGATGGGCTGGCAGATGGGCCACTGGCTGGCCAAGCGCCACCCTGCCGGCAGCCCGCCGGTGACGGTGGCGCTCTTCCCCGGCCCGCAGGCGAGCGGTGGCAACAATTTCGTCGAGCCGGGCTTTGCCAACGGCATCGAGGGGAGCGCCATCAGGCTGGTGAGCACGGCGCGCGGTGACAACAGCCGCGAGATCCAGCGCACCCTGGTGCAGCAGACCCTGGCCCGCCACCCCGACCTCGACTATCTGGTGGGGGGCGCCATCGCCGCCGAAGTGGCGGTCAACGAGCTGGCCCAGCGCCAACTCACAAAACCCCAAGTATTGAGCACCTACTTCAGCCACGGGGTGCAACGCGGCCTGCGCCGGGGCAAGGTCCTGGCCGCCAACAGCGATCAGATGCGCCAGCAGGGGCGCCTTGCAGTGGCCCAGGCGGTCTGCCTGCTGCAAAGACCCGAGGCCGGCGAGCAGCAGTGCCCGCGGGTGATGGGCCCCCCCATCCTGACCCTGGAGGCCCCCCCGGCCAATCCCGCCAACTCTCTGTCCGATGGCATCTTTCGCCCAGTCTACCGGGTCGGCGTCGACGCCAGCGGCAACTAACCAAGCACTCAAGGAGATAGAGATGAACACATTGCATGCGAGCTGCCTGTGCGGCGCCGTGGCCCTGACCCTGCCGGATCAGTTCGACTACATGGGCAACTGCCATTGCAGCGAGTGCCGCAAGTTTTCCGGGGCGGACTACGCCTCCGTCGGCGGGCTGGATGGTGACAAGGTGGCCATCGTGAAGGGGAGCGAGGCCATCAGCCGCTACCAGAAATCGGACGAGACCAGCCTCGCCTTCTGCCGCCACTGCGGCTCCAGCCTGTTCAGCCAGAAGCGCAGCACGGGCAAGATCAATCTGCGGCTGGGGATACTGGACGAGGCGCCGAGCCAGAAGCCCGCGTTTCACATCTTCGTCGGCTCCAAGGCCCCCTGGCACCAGATAGGGGACGACTGCCCGCAGTTCGACACCCGGCCATCGGCCTGAGTGCCTAGCAAAGCTGAGGATCAGGCGGCCAGCTCGCCGGCGAACAGATAGCCTTCCCCGTGCACGGTGACGAACAGTTGCGGGTCACGGGGATCCTGCTCCATCTTGCCCCGCAGACGGCGGATCAGCACGTCTATGGTGCGATCGCTCGGGCCATCGCCCCGGTGGCTGGTGAGGGCCAGGATCCGCTCCCGGCTCAGTACCCGCCCGGCGTTGGCGATAAAGGCCACCAGCACCTCGTACTCTGCCTTGGTCAGGCGCACCGGCACCCCGTCACGGCTGAGCTGGCGGCGGGGAATATCGAAGCGCCAGGGGCCGAAGCGCACCGCATCGTCGGCCACCGCCGGCTCACTCGGCTGGGCTGCGGCCAATGAGATTCGCCACAGCAGGTTCTTGACCCGCACCAGCAACTCCCTCAGCTCAAACGGCTTGGTGACATAGTCGTCGGCCCCCATCTCGAGGCCCACTATCCGGTCCACCGCATCGCTGCGGCCGGTCACCAGGATGATCCCCACCGTGCTGCGGGCGCGCAGCTCGCGGGTCAGCAGCAGGCCATCCTCCCCCGGCAGGTTGATGTCCAGCATCACCAGGGCCACCTCCTGCTCTGCCAGCACGGCCCGCATCTCCTGGCCGTTCTCGACCGCGGTCACCCGATAGCCCTCCCGCTCGAAATAGCCGGTCAGCTTCTCGCGGGTCACGGCATCGTCTTCAACAACCAGAATGTGGTGGCTCATGGGCAGGGTCCGCAGGGTTAGACAGAGTTCAACATGGGGGGATTATTCTATTCATAATTTTTCATAAATACCCCTATTTCGTTAATTTTCGGCGGCAGCCCTGTTCACAACGCCTCCCTATCATGGCCTCCATCAAAAAAGTGATGTGAGAGAACATGATGAAAAAACTGTGGCATTTCCTGCGCACCCCCAGCCGCCGCTGGTCGGTACTGGCGCTGGTGCTGGCGGGCGTCGGGGTCACCCTGGCCGGCAGCGTCGGCCTGCACTACGGCTTCGAGAAGACCAGTACCCTCGAGTTCTGCATCTCCTGCCATACCATGAAGGACACCGTCTACCCCGAGTACAAGGAGTCCATCCACTTCAAGAATGCCTCCGGCGTCCAGGCCATCTGTACCGACTGCCATCAGCCGAAGGACTTCGTCGGCAAGGTCGCCCGCAAGATGGAGGCGGCCAACGACCTCTATCAGCAGTACATAGGCCACAGCATCGACACCCAGGAGAAGTTTGAAGACAGGCGTCTGCACCTGGCCGAGAAGGTGTGGGCCCGCATGAGCAGCCAGAACTCCAAGACCTGCAAGTCCTGCCACAGCTACGACAACATGGACCACGCCAAACAGTCCCCCGCCGCCGCCCTGGCGATGAAGGATGCCGCCGCCAAGAACATGAACTGCATCGAGTGCCACAAGGGCATTGCCCACGAGCTGCCGAACATGGCGGGCGGCTTCCGTGCCACCTACGCCACCCTGGCAAGCGATGCGCAAGAGGCACCGGCCGCCGAGACCCTCTACACCCTGGGCGAGAAGGATCTCTACGAAAGCGAAGAGAGTACCGAGCCAGTCGGCAAGCTGCTGCCCGCCTCCCGCATCGATGTCGTGGCCCGCAGCGGTGATCGCCTCAAGGTGACCATCGAAGGCTGGCGCGAAACCGAAGGCAAGGGCCGCGTGCTGAGCGAGTACATGGGCAAGCGGGTCTTCGTGGCCACCATCCGTGACGAGCTCAGGGCCAACGAGCAGATCCTGAAACAGGAGACCGACAGCGCCACCCATATCAAGTGGGAACAGGTGCAGGTGCAGGCCTGGGTCGATGGCAAGGGCCTCGAATCCTCCCTCAAACCGATCTGGGATTATGCCGGCGAGATGTACAAGTCCACCTGCAACTCCTGCCACGCGGCGCCGGATCCGGCTCACTTCACCGCCAACGGCTGGATCTCGGGTCTCAAGGCCATGTCCGCCTACTACCGCCTGAGCAAGGAAGAGGAGCGCACCCTGCTCAAGTACCTGCAAAACCATGCCGCCGATACCGGTGGTCAGGGCAGCCACTAATTCCGGATTCGAGAAAGGAATAACAAGATGATCAATATTTCCCGTCGTGGTTTTCTGGGTGGCTTGCTGGCCAGCGGTGCCAGCGCCCTGATCGGCCCCTCCCTGCTCGGTCGCGCCGTGATGGCCGCCGAGTCTGGCGACAAACTGGTGCAGTCCGGCTCCCACTGGGGTGCCTTCCGCGCCCGTGTGGTGGGCGGCCGCTGGGTCGAGACCCTGCCGTTCGAGCATGACAAGCATCCGACCGAGATGCTCAAGGCCCTGAGTGAAGTGGTCTACAACCCCTCCCGCATCCGCTACCCCATGGTGCGTCTGGACTGGCTGCGCAAGGGCCACCAGTCCGACACCAGCGAGCGCGGCCAGAACCGCTTCGTGCGGGTAACCTGGTCCCAGGCGCTGGACTTCTTCTATCACGAGCTGGAGCGGGTGCAGAAGACCCATGGCCCGAGCGCCCTCTACGCCGGTCACTCAGGCTGGCAGTCGGTCGGCAAGCTGCACTCCGCCGGCGCCATGCTGGGCCGCGCCATGAACCTGCACGGCACCTATCTGGCTAAGGCCGGTGACTACTCCACCGGCGCCGCCCAGGTGATCTTGCCCCACGTGGCGGGCGCCATGGAGGTGTACGAGCAGCAGACTTCCTGGCCCCTGGTGCTGGAGCACAGCAAGACCATCGTCATCTGGGGTTCCGATCCCATCAAGAACCTGCAGGTGGGCTGGCTGGTGCCGGATCACAGCGTCTACGAATACTGGGCACAGCTGAAAGAGAAAGTGGCCAAGGGCGAGATCAGGGTCATCAGCGTCGACCCGGTCAAGTCCAAGACCCAGAAGTACCTCAATTGCGATCAGGTGACCCTGAACCCACAGACCGACGTGCCCCTGATGCTGGGTATCGCCCATACCCTCTACAGCGAGAAGCGTCACGACGAGGCGTTCCTGAAGAACTACACCACCGGCTTTGACAAGTTCCTGCCCTACCTGCTGGGCACCAAGGATGGTCAGGTGAAAGATGCCGAGTGGGCTTCCGCCATCTGTGGCGTACCTGCCGAAACCATCCGCGAACTGGCGCGCACCATGGCCAGCGGCCGCACCCAGCTCATCGGCGGCTGGTGCGTGCAGCGTATGCACCACGGCGAACAGTACGCCTGGATGCTGGTGGTCCTGGCCTCCATGCTGGGCCAGATCGGTCTGCCGGGTGGCGGCTACGGTTTTGGCTGGCACTACAACGGCGCCGGTACCATCACCAGCACAGGCCCCATCATGTCCGGCTTCAGCTCCGTCATTCCCGGGGTCAAGCCGCTGCACAACGGCGACTGGAAGGGCTACTCCAGGTTCATCCCGGTGGCCCGTTTCGTCGACTGCATCCTGAACCCGGGCAAGCAGATTGCCTTCAACGGCCAGACCATCACCTATCCGGAGATGAAGATGGCGGTGTTCTGCGGCAACAACCCGTTCCACCACCAGCAGGATCGCAACAAGATGATCGCCGCCTGGCGCAAGCTGGAAACCGTGGTGAGCGTGGATCACCAGTGGACCGCCAGCTGCCGCTTCGCCGATATCGTGCTGCCGGCCACCACCACCTATGAGCGGGATGACATTGAGCAGTGGGGTTCCCACTCCAACGCCGGCATCCTGGCCATGCACAAGGTGGTCGAGCCGCTGTTCGAGGCGCGCGACGACTACGACATCTTCGCCGATCTGTGCCGTCGCTTCGACCGCGAGGCCGAGTTTACCGGTGGCAAGACCAAGCTGGAGTGGATCCAGAGCATCTATGACGACGCCCGCCTGCAGGGCCGCGGCATCGGCATCCGCCTGCCCCGCTTCAGCCAGTTCTGGCACGGTGAAGGTTTCGTTACCTTCCCGGCGGGCAAGCCCTGGGTGCGGCACGAGTCGTTCCGTCAGGAGCCGGATCTGGAGCCGCTGGGCACCCCGTCCGGTCTCATCGAGATCTACTCCAAGACCATCGCCGACTACGGTTACGCGGATTGCCCGGGCCACCCGGTCTGGATCGAGCCTTACGAGCGCTCCCACGGCGGCCATGGCAGCAAGCAGTTCCCGCTGCACCTGCAATCCTGCCACCCGGACAAGCGCCTGCACAGCCAGCTCTGCTCCTCCGACAACTACCGTGCCACCTACACGGTGCAGGGTCGCGAGCCTGTCTACATGAACCCGCAGGACGCCAAGGCGCGCGGGCTCAAGGACGGGGATCTGGTGCGGGTCTTCAACGGCCGCGGTCAGGTGCTGGCCGGTCTGGTGGTGAGCGAAGACTACGCCCCCGGTGTGGTGCGCATCCAGGAAGGTGCCTGGTACGGCCCGCAGGAAGGCGGTAAGGTGGGGACTCTCTGTACCTATGGCGATCCCAACGTGCTGACCGCGGACATCGGCTCCTCCAGCCTGGCGCAGGCCACCACGGCCCACACCGCCCTGGTGGAGATCGAGAAGTTCCATGGCGAAGTCCCGGCCGTCACCGCCTTCGGGGCACCGGAATCCGCCAAGGGCATCGATCCCATGTTCCCGGCACTGTGAACCAGGGGGACGAAAGTCCCCCCCCCTTGAGTTTCCTTTATTTTTAAAGTCGTTAGAATCGGGAGCCTCTATGGCTCCCGATTGTCATCCACGGAGGAAAAATGCAGGAATTTATGGCTACCAGCGAACGCCGGGCCGAGCTTTACTGGTGGTTCTCCACCCTGTTCGCTGCCGAACTCAGTGATGCACAGATTGCTGAATACGACACCTACGACGTGCGCAGCTTCTTGAAGAGCCTCTCCACCCTTGACCCGATGCGCGAGGCCGTGGCCGAACTGAACGATGCCATCGCCCGTCTGCTGGTGCGTCCCGATCGCCAGCTGGAGCTCGCTGCCGACTTCGCCGGCCTGTTTCTGGTCGATCCCAAGCAGGGTGCCCTGCCCTATGAGTCGCTCTACCGCGGCGAGGGCAAGCTGCTGATGCAGGCCCCCATGGCCGAGATGCAGGCTCGCCTCGATCGCCTGGGCATCAATGTCAGCGACAAATACAAGGAGCCCGCCGATCACCTGGCCATCGAGCTGGACCTGATGGGCAACCTCATCATCCGCGCCGCCGAAGCGACCACGGCCGCCCAGCGCGAGGAGTGGCTCAAGGAGCAGGAAGCGCTGCTGCACCATCACTTGCTGGGGTGGTTCGAGCAGTTCGAGAGCGCCTGTCGCGCCGCCGACGAATTCGGCTTCTACGGGGCGAGTGCCCGTCTGCTGGGGGTATTCCTCAAGATGGATGCCAACTACCTGAGCCTGATCAAACCGGCCCAAAGCGCCGGCTAAGCCGATGAAGACAGCCCTGCTCCTGATCGCATGCTGGCTGCTGGCCCTGATCCCGCTGGATCAGGGCATTACTCCCCTCGCCGTGCTGCTGTTCAACCCGGACAGGGAACTCTACGGCACCGCCCAGCTCACTGGCTTTGCCGGCATACTGCTGACGCTCTACCTTGCCAACCTGGGCGTCGAGGTGGTGCTGCGCCGCCGCTTCCAGATAGCGGGTATGCTGGCCTTGCTGGCTTCCTGGATCGACTTCATCAACAGCAGCGGCACGGAGAGTCACTGGTTGCTGCTCTACGCCATGGCCCTGCCTTTTCACCTGGTAGGCTGGCTGGTCTTCGTGCGAGGCCTTCAGGCATTTGGTCGCCAGAAAGGCTGATATCCTGTTGATTTCACAACATTCCCCCACTTTCTTTCCCTCCTGAAACTTCATGCCATACTGACACAGTCGCGCAAATGATAAAAAAATCAATTCAGGAGCCTATATGGAAAGAGTGCTACCCGAATCGGTTCAGACACTGCATCTGTCAGGCCCGCTCACCATCCACGAATTGCAGCAGTTGTTCGATCAGGCTCCTTTTGGCATTGCCATGTTCGATCGTGAATTCAGATGCCGCGAGGTCAACGCAAGCTTTGCCCAGCTGAGCGGGCTCGCCAGGTCGGAGCACCCCGGCAAGACCCTGTTTGAGATCAGCCCGGCCCGTGCCCCCATGCTGGCTCCCCTGCTACAGCAGCTGCTTCATGGAGCACAGCGGGTCGAGCTGGAGCTGGATGACACGGGCGCCCCCCATCCCGCGTCCTCGACACGCTGGCACCTGAGCTGCGGCCCGGTGCTGGATGACGACGGCATCTTCAACGGCCTCTTCCTCATCACCCGGGATCTGCCCCTGATGCCTGCCGCCCACCCCACACTGGCGGTATCAGCCCCGGAGCTGTCCGGCCATCAGGTGCGGCAGCTGTCCCAGATGGAGGCACGGCTGCAGCACCTCTCCTATCACGATCCCCTCACCGATCTTGGCAATCGCAGCCTGCTGCAGGAGCGCCTCACCCTGGAGATCGAGATGGCCCGCCTGAACCGGCACACTCTGGCGCTGCTGTTCATCGATCTCGACGGTTTCAAACTCATCAACGACAACCTGGGGCAGAGCGCCGGTGATCAGCTGCTCAAGCTGTCGGCGGATCGCATCCGCCACTGCCTGCGCACCGGGGACGTCGCCATCCGGTTGGGGGCCGACGAGTTTCTGGTACTGCTCCCCGACATGGGGAAACGGGAAGAGCTGGTGTGGTTGATCGAGCGGTTGCAGCAAAGGCTGCACGAGCCGGCCGACATCGGGCAGGAGCGGGTGAGACTCTCCGCCAGCATCGGCATCTCCCTCTATCCGGAACATGGCTATACCCCGGACAGCCTCATCAGTGCGGCAGACAATGCCATGCACGAGGCCAAGCGCCGTGGTCGCAACGGCTATCTGTTCTACTCCCCGGACATGACGATACAGACCAGGGAACGCATGGCCCTGGAGCAGGGGCTGCTCAAGGCCATGGAGCAGCAGCAGTTTCGTCTGCTGTACCAGCCCATGACGGATCTCGCCGATGGCAGCCTCAGCGGTCTCGAGGCCCTGGTGCGCTGGCAGCACCCCTGCATGGGCATCATCTCACCGGCTCGCTTCATCCCGGTGGCCGAAGAGTGCGGCCTCATCGAGCAGCTCGGTGCCTGGGTGATGCGCACCGCCTGCCAGCAAGGCCAGAAGTGGCTGGCAGAAGGCTTCGCGGTCCCTCGGCTCTCCGTCAACGTGTCGGTCAGGGAGATGCGCTCCCCCGACTACGTGGAGAGGGTCACCGCCATCCTGGCCGAGACCGGCTTCCCCGCCGAAAGGCTGGAGATAGAGGTCACCGAGAGCATCATCCAGAGCGTGGATCACAGCCTGCGCCTCTTTACCCGCCTCAAGGCGCTGGGGGTGCAGATCGCCATCGACGACTTTGGAACCGGCTTTTCCTCCTTGAGCCTGCTCAAGAGCCTGCCCATCGATCGCATCAAGATAGACAGGGCCTTCGTGCAGGCGCTGCCCGATGACAAGCACAGTCGCGAGCTGTGCCGCACCATAGTCCAGCTGGCCAGCTCCCTCGGCATGGCGGTCACGGCGGAGGGCATCGAAACCCAGCCCCAGCGTCAGTTTCTGCAATCCCTGCACTGCGAGGAGGGCCAGGGCTATCTGTTCAGCCACCCCCTGGCCGAACCCCACATGGCCGCCATGCTCCCCCATGGACACGGATGAACCAGGGGTGAGTCACGGATAAAAGAGAAGGGAGCACCGGGCTCCCTTCTCTTTTTGCTGCTGGCACTCTTCTTCCTTTGTCGCTATCCAAAAGTCTAATTGCCCTCGGGAACCAAAGGTATAAGTTGTTACTCAATCATTAAGAAAATGTATTCACAGGAGTGAAAGATGAGCGAGAGCAAGGTCTATCCGGTCAAGGCCCACATCGGCAACGGCGCCCTGCTGGACAAGGATGGTTATGAAGCCATGTATCAGGCGTCGGTGCAGAACCCTGACGCCTTCTGGGGGGAGCAGGGCAAGATCCTCGACTGGATGACGCCCTACACCCGCGTCAAGAACACCTCCTATGATCCGGGCCACGTCTCCATCAAGTGGTACGAGGATGGTCTGCTCAACGTCTCGGCCAACTGCCTGGATCGCCATCTGAACGAACGCGGTGACAAGGTCGCCATCATCTGGGAAGGGGACAACCCGGCCGAGGATCGCAAGATCACCTACCGTGAGCTGCACGGCGAGGTGTGCAAGTTTGCCAATGTGCTCAAGGCCCAGGGGGTGAAACGCGGCGATATGGTGTGCCTCTACATGCCCATGGTGCCTGAAGCCGCCATCGCCATGCTGGCCTGTACCCGCATCGGCGCCGTCCACAGCATCGTCTTCGGCGGTTTCTCGCCGGAAGCCCTCTCCGGCCGCATCATCGACTCCGGGGCCACCATCGTCATCACCGCCGACGAAGGCCTGCGTGGCGGTCGTCCCATCCCCCTCAAGAAAAACGTCGATGAGGCGCTCACCCACCCGGATACCCGGGTCAACAAGGTGATCGTACTCAAGCGCACCGGCGGCAACGTGGCCTGGCACGGCCACAGGGACATCTGGTGGCACGATGCCGTCGCCACCGTCAGCGCCGAATGCCCGCCCGAAGCCATGGGGGCCGAAGATCCCCTGTTCGTGCTCTACACCTCGGGCTCCACCGGCAAGCCCAAGGGCGTGCTGCACACCACCGGTGGTTACCTGGTCTATGCCGCGCTCACCTTCAAGTACGTGTTCGACTACCACGAGGAGGACATCTACTGGTGTACCGCCGACGTGGGCTGGGTCACCGGTCACTCCTACCTGGTCTACGGGCCGCTCGCCAACGGCGCCACCACCCTGATGTTCGAAGGGGTGCCCAACTACCCGGCCACCAATCGCATGAGCCAGGTGGTGGACAAGCACCAGGTCACCATCCTTTACACCGCCCCCACCGCGATCCGCGCGCTGATGGCCAAGGGCAAGGAGGCCATCGAAGGCACCTCCCGTACCAGCCTGCGCATCATGGGATCCGTGGGTGAACCCATCAACCCGGAAGCCTGGGAGTGGTACTACCGCACCATAGGCGACGAGCGCTGCCCCATCGTCGATACCTGGTGGCAGACCGAGACCGGCGGCATCCTGATCACGCCGCTGCCCGGCGTCACCGCACTGAAACCCGGCTCCGCCACCCGCCCCTTCTTCGGGGTGCAGCCGGCCCTGGTGGACAATCTGGGCGAGCCGCTGGAAGGCGCCACCGAGGGCAACCTGGTCATCACCGACTCCTGGCCCGGCCAGATGCGCACCGTGTTCGGCGATCACGATCGCTTCGAGCAGACCTACTTCTCCACCTTCCCCGGCCGCTACTTTACCGGCGACGGTGCCCGTCGCGACGAGGATGGCTACTACTGGATCACCGGTCGGGTGGATGATGTACTGAACGTCTCCGGCCACCGCATGGGCACGGCGGAGATAGAGTCGGCCCTGGTGGCCCATCCGAAGATCGCCGAAGCGGCCGTGGTCGGCGTCCCCCACGAGATCAAGGGCCAGGGCATCTATGCCTATGTCACCCTGATCGCCGGGGAAGAGCCGAGCCGCGAGCTGCATAAAGAGGTCAAAGAGTGGGTGCGCAAGGAGATCGGCGCCATCGCCACCCCGGACGTGATCCACTGGGCCGAGGGGCTGCCCAAGACCCGCTCCGGCAAGATCATGCGCCGCATCCTTCGCAAGATCGCCACCGGCGAGACCGACAGCCTGGGGGATATCTCCACCCTGGCGGATCCGGGTGTCGTGGACAAGCTGATCCGCGAGAAGTCAGAAGCGGCTTGAGTCCCCTTCAGCTTCCACAGCAGAGCCGGCCCAGTGCCGGCTTTGTTGCGTCTGGGGCTCATGCAGCAGAGGGAACGACGGTGCGGCAGGGAGCAGAGGCGAAAGGCCAATAAATAGCCAGATGTAGAGATTAGACCAGTAAAATGCTGCTAATTTTCACGAAATCAATATAATTGCGAAATCTGTGTGCCAGGGCACACCGAATTGTGCAAAAATTGGCTAGATTTCTGGTTGTCCACAGATAGCTGATAGATAGCAGCATAATCATCGAGGATGTACTCAATATGTCGCAACATCACCGAATCCTTCTGCTCAACGGTCCCAACCTGAATCTGCTGGGCAAGCGGGAGCCGGGAATCTACGGCAGCAAGACGCTCGATGAGATCGTCGCCGATCTGGTGCACAGCGCCAGCAAACTCGGTGTCACCCTGGAACATCTGCAATCCAATGCCGAGCACGAGCTGGTCGGGCGCATCCATCAGGCCATGGGTCAGGTGGATTTCATCATCATCAACCCGGCCGCCTTCACCCACACCAGCGTCGCCATTCGCGATGCCCTGCTGGGTGTGGCCATCCCCTTTATCGAGGTTCACCTGTCCAACGTCCATGCCAGGGAGCCCTTCCGTCATCACTCCTATCTGTCTGATGTCGCCAAAGGGGTGATCTGCGGGCTGGGTGCCGATGGCTACCAATTCGCTTTAACCGCGGCCGTGCATCAGTTGCGCGCGGCTTGATAATCACTTATCTGATAAAGAAGAAAGAGAATGCTAATGGATATCCGCAAAATCAAGAAGCTGATTGAACTGGTTGAAGAGTCCGGCATCGCCGAGCTGGAGATCTCCGAAGGGGAAGAGTCCGTTCGCATCAGCCGTAATTTCTCCGGCCAGGTTAGCGTTGCCCCGCAGATGATCATGCCGCAGGCCGCCGCTCCCGTTGCCGCCCCTGTTGCCGCTGCTCCGGCCGCTGCCGCAGCGCCCGCTGCCGATGCCGCCCCGAGCGGTCATCTGATGCGCTCCCCCATGGTGGGCTCCTTCTACCGCTCTTCCAGCCCGGAAGCCAAGCCGTTCGTGGAAGTCGGTCAGCACGTCAATGTCGGCGACACCCTGTGCATCGTCGAAGCCATGAAAATGATGAACCAAATCGAGTCTGACAAGGCCGGCGTGATCAAAGCGATCCTGGTTGAAAATGGTCAGGCAGTCGAATTCGACGAGCCGCTGTTCATCATCGAATAAGGGAAAATGCCACCCATGTTGGACAAAGTAGTCATCGCCAACCGCGGTGAAATTGCCCTGCGGATCCTGCGCGCCTGCAAAGAGCTCGGGATCAAGACAGTGGCCGTTCACTCCACTGCCGATCGGGAGCTCAAGCATGTGCTCCTGGCGGACGAAACCATCTGCATCGGCAAACCTGCCAGCGGTGAGTCCTACCTCAACGTGCCGGCCATCATTGCCGCCGCCGAGGTGACCGGTGCCGTCGCCATCCACCCGGGCTACGGCTTCCTCTCCGAGAACGCCGACTTTGCCGAAGTGGTCGAGAAATCCGGCTTCATCTTCATCGGCCCGCGCGCCGAGACCATTCGCCTGATGGGTGACAAGGTCTCCGCCATCGAGGCGATGAAGAAAGCGGGCGTGCCTTGCGTACCCGGCTCCGACGGTCCGGTGGACAACGATGCCAAGCGCAACGCCGCCATCGCCAAGCGCATCGGCTATCCGGTGATCATCAAGGCCGCCGGTGGCGGGGGTGGTCGCGGTATGCGCGTGGTGCGCAACGAGGCCGAGCTGGCTGCCGCCATCGCGCTGACCAAATCCGAAGCAGGCCAGTTCTTCAAGAACGACATGGTCTACATGGAGAAGTACCTGGAAAACCCGCGCCACATCGAGATCCAGGTGCTGGCTGACGGCCAGGGCACCGCCCTCTATCTGGGCGAGCGGGACTGCTCCATGCAGCGTCGCCACCAGAAGGTGGTGGAAGAGGCGCCGGCTCCCGGCATCACCGACGAGATGCGCAAGTTCATCGGCGAGCGCTGCGTGCGCGCCTGTCTCGAGATCGGCTACCGCGGTGCGGGTACCTTCGAGTTCCTGTACGAGAACGGCGAGTTCTATTTCATCGAGATGAACACCCGTATCCAGGTCGAGCACCCGGTCACCGAGATGGTCACCGGCGTCGACCTCATCAAGGAGCAGCTGCGCATCGCCGCCGGCCAGCCCCTGTCGATCACCCAGCAGGACATCCGTCTTCGTGGCCATGCCATCGAGTGCCGGATCAACGCCGAGGATCCGGCTACCTTCCTGCCCTCTCCTGGTCTCATCCAGCGCTTCCACGCGCCGGGCGGTCTGGGTGTGCGCTGGGAATCCCACATCTATGCGGGTTACAAGGTACCGCCTTACTACGACTCCATGATCGGCAAGCTGATCTGCTACGGCGAGAACCGTGACGTCGCCATCGCCCGCATGCGTCACGCCCTCGACGAGCTGGTGGTGGAAGGCATCAAGACCAACATCGCCCTGCAAAAAGAGATCATGAAGGACGAAAACTTCCAGCACGGTGGAACCAACATCCACTACCTGCACAAGAAGTTGGGTCTGTAAGGACGCCTTCGTCGCGAAAATGCGCGATCCCCACCGGATCGGCAACATGAAAAAGGGCCATGGCGACATGGCCCTTTTTTGTTATTCTTGCGCCCCGCTCACTTGTCGGAGGCCAAGGTGAACCGTTTTGCACTCGCCCGTCGTGAAGCAGCCCTCTGCCTGCTGCTCACCCTGCTTTATTTCATTGCCTGGTATGGCTCGGCCTATTTCATCCCGGAAGAGCTCGAGCTCTGGAACATGCCCCTCTGGTTTCTGCTCAGCTGCATCCTGATGCCACTGTTGTTCATCGGCCTCTGCGCCCTCATGGTGGACCGCCTGTTCGTGGATATCCCCCTCGACTCTCCCTCCCTCGATGACAAGGAGCCTCCCCGTGAATCTTGAGCTGTTGCTGCCGCTGGTGGTCTACCTGGTGCTGGTGCTGGGAGTGGGATTCTGGGCCAGCCGTCACCGGGTCGGTGGCGACTTCGTGCAGGAGTACTTCATCGGCAACCGCAGCATGGGCGGCCTGGTGCTGGCCATGACGCTGGTGGCCACTTACACCTCCGCTTCCTCCTTTATCGGCGGGCCCGGGGCGGCCTACAAGGTCGGTCTGGGCTGGGTGCTGCTGGCGATGATCCAGCTACCCACCGTCTGGCTCACCCTGGGGGTGCTTGGCAAGAAGTTCGCCATCATCGCCCGCCGGGTCAATGCGGTGACCATCAACGACATGCTGTGGGCCCGCTACCAGAGCCGGGCCGTGGTGATCCTGGGCTCCGTCACCATCATCCTCGCCTTCATCGCGACCATGGTGGTGCAGTTCATCGGCGGCGCCCGCCTGCTGGAGGCGGCGACCGGCCTCTCCTACCAGCAAGGGCTGCTGCTGTTTGCCAGCTGCGTGCTGCTCTATACCGTCATCGGCGGTTTTCGCGCCGTGGTGATGACGGATGCCCTCCAGGGCATCGTCATGCTCATCGGCACCGGGGCCCTGCTGGCGGGGATCCTGGTGGCCGGTGACGGATTGCCGAACCTCATCCACCAGCTCAGGGAGATAGACCCCAAGCTGGTGAGCCCCCAGGGGGCCGGCGACATGCTGACCCAACCCTTCATGCTGAGCTTCTGGATCCTGGTCTGCGTCGGGGTGGTGGGGCTGCCCCATTCCGCCCTGCGCTGCTTCGGCTATCGCGACAGCAAGGCGCTGCACCGCGGCATCCTCATCGGCACCATCGTCTGCGCCTTGCTGATGTTCGGCATGCACCTGGCCGGGGCCCTCGGTCGCGCCATCCTGCCCGGCATGGACAGCCCGGACAAGATCATGCCCTCCCTCATGATGGAGGTGCTCCCTCCCTGGCTGGCCGGGGTCTTCCTCGCGGCTCCCATG
The DNA here is from genome assembly GCF_019048365.1 of Aeromonas sp. FDAARGOS 1415. Lineage (NCBI taxonomy): Bacteria > Pseudomonadati > Pseudomonadota > Gammaproteobacteria > Aeromonadales > Aeromonadaceae > Aeromonas > Aeromonas sp. FDAARGOS 1415. The sequence continues at coordinate 2,336,875 of NZ_CP077363.1, read as the reverse complement.
GCGGCCATCATGTCCACCATCGACTCCCAGCTGATCCAGGCCTCGGCCACCCTGGTCAAGGATCTCTACCTCAACTACCTCAACCCGAGGCAGGAGAAGCTGGAGGTGCGCATCCCCCGGCTCTCCCTGCTCTGCACCCTGATCCTGGGTTCCCTGGTGCTGGTGGCGGCGTTGCAGCCCCCCGAGATGATCATCTGGCTCAACCTGCTCGCCTTCGGCGGTCTGCAGGCAGTGTTCCTCTGGCCCCTGGTGCTCGGCCTCTACTGGTCCAGGGCCAACGGGCCCGGGGCCCTGGCCAGCATGGTCTGTGGCATCCTCTGCTACACCACCCTGAGCCAGTGGGGGATCAAGCTGGCCGGCCTGCACGCCATCGTCCCGAGCCTGGGGCTGGGTCTCGTCGCCTTCGTACTGGTCAGCCTGCTGACACCGGCCCCGGATCAGACGGTTCGCCGATTGTTTGATCAAAATTAAGAAAGGGGGCGATAAAGCCCCCTCACCTATTCCCAAATGGGGGCATGCGGGTAAAATGTGCGCCATGTCACAAAATCCAGCTCACCCATGCCCGCTACGAACGCCAGAAAGATCCTGACCCAGTCCTTGCAACGGCTCGGCTATGCCCTGCTGCTGCCCGTCTCCATCCTGCCTCTGGCCGCCCTGCTCCACCGCCTCGGCCAACCGGACGTGCTGGATCTGGCGGTGCTCTCTCTCGCAGGCCAGGCCCTCTTCAGCCAGATGCCCCTCATCTATGCGGTGGCCATCGCCTTCGGACTGAGCCGCCAGGGACAAGGGGCCCAGGCCCTGGCCGGTGCGGTCAATTTCCTGTTGCTCGGTTCGGCGCTCAACACCCTGGTGCCAGGGCTCCATGCAGACATGATCTGCGGCCTGCTGGCCGGCCTCACTACGGCGGTGGTCTGCTCATGGGCTCGCGGCCTGCGCCTGCCGGGCTGGCTGCGCCCCCTGCAGGAGGATTTGCCGGGCATGCTGCTCTCGGCCCTGGCCTGCCTGCTGCTGGTGATCCCCCTCTCCATCCTCTGGCCGTTGCTGGAGCAGGGCATCACCCTGCTCGCCTCCGACCTGCTTACCACCCCGATCGGCGCCTTCTGTTACGGCGTGCTGAACCGGCTGCTGATCCCCCTGGGCCTGCACCAGGTACTGGGCAGCCTCATGGGCCTGGGGGAGAGCAACCTGCAGGCCCTCTCCACCGCCCAGCCACTCCATGAGGGCTATGTGGCCGGCCTCTACCCCGTCATCATGTTCGGCCTGCCCGGTGCCTGCTTCGCCATCTGGCTTCATCGCCAGCGGATGCGGCAGGTGCCGCAGGGAGGCCTGCTGCTCACCCTGGCGCTCACCTCGGCGCTGGTGGGCATCACCGAGCCCATCGAGTTCCTGTTCGCCTTCACCGCCCCCTGGCTGTTCCTGGCCCACGCCCTGCTGACCGGGCTGTCGCTGGCCATCTGCAGCGCCCTCGGCATCCAGGTGGGCACTTACTTCTCGGCGGGCCTGCTGGACATGGTGCTGAGCTACTCCAGCGGCCAGCACAGCTTCTGGCTCATCCCCCTCGGCATCCTCTTCTTCGTCCTCTATGCCCTGCTCTTCTCCCGTCTGCTGGAGCACACGCCCCTCAGCCTGCCGGGCAAGCCCATCGCCGAGGATCTACCCCAGCTCGCCACCGTGGCTCCCACGGATCCCCAGATGCTGGCCATCCAGTACCTCAAGACGCTGGGGGGCATGGACAACCTGCAGGCCATGAACGTCTGTCTGACCCGCCTCAGCCTGCGGGTGCGGGAGATGGCGCTGGTGGATCAGTCCTGTCTGGCCAGGCTCGGCTGCCTCTCCTGGATCGTCCTGAACGAACACCAGCTGGTGCTGGTCCTCGGCCCCAATGCCGGCCTCATCGAGGGGCAGATCCGCATGCTGGCGGAGCGCCAGTCTGTGCCCCTCGGCCTCGAACCCGGTCAGGCCCCCCTCGGCCAGCACCAGTGATCAGGCGAAGGGCAGGCGCTCGGCGACGAAGTCCATCAGGCTGCGCAAGGCGGGAGCCAGGTGCTCCCGGCTCGGGTAGATGAGATAGAAGGGATTGGGAGGAATGGGGTGGTCCGGCAGCACCTTGTGCAGCAGCCCCGCCGCCAGCGCCTCCCGGCAGACGTGGGCCGGCAACAGGGCGATACCCCCTTCGTGAAGCGCCAGCTCCCGCAGCGCCAGCAGGCTGTTGCTGAGGCAAGCCCCACGGGGCCGCCATCCCCCCTCCTGCAGCGGCCACACCGGCAGCGATCCGTGCACCAGGCAGGCGTGCCCACCCAGATCCGCCACCTGCTGCGGCGTGCCGTGGCGCGCCAGATAACCCGGGGCGGCCACCAGATGGCGCGCCACCTGGCCGATGCGCCGACAGATGAGGCTGGAGTCTTTCAGGGGCGCCGCCCGCAGCGCCAGATCGTACCCCTCCCCCACCAGATCCAGCTGCTCGTCGCACAAGGTCAGCTCCAGCACCACCTCGGGATAGAGGGCGCGAAACTCCGCCAGGATCCGGCCGAGCAGCAGGGTGCCGGTGGCCTCGGGGGCGGTGATCCGCACCCGGCCTGCCGGGGCGGATCTCAGCCTGGCCATCGCCAGATTGGCGCTGCGGGCCAGGGTCAGCAGCCCCTGACAATGCTCCACATAGACCTCTCCCTGGGGCGTCAGGCTGAGCCTGCGGGTGGTGCGCTGCAGCAGCCGCACCCCCAGCCTGGACTCGAGGCGCGAGATCTTCTGGCTCACCGAGGACTTGGGCATGCCGAGCACCTCGGCCGCCCGGGTGAAGCTGCCCTGCTCCACCACGGTAGCGAACAGCCCCATCAACTCCAGTTCGATATTGTTCATCTATTCAAACAGTCTTTACCAATTACCCACCTTAATACGAATAATCAACCAGACTAGACTGGCTGGCAATCCTCCCTGTTCCATTTGAAAGGAAGTGCCATGAAAGCCATTGCCCTGACCCACTATCTGCCAAGCGATCACCCCCACTGCTTCATCGAGGCCGAACTGCCCGACCCGACCCCAGGCCCGCAGGATCTGCTGGTGCGCCTGAACGCCACCTCCGTCAACCCGGTCGACACCAAGGTGCGCGCCCCCAAGGAGAAGGTGGAGAGCAATCCCCGCGTGCTGGGCTGGGACGCCGTCGGTGACGTCGTTGCCGTTGGCAGCAAGGTGACCCTGTTCAAGGCGGGTGACAGGGTCTGGTACGCCGGCGACATCAGCCGCCCCGGCAGCAACAGCGCCCTGCAGCTGGTGGACGAGCGCATCGCCGCCCTCGCCCCCAAGACCCTGAGCGATGTGGAAGCCGCCGCCCTGCCGCTCACCGCCATCACCGCCTGGGAAACCCTGTTCGAGCGCCTTGGCCTCACCCGCGAGAGCACTGGCAGGCTGCTCATCATCGGCGGGGCCGGCGGCGTCGGCTCCATTGCCATCCAGCTGGCCCGCCGGCTCACCGCCATGGAGGTGATCGCCACCGCTTCGCGCCCCGAGACCCGGGAGTGGTGCCTGGCCATGGGGGCGCACCAGGTCGTGAGCCACCACGACCTGCAGGCGGAGCTGGCCGCCCTTGGCATCCACCAGCTCGACGCCATCTTCTGCACCAATGCAACCGAGCAGCACTGGGGGGCCATGGCGAGCCTCATTCGCCCCTTCGGCCACATCTGCACCATCGCCGAGTCCAGCGAGCCCTGGGATCTGGCCCTGCTCAAGCCCAAGAGCGCCACCTTCAGTCAGGAGTTCATGTTCACCCGCTCCCTGTTCCAGACCCCGGACATGATCGAGCAGCACCACCTGCTCGGCCGGGTCGCCACCCTGGTGGATGAAGGAGTGCTCAAGACCACCCTCACCAAGACGCTGCCCGCCCTGACCCCCGCAACCCTGGCAGAGGCCCATCGCGAGCTGGAGGCGGGCCGCATGGTAGGCAAGCTGGTGATCGACATGAAAAATTTCGATCGCTGAGGCAACTCGCCCACTGCCTTCACCCCTCCTATTCCCTAATGGGTAAGAAAATGCACCATCATGGGGTGAAATCACCAGTGACAAGCCCCAACAGTGCACAGCCGCAGCAGGCCCTGCCCCCAGATGACGGGGCTTTCCCGGCAAAAACCATAAAAAAAGGGGCCATCCCGTTGGGATGGCCCTAAAAACCTGAACGTTGGGGTAACAATCACACACACATCCTTATGCAGGACATTTCTATCTTTGCAGATAGCGTGCCAATTTCTGATTTTCCTCGCCTGATTGCCGATATTTACCGATTTTCCAAAAAAAATAGCCACCCGAGGGTGGCTGAAAAAGATGACGGAACTTCATAGAGCAAAGCATTCAGCGGGAACAAGTTGCTTCCCGTCACCCAGTAAGGAATACATTAACCGTGCCAACTTGGCAGCGTAGCCTTCCTCTCCCATACCGCCACGGGCAAACCACGACAGCACAGGCCCATGATGGTAGAATCCCGCGGTTTCACATTTATGAAGAGTCGACGCCATGCCCTGGATACAAATTCGAATCAACGCCACCGCCAAGACGGCGGACAAGGTGAGCAACATGCTGCTGGGGCGTGGAGCCCAGGCGGTGACCTTTATGGATGCCAAGGATGTGCCCGTCTATGAACCCATGCCCGGCGAGACCCCGCTCTGGGGTGAGACCGAGGTCATGGGCCTGTTCGATGCCGAGACAGATCCGGCCCCCACCATCGCCTTCTTCCAGCAGATCTTCGGGGAAGACGTGGGCTACAAGGTGGAGCAGCTGGAGGACAAGGACTGGGTGCGCGAGTGGATGGACCACTTCCACCCCATGCAGTTCGGCGAGCGGCTCTGGATCTGCCCGAGCTGGCGCGACGTGCCGGACCCCGAGGCGGTCAACGTCATGCTGGATCCGGGCCTGGCCTTCGGTACCGGCACCCACCCCACCACGGCCCTCTGCCTGCAGTGGCTGGACGGGCTGGATCTGGCCGGCAAGACAGTGGTCGACTTTGGTTGCGGCTCCGGCATCCTCGGCATCGCGGCGCTGAAACTGGGCGCTGCCCGGGTCATCGGCATCGACATCGATCCCCAGGCCATCCAGGCGAGCCGTGACAACGCCGAGCGCAACGGCGTCGCGGGCCAGATCGAACTCTATCTGCCGGCGGATCAGCCGCAAGACGTCGAAGCGGACGTGGTGGTGGCCAACATCCTGGCCGGCCCGCTGCGGGAACTCGCCCCGCTCATCGCAGGCCACGGCAAGGCGGGCAGCCTGATGGCGCTCTCCGGCGTGCTGGAGAGCCAGGCGCCGGAGCTGGAGACCATCTACGGCCAGTGGTTCGAGATGGACCCGACCGCGGTGAAAGAGGAGTGGTGCCGCCTCTCCGGTCGCAAGCACGGTTAAGCAGACATCTCCCGTCCCGCCACCAGCAGGGCGGATAACAACAAGGGCACCCCGGGGTGCCCTTGTTGTTTCTGCCTGTCCGTTTCCCCCATCTTCCTGTGTTCTCTCTCTGTGCTCCCCTCGCTGCGACCTCAGCCAGACACGCAGCCACCAGCCGGGCATAGTGGTACCGCTGCACCACAATGACGCAATGGCTGTGCGGTGGCCTTCAGCATGGATGCCATGCAACCACTTGAAAAGTAATGACATAGCGTGCCATGTGCTGAGTGGTACGCCCCTTGCAAACCCGCTCTTCAGAGACTTTCACCTTTGAATGTCATTTGGAGAAGCGTATGCAGCAACAGGATTGTGCAAAACCGGCACTGAAACGGACTCTGGGGGCTTTCCAGCTGTGGGGGATCGCCGTGGGGCTGGTGATCTCGGGGGAATATTTCGGCTGGAGCTACGGCTGGGCGCAGGCGGGCACCATGGGCTTTCTGGTCACCTCTTTGCTGGTGGCCGCCATGTACACGGCCTTCATCTTCAGCTTCACCGAGCTGACCACCTCCATCCCCCATGCAGGGGGGCCCTTTGCCTATGCCTACCGCGCCTTTGGCCCGGTCGGGGGATACATCGCAGGCTTTGCCACCCTGATCGAGTTCGTGTTCGCCCCGCCCGCCATCGCCATGGCGATCGGCGCCTACCTCAATGTGCAGTTCCCGGCCATCGATCCCAAGTGGGTGGCGGTGAGCGCCTATCTCGTCTTCATGACCCTCAATCTCATCGGAGTGGGTATCGCCGCCACCTTCGAGTTGCTGGTCACCCTGCTCGCCATCTTCGAGCTGCTGGTCTTCATGGGGGTGGTCAGCCCGGGCTTCAGCGCCAGCAACTTCATGCTCAACGGCTGGGCGGGTCAACAGGAGTTCAGCCTCGGCGCCGTCTCCGGCATCTTTGCCGCCATTCCATTCGCCATCTGGTTCTTCCTCGCCATTGAAGGAGCCGCCATGGCGGCCGAAGAGGCCAAGGAACCGAAGAAGACCATCCCCAAGGCGTTCATCGGGGGCATACTCACCCTGGTCGTGCTGGCCATGGGGGTCATGGTGTTTGCCGGGGGCGTCGGCGACTGGCGCCAGCTCGCCAACATCAACGATCCCCTGCCACAGGCCATGAAGATGATCGTGGGCGAGAGCAGCGGCTGGCTGCACATGCTGGTCTGGCTGGGGCTGTTCGGCCTCATCGCCTCCTTCCACGGCATCATCATGGGCTATTCCCGCCAGATCTTTGCCCTGGCCCGCGCCGGCTATCTGCCTGCCGCGCTGGCCTCGGTCAATCCGCGCTTCCAGACCCCGCACTGGGCCATCCTGGCCGGCGGCGTGGTGGGGATCCTGGCGATCTTCTCCGATTCGCTGATCGTCATCGGCGGGCTCTCCCTCACGGCCAACATAGTGACCATGGCGGTGTTTGGCGCCATCGTCATGTACATCATCTCGATGGCCGCCCTGTTCAAGCTGCGCCGCACCGAGCCTGCGCTGCAGCGCCCGTTCAAGGCTCCGCTCTATCCCTTTGCTCCGGCACTCGCGCTGGGACTGGCTATCCTCTGTCTGGTGGCCATGGTCTATTACAACGGCCTGCTGGCCCTGATCTTCGGCGGCCTGATGCTGGCGGGATACGCCTACTTCCGTCTGACCCATGACGAAGCGCTCGCCGCCAGCGATGGCGAGCTGGTCAAGGCTGGTTGATACCCGCCCCGTTTGCCCGAAGCGCACAGCGTCAGCGAAGGCACTGTGCGCTTCCGGTCCCCCATGAATCGACGAGAACGCCCATGTATCGCACCCACCTCTCTCACCACAGCTATCAGTTTCCCGATCTGCGCACCCTCATGGCCAAGGCCACACCGGCACGCTCCGGCGACTATCTGGCCGGCGTCGCCGCCGGCAGCGCCGAGGAGCGGATGGCCGCCAGGATGGCGCTGGCGGATCTCCCCCTCAAGACCTTCCTCAACGAGGCGCTGATCCCCTATGAACAGGACGAGGTGACCCGCCTCATCATCGACAACCATGACAGCGCCGCCTTTGCCCCCATCAGCCACCTGACGGTGGGGGATTTTCGCAACTGGCTGCTGTCGGAGGCGGCCAACAGCCAGACCCTGGCGCGCGTGGCCCCCGGCATCACGCCCGAGATGGCCGCCGCCGTCAGCAAGCTGATGCGCAATCAGGATCTGATCCTGGTCGCCAGAAAGTGCCGGGTCGTCACCGCCTTTCGCAACACCATAGGGTTGCCCGGCCGGCTCAGCGTGCGGCTGCAGCCGAACCACCCCACGGACGATCCCCAGGGCATTGCCGCCGCCATGCTCGATGGCCTCCTGTACGGTGCCGGGGATGCGGTGGTCGGCATCAACCCGGCCAGCGACAACCTGCCGGTCCTCGCCAGCCTGAACCAGATGCTCGACGAGGTGATCCAGCGTTTCGCTATCCCCACCCAATCCTGCATCCTGACCCATGTCACCAACACCCTGCAGCTCATCGAGCGCAATGTGCCCGTGGATCTGGTGTTCCAGTCCATCGCCGGCACCGAAGCGGCCAACCGGGGCTTCGGCATCGATCTGGCCCTGCTGCAGGAGGCCCATGACGCGGCCCTCGGCCTGGGACGGGGCACCCTGGGCAACAACGTCATGTACTTCGAGACGGGCCAGGGCAGCTGCCTCTCGGCCAATGCCCACCACGGGCTGGATCAGCAGACCTGCGAGGCGAGGGCCTACGGGGTGGCTCGCCACTTCAAGCCGCTGCTGTGCAATACCGTCGTGGGCTTCATCGGGCCGGAATACCTCTATGACGGCAAGCAGATCATCCGCGCCGGGCTGGAGGATCACTTCTGTGGCAAGCTGCTGGGGGTGCCGCTCGGCTGTGACGTCTGCTACACCAACCATGCCGAGGCGGATCAGGACGACATGGATACCCTGCTCACCCTGCTGGCCACCGCCGGCCTCACCTTCCTCATCGGTGTCCCCGGTGCCGACGACATCATGCTCAACTACCAGAGCACCTCGTTTCACGATGCCCTCTACATCCGCGAGCTGCTCGGCCTCAAGCACGCACCGGAATTTGCCGACTGGCTGGTGCGCATGCAGCTCACCAACCCGGATGGCCAGCTGCTCGATGCCGGCCTGCGCCACCCGCTGCTGACCACCTTCGGCCCCCGTGGCAAGGTGGCCTGAATGAGCAAGGAGCCCCATGACATGAGCGACATCGTGCACTTGAATCCCTGGCTTGAGCTCAAGCGCTACACCTCGGCCCGCATCGCCCTGGGGCGCACCGGCGTCAGCCTGCCCACGGAGGCGTTGCTGGCCTTTAGCCTGGCCCACGCCCAGGCCCGGGATGCGGTACACCAGCCACTGGACGTCGCCCGGCTGACTCATGCGCTCGAGTCCGCAGGACACCGGGTGCTGGCGGTGCACAGCGCCGCCAGCACCCGGGAGGAGTATCTGCGCCGCCCCGATCTGGGCCGGCGCCTGGACGACGCCAGTCGCTGCCTGTTGAGCCAGCCGCCGCAGAACGAGGTCGACCTCGCCATCGTGCTGGGGGATGGTCTCTCCTCCACCGCCCTGCACCAGAATGCCCTGCCCTTTGTCGAGTCCCTACAATCCCATCTCAGGCGTCTGGGGCTGACCTGCGCCCCGCTGGTCATGGCCAGCCAGGCCAGGGTGGCGCTGGGGGACGAGGTGGGCGAGCTGCTGGGGGCGCGCGCCGTGCTGGTGATGATTGGCGAGCGCCCCGGCCTCTCCTCACCCGACAGCCTGGGGCTCTATCTGACCTGGCAGCCCAGGGTCGGGCGCATGGATTCCGAGCGCAACTGCATCTCCAACGTGCGGCCGGCAGGCCTGGATGTTCCCCAGGCGGCGCACAAGCTGGCCTGGTTGCTGGAGCAGGCCTTTAGCCGCCGCCTGACCGGGGTCGCCCTCAAGGATGAGAGCGGCGAACTCTCCCGGCTGATCGAGCACGACGCGACCCTGCCCCCCTCTCGCCCCACCTGATGATCCGGACGGGCCCACCCGGGCTCGTCCACGGTGAGATTCCAATCTGAACCACTTGAATCTTGATACGGCTGCAGGCATCGTCATCCAGCCATCGGCGACACTCGCCTGCGCAGAGCCCAAGGGCACGCAATGACTGGAAACAGGAGGATAAAATGAAGATCGCCATTCTGGATGACTATCAGGATCAGGTGCGCCACCTCCCCTGCTTTGCCCTGCTGGCGGGGCACGACGTTCGCATTCTCAACCAGGGCGAGCCCGATGCCACGCGCCTCGCGGCTCACCTGGAAGGGGTGGAGGCCCTGGTGCTGATCCGCGAGCGCACCCGCATCGACGAAGCGCTGCTCAGGCTCCTCCCCTCCCTTCGCCTCATCAGCCAGACCGGCAAGGTCAGCCAGCATATCGACCCCCTCCTGTGCCAGCGCCACGGCGTTGCCGTCGCCGAGGGCGTCGGCAGCCCGGTGGCACCGGCCGAGCTCTGCTGGGCCCTCATCATGGCGGCCTCCCGCCACCTTCCGGCCTACAGCCATGCCCTCGCCCAGGGACAGTGGCAGCAATCCGGCGCGCTGGGTCTTGGTCGCACCCTGCAGGGGCTGACCCTGGGCATCTGGGGCTATGGCAAGATTGGCAGGCTGGTGGCCGGTTACGGCCGGGCCTTTGGCATGTCGGTGCTGGTATGGGGCAGTGACGCCTCCCGCCGGCAGGCCGAGCAGAATGGCCATGCCAGCGCCCCCGACAAGGAGACCTTCTTCCGCCAGGCCGATGTCCTCTCCCTGCACCTGCGCCTCGGTGAGGCGACCCGCGGCTGCGTGACCCGGGCCGATCTCGCGCGCATGAAGGGGGACTCCCTGCTGGTCAATGTGAGCCGGGCGGAGCTTATCGAGCCGGGCGCCCTGTATGCGGCGCTGAGCGCCAACCCGAGCCGGCGGGCGGCAGTCGACGTATTCGACATCGAGCCCGCCACGCCGGACAACGAGCCCCTGCTGGGGTTGCCCAACGTGGTGGCCACGCCGCACCTGGGCTATGTGGAGCGCAACAGCTACGAGCTCTATTTTCGTGCCGCCTTTGAAAACCTGGTTGCCTTTGCCGAGGGCAGACCGACCAACCTGGTGCTGCCCGTGACGGGCGGCTGAGCAGGTTATCCGGCGGCCCGGCCGCCAAGCTGCAGCGCCAGCCCGACAAGGAGCCCCCATGACCGAATACGAGAAGATGATCGCCAGCCAGCCTTACAACTGCATGGCGCCGGAGCTGGATCTCTTGCGCCGGGAGACGGCGCGCCTCTACCGCCGCTTCAACCGTAGCGACGAGGAGGATGAGCAGCTCGCGCTGCTGCGGGAGATCGTCGGCGAGCTGGCAGAGGGGGCCTTCATCTGCCCGCCCCTCTACTGCACCTATGGCCGCCACATCCACCTTGGCCAGGGCTCCTACATCAACATAGGGGCCACCCTGCTGGACAACGCACCGATCCGCATCGGCGCCGGGGTGATGATAGGGCCAAACGTGCAGATCTACACAGCCGCCCACGCCCTGGAGGCCGATGAGCGCCTGCAGGGGGTGGAGACAGCGCTGCCGGTCACCATCGAAGACAGGGTCTGGATCGGGGGCGGGGCCATACTGCTGCCGGGGGTAACCATAGGGCGGGAGGCGATCGTCGGCGCGGGGGCCGTGGTCAGCAAGGATGTGCCGGCCGGTGCCCGGGTGGTGGGCAACCCGGCCAGGATACTGCCAGCCAGGGCGGAAGGCTGAGCTCGGGCGCACTACCGAGCCGCACCAATAAAAATGAAGCCCAATGTCATCAAGACCATGATGGCCTGTAAAAAGGTGGGTTTGCCGATCCTGAAGAGTTGAGGGTGCCAATACCTGAGAAGCGCGGATAAAAATGAAGCCCAATCTCATCAAGACCATGATGGCCTGTAAAAAGGTGGGTTTGCCGACCCTGAAGAGTTGAGGGTGCCAATACCTGAGAAGCGCGGATAAAAATGAAGCCCAATGTCATCAAAACCATGATGACCTGTAAAAAGGTGGGTTTGCCGATCCTAAAGAGTTGAGGGTGCCAATACCTGAGAAGCGCGGATAAAAATGAAGCCCAATGTCATGAAGACGTTGGGCTGTAAAAAGGTGCTACGGAATTGCGACTCTCATCGCAGAAAATTAGAAGGGATCCCCTTCTAAACTGGCAGTGGGATAATAAAGGGGCGCAAACGTTTTACATAGCGTAATCCACCAGGATTGAGAAGAACCTCTCACTATTTAAAAAATGTCCGGCTAATCCCCGCTCCCCTCTTGGCAAGCGCCCATTTATCAGTACAGCCTGATGGAACTATCAGAAAACAAAAAAGCCCTGAATAATCAGGGCTTTCTTTTCATTTTTATGGCTCAGAAGCGGCGCACGAAGTCCGCCATCGGCAGCTCGCGCAGCTTGCGAGCCTCCAGCATGGGGGTACCGAGGTAGAGGAAGCCCACCAGCTGATCCTCCGGTGCCAGCCCCAGTCCGGCGTTGATCCCCGCATCGAAGATAAACCAGCCGGAGCGCCAGATGCCGTTGAAACCCTGGGCCTGGGCCGCCATCTGCATCGCCATCAGGGCACAACCGGCGGAGAGCTCCTGCTCCAGTTTCGGCACCTTGGGGTGCGCCTGATACCGGGTCGCGACCGCGATGACCAGAGGCGCGCGCAGGGGGGCAGTCCGGGACTTCTCGACGCTGTCCTCATCCTCCCCACGGGCACGGGCGGCGTCGGCCAGCAGGGTGCCCAGGCGCTCGCGCCCCTCCCCTTCAAACAGGATGAACTGCCAGGGGGTCAGGGTGCCGTGATCCGGCGCACGCAGCCCCGCCTTCAGTATATTGTCCAATACCTCGCCGCTCGGCGCCGGTTCGGTCAGGCGGCCACAGGAGTGGCGATTGAGCAGTAGCGTCAGTGCATCCATTCGATGCTCCTTCTTGGTCGTGAGGGGCGGTATCGCCCCTGTCTATAGGGTCAGAACGGTTTGGAGAGATTGATGCGCCACTCCCAGATGTTGAGCCCATCCTGCCCTATGCTGGTGTACCCGGCACTGGTGGTCAGGGTGGCCTCGCTGCCGATCAGGGTGCGCACGCCCAATCGCACCGTCCCGCTGAGGGGATCGGTACGCGCCGAGCTGAGATCGCCCGTCAGGATATAGCCATCGTTCGGCCGTTCAAAGCCATAATCCAGCCCCAGCTCACCGTAAGGCATCAGCGGCCGGCCCTGGCGGGTGTAATAGACGCGGCTGAATTCGACCGTACCCGTCAGGTTGCCCTGATTGTCACTGTCGCTGTCCCGCGCCAGCCGCACCGCCAGCCCCCGGTAATCCCCCTCCATCCGGTATCCGTCGCTGCGGTCATGGCTGTAATTGATGGCCAGTCGCGGGCGCACCGACGTCTCGGACCAGAAGTACTGGCCGGTGGCCCCCAGGCTGCCGCCAAGGGAGGTCGACCCATAATCGCCGGAGAGGAAGAGCAGATCCTGGGAATTGTCCATCCAGCCGTAGACCAGGCTGCCGTCCAGCATCCAGCTCTCCGACAGCGGGTACGCCAGATAGGGGCCTAGGTTGTAGCCCCCGGCCGCCAGCTGCATGCCGCCATTGAAAGCGTCCACCCTGCTGTCGACCCGGGAGACGCTGAAGCCGAGGATGAGGCGGTTATCCAGCCGGGTGTCCGCCCCCAGGCTGAACACATTGGTCGAACCCGAGATGTCGAGCCCGTGGCGGTGATCCGAGATGTCGTAATAGACCTCATCCGCCCAGAGGTTCCAGCGCCGCTCTGCCGGTTGCACGGCGGCAGGCGGCTCTTGGGCCGCTACCTGACCCGCTGCCAGTTCGGCCCGGCTGAAGGGGCAATCCGGATAGTGATCCCGCTGCTCTGCGGGCAGGCTATCCCGCTCGTCCGGCATCACGCACAGGGTGCGCTCGTCGAGAGCCCGCTCGCTCGCTTGCTGCCCTGCCGTCACCCGACCCGGCAAGACCGCCGGCGGCTCAACCCTGCCCGGCAGCCTGATAGCGGGCCTCTCCCCCAGGGGCGGCCTCGTCGGCATCATCCCCTGGGGCGGCACCGTGCCGATGGGTGGCTGTGTTCCCCCCGGTCGATCGGGCAACAGACTGCCCGGCCTCGTCGGCATCACCCCCTGGGGCGGCACGGCGCCGATGGGCGGCTGTGTTCCCCCCGGTCGATCGGGCAACAGACTGCCCGGCCTTGTCGGCATCATCCCCTGGGGCGGCACAGTGCCGATGGGCGGCTGTGTTCCCCCCGGTCGCTCGGGCAACAGACTGCCCGGCCTTGTCGGCATCATCCCCTGGGGCGGCACAGTGCCGATGGGCGGCTGTGTCCCCCCCGGTCGATCGGGTAGCAGACTGCCCGGCCTTGTCGGCATCGTCCCCTGGGGCGGCACGGCGCCGATGGGAGGCTGCACTCCACCCGGTCGGGTAGGCATCACCCCTTGAGGTGGCACTGTACCGATCGGCGGCTGCACTCCACCCGGCCTTGTCGGCATCATGCCCTGGGGCGGCACCGTGCCGATGGGAGGCTGCACTCCACCCGGTCGGGTAGGCATCACCCCTTGAGGTGGCACCGTACCGATCGGCGGCTGCACTCCACCCGGCCTTGTCGGCATCATCCCCTGGGGCGGCACGGCGCCGATGGGCGGCTGTGTTCCACCCGGTCGATTGGGTAACAACGTCCCCGGCCGGGTCGGCATCACCCCCTGGGGTGGCACGGCGCCGATTGGCGGCTGTGTTCCACCCGGCCGATCGGGCAACAGACTGCCCGGCCTCGTCGGCATCATCCCCTGGGGGGGCAGGATAGGCCCGGAGGGCGGGGTGAAGTGATCCGGGAAGGTGAAATGACCAGGCTGCTGGTTATCCGTATCGAGCAAGACCCGCTTGCCGCTCCCGTCATCATAGGCATACAGCTTGTGCGTCCCCCCGCTCTGGACCTCGGGGGAGAGGGTCAGGTGCAGCCCCCTTCTGTCTTGCTGCCAGCTGTCGTAGATCTGGCTCTGCTTGGCGGATTCGACCTCGAACTGGCCGGGAGAGATGGCGGACAGCCAGACGGAGTGCAGCTGATCGGCGGTCCAGCCGAGAAAGACGAGACGCCCCGTCGGATCGGCGGCGGCGTTGGTACCGTACAAGCTCATCGCCATGCTCCAGGCGACAAGGCTCAAGGGGCGACCCGGCCCCCGGGGCAGCATCCGTGATTTAGCTAGGCTCATGTGGTTTCCTTACCGAACAAGCATCTATCCAGCACCCGACCATGCGCCCCCATTGAGGGACAAGGATGGCCGATGCCCGAAACGCAGGGCCCCGTACACCCAAACCGGCTGGCCCCCCGACACCGCGGCCCACTCCTGGCCGACAAGGTGTTGATAACACAAATACAACCATAGGCTCCCCGGTGAAACCGCCTGCCAGGCGCAAGACAAGAAAAGGGACCCGAGGGTCCCTTCGTTGCACTATGCACCAGTCTAGATGACGGCAGCCAGCTCGGCCCCCTGGCGGATCGCCCGCTTGGCATCCAGCTCGGCGGCCACGTCCGCCCCGCCGATGATGTGCACCGGCTTGCCCGCCGCCTGCAGGCCGGCCTGCAACTCCTTGAGGGGCTCCTGCCCGGCACAGATGATCACCTGATCCACCGGCAGGCACTGTTTGGCCTCACCCACCTGGATGTGCAGCCCCTGGTCGTCGATACGCAGGTACTGCACGCCGGAGAGCATCTGCACCTTGCGGTTCTTCAGCACGGTGCGGTGGATCCAGCCTGTGGTCTTGCCAAGGCCGTCGCCCACCTTGCTCTCCTTGCGCTGCAGCAGCCAGATCTGGCGCTCGGGGGCGTCGATCTCGGGTGCCGTCAGGCCACCTCGCCCGGCAAGCTGCCGGTCGATGCCCCACTCCTTGAGCCAGTGGTCACGATGGTGTTCGGCATCCAGCGTCCCTCTCTTCTCCACCAGGTACTCTGCCACGTCGAAGCCGATGCCGCCGGCACCGATCACCGCCACCTTCTCCCCCACCGGCTTGTGATCTCTCAGCACGTCCAGGTAGCTCAGTACCTTGGGATGCTCGATGCCCGGAATGTTGGGGGTACGCGGGCGAATGCCGGTGGCGAGGATCACCTCGTCAAAGCCGCCGCCGAGCAGGCTCTCGGCGCTCTGGCGCTGGCCGAGATAAAGCTCGACGCCACACTTCTCCAGCCGCTTGGCAAAGTAGCGCAGGGTTTCGTGAAACTCCTCCTTGCCCGGGATCTGCTTGGCGAAGTTGAACTGGCCGCCTATCTCGCTCGCCTGATCGAACAGGCTCACCTGATGGCCGCGCTCGGCGGCGTAGCAGGCAAACGCCAGGCCCGCAGGGCCCGCCCCCACCACCGCCAGCTTCTTGGGCTGGGGCACCCGGCCGAAGGTGAGCTCGGTCTCGAAACAGGCTCGCGGATTGACCAGGCAGGAGGCGCGCTTCTGCTTGAAGATGTGGTCGAGGCAGGCCTGGTTACAGGCGATGCAGGTGTTGATCTCGTCCGCCCTGTCTTCGGCCGCCTTGATGACGAACTCGGGGTCCGCCAGGAAGGGGCGCGCCATGGAGACCATGTCCGCGTCCCCCTGCGCCAATATGCGCTCGGCGACCTCAGGGGTGTTGATGCGGTTGGTGGTGATAAGCGGCACCTTGAGGTGCTTTTTCAGCTCCGCCGTCACCCAGCTGAAGGCGCCGCGCGGCACGCTGGTGGCGATGGTGGGGACCCGCGCCTCGTGCCAGCCGATACCGGTGTTGATCAGGGTCACCCCTACCTCTTCCAGTGCCTTGCCGAGCGCAATCACCTCTTCCAGGGTGGAGCCCTGCTCCACCAGATCCAGCATGGAGAGGCGGAAGATGATGATGAAATCCGGGCCGACCCGTTCGCGGATGGCGCGCACGATTTCCACCGGGAAGCGCATGCGGTTGTCGGCACTGCCGCCCCAGCCATCGGTGCGCTTGTTGGTGCGCTCGCAGATGAACTGGTTGATGAGATAGCCTTCCGAGCCCATCACCTCGACCCCGTCATAACCTGCCGCCCTGGCGAGCGTTGCGGTGGCGGCGAAGTCGCGGATAGTGCCGCGGATCTGCCGCTCGCTCATGGCACGCGGCTTGAACGGGGAGATGGGTGCCTTGAGGGGGCTCGGCGCCAGGCTGAAGGGGTGATAGGCGTAACGACCTGCATGCAGGATCTGCAGCGCTATCTTACCCCCCTCCCGGTGCACGGCTTCGGTCACCTTCCTGTGCTTGGCGACCTGCCAGGGGAAGCTCAGTTGGGAACCGTGGGGCACCAGGCGCCCACGCAGGTTGGGAGCGATACCGCCGGTGACGATGAGGCCGACGCCACCGCGGGCCCGCTCACCATAGAAGGCGGCCAGCTTGTCAAAGCCCCCCTTCTCCTCTTCGAGGCCGGTGTGCATGGACCCCATCAATACCCGGTTCTTGAGCTGGGTAAAGCCGAGGTCGAGGGGGGCCAGCAGGCTCGGGTAACTGTTCATGATGAACTCCTTGTCGAAACCCGTGGGCACGGCGCCATCCATCTCTCACGACACAGGGGGAGGATCACACCCGGGTCGAGAAAAATCATTGGGATGGGGCAAGGGCTCACAGTGTCTCCAGTTAATTTTTTGTTATCAAATTGGAGCTAGAGTAAAGAATCAAAAATTCTTTTTCAAACAAATGTTTGGACATTTTTTCGGCGAACAGCCGTATTCCGAAGGCGCAGGGGGTGATAGTCCCCAAGGGGAAATGGCAATTGGCGCCGCAACTGGTTAATAATGCCTTTCTCTACCCATTAACAGGGCGACAACGCGGCTATGTCTATTTTCAAAGGTCTGGGGTGGCTCTTTCGCAGCCTCTGGCGCCTGCTCAACTTTACCCGATTGATGCTGGTCAACCTGCTGTTTCTGCTCATCGTGCTGGTCATCGTCGTCAGCATCAACCAGAACGAGGCCCCCAGTACGCCCATCGAGGGTGCCCTCACCCTCAATCTCGCTGGCGTGCTGGTGGAACAGCGCACCCAGGCCGACCCCACGGTGCAACTGCTCAAACAGATCGACAAGAGCGACGATCAGCCCAGCGAGATCGTCCTGTCCGATCTGCTGTGGGCCATCAGGAGCGCCGGGGATGACGATCGCATCAAGGCACTGGTGATCAAGCCCCAGGGCTTGCAGGGGGCCAGCCTCTCCAAGCTGCAGGAAGTGGCGAGCGCCATCGACGACTTCAAGGAGAGCGGCAAACCCGTCATCGCCATGGCCGACTACTACGGCCAGGGTGCCTACCTGCTCGCCGCCCACGCCGATCACGTGCTGCTCAACCAGAGTGGTGCCGTGCTGATCGAAGGGCTCGGCGTCTACCAGACCTACTTCAAGTCGGCGCTGGAGAAGCTCAACGTTACCCCCCACGTGTTCAAGGTCGGCACTTACAAATCCTTCGTCGAGCCCTACACCCGGGACGAGATGTCCCCCGAGAGCAAGGAGGCGAACCAGCGCTGGCTGGATCAGCTGTGGCAATCCTATGTGACCGACGTGGCCGAGCAGCGGGAGATCGAGCCCGATGCCGTCGCGCCGAACAAGGACCGCTTCCTCGAACTGCTGCGCAAGGCCGGTGGCAATGCCGCCAACTACGCCCTCGACAACGGCCTGGTGGACCAGCTCGCCACCCGTGACGAGATGACCCAGGCGGTGATCAAGGAAGTGGGCGAGGCCGAGGATCACGGCTGGAAAGGGGTGGGTCTGAAAGAGTATCTGGCCGCCATTCCGGAGCAATATCCCCAGAGCGGCAAGGATGAGGTGGGTCTGATCCTCGCCAGCGGAGCCATCATGGACGGGGTTCAGCCCGCCGGCACCATAGGCGGCGACAGCCTCTCCGATCTGCTGGCCGAGGCCCGCCGCGACGACCAGGTGAAGGCCGTGGTACTGCGAGTCGACAGCCCGGGGGGTAGCGCCTTCGCCGCCGAGCAGATCCGCGCCGAGCTGCTGGCCCTGAAGCAGGCGGGCAAGCCGGTGGTCATCTCCATGGGCAGCTACGCCGCCTCGGGGGGCTACTGGATCTCCGCCGACGCGGACAAGATCTTCGCCTCCCCCACCACCCTCACGGGCTCCATCGGGGTGTTCGGCATGTTCGCCACCATCGAGAAGGCGCTCTCCCAGTACGGGGTGCACACCGACGGCGTCGGCACCACGGACTTCGTGGGGGTCGGCCTGACCCGGGCCCTGCCGGAACACGTGGGCGAGGCCATCCAGCTCAGCGTGGAAGACACCTACCAGCGCTTCGTCGGCCTGGTGGGCAAGGGCCGTGGCCTGAGCCCGGAAGAGGCGGAGAAAGCCGCCGAAGGCCGGGTCTGGACCGGTCAGGATGCCAAGGAGCTGGGGCTGGTGGACGAGTTCGGCAACCTGGATGACGCCCTCAAGGCGGCCGCCGAGCTGGCCGATCTCAAGAGCTGGCAGGTCACCCCCATAGCACCGGAAGAGTCTGCCCGGGACAAGTTCCTGCGCGAGCTGTTCGACAGCAGTGCCCGCATTCTGGCCCCGCACCTGCAGAGCTGGCTGCCTGCCGGGCTCGGCAAGACGCTGCTGGAGATGAACCGCACGCTGGATCCCCTCACCCGTTTCAACGATCCGCAAGGCACCTATGCCTTCTGCCCGGTCTGTGTCCAGTGACGTGACTCCCCATAAAAAAACCGCCCTCGGGCGGTTTTTTTATGGGCGAAGAGAAGAAAGCCTCAGGCCAGCAGGCCGGATTCATGCCAGCGGTGCAGCTCGGCCAGCACCCTGGTCTCCCGCACCGTCCACTGGGGGCAGGGGCCGGCCAGCTGGGTCTTGTTGGTCTGCAGCGCCTCATCCAGCGCAAACCAGCCCGGCGAGAAGCCGAGGCGGATCTCATAAGGCTGGGGGCGCGGCTCGCTCCACCCCTCCCCCACCTGGCAGAGGTAATAGGAGGAGCGAATGCAGTAGGCGTCGTAGTCCGGCTCCCGGGCGGCGCGGTACTCCCGCGTCTGCCCGAGCAGGGGGCCCACCGCCAGCAGCTCGGCGCCACACTCCTCCAGCAGCTCCCGGGCCAGGGCGGTGCCATGGCACTCCCCCGCCTCGACGCCACCACCGGGGAACATGAGATCGCCGTTGACGCGGGAATGCACCAGCAGAAGCCGGTCACCGCGCAGCACCACGGCTCTCACCGTGCTGCGCTCAAGCACCCGCCCCTCGCAGTGGATCTGGCCGTGCACGAGACGAATGTCGAAGGGGTCGGCCCATTCGGGGGCCGCAGACAGGGACGGGATCATGGGGTGCGGTAGGTCCCTTGTTTGAGCGCGTCGACGATGACGGCAGCCTGCTCGTCCAGCCGTTCCTGCTCTTCCTTGCCGATGGCGTGGTAGATACCGAGCCGCACGGAGGAGACCTCTTGCTGCTCCTGGAAGGATTCGCTCACCTTGCCCCACAGGTAGGCCTGCTCAAACTCCTTCTGCCCCATGTAGAGGGTACTGAGGGCCGTGAGGATGCGGCTGTTCACCTGCTCCCCTTCCCGGTAGAGGGAGAGGGCGTGGTGCATCAGGGCGATGGCTTTTTGGGGCTCGTGCTTGGCGTAAATGCCCCCGAGCGCCAGCTGCAGCTCGGGCTCCTCGAGGGCCGGGGTCCCTTCCAGCGCCATGAAGCTGGCGCGGGCCTGGGGGTTGGTGTTGTTGGTCCAGTGCCACAGCAGCAGGTAGGGATCCCGGGAGCCACGGGTCTGGGCATCCAGCTGCTCCAGCTGGCTGCCGGCCGCCAGCATGCCCTCCACCCTGGGGCTCTTCTGCTCGCGAGCCCGCTTGTACTCGATGTTGGTGGAGTGTTCGGCACAGTGCAGGTAGCGCTCCAGGCCGCGCATCAGCTCGTACTTGCGCCTGTCCGTCTCCTCCGTCTGCAGGTAGTAGCGGGCGCGGATGACGTCGCTGCGCTCATAACGACACCAGCCGTCGTCCACCAGATCGGCGCACAACGCCGGATTCTGGCTGCAGATGTTGTGGATCCTGTCGTCTTCGCAGGCCGTCAGCATCAGGCAGCATGCGAGGGAGAGCAGTAACGGACGCTGTGGGAATAGGGTCATGGTTCACGTCTGGTTGGTAACAATCGCAACCCGCCCTGGCCACCGCCAACTAGCAAACAGGCTACATATCCATTACAATGCGCGCGCCGTATAAGGCCGCGACTGCAGAATAATATAACGAAACCATCAGCCCTACACTGATCTGCATTCGACGAATTTTCAATTTGCCCAGGCAATTTGCTTCAACAACGTGAAATAAAGGATCTGGTTAATGACCCACGAGCACTACTTGCAGGCGTGGCAGGAGAGCCAGGAGCTCGCCGAAGCCATGCAACCCCTGATTGGTCGCCTCTACCGGCAGCAGGGCATCGAGATCACCATCTTTGGACGCCCCCTGCAAAACGCCTCCACCATCGACATCCTCAAGGCCCACCGGGTCGTTCGCCGCCACCAGGGAGCCCCCCTCCCCATCCAGCAAAGCTTCCCCCTGCTGCAAGCCATCGTCGCCCTGAACCCGACCGCCGCCGAGATCGATCTGGGCAAGCTGGCCGTGGGCTACTGGCAGGATCATCAGGATGAGGCGGGCATCGACGACTACCTGCGCGCCAAGCTGGCACCGGCCCTGGGCCGTGACGTGCCGGCGGCTACCGACGTGGTGCTCTACGGCTTTGGCCGCATCGGTCGCCTGTTGGCCCGTCTGCTCATCGAGCGCACCGGGGCCGCCAACTCCCTGCGCCTGCGCGCCATCGTCGTGCGCGGCGGCCGTGACGGGGATCTGGAGAAGCGCGCCAGCCTGCTGCGCCGCGACTCGGTCCACGGCCCCTTCAACGGCTCCATCGAGGTGGATGTGGAGCGCAGCGCCATCATCGCCAACGGCACCTTCATCCAGGTGATCTACGCAAGCAGCCCGGCCGACATCGACTACACCGCCTACGGGATCGATAACGCGCTGATCGTCGACAACACCGGCGTCTGGCGTGACGAGGCGGGTCTGTCCGAGCACCTCAAGGCGCGCGGCGCCGCCCGGGTACTGCTGACCGCCCCCGGCAAGGGGGAGATGAAGAACGTGGTGTTCGGGGTCAACCACGAGGTGATAGGCCCGGATGACAAGATAGTCTCCGCCGCCTCCTGCACCACCAACGCCATCACCCCGGTGCTCAAGGTGATGCAGGACAAGTACGGCATCCGCCACGGCCACGTGGAGACGGTCCACTCCTACACCAACGATCAGAACCTGATCGACAACTATCACAAGGGCGAGCGCCGCGGTCGCAGCGCAGCCCTCAACATGGTGATGACCAGCACCGGCGCCGCCAAGGCGGTGGCCAAGGCGCTGCCCGAGCTCAAGGGCAAGCTGACCGGCAACGCCATCCGGGTGCCGACCCCCAACGTCTCCCTGGCCATCATCAACCTGTCCCTGGAGCAGGCCACCGATCGGGAGAGCCTCAACGCCTATCTGCAACAGATGGCGCTGAGCTCCGCCCTGCATCGCCAGATCGACTTCAGTGCCAGCACCGAGCTGGTCTCCTCCGACATGGTGGGTTCCCGCTTCGCGGGCATCGTGGACTCCCAGGCCACCATCGCCGAGGGGGATCACTGCGTGCTCTACGTGTGGTATGACAACGAGTTCGGATACAGTTGTCAGGTAGTACGGGTGATGGAGCAGATGGCCGGCGTAGTCCGCCAGGATCTGCCCGCCTGATCCCGGGTTCATGGCTCAATTTTCAAGGAGAGGCCGGATGTCGTCCCAACAAGTGACGTTTCAACAAGCGATAGCGCAGATGCCCGAAGAGGTGTACGAGCGGCTCAAGACCGCGGTCGAACTGGGCAAGTGGCCGGACGGCAAGCCCCTCACCGAGGAGCAGAAGGCCACCTCCCTGCAGGCCGTCATGGCCTGGCAGGCGATGCACCTTGAAAATCCGGAGCACATGAACATAGGACGCGACGGCGAGATCGTGATGAAGAGCAAGAGCGAGCTCAAGCGCCAGTATCGCGATGAGGAAGAGATAGTGCGGGTCGACCTCAGCCACTGAGGCAGGCCGCACGTCACCTATTATCACGGTAACAAAACGAAAGAGGGGAGCCATCATGGCTCCCCTCTTTTTATCTCTGCAGAGTGATGCCCTTCATCCCCGGCCCTTCTCCCGCAAGGGGAGAAGGGAGCAGGCTCGCAGCTGCGAACAGTAAGCGGGCCACCTGCCGGCAATCTTCATGGCAAGCCTCGCGGCCAACAGCACCTCGATCTATCCCCTCTCCCCTGGGGAGAGGGTTAGGGTGAGGGCCGCAACGCTCAGGGGGTCAGCTCCCCCCGCAGGGACTGCTGCATCAACTCGCGGATGCGCGGTGCTGGCAGATCCTGGCTCAGCAGGAAGTGCAGCTTGGTGAGCGCCGCCTCGGCAGTCATGTCGAAGCCCGAGATAACTCCGGCACGGGAGAGGGCGTTGCCGGTGGCATAACCGCCCATGTTGACCTTGCCGTGCAGGCACTGGCTCAGGTTGACGATGATGACGCCGCGGGCGGAAGCCTCGGAGAGCAGCGCCAGCATCGCCGGGTTTTGCGGTGCATTGCCCACACCGAAGGAGAGCAGGATCAGCGCACGCACCGGCTGCTGCAGGATGTTCGCAATCACCTCTGCCGAGATGCCCGGATAGAGGGTCACCACGCCGATGGGCTGGGGAGTGATGTCGTGCAGCACCAGCGGTCTATCGCACGGCACGCCCAGTTCACCCGCCTCCAGGGAGATGGCGATGCCGGCGTTGAGCAGCGGCGGGTAGTTCGGAGAGTCGAAGGCGTGGAAGCCGTCCGCGTGCACCTTCTTGCTGCGGTTGCCGCGATAGAGCTGGTTGTTGAAGAAGAGCGTCACCTCGTGGATCGGGTAGTTGGCCGCAATGTAGAGGGCGTTGAGCAAATTCTGCTGGCCGTCGGAGCGCAGCTCGGCGAGCGGGATCTGGGAGCCGGTGATGATGACCGGCTTGTGCAGATCCTCGAGCATGAAGGAGAGCGCAGAGGCGGTGAACGACATGGTGTCGGTGCCGTGCAGGATCACGAAACCGTCGTACTTCTCGTAGTTGTCACGAATGTCCTCGGCGATGCGCTGCCAGTCCGCCGGCGTCATGTCGGAGGAGTCGATGAGGGGGGCATATTCGTGGATATGGTAATCCGGCATTTCCGGTCGATGGAATTCGGGCATCCGTGCCAGACAGTCTTCCATGAAGCCCGCCATCGGCACATAGCCGTGGTCGGAACGCTGCATCCCTATGGTGCCGCCTGTGTAGGCGATGTAGATGGACTTCTTCACACCCTCTCCTCTCTGTGAACTGGAAACCGGCAAATCGTCTGGGGCTCAACCGGTACGCGCCCTCGTCTCACCGTCATGGGTGGCACGAGGCGCATATCGGGCCGCAACCGACCTCTTCACTTCCTGCTTCCCCCCGCGGGCTGGAAACGGGCGAATTATAAAGAGTGTCGCCCCAAATGACAGCCACGGCTGCGTTGCAGCGTCCCCCAGCCCCGCCCATCCACCAGAGTTAAACACCATGTTAATGATATGTTTTAAGTATTAATATGATGAACATGGATATAAACGATGCTTTCTGCTACTATCCGCCGGATTTTTCAAGAATCTCTTCTGAACGCCCGACGATGACGGGTTCGTACCGATCCCATTTTTGCGTGGGACGGGGCCCAGGCCCCCTCTGTAACCGGCACCCTCGCCGCTCTGTTTCATCCCGGCTGGATCCGTGGGTCTTTCTTGCCAAAGACACAGCCGTTCAACATGGGAGTACCGAATGCTACAACTTGATTCCTACACCACCCTGGTCGCCGCCACCCTGGTGCTGCTGCTCGGCCGTCTGCTGGTCAACCGGATCGGACCTCTGCGTACCTTCAACATTCCCAAGCCCGTGGCGGGTGGTCTGGTGGTCGCCCTGGTCCTGCTGTTGCTGCGCTCCACCCTGCAACTGGAGCTGCAGTTTGACACCAGCCTGCAGACCCCGCTGATGCTCGCCTTCTTCGCCTCCATCGGCCTCTCCGCCGATCTCGCCAGCCTCAAGCGCGGCGGCAAGGCGGTGATCACCTTCCTGATGGTGGTCACCGGCCTGCTGCTGATGCAAAACAGCCTGGGGGTGGGTCTGGCCACCCTGCTGGGGCTGGATCCCCACATGGGCCTGCTGGCCGGCTCCATCACCCTCTCCGGGGGGCACGGCACCGGGGCGGCATGGGGGTCCATCTTCAGCGCCAAGTACGGGGTACAATCCGCCGCCGAGCTCGCCATCGCCTGTGCCACCTTCGGCCTGGTGCTGGGGGGCGTGATCGGCGGCCCCGTGGCCCGTCACCTGGTGAAGAAGGTGCAGGTGCCCGGCGAGGAGCACAACCGGGACGGCGCCCCCCAGGGCTTCGAGATGCCGGACATGGAGCGCCCCCTCACCACCTTCAGCGTGATCGAGACCCTGGCACTCATCGCCATCAGCCTGAAGGGGGGCGAGATGCTCGCCGCCTACCTCAGGGGCGGCGCCTTCGAGCTGCCCGTCTTCGTCTGCGTGCTGTTCGTCGGTGTGCTGCTGCGCAACACCCTGACTCTGCTCAACTGGCATGAGGTGAGCGATCGCGAGGTCTCCCTGCTCGGCAACGTCAGTCTTTCGCTCTTCCTGGCTATGGCCCTGATGAGCCTCAAGCTGTGGGATCTGGCGAGCCTGGCCCTGCCCATCTTCGTGCTTCTGGCGGCCCAGACAGTGGCCATGGCGCTCTACGCCGTCTTCGTCACCTTCCGGGTCATGGGCAAGAACTATGACGCGGCCGTGCTGGCGGCGGGCCACTGCGGCTTCGGTCTGGGGGCCACCCCCACGGCGATTGCCAACATGCAGGCCATCACCCAGCGCTTCGGCCCCTCCCACATGGCGTTTCTGGTGGTGCCCATGGTGGGGGCCTTCTTCATCGACATCATCAACGCCGTGGTGATCAAGCTGTTCCTGGCGCTGCCCTTCCTGTAATTCCTTTTCCTGTCAGACGCATATGAACAGAGCCCACCTCAGGTGGGCTCTGTCGTTTGCACAGGCCGGCAATCCCGCCCCGCCGTCATCGCTTGCCCCGCCCGCACACAGGCACACAGGCACACAGGCACACAGGCACACAGGCAAGGGAACATACAAAGAAAAAGCCCCGCACTCGCCAGAGTGCAGGGCTTTTCTCATGACGGCCGTGATCGCCGCGCATCACCCCTTAGAGGATAAAGGTCGACACCTGCTGGTTCAGGTTGGTGGCACGTCCCTTGAGGTTGTGCGCCTGATCCAGGTCGCGCATGGCGGAGGCGGTGATCTCGTCGCTCACGTCCTTGATGGCGGTGGTGTTCTGGGTGATCTCACCGGTCACCTGGGTCTGCTCCTCGGCAGCTGTGGCGATCTGTCCCGCCATGTCGGAGATGAGGCTGACGGCCTGGGTGATCTCTTCGAGTGCTGCGGCGGCGGCATCGGCGTCCTTCACGCTGTTGTCGGCCAGCCCCTGGCTGGTCTGCATCAGGCTCACCGCACGGGCCGTGGTCTGCTGCAGGGTCTCGATGGTGGACTGGATCTCCTGGGTGGAGTCCTGGGTACGGCGCGATAGCACCCGCACCTCGTCCGCCACCACGGCGAAGCCGCGACCCTGTTCACCGGCACGGGCCGCTTCGATGGCCGCGTTCAGCGCTAGCAGGTTGGTCTGCTCGGCGATGCCCTGGATGGTGGAGAGGATGCCGGAGATGGCCTGGGCATGGCGGCTCAGCTCGCCGATAACCCCGGTCGCCTGGCCCACTTCCTCGGCCAGATTGTTGATGGAGTGGCGAGTCTGGTTCACCAGCATCTTGCCCTGTTCGCTGCTCTGGGCGGATTGCTGGGCGGCGGCGGCGGTGTTCTCGGCGTTGCCGGCGATCTCCATGGTGGCGCTCGCCATCTCGGTGACGGCGGTGGCGACCATGGTCACCTCCTGCTGCTGGCGCTGCAGCTCTTCCACCGCGGCCTGGTTGGTCACCAGGCTGCGTTCGGCGTCGGCGTTCAGTTCGTTCGCTAGCTGGCGGATGTTGGCAATGAGCTGATGCTGGCTGCCCACGAAGCGGTTGAAGCTGTTGGCCAGCTGGCCCACTTCGTCGTTGGCGTCGATCTTGATGCGCTGGGTCAGGTCGCCGTTACCATCGGCGATGCGAGCCAGGGCCTGGGAGACCTTGCCGAGCGGGCCAAGCAGCAGGCTGACCAGCCAGGAGATGGCGAGGATGCTGCCCACCAGCACCAGCAGGGCCAGGCCGAGCTGGGTCATCAGCAGGGAGGAGAGCGGAGCCTCCAGGGTGCTCTTGTCCAGCACCAGTACCAGCTCCCAGTCGGTGTCCGGGATATCCACCGCCCACAGCAGCTTGTCACGGCCTTCGTTGTCGAAGTAGGCCGGCACCAGGCTGTTGCTGTTCTTGCTCTGCTCGATCAGGGCATTGGTCAGGTCGTTGTCGATCTCGCTGGCCGGCTTCATCGCCTTGGCCGCGTCCTTGTAGGCGATGACGGTGCCGTCCTTGTGCATCAGGATGGCGAAGCCGTCCGCCGGCAGCTTCATCTTGGTGACGTCTTCCACCAGAGAGGCGATGGAGAGGTCGCCGCCGACCACGCCGCCCTGGGCCGGTTGGGCCAGGGTCACCACCAGGATGTTGTAGGCCACGTCCAGGTAGGGCTTGGTGACGATCATGCCACCCTTGGCCATGGCTTCCTGATACCAGCCACGGGAGCGGGGATCGTAACCGTCACGATTGATGGTGGGGTCGGAGTCGTTCATCTTGCCGCTGCCTTCACCGAAGTAGGTGAGCTGGAAGCGACCGGAAACCTGGGCCTGTTGCAGGGCGTTGAGGGGTTCGGTACCGGCCTTGTTGCCGAGGGCCTGGATGACGTCGCGACGGGCGGCGAGCCAGTCGCTCACGCTGGCGGCCTGCTGGCTGCCAAGGCGTTGCACCTGTTCCTGACTGCCTTGCAGCAGCAGGGACTTCTGACTGGTATAGCTCTGCCAGGAGAGCAGCAGGATCACCAGCGACAGGGCGATCACCACAGACAACAGAATCTTCTGCTTGAGTGATAGGTTTTTCATCGTGTTTTCTTCTTGTGGAGTCAGGAACAGGATTACCGGGAGTGCATGGCACTGTCATGTTGATAGCGGCCAGCCAGCGCAAAACTGAAGCGAAGAATGGCATCGCCGGCGACATTTTGCCCATGAATGACCAAAATGGCTTCGGAAATCGGTGAAGGAAGGCATGCGGGTACAGCCAACCCTGTTTATTCCTTCCGCAATTGGCTAGAATATCCCGTTTTTAAATCACATCGACCCCGAGAGTTTTCACGATGTTTGAAGTCAATCCTGTATTAAACAAGCTTAAGGAGCTGTCTGAGAGGACCGAGCTGCTTAGGGGGTACCTTTGACTATGACGCCAAGAAAGAGCGTCTGGAAGAGGTAAACGCCGAGCTGGAACAGCCGGATGTCTGGAACGAACCCGAGCGCGCACAGGCGCTGGGCAAGGAGCGCGTCTCCCTGGAGAACGTGGTCAGCACCATAGATACCCTGACCCAGGGCGTCGATGACGTCGAGATGCTGGTCAGCCTGGCCGTCGAAGGGGAAGACGAAGAGACCTTCAACGAAGCCGTGGTCGAAGCGGACGAGCTGGAAGCCAAGCTGGTGGATCTCGAGTTCCGCCGCATGTTCTCCGGTCAGCACGACGGCTCCGACTGCTACATCGACATCCAGTCCGGCTCCGGCGGCACCGAGGCCCAGGACTGGGCCAACATGGTGCTGCGCATGTACCTGCGCTGGGGCGATGCCCACGGCTACAAGCCCGAACTCATCGAGTGCTCCGAGGGCGACGTGGCCGGCATCAAGTCCGCCACCATCAAGTTCACCGGCGAGTATGCCTTCGGCTGGCTGCGCACCGAGACCGGCGTGCACCGCCTGGTCCGCAAGTCACCGTTCGATTCCGGTGGCCGTCGCCACACCTCGTTCTGCTCCGTGTTCGTCTACCCCGAGATCGATGACGACATCGAGATCGAGATCAACCCGGCCGATCTGCGTATCGACGTCTACCGCGCCTCCGGTGCCGGTGGTCAGCACGTCAACCGGACCGAGTCCGCGGTGCGTATCACCCACATCCCGACCGGGGTGGTGGTGCAGTGCCAGAACGACCGTTCCCAGCACAAGAACAAAGATCAGTGTATGAAGCAGCTGAAGGCCAAGCTCTACGAGCTGGAAATTCAGAAGCAGAACGCCGAGAAGCAAGCCCTCGAAGAGACCAAGTCCGACATCGGCTGGGGCAGCCAGATCCGTTCCTACGTACTGGATGATTCCCGTATCAAGGATCTGCGTACCGGCGTCGAGACCCGCAACACCCAGTCGGTACTCGACGGCGACTTGGACAAGTTTATCGAAGCCAGCCTGAAATCAGGTCTGTAAACAGAGCAGCAGGAATCACCATGTCTGAACAAAGCACTACTCCGGAAATCGACCAGACACTCGAGCTGAACAACGAGATGCTTGAGCGTCGTTCCAAGCTGGCCGCGCTGCGCGCCCAGGGCAACCCCTTCCCCAACGACTTCCGTCGTGACAGCCTGTCCGGCGATCTGCACGCCGAGTTCGGCGACAAGAGCAACGACGAGCTGGTCGCCCTGGGTAAACAGGTGAAGATTGCCGGTCGCATCATGACCCGCCGGATCATGGGCAAGGCTTCCTTTGCGACCCTGCAGGACATGGCTGGCAAGATCCAGATCTACGTGACCCGTGACGACCTGCCGGAAGGCTTCTACAACGAACAGTTCAAGAAGTGGGATCTCGGTGACATCGTCGGTGTCGAGGGTACCCTGTTCCGCACCAACGCCGGTGAGCTCTCCGTGCACGTGTCCACCATCCGCCTGCTGACCAAGGCGCTGCGTCCGCTGCCCGAGAAGCACAAGGGCCTGACCGACCAGGAAGCCCGCTGCCGTCAGCGTTACCTGGACCTGATCGCCAACGAAGAGTCCCGCAAGACCTTCGTGACCCGTACCAAGGTCGTGGCCGGTATTCGCAAGTTCCTGAACGACAAGCGCTTCATGGAAGTGGAAACCCCCATGATGCAGGTCATCCCGGGTGGCGCTTCCGCACGTCCCTTCATCACCCACCACAATGCGCTGGACATCGACATGTACCTGCGTATCGCGCCTGAGCTCTATCTGAAGCGTCTGGTGGTCGGTGGTTTCGAGCGTGTCTACGAGATCAACCGCAACTTCCGTAACGAAGGTATCTCCGTTCGCCATAACCCCGAGTTCACCATGCTCGAGTTCTATATGGCCTACGCCGACTACATCGATCTGATGGATCTGACCGAAGAGATGCTGCGCACCCTGGCACAGGACATCCTGGGCGACACCAGGATCCGTTACGCCAAAGAGGGCGAAGAGGGCCTGACCATCGATTTCGGTCAACCGTTCCAGCGCCTCTCCATGGTGGACTCCATCCTGAAGTACAACCCGGATGTGACCCGTGACGATCTGGCGACCCTGGAGAAGGCCACCGCCGTCGCCAAGGGCCTGAAGATCGAGCTGATGAAGAGCTGGGAACTGGGCCACGTGATCACCGCGATCTTCGAAGAGACCGTGGAGCACATGCTGCTGCAACCGACCTTCATCACCGAGTACCCGGCCGCCGTCTCTCCGCTGGCCCGTCGCAACGACCAGAACCCGGACGTCACCGACCGCTTCGAATTCTTCATCGGCGGCCGCGAGCTGGCCAACGGCTTCTCCGAGCTGAACGATGCAGAAGATCAGGCCGAGCGCTTCCAGGCCCAGGTTGACCAGAAGGCCGCAGGGGACGACGAAGCCATGTTCTACGACGCCGACTTCGTCACCGCGCTGGAACACGGCCTGCCGCCGACTGCCGGTCAGGGTATCGGTATCGACCGTCTGGTGATGCTGTTCACCAACAGCCACACCATCCGCGACGTCATCCTGTTCCCGGCTCTGCGTCCGCAGAAATAAGTGTGACCCCCGCCGGGATCCCTCCCGAGCGCGATCACAATGGAAACGCCCCGCAATTGCGGGGCGTTTTTTATGGCGTGCACAACCGGTGGCGAACGTTCAAGCCGCCGACAGCCTGCTGATTATGGGGCGGGGGGCAGCAGCCATTCCCCTTGCCACAAGGTGACGGCCTGGCCCGCCATCAGCACCCGATCTCCCTGCAACGCCAGCCTGAGATCGCCACCCCGGGCCGAGATCTGGCGCGCCTTGAGCCGCTCCTTGCCGAGCCGCTCGGCCCAGAAGGGCACCAGGGCGCAGTGGTTGGAGCCGGTCACCGGATCCTCCTCCACCCCGACCCAGGGGGCGAAGTAGCGGGAGACGAAGTCGTCCTCCCCCCGGCTCGACGGCGCCGTCACCATGATCCCCCGCCCCGGCAGGGCGCGCAGGGCGTGGAAGTCGGGGGAGAGCGCTCGTACCTCCTCCTCGCTACCGAGCTCAAGCAGGAACTTGGCGCCAGCGGCCAGAGTCTGCTGCGGCCGGCAGCCGAGGGCGGCCCCATAGGCGGGATCTAGCTCAAGGGGCGCCAGGGCAATGCGCGGGAAGTCGAGCCAGATCCAGGCCCCTTCGCGCCTGGCCACCAGCTCGCCGCTGCGGGTCGCGAAGCGGATGGGCTGATCTTCGGCCACCTCCCCGGTCTGCCACAGCACGTGGGCCGCCGCCAGGGTGCCGTGACCACAGAGATCCACCTCCACTTGCGGGGTAAACCAGCGCAGCCGGTAATGCCCCTCGCCAAGGGGGCTGAGGAAGGCGCTCTCCGACAGGTTGAACTCCGCAGCCATGGCCTGCAGCTCGGCGTCACTGCGCTCGGGCCCCTGGACCACGATGGCGGGGTTGCCCCCGAAGGGGTGCTGGCTGAAGGCGTTGACATGGAACAGACGGGACATCGGCAGATCCTCCGGGACAAAATAGGGACTCAATGATGCCGCTTTTATACCACAGGGAGACGGGTGCTGAGGCGAAATCCAACTTTATAAATTCACAAATCGCATAAAGAAGATATTTTTATTCTTTGTTGTTATTCATTGCACCCCTTACTCTGACCAAAAATCAGACCATGGAAGACATGTGTGATGCCATTGACAGCCCCCATACCCAACCTCAGCCCGCTCTCTGACGAGCAGCAGCGCCAGCTCAACCAGGTCCTCGCGACCCTCAACACCCAGCAGCTCGCCTGGGTGAGCGGTTATCTCTACGGCCTCTCCCAGGCCGGTGTCCAGCCCGTTGCGGCCGGCAGCACCGAGGCTATGGCCCCCGGCGGCAGCCTCACCATCCTCTACGGATCCCAGACCGGCAATGCCAAGGGCGTGGCCAGCGCCATCAAGGCACAGGCCGAGGCCAGCGGCCTGCCGGTGACCCTTATCTCCATGGCGGACTACAAGCCCAAGCAGCTCAAGAAAGAGACCCACCTGCTGGTGGTCGTGAGCACTTACGGAGAGGGTGAGCCGCCGGAGAGCGCGGTCGATCTGTTCGAGCAGCTCAAGAAGGGCAAGATTGGCAAGCTGGACGGCCTCAAGTTCGCCGTACTGGGCTTGGGTGACAGTTCCTACGAATTCTTCTGCCAGACCGGCAAGGATTTCGACGACTTCCTGTCCAAGGCCGGGGCCGAGCGTATTTATGAGCTGGCGAGCCTGGACGTGGACTACCAGGACGCCGCCAAGTCCTGGGGTGAGCAGGCGGTCAAGGCCGTTACCGCGACCCTCTCCGCGGGCAGTGCCGGTGCCAGCGTGGCAGGCGCCGTGCAGGCGGCCGTCGGCCACAGCCAGTACCACAAGGAGAACCCCTTCCCGGCACGGCTCTCCGTCAACCAGAAGATCACCGGCCGCGACTCCACCAAGGACATCCGCCACATCGAGATCAACCTGGAAGAGTCGGGTATCACCTATCAACCCGGGGATGCCCTCGGCATCTGGTTCGACAACGACGCCGATCTCGTGGGCGAGGTGCTGACCCTGACCGGTCTGAGCGGTGACGAGGCCACCCCCCATGGCAGCCTGCGCGAGGCGCTGACCCGCCACTTCGAGCTGACCCGGCTGCACGGCGGCCTGATCACGGGCCTCGCCGAGATCGCGGACAACGCGGCCCTCAAGGATCTGGCCGGCGACAAGGCCCAGGTCAATGCCCTGGTCGCCTCTGCCCAGGTGGTGGATGTGCTCAAGCGCTTCCCGGCGTCCCTGAGTGCCGATCAACTGATCGCGCTGCTGCGCCCCCTCACCCCCCGCCTCTACTCCATCGCCTCCGCCCAGAGCGAGGTGGAAGAAGAGGTGCACCTGACCGTCGGCGTGGTGCGCTACCCTCAGGAAGACGGCACAGTGCGCAGTGGCGGCGCCTCCTCCTATCTGGCGGACCGCCTGGCCGAGGATGCCGAGGTGCGGGTGTTCGTGGAGCACAACGACAACTTCCGCCTGCCGGCGAACCCGGATACCCCTGTCATCATGGTGGGCCCTGGCACCGGCATCGCCCCCTTCCGCGCCTTTATGCAGGAGCGGGAAGCCCTCGGGGCCTCGGGCAAGAACTGGCTCTTCTTCGGCAACCCCCACTTCACCCAGGACTTCCTCTATCAGGTGGAGTGGCAGCGCTATGTGAAATCCGGCCTGCTGTCGAAGATCTCCCTGGCCTTCAGCCGGGATCAGGCCAACAAGATTTATGTGCAGGACCGCCTGCGCGAGGCGGGGCTCGAGCTCTACCAGTGGCTGGAAGCTGGCGCACACTTCTATGTGTGTGGCGACGCCAACCACATGGCGAAAGATGTGCAGGAAGCCCTGCTGGAAGTGATTGCCGAACATGGCCACAAGAGCCGTGAGGAAGCAGAAGAGTATCTGAGCGAATTGCGTCGTGCCAAACGTTATCAAAGGGATGTCTACTGATGAGCAAACAAGTTATTCCGGGACCGGTCGAAGGACCGCTGGCCGACAACGAGCGCCTCAAGCGCGAGAGCAACTTCCTGCGCGGTACCATAGAGCAGGATCTGCAGGATCCCCTCACCGGTGGCTTCAACGGCGACAACTTCCAGCTGATCCGCTTCCACGGCATGTACCAGCAGGATGACCGCGACATCCGACCGGAGCGTACCGCCCAGAAGCTGGAGCCCCTGCACAACGTCATGCTGCGTGCCCGCCTGCCGGGCGGCATCATCACCCCGGCCCAGTGGCAGGTGATCGACAAGTTTGCCGAAGAGCACAGCATGTATGGCAGCATTCGCCTGACTACTCGCCAGACCTTCCAGTTCCATGGCGTGCTCAAGCGCGACATCAAGCTGATGCACCAGACCCTGAACAGCACCGGCATCG
This sequence comes from Aeromonas sp. FDAARGOS 1415, assembly GCF_019048365.1. Taxonomy (NCBI): domain Bacteria; kingdom Pseudomonadati; phylum Pseudomonadota; class Gammaproteobacteria; order Aeromonadales; family Aeromonadaceae; genus Aeromonas; species Aeromonas sp. FDAARGOS 1415. The sequence goes on along the minus strand of NZ_CP077363.1, from coordinate 2,303,141 downwards.
ACTCCATCGCCACTGCGGGGGACGTGAACCGCAACGTGCTGTGCACCAGCAACCCGGTGGAGTCCGAGCTGCACCAGGAGGCCTACGAGTGGGCCAAGAAGATCTCCGAGCACCTGCTGCCCAAGACCCGCGCCTACGTGGAGATCTGGCTGGACGGCGAGAAGCTGGGGGAGGACGAGGAGCCGATCCTGGGGTCCAACTACCTGCCGCGCAAATTCAAGACCACTGTCGTGATCCCGCCCCACAACGACGTGGACATCCACGCCAACGATCTGAACTTCGTGGCGATTGCCGAAGGTGGCAAGCTGGTGGGTTTCAACGTACTGGTGGGCGGGGGCCTGGCCATGACCCATGGCGACACCACCACCTATCCGCGCAAGGCGAGCGACTTCGGCTTCGTGCCCCTCTCCCACGTACTGGAGGTGGCGGCCGCCGTGGTCAGCACCCAGCGCGACTGGGGCAACCGGGTCAACCGCAAGAACGCCAAGACCAAGTACACCCTGGAGCGGGTCGGCGTCGAGGCCTTCAAGGCCGAGGTGGAGAACCGTGCCGGCATCCAGTTCGGGCCGGTTCGCCCCTACGAATTCACCAGCCGTGGCGATCGCTTCGGTTGGGTCGAGGGGATAGACGGCAAGCACCACCTGACCCTGTTCATCGAGAACGGCCGCCTGCTGGACTTCCCGGGCAAGCCCCTCAAGACCGGCATGCTGGAGATCGCCAAGGTGCATCAGGGGGACTTCCGCCTCACCGCCAACCAGAACCTCATCATCGCGGGCGTCCCGGCCGGCGAGAAGGCCCGCATCGAGGCGCTGGCGCGCCAGTACGGCCTGCTGGATGACGGCGTGAGCGAACAGCGCAAGCAGTCCATGGCCTGCGTGGCCCTGCCCACCTGCCCGCTGGCGATGGCCGAGGCCGAGCGCATGCTGCCGGCGTTTGTCACCGACATCGAAGGCTTGCTGGCCAAGCACGGCCTGGCGGATGACGCCATCATCTTCCGCGTCACCGGCTGCCCCAACGGCTGCGGCCGCGCCATGCTGGCGGAAGTGGGGCTGGTGGGCAAGGCGCCGGGTCGCTACAACCTGCACCTGGGTGGCAACCTGGAGGGGACCCGCATCCCGCGCCTGCACCAGGAAAACATCACAGAGCCGCAGATCCTGGCCGAGCTGGATGCCCTGATCGGGCGCTGGGCCACCGAGCGCAACCCGGACGAGTGCTTCGGCGACTTCGTCATTCGCGCCGGGATCATAGCCCCGGTCATCGACTCCGCGAGGGACTTCTATGCAGCCTGAACAGACTGATACAGCCCGGCTGGCGCGCACCGCCGACGGTCGGCTCGACCTCGACGCCCTGCTGGCCTTGAGCCGGGAGGAGCAGGTCGAGGCGCTGGCTCCCCTCAACCGGGCGCTGGACGCCATGAGCGCCCCCGAGCGGGTGCGCTGGGCCCTGGCCAACCTGCCGGGGGAGCACGTGCTGTCGTCGAGTTTCGGCATCCAGGCGGCGCTCATGCTGCACCTGGTAAGCCGCGAGCGGGCCGATGTGCCCGTGGTGCTGACCGACACCGGTTATCTCTTCCCCGAGACCTACCGTTTCATCGACGAGCTGACCGAGCGCCTCGCCCTCAACCTCAAGATCTACCGGGCCGAACTCAGCCCGGCCTGGCAGGAGGCCCGCTTCGGCCTCCTGTGGGAGCAGGGGGTGGAGGGGATCACCCGCTACAACCAGCTCAACAAGGTCGAACCCATGGACCGCGCCCTGAACGAGCTGGGTGCCCAGACCTGGTTCTCGGGCCTGCGCCGTGAGCAGTCAGGCAGCCGGGGCAAGCTGCCGGTGCTGGCCATCCAGCGCAGCCGCTTCAAGTTCCTGCCGGTGATCGACTGGAGCAACAAGGACGTCTTCTACTACTTCAAGGAGTTCGACCTCCCCTACCACCCCTTGTGGGAGCAGGGCTACCTGTCGGTCGGCGACGTGCACACCACCACCAAGTGGGAGCCTGGCATGAGCGAGGAGCAGACCCGCTTCTTCGGCCTCAAACGCGAGTGCGGCCTGCACGAAGAAGGTGGCGAAAGCGACGGCTCCGGCATCTGAACCCGATCTTCGTCCATAAAAAACGCCCGGCCAGTGCCGGGCGTTGTCGTCTCGGGCCGGCGCACTCAGCGCCGTTGCCAGGTCTCGAAACGATAGGGATGGGGGTTCTTCTCGTCAGCTGAATGGGCCTCGCTCTCCACGAGCCGCCACTGCTCGTCGTCGAACGCCGGGAAACGGGTATCCCCCGCCACCGCCAGATCGATCCGGGTCAGATAGAGCCTGTCGGCCCGTGGCAGCAGTTGGCCATAGAGGTGGCCGCCGCCGATCACCATCAGCTCGTCCACCCCTTCCCCCAGCAGTGCCAGCGCTGCCTCGACCGAGTCGATGACCTCCACGCCCTCGGCCTGATAGGCCGGGTTGCGGCTGATCACCAGATTGCGGCGTCCCGGCAGCGGTCGGCCGATGGATTCAAACGTCTTGCGCCCCATCAGCACCGGCTTGCCCAGGGTCACCCGCTTGAAGTGGGCCAGATCCGCCGGCATATGCCATGGCATCTGGTTGTCCAGGCCGATCACGCGATCGTGCGCCATGGCGGCAATCATGGAAATTTGCATGGTGTCAGCCTCTTGCACCCTTCTCAGACAATGGGCCGGTTACGGTACACGACCAGGGAGGGTATCGCCAGCCCGAAGCTCAGTGCGCCCACGATGAAGATGGCCTTCAACCCGTTCTCCAGCGCACTCTGGATAAGCTCCATGGTCACCCCGGAGATGTTGAGCTCCACCACGGCGATCATCGCCTTGAACGCATAGCTGCCGGGGATCATGGGGATGATGGAGGCCACGCTGAACACCGGGCGGGGCGCCAGCAGGCGCCGGGACCAGTAGACGCAGACAAAACCGACCGTGGTCGCCGCCGCCAGGGTGGCCCACTCGATGGGCATGCCGTGGTGAATGAGCAGGGTACGCAGACTGTGAGCCAGAGCCCCCCCCATGGCACAGTACTTCAGCATCCGTGGCGGCACGTTGAACAGCATGGCAAAGCCCACCGCCGGAATGGCCGACCAGAAGGCATCCTTGGCCAGCAGCCAGAGCAGATCCATCATGCCTCTCCTCCCTGAATGCGGCCGACCGACGTCGCCAGCATGATATTCGGCGCCTGATGCAAACCCGTCATACCTTTCCCCCCCCAGATACCAGTTACCGACATGGCGAGGATGATGCCGGTATGGTTCCGTGCGCTGATGGACAGCCGGTTTGCCCCGATCAACAGGGTCGATACAGCGTCAAAGGTCTTCATACCTTCCACCCCCAGATACCGGTCACCGACATGGCGAGGATGATGCCTATCGCCGCGCTGATGGTGAGCAGGGTCGCCGTGCCCCAGCGGGCCAGCCCCATGTTGAAGTAGCCCTTCACCATGTCGGAGACCGCGTTGATGAGCGGGAAGCCCGGCACCAGCAGCAGCACGCTGGCCGCCATGGCGAGATAGGGCTGGGCCCCCCAGCCAAAGAAGGTGGCGCTGGAGGAGAGCAGGGTGGCGATGAAGCCGGTGGTGGCGAAGTTGATGAGGGGGCTGTGGTGATGGCGGGCCATCAGCTGGCGCACCCGCATCGCCACGGCGGACGAGAAACAGGTCACCAGGAAGATGGGCCAGTCGCCGCCGAACAGCAGGCTGAAGGCGCCACAGGAGAGGCCCACCATGGGCACCACCAGCCAGGGGTGATAGTGGAAAGGCACTATGGCCTCCAGCCGCTGGCGCACCTCCCGTGCGCCGATCAGCGACTTCTCCGCCATGATGCAGAGACGCTGGATCTCGCACACCACCTGCATGTTGATGCCGTGCTCCCGCACCCGCCGGGTGGTGGTGACGCAGCTCCCCCGGTTGAGGCTGGTCAGCACGATGGCGCTGGAGGAGATGGCCATCTCGACGCTCTCCAGCCCCAGCGCCATCCCGAGCCGGACCGTGGTCTGCTCTATGATGCGGCTCTCGGCCCCGAACTGGGCCAGCATCTGGCCCGCCTTGACGATGATCCGGGTGATCTCCGTCTGCTGCTCCCGTGACAGCTCCCTTCCTGGTGTGATGCTGCTCATGATCCCTTTGAGTGTTAGCAAGATGGAATATGCCGAGATATTACCCCAAACGTGATATTTCTCCATCCCTATCTGACCGGTCGTCAGCCCTGCGGGAATTAATGCACCGGATGACGACGATTCGCAGCAAATAGAAAACAAATTCCCCAAATTTCGCAACACGGGGATATAGGTTGAAGTGCGGGGTAATAGGACTGCAGGCCGGGGAGCACCGATTATTTATCTTTGCGGTAGGTCGCAAGCAGTATCACGTTATTTGGCGGCGAACCCTCATACGGGTCCGAAAATGAGTCATCCTGCAGGTGATTGAAATGCTGGCGCATGGCATTGACGGATTCGTGCATCATATTGGCGATGCGGATGCAGCTGTCCATGTTGTTTCTGGCGAGACGGCGCTGGCAGTCGATACGGAACTGCAGACCGCGCAACCGCCGTTGCTGCTCCGGCCCCACCTGGGCGATCAGGGTCTCTATCTGCTGGTGCAACAGCGCATCGAGCCGCTGCGGCTCCGCCAGGGCCCAATGTCTCAGGGTGTCAAAGTCAGGCAGCTCCATATGCCCTCCAGGCTGGACGCATCGCGCGTATTACAGCAACGACGACGCCGATCCATCACTATTTCACTGTCCATAGGAAGGTTATATAGGATGGTGGGAACTTTGGTTCAGTCGCCTCCGTGCCACAGGAGTCCAGTTCTCCGAAAAATAGCCTGACAGGACAGGGGGAATGACATTTATTCCTTATGATTCATGAAATTGTTTTCAATTTGGCTGCGCCAGTTTTTTTATAAAATTTGAATTCGTTTTTCGTCTTTCTTATTCGCTATTCATCGGTGTGACATAAACAGCTTTTCGTTCGACTCTCTATTTTTGTCATTCCCGCCCCTCCCCGTCCCCGACGATTTAACATATCTCACTGATTATGTTATTTTATTTACCACTTATTGCGGCAACCAAGAGCAGACCATGAGCAAGGCAAGAATCGGTATCGTCACCGTCAGCGATCGCGCCAGCGCGGGCATCTACGAAGATCTGTCCGGCAAGGCCATCATCGACACCCTGAACGCCTATCTGACCTCGGCGTGGGAGCCCGTCTACCAGGTGATCCCCGACGAACGGGATCAGATCGAGGCGACCCTGATCCGGCTGGTCGACGAGGAGCAGTGCTGCCTCGTCGTCACCACAGGTGGCACAGGGCCGGCCAGACGGGACGTGACGCCGGAGGCGACCGAGGCGGTTTGCGATCGCATGATGCCGGGCTTTGGCGAGCTGATGCGGGCCGAGTCCCTCAAATTCGTGCCGACCGCCATACTGTCGCGCCAGACCGCGGGGTTGCGCGGCGACTCGCTCATCGTCAACCTGCCGGGCAAGCCCAAGTCCATTCGCGAGTGCCTGGATGCGGTCTTCCCCGCCATCCCTTACTGCATCGACCTGATGGAAGGGCCCTACCTCGAGTGCGACGAAGCCGTCATCAAGCCATTCAGGCCCAAGAAATAAGCCCCTTCTCCAGGGTATGAAAGAGGTGGCCGGATCTCCCCGGCCGCCGTCATGCTCCCGCCCTATTTGCGGCCGTATACCCTGACACCGGCCCGGCTCCCTTCCGAATTGCCGTACACCTCGATCCGCTTGATGCAGAGCCGGCTGCCGAGGGACTTCCACCCCGACTCCTGATCCTCTTTCAGATCCCTGTCGAAATAGAGGGTCTTGCTGCGATCGCTGCCATAAAACACCTTGACCCGCTCCAGGGTCAGCTCCCGCCCCGCCTTGACCATGATGGACTTGGTGGGACGACAGGCGAGCATGGGAATGATGGCGGGGTGATCGCCGACGCCAAGCAGAATGGTCTTGCCCAGCCGGAATTCATCGTCGGCCAGGGCCGGCGAGGCCGGCACCCAGAGCAGCGTGGACAGCAGGCATGCGGCCAGGCCGCGGCGGGAAAAGGATAAAACAGATAAAACGGACATGATGCCTCCCTGAAAAAGGGAGGCATCTTAATTAAGCAAAGCTAAACCCAGGCTGTACTGGAACTGAACCCAGGCTGCACCGGAGCTGAACGGGCAGGCCCCGTCAGGACCAGCGCTTGAAGATGAGGGAGGTATTGATGCCGCCGAAGGCGAAGTTGTTGGACATCAGGTACTCCACGTCCAGCGCGCGGCCACTGCCCGTCACGTGATCCAGCGGGGCGCAGGCGGGATCCGGCTCCTCCAGGTTGATGGTGGGGGCAAACCAGCCCTCCCGCATCATCTCCAGGGCCAGCCAGGCCTCGATGGCACCGCAGGCCCCCAGGGTATGGCCGAAGTAGCTCTTGAGGGAGGAGATGGGTGTGCGATCGCCGAAGATGGCGGCGGTGGCGTGGCTCTCCGCGATGTCGCCGCGCTCGGTGGCTGTGCCGTGGGCACTGATGTAGCCGATGTCGGCGGGCTGAAGCCCGGCCTGGGCCAGCGCCATCTCCATGCAGAGCCTGATGGTCTCCTGCTGGGGCTGGGTCACGTGGGTGGCGTCACAGTTGGTGGCAAAGCCCACCAGCTCGGCGAGGATGGTGGCACCGCGCGCCTGCGCATGCTCCAGCTCCTCCAGCACCAGGGTACCCGCCCCTTCGCCTATCACCAGGCCGTCCCTGTCCCTGTCGAACGGCCGTGGCGCCAGCTCCGGGTGGTCGTTCATCTGGCTGGTGGCAAACAGGGTGTCGAACACCACGGCCTCAGACGGGCAGAGCTCCTCCGCCCCGCCGGCCACCATCAGGGTCTGGTAGCCGTGCTTGATCGCCTCATAGGCGTAGCCTATTCCCTGGCTGCCGGAGGTGCAGGCGCTGGAGGTGGGAATGACCCGGCCACGCAGACCGAAGAACAGCCCGGTGTTGACCGCCGCCGTGTGCGACATCATCTGCACATAGGTGGTGGCCGTGATGCTGGCAGTGCTCTTGTCGTTGAGCATGGTCCCGAAGGCGCGGATGGGATCCGTGCTGCCGATGGACGAGCCGTAGGCAATGCCGGTACGCCCGTCGGTGAGCACGGGGTTGTCCAGCAGCCCCGCCTGCGCCAGCGCCAGCTCGGTCGCGACGGTGGCAAGCGCCGAAACCCGCCCCATGGCACGGGTCTTCTTGCGCGGGTAGTGGGCCGGCAGCACGAAGTCCGGGATGGGGGCCGCCAGCCGGGTGTTGAGGCCGTCGTAGATGGCCCACTCCGGCATGCTCACCACCGCATTGCGCCCCGCCTGCAATCTGGCCCGCACGCTCGCCCAGTCCTGCCCGAAGGCCGTTACCCCGGCCATGCCGGTCACCACAACCCGTTTCATACCATGCCCCCGTTGATGGAGATGACCTGCCGCGTGACATAGCCTGCGATGTCGGACATCAGGTAGGAGACCAGACCGGCCACCTCGTCCGCCTGCCCCATCCGCTTGAGCGGGATGATCTTCATCGCCTCCGCCTTCACCTCCTCGTCCACCATGCCGGTGTCGATGAGGCCGGGGGCCACGCAGTTGACCGTGATCTTGCGCTTGGCGAGCTCGAGGGCCAGCGCCTTGGTGGCTCCCATGATGCCCGCCTTGGCGGCGCTGTAGTTGACCTGGCCACGATTGCCCATCAGCCCGGACACCGAGGATATGGTCACGATGCGCCCGCCCCGGCGCAGGCCGATCATCGGCATGATGCAGGGCTTGAGCAGGTTGTAGAAACCGTCCAGGTTGGTGTGCAGCACCCCGTCCCACTCCTCGTCGGTGAGGGCGGGGAAGGCGGCGTCACGGATGATGCCGGCGTTGCAGACCACGCCGTAATAGGCGCCGTGCTCGGCCATGTCGGCCTCCAGCCGCGCGCGGCAACCCTCGCGATCCGCGATGTCGAACTGGAGCAGACGCCCCTGTCCCCCGGCCGCCTCCAGGGTGGCCTCGGCGCCGGCCCGATCGCTGTGGTAGTGCACCACGATGACAAAGCCGTCGGCCGCCAGCTTGAGGGCGATGGCGCGGCCTATCCCCTTGCTGGCGCCCGTGACCAATACGCTAGAGCTCATGAAACTTCCTCAGGCTAACAAATCGGACAATTCGCCGGGGCCCGGCTGGTAGGTGGAGAGCCGCGCCTGGGCGCACTCCTCCCCGTCCAGCAGGATCCGGCAATCAAAACTGGCCATGCCGCCGTCTTGCAACAGGCAGCACGCCTCTATGGTGAGCAGGGTGCCCGGCGCGAAGCCCTCCGGCTGGCAGCGGTACTTGCGGGTGCCGAGCAGCATGCCGATGTGCACCGGCTCGCCACGCAGCCGCCCCTGCATGCCGGCCCAGGCGGCGATGGTCTGGGCCATCAGCTCGATGCCGACCCAGGCCGGCAGCCTGCCTTCCCCATCCAGCAGCAGGGCGTGGCGGGCACCGATGCGGGTCTCGCAGCGCACCCGCTGGGCATCCACCGCGCAGAGTCGGTCCAACAGCAGCATGGGGGCCTGGTGGGGCAGCAGGGTCTCGATGGCGGGCAGTGAACCTGGCTCATTCATGGTGAACGCTCCCAAACAGCAGGCTGACATTGTTGCCACCGAAGGCAAAGGAGTTGGAGAGCACCCGGGGCGCCGCCAGATGCGTGCTGCCGCTCACCAGCCGGATGGGGGCCAGCGCCGGATCCGCCGTCGCTACCCGCTGGGGGGGCAGCGGCAGCGCGCGCTCCAGCAGCAGGCAGGCGAGCGCGGCCTCGATGGCCCCCGCCGCCCCCAGGGTGTGACCGGTGAGCGCCTTGGTGGAGCTGCAGGGCACGCTGTCGCCAAACAGGCGGTGGACCGCCTGGCTCTCCATGGCGTCGTTGAGCCGGGTGGCGGTGCCGTGGAGGTTGAGGTAACCCACCGCCTCTGGCGCTATCCCCCCCTGGGCCAGCGCCATGCGCATCGCCGCCTCGGCCCCGATACCCTCTGGATGGGGCGCCGAAATGTGCCAGGCATCGGAGGACTCCCCCGCCCCCAGCAGCGCCAGCGGCGCAGGCTCCCGGCTCAGCAGGAAGAGGGCAGCCCCCTCGCCGATGTTGATCCCCTGGCGGGCCAGATCGAACGGCTGGCAGCGCTCGCCACTCAAAGACTCCAGGCTGTCAAAGCCGTTGAGGGTGAGCCCGCACAGGCTGTCGGCACCGCCCACCAGTACGGCGTCCACCAGCCCGGCCGCCAGCAGCCGCTGGCCGCTGATGAAGGCGCGCGCGCTGGAGGAGCAGGCGGTGGAAATCGTCCAGGCCGGCCCGGTCAGGCCAAGGTGACGGGACAGGAACTCCGACGGGGCCCCCAGCTCCTGCTGGTGATAGTCAAACTCGGGGGGCACGGCCTCCCCGCGCCGGGCGGCGGCCACCGCCAGCTCGGCCTCGCCGATCCCGGCAGTGCTGGTGCCGAGCACCAGGCCGACCCGCTCCCTGCCGAAGGTGGCCAGCGCCTGGTCCAGGGCAGGCTGGATCTGGGCTAGCGCAGCCAGCAGCAATTGGTTGTTGCGCGAGGCGTAGGGGGCCAGCGCCGCCGGGATGGCCGGCAGTTCGTCCTCCACCTGGCCCACCGGAGTCAGGCGGCCATCCAGCAGCGGCGTCCGGTGGCGATCCAGCGGGCTGACACCCGCATCGTGCCAGGCCTTCAGCGCCTCGGCGCTGGCATCGCGCCCCGCCCCCAGCGCCGAGACGAGACCATAGGCGGCGATATAACAGCTCATTGGCTCAGGGTCTCCAGTTGCAGGCGGTAGTTGAACACGTGCTGTTGCAGGCTGACGGGCTCGCGCACGCCGTCGGCATCGCGATAGCGGATCTCGGTAACCAGGGCGCCATCGGGGGCGTGCAGCCGGCGCGTCAGCCCATCGTCTTGCAGCGTCCAGCCCGGCGGCAGCTGCGGCTGCCAGCTTGCCAGCGGCCAGTAGCAGAGCATCACGTCCGCCAGCACCTGGCTCACCGGCGGCATACCGCCGGTGAGCAGCGGGCTGAGCTGCTCGGTCACAATGCCCTGCTGGTCATAGCGCACCCGGAACAGTCGCACCCCGCTCGGCGTGAGGCCCACCAGGGTCAGCTGGCGACCGTCCGCCTCCAGCACCGTCATCAGCTGGTGAGTGCTCCCCCCCACGCTGGCGGTCAGCAGCTGCTGGCGATAGAAGGGGGTGGCCAGCACGGGGGCCGGCAGCGTCATGACGGTCCCCTTGTCGAGATAGGCGCTGGGGGTCGGCTGGCTGCTGCAGCCCCCCAGCAGCAGCGTGAAGAGGATGAACAGGGTTCTCATTGTGGCGTTGGCTCCCGATTCTCCTGCCCAGGGGACGGCGGCGCCTGGATGGCGCCATCCTGCCCCACCCGATCCAGCACCAGGGGAGAGAGCAGGAATGCAGTAAAGATACCGCCGCTCAGCACCAGGCCAAAGCCCGCGATGGCGGGGGTGTGACTCAGCGCCAGCAGACCGAAGGCCAGCTGGGTGGTGAGGTTGGCCAGCAGGATGGCGAGCAGGGTGGAACTCTGGCGCGCCACCCCGCTGCCGCTATGGGCGAAGAAGAGGCCGTAGTCGATGCCGATGCCGAAGATGAGGCTGAGCGCCAGCACCCCGAAGAGGGTGAGCGGCTGACCACAGGTGGCGAGCAGCGCCAGCCCCATGGCCAGCGCAATCAGGTTGACCAGCAGCACCCGGGCCGCCCGGGCCGCCCCCATCCGCCGCCACAGCAGCAGGGCCACCAGCGCGATGGCCACCGCCAGCAACTCCGCCAGCTTGACGCGGTAGTGGGCGAACAGCTGGCTCCACTCGCTGCGCTGATCCTGCCAGTAGACCCCGGGCTCGGTCGCCGCCAGCGCCGTCAGGGCCCCTTCGTCTGTCACCCCCACCAGGGGCACCCAGATGGCGACGCGGCCGTCGCTCGCCGCGTGCCACAGCAGGCGGCTCCCCTCACTGACCGGGCTGGCCAGCCAGGCCGCCGGGGTCAACCAGTCGGGTTCCCGAACAGGCGCCTGCACCGGCACGCCGGCCGCCTTGAGCCGGCTCACCACCTCGGGCAGCAGGGTGCGGATGGCGGCGGCGTCCTCCTGCTGGCGCGCCAGGGAGGGCAACCAGCGGTCGAGGGAGACGAACTCCTGCAGCGCACCGCGTGCCTTCAACGCGGCCAGGAGGCCGTGGAGCCGCTCCAGCCGTTGCAGTGCCTGCTCGCCGTCCGCTCCCGTCACCAGGAGGCCCTGCATGCCCCCCTGCTGGCCGGTGAGCGCCTGGATCCTGCGCTCCTGCCCCTGCAGTTCCGCCGGCAGGGGCTGCAACCGGCGGATGTCGTCATCCACCTGCAGCCGGCTGACGCCGAGGGCGGCCAGCACCAGACAGCAGAGCGGCAGAACGATACGCACCAGCGGGCGTTGCTGCCAGGCCAGCAGCCAGCCCTGCAGCCAGCGCTGGCCCCAAAGCGGCCTTGTCGGCAGCGGGCCGACCCAGCGCGGGAACAGGCAGAGCACGGTGACGAAGGCGCTGAACAACCCCGCCAGGGCGCACACCGCCAGCTGCTGCAACCCCGGGAAGGGGGCGAACCAGAGCAGGCCATAGCCTATCAGGGTGGTCAGCACCGCGAGCGACAGGCTCGGCAGCAACTTGAGCCGGGTCTGGTGGGGCGTCTCGTCGTCGCCGTGCAGCCGCCGCTCACACAAGAAGTGGATGGCGTAGTCGATGGCGATGCCGATGAGGCTGCTGCTGATGACCAGGGTGAAGACGTGGATCTCGCCAAACAGGAGCAGCACGGTGCCGAGCCCCCACATCAGCCCCACGCCGATGGGCAGCAGGGAGAGCAGCAGCGCCCGGGTGGAGCGGAACACGCCCCAGATGAGCAGGATGACCCCGACCATGGAGCCCAGCCCTATGGTGGAGATGTCCTGCTGGGCCAGCTGGCTGGCGTGCTGGCTGTAGAAGAGGGTGCCCCGGCGCAGCAGCTCGGCGCCGGGATAGGCCTCGGCGAGCCGCTGCTCGGCCCCGGCCAGTTCGCTCAGCAGCGCCTGGTTGCGCTGGATGTCGAAGGCGGAGAGATCCAGCTCGGCCCGGATCATGTACCAGTCGCGCCCCCCCTTGTCCCGGCTCACCAGCCAGCCCTCCTTGAGCTGCATGGGGCCGCCGGCCTCGGCCAGCACCCCGGCCCGGGTCAGGAGCAGGGGATCGCTCTGCCACTCGGCGCGGGAGACGCCGCCGAAGGGGGAGTAGATCTGGCCGAGTACCCACTGGCTCCACCCCTCGGCACCATCGGCGAGGCGCGCCCGGCTCACCGGATCCAGCCGCTGCCAGGCCAGGGCGTGCAGATAGCGCTGCCAGGCGGGGGCCAGCTCGGGCTGCTCCCCCTTGATGCGGGACAGGGCCGGCAGCGTGCCGAGCTGCTTCGCCCAGAAGGTGGCGGCGGCGCGCCCGTCCTGGCCGGCGGGCAGGCTCAGCATCCAGACCAGCTGGCGGTCGAGCTGCTGCAGCAGGCCCTGCTGCAGTGCCGGGTCCAGATCGCTGCGGGACTCGTGGGGCAGCAGATCCATCAGACTGGTGTTGATGCGGCTGTGGGGCAGCTGCCAGGCGAGCACCGCCGCCAGCAGCAGGCAGAGCCCGATCCAGACAGTGCCGAGCCGGCGCCAGGTGGTTTCAGCGTGCAGCAAGGCGGGCTCTCCTCCTGGAGGGGGCACCAGAGTACGCGCGGGCACTAGTGGGCAGCAAAGCGGGCCTGCTCCTCAGGGGTCAGCGGCAGAGGGCGCTCGCGCCAGGCGCTGAAGCGGATGCGGGTGCTGTCACCCTGCCGATCGGCGATGAGCAGTTGATCCAGCTGCCCCTGGCCGCTCAGGGTGAGGCTGGCAAACACCTTGTCGAGCGGCGCCTGGCTCGGCACCAGCACCAGCTGCCAGCCCGTCTCCGTGCTGTGAAAGTCGATGGTGAAGTAGCGGCCCAGGGTCGCCTCGTCCGAGCCGAACAGCGCCAGCAGCATCTGGCTGAACTCCAGCAGCTGGGGGTTGTCGATGACGGTGGCGGGCTGGCCTGCCATCTGCTGCACCATGCGCGTCGGCGTCAGGACCAGGGTCAGGGGAAAGGGTTTCTGCTGCTGCCACCAGAGCCCCAGGTCGCGCACCAGCAGCAGCTCGCCGGAAGCCCTAAGGGGCTGGCTCAGCCCCGCCACCTGTTTCTCCTGCTCGAAGCGGGCCTCCTTGGCCTGGCTCAGGGCGAGCAGCTGCTGCACCTCGGCCCGGCTCAGGGGCGCCGCCTGCAGCGGCCACGCCAGCAGCAGGAACAGGCCGGCCACCAGCCGCGTCATCACGGGGGTCACTCGCTCACCCCCAGCTTGTCCAGCAGCACCCTGGGAGAGGCCAGACACATCTCGCCGCTCGCTTTGTTCACCGCCACCTGGATGCTGTACCCCTTGCTGGTGCGCACGCCGCTCTTCGCATCGAACAGCTCGTACTCGATCTTCAGCCGGTTCTGGTATTCGCACAGCCGCGCCTCGACCCGCACCTTCTGGCCAAAGCGCAGGGGCGCCATGTACTTGAGCCGCAGATCGATGATGGGCCAGAGGTAGCCGGACGCATCCATCTGTGGGTAGTTGTAATCGATCTGCTCGAGCAGGGCGCAGCGGGCCAGCTCGATGTAACGGACGTAGTGGCCATGCCAGGCGACCGCCATCATGTCCACGTCGTGAAAGGGGATCTCCACCTCGATGCTGTGGCTGATCATCCAGGGTTCATGCTGCATGAGACTTCTCCATCAGGCCATGCCAGACATCCACAGCCATCATGTCCACGTCGTGAAACGGGATCTCCACCTCGATGCTGTGGCTGATCATCCAGGGTTCATGCTGCATGAGACTTCTCCATCAGGCCATGCCAGACATCCACAGCCATCATGTCCACGTCGTGAAACGGGATCTCCACCTCGATGCTGTGGCTGATCATCCAGGGTTCATGCTGCATGGGGTTTCTCCATAGCGCCGTGCCAGAGTTCAGCTGACATGGTTCGACTCTCCGTAAAACTGATAGTGGCGCCCCTGCAAGCGGGCGATCAGGGCCCTGAGCTCCTGCTCCAGGGGCCTGTCCTCCACCAGTGGCGGGTGATCCACCCTCACCGCGAGCACCGTCTCGCGCAGGGGCTGGCTCAGGGTCTCCAGGCCGTGTTGCCGGGCACTCAGGCGCAGCTCCACCCCCTGCACCGCCGCCAGCAGGCAGGCGGCCCCCACCTGCTCGCTCAGGGTCAGCACCCGCAGGGCATCCCGCGCCGCTATGGTCCCCATGCTCACCTTGTCCTGGTTGTGGCATTCGGTGGAGCGGGAGAAGACGCTGGCGGGCATGGTCAGCTTGAGGGCCTCGGCGGTCCAGGCCGAGACGCCGATCTGCACCGCCTTGAAACCGTGGTTGATCATGCAGCGCTCGCCGCTGGCGCCGGAGAGGTTGCTCGGCAGGCCGCCGTTGAACTTGGAGTCCACCAACTGGGCCAGCTGGCGATCCAGCAGGTCGGTCAGGTTCGCCACGGCTGCCTTCATGCTGTCCATGGCCATGGCGATGTGACCGCCGTAGAAGTGGCCGCCGTGCATCACGTGCTCCTCTTCGCCATCGATCAGCGGGTTGTCGTTGGCGCTGTTGAGCTCGTTTTCGATGAGCTGGCGCCACCAGGGCAGGCTGTCGGCCACCACGCCGATGACGTGGGGGGCGCAGCGCAATGAGTATCTGTCCTGCAGCCGGTCGCTGTGGCGCGGCAACTCCCCCGCCACCAGATCCTCCCTCAGCCAGGCCGCGATCCCCTGCATGCCGGGGTGGGGCTTGGCCGCAAAGAGCCGCTCGTCGAAGTGGAAGGCGTTGCCCCCCATGGCCACGCTCACCAGGGCGGTGATCCGGGTCGCCAGCCGCATCAGGTAGTCGGTGCGGGCATAGGCGAGGCAGGCCAGCGCCGTCATCACCGAGGTGCCGTTCATCAGCGCCAGCCCCTCTTTCGGGCGCAGGCGAAGCGGCGTCACCCCCAGCTCGGCGTAAACCTCGGCGGTGCTTGCCAGCTGTCCATCCCGATGGAGTTCACGCTCCCCCACCAGCACGGCAGCTACGTAGGAGAGCGGGGTGAGATCGCCGCTGGCACCGACCGATCCCTCCTGCGGGATGCGCGGCACCAGATCCTGCTCCAGCAGCCAGCAGAGACGCTCGAGCAGTGCCGGGCTGACCCCGGAGACCCCCTGCGCCAGGGAGCAGAGCCGGGTGGCGAGCACGGCGCGGCCGGCATCGAGGGGGAGATCCTCCCCCAGCCCGCAGCCGTGGAAGCGGGTCAGGTGCAGCGGCAGCTCGGCCACCAGGGCGGGGGGCACGGCCCGGGTCACCGAATCGCCGTAGCCCGTGGTCACCCCGTAGATGACGCCCTCTTCGGCCAGCAGGCGGTCGAGGAAGTCGGCGCCCCGCTGGATGCGGGCCATGAAGGCGGGATCCGGGTTCAATGCGGGGATGGCACGGCGCTCGGCCAGGGCCACCACGTCTTCGATGGTCAGCGGCTTCGCGCCGAAGACAACCCGTCTCATCTCACTCTTGTTCATCGGTCAGCCGCCAGAAATCAAAAAAGTTGAACCAGTCCAGGGGAGCGTGCAGGCAGTGGTGCTGCAGGCGATCGGCATAGGCCTGCACCCGGGATGCGAGAATCTCCTGGCGCCCCTGCCGCGGCAAGGGCTGGCCATCGGCAAAGGGCTCGAAATGCACCCGAAAACGTCCCTGCTCCTTGAGGCCGAACAGCAGGTAGACGGGGCAACCCAGCACGCTGCTGAGCACGAAGGGGCCGAGGGGAAACGGCGCCGGCGCGCCGAGGAAATCAGCCCAGATCACCCGCTTCTCCCGGGTCACCGAGGTACGATCGCCGACGATCACCACCCACTCTCCCCGATCCAGCTTCTCCTTGAGCAGGATGGCGGTGTCGGCCCCCAGCTCCTGCACCTGGATGAGGTTGAGGTGCGAATCCGGGTTGATCTGCTTGAGCAGGGCGTTGAAGCGGGCCGCGTGGCGGGTGAAGACCAGCGCATTGATGCGCAGCCCCTGCTTGCGACTGCCGAGGGCCCGGCACAGCTCGAGATCGCCCAGGTGAGAGCCCAGCAGCAGGACCCCCTTGCCGCTGGTGATGGCGGCCTGGTAGTGCTCAGCCCCCACCAGTTCAACCTGCTGCTCTGTGATGTCGCCGCGCCAGCCCGCCAGCTTGTCGAGGGCCGCCTCGCCAAAGCGCAGGAAGTGGCGAAAGCTCGATCTCGGCTCGGCGGGCAGCGCCACGCCGCGCTCGCCGGCGAAGGCCTCGAGTCGCGCCAGATAGGCCTGGGAGGCCTCCCGCTGGGCGCGACCGGTCAGCCAGAAGTAGCCGATGACCGGATAGAGCAGCAGGGAAAATCCGCGCCGCCCCAGCAGACGATAGCTGGCCAGCATGATCTGCATGCCAAGCAGCGAGCCCCGCTCCGGGGTGCGCGACCAGTGAGTGCGGCGCTCGCGCCACAGCCGGGTAACGCGGTCGCCCAGACGGGCGGGCCAGCGGCAGAGGCGCAGCAGCAGATCCCACAGCAGGCGGCACACCAGCCGGGTGTGCATCCAGGAGATGTCGAGGTTGTCGCGAAAAAGCCGGAAGTGGGAGCGGCCGTCGACGGGGTAGATGACCCGGGTCGGCACGAAGCGCATCGGCACCCCGGCCCAATGGAGGCGCACCATCACCTCGGTGTCAAAGTCCATCCGCCGGCCGAGGGCCACCCGCTCCAGCAGGGCGCAGGTGGGCGCCAGCGGATAGACGCGAAAGCCGCACATGCTGTCCTTGATGGCGAACGACAGCGTCTCTATCCAGACCCAGACATGGGTGATATAGCGGCCGTAGAGGCGCCCCTTGGGCACGGAGTCGTCGTAGAGCGGGCGGCCGGAGACGAGCGCCTCGGGGTGCTGGCGCGCCTCCGCCAGCAGGGCCGGCAGGTCGGCAAGATCGTGCTGGCCGTCGGCATCCACCTGCAGGGCGTGGCTGAAGCCGAGCTCATGGGCGCGGCGCAGCCCCGTCATCACGGCGCCCCCCTTGCCCTGATTGTGGGGATGGCGCAGCAGGGTGACCCAGGGGTGCTGGGCGGCCAGCGCATCGAGCGCGGCGGCGGCGACGGGCTCGCTGCCATCGTCGACCAGCAGGCAGGGCAGCCCGAATTCGGCCAGCCGCGCCAGCACGGCGGCCAGCGGCTCGGCATGGTTGTAACAGGGTATGAGGAGGCAGGGGTTCATGGGATCAGGCGCACCCGTCCGCTGCTCGCCGGCTCATCCCCGAGCTGGTAGCTGAAGAGGAGCTGGCCCTTGTCGGCCTGCCACTGCAGGCGCAGGCTGCACTCGGCCCCAGGGCGCAACGGGCGCTGGAACTTGAGCTGATCCACCCCGTGAAACGGCAGTGTCAGCTTGAGCCGGCTGGCGGCGTAGTGCATCACCCAGTGGATCTGGGTCACCCCGGGCAGCAGGGGCGCCCCGGGAAAGTGACCGGCAAACCAGGGCAGTGCGGGATCGAGTCGCAGCCGCAGGCGCACGCCATCGGCCAGCACCTCGCAACCCAGCTCGGTTGGCAGCGTGTCAGCGGGCAGGCTCATCGAACAGCTCCTTGAGTTGTGGCCAGGGGCGTTTGCCCTGGGCGTTGACGGGCATGTGCGCGACCCGGCGCACGCTGCGCGGCAGGGCGACCGGTTCGAGCCAGGGGCGCAGCTGCTGGCGCAGGGCCAGGAGGAAGCGACCCTGACCGAGCTCGTCCCAGCGGGCGGCGCCCAATTCGCTTAGCACCAGCACGGCGCCGAGGATCTGGCGATGGCCCTGTTGCAGCGCCAGCACGGCGGCCGATTCCACCTCCGCCAGGGCCTGCAGGCGCGCCTCCACCTCGTCGAGGGAGATGCGCTTCTCCTCCAGCTTGACGATCCTGTCCTGACGCCCCAGCAGCTCGAAACCCTCCTCGTGCAGGGCGATGCGATCGGTGCAGGCCAGCCAGTCGTTCTCTTCCAGGAAGGGGGAGCGCAGCAACAGGCCCTGATCCGGGCCGACCCGCACCTCGACCTCGGGCAGCGCCGTCCAGGGGGTCTGCTCCTGGTGGCGCTGACGCCAGCCGATGCCGCCGGTCTCGCTGCTGCCGAAGATCTCCACCGGCAGCTGGCCGAACAGCGCCCGGGCTTGCCGGGCATCTTCCAGCTGCAGGGGGCCGCCGGAGGAGACGATCAGCTGGCAGCCGGTTGCGGGCATGGCCGGATCGAGCCGACTCAGAAACGCTGGGGAGGCGATCAGGCACCAGGGGGCGCCTTGCGTCGCCAGCTGCTCCGGGTAGTCGATGGTGCGGCGATCGAACGGGCGGCCGAGGGCCAGCGGCAGCAGGATGCGAAACAGCAGGCCGTAGATGTGCTGGTGGCTGACGCTGGCCAGCACCCGGGTGCCCGCCATCCGCTCGCCCCAGAGCGCCATCTGTACCCGCAGCTCGGCCTCCAGCTGGGGCCAGGCCTTGGGGATCGCCTTGGGCTCGCCGGTGGAGCCGGAGCTGAACAGGGTGATATCCAGGCGCGAGGGCGCAAGATCACTGTGCGCGGCATCCAGCCCCGCGTGGGCATCGGCCAGGGGCAGCCTGAGCTGAGGCACGGGGAGCGCTGCGCCCGGCAGCTCGGAGTCGGTGAGCAGGCCGTCAAACTGCGCCTGCAGTTCCTGCAGGCCGGCCAGCCGCTGATGGCCAGGCAGGACAGCCTGATAGCCGCCGAGGGCGCAGGCGAGCAGGGCCTGGGCAAACAGCAGGCTGTCGTCGAAGCAGAGCGCCCAGCGCGCACCAGGCTGGCCGGCGCTCTCGTGACGGGCCATGGCTCTGGCCAGTTGCAGACTGGCGCGGCGCAACTCGGCCAGGGTCACCTTCCCCTGCGGGCCGAAGGCCACCGGCTGGGCACCATCGCGCTGCCAGAGGGTCTGCAGCAGGCTCATGGGGTCAGCCTCTTCATCACGCGCCTGCGCACCAGGTACTCCCCCCCCATCAGGCAGCCCATCAGGACATAGCTGACGAGGCCGTTGTAGAGGCTCCAGAGCGCCAGATCCCCGTGCCAGATGGTGGCGGCCGCGAGAGCGCCGTTGAACACGAAGAAGCCGCACCAGACCTGGGTCACTCGCCGGGTGTAGCCGATGGCCGTCGCCGGCAAATCGGGATCCTGCAAGCGGGCCAGCCGCTCCACCAGGCTCATGGGGCGGGTCAGGCTCCAGCCAAACAGGCAGAGCAGGGAGAGGCTCACCGCCAGGGGGTAGTAGAGCAGCCAGTGCCGGGCACTGAACAGGGCAGAGAGCAGGGTCAGCCCGAGCCCGATGCAGGCCAGCAGGCGACCCAGCCAGAGCCACTCCGGCAGCGGGCCGAGACGGACCCGCCCCTTGAGCAGGCCGGGCAAGAGTCGCAGCGAGAAGAGGAGCAGCAGGGCGAGCAGCAGCGGGGTCTGGCCGGCACGGGTCAGCCCCCAGTAAACCGCCAGCGGGTAGAGGAGCAGGACACCACCGGCCAGCCAGGAGAGCCAACGCGTCATGATTTGGCGCGAACCGGCATCAGGCGTCGGCCAGCAGACGCTCGACCGCATCCACCACGTCGTTGACGCTGCGCACCGACTTGAACTCCTCCGGCTTGATCTTCTTGCCGGTCAGCTTCTGCAGATGCACCACCAGATCGATGGCGTCGATGCTGTCGAGTTCGAGATCCTGGTAGAGACGTGCCTCTGGGGTCACGTCCTCTTCGTCGACTTCGAACAGCTCGACGAGGGCGGCCTGGATCTGGGCAAAGATATCGTCACGGGTCATGGCTCAGGCCTCCCCTTTAGACTGCGCCTGCACCAGGGCCACCAGGGCCGCGACACAGGCAAAGTGGCGACGGGTATTCTCATCGTCGGCGGAGAGGACGATGCCGTAGCGTCCCTTGATGGCAAGGCCCAGCTCCAGCGCATCGATGGAGTCCAGCCCCAGGCCATCACCGAACAAGGGGGCCTGGCTGTCGATGTCGTCAGGGGTGAGCCCTTCGAGGTTGAGGCTGTCGATGATGAGTTGTTTTATCTCTAGATGCAGGTCTTGCATAACTGTTCCATACGCTGTCATTGGGGCCCCGGTTGCAGGGCCCGGGTGAGAAACCGGGTCAACTGGCGGGCGGCCAGTGCACTGCTCTGGCCGGTGGCGACCACCTCTTGTGCCGCCACTTGCTGCAGAAATTCTATGGTGAAAGTCGGCTTATTTTCCGGGATCTTGAACCATTTGTCCTGCTTGGTGAGAAAACGGGCGCTGCAGTGGATCCGCACCAGCTGCACCGGCACCTGGGCGCGCACCGCCAGCTGGGCCGCGCCGCGCTGCAGCTTGATCGGCTCCCCCGGAGTGGTGCGCGTTCCCTCCGGGAAGATCAGCAGCAGGCCGCCGGCCCGGATCCGCGCCGTGCACAGGGTTAGCAGATCCTCCCCCGCCACGTTGGGCAGGTAGTCGGCCGCCCGCACCACGCCCCCGATGAAGGGGTTGCGCCAGAGGGATTGCTTGACGATGCAGTCGCACACCGGCATCTCGGCCGCCAGGATGACATAGTCGAGCAGGCTGGGATGGTTGGCCACCACCAGGGCGCCTTGCAGGTCGGCGGGCATGCCGCTCACCCGGTAATCCAGCACCCCCCAGCCCCGCAGCATGGCCAGAAACAGCCGGAAGCTGTGGCGAATGGTGAGCTGGGCCAGGGTACGGCGCCGCTCCCCGCGCAGGCAGAGCGCCAGCAAGGGGAACCAGAACAGGGAGAGCAGCAGCCCCCCCACCCCGAACAGGGTGAAGCCCAGCGCCGTGCCGATCAGCCGCCATCCCCGGTTCAGCAAGCTTGCCATGTCCACTCCTGACGGTCATCACCCAGGGTCAGGGTCCGCTCGTCCCGCAGCAGGGCACGCCAGAAGACGAGGCTCTGGGGCAGCGAGCTGGCGGCGTCGACCGCAGGTCGTACACCCTCGCAGCGCCACTGGTCGCCAGCCTCGAGCACCAGCCCCAGGGCGTGGGGCGGCGCCTCCGACCCCAGCCAGGGACGATGAAACTCGGGCACAGGCCCCTCGAAGGCCACCAGCAGCACCTTGCGGGCGCCGGCCTGCAGGGCCGCCACCGCCTCGGTCAGGCCTGCCATCAGGCTGCTCTCCCCTGCCGCCAGGGAGGTCATGGGGATGGCGGCCTTGCCCTGAATGGAGCAGAGCCCGGCGGCGGTGTTGTGCACCGACATGGAGAAATCGGTAGGCGACAGCGCCTGACGGTCAGCCAGCGCCTGCAAGAGCGTCATGGAGCGGGTCAGTTCGCCGTGACGGCTGGCGAAGATGGCGTAATCGACGGGGTGGCGGGCCAGCAGGCTCAATCCCACCTGCACCGCCAGCCGGGAACCCTGGCTCAGGCGGCGTGCCATCATCATGGGCAGCAGGGGGGTGGCGGGAAACGGCGGCTCGACGGGCCAGCGCCCGTGTTGTGCCCACACCTGCCAGGCGGCCTCATCGACGAGACCGGGTGACAGGGCCTGACTGTCCTGCAGTGAAAAAGAGAGCATGTTTCAGGCAACCTGTCCTTGACCTTGGTGTATATGCCCTGGGAATAACAGGCGCGCCCCCGGCGGGCGCAGCCTGCTCCACGGCATGAAATGGAGTCATCACGTTAATTCTGGGCGGATAATACCATTATTTATCAAAAATAATAGCTGGCACAGATTATTCCCCGCCATGGTGATTGAAAATTAACGATTTGTGTTGTCTTATTGCCATCCGCCAGTGGTGAATATACTCTCCAAGGAATATATTATGAAACTCGTTAATAAAATATGCGTGGTGCTGACCTGTGCCCTGTTGGCCGCCTGTTCTACCAGCCAGCCCATTCGCAATATGGCTGCCAACCCGGTTGCTTTTAATTTGACCGATGAGCAGGTAGCCAATGCCATTATTACGGCGGGCATCAGCAAGAGCTGGGTGATGAAGAAAGAAAAACCCGGGCTTATTCGTGGTCAGGTCAATGTGCGCCAACATCAGGCGGTGATCGATATTCCCTACAGCGCTCGCGATTATTCCATCAATTATGTGAGCAGTGTCAATCTGGACGACAAGGGCAAGGGCAGCATCCACCGCAGTTATAACCGTTGGGTCCTGGGCCTTAATCAGGCCATCCAGACCGAACTCGCCCGTACCCAGAGCCATTAATCCGGCAGGAGCCACCCCGTGAAGCATTATCAGACAGACCCCTACAATGCGCTGGAGGCCATCAGCGAGGCACAGAAAATCGCCTTCGGCCCCATGCTGTTTCAAGCCAGCTGGTGTCTTCGCGAGACCGGGGTGCTCGCCTTTCTCGAGAGCCGTGGTCAGCAGGGCGCATCGCTGGCGGACATCGCCCGGGCCTGCGAGCTGAGCGAATACGGCGTCGGTGTGCTGCTGGACATGGGGCTCGGCGGCGGCCTCTGCTACCTGGCCGAGGAGCGCTATGTGCTGGGGCGGGTTGGCAAGTACCTGCTGAACGACCCCATGAGCCGGGTCAACTTCGACTTCACCCAGCACCTCTGCTATCAGCCCCTCGCCCACCTGCTCGACGCCATTCGTCAGGGCACCCCGGCCGGCCTGCAGGTGTTCGGCCCCTGGCAGACCCTCTACCCGCACCTGAGCGAGCTGCCGGAAGAGGCCCGCCGCAGCTGGTTTGCCTTCGATCACTTCTACTCCGACTGGGCCTTCCAGCAGGCGCTGGACAAGGTGTTCGAGTACGAGCCGCGCCACCTCTACGATCTCGGTGGCAACACCGGCAAGTGGGCTCTGGCCTGCGCCAGTCGTGATCCTGCGCTGCAAGTCACCATCCTCGATTTGCCCGAGCAGCTGGCGCTCGCCCGCCGCAACATCGAAGAGGCGGGGCTGGCGGATCGGGTGCAGGGCCATCCGGTGGATCTGCTGCAACCGGGTTCCCTGCCCGGTGAGGCCGACATCTGGTGGATGAGCCAGTTCCTCGACTGTTTCAGCCACGAACAGATCGTCGCCATCCTGAACCGGATCCGGCTGGCCATGAAAGCGGACGCCCGGGTCTGCATCCTGGAGCTGTTCTGGGACCGCCAATCCTTCGAAGCCGCCAGTTTCAGTCTCAACGCCACCTCCCTCTACTTCACCTGTCTGGCCAATGGCAACAGCCGCTTCTATCACTCCAAGGAGCTGTACCAGTGCCTGCGCGAGGCCCATTTCCACGTGGAGGCCGAGCACGAGATACCGGGCCCGGGCCACACCCTGCTGGTTGCCCGCCCCTTGCACACCCAGCCATAATGGCCGTCATCACACAGACTGCAACGATGACACGAGAAGGAGCACGCCATGGCGCGTAACGGCACGGCACTGTT
The DNA here is from genome assembly GCF_019048365.1 of Aeromonas sp. FDAARGOS 1415. Classification (NCBI taxonomy): domain Bacteria; kingdom Pseudomonadati; phylum Pseudomonadota; class Gammaproteobacteria; order Aeromonadales; family Aeromonadaceae; genus Aeromonas; species Aeromonas sp. FDAARGOS 1415. Next base: position 2,279,756 of record NZ_CP077363.1, on the reverse strand, counting down.
GGCACTCGGCCTGATCCTGGGCAGCCTGCTCGGCGGTTGCGCCGACATCAAGGAGGCGGGCAGGACAGTGGGGCACACCACCCGGGACGTGACCCGGGAGATCGGCCACACCACCCGTGACGTGACCCGCGAGATAGGTCACGGCACCCGGGATACCGTCAAGAAGATCGGTAACGAGTTGAACGACTGACAACAGGGGCCCAGTCCCCTGCTGTCATAAGGGGGTCAGTCCCACCTGGCTATCACCTGAACGCCATCACCGGCTCAGGCGCGTTTGCCCGTCCCGTCCAGGCCAGGCACCGGCCCCCGACACTCTGATTCGGGTTTTCTCTCCCTTGTGGCCGGGCATGGCAGCAGCCCCGGCCTGCCCGCGCATGACTGCCTATTATTTGTTCAATGGCTGAATGGGAACACAAAAACCATCTTGGAAACAAGGTATTGATATATCGCAGGAGGCCTGGTGGCGGGAGCCTGAGCGGTAGAAAAAGATGAACCTTGATGGATGTAACATGAGGGAATTCATCTGCAACGACACGCCATTAATTAGATTGCTTTCAATAAACACGGCAATTATTCAATATGCATGGGGTGCCGAGCATTATTTAGATTCATGTTAAATGCATCATAAATATCGTCGACAATCCCCAGCCAATAATAAAAATCCGGTCTGACATTCTGTATCCCGCATTTCAGATGATGCCATCTGCGATTTCCGTGTTTATTGCGGGAACGGATGGTCGTGCTTTTCAATCAAGATAAGGATGCAAGATGAGAAAGTCCCTGTTCGCCGCCCTGCTGCTGTGCCCCACCGCCTTCGCCGCCACCCCGCACTGGGAATACGGTGGCGAGGCCGGTCCGGCAAAATGGGCCAGCCTCACCCCGGAATATGGCCAGTGTGCGGGCAGCAACCAGTCGCCGGTCAACCTGACGGGACTGGTGGAGGCCGAACTGGCCCCGCTGCAGTTCCACTACCAGGCAGGCGGGCACAGCGTCACCAACAACGGCCACACGGTGCAGGTCGACTATGCCCCCGGCAGCACCCTGGAGCTCGACGGCATGCGCTTTGCCCTCAAGCAGTTCCACTTCCACGCCCCCAGCGAAAACCTCATCGAGGGCAAATCCTACCCCCTGGAGGGGCACCTGGTGCACGCCAATGACCAGGGTGAGCTGGCGGTGGTGGCGGTGATGTTCGAGCCGGGCGGTGCGAACCCGGCCCTCGGCCAAGCCTTGCAATCCTTGCCGGCCAAGGCGGGCGAGCACCACGAGCTCAAGGAGCCGGTCTCGGCGGAGCGGTTGCTGCCCGCCAAACGGGACTACTACCGCTTCAGCGGCTCGCTGACTACCCCGCCCTGCTCGGAAGGGGTGCGCTGGCTGGTGATGAAGGATCCGGTGCAGGTGAGTCAGGCCCAGATCGACGCCTTCAAGGCGGTGATGCACCACCCCAACAACAGACCCGTCCAGCCCCTCAACGGGCGACTGGTGCTGCAATAAGGTGGTATGTCACCGATTTGCGCAATAAAAAGAGGGCCAACGGGCCCTCTTTTTTAATTGCAGCAAGTGGTTACAGGCTGGCGGCAATCTTTGCCCCCAGGGCGGCGTTGTTCAGCACCAGCTGGATGTTGGAAGCCAGGGAGTTGCCGCCGGTCAGCTCACAGACGCGAGCCAGCAGGAAGGGGGTGGAGGCCTTGCCCTTGACCCCCTGCTCGTCCGCCTCCCGCAGCGCCTGCTCGATGGCCGCGTCGATGTCCGCCTTGGGCATCGCAAACTGGGCCGGGATGGGATTGGCCACCACGGCACCGCCCGCCAGCCCCAGCTCCCACTTCAGGCGCAGCGCCTGCGCGATCGCCGCCGGGGTGTCGAGGCGGTAATCCACCTTGAAGCCGCTCTCCCGGGTGTAGAAGGCGGGCAGCTCCTCGGTCTGGTAGCCGATGACCGGCACCCCCTGGGTCTCCAGGTACTCCAGGGTCAGACCGATGTCGAGGATGGACTTGGCGCCGGCGCAGACCACGGCCACCGGGGTCTGGGCAAATTCCTGCAAGTCGGCGGAGATGTCGAAGCTCTCCTGGGCGCCGCGGTGCACGCCGCCGATGCCGCCGGTGGCAAACACCCGGATCCCGGCCATGGCGGCCACTATCATGGTGGAGGCCACCGTGGTGGCCCCCATCCCCTTGTTCGCCAGCACGAAGGGGATGTCACGGCGACTGCACTTGATGGCGGCGTGGCCGGCTTTGCCCAGCGCCTCCAGCGCTCCCGCATCCAGACCCACCTTGAGGCGGCCGTCGATGATGGCGATGGTGGCCGGCACGGCGCCGTTGTCGCGCACCACCTGCTCCACCTGGCGCGCCGTCTCCACGTTCTGCGGATAGGGCATGCCGTGGGAGATAATGGTGGACTCCAGGGCCACCACAGGCTTGCCGGCGGCCAGGGCGGCGGCGATTTCGGGTTGGATATCGAGGTAAGCGTTCAACATGGGTACTCCTCCAGCATGCGTTCAACGGCGGCCTTGGAGAGGCCGGAAAAGACGGTATCGGAACAATTGACGGTGAGGGCGGCGCAGCCGAGGGCGAAACGGGTCGTCTCCATGATGCCCTGCTCCTGCAACCAGGCGTGGGCCAGCCCTGCCATGAAGGCATCGCCACCGCCGGTCACGTTGACGACCGGGCTGCCGAGCACGGGCAGATGGCCCTGGCAGGCCCCGTCGCTGTAGAAGATCCCCTGATCCCCGAGGCTCAGGAACAGCCGCTGCACCCCGGCGCGGTGGAACCAGGCCGCCGCCATGGACCAGGTGTCGGGGCCGGCGATGCGCAAGCCGCACAGCTGCTCCGCCTCGCTGCGGTTCGGCTTGAGGGTGTGGATGCGGTGCAGCCAGGGGCGGATCTTCTCCACCTTGGCCACAGAGACGGTGTCGACGAAGATGATGTGCTCCCCCTGGCGCTCGAACAGCCAGTCCAGGGTGTGGGTCGCGAGGTTGGTGTCGAGCACCCAGAGCCGGGCCGCACCGAGAAAACCGCTCAGGGGAGTGAGCCGGGCCGGGGTGAGCTGATCGATGATCCCCATGTCGTTGACGGCGCAGCTCATCTCGCCGCTGCCATCGTGCAGACTGAGGTAGCAGGAGGTGGCCTGGCCGTCCAGCACCAGCACCTGGCGCACGTCGACCCCGGCGCGCTGGCTCACCTCCAGCAGGTGGTGGCCGTACTGATCGTTGCCCACCGCGGTCAGCAGCCGGGTGTCGGTACCGAGGCGCGCCAGGTTCTCGGCGATGTTGCGCCCCACCCCGCCGGCGGAGGTACGCACCCGGCCCGGGTTGGAATCCCCGATGCGCAGGTTGTCGTGGCTGCAGCCGCAGATATCCATGTTGGCACCGCCGATCACCACGGCGTAGGGCCCTTCCCGCAGCACATAGCCGCGCCCCTGCACATAGCCCTGGCGCATCAGGCTGGAGATGTGGCTCGCCAGCGCCGAGCGGCTGATGCCGAGCCTGTCCGCCAGCTCCTGCTGGGCAATCATGGGGTCCTGGCGCAGCAGGGCGAGGATCTCTTGCTCACGTTCCGTCATAGACAAACATCCAGTTACAAACGTTTGTCCATTATTGTCGGGAAACGTTTTCCCGCCACGACTGCGTGCAAGAAATGTCGGGTCAGCCACAAAAAAAATCACCGGGCAAGCCCGGTGATCCTCAATGCCATATGCCTGGCGTACTCAGTCCAGTCGAACCCAGACAGCGCCCTCATCCAGCCGTACCGGCCAACAGGCGACGCTCAGGGCCGGATCGTCCAGGCAGCGGCCGTCCATCAGGGCGTAGCGCTGCTTGTAGAGGGGGGAGGCGACCACGGGCTCCCCGCCGGCGTCCCCCACCAGGCCGCGCCCCAGCACGGCGACGCCGGCCAGGGGATCCATCCCGTCCAGGGCGTAGACCCGCTCGCCGAGGCGAAACAGCGCCAGCACCCGCCCCTCCAGCCAGGCGCTGCGCCCGGCCTGCTCCGGCAACGCCGCCAGTTCGCATACCCGATGCCAGGCCCCGGTCGCTGACTGCAAGGTCGCTTCTTTTATGTCCCTCATACCACCTCCTTGATAGCGATATCCGGCACCCATTGCCCCCGCTCCTCACGGCGCGGCGGTGTCTCGTCCTCGGGCCGGTTTACGAAGGCCTCGAACAGCTTGAGCTTGTCCGGGTCCGCCAATGTGCTCTTCCACTCGCACTGCCAGGTGCCGACTATCCCCTCCATCATGGCCTCCAGCTCGGCACCGATGCCGAGCCTGTCCTCGATGATCACCGACCTGAGGTAGTCGAGTCCCCCCTCCATGTTCTCCATCCAGACCGAGGTGCGCTGCAACCTGTCCCCGGTGCGCACGTAGAACATCAGCAGCCGGTCGATGTAGCGGATCAGGGTCTGCTCGTCGAGGTCGGTGGCGAACAGATCGGCGTGGCGCGGCCGCATGCCGCCGTTGCCGCACACATAGAGGTTCCAGCCCCGCTCGGTGGCGATGACGCCGATGTCCTTGCTCTGGGCCTCGGCGCACTCCCGGGTACAGCCGGAGACCGCAAACTTCAGCTTGTGGGGAGCCCTCAGCCCCTTGTAGCGGTGCTCCAGGGTCTGGGTCAGGGTCATGGAGTCCTGCACCCCGTAGCGGCACCAGGTCGAGCCCACACAGGACTTCACGGTGCGCACCGACTTGCCGTAGGCCTGACCGGTCTCGAAGCCCGCCGCCACCAGCTCGCCCCAGATGGCGGGCAGCTGGTCGACCCGGGCGCCGAAGAGATCGATGCGCTGGCCGCCGGTGATCTTGGTGTAGAGGCCGTACTTGCGCGCCACCTCGCCGATCGTGATGAGGCCCTCCGGGGTGATCTCCCCCCCCGGAATGCGCGGCACCACCGAGTAGGTGCCGTCCTTTTGCAGGTTTGCGAGGAAGGCGTCGTTGGTGTCTTGCAACGCGCGGTGGGGCTTCTCCAGCACGTGCTCGTTCCAGAGGGACGCCAGGATGGAGGCCACCGTCGGCTTGCAGATGTCGCACCCCAGCCCCTGGCCGTGCTTGTCCCGCAGCGCCTCGAAGCTCTTCAGCTCGCCCACCCGGGCCAGGTGATAGAGCTCCTGGCGGCTGTAGGCGAAGTGTTCGCACAACCCCTTGTCCGCCTCGACACCAAGGTCTGCCAGGGTCTGATCCACCACCTGCTTGAGCAGGTTGCCGCAGCCGCCGCAGCCGGTGCCGGCCCTGGTGCAACTCTTCACCGCCGCCAGCTCGTGATTGCCCGCCCGAACGGCGGCCACCACGTCCCCCTTGCTGACGTTGTGACAGGAGCAGAGGATGGCGCTGTCCGGCAGCACCAGGGGCGCGGGAGCGGCCCCTGCGTCCCCCACCAGCAGGGAGAGCGGCGGCTGGGGCAGCGCCACCCCGTTCTGGTAGTACTGCAACAGCCGCTCATAGTCGGCCCCGTCCCCCACCAGGATGGCGCCGAGCAGGCGATTGCCCTCGCCGTCGGTCACCAGCTTCTTGTAGATGCCCTTGATCCTGTCCAGCACCAGCAACTCCTGGGCGCCGGCGGTGGTGGCGTGAGCATCGCCGATGGAGCCCACGTCCACCCCCATCAGCTTGAGCTTGGTGGACATGTCGGCCCCGCCAAAGCGGGTCTCGCCGCCACACAGGCTGGCCACGGCGGCCCGGGCCATCTGGTAGCCGGGGGCCACCAGGCCGAAGATCCGCCCCTGCCAGAGCGCGCACTCGCCGATGGCGAGGATGGCGGGATCCGAGCTGTGGCAGCCGTCGTCGATGCAGATGCCGCCGCGCTCCCCGACCGCCAGCCCGGATTGCCGGGCCAGGGTGTCGGCGGGGCGGATACCCGCCGAGAAGAGCAGCACGTCGGTCTCAAGGTGGGAACCGTCCTTGAAGCGCAGCCGGTGGCGGGCCTTCTCCCCCTGCTCGATGCACTCGGTGGCCTTCTCCACCAGCACCTCGACCCCGAGGGCCTGGATCTTGTCCCTCAGCACGGCGCCGCCGCTCTCGTCGAGCTGCACCGGCATCAGCCTAGGGGCGAACTCCACCACCTGGGTCTTGAGCCCGAGCAGGCGCAGGGCGTTGGCCGCCTCCAGCCCCAGCAGACCGCCGCCGATGACCACGCCGCTGCGCGCCTGGGCGCAGGCATCGCGGATGGCGGCGAGATCCCCCAGGGTGCGGTAGACGAAGCACCCCTCCCGCTGATGGCCGGGGATGGGGGGCACGAAGGGCACGGAGCCGGTCGCCAGCACCAGGCGATCGTATGGATACTGCTCGCCACAGGACAGGGTCAGGGTCCGGGTTTCTCTGTCGAGCACCTCCACCTCGGCCCCCAGTCGCAGGGCGATGCCGTTCTCTTCATACCAGGCGGGATCCGCCATGCGCAGTGCCTGGGGCGCCTTGCCACCAAACACCTCGGACAGGTGCACCCTGTCATAGGCGGCGTCCGGCTCGGCGCCGAACACCGTCACCTCGAAGCGCGCCAGGCCGCCGGCCGCCACCAGCTGCTCGACGAAGTGATGCCCGACCATGCCGTTGCCTACCACCAGCAGCCGCTCTTTTTCGACCTTGGTGGACGCCTCGACCACGTGATGCGCCATCTCACCATCCATGCCGTTGCCCACCACCAGCAGCCGCTGCTTTGCACTCTTTTCGGCCTTGTCGGCGGAACCGCTTTTCTGGCGATCGAGCAGGTCCATGCCGTCACCGATCACCCACTGTTGCTCTTTGTCAGTCATGTCTCTCTTCCTTGAATCCGGTGGGGCTCAGGCGCGCAGCTTGCTGCGCACCTGCCCGGCTGCCTTGAGGGGGGTCACCTTGCGCTGCTTCTCGTAGAGGAAGCGCAGCACCTGCTGGCGCAGCTTGTGATAGTGGGGATCGTCCGCCAGGGCGACTCTGTCTCTTGGCCTTGGCAGGTCGACGGTCAGGATCTCCCCGACGGTGGCACTGGGGCCATTGGTCATCATGACGATGCGATCGGAGAGCAGCACCGCCTCGTCCACGTCGTGGGTGATCATGATGACGGTGTTGCCAAGCTCCGCCTGAATCGCCATCAGGGCATCCTGCAGATGGGCCCGGGTCAGGGCATCGAGGGCGCCGAACGGCTCGTCCATCAGCAGCACCTTGGGGGAGAGGGACAGCGCCCGGGCTATGCCGACCCGCTGCTTCATCCCCCCCGACAGCTCGTGGGGCATCTTCTGGCTGGCGTGATCCATCTGCACCAGGGAGAGGTAGTAGTCCACCCGCTCCGCCACCGCCCGCTTGTTTGGCTCCACCTGCCCCACCGCCAGCGCCACGTTCTGCTGGACGCTGAGCCAGGGCAGCAGGGCGTGGTTCTGGAACACCATGGCCCGCTCCGGCCCCGGGCCCGCCACCTCGCGGCCATCGAGGATGATGCCCCCCAGGGTCGGCTCCAGCAGCCCGGCAACCAGGTTGAGCACGGTGCTCTTGCCACAGCCCGAGTGGCCGATGAGGGAGACGAACTCCCCCTTCTCGATGCGCAGGTTGACCCGGCTGAGGGCCTCGAAGCGCCCCTGCTCCGTCTCGAACGAGATGCCGACGTCGCTTATCTCCAGATAACTCTTCATTGGCTCTTCTCCTGCCTGAATAGGAATGTGGTTAACGCAATACCTGGCGCTTGTCCCAGGACAGCCACTGCTGCAGGGCGAGCATGCCCCTGTCCAGGGCGCAGCCGATGAGGCCTATGGTGATGACCGCCACCATGATGCGGGCCAGGGACGAAGCGCCGCCGCTCTGGAACTCGTCCCACACGAACTTGCCGAGCCCCGGGTTCTGGGCCAGCATCTCGGCCGCGATCAGCACCATCCAGGCCACCCCCAGGGACAACCGCAGACCGGTGAAGATCATGGGCAGGGCCCCGGGCAAGACGATGCGCCGCACATGGGTCACGAACGACAGCTGCAGCACCCGGCTGACGTTGTGCAGGTCCCGGTCCAGCCCCGCCACTCCGACTGCCGTGTTGATCAGGGTCGGCCAGAGGGAACAGAGGGTCACCGTCAGGGCCGAGGTGAGGAAGGACTTGGCGAGCCAGGGGGCGGGACTGGCGTAGAGCGCGCTCACCACTAGCGTGATCAGGGGCAGCCAGGCCAGGGGGGAGACCGGCTTGAGCAGCTGGATCACCGGATTGGCGGCGCGATAGAGCCCCTGGTTCATGCCAAGCAGCACCCCGCACGGGATGGCGATCAGGGTCGCGAGGCCAAAGCCGCACAGCACGGTGAGCAAGCTGGTCCCAATCTGATCGAAGAAGGTGGGGCGCCCGGTGTAGGGGCGCAGCTTCACCTCGGCCGACGGATCCTGCGCCAGCCTTGCGGCGTTGCGCGCCTGTTGGCGCTCGAGGAAGGCCGTCGCCTTCTCCCGCTCCTGCAGGTGCTCCTGCCCGAGGGACCAGAGCTGGCTGGCGGTGGCGATCGGCCCGGGCAGGGTGCCCAGACTGGTCTGCACCTGGCTGGCCCCCCACTGCCAGAGGCCGAGGAAGAGCAGCACGCCGAGCAGGGGCTGCACCATGACTTTCCAGTTGACGGCTTTCAAATGGATGAGGGGCCACGTGTGTCGTTTCATTGCGCGCTCCTTGCTCATTGCACCCGCTCATCGCCCTTGAGGCCGATGGCGAACTGCTGCAGATAGGCGTTGGGGTGGCGGCCGTCATAGATGAGGCCGTCGATGAAGCCATCCTGGGGGCCGCGATAGCCCTGCTCGCTGGCAAAGTCGGGGAAGTCCTGCGCCTTGAGCTTGCCCTCGGCGATGAGGGCCTCCGCCGCCTGGCGATAGACGTCCGGTCGATAGACCGCCTTGGCCACCTGCTCGAACCAGGCGTCCGGCTTGGCCTCGGGGATCTGGCCCCAGCGCCGCATCTGGGTCAGGTACCAGATGGCGTCGGAGTAGTAGGGATAGGTGGCGTGATGGCGGAAGAAGACGTTGAAATCCGGCACCTGGCGCTTGTCCCCCCTGGCGTACTCGAAGGTGCCCGTCATGGAGTTCGCGATCACCTGCTCGTCCGCCCCCACATACTCGGGTTTGGCCAGCAGCTTGGCCGCCTCGCGCCGGTTGCCGTTCTGCTCCGCATCCAGCCACCAGGCCGCCCGCAGCAGAGCCTTCACCAGCCGGACATGGGTGTTGGGGTGGCGCTCGGCCCACTCCCGGGTGACGCCGAACACCTTCTCCGGGTTGTTGCGCCAGATCTCGTGATCCGTGATGACGGGCACCCCTATGCCCTTGGCGACCGCCTGCTGGTTCCAGGGCTCACCCACGCTGTAGCCGGCGATGGTGCCCGCCTCCAGGGTGGCTGGCATCTGGGGCGGCGGCGTCACCGACAACAGCACGTCGGCCTGGCGCTGGCCCGAGTTGTCGCCCAGCTTAGGCGCATAGAAGCCGGGGTGCAGGCCGCCTGCCGCCAGCCAGTACCTGAGCTCGTAGTTGTGGGGGGAGACGGGGAACACCATCCCCATGTTGAAGGGCTTGCCCGCCTGGCGGTAGTCCGCCACCACGGGCTTGAGGGCGGCGGCGCTCACCGGGGTCGGTACCTGACCCGCCTGTGGCCTGGGCAGCTGGGGCGCCATGGCGGCCCAGACGCTGTTGGCCACCGTGATGGCGTTGCCGTTGAGATCCATGGCGAAGGCCGTCACCAGCTCGGCCTGGGTGCCGATGCCGATGTGGGCGGCCAGGGGCTGGCCCGCCAGCATCTGGGCGCCATCCAGCTCGCCGTCTATCACCCGATCCAGCAGGATCTTCCAGTTTGCCTGGGCCTCCAGGGTGACATAGAGCCCCTCGTCCTCGAAATAGCCCCGCTCGTAGGCCACCGCCAGCGGCGCCATGTCGGTCAGCTTGATGAAGCCGAGCCTGAGCTCCTCCTGCTCGGGGGCACCCACCGCGGCCAGCGCCGGCAGCGACAGCGCCACCAGCAGCAATCCCGCACATCCTTGTCGTCCGTTCATTCCAGTCCCTCGCTCGGTTCACTCTTCCCGGCGGTCGCGCCGCGCTCTTAGGGGTAGCAGCGCCACCTCGTTGCAGCGCTGCGACCCGTCAGGCGAGTCGCGACCAAAAAAAAGCCCCACCGATCCGGGATCGGTGAGGCTTCTTTGCCCTGTTGCGGAGGAATGGCCATATGGCCCTTTCCTGCCCGCTGTCTCTTCACTTGCTATCGTGTATTCGGTTATTCACTTTCCGTGCCAGCTCTGCCAGGGCCCGCCAGACGGGCTTTCGCCCCTCCCATCTCGCCCTCGCCACCCCGAATTTGCCTCAATTAGGCGCAACTGCACCAAAACGGTTGGGCACCGGGACGTTCAGGCGGGCAGCGCCTGCAGCAGTTGCTGCGCGAGCTCCCCCAGGCTCAGGTGGCGGTTCATGGCGGTGCTGCGCATCAGGCGGTAGGCCTGCTCCTCGTCCAGCCCCTGATGGCGCATCAGGCGCCCCTTGGCCTGCTCGATGAGCCGCCGCTCCACCAGCTTCTGGCGCAGCTCGCTCTCGGTCTGCTGCAGGGCCTGTACCATGGCAAGCTGGCTGCGGGCGAGGCGCAGCCACTGCTCCACCGGCTCCCGCTCACCGCAAGGGTGGGGCACCAGCAGCACTCCTTGCTGCAACAGGGCGAGCTGGGTGTCGCCCCCGAGCCGCTCGCAGAACAGCAGGCGCGGCAGGCCGGGCCAGAGGGAGAGGCCGAGGCGCACCTCGGCGCCGAATTGGCGGCAACTGATGATGAGGGCGTCCCCCTGAGCCGTCGGCGTCAGCAACTGACGGCTGTCGAGGATCCTGGGCTGATGGCCGTAATGGCTGACCAGCAGGGCCAGGCGGTTGGCCTGACCCGGTTCGTCGGCGTGGATCAGCAGGCGAGAAGCGGGGCCGTCCTGGCCCCAGGGGGAAAAAGTAGTCATGGCACTCCTTGCCAACGGCTATTGCGATTCATCTGGCAAAAATGCCGCAACATGAGGGCCAACTCTTTGAATCTACCTCCTTTTTATCTATCTGGAGGTAGTGGAGGTAGAGAGGGATAGAGCCCTCAGGCCACCCGTTCCAGCGCCTGGTTCAGCAGGGCCTGCAGCTCGGTGCGCAGCCGCACCACCTCCCCCATGATGATCAGCACCGGGCTCTGGCCCAGCAGGGCACTTGCCGCCTCTTCCAGCGCCTCCAGCCGGGTGTGATGCACCTGCTGGCGCCCACTGCAACCGGCGACCACCAGCGCCACCGGCAGATCCCCGCAGGCCCCCGCCCCCAGCAGCCCCTGCCGGATCCGTGCCGCGCGCTCCAGCCCCATGTAGAAGACCAGGGTGTGGCCGGCCCGGGTCAGCCCCTGCCAGCCCTGGTAGTCCCGCTCGTCCATCTGGTGGCCCGTCACCAGGGTCAGGGAGCGGGCCAGCCCCCTGTGGGTCAGGGGAATGAAGGTGCTGGCGGCGCACCCCAGGGCCGCGGTGATGCCGGGCACCAGCTCGGCCTCGATGCCGTGGCGGGCCAGGTGCAGCGCCTCCTCGCCGCCCCGGCCGAACACCAGGGGGTCCCCTCCTTTGAGGCGCACCACCCGCTTGCCGGTGCGGGCCAGGGCCAGCAGCAGGGCGTTGATCTCCTCCTGGGTCGGACTCGGCTCTCCGCAGCGCTTGCCCACGTCGAAGCGGGCCGCCCCCCGGGGAATACGGGCCAGGATCTCGCTCCCCACCAGGCGGTCATAGACCACCACCTCCGCCGCCTCCAGACGTTGCAGGGCGCGCAGGGTCAACAACTCGAGGGGACCGGGCCCCGCTCCCACCAGACTGATTTGGCTCATTTCACGCTCCTTGTGTCCTGGCACCGCACTAAGCGGATGCCAGGAAAACATGTTTGATCAACAGCTTGTCGATTTCAGGCAGGCAGGTGCCGCAGTTGCTGCCGCAGCCGAGCAGGGCCTGCAGCCCCGCCAGCTCGCTCACCCCCTGCCGGGTGATGGCATCGACGATGCGCTCTTCCGATACCCGCAGACAGGAGCAGACCAGGCGGCTCTCTCCCGCCAGGGCCTGGCTCAGGGTCTGGCTCAGTCCCCCCGCCTGCAGCGGGGTACCGAGCAGGCTCGCCAGCAGATCGACCTTGATCGAGGGGCGCCGCGCCGCCACCAGCAGGATCCCCTCGATGCGATCCCCCGCCAGGGCCACGGCCAGCCAGCCCTCTTTCAGGGGCAGCCTGAGCCAGTGCCCCTGCTCTCCCAGCCGCTGCCACAGGATCGCCGGGCTGTCGGACCAGGAGGCCAGCAGGGTGCAGTTGCCCTCGGGCAGGGGGCGCCTGGCCCACCAGTCCACCGGCTCGCGCCACTCATGGCGGCCGCACCAGAGCCCCTCCCAGCGGGTAGGCTGCGCCCTGGCCTGCACCCGCCCCTGCTTGAACATGGGCTGGCCGGAGAGGGGGTCCACCACGGGGGGGATGAGGCGGTTGACCGCCCCCTGACTGCACTGGCTGTCGGTCCAGTGCATGGGCAGGAAGGCTTCCCCCTCCCTGAGCCCCTCGTCCAGACCCGCCAGCAGCAGCGCCTCCCCGAGCCCGTTGCCAAGGCGCACCAGATCCCCCTCCCGCACACCGAGCGCCAGCAGGCTGGCCGCCCCCATCCGCACCCGGGGCCAGGGCTCGGCCTCCTGCAACCGGGGCACATGGCCGGTGCGGGTCATGGTGTGCCACTGATCCCGCAACCGGCCGCTGTTGAGGAGCAGGGGGAGCTCCTCCTCCAGCCCGGCGCCCTGCTGCGGCGGGAAGTGCTGGGCCAGGGGCAGCAGGCGGGCCCGGCCATCCGGGGTGGCGAAGCGGCCATCCTCGAACAGGCGATCACGCCCCTTGGGCCAGCGGGCGTTGACGGGCCAGCGCAGGGGCTCCAGGGCCTCGAATTCGGCGCGGGTGAGCCCCGCCAGGCCCGAGATGTCGAACTGACGCTCCCCCGCATTCTCGAACCCCGACAGGGCGGCGTGCTCGCAGAAGATGTCGTGCTCGTGCTCATAGGCGAACCCCTCCCCAAAGCCGAGCCGGCGGGCAATCTGGGTTAGCGCCCACCAATCAGGCCTGGCCTCCCCCGGCAGGGGCAGGAAGGCGCGCTGGCGGCTGATGGTGCGCTCGGAGTTGGTGACGGTGCCGCTCTTCTCCCCCCAGGCGGCGGCGGGCAGCAGCAGGTGGGCGAGTCGCGCCGTGTCGGTGTTGGCCGTCACCTCGGAGACCACCAGCAGCTCGCAGCGACTCAGGGCTTCGCGCACCCGGTTGCCGTCCGGCAGGGAGACCGCCGGATTGGTGCCGAGCACCCAGAGCGCACGGATCTCCCCCCGGTGCACCGCCTCGAACAGCTCGACCGCCTTGTGCCCCGGCCCGCGCACTATGGTCGGGCTCTGCCAGAAACGCTGCACCCGGTCGCACTCGGCCTCGCCAAAGCCCATGTGGGCGGCGAGCTGGGTCGCGAGCCCCCCCACCTCGCGCCCTCCCATGGCGTTGGGCTGCCCCGTCATGGAGAAGGGGGCCGCTCCCGGCTTGCCGATGCGGCCGCACATCAGGTGGGCGTTGAGGATGGCGTTGGCCTTGTCCACCCCCTGGTTGGACTGGTTGATCCCCTGGCAGAACAGGGTGACGGTCTTGGGGGTGCGGGCAAACAGCTGGTAGAAGCCGAGCAGATCGCTGCGGGAGAGGCCGCAGCTGCGGGCCACCTCGTCCAGCTGCCAGGCGGGATCGTCCAGCGCCGCCGCCAGCGCCTCGAAGCCGCTCACGTGCTGCGCCACATAATCCTTGTCCCAGCCATCGACATCGAGCAGGTAGCGGCACAGGCCGTTCCAGAGCGTCACGTCGCTGCCGGGCTTGAGCGCCAGGTGGAGATCCCCCTGCTCCGCCGTCATGGTACGGCGGGGATCCAGCACCACCAGTCTGAGCCCGGGGCGGCGCGCCCGCGCCTGCTGCAGGCGACGGAACAGCACGGGGTGTGTCCAGGCGGTGTTGGCCCCGGTCAGCACCACCAGATCGGCGAGCTCGAGATCCTCGTAGCAGGCGGGCACCAGATCCTCCCCGAAGGCGCGCTGATGGGCCACCACCGCCGAGGACATGCAGAGCCGGGAGTTGGTGTCCACGTTGGCACTGCCGAGATACCCCTTCATCAGCTTGTTGGCGACGTAGTAGTCCTCCGTGGTGAGCTGGCCCGACAGATAGAGGCCGATGGCTTCGGGCCCCGACTCCTTCGCTATGGTGGCCAGGCGCGCCGCCAGGGTGTCCAGGGCCTCTTCCCAGCCGATGCGCTGCCCCATCCAGCGCGGATAGAGCAGGCGATCCGGGAACGCCAGGCTCTCCAGCAGGCTGGCCCCCTTGACGCACAGGGCGCCGCCATTGGCCGGATGCTGCTCATCCCCCTGCAGTTGCCACTCATCCCCCTCCCGGTTCAGCCGGATGCCGCACCCCACTCCACAATAGGCACAGGTGGTCTTCATTCCCTTGCTCCTTGTCACCGACAACCTCCGGGGCTGCCTCATTGCCATGGCCCATAAAAAAGCGTCCGCCCCCCTGCGGGGACGGACGCCTTTGTCCGGATGCCTCATCGTCTTGTATGGGAAAGTGACTGCAAACCCCGCGCCAGGATGCAGGGCCGCTCTCCACGGGGCACAGAGACGCTGGCCTGCGCCGGGACGGTGCAACTGCTCCCTTGTTGGGCCCGTCCGGCGGGAGAGAGCGCCACGCGCTGGGCAAGGGGCGCGGCGGGGGTATAATGCGCCGCCACAGAGGAGAGCGAGATGAAAGTGTCAGAGAAGGGCGAAGCCGGGCAGCTCAGGACCGATGATCGGGAGGGATGCGACTATTGCGCCATCGGGCTGGTCAATCCCAAGTCCCCGGAGAACGTGGGCGCCGTGATGCGGGCCGCCGGCTGCTACGGGGCGGACGAGGTCTACTACACCGGGCAGCGCTTCGAGCTGGCGAGGCGGTTTGTCACCGATACCAAGCAGATGGTGGAGAAGATCCCCCTGCTCGGGGTCGAGGAGCTGCTGGACTTCGTGCCCGAGGGGTGTACCCCGGTGCTGGTGGATCTCATCGAGGGGGCCACCTCCCTGCCGGACTATGTGCACCCGGCGCGGGCTTTCTACATCTTCGGCCCGGAGGATGGCACCCTGGAGCCCGCCCGTTTCGCGGCGGTGAAGGAGGTGATCTATGTGCCCACAAAGGGGTGCATGAACCTGGCGGCCTCGGTCAACGTCATCCTCTACGACCGCCTGGCCAAGGGGTTGAGAGCCCAGGGCCGGGAGCCGAACGCCGAGGGCTGACCAGGAGAGAGAACCAGCCCGGCCAGCCGTACAGGGGTCATCTGCCCGGCGGCGGCGCCTTGCGCGCCCTCGCCTCCTGCTCCCGGATAAAGTCCCGGTAATAGTCGTAGAGCCGGTTCTCCCGGTAGATCTCCGCCAGTTTCCCCCCCGTCAGCAGGGCATGCATGGCGGGATCCCAGAGCGCTTTCAACAGCCTGCCTTTCTCGGTGTCGGCAAAAATGGGGTAAGTCGGGATCCAGTGCAGGAAGACCTGCGCCAGCTCGGGAGGGAGGGCCCCCTTGGGATAGAGGGCGTCGTCGGTCAGGTAGTAGCGGTAGCGCCCCTTCATCAGCAGTTGCAGCGCCATGTCGTGGTTATCTATCTCGTGCCAGTTCATGGCGACCGGGATGAACTTGTCGAAGGCCCAGCCCCGCAGCCAGAGCACTTCCTGCCCTTTCAGGCTTTGCACACCAGTCCAGTGCGGCAGCCAGCGCTTCTGCATCAGCACGGTCACATGGTCGGCCGAGTCGGGGTAATCCGGTTGATGGACCCCAGACACCTCGCCCCGATAGACCCCCATCGCCATGTCCCCTCCCTTCTGGGAGACCTGCGCCAGCGCCCGCTTGTAGGGCACCAGATGGGATACCACGACATAACCCCGGGGTTCATAGATGGCGCGTACCACGTCCAGATAGACCCCCTCGCCATCCTGCTGACAAAAGCCGGGCCAGTCATCGCAATAGACGTGTATGGTATCGGCCCGGACGGGCAAGACGAACAACAGACAGCACAACAGACAGCACAACAGGAGCAGACGAACCATGTGTTTCCTCGGTGGTGTGGCGGGCGCCAAACGCCAGACGGCACATTCAGGCTTACAGATAGCATAGAAAATTGCCGGTACCACCGGAGATTTTCCTCATTTTGCGAGCGGGTCGAGGGTTATTGTCCCCTCGTTCGGTATGATGAAAACAAGATTCATTAGCAGCCCAACCTGAAGGGAGATTCTCATGCCAACCATCAAATCCCTGCTCTGCCCCGTCGACTTTTCCGAGATGTCCAAGGCCGTGCTCGACTACGCCGTCTTCATGGCCACCAGCCACCAGGCCGAGCTCAAGCTGGTTCACGTGGTCGATCAGCTGCACGGTTTCGACAGCTACAAGATCCTGCACATGACGGCCATCGAGATCACCCACGAGATGGAGCGCCAGGCCAAGAGCCAGCTCAAGGAGCTGGTAGCCTGCCTGCCAATTCCGGCCACCTTCGAGGTGCGCTTCGGTCGCGCCGCCGACGAGATCGTTATCCAGGCGAAGGAGGACAAGGTGGACCTGCTGGTCATGGGCAGCCACGGCCGCTCCGGCATCAGCCATCTGCTGGTGGGCAGCGTGGCCGAATCCGTGGTACGCCACGCCCCCTGCCCGGTGCTGGTGGTGCGCAAGTAACCCCCCACCCGAGACGCGAAGGCCAGCATATGCTGGCCTTTTTGCTCTTTGCTGGTCGGAACGTTTGCCTCAGTACCGGCTCACGAGTGGTGACGAGAGGCCGCCAGCAAGATCGTGGAGTGCTTCTCAGCCGTGGGCGTAGATGACGCTCCCCCCCTTGATGGTGTCGATGATGGCCCTGGACTGCTCCCGCGGCAGGGCGGGACAACCCCAGCTGCGACCCAGCTTGTCAAACTTGCGCAGGTGTTTGGGGCTCGCATAGTCCGCCCCGTGTACCACGATGGCCCGCTTGCGGGCATTGCTGTTCTTGCCCGGGCTGAGGCCGTCCAGACGCAGGGAGTAGCCGTGCTTGCCCTGGTAGGTCTCGGCGGTGCGATAGACCCCGAGGGAGCTCTGCCGGGAGTTCATCTGGTTGGAAAACTGGCGGGCCGCCAGCTCCCCCGAGTTGCGCCCGTGGCTGACCCAGGTGTGATAGAGCAGCTTGTGGCGCTTGACGTCGATGACGAACAGCCGGCGCATGGTCGAGGGCTTGCTGTAGTCGATGATGGTGAGGATGGGCTTTCGCTTGTGACGCACGCTCTGATAACCATCGAGGGCCTGGCGAAACACCTTCTTGTCCAGCTTGCCCGCCAGCCCGAGCTGGCGATAGAGATCCTGATCCCAGCTGGCGTGACTGGCGCTGCTGAACCAGAGCGCCCCCAGCAGCAAGGGCAGGCTCAGCCAGAGACGGCCCAGCCATCCGCTTACATAGTGTCGCTTCATCCTTGAAGTCGCTCCCCGTTCAGCCGATAGTCCGGCGCCCTGAAAGACGCCACCTCTCGCTGGATAGTTATATGCAAGCCACTGATTGCGCGCAATAAAAAACCATAAAAATGCCGACCAGGGTCGGCATTCAGAGCGGCATGGCGAAACAACGGATCAGGCACGGCTCAGGTAATCCGCCTGGCCGACCCACTTGTAGCTGGTGAGCTCGGTCAGCCCCATGGGGCCACGCGCATGCAGCATCTGGGTCGAGACCGCCACCTCGGCGCCGAGGCCAAACTGGCCGCCGTCGGTGAAACGGGTAGAAGCGTTGACATAAACGGCCGCCGAGCCGGCGCCGTTGACGAAGCGCTCGGCGTTGACGAGGGAGTTGGTCAGGATGGCGTCGGAGTGACCCGCGTTGTGCTCGCGCATATGGGCGAGCGCCTCGTTGACGTCGGCCACCAGCTTGACCCCCAGGGTCAGCCCCAGCCACTCGGTGTCGAAGTCTTCCGGCCCCGCCTCGCACAGGTTGTCGGCCCCGGCCAGCAGCGTCATGGCATTGGGGGCGGCCACCAGGGTCACCTTGCGCTCGTTCATGAGCGCCACCAGCTGCGGCAAGAAGGTAGCGGCCACCTTCTCGTGAACCAGCAGGGTATCGAGGGCATTGCAGGCGGAGGGGCGCTGCACCTTGGCGTTGTCGATGACCGCCAGGGAGCGCACCAGATCGGCGCTCTCGTCCACGAAGATGTGACTGATGCCGAAGCCGCCGATGATGACCGGGATGGAGCTGTTCTCCTTGCACATCTTGTGCAAGCCTGCGCCGCCGCGGGGGATGATCATGTCCACGTAGCGATCCAGACGCAGCAGCTCGCCGACCAGCGCCCGATCCGGGTTATCGATGTATTGCACCGCCGCCTCGGGCAGGCCGGAGGCGGCCAGCGCATGCTGGATCACCCGCACCAGCTCCAGATTGGAGTGGAAGGTCTCCCGGCCACCGCGCAGTATGCTGGCGTTGCCGGTCTTGAGGCAGAGGCTGGCGATGTCGATGGTGACATTGGGGCGCGCCTCGTAGATGACGCCGATGACGCCGATGGGCACCCGGCGGCGGGAGAGGCGCAGGCCGTTCTCCAGTACCCGGCTGTCGATTTCGGCACCGACCGGATCGTCCAGGGTGATCACCTTGCGCACATCCGCGACGATACCGGCCAGCCGGGCCGGGTTGAGCAGCAGGCGATCCAGCATGGCATCAGTCAGCCCCGCCTCGCGCCCCGCGGCGATATCTTTCTCGTTGGCCGCCAGGATCTGGTGACTGCGCGCCTCCAGTTCATCGGCGATGGCGGCCAGCGCCCGGTTCTTCTGCGCCGTGCTGACGGTGGCCAGCTGATAGGCCGCCTCGCGGGCCGCCAGCCCCATTTTCTCCAGACTCATAACGTCATCCTTTTTCTCTTTCATCGGTGCGGCTTACAGCAGCACCATATCATCCCGGTGAATGGCCACGGCACCATAGCCGTAACCCAAGACCTGTTCGATGTTGTCCGAATGGACGCCGCGCAAGCGGTCGAGCTCGAGGTGGTCATAACGGCAGATGCCGCGCGCCAGCTCGCTCCCCTTGGGATCCAGGATGCGCACCACGTCACCGCGCACGAAATCCCCCTTGACCGCCACTATGCCCTTGGGCAGCAGGCTGGAGCCTTTCTCCTGCATGGCGGCCACGGCGCCCTGATCCACATGCACCTCCCCATGGGGGGGCGGGCCCGCCAGGATCCAGCTCTTGCGCCCTTCCAGGGGCGACGCCAGCGCCGGGAACAGGGTACCCACCCGCTCCCCTGCGGCGAGGCGACCGATCACTTCCGGGATCTGGCCGGTGGCGATCACCACGTCCACCCCAGCCCGGCGTGCCACGTCGGCCGCCTGCAGCTTGGTGGCCATGCCGCCGGTGCCAAGGCCGCTGACGCTGTCGCCGGCAAGGGACCTCAGGGTGTCATCTATGGTCTGCACCTCTTCGATGAGCTGGGCATCCGGGTTGGTGCGCGGATCCGCGGTGAAGAGCCCCTTCTGGTCGGTCAGCAGGATCAGCAGGTCGGCGTCCGCCAGAATGGCGGCGCGAGCGGAGAGGTTGTCATTGTCCCCCACCTTGATCTCGGCGGTCGCCACCGCATCGTTCTCGTTGATAACGGGGATGATGCGGTGATCGAGCAGGGTGCGCAGGGTATCGCGAGCGTTGAGGTAGCGCTCCCTGTCTTCCAGATCGGCACGGGTCAGCAGCATCTGGCCGATGTGCAGCCCGTAGAGATTGAACAGGTCCTGCCACACCCGGATGAGCTGGGTCTGGCCAATCGCCGCCAGCATCTGCTTGTTCGGCAGGGTAGGCGCCAGTGGAGGGTGGCCCAGGTGTTCACGACCGGCGGCGATGGCCCCCGACGTGACCAGCACGACACGGTGTCCGTGTCGATGCAAGGCGGCACACTGCCTGACCAGCTCCACCATGTGGGCACGGTTGAGCCGGGCAGATCCCCCGGTGAGCACGCTGGTGCCCAGTTTGACGACTATGGTTCTGTTTTCCATGGGAACAAAGGGGTCAGAAAAGTAAGGAGTCCCTTTATACCCACGGCCCTGTTGCCCTGCAAGGCAATTAAGCCTTGTGCAAGGTGGTCGGGACAGGGGAGAAGCAGCCCCGCACAACGAGTGCGCGGGGCCAGGGGTCAGGCCGCCGTCACGCTCAGCTCGGCGGTCACCTGCTCGGCCGGCGACAGGGTGCACTCCAGCTGGGCCAGCTTGCCGCTGATAAGCTTGTAGAAGTGATGGAGGGTGCGCTCGACTTCTGCCTGGTGCTTCTTGGGCAGCGGCTTGTCGAGCCACTCCCCTTCCGCATTGTAGAAGCCGACCTGATAGTGATAGCTGAAGCGGTGATCCTCCTGCTCCAGCACCAGCCACCAGCCCCAGAATTCCCGCTTGTCAGGCGCCGGCTTGGCGCTGACGCAGACGGAAAGACAGTCGAAGCGGTAGCGCCCCTCTTCGCACAGGTCTTCCCGCAAATAGGGGCCAATGGCCGCGAATTGCCGCAGCAATCGCTTATAGGTCACTCTCTCTGACATGCTAACCTCCCTGTTGAACAAGCCATACCATCACACGATGATGTTACATTTTTAGTTTTATATCATGTACATAAGTGCTTCTTGAGCCAATCAACCGTCTCCTTGAGCGCCTCGTCATAGACCTCGAGCAGCGGTTGCTTGTCAAACACCACCGCCTTGCCATTGCGGCTGGCGGCGGCCAGAGCCCGGACATCCTGCTCGGGACAAATAAAATCTTTCTTGTGCCCGATACTCAATATCGGCACGGAAGTGCGGCTCCCCAGCAACCCCTGGGTCTTGAGGGAGAAGACCTGGCACTTGGTGCGCAGCAGATCCCACTGGGCAGCATCTGCTCCCAGACGGTTCGCCAGCCCGTCCCGCATCATGCGCGGGCAGCGGGCAAACATCTCCTGGTTGGTAAACACCTGGTTGATACCGGCACCGATGCAGACCACGGTCCGAAGCTTGAAGGGCTCGACGAAGGCGAGGCGGGCCGCCACGTTGCCTGCCAGCCTGAACCCCACCATGGCGATACGCTGGTGATCGACCCAGGCTACCTCGGAGAGGTAGTTGAGCACCGCCTGGTGAAGGCGGCTGGTGTCCTGCACCAGGGGCCAGTGTTCGGCATAGCCCGTGCCCGGCATGTCCAGCGACAGCATGCCGATGCCGTGGGGCTCGAGGCACTTGAAATAGAAGTTGAGGAAGTCGACCTGGAGCGAGTCGATGCCGCCGCTGACGATGACCAGGGGAACCGGTCTGTCGGTGGTGGGCAGGTGCAGATACCCCTGGATGGTCTTGCCCCGGAACGGGACCTGCAGCTCCTTGAGGGGCACCTTGAACAGGCGTCCGGCCTCGCGATAGGCCATGTTGCCAAGCAACTGGGCCTGATCCGCCAGCTCGTCGTGCTTGAGGTGGGGGTAACTCGCGATGGAGTAGTAGCGCACCGCCTTGAGCAAGCTTTTCAGGGCGGCGGACCGCTCACCCTGTGCCACCAGCTCGCGACCCCGGTTGAAGTAGCGGCCGGCAAGCTGGCTCCATTCGTAGACCCAGTTGCCGGGCACGTAGCCCTTGATAGTGTCCAGGTAACGCTCGTGGGTACGCTCCCCCTGCCCCATGGCGATCTGGGCCAGGGTCTGCTCCACCTCCACCGGATCGGCCCCCTGCCAGGCCCAGGTCGGGCGACGCAGCAGGCGGTACCAATGGGGGGACAGGGCGCCGTCGATGAAACTCTCGGTCAGCGAGCCATCCTGCTCGTCAACGGGGCTGGAGTTGGAGATTTCGGAGGTTTCCAATACCTTTTTGACCCGGGTAAATAGCTTTTCCGTCAGGTTGGTATCGTCGTTTGGTTCCAAGATGGTGGCTCTTCTGTCGCAAACAATGCTCCATCTTAACCACTTTTCAGGGCGGGCAGCCACACCAGAAACACGTTGGGCCCCATAAGGGGCCCAATTACACCATCCCGGCACCAGAATGTGCCTGCGGAGGCGGCGTGGCGATTACTCTTCGTCGCAGATCGGCTTGGCGAACTCCAGCGCCATGTCCCAGGGCTGCTCGATCCAGGTGTCCTGCGGAATGGCAACTTCGAAGTCATCCACCAAAGGCTCGCCCATGGGCTTGGCGAAGATGGTGATGAACTTGGCACGCGGGTAGAGCTCGCGGATCGCCTTGGCGGTGCCGCCGGTGTCCACCAGATCATCCACCACCAGCCAGCCTTCGCCGTCACCGGCCGTGGTCGCGGCCTTGACGACCACCAGCTCGCGCTGGTTGTCGTGGTCATAGCTGGAGATGCAGAGAGTCTCGACATTGCGGATGCCCAGTTCACGGGCCATCAGAGCGGCAGGCACCAGACCGCCGCGGCTGACGGCGATGATCCCTTTCCACTGGCTGACGGGCAGTTGACGACGGGCCAGGCGGCGCGCTTCACGTTGCAGGTTGTCCCAGGACACGTAGAATTTTTTAGGCATGCTGTCGATCTCAACGAGTTATAAGGCAATCACTTAAGAAGCAAGGCCCCCGGCAGACACCGGGGAGCCGGTCAATTCTGGCGCCCCGTTTCCCGAATTTTGCTTGCACGTTTGCCGCCTCAGGGCTGGCGCCTCGGTGGCAAACACGGATGCAGTGAACGCAGGGATTGGGGGTAGCTGGCGGCCAGGTCGGGCAGGATCCCGAGCTCGGGCCGGCTGTTGGGCCGGTATGATAGCACCCTTTATCGATAAAATGCGTGGCAAACGTATGCGAAAAACAGGAAAAGTCGGCCATCTTCCGCCAGTCTGGCGCAGGATGGGACAGGTTTTCGCCAGCAGGGTGCTCATTCGGGTTACCCACACCACATATCAGGTAGCGATCGGGTAAAAAAATAGCAGGGGGAGGATGAAGTCCTCACACGCCTGCTGCTTGACGGGTTGCCTGTCTGCCTCAGCGGCGACCGGCGTAGGGATTCGGGTAGTTGAAGCCCTGGGTATAGAGGGATTGGGCAAACCAATAGGTTGAATTGCTGCCTGACATCATGAACTCCTGATTGCTTAACAAGTTACGTACCTTAATGCGGGTTCAAATCCTTGAACGGACACTCGGTTCCATGGAGGCGCACTTGCTTTGCTTCGGTTCCCTGGAGGCATTCATTGTCATCCTGACAAGTGGGGTGACCACGGCGGCTAATTTACCATCCATCGCCAAAAAGACAATATTTTTGTGATGCAACTCACAAATTCCATGTTGTGCTGACCGAGCGGCACAGAGCAGTGAAGTTCGCCATGCAAGCACCCTTTACCAGCACAAGTAGACCGCTATTTGCGCTGATCGCTCACATTTTTGCGTGATTGACTGTATTATCGTTATCCTCTTCCCCGGCCCGCAGATGGGGCCCCGACAATTTCCATGCTGGTAAGGAGTCCCGACGTGGCACAGCTTAGTTCTCTGTCTCCCAAATTGATTTGGCAATTCTTCGAGCAGATCTGCTCCATCCCCCACCCCTCCAAGCACGAGGCCCAGCTGAGCGCCTGGATAGTGCAGTGGGCCCAGGGAGAAGGCCTGGCGGTAAAACAGGACGCCGTGGGCAACATCATCATCAAGAAGCCGGCCACGCCGGGGATGGAAAACCGCAAGGCCGTGGTGCTGCAGGCCCACATCGACATGGTTCCCCAGGCCAACGCCGATACCCAGCACGACTTCACCAAGGACCCCATCGATGCCTATATCGACGGTGAATGGGTCACCGCCCGTGGCACCACCCTGGGTGCCGACAACGGCATGGGCATGGCCGGCTGTCTGGCCGTGCTGGCCGACAAGACCATCAAGCACGGCCCGCTGGAAGTGCTGCTGACCACGGACGAAGAGACCGGCATGACCGGCGCCTTCGGTCTGGAGGCCGGCTGGCTGGAAGGGGAGATCCTGCTGAACACCGACTCCGAAGAAGATGGCGAGGTCTACATGGGCTGCGCCGGCGGGGTCGACGCCAATATCCGCTTCCCCCTGGAGCGGGTCGCCGCCACCGAGGGTGAAGGGTTCGAACTGCAGGTGAAAGGCCTGCGCGGCGGTCACTCCGGGGTCGACATTCACCGCGGTCGTGGCAACGCCAACAAGCTGCTGGTACGTCTGCTCAAGGCGGCCGAGCCGCTCGGCGTGCGCCTGGCAGATATCAGTGGCGGTACCCTGCGCAACGCCATCCCGCGCGAGGCCCGCGCCACCCTGCTGGTGCCCGCCGCCAGCGTGAACGACTTCAAGGCTCTGGTCGACCGCTACACCGGCATCTACCAGAGCGAGCTGGCCGCCACCGAGGCGAACCTGACCGTGCTGCTCAACAGCCAGGAGAAACCGGCCCAGCTGATGAGCGAATCCCTGCAGGCCCGCCTGCTGGACGCCCTGATGGCCTGCCCGAACGGGGTGATGCGCATGAGCGACGCCATCCCGGGCGTCACCGAGACCTCCACCAACCTGGGCGTCATCAAGACGCTCGAGGGGGAAGTCTATGTGCAGTGCCTGATCCGCTCACTCATCGACTCCGGCCGCGAGAACATCGAGCAGATGACCCGCTCCCTGTTCACCCTGGCCGGCGCCAGCTGCGAATTCACCGGCGCCTACCCGGGCTGGGCCCCGAATGTGGACTCCCCTGTGATGGCGCTGGTACGCAACAGCTACCAGACCCTGTTCGGCGAGATGCCGAACGTCATGGTGATCCATGCCGGTCTCGAGTGCGGTCTGTTCAAGAGCGCCTACCCGGAGTGGGACATGGTCTCCTTCGGTCCCACCATTCGCGGCGCCCACGCGCCGGGCGAGAAGGTGCACATCCCGGCGGTCGAACGCTTCTGGCAGCTGCTGGTCCACGTGCTGGAACATATCCCGGCCAAATAAGCGTTTTGGTCACGCCTCAAGATGCCCCGCCCCGTGCGGGGCATCTCGTTTCTGCCTCCCTCTCCGTCCGCTTCCTCCCGCCAGCCTCTCCTCCCTCTTCTCAACACCGGGGCTTGAAAGCGTATCCATAAGCAACCCTGAAATTGAAAACCTTTTCCATGATTTATGTAAATTTACAACACAAAAAGTTGATCCATGTCACACAAACCCCTAGGATCAAACCGTGACCCAGGTCACACACAACCCATGATGACCAATGATGAGGTGAATATATGTTTGAGAACCTGGCAGTGCTGTTCCACCTGAAGGGTGCCACCAGCAAGAAAGGCGTTGAAGAGAAAGTCACTTATGCGCCTGCAACCCGCAACTACTACTTCCGCTATGGCGCCTGATTTCGTTCGCCCGGAAGTTGAAGTTAGCAACGTAAATAAATTACAAAACAATCCAGCAATCCACACTACAGCTACCCCTTCGGGGCGCTGTCCCGCCCGGGCCAGATGTTCCACGGCCAAACCTGAACTCCAACCATGAAGATGGGGCCCACAGGCCCCATTTTTTTATTCCGTCTCCTCGATGTCGCCGGGTTTCGATACCGGCCGTGACGAGGTGGACACCGGTATCACACCGCCTTTCCCAGTGGTGCCGCCTCCGCCGGAGGCAAGGGGAAATGGCAGGCCACCTGGTGGCTCACCCCGCCGCATGACTCGAGCCCGGGTGAGGTGCTGCGGCACAGATCCGTCGCATAGGGGCAACGCTGATGAAAGTGGCAGCCACTCGGCGGCGAGATAGGGGACGGCACGTCCCCGGTCAGCAGGATACGCTGGTTGCGCCTGCGGGGATCCGGCACCGGAATGGCCGAGATCAGCGCCTGGGTATAGGGGTGACGGGGGGCCAGATAGAGTTCCTGGGCCTCGGCCAGCTCCACGATCCGTCCCAGGTACATGACCGCAATCCGGTCGGAGATGTGTTTGACCACCGACAGATCGTGGGCGATGAAGATGATGGCCAGGTTCATCTCCCGCTGCAGGGTGAGCAGCAGATTCACTATCTGGGACTGCACCGAGACGTCGAGGGCCGACACCGCCTCGTCACACACCAGCAGCTTGGGCTTGAGGGCGATGGCGCGGGCGATGCCGATACGCTGGCGCTGACCGCCGGAAAACTCGTGGGGGTAGCGATCCGCCGCACTGCCGGGCAGCCCCACCTTGTCCAGCAGATCCCGGACCCACTCCCGCCGCTGCGCCGCCGTGCCCTTGCCGTGGATGATGAAGGGCTCTTCCAGGATCTGCCCCACGGTGTGGCGGCCGTTGAGGGATTCTGCAGGATCCTGAAACACGATCTGCATCTCCTGGCGCAGGGAGCGCATCTCCCTGGGCGAGAGGTGGGTGATGTCTTTCCCCTCGAAGGTGATGGAGCCAGCGGTCGGCTCGAACAGCTTGAGCAGCGAGCGCCCCAGAGTGGATTTGCCGCACCCCGACTCCCCCACCAGGCCGAGCGTCTCCCCCTGCCTGAGATCGAAGCTGATGCCATCCACCGCATAGACGGTGTATTGCTTGCGCAGGAAGCCGCCCCCCATCTTGAAGTGCTGCTTCAGGTCCCGTATGGATAATAACATGCTCATCGTGCACGCCCCCGCTCGCCCGGGCCGAAGGATGGCCATGATTCCATGCCCTCCCCGCAGCCGAGCTGCCGTTTCCCATCCCGAACCGACAACAAGATGCTCATATGCTCAACTCCTTCCAGTGGTGGCAGGCCACGGCGTGGCGTTCGGTCAACGACTCGGTCACCGGTATGGTCTCCACGCAGAGTGCGGTGGCGTGGGGGCAGCGGTTGGAGAAGCGGCACCCCGCCGGCATCTCGTGCAGGGCGGGTACCTGGCCCTTGATGGTCTTGAGCAGGCTCTTTGGCACATCTTCCAGACGCGGGATCGAGGCCATCAGACCATGAGTATAGGGATGGCGCGGGTGGTCAAACAGCTCGAAGATGTCTGCCCGCTCCACCGCCCGGCCCGCATACATCACCACCACCTCGTCGCATAGCTCCGCTACCACCCCGAGATCATGGGTGATGAAGATGATGGCCATGCCGGTCTGGGCCTGCAGCGCCTTCATCAGATCCAGGATCTGGGCCTGGATGGTGACGTCCAGCGCCGTGGTCGGCTCGTCACAGATGAGCAGGTCGGGCTCACAGGCCAGGGCCATGGCGATCATCACCCGCTGGCGCATTCCCCCCGACAGGTTGTGGGGGTAGGCCGCGAAACGCTGGGCCGGCTCCGGAATGCCCACCTTCTGCAGCATGGCGATGGCGGCCTCCCGGCGCTGGGCCTTGCTGTAGTCGGGTCTGTGCAGCGAAAACACCTCCATCAGCTGATCCCCGACCGTCTGCACCGGGTTGAGCGCCGTCATGGGCTCCTGGAAGATCATGGAGATGCGGTTGCCGCGCACCCTGTACATCTGATCCGGCGGCAGGGAGAGCAGCTCCTCCCCCTGAAAGCGGATGGAACCCGCCACCACCTGGCCATGGGGCTTGGGCAGCAGGCCCATGATGGCGAGCGAGGTGACGCTCTTGCCACAGCCGGACTCGCCGACTATCCCCAGGGTCTGGCCGGGGGCGACCTGGAAACTGACCCCGTCGAGCACCTTTATCTTGCCGTCGTCGACGGCGAACTCCACCTCGAGATCGCGCACCTCGAGGATGGGGGCCTGGTGCGACCCCTCACGACCCCGGGTGCCGAGCAGAGGAGACTCTGTCGCTGCCATCGTCTCTCCCTCAATGATGTGCATAGGTCTTGTCGATCAGGGTGATGGGGGCAAGCGCCTTGTCCGCTTCCTTGGCTTGGCGGGTCTCCTCCTTCACCTTGGGATCGATCCAGAGCAGGCCGCCACTGCTGTGGGGGTAGCCGTCCATGGGCCAGTAGAGCTGATCCGGGGTGTTGCGGGTGGCGGGTACCTCGGGCAACATCACGTAGCGCCAGCTGCTGGCCCGCACATAGTTGAGCTGAACCCCGGGCACGAAGATGGCGAGATCATAGATGCGCTGCTGGATCTGGCGGGAGATCTCCGCACGCTTGCCCATGTCGAACTCGACGTTGTAGGCGTCGATAAGATTATCCAGCTCCTTGTCGGCCACGTTGAACAGGTTGTTGGTCTGGGGCTTGTTGGCGTTGTCCGAGTGGAACGACTCCCAATACTGCGGATAGAGGCCGCCCCCCCCCCAGCCGAGCCAGGCCGCCTCGTGTTTCTTCTCCAGCATCACCTTGAAGCCGGTGGCGCCGTCCACCAGGTTGAGCTCCAGATCCAGGCCAGCCTTCTTGGCCTCTTCCTTGAGCACAGTCAGTCGCTTGGAGTGCTCCTGGCTGGTGTAGGTGAGGGCCAGGGTCAGCCGCTCCCCCTTGTCATTCTGCAGTATGCCGTCCGGCCCCGGCTTGGCGTAGCCGCCCTTGGCGAAGTACTCCCGCGCCTTGGCGATGTCGTAGGCGCGCTCGGGCAGGGTCATGTCGGTGAACTCGCCAAAACCCGAGCCGAAGGTGGTGGCCCTGTCATAGTCGCCGCGCAGCACCGTCTCGATCATCTTGTCGAGGTTCATGGCGTGCTGGATGCCGAGGCGCACGTTGATGTCAGCAAGCTTGGGGTTGCTAACGTTGAGGTGAACCCCCTGCCCCCCCTGCTTGGTGTCGGTCATGGCCATCACCTTCTGCACATAGCCCTTCTTGTACTCCGGGGTCACGGCCTTCTCATGCCACCAGTTCGGCAGGATCATCTCGAAGGTGTCCAGCT
The DNA here is from genome assembly GCF_019048365.1 of Aeromonas sp. FDAARGOS 1415. Classification (NCBI taxonomy): domain Bacteria; kingdom Pseudomonadati; phylum Pseudomonadota; class Gammaproteobacteria; order Aeromonadales; family Aeromonadaceae; genus Aeromonas; species Aeromonas sp. FDAARGOS 1415. The sequence goes on along the minus strand of NZ_CP077363.1, from coordinate 2,251,158 downwards.
CCCCCTTCAGGAAGTGGCGGAACGCGATGTTGTGGTCCCGGATCACCTGCACCTTGATGGTGTCGAGGTTGAACCTGTGCTGGTTGTAGCGATCGTCTTTTGCCCACCACTCCTTCTGCTTGCTGAAGGTCACGGACTTGCCCTTCTTCACGTCGCTCATCACATAGGGACCCGTGGTCGGCACCACGGCCCAGTTGTACTGCTTCACCCAGTTCGGGCCCATCTTGTAGTAGTGCTTGGGCTGGGGCCAGAGCTCTGTGGTGTTGAGGAGATCCAGCTTGGCCTTGCGGCTGCCCGCCTTCACCAGGATGGTGTGGTCGTCAATCTTCTCCACCGCCACCACCTCTGTGGTGTAGTAGTTGTTGAACCAGGGGCCCTTGATGTCCTTGGAGCGCATCATCTCGTAGCCGAAGGTGTAGTCATCGGCGGTGACGGGCTTGCCGTCCGACCATTTGGCGCGCGGGTCGAGCTTGAAGTAGACGGTCTGGCTGTCCGGCGCGATGGCCCAGGCACTCGCGAGGGAGGGGATGGGATTGCCCGTATTGGGGTGGAAGCTGATGAGCCTCAGCTGGTTGTCCAGGATGAAGGAGCGGAACGCGCCGTTGGAGTCGGGGCCCACGGTGCGAAACGTCAGCGGGAAGCTGTCCACGAACATGGTGATGCTGCCGCCAGGCAGCGCCTTGGGGGAGGCGAACACGGGGTCGGTGTCGTTGGTCTCCCACTTGAGATCCGCAGGCAGGCTGGCCGCCCACACCCAGGTCCCGTTAACCAGCAGAAAAAGTGCACCTATCCATTTGATTTTATTGTTCATATTTGACTTCCTGGTCATACCCCTTCACTGGGGGCTTCTCGATTAAGGGTCATCACTGTGCGGCCATACCTGGCGCCGCACCTCACTGATAGCGGGTAAACTTGCGCGGGTCGAACGCCTCCCGGATGGCCTCGCCGATGAAGGAGACCATGATGAGCACCAGACTCACCGCCGCCACCACCGAGCTCACGATCCAGATGGCGTCCAGGTTGTTGATCCCCTGGGAGAGCAGTTCTCCCCAGCTCGGGGTCGGCGGCGCCAGACCAAAGCCCAGATAATCCAGCGCCGTCAGGGTGGAGATGTTCCCCACCACGGCAAAGGGCGCCAGGGTGACGATCATCATCAGGGTGTTGGGCAGGATGTGGTTGAAGATGATGCGCCCCGTGCCCGCGCCCTGGGCCCGCGCCGCCATCACATAGTCCCGCGCCCGCTCCTTGTAGGTAAGGGTGCGCATGTACCAGGTGATCCCCATCCAGCCGAACAGCACGTTGATGCCCACAAACAGGCCGAAGTTCGGCTTGGCCAGGGAGACCAGGATCATGATGACGTAGAGGAAGGGCACCTGGGACCAGATCTCGATGAAGCGCTGCATCAGGAGGTCAAAACGACCGCCGAGGAAGCCCATCATGCAGCCGATGGTGACCCCGATGACATAGCTCGCCACCAGGGCGATGAAGGCAAAGCCGATGGCGATGCGAAAGCCGTAGACCAGGCGCGCCAGCACGTCGCGACCGCTGGTGTCGGTGCCGAGGAAGTGACGCTCCTCAAGGCTCGGGGCATAGGGCGGATAGGCCTCCTCCTTGAAGTCCTGCTCATAGGGATTCCAGGGCACCAGCGGCAGCAGCACCCAGTCCCCCTTCCCTTCCTGCTCAAGCTTGGCTTTCAGTTGGCGATAGTTGGTCTCGTACTCGTAGTCGAGCCCGAACTGCTGACCCGGGATCACGTCGCCATAGGTGGGGAAGTAGAGCTCCCCCTGATAGCTCACCGCCAGCGCCCGGCTGTTGACCAGGAGCTCCGCCAAGAGGGAGATGATCACCAGGGCCGAGAAGATGATGAAGGAGTAGTAACCGCGTTTTATCGATTTGAAACGCTTGAGTTTTTTTAGCGTTACCGGATTCAGGTTCATGTTCATGCTCACTCTCCAAACCGCACGCGTGGATCGACCAGGGCCACGCAGATGTCGGAGACGATATTGCCCACCAGCATCAGCAGGGAGGTGATGGCCAGAATGCCCATGACGGTGGGGTAATCCCGCTCCACGATGGCCTCGTAGCCGAGCAGGCCGATGCCGTCGATGTTGAAGATGGTCTCGATGAGGAAGGAGCCGCCGAAGAAGACGGTGAGCACTGACCCCAGGTGGCTCGCGATGGGGATCAGGCTGTTGCGCATGGCGTGATCGGTGACCGCCTTGCGAAACGGCAACCCCTTGGCCACGGCGGTGCGCACGTAATCCGCCGACAGGTTCTCCATCAGGCTGTTCTTCATGGTCATGGTGAGGATGGCGAAATCCCCGATGGCGTAGGCGATGAGGGGCAGCAGGGCGTGGGCGAAGACGGTGCGGATCTGATCCCAGCTGCTCTCCATGTATTCGAAATCGTCCCCGGGGAAGCCCCCCATGGGCAGCCACTCCAGATGGAAGGCGAAGACGGTGATGAGGAAGATCCCCACCACGTAGGCGGGCAGCGCATAGGCCATGTAGATGAGCATGGAACTGAGCGAATCGAAGCGGCTGTTGTGCCTGAGCGCCTTCGCCACCCCGAGCGGGATGGAGACGGCGTAGCTCAGCAGGAAGGTCGCGAGCCCGAAGAAGGCGGTCACAGGCAGGCGATCCTTGATGAGATCCCACACCGGCTCGTAGTAGCGGGTCGACTCGCCGAGATCCAGCACCGCCAGCTTCTGCAACCACTCCCAATAGGCGATCAGCATGGGCTTGTCGAGACCGTAGAACGCCTTGAGCTCCTCGATCTGCTCATCGGAGAGCGCCTGTGCCCCCTTGCTGCCACTGGAGCGACCGCTCTCGTTTTGCGAGACCTGTGCCTGGAGCAGCATGCGCTCGACCGGGCCGCCCGGCACGAAGCGGGTGATGGTGAAGACGAGCAGGGTGATACCGAGAAACGTCGGGATGATCAAAAGCATCCGACGTAGGAAATACGACAGCATGGTGGAACCTCGTCCTTGTTGTTCTTTTATGGCCAGTCACATCCGATGACGAGCCTATCCTTCCTGGCATTACTCACTGAATTGCCTGTTATCGGCAGACAATCCGGCTCGGTCACTGTAAAAGCTCTGCAACAAAAATCAAGTAGAACCAGGTCATTGCTCCTGGGAGTCACTTGCAGCACAACCCGCTGATATTTTTTTCCAAAAAAGCCAACTTCAATATAAAAAACTGCTACGCCCTGTCATGAAACTTGTTTTTAATAATTAAAATAATAATTAAATGCCTGTTTAAACAAACAAAAAACCAATACAAATCAATCACATAGCCATGGTGACATCCGGTGCCATTTTTACCTATATAGAGAAGAAGGGGAATGCCGGAACCTCCTGGCTGAACCCATACTGACTCCTTCGCCAATATAGATAAAAACACTGTAAAAATGTCGTTTTACGATATCGAACCAGACCCGACAGACGCCTTATCGATAAGTTCAAAAATAATAAATAAAATCGCAAAGAAGGGCCTTAACAACATCTTTACAAAACACGAGGCATTTCTTTCGGAATAAAACACCAAAAACAATCAAACAATTGCCCATAGTCATCTAATTAGTTCCGTCGCCCCCATCCTTGCCGCTCCATTTGACGTCAATCATCAAACCTTGATAAGCCTTACGCACCGCTCCAACGAGGGCGGTATGGAAGCAAACAAAAAACAATCAGGAAGGATACTAGCGATGCTTAGGAAAAGCAGACTCTCTGCTGCCGTCGCGTTTGCCTTGGCGAGCGCGGCAGTAGTGGCTACCCCTGTCCTGGCCGAAGAGGGCCAGAACGTCGAAAAACTGCAAAAAATCAAGGTCACCGGCTCGCGGATCTCCCGTGTCGATGTGGAAGGCGCCACCCCGGTCGTCTCCGTGACCAAGGCAAAAATCGAACAGTCCGGTCAGCAGACCGTCGCCGATTACCTCAAGCAGGCCTCCTACAACTCCTTTGGTGGCGTCTCCCCGGCTTCCGGCAGCTCCTTCCAGTCCCAATCCACCGTCGGCCTGCGCGGCCTGGGTTCAGAGCGTACCCTGGTCCTGCTGAACGGCAAACGGGTGGCGGGCTCCCCCACCATGGGCGGTACCTCCATCAACCTGAACACCATCCCCATGGCTGCCGTTGAGCGGGTCGAAGTCAACCTGGACGGCGGCTCCGCCATCTACGGTTCCGACGCCATCGGTGGTGTCATCAACGTGGTGCTCAAAGAGGGCTATGAAGGCCTGACCTTCCAGGGACGTCTCGGCTCCCCGACCGAAGAGGGTGGTGACGAGAAGAGCGGCTCCATCGTCGCGGGCGTTGCCGGCGAGAAGGGCTCCCTGATGGCGGTCTACGAGCACGACAAGAAGGACGTCATCTACAGCCGGGATCGCGATTATCTCTCCAAACAGGGCAACGATGCCCCCAGCGCCTATGGCCGCAACGTGGAAGGGATCACCGGCCTCGATGCAAACGGGGATCCCATCTGGAAATACGGTCCCCTGGCCGGCGCCACCAATGCCGATGGCACCTGTAAGTCCCCCTTCGTCGGGTTCGAGGACGGCTGTAACTTCAACTACGGCCAGGTGGCGGCTACCACGGCCTCCCGCAGCCGCGACACCCTGTACGTGAACGGTCGCTATCACATCAACGACAACGTCGACTTCGTGCCGCAGCTCATCGGCTCCCGGGTCGAGAGTTTCGGCCGCTTCGCCCCTGCCGCCGGCGCCTTCACCATCGATCCGGCCAACCCGAAGAACGCCCAGTTCTTCGCCGACAACGGCCTGGATGCCGCCGCCACCCAGGGGCTGGGTGAGGCAGCCTATGCCTACTACCGCTTCAACAACGTCGGCCCCCGCGACAACCTGGTCACCGACATGACCGGCAGCATGAACCTGGGCTTCGAGGGTACCATCACCACCGAAAGCGTCGGCGACATGCAGTGGAACGCCGGCTACATGTACTCCAAGACCGACAACAAGGAGAACGGCACCGGTTACGTCCTGAAGTCCGCTGCCCAGCAGGCAGTGGCCGACGGCAAGTTCGTCGGTGGCGAGTTTGATCCCAAGACAACGGCCTCCATGGCCGCCGACACCAGCCGCCGCTCCACCATGGACTTCTACCAGTGGTACGCCGGTGTCCAGTGGGACATGGGTGAACTGCCGGCCGGTCCGGTCAGCTGGTATGCGGGCGCCGAGTACAACGACTGGGTCTATACCGACAAGTACGATGCTCAGTCCGAGGCCGGCAACATCATCGGCTCCTCCGGCAACTCCTCCGGTGGTGTCCGGGATGTGACCGCCGCCTACATCGAGTCCCTGGTGCCCATCACCGAGCAGATCGAGCTGAACGTGGCCGGTCGCTTCGATGACTACAGCGACTTCGGCAGCGCCTTCTCCCCCAAGGCGAGCCTGCGCTACCAGCCGCTGGACAACCTGATGCTGCGCACCTCCTGGTCCCGTTCGTTCCGCGCCCCGAGCCTGAGCGACCTCTATGCGGCTGACTCCTTCTCCGCCGACTGGGCCAAGGACTATGTCTACTGCGAGGCCAACGGCATCTCCGCCGCCGACTGCCCGAACCGTCAGTACAATACCACCCGTACCTCCAACGAAGAGCTGAAGGAAGAGACCGCGGATACCTGGAACTTCGGTGTGGCTTACAGCCCGCTGGATGACCTGAACTTCTCCCTGGACTACTACACGATCAAGATCGACGACGTGATCCAGCTGAACTCCCTGCAGTCCGTCATCTATGACGAGCTCAACAGCGGCGGCTCCAGCTACATCACCCGCAACAGCCAGGGCAAGATCAGCGGCGCCATCGCGCCCATGGTCAACCTGGGCACCCTCAAGACCTCGGGTCTTGATCTGAAGGTGGACTACAAGTACGACCTGAACTACGCCACCATCCGCTACGACCTGGGCGGTACCTACATCCTCGAGTACGAGGAAGGTCTGTACGCCGGTGGCCCCGTCATCGACAAGATCGGCCAGAACGGTCTGCCGCAGCTGCGCTTCAGCTCCGGTGTCGGCGTCAATGTTCCCCAATGGTGGAACATGGATACCTACCTGAGCGCGAACTACATCGACTCCCAGAGCCAGGACTATATCGCCGATACCGGTGAGGAAGTGGGCCACATCGCGTCCCAGACCACCTGGAACCTGAACGTCGGCGTGGATGCACCCTGGGATGGCAAGATCCAGGTCGGCGTGAAGAACATGTTCAACGCGGGCCCGTCCCTCGAGAGCGATGGCTTCACCTACGACGAAGACCTCTACAGCATCGACGGTCGCATCTACTACCTCGACTACAGCCAGAAGTTCTAATTCACCTGCAGATGACAAGCCGGCCCGTTCGGGCCGGCTTTGCCCCATGCCCCAAGGAAGTTACGGAGATAGGGTAATCCTATGAAAACAAGGACAATTACAATGAAGAAAGCGCTCCTCGGCAGCCTGGTTTCGGCTGCCTTGCTGACCAGCTTCAATCTGAGCGCCGCCTCTGCCGGTCAGGCAGTGGACGCTCAAGCCGCCACCGACAATGCATCCAAAGTTTCCCAGCAGAAGATCGACAACTACGCCGAGTCTGCCGAGTCTGCCCTGGCCCAGTACAAGGCCGCCCTGCGTCAGGTCGACAGCCTGCGCACCTACAACGAGCAAGTGGGCAAGATGGTCGAGTCCCAGAGCGCCGAGCTCGCTTCCATGCAGAAGCAGATCGCCCAGATCGACCAGACCAGCACCGAAGTGGTGCCCCTGATGCTCAAGATGATCGACTCCCTCGATCAGTTCGTCTCCCTCGACCTGCCGTTCCAGAAGGTGGAGCGTGAGGACCGCGTGGCGGCCCTGACCGACCTGATGAACCGGGCCGACGTCACCATCTCCGAGAAGTACCGCAAGATCCTCGAGGCCTACCAGATCGAGGAGGGCTTCAGCCGCACCATCGAGTCCTACAAGGCGAGCCTGGACAAGGATGGCAGCGAGAAGACCTACGAGTTCCTGCGCGTGGGCCGCATCGCCCTGCTCTACCAGTCCCCGGATGGCAACGAGACCGGCATGTGGAACAAGAAGACCCGCCAGTGGGAAGAACTGCCCCAGGAGTATCGCAGCGCCGTCGAACAGGGCCTTCGCATCGCCAAGAAGCAGGCGCCCCCCGCCCTCATCAAGCTGCCGGTTCAAACTGCGGAGAAAGCATCATGAAAGGAATCAAACTCGCCATTGCCTCCCTGATTGCGGGGGCCACCCTGGTCACCTTGCCGGTGACCGCCGCCGAGAAGCCGGTGGATCTCAATGCCCTGCTGAGCCAGGTGAAAGCCGCCAGCGCCAGCGAATCCCAGATAAACAAGGAGCGGGAAGCCCGCTTCCTGGCTGACAAGAACGAGCAGGGCGCCCTGCTGGCCAAGGCCAAGGCCGAGCTCGCCGCCGAGACCGCCCGAGGTGAACAGCTCAAGGCCACCTTCGATGCCAACGACAAGCAGCTCACCGAGCTGACCGAGACCCTGCGCCAGCGCTCCGGCAACATGGGCGAGATGTTTGGCGTGCTGCGCCAGTTCGCCGGTGAGTTCAAGGGGATCTTCAACGCCTCTGCCCGCCGGGTCGAGCACCCCGAGCAATCCGCCCTGCTGACCCGCCTGGCCGAGAGCAAGGAGCTCCCCTCCAGCGATGACCTGACCGCCTTCTGGACCACCACCCTCAGCCGCATGGTCGACGGTGGCAAGGTGAGCCAGCTCCCGGCCACCGTGGTCTATGGCGAGGGCAACCAGGCCGAGAAGACAGTGACACAGATCGGCGAGTTCAACACCGTCTCCGAGGGCAAGTACCTCACCTTCGTGCCGGAGACCGGCAAGTTCGAACAGCTGCCCCGCCAGCCGGACAAGGCGGTGCTGGAGCCCGTTGCCGACTTTGAGCAGGGCGACGGCAGCATCAAACCCGTGTTCATCGACCCGTCCCGCGGCGTGATCCTCTCCCTGCTGGTACAGTCTCCGACCCTGAAAGAACGGATCGATCAGGGGGGTGAAGTGGGCTACGTCATCATGGTACTCGGCGTGCTTGGTACCCTGCTGGCCCTGTTCTGCGGTGCCCGCCTCTCCCTCATCGGCGGTTCCATGCGCAAGCAGCTGAAGTCCGAGCAAGTCATCAAGGGCAACCCCATCGGCGAGATGCTGGTGGCCTACCAGGAGCACCGCGGTGACAACATCGAGGATCTGGAGTCCAAGCTCGACGAGATCATCTTGCGCAACGTGCCCAAGTTCGAGAAGGGCATCAGCATCATCAAGCTGATCGCCTCGGTCGCCCCGCTGCTGGGTCTGCTGGGGACAGTGGTCGGGATGATCGCCACCTTCCAGGCCATCACCCTGTTCGGTACCGGCGATCCCAAGCTAATGGCGGGCGGTATCTCCGAAGCCCTGGTGACCACCATGCAGGGTCTGGTCGTGGCCGTGCCCATGCTGTTCCTCTACACCATAGTGCAGACCCAGAGCCGCCGTCTCATCCAGGTCCTGGAAGAACAGAGCGCCGGCTTCGTCGCCCGCTATCAGGAACGTCTGCACGCCGCCAAGGCCGCAGCCTAAGGAGTCACCCATGTGGTTCTGGTTGATTGAAGAAGTCGAGTCGGTCCGCCGGTTTCTGGGATTGGGGGGCGACGTGCTGGTCGCCCTGTTCTTCCTGACCCTGATGATGTGGGCCCTGCTGCTGGAGCGCTGGTTCTACTTCATGGCGGTCTACCCCAAACAGGTGAAGCAGACCAAGGCGGCCTGGCTGGCCCGCACCGATCATCTCTCCTGGTCCGCCAAGCAGATCCGCCGCGAGCTGGTCTCCCGGGTCTCCATGGCCGTGGACAAGGGGATGCCGGTCATCAAGGTGCTGATCGCCCTCTGTCCGCTGATGGGGCTGCTGGGCACCGTGGTCGGCATGGTGCAGGTGTTCGACACCCTGGCCATCACCGGCACCGGCTCCCCCAGGGCGATGGCCTCGGGGATCTCCAAGGCGACGGTACCGACCATGGCGGGCATGATTGCCGCCCTTTCCGGCCTGTTTTTTGTCAACCAGCTCGATCACAAGGCCAAGCTGGCCGTGCAGAAGCTGGAAGACAACCTGAAACACGGCTGATGCAGGATGCACATCCCCGGCCGGGCCTGGCCCGCCGGGGCACAGAACAAGCAAGGAGTTTTTTGCCATGAGAAAACGTCACAGCGACAGCGGTGCGGACGAGGCGGCCATCGATTTGACCCCCATGCTGGACATCGTGTTCATCATGCTGATCTTCTTCATCGTCACCACCTCGTTCGTCAAGGAGTCCGGCGTGGAGATCAACCGCCCGAGCGCCAGCACGGCCGAGACGGTGAAGAAGGGGAACATCATGGTCGCGGTCCGCGAGAACGGTCAGGTCTGGGTCGACAAACGGGTCGTCGAGGTGGGCGCGGTGCGTGCCAACATCGAGCGGCTGCGGGCGGAGAACCCGGAGAGCGCCGTGGTGATCCAGGCCGATACCGAGTCCCGTTCCGGGCTGGTGGTCCAGGTCATGGATCAGATCCGCATGGCCGGTGTCCAGAACATCTCCATCGCGGCGAGCAAGAGCAGCTGATGCCGGAGCGAGCCCTATGAGATACCTGATATCGTTAGCGGTCTCCTGCGTGGTGGTGTTCTTCCTGTTCCTGGGAATGAACAAGCTCATCACGCCGGATCACCGGGAGCTGACGGAGCGGGAGGACGTCACCATGACCGACTTCATTCGCCTCAAGCCTCAGGAGACCTTGCAAGAGAAGCAACGGGAACTGCCCAAGCCGCCGCCCCCGAACCGTCCGCCCCCCCCGCCCGAGATGGAGGTGGCGAGCACGGACAGGCCGCAGATGGAGAGCTCCCCCATGGACATGCCCAAACTCGACATCCCGGTCAACATCGGTGGCGGCAACGCCCTGGGTGCCTACAGCACCGGCGGTGGCGGTGGTGGCATCGGCGGCAACAACGGCGCCATCCCGATGGCGACCTTCGAGCCCATGATGCCCCGTAAGGCGGCGCTGGCCGGCCTCGCCTCCGGCAAGGTACTGGTGGAGTTCACCGTCACCGAGCGCGGCACCGTCAGCAACATCCGGATCGTCAAGGAAGAGCCCCGCAGCTATGACCTCGGCAAGGCAGCGCGCCAGACCATAGCCAAGTGGACCTTCAAGCCGGCCATGGTGGACGGCAAGCCGCAGGCCAGTCGCATGCAGCAAGAGATCGAGTTTGCGACCAACTAAGGAAGGTGGCGATGAAAAAGTTACACACCCTGATCCTCGCCCCGGTAGCCATGGCGGTGCTGCTCAGCACCGCCAGCTGGGCCGCCGAGCAGCCCGCCCTGTCTGACCGCGCCTACCGCGCGGTCAACAAGGCCCAGGCGTTGATCACCGAGAAGAAATACGGCGAGGCCAATGCCAAGCTGCAGGAGGCGCTGTCAGGCGCAGGCGAGCGGGTCTACGACAAGGGGGTCATTCTGCAGACCCTGGGCTTCGTGGCGGCGCAGCAGGAGAAGTACGGTCAGGCGACCAAGTACTTCGCCGACGCCATCGCCACCGGCGGCCTGCCGCCTCCCGTGGCCCAGCAGGTGCGCTACAACCTGGCCCAGCTCTACATGGCCGAGGGGAACTTCAAGGGCTCCATCAGCACCATGAAGGAGTGGTTCGCGAACCTCGGCAAGGACGAGAAACCGACCCCGCACGCCTACATCACCCTGGCCAACGCCCATGTGCAGCTCAAGCAGTACCGGGAAGCCATTCCGGCGGTGGACAGCGCGATCAAGCTCTCTGCGGGCAAGGCACCGGAGTCCTGGTACCTGCTGAAGATGGCGGCCCACTACGAGCTGAAACAGTACAAGCCGGCCACCGAGGTGCTGACCGCGCTGGTCGACCGCTATCCTGAGAAGAAGAAGTACTGGACCCAGCTCTCGGCCATGCACATGCAGGCGGGCAACGATGCCAAGGCCCTGGCGGCACTGGAAGGGGCCTACAACCTCGGCATGCTGACCGAAGCCAACGAGTTGCAGCGGCTCGCCAACTACCTCGCCTTCGCCGGCATTCCCCACCGCGCTGCCCGCGTGATGGAGAAGGCCATGAAGGAGGGGCAGATCGAGAGCAATGCGGCCAACTACAAGACGCTCGCCAACTACTGGCATCAGGCCAAGGAGCTGGACCCGGCCATCGACACCCTGGCCAAGTCCTACAAGCTGGCCCCCAATGCCGAGCTGCAGCTCAAGATGGCGCGCATGATGATCCAGAGCAAACGCTATCAGGATCTGGTGGCGCTGGCCGCCAAGCCAGCCGCCAACGCCAGCGGGGAGCAGCGGGCAGATCTGAAGTTCCTGACCGGGGTCGCCTATTTTGAGCAGCAAAAGCCCAAGGAGGCGCTCAACGCCTTCACCCAGGCCGCCCAGAATGGCAACGTCAGCGGTCGTGCCACCCCCTGGATCAGCTTCTTGAAGGAGCAGCAGGGCGGCGCCGTCACCCAGTAAGCGACAACAACGGGCCGCCCCGGACGTTCGGGGCGGCCACCCGGCCGAGGGAAGCGCCTTCCCGCCCGGTCGGCAAGCACAAGGGGACCTGCCCCGCAGATTGCCTTGGTGGCAATTGGCCGCTCTTCGGAGCGGTCTTTTTTATGGCACCTCCCCTGCCCTTTTTCCCCTCCTTCTCCTTATACAAGGCACAAAAAAATCCGGAGCCTGGGCTCCGGATTGAGTCATTGCGTTGAGACGGGGTTGCCCCCTCAACCTGTCATCAGTAGTTGCACACCAGCTTCCAGCTACCGTCGCCCGCTCTGAGTTCGCTGCGGGTACAGCAGCCGGGACAACTCAGTAGTTGCACACCAGTTTCCAGCTGCCATCGCCCGCTCTGAGTTCGCGGCTGGTACAGCAGCCGGGGCAACTCAGTAGCTGCACACCAGCTTCCAGCTGCCATCGCCCGCTCTGAGTTCGCTGCTGGTACAGCAGCCGGGACAACTCAGTAGTTGCACACCAGCTTCCAGCTGCCATCGCCCGCCTTGGGCTCGCTGCTGGTCCACCAGTTGGCCTGCCACACCGCCTTGCCGTTGGTCATGCGGTCGTTGCCATTGGCGTGATCCCCGCGCGGCCAGGTCGGATAGGCATTGTAGTCCGCCGGGTTGACGTTCTGGCTGGCGCAAGTAGTGCCACCACTGCCGCCGTCACCACCGCCACTGCTGCCCAGCACCGCCTCGGCCAGGGCCGGGAAGTCGGACTTCAGGCCTATGGTCTGGCTGCCCGCAATCAGGCGCATGCCGCTCGGCACGCCGGCGGCCGGCAGATAGTAGGTCATGGCCACTTCCACGTCGGTGCCCGGCGCCCAGGCCTTCCAGGCCGGCAGCGTCAGGGCCACCTTGTGGAAGTCCTTCTCGTTGGCGATGCCGTCCGAGTTCTGGTTGCCGCCGCTCTCCACCACTTTCAGCCCCATGCCGCTCTGGTCGGTGATGGTGTCTGAGGTGGAGGTGGGCACCAGAAACTCGATGCGGGTGCCGCCCGGAATGGTCTGGGTCGACTTGTTGGTGAGCTTGAGGGTCGGGTTGATCGGGTAGTTGGAGTCCCCTTCCTTGAAGCCGGAGAGGCTCACGCCGATGTCGAGCTGGGCGGCCGGAGCCGGCAGATCATTCTGCTTCAGGGCCGCCTTGTCGGCCTTGCTGAACTTCTCGTAGGCGAGGCTGGTGAGGGTGCTGCCCATCACGTACTCGTTCTTCGCGGCGTCGAAGTCATAGTCCCCCGCCATCTCCCAGAACATGACGCCCCCTAGGCCGCGCTTGACGATGTAGTCGAGCTTGTGACCCATGGACTCTTCATCTTCGGTAGAGAGGAACACCTTCTTCTGCTCGTTCCAGAGCCAGGGCGCATGGGCCTTGTCATCGTAGTAACGGACATACTGGCCTTGGATCACGTCTGCCGGGTTGTTGGGATCCAGACCCCAGGCCTGGCCGTAGCTCGGCAGGATGGTGATGCCGAGGCTGGCCGCGTGCTCCAGGTTCTTGGCATGCCACATGGGCACGGCGCCGCCGCCTATCTCCTTGCCGCTCTTGTCGAGGTCATGCCAGATGTTGTCGATGCCCACCGCCCCGTTGCCGCACGGAATGGTGCTCCCCCCCGTGCCCGGCTGGCAATCGCTCTGGCTCGGCAGCGCCGCCTTGCCACCCAGCCCCTGGGTGCCACCGGTGACCCCCTGCCAGCCACGGGTGTAATAGGGCACCCCTATGTTGATCTTGCCCGCCGCCAGGGCACCACGGAAGTAGTGGGCCGCCCAGGCGGAGTTGAGATAGCCGATGCCGCCAAACTGGGCCTGGGTGTAGACCCCCCACTGGGCCAGCTCGGGATCCGCCTTGTTGTCGAACAGGGCGGCGTTGTGGCCGACGAAGTGGTTCCAGGCGCCGTGGAAGTCATAGGTCATCAGGTTGACGTAGTCGAGGTACTGGGTGACCTGGAAGTTTTCCATGCCGCGCAGCAGATAGGCCGAGGCCGGCGAGGCGATGGTCAGCATGTACTTGCGACCGTCCTCGGTGCCGGCGCTGTCGAGCTTGTTGCGCAGGGTCTTCATCAGCACTTCATAGTTCGCAAAGAGCTTGCCGCGACACAGGTTGGAGAGCGGGAAGTCGTTCGGGTTGCCCGCATCCTTCATGGAGGTGGGGTACTCGTAGTCGATATCCACACCATCGAAGCCGTATTGGCGGATGAAGCCCACCGCCGAGTCGGCAAAGGCGTTGATGCCGGCGGTATTGACCGAGCAGTCGCCCTTGGTGGTGGCGGCGTAGAAGCCGCGGGTATCGGCCCAGCCCCCGACGGAGATGAGGGTCTTCACGTCCGGATACTGCTTCTTGTACTTGGACAGCAGGTTGAAGTGGCCCTGGTAGGCGAACTCGGGATCCATCTCGGCGCCCGGCACGCCGTTCCAGGTCATCTTGGTGGCCGAGTCGTCCACCTTGATGACGTGGCTCTGCTCGTCCACCGCCGCGAAGGCGTAGTTGATGTGGGTGATCTTGTCCCAGGGGATGTCGTTCACCAGGTAGGCGGGCAGGCCGTTCTTGCCGGTGCGCCAGGAGGTGAAGTAGCCGATGACACGGCGACCGTGATCATCCCCCATGCACTCGCTGCCGTCGGCGCGGTAGATCTGGCGCACGTCGCAGGAGAGGTTGCCGCCAGTGGGAGGCAGTGCGGCCTCTTCCACCTGCGCATCCACCTGGGCCGATTCGCCAGAGAGATTGGCCTTGTCGGTCGCCACCAGCTTGAGACCGGCCAGCCCCTTGTTCTGGGGCGTCCAGCTCACTTGCCAGGGGGCGCTGGTGTCTTCGCCCACCTTCTGGCCATTCACGAAGAGCTCGACCCTGGCGACGTCGTCATTGGCGTCGGTGACGTTGCCGCTCACCGCCACGCTGCGACCCAGGGTCACCCTGGCGCCGGCGGCCGGGCTCGCGATGCTCACTTTGGGCGCCTCGGGCGCGACCACGGCGGCGACCTTGAAGCTGGAGTCCGCCTCGCTCAGCACCTTGCCATCCTTGTCCAGCGCCCGAGCCTTGAGGGCGTGATTGCCCACACCGGCGGCAGACCAGCTCGCGCTCCAGGGGGAAGCCGTGGCGGTGGCGACCAGGGTACCGTCGATGAGGTACTCCACCTTGGCGAGCGCCGTGACCGGGCCGCTCAGGGTCACCGCCAGGGCAAGGCTGGTCCCCTCGCTGACGCTGGCACCCACGGCGGGGGAGCCGATGGCGACGACCAGGGCCGGTGGCGGTACCTCGCCGCCATAACGCTTCCAGGCATCGGCCCAGACGGTGCCGACCCCGGGCTCATAGTGGTAGGGGGACGCGCCGCACCAGCCGGAGTAGGGGAATTCCTTGCATTCATAGAGGGCGCCTGCGTTGCTGACGATGTCGCCAGCCTTGTAGGCGGTGCCGGCCTGGTAGGCGGGGTAAGCGGCCTGCGCCCAGGCAGGGACGGCCGCAAGGGCGACCAGCATGGCAAGCCTGCTGGGCCTCAAGATCTGTTGCATATTGTTATCTTCCTTGTTTGTCTTGGCTTCAACACCGGGAAAAGCGCAATCGCAACAGGGGGAAAGGGAACGACAACAGGCCATGGACGGGCCACAAACCCTCAAGTTACCCTGGGTAACCCCGCTGTCTGGCCCGTGGTCGGGCAGATCGGAGGCTTTGCGTCCCGGCATCACTGCCGGTTTGCCCTTGTCCTGGGTTCCGTGAGGAACAGCCCGAGTATAGGAAGCAAGTCTCGACCGCTCAATCTTTATTCTCGAAAGAAAATATGTGGGGACGTTCCCACACTTCATCCCTCATCGAACAGATGAGAAATAAATGATTAATATCAGTATCTTGAGCCTATCTAAACCTGGCAAACAGCCTCTTTTATTCCCTTTCTTGCACGCTGGACCACTGGTCCGAGTTGCCAGAAATGTGACAAGGCACGTCATTGGCCAGGGCCGAGAAGATGGATAGAAGGGTCAATTTAAAAGAGAGGAGTCCCTGTCTTGCTGGTGCCGTCCCTATGGATGTGACGCCTGAAAGACCCGCGCCGAGGCGGGCGAAGGATTGGCAGCCCGGCGGGATCCGGGACGATGCAAAACGACAAAACAAAAAGGCCACCGCAATGCGGTGGCCTTCTGTTGTCATCGAATGATGGTGGAGCTACGCGGGATCGAACCGCGGACCTCTTGCATGCCATGCAAGCGCTCTCCCAGCTGAGCTATAACCCCAAATTTTTACTCTTCAGACAACCGGTTCTGGCGGCCGGTCATCCTGGACGCTTGGCGTCCGAATCATGGTGGAGCTACGCGGGATCGAACCGCGGACCTCTTGCATGCCATGCAAGCGCTCTCCCAGCTGAGCTATAACCCCAAATTCTTTACTCTTTAGACAACCGCTTCTGGCGGTCGGTTGCCTTCGACGCATAACGTCTGAATGATGGTGGAGCTACGCGGGATCGAACCGCGGACCTCTTGCATGCCATGCAAGCGCTCTCCCAGCTGAGCTATAACCCCACAAAGGTCGGCCTGGGTGATACACACCGCACTGCCCTGGGTACTTCATTTCAATCAGGAACCTGGTGGAGCTACGCGGGATCGAACCGCGGACCTCTTGCATGCCATGCAAGCGCTCTCCCAGCTGAGCTATAACCCCTTGGATTCCAGATTGTGCGAGGAGAATTTGGTGGAGCTACGCGGGATCGAACCGCGGACCTCTTGCATGCCATGCAAGCGCTCTCCCAGCTGAGCTATAACCCCAACTCACCTCGGCGCTACCAAAGTTATCTCTGGCAACGGAGGCGCATGATAGGCATCGTCCGCTTTGCTGTCAACCCAAAATTCGCACCCGCTGGAGCGTTTAGTCAAAATTCAGTCAGTTAGCTGTTTTTACCGCCAACCTCATCGCTATGTCGCTGTTTTACGTCGTAAATCAGGTGGGGACTCAAAAAAAGAGGGCCCCCTCAGGGAGCCCTCTCATGCCATCTTGGGTACTGACCCGGCGAGCCTGAATTACTCGGCGGCCATGCGTGCTTCGATGTACGCCAGGGCGCGGTCGATGCGAGCGAGCACGCGCTCCTTGCCCACCAGCGCCATCACGGCGTCGATGGCAGGAGACTGGCCCTGGCCGGTCACGGCCACGCGCAGCGGCATGCCCACCTTGCCCATGCCCTGACCCAGCTCGGCAGCGGTGGCTTCAATCAGCTCGTGCAGCGCTTCTGTGGTCCAGGTCTCCAGGGCAGCCAGCTTGGTCTTGGCCAGGGTGAGCGGCTCGGCGGCAACACCACGCAGGTGCTTCTTGGCGGCCGCTTCGTCGATGGCCTCGTACTCTTCGAACAGGTAGCGGCTCTGGGCGGCCACTTCCACTAGCGTGTTGCAGCGCTCCGCCAGCAGGGTCACCACAGCAGGCAAAGCCGGGCCATTGCTGGTATCGATCTTCTGGTCGGCCATGTGCCAGGCCAGGTGCTTGGCCACATAAGCCGGATCCAGGCTGCGCATGTAGTGGTTGTTCAGCCACAAGAGCTTGTCGGTGTTGAAGGCGGAGGCGGACTTGGAGATGGCATCCAGGCTGAACAGCTTGATCATCTCCTCCAGGGTGAAGATCTCCTGATCGCCGTGGGACCAGCCCAGACGCACCAGGTAGTTCAGCAGGGCTTCCGGCAGGTAGCCGTCGTCGCGGTACTGCATGACGGACACGGCACCGTGGCGCTTGGAGAGCTTGGCACCGTCGTCACCCAGGATCATGGAGACGTGGGCAAACTCCGGCACCGGCGCGTTCAGGGCCTTGTAGATGTTGATCTGGCGCGGGGTGTTGTTGATGTGGTCTTCGCCACGCACCACGTGGGTGATCTCCATGTCCCAGTCGTCCACCACCACGCAGAAGTTGTAGGTGGGGGCGCCGTCGGTGCGACGGATGATGAGATCGTCGAGCTCGGTGTTGGCAAACTCGATGCGGCCGCGCACGTGGTCATCGAACACCACGGAGCCTTCGGTCGGGTTGCGGAAACGGATGACGTGGGGGGCGTCGGCAGGGTGATCGTGATCACCATGGCGGCACTTGCCGTCATAACGGGGCTTCTCGCCGTTGGCCATCTGGCCTTCGCGCAGCGCTTCCAGACGCTCCTTGGAGCAGTAGCACTTGTAGGCGCGGCCATCCGCCAGCATCTCGTCGATCAGGCCGTTGTAGCGATCAAAACGCTTGGTCTGGTAGTAGGGGCCCTCATCCCAGTTCAGCTCCAGCCATTCCATACCCTCGATGATGGCGTCGATGGCCTCCTGGGTGGAACGTTCCAGATCGGTATCCTCGATACGCAGCACGAACTCACCGCCCTGATTCTTTGCAAACAACCAGGAATAGAGTGCGGTACGGGCACCGCCGACATGCAAGAAGCCGGTCGGGCTGGGAGCAAAACGGGTTTTGACTTTCATCTTTAAGCCTTGTGTAGAGGGCCTTGGGCCAATTCGTTAAAAAAACCGTCGCATTTTAGCACCGACAATGACGGATGGGAAAACCATGGAAAGGCATAGGGTAAAATAGGGTTCAAACAGTTAATAACCACTGATTTTGAGTGGGATCGCAAAACTTTCCCTCTTTTTACGCTTAGCTAGGCAGGATTGCTGGAGAGATCTCCCGCCCTGCCGATAATTCGGACAACCGCCTACTACACAAGGAACGCAAGATGCAGTTTCGTTCTATCCAGAATCGCATCCTGGTGCTGGCCGGGATCGCCATGACCGCCGCCCTGGTCATCCTGATCCTGCTCAACCAATATTCGGGCCGGCAGACCCAGCAGCTGACCATCAGCTCCAGCCGTGACGCCCTGCAGCAGGAGGCGTGGCAGAAGGTCAGCGCCAACGCCCGCGCGGAGGCCGCCGCCATCACCCAGCTGCTGCAGAAGGGGCTCTCCTACACCCAGCAGATGGCCAGCGCCTTCGCCCTGCAGCAGGCGGGCAAACTGCCGCTGGATCGCCAGCAGGCCACCGAGCTGCTCAAGGCCCAGCTGGCCCTGGAACCCCAGCTCTATGGCGCCTTCGCCGGCTTCGAGCCGAACGGCTTCGATGGCCTGGACGCCAGCTTCGCCGGACAGACGCCCCTGGGCAGCGATGACAAGGGTCGCTTCGTCCCCTACTTCTATCGCGACAAGGATCAGATCGGCACGGACCTGCTGCTCTCCATCGAGAAGAGCGACCCGGATGAATTCGGCAACCCCGCCAACGACTACTACGCCTGCCCGAAGCGGGAGGGACGTTCCTGCCTCGTCGATCCCTTCAAGGTGGACATCAACGGCCAGCAGGTACTGGTCAGCACCATCACCACCCCCATCCTGGTGGATGGCCAGTTCAAGGGGATAGCCGCGCTCGATCTGGCGGTGGACTCCATCAGCCGGCAGGCCCAGTCCCTCAACAGCAACATCTATGACGGCAAGGGCGAGACCCTGATCGTCAGCGCCGCCGGTGTCATCACCGGCACCAGCGGCGATGCCGCCCTGCTTGGCAGCCGGGCCGACAAGGTGCTCGGCAACGGCTGGCAGCAGTACCTCAAGCCCGAGGTGCAGCGCCAGGAGCTCGACGATGCGTTTCGCATCTCGGTGCCCATCGCGGTGCCCGGCATGGCCCGCAACTGGGCCATCATCGTCACCCTGCCCTACAAGGTGGTGCTGGCAGGGGCGGACGAGCTGGAGCGCCAGCTCACCGACATGAACCGCACCGCCATGACCCAGCAGCTCATCGGAGCCCTGCTGGTGCTGGTGCTGGCGCTGGCCACCATGCTGGTGATCGCCCGCAGCATCACGGGCCCCATCCGTCAGATGGTCAGCCTGGTAGATGACATCGCCGATGGCGAGGGGGATCTCACCAAGCGCCTGGAGAGCCGCTCCCAGGATGAACTGGGGGCCCTCTCCCGGGGGATCAACCGCTTCATCGACAAGCTGCAGGCCCTGCTCGGCGACGTGCAGAAGACCGCGAGCGAGGTGCACCGCCATGCCGGCGACACCGATCGCATTGCCGGCCAGACCGACAGCAACCTGCAACACCACCAGGCGGAGATGGAGCAGATGCTGACCGCAGTGCAGGAGATGTCCTATGTCAGCCAGGAGGTGGCCACCCACGCCAACAACACCGCCGACTCCGCCAAACAGGCCCAGAGCGCGGCGGATCAGGGCAAGGTGCGCTTCCAGCAGGTGATCCACTCCATGCACAAGGTCGCCTCCGAAGCGGGCAAGGGGGCCGAGGTGGTGGAAGGGCTGGCCCACGACAGCGAGCAGATCACCAGCATCCTCACCGTCATCCAGGGTATCGCCGATCAGACCAACCTGCTGGCGCTCAACGCCGCCATCGAGGCGGCCCGGGCCGGCGAGCAGGGGCGCGGCTTTGCGGTGGTGGCCGACGAGGTGCGCAAGCTCGCGGGCAACACCCAGCAGGCGGTGCAGAATACCCAGGAGCTGATCGAGAAGATCCGCCACAGCTCGGCCAATGCGGTCAACGCCATCCAGCAGAGCCAGCAGCTGACCCATCAGGCAGTGGGTGAGGCGGATCTCGCGGAGGCGGCGCTGGACAGCATCTTCCAGGCCATCGCCACCATCAACGACATGACCTACCAGATCGCCTCCGCCGCCGAGGAGCAGAGCTCGGTCTCCGAGACGGTGTCGGGCAACCTGTCAAAAACCAGCGCACTGGCCAACGACATCGCCCGGGATGCCACCAGCACCGCTAACGCCAGCCAGGCCTTGCGTCAGGCGGCGGAACGTTTACAGCAATTGCTGGGACAATTCCGTCTCAGTTGATAATTTTCATGCTCTGGACTCTCCCCCTCGGGGGCGAGTCCGTTTACCATAGGCGGCATATTTGCCTGATGGCAGGCAATGTAGTGAGAGGTAAATGCCGTGCCCACCCCGGACCGTCGCCCACGTGGCCATAACAGACGAGCCCAGCAGCGTCGCCAAGACGAATCACAAGGAACCCTGCTCCAACGTATCAACGCGGCTACCCTGCCCCTGCGCCAGCGTCTCGGCCAGGGCATGAGTGGCCTGGGTCAACGCAAGCAGGAGCCGAAGGCGAGCTCCTTCAAGCTGGCGAGCCCGCTGCCCCGCAAGCACACCATAGGCCTGCTGGTGCTGATCCCGCTCTGGCTGCTGGTGCTGGCCTGGGAGCCCGCTCCTGCCGCCCCGACCGCAGCGCCCTCAGGTTCCCTGGCGGTGCCCCTGGCCGTGCCGACCCAGGCCCTGACCGTGGGTGCCGGCAACGCCGGCAGTGCGCCGGTTGCCGCCAAGCCGGTCGAGGAGAAGGTCGACGGTACCTGGCTGCAACACGAGGTGCAGGCGGGCGAGACGCTCTACTCCATCTGGCGCAAGTTCGAGTTGCCCGGGGCCGAGCTGAGCCGCCTCATCGCCATCGAGGGGCCGGATCGTCCGCTGACCCGTCTGCAGTCCGGCAAGTCGGTCTTCATCCTGGTGGATGACAGCCGTCGCATCCAGCGGGTCGAGATCCGCTCCTTCGGCCAGGCCAACTACCGCTACGACCGCCAGGGTGAGGGGTTCGCCCTCAAGGAGTGAGGCCTTCAAGGCAGCACCACGGATGAAACGGGAGGCCATGGCCTCCCGTTTTTTTGAGGTGAAGCATGAAACAAGCCGCTGACTTCACAATACTTTTAGCTTGCTCAAAAAACGAAAAGCACCAAATTGACAAGGGATCGGGCTCCAGTACAATCGGTCAGGCTTTAGACAGGGATTGTGCTACATGCTACTGGGACAAAGAGACGTGGTCAGTCATGCTTCAACCCCTGCCTTTCAGGCAAATGCTGCCCAACGAGGCTTAGTTTCATTTTGTTATAGATAGGACTTACCACATGTCTGACATTCGCACCGGCCAGGTAAAATGGTTCAACGAAACCAAGGGTTTTGGCTTCATCGAGCAATCCCAGGGTCCGGACGTTTTCGTTCACTTCTCCTCCATCCAGAGCGCAGGTTTCAAGACTCTGGCTGAAGGTCAAAAAGTACAGTTCACTGTGACCCAGGGCAAAAAAGGCCCTCAGGCCGAGAACGTCACCGTTATCTAAGCCCGCGCCAGTGAGCCTGTAGGAGGAGCCTTTGCCCCTCCTATTTTTTTGCCTGCCTTTCCCGCCACGATCATCAGCCTGCCCGCAGCCACCACCGCCCTCTCCGGCCCCTGGGTACGAAACAGATACAGAAAACAGGATCCTGACCTGGCTGAACGCCGGATACGGCAAATCATCGCAGCGCGATGTGATGGGCAATTCAAATGGATGATGAGGACTTCGAAGAGAGATTGGAGCGGGAAACGAGACTCGAACTCGCGACCCCAGCCTTGGCAAGCGCGGATCATGCTCTACCAGCTGAATGTGGCAGCGATTGTATTGAGAAACTGGATTCGTGAACTTGGGGGGAGAGATATTGAATTTGAAGAGAGATTGGAGCGGGAAACGAGACTCGAACTCGCGACCCCGACCTTGGCAAGGTCGTGCTCTACCAACTGAGCTATTCCCGCAACGGAATGTCATCTGCAAGTGATTGGAGCGGGAAACGAGACTCGAACTCGCGACCCCGACCTTGGCAAGGTCGTGCTCTACCAACTGAGCTATTCCCGCAACGGAATGTCACTTACAAATTTTTTTGGAGCGGGAAACGAGACTCGAACTCGCGACCCCGACCTTGGCAAGGTCGTGCTCTACCAACTGAGCTATTCCCGCAACAGGATGTCATCTGCAAGTGATTGGAGCGGGAAACGAGACTCGAACTCGCGACCCCGACCTTGGCAAGGTCGTGCTCTACCAACTGAGCTATTCCCGCATCGGAATATCACTCACAAATTTTTTTGGAGCGGGAAACGAGACTCGAACTCGCGACCCCGACCTTGGCAAGGTCGTGCTCTACCAACTGAGCTATTCCCGCAACATTGGTTGTCTTGAGGCTGTGCTGATGATTGGAGCGGGAAACGAGACTCGAACTCGCGACCCCGACCTTGGCAAGGTCGTGCTCTACCAACTGAGCTATTCCCGCATCGGGCTGGTTTGCACCAGTGTCATCATCAGATTTTGGAGCGGGAAACGAGACTCGAACTCGCGACCCCGACCTTGGCAAGGTCGTGCTCTACCAACTGAGCTATTCCCGCAAAACCTTAAAACAGGCCGTACAGCATTTGGTTGCTTGCGCTACTGTACGGGAGCCGAATTATAAGAGCAGACATTCCAATTGCAAGGGCTTTTTTGTCTGGTTGCAGCCGTTCGCTCAAAAGCTGGTCGAACTGCCGATTTTAGCAACCGGATGATGGCAAACCCCTGCCTGTCACTCAGATTTTGAACACCTGAGCACGGTAGAACTGCAGCTCGGCGATGGATTCGCGGATATCGTCCAGCGCCTGGTGGGAGCCGCTCTTCTTGAACTGATCCAGCAGCTCGGGCTGCCAGCGGCGCACCAGCTCCTTGATGGTGCTGACGTCCACGTTGCGATAGTGGAAGAAGGCCTCCAGCTCGCCCATGTGCTTGACCATGAAGCGGCGATCCTGGCCGATGCTGTTGCCGCACAGCGGGCTGGTGCGCTCCGGTACCCACTGGCGAATGAAGTCGAGGGTCTCGGCGACGGCTGCCGCCTCGTCGTGCTGGCTCGCCTTGACCCGGGCCACCAGGCCGCTCTTGGTGTGGGTGTTGACGTTCCACTCGTCCATCTTGGCCAGCTCTTCATCGCTCTGGTGAATGGCAATGACCGGCCCTTCGGCCAGCACGTTCAGGTCCTTGTCGGTGACGATGGTGGCGATCTCCAGTACCACATTCTCTTCGGGGTCCAGACCCGTCATCTCCATGTCGATCCATACCAAGTTCTGCGCGCTGACTGTCATGATTGCTCTCTCTATTGGGAGGAATGGCGGAATTTTGCCAATTTGCATGTATCATACTGGCTTTGGATCTGTTCATAAACTGGCAAACCCCGTGGCAAAGAAAGCAAAACTCAATCTGGGTCAACAAAGGCGCGTCCAGGCCAACCGCGAGCGGCGACTGCAAAAAGAGCACACCACTGTGGTGGATGACACCCTGTTCGGGCCCGCCATTGAGGGGGTGGTGATCAGCCGCTTCGGCCAGCATGCAGACGTGGAAGCGAGCGACGGTACCATCCACCGCAGCAACCTGCGGCGCAGCAGCATCAGCAGCCTGGTGTGCGGCGACAAGGTGGTATGGCGCCCCGGCCTCAATGCCGCGACCGCCGGCGTCATCGAGGCGGTGCACCCGCGTCACTCGGTACTGACCCGGCCGGACTTCTACGACGGGGTCAAACCCATCGCCGCCAACATCGACCAGATCATCATCGTCTCGGCGGTGATGCCCGAGTTCTCCACCAACATCGTCGACCGCTATCTGGTGGCGGCAGAAGACGTGGAGATACGCCCCCTCATCGTGCTGAACAAGGTCGACATGCTGGACGATGCCGCCCGCGTGCGCGTCGAAGGCCAGCTCGAGACCTACCGCAAACTCGGCTACGAAGTGCTGCTGGTGAGCTGCGAGAGCGGCGAAGGCCTCGATGCACTCAAGGCAGCGCTAACCGACAAGATCAGCATCTTCGTGGGCCAGTCCGGGGTGGGCAAGTCGTCCCTCACCAACGCCCTGATGCCGGGGCTCGACGTGCTCACCGGCGAGATCTCCGAGAACTCGGGGCTCGGCCAGCACACCACCACCACGGCGCGGCTCTATCACTTCCCGAGCGGCGGCGATCTCATCGACTCCCCCGGGATCCGCGAGTTTGCCCTCTGGCACCTTGAAGCCGACCGCATCACCTGGTGCTTCGTCGAGTTCCGTGACTACCTGGGTGGCTGCAAGTTCCGCGACTGTACCCACAAGGACGATCCCGGCTGCGCCCTGCGGGCCGCCGTCGACGGTGGCGCCATCAGCGCCGATCGCTTCCACAACTATCACCGCATCCTGGAAACCATGCAGGAAGCCCGCCACGGTCGCCAACAGGCGCGGCTGTGACCCTTATTCAACCAAATCGATGACGAACATGAGCATTACTGACAACCTGAAGATTGCCGGTCAATACTGTCTGCCCAAACACGCCCTCTCCCGCCTGATCGGCAAGCTGGCCGCCGCCGAAGCCGGCAGCCTCACCACCAGGGTGATCGAGGCCTTTATCAAGCAGTACCAGGTCGACATGAGCGAGGCGCTGCACGAGAGTCCGGCCCACTACAAGAGCTTCAACGCCTTCTTCACCCGCGAGCTCAAGCCCGGCATCCGCCCCGTGGTCGAGGACGCCATGACCCTGGCCCTGCCGGTGGATGGCACCGTCAGCCAGCTCGGCCCCATCCATCAGGGCCGCATCATCCAGGCCAAGGGCCACGACTACAGCGCCCGCGAGCTGCTCGGCGGCTATGAGGATCTGGTGGCACTGTTCAAGGATGGGGACTTCGCCACCATCTACCTAGCGCCCAAGGATTACCACCGCATCCACATGCCGCTGGACGGCGTGCTGGAGAGCATGGTGTTCGTGCCGGGGGATCTCTTCTCCGTCAACCCGCTCACCGCCGAGAACGTGCCGAACCTGTTTGCCCGCAACGAGCGCGTGGTCGCCACCTTCCGCACCCCCCATGGCCCCATGGCGCTGGTGCTGGTCGGTGCGACCATAGTCGCCAGCATCGAAACCATCTGGGCCGGCAATATCGCGCCGACCAAGCAGAAGGAAGTGGTGCGCTGGGACTACACCGGCGACGAGGCCATCACCTTGCAAAAAGGCGCCGAGATGGGGCTGTTCAAGCTCGGCAGCACAGTCGTCTGCCTGTTTGGCCCGGGCATGCTGGCGGGCTTCGAACCCCACCTGGCCAACGGGGTCACCACCCGCATGGGCCAACCCTTTGCCAAGCTGGCGGAGCAGGCATGAGCGATCAGCCCGTCTCTTCTCAGAAGAACAACCCGCTGCACGGGCTGACGCTGGAAGCCATCGTCACCGCCCTGGTTGCCCACTACGGCTGGGAAAAGCTGGGGCAGGAGATCGCTATCCGCTGCTTCACCCAGGATCCCAGCATCAAGTCCAGCCTGAAATTCTTGCGAAAAACTCCCTGGGCGCGGGAAAAGGTCGAGAGCCTCTATCTGTACGTCCAGCGCAAGCAGGCGAAACAGGCAGGCTCCCACAGTGTTTAAGTCCAGCCTGAAGTTCTTGCGCAAGACCCCCTGGGCACGGGAAAAAGTGGAGAGCCTCTACTTGTACGTTCAGCGCAAGCAGGCCAAAGAGAAGGAGTGACGCCATGGCGTTCAAGATTACCTACACCTACAAGAAGCAGGCCCGGGAGATTGGCTACGCCAACGACAAGTTCAACAGCATCTATGACGCCGTTGCCGCCGCCGAGGGGATAGACCTCTCCCGCTTCCACGCCATGGAAGAGCAGCTGGCCCAGGTGTGCCGCCGCGACAAGAAGAGCGTGAAGGATTACCGGGAGAACTACTTCAAGGAGCTGGGCTTCTCCAACATCGTCATCGAGCGGGATCCCAAGGAGTAAGCATGCGCACCCTGACCCTGATGGCCGCCTCCCTGCTGCTGGCGGCCTGCACCACAGCGCAGACCCCCACCGTGGGTGCAGACCGCGACAAGCACGGCTGCATCGGCAGTGCGGGCTACCAGTGGTCTGCCCTGACCGGCCAGTGCGTACGGCTGTTCGAGCAGGCGATGCGGCTGGCACCGCTCGACGCCAGCCAGACCGGCAGCGCCTTCGTGCTGTTCAGTGGCGATCAGAGCGAGGCCGAGCTGACCCTGCCTGGCGGCGAGCAGATCCGCCTGACCCGTCAGGGGGAAGAGGGAGGCTGGTCCTGGCAGGGCGGAGCCTATCAGCTCTATCCCTGGAAGGGCTATGTGCTCAAATCCGGCGAGCGGGCGCTGTTTCACGGCGACCTAACCCCCTGACCCCAGCGCCCGGAAACAAAAAACCCCGTTGCCTGCAACGGGGTTTTTTCATGGTGCCTGACAGAGATCAGTTGCCCAGCGTGGCGAACAGGCTCTGCTCCAGGCTGCCGCGGGAGACGCACACCGGAGTGATGGAGGGGGCCAGCACCCGCTCGCCGGAAGACTCGACGAAGTAGAGCTGGGTGTTGCCCTTGACGTTGACGGTCGCCACGCTGTTGTTGCCGCTCTGGGTGATGATCAGGTTGATCTGCAGGTTGGGGTTGCCCAGTGCGACCTTGGAACCCATGGTGCCGCAATCCAGCCACTCCAGCCCCTCGGCGGAGTTCTCGACGTTGGCAGTCATCAGGCCGGAACCGCGCTGACTGTTCTCGATGTTCAGACCATGATCGCCAAACCACTTCTCGGCGCGGGCCCATACCAGATCCACCGGGATCGCCATCTCCTGGGTGTTGTTGGTTGCCTTGGCAACCGGAGGGGTATAGCGGTACTGCTCGCCACCATTGTTGTCGCTGGCACAACCTACCATCAACAGGGCCAGGGCGCCCCCCATTATCTTCTTCATGCTGCTTCTCTCGTCCATAAGGCCATAGGCCAACCGGCGGCTATTATGGCGATCGCGACACAGACTGTCAGCAGGGATCGCTACAAATGACTGACTATTAACCCAAGCTTTACAAAACTGGCCTGTTATCATAGATTTGCTCGAAATCTCACCCGTGAGTGCTCACGTGAATTCTTTCCTGAACCTGGCGCTGCTGCAGCAGATCATCGACCAGCTACCCATGACTATCTTCTGCCGGGATACCAGCGGACGCTACCTGTTTGCCAACATGGCATTCGCCAGGGAAGCCGGTTTGCAGCACCCGGACGACGTCATCGGCAAGCGCGATGCCGAGATGCCCTGGGGGGATGTATTCCGCGAGGAAGATGACCGCCTGCTTGCCGAAGGCAGGCCCCTGCTGAATCAGCAGCTCCATTGCCACAACGGCGCCGGCGCCAACTGGATGGAGATCCACAAGGTCCCGCTCTATGACGAGCACGGCAACCCCATTGCCCTCTTCGCCATGATCAGTGCCATCGATCAGCGCAAGGAGCTGGAGCAGACCTACCGCCAGCAGCAGCTGCTGCAACGCCGCCTGCTGGATGCCATCCCGGATCTGATTCGCCTCGAGGATCACCAGGGCGTACTCATCGACTGCAATCAGGCCTTCCTCGATTTCATGGGGCTCATGGCCGGCGAGGCCCTCGGGCGGCGCGTGCCGCCCCGGCTGCCTGTCGAGCAGACCCTGGGACAGGGGGAGTACTGCGTGGTGGAAGCCCAGGGCAAGGGACGCCATCTGGAGATCACCCGGGTCGAAGTGCCGGACGACGAGGGCAACTCCCTCGGCATTCTCACCCTGAGCCGCGACATCACCGGACTGCGCACCACCCAGGCCCAGTTGCAGCAGGAGCAGCACTACGACAGCCTGACCGGTCTGCTCAAGCTCTCCCACTTCCTCCAGACCAGCCGCCACCTCGGTGCCCGCAAGGCCAGCCTGCTGCTGGTCGATCTGCAGCATTTTCGCGAGATCAACGATCGCTTCGGCATCCGGGTCGCCGACCGCCTGCTCAGCCAGGTCGCCCGCCGTCTGCAACGCCTGGCGCCGCCCCAGTCCCTGCTCTGCCGGGTGGCCGCCGATGACTTCGCCCTGCTGCTGCCCGAGCTCCCCCTCTCTCTGGACGAGTGGAGCCGCAACCTGCAAGAGGAGCTGATGGTTCCGTATCAGGTGGAGGAGCACAGGATCCAGATCCCGGTGTTCCTCGGCATCGCCCATGGCAAGGCCAAGGATGCCGAGCGGCTGCTGAGCCACGCCGAGGCCGCCCTGGCCCAGGGCAAGCGCCAGCAGCATCACTGCACCCTGTTCGATCCGGAACTCGACGCCAAGCTCAAGCGCCGCCAGCTCATCGCGGCCCAGCTGCCGCTTGCCATCAAGGCGGCCGAGCTGACCGCCGTCTACCAGCCCATCATCTGCACCCACAGCAATCGGCTGCACGGGGCCGAACTGCTCTGTCGCTGGCCCCATCCGGAATTCGGCATGATCTCCCCCGACGAGTTCATCCCGCTGGCGGAAGAGCTCGGGCTCATCGGCCAGCTCGGCCAGCTGATGCTGGAACTGGGCTGTGCCCAACTGGCCCGCTGGCAGGTGGCGGCGCCGGATCTGGTGCTCTCCGTCAACCTCTCGCCGCTGCAGTTCCGCGATCCCGAGCTCTGCCCGCAGATCTTCGACTGCATCGAGCGCCACGGGCTCGCCCCCTGGCAACTGGAGCTGGAGATCACCGAGGGGGTACTGATGGAGAACGCCGACGAGATAGAGAGCAACCTCGCCTGCCTGATCGAAGCGGGCTTCCAGCTCGCCATCGACGACTTCGGCACCGGCTACTGCTCCCTGGCATACCTGCCCAGACTCCAGGTGGCGACCCTGAAGCTGGACCGCAGCTTCACCCAGGGGCTGGCCACGAACCAGGCCACCACCGCCATCGTGCGCTCCGTCATCGGGCTTGGGCACGAGCTCGGCATCAAGATCACCGCCGAAGGGGTGGAAACGGCAGAGCAGCAGGCCTGGCTGGTGAAGGAGGGTTGTGATCACCTGCAGGGCTACCTGTTCAGCCGTCCCCTGCCCCCGGCCGAGTTCGCCCGCAACTATCAGTTGCCGACGGACTGACACGCCGGCAACGAACAAGGCCACCCTGAGGTGGCCTTGTTCGTTTTGCAAGGAGTGGCACTATGCACCGGGGCGGACGCAAGATCCGGGCCCCTCGCCCTGCTTTCCGTCCGCCGGGCGGTTTACTCCTGGAAGTAGGTGCCCCAGCCGTCGTAATCCACGCCGTATTTTTCCAGGATAGGCAGCATCTTCTCGATGTCGGCGACTATGGTCTCGATATCCAGCTTGCACTCCACCATGGCGTCGAAGCAGAAGATGGTGGCGCCGTCGTCCAGTTCCATCTCCTCGGCGTCGGTCACCTCGAAGCCAGCCTTGAACAGATCGACCGCCGCCTTCTCCAGCAGCTCGAACTTCTGGCAGGCAAAGTGGTGCTCAATCTCGTAATCCAGATCCGGATTGCTGCCATCGGCCAGCAACTCGTTGACGATGGCGGTGGTCTCTTCGCGCCACTCTTGCAGATTGGTATTCATATAAACCCCAGACGGTGTTGGATGGAGGTCAGCCCCTGCCGGTTGACGCGCCGTGGCGACGTCATTCCTGTTTCCGGGGCATGATTGCGGCAAAGCATACCCGCACAGCGCAGCAGGCTCAATCTATGGGGCAAGATAACTGTCCGCGCCCTTCCCTCCCAAATGGTGGTGACCGCCGACATCGTTAAAAAAGTGTAACCACCCAGCATCCGGATAGTTCCCAATGGATATGGCTACCTCACCGACCATCAGCCCCATTACCGCACCGCATTCAATTCCCATCCCAGTGTTTTCCTCCTCTCCTGCCAGGATGACAAGGCCGCCGTCCAGAGGTATCAAGGGACGCGGGTGAAACACCGCCCGCACGGAAAAGGAGCCCGCCAGGCTCCTTTTTGATCATGTGAAGGAGCACATTGATAATGCCTAATAAAACAATAATGAGCCTGCTTGTCGGCTCAACCCTTATGATTGGAAACCAGGCCATGGCCGCCCCGGTCCACGGTCCGTTCGATGCCCCCCTGGCCGACGAGGTGAAGGTGCTGGAGATGCTCAAGAAGAGCGGCCGCATTCCGACCCTGGCCTCCCCCGAGCAGGAGCAGGCCGCCCTGGCTCGCTTCTATCGCGAGAAGTCGCGAGCCTATCAGGGCAGCAGCGGCACCCTGGCGGTGAAAGAGGGCAAGGTGCGGGAGACCATCCTCAAGAAGATCCGCCTGAACGGCACCGCCCGTCCCGGCGATCGGGTGCCAACCCTGCTGCTCAAGGCTATCGAGCGGGAGCACTACCAGGGCAAGATGCGCAAGGACAAGATCCTCGCCATCCTGGTGGACTTCCCCGACTACCCGAAGAACAGCGTGCGCCCCGAGCTCACCAAGATGTACTACCCGGATTACACCCCGTCGCACTACAACGATCTGCTGTTCTCGTCCAAGGGCTATGTCGGCCCGAACGGCGAGCGGTTCACCTCCATGCGCCAGTTCTACGAGCAGCAGTCCGGCCAGAGCTACAGCGTGCGCGGCCAGGTGGCGGGCTGGTATACCGCCAGCAAGAACGCTGCTTACTACGGTGCCAACGCCACCCCTGACACCATCCGGGACCTGGTGAAGGGGGCGCTGATCCAGGTGGCGGGCGACCCCTCCATCGATCTCGCCCAGTTTGACCAGGAGGATCGCTACGATCTCAACGGCAACGGCAACCGGAACGAGCCGGACGGCCTCATCGACCACCTGATGATCTTCCACTCCAGCGTCGGCGAGGAGGCCGGGGGCGGCGATCTCGGCGAAGACGCCATCTGGGCCCATCGCTGGAACCTGGGGGCCCCCTACCCCATCCCGGGCACCAACAGCCCGAGCCAGAACTTCGGCGGCCAGTTTGCCGCCTACGACTACACCATCCAGCCCATCGATGCGGCAGCCGGGGTCTGTGCCCACGAATATGGTCACGATCTCGGGCTGCCGGACGAGTACGACACCAAGTACACCGGCAAGGGAGAGCCGGTGGCGACCTGGTCCATCATGTCCTCCGGCTCCTGGGCCGGGGTCATCGGCGGCACCGAGCCAACCGGTTTCTCCCCCTGGGCCAAGGAGTACCTGCAGGCCTCCCTCGGTGGCAACTGGCTGCACGGCAGCAATGTCCACGTCGACGATCTCGGCCCGCGCGGCAACGTCTACATGCTGGATCAGGCCAACGACAAGGGGCGCAACGACGACGTGGTGCGCATCAACCTGCCCGCCAAGCTGGTCCCCCTCAACCCGCCCTACGCCGGCCAGTACGAGTACCACGGCGGCAAGGGCAACAACCTCGACAACCGCATGAGCCTCACACTGGATCTGGGCGGCAAACAGAGCGCCAGCCTGAGCTTCAAGGCCTGGTACCAGATTGAAGAGGGGTACGACTACGCCAGGGTGCTGGTCAACGGCGAGCCCATCGCGGGCAACCTGACCACCAGCGACGATCCCAACGGGATCGGTTTCGGGGTCGGCATCACCGGCAACTCCAACGGCTGGACCGATGCCGAGTTCGACCTCACCCCCTGGGCCGGTCAGCAGGTCACCCTGACCCTGCAATACCTGAGCGACGGCGGCGTGGCCGAGAACGGGCTGTTTGTGGACGAGCTGCAGATCCTCGCCGATGGCGACACCCTGCTGAGCGACGGGGCCGAAGGCAACTCCCCCTTCACCCTCGCCGGCTTCGTGAAGAGCGACGGCAACGAGGCCAAGGATCACTACTACCTGGCCGAGTGGCGCAACCATGCGGGTGTGGACAAGGGGCTGGCCCACATCAACGTGGCCGACCAGCTGATGCGCTACGAGCCGGGCATGCTGCTCTGGTACGTGGACAGCAGCCAGGCCAACAACTGGGTGGGTGTCCACCCGGGTGAGGGCTTCCTCGGGGTGGTGGATGGGGATCAGCGTACCCTCAAGTGGAGCGACGGCGCCGTGGCCAGTACCCGCTACCAGATCCACGACGCCACCTTCAGCCTGGGCTTCCAGCAGCCGCTCAACCTCAAGCACCCGAGCGGCTCCCTGCTGCGCGACTTCTGGATCACCCCGAACCGGGTGTTCAAGGATTCTCGCAGCTACCAGAGCCAGGAGATACCGGATGCCGGTCGCCTGCTGCCCGAGTACAGGCTCAAGATCAGCGTCACCGGTCAGGCCCGTGACCTGAGCACGGGCCGGATCATCGTCAGCCGCCACTGAGCACGACACTCATGACAAGGGGGCCCTGGCCCCCTTTTTCATGCCGGCAGCACCACGACACCGGATGAGCCCTCCCTCGACACTCGCCCCTCCCGCCAGGCACATCCCCGTATCTGCCTATTCCCTCTTCAGATCAATTCATCAACGTGGCTGACGTGCTAGTCTTTTTCTCCCTGCAAATCCGCTGCAAGAAGGATTCCAATGACCACCAGCAAGAGGGTCACGACCGATGACCATCAGCCTAAACGCTTCCG
Source organism: Aeromonas sp. FDAARGOS 1415 (assembly GCF_019048365.1). NCBI lineage: Bacteria > Pseudomonadati > Pseudomonadota > Gammaproteobacteria > Aeromonadales > Aeromonadaceae > Aeromonas > Aeromonas sp. FDAARGOS 1415. The sequence continues at coordinate 2,218,674 of NZ_CP077363.1, read as the reverse complement.
TCCCCATGGCCTGGTGGAGTATGTGGTTCTGGATAACATCCTGGTATGTGAAGCGATTGGTCCATTTAATCTGGAGCTGATAGGTTCCGCAGTCTCTGTGGAGAGCCCGCTGATAGACACCCTGGTCAAACAGGGAAAGTGGGGGGATGTGGTCGTCTTCAAGCAAAGCGCCATGGCGGGCCTCGAAGTACTCTCCTCCCTCACCGGGTATCTGCGCTCGCTCTCCACGTCGATGAAAATGCCCTCGGCAACGGCGTTGGTCATCTCCCCCGAGATAGAAGGCTCGAGGATCATGACGCCCCATTATCGGAAGTGCTATGCCGATGCTGGTGTAGAGGTTGCGGTCTTCGATGACGTCGATGCCGCACTCGCGTGGATGCAGAACCGGCTGGGGTCATCACCCGCCCGATGAATCCCCCTGATTTTTCAGTTAGATGAATTGATGGCGCAGATCTCTCGCAGCTCTGGATATTATCTCGCCACTTGGTTCACCCTATGCAAAAACATGCCAGAAACTGGGGCTTCAAGGTTGACACCCCAGTCCAGAAAGGGTTTAATGCGCGCCGTTGCCCAGATAGCTCAGTCGGTAGAGCAGGGGATTGAAAATCCCCGTGTCGGCGGTTCGATTCCGTCTCTGGGCACCAAGACTCTTCCTCCGTAGTTCAGTCGGTAGAACGGCGGACTGTTAATCCGTATGTCACTGGTTCGAGTCCAGTCGGAGGAGCCAAATTCGAAAGGCCCGCTCATCGAGCGGGCCTTTCTGCATTCGTCATTCCCCATGTCAGGCTAATAATGGTTTTCGTCGCCGTGCCACACGTGACCGGCCGAGCAGGCACGGGCCACCTCGTGGCAAGGGTCATCCGCATGGCGGCGGAAGAAGTGCTGATCCTGTTGCAGCAGGTGCGAACTCATCGAGTGGCTAATGCCGGCCAGTGCCTCGCCAGCGGTCAATCCTGCAACCCGGTGATCTGTGGCCAAATGAGCCAAGACTTTTTCACGACTGTTCATGATCGCCTCCCTCTGTGGATCTCGTCGTAATTTGACCATAGCAGCAGCGCTCGGCATACCGCAAACCCGCGCCAGCAAAGGGCTCCAGGCTAGTCCTCACTATACTGACAGGCACCTGGCATGAAAAAAGCCCGCTCATCCTGAGCGGGCTTTTACGCCAATGTGCTAGCCGCCGTTGCAGGCCGCCAGCAGCAGGGTGGCCCCGCAGGTGGCGCTGAAAACCAGCAACCCCGCCTGCAACACCCCCTCCGGATCCGTCTGTTTCCTTTTCTTCCTGAACCTTGTCCATCTAGGCTTCATCGAGCCCGCTCCATCCTGTTTCATGCCCCTCGGGGCATATACCCCTGCCCGCTCGGCAGGCCGCTCATCTTTGTCCGGGGAGTGAACGCCGTCAATGACCCCGGCACAATAATCCTGCCCGCCTCTCCCGCCATCACAGTCACACATCAGCTTGTTAACAATCAGGAAAACTGGCGTGACCCGCCTGTGTACCAGGGCTATGATGAGGCCGACGATTTCCGCCGACCCCAGGGAGACCCCAGATGAGCAGCCCCTTGCACTATGTGCTGGATGGCATCCATTGCGAGCCACACTTCTTCACCGTACCCCTCGACCACCAGCGACCGGAGGACGAGGAGCCCCTTACCCTGTTTGGCCGCACCCTCTGTCGCAAGGACAAGCTGGACGATGACCTGCCCTGGCTGCTCTATCTGCAAGGGGGGCCGGGCTTCGGCGCCCCGCGTCCCACCGCAAACGGCGGCTGGATCAAGCGGGCCCTGCAGGAGTTTAGGGTGCTGCTGCTCGATCAGCGGGGCACGGGTCACTCCAGCCCCATCAACGCCGACGCTCTGGCGGGGATGACCCCCAGTGAGCAGGCGGACTACCTCGCCCATTTTCGCGCCGACAGCATAGTGCGGGATGCCGAATACATCCGCGAGGTGCTGAGCCCGGATCGCCCCTGGAGCCTGCTCGGCCAGAGCTTCGGCGGCTTTTGCAGCCTCACCTACCTCTCACTGTTCCCCAGGAGCCTGCACGAGGTCTACCTCACCGGCGGGGTGGCCCCCATCGGCCGCACGGCGGACGAGGTCTATCGCGCCACCTACCAGCGGGTGGCGGACAAGAACCGCGCCTTCTTCGAGCGTTTCCCCCATGCCCAGGCGCTGGCCAACCGGCTGGCGAACCACCTGCACCACCACGACGTGCGCCTGCCCAACGGCCAGCGCCTCACGGTGGAGCAGTTGCAGCAGCAGGGGCTGGATCTCGGCGCCACCGGCGCCTTCGAGGCGCTCTATTACCTGCTGGAAGACGCCTTCATCGGCGAGCGGCTCAACCCCGCCTTCCTCTATCAGGTGCAGGCCATGCAGCCGTTCAACACCAACCCGGTGTTCGCCATCCTGCACGAGCTCATCTATTGCGAAGGGAGCGCCAGCAACTGGGCGGCCGAGCGGGTCAGGGGCGAGTTCCCTGCCCTGGCCTGGTCACCGGGCAAGGACTTCGCCTTCACCGGCGAGATGATCTTCCCCTGGATGTTCGAGCAGTTCCGCGAGCTCATCCCCCTGAAGGAGGCCGCCCATCTGCTGGCCAAGAAAGCGGACTGGGGACCCCTCTACGACCCGGTGCAGCTGGCTCGCAACCGGGTGCCGGTGGCCTGCGCCGTCTATGCCGAGGACATGTACGTGGAGTTCGACTACAGCCGCGAGACCCTCAAGGGCCTGGGCAACAGCCGCGCCTGGATCACCAACGAGTACGAGCACAACGGCCTGCGGGTCGATGGCGAGCAGATCCTGGACAGGCTCATCCGCTTGAATCGGGATCGCTGATCCCGCGCGGGCACGACCCCGCACCCAACAAATCGAGGGCGGCCCATGAGCCGCCCCGCCCATGGAAGCAACACAAAATAATAAGGACACCCATTGGATCATCCGGAAATCTCGGCCGGCTGGCTGAGTCGCCTCTTCTATCACTGGACGGGCCCGCTGCTGCGCAAGGGGCTGATCCAGCCCCAGGTCAGTCTCGACGATCTCTATCCCCTGCTGCCGGAAGACAGGCGTGACGACCGCGCCGATGCCTTCCTCGCGCTCACCGCCCGCCAGCCGGTGCGCCCCTGGCCCGTCATGGCGTTCATCTGGCGCCACTATCGCGGCCGCATCGGCCTGCTCACCCTGCTGCAACTGCTCGGCATGCTGGCGACCCTGGCCAGCCCCTGGCTGCTCAACCACAGCATGACCCAGCTCGGCAGCGGAGCCGGCACAGGCCACAAGCTGCTGCTGGCCTTCGCCCTGTTTGCCTCGGTGCTCGCCGCCGGCATGCTGGCGGAGCACTCCCTCCAGCTGGCGCTCAAGATGCACGTCCCCATCCGCCGCCTGCTGGCCGAATCCCTGCTCGCCAAGGTGATGAAACAGGGGGGCAAGAGCTTCGACGACCGGGCCGGCGGCCGGGTGCAGAACCTCATCAACCGGGACGTCTGGGACATTACCTGGATCCTGGCGGACCCCGCCATGCCGCTCACCATGGCACTGCAGCTGGCCGGCACCATAGCACTGCTGGTGTGGCAGGTGGGCAGCGCCGGCCTGGTGGGCTTTGCGGTGCTGACCCTGCTGCTGCTCGTCTCCACCCGGGTGGTGCGCCGCATGAACCAGCAGGAGCAGCAGCTCAAGCGCCAGCAGGACGAGCGCAACGGCATCCTGGCAGAGTACATCAAGAAGCTGCGGCTGGTGCGCCAGAACGGGCTCGGCCCCTTCTTCACCCGGGCGGCCAACGCCAAGCGCCAGCAGGAGCTGGGAGTGCTGGGCCGGGTGCTCAGGCTCGATGCCATCAACGAGAGCCTGATGCTGAGCACCCCGCTGCTGGTGACGCTCGCCACCTTCACCACCTATCTGGCCTCGGGTCAGAACCTGACCCTGCCCCAGGTGTTCACCACCATTGCTCTGTTCGCAGTGCTGCGCATTCCCATGATGCGGCTGCCCTACCTCATCCGCACCCTGATCAACTTCAACACCGGCTTCAACCGGCTGTGCGACTTCCTCAACAGCCCGGAGCAGCACAGGGATCTCAACGACCCCAACCTGCCGACCGGCAGCCTGCACATGACAAACGTCACCGCCCTGCACCAGCAAAAACCGGTGCTGCAGGAGGCCAGCCTCGCCATCGAGCCGGGGGAGCTGGTGGGGATCACCGGCACCACCGGGGCGGGCAAGAGCTGCCTGCTGCACCTGGTCGCCGGTTTCGACAACGGCTTCGAAGGAAAGATCCGTCGCCACGGCCGGGTCGCCCATCTGGGTCACAAGCCCTGGCTGATGAACGACACCATCCGCAACAACATCCTGTTCGGCCAGCCCTGGCACGAGGGGCACTATCAGTGGGTGCTGGGGGCCTGTGCCCTCACCGCAGACCTCGAGCTGCTCGGCCACGGCGATCAGACCCTGGTGGGTGAACTCGGCACCCGCCTCTCCGGCGGCCAGCAACAGCGGGTCGCCCTGGCCCGCGCCCTCTACGCCCGGGCGGACATCCTGCTGCTGGATAACCCCTTGTCCGCGCTCGATCCCGTGGTCGCGGCCCAGGTGCTGGCGCAGGGGCTCGCCTTCAGACCGGGGCCGACCCGGCTGCTGGTGAGCCACGACCCGGATGTGCTGGCCCATTGCGATCGGGTGATCCGCATCGAGCAGGGGCGACTGGTGGAGCTCGATGCCCGTCAGCTGGCGGATCTCGCCGCACACCCGCAGCCCGCCCCTCCGATACCGCCTCAGGAGGCGGAGCAGTTCAGCGAGGAGAAGGTGGTGGAGGGCAAGGTGGACTGGGGCCTGTTCGGCTTCATGTGGCAGCGCCTGGCCGCCCCCGGTGCCATCCTGATCGCCCTGCTGCTCACCCTGGGCCAGGAGGGGCTGCGCATCGCCTCGGACCTCTGGCTCGGCGGTAAGGCCGAGGTGAGCGAGGTCGCGACCCTGCTCGGCATCTATGTGCTGCTGGGAGCGGGTTCCCTCGCCTGTATCATGGTGGTGCGGGTCATCAACTACAAGCTCGGCCTCAAGCTGGCCTGGACCCTGTTCGACGGCATGCTGGGGCGCATCAGCCGCGCTCCCATGGCCTTCTTCGACAAGGTGCCCCAGGGACGCATCCTCAACCGCTTCGACCGGGATCTGGGGGAGGCACAGGAGATCCTGCTCTCCATGCTGATGGGGCTGTTCGGCATGCTGGTGTCGGTGGCGCTGCAGGTGGTGGTCATCGGCATCAACATTCCCCTGCTGCTGCTCATCGCCCCCCTGGTCGGCTGGGCACTCTATGTGCTGCAGCGCCGCTACCGGGCGGTGCAGCTCAAGCTGCGGCGCCAGTCCTCGGTGCTGCGCTCCCCGCTCTACATCAGCATCAGCGAGACCATACGCGGCGCCCCCGCCCTGCGCCTGGCCGGGGCCGAGCGCTTCGCCCTGGATCAGGTGCTGTACCACTACGACAACAATCTGCGCAGCTGGTACACCACCACCTCCATCAACCGCTGGCTCGGCATGCACCAGACCCTGCTCTCCGCCTCCCTGGTGGGGGTCGTGGCGCTGATGGTGGCCTTTGGCAACAGCCCACTGCTGGGGGCCGTGGCCATCACCTACGCCTTCACCGCCTCGGCCATGCTCAACTCCCTCATCCGCACCTTCGCCGAGGTGGAGCAGGTGATGAACGCGGTGGAGCGAGTGCGCGAATACAGCGAGATAGAGAGCGAACGCCAGGGGGGGGAGCCGCTGGCCACCCCTCACCCTGCGGTGCGCTTCGACAACCTGGGGCTGCGCTATCCCCAGGCCAGCCAGTGGGCCCTGCACAGGGTCAACTTCGAGCTGGCCCCCGGCGTGAAGGTGGGGGTGTGCGGCCGCACCGGGGCGGGCAAGAGCTCCCTGCTCGGGGTGCTGCAGGCCATGTATCCCGCCACCCAGGGGGAGATCTTCTACGGCGAGCAGCCGCTCTCCCGGCTAGCCCCGGAGGCGGTGCGCGATCTCTACGACACCGTCTCCCAGATCCCGCTCACCTTCTTCGGTACCCTGCGGGCCAACCTGGCGCCCCTGACCGGGCATGACGACGCGGCACTGGAGCAGGCACTGGCCCGGGTGGGGCTCGGCGAGCGCTGCGCCGGCCGACTGGACGAGGAGCTCGACAAGCTGCAGCTCTCCGCCGGCGAGACCCAGCTGCTGGTGATCGCCCGCATCCTGCTGTCGCGCCGCCCGCTCATCGTGCTGGACGAGGCCACCTCGGATCTCGACCACGGCGGCATGCGCAAGATGGCGGAGCTGCTCTATCGCTACCGGCCCGAGGCCAGTTATCTGGTGATCGCCCACCATCTGGAGCCGCTGCTCTCGGTGGACAAGGTGGTGGTGATGGAGGCCGGTACCGTGGTGGAGCAAGGCTCGCCGGTCAGCCTGCTGGCCAACCCGGACTCCCGCTTCCACCGCCTGTTCGCCGGCCAGGTCAACCGCCAGGTGGAGGAGATCGATCTCTAGCGCGGATGCCGGTTTGGAGAGGGTGAGGGAAGCATGAGCGGGCGTTCTTCGTTCTTCGTCATTCACACGCCAGGCAATGGAAAGGGGCATCTCCTGCGAGATGCCCCTCATGACTCAATCGGGCAGACGGACCGGCTCAGCGCTCGATGATCTGGGTGATGTCGTCCTTGTTGATATGCATCTCCCTCCCTTCTTCATCGTAGTAACGATACATGCCTGTGCTGTCATCCAGCCTGGGCTTGCTGTCGGTGGTAATCATCTTCCCGTCCCGGGTACTCATGATGTATTGGGAGCTGCATCCCGCCAGCGCCAGGACACACACCAGGAACGTCATCAGTGGTTTCATCGCCTGTTTCGCCTCCCTGTTCACCCTCACCACGAGGGCCCTGACTGAAGTCTAGCCCAGCCAGATACACCCGGTTGCTGTGATGGTGGAATATAACGTAAAGGATCAACTACTTGCGCCCACCCGGCTTGCTGCTGCCTGTACCCCCCGTCCCCGGACCACAACCCAGCGCCAGCCTGTCTGCCGCGGCCTTCGCCTGCACCAGGCCGTAGCCATAGCTGTTGTCGCGCCCGAGCGTACCCAAGTCCTGGGCACTGCTGCGCAGGGTCTGGCGCAGCTGATCGTTGCTGCACTCCAGCTGCTGCGACCAGACCAGGGCGGCCACTCCGGTCACATGGGGCGTCGCCATCGAGGTGCCGCTGTAATAGGCATAGCCGGACGGCACGGTGGAGAGCACGGAGACGCCCGGAGCGGCCAGCTCCACCTGATCGTTGCGCTGGGAGAAATAGGCCAGCTGCGTGCTGGCATCCACGGCGGCCACGCTCACCACGCTGTTGTAGGAGGCGGGATAGGACTTGCTGGTGTTGCCCGCATTGCCCGCCGCCGCCACGCTCAGCACATTCTGGCCGTAGGCCTGGTTGAACGCCTGCTCCTCGGTCTTGCTCGGCACACTGCCCCCCAGGCTCATGTTGATGACCATGCGGGTGAAGCCGCGGCTGCTCATCCCTTTCTTGCAAGCATTGAGTGCCCCCACCAGGTTGGAGGAGTAGGCCCAGCCGTTGGCTCCGAACACCTTGACGATCTGCAGCGGCACGATCTGCTTCGGCAACACCCCGACCACGCCTGTCTCGTTGCCCCCCACGGCGGTGATGGTCCCCGCCACATGGGTACCGTGGCCGTTCTCGTCGCTGTTCCAGGTGCCGGTACCGGCATCGTCGTAGCCCTGTACCTGGTTTCCCTGGGGCAGGTCCGGGTGGCCGCTGCTGTAACCCGAGTCGATGATGCACACCAGCACCTCCCCGGCGGCGGCATCGCTCAGTTGCGGCGCCTGCACCATGGGAATGCCGTAGGGCAGGCTCTCTGCACTGGCATAGCGCTTGGCATCCGGTTCGACCCAGAGCACGTTGGGATTGCGCGCCAGTGCCGTGGCGGCCGCACCCGGCAACCAGAGCGCCAGCGCATGCTGCTCGGGCAGTTGCAATGCCAGCTCGCCCCCCAGTCCCTGGCTCTGGGCCAGCACGGCCGCCTCCGCTCCCGGCTTCAACTGCACCAGATAACGAGCCCGCTCGGCCGCCATGGCCCCCTGCCCCAGCATCCCTGCTATCAACAGACCAGTCCATATCCGTTTCATCAGCCACTCCTCACATCGATCTGAAGTCCCTGCGCCAAAAGTGTAGTGTTCCGCCGCCACCGGCACGCATGCGGCAATAAAAAAGGCCGGACAGGGGTCCGGCCTTGGCGACAGTGGCTGCCTGTCAGTGGGCGGGCTTGCGCTCGCCGGTGACGATGGGATTCTTGGGGTCCGAGCTCCACTCGTACCAACCGCCGTCATAGACGCTGATCCGTTTCCAGTCCATCAGCCAGGCGTAGAAGAAGGCTTCGGAGGCGCGCCAGCCGGTGCCGCAGTAGAAGGCGGCCTGCTGGGTCGGCTCGATGTGCCACTCATCCCACATGGCGAGGATCTCCCGGGCCGGCTTCATGGTGCCGTCAGGATTGTGGAAGTCGCTCATGCTGTTGGCGTCCACGCCACCACGACCCCACTTGGCCCCTGGGATGTCGCCCTTGGGCTTGATGTAGCTGTAGCCCGAGGTGTTGCCGATGAACTCGTCCCAGGTGCGCACGCTGACCAGGGCGCCGTCCGGCTGCTTGAGCAACTCTTTCGCCTGACTCAGGGTGGTGTAGTACTCGGGGTGGGCCGGGATGGCGACACCAAACTCCTTGGCCGGCTTGAAGGTGTTGGCCAGACCGGTCTCGGTACGCAGGTGCTGCACGAACCAGGCCTCCAGGCCGCCATCCAGCAGGCGCACGTCCTCGACGCCGGCATACATCATCAGGTGCGCGGCCCGGGCCGCCGCCATGGTGTTGCGGCCGTAGAGGATGACGGTGGTATCGTGACGGATGCCGTTCTCCAGCAGCAACGCCTTGAGCGCCTCGTCAGAGACCTTGTTCCACAGCGGCTCCGCTTCCAGCCGGTTGGTGTCGATGTAGCCCGCCCCCGGAATGTGGCTCAGCAGATAGGCCTTGGGAGAGCCCCAGTCCACTTCGAAGACCTTCCACTCCCCCTTGGGCGCGGCGACGACCGGCTTGCCCGCCTGCAAGTCCGCCAGCCAGAGCGGGTGGACCAGCTGCTGCCAGCGCGCCAGACGCTCGCGGGGGGCCTCCTTCCAGCCCTGCAGCTCGAACAGCTGCTTGATACCCTGCTGGCGCAGCAGGCGGGCCACCTCGGCCACTTCCCGCGGGGCGCCGTAAAGGGCGACCGGCAGATCCGCCTTCAGCCCCTTGCTCGCCAGGGCCTTGGGCCACTCCTCGTCACTGTATTTCCACTCGGCGGAGAGCTGCTCGGCGCCCGCCACATGGCCCCCCTGGGTCTCCCCTTCCATGGGCCAGCCCTGATAGAAGTAGCTGGCACGGGTATCCAGGATCACCGCCTGTTTCGCCTTGGCATCCGCCAGGGAGAGGGGGGGCAGTTCCGCGGCCAGGGCAGGCCAGGTACTCCAGAGCAGCAAGGCAGCCAGCGCGGCCCGCCACACACCTGTCATTCGTTTCATGATGTTGTCTCGATGCTAGTGAAAAATTAGAAGATGGAGCGACCCAGGCGCTCTGCCAGCAGCTCCAGCGCCGCCGTCCCCGCCAGGGAGTTGCCCGCCTTGTTGAGTTCGGGCGACCAGACACAGACGCACAGCTCCCCCGGGATCAGCGCCATGATGCCGCCCCCCACCCCGGACTTGCCCGGCATGCCGACCCGATAGGCGAAGTCGCCCGCCTCGTCATAGAGGCCACAGGTGGCGAGCAGGGCGTTGACCTGTTTGGTGGTGCGGGCCGGCAGCAGCGGCGCCGTCTCATTGAGCGGGACGCCGCGGTTGGCCAGATAGATGAACGTCCGGGCCAGGTCGACGCAGCTCATGCGGATGGCACAGGCATTGAAATAGCTCTGCAGCACCTTGTCCACCTCGTTTTCGAAGTTGCCATAGGCCTTCATCAGATAGGCGATGGCGGCGTTGCGGGCGGAGTGCTGGTACTCGGAGCGGGCGACCACCTGATCCGCCATGATAGCCGGGTTGCCCGAGAGCCGGCGCGCCAGCTCCAGGGTGCGCTGACGCGGGGCGGTGAGCCGGGTCTCCAGCAGATCGCTCACCACCAGGGCACCGGCGTTGATGAAGGGGTTGCGGGGAATGCCGTGCTCGAACTCCAGCTGGACGAGAGAGTTGAACGGCTGGCCGGAGGGCTCCTTGCCCACCCGGGCCCAGATCTCCTCCTCCTGATAGAGGGTGAGGGCCAGGGTCAGACTCAGGGCCTTGGAGATGCTCTGGATGGAGAAGGGCTCGAAGGCGTCACCTGCGGTGAACAGCTCCCCCTCCACGGTACAGACCGCGATACCGAGGCGGTCGGCCGGCACCTGGGCCAGGGCCGGAATGTAATCGGCCACCTTGCCCTGCCCGAGCAGCGGACGCACCTCTTCCAGGATGCTGGCCAGTAATTCGGATGACAACACCATTGGCAATTCCATGACGTGAGACGGGGTGAGACCAGCCCACCGACAAAAATCCCGCCGACGGCGGGATTTTTCTATCTGCCCGGGGCAGTCTGATATCAGGCCGGCTCGCCGTACCAGAGATCGAACAGTTCGGTGACCACCACGGCCTCCAGACCCTTGCCTTCCAGCCAGGATTTGACGGCGGTGCGGTCTTCCTCGGTGCACTTGCCGAGCTGCTGGGTGCAGATCATGCCTTCCCAGGCCAGGTGACCGGAGCCGGCGAAAGCCAGCTTGCGAGGTTCGATCACCTCGTCGATCAGCGCATCGACCACGGCATCAATGGTCTCTTCGGCGGTGCCGACCGGGAAGTTGAAACCGATGTCGAACCCCATTTCCTGGAATTCGTCGACGCGCAGTTTCTTACGCAGGCGGCGGCTACGATTGGCCATGCTAGCTCCTTAGTTGATACGTTGACTCAGTTGACTCGTTTGAAAATCAGATCCCAGACACCGTGGCCCAGACGGTGGCCACGTTGCTCGAATTTGGTCAGCGGGCGCCACTCGGGACGGGGCACCCAGTTGCCGGTGGCGGAGGTGTTCTCGTACCCCTCGGCGGCGCTCATCACCTCCAGCATGTGCTCGGCGTAGTTTTCCCAGTCGGTGGCCATGTGGAAGACACCACCGATGGCCAGCTTCTGGCGAATGGCCTGGGCAAAGGCCGGCTGGACGATGCGGCGCTTGTGGTGACGGCTCTTGTGCCAGGGATCCGGGAAGAAGAGCTGCAGGCAGGCGAGCGAGCCGTTCGGGATCATGTGCTCCAGCACTTCCACCGCGTCGTGGCAGAGAACGCGCAGGTTGGTGACACCCGCCTCCTGGGCGGTGCCGAGGCAGGCACCCACGCCCGGGGAATGCACCTCGATGCCGATGAAGTTCTTCTCGGGGGCATTCTTGGCCATCTCCACCAGGGAGGCACCCATGCCGAAGCCGATCTCCAGCACCACGGGGGCCTCGCGGCCAAACAGCGCGACCAGGTCGAGCTGCTTTTGCTCAAAATCGATGCCCATGACCGGCCAGAGATCTTCCAGGGCCTTCTCCTGCCCCTTGGTCAGGCGGCCTTCGCGACGGACGAAGCTGCGGATCTTGCGCATGAACTTGCCATCTTCGTTAAACACATCTTGGGTCACAGACATAGTAAATTGCTCGTTCTTTCATCGCTCTGGATCAGAGGCGACATAAATGGATCGCTCGTTATTGCATCAATCGGCAAAAACAGGGGAGCGAATTATCCCAAGATAGGCACGGGGTGCAAGTGTTTCCCGCAACAAATCCCCTCGAACTGACCACTTCCGCTGGCCAGGTTGACAAATGCCACCCCCTTCACAGAATCTGCCGGGCGTCAGGCGCATCCTGTTCACTCAGAATAAAACCATACACAACAAAGGATTGCAGTATGAAGAAAACCCTGTTGGCCTTCGCGATCCCGGCCCTGCTGGCCGGATGCAACCCCTCCGACAACGACTCCCAGCCCCCCTCACCCGCGACCCAGGCCTATGAGTATCTGGTGCAGCTGAGCTCGAGCGCCGAAGGCATAGGCGCCAGACCCACCGGCAGCGACGCCGAGACCCGGGCTGCCGCCTGGATCCAGGACCACCTGGCCGGCTGGGGCTACGAGGTGCAGAACCAGCCCTTCACCTACACCCGGGGCGGCACCGACAGGACCTCCCGGAACATCGTCGCCGAGCTCAAGGGCCAGAGCGACAAGGTGATCCTCATCGGTGCCCACTATGACAGCACCGGCGAGAAGAAGGGCTCGGAAGGGGCCACCGACAACGGGGCCGGCGTCGCCGCCCTGCTGGCGGTCGCCGAGGCGCTCAAGGGCCAGACCCTGCCCTACACGGTGCGCTTCGCCTTCTTCGGCGCCGAGGAGAACGGCCTCAACGGCTCCAAGGCCTATGTCGCCAGCCTCGACACCGCCGCCGTCGCCAAGCTGCTGGCCATGGTGAACTACGACACCATCGCCGGGGGCGACATCGTCTACGTCCACTCCGCTCACTCCGACGTGGCCGAGTACAGCTGCGCCGACCCGAGCCGCTACAGTTTTGATCCCAAGGTGCGCGACCGCCTGCTGGCCATCTCCCGGCAGACGTCCACCCCCTTCGCCATTCACCCCAGCTACGACGGCTACCCGGAGGGTGAGACCGGCAGTTGGTCCGATCACGCGCCGTTCGCCTGCCTGGGAGTACCCATCGCCTACGTGGAGGCCACCAACTTCACCATCAACGGGGAGGACGGCTACGACGGCTACTCCCAGAGCACCAACCCGGCGCTGTGGGACTGCTACGACGCCACCACGAAAAGCGCCTGCGATCGGGACAGCGAGACCCAGTGGGGCAAGATCTGGCATACCGGCAACGACCGTCTCGACAAGATGGCCGAGCTCTTCCCGGGCCGGATCGAGCAGCAGCTCGGGGCCAATACCGAGCTGATGATCCGTTTCCTGAAAGAACCCGGACTCTGAACTCAGGGCTCTCCGGCAGGGCTTTTTGCGCCCCCGGCCAGGGTTGAAGCGATAAAATTCGGGCAGGTGTCAAACCTGCCCTTTTTTATGGATTTTTGTGACAGCCATTGCCTCATTTCTGAAATCTGATACAAACGGATAACCTGGCGGTTGAATGGAGCGACCGCCACCTAGTCAGAGAGAACCCTATGCAGCCGTTTTTTGCCCAGCGCTTCGAGAAGGTCGAGCCTTCCTTTATCCGTGAAATCCTCAAAGTCGCCGCCAATCCGGAGATCATCTCCTTCGCCGGCGGCCTGCCCAACCCCCACCTGTTCCCGGTCAAGGCCATCGAGCAAGCGTGCCAGGATGTGCTGCGCGAGCAGGGCGCTGCGGCGCTGCAATATGCCACTACCGAGGGGTTTGCCCCGCTGCGCCAGTACATCGCCGATCGCTACCTGAGCCGCCACGGCATGGAGGTCAATCCGGACAACATCCTCATCACCAGCGGCTCCCAGCAGGCGCTGGATCTGCTGGGCAAGGTGCTGGTCAACGAGGGGCAGGATCTCATCATCGAAGAGCCGGGCTACCTCGGTGCCATCCAGGCGTTCTCCGTCTATCAACCGAACTTCAAGCCCATCACCCTGGGTGAAGAGGGGCTGGATCTGGCCGCGCTGGATGCGCTGCTGGAGCAGGGTACCAGTGCCAGGCTGCTGTACGGTGTACCGAACTTCCAGAACCCGAGCGGCGTCTCTTACAGCCGCGCCAACCGCGAGGCCCTGGCGGAGCGCCTGGTGCGCCACGATCTGCTGATGGTGGAAGACGACCCCTATGGCGAGCTGCGCTTCGAAGGGGAGCACCTGCCCCCCATCGCCAAGCTGGCCCCCCACAATACCGTGCTGCTCGGATCCTTCTCCAAGACGGTCGTGCCCGCCTTCCGCCTGGGCTGGATGGTGGTGCCGGACTGGCTGCGCAAGAAGGTCACCATCGCCAAGCAGGCCACCGACCTGCACAGCAACGCCTTCAGCCAGCAGGTACTGCACCGCTTCCTGACCGACAACTCCCTCGACGCTCACCTGGAGAAGATCAAGGAAGTCTATGGCCGCCAGCGTGCCGCCATGGAAGCCGCCCTGACGCGCCACTGCCCGCCTGGCGTCAGCTACACCCGCCCCGAAGGGGGCATGTTCCTCTGGCTGACCCTGCCGTCCAGCGTCAGCGCCATGGCCCTGTTCGACGAGGCGATCAAGGAGAAGGTGGCCTTCGTGCCCGGCGCCCCCTTCTACGTGCGCCCCGAGATCCAGAACACCCTGCGCCTGAGCTTCTCCTGCGTGGACGAGGCGACCACGGAAGAGGGCATCCAGCGTCTGTGCCGTGCCCTGGCCCGCATGCTCTAAGCGAGCCGGCCATAAAAAAACCAGCGACCCGGTCGCTGGTTTTTTTTCATCTCCCGCCCGGGCCTCAGGGACTGTCCTTCGCCAGCAGGCTGGCGAACGCCGTCATGGGCATGGGCCTGCCATAGAGGTATCCCTGCTGGAAGGTCACCCGGCGTGCATGCAGATAGTCCGCCTGGACCTGGTTCTCCACCCCCTCGGCCACCAGTTGCAGACCGAGGCGGGTCGCGAGATCGATGACGTTTTCCACGATGTGACTGGAGAGCGCGTCCGACCCTATCATGCCGACGAAGCTCTGATCGATCTTGAGGAAGTCGACCTGGAAGGCCTGCAGATAGGCGAGGCTCGAATGGCCCGTGCCGAAGTCGTCGATGGCGATGAAGACGCCGAGGGCGTGCAGCTCGGCAAACAGCCGGTCTGTGGTCTCATCCGCCACGATGAGCTCGCGCTCTGTCAGCTCCAGCACCAGCTTGACGGGGTTGTCCCGAAAGGCGTTGATGAAGTCCCGGCAATCCTCCACCAGGCTCAGGTCACGGCAGTGGCTGGCGCTGATGTTGAAGCCGAAGTGGAACCCCTTTGGCAGCGTCCGGGCCTGGGGCGAGAAGGCCTCCCGCACCTGCTTCATCAGGGAGCGGGTCATGGGCACGATGAGGCCGCACTCCTCCGCCATGGGGATGAAGCGATCCGGCGAGATCAGCCCGTGACGGGGGTGCTGCCAGCGCATCAGCACCTCGCAGCCGCTCCATGTCCCCTCCTCCCCCGTCACCACAGGCTGCAGATAGGGGATGAACTCCTGCTTCTCCAGAGCCCGCCGGAACTCTTGTAGCGGCGAGGCGGCCCGCCCCATCAGCCAGAAAGTGGCCAGCCCCATCAGCAGACCCACCAGGGGGTAGGCGATGATGCCGACCCTGGAGTAGTCCCAGATGTGGGCGCCGAACTCGTTGGTCGACACCGTGGTCACCACCTTGAACGGATACTTGCTCGACGCCAGCTCCAGGTAGCCGGGGCTGTCCGGGGGGATGAGGCGGTCGGTGAGCCGGCTCTCCCGCAGCAGCATCTCCTTGCCGACCACCAGCCCCAGGGGCGAGGTGCGGCTCAGCATGTCCAGGATGTTGAGCAGGTAGTAGCCATCGACCCCCACCAGCACGCTGAACTCCCCCACCCCTTGCCGGTAGACGATGAGCGGCCGGTTCGGGGTGACCGGGTTGCCCTTCATCAGATCGAGCATGCCATCCGTGTAGTCCCCCAGCTGGAAGCTCCCGCTCACCGGGCCATAGAGGGAGGTGCAGTAGATGGTCTCGCCCCTGGCGAGGTTGACGCTGCGCACATCCGGCACCGTCGCCACCTGATCCCGCAGCCCCTGGACCACCTCCAGGCAGGGCTTGTCCAGGCTGCTGCCCAGGGCCGATGCCGCCAGCCTGGCATTGTCCAGGGTGCGATCGAACATCAATATGGCGTGATCCAGCCGCGCCATCGCATCCTGCCTCACCCCTGTGGTGGTCTGCCAGACGACGATGACAGCGCCCAGCACCATGGGCAGCAGGCCAGCCAGCAAGGCGCACAGCAGCCTGATGTAGAATTGACGCACCCTTAATCGGCGTAATGGCATAGGAGCCCTCATGGTCAAGGCGAAAAAGCGCTCAAGTTTACTCGTTGAGGCTCGCTTGGCAAGCCTGGATGGCGCCATCCGGGCTCGGTCCTGGCCAGGCCACAAATCATAATGCTTATAAAAACAGGCGCTTGTCCATCAAGCGCCCAGCCTCTAGAGTAGAGCCAGAGGCAGCTGGGAGGCACAGCATGAAGATACTGATCACGGGAGGCACGGGTTTCATCGGTCGCCGCCTGGTGGCGCACCTCAAGGTGGCGCACGAGGTGGTGGTACTGACCCGCCAGGGCAGCGCAGCCTATGAGCTGCTCGGTCACGACGTCACCCTGCTCGACAGCCTGGACAGGCTGGATCACCTCAACGACGTGGACATCGTCATCAACCTGGCGGGTGAACCCATCGCCGCCGGGCGCTGGAGCGACGCCCGCAAGCAGCTGCTGTGCAACAGCCGCTGGTTGCTGACCGAGCAGCTGGTCGATCTCGTCAAGCTCTCCAGCACGCCCCCCAAATTGCTGCTCAATGCCTCCGCCATCGGCTGGTATGGGCGCCAGGACGACACCCCGCTGGACGAGCAGTGCCAGACCCCCCATGACGAGTTCACCCACCGCCTCTGTCAGCAGTGGGAGCAGCTGGCCCTGCAGGCCCGTTCGCCCCAGACCCGGGTCTGCATCCTGCGCATCGGCCTGGTGCTCGGCATGGAAGGGGGCGCCCTGCCCAGGATGCTGCCTCCCTACCGCCTCGGTCTCGGCGGCCCCATGGGCTCGGGGTCTCAGGTGATGAGCTGGATCCACGTGCAGGACCTGGTGCGCGCCATGCTGTTTCTCATCGAGCACGGCGAGAGCGACGGCATCTTCAACGGCACGGCACCGCAACCGGTCAGCAATCGCCAGTTCAGCCAGGCCCTCGCCGCCACCCTCCATCGCCCGCATCTCTTCTTCGTGCCGGCCCCCCTGCTGCGGCTCCTGATGGGGGAGGCGGCGGATCTGCTGCTCACCGGGCAGCGCGTGTTGCCCGCCCGCCTGCAACAGGCGGGCTTCCACTTCACCTATCCGGCGCTCCCCGAGGCCCTGGCCGACCTGCTGCGTCCCCGTCCCGGCCGCCCATGAAAAATCCCGACCTGGGTCGGGATTCTTGTCGTGCAACCTTGCCTCAGAGCAGCCCCTGCCCCAGGCCCCTGAGCCGGTCGCTCAGGGTGCCCGCCAGCAGCTGACGGCGCATGCCCTGCCCGGCCAGGGTGACCAGCAGGGCCCCCAGCAGAGGCAGGCTCCCCCAGATGGCCCAGTGGAACTGCCACTGCGCCCCCTGCCACCACCACTGCAGGCCGAAGGAGCAAAGCTCCACCACCATGGCGGCGCAGAGCCCGGCCAGGGCACCGCTGGCCACCAGCTCCCAGCGCAGCATCTTCTCGAGCAGGGCGCTGCCCGCTCCCAGGGTGCGCATCAGCAGCAGCTCCCGACGGCGGTGGGCCATGCTGGCCTGGGTCTGGGTCAGCAGCACCAGCAAGGCGGCCACCGTCACCAGCCCCAGCATCAGCCCCAGGGCCCGGCTCACCTGATCGGAGACCAGGGTCAGGCGGCCTATCAGATCTTCCACGTCGATGAGGCTCACCGTGGGATGGCGGCGGATGATCTCCACCTCGGCGCTGCGCCCCTGCTCCGACAGCTGGGCAGGCAACCGATAGCTGCCAAGCCAGGTCTGGGAGAAGGGGGCCAGCACATCCGGGGAGAAGATCATGTAGAAGTTGGGCCTCATGTTGTCCCACTTGATGGATCTCAGGCTGGTCACCCTGGCCTCGAAGGCGCGCCCCTCTATGGTGAAGCCGAGCACATCCCCCAGGGCGATGCCGAGCCGCTCCGCCAACGCCTCGTCGACGGAGACCTCCCCCTTGCCACCGAGCCATTGGCCGGACGTCACCTTGTTGTCGGGGGGCAGGGCCGCTGTGGTGGTGAAGTTGAGCTCCCTGTCCACCCCCTCACGGGCCGCGTCTTCCCCCACGGCCTCCCCCGCTATCCTGGTCAGGCGCCCGCGCACCATGGGATAGAAGTCCGAGGTGATGGCCCCAGCCCGGTGCAGGTCGGCCAGTATGCCTTCGCGCTCCGCATCAGCCACATTGACCAGGAAGCGGTTGGGGGCATCGTCGGGCAGACGGGTGGAGAAGTCCTCAAGCAGATCGACCCGGGCCGCCCACAGGAGCCCGAACAGCATCAGGGCCAGGGCGAAGCCCGCCAGCTGGAACAGGCCGCTGCTGCGCTCCCGAGAGAGGTGGCTGATGGCGAGGCGCAGGGCATGGGGCCCCTTGAGCCGGCTGCCGAGGCGAAGCAACCCGGAGGCGAGCAACGCCAGCAACAGCATCAGCACCCCCATGCCACCGATGAGGCCCACCGCCAGCCTGACGTCGGCAGTGAACCCCCACACCAGCGCAAACAGGCCGAGCAGACCCACAGGCACCATCAGCCAGGGGGGAATGCCGGCTTCCAGCTCCCGGCGCAGTACCCGCAGCGGCGGCACCTTGAGCAGCCGCAGGAAGGGCACGAACGCCAGCAACAGGGTGATGAAGAAGGCGACCGCCAGCCCCAGGGCGAAGGGACGCCAGGAGGGGGGTGGCAGATCCGCCGGCAGCAGATCCCCCAGCAGGTAGAGCGTCAGCCACTGCATGGCGCTCCCCGCCGCCAGTCCGATCAACGCCCCCGCCAGGGTGAGTGAGAACAGCAGGGTGCCCATCAGCTGCCAGAGGGTGTGCCGCGACGCACCGAGCGTCTTGAGCAGCGCCACCATGCTGGTCTGGCGCTCGGCAAAGTGGCGCACAGCGATACCCATGGCCAGCGCCCCCAGCAGCACACCGGCGAGGGACGCCAGGCGGAAGAAGCGTTCGGCATTGGCCAGGGGCTTGCCGACCTGGGAGCCCTCGTCGTCCGGCTTGATCAGCTTCTGCCCAGGCGTCAGCTGGGTACTCAGCCATGCCTCATAACGGGCGACATTCTCTCGCGGCCCCTTGATGAGGTAACGCCACTGCTGGCGACTGCCCGGCAAGAGGGCACCGGTCGCCTCCACGTCGGCGCTGTGGATCAGTGCCCGAGGCGCCATCTGGAAGGGGCTGAACCCCTGATCCGGTTCCTGGCCCAGCTCACCGGCCACCTTCAGGCGGGTGTTGCCGACCTCGAGCTCGTCCCCCGCTTTTGCACCCAGCAGCAGCATCACCCTGGCAGAGAGCCAGATCTCCCCCGGGGCCGGGGCGCGCTGGGGATTGAGCTCCAGCTTGCCGTAGAAGGGGAAGTCGCTTGGCACGGCGCGGATGGAGGCCAGCTGCAGGGCGTCGCCGTGAAACAGCATGCTGTTGAAGCTCACCGTGGTCTGGACAAGCAGCCCATCCTGCTTCGCCTGCGCCAGCCAGGCGGCCGGCGCCGGGGTCGCGGAGCGCAGCACCCGATCCGCCCCGATAAAGTCCCGTCCCGACGCCTTGAGCCCGGCATCCAGGCGATCCGCCACCAAGGCCACGCTCAGCACGCAGGCCACACTCAGCGCCAGCGCCAGCACAAACCAGCGCAGCTCGCCGCTGAACCCTTCCCGGCGCAGCAATTTCAATCCCAGTCGCCACTGACTCATGACGCCCCCCTCACAGACAACCCCAGCACAAGCCAACGCCGCAACTCGCCACTGAATCCTTCCCGGCGCAGCAGCTTCAATCCCAGTCGCCACTGACTCATGACATACACCTCCCACCCCGCACCGGCTTGCGCGATGGCGTGAATCCCTGCTCTCGCTGACTCATGACAGCTCCCCGACCCGGGCCGCCGCCACGGAACTCGGCGCATCCGGCATCAGCCGCCCCGCAGCCATCACCAGCTGGCGCTGACAGC
Source organism: Aeromonas sp. FDAARGOS 1415 (assembly GCF_019048365.1). NCBI lineage: Bacteria > Pseudomonadati > Pseudomonadota > Gammaproteobacteria > Aeromonadales > Aeromonadaceae > Aeromonas > Aeromonas sp. FDAARGOS 1415. The sequence goes on along the minus strand of NZ_CP077363.1, from coordinate 2,198,862 downwards.
GCTGGGCCAGCTCGTGATCATGGGTCACCACCACCAGGGTGGTGTTGTGCTCCCGGTTCAGGCGAAACAGCAGCTCGATCACCGTCTCCCCTGTCTTGCTGTCCAGGTTTCCGGTCGGTTCGTCCGCCAACAGCAGGCTGGGGCGGGTCATGAAGGCGCGGGCGATGGCGACCCGCTGCTGCTCCCCGCCGGAGAGGCGTGGCGGCAGATGGTGCAGTCGCTCGGCCAGTCCGACCTGGGCGAGCAGTTCCCGGGCGCGGGGCTCGCTGTCGGTCTCGCCGCGCAGCTCCGCCGGCAGCATGACGTTCTCCAGGGCGCTCAGGGTGGGGAGCAGCAGGAAGGACTGGAACACGAAGCCCACCTGCTCGGCGCGCAGCCTGGCGCGCCCCTCCTCGTCCAGCCGGGTGAGCGACTGGCCGAGGATCTCTATCTCGCCGCTGCTCGGCAGATCCAGGCCGGCCAGCAGGCCGAGCAGGGTGGACTTGCCGGAACCGGAGGCGCCGACCAGCGCCAGTGTCTCGCCGGTATTGACTTGCAGATCGATCCCTTCAAGGATGGTGAGACTTTCCTGGCCGAGGCGAACGGTCTTGCCGAGCCCCCTGACGGTGATAATGGGCGTTGAACTCATCTTGGGTTTCCTGTTTGCCAGAGCCTGTAATGACAATAGAACTTGGGAGTTGAATGCATGATGCGTCACTTGTTTGCCGTGAGCTGCCTGTGGTGCTGGGTCGCCTCTGTCCAGGCCCAGACCCTGCTGGTGCTGGGTGACAGCCTGAGTGCCGGCTACCAGATGCAGGCCGAGCAGAGCTGGCCGGCCCTGCTCAATGAAAAATGGCAGCAGCAGGGCGGCGGGCACACCCTCATCAACGCCAGCATCAGTGGTGAAACGACCCAGGGGGGGCTGGCCCGCCTGCCCGCCCTGCTCGAGACACACAAGCCGGACTGGGTGTTGATCGAACTCGGCGCCAACGACGGCCTGCGGGGGTTTGCCCCCGCCATCACCCGGGCCAACCTGGCCAAGATGGTGGAGCTGGCCAAGGCGAGCCAGGTGAAAACGGTGCTGACCCAGATCCAGCTGCCCCGCAACTACGGTGCGCGCTACCTGCAGCAGTTCGAGCAGATCTTCCCGGACCTGGCGCAGGCCAACGACCTGCCCCTGATGCCCTTTTTTCTGGATGATATTGCGCTTCGCCCTGAACTCATGATGAACGATGGACTGCACCCGACGGCCGAGGCCCAGCCCCAGATACGCGACCGGGTCGCCCGCTTCATCGAGCCCCTGCTGACCCAGTAGCCCAATGCGAAGCCCCCGCCATGGCGGGGGCTTCGTACTCGTCGGTTCCCGGCTCAACGCCCCAGGATCTGCCGCATCCGCTCCTGCACCACGTCCACCAGCAAGTCGGGCTGGAACTTGGAGATGAAGCGATTGCAGCCCACCTTCTTGACCATGGCCTCGTTGAAGTTGCCGCTCAGGGAGGTGTTGAGGGTGATGAAGAGATCCGCCATGCGCGGATCGCTGCGCACCTCGTGGGTGAGGCGATAGCCGTCCATCTCCGGCATCTCGGCGTCCGTGATCATCAGCATGATCTCGTCGGTCACCTTCTTGCCTCCGTCACACCATCCCTTGAGCAGCTTGAGAGCCTGCAATCCGTCCTGGCACTCCATCACCTCCAGCCCGAGCTGGGCCAGCGTCTCGCGCACCTGGTTGCGTGCCGTGCTGGAGTCGTCGACGATGAGCACCTTGCGCCCCTGCATCTGGGGCAGCATCTCCTCGTCCAGCACGTGGGCCGAGATGCGCACGTCATAGGTGATGATCTCGGCCAGCACCTTCTCCACGTCGATGATCTCGACGAGCTGATCGATGCCCCCTTCCGGGACGCGGGTAATGGCGGTCAGGTAGTTGGAGCGGCCCGCCGAGCGCGGCGGCGGCAGTATGTCCTTCCAGGTCATGTTGACGATGTGTGCGACCTGCCCCACCAGGAAGCCCTGGATGGTGCGGTTGTACTCGGTGATGATGAGGTTGGATTCCTGGTCGATGGTCATGGGGCGCATGCCGATGGCACCGCGCAGATTGATAACGGGGATGGAGACACCGCGGATGTTCGCCACGCCGCTGATGTTGTGATGGGCCCCCGGCATCTTGTTGAGATGGGGCAGCTTCACCACCTCCCGCACCTTGAAGACGTTGATCGCAAACAGCTGCTGCCCCCCCAAACGGAACATCAACAGCTCCAGGCGATTCTCACCCACCAGCTGGGTACGTTGATCCACCGAATCCAATATGCTCGCCATATAAAGCCCTTACGTCCGTTTCCCGAGTGCCGCCCCTTCGGGGTGCCACCTGCCAACCAGACTCGCCCTCCCCCGGCCGGGGCAACGCAAGTCCCTATAGAAATAATAAAAAGGATCGAGGAAAGATAGGCTCTTGACCACGGGGCGTGATCCCCGCCCCATCGCCACACCAGGAACGGAAAAACCGATCGCCCACTGCCCGACAACAAGGGTATCGACCAGGAAGGGGCAATGCTGAACCCCGGATCGGGTCTTTACCAAATCGCGCCCATAAAAAAACCGGCCGCAATGCGGCCGGTCAACAGGGTACAGCAGGCAGTCAGGGAATGACTTAGAAGTTGTACTGCAGGGCTACCGCCACGATGTCGTCGGTAGACTGGTTCAGGCTGTTCTTGCCGGTAGAGCCGACTTCGTCCAGCAGGTTCAGCTTGTAGTCAACATAGGCGTTGAAGTTGTCGGTGAAGTTGTACCAGACGCCCATGGAGACGTATTCGGTCGCGGTGTCATCGATGCCGTGCGCGCTGTCCTTCACGTCGGTGCGCAGGTAAGCCAGGGACGGCTTGAGCTTCGGCGTGATGTTGTACTGTACGACGGCTTCGTAACCATCCATCTTCTCGGCATAACCACTCATGGAGCCGGTGTTGACGAAGAGGTGATCTTCACCGTGGGAGTAGGTGGCAGCCATGTAGAGGTCGCCGACGGCGTACTTGGCACCCACACCGAACAGCTTGGCGTCGCTGTCGCCACCGAAGCTCACGTTCTCGGCCTGCTCGTCGGTCTTGCCAGCCTGGTTGTAGGCGGCACCCAGGCTCAGGCCCATGTCGAAGTCATAGTTGGCGGACAGGGCATAACCCTCGGAGGAACCCTTCGGAGTCCAGGTGCCGTTCGGGCCGATGCGCTCGCTGCGGCTCTCGTTCTGCGGATCGTTGTTACCGGTGAACTGGGCGCCCAGGGTCAGACCCTGCCAGTTGTAGATGTACTGGGCCAGGCCATTGGTACGACCGGTGCCGAACACCTCGGTCCCCTTGCCCAGGCCGTCACCGCCCCACTCAGGCAGCACGTCGGTATAATCGTTCACCGCCTTGGTGAACAGGCCGTCCTGACGACCGTAGCTGAAGGCACCGAAACGATCGTGCTTGATACCGGCGAACGCATAACGCAGCTCGTCATTGTCAGACCCGGAGACCGGCAGGTTGTACTCGGCGAAGCCGAACGCAGTCAGCTCTTCATCGACCTTGGTTTCACCCGCGATGTGCAGACGCAGATAGCTGGCATCGCCTTCGCTGTCGTTGTCATCGGTGCCGTAGTACATGCCCTGAGCGCGACCACCGATCTCCAGCTTGGAGCCATTCTGATCGTAAACGGTAGCGGCCTGTGCGCCACCGGCCAGCAGCAGGCTGGAGATGGCCATCGTCAATGCTGTCTTTTTCATTATTAGTTCCTCTGGTGTAAACACTCTCTGTCAGACCTGTGCTCGGTCGTTTGATCGGGTTTATGTTCCGATGGCCTAAGGTAGATCCGCAAACCTTGATGGGAACTGAAGCGATGTGAGATTAATTATAAAAACGCCAATTTCACCATTTCAGACGACACCAGATGTCGCAAGGTGGCAAAAACACAGAATTAATCACTATTGTTTATTACTTATCAGAACCATTCCAGTGCCATTGCTGAACAATACAGATGAATATATCAAAGAGGACGCATGAGAGGCTTGTCAGGATGGACAGCGCGCCCTCCCGGAGGGTCAGACAGGTTGCCAGCCTCTCATGATCCTGAGCAGGTCTTTCCAGCTCACGATGCCGACCAGGGCGCCATTCTCCAGCACCGGCAGACAGGAGATGTGCCGCTCCAGCATGATGGCAGCCGCTTCTTTCAGGGTGCAGTTGGGGGAGACGGTGATGGGATGGCGGCTCATGATCTGGTGGGCACGCCGGTTGAGGGTCTCGGTGTCGCGGTTCATTTCGGCATCCGTGTCCAGATAGGGGCTGAGGGCGCGCAGCAGATCCCGGTCCGAGATCACCCCCACCAGCTCCTCTTCCTCCACCACCAGCAGGTGGCGAAAGTTCGCCTGTTCGAAGATCTCCTTGATGACGCCCAGCCTGTCATCCATGGAGACGGTCGCAACCCGGGTCGTCATGATCTCTTTAATCAACATGGTCAGCCTCCTGCCACCAGATGTCTCTGTTATGACACGTTTTTCCGGCCGCAGCCATCCCCCCGCCCCTCAAGTGCAAATTTGTGCCATTTCACGTAAGATCCGCGCAAGATTCTCTCCTTCAATTGAGCCAAGCAGACCCATCCATGATAGTTGCCAGTCAAATCGAACTGATCCGCGGCGGCCGCACGCTGCTGGACAACGCGTCCGCCACCATACATCCCGGCCACAAGGTGGGCCTGGTGGGCAAGAACGGCTGTGGCAAGTCCACCTTCTTTGCGCTGGTGCGGGGCGAGCTGGCCATCGACAACGGCAGCTTCAGCCTGCCCGCCGGCTGGCAGATTGCCGGCGTTGCCCAGGAGACCCCGGCACTGGAGTGCTCCGCCCTCGACTACGTGATCGACGGCGACAAGGAGTTTCGCACCCTGGAGGCCGAGCTGGCCAAAGCCGAGGCGGATGACAACGGTCTGCTGGTGGCCGAGCTGCACGGCAGGCTCGATACCATAGGCGCCTACAGCATTCGCGCCCGCGCCGCCGAGCTGCTGCACGGCCTCGGCTTTGGCGGGGATCAGCTGAGCTCGCCGGTGCGCAGCTTCTCCGGTGGCTGGCGCATGCGCCTGAACCTCGCCCAGGCGCTGCTCTGCCGCTCCGATCTGCTGCTGCTCGATGAACCGACCAACCACCTGGATCTCGATGCCGTCATCTGGCTGGAGAAGTGGCTCAAGAGCTACCAGGGCACGCTCGTGCTGATCTCTCACGACCGGGACTTCCTCGACTCCGTGGTCGGGCGCATCATCCACATCGAGAACGGCAAGCTCAACGAATACACCGGCGGCTATTCCGACTTCGAGCTGCAGCGCGCCGAACAGCTCGCCCAGCAGCAGTCCATGTACGAGAAGCAGCAGCGGGAGATGGCCCACATGCAGTCCTATGTGGATCGCTTCCGTTACAAGGCCTCCAAGGCCCGCCAGGCGCAGAGCCGGTTGAAAGCCATGGAGCGGATGGAGAAGATCCTGCCCGCCCACGCCGATTCCGAGTTCAGCTTCGAGTTTCGCGAGCCCTCGGCCCTGCCGACCCCTCTCATCGCCATGGAGAACCTCAGTGCCGGCTACGGCGACAAGGTGATCCTGGAGAAGATCAAGCTCAACCTGGTGCCGGGCTCGCGCATCGGCCTGCTGGGGCGCAACGGTGCGGGCAAGTCCACCTTCATCAAGATGCTTGCGGGCTCCAATGCGCCGCTATCAGGCAAGCTGGAAGTGAGCGCCGGGGTCAGCATCGGTTACTTCGCCCAGCATCAGCTGGAGACCCTGCGTCTGGATGACTCTCCCCTCGATCATCTGGTGCGCCTCGCCCCGGACAAGACGGAGCAGGAGCTTCGCAACTACCTCGGCAGCTTCGGCTTCCACGGGGACAAGGTGCTGGACAAGGTGGCCCCCTTCTCCGGCGGCGAGAAGGCGCGCCTGGTGCTGGCCCTCATCACCTGGCAGCGCCCCAACCTGCTGCTGCTAGATGAACCGACCAACCACCTGGATCTGGAGATGCGCCACGCCCTGACCATGGCGCTGCAAGGGTTCGAAGGGGCCATGGTGGTGGTCTCCCACGACCGTCACCTGCTGCGCACCACCACGGATGACTTCTATCTGGTCCACGGCGGCCGGGTCGAGCCATTCGACGGCGACCTCGACGACTACCACAAGTGGCTCGGCGAGCAGGAGAGAGAGGCCAACGCCAAGCCGGCGGACGGCCCCGTCTCCGCCAACTCGGCTGTGGCGCGCAAGGATCAGAAACGGCTCGAGGCCCAGTTCCGCCAGCAGACCCGGCCGCTTCGCCAGAAGCTCGAGAAGCTCGAGGCTGGCATGGAGAAGCTGCAGGGGAAACTCGCCGACATCGAGCAGCAGCTGGCCGACCCCGCCATCTACGAGGAGAGCGCCAAGCAAAAGCTCTCCGAGCTGCTAAAGTCCCAGGGTCCCCTCAAGGAGGAGCTTGAGGAGATAGAACTGGAGTGGATGAACCTCTCCGAGGAGCTGGAAACCATGGAGCAAGCCTTCTTTGCGTGACGAACAGATGATGACAAGCGAGCGGATCGGCGCCGACGCGCTGCCCACTCCCCTCGACTTCTGGGTGTGGAGCAGCCAGGTCTATGGCCAGCGCAGCCAGGACTGGCTCCATGTGCAGAGCCTGGGCGGCAACGTCAACCTGGCCCTGCTGCTGCACTATCTGGACCAGTGCGGGATCCCGGTCGATCTCACCGATCTGCAGCCGGGCCTGGTGCAGACCGAAGCCGTGCTGCTCCCCTGGCGTGCCCTGCGTCAGCAGGCCAAGAGCCGGGTGGCCGACGAGGAGTATCAGGCCATGCTGGCCCACGAACTGGAACTGGAGCGGCTGCAGCAAGGCGTCTTGTTGCAGACCCTGCGCGAGCTTTCCCTCTCCCGGGGCAAGAGCCACAACCTGTCAAACTATCTATCGTTACTGGGTGCCCAACAGGGCCCCCTCAGAGATCTCATATGCTGAGCTACCGCCACGCCTTCCACGCAGGCAACCACGCCGACGTGCTGAAACACGCCGTCCAGGCCCTGATCATCGAGTCCCTCAAGAAGAAGGAGAAACCCTTCATCGTGCTGGATACCCATGCCGGTGGCGGTCTCTACGACCTGCGCGGCGACTGGTCCCAGAAGAAGGCCGAGTATGCCGACGGCATTGGCCGTCTTTGGAACGAGCGCGCCCAGTGGGTGGCCATGGCGCCGTATCTGGGTGTCATCGAGGAGATGAACCAGGGGGGCGATCTGCACTACTACCCGGGCTCCCCCGAGCTCTCCCGCCGCCTCATTCGCGAGCAGGACAAGCTGGCCTTGATGGAGCTGCACAACAACGAGGTGGAGGACCTGCGCGCCAATATGGGGTACGACCCGCGCGTCGCCGTCCACCATCGCGACGGCTTCGAGGGGCTGGTCGCCCTGCTGCCCCCCACCCCTCGCCGCGGCCTGGTGCTCATCGATCCCCCCTATGAGCTGAAAGAAGACTACTTCGCCGTGGTCGATACCCTTAAAAAAGCGCAAAAGCGCTGGGCCACCGGCATCTACGCCCTCTGGTATCCCATCCTCGGCCAGGAGGCGGACAAGTCCCGGGATATGCTCAAGGCGATCAAGCGGGAGAACTTCGGTAACGTCTTGGTCGCCGAGCTGGAAGTGGCCGGCCAGACTAGCGATTGGGGCATGAACGGTTCCGGGATGCTTATCGTCAGCCCCCCCTGGATGCTGGATGAGCAGATCGAAGCCTTCTTGAACCCCCTGTGCGCCAGGCTGGCCCAGGGCACTGGCGCCCAGTACAGGGTGGAGTGGCTGAACCAGGCCGAGGCCTGACCGCTCACCCGTTGCAAAAAACGACAAAGCCCCGCGAGGGGCTTTTCTATGACTGCGGCAGCGGCGGCTGAGGTTGCTCAGCGCCAGGTCTTGTGGGCAGATCCCGCCAGAGCGCCAGAATGAGCAACGCCAGCAGGGCGAAGGGCGGTGCCAGGCAGAGCAGCACGCACAGGAAGGTGACAAGCACCGGATGGCGGCTCTTGCGCCGGGCCAGTCGCCAGGCCACGACACCGACGATGATCATCAGCAGCAGGATGAACAGCACATAAATGTTGGCATTGATGGTCATGAAAGCTCCTTTTTCATGGCAAAAAGCACACTCTAACGCTGGTATGGCCCCATACAACTCCCTATTCGGTGGGTGAATGTCGATCGATAGGCTTTTTCTATTTCGCCAATAGATGAGAATAGTTTTCATTTAATGGTTTTCTGGGTGATACTGCCTTCATCGCCAGAGGGAGCCACCACCATGAAAAAGACCATCAGCTTTGCCGCCCTGCACTTCAGTGTCGCCTTCACCGTGGCTTACCTGCTGACCGGTGAACTGCTCACCGCCAGCCTGATCGCCCTGATCGAACCCGCCGTCAACACGGTCGCCTTCTACTTCCACGACCTTGGCTGGCGCAGGTTCAAACCCGAGCACAGCCTGCAGGCCAAGACCAGCAGCTTCGCACTGGTGCACTTCTCTGTGGCCTTCGGCGTCGCCTTCCTGCTGAGTGGCGAGCTGCTCACCGGTGGCGTAATGGCGCTGATCGAACCTTCCATCAACACAGTGGTGTTCTTCTTCCACGAGCGGCTGTGGCGCAGCCGCCAGCAACTGGCGCTGGCCTGATCTTCCTCCCTTCTTCCGGGGCGCCCGGCGTAAAAAGCGCTCGGCGTCCCTGCGCCATTATGTTGTAGAGTGTGCTCTAGTTATGGGGTATTCCCCTTTTGCTGGAGCCTTTCGATGAACAAGATGCTGTTTGCCACCCTCTCTCTCTCGCCGCTACTGGCCACGGCGGCCACTCCCTCCTTCGACTGCACCAAGGCCCACAGCACGGCCGAGCAGCTTGTCTGTCAGGATGCAGGGCTCGCCGCACTGGACAACGAACTGGCGACTCTCTACCCCAAGGCGCTGGCCAACTTCAATGACGAGCAGAAAAAGACGGAGAAGGCGATACAGCGCGGCTGGATCAAGGGACGCAACGAGTGCTGGAAAGAGAGTGACGCACGCCAATGCGTGGAGAAGAGCTACCAGATGCGGATCACCGAGCTGCAGATCAAGGGCGGCCAGTTGATGGTGCCAAGCCCGGTGGACTACCAGTGCGGCAACAAAGTGACCCTTTCGACCTATTTCTACAACGAGGCCAAACTGCCCGCCGCCGTGATCAACCTGAGCGAGGGGAACGACCAGCAGCAGGTACTCGCCTATGAAACCCCCAGCGCCAGCGGGGCCAGATATGAAGGGCAAAACCTCACCCTCTGGACCAAGGGAGATGACGCGACACTGGAGCGCTATGGCCAGCCTGCCCTCACCTGCCAGCCATTGGGCAAGGGGGGCAACGAATAGTCCCCTTCCCTTCGTGCAATGAAAAAGCCCCGCAGTTGCGGGGCTTTTTACTATCTGAGCGGAATTACTTCACCGCGATGGCGTCGGCCATGGGGCTCTGGAACTCCTGCTCGGCTTCTGCGAAGCGATCCTGCATGGCCTGGGAGGGGGCCTTGTCCAGCAGGCTGAACACCACGATCGCCACGGCAGCGAACAGGAAGCCCGGGATGATCTCGTACAGACCCAGCCAGCCGAACTGCTTCCAGACGATGACGGTCAGGGCACCGACCAGCATGCCCGCCAGGGCGCCGTTGCGGGTCATGCGGGACCAGAGCACGGAGAGCAGCACCACGGGGCCGAAGGCGGCACCGAAGCCGGCCCAGGCGTAGCTCACCAGACCCAGTACCCGGTTTTCCGGGTTCACGGCCACGGCGATGGCGATGAGGGAGATCAGCAGCACCATGGCACGGCCGACCCACACCAGCTCCTTCTGGGAGGCGTTCTTGCGCAGGAAGGGCTTGTAGAGATCCTCGGTGATGGCGCTGGAGCAGACCAGCAGCTGGCAGCTGAGGGTACTCATGACCGCCGCCAGGATGGCGGAGAGCAGAACGCCGGCGACCCAGGGGTTGAACAGGATCTTGGAGAGCTCGATGAAGACCCGCTCGGGGTTGCCGGTCACACCACTCGCCTGCTCGGTGAAGGTGGAGAAGTAGGAGAGGCCGAAGAAGCCGATGGCCACGGCGCCGCCCAGGCACAGCACCATCCAGGTCATGCTGATGCGACGGGCATTGGTCATGGAGTGGTGGGAGTCCGCCGCCATGAAGCGCGCCAGGATGTGGGGCTGGCCGAAGTACCCGAGGCCCCAGGCCATCAGGGAGATGATGGCGATGAAGTCCAGGTTCTTGAACATGTCGAGGTTGCTGGCATTCTGCGCCGCCACCTGCACCATGGCGGTGTCGATACCGCCCACGGCGATGATGACGAAGACCGGGGTCAGGATCAGGGCGAAGATCATCAGGGTCGCCTGCACGGTATCGGTCCAGCTTACCGCGAGGAAGCCACCGAAGAAGGTGTAGGTGATGGTGGCCGCGGCACCGACCCAAAGGGCGGTGTCATAGCTCATGCCGAAGGTGCTCTCGAACAGGCGGGCACCGGCCACCACGCCGGAGGCGCAGTAGATGGTGAAGAACAGCAGGATCACCAGGGCAGAGAGGATGCGCAGCACCCGGCTCTTGTCCTCGAAGCGGTAGGTGAAGTAGTCCGGCAGGGTCAGGGCGTTGCGGTTCTTCTCGGTATGAACCCGCAGTCGACCGGCGACCCAGCGCCAGTTGAGATAGGCGCCGATGACCAGACCGATGGCGATCCAGCTCTCGGAGATGCCGCCGATGAAGACGGCGCCGGGCAGGCCCATCAGGAGCCAGCCACTCATGTCGGAGGCACCGGCGGAGAGGGCGGTCACCCAGCTCCCCATACGGCGGCCGCCGAGAATGTAGTCGTCAAAGTTGCGGGTGGCGCGATAGGCGATGAAGCCGATCAGGACCATCCCGAGGATGTACACCAGAAAGGTGATGAGCATGGGGGTGCTAGCTGTCATTCAAAACTCCGTTATGTGACGTCTGTGCCCGTTCTTGTGACGGGCTCTTCCTTAAAAAAACCGGCCTAGAGTAATCAGCGGATCGCCTGATCACAACCACTTTTAACAAATAAAAAACACAAGAAAAACGTTTCACACCTAATCAAGTAACCACTCACTGCCATGAAGGCCGGATTTTATCCCAATACACCAAGGATTTACCCTGATGTTCCCCTTCCCGATGACATAAAAAAGCCCCGGCAGAAGCCGGGGCTCGAGTTCGACGAAAAAACGATCAGCGGTTGATGGCGATGGGCATGCCGCTGCGCTGCTCCAGGGCCTGCTTGACCAGCTGGGAGTCGCTGTCCGCGTGGGCGATGAAACGGGTCACGGCGGTGGACATGGGCAGCGGTGCCGGCAGGCTGGAGTCGAACTCCTCCTGGCTGCGGGAGAGCGGCTGGTGCACTTCCAGATAGCGGCGGCCATCCGGCTCGACAGAGGCCTTGATGGGCTGGTTCACGAACTGGACGCGAGTACCGACCGGGACCTGCTTGAACAGGTACTCGATGTCGTCGTTGCGCAGCCGCACGCAGCCGTGGCTCACTCGCAGGCCGATGCCGAACTGGGCGTTGGTGCCGTGGATGGCGTACATCTTGCCGATGTAGAGCGCGAACAGCCCCATGGGGTTGTCCGGACCGGCCGGCCAGACCGCAGGCAGGGTCTCGCCACGGGCGGCGTACTCGGCGTGCATCTTGGCGGTCGGGGTCCAGGTCGGGCCCGCCTTCTTGCGCTGCACGCTGGTCACCCAGTCTTCCGGGGTGTCGGTGCCAAGCTGGCCGATGCCGATGGGCAGCACTTCCACCACCTTCTTGCCCTTGGGATAGTAATAGAGGCGCATCTCGGCCACGTTCAGCACTATGCCCTCGCGGGGGGCATCCGGCAGGATCAGCTGGTGCGGAATGACCATCTTCTCGCCGGCCTGCAGCAGCAGGGGATCCGCCTTGGGGTTGGCTTCCAGCATGTTGGTCAAGCCCAGCTGGAACTTGGCCGCGGCCGCTTCCAGGGGTTGGCCCGCCTCTTCGGCCGACACCACGTAATCCAGGTTCTCACCCACCAGGCGGCTGTTGGCTGCGGGCAGGGCATATTCGATGGCGAGGGCGGGCATGGCGGCCAGGATTAGGGAGCAGCACAGTGCGGCCGCCGTGTTGTGGAGGAGCTTCATAACGTTCCTGTGATAAAGGGGATGGTTCAGTACTCTGGCCAGGCCGGGGGCTCAGGCCCCCGGGGCAAAGAGAAGGCCGCCATTTTTCTCTTCTGCCTGCCAAATTTCAACCGCTGCGTGATGACGGTCAGTGATTAAATAAGGTACAGCGCCACGTCCCCTCTTCCACGCCGGAAGCGGTATCAGCCAGCCTTCCAGGCGTGCATGTCATAACCGGTTGGAGATTGATGCAATCTCAGATGAAATTGCTCAATAATCGCAAATATGTGGTCGAATATGTCAGCCTGTATCCCTTCATACTCGGCCCAGGCGGTGGTCGCCGTGAAGCAGTAGATCTCCAGCGGCAGGCCGTCCGTGGTCGGCGCCAGTTGGCGCACCATCAGGGTCATGTCCTTGCGAATGCCCGGGTGGGCGCGCAGGTAGGCATCCAGATAGGCGCGCAGGGTGCCGAGGTTGGTGAGGTGGCGGCCGTTGATGGGGCAACTGATGGCGTCGCTCAGCTGCTGGTTGTAGCTGCTGAGCTCCTGCTCCTTGCGGCTCAGATAGGGCGCCAGCAACCTGGCCTGCTTGAGCCGCAGCTGCTCCTCCGAAGTCAGGAAGCGCACGCTGGTCATGTCGATGTTGACGCTGCGCTTGATGCGGCGGCCACCGGATTCGGTCATCCCCTGCCAGTTCTTGAAGGAGTCGGAGATGAGGGCATAGGTGGGGATGGTGGTGATGGTCTTGTCCCAGTTCGACACCTTGACCGTGGTGAGGCCGATGTCGGTCACCTCGCCATCCGCCCCGTATTTATCCATCTGCAGCCAGTCACCGACGCTCAGCATGCGGTTGGCGGAGAGCTGGATCCCGGCCACCAGGCCCAGGATGGGGTCCTTGAACACCAGCATCAGGACTGCGGTCATGGCCCCCAGGCCACTGAACAGGAAGAGCGGTGACTTGCCGAGCAGCAGGGCGATCATCAGGATGCCGACCAGGATGCTGGCCACCAGTTTCACCCCCTGGAAGATGCCGCGCAGGGGCAGATCCCGTCCGAGCCGGGTATGGCGGCTCACCGACAGCAGGCAGTCGAGCAGGGCAAACAGCGCCAGCAGCAGGAACAGCAGGATCCAGAGCTGGGCCACCAGTTCGATCAGCGCCAGGCTGTCGGACGCCTTGGGCAGCCAGATCTCCGCCTGGCCGAGCAGCACGGCCCCCTGCAACACGAAGGCGAGGCGATAGAAAAGACGCTGCTGCAACTGGGGGGGCAGCCACGCCTGCTGGGCCTTGCCAAGCAGACCCACCAGGCGCACCAGCAGGATGCGGTGCAGCACCAGGTGCAGCACCAGGGCGGTCAGCAGGATGAACCCCAGGGCGATCACCAGGGCCATCATGGGTGTCACCTCGACACCGAGCCCGGACAACCAGTTGAAAAACATCTCTTTCATCACTACCTCCGCAATATCACACTGCGGTCAGGGTACGTATCTGGTCCTTCATGTCAAATGACGGGGTACTCAGCAGGCGCCGAAAATGACAGCGCCCGGCAGGGCCGGGCGCTGGGTTCTAACCGGGGCGGTATCAGCCGACCAGGCTCAGGGCATCGCGGGCGATGACCAGCTCTTCGTTGGTGGGCATCACCAGGGCCAGACGGCTGTCAGCGGTGGTGATGGGGCCTTCCCCGCCGAGCACGGCGGCGTTGTTGGCTTCCTTGTCGACCTTGAAGCCGAACAGGGCCAGGCGTGCCAGCACCATCTCGCGCACCATGGCGGCGTTCTCGCCGATACCGCCGGTGAACACCAGGGCGTCCAGACGACCGTCCATGGCGGCGGCGTAGGCACCGACATACTTGGCCACCCGGTAGGTGAACACGTCAAGCGCACGCTTGGCACCGTCGTCGGTGGCGTAGTTGGAGGTGACATAGCGGCAGTCGCTGCTCGCCTCTGTCATGCCCAGCAGGCCGGATTCACGGGTCAGGGTGTGATTGATCTGCTCCACGCTGTTGCCGAGCTGGTCGTGCATGAAGAAAACTACAGCGGGGTCTATGTCGCCGGAGCGGGTGCCCATCGCCAGCCCTTCCAGCGGGGTCAGCCCCATGGAGGTGTCGACGGATTCGCCGCCACGGATGGCGCAGACGGAGGCGCCGTTACCCAGGTGACAGTTGATGATGTTGAGCTCTTCCAGCGGCTTGCCCAGCGCCTTGGCGGTCTCTTCGGCGATGAAGCGGTGGGAGGTGCCGTGGGCGCCGTAACGGCGGATGCCGTTCTCCTTGTAGAGCCTGTAGGGCAGCGCGTAGAGGTAGGCTTCCTGCGGCAAGGTCTGGTGGAAAGCGGTGTCGAACACGGCCACGTTCTTCTCGGCCAGGGCCGGGAAGACCTTGAGGGCGGCACGGATGCCGATGAGGTGTGCCGGGTTGTGCAGGGGGGCGAACGGGATGGCGGCCTCGATGCCGGCGATCACGCCCTCATCGATGCGCACGGAGCGGGAGAACTGCTCGCCGCCGTGCACGATGCGATGGCCAATGGCCACCAGTTGCTCGGCCAGGGCGGGATCCTGGGGCAGGATGTGACCCACGATGTGGTCGAGAGCTTCCTGGTGCGCGGCACCCGCGCCCAGCATGGCGTCGCCCTTGACCCCGTGGAGTTTCCATTTGATGCGTGCATCGTCCAGATTGAAGCATTCGGCCAGGCCGGACAGCATGTCCTCGCCCGTTTCGGCGTCCATTACGGCAAATTTCAGGGAAGAGCTACCGCAGTTAAGGATCAATACCAACTTGCTCATGTTCTACATCTTCCTGTGCGTCGGCGTGATGCCGACAGTGTCGTGTCATCCAGCGATGGATGGGATTCCCCTGCCGGGGGCGTATGGTCGCAGGAGGCTGCGTCCAATTTTTCGATTCGGCCTGCGCAGCGTGTTCACTGCCGCAGGAGGGCCGGTACGGGCGATCAGAGCCCGGCCAGCAGATCCCGATGCACCTTGACCACCAGCTTCTTCACCTGTGCCGGCGGTTGAGGAGTGCAGAGGGGGCGATGCAGTTCTCCCGGCCAGAAGATGGCAAAGTCGCCGGGCTGCAACGCCAGATAACTGGTCTGCTCGTCGTCGACGAACCAGAGGTCGGGGTAAGGATGATCGGCGCCGTCCCGGACATAGGCATGGGGTCCCACACCGATCCACTCCTCCCCGCGCAGCAGCAGCTGGATATCCAGGTACTGCTCGTGAAACTCGCCGCGACGATCCGCAGCCGGCTCGGTCAGATCCTCGCTCACCAGGCAGAACAGATTGAGACCGTCGATCTCCTGCTTGCCGAGGGGGGCATCCAGCCAGCGTCCGACGCTCTGCACCACCTCGGCCATGATGCGGTCCAGGGGAGCGGGCAAGGGGGTGCGTTGCAAGGTATCCAGGCTGCCGGTGATCATGGGGTTCGCATCCTTAGCTATATCTGTGGTCTATCTTTCTGCATCAATGAAAAAGGACCCCTGAAGGTCCTTGTCTGGTGTCGCCCGCCATCCGTGCGGACACGAACCGAGCCTCTCGCTACATAAGGCGTCGGGCGGCTGTTGCACAGCCCGTCCCTCGCCAGGAGATACCGCTCGTTCACCCGATTATCGTACCAGCTGAAACAATATTATTCACTACCCGATGGCCGCCAACTTTGACCAGACGCAAAAACGGGAGCATCTGCTCCCGTTTTTTTCGTATCAAGCTGTCATGACCGGTGCCATTCAAACCTTGTTGGCGTTCTCCACCGGCTTGGCATACATGGCGCGCCAGATGGCCTTGTGCTCTGCTGGCACCTCGGACTGGCGGGTCAGGAAGGCAGCCTGCTCGGTCGTGCTGGCCCGATTGGGGACATCCGCGGCCAGGTAATTGCCGGGGAAGAGGCGATAGCTGCTCCAGATGGCCTTGTCGATGAGCGCGGCCAGTTCGTCCGGATCGCTGAACCCCTCAGTGATGGGGGCGCCGAAGGAGACGTGTACCCGCCCCTTCTGGCCGACGATGCCCGCGACTATGCTCTCGATGTCCTCGAACTCGCCCTTCTCGTAGCTGCCGTTGACCGACTTCTCGTAGAGCTCGCGCGCCTTGGCCATGTCGGTGGGATCCAGCTCGTAGCTGATGCTGACCGGCACGATATTGAGGCTGCGCATGTAGTCGACGAACTCGATCTTCTGCTTCTTGCCGTCCACGTAGAACATCTTGAGGATGGCCGGATCCGTCTTGTCGTCCCCGTCCTTGGCGCGCCCTTCCTTCTGGGCGATCCAGATGGAGTGCCCCTCGTGTACCGACTGGCCGATGTAGGCCGACAGCTCGCCGAGCGCCTTCATCATCTCCCGCGGCCCCTTGGCGGAGCGCTTGACGATGAAGCTCTTGTTGAGCTTCATCAACTCGGTGGCGCAGGGTTTGCGCAGCAGGTTGTCACCGATGGCGATGCGCACGGTATCGAAACCGTGGGTGTGCAGTCCCCAGTTGACGAACGCCGGATCCATGGCGATGTCCCTGTGGTTGGAGACGAACAGATAGCCCTGCTCCTTCTTCAGGTGTTCGAGCCCGGAGAAGCTCACCCCCTGGGTGGAGGTGGCGATCATGCGGGTCATGTAGCGGGTCACCCCCATCTGCACCTGATGGATGGTGCTGACCTTGGCCCACTTGTGGCGCAGGAACTGGCGGATCAGCGGGCGGATGGCCCAGCCCAGCCAGCTCATCAGGGAACCGAAACGGTATTTGGCGATGGCACCGATAAACTCGTCATCCTGGATCAGCCGCTCGATGGCCGCTGGCACTTCATCATCGCGATAGGGGCGAATGTCCGCGAATCTGTCTACTTCAGTCACAATGTCTGCCTTGCATGTATGGAGTCGCGACCAGCAGCTGCCGGCCGGGAAAATTCAGGGCGCAATTTTACACGCTTTTGGGGTCTGGGGTATGAGGCGCATACAGATAGTGCGATCTTGCCGTGAAAAAGCGCCTCCCGTCGCCGGGCAACGCGTCAAGACGCTCCCTGCAACAAGCAGGCTGACAGGCAAATGTCACCTAGACGGCGGGGTTGAGGAGCGCGGTGAGGACGTGGTCCTCCCAGCGGCCGTTGATCATCAGGTAGTCCTTTGCGTACCCCTCCCGCTCGAAGCCGAGCCGTTCGAGCAGGGCGCCGCTGCGCAGGTTCGCCGGCATGTAGCCGGCCATAATGCGGTGCAGGCCGCGCTCACCGAACAGGTAGTCGATGCCGGCCGTCACCACCTCGTGCATCAGTCCCTGTCCCTGATGGGCATGGTCGATGGCATAACCCAGGTGGCACGCCTTGAACATGCCCATCATGATGTTGGTGAAGTTGCAGGTGGCGAGCACTCGCTCTCCCCGCAGATCCAGGGCCGCCAGCTGCACGGCGCTGCCATCGAAGAACTGGCCGTAGCCGTCGCGTAGCCGCGCCTGCCAGTGGGCCAGGGTATAGAAACTTTCATCCCGCCTGGGCTCCCAGGGGGCGAGGTGGGTGCGGTTGCGCAGATAGAAATCCAGCATCAGGTCGGCCCGTTCCGGGGGCAGCACGGTCAACAGGGTGCGAGCCGTGGTGATATGGGGCAGCGTCGTCATCTCTCCCCCCGGACGTTGGAAGCGGGCAGAAAGGCCATCAGAGATCCCTTAGCCTGAGCCACTCGTCCCGCAGCAGGCCGTAGTGCACGTGATCCACCACCCTGTCCGCCAGTCGCTCCGCCCGCCGGGTCACCCCCTCCTGCACCATGCCGAGCCGCTCGCACACCGCCCGGCTCGCGTCGTTCTCCTGGGCGGCGCTGATCTCCACCTTCTCCATCCCCATCTCCTCGAAGGCGTGGTGGATCAGGGCCTGGCAGGCCCGGGTGATGATGCCGTGCCCCTGCCAGCGTTCCGCCAGCCAGTAGCCGATGCTGACCTTGGCCAGCCCGTGATCGATCTGGTTGTAGCCGATGACGCCGACTACCTCCCCCTGATACTCGATGGCCGTGGTCAGCCCCTCCCCCCGGGCGAATTTCTCGATGGCGTGGCGAATGAAGGTGGCGCTGTCGGAGGGTTGCTGGATGTGGGGCACCCAGGGCAACCACTGGGAGAGGTAGTCGCGGTTGCGCTGGCAGAGGCGAAACAGCTCGCTGGCCATGTCGGGTTGCAGGAACAGGAGCGCCAGCTCGTCATCCAGTTGCCATGAAAACATCGCCACTCCTCCCTGCGTTGACTCGGCGTGCGCCGTCATGGGAGCCAATGTAGTCAATCAATCCCTTGTTTGCCAAGGACTTTCGGCCCGCTCTCCCCGCTGGCAACCCCCAAATGGAGCGCCCCGTCCGGTCGGCTTATTGGGCTTGTCATCAATCCCGCCCATTTTTGGTGAAACACTCTGCCAGCCAGGCATTTACTGGACGATTAACATCGTAGAAGTATGTTCTGCTGCCTGTTTTCGCCGATCTGTTACAAATGACAGGCAGCCATTTCGTCCCTTCCCACTAGTGTAAGAGCGCCGGGCAACAGACCCGGTGTGTAATCTTCATCGACTAAGGAAAGACGAGATGAACAAAGTCTATTTGGCCGTGGTACTGGCCTGCTGGGGAAGCGCCGCCATGGCGGCAGAACAGGTGGAAGTAAACCAGGTCGCCGGCCTGCTGGGGGCGCCGAGCGGTGCCGCCGGGGTCAGCGCCCTCGCAGGGGATGGCGAGTTTCGCCAGGTGCGGGCGGTCAAGCTGCCCAATGGCCAGCAGCGGGTGCGCTATGAGCAGACCTGGCACGGCATCCCGGTCTGGGGCCAGGTGCTCGTGGCCGAGCAGTCCCTCGGCGGCCAGATCAGCCAGGTCTCCGGCACCATGCTGCGCCAGATCGAGACCGATCTCGCGAGCCCGACCGCCTCCCTCTCTCCCGCCGATGCCGCCCGCAAGGCGCGGGCCGGCGCCAAGGGCAGCAACGAGCGGGTCAAGCTGTTCGTGATGCAGGATGACGCAGGGCAGGCCCGTCTGGTCTACCTTGTCTCCTGGCTCGCGGCGAGCGAGGAGCCAAGCCGCCCCTTCGTCATCATCGACGCCCAGAGCGGCAGCGAGATCAAGCGCTGGGAGGGGATCAACCACAAGGACGCCACAGGTCCGGGCGGCAACCTCAAGACCGGCAAGTATTTCTACGGCGCCGACTTCGGCCCGCTGCAGGTGGACGACAACTGCCGGATGACCAGCGCGAACGTCGATACCCTCAACATGAACCATGCCACCACGGGGGGCGCCATCCACCAGTTCACCTGCCCGGAGAACACGGTCAAGGAGATCAACGGCGCCTATTCGCCGCTCAACGATGCCCACTACTTCGGCAACGTGGTATTCGACATGTACCGCAACTGGTACAACACGGCGCCGCTGAGCTTCAAGCTCAAGATGCGGGTGCACTACAGCCGCAACTACGAAAACGCCTTCTGGGACGGTAGCCAGATGACCTTCGGTGACGGCGCCACCACCTTCTACCCCCTGGTGAGCCTGGACGTGGCAGCCCACGAGGTGAGCCACGGCTTCACCGAACAGAACTCGGGGCTGGTCTACTCCGGCCAGTCCGGCGGCATCAACGAGGCCTTCTCCGACATGGCGGGGGAAGCGGCCGAGAACTACATGAAGGGCAGCAACGACTGGCTGGTGGGGGCCCAGATCTTCAAGGGCAACGGCTCGCTGCGCTACTTCGAGGATCCGACCCGGGACGGCAAGTCCATCGGCCACGCCAGCGACTACTATGACGGCATCGACGTACACCACAGCTCCGGGGTCTACAACCGCGCCTTCTACCTGCTGGCCAACACCAGCGGCTGGAACACCCGCAAGGCGTTCGAGGTGTTCGTGCTGGCCAACCGCCTCTACTGGGGTGCCAACACCACCTTCGATCAGGGCGCCTGCGGCGTGACCAGGGCGGCCACCGATCTCGGCTACAGCCTGAGCGACGTGGCGGCCGCCTTCACCACGGTCGGCGTCAATGCCTCCTGCACTACCACGCCGCCGGCGGGCAACGTGCTGCAAAACGGGGTACCGGTGAGCAATCTCACCGCCGCCAAGGGGGGCAAGCTGAGCTACACCATAGAAGTGCCGGCCGGCAGGAGCCAGCTGGTGGTCGCCAGCAGCGGCGGCACAGGGGATGCGGACCTCTATGTGAAGTTCGGCTCGGCCCCGACCAGCACCAGCTATGACTGCCGCCCCTACAAGAGCGGCAACGCCGAGACCTGTACCCTGAACGCGCCCAAGGCAGGGACCTGGCACGTGCAGCTGAGCGGCTTCAGCGCCTTCTCCGGTGTGACCCTCAAGGCCAGCCACTGATACCGATACACAGCAACAACATGGAAAGCGCCGGCCTGAACCGGCGCTTTTTTATTCCCGTTTCCCCGACCAGCGCCGGGCCAGGGAACGCGCCGCCTCCAGCACCCGCTCCTTGGCGGGATTGGGACGCTTGCCACTGCGCCAGGCCATCATCACATCCCAGTGATCCGGCGGCAGATCCACCACATCCAGTTTCACCAGGCGACCGAACTCCAGATCCCGGGTGATGGCGAGCGCCGGCATCAGGGTGATGAAGCCGTGCTCCAGCGCCAGCTCTCGCGCCGCGCTGGCGGGCTGGATGGCGTGCAGCGGGCTGGCGACCTGGCGCAGCAGCCGTAGCTGCAGGATCAGCTCGTCACAGCCGGTGCCCCACTGCTGGGGGGCCAGCCGCTCGTTGGCGATGTCCTGCAGGGTCAGCCCCTGCCGACCGGCCAGGGGGTGGGTGGCGCAGGCCACGGCGATGATGGGGGAGCGATAGAGCAGCTCGAGCTGGATGCCGGCGATGGCGGGACACTTCAGGATGAAGCCGACATCGGTCTCCCCGGTCAGCAGCTCCTGCATGATGATGCCGGAGTGATCCGTGTTGCAGCGGATCTCGAAGGCCTCGTCCACCAGGGCCAGCAGCAGGGGGCCGAACACCGCCGTGGTCAGGGAAGGCAGGCAGGAGAGCCGGATCCGCGGCAAGGCGGGCGCCCCCTGCATCGCGAGCCGCCCCCCTTCCAGAGCACTCAGGGCAGCCATCGCCGCAGGCAGAAACTGCTCGCAGGCCGGGGTCGGGGTGGCCCCACGGCGGTGGCGGCGAAACAGGGACTGGCCCAGCTCCTGCTCCAGCACGGCGATCCGCTGGCTCACCATGGGCTGCGACCAGCCACGGATGGCCGCCACCTTGCTGAAGCTGCCACGGTTGGCCACATCCAGCAGCAATTGCAAATCGTCGAGTGTCATAGCCATAACCAAATCCAATATGAAATATAGCCAGTTGTCGGCTACCACTATATCTGGCGCCCCACCAGAATAGCAGCATCAATCGTCATCATATGGCAATACGCCATCGAGTCAGGGACCTGTCATCGTCCTTGACTCTCTTTTGTGACGGCGCCATTCGGCGATGAATACAACAACACAACAATATCAACGGAACGAACAGAGGTAACAGGATCATGGTGGAGCGGGCGAGGCGGTTGGGGCGGTGGTTCTTGGCATTGGATTCCCTCCTGGTGATCCTGGGATTCTTCGTGGTCATGCCCATGATCAGCCTGCGTTTCGTGGACCAGCTCGGCTGGGCCGCCGGGGTGGTCGGGCTGGCGCTGGGGCTGCGTCAGCTCACCCAGCAAGGGCTGGGGGTGTTTGGCGGCTCCCTGGCCGACAAGTTCGGGGCGCGCCCCCTCATCGTCTGCGGCATGCTGCTGCGGGCGCTGGGGTTCGCCAGCCTGGCCTATGCCGAAAGCGGGCTGGAACTCATCCTCTCCTGCATCATCTCCGGGCTCGGTGGCTGCCTGTTCGATCCCCCCCGCGCCGCCCTGGTCATCAAGTTCACCCGGCCACGGGAGCGGGGCCGCTACATCTCCCTGCTGATGATGCTGGAGAGCGCCGGCGCCGTGGTGGGGGCCCTGCTCGGCAGCTGGCTGCTGAACTTCGACTTCGAATATGTCTGCCTGCTGGGTGCCGGTCTCTTCGTCTGCGCCGCCCTGTGCAACCTGCTGATCCTACCCCCCTACAAGCTCTCCGTACGCCCGACCCCGATCCGCGACGGCCTCGGCCAGGTACTGGCGGACAAGGCCTTCTGCCGACTGGTGCTGATCCTGAGCGGCTACTACGCGCTCTGGGTTCAGGTGATGCTGATCTTCCCCATCCTGGTCAAGCAGATGGCGGGCAGCACCACAGCGGTGGGCTGGATGTATACCCTGGAGACCGCCATCTCCCTGGCCCTGCTCTACCCCCTCGCCCGCTTCGGCGAGCGCCACTTCAAGCTGGAGAATCGCCTGATGGCCGGGGTATTGCTGATGACCACGGGGATAGGCCTGGTCGCCTTCGCCACCACCCTGCCCGCGGTCTTCCTGCTGCTCGCCTGCTTCTACCTCGGCATCGTCATCGCCGAGCCGGCGCGGGAAACCCTCATGACCAAGCTCGCCCAGCCCGGTGCGCGCGGCAGCTACATGGGCTTCAGCCGCCTGGGGCTGGCGCTCGGCGGCATGACGGGTTACGTGGGTGGCGGCGCCCTGCACGACTACGCCATGGCCCAGGGGCAACCCTGGCTGCCCTGGCTGGTGCTCGGCACCGTCGGCGTCACCACCCTGCTGCTGCTGGCGAACTGCTTCCAGCGTGGCTCCCGCCTTGCCAGGGTCAGCGCCTGACCCCTTGGCCATCACGCCATTCAACCCGGGCGCCCCTCTCTTGAGGGGCGCCCTCTTTTTATCCTCTCGTTGAGTGGCCCTCCCTCTCTGCTCCGCCGCATTCATCCGAAAAGCGCCCATAAAAAAAGCGGCAGATTGCTCCGCCGCTTTTTGACCATCTGACCGGATTACTTGTCGATATCCAGCATGTTGTTTTGCAACATGAAATCGATGACCTGGTTGGCTGTCGTCCCCGAACCGCCCGTCAGGGTGTCGAAGGTGTGGTTCATCAGCACTATCTCCTGGGTCACCGGCGCCGCGCCGCTCTCCTTGACCTGCAGGTGCACCCCCTCGTTGTCCTGGAACACCGAGAGCAGGCTCTTCAGGGAGCTCTCGGTCTTGCTGCCATCGCTGTCGAGCAAGTCGCTGAGATCCAGCTTGTCCCCTTCCGACTTGCTGAAATCGACGATGTAGTCCTTGGCCACCTTGCCGGTCTCGGTATCCCCCTTCAGCCAGGTGAAGGTATCGGCTCCGGCATCCCCTTTGAGGATGTCGTCGCCAAGCCCGCCAACCAGGATGTCGTTGCCCAGACCACCACTCAGGGTATCGTTGCCGGTACCACCATAGAGGGTGTCGTTGCCTGCATCACCGGAGAGTTCATCGTTACCTCCCTGGCCGAAGAGGATGTCGTCTCCCAGGCCACCATACAGCTTGTCGTGGCCGCCACGAGTATCACCTGCCACATCAAATGACTTGGCGTTGTCTTTGATATATTCGTACAGCTCTACGGTGCTGGGCGCATACCCGTTCTTCAAGGTCAGGAACTGGGTCAAACCATCCAGTCCCTTCCCATTGACCCAGTCCGTCGGCTTGGCCGGATTGCCCGCCGCGCCCCAAGGCAGATAATCGGTGTTGATGGCATCGCCAAACAAGATGTCGTTTCCGGCACCGCCGTTGACCGTATCCGAGCCAACCTCTGCGGGAGTATTCGTCACCGAGCCACCCACAAGCACAGCATGAAGATCCTCGGCCTTGGTGATAATGTCGGGTTGACCGATCGGCGGGTACGTCACCTTGCCGAGGTTATCAATCACCAGCGTGGCTGATATGTTATCCCACCGCTTCTCCTGTACATCATTCAATGTAAAGACATAGCGATAATCACCAGCGGCCAGAGGACCACTGTTGATGGTCCCGGTCAAACTCGTGGCACTACCGATATTGACCCAGATCGAGCCATTCCAGCGTTGCAGTTGCATCGAGAAACTGTCACCGGAAGAAAAATCGCTATCTGTAGACAAATCAAAGCGGATGCCATTACCTGCCATCACCGCCAGCTTTGCACTGGTAAAGACCGACGAACCGCTGCCGTCATAATCGGTCAAGTAAAGCTTGCCGCCCGAAACAAAGACGTCACTATCACCGCTCTTGCTCCAGGTAGACGTACTCCAGGCACCACTATTGCCAGAGAAGTCGTTGATGGTTTGTACCAGAGCGTACAGACTGCCCGGACCTGTCACCTGGGTATTGTCGAAATACTTCAGGTTATCCTCCGTCACACCGGTACCGATACCAATCGCCTTGACCTCGCTCAATCCAGACAGCGATGCAAAGGCGTCGATGGCCTTCTGCATGTCGGCATCGTTAGTAGTACTACCGGACGAGGAGTCACCGTTGTGTACAGTGGGGTCGCCATCAGTCAGGAAGTAGGTCAGGTTTTCGAATTTCAGCCCTGTCCCGCTACCCGGCTTGGTATTGAACCACTCGGTCGCCTTGATGAAGGCATCCTCGTAGTTGGTCGCACCATTGGCAGACAGAGTCGTGATCTTGTTGATCAGCGTCTGCAGGTTTGCCGAGTTCAGATCTTCGATCTTCAGCATATTGCTGGCCGACCCGGCGAAACCGATCAGCGTCACGTTGACCACGCCATCGTGGCTGGCCAGCTGATTGGCCAACACTTTCAGTGCATTGATCGTCAATGTCATCCGATCCTGACCTGAGCTGGGATACTGACTCCCATTCAAGCCATATTTCATACTGCCTGAGGTATCCACGATCAGCGCAACATTGTAATTCTTGCCAGGCTCGACCGATGTCTTGATGCCACCTATATCACCCAGCAGTACATCATCGCCACCGCCGCCATCAACGGTGTTGTCACCATTCGGATTGGCTGGTTTGATCATGAAGCCGGCGTCTGCCTCGGTAAATTTCACTTCACCCGAGATAGGTTGGCCATTCATGTCATACTCTTGCGAACCCGCCACAACGGTAACCTTGATATTTTGGCTGCCGACCGGCAGTTCAACCTGCAGTGACAACTTGCCATCCTGATCCAGCATGCTGGCTGGCACCTTCCAACTGCCGTCGGCCTGCAGAGTACCACCGGAGAGCGTAGCCCCCTGTGGCAGTCCCTTGATGGTCAGCTCGGTAAAATGTTCGCTACCGTCGGTATCGATCAGATCGACATCAACCTTCAAGGTCGCCAGATCAGCCACTTTGGTCAGGTTGCCATCCTTGAACTCATACTTGCCATCTTGCAGATAGAGGGTTTCGACACTGTAAAAGTCATGGTTGGTCACCACCCCAGTGACAGGATCCGTATAGACGAGCCGGTAGTCGCAGCTGTTGGGCAAACCGGTCGTGACCAGTTTCAGCGCCTTCATCGAGCCGGGCATGTAGGCAACATCCTGGCCGTCACCGCCGTAATAGGAAGTGGTTGCCTTCAGGCTTTGAGAGATAAGCGTATCGTTGCCCCCATCCCCCTGCAGCTTGACCGAGGACGTTGCATTCTTGCCACCGATCAGAATGTCATCTCCGTCACCACCAATCAGGTGCTCATTGACGCTGGCCCCACCGATCAGGGTGTCGTTGCCAACCCCACCGATAGCCTGGAAGCTTGTACCACTGCCGAACTTGATGATGTCGTTGCCTGCTCCGCCATCTACCCAGTTGCCATTGCTGGAAACCAGATAATCATTCCCCTCAGTCGGGTTCGATGATGGATTTTTGCCTTGCAAGGAGTCCAGGATCTCTTCCACTTTCGCCGCACCCGGCGTCAAGCCGCCACTCACCAGCTCAATCTTGAGTGTCACGCCATCAACAACGGGCTTAATATCAATAACGAACTTGGCGCTGTCACTGGAATTGACACCATCGCTGACCTGGTAATCAAAGGCAGCATAATCGCCAAGCTTGTTGCCTGGAGCGCCGCCATTGTTGCCCGCAGCCGAGCTCGACTCATGACGGTCAGGCAAGAACTGCAGCTTGCCTGCATCAATATCCCCCTTGCTGAATGTCAGCCCGCTATTCACCAGGGCCAGTGTCACTGTCTGCCATTTACCGTCAGCATCCTTGTACTGGAGCAAGCCATCGGCTGGCAGTGAGATGATCTTGATCGACAGCTGAGCATCTGGTGTATCGGCATCACTGGCCTTGAAATCGCCCCATTTCAGGGAAAGAGGGCTGTCTTCGGCGCCACTGGCGTAGCCGCCGGAAGTGACGGGAACGGCCAATACCAGCGCAGTATCGCTGCCCGGCAGGGAGATGTTGCCCGCCTTGTCGGTTTGGGTCGCGGTCACCGTCAACGATGTTCCATTGCCAGGTGTCGCCTCCGTCCAAATGATGGTGCCGTTCTGATAGCCGTAGCTCTTGCCATTGCTCGATTGTAGGGTGCCGTCGGCTTTCAACGTCAGTTCAACCGTACTGCTGGCGACGCCATTGTTGATGATCAGCGTCACCTTGCCGCCCGCAACCAGGTCTGCGTGATTGATCCCGGCGCGTACCTGGATCTGATCATTGCCAATCTCGGCCTTGGTCAGCATCTGGTCATTGTTCGTATCGTCCATGATGACCACGGTCGGCGCCGCGGTGGCGGTGGTGTCGCCCATCACCGCGCTGTCCTGGCCTTCCGGCGAGACGTTGCCCGCCTTGTCGGTCAGCGTTGCCTTCACCTCGATGCTGCCGCCGTCCGCCGGACGCGGGTATTCGAAGGTCAGGTGCTGGCCGTCAATCTGCGCCTGGGTCAGGGTGATCGGCGCCTGGCCGGTGACGTTCAGCACATCCCCCGCCACCGCGCCCGCCGGCAGCGTGACCTGCACGCCCACGGTACCGCTGATCTCGGTGCGGCTGATGATGCCGTCGTTGTCGCTGTCTTCGGTGATGACCACGGTCGGCGCCGCGGTGGCGGTGGTGTCGCCCATGGTGGCGCTGTCGCTGCCCGGCAGCGAGACGTTGCCCGCCGCGTCCACGATGGTGGCGGTCACGGTCAGCTTCACGCCGTCCGCCGGACGGTCAAACTCGTAACCCACCTTGCCCGCCGTGATGTCGGCATCGGTCAACAGGCGGTCGGCCTGGCCGCTCACCTTGAGGGTGTCCCCGGCCTTGGCATCGCCCGGCAGGCTCACTTCCACGTCCACCTTGCCGCTGATCTCGGTGTTGCTGATGGTGCCGTCGTTGTTCACGTCTTCGGTGATGACCACGGTCGGCGCACCGGTCGCGGTGGTGTCGCCCATGGTGGCGCTGTCGCTGCCCGACAGCGAGACGTTGCCCGCCGCGTCCACGATGGTGGCGGTCACGGTCAGCTTCACGCCATCCGCCGGACGGTCAAACTCGTAACCCACCTTGCCCGCCGTGATGTCGGCATCGGTCAACAGGCGGTCGGCCTGGCCGCTCACCTTGAGGGTGTCCCCGGCCTTGGCATCGCCCGGCAGGCTCACTTCCACGTCCACCTTGCCGCTGATCTCGGTGTTGCTGATGGCGCCGTCGTTGTTCACGTCTTCGGTGATGACCACGGTCGGCGCACCGGTCGCGGTGGTGTCGCCCATGGTGGCGCTGTCGCTGCCCGGCAGCGAGACGTTGCCCGCCGCGTCCACGATGGTGGCGGTCACGGTCAGCTTCACGCCATCCGCCGGACGGTCAAACTCGTAACCCACCTTGCCCGCCGTGATGTCGGCATCGGTCAACAGGCGGTCGGCCTGGCCGCTCACCTTGAGGGTGTCCCCGGCCTTGGCATCGCCCGGCAGGCTCACTTCCACGTCCACCTTGCCGCTGATCTCGGTGTTGCTGATGGTGCCGTCGTTGTTCACGTCTTCGGTGATGACCACGGTCGGCGCCGCGGTGGCGGTGGTGTCTCCCATCACCGCGCTGTCGCTGCCTTCCGGCGAGACGTTGCCCGCCTTGTCGGTCAGGGTTGCCTTCACCTCGATGCTGTCGCCGTCCGCCGGACGCGGGTATTCGAAGGTCAGGTGCTGGCCGTCAATCTGCGCCTGGGTCAGGGTGATCGGCGCCTGGCCGGTGACGTTCAGCACATCCCCCGCCACCGCGCCCGCCGGCAGCGTGACCTGCACGCCCACGGTACCGCTGATCTCGGTGCGGCTGATGGTGCCGTCGTTGTCGCTGTCTTCGGTGATGACCACGGTCGGCGCCGCGGTGGCGGTGGTGTCGCCCATCACCGCGCTGTCCTGGCCTTCCGGCGAGACGTTGCCCGCCTTGTCGGTCAGGGTTGCCTTCACCTCGATGCTGCCGCCGTCCGCCGGACGCGGGTATTCGAAGGTCAGGTACTGGCCGTCAATCTGCGCCTGGGTCAGGGTGATCGGCGCCTGGCCGGTGACGTTCAGCACATCCCCCACCACCGCGCCCGCCGGCAGCGTGACCTGCACGCCCACGGTACCGCTGATCTCGGTGCGGCTGATGGTGCCGTCGTTGTCGCTGTCTTCGGTGATGACCACGGTCGGCGCCGCGGTGGCGGTGGTGTCGCCCATCACCGCGCTGTCCTGGCCTTCCGGCGAGACGTTGCCCGCCTTGTCGGTCAGGGTTGCCTTCACCTCGATGCTGCCGCCGTCCGCCGGACGCGGGTATTCGAAGGTCAGGTGCTGGCCGTCAATCTGCGCCTGGGTCAGGGTGATCGGCGCCTGGCCGGTGACGTTTAGCACATCCCCCGCCACCGCGCCCGCCGGCAGCGTGACCTGCACGCCCACGGTACCGCTGATCTCGGTGCGGCTGATGGTGCCGTCGTTGTCGGTGTCTTCGGTGATGACCACGGTCGGCGCCACAGTGGCGGTGGTGTCGCCCATCACCGCGCTGTCCTGGCCTTCCGGCGAGACGTTGCCCGCCTTGTCGGTCAGGGTTGCCTTCACCTCGATGCTGCCGCCGTCCGCCGGACGCGGGTATTCGAAGGTCAGGTGCTGGCCGTCAATCTGCGCCTGGGTCAGGGTGATCGGCGCCTGGCCGGTGACGTTCAGCACATCCCCCGCCACCGCGCCCGCCGGCAGCGTGACCTGCACGCCCACGGTACCGCTGATCTCGATGCGGCTGATGGTGCCGTCGTTGTTCACGTCTTCGGTGATGACCACGGTCGGCGCACCGGTCGCGGTGGTGTCGCCCATGGTGGCGCTGTCGCTGCCCGGCAGCGAGACGTTGCCCGCCGCGTCCACGATGGTGGCGGTCACGGTCAGCTTCACGCCGTCCGCCGGACGGTCAAACTCGTAACCCACCTTGCCCGCCGTGATGTCGGCATCGGTCAACAGGCGGTCGGCCTGGCCGCTCACCTTGAGGGTGTCCCCGGCCTTGGCATCGCCCGGCAGGCTCACTTCCACGTCCACCTTGCCGCTGATCTCGGTGTTGCTGATGGTGCCGTCGTTGTTCACGTCTTCGGTGATGACCACGGTCGGCGCACCGGTCGCGGTGGTGTCGCCCATGGTGGCGCTGTCGCTGCCCGGCAGCGAGACGTTGCCCGCCGCGTCCACGATGGTGGCGGTCACGGTCAGCTTCACGCCGTCCGCCGGACGGTCAAACTCGTAACCCACCTTGCCCGCCGTGATGTCGGCATCGGTCAACAGGCGGTCGGCCTGGCCGCTCACCTTGAGGGTGTCCCCGGCCTTGGCATCGCCCGGCAGGCTCACTTCCACGTCCACCTTGCCGCTGATCTCGGTGTTGCTGATGGTGCCGTCGTTGTTCACGTCTTCGGTGATGACCACGGTCGGCGCACCGGTCGCGGTGGTGTCGCCCATCACCGCGCTGTCGCTGCCTTCCGGCGAGACGTTGCCCGCCTTGTCGGTCAGGGTTGCCTTCACCTCGATGCTGCCGCCGTCCGCCGGACGCGGGTATTCGAAGGTCAGGTACTGGCCGTCAATCTGCGCCTGGGTCAGGGTGATCGGCGCCTGGCCGGTGACGTTCAGCACATCCCCCGCCACCGCGCCCGCCGGCAGCGTGACCTGCACGCCCACGGTACCGCTGATCTCGGTGCGGCTGATGGTGCCGTCGTTGTCGGTGTCTTCGGTGATGACCACGGTCGGCGCCGCGGTGGCGGTGGTGTCGCCCATCACCGCGCTGTCGCTGCCTTCCGGCGAGACGTTGCCCGCCGCGTCCACGATGGTGGCGGTCACGGTCAGCTTCACGCCGTCCGCCGGACGGTCAAACTCGTAACCCACCTTGCCCGCCGTGATGTCGGCATCGGTCAACAGGCGGTCGGCCTGGCCGCTCACCTTGAGGGTGTCCCCGGCCTTGGCATCGCCCGGCAGGCTCACTTCCACGTCCACCTTGCCGCTGATCTCGGTGCGGCTGATGGTGCCGTCGTTGTCGGTGTCTTCGGTGATGACCACGGTCGGCGCACCGGTCGCGGTGGTGTCGCCCATCACCGCGCTGTCGCTGCCTTCCGGCGAGACGTTGCCCGCCTTGTCGGTCAGGGTTGCCTTCACCTCGATGCTGCCGCCGTCCGCCGGACGCGGGTATTCGAAGGTCAGGTACTGGCCGTCAATCTGCGCCTGGGTCAGGGTGATCGGCGCCTGGCCGGTGACGTTCAGCACATCCCCCGCCACCGCGCCCGCCGGCAGCGTGACCTGCACGCCCACGGTACCGCTGATCTCGGTGCGGCTGATGGTGCCGTCGTTGTCGGTGTCTTCGGTGATGACCACGGTCGGCGCCGCGGTGGCGGTGGTGTCGCCCATCACCGCGCTGTCGCTGCCTTCCGGCGAGACGTTGCCCGCCGCGTCCACGATGGTGGCGGTCACGGTCAGCTTCACGCCGTCCGCCGGACGGTCAAACTCGTAACCCACCTTGCCCGCCGTGATGTCGGCATCGGTCAACAGGCGGTCGGCCTGGCCGCTCACCTTGAGGGTGTCCCCGGCCTTGGCATCGCCCGGCAGGCTCACTTCCACGTCCACCTTGCCGCTGATCTCGGTGCGGCTGATGGTGCCGTCGTTGTCGGTGTCTTCGGTGATGACCACGGTCGGCGCACCGGTCGCGGTGGTGTCGCCCATCACCGCGCTGTCGCTGCCTTCCGGCGAGACGTTGCCCGCCTTGTCGGTCAGGGTTGCCTTCACCTCGATGCTGCCGCCGTCCGCCGGACGCGGGTATTCGAAGGTCAGGTACTGGCCGTCAATCTGCGCCTGGGTCAGGGTGATCGGCGCCTGGCCGGTGACGTTCAGCACATCCCCCGCCACCGCGCCCGCCGGCAGCGTGACCTGCACGCCCACGGTACCGCTGATCTCGGTGCGGCTGATGGTGCCGTCGTTGTTCACGTCTTCGGTGATGACCACGGTCGGCGCACCGGTCGCGGTGGTGTCGCCCATGGTGGCGCTGTCGCTGCCCGGCAGCGAGACGTTGCCCGCCGCGTCCACGATGGTGGCGGTCACGGTCAGCTTCACGCCGTCCGCCGGACGGTCAAACTCGTAACCCACCTTGCCCGCCGTGATGTCGGCATCGGTCAACAGGCGGTCGGCCTGGCCGCTCACCTTGAGGGTGTCCCCGGCCTTGGCATCGCCCGGCAGGCTCACTTCCACGTCCACCTTGCCGCTGATCTCGGTGTTGCTGATGGTGCCGTCGTTGTTCACGTCTTCGGTGATGACCACGGTCGGCGCACCGGTCGCGGTGGTGTCGCCCATGGTGGCGCTGTCGCTGCCCGGCAGCGAGACGTTGCCCGCCGCGTCCACGATGGTGGCGGTCACGGTCAGCTTCACGCCGTCCGCCGGACGGTCAAACTCGTAACCCACCTTGCCCGCCGTGATGTCGGCATCGGTCAACAGGCGGTCGGCCTGGCCGCTCACCTTGAGGGTGTCCCCGGCCTTGGCATCGCCCGGCAGGCTCACTTCCACGTCCACCTTGCCGCTGATCTCGGTGTTGCTGATGGTGCCGTCGTTGTTCACGTCTTCGGTGATGACCACGGTCGGCGCACCGGTCGCGGTGGTGTCGCCCATGGTGGCGCTGTCGCTGCCCGGCAGCGAGACGTTGCCCGCCGCGTCCACGATGGTGGCGGTCACGGTCAGCTTCACGCCGTCCGCCGGACGGTCAAACTCGTAACCCACCTTGCCCGCCGTGATGTCGGCATCGGTCAACAGGCGGTCGGCCTGGCCGCTCACCTTGAGGGTGTCCCCGGCCTTGGCATCGCCCGGCAGGCTCACTTCCACGTCCACCTTGCCGCTGATCTCGGTGTTGCTGATGGTGCCGTCGTTGTTCACGTCTTCGGTGATGACCACGGTCGGCGCACCGGTCGCGGTGGTGTCGCCCATGGTGGCGCTGTCGCTGCCCGACAGCGAGACGTTGCCCGCCGCGTCCACGATGGTGGCGGTCACGGTCAGCTTCACGCCATCCGCCGGACGGTCAAACTCGTAACCCACCTTGCCCGCCGTGATGTCGTCATCGGTCAACAGGCGGTCGGCCTGGCCGCTCACCTTGAGGGTGTCCCCGGCCTTGGCATCGCCCGGCAGGCTCACTTCCACGTCCACCTTGCCGCTGATCTCGGTGTTGCTGATGGTGCCGTCGTTGTTCACGTCTTCGGTGATGACCACGGTCGGCGCACCGGTCGCGGTGGTGTCGCCCATGGTGGCGCTGTCGCTGCCCGGCAGCGAGACGTTGCCCGCCGCGTCCACGATGGTGGCGGTCACGGTCAGCTTCACGCCGTCCGCCGGACGGTCAAACTCGTAACCCACCTTGCCCGCCGTGATGTCGGCATCGGTCAACAGGCGGTCGGCCTGGCCGCTCACCTTGAGGGTGTCCCCGGCCTTGGCATCGCCCGGCAGGCTCACTTCCACGTCCACCTTGCCGCTGATCTCGGTGTTGCTGATGGTGCCGTCGTTGTTCACGTCTTCGGTGATGACCACGGTCGGCGCGCCGGTGGCGGTGGTGTCGCCCATGGTGGCGCTGTCGCTGCCCGGCAGCGAGACGTTGCCCGCCGCGTCCACGATGGTGGCGGTCACGGTCAGCTTCACGCCGTCCGCCGGACGGTCAAACTCGTAACCCACCTTGCCCGCCGTGATGTCGGCATCGGTCAACAGGCGGTCGGCCTGGCCGCTCACCTTGAGGGTGTCCCCGGCCTTGGCATCGCCCGGCAGGCTCACTTCCACGTCCACCTTGCCGCTGATCTCGGTGTTGCTGATGGTGCCGTCGTTGTTCACGTCTTCGGTGATGACCACGGTCGGCGCGCCGGTGGCGGTGGTGTCGCCCATGGTGGCGCTGTCGCTGCCCGGCAGCGAGACGTTGCCCGCCTTGTCGGTCAGGGTTGCCTTCACCTCGATGCTGCCGCCGTCCGCCGGACGCGGGTATTCGAAGGTCAGGTACTGGCCGTCAATCTGCGCCTGGGTCAGGGTGATCGGCGCCTGGCCGGTGACGTTCAGCACATCCCCCGCCACCGCGCCCGCCGGCAGCGTGACCTGCACGCCCACGGTACCGCTGATCTCGGTGCGGCTGATGGTGCCGTCGTTGTTCACGTCTTCGGTGATGACCACGGTCGGCGCGCCGGTCGCGGTGGTGTCGCCCATGGTGGCGCTGTCGCTGCCCGGCAGCGAGACGTTGCCCGCCGCGTCCACGATGGTGGCGGTCACGGTCAGCTTCATGCCGTCCGCCGGACGGTCAAACTCGTAACCCACCTTGCCCGCCGTGATGTCGGCATCGGTCAACAGGCGGTCGGCCTGGCCGCTCACCTTGAGGGTGTCCCCGGCCTTGGCATCGCCCGGCAGGCTCACTTCCACGTCCACCTTGCCGCTGATCTCGGTGCGGCTGATGGTGCCGTCGTTGTTCACGTCTTCGGTGATGACCACGGTCGGCGCGCCGGTCGCGGTGGTGTCGCCCATGGTGGCGCTGTCGCTGCCCGGCAGCGAGACGTTGCCCGCCGCGTCCACGATGGTGGCGGTCACGGTCAGCTTCACGCCGTCCGCCGGACGGTCAAACTCGTAACCCACCTTGCCCGCCGTGATGTCGGCATCGGTCAACAGGCGGTCGGCCTGGCCGCTCACCTTGAGGGTGTCCCCGGCCTTGGCATCGCCCGGCAGGCTCACTTCCACGTCCACCTTGCCGCTGATCTCGGTGTTGCTGATGGTGCCGTCGTTGTTCACGTCTTCGGTGATGACCACGGTCGGCGCACCGGTCGCGGTGGTGTCGCCCATGGTGGCGCTGTCGCTGCCCGGCAGCGAGACGTTGCCCGCCTTGTCGGTCAGGGTTGCCTTCACCTCGATGCTGCCGCCGTCCGCCGGACGCGGGTATTCGAAGGTCAGGTACTGGCCGTCAATCTGCGCCTGGGTCAGGGTGATCGGCGCCTGGCCGGTGACGTTCAGCACATCCCCCGCCACCGCGCCCGCCGGCAGCGTGACCTGCACGCCCACCGTACCGCTGATCTCGGTGCGGCTGATGGTGCCGTCGTTGTCGCTGTCTTCGGTGATGACCACGGTCGGCGCCGCGGTGGCGGTGGTGTCGCCCATCACCGCGCTGTCCTGGCCTTCCGGCGAGACGTTGCCCGCCTTGTCGGTCAGCGTTGCCTTCACCTCGATGCTGCCGCCGTCCGCCGGACGCGGGTATTCGAAGGTCAGGTGCTGGCCGTCAATCTGCGCCTGGGTCAGGGTGATCGGCGCCTGGCCGGTGACGTTCAGCACATCCCCCGCCACCGCGCCCGCCGGCAGCGTGACCTGCACGCCCACGGTACCGCTGATCTCGGTGCGGCTGATGATGCCGTCGTTGTCGCTGTCTTCGGTGATGACCACGGTCGGCGCCGCGGTGGCGGTGGTGTCGCCCATCACCGCGCTGTCCTGGCCTTCCGGCGAGACGTT
This sequence comes from Aeromonas sp. FDAARGOS 1415, assembly GCF_019048365.1. NCBI lineage: Bacteria > Pseudomonadati > Pseudomonadota > Gammaproteobacteria > Aeromonadales > Aeromonadaceae > Aeromonas > Aeromonas sp. FDAARGOS 1415. The sequence goes on along the minus strand of NZ_CP077363.1, from coordinate 2,164,095 downwards.
GCCCGCCTTGTCGGTCAGGGTTGCCTTCACCTCGATGCTGCCGCCGTCCGCCGGACGCGGGTATTCGAAGGTCAGGTACTGGCCGTCAATCTGCGCCTGGGTCAGGGTGATCGGCGCCTGGCCGGTGACGTTCAGCACATCCCCCGCCACCGCGCCCGCCGGCAGCGTGACCTGCACGCCCACCGTACCGCTGATCTCGGTGCGGCTGATGGTGCCGTCGTTGTCGCTGTCTTCGGTGATGACCACGGTCGGCGCCGCGGTGGCGGTGGTGTCGCCCATCACCGCGCTGTCCTGGCCTTCCGGCGAGACGTTGCCCGCCTTGTCGGTCAGGGTTGCCTTCACCTCGATGCTGCCGCCGTCCGCCGGACGCGGGTATTCGAAGGTCAGGTGCTGGCCGTCAATCTGCGCCTGGGTCAGGGTGATCGGCGCCTGGCCGGTGACGTTCAGCACATCCCCCGCCACCGCGCCCGCCGGCAGCGTGACCTTCACGCCCACGGTACCGCTGATCTCGGTGCGGCTGATGGTGCCGTCGTTGTCGCTGTCTTCGGTGATGACCACGGTCGGCGCCGCAGTGGCGGTGGTGTCGCCCATCACCGCGCTGTCCTGGCCTTCCGGCGAGACGTTGCCCGCCTTGTCGGTCAGGGTTGCCTTCACCTCGATGCTGCCGCCGTCCGCCGGACGCGGGTATTCGAAGGTCAGGTGCTGGCCGTCAATCTGCGCCTGGGTCAGGGTGATCGGCGCCTGGCCGGTGACGTTCAGCACATCCCCCGCCACCGCGCCCGCCGGCAGCGTGACCTGCACGCCCACGGTACCGCTGATCTCGGTGCGGCTGATGGTGCCGTCGTTGTCGCTGTCTTCGGTGATGACCACGGTCGGCGCCGCAGTGGCGGTGGTGTCGCCCATCACCGCGCTGTCCTGGCCTTCCGGCGAGACGTTGCCCGCCTTGTCGGTCAGGGTTGCCTTCACCTCGATGCTGCCGCCGTCCGCCGGACGCGGGTATTCGAAGGTCAGGTGCTGGCCGTCAATCTGCGCCTGGGTCAGGGTGATCGGCGCCTGGCCGGTGACGTTCAGCACATCCCCCGCCACCGCGCCCGCCGGCAGCGTGACCTGCACGCCCACGGTACCGCTGATCTCGGTGCGGCTGATGGTGCCGTCGTTGTCGCTGTCTTCGGTGATGACCACGGTCGGCGCCGCGGTGGCGGTGGTGTCCAGCAAGGTAGTGTCGTCGGTGGCGCTGGCCGGGTTGCCCGCCGCGTCGGTGACGCTCGCCACCACCGTCAGGTTACCATCCGCCAACCCGCTCAGGTCTGCGGTGGTGCGGTAGTTGCCGTCGACATCGGTGACGGCGGTGACGGTCACCTTGTCGCCCTTGGCATCGCTGATCACCAGGGTCATGGTGCGGTTCGGGCCGACATCGGAGGTACCGCTGATGAGCGCGTTGGTCACATTGGCCGCGTTCACGTCATCCAGGCTCACCGTGATGTGCGCCGTGGTGTCCACGCTACCATCATCGCTCGCAGTGCCTCTGTTACCAGCAGGGTCAGTCACGCTGGCGGTCACGTCATAGCCACCATCCGGCAACGGCGTCACGATATCCGCGCTGTAGCTGCCATCCGGTTGTACCGTAGCGGTCAGGGTCTGCTGATTGCCGTTGCCATCGGTCACCACCAGGGTCACCGTACTGCCAGCGGGAGCATCCGTGGTACCGGTCAGGGTCGGCGTCCGATCATTGGTGTTATCGGGGGCAGAGACGGTGATGACGGGAGCGATGAGGTCAAGAAGTTCATCCTCGCCACCCTGGGCCTCGGCCAGTGGCGCAACAGCATCCGGGTTGGCACTCTCAAAGCCGGCGCTGGCGATGGTGGCATCGCCGGTTCTGTCGATGGTGATGAAGCCGCCATTGCCGCTGGTGCCCGCGACGCCGCCGACATTGCCCGCTGCGGGTGCACCGCCCGCCGCCGACGCTTCAAACGCCTGGGTCGGATCCGCCCCTTGCAGGATGGCCTGTTGCAGGGCCGCGATATCGTCAGGCACCCCGGCTTGTGCGCGCTGAGCGAGTTGCACCTCGCCCTCTTCGGAAGACTTGCTCGGGCTCAGGGTGAAGGTGGTATCCCCTCCCTGGAAGCTGGCGCCTTCCGGAGCAAGCAGCACGGCATCCTTGGGCAGCGTATCGCCTTCAGAAAGAAGCGTCTGGCTCCCGTCTGCCGCGACCAGATAGATCTTGCCTTGCAAATGGGTAACGACGACGTCCTGATCCAATACGATGCTCTTGCTGCTCATGGGCTCTCCTGACATAAAAATGGGCATAGCAATCCAGCCTCCAATGTGCCCGTTAATCAGACCAGAAACCAGTTAGAAAAATCGAATGAACAGACCAAAACGAAGCCCATTTTGGTAACTAAACCGAAGGGAACTAGAAGATGAATAAAATTAGTTAAATCAAGACCATCGATTATGACAGAACGGAGACGGGAGCCGTGGAAGCTCCCATCTCGGGACACATCAGGCGCCGGCCCAGAGCAAGATCGCCAGCAGTTGGGGAGAGATGATCCGCAGGAACATAACCAGGGGGTAGACAGTGGCGTAGGAGAGCGCACTGGCCCCGCTGGTCGGGTGCATGCCATTGGCGAAGGCCAGGGCGGGAGGGTCAGTCATGGAGCCGGCCAGCAGCCCGCACAGGGTGAGGTAATTGACCTTGCCATAGCGGCGCGCCAGCACCCCGACCACCAGCAGCGGGATCAGGGTGATCGCCACGCCGTACATTACCCAGGCGGGGCCGTCCCCGTTGATCAGGGTATCGATGAAACCGGCCCCCGACTTGAACCCGACCACCGCCAGAAACAGCACTATGCCGATCTCCCGCAACGCCAGGTTCGCACTCGGCGGCATGAACCAGTAGAGCTTGCCGATGCTGCCGATGCGCGACAGGATGAGGGCAACCACCAGGGGGCCCCCCGCCAGCCCCAGCTTGAGGGCCGCCGGGAACCCCGGCAGATAGAAGGGGATGGAGCCGAGCAGCACGCCAAGACCAATGCCGATGAAGACCGGCAGCATCTGCACCTGCTGCAGTTTCTGCTGTACGTTGCCGACCACGCTGGTCACCGACTCGATGGCATCGAGCCGCCCCACCAGATTCAGGATGTCCCCGAACTGCAGGCTGGTCTGGCTGGTCGGCACCAGCTCGATCCCGGCACGGTTGAGACGCGAGATCACCACGTCGTACTTCTGCTTGATGTCGAGATCGCGGATCCGCTTGCCGAGCACCTGCTCATTGGTGACCACCACCCGCTCGACCCGCAGATCCGTGCCCCGGGTGGAGAGGGAGGTATCCACCTCTTCCCCCAGTACCAGCAACACCTTGTGCAGGGCGTGACGCTCACCCACCAGATGCAGCAGATCGCCGAGCTCGATGCGCGAGTCAGGCCTCGGCACCATCAGTTCATCACCGCGCTTGAGACGCGAGCAGATGACGTCAGTCTCATCCAGGCTCGGGATCTCGCTCAACATCAGACCGTGCATGTTGGGGTTGCGCACCGCGATGTTGATGGTCTGCAGGCTCTCCTTGGTCTTGCCCGCCTGCTGCTCAAACTGGGCAGCTTCTTCGTCGATCTTGATGCGATAAAACATGCGGATGAGCCACATGGTCAGCAAGATGCCGCAGATCCCGAACGGGTAGGCCACCGCGTAGCCCATCCCCATCAGGCCGGTAGAGCCGGGCGCCGCCCCCAGTTCCGCCAGGATCTGCTGGCCCGCCCCGAGGGACGGGGTATTGGTCACGGCCCCGGAGAAGACCCCGAGGATCACCGGCAGCGGCACATCGAACAGCTGGTGCAGCGCCGCCGCCACCACGCAACCGAGCAGCACCAGCAGGGCCGCAAAACCATTGAGCTTGAGGCCCGAACTTCGCAGGGAGGAGAAGAAGCCGGGACCGACCTGGATGCCGATGGTGTAGACAAACAGGATCAGGCCAAATTCTTGAATAAAATGAAGTGTTTGCTCATCCAGCTTCAAGCCGGATAGCCCGGCGAAGTGGCCCACTATGATGCCGCCGAACAACACCCCGCCAATGCCCAGTCCCACGCCATAGACTCGCCAGTTTCCCAGCCAGAGCCCCAGCACCGCCACCAGCGACAACATGCTGATGGAAAGCGCGATTTCACTCATCGTTTGCATCCTTTCCAAGCTGAACTGACCCTAGCTTGTCAGCAAACGAAGAGGGCGACTGTGGGGTGCCGCACGAATTCGGGCATTCATGAGCGGAAAAATACCAATTAAGGGCTATAAGGCAGGCTTCTCATCACGAGGGAGACACCACCTCACACGAGACACAACCGGGAGCAAGACGGAGCCTCAGCGCCCGGACGTCCCCTTCTTCACCAACACTGATCACCGCAGAAACGGCGTATCGGCGCGATCAGACGTAGCCATAGATGGCCATGAAGTGGCACAGGCTGCCCCCCAGCACGAACAGATGCCAGATGGCGTGGTTATAAGGGATGCGCTTGGCCACGTAGAAAACCACCCCCAGGCTGTAGACGAGCCCCCCCAGCCCCAGCAGCAGGAGTCCGGCGCCCTCCAGATGCAGGTAGAGCTGATAGATGACCACCAGCGACAACCAGCCGAGCATCAGGTAGGTAAACAGCGACAGCTTCTTGAAGCGATTGATGAACAGCAGCTTGAATACCACTCCGGCCAGCGCCAGGCCCCAGATCACCACCATCAATCCCCTGGCCAGCGGTGTGTCCAGTACCACCAGCAGGAAGGGGGTATAGGTGCCGGCGATCAGCAGATAGATGGCACAATGATCGAACACCTTGCACCAGCGCCTGGCCGTCGCCGACGCCATGCTGTGATAGAGGGTCGAGGCGAGGTAGAGCAGTACCAGACTGGCACCATAGAGGCCGTAGCTCAGCAACACCCTGGGGCCCTGATCCCACCCTCTGTGCAGCAGCAGGGCCAGTCCCAGCCCGCCCAGCAGCAACCCCAGCCCATGGCTGAGGCGATTAGCCCACTCTTCCCGTGGGGAATACCCCGTCACATCCGTCATCAACACCTCCAGTCCTGATCCGGCTCACTCTAGCGGCCGGCGTTTCAGGCTACAAGTGTTAGCTCAAAATAAAACGACGACGGACCCGGGGGCAGGAGATGGCTGTGCCCCCCGCCCCTTTGGTGTATGCTCTGCCGCCGACGTCGCCCGCGTGGATAGCCGCGGCTGCCCGACAATCTGGTCTGGAGAACCTGATGAAGCTGACTGAACTGTTTACACAACCGGATCCCGACTTCGGCCAGGCCATGACGGCCCTGCTGGAGACCTTCCATCACTCCGACGACAGTCAGGCCCCCTATCAACGGGGCAGTTTCACTCACCAGCTCGACCAGTCTGCCATGCCCGACACCGGCATGAGCACCCAGGACTACCTGGCCCGCCTGGCCACCCTGGTCCCCGGCGCCTCCCACCTCACGTCGCCCCACTACATGGGGCACATGACGGCGCCCTTGCCGGCCTTCACCGCCGAGCTCTCCCGGCTGCTGGTAATGCTGAACCAGAATCCCATGAAGATGGAGTCCTCCCGCCTGTTGAGTTTTCTCGAGCGGGAGGTGCTGGCCAAATTGCACCGCCTCATCTATCGCGGGGAGGACGACTTCTATGGCGCGCAGATGCATGCCAAGGATGCGGCCCTCGGCGTCATGACCAGCGGGGGCACCATCGCCAACGTCACTGCCCTCTGGCTGGCCCGCAACCGGGCCTGTGGCGACAACCTGTTTTCGCTCTTTGAGCAGGGTTACTGCGGGGCCGTGATCCTGGGGTCGCGGCTGATGCACTACTCCTTCGACAAGGGGATGGACCTGCTGGGTCTGGGCGCCCGCAGCGTCTGGCGCCTCGACACGGACGAACACAACCGGCTATGCCTGGCGGCGCTGGAAAAGGCACTGGTCCAGTGCAAGGAGCAGAAACTCAAGGTACTGGCCCTGGTCGGCGTGGCAGGCAGCACGGACTTCGGCTCCATCGACCCCCTGCCCGAGCTCGCCGCCATCGCCCGGCGCGAGCAGATCCACTTTCACGTGGATGCCGCCTGGGGAGGACCGACGCTCTTCTCCCCACGCTATCAAAGCTTGCTGGACGGCATCGACCAGGCCGACACCGTGACTCTGGACGGCCACAAGCAGCTGCTGGTGCCGCTCGGTACCGGCATGCTGCTCTGTCGCCAGCCGGATCTGATGATGACGGTGAAACGCGAGGCGCCCTACGCCATTCGCGCCAGCTCCTTCGACCAGGGGCGCTTCACCCTGGAGGGCACCCGCCCCGCCAACGCCCTCTATCTGGATGCCGCCTTCCAGCTGCTGGGCCGTCAGGGCTATGCCCGGCTGATCGACGCCAACTACGACAGGGCACGGCGGATGGCAGAGCTCATCGACGCCAGCCCCGCCTTCGAGCTGATGTCAGCTCCGGTGATGAACCTGCTCTCCTATCGCTGCATTCCCCCTCACCTCCAGGGCAAGGTGCTGGATACGGCGGCCAACGACGAGATCAACGCCTTCAACGTCGCACTGCAGAAGGCGCAGCGCGCCGAGGGGCACAGCTTCGTCTCCCGAACCCAGCGTGCGGTGAGCCGCTACGGAGAGCAACCGCTCACTCTGCTGCGCGCCGTCCTGCTCAACCCCCTCATCGAGGAGCACCACATCCGCGCCCTGCTGGACGACCAGCTGCGCCTCGGGCGCCTCGTTGCCGATCAGCTGTTCGGCCAGGGGAGCTCATCCGGGGAAGGAACTGTGTGAAAGATGGGCAGTCTTATTCATTTGCCGTTGTCTGACAGGCAGGTACACTGAGTGAAATTTTGAGGTTAGAGCCCAGCATGAAGCAGTTTATCGAGTTTATCCCCCTGATCGTCTTCTTCGCGGTCTACAAGTTCTACGACATCTATACCGCCACCGGCGCCTTGGTCGTCGTCACCGGTTTGCAGCTGCTCTACAGCTGGCTGCGTTACCGCAAGGTCGAGAAGATGCAGCTGTTCACCTTCCTGCTGGTCGGTTTCTTTGGCGGCCTCACCGTCTTCTTCCATGACGACGCCTTCATCAAGTGGAAGGTGACCGTCATCAACGTGCTGTTTGCCCTCGCCCTGCTCATCAGCCGCTACGGCTTTGGCAAAAACCTCATCAAGCAGATGCTGGCCAAGGAGCTGCAGGCCCCCGACCGCATCTGGGACAACGTCAACCTCGGCTGGGTCGGTTTCTTCGCTCTCTGCGGCCTGCTCAACCTCTATGTGGCGTTCAACCTGTCACAGGAGATGTGGGTCAACTTCAAGGTCTTCGGCCTGCTGGGCATGACGCTGGTGTTCACCCTGCTCAGCGGCGTCTATCTCTATCGCCATCTGCCGGCAGAGCAGAAGGCCGAACAGAAAAAATAACCGCAACCAGAAAAGGATTCTCGCATGTGGTATCTCATCTATTCCGAAGACGTGGCCAACAGCCTGCCCCAGCGCAAGCTGGCACGCCCCGCCCACCTCGCCCGCCTGCAGGCCCTGCAGGATGAGGGACGCCTACTGACCGCAGGCCCCAACCCGGCCATCGACGCCGAAGATCCGGCCGATGCGGGCTTCACAGGCAGCACCGTCATCGCCGAGTTCGCCAGCCAGGCCGAGGCCAAGGCCTGGGCCGATGCCGATCCTTACGTGGCGGCCGGTGTCTACGCCAACGTGACCATCAAGCCGTTCAAGAAGGTCTTCTAGTATCACCTCCTGGTAGCTAGCGCCCATGAAAAAGGCCGGACTGTGTCCGGCCTTTTTGCATCTGTTCAGCCCCCCATGCTGGCTCAGGCCTTCGCCACGAACCAGGGGTTGAGGATATCCGGCTTGTTGTACGCCAGCGCGCTGCCATCGAGTTGCGTCACGCTGCCCCCCGCCCCTTCCAGCACCGCCTGGGCGGCGCCGGTATCCCACTCGCAGGTCGGGGCGAGGCGTGGGTAGAGGGCCGCGCCCCCCTCGGCAATGATGCAGAACTTGAGGGAGCTTCCCATGGAGACCAGCTCAATCTCCCCCCGCGCCATATCACCAAAGCGGGCCAGGTAATCCAGTGTTTCCCGGGAGAGGTGATTTCGGCTGCCCACGACCCGCAAGGGCTCCCCTTCCCGATGAGGACGAGTCTGGATGGCCTCATGCCGACCTTCCACAACACGCCAGGCGCCGAGCCCCTTTCCGCCATACCAGAGCTTGTCCAGTACAGGGGCATACACCAGCCCCCAGGTCGGGGTACCCTGTTCAATCAGGGCGATATTCACTGTGAACTCGCCGTTACGGGAGACAAACTCCTTGGTGCCATCCAGCGGGTCCACCAGCCAGTAGCGGGACCAGCCGAATCGCGCCACCATCACCTCGGGGGAAGACTCTTCCGACAGCACGGGAATGTCGGGGGTGAGCCGGGCCAGCGCCTGGACGATCACCTCGTGGGCCCCCTTGTCCGCCGCAGTCAGCGGGCTCTCGTCCTGCTTGTACTCCACCGCAAAGGGCTGACTGTAGATGGACATGATGGCGTCACCGGCGGCGCGGGCGATGGGCTCCAGCTCGGAAATGGCGGGTAGATACATAGAAAAGACATCTCTCTCAAAGGGTTAGTCAGTGTAACCGAGAGCCCCCTTGTCGGCTTATAGCCGATTCGCCTGAATTATTACCCTGCTACTTTTCACAGACGAAAAGTGACGTAATCCAGCTAGCTTTCTATAGCCACCCGGCATCCAACAAGGACGTGAAACCATGACCCCCAAAGCTCTCGTTGCAGCCCTGTTGCTGGGCTGCCTCCCCCTGTTGAGCCAACCCGTGCTGGCCGCCGACAAACCGGCCACCAAGCCCGCCGCGACCGTCGCGACCACCACGGAGACCGGCAAGATCAACCTCAATACCGCCAGCGCCGATGAGCTCGCCTCCCTGAAGGGCATAGGCGAGAAGAAGGCACAGGCCATCGTCGACCATCGCGAAAAACAGGGCAAGTTTACCTCTGTGGACCAGCTAGCAGACGTGAGTGGCATCGGGCCCGCCACCCTGGAAGCAAACCGGGACATGATTATCGTCAAGTAACCGGTTTTCATCCCCATCATCCCGAGGGCGGCCTGTGGCTGCCCTATTTTTCTTCGGGTATCATGAGCCCACTTCGTATTTTCGGATTCACTCCATGAAAAAGACACCGCTCGTTGTTCGCAAGGCCGTCCTGCCCGTCGCCGGCCTGGGTACCCGCATGCTGCCCGCCACCAAGGCCATCCCCAAGGAGATGCTGCCGGTCGTCGACAAGCCCCTGATCCAGTATGTGGTGCGCGAGGCCATCGCAGCCGGGATCAAGGAGATCATCTTGGTGACCCATTCGAGCAAGAACTCCATCGAGAACCACTTCGACAAGAGCTTCGAGCTGGAAGCGACCCTGGAGAAACGGGTCAAGCGCCAGCTGCTGGAAGAGGTACAGCACATCTGCCCCAAAGACGTCACCATCATGCACGTGCGCCAGGGTGAGGCAAAAGGCCTGGGCCACGCAGTTCTGTGCGCCCGCCCGCTGATCGGGGATCAACCCTTCGCCGTCCTGCTGCCGGACGTGCTCATCGACGAAGTGGCCAGCGATCTCAAGCAGGACAACCTGGCGGAGATGGTGCACCTGTTCGAAGAGAACCAGATCAGCCAGATCATGGTGGAGGCCGTTCCCGAGAGCGAGGTGGACAAGTACGGCATCGCCGACATCAAGGGCGAGGCGCTGAGTGCCGGCATGTCCCTGCCCATGCAGGCCATCGTCGAGAAGCCGCCCCGCGACGAGGCACCCTCCAATCTGGCCGTGGTCGGCCGCTACGTGCTCTCCGCCAATATCTGGCCTCTGCTGGAGAAAACCCCGGCTGGCGCCGGTGACGAGATCCAGCTGACCGATGCCATCGCCATGCTGATGGAGAAAGAGCAGGTCAACGCCTATTTCATGAAGGGACGCAGCCACGATTGCGGCAGCAAGCTAGGTTATATGAAAGCCAACGTGGAGTACGCCGTGCGCCACCGCGAGCTGGACGGCGATTTTACTGCCTGGCTGAAGCAGTTCGTCAAACAGTTGTAATCGCTGAATATTTACACAATAGGCAGAATAAAAGTCTGGGCATCATTCGATGCCCATTTTCATTTTATAAACAAATAATCAACCATAGATAGATAAAATATCGTCAAAACCTGTCATTGTAATTCAATCCTGCTTGTTTTATAAGGAATATGGCTTGTTCCTAGCCCTTGCATAAAATTTCTAAAAAAATATAAGACACAGGTGGAAGTTCCAATGAATAACCCGTCCAAAGGGACCTTCTTAGGTCACCCCAAAGGGCTTTTTTTGCTCTTTAGTACCGAACTCTGGGAGAGGTTCTCCTACTACGGCATGCGTGCCGTGCTCGTCCTCTATCTGACCGACATGACCGCCAACGGCGGCATGGGCTGGACCCAGGCGGATGCCCTCAAGCTGTATGGCATCTATACCGGTCTGGTCTACATCACGCCGATCATCGGCGGCTGGCTGGCAGATACCTTCCTGGGTCAACGCCGCGCCATCCTGTTTGGTGCCGTGCTCATGGCCGCCGGCCAGTTCACCCTGGCTCTGCCCCACGCCATGTTCCCGGACATGGTCAACACCGTCTTCTACGCGGGCCTCGGCCTGCTGATCGTGGGTAACGGCCTGTTCAAGCCGAACATCTCCACCATGGTGGGCGACCTGTATCAAACTGGTGATCACCGTCGTGACGGCGCCTTCACCATCTTCTACATGGGCATCAACCTAGGTTCCCTGTTGGCCGGTGTGATCTGCGGCGCCGCTGCCACCGCCTACGGCTGGCAGGCCGCCTTCGTCAGCGCCGGTATCGGCATGCTGCTCTCCCTGGTGGTACAGGCCACCATGGCCCAGCGCTTCCTCGGTGACATCGGCCGCGTGCCGGCCGCCAAGCGCGCCGCCGAGCAACGCTCCCAAGAGCAGAAGGCCCCGCTGACCAAGCAGGAAGTAGACCGCATCAAGGTCATCCTGGTGCTGGGTCTGTTCACCATCATCTTCTGGGCCGGCTTCGAGCAGGCCGGTGGCCTGATGAACCTGTATGCACAGGAATATACCGATCGCATGATCGGCAGCTTCGAAGTGCCGACCGCCTGGTTCCAGTCCCTGAACCCCTTCTTCATCATCACCCTGGCCCCCATAGTCGCCGCCATCTGGATCAAGCTCGGCAAGAAAGAGCCGAACTCCCCGGTGAAGTTCGCCATGGGCCTGCTGTTCCTCGCCGTCGGCTTCCTGTTCATGATCGGAGCCGTGCTGGAGCAGGGTGGTGATCAGGCCGTCAAGACCTCCATGTTCTGGCTGGTCGGCGCCTATCTGTTCCACACCCTGGGCGAGCTCTGCCTCTCCCCCATCGGCCTCTCCATGGTGACCAAGCTGGCTCCGCTGCGCCTGGCCTCCCTGATGATGGGTGCCTGGTTCGGCTTCGTGGCCCTGGCCAACTATGCCGCCGGCTTCATCGGCTCCTTCGTCGGCGAGTCCGGTGCCATGGCCATCTTCGGTGGCATCGCGCTGGCCGCGGTGATCAGCGCCCTGATCCTGCTGACCATGGCCAACCGCCTGGTCTACTGGATGCACGGTGCCGAAGGTCCGGCCAAAGAGCCGGAGCAAGAGAACAAGCTGCAGTCCGCCACCGTCTGATCGGCCAGGATGCTGCAACGCAAAGAGGGCGCCAACAGGCGCCCTCTTTGTTTCTATCTTCGCCACGCGGCTCAGTGATGGCGTACCTGCATCGTCAGGGCGCTACCACTGTCGCTGCGAAACAGCAGCTCGAACGGTTCGTGCCAGCTGCGCCTGTGCAGGGCATAGCGGCTGCTGCGCATCAGGCCGAGCGGCAACCCGCCACAACGCATCAGCCAGTGCGGCGAGGTGAGGCCCGCATTGGCAAAGGTCAGCCCGTCCTCCTGATCGAACAGCAGGGCCGCCATGGCAAAGGAGTGGCGCAGGCCCGACTCCAGCAGTTGCATATTGAGGTAATCCAGCAACCTATGCGGCTGGGCGAGCAACCGGCTCTCCTGCTGCTGAAACTGGCGATAGGGGCCGTTCATCAGGGAGCGCACCAGGGCCCCGCAAAACGCGGCGTCCACGCCGAGCACAGGCAGCTCCATTACCAGCACCAGCAGCTTGTCCTCCAGCTTGAAGGTATCGGGAATGAAGAGATTGCCCATGCCGGCAAAGGTTACCTGCCAGGGCCCCCACTCCTGCATCCCCGGCGGTGCCAGCCAGGCCAGCAGACGACTCGAGGCCAGATCGTGTCCCCGGAAGAAGTCGATGTGCTCCATCAACTCCAGCTGTTGGGTCTGATGAACATGGCTCGTCAGACACTGATCGATGCTGCGCCGGATCTGACCATAGTCAGTCACCGGCTTGATGAAAAAGTCTCTGGCACCCGCCCGCAGTGCCCGCTCGATCGCGGCCATCTGATCCTGGCCGGAGATGACGATCACCGGCACCTCGGGGTAGCGGGCCGTGAGGCAGGCGATCACCTCATGGCCATCCATGTTAGGCATATTGAGATCACACAACACGACGTCGGGATGATAGAGCGCCGCGGCAGAGAGTCCTTCTATTCCATCTTCAGCCTGGAAGACACAGGCCCCATCCTGCTCGAGATAAGATACCAGGGAGTGGCGAAAAACTGCTTCGTCTTCTACCACCAAGATCCGTAGTCCGGCTTTTGACATCTTGACAAAGCTCTTATTAGTCATATGGTTATTTGAATACTAAGACTAGATCATCGATCTTCGATCCCGCCACCCGATATTGTCGAGGCCCCCCCGAAATAGCCGACAAGTTTCCCAAGCATTTGAAAGGGGATGACTATTTTTCGGCTCTCAATCCGGGGCCATAGCCGCTTCGTAGTGACCATGGCCCACCCCACACTCGCATCCATGGGCACCACGAATTGTATGAGGCCCCTCCATGAGGGATAATGCCCCCACTCCAGATCGTGAAGCAAACCATGACGCCAGCCGAATACAGCGCCCTCGCCCATCCCAGACTCTCCCATCCGGCACGCAGCCTCTACACCCTGCAACTGCGCCGGCTGGTACTGGAGCATCGGCAGCCCAGGCTCAACTACCCCGAGCTCGGCCGCGCCTTGGCGGTCGTCGACCCAACCACGCCCGGCGGATTCAGCTACCAGGTCAACGCCCGCCAGCTGACCGAGCTGCTCGACGAGCTGATGGAGGCTGAGTTGTTGCAGGTCGAGGCCCAGGCTGACAGTGAGCACTACCATCAGTGCACCTTCCAGCTGCCTCTGCTGACCCAGCGGATACGCTCTCCCTTGCCGGAGCGCCCCTTCCAGATGCACCTGCAATGGCGACCAGACGAGGAGCTACCCGCCCTCGCCCGCCTGTGCGGCGTGATCGATGCCAGCTACAGCGAGGAGGATCTCGGGGAGTTCATCGCCTACTGGCTGGGCCGCCCCGAGGTATTCGACTCCCAGCACCAGTGGATGCTGAAGTTCATTCGCGCCCTCAAGAGTCGGCGCTACGCCCGCCGCCCGGCGACCGTGGTCACGGGGTACCAGCAGGTCGAGCCAACCCCCGTCGAGGCGGGTCCGAGCCGCCGGGCACAGGAGATGATCGATGAAGCCAAACGGCTGGCACAAGCTCAGGAGCCCGAGAATGATTGATACCAGGCGGCCACGAAGTGCACTATTGACGCCCTGCCCATCCAGCCACAGCCCTAGCAGAAGGAGCATTCCATGACAGATCCGCACGACCCGCTGCGCCAGGCACTGGAAGAGATCGAAGCCAGGCGCCAGAGGATCGCCAAGGCCAAGCAGGAGCAACAGGGACACGATCCCGAGCTCAAGCGCCACGTCAACAGCCTGCAGGAACGTATTCTTCGGCTGCGGGCCGCAACCGGCGGCAGCCAGTACGACTACGAGACACTGCGCAAGGAGTATGACGCCAAGGCCAACGCCGAGGTACGCGAGCTGCAGAAGGCGGCCCGCCAGGAGCGGATCCAGAAGCTGATCGCCCAGGCGGATCTCAATCCGGACTGGATCTTCGACAAGATGGATGCGAGCGACCCCGCACTGCAGTATCCCATCGAGACGGCTCGCTACTTCATCAGCGGCTTCGAGCACTGGGAGAAGAGCGGCGGCGGCTGCATGCTCATCTATGGCGACTATGGCACCGGCAAGTCCACCCTGGCGGGCGCCGTGGCCCACGAACTGATCGCGCGCCATCAGAAATCGGTGATCTTCCAGCAGTGGGCCTCCATCGTGGACCGGCTCTTCTTCAACGTCATCCAGGATCAGGAGGAGCGCAACCAGTACCGCCGCGCCCTAGAAGAGGTGGATCTGCTCATCGTCGACGAGGTGGCGGCCAACCGCGCCAAGATGGCGGAGAGCCAGTCCAGCTTCCTCGGCCACTTGCTGCGCCGCCGTCGCAACCTGTCCAAAAGCGTCATCATCATCACCAACCACAATCCCCAGAGCCTGCATCAGGCCATAGGTGACTTCAGCTTCGAGGCGATCAAGGCGTTCAACCCGGTGGACATCCACCTGAGCGGCCCCAGCCGTCGCCCCAGCATCGGCAACTATCAGGGCTGACGCCTGCGGGCCGGCGTCCTCGACGTCCGGCCCCTCCTTCCTCTCTCCCGCCTCACAAATAAAAACAACTCTCATTTACATGAGGCATGCGACCCCCTAGGCTAACCGTTTTGCCCAAGGAGGCTCTCACATGCCAACCACTCTCATCTTCGGCGCCAGCCGCGGGCTGGGCCGTGCCTTCACCGAGCAGGCCCTGCTGCTGGGTCACAGGGTCGTCGCCCTGGTGCGCCATGTCGACATGGCAACCGAGCTGCAAACTCAGGGCGTTGACGTCGTCATCGGGGATGCCCTGGATCCACAAGCCGTGGCCCAGGCTTGCCTGCTGGCAGGCAGCGGCGCCCTGGTGGTCTCCACCCTCGGCAGCTTCCGCCAGGCCGAGCCCGTCGACTACCTTGGCAATCGCCAGGTGATCGACGAGATGGAGCGTGCCGGGCTCAGGCGCCTGCTGCTGGTTACCTCCCTCGGCTGTGGCGACAGCTGGCAATACCTGCCCGAGCGGGCCCGGGCCGCCTTCGGTCACGAGGTGAGGCTCAAGAGCCTGGCGGAGAGCTGGCTGCAGACCAGCCCCCTTGACTGGACCATCTTGCGGCCCGCCGGCTTGCAGGATGGGGAGGCCGGCGGCCAGGCCGTGTTGAGTCAGGGAGAAGAGGTGCACGGCCTGGTCAGGCGCCAGGACGTGGCGATACGGGGTTTGCGACTGCTCACCGACCCGCAGGCCCTAGGCCAGATCTACGCCATCGCCGACCCCAGCCTCAGTCGGGGGTGAGCTGCGGAAAACAAGACGGTCAGCCCAGAGGCTGACCGTTTTGTTGTTCACCTTGTTTCGATGGCCTCTAGCGAGAAGCAGATTCCCCCTCTCCCGCTGCGGCCGGCACGTCCTGCATGACCTCGTTGCCCTCGGGGCTCGGTTGTCGCCGATGCAGCAACCAGCACGCCAGTACGCCATACAGCAGCGCCAACCCCCACAGCCGCCACCAATAGGCAGAGACCTGGGCAAAGTCGGCCCCCATCTGGTTGAGGCGCAGGAACCCTTCGATGGCCGCCGTGCTCGGCACCCACTGCCCCAGCCAGTTGAGCGGCGCCGGGATCAGCTCCAGTGGCCAGATAAAGCCTGCGAGGAACACCAGCGGCAGGGAGGAGAGCAACACCACCTGGGTCGGCAGATCGCGACGGTTGGCCAGGGCCCCCAGCACCACTCCAAACCAGGTGGTCGCGAGCAGGAACGGCAGGGTGAACAGCCAGAGCGCTCCGGGCGCTGCGGTGCGGGCGATGCCGTAGTGATCGAAGCAGAAGCCGAAGAAGTAGGTCACCGGCAGCACGAAGAGGCCGCCCACCACCAGGGTTCGCGCCAGCAACAAGGCCAGCACGGGGGCCCGCTGCCAATAGCCCTGCTCGCCACGGCGAGTGCGCTGGTTCTGGGTTGCCCCCAGAATGCCGGTCCCCATCAGCAGCACCTGGTGCAGGATCAGCACGAACACCGCCGGTACCACGTAGTTCACATAGCCCATGGTGGGGTTGAACACCGGCACCACGTTGAGGGCCACCGCATTCCAGCCCTGGGCGGCCTGGGGCAGCGCCTCCCCGTGGCTCAGCAGCCGTGCCACCTTGACTTGGGCGGCGAGCGTTCCCCCCGCCTGGGCCAGGCCTTCGGCAATGGTGCCATAGACCAGGAAGTAGGAGGCGTCGCCGGCATACCCCAGGGTCACGCTCCTGCCCAGCATCAGGTCCCGGTAGAAGTGGCGGGGAATGTGCAGGATGCCGCTCCCCTTGCCAGTCAGCAGCCACTGGCGCGCCTCATCCAGGCTGCCCACCCGCGCCACCAGTTTCACCTGGGGGGTGGCATCGGCCATGAACTCCAGCTGGCGGGAGAGCTGGCTGCCATCCTCGTTGACCACCACCACGGGCTCTTCCCGCGGCAGCTGGTGCAGGTAGGGCTGCGGATAGAGGAAGGAGTAGAAGAAGACGCCGCCAAACAGGGTCAGCATGATGGCGCGATCCGCCAGGAGCGTACGCAGCTCGAGGCGCACCAGATCCCAGAATCCCATCATGGTTTGGGCTCCTCATGAACAGGGGTCGCACTCGCCTGCCCCTGATAGCGGCGCACCACCAGCAGCAAGGGCAGCAGGAAGAGCAGCAGGGCCCCGAGCTGGGGCAGGGCCGCCGCCAGCGGCTGGCCGTAGTTGCTCTGCCCTATCTGCAGCTCCACATAGTGGGAGATAGGCAGGAGGCTGCGCCAGAACTGGGCCACGTCCCCCATGGCGCTGACCGGGAAGGTGACCCCCATGAAGGCGAAGCCTGGCGCCGTGTAAGCACCCGCCAGAGACAGGGCCCTCGCCGGATCCCGGATGATGGCGTAGAAGAAGGCCCCCATGATGACGCAAGCGGCCGAGGCCAGCCCCAATCCCGTCATCAGCACCAACCAGCTGCCTTCCATGGGATACCCCAGCCCCTTGAAGAGCAGCAGGCTCCACCCCAGCCCCCAGCCCCAGCCGATGAGCACATGGGGCAACAGGGTGCGCCAGAGGCCGAACCAGACCCCTCTGGTGGTCCAGTCCAGCCCCAAGCGATCGGTGCGGGCCAGGGCGTTGAGGCCGTAGAGCACCACCAGGATCTGCCACACCGCCGGCAACAGGGCGCTCAACAGAAACTGGGCGTAGCTGGAGTTGAGGTTGTAAAGCGCGGTCACCTGGCTCTCAATGGGCACCGACTGCCCCAGGGCGCCGGGCAGCGCCTTGCCGTCTGCCATTGCCTCCAGTACTCCTACCTGACCGTTGAGGGTGCCCACCACCTGCGCCAGCGCCGAATTGACCAGCTTGGCGATCAAAATGAACTGGCCGTTGTTGAACACTGTCACCCTGGGCTGGGTCCCCTCACGGGCGTCCCGCTCCAGATGGTTCGGGATCACCACCAGGGCGTAGATGTCCCCTCCCCGCAACGCCCAGGCCCCCTCGTCGATGGAATCAAACTGCTGCGCGACCTTGAGCCCGGCGGACGCATCCAGAGAAAACGCCAGTTGCCGGGAGAGGGTGCTCCGGTCGAGATCCACCAGACCCACCTTGAGATCCCGTGCCAGCCCGGCCGAGAAGATCCAGCACAGCAACCCGATCAGCAGCAGGGGCACCCAGCTCACGAGCGCCCGACTGAACGAGTCCTGCCACAGCAGCCGCCATTCGCGCCCCATCAGAGCTCGACCAGCACGCTCATGCCGACCCGCAAGCCTTCAACCGGCTGCAAGGGGCGTGCCTCCACCTGGAAGCTCTTCATGTCGAACCCCTGGCGGGTATCGGTGGCGCGCCAGGTGGCGAAGTCCCCCATCGCGGCCACATGGGTCACCTTGAGGCGCACCGTCTGGTCACCGAGGCCGGGGATGCGGGCGTCGAACTCGGTCCCGACCGCGAAGCGGGGCAGCAGATCCTCGCGGATGTGGAACTGGGCCCAGGCATCCTTCATGTCGAGCAGGGTGACCACGGGGAAACCCTGGGGTGCCAGCTCGCCGCTGCGCAGCAGCACCTGGGCGACTTCCCCCTCGTGGGGGCTGGTGATGCGGGTGTCGGCCAGGTAGGCCTCGACCTCGGCCACCGAACCGGCCGCCATCTTGGCCTGCTCGCGTGCAGCCACCTTGGTCTCTTCCCTCGCCCCTTCCAGAGCCATCTGGTATTGCTGCCAGGCCATGCCTTCGCTGTATCTGGCCGCCTGCCAGGCAGTCCAGGCCTCATCGCGCTTTTGCAGCGGCATGACGCCGTCGCGGTGCAGGCTGGCGATACGCTCGTAGGTTTTGCCACGGAGCAGGGCGGCCGCCTTGGCCTGCTGCCACTGATCCTTGGCGGCGGCGATCTGCTGGACCCGCGCTCCCTTCTCGGCCTCTTCGGCCATGGCACCTGCCGCCGCCTGACCCGCCTTGGCCTGGCTCAGCTTGGCCTCAATCTCGGGGCTCGCCAGGGTAAAGGCCAGCTGCCCCTTGGCAAGCTGCTCCCCTTTCTTCACCAGCACCTCGTCGATGCGGCCCGCCACCTTGGAGGAGACGGAGTACTGCTGCGCCTCTATCTGCCCCTGCAGGCGCACCGGCTCGGGCTGATAGGCCAGCCAGAAGCGCCAGCCGAGCCAGATGACCAGCAACACCAGCACCAATGGCAGCAACAGCGGCTTGCCCTGGCTCATCTTCTTCTTGATGGGGGGATGACTCATGAATTCACCTCGGCAGACGGGCGACCCTTGGCGGTCGACACGGACATGAATAACGGAGTGGAAGAGAGCGCGATCATGAGTTCACCTCTATGGCCTGGCCATGCTGATACTGGTTGAAGCTGTTCATCTGACCGGAGAGTGCCAACAGGCGGGCCAGGGAGATCACGTATTGATAGGCGGCGGCGGCGCGCTGGGTCTTGACCCCGGCAAGCTGGGTCTGGGCATCGACCACATCGAGGGAAGTGGAGAGCCCCTGACCGAATGCCTTGTCACGCAGCCGCACGTTCTCCTCGGCCAGGGCCTGGGTCGAGGAGAGGGAGTGATACTCCTCCAGCCCCTGGGCCGCCTCGCGCCACGTCTTCTCGACCAGCAACTCCAGATCCTGGCGGGTCTTGGCTTGCAGCAGGTTGACCTGGAGTTCGGCGCTCTTGGCCGCCTGGACCGTCTCTGAGCGGCCATCACGGCTCACCAGCGGCATGCTGACCCCGACCCCGACCAGCCAGTCCGGCGTGGTCTTGGAGACGATGGAGTCATCTTCATAAAGGTTGTAGTTGCCGAACAGGAACAGCTCGGGCGCGTACTTGCCCTTCTCCAGCTTGATCATGCCCTGGGCCTGCTCCTTCTTGGCAGCCAGCAGCTTGAGGCCGGGGTGCACCGTCAGGGTCTCCTGCACGAAGGGATCGAGCTGGGGCATACCCTCGTTGATGAAGAGACGGGTATTGGGCTCCGCCTGCTTGAGCTTGAGCATGTGGCCGAGGGCCAGCTGGGCGATCTCCAGGCTGCGCCGCGCCTTCTGGGTATCGATACGCGCCCTGTCATAGGCCGACTGGGCGGAGAGCCGCTCCACCCTGGCGATCTGGCCCTGGGCTTCCAGCTTCTTGGCGTGATCCAGATGATGAGCCAGTCCCTCCTCTATCCCCTGCTTGGTCTGCACCACCTGGGCCGCCAGCACCACCCCGAAGTAGGTCTGGGAGAGGCTCTCGAAAGTGGACTGCTGCTTGAGCACCAGCAGTTGCTGCGCCTCGCTCACCTGGGCCTCGCGAATGTCCTGGGCCGCATCGATGCGCCCGCCCGTGAACAATGGCCACAACATCTTGACCGAGCTGGTCACCACGTTCTGCTTGGTGAGGGGGGTAACGAAGTCGCTCGGGCTGAGATTGAGCGCCTGCATGACGGGCCCCAGCACCTTGCCAAATTCGGGGTGATTGGCGATGGGATTGAGATCCAGCATGTCGAGTTCCATCGGCTGATCGAGGTGGGTATAGCTGGCCCCCACATCCACCTTGGGCAGGTACATGGCCTTGGCCGCCTCCCGCAGTTGCTGGGCACGTTCCACTCCGGCCTGCTCCGCCGCCAAGCCATCATCCTGCTGGATGACCCGACTCCAGGCTTCGGTGAAACTGACGGTCTGTGCCTGGGCAGAGCCCAGAATGGCTCCCAGCAGGCATGGACAGAGCGATTTGATGAACCTTGACGTCATACATCCCCAATTCACGTTTGTAATGAAATTGTGTGGAGCCTTTGCTCGATCCCGGCCCGCTATCATAGCCTAAAGCGGCTTGGGAAGGAGACTCACAAATCACCGCGCCCCCCATTCGTTTGACCCTGAACATGCTCCCAGACAATATGTCCGATTTTCAAGCACTCCTGAATTTGCAAGCCTTGGCGCGACGTTTTTTTCAGAAAAAAATGGCTGACGCTCAAATACTAACCTTTTCTCCTGACTAAAAAATGCGTAATATACGCCGCCCTAAGCCGATGGTAACCGTGGAATGCAGATAGGTCCCCACACGCTTGAAACTCCCCTGATCGTGGCCCCCATGGCCGGTGTAACAGACCGACCATTTCGTGAACTTTGTTTACGTTTGGGAGCCGGCATGGCCGTTTCCGAGATGCTGCTGGCCAACCCGGATGTCTGGGATACCCAGAAAACCCGGATGAGAATGGATCACTCTGCTGAAGGCGGCTTGCGATCGGTCCAGATTGCCGGTTCCGACCCCGAGATGATGGCGTTTGCTGCCCGCTACAACGTGGAGCAGGGCGCTCAGATCGTCGACATCAACATGGGATGTCCGGCAAAAAAAGTGAATAAAAAGCTGGCAGGTTCCGCCCTGCTGCGTCAACCCGATCTGGTCAGAACCATCTGTCGGGCCGTGGTGGATGCGGTGGACGTGCCTGTCACCTTGAAGATCCGCACAGGATGGGATCCGGATAACCGCAATGGCGAGGAGATCGCCCGAATCGCCGAAGATTGCGGTATCGCGGCCCTTGCCGTGCATGGTCGTACCCGCGCCTGCCTCTACAAGGGGGAAGCGGAGTACGACACTATCAGGGCGATTAAGCAGGCCGTATCGATTCCTGTTGTCGCCAATGGCGACATCAACAGCCCGGAGAAGGCCCGGTATGTCCTCGACTATACCGGTGTCGATGCCGTGATGATCGGCCGTGCTGCGCAAGGACGACCCTGGATTTTCCGGGAAATCCGCCATTTTCTTGAGACGGGCACCAAGCTGCCGCCTCCCGACAGGGAAGAGGTTCGCACCCTGATGAACGAGCATGTTACCAATCTGCACCAGTTTTACGGTGCATATCTGGGAGCGCGCATTGCCCGTAAACACGTGGGCTGGTATCTGGATGAAGAAGAGGCGGGCCGAGAATTCCGTAAGCACTTCAATGCCCTGGATTGTGCAGACGCACAGCTTGAGGCACTCGAAGCGTATTTCGATGGATTAGGTTAACGCATAACTAAAGAGCCGACCGAATATGTTCGAACAAACCCTGACTTCTGATGCATTGGTAACAACTACTCACAATCACGCTGCCGAGCCGACCCAGCGCCCCCTGCGTGACTCTGTGCAACAGGCCCTGCGTAACTACTTGGCCCAGTTGAACGGTCAGGAAGTGATTGATCTGTACGATATGGTTCTCTCCGAAGTCGAAGCTCCCATGCTGGACGTGATCATGCAGTACACCCGTGGCAACCAGACTCGCGCCGCCGTGATGATGGGGATCAACCGCGGTACCCTGCGCAAGAAACTCAAGCGCTACGGCATGAACTGATTTCAGTCAGCCTGCTGCAGTGCAGACGAAGGCGTATCCCAGCGATGGGATGCGCCTTTTTCTATGCCCGGTGTTTACCTTCTCACTCCACCGCCAGCTTGATGCCGAGCCCCACGAACAAACCTCCCATCACGCGCTTGAGCCAGGTCGCCACTCGGGCAGGCAGACGCACCTTGCTGCTCGCAAACGCGGTGGAGAAGGCTAGCAGATGGCACCAGATCATGCCGTTGAAGTTGAAGATGCAGCCCAGCACGATAAAGGCCAGCGCCTTCTGCGGCGCCGCCGGATCGATGAACTGGGGCACGAAGGCGAGGAAGAAGAGCGCGACCTTGGGATTGAGCACATTGGTGAGCAGCCCTTGCCGGAAGATCCGGCCATAAGAGAGCCTGGACAGTGCCACAGTCTCATTCGCAGCGGCTGCAGCGCCAGGCCTCTGCCTGAGCAGTGAAATCCCCAGATAAACCAGATAGAGCGCCCCCATCAGCTTGATGACGGCAAACAGCTCGGCCGATGCACTCAGCAGGGCCGACAGCCCCAGGGCTGCGGCCAGCACGTGCACCATGGTGCCCGTGCCGATACCCAATGCCGCCATGGAGCCCGCCCGCCATCCCTGGGAACCGCTGCGCAGCATGATGAGCAGGGAATCGGGCCCGGGCATCATGTTCAGCAATAGCCCGGATACTATAAACAACGCCAGATCGTGGATCCCCAACATACACAGTTCCCTTGTCAATGAAGTTCACAGTCTAAGGATCCGGCAACGCTTGTCACTCCCTCCCGCCGCAATAGTGATCATCAGAAAAAGGAATGGCAACTCATTGCGCTCAGAGTCATCACCCCCCAGGACGATTGGAAACAACCTTGGCAAGTAGACTCTTTATTCGATGGAAAGGGATGGCAGATACAGTAGAAGTAGCAGGAACAGCAGGTGTAAAGGAAAGCAAGGCTACCGGGAGCCGAATATCAGGCAATAAAAAAAGCCCGCTCGGATGAGCGGGCTTTTTTTTGTTGGGTGCCTGGCAGTGTCCTACTCTCGCATGGCGAATGCCACACTACCATCGGCGCTACAGCGTTTCACTTCTGAGTTCGGCATGGGGTCAGGTGGTTCCACTGCGCTATTGCCGCCAGGCAAAATCTTCAATCTTGGAAAGCTGACGTGAATAACGACTTGGCTAGTGTGCTGCCTCGCTATCACTGAATTTGTAAGTAGTTCATGCACTTGCTACAAGGCCCAGAACACTTCTTGGGTGTTGTATGGTTAAGCCTCACGGGTAATTAGTATGGGTTAGCTCAACACGTCGCCGCGCTTACACACCCCACCTATCAACGTTGTGGTCTCCAACGGCCCTTTAGGACCCTCAAGGGGTCAGGGATGACTCATCTCAGGGCTCGCTTCCCGCTTAGATGCTTTCAGCGGTTATCGATTCCGAACTTAGCTACCGGGCAGTGCCACTGGCGTGACAACCCGAACACCAGAGGTTCGTTCACTCCGGTCCTCTCGTACTAGGAGCAACTCCCTTCAATCATCCAACGCCCACGGCAGATAGGGACCGAACTGTCTCACGACGTTCTGAACCCAGCTCGCGTACCACTTTAAATG
Source organism: Aeromonas sp. FDAARGOS 1415 (assembly GCF_019048365.1). Classification (NCBI taxonomy): domain Bacteria; kingdom Pseudomonadati; phylum Pseudomonadota; class Gammaproteobacteria; order Aeromonadales; family Aeromonadaceae; genus Aeromonas; species Aeromonas sp. FDAARGOS 1415. The sequence continues at coordinate 2,140,645 of NZ_CP077363.1, read as the reverse complement.
GCGAACAGCCATACCCTTGGGACCGACTTCAGCCCCAGGATGTGATGAGCCGACATCGAGGTGCCAAACACCGCCGTCGATATGAACTCTTGGGCGGTATCAGCCTGTTATCCCCGGAGTACCTTTTATCCGTTGAGCGATGGCCCTTCCATTCAGAACCACCGGATCACTATGACCTACTTTCGTACCTGCTCGACCTGTCCGTCTCGCAGTTAAGCTGGCTTATGCCATTGCACTAACCTCCTGATGTCCGACCAGGATTAGCCAACCTTCGTGCTCCTCCGTTACTCTTTGGGAGGAGACCGCCCCAGTCAAACTACCCACCAGGCACTGTCCGCGAGCCCGATTCAGGGCCCTGCGTTAGAACATCAAACATACAAGGGTGGTATTTCAAGGACGGCTCCAGCGCAACTGGCGTCACGCCTTCAAAGCCTCCCACCTATCCTACACATGTAGGTTCAATGTTCAGTGCCAAGCTGTAGTAAAGGTTCACGGGGTCTTTCCGTCTAGCCGCGGGTACACCGCATCTTCACGGCGAATTCGATTTCACTGAGTCTCGGGTGGAGACAGCATGGCCATGGTTACACCATTCGTGCAGGTCGGAACTTACCCGACAAGGAATTTCGCTACCTTAGGACCGTTATA